>NZ_CM147850.1:0-2895000 GCF_055808055.1 Sporosarcina sp. QA0331
GTTTGAAAGTATTGGAACTTTTCGATTTTGATTTTGTTAAATCTACTTATATAAATACTTGTACAATTAATAAAAACATAAAGGATAAGATTTGGGGCACCTAACCGGAAATGGTTAAGCAGTCGTGCAAATTAAAGGGCAACAATTTAGGGGATTAAAGATAAAAGAAACTTGAAAATGCACATAAATCTAGATGTTAAATCTGATTATGCGCATTTTTTATTTATGTACAAATGAAAAAATAGCGAGATATCTATGTAGTATTTAAATAAGGATAAGATTGTTTATTATGTACACATGATTTTATGAAGATAAGTCGGAGTCACAAGCATTAATGACCGTATCCGTCCCGCGAATCAACTTCTTTACAACTTGAAATTGCTTGAACTTCCCCTTCGCCACTTGGAACTCATATCGTTCCAGCAAGATCGGCAGACTCCCGAGCGACCAACGTTTCCAAGCGGGGTTGTACGCATGCGGTTCCTTCAATTCAACGAGATGGCCGACCCCCTTGTGATGAATGCTCCAGCAGGGAAAATTGGACATGGATTGATCTCAAGAAATCCTTCATGCTTCCGCACGGAAAAAGCGTCTGCATACGCTTTCGCTTGGGATGGCTTTTCAGCTAGAATGACGGGTTTCATAGGAACACCTCCAAAGAGAGTACGTTTGTTCTGTAATTATCTCACAAACTGGAGGGGACTGCTATGAAGTTGAGATTGGGGTTAGAAGTACTTTGCTAGAAGAGGGATAACGATGTTTTACTATGAAAGCGATAGGAGTTTCTTGGGTGGTTGAGTTCTTACTTAATCTATATACTTTACGTATACTATCTTTTATCCAAGTAAAAACCGAGCGAAAAAGGAGGCTGGCAGATGAAGAGATTTCCGGAAGGAATAGCGTTCTGTTATAAGTGGCGGTCGTATCAGGCTCGTATTCTTCGGGAATTGGACGGTCATCTGGCGAACAGGCATCTTCACCTCGTGGCGCCTCCCGGGTCAGGGAAGACAGTTCTTGGGCTGGAAGTTATGCTGCGTCTTGATAAACCGACATTGATCGTCGCGCCGACACTTGCGATTAAACAGCAATGGAAAGAACGCTTCACTGAATTATTCTTGGAAGGGAAGCAGCCGGAATGGCTATCGATGGATATTGCGCAACCGAGTTTCATTACGGTGACGACCTATCAGGCGCTGCATGTCGCCTATCAAGAAACCGATAATTCCGACGATGTTGAAGAGGAAGCCGGAGACGATCAGGAACTTGAAACAAATCAGGAAGCTGTGAAATCGGATAAAGCCGGCATCCGACGGAGTCTTGCTGAGTTCGGCTTCGGCACACTTATTTTGGATGAAGCGCATCATTTACGCACGGCTTGGTGGAAGTCGATGATGACTCTCCGGAATTCTCTACAAGATATCCATGTAGTCGCCTTGACGGCTACACCGCCATTCGACGTGTCCGCTCTGGAATGGGAGCGGTATGTGGAACTATGCGGGCCTATCGATCTTGAGATAAGTGTTCCTGAACTGGTAAAGGAGAAAGAGCTCTGTCCGCACCAGGATTATGTCCAGTTCTCGTCTCCTGAAGGGGAAGAGCTGAAAATGATTCTTCGCTTTCGGGAAGAGGCAGATCAATTCGTCCAAGAACTTTTTGCCGATGGATATCTACAGGAACTGCTCGAAAATCACCCGTGGATGATAGATTCCATGGAGTACATAAAAGAAATACTTGATCAGCCAGCCTATTTTTCAAGCATGTTAATTTTCCTTAAGCAGGTGGGCAGTGAACACTGCAAAGGGGCAATGTCTATTTTGGGAATGCCCGAGCATACACTGCCACCGTTTACATACGAATGGCTTGAAGAACTGTTAACGGGAATTTTGTTTTCTGATGAAAGGGTGACGGATACAGACAATTTGCGAAAGCGGATTAAACTCCAGCTATCGCAAATAGGAGCAATCGAGCGAAGAAGCGTCAAGCTGCTTTCCACGGCAAAAATGAATCGGAAGCTTACTCATAGTATCTCCAAACTGGCGGGCATTTGTGAGATTGTGAAATGGGAAAAACAGCTGCTACAAGAGAAGTTGCGAATGGTCATCTTGGCCGATTACATCCATCTTGAGGATTTGCCCGCTAGTTCAGGTGATGAATTGCCACTTCGGCGTATTGGCGTTGTGCCCATCTTTGAGAAAATCCGGCGGGATGCCGGCCTTCATGTGAAAGCAGGAATTCTGACAGGTTCACTTGTCATTCTGCCGAAAAGCGAACAAAGGCTTGCGCAGGAAGTTTCAAAACGCCACGGAATAGAGATTGAGTGGAAAGCGTTAGCGCATGATGCTTCGTATATCCGTGCCGATCTGACAGCCGGAAATCGTCAAAAGATGGTTGCCGTCCTGACAGAGGTGTTTTCATCAGGTGACCTTCAAGTCTTAATCGGAACAGCGGCCTTGCTCGGGGAGGGATGGGATGCGCCTTGTATCAACTCACTAATCATCGCTTCCTATGTCGGCTCGTTCATGCAATCGAATCAGATGCGTGGAAGAGCCATCCGGGTGGACGGAAATAATCCCAGCAAGACCTCATCCATCTGGCATCTCGTATGTGTGGATCGTGACGTGGCAGATCCGGGGCATGATTATGCGTTACTGTCCCGCCGTTTCCGATCACTTGTTGGGGTGAGTGAGAAAGAGGACGTGATTGAGACAGGGCTGTCGAGGTTGAATCTTAAAGAATCACCCTATACGCCACGAATAATCAAGATGCTCAACGAACGGACTTACGAGAGAGCATCGGAACGAGATCGTTTATTTGAAAGGTGGCAACGCGCCATTGACAAAGGACGGGAAATGGAGGAGGAACTTAGTACTGAAAGGCGTTCTTTGCCACGGCCTTTTTATTTGCCTCATTCATTGAAAGCCTTGTCCTACATAGCCGGGTTCACACTTGTAGGGGAGATGTTTGATGCGGTCCGATTTTTTATGAACTTTCGGGACGTTCCGGTAGGGGGCGGGGTATGGCTAGGGTTGATTGTAGGGATGGCATTCGGCCTTCCATCCGTTCTCAAGGTTGTGAGATTATACATGAAGCATCCTTCTGTCGAATCCAGCATGGCAGAAATCGGAAAGGCAATCTACTTGTCACTCCATCATGCCAAAGCCGTGCACACGCCTTACTCGGAAGGCATGATCCATGTGACCGCGGACCGGATGGGTGCCTATACATGCTGGCTTACGGAAGGGACGACACATGAGAAGAACGTGTTTATGGGCGCCTTGCAAGAGTTCATCGCACCGATTGAAAATCCTAGATACCTTATCATCCGCCGTACAGGCAGCTTGCTGAAACGAAAAGACGTCCATGCCATTCCTTATGAAATTGCTAGGAAAAAAGAATATGCCCAATTTTTCCACGCAGAATGTGAAAAGCGCCTAGGGGATTGCGAACTTATTTATACACGAACGATCGAGGGAAGAAAAAACCTCCTTCGTGCGCGAATGAATGCCTTGTCCGCAGCATTTGTAAAAAAAGCGGACCGGATTAGCGGATGGCGATAAGAAATATATAAAACTAAAAAATATCTAAATATACTTGACATTCAATCCATTCATAGATAGAGTGGTGAATAACTTAATAAGCGACTTTCTTATCCAGAGAGGTAGAGGGACTGGCCCTATGAAGCCTCAGCAACAGACTTGTATAGAACTGTGCTAATTCCAGTAGCGAAAGCTTGGAGATAAGAAGAGTGGACGCCGACTATTGCTGAACTCTTCTTATTTATAAGAAGGGTTTTTTCCTTATTAAGAAATAATAAGAAAAGGGGAAAGTAGCAATGACAAAAACAATGACGAAAACGGCACCATTCAGGGCGGACCATGTAGGCAGTTTATTGAGACCGGAAAGACTGCATGAAGCAAGAAAGTTGTTTGCAGAGGGTGAAATTACAGCTGAGCAGCTTCGCGACGTAGAAACAGCTGAAATTACGAGAATCGTTGATAAACAAATCGAAGTCGGCTTGGAGCTTGTGACAGACGGAGAGTTCAGACGTCGTTTTTGGCATACGGATTTCCTTGAGCATTTAAACGGAATTGAAGGATATGTGCCGGAACAAGGCTATATTTTTAGCGGCGATGAAGAGACGGAACGCTATAATATTCGTAACATCGGTAAAATTTCTTTTAATCCCGATCACCCGCATGTTAAGGACTTCATAGAGTTTAACGAAATCGTTGACGGACGTGCGGTTGCAAAACAAACAATTCCAAGTCCAAATCAATTGTTCAACATCGGGATTAGAGATGAAAATATATACCCGGACATTGAAGACTATGCAAAGGATATTATCCAAGCATATCGTGACGCGCTAAAAGCATTCTATGACGCAGGCGTTCGCTATTTGCAATTGGATGATGTGTATATGGCCGGCCTTTCTTCGCCAGATATTCCATTTAATGATGGCGAATATTCGAGAGAGTATTTAATTGACCTAGCGCTTCGTGTGGTCAATGGAGTGTTGGAAGGAAAACCTGAAGACCTGTTTGTGACAACTCATTTATGCCGTGGAAATTACCGATCCAACTGGGCATTTGAAGGCAGCTACGATCTAATTGCAGAACAGTTTTTGGCAAAAGAAAAAGTGGACGGATTTTTTCTGGAGTATGACGATCATCGCTCAGGCGGCTTCGAACCACTTCAATATATTCCAAAAGACGGGGCTAAGGTCGTTTTGGGTGTAATTACGTCTAAGAGTGGGAAACTTGAAGATAAAGAGCTGGTTAAATCGCGGATCGAAGAAGCGACGAAATTTGTTCCACTCGAACAAATTTGTTTAAGCCCACAATGCGGATTCGCTTCAACGCATCACGGAAATAAGTTGACAGAGGAAGAACAGTGGGAGAAATTGAAGTTTATTGTGGATTTATCAAAAGGAATTTGGGGTTAAGTAAAGAACGCTAGATAAGCGAAGGGACCGTTTGAGGAATACTCCTGCGGCGCCTTCGCTTTTTTGCATGTTTCAATAAATCTCTCTATGTTTTACTTGCCTCGAAAATTATTTATTTCTAAGTGGGAGTATCTCATTTGCCACTAGTTCATCCAAGTCATAGTGAAACTTTAGAAATCCCCGTATGTTGTCCTGAATACCTCTTTCATAATTTGAACGCTTTAAGTATAATGGATTAAAATCATATTTTGTTTAATGAACAAAGACATCTTTCATAAAAACGTATAGGGGTGTATGTAGAATGAGAGAATACTGTTTACCAGAGAAATTAAACGAAAGCATTGTTGATGGGATTATCGATGGGTATAGGGACTACTTGGATGTCCGGCGTCAGAAAGCCCGTGAGTTAAAGGTTCATGGTGCTTATGCATGGGTTAAGGGGAATCATATCGACCACTATGTAGCCTTGTCGTGTGAGGAGCATGGTGTTTCTAGTACTTTGGCAAAAGCCGGTTTAACTTGGCAATACTTACAGTTCTCTCATCAGAATGAAAAGGTGTTGTTCATCGTCAAAAATGTACGATACTTTAATATTGACGAAGTGGACAAAGGTAAAGATGCAAAAGGTCGTACAAGGGGAAATCAAGCTTCTTATATGAAGAATCTAATGGATATTAATAGAGGGATAAACTTCGAAAAATTTCCCGTACAGATTGTTAATCAATCCGTTCAATTAGAGTTATTGGAGGACTTTCAGCCAGTTCCACTAGAAGCTGAGGATATTAAAAGTACGGCTACCCAATTTGATAGATTTTATATCGCTACCTATAACATCGGAGAAGATCATCAAATTAGTGAAATCCGTTTGTGGATGCCTAATCCTGCTGATAATCGAGCATACTTGATAAGTGAGTTAACGCCGTATATTGGTCAAAAGCCGAGTCACATCTTTGAAATTGAGGATGATTTAAAGTCAATTCTTACACAAACAATTGCTGCTGAAGGCGTATTGGATGCTTCTGCTTTCGGTATTGTTCTTGGGGATGTGGAAGAGAAAGAAAGTTGAATTTAAGAAAAGAGGTGCCTTCTTGTTTATTGGTAAAAGTTTAACCAATATCCGGATATTGAATAACTTGAGTAGGGGGCAATTGGCAGAAAAAGTAGGAGTATCTGAACAGGCTATTTGGCAATATGAAAATGGATATACATCACCTAAATTAGAAGTTGTGAATAAATTGAAGTTGATCTTTAGGGTGAAATCTACGTATTTTTACAGAGCTGATTTATTGGACAAGGCTGATTTTGAAAATATACAGCCTCAACATATAGCCTATCGTTCTGAAACGATCAACACTTTGAGTAAAACGCAAAGTGAATTAATGCATATTCGATTTTTAGATGAATTTATAAAAAGAATTGAATCCAAAATAAATTATCCGCCCAATTTGTTATTACAATTGCGGAAAAAAACGCTAGAGTATATACGTCAAAACCAAGATGTTGGTCGAGAAAATCAAATTAAATTCATAGCTAACCTAGCTCGCCAAACAATTGAATTACCAAAAAACTCCAACCAAAATCTTCTTTTTTTATTTGAGAAAGCAGGTGCTTTCATTGTTGAAAAAGAAATTGGAGAAACAATCGATGCTTATAGTGTTTGGACAGAAGACGACAGACCCTATATTATATTGGGAACTATCAAAAAGTCGGCGGCCCGTAGGAACTTTGATTTGGCCCATGAATTAGGTCATTTATTATTGCACTATAAAGTCGAGTTTAACATGCTAGATAGGAGGTCCTACAGAGGTTTGGAAGACGAGGCAGATAGCTTTGCCGCTGAATTTTTGCTCCCGGAGGAATTTGGAAACGACTGCAAAGGAATTACAAAAGTATCAAATCCGGACTCTTATATCGATATCAAACAGAAGTGGGAGGTTTCGTTGCAAGCTATTGCAATGAGAGTGCACAAATTGGGTCTGATGGAATATCAACAGTATCGTTATTTCTTCATGTCTGTTAACAAAAGAGGCTATAAAAAGCAGGAGCCGCTTGATGATAAGATTCCTATTAGGCGTCCAATGAAGTTAAAAAGTATACTACAGCTACTTTTTGAAAAAGGAATTTATACTGTGTCAACGTTGATGGATGAATTAAAAGTGGATCAAGAATTTTTAACTAGATTAACGGGTATTGAGAAGGAATTCTTTGATCAATATCGTCAAACTGAACAAAAGGTTTATACAACGAGTGTACTTAGCTTAAATAAATAGGGTAAATGAAAAATCATTTTTGAGAAGAGTAACTATTCTGCAGCCAATGGCAGAGGATGGTTGCTTTTTTCTTTAAACGGAAGAGGGTTTCGCACTCGGCAACTTCTACTTCAGACTTCTCTCGAATATATTTATACGTCAGATTGATTGTAAAGGGGAGGATCAAATGAAGAAAATTATTATTATCCTCTTGATAGTATCTGCTATAATGGTGATTTTTGTCTTAACTGATACACCCGAAAAGGACAATGCTCTATACGTCTCCGTAAAAGGAAATGATCAAAATGATGGTACAAAATCAAAGCCGTTTCGAACACTTGAAAAGGCAGCATCAGAAGCTGAAGCCGGAAAGACTGTTTATATCCGAAAAGGAACATATTATGAAAAACTTATCGTTCAACATAGTGGAACAAAATTAAAACCAGTTATTTTTAGAGCCTACAAAAAAGAAAAAGTTGTTCTAAGTGGAAAGAATGCAAAGGGTGGTCAAGGAGGCATCTCCTCCTTAGTTAGGATAAACGATAAAAACTATGTGACGATCAATGGATTAACGATACAGGATGTAAAGACAAAGTTGACAGATGAAACGGTAATGGGGATTTATGTAACTGGATCTAGCAGTCATATTACATTAGAGAATAATCATGTGCGGCGAATTGAAACCCATGCGGAAGAGGGAAATGGTCATGGAATCGCTATATATGGAACAGGGCCAATGAAAGACATAAAAGTAATTAATAATACCGTGGAAAATTTGAAACTCGGTTCAAGCGAGGCTCTTGTGCTTAATGGAAATATTGACGGCTTCAAGGTGGAAAGTAATCTAGTTCGTCGTAGTGATAATATCGGTATTGATCTAATCGGCCATGAGGGTATCTCCAATGATGAAAAGGCTGATTTTGTTAGAAATGGTGTAGTGAAAAATAATACAGTTTACGAAATATCTTCGTACGGCAATCCAGCTTACGGAGAGGATTACTCCGCTGGGGGGATTTACATAGATGGTGGAAAAAATATAACCGTAGAAGAGAATATTATTTATAAATGTGATATCGGAATTGAAGCAGCTTCTGAACATGGGGGTAAATATGCTGATCAAATTATCATTATTAACAATTTCATTTATGACAATTTTTATACTGGAATATCAATTGGCGGGTATGATGAAAAGCGTGGAGGCACTATAAATTCCACGATTTCTCAAAATGTTATTTACCGAAACGATACAAAGGGGTTAAATGGAGGTCAACTATTACTGCAGCACGATACAAAAAATAATGTAATTGAAAAAAACATTTTGACGGCAGGGCCTTCTCGTTTATTTATCGCCAACTATTTTTCTACAAATCATAAAAACAAACTAAAGAAGAATGTATTTCATAAGGAGAAAGGAAAAACCGGCTTTTGGGTTTGGAAAGAGGAAGAGTACACTTCTTTCCCAGAGTTTATTTCTGCTTCAGATAGTGATACACAATCGATTTACGCAGATCCGAAGTTTAAAGATGAAGACAAATATGATTTCAGACTGAAAAAAAGTTCACCTGCAAAGAAAAATATGGAATAGTATTCATAATAATTCGCGAAGAGTAAATTTCAATTGCTGTAGCAAATTACAAAAGGGGGACTGAAAATGAAAGTTGGGTTAGTTGGAGATAGTTTAACAGAAGGGCGTCCGGGGGTGTCTTTTGCAAAAATTCTTCAGAAGCAGTATCCGTATATTGTATTCGATAACCTTGGCAAACCTGGTGAAACCGTGAAAAGCTTGCATGAACGATTAATCAAAACTCCGATTGATTCCGATTATGATCTCATTTTTCTTTGGATCGGTGTGAATGATGTATATTCCAAGTTGTTGAGTGTTCAAGCTCAACCGGTTTCAAAGGATCTTGATGAGTTTAAAGTTATATTTCAAAAAGTAGTACACATTGTTCTTCATACTTCCAAACAAGTAGTAATTGTTTCCCCGGCATTGGTAGGAGAGGATTTGAACAGCAAACCAACTGATGAAATTAAGGATTTGACCATAGCCATACAATCTATTTCAAGCAACTATACGCAAGTTCAGTTTTTGGATCTGCATTCTCTATTCAAGAAACATCTCGGTCAAGTCTCGAGTTCTGAATATCTGAACACGAACGTCATGAGGGTTGTGATAGATGCCTTGTTTTATAAGGATCCTAAACGAATTGATCGACTTTCAAAGAAGAGAGGGCTCCATTTTACGTTAGATGGTATCCACTTAAATAGCAAGGGTGCTCAATTGGTTGCAGAGGAATATGCAAAGCTTATCGATTATCTTTTATACAATTGAAAGTTGAAAAGCTTGATTGTGACATAAACATAAACTCTTCGAATTGGGGGGGAGCGCGGACATTTTTCAATGCCTGACAGAAGTGTGATAAATATATCCCCCACTATAAACTTGAAGCGTTAAGTGGGAGACATTCATCTTTCATTAATAAGCATTTAGTTCTCTGAAGTTGTCCATTGCCTTATTAATTTTCACGCGAGTTTCTTCAACGGTCATTTGCAGGTTTTCTGTGATCTCGCTAACTTTCGATACTTCACTAGTTATCTTTTCCGCATTTTGATTGACGTCCTTAATCGCCACGTCTGTATTCGTTGCTAATTTACGAACCTCATCAGCTACAACTGCAAATCCACGCCCATGTTCACCAGCCCTAGCTGCCTCAATCGCTGCATTTAGTGCTAATAGATTCGTCTGGGAAGAAATATAGCGGATGGTTTTTGAGATTTCACTAATTCGTCTCGTTTGTTCTTTCAATGCCTCAAGGGCTTCCATGTTTTCCTTGGAGCGAGAAACGACGATGTCACCTAATTCAATTGACATATGGTTAAGCCCCGAAACAATTTCTTCGGATTTATGCTCACGTTCTGTAATATCCGTTGCAATTTTAAGGACGGCGTTTACTTTGCCTTCTTCATCTAGGATTGGTATGTATGTAGCCTCAAGCCAAAGAGGATTTCCGCTTTTATTGACCCTTTGAATTTTTTCTTGAAATTTCTCTCCTCGGCGGAGATTTGCCCATAGGTCAGCGTAGTCTTTGCTGTTTCTATATTCTCTTGTGCAAAAATGTTCATGATGCAAATTCTTCATTTCACTTACTTTGTAGCCTAGAGTAGTTGCAAAAATTTCATTAGCCCAAATAACATCCCCGTTTATATCAAATTCAATCATGCCCAAATTGGATTCCAACGCAGATAAAACGGCGGTTTCGTCTAAAACTTGGGAACTGGAGTAAATGTGAGTAGATGACAATAGAGACCCTCCCAAACTGTTTAGCAGATTACCGGTGAAAGTAATAATGAGTTATGTTGGACATCAATCTTCATAAGATGATTCCATCATAGATCTTATACCGACTATGAGACTATATCACGAAATGACTAAAGAAGAAAATTGTCCTATTTGTATAAATGTGAAGTTAGTCGAAACTCCCTGTGTTATCCCGTTACATTATTAATTCTTCATCTTTGAAAAAAATGTTGATGTAGTTTCTTCATTTCTAAGCTAAGAAGCTCACCCCACGCGTTTTAAAGCGCTGCGGGGTGGGCTTTTTTTCATGCAGTAAATATTAATTGACAAAACATAGTTACAAACGTATACTAAGTTTAATAGATAGTAACAATTTAAAACTAAGTAAAAGGAGGAGATTTCTAATGGAAAAGATGAAGGGGTATTTGGCGGATTGGTCGCTATTTGAAAAGGTATGGGTGACAGTTTTCACGGGCATTACGGTTTATCTCTATTTTGCATTTCAAGATACGTTGTTAGGCTTGGTTAGCTCGATATCCGGAATGCTATGCGTAGTGTTAGTGGCGAAGGGAAAGGTCTCCAACTATTTATTCGGGATTGTGCAGACGGTCACTTATGGCTATATCGCTTATAGTTACGGGCTATACGGGGAGTCGATGCTGAACTGGATATTTTACTTTCCGATGCAGTTTATCGGGATCTGGCTGTGGATGAAGCATTACAAGAAAAAGGAAGATTCGACGCAAGGAGAAAACGTGTATGTAAAGCGGCTGACGCTAAAAGGATGGGCAGTCGTGATCGTCTTATTTGCAGCAGGCGCGCTCGTCTATGCAGAGTTATTGACACTATTGTCTGCACAGCAAGTGAGGATCGACAGCATGGCGGTCATCCTGTCGGTTATTGCTCAGATTTTAATGGTGCAGCGGTATGCAGAGCAATGGGTCATATGGATTTTGGTAAATCTCCTGACGATCACGCTATGGGTGATTACGTTGGTGCAGACAGGCGGCAACGATTGGAACATGGTCATTATGTGGACGGCGTTCCTTGTGAACTCGGTGTACGGTTATGTGAACTGGTTGAAATTGTCGAAAGTGCAACAAGCGAAATAAATAAGAGGGAAACAGGAGAAGGGAGAAGATGAAAATGGCAGGAACTGAAAGAAAAGAAGCGATGACAGTAGGACATTACGGAGGGAAATTCATTCCTTTTCACAAAGGGCATTTATATGCAATTACGAAAGCCGCAGCACAAGTAGATAGGCTATATGTGCTCGTCAGTTATCACGAAGAGCGGGATAGAAAACTGTGTGAGGAAGCGGGGCTGGATTATATTGATTTCAAAAGGCGGCAACAGTGGATCATGACCTCTACAAAAAATATGCCGAATGTAACGGTGCTCGCGGTGGAAGATCCTTATTCGGAGGATATGGAGTATTTATGGTTAGAAGGCGGCAGGAGAATGATTGAGGCAATCCCAGAGAAGATCACTCATATTTTCAGTTCGGAAAGTGAATATGATTACTGGTTCAAGCGTATCTACGGGGAGGATGTCATCCATATCGTTATTGACGAGGCTCGGGAGATCTTCCCAATCAGTGCGACGAAGATACGGAACGAGGGGGTCTTTGCGAATTGGGATATGATTCCCGAAGCAGCAAAGCCGTACTTCACGAAGAAAATCGCTATTGTCGGCGTTGAATCTTGTGGGAAGTCCACGTTGACACGAAATCTTTCGCAGTTGTTCAGCACGGAATATGTTGAGGAATACGGCCGTACGGTTAGTGAGGAAATTGGAGACGGCAGTTCATTGCTAACCGAAGAACATTACAAGGAAATCGTATTCGGTCATAAGCATATGGAATATCAAAAGCTCAAGAAGGCTAATAAGCTATTGTTCATTGACAGCGAAGCGGTCGTATCTCAGTATTACGCCAAAATGTACTTTGGGCAGGAGCTGGATTTCATAGAAGGTGCCATTCAGGCGCAGGATTATGATTTGTACTTATTTTTGGAGCCGGATGTGAAATGGGTCGCGGATGGGTATCGGACATTCAATGATCCGGAAGTGCGGAAAAAGACCAATGAGATTCTGAAGAAAATGTTTGATGACCGGGGGATTAGCTACGTAACAATTAGCGGGAACTATGAGGAACGGCTGGATCGGGCGATTGAACAGATTACAAAGCTCATTACTAAATAACAGAGAAGGGGTTTAATGCACCCTTCTTTTTTCTTGTAAAAAAGCAAAGATAGTAATAAAATGCAACTAAGTGATGCTGTAGAGAGGGGGAAATACATTGGAAGAGCAATACTTACAGAACCTTAGCGAGGCAGAATTTATCGAGCAATATAAAAAAACAGAGAAAAATAAATATGAAAAGCCATCGATCACAACAGACATGGTCATCTTCACTGTGGCAACAGAAACGGTTGCGGATAAAAGGAAAAAGGCAGAGAAAGAGCTCCAGTTGTTGCTCATCCGGCGCGGAGGACATCCATATAAGGGTGACTGGGCGTTGGCTGGGGGATTCATGGGGATTGACGAGGACCTTGATAAGGCAGTGCAGCGGGAATTGAAAGAGGAAACGGGAGTAGATGGGGTTTATGCTGAGCAGCTATACACATGGAGCACGGTAGATCGAGACCCTCGAATGAGGATTGTGAGTGTCAGCTACTTAGCGCTCGTCGACCAAGAGAAATTACCGCCCCTGCAAGCGGGAGATGATGCGGAAGATGTAAGATGGTTTACCGTAAAAGATAAAACAGTTGAATTTCGGGATGAAATGGTAAATGGGACGAGGAGTCGAACGGAGGAAATTGAACTGGAGCTGACTTCCGCGGAGATCAAAGTATGTGCAACGGTAGAAAAAGTCACGGTGACAGATAAAGCGAATACTAAAACGATGATGTCGATTACAAAGCGAGATGGGATTGCTTTTGACCATGCTGAAATCATTTTGTATTCATTGGAGCGTTTGCGCGGAAAAGTGAACTACACAAATATCGCATTCAATTTAGTGGGGGATGAATTTACGCTGCCGGATCTGCAGCAAGTGTATGAGGTGATTTTGGGCAGAGATCTAAACAAAGTGCAGTTCCGCCGCCATGTAGAAGATATGGTAATGGATACAGGAAAGGAAGTCAAAACGGGCGCATACAGACCATCAAAACTGTACAAGTACAATGAAGGTTGGGTATATGACCAATGGAAATAAGGGATTGCTTTGATGTTTTCCATTACATTTCCGGAAGCGAAAAGAGTTAATGGAAGTGCCAAGCACTCGAGCATTTGGGTGCCTAGCACTTTTTTTATTATTAACGAAGCAGCGGTGAGTACTATGGATCGAATGGCTTGAATCATTATTTCATTTTTTGTTTTTGCACAATCGTCTCCTCATGTTTCAGCAATGGTAGTCGGTTTAAATGCAACCCTTACCGCTCCCATTCGGTAAGCAAGCATGAATCCTTATTGCATATGATCTTGGAGCTATATAGCTTACTATCATTTGTTCATTCGTGCATTTTTAATCAATCAGCCACTTTGTATATATAGTAACTATTCTTCAAAAGATTCATGTACTGACTCATCTTGCTCTTCCTCTACAGAAACTTTCCGATGTGTTTCGTTAGAAGATTCGTTTGCTTTTATAATTTGGTTGTTTATCTCGCTGTCGATGCTTCGTATACGTCCGGCCAGTTCGTCAATTTTCTTTGCCTTACTCTCCAGAGCTGATCCGCGTCCCAGGTCATACTCCATTTCTGTTTTGAGCCGGCGATGCGCATTTTCTAATGGTACTTTCACCTGTTTTAACGCACTGACTTGTTCAAGAGATTTGGCTGATTGAAGAAGAGAAGTCAATTGCATTCCTTCAGATTCCTCAGGTTTAATAGCAGTTTGTTGCTTTTCCTCTTGTTCACGCTGTTCTCTTTCTCGCTTCTGTGCTTCGATGGCTGCCATTTGTTCCTCGAGTTCAGCAATTTGCTCATCGAACGCTCCTAATTGCTCTTTAACCGTCGAAAGTTCTTCCCCGGCCTCCAATGTACGTTCAATTAAATTACTTTTCGCCTCTTGAACTTTTTGGCGTTTTTCAATTAAGCTCTCAATCATGTTGGCAAATCGTTTTTTCCAATTCCCTAGCTGTGCTCGTGCTTCATCGCTAATCATGATTGTATCTCTTTTAACAGGTTTTTCTTCGTTCTTCTCATTTACTTTCTGAACGTTCTGTGGTGAATACATTTTCGTGACCGGACTTGCCTTTAATCCAGTAAACACTTGCATACCCTAACACCGTCCTTATAGCTTCTTCCTTCTATATATCGGTAGATTGCAGGTATTGTTTACAATTTATAGAAAAATATTAGATTTTCATTGAATTCTAAATTAATCTATAACATAGCGCCCCGGATTATTTTCTCCTCTTTTTTGTTAAAAGCGAAGGGAAATAAGGATTAGGCACCTCAAAAGTACCTTCATTATTCATGAGCTGTTCCCTCGTTTTATCGTCTAAAAGGGGATCCCTGTACAATCGTCTCTCCATGCTTCAACAATTGCAGTTGATTTGGGTTCAATTCTAAATGCTCCCATTCAGCAAGCAAGCGATTCAACGCTTCTTCTGTCGTGTCATCGGCAAGACGAAATGCTCCATAATGCATGGGAATGAATATCTCCGCTCCGGCGTCAATGAAGGCTTGAATCGCTTCCTCTGGAGTGACGTGCTGTGTCCCCATAAACCATTCAGGCTCATAAGCACCAATTGGCATAAGCGCATACGAAATATTAGGGAACTTCTCACCAATTTCTCGGAATCCTTGGAAATACCCGCTATCCCCGGCAAAATAGATGGAATGAGATGTATGCTTCCCAGCTGACAATGAATCCGGTTGGATGACCCAACCTCCCCAATGTGATGCATTCATATCGGTATGACTCCGTTTTGTCCAATGCTGGGCAGGCACGAAATGAAATTCTACAGATCCAATGCTCATATGCCCCCACCATAGCAACTCGTGCACTTTATTTTCCACGTCTTAGACCTTACTAATAGTTTATCATTATCCGATAGAAGACTCCTACTTCAAGGAAAGTGAAGAGCAAACCTAGGGGGAAGCATTATGGAATGTTAGAGATTTACATTGATGGCCGCGTCTAAATAGTTTTATCTTAATTACATTTCCTGTAAGGTGTTAGTATAGTTTGAACATTGCTGTTTGTTTAAAGAGGAGATATGCCAATGACAACTTCACAGAAAAATCTACGGACTTGTAGCAAAGGGCATAGCTATTATAAAAGCAGCGACTGCCCGACATGCCCAACCTGTGAGCAAGAACGTAAACCTGAAAGTGGATTCCTATCATTACTTTCAGCACCGGCAAGAAGGGCGTTGGAAAACAACGGGATCACTACTTTGCAACAGCTAGCGGCATACAGTGAAAAAGAGATATTGCAATTTCACGGTATGGGCCCGGCTTCTCTACCGAAACTTAGAGAAGCCTTGAAGAAAAACGGGTTATCATTTAAAAAGTAAAAAATCCCGACTGGGTAGGTATAAGCTCAGTCGGGTTTTCTCCGTCATGATTTCATTTTACTTCATTAACTTCATTCGCTACCCTTATTCCGGACTCTATTGCCCACTGGATCCAACCATGAAGCGTTGCCGCCGATCCTTTCGGAAGCTTCTAGGATCGTTACATCGTGCCCAGCTTCTTTCAATAAAGATGATGCCAGCCATCCCTGCACCAATTACGATGATTTTTTTGGGGGTTACGTTTTCCGTATTCGGTTTTTGATTATTGAAAGCATCTGTTGTTCTGGTAATTGGGGAAGACGTAATTGTATGATTGCAAAACATTCCTCCTTTTCGTCATCAGTACTGATATCTTATTCAAATGAGATTGGTGTTACTACATCTTTATGCTCGCATAAATAAAACCCCGCTCTATATCTAGAACGGGGTTAAGTCTATTTTAAAAACGTTCAGTCTATCTCTCTTGCTTTCTGCGTATCCCTAATGTTTTTCTGAACTGTGATAGCTGCAAAAATACTTAGAACAAAAGCCATGCCATAAAACCCTTTTTCACTTAAAACTATACTACCTGCATTGTACAAGCCGATACCCATCAATAAAATAGCTATAAGAAGTGCAAGCCAGCTAATGCCATAATAAATATTTGTTACTGGAATACCTTCATCTTTATCCCTTACCGCTTTTTGCAAAGAGACGGAAGAATAAAGTCCAAATATTAATATTGCAAAGTAATATCCTTTTTCATTCAGCTCCATTGCTGCGTTAAATAGTCCAATTAAATAAGCAGAGACTCCTATTAATAGTGCTGCCCAGGAGGCCCCTTTGAAAGCCGCGGTCGGTTCCCCGGCCTTCCTTTCCACTTTCAACTTCGGTTCATTTTGTTTTTCCTTATCAAATAAATCTTCAATTTCATTTTTCATTGAAAATTCACCTTCCCTTTTGATTATCATATCCAAATGGAATTAATTCGGCAACAAATTTTTCCATATAACCGTCTTTTTTACTAATATTTTGTTCATTGTATAGAGGGGATAGCCGTTCCTTTTTTATTCAGTCGAGAGTAAGAACTAGACGAAACTGATAAGTTAAAATATGAATTTTTGGTACTAAAAATGTCCTCAGTCAAATGAATTCAACTGAGGACATTTATTATTTACAAATCAGCTCCGACTGCTGCTAAGCTTCTAACCAATTTTGTGACCACTTTTCTATTTCTTTCATAAGCGGCGCTAGAGACTTTCCTTTATCAGTTAACGTGTATTCAATCCGAACAGGTGTCTCAGGAAAAACCTCGCGCTTCACAATTCCTTCGCTTTCCAAATCCTTCAACCTTTCCGATAGGACTCTTCCGCTTACGCCAATCGACGATTCGATATTACAAAAACGCTGTGGACCGGATAATAGCTGGTAAATAATTAAACCTGTCCACCTTTGGCTTAGTAAACCCATCGCCTTTTCAAACCTCGGACAAATCGACTTTTCCAATTTTATCAGCTCCCTACTACTACTAGTATAACGATGAATAATAAATAATTGAATTGTTTTTTGTAAATTAGTTACTTGATTATACTAAACAATGGTTGTATAGTAACTTACATAAAGTAAGTGACTAATGATTTGTTCGTCGTTGGTGTTCATAGGAGGTGGATAAATTGATTGAAATCGGAATCTATACACTTGCGGATATAATGGCTGATCCGATTACTGGTAAAACTAGTACTGCGGGTCAGAGAATGAAGGAAATTATAGAGTCGGCAAAACTTGCTGACGAGGCTGGACTGGATATTTTCGGGGTAGGTGAACATCACCGATTGGACTATGCCATCTCCTCGCCTCCTGTCGTATTAGCTTCCATCGCCCAAGTAACTAAACGGATCAAACTGACAAGTGCGACCACCGTTTTAAGTACGGTTGACCCAGTTCGTCTGTTTGAAGACTTTGCTACATTGGATTTGCTATCGGATGGACGTGCAGAAATAATCGCAGGTCGTGGTGCGTTTGTTGAATCATTTCCTCTATTCGGGTATGACACAAATGATTATGATGCGTTGTTCTCGGAAAACATCGATTTGTTTTTAAAGCTGAACAAAAACGAGAGGATGACTTGGGATGGCCGCTTTCGTTCGCCGCTGAGGAATGCTGAAATTGCACCTCGTCCTTTACAGAAAGAATTGCCTATTTGGATTGGTGTTGGAGGAACTCCAAATAGTGCTGTCCGAGCCGGCAAACTGGGCGTCGGGATGGCGTTGGCGATTCTAGGGGGAGAACTTGGACGGTTCAAGCCATTAGTGGATTTATACCGTCAATCGGGAATCGAGGCCGGGCATCGTTTGGAAGATCTCAAAGTCGGTGTAACGGGTCATGGGTATCTTTCAAAAACGACTCAACAAGCCAAAGAAGAATTCTATCCGTATTATTCCAGTTATTGGTCGGCGGTAAACCGTCAGCGGGGAATGATCTCCGGAAGGATGTCGAGTACGGAATTTGAGCAGCTTACGGCTCCAGACACCGCTTTGTTCGTAGGAAGCCCGCAACAGATCGTTGAGAAAATTCTACGTCAATATGAGCTTTTTGGACATCAGCGGTTTATGGCGCAGATTGATATTGGTGGCTTGCCGTTCGAGAAAGTAGCTAAGAGTATCGAATTGTTAGCTACGGAGGTTGCTCCAATCGTCAGGAAAGCAACAAGTACAGATTAAGTGCTGCAGAACAATCAAAAAAAGTAGAGAAAGCACGGGTGAGATAGGTTTTTTAGATAAATTATTTGGAAATTCATCGAAGGAGGAAAATACAATGACAAATGAAAAATTAACTATTGGCATCATCTTAGGAAGCACTCGCGAAGGGCGCGTAAGTCCACAAGTCGGAGAATGGGTGAAGGGTATTGCCGACAAACGCCGTGATGCAAATTATGAAATTATTGATATCGCGGACTTTAACTTGCCATTTTTAGGCACCACTGATGGCACGGAACCTGGGATTGCAGCTTGGAATGAAAAGTTGACTAATGTAGATGGATTCGTGTTTATTGTTCAAGAATACAACCACAGCATTACAGGTGCATTAAAAAACGCCCTAGATTTTGCTCGTGAACCATGGAATAACAAGGCTGCAGGCATCGTCAGTTATGGATCGACAGGAGGGGCGCGTGCCGCGGAACATTTGCGTGGAATCTGTGGGGAATTAAAAATTGCTGACGTCCGCACACATCCAACGCTTTCATTATTTACCGATTTTGAAAGTGGAACAGACTTTAAGCCACAAGCATTACACCTCGATAATGTAAACGTGATGCTTGATGAAGTTGTAGCATGGAGCGGAGCATTGAAAAATTTAAGATAAAAAAGAGATGGTTGGACTATTAATCCGACATTCTTATAAAATTTAAACAGATAGAGGAGTATGAATAATGGTTAAGAAGTATGAATGGAGTCTATTGATTCTTCGAGTAGTGTTAGGGATAACATTCTTAGTGCATGGCATTGCAAAATTTCAAATGGGTCTTGGAAATGTAGCAGGTTGGTTTGAAAGCATTGGCATTCTAGGTTTTCTCGGTTATGTAGTAGCTTTCATTGAGCTGCTTGGAGGAATTGCGTTGATTGTAGGAGTGGGAACGAGACTATTCTCAGCATTGATTGCAATCGTAATGATTGGAGCCATCTTTACATCAAAATTGTCTATAGGCTTCATGGGAGCTGAAGCGGCGGGTTATGAACTGGATGTAGCTTTATTGTCAATTGCGGTTGTATTATTGATCAGTGGGAGCCAATTATTTGCTTTGGACAACAAGCTTTTCGGATCTACTAACGATAAGATTAGTGCATAAATACAAGTGAACAGAGCCTAATTTCTCTTATGTAATAGGGAAATTAGGCTTTTTTTCAATATGCGAGCGGATAAGCTAGTACACCTTCGACTTGTTCAAACGTTTCGATGAACTTTTCAAGTGTTGACGTTAAGTAGGCGTCTTTTCGTCTAATGAATACGGTATTGACTTTGCTGTACTGACCAGGCAAGTGGTGACAGTGGACAAGTCCTTTTTCTTCTAAATGGGAAACAGCTGATTTCGGTACAATTGTTATACCAAGTCCCATCGTGACACTCCCTAATATTGTTTCCAAAGTCCCAAACTCCATTATTTTTTGTGGGATGATGTTTTGATCTCTATACCATTTTGACAGTCTTGCCCGGTAGCCGCATCCTTGACTAAAGCAAAGAATCGGTTCCTCTATCAGCTGTTCAATTGACGTTTTTGTATTGTCCGATAGTAGGACAAGTTCCTCTTGGAAAACGTCATGGGAAACAAGCTCGGGATGTTGGTCGATTTCCGTCACGAAAGCGCCGTCCAATCGGTGATGCAGAACATCATTTCGAAGTTGCTCGGTAACGCCTGTAAGAAGCGATAAGTCTACGTTTTTATACTTTTTATTATAAGAAGATAAGATGACCGGCAATTTAATGACGGTTTCAACGGTTCCGATTTCAAGTTTACCCGCCGGTTCCGTTTTACTTTGAACGACTTTTTTCATTTCATTTGTTAGCGACAGAATTTTATCGCAGTAGACAAGCAGTTTTTTTCCTTCAGGTGTCAGAGTCATTCCGCGGTTATGACGGTTAAATAGAGGTGTATTCATTTCCGTCTCGAGTTTTTTGATTCTTGAAGTGATATTGGATTGTACGTAACTTAATTCTTTAGCGGCTTCGGTAATCGTTCCTTTTTGGGCAACCATTTGAAAAATCTCTAAATCTTTGAACTCCATCTAATGGCTCCTTTCCCATTGCTTTCTATCCATGGTATCACTATTTGAGATAGGTAACATCAATAATGTTCATTTTGAGAGATATCGTACGTGTGATTTAATGAATATATAGAAGGTAATTGAAGGAGACATCTAAGATTGAATAACAGAGTATTGGTTGCCGCTATTTTATGTTTAATTTCCGCCATATCCTGGGGCGCTATGTTCCCGGTGGCGAATCATGCGTTTCATCATATAGACCCATTTTATTTTACGCTATTCCGTTATGGCTTTGTAACGATCATTTTACTGATATGGCTATTATGGAAGGAAGGGAAGCAAGCTTTTCGCTTTGAAGGGAAAGGTTGGCATCTCTGGTTTTTTGGAACGATGGCCTTTACGGTTTATAATTTGCTCATTTTCTGGGGACAGGACTTGTTGGGCAATCCAGGTACAATGATAGCTTCCATTATGGAATCGTTAATGCCCATGATTTCTATTATCATAGCGTGGGTGTTCATAAGGCAACGACCTCATGCATTTACGTTGTTTTGTGTGTTCATTGGATTTGTCGGTGCCTCGTTAGTCGTAACGAAAGGCAATATAGGTGCCTTCTTCACAGCGTCAAATTCAATTGTCCCGTCTTTATTGATTTTAATAGCGGTAATTGGATGGGTTGTCTATACGATGGGAGGTAGCCGATTCAGCAGTGATGGATGGTCTGCCCTGCGCTATTCCACGCTCAGCTGTCTGCTTGGCACAGCTACCGCGGCGATTGTTGTTTTCGTAGCAACGATGGCAGGATCTGTCTCTGTTCCGACCGTTGAAACACTCGTCATAACTAGCCCCCATATCGCTTTCATGGTAATCTTCCCAGGTGTCATTGCCTTGGTGGGGTGGAATTATGGTGTAAGTGTCATCACGCCGTTAAATGGGTTATTATTTCTGAACTTCGTACCAGTAACGACGTTGGTCATTCAAGTTTTCCAAGGTGCAAGCATCACAGCCTTTGATTATATTGGCACCATTTTCATTATCATATCGCTGCTTTCAAATAATATTTACCTAAGATTGCAGCAGAAGAATAAGGAACCGAAAGCGAAATTAAAAGGTACATTACAAGAAACAGAAGCATAATAAAAGGGTTGTCCAGAAGTTAGTGAAAACTTACTTTCAGGACAACCCTTTTCCGTTTATGGTGTTTTTTTAGTAAGCGCTAATAATAAAATCATGCCGATGATACAAGCAGTGCCGATCCACTGAAAAAATCCAAATGGCTCTTGTAACCAAAAGACCGTCGTTAGCACCGCAGCTAAAGGCTCTAAACTACCAAGAAGGCTAGTTTCTTTAGGCGAAAGGCTTTGCAGGCTTTCTATATAGAAATAAAATGCAATCATCGTCCCGAAGATAATGACAAACCCTAAATTCAAATAGGCACCAATGGGCAAGCTGGTGAAATCCATTTGCCAAGGGGGATGGATGAAGCTTAGTGCAAAGCCGCCGATCAGCATCGCCCACCCAACGATGACGAGTGAATCGTATCGGGAGAGGAGGGGGACTGCATATAACGTATAAAATGCTAGCGCAACTGCAGATAGAACGCCCCAAATGATGGCGGGCGTAGGAACGGACAGTTCAGAGAACGAGCCATTCGTTAACAAGAAAAAGCAACCGCCTAACGCCAGTGCAACCGTAATGATATCTTGCCTAGATAGCACCGTTTGTTTGCGTACTATCATGTAAATAATAATGAGGACAGGCGCAAGATATTGTAAAAGTGTTGCTACAGCGGCATTGCCATGTTGAATGGATGCCATATATGTGTATTGGACGGCAAGCATGCCAAGCAATCCAAAGATAAGTAATGGAATCGCTGTACTTTTTTGTTTCCAAACGACAATGATTTGTGATCGATCTTTCAATAGAAATTGAACCGTTAATAGTAAAAAGCCTGCTATGAGCAAGCGTGTTGTCACAAGCCAATTGACATCGATTGCATATTGTTGAAAGAGCTTTTGTGCAACGGTCCCGCCGACACCCCAAAAGGTTGCCCCTGTTATAACGAGAAATAACCCTTTACTTCGATTTGTTTTATTCATAGCTGATTCTCCAATTTAAATGTAATAATGGTATTATAATAAATGATAAATTGCTCAATAAATACTTATATTGAATAAAAAAGTATCACTATATTGAGGTGGCGGACGATGAAAAAAATAGTGGTGGACCCAAATCAGAAAGAGTTGACCCAACATCGGACGGTCGAGCTGCCGATCGCTTGTTACAATACTACGATTGGCCGACACGCGAATGGTTATATTCCGCTCCATTGGCACGAAGAAATTCAATTCATTCGCATGGTAAAAGGAGAAGCGAGCTTTCAAGTTAATGATGAAAGAATAGTCGTCAGTGAAGGAGACGGTTTATTTATCAATAGTGGCTCTTTGCACAAGGCAGAGGCCCACGATGTTGCAAGCTGCACTTATACTTGTATAAATGTGTCGCCCCATTTCGTTCTACCGCAAGAACTATTTACAACTTATGTAGCTCCCTATATCCAAGCGACAAATTTGCCTTATTTATATATAGATGCAAAGGAATATTGGGGGAAGAATGTGTTACAGGCAATCATGAAAATTAATGAATGCATTCAGCAACGATCATCTCATTATGAAATCGAAATTGCTTTGCAACTGACTGCGCTGTGGAAAAGCTTGATCATGAACGGTTTTCAATTGCAATACGATCAAGCGGAAATGGTTAAGAACCATCGCATGAAGGAAATGTTAAATTGGATTCATAAACATTATGTTGAGAAAATCATGTTAGATGACATCGCAAGGGCAGGCCAATTGAGCCGTTCGGAATGCTGTCGATATTTTAATAGGATGTTACAAACGACTCCTCTAAAATATGTCATACACTATCGAATTCAACAAAGCTTGCTCCTTCTTCGGCAGGAGCAGTGGAATGTCACGGACGTCGCCTATCAAGTAGGTTTCACGAGTCCAAGCTATTTCATTGAGAAGTTTAAAGAAACGATGAACATGACGCCGTTTGCATACAAAAAAGAAACAGTCGATTGAATCCAATTTGTTTGCAACGATGACAGGGATTGAAGGGAATTTGAAACCTTTGGCAGGACGGCTCGTAAAGACAGTATCCGGGTTAATTGAACGGGGATAAAATCGAAAGGAGGTAAACGTCATTCCAACAAATTCTACACGATTTTTAACGGGTCTTGGCTGTCTAACTCCTGTAGCTGCGATTGGGTTCCTTATTTATTCTATCTTTAATGGCTTTGCCTTTATGGGCATTGTTCTATCAATTATTGTATTTTTCATTGGAATTATGGTATTAGGACACTCGCAAATAGTTGAGGGACGTCAAAAAGAAAAACAGAAGGAAGTTTTGCTTTCTCTGAATAAAGATCTAGCAGACTTTGATAAGATGCCATCCCTAACGTCCACTGATTTGTTGACAAGAGTCGCGGTCGACTATGACAAACAGCGCCTATACATATGGTTTGCGGAAGATAAAGAGGGGGAGGTTTTGCAGAAACCTTTTCTTGGCATGCCCTATCGGCTGCTGAATTTTGCGACTAAGGATCTTGATGGCGTTGCAATAGTGGAAGATGGGTTCATCCTTTCATCACATGGAACGGTGGATGATATTCCCAAAGGAACAATGGGTGCCATCTCTACAGATCCGAATAAGAAGCCTGTCGACAAAGTAACGTCGCTAGCTCTCCTTCTTAAAATGGATCATGCAAAGCATTCTTTTTTCCAAGTCAATTTCTATAATCAACCATATCTCCCTTTAGCTAAGAATTCACCTGAATATGAGGCTTTTCAGAGAGAAGCCCGAAAATGGTTTGACAAGCTGGAAATGGTTATGGGAGACCAGCCGAAGCGGACACTGGAACCTTTACAGCCGCTTCGAGATAAGCAAACTTTCATTCAGACGGTTGAAGCTCCCATTCAAACGATTGAAACTCCGCAAAAGCCGGAATCAAGCGAATCGATTGAGAGAAAAATTGAGAAGGAACAGCTTACGACAAAACCACTTGTTCAGGAAAAAGCTGAACTCTCGTATTTTGATCGCCTTGTGGCAGAGAACAAAAGACAGTTGAGCGAGCGTCGAAATAAGGAAAAATGATTTCTCTCATGAACAGAATACAAAAGCCGGCATGATATAAGTTGGAGACTGAGCCTTATATCATGCCGGCGTATGGTGTAAATTATTGGAGAAGCTGCATGCGTTGATTGAAAAGGCTTCGATACGATAAAAAGCCGAGTAAGATGCTTGTTACTGCGGCTGTCGTTAGCAGCAGGAAGATGATCAACAGTTGAAATTGGACGGCCTGCATCGGGTCGGCACCGGCGATGATTTGTCCACTCATCATGCCGGGCAATTGCACGAGGCCGATTGTTTTTTGACTCTCGATCGTTGGAATCATACTTGCTTTGATCGATGAGATCAGTTGTCTTTGAATCGCTTGTTTCGGTGTGCCGCCGAGCGAGAGGATCAATTCTGTTTCATTGCGATGCGCCTCAACTTCCGCCGTAAAGCGATTGAGGAATAGAATGGAGAGCACCATAGAATTGCCAATAATCATGCCGCTTATCGAAATGATATATTGTGCGGTAGGCGGTACAATTCGGAAGCCTAGTAAAATACTTTGCGTCAACAGTTCAACAGCCACTAACGTTACAGCGACTTTCCACGTAATTCCACTAATTGCCTTCCCTTTTTTGCGCACATTTTGTGTCGCTGCTCCAATCATTAACGTCACCATGAGGATGATGTACACGACATCATCCGAGTCGAAAACGAATTTCAGTATATAGCCGACTGCAAGCAATTGGAGGATGGAACGGATCGTTGCGATAATTGTATCTGTTTCCAACCCTAGACGAAGCGTCTTTGACAACAATAAAGGGATGGCGATAAAAATGAGTGCGATAGCCAAAGTTGTGTAACTCATCGACGATCCCCCTGTACAAATTGCTTCACCAATGCATGAGTCGGTGATTTTAATAAATCGCTGTCACCGGTTTCGATAAGTTTGCCATCGATTAGCACCCATGTGAAATGGCCGATCGACATGGCTTGTTCTAAATTGTGGGTGATCCATACGATTGTCGAACCGTGTTTACGGTTGATATTGACGATCAGTTGCTCGATGTCATGCAACGAATTCCTATCTAGAGCGGATGTGATTTCATCCAGCAATAAGATTTCCGACCGGTTAAGCAATGTGCGAGCGATTGAAACTTTTTGCCGCTGCCCTCCTGATAAGTCATTCGTCTTTCGGTGTAATACATCGCTCACCAAGCCGACATCTTCCAATATTTCGATGGCATCTTCCTCGGCAAGCTCCTTGCCTTGAAGTTCAAAAGGCAGTGCTAAGTTTTGAAAAACGGTGCCTTTCACCATCGGAGCGCTTTGTAAGGCGATACCGACGTGGCGGCGCAACGCTATTGGATCGTATGTAGAAATATGTTTGGCATCTATATATATGTCTCCTGAAGTAGGAGTTAACAAGCCGTTGCAAAGTTTCAGCAATGTCGACTTTCCAGAGCCGGAAGGACCGACAAGTGTTGTGATAGTTCCCTTTGGAAAAGAACCTGTAATGCCATGTAAAATCGGAACGCCATTAATACTATAATCGACGTTTCGAAACTGAAGGGCAGGTTCATCTAAATTGGTCATACAATCCGCTCCTAGTTTATATTCCACTAGAAAATTATAACTGATTTTTTGATGCAGTAGTAATCGCCTAAAAAAATTCGTCCTTATATCGGCAGGTAAAGCATCGACGGCCGACATAAGGACGGAGGTAGTCTGAAAAAGAAACCAATGTCTTAATTATACTAAGATGAAACAATCCCGCGGAACGGTTTCTAACAGCGGGGTAGGCTCCCCGACGCTATACAATTGCAAATCATGCATTGCCCTCGTACACGCGGTATAAAAAATTCTACGAAGGCTCTCGTCTCCATAAACATGCTCGGATGCATCGTAAATGATGACTGCGTCAAACTCGATGCCTTTTGCCAAATACGCCGGTACGACAACAACTCCTTGTTCATACTCCATGGAACCTTTTCGCAACAGTTTTATGTCTTCGACCGTAGATAGTGCTTCATATGCACTTCTGCTCTCCTCGGCTGATTTACATATGATTGCAATAGTGTTGTAACCGGCGCTTTGAAAATGGGTGACTTTTTCGTTGATGCTACGATGCAGTTCTGCATTGTCATCCACCTGCTGCAGCTCAGGCAGCTCACCGTCACGATCAAACGGGATAATTTGATCACTGTTCGGCACTAATTTCCGAGTGAATTCAATAATCGGTTTTGTAGATCGGTAGCTTCTAGTCATATTGATCACTTCTGTTTCAGCAGGCCCGAATAGATTCGCGAGTACGTGGAAATCGACTGTTTCGCTTGCATGGGCGAAGATCGCTTGATTGAAATCCCCTAACACGGTCATCTTCGCAGATGGAAACAAACGTCTCAAAAACTCGAATTGGAAAGGGGAATAATCCTGCGCTTCGTCAACGACGATATGTTTAATCGTACGATTCGCCTGAAAGCCCTTAATGAGCTCGTTCAACAGTAAAAAGGGAGTAGCATCTTCGTAGTGAAGCTGATCTTCATCCAACATGTTCAGCGTTGCTTGGCAGATGGCTGACCATTCCGGAGGTGTGTCCCTGTTCATCCATTGGCTTATTGCCAAAGGGTCGGCAAACAGCTGCTTATAGATGCATTTCATATCGATGAACTCAAATGCCCGAACTCGTCTTTGCAACGGCCTCAATCTCTGTTGTACGATCAATTGAGCCAGTTCTTTTGTGTCCACCTCATAATCAGCGACTGAATCTCTTTTAAAACCGCGCTTTTTCGCTAAGTACGCATGCGCTTTATTGTATTCCTCGTCGCTAAGCAGCTCGATTCGCTCCAGCACCCATGGTTGATGCCGTTCAACGTTTTGCGCCTCTTTTAGTTTATTCATCAGCCAATCTTTCAACTTTTCAAGTCGGTTATGAAAACGGAGTGATGTGTCTTTTCGATAAAACCGTTCCGCTATTTGCTCTTTGGATACAATTGGTCTACCTCTGAAAATCAAGTCTTTGAATTGCATGCCGGAAATCTCTAATGACTCCCTATATGATTCGATCGCATTGAAGAAAAATGGTGATGCTTTAAATCGGATGCTTGCAACTCTTGATTGATAGGAAGGGGAATTCGTTGCGGTTAACACATATTCCAACTGATCGTATGGGTTTTCGACTTGATAGTTCTTGCTCAACCGATGATTCAAGTATTCTTGGAAGGTGACTTGCTGCATATTTTCTTCACCGAGCTCCGGCAAAACATTGGACACATAACTATTGAACAATGTGTTCGGTGAAAATAGAATAATTTGGTCTGCATTCAGGCTATCGCGATATTTGTATAGCAAATAAGCGATCCTTTGAAGGGCGGCTGACGTCTTTCCGCTCCCTGCAGCACCATGTACGATGAGAAGTTTTCCTTGGTCGTGGCGGATAATCCGGTTTTGCTCTTGTTGTATAGTAGCGACAATGCTGTGCATATGTTTATCAGTACCTTTGCCTAGCACTTGCTGTAAAATTTCGTCTCCAATCGTGAGGCTCGTGTCGAACATCGATTGGAGAACACCGCCGCGAATCAAATACTGCCACTTTTTCTCCAATCTTCCTTGGATGACGCCGCTGGGGGTAACATATGAAGCATCTCCAGGCTGATAATCATAGTAGACACTAGAAATTGGCGCTCGCCAGTCGTATATAAGGAAATCTTCACCGCTGTCATCAGATAGCGTAGCAATTCCAATATAAATTTGTTCTTCTGTTAAAACACCATCTTCAATGAAATCAATTCGGCCAAAGTAAGGAGCTTCTTTCATTCGGCGCAATGTGGACAATCGTTTGGATGAATGGCGGTGAGTCGTTTGGCTAACGGCGAGTGCTTGCGCTTCTTGTCTCAAGCCGATGATCGTTTCAAGATAGTCGTCAAATGTATCGACATTGACTTTGACTTCATCCCAGAAGTGCTTACGGATATTCACGACTTCATTCCGTTGCCGAGTTGTATCTTCCTCCAGTTTTTGAATCCGTTGCGTAATGACCTCCAACACACTGTCCACTCGTTGCTGCTCCTGCTGAAAAGTTGACTTCATAGCTAACACTCCTTTAAAAAAATAAGTAAAAGGGTTGACTGATGAATAGATTATGTTATATAATTAAGGTGGGTATAATATATCCACTTTAATTATAAAGTGTCTATCTTTATAAATTTACCATAAGATTGTACATTGTTCAATAGGTGAATTGGGCGTATGCATACTAATGTAAGCCTTTTTCTATAATGAAATGAAAATTAACAGCCTCTTTCCAAGAAGAATTGGAAAGGGGCTTTTTGTTGTGAAAATTAATTTGTTTGATTCAACGTGTAACACGTACCGAAAAACAAAAGGAAATGATGATAGCCAATTGGAGTTGTAAAAAAACAGTTGCATCATCGAAATCTTTCTTGTAAGATAAACAAACAACTAAAACGTAATCATTACGATTTAGTGATCAAAAGGAGGATTTATGAAATGAACAAAAAGTTTCTTTCCGCATTGTCAGTGATTTTCTTAGTATTTCTCACTGCATGCGGCAACAGCAAGCCTGCACATGTGAAGGAAAAAACGGGAGGCGGTGATGAAGTTTTATCTGTATATACGACTGTTTATCCGCTTCAATACTTCACGGAGCGAATTGGCGGGGAAGCGGTTCAAGTTCAATCTATTTATCCCCCAGGAGCCGATGAGCATACATTTGAGCCAACTCAAAAAGATATGATGACGCTTGCTGACTCGGACTTATTCTTTTATGTCGGGCTTGGGCTCGAAGGATTCGTGGAAAATGCCGAAAAAACAATGAAAGGTGAGCATGTCAAAATGATAGCGGTAGCGGACAGTATTTCGAAAGAGTCGTTAGGCGAAGGGCATGACCACGACCATGACAGTGAAGATCATGAAGGACATGACCATAGCCATGAAGAGGAAGACTATGAGGGGCATGATCATGAACACGATGGGGAAAATGCTGAGTCGCATGATCATGAAGAAGCGGGTGAAGATACACATAATCATAATCATGAGGAACACGAACATGACCACGGGGAGCACGACCCGCATGTATGGATTTCTCCTTTATTGAGCATTGAGCTAGCAACGACGATTAAAGATTCACTTATTGAAGCTATGCCTGAGAAAAAGGATGTCTTCGAACAAAACTTTGAAAGCTTGAAAAAAGACTTAGTAGAGTTGGATCAAAAATTTAAAGAGATGGCAGTCCATGCACCCACGAAAACATTTTTTGTCTCGCATGCAGCTTTTGGCTATATCGCTAATACGTATGGATTAGAGCAAGTTGCAGTGGCTGGACTGAATTCACAAAGTGAACCTTCACAAAAGCAGCTGGCATCTCTCGTTGAATATGCAAAAGAAAATGATATTAAGTATGTGTTATTTGAACAAAACGTTTCTTCTCAACTAACGAATGTCATCAGAAAAGAAATCGGAGCAGAATCATTGATGCTTCATAACTTGGGTGTCTTAACTCCGGATGATTTGAAAAACAATGAAGATTACTTATCGTTAATGGAGCGCAATATCGAAACGTTGGAGAAAGCATTGAGCAACGAATAATTTCTGCAAAAAGGAGGAGTGAAGGATGAGAAAAATACCTGTCACAGTACTAAGCGGTTATTTAGGTGCAGGGAAGACAACGTTATTGAACCATATTCTACACAACCGGGATGACTTGAAAGTTGCTGTCATTGTCAATGACATGAGTGAAGTGAATATTGATGCTTCTTTAATAAAACAAGGTGGCTTTTCACGCACAGAAGAAAAATTGGTGGAACTGCAAAACGGCTGTATTTGCTGTACACTTCGGGAAGATCTAATGTATGAAGTAGAAAAATTGGCGGCTCTTGGGGATATTGACTACATTGTAATCGAATCCTCGGGAATTAGTGAGCCGATTCCGGTAGCGCAGACGTTTACTTATGTAGACGAAGCGCTTGGCATTGACTTATCAAGGCTTTGTCGATTGGATACAATGGTGACCGTTGTAGATGCGAATGCTTTTTGGAATGACTTTACTTCGGGCGATACTTTGCTGGATCGACGGGAAGCTGTTTCGGAATTCGATGAACGAGAGATTGCTGATTTGCTTATTGACCAGATTGAATTTGCTAATGTACTGTTGCTGAACAAGACGGATTTATTATCTACAGAAAACGTGGGCGTGTTAAAAGGTATGCTGCAAGCGTTAAATCCTGATGCGAAGATCATTGAGACAGTGCGTTCCCAAGTATCGTTACAAGAAGTGTTGGACACGGGATTGTTTGATTTTGAGACAGCCAGTCAAAGTGCCGGGTGGATCAAGGAGTTGAACGAGGAGCATGTCCCCGAGACAGAGGAGTATGGAATTGCATCGTTTGTTTACAGAGGTAAAAATCCATTTCATCCGGAACGCCTGCGAGAGTGGCTTACAGAGTGGCCGGCAGAAATCGTTCGCGCAAAAGGATTTCTTTGGTTGGCTACACGCAATGACAATGTGATTTTGCTTTCCCAGGCAGGTCCATCTGTCATGTTGGAAGTAGCGGGATTGTGGGATGAGGAATTCGGGGAACAGATGAATGAGCTTGTCTTCATAGGAATAGATATGGATCGGCAAGAAATTATAGAAAGCTTGGACAAATGCTTGCTTACAGAACAGGAACGCAAACAAGATTGGTCCCAGTTTGCAGATCCACTGCCAAACTTGTAACGGGGGAAAGTAAAGATGAGGGTAACAATTACACTTGCCTGTACGGAAACGGGAGATCGCAATTATATTACGACAAAAAACAAACGCCACAACCCGGAGCGCATCGAATTAAAGAAGTATTGTCCACGCTTGAGAAGAGTGACTCTTCATCGAGAAACGAAGTAAATTTTTTTGCTGTTTTTTAAATCGTAATGATTACCATTTTGAGATGAGTAGAGTAAAAATGAATGGTCGAAAAGTTATGAAATAATCAATGCTTATTGACTTTGTCAATCACCCTCTGTAAAGTTGGATTGTATAAAATGAAAATCGGTGACGAGAAACAGTAAGAGAAGAATCCTGTTCTTTAGAGAGTCGACGCTAGGTGGAAGTCGATGGACAGATCTATTTCGAAAGTCATTCTCCGAGATGCAATGCTGAAAACAGTAAGCTTTGCCGGATTTCCTCCGTTACAGGGAACACGTATGATTGTACGTTGATGGAGAGCCGTATTGTTTCGATTTTATCTGAAACTTGCGGAATATGGGTGGTAACGCGAGCACAAACTCGTCCCTGTTTAGGGGCGGGTTTTTTTGTGGTGAAAATAATGGTGAGTTTCATCATTTTTACTTTAGGAGGTTCAATTGTTGTGAAGAATCTAATTGTCGTCGCAGGTTCATTGATTGTTGCATTTGCCTTTAATTGCTTTCTCGTCCCATATGGAATTTTGAGCAGTGGAATTAGTGGAATCGCTATTTTGATTGGATTAATTACACCGTTTAATATCGGTTTGATGAACCTCTTGCTGAATCTGCCTTTACTCATTTTAGGATACATTAAACTTGGAAAGGTGATTACGGTTAATACACTGATTTGTGTTGTGTCGCTTTCTATATTCTTATATTTGTTGCCAGTAGTTGCAGTGACAGACAATATTTTGTTGTCGACGATCTTTGGAGGTGTCATTGGAGGCATTGGAGTCGGACTGATCTTAAAATTCTCCGGAACTTCGGGCGGCTTGGATATTATTGCGATCATTCTTTCCAGAACGAGTAATATCAGTATCGGTCTTCTTCTAACGGGTATGAATGGCATCATCGTACTTATTTCAGGTGCCGCTTTCGACTGGAATATTGCTTTATACACGCTTTTGTCCATCTATTTGACAGGCAAGATGATTGATAGCATTCATACAAACCATATTAAGTTAACGATGCAAATTGTCACTTCGCAAGGAGAGGCGATCCGGGAAGAGTTATTGAAGTCCATCTATCGGGGCATTACGATCACGGAAGGGTATGGCGGTTACACCCAAGAAAAGAAACATATTTTAATGACAGTAGTGACACGTTATGAAATGTTGCAGGTGAAAAAGATAGTCCGCAGCTATGATGAGACCGCATTTATCAATATATTCGAGACGGTTGAAGTCGACGGCGTTTTTGCGAAGAATTAGTCTTAGGTAAATTAAAAACCAACATGTGCATAGTTCAACGCACATGTTGGATCGATGGTAACAATGATTATCGAATTGTTTTCAATGCTGTCGCCCAAGGAATAACTTGGTCTAGCATTTGGTTTACGGAAGTAGCTTGTACTTCCGCTGGTTTGAAGTCAGTCATGTTTTCGAAATCAGTGAATAGGGATAGAGCCGGGTGAACACGAACGTCCGCTACGGAAAGTTCACCAAGGATGCCGCGTAAATGTTCAGCTGCACGAGCACCGCCTACTGAACCGTAAGATACGATACCAGCTGCTTTGTTGTTCCATTCTTCACGTAGGAAGTCTAAAGCGTTTTTAAGCGCTCCAGTAATGGAATGGTTGTATTCTTGAACGATGAATACGAATCCATCTTGTTTTCCAACGATTTCTGACCATGCAGCTGCGCCTGAAGCATCGCTTCCTGGCTCGCCTAGCAATGGCAATTTGTAATCTGCGATATCAATTACTGTATAGTTAGCGTCTCCGCGTTGATCTGCCAATTCTTTTACCCAAGCTCCTACTTGAGGGCTTACACGTCCATCACGAGTTGATCCTAAAATAATACCGATGTTTAATTTTGTCATTGGTTGTTCCTCCTGTTGTTTAGATCCAAATAGTTTGTCGAAAAGTCCCATCTTTTAATGTTTCACCTCCTCACAAGTATTCTTTTTCAATGTTTTTTGTACTGCGAACAGTGTCGATTGGTCGTACAAGACTTTCGATTGTCTCGCGTTTGTTTTCAAAGAATGGCGGCAGGGACAGTTTTTCGCCAAGCGTTTCATACGGCTCATCCCCCATGAATCCAGGACCATCCGTCGCCAATTCGAACAGAATCGAAGGGGCGATTCTTGTATACAACGAGCCGAAGAAATAACGGTCGATAAAGCCCGAGTTGGGCAATTGGAAGCTTTGCAAACGCTGTTGCCATGCATCGATTTCTTTGCGGTCCTCTACACGGAATGCCGAATGATGGACAGTGCCGAATCCTTGCATTGCTTGAGGAAGAACCGTGTTATATTCCACAACAACTTGAGCACCGTTTCCACCCTCGCCCATTTCGAATAAATGGAATGACTCTTCTTGAGCGATTTCCTTCATTATAAATACTTTCTCCAACATATCTTTCACATGATCGAAGAAGGAAGTCCGGATATGGATAGGTCCGAGTCCTGTAATGGCGAACTCCAAAGGAATCGGTCCGTTTTGCCAAGGCGTTCCTGATTCGACCCCTTCATTGAGCTCGTCAGAAATGAGCTGGTACTGTTGGTCATCAAAGTCCACAAATGACAAAACCTTTTTACCAAATTGCTCTTGGATGCCCTTATGCTTCACTTCAAATTTGTCGAAACGTTTTACCCAATACGCTAACGCAGCATCGCTCGGTACACGGAAAGAAGTTTTTGAAATTTCGTTTGTTCCGTGTACTCCTTTTTGAATCCCGGGAAAATCAAAAAATGTCATGTCTGTACCCGGATTACCCGCGTCATCTGCAAAAAATAGATGATATGTTTGAATATCGTCTTGGTTTACCGTTTTCTTTACGAGGCGCAACCCTAATGTGTACGTGAAGAAGTCATAGATTTTCTCTGCGCTGCTCGTAATGGCTGTTACGTGGTGAATGCCTTTTAATTGGTTCATGTATGTTCTCCTCCTCAATTTATCTCGAAATCAAGATATATAGTTAAAAAATTTTGTTAGTTCTTCAACTAACATTGTTTTGGGTTCATTAATTACTGTTTGAATTAATTTATCTTTAATTCGAGGTAATCATAGCATGCTACTTCATGTTACGTCAACATTTTCATTTTGAAATGCGAATGGTATTGCCCAAACCTTGACAAATGTAAGCGAAATCGATAAATTTATCTCGAATTAAAGGTGTTTGAATGCAGTTCATTTACGGTTTAAGGAGAGGTAGGAATTGAATACTACTAATGCACTGGGAAACAGGGAACTAAAACCAACGTTGCATGAATACCAATTGATTTGGGAAAACACAAATGATGCGATATTTATTATACGTGATGACGGTGCGATCATCCAAGCTAATCCAGCTTTGACGGATATGTTAGGCTGGCGATTGGAAGAGATAGAAGGGCGTGCAAGACCTCCTTTTTTTATGGAAGACTTTAGCTTGGAAGATCATCAAACGCAACTTAATGAACTGAGAGGCGGTCGAAGCATCGCCAATTATGAAACGCAAAGAAAGCATAAGGACGGAAAAATAAAGGATGTCTTAGCATCCTACCGTGCGATTAACGAGGATCATATTTTAGCCGTAGCAATGTATAAGGATATTACTGAAGAAAAGGCTATCAAACATAGACTTGGAATGGCGGAAAGTTGTTACCGTACATTAGTGGAATATTCGCCGGACGCAATTATAGTTCAAAATGATGATAAGTTATCCTTTGCAAATCCGGCGGCCATTGAACTATTGGGCGCGAATAGTCTCCAACAAATTATCGGAAAATCAATCGATGATTTTATCGAAACAGGTGCAAATAGAAGGAGTTTCGTTGATGCTATTGATGAGCCGGAAATGATAAAGTCAGAGCCAATGATTGAGAAACTAATACGCGTTAACGGTACAACAATATGGGTGGAAATCATCGCGATTCCCGTTACACATAACGGAGAAAAGGTCATACAGGCAATTTTGCGGGACGTAACAGTTCGGAAATATTATGAAGATCAGCTGACCTACATGGCTACTTATGACCCGATGACAGGGGTTGTCAATCGAAATTCCTTCATTGAAACTGTAAATCAAGCAATTGAACATGCTCAAGAGTCAGGGGAGACGCTTGCCGTATTGTATATCGATTTGGATAAATTCAAGGATATTAACGATTCGCTTGGCCATGGTGTCGGTGACGAACTGCTTATTCAATTTGCGAAAAGACTGGAGAGTAATGTTCGTCATCTGGATGTAGTCGGCAGAGTCGGCGGAGATGAGTTTCTTGTCTTGCTAAGAAACAATACTAAGGAAAAGGTAGAGTCGATTGTCCGGAGAATGCATGCGAATGTAAACGAGCCTTATGTGATAAAAGAAAATGAAATTCATTCATCGTCAAGTATTGGCATTGCGATGTATCCGGATGATGGAAACAACTCAGCGATGTTAATCCAAAACGCCGATCAGGCACTTTATAAGGCGAAAGAAAAAAGAAATCGATTTGAGTTTTATCGTGAGTTTTCGTAAATCGGTTATTCAATTAAAAATGAAAGGCGTCCCAGAAAGATCATTTTCAATGACTTTTTGGGACGCTTTTTATTGTGCTGTTTTAGTTAGGTCTTTTCGCAATCGCTTCGATTTCAACGTCTGCTCCGAGTGGCAGTGCTAACACTGCAACACAAGTCCTTGCAGGGAACGGTTTAGAAAACTTCGTTGCGTATACTTCATTCATTGCGGAAAAATTATTCATATCAGTCAAATAAACATTTACTTTTACAACATCATCAGGTGTAAGATTCGCTGCTTCCAGCGCCTCAAATAAGTGATCAAAGCACAGCTTTGTTTGTGTCCCGATGTCACCTGCTATATTATCCGCAGAAGCGGAATTCATTGCGGTTTGTCCGGATAAATAAACGAGATCACCTGCATCCACTGCAGCTGAATACGGACCTGATGCTGTTGAGCCTTTTACTTCATAAGCTTTTCTTGCCATCATAACTCCTCCTTACTTCATTAGCTGAAATACCATCATAGCGCAATAAACACCCATTGGCTAGAACTTGAGTGTTTCATCATCATACGAACTTCTCATTGTTTATGCATATCGCTTATGTATGTTTGCGATGCAAAGGTTAATGGATATAGAAGAAGGATGAGACACATAATGAACAGGAAAACCAGTTACCCGCAGCGATGGATAATAAGATCGGTTTAGTCTACCATACAAATGCGCTATTGCCTTTGTGGGACGATTAAATGTCTAATTCAACCTAATCAGGGGGTAGATCCGATTGGTGGAACAGGAACTCAATCGAGAGCAACTAAAAAAAGAAGGCTTCAATGACGATATCTGCCGACGAAGCCGGACGAACGCAAGTGGAGCATCGGTAATTATGCGACTGTATGGATGGGTTCAGTGCATAACATTCCGAACTATATTGCCGTTGGCGGTCTTTTTGCTTTAGGGTTGTCTGTTGGACAGGTTTTCACTGCCATTATGATTGCGTCCATTATTATATCGGCGGTTATGGTGTTAAATGGCCGGGCTGGATCTAAGTACGGGCTGCCCTTTGCTATGCTGATCCGCTCATCTTTCGGAACGAGGGGAGCGATGGTCCCTGGCATATTAAGGGGAGTCATTGCTGCAATCATGTGGTTTGGATTTCAAACTTATGCAGGAAGCCAAGCCTTGTCCATTCTCATCGCGAAACTTTGGCCGCCGTTTCTCACATTAGGTGGGGATTGGAACCTTTTAGGGTTATCACTGCCAGCATTAATATCATTCCTTATATTTTGGTTGTTTAACGTTGCTTTAATTTATGGGGGAATGAATTTTTTAGGGAAGTTTACAAATATCCTCTCGCCTCTTGTTTATATCGTTTTTGGCGGTATGGCGATTTGGGCGATTAAGCTGGCGGGAGGGATTGGCCCGATCCTAGCTTATACAAGTAGTGGAGTGAGTGGAAATCCGGTAGTCGTCTTTATAGCTGCAATGACTGCGATCATCGCTGCTTGGGCAGCTCCGATGGTTAGTGTTTCAGACTTCACAAGATTGGCTAGCTCTACGAAGAGTCAGGCAATCGGTCAAACAGCTGGATTAGTTGTGACCTATTTATTATTTGCGATTGCAAGTATTTCAATCATCGTCGGCTCCGAAATTGCCTTTGGTACACCTATTTGGAATGTACTTGACGTAGTTGCCCGATTTGACAGTACGTTTGCCATTGCGATATCTGTCCTTACGCTTTGCTTAACGACACTATCGGTTAACGTGACAGGTAATATTGTTCCTGCCGGTTACCAATTAGCGTCGCTATTCCCTAAAAAGCTCACTTTTAAATCAGGTGCAACGATCGCTGCTGTCATCGGGATCCTTGTTCTACCTTGGAAGTTGATGGAGAACGCGACGAGCATCTTTACATTTTTGAATATCATTAGTGGATTACTGGCGCCTATTACAGGTGTTATGCTCGCCCATTATTTTGAAGTTTCGAAAACAGAACTAAATTTAAGTGAATTGTATTCCGAGAACGGAAAATACAACTATAAGAATGGATTTAATCAAAATGCGATCATAACGCTAGTTATTGCGGGTGCGCTTTGCCTGATCGGTAATTTCCTCCCGTTCTTTAAGCCGCTATATGATATGTCCTGGTTTGTCGGTATTATTTCGGCCTTTATTCTTTACAGCTTGCTGGAAAAGCGAAGAACAAATAAGGCCCATTGAGTTGAATGAAAAAATATGGAGGGATTTACAATGGAAAATTATGATTTGATCATTAAAAACGGAACAATTGTGACAGCAGATTCAACAGAAAAAGGGGATATCGCCGTCAAGAACGGGAAGATCATGGAAGTGTCTGTCGGAAAGCCGCTTGAAGCGACGGCGGCACGGGAGATAAATGCTGAAGGTCTTCATATCTTTCCTGGGGTAATCGATTCACATGTCCACTTTAACGAGCCGGGCAGAACGGAATGGGAAGGATTAGAGACGGGGAGCAGAAGCTTAGCTGCCGGCGGGGCAACCTCGTTTTTTGATATGCCGCTGAATAGTACCCCTCCGACGATCAATAAAGCCAATTTAGAAATGAAACGTGCATTGGCAGAGGAAAAATCCATTGTGAATCCATATTACTGGGGTGGGCTTGTCCCGGAAAACATAGCTAATTTGCGAGAGCTTCATGAAAATGGCGTCATCGGATTCAAGGCATTCATGTCGCCGAGCGGAATCGACGACTTCCATAATGTCGATGATGAAACGATCTATAAAGGAATGAGGGAAATCGCATCCTTGGGATCCCTTTTAGCCGTTCATGCTGAAAGCACGGTCATGTGTGAACAGCTTGCGGAAGAAAGAATCGGTCAAGGCAAAGTAACGGCGAGAGACTATGTCGAATCCCGTCCAGTCATTTCGGAAATTGAAGCGGTCCGAAGAATTCTTTCTTATGCAGAATTGACGGGCTGTAAACTTCATATCGTGCACGCAAGCAGCCGAAAAGTCGTAGAGGTGATCAATGATGCGAAACAAAGAGGCGTCGATATAACGGTGGAAACATGCCCGCATTATTTGTCATTGACTGTAAAAGATCTGGAGGAACAAGGAGTTATCGCAAAATGTGCCCCTCCGTTGAGAGATGAAGACGAAGTGGAAGATTTATGGACGGCGGTTGCGAACGGAGAAATTGACACTATCGGTTCAGACCATTCACCGGCGCCTGCATCCATGAAGGTGATCAGCGATAATATTTTCGATGGATGGGGAGGGATTTCAGGCGCCCAGTCCATGTTGAATATACTTTTGACGGAAGGGCATTTCAAACGGAATGTTCCATTGGAGAAAATCGTTGAATTGACGGCGAAAAACCCGGCAAAAATATTCGGATTGAAAACAAAAGGAACGATTGCAACCGATTATGATGCTGATTTGACAATTGTCGATCTGAATGAAAGCTTTGAATTGAAGAAAGAAGATCTGTTTTACCGCCACCAACATTCGCCTTATATCGGAAGGACATTCAAAGGAAATGTGAAGACGACAATTGTAGGTGGAGAAGTCGTGTTCGAAAACGGACAACCAATACAAAAATAAAAAATTGGTGGGATATTGTTTTTTAATATCTGTTAACTATAAAGGGGAAGGGGAATTGTTAGTATGACTTCAAAGGAAGCACAGCCTCAATTGCAAAAGAAAAAGAAACTTATGATTCCCTATTGGTGGAAAGTAGTCTTTGCTTTCACATTAGGATGGATGTTCATCAATGCCAACAAATATTTTTTGAATCCTATTTTGGATAATATCGGATTGGAATATAACCTGAACAACTCCCAGCTGGGCCTCGTCAACAGTATATTCTTTCTGACATATACGATTGCACAAATACCAGCTGGAGCGTTCAGTGATAAATTTGGAAGAAAGAAATTGCTTGTCATCGGGTTTATCTTATATGGGCTATTAACAGGTATCAGTGGCTTAATGGCCGGTTTCACAGGCTTTTTAGTAGCTCGTGCAGTTGCAGGACTTGCCTCGGCAACCTACTATGGACCGCAATTTGCCCTATCGTCCGAAGCGATTCCGGAAAAACATCGAACTGTCGGAAGTGCCATCATTAACAGTGGGTCAGGAATAGGGATTGCCTTCGGATTCATTTTGTCGAGTACTTTAGTTTTGGATATGGGGATGAAATGGACGGTTCCCTTTTATATTTTCGGTGTGCTGACCGTTCTTGTCGGATTCCTCATTGCAGCGTTGGTGAAAGAAAAAAATCCGGATACAGTGAAAGAAAAAGAGCATCTAGAAAAAATTGACGTCAAGGAAGAGAAAGTATCTGTGATCTCTTTACTTAAAAACCGAAATCTGCTCATTACTTTCCTCGTCTTATTCTGTTCCATTTACGGCTTTACAGTCGTTGTTACATGGTTGCCGAAGTTTTTGGAAACCGAAAGAGGCTTCCACGGCAGTCAAGTTGGATTAATAGCTGCCTTAGTTCCATTGGCCTCCATTCCAGGAGCCCTTGTTGCAAGTTATATTTCAGACCGCTTAGGTCGGAAGAAACCTTTCGCATTCATACTTATTCCGGTTGCGGCGGTCGCTTTATGGGCAACGGTCTATGTACATAGTACAGCATTGCTAATTACGGCATTATTAATTTATGGGCTATTCGGCAAAATTGCCCTAGATCCATTACTGATTGCTTCCGTTTCTGAAAACGTCCGACAATCCACGTATGGGGTAGCCTTCAGTTTATATAATTTTGTCGGCATGATTTCGTCGGTTATCGCCCCTTGGTTTGTCGGCTTTCTTGCTGATAAAACAGGCAGCATGGCTGCAGGGTTCTATTCGGCGGTCATTGTTCTCATTGTTGGACTCGTCCTCATAATGTTCTTTAAAGAAAGTCCCAAAGTAAAAGCTCAAGGTGTATAAACACTATTAATTCAAATTCAAATGTAAAAGGGGTAGATGAATGTGACAGATGTAACACGTGAAATTGCTCATCTTGAAGAGTGGCTGGCGGAATACGGAAAGGATCCTGAAGGCGGGGTTACCCGGTTGCTTTATACAAAAGAATGGGTGGAAGGGCAAAAAGCTCTGGATAAACTCATGCAAGATGATGGATTGACTACCCGTTACGATGATATTGGAAACTTATTTGGCCGATTAGAGGGCAGTTCGTATAAAGACGAAACAATTTTAACCGGTTCCCATGTGGACACCGTTAAAAATGGCGGCAAATTGGACGGTGCACTCGGAGTTTTGGCGGGCATTTTAGCGATACGTCTATTGAAGGAGAAATATGGCAAGCCTCTCCGAAATCTTGAAGTTGTGTCATTTGCAGAGGAAGAAGGAAGCCGATTCCCTTATGCATTTTGGGGTTCGAAAAACTTTGTCGGCATCGCGAAGAAAGAGGACGTTGAAAACATAACGGACTTCAACGACGTACCTTTTGTAGAGGCGATGAGGGAAGCTGGTTTTAATTTTAGGGACGAATCAAAACCGTTCCGTAATGATTTGAAAGGTTTTGTGGAAATCCATATTGAACAAGGTAATGTGTTGGAAAAGGAAGGAAAAGACATTGGGATTGTTCATAGCATTGTCGGACAAAGGCGTTTTACGATCGATGTGAAAGGTGTCGCAAACCATGCGGGGACTACGCCGATGGGGTATCGTAAAGATGCATTATATGCCGCCAGCCAAATGATCAATAATGTCATTAACAGAGCAAAAGAATATGGTGATCCGCTCGTTGCGACAGTCGGTAAAATCGAGGTCAAACCGAACACCGTAAACGTTGTTCCAGGAGAAGCTTTATTTACTTTTGACGTTCGGCATACGGAAAAAGAAGTCCTTGTAAAGTTTACGGAAGAATTAACAACGATTGTCAAGAGGATCGCTGGTGATTCAGGTGTAGAGACGACGATTGATATGTGGATGGATGAGGATCCGATTCCTATGGATAAACAAATCGTTGAAACCATTGAAAAACAAGCGAAAGAAAATGGATTCAACTATAAGGTGATGCATAGCGGTGCTGGCCATGATTCACAAATCATTGCGCCAGTCGTGCCGACAGCGATGATATTCGTGCCAAGCCGCGAAGGAATCAGTCATAATCCTTTGGAGTATACAAGCCCTGAACAATTGGCAGTCGGAGTTCAAGCGCTAATGAGCTCCTTGTATGCATTGGCATATATGGAGTAAATCATCATAAAATAGTTGGCAATATCCGGAGAGGTGCAGAAAAGTCATTGATTTTTCTGCACCCTCTTTTGATATGAACAAATATGAATAAATATAATGATTTGAGACAAACCTAAGGACAAAGCAATGGCTGACACAAGATCGAAAAGGGGCTGCATCCTATTGAATCGAGTGAATTGCGATTTTTCACCAATGAAACAAACGTTAAAAGCGGATATCCATGAAGTCATAACAGCCTTACAGAACAATTTAATAGCTATAGATAACGAAAATGATTGTCTGCTTAGTGATTTTGAGAAAGTGAAAGAAGATTTTTTGAATATCGAAATGAAAGCCGCCACATTTTATTTAAATTGTTATTTGTCCCCCTTTACAGACAAATACCCGGAATTGTCAGTTTGCGTACAAAACTTGTCGAAGCGGAAACATGGCGGCTTAATCGTCATTCAAAGAGAAAATCCGCTTGAATCTTTGATCAAAACGGGCATCCCGATACAAGCGGAAGTGAGCCATTCGCTATTAGAATCAATTTTTTATCCAGGGAGCCCGCTTCATGATGGAGCGGTTTTAATCAATCGTAATCTAATTGTATCCGCAGCAAATGTCCTTCCGTTGTCAGGCAAGTATACAGGAGATAAAAAACTTGGCACGCGCCACCGAGCTGCTTTAGGTTTATCTGAAAAAAGCGATGCTCTTGTACTCGTAGTATCTGAGGAGACGGGCAAAGTATCATTTGCTATGAACGGAAGCCTTTATCCTGTCAGTACTTTCGGCTCCGGATTCCATTTAAATTAAATACACACCAGTCCTGTTTTCTGGACTGTGGCAAAAGAAAGAAGGGAACATGTCATTTCGACATGTTCCCTTCTTTCTTTTGATACTCATAGCCATTTTTCGGCCCATGCCTCTACAGCCTTAAGGGCTTTTCCGAGTTCATTCCCTTTTCTTGTTAAGGAATATTCGACTCGTACAGGACGGTCTGTAATGACATTTCGAAGAACAATCCCGCTTTCCTCAAGCTCTTTTATCCGTTCGTTAAGCACGCGCTTACTCAAATCGGGAATATATGCGTGAATCTCACTAAACCGTTTCGGTTCGTCGAGTAGTGAGTGGACAATAAGACCTATCCACTTCTTGCCGATTAATTGATAAGAATGTTCTACTTTATCGCATAAAGGTGGTTGTTGTTCTGTTTCCTCCAAATTTCTCACCCCTTCGTTATTTAATTTTTTATTACCTTATTACTTATAATAACTAATTATCCAAGTCGTTTTTCGATGTTTTCTCTATTTATATTCTTTAGTATAACCCAATTTATGTCTGTTGTACATGGATTTAATTCCATTTATTTAGTGTTCATTTGTAACGGCATTAGATAAATTGTTAAAAATGCGTTTATAGTAATTTTAACAAAATAGACACATTCTTGTTGACGAAAAGTAACCAGGGGTATATTATGTGGTAATGAAGTTTGCTTGTTACTAAAAGTAACCTGTCGCTTTATATAGAATGGCATTCTGATTGACATGCTGTTTCGACATCATTAAGGAGGGATTCGATTGGAGCAAATCAATCGAGAGAAATTAATAAAATCGGGGTTCAATGAAGATATTTTACCGACGAAGTCAGAGGGCAGAAGTTGGAATGCCGGAAACTTTGCGTCCGTTTGGATGGGTTCCGTGCATAATATCCCTAACTATATTGCCATAGGAGGACTTTTTGCTTTAGGAATGTCTGTCGGACAAGTTTTTGCCGCAATTATGAGTGCGTCAATTTTATTGGCAATCGTCATGGTTCTCAACGGTCATGCCGGATCTAAATATGGTTTGCCTTTTGCTATGTTGCTGCGTTTCTCTTACGGAACGAAAGGTGCGATGATTCCAGGCGTATTAAGAGGTGTTATTGCAGCAATCATGTGGTTCGGATTTCAAACATTCGCAGGAAGCCAAGCGTTGTATATTCTCATCGCGAAGCTTTGGCCGAATTTCACGACATTAGGTGGGGATTGGAACCTATTGGGGTTGTCATTATCCTCATTAATTTCGTTTTTGCTGTTCTGGTCATTTAATGTAGCCTTGATTTTTGGAGGAATGAAGTTCCTTGGGAAGTTTACAAATATCCTATCGCCGCTTGTCTACATTGTTTTCGGTGGTATGGCGATCTGGGCAATTAAATTAGCTGGAGGTGTTGGTCCGATACTTGCATATACGAGTACAGGTGCCAGCGGAAATCCGGTAGTCGTCTTTTTGGCAGCGATTACGGCAATCATTGCTGCTTGGGCAGCTCCGATTGTAAACGTATCTGACTTTACAAGATTAGCTCGCTCGACGAAGGCTCAGGCGGTCGGACAAACAGTAGGTTTAGTTGTAACCTATTTATTGTTTGCCATCGCAAGCATTTCGATCATTGTAGGCTCTGAAATTGCCTTTGGTACACCCATTTGGAATGTGCTTGATGTTGTCGCCCGATTTGATAGTCCATTTGCAATAGGGATATCCGTGCTTACACTTTCGTTAACAACATTATCGGTGAATGTGACAGGTAATATTGTTCCAGCCGGTTACCAATTGGCGGCGCTTTTCCCGAAAAGACTTACATTTAAGTCGGGAGCAATGATAGCGGCTATAAGCGGGATTCTTGTCATGCCGTGGAAGCTGATGGAGAATGCGACAAGCATATTCACATTTTTAAATATTATCGGCGGCTTATTGGCCCCAATTACGGGTGTTTTGCTAGCCCATTACTTTATCGTTTCAAAAATGAAGATTGACTTGAAAGAGTTGTATTCCAATAGCGCGAAGTATAACTATCGGAATGGCTTTAATATAAATGCACTTGTTACATCGACGCTTGCCGGCGTCATTTCCTTGATCGGTAATTTTGTTCCGTTCTTCAAGCCGCTTTATGATATGTCGTGGATCGTAGGAATCGTTTCAGCGATACTCATTTATAGCCTATTGGAGATGCGTAGAACTAAAAGTGTCAAGACGGTAAAGATGGGCAAACAGATTTGATCAAAGCAGCATCAGAAGTAGTTCCTTTGTCCATGAAAAAAGATATAGCTGATTAAAAATTACTATTGGAGGAATGCATGATGGCAACTTACGATTTACTTATAAAGAACGGGACAATCGTTACGGAGGATTCAATTAATCGAGGTGATCTCGCCATCAAGGATGGGAAAATCAAAGAGGTCTCTGTCGGTAAACCAATCGAGGCGGCAGCGAAAAAGATAATCGATGCAGAAGGACTTCACATTCTTCCGGGTTTAATCGACACGCATGTTCATTTTAACGAACCTGGCAGAACAGAGTGGGAAGGGTTGGAGACAGGGAGCAGAAGTTTAGCTGCCGGAGGAGCGACATCATTTTTCGACATGCCGCTGAATAGTACGCCACCGACCATCAACAAAGCCAATTTAGCACTAAAAAGCGCTGCTGCCGAGGAAAAATCTGTTGTAAATCCATATTTCTGGGGTGGACTCGTACCGGAAAATATTAATGATTTAAAAGATCTTCACGAAAGTGGCGTAATTGGATTTAAGGCGTTCATGTCGCCGAGTGGAATTGCCGATTTCAAAAACGTGGATGACGAAACAATCTATAAAGGGATGAAAGAAATTGCATCTTTAGGTTCCATTTTGGCTGTTCATGCTGAGAGTACGGTTATTACAGATCAGCTTGCACACGAAAAACAAATCCAAGGCAAAACAACAGCAAGAGATTATGTTGAATCACGCCCGATCATTTCCGAAATTGAAGCGGTCCGTAGAATCATTTCGTATGCGGAAGCAACTGGCTGTAAACTTCATATCGTCCATGCAAGCAGCCGAAAAGTGGTTCAAGTGATTAACGATGCTAAACAAAGAGGCGTAGATGTAACGGTTGAAACATGCCCACATTATTTATCATTGACCGTAAAAGACTTGGCGGAAAAAGGAGCGATGGCAAAATGTGCCCCTCCATTGCGAGATGAAGATGAGTTGGAAGACTTATGGGCAGCTGTAGCGAACGGTGAAATTAACGTCATCGCATCTGACCATTCACCTGCGCCAGCTTCCATGAAGCAAATTACCGACAACTTCTTCGAAGGATGGGGAGGTATTTCGGGAGCTCAGTCTACGTTGAATATTATGTTGACGGAAGGCTATTTCAAGCGGAATCTCCCGTTAGAAAAAATTGTTGAGTTAACGGCAACAAACCCGGCAAAATTATTCGGCCTGACGACGAAAGGGACAATTGCGGTTGACTATGATGCCGACTTGACGCTTATTAACTTAAATGAAAGCTTTGAGCTGAACGAGGAAGATCTGTTTTATCGTCATAAGCATTCGCCTTATGTCGGCATGACATTTAAAGGGAAAGTGAAGACGACAATTGTCGGCGGCAACTTAGTGTTTGAAAACGGAGAGATCTTCGACTACTAAAACATGATCGGGCTGCGGAATCGCAGCCCATTTCCAATGAACTTGATAGACATTATAGGGAGGGATGCCTTTGAGGATATGCTAGGCATAGGCATTAACAATTAAAGGGAAGGGGATTTGCTTTTATGGCACATCAAGTACAAAAAAATAAAAAATTTACGATTCCATATTGGTGGAAAGTAGTTTTTGCATTCACCTTAGGATGGATGTTTATAAATGCTAATAAATATTTTTTGAATCCGATTTTGGACAATATCGGATTGGAATATAACCTTAACAATACACAGCTTGGGCTCGTCAATAGTATCTTCTTTCTGACGTACACAATTGCGCAAATTCCGGCTGGGTCTTTCAGTGATAAATTCGGCAGGAAAAAGTTGCTTGTCATCGGGTTTATATTATACGGGCTGTTGACAGGAATTAGTGGTATCATGGCCGGTTTCACAGGCTTTTTGGTTGCCCGTGCACTGGCAGGATTTTCCTCAGCGACGTATTATGGCCCGCAATTTGCCCTATCATCTGAAGCGATTCCGGCAAAGCATCGAACTGTTGGTAGTGCAATCATTAACAGTGGATCAGGAATCGGGATCGCCTTTGGTTTTATCTTGTCGAGTATTTTAGTTCTCGATATGGGAATGAGCTGGAGCGTGCCGTTTTATATCTTCGGTGTGCTAACGGTTCTTGTCGGGATTCTCATTGGCGTATTGGTTAAGGAGAAAAATCCGGATACCTTATTGAAAGAAAGTGAACAGTTACAAGCATCACAGAAGAACGAAGAAAAGGTTTCGGTCATCTCTTTACTTAAAAACCGAAATCTTTTGATCACTTTCCTCGTCCTGTTCTGTTCCATTTACGGCTTTACGGTCGTTGTTACATGGTTGCCGAAGTTTTTGGAAACAGAGAGAGGTTTCCATGGCAGCCAAGTTGGTTTGATCGCTGCGTTAGTCCCATTGGCTTCAATTCCGGGAGCGCTTGTCGCAAGTGCTATTTCGGATCGCTTGGGTCGTAAGAAGCCTTTCGCTTTCGTGCTGATTCCAATTGCGGCAGTTGCACTATGGGCCACTGTGTATGTTCATAGCACTGCATTGCTCATTACAGCATTGGTCGTATATGGACTATTCGGCAAGATTGCGCTAGATCCGCTGCTCATCGCATCAGTTTCGGAAAACGTCCGCCAATCGTCCTATGGAATTGCCTTCAGCCTTTATAATTTCATAGGGATGATTTCGTCGGTTATCGCCCCTTGGTTTGTCGGTTTTCTTGCGGATAAAACAGGGAGCATGACGGCAGGATTTTACTCGGCGGTCATCGTGCTCGCTGTCGGCTTCTTCCTTATGATGTTCTTCAAAGAAGGGCCGAAAGTAAAAGCGACGAGTGCATAAGCAGAAATAAAAATCGAAAGGGAAGATAAATATGGAAAATTTAACACATGAAGTAGCTCACCTAGTGGATTGGCTAGGTAAATATGGTGAAGATCCAGAAGGTGGCGTTACTCGATTACTTTATACAAATGAGTGGGTGGAGGCTCAAAAAGCGTTAGAAACATTAATGCAGGATGATGGTCTGCAAACAAATTACGATGATGTCGGAAATTTATTCGGACGTTTAAGAGGAACAAAATATAGCGATGAAACAATTTTGACAGGATCACATGTTGACACCGTTAAAAACGGCGGAAAATTGGATGGCGCATTCGGAATTCTAGCTGGTATTTTGGCTCTTCGCTATTTAAAAGAGAAGTATGGTCAACCACTCCGTAATCTTGAAGTCGTGTCATTTGCCGAAGAAGAAGGAAGCCGGTTTCCGTACGCTTTCTGGGGTTCGAAAAACCTTGTCGGCATCGCGAAGAAAGAGGACGTTGAGAACATTGAAGATTTCGATGGCGTTTCTTTCGTAGACGCGATGAGAGAAGCAGGGTTTGATTTTAGGGATGAGTCGGAACCGATGCGTAATGATGTGAAAGGCTTTGTTGAAATTCATATCGAGCAGGGGAATGTATTGGAGAACGAAGGGAAAGGCATCGGGGTTGTCCATAGTATTGTCGGACAAAGACGATTTACAGTTGATGTAGAAGGTGTGGCGAACCATGCAGGCACCACGCCGATGGGATATCGTAAGGATGCTTTATTTGCCGCAAGCCAAATGATTCAAAACATCATAACAAAAGCAATAGAATATGGCGATCCTCTTGTAGCAACGGTAGGGAAAATCGAAGTCAAACCGAGCATCGTCAACGTTGTTCCGGGACATGCGTTATTCACATTGGATGTTCGGCATACAGAAAAAGAGGTCCTCGTGAAATTCACGGAGGAACTTACAACTATTATTAATAATATTGCCACCGAGTCCGGTGTCGAGACGACCATTGAGATGTGGATGGACGAGGATCCGATTCCAATGGATCAACAAATTGTTGCAGCCATTGAAAAACAATCGGAAGAAAATGGATATAATTATAAAATGATGCATAGTGGTGCAGGCCATGATTCCCAGATCATTGCGCCAGTTGTACCGACAGCGATGATTTTCGTGCCAAGCCGCGGGGGCATCAGCCACAATCCGTTGGAATATACGAGCCCGGAGGAATTGGCAGTCGGGGTCAAAGCATTGATTAACTCTCTATACGCATTGGCATACGAAGAGTAAAAACGACCGGGAACTAGCACGAATCGATTGAACATAACGAAGAAGAAAAAATTAGGAGATGAAGATATGAAAACAACGGAAAAAGAATTGAAAAAATTAATTACAGCGAAATTGCATAAAGCCGGTCTTTCAGAAGAACATGCGGAAGGGGTGGCCGATGTATTAGTGCATGCAGACCTTCGGGGTATTCATTCTCATGGTGCGATGAGGGTGGATTATTACGCAGAACGAATCGCGAAAGGTGGAATCACGACAAATCCTAATTTCACATTCGAGAAGACGGGACCGAGCACAGCAGTATTCGATGGCGATAATGGTGTCGGCCATGTAGCAGCTAAAAAAGCGATGGATCATGCGATTGAGATGGCGAAAGAGAATGGGATTGCTGTTGTTGGTGTAAGAAAGATTAGTCACAGTGGGGCTCTTTCATACTATGTCCAACAGGCTGCCAAAGAAGGGTTAATCGGTCTTTCTGTTGTTCAATCGGATCCGATGGTCGTTCCTTTCGGCGGCGTGGAGCCGTACTACGGAACAAATCCGATTGCATTTGCCGCTCCCGGTAAAGGCGACGATATGATCATTTTTGACATGGCGACGACAGTCCAAGCGTGGGGGAAAATTCTTCATGCACGTTCGAAGAATGAATCCATTCCAGACACTTGGGCGGTCGATAAGAATGGTGAACCGACAACAGATCCATTCAAAGTGAATGCGTTACTCCCGATCGCTGGACCGAAAGGCTATGGCCTAATGATGATGGTTGACGTTTTGTCGGGTATTCTACTCGGATTGCCATTTGGGAACAAAGTCTCCTCGATGTACCATGATTTAAGTGAAGGGCGTAATTTAGGTCAACTTCATATTGTTATCAACCCGGCGTTCTTCTCTGACATCGAGACATTCAGAGAAAATATTTCTAAAACGATGAGCGATTTGAGTAATAGTAAACCGGCGCCAGGATTTGAACGGGTGTATTATCCTGGTCAAAACACGACGATTGCCGAACAGCAATCTAAAGTGGAAGGGATCGAGATTGTTGACGACGTGTATCGTTATTTAGAGTCGGATGTAGTGCACTTCAATAAGTATGAAAACAAAGATCCGTTTGCAAAATAATTCTCCAGGGATCGATGTAGTCTTCAACAAATAAATAAAAGATGAGCGTTTTGAAAATGGGTTATCCGAAAGATATATTATCAAGCAGGTCAATTATTGAGCCAGGTAAATTTGCATTAATCACGCCAGAAGGATTAGTGAATAACGTAATTCCGGGATTCGAAAATTGCTGAGTTTAATGTAAGAATAAAATGTTTCCTTTTGGGGAATAAGTAGAACAGCACAGTTCTGAAATTCCTAAAGAAGAAGGTGCATCGATGAGCTTTTTAGCTAGATTATTTGGAAAAACAAAGGAGACGAAAAAAATGACAAATGTAAAAGTAGCTGTAGTTTTTTATAGTATGGGCGGTACGAACTATCAATTAGCAAAATGGGCTGAAGCGGGTGCAAAAGAAGCAGGTGCTGAAGTTAAAGTATTAAAAGTTCAAGAGCTGGCTCCACAATCAGTCATAGAGGGAAACGAGGCTTGGAAGTCAACTGTTGAAGCGACAAAAGACGTTCCAGTAGCGACTTCAGAGGATCTTGAATGGGCAGATGCAATCATCTTTAGTGTTCCAACCCGATTTGGTAATATGCCATCACAAATGAAGCAATTCCTGGACATACAAGGCGGCCTTTGGGCGAGTGGGAAGACAGTTAATAAAGTAGTGAGTGCCATGACGTCTGCGCAAAATCCGCACGGAGGTCAGGAAGCTACATTGCTATCCTTATATACTTCTATGATGCACTGGGGTGCTATTATCGCAACTCCCGGTTACACTGATCCGGTTCTATTTGGAGCAGGCGGAAACCCTTACGGAACTAGCGTAACAGTCGGCCAGGACGGTAAAATGATTGAGGATGTGCAAGCAGCTGTTAAGCACCAAGCGAAACGCACGGTGACAGTTGCGGAATGGGTTAAAAAAGGAAACGAATAAGATTAAATTGAGGGGGTTGTCTAAGTCTGGACAGCCCTCTCAATTTTTAAGAATAAGTATTGGACTGAGATAGGCGACAAAGTTCATTGAAATCTCTACTTCAAGATATTCCGCTTGCATTTACCTCAATTGAGTGGTAAAGTGATTGTAACGAAAGGGAGTGATGAACAATATGCAAAAGAATACTCGTGGATCATTAATTTGGCTGCGGCTCACTCGATTCACTCATCAAAGCAATCTACTTTCAAATGAGTTTTTAAAACAATATGATTTGACGACTGCGCAATTTGATGTGTTAATGCAAGTTTCGACATATGAACCGTTAACACAAAGTGAATTAGCAGAAAAAGTGACCGTGACACAAGGCGGTATTTCACGCATGCTCGCTCGCCTGGAAAAAGAAAGACTCATTGTACGTAAGCAGGAATGGAAGACGAAAACAATTTCGTTAACGGATAAAGGTCGTCAAAAACTGGACAATGCATTTGAAGCCCAGCTTGCGTTCCAGTCTTCGTTCTTTGAGGAATGTTTATCGGAAGAAGAAATGAAAATATTATATACACTCATGTCGCGTGTGCAAAAAAACAGTGAAAAAAAGAAGTTGCCGAATAGGTAATTTTTTTGCCTAATCACTTGACTAATCAAATGAAAAAAGAGGAGGAACAATTTATGTATACAATCCCGGGACATCACCATATTTCGATGATCACGAAGAATGCAAGTCAAAACAATCATTTTTATAAAGTAGTACTTGGTTTACGTCGCGTAAAAATGACAGTCAATCAGGACTCTCCATCCATGTATCACTTATTTTATGGCGACAGAACAGGGAGCGCGGGTACGGAACTATCATTTTTTGAAATTCCGGTTGTAGGCAGGACCCACCGAGGGACAAATGCTATCACACGAATCGGACTGCTCGTCCCTTCAGAAGCAAGCTTAACGTATTGGAAGGCACGTTTTGAGCAATTGGGTGTACAGCACGGAGACATTACAACTTACGCAAACCGACCCGCTTTGCACTTTGAAGATGCAGAAGGCTTGCGCATGGTGCTTCTTGTATCTAACGGCGAAAAAATTGGCCACTGGGAAACTTGGCGGAAATCACCTGTGCCGGAAGAACATCAAATTCAAGGCATGGGTTCAGTGGAAATAACCGTCCGCAGAATCGATAAACTTGCAAATACACTTACAGAAATGTTCGGTTACACGGAGGTGTCACGCACGGAAGAAGAGGCAATTTTCCAATCGGTTAAAGGAGAAGTATTCGGGGAAATTGTTGTGAAATATTTAGACGGTCCATCCGAAAAGCCGGGACGTGGCAGTATTCATCATTTGGCAATACGTGTGAAAAATGAAAAAGAGTTGGTGTACTGGGATGAAAAAGTGCGTGAGCGTGGCTTCCAGTCATCCGGCATTGTGGACCGCTTCTACTTTAAAAGCTTATATTTCCGTGAGTCAAACGGAATTCTATTTGAAATCGCGACAGATGGACCAGGGTTTACAATCGATGGTGATATTGAAACGCTTGGTGAAAAATTAGATTTGCCACCATTTTTAGAAGAACGTCGTAAGGAAATTGAAGAAAAACTACAACCAATTGAGGAGGAGTAATTATGGAAAAATATCGCATTGAACCTTCGAAAGGCATGGAATTTGGGCTTTATTCACTAGGCGACCACATTCCCAATCCGCTGACAGGAGAGCGTGTTTCCGCCGAACAGCGCATCAATGAATTGATTGAAGCAAGCAAATTGGCCGAACAAGCGGGAATTGATGTTTTCGGTGTCGGGGAAAGTCATCAAACATACTTTACAACTCAAGCCCACACTGTCGTACTTGGGGCTATCGCACAGGCGACAAGCAAGATAAAAATTACAAGCTCCGCTACAGTGTTAAGCGTTTCGGACCCTGTACGCGTGTATGAGGACTTCGCGACAATCGATTTGATTTCGGGCGGTCGTGCAGAAATCGTTGCCGGTCGAGGCTCACGGGTGGGGGCCTATCAATTGCTTGGAGTCGATCTACAGGATTATGAAGAAATATTCGAAGAGAAATTAGAGCTTCTTATGAAAATAAATGAGGAAGAAAACGTGACTTGGCAAGGTGAATTCCGTGCCCCGTTGCAAAATGCCCAAATCCTGCCGCAACCTAAAAATGGCTCACTTCCTATTTGGAGAGCTGTCGGAGGACCACCTGCAAGTGCCATTAAAGCAGGCTATATGGGGATTCCGATGATGCTCACTACGTTAGGCGGGCCGGCAGTCAATTTCAAGCCGTCAGTCGATGCATATCGTGAAGCGGCTGAACGAAGTGGCTTTGATCCAACAACATTACCCATTGCAACAACAAGTCTGTTCTATGTAGCAGATACAACAAAAGAGGCATTGCAAGGCATGTACCCACATATCAATGGGGGGTTCCAAGCAATTCGTGGGGGCGGCTATCCAAAACAGCAATTCGCACAAGCACCTGATACACGCGATGCGTTAATGGTCGGCAGCACCCAGGAAATTATTGAAAAAATGCTTTACCAATATGAACTCTACGGAATGCAACGGTTCATGGCTCAGATCGATTTTGGCGGAGTGCCGTTCGAAAAGATCATGAAAAACATCGACATTATCGGGAATGACATCATCCCGGCAATTAAAAAATATACTGCCAAATCATGAGGGGAGAGAACAGCATGAAAATTGTAGCATTAGCAGGATCGATCGTTGGCTCGAAAACAAAAACAGCAATGACAAAAGTGATCGACATACTTGAACATAAATATCCGCAACATGAAGTGACACTGCTCGACTTAGCCGATTATTCATTGGAATTTAGCGATGGTCGCAATTACTTTGAATATGATGGAGATACAAAATACGTAACTGAGACAATCATGGCTGCAGATGCAATAATTCTTGGAACACCAACATTCCAAGCATCCATTCCGGCAACGCTGAAAAACATCTTCGACTTGCTTCCGGTCAACGCTTTCCGGGATAAAGTCGTAAGTAGTGTTGTGACAGCCGGAACAGCAAAGCATTATTTAATGATAGAGCAACAATTAAAGCCAATCTTAGCTTATATGAAAGCCCATATCGTTCCGACGTATGTTTTTATTGAGGAAAAAGATTTCTTGCGTAAAGAAATTGTGAATGATGATATCCATTTCCGTTTAGACCGACTGGTTGAAGATACCGTATTGACAGTGGAAGCATTCGAAACAATTCGTAAGAAAAAAGATGAAGAATATGATTTTTAAGGATAATAACAAAAACAAATAACCATAGTTGTCAGTGTACTTTTGGTTACTATGCCACATGTAAGTACGTACCTACAAAAAGATCATTAGTAATTTATTATAGAAGATGCAGTACAGTAAATAGATATAAGAGGAGAGTTTTTTCAAGCATGAATATTTTAGTAGTGAAAGCGAATAATCGCCCCGCGACAGAAGCGGTGTCAAGTAAAATGTATGAAACGTTTATGGCTGAATTAGAAGGTAAGGATGTAAACGTAATTACTTATGATCTTTTTGAAGAAGATACACCTTATTTTGGTCAAGAGCTCTTTAACGCTTTTGGTAAGGTTCAAAACGGTGAAGATTTAACAGACGTTGAATCACGCCTATTAGCGGCAAAACAAAAAGCAATGGATGCCATCTCAGCTGCAGATGTAGTTGTAATTGCATTTCCGTTATGGAACTTAACAATCCCAGCTAAATTACAAACATTCATCGACTATGTATATGCTGCTGGTTTTACATTTAAATATGATGCTGAAGGTAACTTGATCAGTTTAATGACGAACAAAAAGGCAATCTTTTTAAGTGCCCGGGGCGGCGTTTACTCAACCCCGGAAGCAGCACCTTTGGAAATGGCTGTCAGCTATATGCGAAATGTATTCGGTGGGGTATTCGGAATGCAAATCCTTGATGAAGTAATTATCGAAGGTCACAATGCGATTCCTCATAAAGCACAAGAAATTATTGAAACAGGCATGGAGGAAGTAAAAGCTTCTGCTCAACGTTTACTAGAAATGACTGTTTACGCGTAATGTAAAACGTTCTATATGAATATAGCCTATGCCGGGCTTCAGAAAGAGCTAATCGTAAATCATCGATTGGCTCTACTTTCAAAGAACAATATCATTATAGGGAGGAACTAAAAAATGAGTAACGATCATATCGTGTCGAGAGGAATTAGAAGTGTTAGGGATGTACTTGTCGAGGAGAGATCGCCAGGACACAAAGCGGGATTGGTTATTGAACCGAATAATTGGGAGGATGTAGACCCATTTTTGTTGATGGCTGAAGATTATTTTGTCCGTGGCACTTTTGGCATGCACCCGCACCGTGGCATTGAAACAGTTACGTATGTGATTGATGGGAAGCTAGAACATGTGGACAATAAAGCAGGTGAAGGTGTATTAGTGCCAGGCGACGTTCAGTGGATGACAGCTGGTAAAGGCATTATTCATACTGAGGATCCAGTTGCCGGTGAAACGGTTCACTCTCTGCAGCTGTGGGTTAATCTTCCGAGCGACAAAAAGATGACGGAACCTCGTTATCAAAATATGCGTGCACAGGGTATGCCTGTTCGACTTGAGGAAGGGGCAACAATACGGGTGTTTTCTGGATCTTCGATGGGCGTATCGGCGAATACGAAAAATCATGTCCCTGTAACGATGGTTGAATTTAGTGTGGATGCAGGTGTGTCGGTTACTCAAGATCTGCCAGGAAGTTATAATGGATTCCTCTATATTGTTGATGGAAAAGGAACGTTTGGTAAGGACAGGACGGAAGGGAAACAAGGGCAAGTACTTTGGCTTGAGCGCACGGGGGATGAACAACAAACTGAAGTGGCCATTCATGCAACAGAAAAAATGCGTGTCCTTTTATACGCGGGACAACCAATCGGGGAAAAAGTCGTCGCTCGTGGTCCGTTTGTGATGAACACGGATGAGGAGATTATACAGGCTTACAAAGATTATAGAGAGGGCAAATTTGAGTGATGTGAACCAACCTCCACCCAGTCATATCAAGGATATCTTGTAATTTGTGAAGTATTCATGCTATGATAAGCTACTGGCAACGGAGGTGGAAAAAACGATGAATACTCGTTTAACAACAAAAGAAAAATTATTGAATTTATTAAAAAAAGAAACGGAAATGACTGTCAATCAATTGGCTGAAGGATTACAAATTACAGAGATGGCAGTCAGAAAACATCTTAATGCTCTTGAAAGAGACTCTTTCATTCATGTATCTGAAATGAGGCAACCTGTTGGTAGACCAGTTCAAGTTTTTTCATTGACACCCCAGGCAGATGTGTTATTTCCTAAAAATTACGACAACCTTACTGTTGATTTCCTGAATGACCTGCAGGAGATTCAAGGGGATGAAATCATTAATCACCTTTTTGAAAAGAGAAGTGAACGGCTGGCGAGTAAATACTCATCGTACATGCAATCCAACTTTTCAAATGAAGAGATGGTTGAGATGTTGAAGGATATTCAAATTGAAAAAGGGTATATGGCTGATGTCATTAAAATAGGCGACAATGAGTTTGAGTTAATCGAACATAATTGCCCAATCTTTGAGGTGTCTAAAAACTTTAAGCAAGCTTGTAATTGCGAGACAAATATGTTCAAAGAAATATTAAATACGAAAAGTGTAAAACGAACAAGTTGCAAAGCTGATGGCGATAACCATTGTCATTTTCTCATCAATTTCAATGAAGATCGAAAGACTGATTAAAATAGGACCGAGTTGCAAACAATTTTGGCCATAAAAACTTTCCGCATAAAAGGGAAGTGTGTTGGAGACAACTCCTTTGACTTCGGCTGATTACTTGGTCTATCATTACTTTGGAAACTTTTTATACTAAATGGTTTATAAAGTATAAAAAGAAAATGAAGAAACGGGGGAATAGTAATGACTAGTTTTACTCTACCAGCACTACCTTATGCTTTTGATGCATTGGAACCGGTTATTGATCAACGCACGATGGAGATTCATCATGGTAAACATCATCAAACCTATGTAAATAATCTCAATGCTGCACTTGAAGGACATGAAGCGTTACGCAACAAGACATTGGAAGACCTGCTGACAAATTTGGATACGCTACCTGCGTCAATTCAAGGAGCTGTCAGAAACAATGGCGGGGGGCATATGAATCACTCGTTATTCTGGGAAACCCTCACGGCAACATCTGAAAACAATTTACCGACTGGAGAGTTAGCAGCGGCGATAGACAAGGAATTTGGCAGCTTTGAAAAATTCCAAGACGTATTTACGAAAGCGGCAACAGGAAGATTCGGGTCTGGATGGGCTTGGTTAGTCGTAAATAAAGAAAAACGAGTCGAGGTAACAAGCACACCAAATCAGGACAATCCAATTATGGAAGGCGAAACAGCAATTTTAGGATTGGACGTTTGGGAGCACGCTTACTACTTGTCTTATCAAAACAGAAGACCTGATTATATTTCAAACTTTTTCAAGATCATTAATTGGGATGCCGTTAGTAAAAAATATGAAGATGCATTGAAGAAATAATAGATGCCTACAAGATAAGGTGCCTTCCGGGCTCTTATCTTGTGCATTTCAAAACCAACTACATATAGGGAAGTGACGAATTGAAAAGCAATCCTGATAAAGTCAATTCTTTTAAAGAAGCAATGGCAAATTACCCCACTGGTGTAACGGTCGTTACAACAATTGATGAAAAAGATAATCCGATTGGATTAACAGTCAATTCATTTGCATCCGTATCACTAGATCCATTGCTTATTTTGTGGTCAATTGATAAAAGAGTTTCTACATACGAATCGTTTCAAAAGGTAGATAAGTTCGCAGTTAATATTTTGGCAGAAAATCAAGCAGACATTGCTACTTTATTTGCAAGTAGGAACAGCGATCGCTTTGCGAATTGTAAGTGGAATCTTTCGGCTACTCAACTGCCAATTATTCATGGGGCAGCTGCCACGCTGCAATGTAACGTATTTAATAGAATTGAAGCAGGAGATCACACAATTTTTATTGGAAAGATATTGGAAATCACTGTTGAAAAGAAATCACCCCTTGTTTATCACGGAAGAAAGATGGGTGCATTACCATCGAGCTTCCATGAGAATTAAAATTCATACTTATAGTTGCTAAGTATATCGGTAAAAAACAAAAGATTATGTTTATCAAATTTTGTTAACTGGAGTGTATATAAATGAAGGGTGAAATCGTTGATCTTACTATTATTGGAGGAGGCCCCGCAGGTCTTTTTGCTTCATTTTATGCAGGGATGAGGGAAATGTCGGTAAGAATTATAGACAGTTTACCACAACTTGGTGGACAACTGATTGAACTTTATCCTGACAAATATATCTATGACGTTGGCGGATTTCCAAAAATCCTTGCTAAAGACTTTGTTGCTAACCTTGTGACTCAAGCTCATTATGCAAAGCCGGAAATAGTACTTGGTGAAACTGCCTTGTCAGCTGAGCGTAATGGAGACCATTTTATTTTACAGACCGATCAAGGTGTTTATCTAACAAGGACAATTCTTTTAACAGCTGGCATTGGCGCTTTTCAACCTCGTAAAATAGGTTTGCCGAATGAAGAACAATTTGAAGGTAAAACACTCCATTATGGGATTAAAGACCTTTCGATATTTAAAGATAGAAAAGTGGTCATCTGTGGTGGAGGTGACTCGGCGGTGGATTGGGCATTAATGTTAGAAGAGCTCGCTTCATCCGTTACGCTCGTACACCGAAGAGATCGTTTTACTGCGCATGAAACAAGTGTTAATCAGCTATTGCAATCAAAAGTGGATGTAAAAACATCATTTGCTGTCAAGGAAGTTGAAGGGGTAGACGGAGAGGTCAATGAAATCACATTAGTATCTCGGGACGGCAATGAAGAGCGAGTTCCCGCTGACCATCTTATTGTCAATTACGGAAATATTTCATCGCTTGGTCCATTAAAGGAGTGGGGGCTTGAGTTAGAACGAAACTCCATTAAGGTGAATACGCGTATGGAAACAAATATTCAAGGAATCTATGCAGCAGGTGACGTGACGACATATGCTGGCAAAGTGAAGTTAATTGCAACAGGACTTGGTGAAGCACCAATAGCTGTGAACCATGCGAAAGCACATATAGATCCCAAAGCAAGACTACAACCACTTCATAGCACAAGTGTTTTTAGTTAATTGTATGCATCATGTATTTCATAAGCATCAAATGATGCCAAATATGAGTTGGACATCATTTGATGCTACAGTGGTTTGACCAATCCAAGGAGCATTCCTTTTCAGAAATCAAGTGCTAACTCTGTATTGGTTATTTTTTTGCTTTGAATGTTAGTGGTGACTAACTAACATTCGGGAATAATTGGAGGGGATAAGATGCAAAATACTTCGGATAAAATATTGCAGGCGGCATTGACGCTAATGGAAGACAAAGGATATCAAAAGGTTTCAATAAAGGAAATTGCCCACAAAGCTGAAGTTAGCGAGATGACGATTTTTCGGCACTTTAAGACGAAAATGGGAGTTTTCGAATCAGCGGTAGATAAATATTCTTATATTCCATGTTTCAAGGAGATATTTGGGGAACGTATTGTTTGGGATTTGGAAAAGGATTTGACCTTACTTGCTAAGTCTTATTTAAAATTGATGAATAAAAATAAGTCGATCTTTTTAATAGCTGTTCAAGAAAGAAGTGATTTTCCGGAGTTAAATCAAGCCATCGCTAAAAAAACGAAGGAGCTTAAAGACCTGATCATTGATTATTTCAGTTCCATGCAAGAAAAGAATCGAATAAAGGAGACAGATGTAGAAGCGCAGGCAATTATTTTTTTAACGACTTTGTATGGATATTTTTCATCGACGTCATTATGGAAAGACCATTTCCTACATGAATGGGAGGAGCCATTTGTCGCGAATACGATTCAATTGTTTTGTGAGACATTAAAAAAATAAGTTTAGTTGATAGGAGTATAAAATAGATGTTATCTGAAAAACAATCATTTAACCGAAACCTGATTGTCGGGATATTATTATCAGCATCATTTGTTACAATTTTGAACCAAACATTAATCATTATAGCCATTCCGCCTATAATGAATGAATTTCAAATTGATCCCAGCCAAGCGCAGTGGCTGACAACAGCGTTTATGTTAATGAACGGAATACTAATACCTGTTACGGCATTCTTGATTGAAAAGTTTTCGAGTAAACGTCTATTAATTGCTGCGTTAAGTATTTTTTCACTTGGAACGCTTATTGGCGCAATCGCCCCAAGTTTTTCTTTCTTGCTTGTAGCAAGAATTATTCAAGCAGTTGGTGCCGGGATTATGATGCCATTAATGCAGACGGTTATGCTAACTCTTTTCCCGCCAGAGAAGAGAGGGGCTGCAATGGGAATGGTTGGTCTTGTCACAGGATTCGCACCTGCAATCGGTCCGACATTGGCGGGGTGGCTCATTGTCCAATTCTCATGGCGCTCTCTATTCTATACTGTACTTCCAGTTGCTCTGATTGTTCTTGTAATAGCGATCTTCCTCATGAAAAACGTTACGGAACAAAAACAAGTTAAAATAGATATTTCATCTGTTATTTTCTCAACTTTCGGATGGGGAGGTCTACTATACGGGTTTAGTATCGCCGGAACAGCTGGCTGGATGAGCGGACAGGCTCTAGGAGCAATTGGTGTAGGAGTGGTTGCGTTATTCATATTTATCGCAAGGCAGCTGAAACTTAAACAACCAATGTTAGAATTCCGTGTTTTCAACTCACCTATCTTTACAATTACAACGATATTGTCTGTCTTTGTCTTTGCAATCATGGTAGGGACACAAACACTATTGCCGATTTACGCACAGGACGTAGTCAGCTTTACTGCTCTTGAATCGGGAGTCATGCTACTTCCTGGGGCACTGATTATGGGTCTTATGTCGCCGGTAACTGGTAAGATCTTTGATAGATTTGGCGGTAAATGGCTTTCTGTCAGTGGGTTTTCTTTAATAACGATTTCGTTATTTCTTTATGCAAACTTGTCACTTCATGCGAGCCTAGTATGGATTGCAACTATATTTGCTGTTTTGATGATTGGTACATCGATGATGATGATGCCGTTAATGACAGCTGGTATTAATGCCCTGCCTCCTCATCTTATTGCCCATGGAACGGCAATGAATAATACAATCCGGATGGTTGGCGGATCGATTGGAACTGCAACGTTAATTTCTGTGATGAGTTATGCGTCTTTAAACACATCACTTCAAGAACCAAAACAAGCGGCAATGGATGGGATTCAAAATTCGTTTATGATCGCATCTATATTGGCGGTTTTGGGTATATTCTTGTCGTTTCGATTAAAAAGTAAAAAACAATAACATAATGTCTTATTGTTTACAACGTAAGCGCAAAAAAACGCCTGCCTATTGAATAGGCGGGCGTTACATGAGTTTTCTAATTTAACTGTTGTATCAATTCCAATAATCTCCCAGACATCCCATGGATAGCTTCCGTTGAGCTATTAATCTCTTCGGTCGCGCTAGCCTGTGATTGAATCTTATCACTCATATGATTAACACTTGTAGCGATGCTTTGTACAGATGAGTTAATTTGATCTAATATCTCTTCTATTTGCCCAACCGCTTCAGATGTATTGGAAGATAATTTTTGGACTTCTGCAGCAACTACGCTAAATCCTTTTCCGTGTTCACCTGCGCGTGCTGCTTCGATAGACGCATTGAGTCCAAGTAAATTTGTCTGAGTCGAAATGCTTCTAATTAGTTCCGTTATGGATTTTGTCAATTCAATGCGTTCGATTGCCTCGTCGGAGGATTTTGCTGTTATTTTATGCTCGTATGCGATTTCTGTAGCGTTATTTGATATATCTTTAATATTCTCCGCAATGTCTTGTAGTGAATGTGTAAAGTCGCTCATTTCTCTTTCGATTTTCTCATCATGCTCTTTTCGTGTTATTTCATGATTGATATCACGTAGAACGCCTGATATGAGTGTCGGATTTCCCTTGTCATCACGAAGTATGTTTACCAACATGGTAAACCATCTTTCATCACCATTTTTTATGTTCAATTGGAATTTCATCTCAAATTCTGTCTGATTCGTATCATAAAGTTGGGACATAAAGTTTCTTCTTACGTTTGCCCTGTTTTCTACTGTCACCAGATTCAACCATGAATCTATTTTTGGTACAAACTCATGATCTTCAAACCCGAGTAATCTCTTAAATTGTGGAGAAAACCATCCCTCTTGAGTATCCAAGTTGTTTTTCAAATCCATGCCCCAGGCACCTTCAAGAGTGGTCACACTGAAGCCTAGTGACTTTTCGATCAATTCCAGGCGGGATAATAAATTTTGGATTCTTATTGTGTTCATTTTGTTTTCGTGGATGTTTAGTAACGTACCGACATTGCGATAGGGTACTCCGAATTCATTTCGTAATGTTTCTGCTTTTGCTTGGAACCATTCGATGGATCCATCTTTTTTTATACTTCGATATTCTATGTCATATGGTTCTCTTGTCTGTCCCGAAAAATGTTCTTGATAAACGTTTGTTACAGTTTCAACTTCATCTGGTGCGATTGTGTTATACCAGCTTTCGAAAACATTCGGAAAATCATTTTCATCCTGATATCCTAATGACTTTCTGAAAATATCATTGTAAACATTATTACCAGCAGGAATACCATCTTCTATTTCCAAATCCCATGTTCCAATGCCGTTTAGTTCTGTAACGATCTGATGTTTCATATAAAGGTTCTCATATTTTGTCTGTAAAGCATCTAATAATTTATTCATGGATTCGACTACTCTTTGTAAATCACGATTATTTGTCTGAAAGGATAGTTGATCAGAAGTAGGGTTTTCTTGTTGGGATTCATTCTTGAGCCGATCAATTTCGTTAATTAATTTATTGAAATCATTGTCAGTTTTTTTCTTGAACATAGTCCATCCCCCATTATATTCCTTTGATACTTATCACTTTACCAATCAATTGATAACATCGCAAGGATAAAGTCTTGAATTGAAGATAATTACTCACGATTTATGTACAATCAAGAGGTGGTAGGTATTGAAAGAACTCGAAAAAGGGGAAGTGAAATGAAAGAGGGAGTACAGTGTATCAATGAAGGAAATAAAAATAATCGAAATACAGCTTTGCAGCTTGGAAGTATTTCAAGACCGGACTTAACGATCACAACGCTTTTAGCAATGACACAAGACTCATTTAAGAGAGAGCTACTAGTACGGAATGAAAACAGATGGTTGACTAGTATCAATAAAGCCTTGATAGATAGCGACCAATTTGGAATCGTAATTACGGATTCTAAAGGAAAGGTTGTTGAATATAATCATATTGCAAAAAATCTTCTCGATCAAAAAGCACAACAGATTTTAGGGAGTCATGCTAGAAACATACCTGAAATCGGGGATTATATAATTGAGGTATTAGAAAAGGGGAAAAGATTTGAAAAAATTCATGTGCTAATTAGGAATAATTTAGATCACACTTGTTTATTGGATGCGTTTCCGTTGAATGATGAAAATGAAAAATTAATTGGTGCATTTGTGCAGTTGCACGATATAACGGAAGCGTATAAAGTACATGAGCGATTTAATCACTTATCAAATCACGATGAGTATACGGGGTTGCCGAATCGCAAATTTTTAAAGAATGTATTAGAAGAGCTTGTGGAAGAGAATAAGATTCCTCAAGGGAAAAATGGGTTGGCAGTCATGCATTTGGGGTTGGACCGTTTTAAAGTCGTCAATGATACGTTAGGTTATATGGATGGCGGCCGGGTATTAAAAAGAATTGTGCAACGTTTGAAAAATAGTTTGGGAATGGGTGAATTTATTGCAAGAGTTGGGGGAGATGAGTTTAGCATCGTTGCGCCGTTTGAGAATAAACATGAAGTTTTACAGATTAATGAGAGGTTTCAATCATTATTTAAAGAGCCGTTTATAATGAGAGGTTATGAATTTCATATTACAGCAAGTGTAGGAATAGCCATGTATCCTGAAGATGCTTCTACTCCTGAGGAACTGCTCTTCAAAGCGGATACGGCAATGTCTTACGCGAAGAAAAATGGAAAGAATCAATTCGTTTTTTATACAAAAAACTTGGATTCTGATTCACATGAAAAAATTTTACTTGAAGCATCTTTTCGAAAAGCGTTGGATTCAGATGAGCTAGTCCTTCATTATCAACCGAAAGTCGATATCAAGACAGGATATATTAGTGGAGTGGAAGCACTTGTCAGATGGCAACATCCTGAAAGTGGCCTCATACATCCCGCTGAATTCATCCCTATGGCGGAAGAGACTGGTCTCATTATCCAAGTGGATGAGTGGGTGTTACGTGAAGCCTGTAAACAAAATAAGAAGTGGCAGGATATGGGTCTCGCTCCTATTCGCGTTGCAGTCAATTTGTCTTCTGCACAATTTGCGAGTCATAAACTTATCGGATTAGTTGAAACAATTTTAAAGGAAACCGGTTTAAAAGCCGAATACTTGGAACTTGAAATAACTGAAACGATGGCAATGGATGTAGAGCACGCGATTCCAACGTTAAACCAATTGAATGCACTAGGTGTAAAGATAAGTCTTGATGATTTTGGAACAGGATACAGTTCGATGAATTACTTGACGAAGTTTGCAATAGACCAATTGAAAATCGATAGATCATTTGTTTGGAACATCGAAAAAGGCGGAAGTGACTCGAATATTGTAGTTTCAATCATTCGCATGGCGCATAGCCTTGGACTAAGAGTAATCGCGGAAGGAGTAGAAGATAAGAAACAGCTCCAATTTTTAAATGAGCATGGATGTGATGAAGTACAAGGTTTTTATTACAGTAAACCAGTGCCGGCAGAAGATATTAAAAGGGGTTTTATGACGGTGAAGTAAGCTAAAGAAGCAACTCGAAATTGTTAATAGACGAATAGAAGGCAATCAAATCTAATCTGATTTGATTGCCCATAATGTATATTAGTCTAAAAAACGAACTTCAATCGGGATGAGAGAGCGTTCCAGCCTTTCACGGAATGGTTCGTATTGAGCAGGGAGCTTCAATTCTTTACCCATTGTTTCTTGTGATTCATCATGTGCAAAACCTGGTGGATCTGTCGCGATTTCAAATAGAATTTCACCTGATTCACGGAAGTAAATCGCATTGAAATAATTGCGGTCTTTAACTTCTGTCACAAGCTGCCCGTTTTCTTGGGCATATTTTTGCCACTCCAAATGATCTTTATCATCATTTGCGCGCCATGCAATATGGTGCACTGTACCAACACCCATTGTCCCGCGAACGCCTGTAGCCATTTTCAAATCAACGATGTTGCCTATGTCGGAGCTTGCTTTAAAGCGTGTATAATCGCCTTCTGTTGCAATTTCTTCCAAACCCATGACGTTTAGCAAAGTTGCTTTTGTTTCTTCTGGGCGACTTGAGTACAATATGGCACCACCAAATCCTTTAATCGCTACATCAGGTGTCACGTCACCGAATGTCCAATTATTCGACAGACCTTCAGTACGTTCCACCAATTCTAGATGTAATCCATGTGGATCGTCGAATTGTACAACTTTTTCACCGAACCGTTCTGCTTCTGTGAAAGAAATGTTGAATTTTCTAAGACGATTCAGCCAAAAGTTCATGGAACCTTCAGGAATAGCATAAGTCGTTACACCAACTTGACCGTCTCCGATACGTCCTTGATACGCATTTGCCCAAGGGAAGAAAGTAATGATCGTTCCAGGGCTGCCGCCTTCGTCACCAAAATATAAATGATACGTACCTGGGTCATCAAAGTTAACCGTTTGTTTTACGAGTCGTAATCCAAGTATGCCTGCATAGAAATCGATATTTTCCTGGGGATGCCCGACAATAGCGGTAATATGGTGAATACCAGTAGTATGTTTTTTCATTTTCTTAACTCCTTTATTTAAGTGTTTTTCACGACACGTTAGCGATAGCTTTATATTTGCTTCCTATTCCTGTTCTTTGAACGGAGCCTTTTTGTTCAATAATTAAAATTTCTCCAAAAGCATGACCTCTTGTTGATTGATAAGTAGACCTCCACCTGTATGCTGCACTTGTTGATAACTGAAAATCTTCTCTATAGTAGAAGCTAAGCTGCTCGCATTTTGAACCGTCATTTCCACAGAACCCAAGTCTAAAATGCGATGTTCTTTAGATACATTTTCGAGTTTTCTTGGTTGATGGTCTTCTTTACCCTGCGTAACCCTAAAATATCATGATAAAAATGATGGTTTTCACCAGCAGTCTTTGTAATCATCGAAACATGTTGGTGATCTGCGATTTGATTCAAATCGCTAACCTCCTTCTTGAATCGGTCAAAATACATTAACCATTGCACTTCATGTTTATAAATATATGAGCAGTAAGGATTTTTGCGTTAATTACATACCGTAACAGTAAAAAAATATCTTGAATTCAAGATAAATATATCACAAGGCTATTTATGTGGTCAATAGATTAATCCTAAAGATAATTTAACCTTCTTTGATAATCTTTATACTTGATATACTTTTTATACCGATATACAATGAAAGTAATCAAGTGGAGGTGAGACTTATTAAAGTATGTCCCTATTTAGAAGCATGCTTCGAAATTTTAGGAAGACGTTGGAACGGGCTGATTATTCATTATTTGTCAAATTGCCCCGAGTTCACTGCACACTTTTCTGATATGAAGCGCGATTTACCGGATATTACCCCACGTTCTCTTTCATTGAAATTGACTGAACTAGGAGAGCACGGAATAGTTATAAAAAAAGTGACGGAAGGAACTCCTGTCATTATTTCGTATCATCTGTCCGAAAAGGGACAGCAATTGGCTCTCGCTTTGCAGCCAATACAGGCGTGGGCGCAACAACATATTTCACTTGAGTTATCCAATCACACAAAAGAAAAGGGGAATTGAAGTGAGCATGAACAATAATATGATCTGTAATTTGGAAACAGGTATTTGTGGACCGGCTGGAGAAGACATGGGCACTATGGAATTCATCGATTTGTCCGCGCCGAAAAAGACGATTGAACTTTATTATGTAACTGATCCGATCTGTTCACATTGCTGGGCATTGGAGCCGGTTCTACGAAAATTTGTTCATCAATACGGGCAGTACTTCAATATGCATACACTGATGGGCGGCTTGCTTGAAAAGTGGGGGGATGGACCAGTCGATCCTGCAAACGGAATAAACGATCCATCTGACGTTGCGGGTCACTGGAGAGAAGTTGGTGAACATTCGCGCATGCCGATTGACGGCACTGTTTGGTATGACAATCCGATCGAATCATCTTTCATCCCATCTCGGGTATACAAAGTGATTCAAGAAAAACATCCGGATCTTGCAAACACATTTTTACGTCGAGCGCGGGAAGAGCTTTTCGCCTTCAATAAAAACATTGCACAAGACGGTGTTTTAATCGATATTGTCAATCAAGTTGGACTAGATGGGGAAGCAATCGTTAAGCAATCCAAGCTTTCGGAAGCGGACGCTGCATTGCATGGAGACTTCCAGTTCGTCGGTCAGTTAGGTGTTCGCGGTTTCCCGACAATCGTCATGATGAATGAAGAACAAAAAGGAGTGCGAATTGTCGGCGCTCGAACTTTGGAGGACTACGCAAACGGTCTGCAACGATTGCTTCCGGGTGAAACAATAAAACCGAAGCAACTCTCCGGATTGGACCAATTGCTTCAAGAGGAAAAATTATTGTTTTCCCGCGAAATTGAAGAGTTTTATTCGATAGATAAAAGTGAAGTAGAGGCATTTGTACAGCAACAATTGCCGCGAGACTCTTATACGGTTACTAGCCTTCTTGGTGAGAAATACATTCAGGCAAAATAAGAACAAAAACGACTTCCTACGGGGAGTCGATTTAGGTGGTGTTCTCTTGTTGCAAAAACTTCAAGCGGGAAATCATGCACAGCCGTTCAAAGGTCCATTTTCAATTACACGTGTCCGGCCAGGTGACATTTTGGGGAATAAAACCGCTGACCCTGCGTTTGGACCGTTAGCGATTATAGATCATGCCATCATGAAAAAAGGACTAACGATTAAAATGCATGAGCACGTCAATGATGAAATCCTAAGTTATATAATCTCTGGAGTCACACACCACAAGGACTCAGCGGGTTTTGAAGCACCGATAGCACGAGGGAAATTAATGCTGATGAATGCGGGAGCGGGATTCTGGCATGAGGAGAAAGTAAAGGAAGATGAAGTGGAAATGCTTCAAATCTTCGTCCGTCCGTATGAAACTGACCTTTCACCGGAAATTCAATTTCATGATAAACCTGTAGATAATCGCGATTGGTATGTAATGGCTGGTCCCAAAGGAAGCGGCGCGCCTTTATATGTTAGGCAAAACGTCTACATATTGGATGCGCATCCGAAAGCGGGCGAAAAGCTAGAAATCCCATTGTATGCGGGTTTTTCACCCTTTCTATACGTAATGGACGGTGAAATTGCTATTGTAGATTTTACTATCGGTAAACAAGAAGCTATAACGGACTTAGTCAACCCGCTCCCACCGCTGGTTGCGAATGAGGATTCTACAATCGTATTATTCTTTGTCGATTTGAATGCCCAGATGTCTATGGAAGGGACTATTAGTGGGTTGCTGAAGTATTACTAATTCTATTTGGCGAATTACAGCTTTATCGTTCGGTATGTTTAAATATAATAAACAGTTTGACAACTGTTTTTCCTTTTGCTACAATCAATTCCATAAAAGCATACAAATTCGTTGATGAGAAAAAGTAGCGTTTCTCCTTGGTCTACAGAGAGCTGACATTTTGGTGCAAGTCAGTGTTCAAGAGTTACGTGAATATCCTCTCTGAGAAGTTAGACTGAAATCTTTTCATAAGTCTAATCGGAAGTCCACCGTTAACAGGAACGCGTATGATTGTACGTTGCTAAGTGCTATTGATCGGATCAATAGAATTAGGGTGGTATCGCGGTTAACCCCGTCCCTTTCTTGGGACGGGGTTTTTGTGTGCTGTTTATAAAAAAAGTTTAGGAGCGATATCAATGAACAGTCATCAAATGAAAGAAACAGTTGTTCAGCGTGAAGAACGTATTCGAAACTATTGGTCCAAGGAAAGCACTTTTAGTCAATCTGTTAAATTTCGCGAGGGCAAGCCGCCATTTGTGTTTTATGAAGGACCGCCAACCGCTAATGGTTTGCCCCATGTAGGTCATGCCTTTGGACGAACGATAAAGGATGTAGTGGCAAGATACAAAACAATGCAAGGATTCCAGGTAGAAAGGAAGGCGGGTTGGGATACGCATGGTCTTCCTGTTGAATTAGGAGTTGAAAAGCAGCTTGGAATTTCAGGGAAACAGGAGATTGAACGATATGGCGTGGAGCCTTTTATCAACAAATGCAAAGAAAGTGTATTCACTTACGAGAAGAAGTGGCGTTCTTTCACGGAAGAATTAGGCTATTGGGTCGACATGGATGACCCTTATATGACGTTGAGCAACGATTATATTGAAAGCGTCTGGAAAATTTTAAGTAAAGTTCATAAAGACGGACGATTGTACAAAGGGCATCGAGTATCCCCATACTGCCCGAGCTGTCAAACTTCATTGAGCTCGCACGAAGTCGCGCAAGGTTATAAAGATGTTAAAGATTTATCGGCGACTGTAAAGTTTAAGCGTCTTGATGCGGAGGAATATTTCCTAGGCTGGACGACGACACCGTGGACATTGCCTGCGAATGTAGCGCTTGCTATGAACCCCAAGCTAACGTACGTACGTGCCCTAAAGGAAGGGGTAATTTATATTGTTGCCAAATCGCTAGTTGAAAAGGTGCTTGGTGATAGTGCGCATTTGTTAAGTGAACATCCAGGCGTGGAATTTGAAGGAGTGCATTACACACCTCCATTCAATTATGTAAATGTCTCGAAGGGCCATCAAGTTGTATTAGCTGATTATGTAACTGAGGATAGTGGTACAGGTATTGTTCACGTTGCTCCTGCTTACGGGGAAGAAGACTATAAAACAGTTCAACAAAATGGATTGTCGTTCATTAATGTCGTTGATCAGGAAGGGCGTTATACAAAAGACGTTGTAGAGCTTGCGGGGAAATTTGTAAAGGACTGCGATGTCGATATCATTAAGATGCTTTCGGAACAAGGGAAACTTTATCATAAGGAAAAATACGAGCATAGCTACCCGCATTGCTGGAGATGTGATTCTCCGTTGCTTTACTATGCAACAGATAGTTGGTTTATTAATATGTCATCTCTAAAAGAGAAAATGCTTGAGAATAATGCAACAGTAAATTGGTATCCCGAGCATATTAAAGATGGCCGGTTCGGTAATTTCCTTGAAAATCTTGTGGATTGGAATATAAGTAGAAACCGCTATTGGGGTACGCCTTTAAACGTTTGGATATGCTCCGACTGTGGGCATGAAGAAGCGCCGAACAGTATCAAGGCTCTACAAAAAATAGCCAAATCATCGGTTTCAAACGATATCGAATTGCATAAGCCGTATATTGACGAAGTGCAGTGCACCTGTCCGAAATGTAAAGGCGTCATGCTAAGAACGCCTGAAGTTATTGACGTTTGGTTCGATAGTGGTTCAATGCCATTTGCGCAATACCATTATCCATTTGGAGATAAAGAAAAATTCGAATCGCAATTCCCGGCGGACGTAGTAATTGAAGGAATTGATCAGACGAGGGGATTTTTCTATAGCCTGCTCGCTGTTTCCACTTTATTTACTGGGGATGCCCCTTATAAGAACGTCTTGTCACTCGGTCATGTGCTGGATGAACATGGACAAAAAATGTCTAAAAGTAAAGGGAATGCCTTAGACCCGATGGAGCTTCTTGAAGAATACGGGGCAGATGCATTGCGATGGGCTTTCTTAGTCGATAGTTCACCATGGAATCCGAAACGCTTCTCGAAAAAGATTGTGCAGGAGGCAAAATCGAAGTTAATTGATACGTTCGATAATACGTATAAGTTTTTTGAGTTGTATTCGAAAATAGATGGATATGTGTACAATAAAGAGAAGACTGGAAAGAGGACGATATTGGATGAGTGGATCCTCTCACGGCTGCAGAGTACGGCAAAGCTCGTTTCAGCCAATATGGATCGCTATCAATTCACCCAAGCGACGCGTGAAATTGCGGTCTTAGTCGAGGAGTTGAGTAATTGGTATGTCCGAAGGTCAAGAAATCGGTTTTGGGCTGCAGGTCTATCAGAGGATAAGCTAGCAGCATATTCAACATTATTTGAAGCTTTAAGCACAATTAGCCGATTGTTGGCACCATTTGTCCCTTTTGTTGCAGAAGATATTCATGTGAAGCTACATCAAAATAGTGTTCATTTACAAGACTATCCTTCAGGTGATGACTCAATGATCAACACGGAATTAGAGGATGATATGAATACTATCCTGAGGATAGTGGAACTGGGCCGAAGCATCCGTAATACAAATAATATAAAGGTTAGGCAGCCATTACAGAAAATGATTGTTTATCGCCCAGAAAGGGAGCATCTTTCACTAGCCTACACGAATATTATTAAAGATGAATTGAATGTGAAAGAGGTTGTCTATACAGAGGATCTGTCGCAATATGAATCAGCCCAATTTAAGTTGAATTTCAAAACTGCAGGCGCGGTATTCGGAAATTTGGTAAATGCCATTAAATCATACGTGGAACATATTCCTGAAGAGGAGAAGATTTCGTTCATCAATAACGGTCGACTGCAGATCAATGTAAATGGGCAGGAAATAACGTTGCAAAAAGAACATATCAATATCGAGTATGCAATATTAGCCGGCTTCGATATGGCGGGTGATCAGCATGTAAAAGTTTTAGTGGATACAAAGCTTACAGAGCAATTGGTGGAGGAAGGCCGCGTCAGGGAATTAATCAGATCGGTGCAGGATACCCGCAAGAAAATCAATTTGCCTGTTGAGCAATATATATCAATCGACCTTTCGGCAACAGAAGCTACCAATGAAGTCATTTTGCGTTTCATGGATTTAATTAAAGAAAGCATTCTTGTTCATAATGTAAATTTGAAAAAAATCGCTGATTCCGACCGGTACTTTGAAATGAAATTTGGAAAAGAGATTGTGAAGGTAGCACTTAAACAGTAAATTGACCAAAAATAGCCCGCCAGAGTCTCGGCTCTTAGTGGGCTATTTAGTATTCTCAATTATTGTTCCAACTCCAGCAATTGCTTTTTCATGTCCAAACCGCCGCGAAACCCGGTCAAGTTGCCATTCTTCCCAATGACGCGATGGCATGGAACTGTGATCAACAGAGGATTGGCTCCGATTGCGGCGCCGACTGCGCGCACCGACTTCGGATTTTGAATCCTTTTGGCAATATCAGAATATGAAACAGTTTGTCCATACGGTATTTCCTGCAAAGCCATCCAGACAGATTGTTGAAACGGAGTACCGTGAAGATCTAATGGCATTGTGAACGCTTTTCGTTTTCCTTCCATATAGTCAATCAATTCCTCTGCATAAGGTTCCAAGATAGAACTGTCTTCCACCAAACTATACGCTGGAAGTCGTTTCCTCGTCCACGCGGCAAGTTCTTCGAATGGAGCGTTATGCGGACCGGCGTAGCAAAGCCCCTCAGTTGTCGCTGCCAAATATAGTTTCCATTGGCCATGATTCAATAACGCCCAGTAAACAATATTCTCCTTGTTTTGTTCCATATTAAACCTCCTCCCATCCTATTCCTTACGATAATTATACCTTCATTCTTAATAGAAGGAACAGAGATTTGGGTAGAGGGATAACAATATTGATGATTACACAGATTCGAAATTGACGAATTGTATACGAGTGTATACAATATATAAATGTAATCGATTGTATACATTTGTATACAAAGGAGGTTCTCGTAGTGAAAAATGAAATTGAAAAGGATTATATGAAAGAGAGACATCATCGCGGCCGGCGCAATAAAGGGAAGGAAGGCATGAAGCATCAGGGTGCTAAAACCTTTCGGCGGGGAAGGGCTATCTCCTTTTTGGAAAGAATGATCTGCAAGCGTTCAACGATCCAGCAGCAATTGGAAAAACCGGAATTCCAATCGATTCATCAAGTGTTAATTGGAGAGTTGAAAGCGATTGATATGGTCATCGCTGAATTTACTCAGTTGTTCGAAATACAAGAAAGCGATTTAACAGAAATTTCTAGCGAAAAGAATGAAGAAGCGGCGGAAGATCAAGACGTGAAAGGGGAAGAGTTAAATGAGACAAATTAACCGATATATCGATTCAGTTTTTTGCCAGGAAGATTCCTTATTGGAAGAAGTCATTTCCTCTATTGAAGAAAATGGCATGCCCTCGATATCAGTATCTCCCTCAGCGGGGAAACTATTAACGATGCTCGTGTCATCGTCAGGCGCTAAGCATGTTCTGGAAATAGGAGCACTTGGGGGCTATAGCGGCATTTTTCTTGCGAGAGGTTTCGGAAGTGACGGGACATTGACGTCCCTTGAATTGGAAGAGAAATATGCAGAACTGGCATATAGCAATTTAGCGAAAGCCGGCTTTGGCGATCAAGTTACGTATATGACCGGGCCGGCATTGGAAAGCCTCGAAAAGCTCGTGGAGGAGAATAAACGATTTGACTTTTTCTTCATCGATGCCGACAAAGGGAATTATGAAAACTACTTACATTATTGCATTCGACTTTCCTCGCCAGGAGCGCTCATCGTTGCGGACAACGTACTCGCTAGGGGAAGCGTAGCAGATCCTGAAGTCGTACCGAAACGGTATACAGAACAGATGAAGAAATTTAATGAAACCGTAGCGAATCATCCTCGGTTGGAATCCATCCTGATTCCAATCGGTGATGGAATGACAGTTTCAAGGGTGAAGAAATAAAACTGATTACAACGTAGTGATTCTCTACTTATTATCCTCATAAAAAATAATCCTGTTTGAAAAAGGGTCGGTTACCTTCAACTCGAGTGTATTCCAAGGCGTTTTCTCTATACCAGGGTTGGCATAGCGGTACTCTTTTGCCGATAGAGAAGCATAATAGCTTCTTAAATCATCTAAATTTATTCGCACTGAACTTCCAGGAGAAGCGTCGCCATGATGTTCAGATAAATGCAAAACAATTCCATCCATAGAAATTTGAAAGTACAGTGGCATGTTCTCAGCAAACTGATGTTGCCAGTCCAATTGAAATCCTAAGTAATCCAAATAGAATGCATAAGCTTTATCGATATCGAAAATCCGAAAAATAGGTGTAATCATTCAACATTGCACTCCTTCCGACGGACAGTTTTTAATTTTTAAACTACCTATAAGTATACTAGAGACGAAGAGAAAACCCATCCAAAAAAATAATTGGATGGGATTTTTTATTTAAACTAACTTTATCTTTTTTGAATGGATCAAATACTGTACGTCTGCCACATGATCGATAAATGTTTGATCATGCGAGACAAATATAACCGTCCCTTCATACGCAAGTATAAATTGCTCCAACGCATGAAGCGCATGAATATCCAAAAAGTTCGTCGGTTCGTCCAACAATAAAATATTGTATTCACCTAAAAACAGTTGGCATAAATGTAGACGGATTGCTTCACCTCCACTTAGAGACTGCACTTGTTTCTGAATATCCGTTCCTGTAAATTGCATCGCATGCAATACGCTTCGCAAGAAACCTTCATCGTAATCAGATCGGTTGCTCAAAAATTGGAGAACTGTTTCGTTGCTGACAAATTGATAACTCAACTGTTGGAAGTAACCGATTTTAGCCTTTGGTGAAATGCTGAGATTTTCTCCATCCTTTGCAATGTAGTTGAGCAATGAACTTTTCCCAACACCATTTCCGCCGGTGATCGCAATCTTCTTTCCAAGCGGCAGTTGGAAACTCACATCGTCTAATAACAATTTCCCCCCAACCTGAAGGGTTAGCCGATCGGCCATAATCGGGAATTTGTTATGCAATTCCAATGCTTTTGATTGCCGGAAAACGATAGGCCTATCATCTATCACCGGTTCGACTTTTTCCATGTTTTCGATGCGCTGCTCAATCGCTTTGGCTGCACGGTACACGGCTTTTTGACTTGTACCTTTCGATTTCGTTTCAAACATGCGATTTGCTTTCGCTTTAGCTTCCTTTTTCGACATATTGGTTGCTTGTGTAATTTTTTCGGCCTTTTTCATTTTTTCTTGCGCAGCTTGTTCCAGGCGGCTTTTTTCCTTCAGGAACTGTTCGTGAGCTTGGCGTTGCTGTTCACGTTCTAACTGCTTTTGCGCTTTATAGTCACTGTAATTTCCCTGATAGACGTGTACTTCACCTTGGTGCACTTCCCAAATCGTCGTCACGAGCTCGTCTAAGACGGCCCGATCATGGCTGATGAGAACGAGGGCTCCATAATAATAGCGCAGTTCATCCAGTAAAAATGAAATACCGTCACGGTCCAAATGGGTAGTCGGTTCGTCGATCAACAAGGCTTCATGATAATGGGTAAACAAATGTGCGAGCTTTAGTCTCGTTTGCTCTCCTCCGCTAAGTCGATCGGAGTTGGCCGGAACAGCTAGTCTGCCAAGCATCCCATGATCCGCCTCTATCGAGGAGGTGGGCTCGAGCTGTTGAAAATACCCGCATTCCATATGACGCAACACTTGTCCTCTTGTCGGTTGAATTTCCCCGGCAAGCAACTTAAGAAGCGTACTTTTTCCAGCCCCGTTTTGTCCGACAATCCCGATGCGATCAAACTGATGCACAGCAAGATGTTCAATTGTAAGGATTTCTTTATCTAAATAAGTCATTTCAATATTCTTTAATTCAAAACAAATTTGTTCCATTTTCGCTACCTCCGAAATTTTTGATTTCGTATCGATAGCTGGAATCGATACGAGCTTACTGAAATAAGCTCATATCAATAAAATAATAAAGTCATCATCTTTTTCCCTCCAATAAAAAAGTACACAGATCGCCCTGTGTACTCGTAAATTGGTATGGATATCCCGTAGAGCGATTTTCTTTCTACAACATACCTACACCGTACACATAGCAAATAAACCGTCTAAAAACGGTATTCACATCATGCATATGGATCAGTATAGTTGTAAAAATGCCATGTATCTTTCGCTCCTCTCAATTAATCTCATCTTATCGGGTTCTTTTTGAATTGTCAAATTTGATTAAAATACTATGTATCGGGTAAGGAATAACATAGATTGGAGGTCATTCGAATGAAAAAAATCGGTACATTATCCTTCGCCAGTGCGTTGTCGCTCATGTTGATTGGCTGTGGTACAGATGGCCAGAAAGAAGAGCCTACCGTAAAAGACGAAACGCCCGCGGTAAGTGAGAGTGAAACGAATGCACAAGGTGAAGCAAGTTCACCAGGGGCTACAAACGCTGAGCAAAACAACGACGCATCCAATCAAGACGATATGTTGCAGAGGATGGATGAGCTTGACTATGCAGAATTTGAATTGGAAGTTGAATATGCAGGCGATACCGAATACGAAGTAGAAATCGAGACGAAAAGTGTAGGTACCGTTAAAGCTAAAATTGAAGATTCATTAAACCATGTCGAGAAAAATGGCACAGAGGCGTTCGATGAATTGCATCCTCTCGTTCAGAAGTTGAATATTACTCAGCAGACGAGCAAGGAAGAAGCCATTGCGGAAGTATTGAAAACCTTTAACCTACCAAACGACTATACGAAATTTGATTTGGAAATTACATTTAATGATGGAACGAAAATAGAATTCGAAGATAAAACAAATAAATAAAGCGATACTATCAAAACAAACGTGAGCTTCATATTCACGTTTGTTTTGATTTACATTTACGTTTTTTAATGTATCGGTTACTGTCAGAACCGCCCGCAAATGAAAATCAAATCTCACTTGTCTTTGTTTGATGGCAACCCGACGGAGAAAAGGGCAAGGGATTACTAGCTTTTTAGGTAAAGATGGTATAATCTTCAAAAGGTGAAACAACCCATCGGTCTCGGTGCCTGCCACCTTGCAGAAAATTAGAGGAGATTTCTTATGAAAAGAAAAAATGTAGTATTGGCGATATTGTTAATGAACTTATTTATCGCCTTTTTAGGTATAGGGCTTGTCATTCCGGTTCTTCCAACGATTATGAATGAACTGGAGATCACCGGCTCCGTCGTTGGATATATGGTTGCCGCATTTGCGATTACCCAACTTATTTTCTCGCCGATTGCTGGTCAATGGGTAGATAAATACGGGCGTAAAATTATGATTGTCGTCGGTTTGTTCATATTCGGATTTTCTGAGTTTTTATTCGGCATCGGTAAAACGGTAGAAGTCCTTTTTGTTTCCCGTATGCTTGGCGGTATAAGTGCAGCCTTTATCATGCCCGCCGTGACAGCTTTCATTGCGGACATAACGACAGCCTCAAGCAGGTCAAAGGCGCTTGGCTACATGTCGGCTGCGATTAGTACTGGATTCATCATTGGTCCGGGGCTTGGAGGGTTTTTAGCGGAAATCGGTACACGAGTGCCTTTTTATTCAGCAGGTGTGCTTGGAGCTCTCGCTGCGATCCTTTCCATCATCCTTCTGAAGGAACCGGATCGAGTAGCTGAAGAAACACCGATTCCCGGACAAAAAACGGGCTTGCGGCGTATTTTTATCCCCATGTATTTTATTGCGTTCATTTTAATATTCGTATTATCATTTGGGCTTGCAGCATTCGAATCGCTATTCAGCCTTTTCGTCGATCATAAGTTCAGCTTCACGCCAAAGGACATTGCGATCGTCATTACAGGGAGTGCGTTAGTCGGGGCGATTGCACAAGTGGCACTGTTTGACCGTTTAACAAAAATGATGGGAGAAATCAATCTAATCCGTTGGTCGTTAGGGATTTCTACAGTTCTTGTTGTGCTGATGACTGTTGTCAGCTCCTATTTATCCATTTTATTGACGACATTCGTTCTGTTCGTCGGATTTGACTTGATGCGTCCGGCAATTACCTCATACTTGTCGAAAATCGCAGGCAATGAGCAAGGATTTGTCGGTGGAATGAACTCGACGTTTACAAGTATCGGCAATATTTTTGGCCCTATTATAGGGGGAGTGCTTTTCGACATTGATTTGAACTACCCGTATTATTTTGCAGCTATCGTCCTATTGTTAGGCACCGTATTAGCGCTGTTTTGGAAGAAGCCTAAGCATGTGACATTATGATGGATTTCTAAACTGAACTGAACGACTACAAAATACAGGTGTCCGGAGTAACACCTGTATTTTATTTTTATATTCGTGTGCCCCCATTTATTCATAGAAAATGCGACTTAACATTCGTATAGCCAACATTGTTGGAGATGTTGCTGCTTTGTCATCCTTCCATCTGAATCTCCACTTTTGTACCTACGCCGATTTCGCTCTTTAATGTAATATTTCCGCCATGTGCCTCGATTATGTCTCTGGAGATGGCCAGTCCGAGGCCAGTGCCATGGATATCTTCCGTATTTGTCCCTCTGTAATAGCGTTCAAAAATCTGGTCCATGTCATGTTTGGGAATGCCTTTTCCGTCGTCCTCGATTGTGATTCCGCTATTTGAGACGCTGACGGTGATTTGGATATCCTTGTCGTTGTGGATGATCGCGTTATTGATAAAATTTAAAATTGCCCGCTTCATTAGGTGGCGGTCGATATACCATCTCAGATCTGTGGTGTAGCTGCTGAAAGAAATTGCGCTATTGCTGTATTTTGGGTCGTTCAACACGTCTATGACCATTTCGCGGACAAAGCTTTCGAGGCGTGTATATTCGCGATGGAGGGGCATTTCTTGATTACGCAAACGCATTGTTAAATTGAAATCATCTAATAGTTCCTTCATATAAATGGATTTTCGTTCAATGACTTCCGCATAGGTTACCCGTTCCGATTCTGTAACGTCCTGATCGCGCAGCAATTCCGCAAAGCCTTGAATGGATGCGAGAGGCGTCTTCAAATCGTGCGAAACATTGCTTATCCACTCTTCGCGCATCTTTTCCAACTTCATGCGCTCCTCTTCATGGGCTTGCAATGTTTCGGAGACGGAGTTCAAATTTGAAAAGACTGGTTTGAAAATACCTTGGCGTTTCATTTTCTGGACGGAGAAATTACGCTCTTTCAGCTGTGAGATCCGGTCGATCATGTATGTAACCGGCTTTGTGATAATAATGCTAAACAGCAATCCGATGAGCATGGCGATTAGCAGATCGGCAATTGTAATGCCGAAGAATGCTTTTGACATATAAGATAGGAAGGACTTCATGTTGAACATGAAGATAATCCGCTCTTCCGCAGAATCTTTGACGCCTAATAGATAGCTGTACTCCTCAAATTGGCCGATATAATATGTTGTAAATTGGTCGTCCATATATTTGTAAATATGTACGAGCTCAATTGGACTATAGTGTGCGGGTGCATCTGCAGGTGGTAAGGCGGCCGCGACAACCTGTCCATTTTGATCTAACACTTGGAGCCAGCCGCCAAATTCCTGAAGTGCTTGAACCCCTTCGTCTGAAATGACGGGCCGCCCGTTTTCAATCGATAGATAGCGGGAAAATTGGCGTGTGAAATTTTCGCCTGTATCGGCAGATATGTTGTCATTGCCATTCATCTGTTGGTAATAAAGGATGCCGATCAGGACAAATAAATTGACGAAAACGACGATAAAAACAATGCTTAAGACTGAAAACAAGTATCGGATTGTCAACTTCCATTTCATCGAATCACCTATTTCGCAATGAATTTATAACCTAGTCCTTTTACAGTTGTAAGATAGATCGGCTTTGACGGATGTTCTTCGATTTTCTCACGGAGACGGCGGATATGTACCATCAACGTATTATCCGCACCGAAAAAATCTTCCCCCCAAACACGTTCAAAGAGTGTCTCTTTGCTTAAAATCTGGTTCGGATGATGCATAAAACAAGCCATCAATCCTATTTCTTTAGCTGTCAGTTCCAAAGTTTCACCATGTTTGGTCACTTCGGTTTCCGCTTCATTCATTGAAAACGGTCCGACAGTGATTTTTTTAGATTGCGAAGGCATTTCTGTTTCATAATAGCCCGCCCGTCTCAATTGGGCTTTTACTCGAAATGCGACTTCTTTTGGACTGAACGGTTTCGTAATATAATCATCGCCCCCAATGGCGAGACCTAATATCTTGTCTGTCTCGTCGGACTTTGCCGACAAGAATAAAATTGGAATATGGGAGACTTCCCGAATCCTTTTGCATAAATCAAAGCCTTCCCCGTCAGGAAGCATGATGTCTAAAATTGCGATATCGGGTGAAAACGACTCGAATTGCTCCCAACCTTCTTGAACGGAGTCCGCCGTTTCAATCTCCGAAAAACCTTCCTTCATAAGTGCGGTTTTCATTAAATGACGCAAATCGCTTTCGTCGTCTACGACTAAGATTCGTGGCTTCGCCAAATCGCGCACATCCTTTCAAACTTCTTTGCTCAAGTATAATGCAATTTACCGTACCCCGCCTATATTTAAGGATAATGTAAGGGAGGATTAAATTTAGCTTAAGGTTCGCCGAGTATAGTAAGGATATACGAAAGAGAGGCGAAAAAAATGGAATCATTATTACTTGTGAAAAATGTTGAAAAAACATACGGAAAAGGCGCGACCACATTCAATGCGCTTGAAAATATATCATTTGAAATCGACCATGGAGAATTCGTTGGTGTCATGGGTCCTTCGGGGGCCGGGAAATCGACATTGCTTAATGTATTAGCAACAATCGATACACCGACGAGCGGGGATATTGTAATCGGAACGGACAATATCGCAAAAATGGATGAAGAGAAGCTTGCAGATTTTAGGCGCGACCACTTAGGATTCATCTTCCAGGATTATAATTTATTGGATTCGTTGACGGTCCGAGAAAATATACTGTTGCCGCTTGCGATTGCAAAGAAGAAACCAGCAGTCATTAAAGAGCGTGTAGAAGAAATTGCAGCGACTTTTGGCATTACCAATTTGCTTGATAAATACCCTTATCAAATTTCGGGAGGGCAGAAACAGCGCACAGCGGCGAGCCGTGCATTGATTTCCAAGCCGAAAATCATTTTTGCGGATGAACCGACCGGCGCATTGGATTCAAAGTCGGCAACGGATTTGCTTGAAAACATGAGCTCGCTGAACGAAAAGCATGAAGCGACGATTATGATGGTAACACATGATGCATATGCCGCCAGTTTTTGTCGCCGCATTTTATTCATAAAAGATGGCCGGCTGTCGAAAGAGATATTACGTGGAAGGAAGACACGTAAGGAGTTTTTCCAAATGATTTTGGATGAGCTATCGCAAGTAGGCGGTGAATCGAATGACGTTATTTGATTTAGCGGTAAAAAATATACGCCGCAATATGAAAAGCTATTCGCTATACATCGGATCTACTGTTTTTTCGATCCTCATTTACTTTACATTTGCGACTTTGAAATATAGCGACGGTATTAGCGGGGCGGCTGAAATGTCAAAGCAGATCCAAGGGGTGATGGGCGCCGCTGCATTTGTGCTCATGATCTTTGTAGCAATTTTCATATTGTATTCCAATTCTTTTTTCATGAAGAAGAGGAAAAAGGAAGTCGCACTTTACTCGTTGCTTGGCGTGAGGAAGCGATCAATCGGATTTCTTCTGTTTTTTGAAAACATGGTAATCGGATTACTATCGCTCATCATTGGGGTCGTATTAGGATTTTTGCTCTCCCGCGTTTTGTTAAGCATATTATTGAAGCTTATGGGACTTGATGTTGTTGCAGGATTTACATTTTCAACAGGCGCGCTTATCAACACAATCATTGTGTTTTTTATCATCTTTTTAGTTACTTCATTGATGGGGTATCGGGTTATTTACCGTTTCAAGTTAATTGACCTATTCCATGCCGAGAAAAAAGGCGAAGAAGTACCGAAAGCACGTATCGTGACAGCAGTTTTGGGTGTGTTGGCATTGGCTGCTGCATACGCAATTGCCTTACAGGACTTAACTCAATCGCAAGTATGGCGGATATTAGGGATCGCGACACCAATCGTTATCATCGCATTGACCGTAATCGGCTCGTATCTACTGTTCCATAGCGTTCTTGTCTATGCATTGTCAGCGTTGAAAAGAAATCCGCGCTGGGCTTGGAAAGGTCTTCATATGATGACTGCTTCCCAATTGCTATACCGGATTAGAGGAAACGCCAAAACATTGACAATCATTACTGTGCTGAGCGCAACGACAATTACTTCAGGCGGAGCGGTATTCGGGGTTTATTATAATGCCGAAAAAAATGTGGGAATGTATACGCCTTACACTTTTATGTGGGAGGGGGATAAGCAGACGATTGATCCTGCAATTATTGAATCGGAGGTTTCGTTCAATAGCAAAATGGTCCGCGTTCCAATTGATACTTATGAAGTGGAATACACTGTCATTGATGAGACAACTTATCAAACGTTGGCAAAGAACATAGAGTGGCCGGAAGTTCAAAAGCTGAACAAGGGTGAAATCTTCGCAATTGACGCCTATTATGATGAACGGTGGACCGACGAAATTGAAGCGATCACGATCAATGATACGGATTTCAAAGTTGCTAAGCTTTATGATCAGGCATTGTTCAATGTAGGAACGTTCGGCGCAAATGTAATTGTAGTACCGGATCAATTATATGATGAAATGGATTATGATGAGAAATTGCTGCAAGCTGTTACTGTCATGGATTACAAAAAACAGAGTGAAGTATCCGATAAATTGGCGGCGTCGACAGATAGTTTTTCGAGCGCGACAGATGATTACAGTGCCTCCATTGAGTCTTTAGGAGCCTTATTATTTGTCGGGAGTTTCTTAGGGCTTGTTTTTCTTGTTGCGACAGGAAGCATCATATTCTTTAAAATGATGACGGAGGCGGAAGAGGATAAAGCGAAGTACGCCATTCTCCATAAAATCGGCGTGTCAAACAAAGATATGAAGCGAACGATCCGCGGGCAAGTCGGTGTCATTTTCATTGCACCTCTACTTTTAGGACTTCTTCATGGAGGCGTTGCGTTGACTGCTGTCTCAAACTTGCTCATGATGGATTTCTTAGTTCCGGTCGTCATTTGGATGGTCGCTTACACGTTAATCTATGCGATTTATTATATTGCTACAGTTCATAACTTCAATAAATTAATTAGAAGAAGCTATTTGGAGGGATAATAGATGAAGAAAGGTTTAATTGGAATAGTCGTAGTAGCTGTTTTGTTAATCGGAGCGATCGTTGCCTTGGCGACGGTAGACTTCAATCGAATGGGAAAAGATAATGCTTACTATCAAATCCCTGCTGAAAGCTCAGTCGAAGAAACAAAGCTGGACTCGGGTGAAATTATAAAAAGGTATTTATATACCGGCACCGCCTATAAAGAGAATGGTGATTCAATCGAAGTGGAATTTTCAGCAGCGAAAGAGTTGAGAGAAGGGGCATATTTGAAGTTGTATTTGAAAAAGGGAAATGTAGTTACTTCCTATGATGAAGTGCAGCCATCAGACATTCCGGATAAGGTGAAGTTTTAAAATATATAGAGGCTATCCAAAGGCGGATGGCCTCTTTTCCCAATCATCAATCATGGTAGAGACTTATTCTTTTCATCAATTTCAAAGAAGTCTACTCAATTTGAGCCGAATCATTCATTATATATTGCATTATGTTATCCATGCCAAAACGGTTGACGAATTTATAAAACGGTTCACGTTTTTTGCCATTCTCCGCGTATAAATCGATCACTTGATCAACAGCTTCATACAATTCATCAGGCTGCACCTGCTCAAGTAAAAGTGTTCCTGTCTTTGCATAAGCACCTTTCGCATTTCCTCCAATATACAAGTCATAGCCTTTCCGCGATTTCATGACGCCGATGTCGTTGACGAGCGGCTCGCCGCATCCTATCGGGCACCCTGTATAGGCCGGCCGAAGAGTGAATGGGACAGGTCTTCCGGCAATTCGCTTATTCAGCTCGATAGCGACAGGCATTCCTTCTTCCTCCGCACCTTTGCAAAAATTACAATGGCGTATGCTCTTTACATAATTCCCGACCGGATAGCAGGATAGGCCGACCTCACTGAACTTCTTTTGAATGAATTCGACATCGCTTTCCAACACTTCAATATATAATTGTTGGAATGTCGTTAACTCCAACTCTTGATCACCTAAATAGTCAGCAAGGATCATTAACTGCTTAGCATTTAATTTAGCGCCGAACGAAATTCCGCCGTTAACAGCCAATTTCACCTTTTTCTCTGTTTGCATGTGATTTTGACGCACCTTTCATTTAGAAATCTTACAGAGTCATATTACAATACCTAAGTAGGGTATGTAAAGAAGTGGTTTTTAATTTTAGATTGAAATAGCGTCATATAAATACTACGAGTTAAAATATATAACTATTGGGTATTTAAAAATAGGGGGGTACTATATTTTGATTTGACAAAAAGGAATAGAGGTTATAATATATGAACATATGCTCATATAAACAGTAATGAAAATATGGAGGGATAAAAATGAGTGCAGAGGGCAGCGTAGATCAGGTATTGGATGAAAATAAGGAACTTTTGGATGAAGAAACATTATTTGTTGTATCTCAAACTTTTAAGGCGTTAAGTGACCCAACGAGAATTCGAATTTTAAACTTATTATGCAAAGAGGAGCATTCAGTTAATGATATTGCTGAAACGTTAAATCTAAGTCAATCATCTGTCTCTCATCAATTGCGCTTTTTGAAAAATTTACGATTAGTTAAGTTCAGAAGAGAAGGGACAACGATATATTACTCGGAAGATGATCATCACGTTATGAATTTATTGAGACAGGCGATTGAACACGCAACGCATAATTAATTACGCAGAGGGGGTATCTAAATGGGGCATGATCACGGACACGACCATACGCACGGCGCGAATAAAAAAGTATTATTGATTTCCTTTCTGATCATTACTACGTACATGATTGTGGAAGCGATCGGTGGATTTTTGACGAACAGTCTTGCCTTATTGGCGGATGCGGGCCATATGTTAAGCGATTCAATTTCGTTAGCGATTGCGTTAATTGCATTTAAGCTAGGTGAAAAAGCAGCGAGCAAAAGCAAGACATTCGGTTATAAGCGATTTGAGATTTTAGCCGCCGTAATAAATGGCGTCACATTAATTGTTATCGCTTTGTTCATTTTTTACGAAGCGATTCACCGTTTCGCAAACCCGCCTGAAGTTGCGACGACTGGCATGCTGATCGTCAGCAGCATCGGGTTGGCAGTCAATATTATAGTCGCGTGGATTATGATGCGCGGCAGCGATGTCGAAGAAAATTTGAATATGAAAGGTGCTTACCTCCATGTCATAAGTGATATGTTGGGCTCAGTCGGGGCAATCGCTGCGGCGTTGCTTATAATGATTTTTGGCTGGGGATGGGCAGATCCGTTAGCGAGTGTCATTGTTGCCATCTTAGTTTTACGAAGCGGTTACTTTGTATCGAAGTCTGGATTGCACGTCCTAATGGAAGGTGTGCCTCAAAACGTTGATTTGGATGAAATACTTCAAACAATCCGCAATGAAGAAGGCATCCAGAGCGTTCATGATCTACACATTTGGTCCATTACGAGCGGCCTGAACGCACTTTCCTGCCATGCGGTCGTTGACGATCAAATGACAATTGCGGAAAGTGAGCAATTGCTGCGCAGTGTAGAACATGCCTTATTGCATCAAAATATCCATCATGCAACAATTCAATTGGAAACTTCTGCACATCAGCATGACGAGTCAATTTTGTGCCAAGTGAAACCTGAAGCGTCGGGAGGGCATCATCACCATCATTAAAGCTAATAGTGATCGGCAGCAGTAATGCTACGGTCACTATTTTTTTGAAAATGAAACAAATTTCTTTACATACAATACGGGGGTATATTATGATGTGGTCATCCTAGTTTTCCACTTTGAAAATGATCTTTCAAACCTGAAGTGATTTACGAAGAGGAATAACGGGTATATATTTTTGTATTGTATATACCCCTGGGGGCGTATAGGGGGTTGGAAATTATTCATATAATATCGATGTAAAATGAATTCTTTTCAACGTGCATCCTCATAATAAGGAGGTGGCGACATATGAAGAATGCTCAATTTGAGCTTTATACAAGACCGACGTGCTCGGATTGCCAAGACGCAAAAGCATTTCTCGCAACACATAACATTCCGTATATCGGTTACGACTTATCGATAGAACCGGAAAAAGAGAAAGAGCTCATTAAAGTTAGTGGCTCTCGGGTCGTGCCAGCCTTTGTATTTAAGAAAAAATCATTTTTAGGTTTTGGGGGCAAGCCGAAAGTGTTGATCGGTTTTGAGCGAAATGAAGACGAGATTAAAAGGCTGTTGGCAATGTAGAATGTTAGCTCCTAATGATTGGGACAATATCATTGCTCTTCTTTCTTATAAGTGATACCATAGGGGTACGGGGTATTTATAAAACTCTGAGGGGTGATTGATATGTCAGAATCGATGAAGAAGACTGTACAGCCGAATAAGCAACAGATGTTAAATCGACTAAAACGAATTGAAGGACAAGTGAGAGGCGTTCATCAAATGATTGAAAACGACCGTTATTGCGTAGATATTCTACATCAAATTAGCGCGATTCAGTCTGCAATGAACAAGGTTTCATTAGCTTTATTGGAAGACCATACACACCACTGTGTCGTCAATGCCATTAAAGGACAAGATGGCGAGGCGGCTATCCAAGAGCTTATGAGCGTCATGAAAACAATGACGAAGTAATGAGATTTTTGACTTGACATACTGGTATAGGGTATATTATATTGTGATTAACAACAAAACAGGAGGTTTTTCATCATGAAAGAAGTATTAAGAGTTGAAGGCATGTCTTGTGGTCACTGCGTCAATTCAATCGAGTCGAGCGTCGGTGAGCTAAACGGTGTTTCTGCTGTTAAAGTAGACTTAGCTACTAAAGAAGTTACTGTTGAGTTTGAAAACGGAGTAACTTTGGAGCAAATTAAAGAAACGATTGAAGATCAAGGATACGATATCGCTTGATTGAAAGCATTCCGCTTACACCGTGTGGGGGTATATAGCGGCCGAAGCGATTATACAACAGTGTATAATCCTTCTTTTTTCAAAAAAATATACCCCCACTATGTATTGGAGGGATACAAATGGAAACTTCAGAAACAACTTTGAAGATTAACGGGATGACATGTGCAGCATGTGCGAACCGGATTGAGAAAGGGTTATCAAAAATAGAAGGTGTGGAAAAAGCGAATGTCAACTACGCAATGGAAAGTTCGACAATCGTGTTCGACCCGGAAAAAGCGAATATTGATGACTTTACCGCACGAATCGAGAAATTAGGGTATGGCGTCATTCAAGATAAAGCAGAGTTCGATATTTCGGGCATGACATGCGCAGCATGTGCGACGAAAATCGAAAAGCGAATTAATAAAATGGATGGTGTTTCAAAGGCTGCGGTCAACTTCGCGCTTGAAACACTTACCGTAGATTATAATCAAGGTCAAACGAGCCCGAATGAAATGATCGCAACTGTTAAGAAAATGGGCTACGAGTTGATTCCGAAAAGCGATGGCCAAGAAAAGCTGGATCATAAAGAACAGGAAATTAAGAAGCAATACCGGAAGTTCATTTTCTCAGTGATTTTAACACTTCCGTTATTATGGACGATGGTAGCACATTTCGAATTTTTATCGTTCCTCTACTTGCCTGAATTTCTCATGAACCCTTGGGTGCAGCTGGCTCTAGCGACACCTGTCCAATTCATCGTCGGTGCAGCGTTTTACAAGGGTGCCTTTAATTCATTACGAAATAAGAGCGCCAATATGGACGTCTTAGTGGCGCTCGGTACAAGTGCAGCATATTTCTATAGTTTATATTTAGCATTTGAATGGAGGGCTGCGGGGAGTATCGGACATCCGGAGTTGTACTTTGAAGCATCCGCTGTCATTATTACACTGATTGTCCTCGGTAAATTGTTTGAAGTGAGAGCGAAAGGAAAAACGAGTCAAGCTATTCAAAAGCTGCTTGGATTGCAAGCGAAAACAGCGCGTGTCTTAAAAGATGGCGTTGAAAAAGAAGTTCCTATCGAAGAAGTAGTGGCGGGAGACATTATTCTCGTTAAACCGGGCGAGAAAATTCCGGTTGACGGAGAAATCGTTTCTGGGCAGTCGGCAATCGATGAATCTATGATTACGGGAGAAAGTATTCCTGTCGATAAAGTACCTGGAAATGCCGTCATTGGAGCGACAATCAATAAAAATGGATCATTGCAAATCAAGGCGACGAAAGTCGGAAGAGATAGCGCGTTATCGCAAATTGTTAAAGTCGTTGAGGAAGCGCAAGGATCCAAAGCGGAAATCCAACGGTTGGCGGATAAAATATCGGGTATTTTCGTACCGATTGTTGTCGGTATTGCGATTTTGACATTCTTAATTTGGTATTTTGCCGTTACGCCTGGCGATTTTAGATCAGCGCTTATTCCGACTATCTCGATTCTCGTCATTGCATGTCCGTGTGCGCTAGGTTTAGCGACGCCGACATCGATCATGGCAGGTTCAGGTAGAGCGGCTGAAATGGGCTTGCTCTTTAAAGGCGGCGAGCATCTTGAAAATACACGCTCCATCGACACGGTTGTGTTGGATAAGACGGGAACAGTTACAAAAGGTCAACCTGCATTGACGGATACAATCGTTGTTGATGGCTTTGCAGATAAGGATGTATTGCAATTGGTCGCATCGGCTGAAAATCAATCTGAGCACCCATTGGCGCAGGCGATCGTAACAGGCGTCAAAGAACAAGGTGTTGAACTGATCGAAGTAGATGCTTTCAAAGCGCTTCCTGGATATGGAATCGAAGCGGAAGTTGCTGGCAAGCACGTGCTTGCGGGTACTCGGAAACTAATGCGAAGCCGAAATATAGCTCTCGATAATATCGAAGCGACAATGGAGAAAATGGAGAACGAAGGGAAAACGGCGATGCTTATCGCAATCGATGGGAAGCTTGCAGGTGTCGTTGCCGTTGCGGACACAGTAAAAGAAACGTCCAAAGAGGCGATTCAAAGAATGCAAGAGCTTGGTCTTGACGTCATTATGTTGACGGGAGACAATCAGCAAACTGCCGAAGCAATCGGGCGGCAAGTAGGCTTGACACATATTATCGCAGAGGTGCTTCCTGACCAGAAAAGCGATAAAATCAAGGAGTTGCAAGCGCAAGGGAAGAAAGTTGCAATGGTCGGAGACGGCATCAACGACGCGCCCGCGCTTGCTATGGCAGATATCGGAATGGCTGTTGGAACAGGAACGGATATTGCGATTGAAGCGGCAGACATTACGTTAATGCGTGGCGATCTAAATAGCGTTGCCGATGCATTTATCATGAGTCGTAAAACGATGCGCAACATTAAGCAAAACCTGTTCTTCGCCTTCTTCTACAACACGATCGGCATCCCTGTTGCAGCAATCGGCCTTCTAGCCCCTTGGGTAGCTGGTGCAGCAATGGCATTCAGCTCAGTATCGGTTGTGCTCAATGCGCTTAGACTTCAACGAGTAAAGTTGTAATAGCATATGTAAAGCCCATCCAATCTGTTGGATGGGCTTTTGGTGTTTTATTGAATAAGGCTCTTCACGGCTTTGGACATTGTCGCACCGTCCGTTTTGCCGGCAAGGAGTGGTTTTGCGATTTTCATCGCGTCCCCCATATTCATTCCTTGAACAACTCCAGCTTCTGTCAGCAGCGCCAACACTTCTTCCTCGCTTAACTGTTTCGGCAAGAATGATTTCAACAATGTCAATTTCGCCTTTTCCTGTTCAATCAAATCTTCACGTTGCGCTTTTTCGGCACCTTCCAACGCTTGATTCGTCTGCTTGATTTCGCGGTTGACGATTGCGACTTCCTCTTCTTCTGTCAGAGCGGAGCCCTTCTCTTTTTCAGCCATATCAAGTGCGGACTTCAGAAGTGTCAGCACCCCTTTGGAAAGTACATCCTTCTCTTTCATAGCCTTCTTCAGTTGTTCGAACACAGTTGTTTTTAACATTGTTCAAATCGCCTCTTTCCATTCATCGAATGCATTCAACCCATTCGATTTTGTTTAATAATTATAAATAACGCACTCCCGATAAGCAACTGAAGTGACAGTGTTAATCCCTCCGGAAAAACATACAATGAACTTATGGCAAGAAAAAAGGAGGCAAGTCGTGCTGGATATTAGACTATTTCTCGATGGTCATTCGCCATGGAATTTTTCATTACTGGCCGTTCTTGTTTGTTTAGCCTGTTGTTATCTATTTTTGATGCAACGTTATTCGAAAGCGGAATTGGATAATAAACAGGTCTTTCTTTTTTTTCTCGGCTTATTCCTGTTTTACTTTACGATCGGCAGCCCGTTTGCTGTCATTAGTCACTTCTCGTTCAGTTTGCATATGATTCAGATGAGCATTCTTTACTTCATCATTCCGCCCCTTCTTTTGCTAGGCATTCCTGAGAGCCTCTTCATGAAAGCAATCGACATTCCGAAGCCACGGTGGATAAAAAAATGTAAGTTCCCTCCAAAAATAGCTCTCTATATATTTGCAGTGTTATTACTCCTATACCATTTGCCTTTCATCCTCACCCTTCTTTCAACAACTTCACTTTTGCAAAATGGATATATAACTATTTTATTTTTTCTCTCTTTCATCATGTGGTCGCCTATCGCCTCACCGGATTCTAAGCGACGGCTATGCAGACAAGAGATGAAGCGGTATGCAATGAAAAGTGGGTATGTGTTAATGCCAGCGTGTCTCTTTTTCATAGTGGCCGCCTTTATTGGGGGGATAGAAAATCCTTTATTTGCACAACTGACCGCTCATCTTTGTATGCCAGGTACATCAAATGCTATTACCGTGCTTCCGCCTCCATTCAATACGAAATATGATCAGTTCATGGCAGGAATCGTCATGATGGGGCTGCATAAGCTTGGATTGGTCGTGACACTTTCGCTGCAGAATAAAATAGCTGCCCCTTCATTGAAATCTAAGAAGAATGAAAGTTATAAGCTGACATAATCAATATCTTAATTCAGCAAGCCTCACACCGGTTTATTCGGAAGAGGCTTGCTATTTTTATTAATTAATTATTTTATAATCGGTCAATCTAACCGATATTACTAAACGTGCGTGTAGAGGGATATAAAATATTAATAGGAGATGTAAAGTATGTTTAAGACAATAAAAAGAAAATTGTTGTTCTCTTTTTCATTAGTGATTTTATTAGTGCTTATGTATGGCAGTTATAATATTTCAGTAGTGATAAAAAGTAATAATGAAGCGAGAAATATTGTGGAAAAGGAGCTCCCATTATTAATTGCCCATGAACAGATGGCGTTGACAATGGCGAACCGTATATCAACGGCTCGTGGGTATGTATTATACGGAGGAGATTTTAAAGAAAGATTCAATGAGTACAGCGAGCATGGGATGAAAAATGAAAAGATCATCCGTGACATACAGGAGACCGATGAATTCGATAAGCTCATTGAGCAAACAGTTGAATGGAGAACGTTCATAACTGAGGAAGTTTTTGCTGAGTATGACAAAGGCAACAAGGAGCTGGCACTCAGAAACCTGGAAGATTCCACCCCGTTGGTTCGTGAAATTATGAAAGGCTATGAAAAACTCGCAGCAGATTATGAAGCGAATATTAATGCAGCAGAAGCGGAAATTATCGCGGGCGGGGAATTAACGTTCAAAATCGTAAGTGCGGTAACAATTTTAGTCATCATATTAAGTATCGCAGCTGCACTTTTCACTGCCGATCAAATAACAAAACCGATCAAAATGGTAATGAACCGCATGCTGGAAATGGCTAAAGGCGATTTAAGCGGCGACAATATGAAAACAAAATCGAAGGATGAAGTAGGCCAGCTTGTCCTTGCTGCAAATGAGATGAGCGAAAATACACGTAGTTTATTGAATACAATTAACGGCATTTCGGCATCCGTATCAGCCCAAAGTGAAGAGTTGACACAATCTGCCACAGAAGTGAAAGCAGCTACCGATCAGGTCGCGATGACAATGTATGACTTGGCGGAAGGCGCAGAGTCGCAAGCGACACAGGCGAGCCATCTATCTGACTTGATGGATTCGTTCGTTCATCGTGTGGAAGAGGCGGATGAAAAGGGTGGACATATTCAAGTTGCTTCAACAAAAGTGTTGGATATGACGTCAGAAGGTCGTCGCTTAATGAATCTGTCCAATGAACAAATGGGTAGAATCGATAAAATCGTACAATCCTCTGTAGAAAAAATCCAAGGCTTGGATGCCCAATCGCAGGAAATATCGAAATTGGTTGTTGTCATTAAAGATATCGCCGATCAAACGAACTTGTTGGCTCTGAATGCAGCTATCGAAGCAGCAAGAGCAGGCGAACATGGCAAAGGTTTCGCGGTTGTAGCTGAAGAAGTAAGGAACTTGGCAGAACAGGTTTCACTTTCCGTTACCGACATTACGAAAATCGTAGGCGACATCCAATCTGAATCCAGTTCTGTGGCGACATCCCTATTGGAAGGATATGGGGAAGTCGAGAAAGGGACAGAACAAATTACACAGACGAGCCAAACGTTCAATGATATTAACGATGCTGTGACTGAAGTGGCATCGCATATAACAATGATTTCGAGCAATTTGTCGGAAATGGTTTCCCGCAGTCAGGAAATGCGGAGCTCGGTTGAAGAAATCGCCGCCATTACAGAGGAGACATCCGCAGGCGTTGAACAAACATCTGCGTCGACTCAACAAACAAACAGCTCGATGGAGGAAGTGGCAATGAGCTCTGAGCAATTGGCGAAATACGCTGAGGAACTTAATCGAAATGTGCTTCAATTTAAACTGTAAGCTAGCAAGTCAATAATAAAGAGGGCTGTCCACAAAGTATGTTGGACAGCCCTGTTTGTTTTTGACAGTTACGCAAACTTATCGATCATTTCCCAGCGGTTATCGATCGTTCCTCGTTAGTTATCGATCAATTTCACAAATTTATCGTTCATTTCCTAACAAATATCGATCATTTCCCGTAAGTTATTGTCAATTTGTGACCTTTGACCCACAAATAGCGTATCGCAAATTGATTTATATCTTCTTCACAAACTCCGATTTCAATTGCATCGCGCCAAATCCATCAATTTTACAATCGATGTCATGATCGCCTTCGACTAACTTGATGTTTTTCACTTTAGTTCCCATTTTGACAACATTTGAGCTGCCCTTCACTTTCAGATCCTTGATGACAGTAACTGTATCGCCGTCGTTCAAGACATTGCCGTTCGCATCCTTGACAACAGCGGCTTCCGCTTCCGCCTCTTGAGATTCCAATGTCCACTCATGGGCGCATTCAGGGCAAACGAACAGATTTCCATCTTCATATGTGTATTCCGAATTACATTTTGGGCAGTTTGGTAAATTGCTCATAACGAGATTCCTCCATCCAGTAGTATCAATCATACTATAGCAGAGAATAGGATTAATCCAAGTCCGCAAGAGAAAACAAAACTGTATTTGTATAAATCTCAAGTATTTGCTATATTATAAGCAATATGGAATCGTAGATGTGGCCAAGTAAATGGAAATTGTGAAACAGAAAGTATGGCAACTTGCTGAGAGCCGTACCACCGCTTTTCATTGAACCCTACCACGGAGATGTCATGCAAACATGACCGGGTCGTTTTCGTTACAAAACGTTCGAGGGCTTAGCGTCGCTAGGCCGAATGAAGGTGGTACCACGTCTATCCAGCGCAAAGACGTCCTTATATGAGGACAGCTTTGCGCTTTTTATTATGCATAGGGAGGAAATTATAGTGAGTAATCAGCAAAACGATTTTTCAAAATGGTATATCGATACGATCCAGAAGGCGGATTTAATGGATTATACGCCTGTCCGCGGATGTATCGCATTTAAACCGGATGGCTTTGAAATTTGGGAGCATATCCAAGAGGAAATGAATAGACGTTTCAAGGAAACAGGCCACCGCAATGCGTACTTCCCGATGTTGATTCCTGAATCGTTCTTCCAAAAAGAGAAGGACCATATTGAAGGATTTTCCCCTGAACTTCCATGGGTGACGGAAGCGGCTGGCGAGCAATTGGAAGAGCGCCTCGCATTGCGTCCGACTTCCGAAACGATGATTGGTCATTTGTATTCTGATTGGATTAAGAGCTACCGCGACCTTCCTGTGTTAATTAACCAATGGGCGAACGTTTTCCGTTGGGAGAAGAAAACATTGCCGTTCATTCGTACATCTGAGTTTTTATGGCAAGAAGGGCATACTGCGCATGTTGATGAAGAAGAGGCTCGCGAAGAAACGATGCAAATGTTGAATATTTATAAAGAAGTTGTTGAAGAATTGCTTGCGATTCCGGTCTACGATGGACAAAAAACGCCATCCGAGCGCTTTGCGGGTGCGGTCGATACATATTCGATCGAAGCGATGATGAAAGATGGAAAAGCTGTTCAAGCGGGAACTTCCCACTATTTAGGCACGAAATTCGCGGAAGCGTTCGACATTAAATATTTGAATAAAGAAAACCGTCATGAATTCGTCCATACGACTTCATGGGGAACTTCGACTCGTTTGATCGGTTCTGTCATTATGGTACACGGGGACGAGCAAGGGCTTGTACTGCCTCCACGCATCGCACCGACACAAGTTGTTTTGATTCCGGTCGGTCCTTGGAAGAAGAACCCTGCCATTATGGAGAAGCTGGATGAGGTATTCGCACAGTTGAAAGCGAAAGGCATCCGTGTACGTCTAGATGATTCCGATCAGTCACCAGGCTTCAAGTTCAACGAGTGGGAGCTGAAAGGTGTACCGGTCCGTGTTGAACTAGGGCCACGTGATTTGGAAAACAATCAAGCGCTCATGAAAGCGCGTGATGAAGGTGACAAAGTTGCTGTTGACTTGGCAAATATCGTTGAAAGCATTGAACAGGAATTGCAAACGATGCAAACGCGTCTACTTGAAAAAGCACGCGCATTCCGTGCAGAGCATTCCCACACGCATATCGACACAATTGCTGATTTGACGAAGCATATCGCAGATTCAGCAGAAAAAGGAGAAATCCCTGGTTGGATCCTTGCCGGCTGGTGCGGCGATGACGTGTGCGAAGAGCAAGTGAAGGAAGAAACGAAGTTCACGACACGCAACATCCCATTTAATCCACCTGCTGAAAAGTCGACTTGCATTAATTGCGGAAAAGATGCGAAGCATACAGTTTGGTTTGCAAGAGCATATTGATTGGTTGAATAAATTAGGCTGCCATCCTCAGGAGGCAGCCTTTTTGTTCCATTTAATAGATATGTGGAACCGTTAAATGGTCAAGCGGTGATAAAGTGTCTTAAACTCCTTCTGAGTGGTGATAAACCCTCCAAAGGATGTTAAATTCATGCGCATCTGTGGTAAAGCTCGAAGAATTGGTGGTAACGCGCTCCGCATCGGTGGTATCCCCACGATTCGGTGTTACCTCATACGAACGACTTCCGTCCGTCTCCGTCTCCATAAAAATGAAGCCACGCTTCGTGGATGCCGCCTGCGCAGTTTTTATTAGCGTGTAAGAGAGTCTCACATGGTTCCATTTCCAACAACTCGGGTTGGGCATTGCCGACGATGACGGAAGGGTGGCCTAGCGACAACATGTCCCGATCATTGCCTGAATCGCCTGCAATGAGCAATTGAACGCCCTCCATCGCATACCGATCGAGCGCATATTCCAAAGCGTTCCCTTTTCCGGCACCTATCGGTAGTACGTCGATATCTCGATTTGAGCTGAAAATGAACGTATGAGCAATCGATGCGTCTGCGAGAGCTTTCTTAAATTCCTCCACTGCTCCTAAGCTTTCCTCCACAGTGAAGGAAATCCGTCGATCATCGGGGAGCTCTTGCCTTTTCAGCATCGGAAAGTTGGCGGCAACTTCTACAATTTTATCCGGTTGCCATTCTTTCTGCATACGTGCCTTCCAGTCAAGGTCTTCCGCCAGCACCGTAGATTCATAAATAGACGTACCAACATCCGTTATAAGCAAATCCGGTGTCGGCAAACCCTCTGCCTTCATAAGGGATTGGGCGGAGGATAAATGCCTACCCGTTACATAGACGAGTGCCACTTCATCCGGCGAGCTGTCAAAGAATCGAAGCAGTCTCCCAAGCTCTTTTTCATCTCCTACAAATGTTCCATCCAAGTCAGTCGCTAACAAGTACTTCTTGTTTTTCAAACATAACCACCTCATACAATCCATCCATTTTCTTGGCGACAGTGTCCCAATCGAATTCCCTGCGTGCATAGGCAGCTGCGCGCCGTCCGAGGGAACGGGCAAATTCACGGTTGACTGCAATAAGCTTCATCGCGAATGCCAAATGCTCTTGATTTTCCTTTTCGATATGAAGTCCCGTCTCCCGGTGGCGGACAACATCCTGTAAACCGCCGACTTTTGAGGCGATGACAGGACTGCCGCACGCTTGCGCTTCTGCTGCGACCATTCCAAATGATTCGTACGTGGAAGGGACAATGACAGCAGTTGCTTCATTGAAAAGTTCAGCTAATTGTCGTTGGGAGCGGGCTCCGATAAACTCTACATGCCGTTCGAGACCATTGATCGCTTTTTTCAATTTCGGGCATGTCGGCAATTTTTTTTGAAGATCGATTGTATCCGGATCTCCTCCCGCAATGACCAGCTTCGTAGATGGAGGAAGGTCGTGCCGCTCCATTAAAAGTCTGAAGGCTTTGAGCAGTGTGTAGATTCCTTTCGTCTTTTCAAGCCTTCCGGCAAATGCGAAATAAGGTTGCTGTTTTTCTTTTCGGATTGTTGGCCTGAAGCTCTTGTCTACTCCTATCGGAATGACTTTAACAGGGGAAGGGTCTTCAACGAAGTTTTTGATCAATTTTCTTTCAGATCCAGTTGTAGCGACTACTGTGTCGGCTAACTGCAATATCAATTGTTCGGCTGCCAATCTTTTTTCGTCGCGAACGCCGGTAGCTTGCTCTTTCGCAACGCCCAATGAGTGGGATGTGTGAATCCAAGGAATGCCATAATCCTCTGCCACTTTTGCGCCGAGCAGGCCGGATAGCCAATAGTGGGTGTGCACGAGGTCATAAGACGTCAAGTCGATGAGAGAACGCATTTCATCATAAAAATCGAAAAGCATGTCGTACATTTCGGTTTTGGGTACATAGCCTTTCACACCGGCCGCCACGCGGATCACTCGGCATCGTGAACCGAATTCTTCAATCTGTGGATCATCCGCATCCGCCCAATGCGTAATGATATCTACTGTATGTCCTTTTTTATCCAATGACAGTGCCAATTGCTTTACGTAATTATTTTGTCCGCCTGCCTGTTCGCCTCCGAGCGGTGCAAGCGGATCGCCGTGATCGGAAATGAATACTATTTTTTTCTTCATATAAATCTCCCTTTCGAAGATAACAGAAGTATCGTGGTATCTAATGTCTTTATCTACCCGGACTGTTAAATAGTAAACATAAGATAGCTAGTAATCTTTATAAAATAATAAACTCCTCCCATTTTAAAAAATCGGGAGGAGTTGCATAGCAATTAGTTTGCAATTGTATTTTCCATAAGATTCAGCAGTTCTTCCGCAGTCATTGTTCGCTCGCCGCCGCCTTGCACAAATGCATCATTTCCGCCGCCTTTCCCATTGAGATGGGGCAAAGCCGATGCGGAGACTTGTTTCATGCTAGGACCGACAGATGCACCCTTGGCAGCAACGAACTGAAGGCGATCTTCATTTTCTGCAACGAGGAGTACGATGACAGAATCATCTTCCGCTGCAATGATTCTTGCCAATTTTTGCAGTTCCTGCACGGTTCTATCAGTGAATGAAGCTCTTAATATATTGCCGTTCCTATTGCCCAATAGATGTTTCGCCTCGAAAGTAAGCAAATCTTCCTTAGCCTGTTCCAATGATTTTTCCAATGAATAATGAGAAGCTAAAAGTCGTTCAATCGAATTGCTGACGCCATCTTCAGGCGCACTCAGCAGCTTGGAGGCGGCAGTCAACTCCTCATGCTTACGATGTAGCTGCTGCAATACCCTGCCGCCGCAAACGAAGTGAACGCGGACTTTCCGCCTCTGTTTTTCAGTGGAAAGTATTTTCAGTAATCCTATTTGCCCAGTAGAGGATGGGTGGGTCCCTCCGCAGCCGTTCGTATCAAAATCCGGTATAATAACGAGCCTAATTTCATCAGTTACGGACAATTGCTTCCGTAATGAAAACTCCGAAAGCTCGTCCTCCGTCACCCATTTTGTTTCAATCGGACGGTTCTCCAAAATGATATCGTTCGCAAGTTTTTCCACGGCAGCTAATTGCTCCGTTGTTACGTTTTCTGTGTCCAAATCAATTGAAACAAGCTCTTTGCCTAGATGAAAACTGACGGTCTGGAATCCGAATAGCCGTACAAAAGCCGCTGTCAAAATATGTTGTCCTGTATGCTGCTGCATATGATCCAAACGGCGCTCCCAATCGATAGCTCCTTCCACATCTTTTTTGGAATGAAGCTCCTCTTCAAGGAAGTGGCAGATCTCACCGTCCACCTCTTCAACATCGATCACACGAATTCCATCTATAGTACCTGTATCATGCGGCTGTCCTCCACCCGTCGGATAAAATGCAGTATTGCTCAATACGATATATGGACGCCCCTCTAGATCCACTCCGTTTTTGACGATGCGTGCAGTAAAAGTCTTTTTATAGGCATTTTGATAGTACAAACGATCCTTTAACATAGTACCGTCTCCTAGCGTGAATAGTTTTATAAGTAGTGTACAACAAATAGAAAAAGGCTTCAGCCTGTTGACAAACGCTCGCATCCGTTGTTGCTCGTCTCGCTCGTCCGCTCATGAACTTTAGTTCTATTCGCGTCTTCTCTCGACTTCGCGCCTAGGCTGACAAGCGTTTTCAATCAGGCTGAGGAAATTCCTGCCCATTGCTTCTTGCTTAAAAAGAGTGTAGACAAAGTCAAAGATCGACTTTGTCTACACTCTGGGCTTCCCACTTATTTCAGTGAGAAGCTCCGTTCATTTTTTTCACGAAAGGAAAGGATCCTTTCTACTAATAAATCGTATTTGTCTTTCCATAGCGCTCTCATCGCTAAGGTCAGGAACAATAGGAACCCTAATAGAACCAATGAAACAATGCTCGTTATCTGAAAGAATAGCATCTCTTTGAATCCGCCTAGTCCGATGGAGATCACGATGCTGCTTACAAAAACAATAAAGCAGATAGGCAATAGTTGAATGAAAATGTCGAATTTCTTTCTTTTAAAATATCTCATTGTAAATGGTGTGATGAATGCAATTAGCGTTATATATAGTACAACGATTAGCGTATCGATGACGATCATAAAAATGTCCATGTGTAACCTCCTTACACTCCTCTTATCAATCTATACCCTATATTCTTATAACATATGCATAAAAGGTGGCGAATCTACTTTTATACCTAAACTAAAAAAGGGGGAGTATAGGCTCCCCCTCTACGCTTCCGTTCATTCGATAATTTCAAAGCTCTGCAACATATGATAAAACCTTGCGCCGTGACCTTCCGCTGCTTCAAGGAAATACTTCTCGGTAATAACAAAGCTCCCATCTTTGCCGTTACTGATGACGTACACATCGATGACCTTTCCATCCCACTTCGATTCGGTCAGGCCGTGCAGCCAAAAGCCTTCCACCGGTTCCGAAACGGTTTCAATATCCCGTAAATCAGGGAAATCGACTTTCAATTTTTCCTCAATCTCCTTCACGAGCGTTTCTGGCTTGTCGGAAGGATATTGTTTAATTTCCATGCTCACTTCCGGATAGTTCTCAGGGAGAGGTTCAATTGTCGTAATGACGTCGGATTCTTCTCCCTTGATCATTTTATAGCGAGACTCATCCACATAAATGATATAATCGGAATCTTTTCCTTCATTCAAATGGACTTCTGTCGGCTCGTCCTGCCCCTCAATGCTTTGGATGATTTCCTTTTCAGGAGCGAACATATCCTTGATACCTTTCATTAACGCCAAGCCGGGCTCGGTCTGCAAGGTGAATGCAAGGACAAGTGCAGCCGCTGCGATAAGCACTGCGGGAATCCATCTCTTCTTCTGTTTCACTTCTTTCCGTCTCCCTTCAAATAATTCCTTGTTAATTTCATTCCAAATATCGTCTTTCAGTTCACGTACATTTCCGTCGGTATGTTTTTCAAGCTCCCTCTTTATCTGCTCGTCAAATTTGCTCATCGCGGCATATCCTCCTCTCGAGTAGAATCCAGCTGCTCTTTCAACCGCTTCCTTCCTTTGAATAATCGCGACTTCACTGTGTTCTGATTCAACTCTAAAATGTCCGCAATCTCTTTTTCGGAAAACCCTTTAATATACTTCAAGATAAGCGGAATCCGGTGTGAATCGTCCAATGCTTGAATGATATCGTAAAGCTCCGTCAACTGATCGAAGGATTCCTCCGCAAGGGAAGGGTCGTTCTCAAGTGTCTCGATATTTGAAAGAGGGGACTCTTTTTTCAGTAAACGAAGACATTCATTTGTCAAAATCCGATAAAACCATGGGTCGAAAGGCAAAGCCGGATTGAAGCTATCGATTTGGCGATATACTCGGATGAACGTTTCCTGCACTGCGTCCTTCGCCATTTCACGGTTTCGGGTAATGGCGCTCGCCGTCCGGATAGCCGCACCCGCGTATGCTTCATAAAATTGACGGAAAGCTGCCTGATCGCCTGCCCGTAATTTCTGAACCCACTTTTCCTGCTGCACGCGGCACACTCCTTTCAGAACAACCGAATTTGTTGTTCTCACTATATATACCCTCAGTATTGCCGAAAAGTTTTCGACACAATAAAAAAACCACATCACTGATCCGAGTGATGTGGAAACAATCTTAAGCATTCTTTAATCGTATTTTTCGGTTGGCGACGCTAGGCAATGTCATGCCGACTAAGATAATCACAATGCCTACAAGCTGTAAAATGGTCATATGCTCATGCAATAAAAGCATCGACACAGTGACGGCAACTGGCAGCTCGATCGCGCTTAGAATCGATGCCGTTCCCGTACCGACTTTTGGAATGCCGATAGAGAATAGAAGGATGGGCAGGATAATGCCAAACACTCCTAAAATTAAGCCGTATACCCATAAGCCGTTTATCAATGTACCGTCCCAGATGATCTGAGGCTCTTGGAAAAAAGTGATAGCGAGAGCAGCGAAGAAAGACATGAACAGTAGCCTTGTCAGCATGTCCATCCCCTCTACTTGGCGTTGATTCACCATGAGGAATGCAGAGAAGCTGACAGCCGCTGCCATTCCCCAAGCCCATCCTTGCCATGGAATGCCGCTAAGATCTGCATCAAGGACGCCTGCTGCAAAAACTGTGCCTCCGAATAAAAACAGTAATGAAATGACTTCAATTCGCTTCGGCAGGCGCCGGCGAGCGATGCAGTCGAAAAGCATGCCGATCCAAGTGAATTGGAAAAGCATGACGACAGCGAGGGAAGCGGGCATTAAACTGACGGCTTTCCCATAAACTGTTCCTGTGATTGCCGTTAGTGTACCGGCAATCACAAGCGTAAAACCACCGCCGAACTTCGGAAGCTTTCGACGGACAACAAGATAAATGAGTGAGGCTAATAGAAAGCCGGTATAGTATTGGCTTGTCACTGCCTGAGGTGCTGTATACCCGTCCGCAATGGCCAATTTAATGATCGTAGAAAGAATTCCATAGCTGCACGCTCCAAGAATGACGAACAGCGGATACATCCAAGGTTTCATCATACATCCTCCAGTCCACGCAATAGTATAACATGGACAGGAAATAACAGGGGAGACTGACACAATTCATATGAATTTCAAATAATCCAATACGTCACCTGCCGCCTGTTTTCCTTGTAGGATACAATCCGGGACCCCAACACCTTCATATCCAGCCCCGCAAAGAAAAACTCCAGGCTTTGTCTGCTGCAATGCTTGTCGAACGGCTGCAAGCTCCTCGACATGATTTACGGGATACTGCGGCATGGCTTTAACGGCTCTTGTCACTTCATGAAAGAGCGGTTTCGCGGTAATGCCCATAATTTCTTTCAAATCGGACTGGACCTTTTGCAGCAACTGGTCGTCCGTCAAGTCGACCCAATCTTGCGCTTGTTCGTTTCCGACGTAGCAGCGCAGCAGAACTTTATCCTTCGGTGCTGAATGGCTCCACTTCGAGGAGGTCCATGTACACGCAGTGAGATCTTTTCCTTCTTTGCGGGGAATGACAATCCCGGTTCCGTTCAGCGGATTGGGGATTGTGGCTGCGTCATATGCCAGTGCGATATTGGCGACGGATACGTAGTTGATCTTATGCAGCCACGTAGTGCCCGGCTCGCTCCGCAGTAGCTTTGCTGCCTCCGAAGAGGGAAGGGCCATGATGAGACCGTCTGCTCGTATTGATTCTCCTGTACTTAGTTGAACGGTATATTGGCGATCTATTTCCGAAATAGATTCGACACTGCAATCCGTGAGCAAATGAACGTCCTTCATCGCTTCGGTCAATCGGTCTATAAGTGTTTGCATACCGTGTTTATATGTCAAGAACATGCTTTTTTTGGCTATCTCGGGATATTGATGGCTTTCAACGGAGGGTTGTTTGCCCTTCAGCATCCCTTTAATTAAACTGCCATGTTTGCGTTCGAGTGCCAAGAAGTGTGGAAATGTAGCTTTCGTACTGATCTTTCGGGCATTACCGGAATAAATTCCGCCAAGCAGTGGTTCCGTAATATGTTCCAGCACTTCCTTCCCTAGACGTCGTTCAACAAAATGTCCGAGTGATTCATCTTGGGATCCGGTTTTTCTTGGCATGAATATGTCCATGGCGGCACGTGCTTTTCCCATGGGGGAAATGAGTCCGGTTTTTAAAAATGGAGTCAGCTTTGTAGGGATTCCTAGAACGAGTCCCAATGGCATAGGGTGTAGCTTTTTGTTCAAATATATATAATTAGCTCTAGCTTTCGGGTTAGTGCCGACGAGTTCATCCTCCAGTCCAAGCTCTTTGGATAACTCAATGATTGGTAGTTTCCTTGATAAAAAAGAATCCGGCCCCTTCTCGATAATGAAGCCATCCCGTTCAACTGTCTGAATCCTTCCTCCCAATACGCCGCTTTTTTCGATGACATGAATTGTTAACGGGATATTCCGTTTCTCCGACAATTTCTTTGCGTAGTAGGCAGCACTAAGCCCTGTAATTCCGCCGCCAAGGACAACTATATGTTTTCGGCCATTATTCATATGTTGTCACCCCAAGCTCATTTTTTCGAAGAGCTTTTGGAATATAGGAACAAGAAGGATCACTTTCTAAGTAATCACCTGTCATTGCAAATGCTCGAGACCTAGATCCCCCGCATACTTTATTGAATTCACAAACGCCGCACTTGCCCTTTAAGAGAGATTTGTCGCGTAATTCCCGCATGATCGGAGAGTTTTGGTAGATATCTGTGAGAGACCGCTCGCGGATATTTCCACAAGAAACGGGTAAAAAGCCGCTTGGATAAACTTCACCGATATGGCTGATGAAGACGAATCCATCTCCATCATTCACAGGTTTTGGCGCTCTGCCCAATACATCTTTCCTTTTTGATTCCCTCTCATCCATTTTACTTTCAGCATTTTGTTCTTCCTGAAGGAATACACGCCTGTAGTGCGGAGCCTCGGTCGTTTTAACTCCATAAGGCATTGTTTGTTGTATTTGATACAGCCATTTCATCACTTTCTCATGTTCTTCAGCACTGATCATATCCTTTTCCTGGCCGCGTCCTGTCGGTACGAGGAAAAATGTACTCCAAAGAACAGCTCCCATGTCTTTCACTTTTTCGGCAATTGCTTCGAGATCATGAAGATTGTAATTAGAGATAGTTGTATTCACTTGTATCGGGATATTCAGTTCTTTTAAATACTCGATTCCTTTCATTGTCCGATCAAAGGAACCTTTTGTTCCCCGGAAGTGATCGTGGATTTCTGCACAGGAGCCGTCCAAACTGAAGGCCCAGCGTGATAACCCGACCTCCTTCGCTTTACGGATTGCTTCACGTGTCACTTTTGGAGTGGCGCTAGGCGTCATCGATACTGGAAGGTTTTTTTCTTCGATTGCATACTTGGCGAGTTCAAACAAGTCAGGTCTCATTAAAGGGTCGCCGCCAGTAAAGACGAATAACGGATTATCCATTAAAGCGATTTCGTCAATCAGCTTTTTTCCCTCTTCAAACGACAATTGCCATGGATTTGGCTTGTATTGTGCTTCGGCACGGCAATGTAAGCATTTTAAAGCGCAAGCACGTGTAACTTCCCAAATGACGATGAAAGGATACTTATCATAGTCCCTTTCATGTTGAAAATTTCGATCCTTGAATAAAAGATTCATAAATAGCACTCCTACTTTATAGTTGTGACTTTTTGATTCATAAGAATGAGAAGGATTTCTTTCCCCACCATCATAAGAAAAGGGATCACTGTTTGCTGTGATATTCGTCACATCTAGTTAGTCAAAATGAGATCCTCAAAAAATAATTGGATTTTGTTATGTACAATATATAACAGGGGTGTTATACTTGGTATATAACAAAGGGAGAGGTTGTGACGTTCATGTCTGAACTTGCAAACATACCTTGGAATCTTATTTTGCCGATACTAGTACTTCAACTGATTTTGATGGTAGTCGCTCTAGTCGATATCATACGGCATCAGCGGACGAATGGGCCGTTCATCATGTGGATTTTCATCATATTACTAGGGAACATCATCGGATCAATTTTGTATTTCATTTTTGGGAGGCGGCAAGAATGACGCAATTGCTGCAAGTGAATAATCTAACAAAGATATATGGAAGTCATAAAGTCGCAGATTCGATTTCATTCGAATTGGAGCCAGGAACTTCTACAGCATTGATCGGTCCGAATGGGGCGGGAAAGACGACTACGCTGTCCATGCTTGCTGGACTTGTTACGCCATCAAGTGGTTCGATTTTATTCCAGGGGCAGGCGAAGCCGGATATACGGTCTTCCATCGGCTACCTTCCGCAGTATCCAAAGTTCTTTCCTTGGTTGACTGCACTGGAATTCGCGGAGATGGCTGCCGTGTTGAGCGGAGTTGAGAAAAGGCAAGCATTAGCGGAAGCGAAGAAGACGCTCGAGTTTGTCGGTCTTGGAGATGCTATGAAGAAAAGAACTGGAACGTTTTCTGGAGGGATGAAGCAACGGCTAGGATTGGCACAGGCGATTGTCCACGGACCGGAGCTGCTCTTGTTAGATGAACCAGTATCAGCTCTTGACCCTGTTGGACGAAGGCAAGTGATGAACTTGTTGAAGGAACTACAACAGAAAACGACAATTTTATACTCAACCCATATTTTGAACGATGCAGAAGAAATGACAGACCAGCTGCTATTCCTTCGGAAAGGTGTCCTTGTCGAAAATGGATCGCTGGATTCCATCCGAGAGAAATACGCCAACCCACGCATTCTTATCGAGTTTGGATCAGTCGAAGAAGCAGAACGGTTTACTGCACTGTCACCATGGAAAGTTAAAGCGGAAAAGAAGCAAGTGTCCATTGATGCTTTGAAGGAAGAGATAGGCACATCTGAAGTTATCGCATTGCTGCATGCAGAAGCCCTTCATATTCGGAAGGTGGAATTGCAAACGGCAAGCTTGGAAGAAATCTTCATGAAAGTGGTGATGGGGGAATGAGCAGCTTCAGTGTATTGCTACGCAAGGAATGGCGTGAAAATGTCCGTAACTTCAAGCTGTATTGGATTCCAATCGTGTTTGTCATCTTTGGAGTGCTCGAGCCGGTCACGAATCATTTCCTTCCTGAAATTATGAAGAGTGTCGGCAACTTGCCGGAAGGGACGAATTTTGCTTGGCCGGAGTTCCGAGGGGAAGATATTTTTGTCTCATTGATGGGCCAATACCAGACAATCGGCATCCTTGTTATCATCCTCGCTTTCATGGGTTCCATTTCAGGTGAGCGGAAAACTGGTACTGCAACGCTTCTATACGTGCGTCCTATGTCGTTTGGACAATATTTTCTTAGTAAATGGGTAGTCGTCAATGCAATTGTATTAGCTAGCGTTTGGTTAGGTTTTTTCGCGGCGTGGTATTATATTCAAATTTTATTCAACTCAGTGTCAGCAGGGGAAGTCTTTACGTTTTTAGGAACGTATAGTTTGTGGTTGGTTTTCGCTGTGACAGTCGTTCTTGCATTCAGTGCGTGGACGTCTACGGGAGGGGTTGCCGGGCTATCTATCTTAGTCCTGCTCGTTTTCCAAATCATCGACGGAGTCGTCGGCGCATACTGGACAGTGACCCCGTGGAAGTTGAGCACATACGCATCATATGCATTCAGCGCATCTGGAGAGCAATCAGCCTATTGGATGAGCGTCGGGTTGACGGTTGCCCTTATCATTTTGCTTATCCTTTTCGGAATGTATATGTCGAAAAAGAATGCAGCAAAGACATTAGTATAACAGGAATTAGACAGGGCGTAATTGAAGTTTACTGACATTTCCCGGGGAATATCGACAGGTGACGACAAAAGTAGAGGATTGGAATTTCACAGTATTCCACCTCTACTTTTTTGTGTTTATTTATATTTTTCTTCGCTGGACGAACTGCTTTTTGTTTTATGGTGATGTTCTTCCTCATATTCTTCCAATCTTACATCCTCTAATGGAATTGGATCGACATTTTGCATATCTTCGTGCATATCGTAGATGCTTTCCTTGTCAGTCGGCAAGTTTTCCGGATTGTCCATGAATGAGCCTTCGGCGTCTTTCCGATCCTCTGAAGTAAAAGTTTTTTTCTTATTCAATGAAAGCACTTCCTTTCTGTTCTTATTCTATTCACGCGATTCATTGAGACTAAACATGGCGCATATTTCATGGAAAGGTGTTTTCCATGGTTTCTAGGGGTAGAGTAATGAAAACAAAAGAAAAGGAGTGTTTAGCGTGGAAAAAAGATACGTCGGTACGTTGAATAAAATTGACGCGGCATTGTATAAGATTACGGAACTGACCTCACAGGGCTATTCAGAAGACCAAATACACGCTGTCGCAAATACGGATGACGATCTTGCACAATTGCGCAGGCAAACGTTTGTCGCTTTGGATGGGAGGGAAGCAGAGAACTTTCTTGATCGGTTCAAAGGAATGTTTATTGACAATCAGCCGAAGCAGCAAAAAATATTCGAAGAGATGGGCTTCTCCAGACAGGAAGCAGATACTATTTATAATGAGATGAAAGATGGAGGCATCGCGATTTTTGTTGACAATGTTGAACCTGATGTATCGATTGAGGGACGTGGAAGCGGAGAAGTCGAGGATACAGAAAGGGATATTCGAGCAACAATGATCGATAGGCAAACTATGTTGCCCGCTGATGATATATTAGAGCCGAAAGATGAATATGGAGACTCTGTTCCACGAATTAATACCGACAATCTATAGTGAAGGAAGGCTGTCTCCCTGTCCTGAGGAGACAGCCCACCATATACCTTTTTAACGCTTCTGATTTTTGTAATTGCCAAAACGATCCTTGAATTCGCCGACTTCCTGTTGTGCTTCACCTTTCAATTTGTCCAATTTGCCTTCCGCCTGCAGCATTGCATCATCCGTCGCATTACCTAATTGGTCTTTTACTTCACCTTTGGCTTTATTAACCGCGCCTTTGAACTTGTCTGAGTAATTGTTGTCTTTCATAATAAAAACCTCCTCAAAGAGTAGTAGTTTTTAAATACCCGATAGGGAAAAAGGCAAACGTAAAGACCAGGACAGCCCAAAGTTCTAACTTGGCAAGAGTGTTAAGTCCTTGTGAATTATGTCGAAAATTTGGTTAAACTTACCTGTCCCTACTTTTCACAGATTTATATAATAGAAACGTACATAATAGCATTTCTTGGAGGAGATGGAATGATAAGAAAAGGTCGTTTTGCAGTTTGGAACGGTAAAGAATATCCCATCGTATCCCAACGACGTACATATTATTTGCAATCCGATAATCCGGAAGATAAGGAAATAGGGTTTGTCGAAATGGGCGCGAATGGACATTTATTCAAGGAAGTTAGCACCGAGGAATTGGAAGACGCTTATGAAGTGTTTCCCTATGCGATGCTATCGGGTTATCGCTTTGCGTTGGAGAGTTATGAGAAGGAGAGCGGCATGGCGATGCTTGTGACGAATAATCCATTTGCTCAAAAGAAAGTTGCGGTCAGCCCTTATGGAAAAGATGAGTTTCGTATTGATCTTCCAATAGAAGAAGTTACCATCTTGGAAGACCGCGTTCCTATTTTAGGATTTGAGAAGTGAAGAACAGGCTGTCCGTAAAGTGAAGTTTCTTATCGGACAGCCTGTTACGTTTGTTTAATCAGCTGAAGGACGGATTGAGCTTGTTGCATATGCAAGGAAAGGATATACTGACTGGCTTGCAGAAGAATATTTGCTTTCGTCAGCGCCAGCATTTCTTTAGCGATATCGACATCCCTAATTCGCGACTCGGCAGCAGTCAGGTTTTCTTCCATTGTCAGTGCATTATTATAGCTATGTTCCAACCGATTCACGTAAGCGCCCATTTTGGAACGTTCGGATGAAACGGTCTGTATGGCTTTATCCACTGAAGCTATTGCTTTGTCGGCATCTTCACGGGTGGCGATAGAGGCATCCGTCAGTGAAAGAGCGTCAATGCCCATATTGCCAATAGAAAATTCGATCGACTGTCCTGCATTCGCTCCTGCTTGTGTTTTGAATGATGAACTGGACCCATCAAGCAATTTCCTCGTATTGAATTCCGTATCTGTCGATGTGCGTTGAATCTCCTTTTTAAGCTCCTGGAATTCCTGATTGAGCAATTCACGATCAGCATCTGTCAACGTGTCATTTGCTGCCTGAACACTTAGTTCGCGCATGCGCTGAAGCATAGCGTGAGATTCATTCAACGCGCCTTCTGCCGTCTGAAACAATGAAATACTATCTTGGATATTACGCTGTGCCACTTGCAGCCCGCGAATTTGAGCGCGCATCTTCTCGGAAATAGCCAAACCTGCGGGATCATCTGCAGCTCTGTTGATGCGCATACCGGAAGAGAGCCTCTCCATCGATCGCATAACTTGATTATTATGCATAGTCATATTGCGCAGGATATTCAACCCCATCGTATTCCAATTACCGAGCAATTATATCCTCCTTTCCTCTTATTATTCGTATCGGAATATTTCAGAAAACTTTAAGGGTATCTGACGCTTATTCTAAAATAACCGTCATCTCGTGCGAGCCGATTTTATATAAAATATCATCCGATTCGGTTGGATTCCCACGGCCATCCGTGTTATTTGTAATGAAGAACAGCGATTCACCATCGGAATAGATGTCCCGAATCCGGCCGAACCCATCAATTTTGTCTGCAATTTCCATACGCTCTGGATCGATCACCAATATTGCTTCCCCGCGCAGCGCAGCGACATAGAGCAAACCGTCATGAAATGTCATCCCGGAAGGTGCCCACGTTTCGTTTGCACCGGAAGTAAGCAAAGGCGAATACATGCCTTCCTTACTTTCATTTCCTTCAATTTCTGGCCAACCATAATTCCCACCTTGCACAATCTTGTTTATCTCATCATTTGCGGACTGTCCATGCTCTGAGGAATAAAGTTCACCGTCCGAATTCCAGGCGAGCCCTTGTGGATTCCGATGCCCCATGCTAACAATGCTGAAACTGCCATCTTTCTGTAGCTCCACGATTTTTCCGTTGGGTGATTCCGGATCTTGTGCATTTTCGGGAGCTGCCCCGTCACCAATCGTGGCAAGTAGGGTTCCTTCCGGTGAAATTGCAAGTCTCCCGCCATGATGGACTGGCCCCGACTCGATTCCGTCCAGAAGGATGTCCGTCTCCCTCCACTCCCCCGCATCGTACTGCAGCCTTACAATCCGATTGATAGGAGCTCCTTCCGCGTCGTATGTGTAGTATGCATAGGCGAGGCCTGATTCATCAAAATCATCCTGAAGAACAAAACCGAGCAACCCCGCCTCCGCAGCATCCGATAGGGGGGCGGAGAGATGTACTTCTTCCCGTACTGTATTGCCATCCGCCTCCACCTTCACAATCGCCCCATTCCGTTCTGAAATGAAAAAACGATCGCCGTCTGACGCAATGGACCATGGGGAATCCAATTGTGTAGCCAGTCGCTCTGTAAGAGTAGTGGAGGTAGTCGTATTTTCGTTCAATGAACAACCTGCCAATACAACGAGAATCATAATAAACAAGAAACGTTTCATGAGAAAAACCTCCTTCCAAAAGATTTGTTTTAAACAATATACCGTAATTGGATAATTATTGCTCAACTTGTATGAAACGCATAAGAAAACGGACATGCTAGATGACATATACAGGGAGGAGGAAACAATATGGCTGAAGAACAAAAAGGTTTGTCGAGACGCGATTTCCTAAAAACGACAGGAATCGCCACTGGAGCATTGGTAGGGGGAGGACTGATTGGTGGTCTTGTTGGTTACAACGTCAATAAAGACGGAGTACAAACGAAAAGCGGGACGCAGAATGAGGAAAATCACGATGTAACATCGGTCAAAGGCTTGATGTTCTTTACGAATCATGCTGATTTCAATGTGCTTTCACAGGCGGTTGAGCGAATATTCCCGGAGGATGATCTCGGACCAGGAGCTATCGGCCTTGGCGTGCCCTATTTTATAGACAACCAATTGGCCGGAAGTTACGGCAGTAATTCACGGGAATATATGCAAGGCCCGTTTTTCGCAGGAGAAGCGACGCAAGGCTACCAGAGCAGACTGACGCGTGCCGAGATGTTCAGACAAGGAATTGCCAAGTTTGAGGAAGAGGCGCAAAAACGCTACCAAAAACCGTTTGTTGATCTGGATGGCGGTCAAATGGATGAGATCCTCACTGCATTCCAAAAAAATGAAGTGGAGATGAAGGGTGTTTCTTCTGAATTCTTTTTCCGTGTTCTTCGGCAAGCGACATTGGAAGGTGCATATGCTGACCCGATCTACAACGGAAACAACAATATGGACGGCTGGAGGATGAAAGGATTCCCAGGCCACCAGTTCGCGTATATCAATATGATTGAAGATGAAAAGTTTCAAAAGATCGAACCAAAATCAATTAGTACGATGCAGCACTGACGGAGGGATAACAAGTGGCAAAAACGTTGGATAAAGTGAATGTCGTAACAGTCGGAGTCGGTTGGATGGGAGGCATCATCGCAGCTGAATGCGCAAAGGCGGGAATGAAAGTACGCGGTTTGGAAAGAGGAAAACCTCGGGGCACGGCTGATTATCAAATGATACATGACGAATATCGTTATGCAATCCGCTACGAGTTGATGCAAGATTTGTCGAAGGAGACGATCACGTTCCGCAATCATCGTAAAATGCGCGCGCTCCCGATGCGGCAGTTGGGTTCATTCCTCCTTGGTGAAAATCTCGGTGGTGCTGGAACGCACTGGAATGGCCATACGTTCCGCTTCTTGCCGTACGATTTTCAAATTAAGACAATGACCGAGCAAAAATACGGAAAAAACAAACTGTCAGCAGATTACTTGCTGCAGGATTGGGGAGTCACATACGAAGAATTGGAGCCGTACTTCGATAAATTCGAAAAGACATCAGGCATTTCAGGAGAAAATACAAATCCTTTCGCGGGGAAACGTTCGAATGATTTTCCGACCCCTCCGATGAAGAGGACACCGATTCTGAAAAAGTTTGAAACTGCCGCTTCATCCTTGGGCTATCATCCGTACATGTTGCCTTCAGCAAATCTGTCAGAGGCATACGAAAACCCGGACGGCCAAACAATCGGCGCTTGCCAATATTGTGGGTTTTGTGAAAGGTTCGGCTGTGAATATGGGGCAAAAACATCACCTGAAATTACTGTAGTACCGACAGCAATGAAAACAGGAAATTTCGATGTGACATTCCACGCCAACGTCGTTGAAGTCCTGAAATCCGGCAATAAAGTGACTGGTGTAAGGTATATAGATACGCAATCCGGCGAGGAGTTTATCCAACCGGCAGATGTCGTCGTCTTAACAAGCTATGTGATGAATAATGCAAAATTGCTTATGGTTTCTAAAATTGGCGAACAATATAATCCTGACACGGGAAGAGGAACTTTAGGCAAAAACTATGGCTATCAAATTTTGCCGGGAGTGACCGGATTTTTCGATGAGCAGATGAATGTGTTCATGGGTGCAGGCGCTTTAGGTATGACGATTGATGATTTCAATGGCGACAGTTTTGATCATTCCGATCTTGATTTCATTCACGGGGCGAGCATTTCACTTACGCAACCAGGATATAGGCCGATACAGACAAACCCGGTTCCACCGGATGTACCAGCTTGGGGAGCAGAATTCAAGAAGGCTTCCATTGAGAATTATACTCGAATGTTATCGATTGGAGGCCAAGGGGCTTCCATGCCACATAAAGAAAACTATATGTCGCTTGACCCTGACTATAAGGATGCATACGGTGTTCCACTATTGCAGCTGACGTACAATTTCACCGAACAGGATCGGAATATGCATAAGTACCTTACAGACCGGATCGCGGAAATTATGAAAGAAATGGGCGCGAAAACTGTAGTTCCTGGAAACCCGATTTCCGACTATGACATAGTTCCTTACCAAACGACACATAATACGGGTGGAACAATTATGGGCACAGATCCCGCTAATAGTGTTGTTAACACATATTTGCAGCATTGGGACGCGGAAAATCTGTTTGTCGTCGGTGCGGGGAACTTCCCGCATAATGGCGGCTATAACCCGACAGGCACAATCGGAGCATTAGCGTACCGCACAGCAGAAGCCATTCAGAAGTACAGCAAAACGGGAGGCTCTCTCGTTTAAGAAAGGGAGAATTTCGCTATGAGTTTAGCGAGTATTGGCGTACCGGGGTTGATTATCATCTTAGTCATTGTCCTCATCCTTTTCGGACCGCGCAAGCTACCGGAAGTCGGATCGGCAGTAGGCAAGACGTTGGCAGAGTTCAAGAAGTCCGCACGCGACATTTTGGATGATGAGGAAGTCAAAAAGGAACCTTCGAATAAAACGGATCATTCATAAGTAGGTGGAGACATGGATCCTTATGGTGATCAACAGCGGAAGATTCTAAGCCCGCTTGATAAAAAGAATATGACAGAACAAAATGAGCTTGTTGGAGAAGGAGAAACGGAGAAAGTGATTGTGGTCGAAGCGGAGACTACAAAAGAGATGGCGGCAGTGAAAGAAGAGGAAACGATAAGCGGGGACCCACCACTAGTCGAACATCTCACTGATTTACGCAAACAGCTCATTAAAAGTGCAGTTGTATTTGTAACTTTTTTTATCGGTGTATTCGCGACAGTCAATCTATGGTTTCCCGTTGTTACAAGAGGGCATGAATTGATTGTCCTTGGACCGATGGAAGTCGTCGTCTTCTACATGTCCATCTCGACTGCATTGGCATTCGGGCTATCGCTGCCGTTTCTATGCCACTTTTTATGGCAATTCGTAAAGCCGGGACTAAACCCGAAGGAACGGCAGTTTCTAAGCCTATATTCGCCGGTCATGTTTTTCTTGTTCCTCGCTGGATTGGCGTTTGGCTACTTCGTCGTCAATCCATTGAGCTATAGTTTCCTCATATCGTTAGGAGCGATGAACTTCAATGTGATGGTGTCGGCTCAGGAATACGCCAAATTTCTGCTCATGACGACGATGCCGATCGGGCTCTTGTTCGAGTTGCCGATTGTCGCCATGTTTTTAGCTGCAATTGGCGTATTGACAGCCGATACTTTGCGGAAAGTGAGGAAATGGTCATATTTGATTTTAGCCGTCGTATCGGCTTTGATTACGCCGCCCGATTTCGTCAGCCAGCTCATCGTCCTTATTCCAATGATCTTGCTGTATGAGGCGAGCATTTTCATCGTTCTTTACATGGAAAGACGTCAAGTCGCGGTCAATGAATAATTATTTTTCACCAAAAAGGAGAGGCCGCACTCATAGATGCGACCTCTCCTTTTAATGTTTCATTCGATTCAGTTGAAAAGACCACCCAACAGTCCTTTATTCCGACTAGCGGAAGTGGACGTGCGGGAGTTTTTATCGCCTCTCATCGGTGTGGACCCGAATGATTCAAATTGCTTTGATAGTTTACCTCTCGCATCCTTGTTTCTCATCAAATACGCTGCGCCTAAACCAAGAGCGGCTAATGCCATTTTTTTATTCATAATTGTTGCCTCCTAATTTTTTGCTTATAGTCTACTTTCCCGATTTGAAAGAGTCTAAACAAAGGAGTTTCTTAGTCTGTCGTTTTGCACGAGGGCTCCATTATCAGCACTAAAAAATCGACATCCGAAAAGGATGCCGATTTTTCCATGAGAAAGATTTTTATGAACGAGTTGATCCATTTTTTGAGGTGAATGGTTCTGCGAGCGATTCGAATTGTTTCATTAGCTTTCCTCGGACATTTTTATTCCTCATGAGAAATGCCGCTCCAATCCCTAAAGCTGCTATCGCCATTTTATTCATAAAAACGTCACCTTCCTCACATTGGTTTTTGGATCAAAGTTAAGATGCCCTACTTCGTAATTTTTATCCACTTAAAAGGAATTCAGTAAATCTCTTCTCGACCGAAAAATAAATTACGTTAAAGAGTAACTTTATATTGCTTTAAGATGTAAAATAAATTACTATACAAAGTAAGGGGTGAAAAATATGGAAAGAGACAATCTTCGGTTAAATGTTTCATTATTGAGGAGAAGAGTGCCGAACTTGACGAGCGCCGCTAAAGCAGTCGGTCTTCGGCCAGCAACCGTTTCGAATTTGTGTACAGGAAAGATTTCAGTTGGAAAGTCGGAAGTAAGAACGCTTGTGGCACTTGCGGATCTGGCGGAATGCAGTTTGGATGAATTGATAATCCGGGGGGAGAAGATCGAAATGATTGAAACGAAGATTAAAGCATTGGATTTATTCGCACCATTAGCGAAAGGTGGGACAGTCGGGCTCGTCGCTCGGAAACAAATGGGTCAACTTGTTGTAATGAGTGAATTATTTTATCGGTTAAAGAGCGAGGGGTATACGACATTCCTATTAATGCCCGAGGGGAATTTTCCTGAGTTGGAAGATATATTGGAAAATGTGGACGTTACAACGAAAACGATTGACGAAACGTATGAGAAAATGGCAGCTCTCGGCGTTGAAAAGGACATTGCGTTTGCAGCAGACAAGAGTCATGTAGTAGCTGGTGGAATTTATGAGTTGCAAGAGCGCTTACAGCAAATCGGAATGGAAGCTGTCACTACGTTCCTATTGGATTTAACGGGAGATGCAGTGGACGAGGAACTTCCATACGGTCCACTTGAAACGCTTTGGCAGTTCGACGCCGATTTGGCAGCAAGGCACCGATATCCGGCAGTAAATCCGATTGCTTCCACTTCATCTGTACTGGAAGGCTCACATATGGATCAAAACCATTTCTTTATTCAACAAAGAGCACAAAAGCTATTACGGCGTTATCGGGAATTGCGTTCACTTGTTGCTGTGGGCGGGGAAGAGAAGCTGCCAGCTTCCGAAACGCAAACGTATAAACGTGGAGAGCGTTTAGAGGCGTACTTGACTCAGCCGTTCTATGTAGCGGAAGAGTTCACGGGGCAAAAGGGCAAATCCGTTAGTCTTCAGGATACATTGAAAGATGTGCAGGCTATATTAGACGGGTCATTTGATTCACAAGATGTTGGAAGTTTAAGCTATATCGGGGAATTGTAAAAATAGTTTGTAAGAATTTCAACGTTCAGATAAAATGAGGTTTACGAGGAGTGACTGTGTCGCTCCTTTTTTGCGTGAATTTATGAGGGGGGATGAAAATGTTGCGTTCATGTCGAAAAGTGGCGGAGTGGATGAGTGGCTATGACCGTCCTTGGGGAATTGCGGGCGGTTGGGCAATTGATCTGTTTGTGGGAGATCAAACTCGGGACCATTCCGATATTGAAATTGCGATCCTTCGGGAAGATCAACATGAGATGCGAGATGCATTAGTCGGCTGGTCCTTTCAAAAAGCGGTGAAGGGGGAGCTCGTGAATTGGGAATCGGAGACGTTGAGCCTGCCGATCCATGAATTGCACGGTGTTAACCGAACGGGAGAGAGCTTGGAAGTGTTGCTGAATGAAGTGGAAAATGAACGATGGATATTTAGACGGAACCCGTCAATCACTTACCCAACCTCAACCCTATTTTTGATTTCCAAAGAAGGCATTCCTTATTTACATCCGGTCGTCGTCCTTCTATACAAAGCGAAAAATCCGCGAGAGAAGGACCATACAGATTTCCATACTGTGAAGGAATTGCTGAGCCGAGGAGATCAGCAATGGCTCATGGATGCACTTGAAATTCATGTACCTCACCATGAATGGGTACCCCTACTGCAAGGAGTGGTGGAATGAACCGTGTTATGGTCATTGGCGTTTCAGCAGGAGTAGGTAAATCGACGTTCGCACGCGCATTAGGGAAGTTGTCGGGAATCGAGGTCACGCATCTCGATACATTGTATTGGAAACCCGGCTGGATCGAAGCACCCGCTAAGGAATTTTCAGATGCACAACGGGATATTGTCGAACGTGATCAATGGATAATCGAAGGCAACTACACGTCTACAATTGATATTCGAGAACCTCATGCCGACACGGTCATCTATTTGGAACTGCCATTGCGTGTCTGTCTTTACCGGGTCGTTAAGCGACGGATTCAATATCACGGAAAAACCCGGGAAGACCTGACGGAAGGCTGTCCTGAAAAAATCGATTGGGCATTCATAAAATTCATCGTAACAACGTACCATCGCCGGAAGAAGAAAATGCTTGAACGGATGCAAAGGTATGCAAATGAAGGAAAGACAGTTCATCATTTGAAGTCATCCGCACAAATTGAAGGATTTTTAGCAACCTTTCCTAAGTGCGAATGAAAATGAAAGTAGCGGTGCGTCCAAAACAAGTCGTTTCGCGACCAAAGTAGGCATCTATGCGTCCAAAGCAGCTATCTGTACGTCCAAAGGGATTCCCCCCACGACCAAAGTTAGCAGGAGGACGTCCAAAGCTCCCCTTCCCTCGTCCAATGTAAGCTATTAAGCGCCCAAAGCATCCGGTTTCCCGCCCGTATCTTATAAGAACAATTCTTTTGATAAAGGCGGGAAGCTGATGCGTTGGATTGATGTTTCTATCAGTAAACACGAATTAAAATTGTATGAAGGAAAAAAATTACTGAAAAAATATCCGATCGCCGTAGGGAAGATGTTGACGGCTACACCACAGGGGACATTTAGAATTATTAATAAACAGCTGAATCCAGGCGGTCCGTTCGGTGCATTCTGGATGGGGCTGTCCAAACCCCATTATGGGATCCATGGAACAAATAATCCTTCATCCATCGGGAAAAATGTGTCGCATGGATGCATCCGCATGCATAACAAAGATGTCCTGGAGCTGTCCTCACTCGTGTTGCTAGGGACTACGGTAAAAATCCATAGATGAAAAGTCGGTTGCTAGTTTGCAGCCGGCTTTTTACTGATAAAGTAACCATGCGCTCATAGCAGATGGTCCGTCGCTCTATAAGTCGCTTTCTCCTTTGAAACTCATTCTATTCTTCGATTGTAACCCATTCCTTCGACCACTCTTCAATCTCTTTCATAATCGGCGTTAAAGACTTCCCTTTCTCCGTCAATGAATACTCGATGCGCACCGGCGTTTCGGGATACACATTACGAACGACGAAGCCGCGCTTCTCCAAATCCTTCAATCGTTCCGTTAATGTTTTCCCGCTCACTCCCAATTTTTCAGTCATCGTGCAGAAACGGTGCGGACCTGACATGAGCTGATATAAGATCAATACGGTCCACCGTTGGCTCAATATAGACACGGCTTTTTCGAAGCGAGGACAAAGCTCGAATTCATTCATATGCCAAAATCCTTTCATGTAAAAATCATTATATGTTGACAAAGTATAGTATAACATATAAAGTTAGTTACATAAAGTAAGTTACTTACAAGGAGGAATAAATATGAAATTTCATCAACCACCATATATATATACAGGGGAAGTCGTTTTGAATGTGACTGACCTAGACAAAATGACAAGTTTTTATACGGAAACTATCGGATTCCGCGTATTGGAAAAAGGAGAGAACCGAGTTGTATTGACTGCAGATGGCCAAAATCCATTGCTTGTCCTCGAACAACCGGAGCATATTCTTCCGAAAGAGGCGAGACGTACAGGTCTTTATCATTTCGCACTATTGTTGCCGACGCGTGCAGATCTCGGAAAAGCGATCAAACATTTTTCAAGGAACGAAGTACGCCTTGGAGCTTCAGATCACCTCGTGAGCGAAGCGCTATACTTATCAGATCCTGATGGGAACGGAATTGAAATTTACCGCGACCGTGAACCGGAAGCGTGGACATGGCAGAACGGTTTTGTTGGAATGAGCACGGACCCGATTGATGCACAAGGGGTCGTAATGGCAAGTGGAAATGAAGAATGGGATGGCCTGCCTGCAGGCACGATCATGGGGCACGTCCATTTGCACGTCGCAAATCTCGCTGAGTCGCAAGCTTTCTACGAAGCGCTAGGGTTTGAAGTAGTCACTCCTTATCCACAAGCTTTGTTCATGTCGACAGGTAAATACCATCATCATATTGGAATGAATACGTGGAACGGGGCAGGCGCACCTCGTCCGTCTAAAGAAAGTGCCGGACTCGAAGCATTCACGCTTGTCTATCCTGACCAATCGACATTGGATACGGCAATCGAGAGAATCAAAGGGCTTAGTGCAACTGTTGAATCAGCAGCAGAACATTTTGTGACGGAAGATCCGGCAGGAAATGGAATTGTCTTGCGCATTCATCAATAATATTTGAGGATTGCTATGAAATAAAACAATAAAAGAAATCGATTCCCACGTCGCGGGGAATCGTTTTTTTTATTTGGTAAACTAGAAAAAAGTGGTGTACATAGAGAGAAAAAATTTTTTGGCTCGTTGTATAGGGTGTAAAAGCTTTTACAACAAATAAGGGGAACTGTAAATGAAGTCTACTAGTGAAAATTTTATACGACGATTGCAGAAACAAAAAGAAGACGCGTTGGAATTCATCATTGATACTTATTTGCCATTAATAAAGGGCATCACACACAAAGTGCTATCTCCGCTTGGAAATGAAGGACTAGTGGATGAATGCGTCAATGATATTTTCCTGTCGATATGGGACAATGCGGACAAATTCCGCGGGGATTCAACGGATTTCAGGAAATGGATTTGCTCGATTGCGAAATACAAATCAATTGATTACTATCGCAGGGCGGCGAAGCGAATGGAAGTTTCCTCCGAACATATGGACAAGAATGCCGAACTGTCGGTAGAAGACGAATTGATCAGAACAGAGGATAAAACTGAATTGATTACGCTCATCAACCAACTTGAACCGCTTGATCGGGACATTTTTTTAATGAAATTTTTCTTAGGGTACAAGACGGCGGATATATCCCGAAAAACCGGCTTAAGCATAACGGCGATTGACAACCGGGTGTTCAGAGGAAAAAAGAAATTATTGAAAGAGGCACAGAATTTGGGCGCGGGAGGTTTTGTATTATGAAGGAAAAAGATATTTATCAACTATTGAATGAACTGGATGTCGATGAAAGTGAAGTTGAGGAAATAGAAATTAGCGAGTTTGATAAGGCAAAAGTGAAAAAGGAAGTAAAAATGGCACTACGCAAAAAGAGGAAGAGACCTAGTTGGAAAATGAAAGTCGCTGCGGCTGTCGTTATAGGTGGTTTATCAGTTTCCGCACTTGGCATTGCCTTTCCCGCCTATGCGGGGAATGTCCCTATTATCGGCGATATTTTTAGGTTTCTGGACAATGGGAGAACAGGAATCTACGATAATTATCAGGAATATTCAAATACGGTAAATTTGACGAAGGAAAGCAACGGTGTGAAAATTACAATCAATGATGCGATTTACGATGGGAAAACCGTTTTATTGACCTATTCGATTGAAAGCGAGCAGGATTTGGGTGATCGACCGCTCATCGACGGCTACTTGGATATAAAAGAAACAAGTGGTGGTTCGGGAAGCGATCAAATTTCTAAAGTGGGTGAAAATCAATACGTCGGAATGATTACGGGCAGCAGATTGGATGAGAGAGATCTGGATGCTGTGAAAGTGAGATGGAAAGTGGGTAGCATTTCAATTGACGGCACAGAAGAAAAGGTCAGAGGGAACTGGAACTTTTCCCTTTCATTACAAGCGTCCGACAATGAAGTGCAACTCGTTGATCAAGGGACAGAACAAAATGGCGTTACCGTATCCATTGATAAAATAACGGTAACACCGATGTCTTTCATCGTTTATTACGATCAATTGGTCTCCAAAGAAGTGCTCGACAAATGGCATGGTGTCGATGTTGAAATTGAAATTGAAGATGACTTGGGCAACGAATACGCAGGCGATGGAAACGGTGGCTTCGGCACTGAAAATAAGATGAGCTGGAGCAAGACATTTAAAAAGCTCGATCCTGACGCGACGAAGCTTATCATTACACCTTCAGCCAGATTAGTTGAATACACGTCTGAGAATCATGGCGGCGTTGAAATTTCGAAAGACGGAGAGACGAGTGTGATCGCCATTCCAACGAAGGAAGGAAAGGGTAGTGAAGAGTTTCAACTGGATGACATTGTTGTTGAGTTAGTGAAGTAAAAGTTGGAAGCCGTACAGAAAAATGGACCTTGGCGCTTTGCGGTGCCTCGGTCCGTTTTTCTATTCCTCAAATGATAGGTTCACTGGTTCATCAAGCAGTTCGGGCATTACTTCCAAATTTGTCGTGGGGACCGTTTCCGGAACTTCTTCAAATTGAAATTGGTTAACCCACAGCTTTCCCTTCCCTTGCAAAAGCACCCCGAACGAGATGGTCATACTGTCGGTTGGAACGTTCAGGACGAGAGAATAGTAATTCCAATCGAGTGTCCCTTTTAGAGGGCGATTGCTCATATTATCGAATTGCAGCACATCCTCTAGCTTATTGTCGATACGCATCCATGCGCCTGCAAATAGTTCTACGTCCTCACATTTAAGAAAACATGATAACTTTATGCGTTTGCCAATATACTTGTCTGCTTTAAATTGCTGCATCATCGTTGCAAACTCTTCATTTCCAGTCACAAATTCTGATTGGAGATAACCTGAAGCCTTTCCTGTATGGACAACTTGTCGGTCAATCCCCATCTTAAAATGATTCGGGTGGCTTCCGCTTAAAAACCATCCTTTCATTTCCTGCATAAATAGTTCCTCCTCTTGTTTGAATGTAATGCTTCTCATAATTCTTCGGTATTCACCTGGTGCTAAATGGTAAGTTTTTTTAAACGCTCGGGTGAACGCTTCTTGGGAGCTGAATGAAGCGTTAAGGGCAATATCAAGGATCCGTTCATCCGAGTGAATTAACAAAACAGCCGATGCCGCCAATCTACGTGTACGAATGTATTGATCCACACTCATATGCAAAACAGATTGAAACATCCGATGGAAATGAAACTTTGAATAACCGGAAAAACTAGCTACGTCCGCCAGTTGGATGTCCTCATGTAGATTTTCTTCAATCCATTCAACAGTTCTTTGAATGATCTGTTCGTCTTCCATGAACCCTCCCCCTTTAGCACAAGTATAGCGTAGGTGAGTACACCGATTTTGATAAAAATTGCGATTTCTTGATGTCCACACCGCAAGTTCAATCAAAATAAACTCCATGAACATTGGTATCGTAAGAGAAAGACAAACGAGGAGGAATAGTTATGAGAAACGTCAACATCGTGATTGGTAGTTTTTTAATGGCTCTACTTGTCGTAGGAATGCATAGTCTCGTCCAATATGCGTTCACGAAAGAAATGCCGAGTTTATTGGAGACGAGAAAAATAATTTTATTTGTAATCGTATTTATTAGCTGCATCGGATTATCAAAGAGAGAGGCAAGTAATGAGTAGTATATTTACCCATAACAAAATGATCGTTTATAAATGAAACTTCTTTTCGACACCGAACGTAATTAACCGTATACTTAAACTACTAGTAACTGAACGGTAAAGGACGTGGGAAATTGACAAAGAAGTTATGGTTCCAAGTTGGCGTAGGAATCCTATTATCCATTTTAATCATTAAATACTTCATGGAAATCAGCTTTATATTTGCGCCGGTCGTCATTATTATTAAAGCGATTATTTTACCGTTGCTGCTTGGCGGTGTGCTTTATTACATGACTGAACCGATTCAGCGTTTCCTTGAAGATCGGAAAGTACCGCGATGGGGAAGCATTTTGCTCATTTTGGTAGGAATTGCTGTTATTCTTGGGATTTTCATCTCCATCATCGGACCACATGTGTCGAAACAGGTAAATACTCTCGTTGAAAATGCGCCGACGTTGGCTAAGGAATTTGAGAATATGAAAGATATATTGCCTCAAAAAGAAGACTTGCCGGAAAGTCTGCAAAAATCGCTTGACAGTGCCGCAAATTCGCTTCAAACAATTGCAGTGAATTTTGGAAAATGGGTCGTCCAGTTTTTGCAATCTTTTTTCCAAGCTGTATTCCTGCTTATATTGGTGCCGTTCTTCTTCATTTTCATGCTGAAGGACCATGAGAAATTCGCGCCGATCATCTATAACCTGTTCAGCGGCGAACGCAGAGACTGGGTGAAAAAGACACTTGGTGACATTGACCATGTGTTGCGTTCTTACATCCAAGGGCAGTTCCTGATCAGCGCCATCTTGGCAACTCTCATTTTTGTCGGGTATATGATTCTTGGATTGCAATATTCATTGTTACTTGCGATCTTTGCACTTTTCATGAACTTGGTGCCTTTTATTGGACCATGGATTGCCGTCACACCAGCACTCATCATCGCCTATATACAAGAGCCTAAACTTGTCATCGGAGTTGCGATCGTCACGCTCGTCGCTCAGCAAATTGACAGCAACCTCATCACACCGAACGTCATGGGCAAATCGCTCGACATTCACCCGCTCACCGTCATTACTATCATCTTGGCAGCGGGCAACATCGCCGGCTTCGTGGGCATCATCGTTGGGGTTCCTGTGTATGCGGTCTTGAAAGTGATCGTGCGGAATATTTATGAGCAGCGAAGGAGTATTAAAGATGCTGCTACGAAAAATGTGTAGAGATATATATTTTAAAGCAGATGAAGGAATTCCTTTATCTGCTTTTTCATGGCGCTTTATTGGGCGTTTGGAGCGGACTATCAGGCGGTTGTTGTAATGCATCAGGCGGTCATGGCGTGCCAGGACAACGCCTTACTTTCAATTATAAGGAAACTCCAGAAACTCTAGTATTTCCACAGCCTTAAGCATAAAAGATTTCAAATGGTATAATAAGAGCAAATAGGCTGACGACTGGATGTGGGATGATGCAACATGATGGCTACACAATAAGGGATCTTCAATTTTGGAAAATCGTGCTCGGATTAGGGATTGCCTCGGTTTTCATCTTTGCATCGATGTATTCAATGCAGCCGCTCCTTCCTTTATTCACAACAGAATTCGGCATTTCGGTTTCGTATGCAAGTATGGCAATGTCGATGACGACGATCGGCCTTATTGCAGGGCTCATTGTTCTAGGATTCTTCTCGGATCGAAACGGGCGGAAGGTATACGTATACCTATCCCTGATTGGATCGGTCATTCCGTTTCTCATTATCGCGAATACGGAATCCTTCCTTCTTATCGTTATTCTGCGTTTCGTACAAGGCTTTGCGCTCGCCGGCGTACCTGCTGCAGCGCTCGCGTATATTAGCGAGGAAGTACATAAGAATTTTACGAATATCGCAACCGCACTCTACATATCTTTTAACAGTTTGGGAGGCATGGTCGGTCGATTCATGACAGGGTTCATTGCTGAACAGGATTCGTGGCAAATGTCTTTATACATACTTTCAATTTTCGGAACGGCACTGTTTATCGTCCTCTTATTAGCTTTGCCGAAATCAAGGAATTTTGTGCCGACTGATACGACCTTCGTAAAAGATATCGAGGGGATTGTATTTCATCTGAAAAACCCTACTTTACTCGTCGTCTTCGGCTTAGGTATCATCCTTCAATTTTCATTTACAGGAGTGTGGACGTATTTACCGTTCCATTTGATCAATCCACCATATTCATTATCCCTTGAAACCATTTCGTACTTATATTTGGCGTATGGGTTCGGGGTTGTTGGTGCTCCGCTCGCAGGTTGGCTATCAGGTAAGTTCGGTCTTCGCAATGTCAGACTCGCAGGAATCGTTTTACTCGTTTTGGGCATTGGAATGACAGCATTTTCATCTCTTATCGTCATTATTATCGGTCTATGTATCGTCTGTTTAGGATTTTTCACGGCCCATTCTTTGACTGCAGCATCTGTCAGCAAGGAAGCGACTCATCATAAAGGCAGTGCGGCAAGCCTTTACTTAGTTTCCTATTATATCGGCGTAGCAATGGGCAGTACGTTGCTCAGCCCGCTATATGAGTCATTAGGATGGGTCGGACTCATTGCATTTACGGCAATATTGCCGATAGTTTATGTAGGAATGATCCGTTTAAGGCGAATGAAAAAGGCGTAGAGAATAAAAACAGGGCAGCCAGACAATATGGCGAGCCCTGTTTTTTCTTATTTGAATGTTTCTGGTATCGTTGTCAGATCGATTCCCCAGAAAAGAGGCAGCAAGAAGTAAATGGATAAGGTCACTAAAACGACTCCGATGATATTGAGTGCAAACCCAGCTTTCGCCATGTCGGGAATCCGTAAATAGCCGGATCCGAATACGACGGCGTTCGGTGGAGTTGCAACCGGCAGCATGAAGGCGCAAGAAGCGGCCACGCCTGCAGCAATCATTAATGCATACGGATGGAACCCTAATGCGACGGCAAGGGAAGCCATGATCGGATACATCATGGAAGCAGTTGCAGTGTTGGATGTAATTTCCGTCAAGAAAATGACAAGTGCCGTAACGACAATAATGACGACAAGTACATGCACACCGTTCAATCCTGACAATTGTGATCCAATCCAAACGGATAGTTCAGAGCTGACAAATCCTGCAGCGATTGCAAGACCCCCTCCGAAAAGCAAGAGAATCCCCCATGGCAATTTGACAGCTGTATTCCAATCCAATAGATGATCGCCTTTCTTATTGATCGATGGGATGATGAAAAGAATAATCGCAAACACCATCGCGATGACCCCATCACTCAGCCCGTCAATGAATTTGGAAAGCAGGAAAGTCCGAGTGATCCAAGAGAAAGCAGCTAATATAAAAATAGTTAGAACTAGTTTTTCTTCCGTAGAAGCTTTACCCAATTTCTGTTTCTCACTATCAATGATGGCGCGTCCACCTGGCAATGTTTTAATCTTTGATGGATAAGCAATTTTTACAAGGTAGAACCAAGTGATCAAAATGAAACTCCAAGCAAGTGGTACACCGAACAGCATCCATTTTGCAAAGGACAGCTCGATGCCATACATTTTATTGATCGCACCTGCTAGCAATGTATTTGGCGGTGTTCCAATCAATGTCGCGATTCCACCCAAAGAAGCAGAGTAGGCAATTCCCAACATGAGTGCTTTCCCGAAACCGAAGTTCTCTTTCGATGTGTCGATGGAAGGGTTATCCTTCAGTGCGTCAGAAATTTGATAGATGATTGCAAGTCCGATCGGCACCATCATCATTGCTGTCGCCGTATTGGAAATCCACATGGAGAGGAATCCGGTTGCTACCATGAAACCTAAAATGATACGGTTCATATTTGTTCCGATGGCAGAAATAATCGTCAATGCAATCCGACGGTGCAAATTCCATTTTTCCATGGCGAGAGCAATCATAAAGCCTCCCATGAATAAAAAGATTGTTTCATCCCCGTAAGCGGAAGCAGTCGATTTTACTTCCATCCCGCCCGACAAAGGAAACAGCACTAATGGTAATAAAGAAGTGACCGGAATCGGAATCGCTTCCGTAATCCACCACGTTGCAATCCACACAGTACTTGCCAAAATAGCGACACCTTCAGAAGAAAGTCCTTCAGGCTTGAAAAATAATAAAGTTAGAAAGAATAATAGCGGTCCTAACACCAATCCGATCAATTGTGCAGGTGAATAACTCCGCGGATCCCGCCCTCCGCCTGCATTTTCAACTCCGACTTTCTGTCCGCCTCCGCCGCCGGATGCCATTTCAGCTGTATTCGGATTGAAAAAGAAACGGAATAGGTCCTTCACCTGATCGTGCATGTACCATAATCGGTTCCATGTCGATGAAAACATTGTCGAATTCCTCCTTTATGTAATTATTAAAATTTTTAATGCATTACGAGTATACTATTCAATTACTTACGGAACAAGACTATTAAATGGAAACGGTCAATCACTTGCCAATGCATGAAGGAAAATAAGAAAAGTAGTAAATTCTACCGAACCAAATTTCATAGACTGCCTTTCTGTGCTGTATATTCAGTCAAAAGTATGGGGCGGGCAGATTCATGGAGTGATATCATATGAATTATATAAGAGGATGGAGGCGCTGTTATGCATCCAACAGAATTTTCGAATGTCCGATTGTTAAAGGAAATTGCGGAGTTTATAAATGAAGAGACGGAAATAGAAGCGATGCTATCCGGCGCTCTTCGAAAGTTCTTGGAAGGAACGAACTTTGAAACAGGTTGGATATTTTTCATTTCTGACAACGGTAAGCAACAGCTAATTGTCAGTGAAAACCTACCTGAAGCACTGGCGCAAAATGGATGCAGCCAATTGAAAAATGGAGGCTGTTGGTGTGTATCCAAATATCGTGAAGGTAGGTTGGAGAAAGCATCGAATATTATTGAGTGCCAACGTATCGAAAATGTACTTGCTGCAAAGATCGGTGACAATGGAGGAATCACACATCATGCAACGGTTCCCCTCCAATCTGGTCAAGAACGTTTCGGACTGGTGAATGTTGCTTCGCCGAATACGATCATATATTCAAAGGGAGAGCTCGCGTTGCTCGAATCACTTGCATTCCAATTAGGTTCAGCGATTAAACGGATTCTCTTAACAAAACAAGAGCAGGAAATGGCGCTATTACAAGAGCGGAATCGTTTAGCGAAGGACCTGCATGATTCAGTCAACCAGCTTTTATTTTCCGTGACATTGACGGCGAGAGGCGGAGCAGAAATGACTGCCCAAGCTGAAATAAAAGAGACTTTCAAAGAAATACAGAACTTATCGCAAGAAGCACTAAACGAAATGAGGGCATTAATATGGCAGCTTCGTCCAAGTGGGCTTGAAAGCGGGTTGCTTGAAGCAATAAAAGGATATGGGGAAATGTTAGGTTTATCCGTTCATTCTACTGTATCCGGCATCATTAATGTACCGTCACGTGTAGAAGAGGCGTTATTTCGTATTTCGCAGGAAGCGTTGAATAATATTCGAAAGCATGCTGGTGTCACTGTCGCGGAAATATTTTTGAATATAACCAAAACCGACGTATTGCTCGTCATAAAAGACGATGGTCATGGATTTTTAATCAACCATGGAATTCAGCTTTCTTCAATGGGTCTACTAAGCATGAAAGATCGTGCAAAGAATGCAGGAGGTTCGATTGAATGGGATAGTGAAATTGGTAGAGGGACAGAAATATTAGTCCGGATACCATATTGAGAGGTGAACGGAATGATAAAGGTACTAATCGCAGATGATCATCACGTCGTTCGAAGAGGACTCCTTTTTTTCTTAAAAACACAGAAAGACATACAAGTGATTGGAGAAGCGAAAAACGGAAAAGAAGCAATTGAATTAACTGCAGAACTTCAACCTGATATTGTACTCATGGATTTAATGATGCCTGTAATGGATGGAATTCAGGCAACAAAGCATATAAAAGATAGTTTTCCGCAAGTTGAAGTACTCATATTAACAAGCTTTTCCGATCGGGATCATGTCATCCCAGCTATCGAAGCAGGAGCTGCAGGATATCAGTTGAAGGACATAGAGCCAGACGAGCTCGTCACTTGCATTCGACAAATTATGCGCGGAGAAAACACAATTCATCCACATGCAACAACGCATCTTATGAAGATAAGGACACAGAAGGAAGTACCGCCGCATATTGTAAGCCCATTGACTCCGCGCGAACAGGATGTGCTAGCAGAGCTAACGAAAGGTAAAAGTAATCGGGAAATTGCATCGTCATTATTCGTATCGGAAAAAACGGTGAAAACGCATATCTCCAATATTTTTCCGAAGCTGTTAGTGCAGGATCGAACACAAGCTGTACTTTATGCAGTGAAATATGGTTTAACTGAACCAAGTGGGGAGTAAATAGGAAAGAGCTTTCGGTAGGGTATCAATCGAAAGCTCTTTTGCTTTTGGAAGAAACGTGTTAGTTCATTCAAAAGTTGTATACATCTTTCCTCTTTTTTTCGTAGAAGTTTTCATTCATCCTTCCGATGTTTCTAATGCCCTTTCTCTCTACAATAAATGTAACAACAATAAAGAAAGCGGGAGATTACATGGATGAAAAAATGGTCGTTATGATTACTGGTGCATCTAAAGGTCTTGGCAGAGCATTGACGTTGGCATTTGCAAAACGAGGAGTACGACTTGCCATTTGTGCCAGAGGGGATGAGCTTCTGCGTAAGGTGGAGTTGGAAGCACGGGATCTTGGAGCGGAAGTCGTCGCAGTCAATGCTGATGTTTCTAATACGAAGGATGTCGAACGTTTCGTATCGATTGCGCAAGAAGCGTATGGAAGGGTTGATGTATTGATTAATAATGCTTCTGTATTTGGACCAGGACCTACACTGTTAGTGGATTATCCTGACCATCACTTTGAGGAAGTGCTTCGGGTGAATACGATGAATCCATTCCTAGTGACAAAACGAGTTTTACCGGGCATGTTAACTAGAAATAAAGGAAGAATCCTTAATATAACGTCGGAAGCGGGAAAAACAGGATTTGCAGAATGGGGTGCTTACGGTATTTCCAAGTTCGCAGTAGAGGGATTAACACAAACTTGGGCCGATGAACTGAGTGAGACAGGGGTTAGTGTGTGCATGGTTGACCCGGGGGAAATGGATACGGAGATGCACGAGATAGCCGTCCCAGCTTGTGATTATGAATTAGGGGACCCGAATGATGTGGCGAACGTATTTGTTTCAATTGCGACGAATGAATCCATAGAAGTGAATGGAATGAGATTTGAAGCCCAATCCATTTTAAATGAAAAGAGGGACATTTGATGATGACAGATACTCGTCCCTTCCAAGTGCCTGCATATTTAAATGCGAATACCCCTGCAGAATATAGAGGAATTAGGCGGGACGATGTTCGTTTATTGGCGCTCGATAGAATGACAGGGGAAAGTTTTCATCATCATTTTTCCGAACTGGAATCCATTTTGTGTGGGGGAGACTTGCTTGTGTTAAATAATAGTCGTACCCTTCCGGCAGTGTTGAAAGGAAGAAAGGGAGAGCTGCCGATTGAAATTCGACTATCCCATAAAGTAACCGACCAAGAATGGGAAGCACTCATTATAGGAGATGTATGTACGGTAGGGGACAAGATATACTTACCCGGAGAATTAACAGCTTCTGTTATAGGGAAAGGAAATGAGTCTCCTTTAGTTATTCTTTCTTTTTCAAAGAGTGGTTTGGATTTATATGATGCGATTTATCGATACGGGGAGCCGCTGCACTATGAATACATTAAAACCCCATGGCCGTTAGAGATGTACCAGACTGTGTATGCTTCCGTGCCGGGTTCCGTGGAAATGGCATCAGCAGGAAGAGCCATTTCCTATAAGTTGCTACATACATTAAAGCAAAAGGGAGTCGGAATTGCTTATTTGCAGCTGCACGCTGGATTAAGTTATTACGGGAATGATCGCTGGCCGAATCCAACTAACCATGTTGAAGCTTTTTGCATCCCGGAAGAGACCGCAGAATTAGTAAACAAAACGAAAAGAAATAACGGACGTGTCATCGCAGTCGGAACAACGGTAGTTCGGGCACTGGAAACTGCGGTTACTAGCGATGGATTTGTTGAAGCGCAGGAAGGGGCAACACGTCTTTATATTCAAAAAGGATACCCCTTACGCGTAGTGGATGGGCTGTTAACAGGTTTCCATGAACCGGAGGCAAGCCATCTGGATCTGCTTAGTGCGTTTATTGATGAAGAAATTCTTATGAAAGCTTATGAGGAAGTATTAACAGCCGGATATCTTTGGCATGAGTTTGGTGACATGAATTTGATCCTGCCGATGGGAGAGAAGTGATGAGGTGGCATCACGTCGGGATTGAAGTAGGAAGTTTGGAAGATTCCATTCAGTTTTATGAAAATATGTTTGAATTGAAAATCGAGCAGCGCTTTACGTTGAATAGTGAGGAAGTTGTTTTTCTAACAAACGATGATGTGAAAATCGAATTGATCGAATCAAAGGATATCTCAGCCTTATCCAATTCAGTGCATTTGGCGTGGAAAGTCGATGACATTGAAAGTTGGATGAAGGGTTTGAGAGAAAAAGGATTATTTCCCTCAGAAGGGCCGTGCAAGTTAAAAAACGGCTGGATAGTTGTTTTTTATGAGGGGCTCGATGGTGAGGTGATCGAGCTGGTTGAGGTGTGTGGTAACTAGCTGGATATGTATTCATAAAATATTGCAATATGCACATAGAGATTTGTGTTTTCCTGAATTACGCATATTTATAGAGTTCATAATAAATCAACAGCTTCTTATCTAATAACTTGAGAAGAGGCTGTTGATTTGCTTTTGTAGTGCTATCAACAAATACAAGAAAAAATTCATTTCCTATTAACAAACTGACTTCTAACAAAATAAATAATATATTGACAATATTCGACTTGAAGTGGATAATTGGTTCATCCAGTTATCCAGCTGGACATTTTAAAAGGGGTGAATAGTATGGGGATTGGTTTTATCGCGTTGATTGTATTTATTTTACTAATCATTGGCTGGACAACTATTCTTAAACGAAGTATTGGGGAAGCGATGATTATAGGTTTTTTTGTAACCGCTTTATTTGGCGGTACAAGTGCACTGAGTATGATGTGGGATGGAATCGTATTTGGTGCTACAAATGAAGTTTTATTCGCGGCATTGGCTTTTGTATTTATGGCCTATGTCATTGATAAGACGGGGATTATTACATTGCTTATCAACATATTGAACTCTCTATTAGGTAGAGTACCTGGTGGTCCAGCACATGTTGATACAGCTAGTTCGGCGCTTTTCGGACTCATTTCAGGATCTGGCTCTGGTAATTCAGCTACAACAGGCTCGGTGACAATCCCTTGGATGATTAAATCAAAATGGTCACGTGAATTATCGGCAACTGTTTGTGCGGGGAATGCTGGATTGGGAATCGCTTTGCCTCCTAGCAGTTCAATGTTTATTTTATTGGGCTTCGCGCCGATTGCAGCTGTTGTTTCAGAAGGTGATTTATATTTCGCTCTTTTAATCGGCGGTATGTATCAAGTTTTATACCGTGTTATATTGACTTTTTGGTTCGTCAAGAAACACAATATTGAAACCTTGAAGGGTGACAATATTGCACCACTCAAGAAAACGTTTATTATGGGATGGAAATCTTTGTTTATTTTCTTTGGGATTTTGATACCGCTTACAGTTACGATTGGTCCGTTATCTGAACTATTAATGGCAAATCCGAATATTGGAGAAGATGCAATCGACAGTATTTCTTTACTTGTTTGGGTACCTGTTTTAATTACGGCAATTAGTATGATTATCGGCTATAAAAAACTGCCGAAGTCATTCTCAGAATGGAATACCTTCTTGCATGGAGCAACAAGTAAATTTTCTGTTATCGGTGTATTATTGTTATTTGCATTTGCGGCAAGTGAAAATTTAAAACAATTAGGTTTGAGTGAAGATCTGACGTCATTGTTAACAACATTAAATATGCCTTCGTGGTTAGTCATAGTTGTTGTAGGTATATTAATTGTATTAGTAGCAGGCCCACTTTCGGGTACTGCAACGTTAACAGCTATTGGACTAGTAGCATTTACAGCATTAGTTTCAGCGGGTGTACATCCTACAATAGCGGTAGTAGCGATTTTGGTGTTTGCTTCAACAGAAGGATCTTCACCTCCATCCTCAGCTCCAATTTTTATCGCATCCGGGATTGCGCAAGCTGAACCAGGTAAAACATTTTCACCACTCATTTTCTATTATGTAATTCCTGTTTTCTTAATTGGTGTATTTATTGCCATGGGAATTCTACCAATACCAGTATAGGAGGATCTACTAATGATTAAAATTCTTGATAAAGTTTTTATCGTATCCTTGATCGCTTTTCTATCTCTTGGTGCACTTCTAGTTTTCAGCCAACTGGCAGGATTACTGTTCCAACAAGGAGAACTAATTATTAAGGTGAATGATTTATTAGCTAAGCCCGCGTTTATTTTGAGTTCGATTGCAGGTGTGCTCGGTTTTATTATTCCTGCACTGAAAAATAAAACTTCAAATATTTTAACCGAGGAAGAAATTGAAGAACAAATTTTGGAGACAAGACACTCAAAGGTTAACGTGTAATTGTTAAAGGAGACATAAGTATGATAATTCAGCATCAAAGACTGTACGAACAAGTCATTTCTTATATCCAAGAAAACATTGAAAAAGGTATCTTCAAAATCGGTGATAAATTACCGACAGAAAGAAATCTAGCAGAGCAATTAAATGTCAGTCGCGGCACACTTCGTGATGCTTTTCGAGTATTGGAATCACGGGGGATTATTGAAACTAGACCTGGCGCAGGACGAATTCTAATGAAGCCTATTGATTCAAATATTTCGGTTGGAGAGAACATTTTAGTAGAGCTTAAAAAATCTGAGATTATTGACTTGTTAGAGGCGAGGGAGCTGTTGGAAGTAGGTATGTGTACATTAGTGTGTGCACGAATTACAGACGAAGAAATCCAAGAAATCGAAGACTTATTGCGACGTCAAAAAAATGAAGATGACTTCAGTTCTTCCACCTACTTTCACTTAGCTCTCGCTGCAGCTTGCAATAATAATGTATTAGAAAACTTCATTAAACTAAATATGCAACTTATTAAAGAAGTACGGGATCAAAACTTTACAAATAAAATGCACCAAGCACACGCAGTAGAGGAGCATTTAGAATTATTAAACGCAATTAAAGAGCGAGATGTATTACAAAGTGAACAAGCCGTACGCCGTCACTTTGTAAATATGCGAAAACGACTCCATTTATAAATAAAAGGAGCACTTTTATAAAGGGGGAAATCCACTATGCTGCATCCTCACCGATCAAGACTCATAATGCCTGTCCTAAATGAAAGATTTGTACAAAAGGCGCCATTACGCAATGCGGATATTATTGTATTGGACTTAGAGGATAGTGTACCGTACACGCGCAAGATTGAAGCACGTTCCTATTTAAAGAACGGGGTTGAAATTGCCTCAAAGGGAGGAAGTGCAGTATATGTACGTGTAAACAATACGGAGGAGCTTTTATGGGATGATATTCAAGCATCTATTTCTCCGCGATTGACGGGAATCTATATACCTAAAGTAGAGTCAGCTGATCAGATAAAAGAAATTGACACCTTTCTTACGAATCTTGAAGCTCAGCATGGGCTTAAGGCCAGTTCAATCCAATTAGCTGTTTTAATAGAAACAGCAAAGGGCTATATAAACCTTTCCTCTATTTTACAAAGTAGTAATCGTATTCAATCAGTGTCGTTAGGTGCCGAAGATTTTGTAGAGGATTTACAAATGAAAATAAATAGTTCTACTGCAGAGGCACTAAAAAATATACGCATGCAAATATGTATTACAGCGCGTGCTTATGGCGTAGTACCAATGGGTTTAATGTCTAGTATTGCAAACTATATGGATTTAGAGGAAATTGCCAATGGTGCTCGTTTAGCATATGAACATGGCTTTGCTGGAAATAGCTGCGTCCATCCATCAAATGTAGAAATCTTTAATGAAGCTTTCATGCCAGATGTTGAAGAAGTAGCAGAAGCGAAACAATTGGTTGAAACCTTTGAAAAGGCAGTTCGAGAAGGACTTGCGGCAATTAATTTCAAAGGAAAAATGATTGATATTCCACATTATGAAAAAGCTAAGCGTATACACGCACAATTTGAAATCTATAGGCAATACGAGGAAATGAAAAAAGAAGCTAGAATGCAATATGAAGCTCAATTAAAGGAGGTCTGATACCATGTTGCCGCTACAAGGACTAAGGATCTTAGATATATCGACAATGTTAGCTGCACCATGGGCTAGTACATTTTTAGCAGATTACGGCGCAGAAGTGATCAAAGTTGAGCATCCGCAAAACGGAGACCATGCACGAAAGTATGGTGCTCAAAAGGATGGAGAGGGTATTTTTTGGAAAACCCTTAACCGAAATAAAAAAGGCATTACTCTTAATTTAAAAACATCAGAGGGGAAACGAATATTCTTAATGTTGGTGAAAGATGCCGATGTTGTTGTAGAGAATTTTCGGCCTGGAACATTGGATAGATGGGGATTAGATTGGCCTACTTTATTGGAGGCAAATCCTAAATTGATTTTATTACGTACTTCGGGATTTGGCCAAGAAGGACCTTATGCAAGACGAGGAGGATTCGGAACAGTCGCGGAGGCTATGAGTGGTTTCACTTCTATTAATGGAGAAAAAGGTGGAAAACCAACTTTGCCAGGTATGGCACTGGCAGATGGTGTGTCAAGCATATTTGGCGCTCTCTCTATTATGATTGCCCTTTATGCCCAAATAAAAAATGGTGTAGAAGAAGGGCAACAAATTGATATTAACTTATATGAGCCATTAATGAGATTGTTAGAACCACAAATCACAGCTTATGACCAATTAGGAAAAATTCCTGTACCAATTGGTAATAGTAGTTTGCAAACTGCTCCGCGGAATGCCTACTTAACAAAAGATAAAACATGGGTTGCCTTGTCTGGTTCTACACAGTCAATTACAGAAAATATCTTCCGTGCAATAGGGCGAGAAGACTTAATTACAGATCCAAAATTTTCAACGAATGAACAGCGCCTAAAAAATGTAGCAGAGCTAGATGAGATTATTGGAAATTGGATTGGACAGTTTTCTTATACGGAAGTTGTTGATATTTTTAATGAAGCTGGAGCAGTTGTAGGGCCTATGTATAATATTGCTCAATTATTTGAAGACGAGCACTATCAATATCGAGAATCCATTATCAAGGTGAAGGATAGCAGCTTTGGTGAAATGCGTGTTTCAAATGTTGTGGCTAAGTTTTCAAAAACGCCAGGTGAGGTACGCCATCTGGGACCGGATAAAGGCGAACATACTGAAGAAATTTTAAAGGAAAAAGTTCAATTAACAGACGAACAGATACAAGAACTTAAGAAAATGGGAATCATATAGTTTTTAAGGCAAGTAGCAATGGGCTGGAATTTTTCTCAGCCTGATTGAAAACGCTTGCCAAGGAAGGCAACCTAAGATCGCCAAGTCCTGTGGCAACGGTTGCATGACTCGCCCCTACGAGACGAGCAACAACGGATGCGAGCGTTTGTCAACAGGCTGAAACCACCAGTTTTTACTGGTGGTTTCAATATATATTATTTTTCAAAATACAAATCCCAATGCAACCCGCATCCTGGATTGAATTTTGCTCCGCAAGAGGGACACATATATCCGCTATCCTTATATTGATTAACCGTCAATTCATTTTTGCATTTACCACATAAGATTGCTTGCTCACCAAACTTCTCTTTAGGCCACACTCTAGGGTTTCCACACCCAGACTCTTCGTGGCACTGAAAACATGGAAAATATGTATCACAGCAATAAAACTTAATAGCAATAATATCGAGCTCAGAATGATAATGTGTACATCGCGTCTCGCTATCTATAACATTACCCGATACATGTATCATTGATTCCCCTCCTCAAAAATGAATAAATAAGACGCTTACGGAAATCCTTTATTAAAAAAAGGACTGATTTCATGTTTACCGAATATCCAATCATCCACACAAACATGTGGGATGCGATTTGGGCGGTGCCGGTTGTTTTATTGATCGTTTTGGCCGCAAAATGGCTGTTTGGTGTTAAGTCGAGCTGGTTATCGACGGTGGCCACAATAGCCGCATTGCTTCTATCCATATTCATCAGCCATCGCGGCAATTTACCTGCCGGGATTTTTATGGGCTTCTTTTATAGTGGCGCTGCAATTGGCGTCATTTATTCCATAAAGCAGAGTTATTTGGCGTATCGGGCAGGTTAGGTTTTGAGTGGACAAAATCCGCATTGCATTAACCCTGGTACATCTTTCGAAAAACAGCAAGTCGTCCGGACTGTCGAATTCAGCAGTTCGGATGGCTCGTTTCCTTTTAGGTATTTCGCGAATAAAGAGTGAAGTGCAATCTCTTTCCATGTTTCGTCATTTTTTAATATATCCAGATTGTTTCGCGCTTCCACACTCATGCTTGGGTCGTTCAGCATGACGTGATATTGCCACAGTAAAAAGCCGAAAATGTTCTCCCAAAGTGTCAACGGAGAGACAGAGGTGACTGTCCGGATTTGACGGATGACTTTGTCTGCTTGCAGCAAGATTTTCCGGATAACGTCTCGATGTTCGTTTTCATCCACCTCTTGCCAGTCGCCTTCTTCGACAAAAGTACTCACTGTCCGATTTCCATACTCCTCAATTGCTCCAAAGCTCATCTTCGTTGCATCGCCATTCCAAATTTCATCGTAGGCAGACAAGTTATACAACTGCATATTGATAAACATTCCAACACGCCGCATGAAAAAAGACGCCGCGACCGTCATATTCGGGCTTCCGCTCACTGTTTGTACAGCTTGAATGCAATCCTCTGTTTTTTCATTATCCAACAAGTCGTGTAAAGTGAATAGGAGATGTTGCGGGTGAGTTACGTAAACACTATAGCTATTCAATTGTCTAATTTGATCGTTTGTTAATTTTGTCATGTCTTTATTATAAATATTCTCGCACTTTTCAACAAGTTGAGCAGACTCTTCGTCTATACTATACTGATGTCAATACATCAACAGGGAAGTGTGACATATGACAAAGCGTTTACAACCGTTGGAACTTATCGGATTGATTGATAAGGAGACAGATATCATCATCCCTCTTTCGAATGGCGAGCCCCACGGTTTGTTGGATTTACTTGAGGCGCATTATGAGAAATTGAACAACGTCAAAGTGCATCAAATGTTAGCACTGCGTGAACGAGATTATATAAACGGTAAAATGAAAGGCCATCTTTCACATATTTCGTACTTCCTTAGCGGAGCAACGAGGAAAGCATATTGGGAAGGGCATGTCGAATTAATTCCAAATGTGTTTCAGGAAATGTATAGATTGCTTCAGAAAACGACTAAGAAGCCAATAGTGATGGCAACCGCTTCACCGATGGACGAGCACGGCTATTTTTCGCTTGGCACGAATGCGGATTATGCAGCCGAATTTATCGGGCAAGTTCCTTTTGTCTTAGAAGTGAATAAGCATATGCCGCGCACTTTTGGGGCGAATCAAATTCATATTAGTCAAATTGCTGGGTTCATTGAAAATGATGTGCCTTTGATAGAGGGCATTTCACCCCCAATCACCGAGAAAGACCTTAAAATTGCCGAGCTTATTACAGAAGATATCAAGGATGGAGATACGCTGCAAATCGGCATTGGGGCGATTCCGAATGCTGTCATGAAAATGCTCAAGGACCGTAAGCATTTAGGCATCCATACGGAAATGCTGACGGACGGCATTGTCGATCTCGTTGAGGCAGGCGCGGTGGATGGAATGAAAAAGTCGTCCCATAAAGGGAAGATCATTGCGACATTCGCTTTCGGCTCTCAACGTTTATATGACTTCCTGAACAATAACCCTTCAGTAGAGTTCTTGCCGGTAAGTGTCGTCAATGATGCATACGAAATTGCAAAAGAAGATCATATGGTGTCGATCAATGCGACGACGGAAGTCGATTTATATGGACAATGTGCGTCCGAAACCGTTGCGGGTCGTTATTATTCTTCTAGTGGCGGCCAGGCCGATTTCGCAAGAGGCGTTCGTCTGTCGAAATACGGCAAAGGGTATGTGTGCATGCATTCGACGGCGAAAAACGACACGATTTCGAGAATCAAACTGAATTTGGCACCAGGCTCTGTAGTAACGACATCGAAAAACTATGTGGATAATGTAGTGACGGAGTACGGGATTGCCAGATTGCATGGTAAGTCGTTGTCTGAACGGGCAGAAGCATTAATTAATATCGCCCATCCGAAGTTTAGAGAAGAATTAATGCAAGAAGCGAAAGAATTTGGATTGATCAAGTAGGGGAGGAGCCGAATGGGGCTTCTCTTTTTTATTTGGAAGTGCCCCACAGGGTACATTCTTGTTGAATTGTCTTCAATGGGCGGTGGAATCGGTGGTATCGGGTCGAGCAACGGTGGTAAAGTCGCCCGAATCGGTGGTAATGAGCCGAGCATCGGAGGTAAACTCCCCCAAGTCGTTGATAATTATATCCAGCGATCCGAAGTTATTGATTAAGTGGTGATAAAGCCTTTCTAAGTGGTGATAAAAGCCGTCTGAGTGGTGATAAACTCATTCTAAGTGGTAATAATCATCCCCCAAGTGGTGATAACCACCTCCTAAGCGGTGATAAACAAAATTGTTGCATTTCTAATACCCCTGGTGGTATATTAAGTTTACAATAAAAATACATGGAGGGGTATATATGTACTTCAAATCATTTACAGATGAGAAGTTAGCGCAAAATGCTTATTTAATTGGATGTCAACGAACGGGTGAATCCATCATTATCGATGCACCCCGCAATTTTGATCATATATTGGAAGCGGCTGAAAAAGAAGGTCTGCGTGTCACTGCAGCGGCGGATACGCATATCCACGCCGACTATGTCTCCGGCGCGCGGCAGTTGGCTGTTCAACATGGCGTGAAGCTATATTTATCTGACGAAGGCGATGAAAATTGGAAGTATCGCTTTACTGATGGAATCGATGTTGAACTCGTAAAGGAAGGCTCAAAGTTCTCGATTGGAAATATTGATTTTGAAGTGTGGCATACACCAGGACATACGCCCGAAAGCATATCATTTCTGTTGACGGACCGGGGTGGCGGTGCGACGGGTCCGATGGGTATCTTCACGGGAGACTTCGTTTTCGTCGGTGATGTCGGTCGACCGGACTTGCTTGAAAAAGCGGCAGGCATCGGAGGAACCGCTGACAGTGGCGCACGGGATATGTACCGATCCATTCAGCGCTTTATAACTCTGCCCGATCATCTCGTCGTTTGGCCTGGACACGGTGCAGGTTCTGCTTGCGGAAAATCACTTGGAGCGGTTCCGATTTCAACGGTAGGCTACGAAAAGCAATTCAACTGGGCGCTGCAAATAAACGAAGAAGAAAAATTCGTCGCAGAACTTTTGAAAGACCAGCCGGAAGCGCCTGTTTATTTTGCGGAAATGAAGAAGCTGAATAAGGAAGGCCCTTTTATTTTGAATGATGAAAAAGTAAGGATTCTCAAAACGAGCGAGGAACTTGAAAAACTGGCAGCAGAAGAACAAGTTTTTGTCTTGGATACGCGGCCTGCCAAAGTAGCGGAGAAAGGCCTTTTGAAAGGATCCGTAAATATTCCGTTCAATAAATCATTCACCAACTGGGCTGGTTGGTTGGTGAAATACGATGAAAAGATTGTCGTCATCGCGGATAGTGGTGAACAGGAAGAAGTGCAAAAAACACTGCAATCCATCGGGCTCGATACGATCATCGCATTCGCCGATCCAGCTCTGCTTGAGGGCGAGGACCTCGTGACATATGAAACGTTGCCTGTTCCGACTTTCCTTAAAGAAATGGGAGACGAAGATGCGTTTGTCATCGATGTGCGTAATGACAGCGAATGGAATAATGGTCATTTGAACGAAGCGGAGCATTTATTCCTCGGAAAATTGCGTGATGCCGACATTCCGGAAAGCAAGAAAGTGCTCGTTCATTGCCAAAGTGGGGCGCGATCAGCAATCGCATCCAGTATTTTGAAAGCGCGCGGCTTTGAAACAGTAAAACATATGGAGGGTGGGTATAATGCCTACTCTGCTGCACAATCCACAAACTGAAGGGGAGAGTATCCATGGAATGGATCATCATCATAGCAATTGTCGCGTTTTTCGCATGGCGCATGATGCCGTCAAAAGGTGTCAAAACAATATCGACTGAACAGTTGAAAGATATTTTGAAGGATAACTCAAAGCAATTCATCGATGTCCGAACACCTGCGGAATATAAAGGGCGCCATATTCATGAATTTAAGAATATCCCTTTGAACTTGTTGAAGTCCAAGTTGGATAAACTCGATAAGGATAAAGAAGTGGTCGTCATTTGTCAAAGCGGCATGCGCAGTTCACAAGCTGCAAATATGCTGAAAAAATCAGGCTTCACGAATGTTATTAACGTCAGAGGCGGAATGAGCGCCTGGCGCGGTTAATTGAATAGAGCAAGAAAGCATCTAGCTGTCAGAAATGGCGGCGGGATGCTTTTTTGTTGTGTTTATATACTCTCGCTTACATACGCCGATCCGAGTTCATTCGCTAAAATCCTCCTCATCTGCCCAACCAAACCTATAGGCGTACACATACTATTGTTATGAAGAGGTGGTGAACGTTGAAAAAAGAGAAGGCGACTATTGGACGCGATCCGTATGAAATCGAGCAGCGGGAATGGAAGCAAAGACAATCGAAGGAACGATATAAGCAGCTATTGACGATCGCTTCGCCAATCTTCCTTTTGCTGTTGTGGGAAGTGATGTCGAGGACAGGGATGATGGATATCCGGTTTTTCCCACCGCCATCCGCCATTTTAGGCACATTTTTCAAAATGATCGCGAATGGGGTAATGGTGGATCATATTGGGGTTTCCTTATATCGGATTTTTGCAGGATTCCTCGCGGGCGTCATACCGGGCGTAATCATCGGTTTGCTAATGGGACTTTATTCGCCGATCCGGCATTTCGTTCAGCCGATTGTCATGGCGCTTATGCCAATTCCAACGCTTGCATTGTTGCCGATCATCATCATCCTATTTGGAATTGGTGATTTGTCGAAAGTTGTCACGATTGCGGGAAGCGTGTTTTTCCCGGTTGTCATTAATACGGCGGCTGGAGTCTTGAATATCGATCGAATTTATTTGGACGTTGCGAATAATTATGGAGCCGGTAAGATGCAGTTCTTCTTCAAAATCGCATTGCCTGGCGCGTTGCCGGTCATGCTGGAAGGGATCCAGATGGGGCAGGCGATCGCTTTGTTGACGATTGTCGCTGCGGAAATGATGGGGGCGACTTCGGGGATCGGATATTTGATCTGGACGTCGTATAAGGCATTTCTGTTAAAGGAAATGTTTGTCGGACTCATTCTCATTTCATTTTTTGGCTATCTCTTCTCCTTGATGCTTCGTGGTCTTCAGAAAAAGTTGTTACCTTGGAGGTGATTGAGTGAGGAAGAAAGCGAAAATCGAAATTAGGAATTTGACGAAGGCATTTTACAAAAAACAATCGAGTGTGACGGCGCTCGACAATATTTCCCTTTCAATCGGAGAAGGGGAATTTGTCTGCATTGTCGGACCGAGCGGTTGTGGCAAGACGACCTTATTGCGCATACTGGCGGGGCTTGAACAGCCTAGCGTCGGTGAATTCGAAATCCGTTCGGAGCAGGAAGGACGCCCTCTCCAATCGATGGTATTCCAAGAACGGGGAGTCATCCCTTGGCTAACTGTGAAGGATAATGTTTCCTTTGGGCTGAAAATGCGAAAATTGCCGAAGGATGTCATTGAGGAGAGGACGGAATATTACTTACAAAAGACGGGGCTTGACAGGTTTGCACATCTCTACCCGAAAGAGTTATCGGGGGGGATGAAACAGCGGGTGAGCATTGCCCGTGCATTCGCGAATGACCCCGAAATCCTCCTTATGGATGAACCGTTCGCCGCGTTGGATGAACAAAATAAATTCATCCTTCAGGAAGAATTGCTCTCTATATGGTCGGAAACGAGAAAGACAGTGATTTTCATAACACATAGCATTGATGAAGCATTGTTGCTGAGTGATCGGATTTTGCTTATGAGTGCGCAGCCTGGAAAAATCATTCAGCAAATTAGAATCGACACACCGCGACCGAGAACGATGGAAGATATCCGGAAAGATCCAAAGCTTGCGGAGCAGTTTGTCGATATTTGGAAGCATTTGCAAGATGAAGTGCAACGGTCAAGGAAAGAGAATAGATGAAATGGGGAGAAAAGGTGAAAGGGTTCAAGTATGGTTGGATGATGATTTTGGCTGCCATGCTCTTACTTGTCGGAGCATGTGCCAAACAAGAGCCCACTCCAGAAACAAAAGTGGAAACACCACCTGGCGATACAGTCGTTGAGACGCCATCCGGGGATTTGGCGCCACTTGATAAGCGGGTGAAGGTGTTGATTGCCGAAGACGGAGCGGCTTCTGGTGCAGGGTTCTATATAGCAAAGGAAAAAGGGTATTTTGAGGATTACAATATTGAAGTGGAATTTGCTGATTTCGCTAATAGCGACGACATGCTGCCTGCACTTGCAGCGGGTGAAGTCGATATTGCGGGCGGCGTCTCGACCGCATCATTTTTCAACGCCATTGCACAAGGCATCGATGTTCGAATCATTGCGGATAAAGGACATAATATGCCGGGCAAATCGTATTTCACCTTCGTCATCGGTAACCATATGGTAGATGAAATTAAAGATTATCCTGATTTCCGAGGGAAGAAGATTGCCGTGTCTTCCAGAAACTCGATTGATGGATATATTTACGAGGAAATGTTGAAACATGCGGGATTAACTGAGGAAGACGTGGAGTATGTCCATATCGCGGATTTCGGTGCGATGCTTGGCGCGATTGACGCAGGAACAATTGACGCGGCACTTAGCATCGAACCGTTAATTGCACAAGGAGTCGCAAATGGTTTCCATGTCCGTTTCAAAGATGCAACCGATTATGCTCCTGAATCGCAGATCGCCATGGTTTTGGCTTCCCCGAAATTCATGGGTGAGGAGGACGTTTCACTCCGCTTTATGGCTGCTTATTTGAAAGGTGTTCGGGATTACAACGATGCGTTCTTCAAAGGGGAAGGCAAAGACGATATCGTTGACATCATGGTGCAGCATACCGCTTTGAAAGATCCCGAGCTATGGGATAAAGTGAATGTCACCGGGCTGGATCCGGATGGAAAAATGTTCGTAGATGATATCAAGAAGCAATACGATACGTATAAAGCGAATGGAGCAATCTTGGGTGATATTGATTTTAATAAAGCCGTAGATACTTCATTAGCAGAAGAAGCTGTGGAGATTATTGGAACGTATAAATGACAATAGGTAATTTAGTTGTTCGGATAAATGACAAATAATATTGGTGTTAGGTTTCCAAGACTCTTAAATCTTGGAAACCTTTTTGTGATGTGGGGCGTATGATTAGTAGTGGAAAATAAATGGTTCTGAAAAAAATGAGATTTTACAGCTAACAATACTAATCAAGCATAATTGGGAGTAGATTATATGCCCTTGACGTTCGCTCATCCAGCGGCAATCTTGCCTTTTTCGAGAAACAGTAAGTATGTTAATTTCTTAGCATTGGTTTTAGGAAGCATGTCGCCTGACTTTGAGTACTTTCTTAGAGGAAAACCATCTGGTGAGATTGGCCACACACTTATCGGGTTTGTGACTTTTAATCTTCCAGTAGTTGCGGTTGTTTATTTAATTTATCAAGCATATATACATAGAACTTTATTTAATCATTTGCCGTTTTTTCTGCAAGATACGCATTTTGAAAAGCGAGATGCATCTAAATCGTTAAAAGCTGTTGTCTTCCTCTACTCGGCGCTTTTTGGCATGTTGACCCATGTAGCCTGGGATTCGTTTACTCATATAAATGGTTTTATGGTGAATAAACTACCAGCGCTTACTTATACTTTTCAAGTTTTTGATAGGAATATCCCTGTTTACAAATTCCTGCAACACGGAAGCACATTCGTCGGTATATGTGTCATTGGTCTATATATGTGCTATCGAACGGCAAAGTATAATGGTAATAAGGGTAGGGGAATAACAACGATACAAAAAGCGATGTATTGGGCCGTTATTACTTTATTATCTCTTTTTTTGTTTGGATCCTGGTATTTCATTGATCCAGTTTCGATTGAATTGTATGGTATTATAGTTGTCCGAGTTATAGATTCGGTGTTAGTTAGTTTGTTAATTGTTTCGTTGTACTTCGAATATTTTTGTAGACGAAAAAAATGCTCGAAAGTCTGAGCGTTTTTTTGTGGAATAGAAATTACTCATATCCGCCTTCAGCATTAGGAAGCTCCTTATATGAATCTTTATCTTTAATTAATTTGAAAATAGTATCTCGTAACTCTAAAAGCTGTTGTGCATCTGGCGTGGGGTTACAATAGGTTCCGGAAACAGAATGTCTTATTGTTTCTCCGTTGATAAGAACCTCCCATATATCCTCCTCATATGGTTCTACAGAACAATCGATGATTTCAGGTATTAATTGTTTGGCGTCCGTAATGTTAATCTCTTTCATTTTCTCGTAAATAAAATCCATTTCCTCTTCAGTAAATGTTACATCGGTTGTTACGTTTCCTGCCTCAATTAAATCTTTCGTGAAAGTGCCTTCAAATGTATTAATTTCATTACTACTCCAATGGCCGAATTGGATAGAAAAATTGAAATCCTCAGGTTTACTCTTTGACATAGTTATAGAATCGGTTTCGATTGAACCGGAAGTTCCGGAATCGACTTTAATTATGTCAGTAGCATATTGATTGCAAGCTCCTAATAGGAAAATAAATAAGATCGGTAAGAGTCTCTTCAATAAGCATCCCTCCTCCCATTATCTACATTGTACACCGCTATCAATATGTATGAAACAAAATTCTGACATCTAAGATGCGCTTCACTGGTAAGTTTGTCCACCTATTTCATATGCGATATACTGGTTGTATGGAAAAGAAAACTTTACAACAAATTAGTCGGCCGACTCTAAAAGATCAAGTGTACGACGCTCTTAAAAATGCAATTATTAATTTAGAGTTGGAGCCGGGGCAGAGACTGAATGATAATAAGCTCGCTGAACAATTTGCAGTAAGTCGGACACCTGTACGCGAAGCGTTGAAGCGATTGGAGGATGAGGGGCTAGTCGAAGCTTTTCCTGGGTCTTCCACGCGGGTTACGGAATTGAATGAAAAGGAGGCTAGACATGCATTTACAGTCGTGGCGGCTCTTCACGCCCTTGCGACAAAATTGGCTGTTCCGCTTATGAAAAATCCCGAATTGCAAAGGCTGACTGCAAGCAATGAAAATCTGGCGAAGGCTTTGGAGCAAAATGACAGTACCGAAGCCATCAATGCCGACACTGAATTCCATGCAATCTTCCTTGAGATTGCAGGCAACGGAGAGATTGACAAAGCGCTTGAAAGAATCCTTCCTAAAGTTCACAGACTAACGTTAATGAAATTCAAATCAATCGATAGTCATCAATCTGTCCAACAACATCAAGAAATAATTGCGGCGTGTAAACGGGGGGAAGTCGAAATAGCAGCTCGCCTCGTTGAAGAGAACTGGCTCACGCTCGGAAAGCATTTAACAAAGACGGAAAAACTATAAGTGAAAGTAAAAAACAGGGTAGAGGATTCAACATCCACACCCTGTTTGTTATATTTTTTTTAGAATGTAACAGCTTCAGTCATAGCAGTATTGAAGCTTTGTAAATTGCTTGCGCAGGCGGATTGCCTCTTCTTTTGCAGTATCAATGTCTTTGGCTGAAGTTAGAATATCTGCAATCAGGTTAGCGATCTGTTTCATTTCTTCCTCTTTCATCCCCAAGCGAGTCACTTCAATTGTCCCGATACGAAGCCCGCTAGGACGGTCCTTATCCTCTGCTTTATCACTTGGGATCAAGTTTTTATTCGTAATGATGTTGGCTCTCGCCAATTCGTGTCCGACGTGAAGACCTCCACCGAATTCTTTTACATCCAAAATGACTTGGTGTGTCTCTGTGAAGCCTTTATGGGCGCCGAGGACTGTTATGCCTCGGTCATGGAAGGCTTGGCCGAGTGTTTTCGCATTTGTAACAATTTGAGCCATATACTCCTCTCCAAATTCCAGGAATTCAGCTGCGGATGCCGCGAGTGCTGCCACCCGATTCACTTGGTGGGTCGCCGCGAGGGCAGGGAATATGGCGTCTGTCAAAGGTTTTGTCAGTTCAGGATCATTCCAGACAATGATCCCACTTTGAGGGCCGCTGAACGTTTTTCCAGCAGATCCTGTCATCACGCTTGCACCCTCTCTCAAAGGATCTTGGAATTGACCTCCGCCGATCAAACCTAGTTGATGGGCTCCATCAAAGAAGATTCGACCACCCCAAGGCTTGATAATTTCCGCCATTTCTTTAATAGGGAAAGGGAACAGCGTCATCGAAGCTCCGAGTGTAACGAGCTTCGGTTTCAATTCATTGGCTACGCGCTCGAATTCTTCCAAGTCCACAGTCAGTTCCTTCGCATTCATTGGCACATCTGCAATTTTCAGCCCCCTGATTCCTGCAGGGCCATCTTGCCTGTTGCTGGAATGGCCACCCAATGGCTGGGAAATGGTCATGATCTGATCGCCTGGTTCAGTTAGCGCAGCATAGACTGCCATATTTCCAATCATGCTTGCAACCAATCGGTGATCGGCGTAATTGGACTTAAAGACCTTTTTCAATAATTCCACGCAAAGTGCTTCAATTTCATCAATATGCTTCGTACCTGCAAACCAACGCTGCTCTGGTCCGATATGGCCTTCTGCGGCACGGGTGCCTACTTCAGATGCAAGCAAATTCCGGACAGTTTGACTGGTAGGGGCTTCAGGAGCCAATAGGTTAAGGCATTCCTCACCTCTCCATATCGCATTCCTTTCAACTGCATCAATCACTTCTTGTTGTATTTCTCGGGCGGTTGAACTGCTCTCAATAATTTCCTTCGCTTTCTCCAGTGCGCTTACATCATGTACCTGGAACTCTTTTGTAGCGGAAATAGCTCTGTTCATTGATTATTCCTCCCGTAATAAAATTTATTGAACCTGTAAACCAATATATCACTTTTAATTCTAAGAATCAACTGATAAAGTAGAATAGTTTGATAGTTTTCGATAAAAAAACGTCCTATATTCGGTTTGATCCGAATCATAGGACGTTAGGGTTGTGTTATTGTAAGGCTCTTCTTTCTTCCTACTGACGTCTGATAGCTATGCAATCCCATCCCAATAATAATCACCAATATTCCAATCAGCGAAAGCGGGCCAGGCAGCGCAATATGTAAAATGATCATTTCGCCGATCATCGCAAAAATGAGCTCTGTCGATTGGGTCGCTTCCACGGCAGCGAGCTTGCCCTGGTCATGTTGGACAAGGTCGGTCGCCATGAAGAACAGCGTTGTCGCAATGACGCCCGAGCTGACTGCGACAATTAACGACTGAATGACCTGACTCATGGATGGCGGTCCGACAGTGAACATCGCATAGACAGCAAAACCGATCCAAACCGGAATGGTCATCAACGTCATCGCTAGCACTCTCTGAAAGGTATCAAGCCTTCCTTGCAATAAATCCATCATCTTTCGATTGCCTAACGGGTAGGCGAACGCTGCTACGATAACGGGAAGGATGCCGAGCCATAAAGTACGTGTATCGACACTGTTTGCGTTCGGAATTTGAAATAAAATGACACCCGCAAAAATGATTAATGTAATGAGCAACGAAACTATGGGGATTCTCTGCCGAATCTTCTTTTCTCCTTCATTAGTCTTCACGACAATGACGAACAAAGGCGCCAACAGAACGCCTGCAACAATCGTCAATTGCCAAGTCCCCGCAAGGAGCCAACCTGGGCTGTACGCAGCGGAATAAGTGAGGGGTGCATAAAAAAGGACGAAAGCAACGACGCTCCAGCCAAAGAAGGGAAGGGGCTTCGCGGCCATAGCTTTGCTTGTATCCCGAAGCCCTTTACGATAAGCGACGATGGCAATCAAAAACGGAACCATGAAGAAATAACGGAGGGAGGCACTCCATAACCAGCTGCCTCCCGAAATTTCCATCGACCGATTCAATACGAACGTCACCGCAAAAAACAAAGATGACAGTATACCTATCCAAATGGCTTTCACAGTGACGCCCTCCTTATGCACGTTCTTCGAAAAGCTTTACAGCCTCGATGATGACATTCGTCGCCTTTTCCATATTGTCGACGGAGATATATTCATATTTACCGTGGTAATTCTCGCCGCCCGTAAAAATATTCGGCGTCGGCATGCCCATATAGGAAAGCTGGGATCCGTCCGTACCACCGCGCACCGGCACGATATCCGGCTTAATATCGAGTGCTTTGAATGCATCCGAAATAATATCTACAATTTCCATGACAGGCTCGATTTTCTCACCCATATTGAAATATTGGTCATTCAGCTCAAGTTCCACGGCATGTTCGCCATGCTCTTTTTTCAGTTGAGCCACAGAGTCGACAAACAATTGCTTTCGCGCTTCAAATGTTTCACGATCGAAGTAACGGATAATAAAATGCAGCTCGGTTTTTTCGACAGATCCACTTACATCCATCAAGTGGACGAACCCTTCATAACCGTCTGTCACTTGCGGAATTTCATTTGCAGGCATCGCCGCTTGGAATTGGCTCGCGATAAGGATTGAGTTCACCATTTTATCCTTCGCGGATCCTGGATGCACGTTTGTTCCGTGAAATGTCACTTTTGCTCCAGCTGCATTGAAGCTTTCATATTGCAGTTCACCAAGAGGTCCGCCATCCATTGTATACGCATATTTTGCACCAAATGCTTCCACATCGAATTTATGCGGCCCGCGCCCGATTTCTTCGTCAGGTGTAAAAGCGACACGCAGTTTACCGTGTTTAATTTCCGGGTGTTGAATCAAATACTCCATCGCCGTCATGATTTCAGCAATCCCGGCTTTATTGTCAGCACCTAACAATGTCGTACCATCTGTTGTGATGAGTGTATGGCCTACATAATTTTTCAACTCAGGGAATGTGGAGACGGACATTGTTGTTTGTGCATTCAACTGGATGTCGTTTCCATCGTAATTGTCTATACGCTGTGGATTGACGTTTTTGCCTGTATAGTCAGTTGCTGTGTCGACGTGCGCTAGAAATCCGATAACCGGTAGATCTTTGTCAGTATTTGACGGAAGGGAGGCAAATAAATAACCGTTCTCGTCTAAAGTGATTTCTTCCATTCCAATTTCAGCAAGTTCTTTTTCGAGCACATGCAGCAAATCCCACTGACCTGGTGTGGATGGGGTGGATGTGCTATTTGCATCCGATTGTGTATCGATTTTTGCATAACGTGTTAGGCGTTCAATCAGTTTTTCTTTCATTCCAAATACCTCCAGTTAGTGTAAAGCGTTATTTCCCTTATCTTATCAGATTGTTTCGATTCACGGAATACTTGACGACCCGACTGCCGATGCTTGCAGCAATGAAGACTTGCGCTGCATAGTACGTCACCATGACAAATGCGTCCCTGTAGGGGATGTCTACGACGAATCGGTCAATCGCCAGCACCGAATCGGAAAATATAAATAGCAGCGCCCCGAAAATGGCAAGCTTCAACTGGGTACGAATCGCCATCCAGCCCATCGTCAAAATGACTGCGATATAAGCGAGGATAGCCACCCCAAGAATTGATTCGCCATTAGCAAATTGTGAGCCGGCAATCCAGATGGCCATGCCCACGCCGTATAACAATAGCAAACTTGCCGCCCATTTCGGTATATGTTTGCGGCTTGCAGAATTGAAAGCAAAGATGTAAAAAAGATGTCCAATGAAAAAAGTAATAAGACCTGCCATGAACCAGTAGATAACACCATCCGCAATCATGCAAATGAATAACCCTGCAATAATGATTCTTTTATAGTTATGTGAAATCAGTGACGGCGTCATCGCAGCGAATATGATAATGAGTGCCATAGGAATTAGCTTCATGAAAATCTTGAAACCGACCGGATCAGGTGGAATTAAAAATATATAAAGGGCACCCATTATGATGATAGCTGTCAATACGATATTCCTCATTGCTTATACAGCTCCTCTCCTCCTTTTCACTTCGATAGGGGGACGTGGAAATCCTTCTGTTAAAGCGTCGTCAATAATTTTTTAGTCCGCAAGATATCAATGAAAACTTCAAGCGCCTTCGTTTGGAAAGGAGTGTTCGTCACAATAGAAAATTTGCGACAGTAAGGGAGCCCTTTGACATCCAGCATTCGTAAATCACCGTTTTTCAATTCTTTCTTAATCGACCAATGGGAAAGCAGACTTATACCGAGGCCTGCCTCGACAGATTCCTTGATTGGTTGAGTGCTGCTGAAATCCATTAGTTTGCTCGGTGAAATCCCATGCTGCTCAAATAAATTATCCATCGCTTCACGTGTGCCCGACCCATGCTCACGAACAATCCAAGTCTCTTGCTCCAATTCGGTCATTTCGAGAGATTTTCCTTTTCGTGCAAGCGGGTGGTCGGCTGCACAGACGATTACCATGGCGTCCTCCGCAAAATCCTCCACGATGAGTCTTGCAGCATTGAATTTTCCTTCCACGATGCCGATATCGAGCTGATGGCTTGCGACTAAATCAGCGACAGTTGCTGTATTGCCGATTGTCACTGTCGGTTGGATATCGGGATAAGTCTGCTTCAAATTGGCGATAATGCGTGGCAGCACGTATTCGCCGAACGTATAACTTGCGCCGATCGACAAAGGACCACTCGCCTTATTCGCTAGATCATCGACAAGATTTTGCATTTTCGTATACAGAGCAAGGATTTCCTTAGCGTGATGATAGACGATTTCCCCTGCTTTGTTCAGCCGGACGTATTTATTCGTACGCTCTAGCAGTCTTGTCCCGATCTGTTCCTCGAACTGCCGGATATATTGGCTTACTGCCGGCTGGGTCATATGATGCTCTTCAGCGGCGCGTGAAAAGCTCTCTTTTTCCGCTACTGTTACAAATACTTGAAGTTGCTGGTCCATCTCCATCACTCCTTGCAATCAATCATATCATTTTACTTATCATAGGCATTATTATAATTTATTTTACTTATGACATACTGCATATTACGCTTACATAGGAGGTGGTATAGGTGAATCAAAAAAATAGCATGTGGTTTGCGGGAATCGCTTTCACATTTTTTATTGCATTATTAGGTTTTTTATTAGCGAAAGTACCTGGATTCAACCATATCGGACAATTGGCAAGTGCCATCATAATTGCCGTCGCATACCGGCAATTATTCGGTTATCCTGAAGCGCTTCGCGCGGGAATTACGTTTTCATCGAAAAAGCTGCTGAGATTAGCGATCATTTTATACGGATTGAAATTAAACATCGATGTCGTTTTCCGCGATGGACTCGGCTTGCTGGCGCGTGATGTGCTCGTCATTGCATTTGCCATCGGGCTTATGGTCCTTCTTGCCAAGTGGCTGAAGGCGGATAAAGATATTTCTTTACTGCTTGGAGTAGGGACGGGGGTATGCGGAGCTGCAGCCATTGCGGCGGTTGCGCCGATCATCAAGGCGAAGGATGAAGATACTGCAATCGGGGTCGGTATCATCGCTATGCTGGGGACGGTGTTTGCAATTGGCTATACAGTATTGCGACCGATTGTGCCATTGCTCCCAACTGAGTACGGCATCTGGTCGGGCATGAGTCTCCACGAATTGGCGCATGTCGCGATTGCCGCAGCTCCTGCGGGAGAAGATGCGCTCGCCATCGCATTGCTTGCGAAACTCGGCAGGGTATTCTTATTAGTCCCGTTATGCTTCATTTTCATTTATTTCATGAAGCGCAAAAGCAAAGGGGAAGAAGAGGGGCAGAACAAAATCGAATTCCCTTGGTTCCTTGTCGGGTTCATTCTGTTAAGCATATTTGGAAGTTATGTATTAGGTCATTCAATACCTGTGTCTGATGAAGTGATGACAGGAATCAGTACAGTGACAACATGGCTATTGACTGCTGCCATGGTCGGTTTAGGATTGAACGTCAGCTTGAAAGACCTGCGTGAACGCGCGATGAGGCCGTTGATAGCGGTGACTATCACATCAGTCTGTTTGTCTGTTTTGGTGTATTTTATTATATAAAATTGTGGGCGTCTTTTCCGAAAAAGGAAAAGGCGCCTTATTTGATATGAATCCCTTACATGCATAATTTAGATGAAATAAGGGAAAGTATTGATAATGCTTATTATAGAAAGGTGATGAAGAGGATGGGTGTACATCAATATTTTAAAAGCTTATCTGATTTAGAACAAATTATCCGTTGCCCAGGAAAGTTCAAATATCAGCACCATTCCGTCGCCAGCCATTCATTTAAGGTGACGAAAATTGCTCAATTTCTTGGAACGGTCGAAGAAAAGGTTGGACAGAAAGTGGATTGGAGAATCCTATATGAAAAGGCATTGAACCATGACTACGCTGAACTTTTTACGGGAGATATAAAGACACCTGTAAAATATGCTTCGAAAGAGTTGAAGCAACTTTTCAGTGAAGTAGAAGAAGAAATGACAAGAAAGTTTGTAGAAAAGGAACTTCCATCTGAGTTTCAAGGCATTTATTTGGAGCGATTTAAGGAAGGTAAAGATGAGACATTGGAGGGGCGCATTTTATCTGTTGCTGATAAAATTGATTTGCTTTATGAAGCATTTGGTGAAATTCAAAAAGGTAATCCAGAGCCATTGTTTATAGAGATATATGAAGAAGCATTAAGAACAATACTGATATTTCAAAATATGAACTGCGTAAAATACTTCCTCGACCATATTCTGACGGATATGCTCAGCGAACGTTTCACTGAACATGGGGAGTTATCGGGCATCGCAATGCGGATCATTAAAGAATGTAACAGTTGAAAGACATACATAAAAGTCATCGGTTCTAAAGAATGCACAAGAAAAAGGCATTCCCACGTGGAAATGCCCTTTTCCCATATGAAATTAGACTACGGAGTAGTTCTTGTGGGAAACAACGGTGAGATTGGATGCGACACCGATTCGGTCTGCATCTTCCTCTGAAATCTTAACGATGACTGAGTTCTCTAGGATTTTTTGGATTGTTCCGTTCACCTCATGATCATTGCGAACGAACGAGATTTCCTCATCGATATGACGAGCTGCGACAAAATCTGAAACAGGTTTTTCACTGCGTGGAAAAGCCAATCTGATCACTCCTACTGTTCATTCTCATCATAATTCTTAATGAAAAAAATTGCTTGGGCATGCCCTAAGCAATCGAATCATGATGGAAAACAACTAGTTGAAAACGATCTCTATCAAGTTGTCTATTATTATTATATCATAAATTGTCGTACTTTGCAGAATCCTGAATCCAAGAAGAATAGTTGCTTGACATTATACCTGGAGGGGTATACAATCAGTTTTGTAATCAACGAGAAAGGAGTTGAGCACAATTGGAATATGATGATAAAATCGTAAATCGATTAAAACGAATCGAAGGTCAGATAAAAGGGATTTTACGGATGATCGAAGAAGGAAAAGACTGCAAAGAAGTCGTTACACAATTGTCTGCTTCCCGTTCGGCGATTGACCGTACAATCGGTGTTATTGTCAGCTCAAATATCATTTCTTGTATGCAGAACGTTGATGAAACTAATTCGATGTCTCAAGAGGAGATTATAAAAGAAGCTGTAGATCTTTTGGTAAAGAGTCGCTAACTGTTGACTCTTTTCTTATTAGCATTCATTATACCTTACGGGGTAGGGTAGTGTATAATAATTTTGAAAGGAAGATAGGATTGTCGGAAACGAAAAAAACAACCATTGTTTTATTCAGTGGAGACTACGATAAAGCAATGGCTGCTTATATTATTGCAAATGGAGCGGCGGCTTACGATCATGAAGTGACAATCTTCCATACGTTCTGGGGATTGAATACACTCCGGAAAGAAGAGCATGTTCCCGTGAAGAAAGGGTTCCTTGAAAAGATGTTTGGGAAAATGATGCCTCGTGGTGCTAATAAGATGGGCATCTCGAAAATGAATATGGCTGGAATGGGACCAAAAATGATTAAGCACGTCATCGAAAAACATAATGCGATGACGCTTCCCCAATTGATTGAACTAGCGCAAGAACAGGATATTAAACTTGTCGCTTGTACGATGACGATGGATTTGTTAGGTCTTCATCAAGACGAATTGCTAGATGGGATTGACTATGCAGGGGTAGCTGCTTATTTAGCTGATGCACAAGATGGCAGTGTGAATTTATTTATCTAAATTAGGAGGAAACAACATGAATGAAGTGACAGCAAAAGAAATCGAAACAAAATTATCTGCTGGGCAACCGCTGAACATTATCGATGTCCGTGAAGTCGACGAAGTAGCTGAAGGTAAAATTCCTGGCGCGATCAATATCCCTTTAGGGTTGTTGGAGTTCCGCATGAACGAATTGGATAAAGCGAAGGAATATATTATGGTTTGTCGCTCTGGCGGACGCAGCGGGCAGGCAACGAAGTTCTTGGAAAGTTACGGATACCAAGTCATAAATATGACTGGCGGTATGTTGGCTTGGGAAGGCCCTACTAAGTAATTTTTTATAAAGAAAAATATACCCCTGCGGGTACTTGGAGAGACGGAAAATGATAAAAGCAGATCACATAATCGATGCGAAAGGCTTGGCGTGCCCAATGCCAGTCGTCAAGACGAGAAAAGCAATGAAAGAGTTGGAACTCGGTAGTGTCCTTGAGGTTCAGGCAACCGATAAAGGTTCTTCCGCCGACCTCAAAGCTTGGGCGGGAAGTTCAGGACATCAATTTTTAGGCACAACGGAAGAAGATGGAGTGCTTACCCATTATTTACGAAAATCCGAAGGAGGGGAAAAAGAGGAAATGAGCTATCCTCATGTCGTTTCCAATGAAGAATTGGAAACCGCACTTTCGAACCGAGAGGAGATTGTTTTATTGGATGTCCGTGAAGCTGCGGAATTCGCTTTCGGCCATATTTCAGGAGCGCAGTCGCTGCCTCTTGGTGATATTGAAAAATCTTTTAACGAATTAGATAAAGAAGCTTCTATCTACATTGTTTGCCGATCAGGCAATCGGAGCGACATGGCTGCACAAAAACTTGCTGTAGCAGGATTCAAGAACGTAAAAAATGTTGTACCCGGCATGAGTGGATGGAACGGTCCCATAGAAAAATCTATTTAATAACGAACTTTGCTAGATAGGAGGAGATAAGTATGACAGTAACACCAATGACGGCTGCGGAAGTCGCAAAAAAGGTGATCAATAAAGAGAACTTCTTCATTTTGGATGTCCGTAATGAAGATGCATTCGCAGATTGGAAAATTGAAGGGGATAACATTCAATACTTGAATGTCCCATATTTCGATCTATTGGACGGTGTAGAAGAAATTCTTCCACAAATCCCGACCGATCAAGATATTATCGTCATCTGTGCAAAGGAAGGCTCTTCAGTTTTCGTCGCGGAAATGCTTGCTGAAGAGGGACGTGATGTTTCCTATTTACAAGGAGGCATGAAGGCGTGGAGCGAGCATTTGGAGCCGGTGAAAATAGGTGACTTGAAGGATGGCGGCTCGATTTATCAATTCGTGCGCATCGGAAAAGGTTGCCTTTCTTACATGATCATGTCAAACGGTGAAGCGGTCATTGTAGATGCGACAAGAATGACGGATGTCTTCCTTGATTTCGCGAAACAATTGGACGTGAAAATTACGAACGTACTCGATACACATTTGCACGCTGATCATATTTCCGGCGGGCGTAAAATTGCCGAAGCCGTGAATGGAACATACTGGCTCCCGCCGAAAGACGCGAAAGAAGTAACGTTTGCATACGAACCGTTAGAAGATGGCCGTGTCATAACTGTAGGGACATCGAAAATCGATATTCAGGCGCTCTATTCACCGGGCCATACAATCGGCTCCACTTCGTTTATTGTCGATGACGCTTATTTATTGACAGGAGACATTTTATTCATTGATTCAATCGGGAGACCTGACCTTGCGGGATTGGCGGAAGATTGGGTCGGTGATTTGCGGGAGACTTTGTATAGCCGCTACCGCGAGTTAGCGAAGGATCTTCTCGTTCTTCCGGCGCACTTCATGATTATCGAAGAATTGAATGACGACGGAAGTGTCTCCGAAAAGTTAGGGAAGCTATTTGAGGTTAACCACGGTTTGAATATTAAGGATGAACAGGAATTCAGGCAATTGGTGACGGGAAACTTGCCTCCTCAACCGAACGCATACCAAGAAATCCGTCAAATGAACATGGGTAAAATTGCGCCAAATGAGGAAACACAGCGTGAAATGGAAATTGGACCGAACCGTTGCGCGGTACGGTGACAAATTAATTATAAGGAGAAGATGACCAAATGGACGTAAAAAAAGTATTAGACGCAAAAGGGTTGGCATGCCCAATGCCGGTTGTACGAACAAGAAAGGCAATTAAGGAATTGGAAGTAGGAGAAATTATAGAAATTCAAGCGACTGACAAAGGTTCGGTTGCTGATTTGACAGCATGGGCAAAATCAAGCGGCCATGAAATGATTGACCAAAAAGAAGAAGCAGGCGTCTTCATGTTCTGGATTAAGAAAGCTGAATAAAGGGTGGGGGTATCTAAACAGATACCCTTTTCCTAATTAAGGAGAGTGATTTTATGGATTTGACATTTCTCGTTACCATTTTTCTCATTGGATTTATAGGGTCCTTCGTTTCCGGCATGGTCGGAATCGGTGGATCAATTATCAAATATCCGATGCTATTATACATTCCGCCATTGCTCGGAATTGCCGCATTCTCTGCACACGAAGTGTCAGGAATCAGTGCAATCCAAGTGTTCTTCGCGACAATATCCGGAGTGTGGGCGTACCGGAAAGGCGGATATCTTAACAAGACATTGATCATTTATATGGGAAGTGCGATTTTAGTCGGAAGCTTTATCGGAGGGTATGGTTCCAATTTGATATCAGAAGGAAGCATCAATCTCGTGTATGGCATTTTGGCAACGATTGCGGCCGTCATGATGTTCATTCCGAAAAAAGGACTGGATGATATTCCGGCGGATCAAGTCGTTTTCAATAAATGGCTTGCAGCCGTACTTGCTTTCATCGTCGGCATTGCTGCTGGGATTGTCGGAGCTGCAGGTGCTTTTATTCTAGTTCCGATCATGCTCGTCGTTTTGAAAATCCCGACACGCATGACAATTGCAACGTCACTTGCTATCACATTCATCTCATCGATCGGTTCGACGGTAGGGAAGATCGTGACTGACCAAGTTCTTTACGGACCAGCCGCCATCATGATTGTAGCGAGTATCCTTGCTGCTCCACTAGGGGCAAAGGCGGGACAGAAGATGAATACGAAAATATTGCAGGGTATATTGGCGGTGTTGATTTTAGGGACGGCTGTGAAGATTTGGTTGGATTTTTGATAAGGATAGCATAAGAAAAAACAGAAGCCTCATTCCGAGTGCTTCTGTTTTTTCTTGAATGATGCACGAATCCGTGGTTCAGTCCCTTTTCGAATTCGCTTGAAGTTTTCGATATGCTTCCAGATCGCCATTAAGGAAAGCAACACGGCAATCAGTATCGGCCAATAACCATCGAGCCAAACGGCCATGACGAAGAGAGTAATATAGAGCATGAAGACGCCGATGACAAGAATGTCGGTGAGAAGGGCAACCAGTATGAATAAAGCAAGCCCGGCAAGCCCGAATCGCCAATCGATGGCGAAAAGTACACCGATTACGGTAGCCGTTCCTTTACCACCGTTGAACTTCATATAGAACGGAAAATTATGGCCGAATATAACGGCTGCGCCGACAACAAATAATAACAATATGATAGATTCTACAGGCAGTCCGAAATGTCCTGCTAGCAATCTTACCGCAATGACCGCGAGAACGCCTTTGCCGATATCAATTAATGCAACAAGAGCGCCATACCGTTTCCCGAGAACAATCATCGCATTCGACGCCCCAGCATTTTTCACACCAGTCTCTTTTAAATTAACCCCAGAAATCCAATGTGCAACTGTCGAACCGTGCAAGCAGCCGACTAAATAACCACAAATGACTATGCCCAAAATCCATAACGTCATATAAATCCTCCAAAATTAATATATTCATATGCACCAACGTCCAAAGCCTGTTGAATCGCGTCCAAAGCAAGTAGCTGCACGTCCAAAGAAGGCCCTCCCGCGTCCAAAGTGAGTGTCTGCGCGTCCAAAGAGGGTGCTTCCGTGTCCAAAGCAAGTGTCCACGCGACCAAAGAGGCAGGTTCCACGTCCGATGCAAGCACACCTGCGCCGTCAGTCCAATTACTAAAACTATTATAACATCAGAGATAAAGCGGAAGTTTCAGAAAAAAATAAATTCACCTCTTGACTTTTCAAAAAGAGTCTCCTATACTGTTCAACAAGATGAAAAACTGAATACCCAAACTCTTATCAAGAGCGGCGGAGGGACTAGGCCCTGCGATGCCCGGCAACCGGCAAGTGACGAACTTGCAAAGGTGCTACTTCCTACAGATTCGTGCAAACGGTCTGAAAGATAAGAGGAGGAATAAGCGAAAGCGTAACCCTTCTCTTAGCGAAAGGGGTTATTTTTTTTATTCCAAAAACCCCCAACGCCTCCGCATTGCCTTTTCATCTTAAAAAAATCCACTGGAGGTAATAAAAATGACAAACCAACTTCAACCAGAAACTCTTCTTTTACACGGAGGCCAAAAGCCGGATCCTATTACAGGTTCACGCGCTGTGCCGATCCACCGTACTACTGCATTTGTTTTCCGCGATACTGAACATGCCCAAAACTTATTCGGCTTGCAAGAAGCAGGCAATATTTACACAAGAATCACGAATCCGACTGTTGCTGTCTTTGAAGAAAGAGTTGCACTTTTAGAAGGTGGAACAGCCGCTGTCGCTCTTTCTTCCGGTATGGCCGCTATCGCCTTTTCCATTTTGAACATTGCTGGAGTTGGGGACGAGATCGTCGCGGCGGGCAACCTATACGGTGGAACGTATAATCTATTCGCCGTCACGCTTCCTCGCTACGGCATCAATGTAAAATTCGTCGATGCAGAAAACCCTGAAAACTTCCGTGCTGCAATCACGGACAAAACAAAAGCGATATTCGCTGAAACAATCGGGAACCCGAGCCTTCAAGTGCTCGATATCGAAGCGGTCGCAAACATTGCGCATGAGAATGAAATCCCGTTCATCATCGATAACACATTTGCATCCCCATACGGATCGAATCCAATCGAGTTCGGGGCGGACGTTGTCATTCATTCCGCGACGAAATGGATCGGCGGCCATGGAACAACAATCGGCGGCGTCGTTGTAGACGCGGGGAAATTCGACTGGACGAGAGGGAAATTCCCTGGCTTTACAGAGCCTGATACAACGTACAACGGACTTCGATACGGTATTGACACTGCGGCAGCTGCATTTGCGACAAAGCTTCGCGTCCAATTACTGCGCGACTTCGGGCCTTGCCTAGATCCGGATAGTGCTTTCAACTTCCTACAAGGGCTAGAGACGCTTCATTTGCGTGTTACTCGTCATAACGAAAATGCCGTTAAAGTGGCTGAGTTCCTAAAATCGCATCCATCTGTAGAGTGGGTAACATACGCAGGATTGGAAGACCATCCGACGTATGAAAATGCTAAGAAATACTTGAAAAATGGCTTCGGCTCCATCATCGTCTTCGGTATTAAAGGTGGACGTGAAGCAGGACGCAAAGTGATCGACAATATTACGTTGTGGTCACACGTAGCGAATGTAGGGGATGCAAAATCACTTATCATCCATCCTGCATCGACGACACATCAGCAATTGTCTGCTGAGGACTTGAAAAAGACGGGAACGCCAGAAGAATTGATCCGTCTGTCTGTCGGACTTGAGTCTACGGAAGATACGATTGCAGACTTGCAGCAGGCGATTGAGAAAGCTGCGCCTGTCGAAGTCCGATAATAGAGCGACTTTGATTTAAAATGACAAAGCAAAGTTAGGAAGGAAGGGTGGTATAATGCCGTCAATTAAAGTGGCCATACTCGGTTTTGGTACGGTCGGTGAAGGTGTGTATAGAATCCTGCAGGAGAAGCGGGAGGAGATTAAAGAGAGCACTGGTTTCACAGTTGATGTCGTATCCATCCTTGTGAAAGACAAGGCGAAAAGACGCAAGCCGATTCAAGGAGCGAAATTCACCGACGACATTCAGGAAATATGGAATAATCCCGAAATCGATGTTATCTTCGAAGCAATTGTCGGGGAAGAGCCTGCCTATACGTTTTTGTCGGAAGCGATTGAGAAGGGCTGCCACATTATTACTGCGAATAAAAAGATGTTCGCTAAACACGGACCTGCATTACTGAAGCATGCAGAATTCCGCAATGTGCAAGTCGGATTCGAAGCGACAACAGCTGGCGGCGTCCCGATTATCCGGACAGTGACAAATCTTATTGCAGGCGACCGTATCAAACGGATTCAAGGTATTTTAAACGGGACGTCAAATTTCATTTTGACAAAAATGCGTAAAGAAGGTTCTTCGTTCAAAGCAGCTCTCTTGCATGCCCAGAAAAACGGGTACGCGGAAGCGGATCCTGCGGATGACGTGGACGGTACGGACGCTTTCCGCAAGCTGATGATTTTAAGTTCGCTCGCTTTCGGCAGGCAGCCCGATTGGGATGACGTACCGGTTATCGGAATTGATCATTTGGAGTCAATCGATATTATCGATGCATCCAAAGGTGATCTTCGCTATCGCCACGTAGCTGATATTTGGAAGGACAAAAAAGGAAAGCTGCAAGCGACGGTAGGACCGGTTTTGATCGGGGCGGATCATCCGCTGTACAGCATAGACGGTGTCGACAATGCAATCATTGTAGATACCGAGTATTTAGGACCGTTAACTTTGGTAGGACCCGGCGCTGGCATGTATCCAACAGGAAGTGCAATGATTGCCGATTTATTGCATATTATTCGTCAACACGAATCAGTTCTAGTGCCGAACTAAAAAAGTGGAGGAGGAATCTTAGATTCCACCCTCCACTTTTTTGTTTTCATTATACGCTGTCTTTCACTTTCTGTTTTCTTGGTCGCTCACTCTTAGGCCGTTCACTTTGCAATGCTTTGATCAGAGAAACGATCATTAGCAAAATGATGAAGGAGAACGGCAAGGCGGCAATGATGATCGTGTTTTGGAGCGCAGTCAATCCGTTTACGGATAATAGTATAATCGCAATGGCTGACTGGATGACACCCCAAATAATCTTCACGTTATTCGGCGGGGTCAATGAACCATACGTGGACTGCATGCCTAATACGAACGTCGCTGAGTCCGCGGAAGTGATGAAAAACGATGCAATGAGAAGAACTGCGACTACAGAAATGAAGAATGACCATGGCATCGAATGGAACATTTCAAAAATCGTTAGTTCAGTATCTGTTTTCGCTAAGTCTGCAATCCCTTCACGTTGCATATTGATAGCGGTTGTCCCGAAAGCTGAAAACCAGAAAGCACTCAAAATGGTTGGTGCCAACATGACCACAACCATGAATTCCCTGATCGTTCTTCCTTTCGATACACGTGCGATAAACATGCTGACAAATGGTGCCCAAGAGATCCACCAAGCCCAATAGAAGATCGTCCAGGTATCAAGCCATTCACGGTGAGCATCGTTCAATGGAGCAGTACGGAAACTCATCGAAACGAGATTGGCAAGATAACCTCCAATTGAATCGGTGAACACATTGAATATAAGCAAAGTCGGCCCTACGATGAGGACGAAGCCTAATATGGCAAGAGCAAGAATCAGGTTTGTATTCGACAAATACTTAATCCCTTTGCTAAGCCCTGACCAAGCGGACATCACAAAAAGTACTGTGACGACTGCAATAATTATTAGTTGTGAAGAAAACCCGATTGTAAAGCCAAAAAGATAATTCAGCCCTGCGTTAATTTGAACAGCACCGAAGCCGAGAGAAGTGGCAACGCCAAAAGCTGTTGCAAAAACGGCAAGTACATCAACGAGGACACCCCATGGGCCCTCCATTTTTTTACCGAAAATCGGCTTCAATGTTGCTGAAATTAACCCCGGTTCTCCTTTGCGGAATTGGAAATAGGCAAGTGCAAGACCGACGATTCCGTACATCGCCCATACATGCAAGCCCCAATGGAAAAACGAGTAGCGCATTGCCTCTTTGAAGGCTGCGTCTGAATTAGGCTCGGCTGTAGCAGGATTGATGGCGTAATGGGATAACGGTTCCGCAGCCCCGTAAAAGACTAGCCCGATGCCCATACCTGCAGAGAACAGCATGGCAATCCAAGTGATCATCGTAAACGCTGGACGGTCCGTATCTTGACCTAAACGCACTTTTCCAAAGGGACTAAAAATGAAGAAAAGGCTAAGCACAAGAAGAAATGAAAGCAGAAGCATGTAATACCATCCGAATGAAGATGAAACGAAGGATTTTATGGAAGTTGTGACGGCTTCAAAACTTTCCGCCGCAGCCACTCCATAGCCGACCGCCAAGATGATCAGGCCGATTGTTATATAAAATACATTTGATATTTTTCGCATGTTTCCCCCTATGGATCATGAATTTTTGAAACGACTACATACTATACCAATCATATAGCAGGAAAGCAAAAGGGGTGAAAATGTAAACACTTACACAAACAGCTTGTTTTATTTTTTTATAAACATGTATAAAGTGCATCCGGTAGGTGTCTGGTGGGAATAAATAGAAAGTTCTGGATTGTGAATCCGGTTTAGATTGAATAAAAAAAATGTGTCTTTTTGACTAGAGCACATCCCTGTTTTCATTTTACCCCTTATACCGACTTTTAATCCTCGTCTTTAATATCAAGATCTGGAGGCAATGGTTCACTCAAATAGTCTTCAATCTGCTTTTTTAACGTCTCGAGCTGATTGAAATAAGTGCCAAACTGACTTTGATTTATAAGATATTGTTCGCCGTCATGCACAGCTCGTATGCGTCCTCCCCAAACATACTTCCGGACTTGCTCGACCGGCATCCCTAAATATTCTGCTGTTTCTTCAATTGTCATATACATACCAAAACTCTCCTTCTGTTTTCTTTACATTATAAACGAATACTACCGATAGCCTTCCTTCCTTTATATTTTGCATGTACTTGGGCAATTTAAAAAGAACTAGACGAATGGAGGTAGCAATCAATATGAATGAAGAATCTAACGTGAACCATGGAAGATCTATTTTGATTAAAGCAATAATGATTTTTCCGGTTCTATGGATTGTTTTAACATTATTTAACGGGGTATCTTTCTGGCACTCGACCATTTTAGGAATCGCTTTATTACTCATTTCCTATTTAGGCGATATGGTGATACTCCCGAGAATTGGGAATATGGCTGCGACAATTGGAGATATATTGTTAGGGTTTATTGTTTTGTGGGGTGGTTTACATTTGCTGGGATATACGAATTCCATGGGAGAAGCATTTTTGACAGGGGTAATTGTAAGTGTAGGGGAATACTTTTTTCATTCTTGGCTTTTGAAAACGCATTTCGGGAGCACATATATAGATGAAACGTAAGAAAAAACGAGAATGGCATTTTGCAAAGCCACTCTCGTTTTTTTATATGAGTTTGCTGAAATTGAGCCGTTTATCCAAAGCAACCATAATAGGAATGCCGACTGTCATGACGATAAATTCGCTGGTTGCGACGAAGAACCATGTCAGTAAGAAAGGAAACTCCAGCGCGATGTTCAATTCCCATGCTATGAGGACCATCGTAAACGTGAAGACGATTGTATTGAAAAACATCCGTTTGTAAAGCCCATTGATGAACTTAGCGGATAGGATTGTAATCGATAGAGCGATTACGGATTGCCCAACACCGAATACAAGATCGATCGGCCCGAGTTCGGAAAAGAGCATGTTGGCGATAAATACGCCCAATACGACACCAACGATATATTTTTTATTGAACACAACGAGATGATTGAACATCTCAGACAAGCGGAACTGGATGTTTGTGAACCCGAACGGGGCAATCAAAAACGTCACAGCAACATACAACGCAGCGATAATACCGCTCGTTGCCATCATTTTTACTTTCATATTCATTTCTCCTTAGTTTTTTTTCGTGGGAGGTTCGCGAACCACGTGGCAAAAAGCCTACCTTTTAGTTTACCATAGGACTATTGAACGTTCAATAGCTGTTTTATTCGGACCGCTGATTTACCTTGAATACGGGTATGCTATTTTCAAATGAATGATCGTTGAAAGAGGGAGCGATATGCGGAAAAGCTGGTCCATTTTCATGACTGACGTTAAGAATATTAGCCAAAACTGGGTGGCGGCTGTGTTGATTGGCGGGCTCATTTTTCTTCCATCCTTGTATGCATGGTTCAATATTTATGCGACATGGGATCCTTATGGTAAAACAAGTCATCTGCCGGTCGCCGTCGTCAATGAGGATGTCGGGGCGGCTGTTCGAGGTGAGCATTTTGATGTCGGCGCGCAGCTTGTTGATACGCTGAAAGGAAATCGGGATATGGCTTGGCAATTCACTACTCGGACGCAGGCGATGGAACGGATTGAGTACGGGGATTATTTTGCCGTGTTAATTATCCCAAAGGATTTTTCGGAAAAGCTCAGTTCCGTTATTTCCGATCATCCCGAAAAAGCGGAGATCGATTATTATGTGAATGAAAAAATCAATTCGATTGCCCCTAAAATTACTGAAAAAGGTGCAAGCGTCATTGTCGATAAAGTGAGCAGACAATTCATCTCAACGGTGAACGGTGTTATTTTTGACCAGTTTAATCGGCTTGGTATTGAGCTTCAACACGATATGCCGGATGTCAAAAAGTTTGAGAACTATATTTTTGACATGGAAGAGCAACTGCCGCATATACATGATTTGTTGAAAAGCACAAGACGAGACGCAGTGTCAGCACAAGATTTGATTCATAAAGCGCAAAAGAAAATGCCGACAGCAAAACAATCGGTTGCGGACGGATTGACGACGGTGAACCGTGCATTGACCTTTTTGGATAATGCGGAAGCTAGGCTGAATGAAATTGCTCCTAAGGTGAAAAGTGATTTGCAACGAGCGTCTGCGATTTCAAAGGAAACGAACGAGTTTTTAGGAAAAGTGTATAACGTTAAATTGGATTTTACAGAAATTGAGCGTGTGAAAGAGCAGCTTAACGCTAAAATGACAGAGACAATCCAGAATGTTGGATCGGTGGAAGCGGATCTCCGGTGGTTGCAAGATGTAGCAAGCAACGAAGAACAGCCAAGTGCGGAGCAGCAAGAGCGATTGCAAAAGGCAATCGACAAGACGACGGAATTACAAAACTTACTGGAAGAAGCGCAAACGAATGCTAACTCGCTTAATGGATTAGTTGAAGGTAAGCAACAGCAACTGAAACAAACATTGACAAATTTAGAACGGTTATCGGAGAATGCAACCGTTCGGCTGGATCAATTTCTTGATGAATATAAAAATACAATCGAACCGACCGTCATCGCGGAAACAGTACGTGCCAAAAAAACGCTGCAACAGGCTAAATCGTTACTGACGTCAATACAATCGACTGTCCCTGAGGTGGAGCGAATTCTGGCAAGTACCTCTAAGCATATTACTGAGGGAATCGAGCTGTCGGAAAAAGCATTGAACGAGTACCCTTACATCGCGGATAGAGTGGGAAATCTTGCTGACAAAATTCGTACCATTCAAGGTGAAACGGACATCAATGAAATTATCCAATTGCTTCGGAATGATCCGCAAGCGGAGCGCAGCTTTTTTGAGGAACCGATATTGTTAAATGAAAATAAATTATTCCCTATCGAAAATTACGGAACAGGCATGACGCCATTTTACACCGTGCTTGCCATCTGGGTTGGCTGCCTTCTTCTCATCTCCCTTCTTGCTACGGATGTTGAAAATGTGGATGGGATGAGCAGCAGACATATTTACGCAGGGCGCCTTTTTACATTCCTTGCTATCGGTCTGCTCCAAACTCTTATCGTTATAGTCGGCGATCTGATAATCCTTGGTGTTCATGCAAAGGATCCAGTCTGGTTCATCGTTTTCGGTCTTTTCATCAGTACGGTGTTCATGATATTCGTCTACACGCTCGTCTCTTTATTCGGAGATGTCGGAAAGGCGCTTGCAATCATCATGCTCGTTCTGCAAATTGCCGGTTCCGGCGGCACGTATCCAGTTGCGCTCTTGCCACGTTTCTTTCAATGGATCAATCCCGGTCTCCCTTTCACGTATGCGATCGATTTAATGAGAGAAGCAGTCGGCGGCATTGTTTGGCAACGGGTCATCACGAACGTCACATTTCTGCTCATTACAGGAATCATCTTTTTATTAATAGGCATCTTCCTGAAAAAGATTGTGAACCGGAAAACCCATCAATTATTAAGAAAATCACGGGAATCGGGGCTGTTTCATTGAGGGATGGCGTTCACTGCATGAGTTGATTTTTGATTATTGAAACGAATTAGTCGTTAAGAACGTACCAATAGTGGAAGTGTCGTATTGATAAACACAGGGGGATTGGGAATGAGGAAACTCTTGCTAGGAGGCGTGTGCTTGATCGGCATACTAAGCGGCTGCACGGACCAGACAAATGCAGATCAGACTAACGAAATTAATGAACTGAAAAAGCAAATCGAGCAAATCTCATTAGAAAAAGATGCTCTTGTAAATACGTTAGAGGAGGAAAAAAAGGCGCTCGAGCTAGACTTGAATCAACAAGTAAATAATGATTATTCGATGATTATCGCAAAAGATATTGAAAAGTATCCGCAAACTTTATATAAGACAACCGCATTGGACATGGATGGGGATGGCGAAGAGGAAGTAATTGAATTACATGTGAATGCTGGAAAAACGGAAAATGGGGTCTTTACTTGGGACGATGGACAAACCTGGTTGTTAGTAGTAAAAGACGGCGAGAAAACCTACCCGCTTTTTGATGACTTTGTTCAGCTAGGCTCGATTGATTTCAGTACGGCAAGATTTGATGGGAAACCGGGAATTGTGATGATTATGAGGTCGCATTCTGATAGTAAGGTACAGAAATTCACATACGATAAAAATGAAAATGGATATCAGAAAGAGACTTTTTATAAGAAAGAAAATACAAATGATCAGGATAACGAGCCGGCCTCCTATGCCTTTTTCAACGATGCATATAAATTAATGAACATGGCATTTACAACTAAAATGTTGCCGGTTCTAGAAGCTAGTGAGAATAGCCTTCAGGATAATGAGGAGAGAAGGGCAATCATTGAACCGATCTTAGAAGGTGCTTATAATGCTGAGCGATTGCTGGAGATGGCTGCGGAGTTGAATCGGGAGCTGAATGTTTCTTTAGATGGCACGATTGACATGTTGAACCAACTAATTAACAAGCCGCCGACTGCTGAGCAAATGAATCAATTACAATCAATTCATGATGTATTCAAAGATATCGAAACAGAAGATATAATAATGAAGGAGGAGAATCGGATTCATCCTGAGATTCGAGAGAAGTTTCAAAGACTTGATTTCATTCGTTAAAATAAGGAGAGAACCAAATGTCTACAACAGAAATCAGAAAAAACATCGTTATCTATGCACCTATCGAAACAGTATGGCCGTACGTCTCAACAGCTGATGGGATTGGCGCTTGGTTCATGCCGAATGATATGGAACCGGTCGAAGGAAAGGAATTCACTTTGCAAGCAGGTCCATGGGGAGAATCACTATGTAAAGTAACTGAAGTCCAACCGTCAAATCGTCTGTCATTCGACTGGGGAAAGGATTGGCAAGTTCACTTTGAATTGAAGGGGATCGATGACCAAACTGAATTGACCTTCATTCATGCCGGCTGGGAGGATGGCAAGCAAACGGAGTTCGGCGAATCGCATGATGTCGTTCGACCGCGCATGTCCGGAGGCTGGGATGGACTATTGGCGAAGCTGAAAAAAACGATTGAGTCAAACAACTAAATAATTGCGAGAATTCATACACCCTCCTTCAATATCATGATATATTCAATATATTGGGGGAGGGGATTTCTTTGTCACAACGCTTAGCATTCATAGTTGTCCTATTAGGGGCGGTGCTCTGGGGGACGACCGGCACTGCGCAAACTTTCATGCCGCAAACGGTCCATCCATTGGCGGTCGGTGCCTCAAGACTCGCAGTAGGCGGCTTCACATTACTTGTTATCATGCTTCTTCTTCGCAAAATCGATTTTCGGAACTGGCCATGGAAAGCGACAATTCTTTCAGCATTGGCGATGGCGATCTTCCAATACTGCTTTTTTACATCTATTCGGTTGACCGGAATTGCCATCGGAACAGTTGTAGCAATCGGGAGTGCGCCGATGTTCTCAGGTGTCATTGAATGGCTACTATTGAAAAAGCGCCCGTCAAAAGTATGGTTGACGGCAACATCGCTTGCCATTGTCGGATGTATATTATTATTTTCGAATAAAGAGGGACTCGTCGTCAACCCGGTCGGCATCTCGCTATCTTTAATCGCCGGACTTCTATTTGCCTTTTATACATTATTCAACAAAGAAGTATTGGAGAAAGCGGATGCGATTCCTTCAGTCGCTGTCATTTTCTCAGTGAGCGCCATTATGCTCATGCCATTTCTTTTCATTTTTGAAACGGAAGGGTTGCTCACCGTTCCCGGCATCTCGACAATGATTTATCTCGGCATTGCGGCAACAAGCGTGGCGTATATCTTATTTTCAACAGGTCTACGGCATATCCCTTCGTCATCCGCCGTGACACTTTCTTTGGCCGAACCGTTAACCGCCGCTATTTTAAGCGTAATCGTCGTAGGGGAAAGGCTGGATCTTGTTTCATGGAGCGGAATCGCCCTACTATTAGGCGGAATCCTCGTGTTAACGTTCAGCGGGCGAAAAGAAAAGGCTGCCATTCAATAGGCAGCCTTACATCACATTCTAATTACGCATAAATCGTTCCAACTACGCATAAAACGCCGCAAAAGCGCATAAAACGATAAATTCGCTCATAAATCAATAAAACTACGCATAATTTCCTATAATCGCGCATAAATCGCTAAAATCACGCATAACGGACGGTCACAGCATTACTCCGCCTTCAACTTCACATACAGCCTTGTCGCAAAAAAACCTATAATAATTAACAACGACGCCAGTATGCCGCCTTCCAATCCGAACGCTCCACCTGTCAGCCATGCATTCCCATCTTCCACAGACACATTATAAATCCCATGCGGCGCAGTTCCGCTCACTGCAAATCCGAAAACATTCCCTTGAAAGTAATTCCATGTAATATGATAGCCGATCGGCAGCCATAAGCTCTTCGTCGCGTCGAACATATAGGCGAATAAGATACCGACTAATGCGATGTTGACCAATCCTAATACACTGACATTCGGATTCGTTCCGTGTGCCAAACTGAACACGACCGCAGAGACGACATAGACGAGCCATTTCGGATTTCCGCGCTTCTCCATCGTCGACATAACGTACCCTCTGAAAAACATCTCTTCGAAAAAGCCGACGAGAATGAATAAAACAAGAAAGGAAAATGCATACACGGAAAACTCGGGATTCGTGAATGAATTAAGCATTATCACATTACCGGAAGCCAATAGAATAAAGAAAATGATAGCGATGGACACAGCTCCAAGCAAAAGGCCGAAACCTAAATCTTTCAGCGATCCTCTGAAGCCCAACTCTTTCAACGTTCCTTTATTGACAAAACGCCATAACAATACCGTTGCAAGCATTCCGCCAACTGTCCCGCCACCTTGGGTTAATAGAAAAATCCATGGATGTCTGTCGAATGCAGCCATGATATCCATATCGTAATTTCCGTCTTGAAACGGGAAATCGACGATTGCGAGCAAAACTCCTCCAGGCAGCGCAAAAATCTGCTGTGTGATGAACATCGATGCGAACGCCAAAAAGATCAGCCAGCCCGCGCGCACTTGATTTGAATTGTTTTTGAACAAATAATTCCCTCCATTCTACTCAAATATATGCTAAATAGAATAACTGATTCGATGATCTTTAGGTGAAACGCGTCGAATAGCTCCGATCAAAAGTAAAAATAGAACATCCATGATAAGAACGCCAATTACTGAAATTAACGATAAAGCTACCCATCCATCGCCTGCGACATTCATTGAAAACGATAGGAGTGCCAAGGAGAAAAGGTGAATAGAGACATAAAATTTAAGAGTTGTTTTCGTCCGATTTTGCAGCGATTGATTGCCAACCATTTTAACTACATCTATCAATACGTTGAATAAATAATAGGCAATCACTAGTTTAAGTACTGACAAAAGCGTCCCATAGATAGACCACCCGATAGACAGCGTGGTATCGGTTAGGTTCACAAATACAGAAGGCACGGACACAAGCATGCCAATCAATCCGACAATCATTGCCTTTTTTGCTCTAGGAAAAGCATCTACAAGCCTAGTACATCCGGCGAAGATCAAATAATAACCGATAGGGTCCATGAACAGGTCAATCATGACATGGAGTCGGAAGAAGATGAAAAGGTAACCCCAGAACATATAGCGCAACGCTTTATTCACCCGAATCCCTCCCTGTCTTCTCCTCGATGATTCGATTCACGTCGTCCTGTGTTAAATATGGGAAAAGATTGTAGTGAGCATAGTTTGTGAATGGTTTTCCCTGCTCCGTTGTTCCAGATATACGGATGGCGAATTCGAAAGGGTTCACAAAACTTTTTTCTTTAAAATTGACTCTGAATGTCACAGATTTATCCTTCTCTAATTGAATTGGAAGCTTGAGGGAATCCAGCGGTTGCTCCGTTTGTTTACCGCTGATCGTGAAGCTGAACCTGTCTTCAATCGGTTCATTGAAAGGGAAGTCGATCTTCTCGATTGCCGATGGCTCGGTTGCTCGGAATGTATCCCAACTCGAACCGTCATTACTGCTTCCGCTAGATGGCTGCTCTAACGCCCTAGTGTCTTCATTCCAATAGTACCTCTTTGGATGGATGATCACTTCCCCGATGGACGCGGTTGATGATCTTCCGTCTGAATAAAACACTTCCATTTCGTTGAATGATTGTTCCTCTGTATTATCGCTGAACGACCGTAATTTGACTGTTATGCTTCTTAAATCTTGATGATTATACGTGTCAATTGCATAAGGAGCAGCGGTATCCGTATAGAAAAAGTCACGCTGCGGAAAGCCTTCGACATCACCTAATCTTATATAATTGATATAAGAGTGATCGTTTTTATTCGCTATGTAGTAGAAGGTGACATAGTTATGGTCATGTTCATCCGTCGTCGTTTCTATATAATGATCTAGAAAAATGGGCTCATCCAATTGTTTCGAGTGTGCGTATAATGAATTCGCAATCCAACTGATTGCAATAAGTCCGAGTGCCGCCCAGAAATAACGTTCTTTCACAGTCATCCTCCTTCCAACCTTTTCCTTTGTCCGTTTATTGTCTCAAATCAGATGTGGGAATGCACCTGTTAATTTATTTAAAATTGTGGAGGAGGGAAGTTTACCACCGATTCGCACCCCGTCACCACCGAATCAAGAGTTTATCACCACTCAGCTCGTCTTTATTACCGTTCAACCATTAATTAGGAGCCTTTTTATGCATTAATATGTAGTTTTTTATAGTCGTCCATCTGTTTATGATGTTGAAAGAAGTTTATCATCGACTCGCAGCTGGTTATCACCGGCTTGCTCGTGGTTATCACCGACTCTCTTGAATTTATCGCCGATACACTTACCAATCGCCCTCAGATGCCGGAATGATCCCCTCATCCGAAAAATAAATAAAATGATGGGAACACATAAAAGTTTTGTGAATTTTTGTTATCCTGTTATTTAACTAGAATTTTTCAACTATTAATTTCTTAGAGTCGTCTAATAATTGAAGAGCATTGAAGGGGGGGTGACAATTGGATTATAAAAAAGAGACATTGGATGAAATTATGAAGACATATGGTACAAGCGTGTTTAAACTTTGCTATTCATATGTTAAAAATAATCAGATTTCGGAGGAGATTACACAAGAAGTTTTTCTTACTTGTTACATGAAGTTAGATGATTTTAAAGGTGACTCAACATTGAAGACTTGGTTATATCGAATTGCGATCAACAAGTGCAAAGACTATCTTAAAAGTTGGAGTCATAAATACACGATAGTAACTAGTCACCTTAGTATATTTTCTCGTGACGAAGAAATAAATACGCCTGAACGACTAGTAATGTTAAGCGAAGGTAAAAAGCATCTGATAAACAGCATTATGAACCTACCAATCAAATACAGGGAAATACTTTTTTTATATTACTTTGAGGAACTAAATATTAGGGAAATCTCTACGCTGTTGGTCGTTAATGAGAATACATTAAAGTCAAGAATTGTTAAATCGAGAGAACTGTTAAAAAGTAAATTAGAAAAAGGTGATGTGGATGTTAGAAAAGCAATTGATGGAATTGAAAGAGGATATGAATAACTCCGTTTTTAAGGATTTGGTGTTTAGTCAAGAACATAGGAGTGTTGTTTTAAATAAATTAGATGCAAAAAAGAAGAACCTTTTTAATACGAAACTTATCCTTTCATCCACCTTTTCAGTATTAATCTTTTGTGTATTATTGCTATCGACTATACAAATCAAGGATGGAAATTTAATAGGCCGCGATTCTGGCTCACAGTTTTATCCGCTTGAATTAAATGAACAACTATTGATCGATGCAAAGAATGGTATATTTAGTCCCGTTCCTTCTATAACCTACGGTATGACGTTGGATGAAGTTAAAGGATTATTAGGTGAACCTAACACTGTTAAAACACTTAGTGAAATTGATACCGTATTTACGTATGGAGACATCTATTTGCAATTTACTAAAGATGAATTAAAGTTTACTAGTATTAGTAACATCCCTCACATTACGAAGGAAGACATGATAAAGATTTTTGGAAGACCCGATTATGAAGTTTATAATGAAGAGCGGGGTCATGGTATAGTCAGATTCTCAGTCGGAGATTCTTTATACAAAAAGTGGCACTTTAACTGCTTTGTTGATATTCATGATAAAAACACAATAAGCAGTATACAATTCTCTAAAGATATCATTCTGTTTGGACCGCTAGACCAATAAACAAGCTAAGCTACCATGCACAGACACAATCCAACGAACACAAATTGTGACTGTGCATGGCGGCCATGTTTTACAAAGCTTGTTTTTCCAGCCTTTCTACTTCCACATCAATCTGTCCTGTATCAATCCTTTCAAACAGCGGTTTCACACGAGGCAATACCAATTCTCCAAGTTCGATTTCCTTCCATTCGGGTTTTCGCAGTTTAAGCATCGTTTGCACTTCCTCGCTCGAAAACGGTAGGAAAGGGGAGAGGAGCTGGGCTAAGTTTGCGATGATATATACGCATGTCGCCATTGTCCGTTCACATGCCGCTGCATCCTCATTGACCTGAATCCAAGGCTTCTCATCGTCAAAGTATTTATTAGCTCGTCGGATAAAATCGAATATCGTTTCAATCGCTTCTTTAAAATGTCCAGTCTCGATGCGCTCGCCGACAATTCTGTAAAGATCCACAACGGTCTTTTTAATTTCCCCATTAATCTCCGCATCTGGGACAACGCCGTCATACGATTTCTCGATAAACTTCAACGTCCGGTTCACGAAATTCCCGTAAGCGCCCAAAAGTTCGGAGTTATGGCTATAAATGAACTCGCGCCATGAAAAATCAGCATCTCGATTTTCCGGAGCATTCGCAGTCAAAAAATACCGCACCGAATCGGGGTGATAGCGATCCAAAATATCCGGCACCCAAACTGCCCAATTTTGGCTCGTCGACAATTTGCGCTTCTCCAATGTCAAATATTCATTGGAAATGACATGTGACGGCAATGCGTCCTCTTTGCCAATCCCCATAAGAATGGCTGGCCAAATGATCGTATGGAAGGGGATATTGTCTTTGCCGTGCACATAGTAGGAGACCGTATCTTCATTCCAAAACTCTTCAAAATTGGTGCGGTTCAAAGCGGCCCACTCCTGGCTCGCGGAATAATAGCCCGTCACCGCCTCGATCCACACATACACTTTCTTATCCTCATAGCCTCTGACAGGAATGCCGACGCCGTTCGTCAAATCTCTTGAGGCGGCACGGTCACGAAGGCCTTCCCGTAAATAACGCTGAGATTGGTGAATCGCGTTTTCACGCCATCTTCCTTCCGTTTTGGCATCCGCAACATATTTATCAAGTTCCTCTTGAAAAGCACTTAATTTGAAATAAAAATGCTCCGTTTTCCGTACAGTCGGCTCATTTCCACAAAGCTTGCATGTGCGCTCCGTCAAATCAAGCGGATCCAATATGGAACCGCAATTGTCGCATTGATCACCACGCGCTCTGCTTCCGCAATATGGACAAATCCCCTCGACGAATCGGTCGGGAAGAAAACGCTCGTCAAATTCGCAATATGTCTGTTCCACTTCTTTTTTGAAGATAAAACCGCAATCCAATAACGTTAAAAATACATTCCGGACAACTTGGTGGTGAAATCTTCCGTCCGTCCGCGTGTAAATGTCATACGAGAATCCCAATCTTGAAAAACAGACGATAAATTCCGTATGGTAACGGTCAGCAATTTCCTTTACAGACACTCCATCTGTATTCGCCCGGATCGAAATAGGAGTCCCGTTGCAATCACTTCCCGAGGCGTAAAGAACCTTCTCACCTATCAACCGGTAATACCTCGCTAAAATATCTCCCGGCAACAGCGCCGCGATATGCCCAAGATGCAGCGATCCATTCGCATACGGCCAAGCCCCTCCGATAAAAACACTCATGTAATTTCCTCCTCTGAATAAAATAAAAAACCCCGCCCCTATCGATAAAAACCGATAAGGACGGGGTCTATCACCCGTGGTACCACCTTACTTCGCAAGCAGCTCACGCTGAATGCCTCCAAAAGTACGCGCCAAAAAAGCGTTATACTTTGACGTGGATAACAAGCGCCAACTCTCGTCGCATCCTACTAGTCCGAAGACGTTCAGTGCGCGGCTCAAGGATCATGTTCAAAAGATTTGTCCACTTCATTTCCACCGACAGAAGCTCTCTAGGCGACATCCTCTTTTTACTTTTCCCTCTCATTGCCTTTAGTAAGATGTAGTTGAAATGATTATAGTCGTTTGATTCAGAGAAATCAATAGTGTTTACCAATTCGTAGGCGGACGCTTTTGGTCGTTCTTATCTTCATTAGTTTTGTTGTTTTTATTTTTCACATTGTCATTCTTCCCGATGACGCCCATATCATCAGGGCTAATATCGAATCCGTATCCGAATTCCTCACGATCCAACGTATTGCCTTTTTTGATTTTCTTTTCTTTTGTCATGCTAAATTCACCTCCCGATGAATAAAAGCATGTGTTAGTTGACTGGTGATTATGCGTGTAAGGCTATTCTTATGGAATCGGGCAATGTGTTTATCAATGGTCTGCCTGGAGCACTTGAAGCTGTTCCCGTTTTTGCTCTGCAGCTGCAACCATATTGCGCAAGGAGGCGATGGTTTCTTCATGCTTCCTCGTTTTTAAGCCGCAGTCGGGATTTACCCAAAATTGGTCAGGAGATAGCACTTCAAGCCCTTTATCGATAATGGATGCCATTTCATCGGTCGACGGAACGCGTGGGCTATGTATGTCATACACGCCTAAACCGATTCCTTTGTCGTAATGAAACTCATTGAATGCTTGGACAAGTTCGCCGTGGCTTCTTGATGTTTCAATAGAGATGACGTCGGCATCCAAGGCGCTAATAGAGTTGATGAAATCGTTAAAGTCGCAATAGCACATATGCGTATGGATTTGCGTTGTTTCTTCCGCTGCTGCTGTTGTGATACGGAATGCGTTTACGGCCCAATCCAAATAGTCATTCCATCTTTCTTTCTTCAGCGGTAAGCCTTCGCGCAAGGCTGGTTCGTCAACCTGGATCATATGGATGCCGGCAGATTCCAATGCGGAAACTTCTTTCCGAAGGGCGAGTGCCAGTTGGTTTGCTACTTCCTCCAACGAAATATCATCCCGAACGAAAGACCAATTCAAGATCGTCACAGGACCTGTCAGCATGCCTTTCACTGGTTTGTCAGTGAGGGATTGGGCATAGACTGATTCCTCGACAGTCATCGGTTGATTGAAAGCGACGTCCCCGTAAATGACAGGTGGTTTCACACAACGGGAGCCGTATGATACAACCCAAGCTTTTTCGGTAAATGTGAAGCCATCCAATTTTTCTCCGAAATACTCAACCATGTCCGTCCGTTCGAATTCACCGTGAACGAATACATCAAGGCCAATCTCTTCTTGAATATCTATCCAAGATTGAATGTTCTCTTTTATAAACGCCTCATACTGCTCATTCGTAATTTCCCCTTTGCGCCATTTGGTTCTTGTCCTTCTAATTTCCGGCGTTTGCGGGAAACTGCCAATCGTAGTCGTCGGCAGAAGTGGAAGCGAAAAGGCTGATTGCTGAGCTTCCTTACGTTTATTAAAAGGAAGGTTCCGCTCACTGTCTTTGCTGGAAATTTTGCTGACAGCCGCTTTGACGTCTTCTCGGTTCCTTTCAGGAAGCACTGATAGACGCTCGCAAGCTGCAACGCTGTCTTCAATCTCGCCAAATGCAGTTTCTTCATCTCCATTCAAGTTAGCGGTAATCGTACGGATTTCAAGCAATTTCTCATCCGCAAAAGATAATGCATTTTTAATGGTAGCTTCCAATGCTTGCTCTGAACGTGTCGTAACGGGGACATGCTGCAGGCTGCACGAAGGCTGGATCCACATTCTTTCAGATAGTACGACAGAAGAAAGAGTATGTACCAATTCGATCTTCTCTCGAAGATTGGCTCTCCAAATATTTCGTCCGTCAATAATGCCAACTCCTAATACTTTGTCGGCAGGAAATCCGAGTGTCTTTAGATTGCTTACGTTCTTCTGCAAACCATGCACAAAATCGAAGCCGATTCCGTCAACAGGCAATTCCACTGTTTCCTTATACCATTCGATTGAATCGAAATACGTTTGAATCATGAACTTCAGCTCAGGTGCGGCGGTCTTCAGCTGCTTATAAATCTCGTGAACCGTCTTCATCTCATCTTGTTGAATGCTTGTGGATAAAATAGGTTCATCGAATTGTACCCATTGGACTCCTGCCGCAGACAGTTCCTTTAAAATTTGTTCGTAAAGGGGGAGAAGATGCAATAAGAAGGCAGGTATATCATTGTCCGAATACCCTTTTGACAGCTTCAAAAAAGTGTAAGGGCCGATCAGCACAGGCTTGCCTTCAATCCCTAACAGTTCTTTAGCTTCCCGATAAGCGTTGAGAGGCTTGTTTTCAGTTAATGAAAGTTTACGATTCTCAAACTCTGGCACGATATAGTGATAATTTGTATTGAACCATTTTGTCATTTCGCTCGCGACGACATCATCATTTCCTCTAGCCATGGAAAAATAAGTGGATAGTGAAACGGCGCCGCCTTGCCAATCGTAACGTTCCGGAATCATACCGAACATAACAGCCGTATCCAACATCCGATCGTAAAATGTGAAGTCGCCGACTGCAATTTTATCGATTCCTGCATCCTGTTGTTTTTGGAGGTGGGCGAGCCGCAATTTTTGCATATCATTCACCAATTGCTCTTCGCCTATATGGCCTGACCAGAAAGCTTCCAAGTTCCGTTTCCATTCACGATTTTCACCGATATAAGGGTATCCTAACGTACTGCAGATTGTTGTCATACTTCCCATCTCCCATCTTTTTTTGAAATAAAAAACACCTCTAACGGAAGGTTAGAAGTGTACGAAAATGCCAGCTTAAACGGCTATTGCATACTGAAAAAGCATGCAACCTGATTTGCGCATGTATTCTAACACCATCCTATCTACCGTAGGTTTGCAGCGTTATTGAAATAGGCTGGTGTCTGGCTTCAGCGAAATGCTGTCACAGTGGCGGGACCGCGTCGGATTTGCACCGGCTTCCCATTTAAGATCTGAAAGATTTCAGACCACCTATTCCTTAGCTATACGATTTTGTATTTGATTAAAGGTAGCATGTGCAAATTTTTCTGTCAACGGCGACTTGAAGAATAAATCAGAGTTTTTCGATTGTAAATATGGTGTACTAAGGAAAACATGCGCTTGCTTACTGAAGCTTCAGCGACAATAAAAACGGCTTTAATACTTAAACGCTTACCACCGATTCTCGTACAGTTACCACCGATGCAGCCGGCATTACCACTGATGCGCTCTAATTTGGCATTTTTCATGGCAAACTCCATGCAAATCCGATAATATTCGAAGTCAGCAAAACTTTATCACCACTCGGACAACGTTTATCACCACCCAAGCCATCTTTATCACCGGTCAATCATTTTTAGGCATAAATCTGAAGTCGAACAATCCCATCTTAAGAATTTCTTCATAATTCCCATCATGAATTGTTAAGATTTAACCATTACAATTGGTATCATAGAGGAAAGTGAGGTGCGGGTGATGGCGAAGTTCACAGTGCTCGTGGCGGATGATGATAAGGAGATCCGCGATGGGATTGAAATTTATTTGAAAAATGAAGGATATAACGTGTTAAAGGCGGCGGATGGGAAAGAGGCGCTTGAATTGATCCAAACGAACGAAGTCCATCTGCTTATCCTCGACATTATGATGCCAAATATGGATGGGATTACGGCGACGTTCAAAATCCGGGAGGCGCAAAACATCCCGATCATCATGCTAAGCGCGAAGGCGGAGGATACGGATAAAATCCATGGATTGTCGGTCGGCGCGGATGATTATGTGACGAAGCCGTTCCATCCGCTTGAGTTGATGGCGCGCGTTAAGTCGCAGCTGCGGCGTTATGTCCAGTTTGGTACATACGATGGCCAGAAAAAGATTGAAATTGATGGGTTGGCGCTCGATGAAGATGCGAAGGAGTTATCGGTTGATGGGAAACCGGTGAAGCTGACGCCAATCGAATACAAGATTACAGAATTGCTTATGAAAAACGCGGGGCGTGTGTTTTCAATAAATGAGATTTACGAGCGTGTGTGGAATGAAGAAGCGTATAATGCGGAAAATATTGTGGCGGTCCATATCCGCAAAATCCGCGAGAAAATCGAAGCAGATCCAAAAAATCCGAGATATGTAAAGGTGGTGTGGGGCATTGGATACAAAATCGAGAAGTGATTGGAGTGTAGTATTTTCAGTTTTCTCCATTTGCATTGCAGTCGTCACTATCGGATATTGTTTCCCTCACATCCTCGACATGATCGAAAGCGGCTGGGAACGTTCTTCACGGGCAATCGCTTATTTCACACGCATCATTAGAGGGGGCGCAGCCTAATGAAAAATAAAGTTCTTCTAGTCATATGGGCTACGCTTGTTACGATTATGCTGCTGGCCAGTCTTTCATTTGTAAGACAAGGAACGGGGCTGTTCGGAAAGGACTTTTCCGATTCGGATGATATGAAGTGGCGGTTAGACGAGTTTTATGATGTAATCGGTCCTTCCGTTCTAAATCCGATCAATATAGAGGAGGCAAAGAAGAAAATTACAGTATCCGATAGCGAAATTGAAGAGCATCGGACTCGCTATGGCACACTGGCGGATCAGCTTGCTAATATCCATGACCAATACGCACAAAGAATTGCCGATGCAAGGGATGCTAGTAATAACTTATTAAGGGAGACATTGATTGAAGAACGGGATATGAAATTGGAGGATATCCGAAAGAATTTTGAGGGGAATGGACATGTAGAGGCGAAAATCCGTAAAGCGAAAGAAAAGGTTTTAGAAAAATATTTGAATGAAATTAAAAGCAAATCCTATTCACTGCATGTCGCCTATGAATTAAAGAATGTAGAAACTGGTGAGACGTTTTCCCGTGGTGATATTTCAAAGTCTGCTGTTTATAAAAAGAACTTCAATGCAAATAGTGACTACTTAAAGGTGAGCTCATTACCGGGACGCTATTCAGAATGGACAACACCTTATATTAATTACTACGAAGATGCTCATGTGTCTGATGAAGAAATAACTGCTATGGCAAATCCCGTGCAATCTTTTGAAGGTGTTGTCATCGTTCCGAAGGCGGCCTTTGAGAAAGGTGGTGCTTTATATGCCCAATACAAGGATTTCAACAGAGGCAAATATGGTATGTATGCTTTTTGGGTCCTTGGCTTGCTGGCGCTCATCGCCTTATTAACTGTCATGAAGTTTCAGAAGGAATGGGTAACAGGAACACCGATTGCAGATTGGTATTCTGAAGTGAAAATCGATGTAAAGGCAGCGGCATTTTTCATGTCGGCGCTGATTTTATTGGAATACATCAATGGAGAGTCCCACAGTCTGTTGAACTTCTTTACGCAACAAAGACTGGAAAGTTGGGTTATTTGGCTGGGGACCTTCTTTATTGCCGGTGTCATCATGACTGCGTTGCTTGCATTCCAGCTCGTGAACAGTGTGGAACGATGGAAGCGGGAAGGGGTATTTGCGAAGGATGTAAAAAACAGTTTCACGCTCCAATTCTTTAGGGCAATCCGTGAGATGTTCCTGAAAAAGTCGATCGGCGTTCAGTCGTTCATCCTGCTTATCGGATTTTTCCTTGCGGGTATCGGGTTTGTTGGTATGTTCATGTATGGGGTTTTCTTCGTTATTTATATCTTTTGTGTTCTATTCCTTGGCTTGCCAGCGCTCTATATTTTCATTCGTCGTTCAGCTTACTTGAACCGAATCATCATTGATACGGAAAAAATGGCTTCGGGACGTCTGAATGAAGATATCAAAATCGAAGGTCGTTCACCACTTGCAGACCATGCGAAAAATTTGAACAATCTTCGAGAAGGCGTGCGGGTTTCCATGAGCGAACAAGCGAAAAGCGAGAGGCTGAAAACGGAATTGATCACGAATGTGAGCCACGATCTGCGTACACCGTTGACATCGATTATTACGTATACTGATCTCTTAAAGGATGAAACGATTACGCCAGAGGAACGCGCGAAATATGTCGATATATTGGATAAGAAATCGCAAAGGCTGAAGACGCTTATCGAGGACTTATTCGAAGTGTCGAAAATGGCAAGCGGCAATTTGGAACTGCACAAACAGCGTGTCGATTTGACGCAATTGCTCCAGCAAGCGCTTGCTGAGCATGCTGAAGATATTGCCGACTCCGGACTCGATTTCCGGACGTCCCTTCCCGAAGACATGCTTATCGCATATGTAGACGGCCAAAGATGGTGGCGCGTCCTTGATAACCTGATTGTGAATGCTATCAAATATTCGCTCCCAAGCACTCGCGTGTACGTAACTCTCCGAAAAGTAGGGGAGTCCGCGGAATTCGTCGTAAAAAATATTACGAAATACGAGCTTGGAGAAAATGTAGATGAACTATTTGAACGTTTCAAGCGTGCAGACACATCGCGACATACTGATGGGTCCGGACTTGGTTTGGCCATTGCACAATCAATCGTCGATATGCACGACGGGACGATGAAAATCGACTTGGATGGCGATTTATTCAAAGTGACTGTTACCGTGCCGACAAAATAAACAATCCGCATGCATTGCCAAGAAATTGGTGTGCATGCGGATTGTGGGTTTCTTCTTAAACCTTGTGAAAAGTTACAGTTTTAAAGTATAGAAAACTCTTATTATATTCTTGAATCTCCGAGAGGTTAAAAATTGTAAACTTATTTCACAGCTTCCTTAGCACCGGTTATATCGGCAGATTGTGGAGTTGATACGGTTCTTGATGCACTTCCAAACATTATTTTATTTTTGTTTGAATCATTTTTCAAATCACCCAATCCTATGGTATGACCAAATTCATGCGTAGCTGTATTTTGATTTAGTCCCGGATTTCTGTTATCCATTTTTGACCCATTAAACTTCATTTCCCAAGACACTTTATGACCAGTAAGACTATTGATAGAACTTGTTACACTTGCATTACTAGAACCATTGGGGTCATAATATCTGGTCATTTTATTTGGACTTGAAAGGACTCGAGTCATTCTAACAACTCCTGTACTATTCCATCTGGTTACAGCGGTGTCTATATAGCCCTGATAAGCGGAAGGAAGGAGAGCATCTGTAAAAGTAATATATGTTGTCCCTGCATGTCCATAAGGCGCTCCACAATTTACGATGAAGCCCGAAGACTCCCCTCCAGGGTTACAAGGATAGAAATCGTGTGTTGGTTGAAATTGTTCATGAGCTGAAGAGACACTTCCAAAAGTCAACAATAAAACAATGAATACAACTATAACCTTTAAATATTTCATTTTAATTTACTCCTCCTTGCCTTCAGCAATATTTCGAATTAACTTAATGAAAGATTCTTTATCCAATATCTGTTGATCCATATATTCTTGTGACTTACTCAAATTGGCATCAACTATTTCGGCACCTTTCAATTCTTCGTAGTGCCCGAACAGTTTTATTAAACTATTGTCTACTTCTTTATAAACACCACCTTCTTCTCCTTGTATCCAATAGTCGGCGTCAGGGAATTCGATAGTTTCCCTTAAAAATAATACATATTTTTCTCCTACCTTGAATAAATCGTTGTCATTAAACCGTACTTCCTTTGTGCCGTGCTGTAATATCTTTATGTGCTTTTGTTCAACATCCCCTAATAAAACATTTATTACTTCTACTTCAAAAATTGTTTTATCAATTGGATCTTCAATTTCTCCAACAACATTGGTAATTTGAACTTCTGCAATTAAGTCTACTTGTTTCATGGCTTCATCAAAGGTATAATCTTCAATTTCAGCAGAAATACTTTTAACAACATTCACATTATCTGTTTCATTTGACGCTTCATTTCCTGATTCATCAATTCCTGATGAGCAAGCAACCAAAACAACGCACAGAATCAACAATGACATGAATTTAAATTTCACCTTTTCATCCCCTTATAAGTATTTACCTGTTGCAAAAACTACTTGCCAAAATAATTACCTTAACCCCCCCCCATCCAGGAAAATCCAGAGATATAAAGTTGTTCACTAATCTTAACATTCCTCCGAAAAATTGCTATTGGGAAAATCATTTACAATAAAGTTGGTTTTTCCACTCATTTCTTCGTTTGATGACATGTAATCGTTGATAAATCAATGACTGGTATTGGGAAAATCCAAATAACAAGTAAATGGCTTGACAATTGGAATTGAATAACAAATAACTTTTTTCATCGTTCTTCATTCGAAGGTTGGAAAAGAAGATAGCTACCCTTCTATAGCAAGCGATAGATTAGCAATAAAAACCAAGGTATAGTTCATAGTATTGTTTGGACTACATCCGTTAATGAGCACTCGCGTGTATGTCACTCTCCGGAAAGTAGGGGAGTCCGTAGAGTTCATCGTAAAAATAACATTACGAAATTCGAGCTAGGTGAAAATGTCGATGAGCTATTCGAATGTTTCAAGAATGCAGACACATCTCGTCATACCGACGGCTCGGGCCTCGGTTTAGCCATCGCACAATCAATCGCCGACATGCACGGTGGAACGATGAAAATCGATCTGGATGGCGATCTGTTCAAAGTGACCGTTTCAGTGCCGACGAAATAAAAATCCGCATGCAATGCTGAAATTATCGGCAAGCATGCGGTTTTTCTACTAATCGTCTATACACTATTTCAGATTTTTAGGTATGTCCAATCCAAATTTAATAGCAAGTTCTCGCACCCGGTCTGGATCTGGCCCTTTCAACCAATATTCGTCCGTTGGCTGAGTGGGGCTCTTTTCAATATTGGTTTCAGTTACCGGGCGATAGTAAAACACTTTTTCTTTATGATGGAAAGTGATTGTTTCAAAGAACAGAAACCGCTTTTCATCTTCTTGATTCTCGGGAATTAGTTCTTTGAACCAATCTGCTTCAAGGTCTTCTTCAGTACAAACTCTACCCCTCCATAATTCTAAACCTAAATTAGGAAATTGATACGTGAAACCTAGCGATGCATCTTGACTCCTATTGTAGGGAGAAATGCCATCCAAAGCCTGTACGAGTTCACTCGCCTTCAAGTTCAACAAATCAATTCCCCTGAAGTGGCATTGAAAGTGCTTTTTAAGTTCTTCTATGATGAGGTGAATACTAGTAACCTCTCCATCTTCATCGTACTCAAAAAAGAATGAGTCCTTATAGATGCCGTACTTCTCGATGTAGTTTTGATTACTCTGTTCAACTTCTTCTATTGTCATTCCGAACTTAAACAAACCGACAGAATGTTTTTCTTTTATTATTAAATTCTCCATTATACTCCTCCTAATAGTTGTTCATCAGTCAGAAATTTACATCTACTAATATTCTAACACTTCCAACTATCATTGCTATCGGGATATTAAATACGTGAAAATAAAGACCCAGCAATAAAGGTTTACAACCGACCAAGCAAAGGAATACAAATAGAAAAACGTTTGTACGGAGGTGGCCGGTTTGTATAGCCGATGGATGGATTTGGATAGGCGATATAAGCGGGTCATTTTTCTGATTGGCTTAACAGTGCTTCTCCTCATTGCAGCGACGATTGGATTTATGTATTTTGAAGATTTATCTCCTTTTAATGCCTTTTGGATGACGATTATTTCCGTAATGACAATCGGTTATGGAGATATTTATCCGACAACGCAAGAAGGCCGTTGGTTTGCGCTCTTTCTTGTGCCGCTAGGAGCAGGAATTGTGACGTACGCATTGGGAGTCGGTGCTTCCTATTTCATCGAACAGCAATTATCAAATAGGGTGTGGGTGAGAAGGATGGAAAAACAAATTGCTAATTTGAATGATCATATAATCGTCTGTGGTTTTGGGCGCGTCGGTAGGCAAGTGTATAAGCAGTTGAAGGAGGAAGGCGTTCAGATTTTATTTATTCATGACAATGAAAGTGATCTTATGGAAGTTGTCGAACCGGGCACTTTACGAATCATCGGTGATCCGACTGACAAAGCCATTTTGCTGCAAGCGCGCGTCGGTCAAGCACGTGCTCTTATTACCGCTCTCTCCAATGACGCAGACAATGTGTTCATCACTTTGACTGCTAAAAGCATCAATGAGGATATCGTCATCGCAGCACGTGCTGAACGGGATGACTCGCAGGATATATTAGAAAAAGCCGGCGCGACAAGTGTCATCAACCCTTCCATCATCGGAGGAAGGGAGTTGGCGATGTCCGTCATAAAACCGAACGGAACCGATTACATTAATGATCTGATCCGCTCGGAGAAAAAAGAGTTCATGGTAGGGGAAGTAGTCCTAGAAAATACGGAACCGTTTATCGGTATGACAATCGAGGACGCGAACTTGCAGAAACATTTTGAAATCACCCTCGTCGCGATTTTACGAAATGAAGAACTGCTAAGCAACCCGGATCTGAGTGAGAAGTTCCAGAGGGGAGATACGCTGATCGTCATCGGCAACCAGAAAAAAATCGAACATTTCCGTGTCAATAAAAATAAAGGACATACATTCAGACAGTGATTTGGTTTATAAAATGTAGTATTAGTCAGCACGTTTTTCTATATACTATATAGACTGAAAGGAGAGAGGGGGAAGAAATGGATCGTCAATCATTAATACAAAAATTTGATAAGCAGGCAAAAAAATATAATAAACGCCGGTTAAATGATCAGGCTTCTAAGTTTCGTCAACGGATTTTTCGAGATGCAAAAGGAAAAGTCTTGGAAGTTGCCATCGGTTCTGGACTTAACTACCCTTTCTATAGTAAAGATATTGAATTGACAGGATTGGATTTTAGTCACGAAATGTTGAAAACTGCACAGAATGCGGCAAACGACTATCCTTTTAAATCTACATTTATAGAAACTGATGTTGAAACGGTTGAATTTAACGAAAACAGCTTTGATACTATCATATCTTCTGGCAGTTTATGTGCTTACCAAGATCCTGTCAATGTCCTGAATAAATTTCAAAAGTGGTGTAAGCCAGAAGGGAAAATACTTATGTTGGAGCATGGCATTAGTACAAATAAACTTTTGGGAGGTTTGCAAAAATCCTTGAATCCGTTGGCGCTAAAGGTTGTAGGATGCCATCAGAACAGAAATATTTCTGATATTGTAAAAGAGTCACGTCTAAGTCTTGTTAGGGAAGAGCGTTATTTGGCAGGTTATTTATATTTGATATGGGCTAAACCATAAGATTTCCACTGATCATCTTCGGCAACCCGGAAAAAATCAAACATTTCCGTGTCAATAAAAATAAAGGATATACACCCCAATAAGTAATATGCCGACATCCGCAAACATATGTATGATCCAAGACGGCAGGATTGTGCGGCATCTTTCATTCATCAATTGAAAAATCAGTCCGCCTGCCCAAAGGCCGCCAACCGCTAGCATTAAAATTGGCAGCGTAAACCAAGGCAGGAAAATCGCGATATGGTATATAGCGAAAAAGAACGGTGGCAAGATCAACCGCATATTTGACTGACCGAATAAGCTTGGTAACAATCCTCGAAAAAAGAATTCCTCAATGACTGAGTTTCCAATCAAAATATAAAGCGCGATGAAAGGGAATACTGTAGATGTGATACCGGATTGCAGCAAATCGTCCCGCAAGGAAACAATGTCGATATGCATTTGCAATAAAAGGAAAGCACCGATGATGAGCACCATGATCGATATTCCTAAAATGAAAGCAAGTCTTACGCTCTTTCGATCCGCATTTCGGAACCGGAGAAATGGAAACCTTGTTGCACGAAAAAGCACCAAAGGGATTGCGAGAAATAGTATGACCTTCGCTACAGTTTTAACTCCGTATGATACGCCAACACTTTGCTCAATCCATAATAAGAGCAAAATGCTCAAAATAGGAAAAACAGACCCGAACCATTTTTGCATACAATCACCCCGCGCAATTTTCTCGGCTGATTTGAATTTCTTTACGAATGAACCGTGCATGTAACTACTCATTTGTGAATTACTTAATCAAATAAGTAGTTGCGGTTGCTTGGAGTGTAAGCACGAGACTCCTGCGGGAATAGCGTTAGCCGAAGACCCCGCAGAAGCGAAGCGACGAGGAGGCTAAGGCAACGCCCGCGGAAAGCGAGTGCTGAAACGGAAAGCAACTTGTTAAGTTATAGAATAGGTTCTATGTAACTTTGACGAAATTAATAGGCTGATGTTCCCTTTGCGAATTATTTTGAAAAAAGAGGTTTGTACTTAAACAGCGAAGGGTATAGATAAAAACCACCTCTCGCCACGCGCGGGATCTCCGTGTTTGATGAGAGAAAAAGGAGGAATCCATATGACGATCGTTGATGGTAAATATCCGAATAAAAAGGACTTGGAACCGAAGATCTTGCATCCCGGAAAAGGGGTAGGACCAACGTATGAGCTGCCTTTGGCGGACCCTGCCGACTCGAACTGGACAAATGAATTCCGAAAAAATGCACAAGACAAAACAGGCATGGATGACCCATCCGCTTATAGTGAAAATAAACCGCTAGTCAATGAATTCCAAGTGGTGACCGACGAAGCGCATGCGGGGTTGCCAAATGAAACCCGTGAATTCAACAGCGAGACCCGTGAGAAGTGGAACAGCCAGAAAAGAAATGACAAGCCAATAGATGTAACGTGAAAGCGGACTCCTTAGTCGATGTCCGCTTTTTCTTTTTCCTCCTTTTCTAGTAAGATGGAGAAAAGGGGGGAATGGGAAATGGAAACGATTGAACAATTGAAATTTGCTAGAATGTATACGATGGGGCGCTTATCGCAAGCGAATGAAGATGCGTGGGACAAGCAACCGACGGGGTTCAATAATACAATTCGTTGGAATGCGGGTCATATTTATATTTTATTGGAACAGTTTGCGGCGAAAGTTTTACCATCTTATGAAAAACAGCATAGTGAGTGGGATGCCTTTTTTGATAGGGGGACGAGCCCTGCGAATTGGGATGGTCAAGTCCCGTCGAATGAGGAATTGATTACTGCTCTCCGAGAACAAACGCCTCGCGTTATTGAAGCGTTGGAAGGCAAGCTTGACGAAGATTTGCCTGAGCCGCTTAAACTAGGGAATATGTTAACGATGTCGACGGTCGATGCAGTCATGCAATTCGCTTTATGGCATGAAGGTGTGCATGCAGGGGTTATTCATGGATTGAATCGGGCGACTGGAAATTAAGAATAGATGAAAAACGCTTTGACAGCTTGAATAGCTGACAAAGCGTTTTTTTACTTTATTCCAAAATGCCTCCGGAGTAAATAAGCAGCCCATTTGCAATGCGGGTGGTGCTGGATGTTTGCTAATAACCCCTTTACAATCGCTGGATGCAGCGTCGGTTCTGACAGTTCCTGCCTCAATAGGAGTAACGACTCTTTTTCGATCGAATCCTCCATCTCTTCAATATTCTTGTCTACGATCTCAATAATTTGCTCTAAAGAAGGCTCTGCATTCAAAGGTTGATCGATCACCTGTATTAATTCATCGGTAATGAAGGAAACCGTCATGTTTTTTGCAAGCAAATTTGTTTTTTCGACAAGTGATCGGACAAGCGATTCCATGTCGATCGGTAATTTATATATCATGAACAGCTCTGAATAAGTGCTCATGAAGCCTTTAATGCAAAACAGTAAATCATATTTCAGGTCGTTGGACCGTTCGCCATACAATCGCTCAATCATTGATAAAATCACTTTTTCGAGAGATTTATTGTAATGATGAAGCTTGGAAAAAAGCTCTTCATTGAAAGATTGCGCCGGTTCTTTCATAAGGAGCTTGGCGAAATCAGAGTGTTTATTGAAAGATTGAAACGTTGTGTAATAGAAATTGTATAATAAATCCTTTTCGCTCTCTTCACTGACCACCAAGTCAATGTCGGCGGTAAACTGTCTCATAAAATGATCAATCAAACCGACGATCAACTCGTCTTTAGACTTGAACGACAAATAGAAAGCCCCTTTGGAAATGCCGCAATGATCAGTTATTTGTTGAACGGATGTCGCTTCGAATCCTTGTTTTGCAAATAGCTCCAAAGCTTTCTCCATAATAAGTTGTTTTTTTGCCATATATCCGAATCGCTCCTAGTATTTCATTTGACAATTGACCGACTAGTCATTAGTATAAATAATTGAGTCAAAACTGTCAATTAAGGGGAAGGTGTAAGGGTGAAAGGCTTAGTCAATTTTGTTCTAAAGAATAAATTAGCAGTATGGTTACTCACCATTATTATAACGGTGTCAGGTGTTTATTCGGCAACGCAAATGAAAACAGAGACGCTTCCGGATATTTCGATACCGTACTTAATGGTCATGGGCGTCTATCCTGGTGCAACTCCCGAACAGGTCATGGAGGAAGTCTCGGTCCCTATCGAGAGGGCAGTAGAGAACTTAGACCATGTGAAATCTGTCTACTCCAATTCATATTCCAATATGTCTAGTATTCAAGTGGAATATGATTACGGCATTGATATGGACGAGGCGAAGCGGGCATTGGCGTCTGCGATGGATTCATTGACCTTGCCAGAAGGCGCGCAGGAACCGGTCATAACTGCAATCAGCATGAATATGATGCCAGTCGTTGCGTTAAGTGTGAGCAGTACAACGGAAGATATCGTTGAATTGACTTCAACAGTTGAAGATATATTGCTTCCGAAAATCGAAAAGATCGATGGCGTTGCATCTGCGACGATATCTGGTCAGCATATTGAAGAAGTAGAGCTTACGTACGACGAAGAGAAAATGGCTCAGCTTGGTTTGCAGGAAGACTCTGTAAAGCAAATGATTCAAGCGAGCAATATGGAAGTGTCACTCGGCCTTTTTGAATTTGAGGAAGGCGAGGAAGCTGTCGCTGTTGACGGCAAGTTCATGACGATCGATGAGCTGAAGGGCATGCTCATCCCTGTCACACCGTCAGAGTCAAATCCATCGCCATTCGTGAAGCTTGGCGATATTTCGACAATTGAAAAAGTCGGCAAGGTGCAGTCTGTTTCCCGTACAAACGGTGAAAATGCGATTGCGATTCAAATCGTCAAAGGACAACGCGCGAATACGGTCGATGTCGTAAATGACGTGAAGAAGTTAATGAAAGATGAAGAAAAAGCGATAGATGGCTTAGTCATCGACGTATCACTTGACCAAGGAGAACCGATTGAGAAATCAGTTTCGACGATGGTTGAAAAGGCGCTTTTCGGTGGTTTGATTGCGGTATTGATCATCCTACTCTTCTTGCGTGATTTCAAATCTACGATCATTTCCATTATTTCAATCCCGGTTTCCGTCTTCATGGCGCTCATGATTCTCCATTGGATGGATATTACGCTCAATATTATGACGCTTGGTGCGATTACAGTCGCAATCGGCCGTGTTATCGATGACTCCATCGTCGTCGTGGAAAATATATACCGGCGACTTCATTTGAAAACGGAAAAACTATCGGGTCGCGCGTTAATTCGCGAAGCGACGATTGAAATGTTTAAGCCGATCATGTCTTCGACGCTCGTCACAGTTGCGGTATTTGCGCCGCTTATCTTTGTAGGCGGTATGGTTGGAGAGTTGTTCATGCCGTTCGCATTGACGATGTCGTTTGCGCTTGGTGCTTCATTGCTCGTCGCGATTACGATTGTGCCGGCATTGTCCCATTTCCTATTTAGGAAAAAACTTTATGGCGAAAAAACGGAAAGCCGCCATAAAGAAGCCGGCAAAATGGCGAACTGGTATAAAGGCGTTTTAAGTTGGTCGCTGAATCATAAAATCATCACGTCAATCATTTCTGTCGTTCTATTGGCGGGCAGCTTAGGGCTAATGCCATTAATCGGCTTTAGTTTCTTGGGCAGTGATGAAGAAAAAGTAATGTATATTACGTATACACCTGCCACAGGTGAGCTTCAGGATGAAACGTTGGCAAACGTCGAAGTTGTTGAGAAGGAAATGCTGAAACGAGATGATATTGACATCGTTCAATTATCCATCATGGACAGCGCCGACCCGATGACAGCGATGATGGGCGGCGGCTCGAATGGTGCGCTCATGTATCTTATTTTTGATCCTGACATGGAAGACTTCCAAGGAGCCCGTGCAGAAGTTGAAGACTATGTATTCAACATCGGTCAGTCAGGAGAATGGAAAAGCCAAGATTTCAGTTCTATGGGAATGTCCACAAATGAAATTAGCTACACATTCTATAGTGAAGATTTAAGCAGCCTGAAGGAAGCTGTCCAGCAGGTTGAAAAAGTAATGGGAGATAACAAAGGTATTGAGGATGTCTCTTCAAGTGCTGAGGATGCATACGTTCAGTACACATTGAAAGCAACGCAAGATGAATTGCTGCAGTATGGATTAACGACTGGGCAAATCATCATGATGCTTAACCCATCCAGAACGCAGGAAGTTGTCACGACGGTCGGAAAAGATCGCGATGAATTGGAAGTTGTCGTGAAACAGAAGGAAGCTGAACAGCCGAAATCGATCGATGAAATGCTGGAACAAGAAATTCCTACGGCAATGGGCACGACAATGAAGCTTTCTGATTTAGTAAAGGTTGAAGAAGGTTCGACATTCAATACGTTGGCCCGAAGCAAAGGACAATATTATGCCACTGTTTCAGGTAAGCTCGTAGACGCGGATATTTCGAAAGCGACTTCGGAAGTCGACAAAGCAATTGCCGAATTGGATCTGCCGAAAGGCGTAGCAGTCGATACGGCAGGTGTCGCAGCTGACATGGAAGAAGCATTTACACAGCTTGGTATTGCAATGCTTGCAGCGATTGCGATTGTTTACTTCATCCTCGTTGTAACGTTCCGTGAAGGTGTCGCGCCATTTGCGATTCTATTCTCGTTGCCATTTGCAGTTATCGGTTCATTCGTCGGCTTGCTTATCGCGGGCGAAACGATTTCCGTTCCGGTTATGATGGGTCTGTTGATGTTGATCGGTATCGTTGTCACGAATGCGATCGTACTTGTAGACCGTATTATTCGGATGGAGCGTACCGGACTGAAAATGCGTGAAGCTATATTGGAAGCGGGCGCTACACGTTTACGTCCAATTCTTATGACAGCGATCGCTACAATTGGTGCCCTTATTCCATTGGCGATCGGTAATGGAGCAGGTGGCGGATTGATTTCGAAAGGTCTCGGCATCACCGTTATTGGCGGTTTGGTCAGCTCTACATTGTTGACGCTAATCGTTGTGCCGATCGTGTACGAAATCCTATCGAAAATGTTCAAGAAAAACCGTTTGGATTTGGAAGAGGATTAATAAATTAAGCAGAAGAAGGAGCAGAATTTTGTTCCTTCTTCTGTTTTTTTGTATATTAATATTACGTTTTCTTCCAAGAATAATAGGTTTATAGGTTTAGACGTCCCCGTTAATAGGAATAGTCCTAAATAGACTACCTAATTGAATGGAGGACACGGAATGTTCAGAGATATGTATTTTGCCAATATGCTAAGCTGGCTGCCCGAATTGATTCTCGGGTTGCTCGTCTTGCTGATCGGCTTTTTCATTGCGAAAGCAGTGGAAAATGCAGTGCACAAACGTTTGAAGAAATCTAGAGTCAACGAAAGGCTAGACGTTAAAGAAGGAAAATGGAATGTGGAAAAGATCATCAGCAAAGTCTTCTTCTTCGGAATCCTACTATTAGCATTCCTTCTCTTCTTTAACATCATGAATGCATCAATGATCGCTACACCGTTCATGACGATGTATTCGGGAATCGGCGGAGCGATCCTCAGTATCTTGAAAGCGGGGCTCATTCTGCTATTGGCTTGGGTTCTTGCATTGATTGTCAAAAAAGTGATTTTGGCAGTTGGCGGCAAGATGAAGCTTAATAAGTACGTGGCGAAAGTAGGGGCTTCCCCAGATGAAATCGACAAGTCGAAATGGGTTGAGACGGCTGCGAATATCGCGTTCTATGTCGTATTGCTGTTATTCGTGCCTGCCATCCTACACGCGCTCGGTCTCAGCGGAATTAGCGGGCCATTTGAAGGAATGCTTGCAAGCTTCATGCATTTTATTCCGAAGCTAGTCGGGGCGGCGTTGATTTTTGCAGTTGGATGGGTTATCGCGAAAATCGTCCGTACGATTGTGACGAAGCTGCTTGAATCTGTTGGTGTCGACCGATTTACACATAAGCTCAAATCCTCTTCAAATGGGACGAGCATTTCGGGCATTATCGGCACGATCGTCTTTGTTCTGATCATGCTGCCGGTAACCATTTCTGCGTTGGAAGTATTGGACCTTGAAGGAATTTCGCAGCCAGCAATCGCCATGCTGAACGACATTATGACGATGCTGCCGAAAATCGCAGTAGCAGTAGTACTCGTACTAGTCGGTATCTACTTGGCGAAATGGGTTAAGAAAATTGTTGTTTCCTTATTGAATAATCTTGGCGTCAATTCGATTTTTGGAAAGATCGGTGTGCGTTCGAACGCGTCCATGCCTACTTTCTCGCAAATTATCGGAACGATAATCCAAGTCGTGATTATTTTGCTGTTCGTCGTTGAAGCGCTTCAAATTCTGAATTTGAACTTCATGGTGACGCTCGCAACGGGCATCTTTGCATACTTGCCGATGGTCGTCGCAGCTGTTGTCATTTTGGCAATCGGATTCTGGCTCGCAAACCTTGCCGAGAAATTCGTGGGCAGCATCATGACGACACAATCGGGTGCTCCACATGTATTGCGCTACGTCGCAAAATACGCAATTCTGGCATTCGCGTTCTTTATGGCATTGAGCCAGCTCGGCATCGCTCCAGCAATCATCAATGCAGCATTCATCCTTATCCTTGGAGGAGTCGCATTGGCGTTTGGACTTGCATTCGGTTTAGGTGGACGTGAACATGCTTCCCGCTATTTGACGAAAATGGAAAGCAGCTTGCAAAATGCGGATGTTTCCAAGGAGAAGTGGGAGCAGGAGAAGAGCGAGATGAAGCGGGAGGCGAAGCAATCCGCGAATAAAGCTCAACAAGCTGTAGACAAAACAGCGAAGGAAGATCATATACCTCCAGTCGGCAATGGCAGCGACTATCCGACCGGCAAGGACTATGAACCGCGGACAGGCAACACGTCATCCGATGAACTGCCATTATCCGATCCGGCAGATTCGAATATGACAGATGCGTTCGACGAAAATGATCCAACGAGAACGAACGAAGCAAACAAAGACGGCTACAATACGACGGATCCGGGTGAAGACTACCCATTCGATCCGAATCGCGGAAATAAATAAACGTAAAAACTGCCCCATCTATCGGAAACCCGGTGGTGGGGCAGTTTTTTTATCGTTTGCATGGAAGTTATTGCGCAATGTTGTCGAGTTATGCTCGAGTTCAGAGGGGTTATGGAGCAATCTCGGCAAGTTATGCGCAAGTTCGACATAGTTATGGCGCAATTTACGCACATTTTGTTGCTTTACACCTATGTTTCAATCAACGAGATCATTCTTAAACGCATAAATGACGGCTTGCGTCCGGTCTTGCACTTCGAGCTTCGACAACAGGTTACTTACATGTGTTTTCACCGTCTTCAAAGCGATGAACAAATCATCGGCAATCTCTTGATTCGTTTTTCCTTTCGCCAATAAAAGAAGAATCTCCAATTCTCGCTCCGTCAGATCGTCATGGAGACGGTGACCGTTGCCGGATCGCATCTTTTGCATCATTTTCGACGTCACTTCAGGTTCCAGCACAGTTTGGCCCTTCAGCGTTTCGCGTATCGCTTCTGCAATCCGCTTGGCATTCGAAGTTTTCAATATGTAGCTGATCGCGCCGGCTTCAAGTGCCGGATATACTTTGTCATCATCAAGGAAACTAGTAACGATGACAATTTTCGCTTCCGGCCATTGCTTGATGATTTCAGCAGTCGCCTCCGCACCGTTCATTTCCGGCATGACCATGTCCATCAAAATGATATCAGGCCGCAATGAGAGCGCCTTTTCGACAGCTTCCTTCCCGTTGACCGCCTCATCCACTACTTCCATATCGAGTTGTGTCTGCAAATATGCCGACACACCGATCCGCACCATTTCATGATCATCAACCAATAGAATCCGAATCATCGAGTTCATCCCCCTTTTTTGTCGGCAATTTCACTTCCACAATCGTACCTTGCGAAGGGACCGATACGATTTTGCATGTGCCGCCGATCTCGATCGCCCGTTCCTTCACGTTCTGCAGTCCATACGAACCACCTTTGCCGTCCGACTCCTCAAAGCCGACCCCGTTATCTTGTACACGGAAAATGGCGAGACCGTCGCGTTCTACGAAAAGAACATCGACCTCCGTCGCCTGTGCATGCCGCAAAGTGTTCGACAACGTTTCTTGCGCAATCCGGAATAGATGGTCCTCCGCTCCCTTTGACAAAGACACTTCCTCTAAACGATAGCGGATGTTGAACGAAACCTTCTCTTTCAATTCGACCAATAGATCTTCAAGACCTTCTGCCAACGATTTATCATTCAAGGCAGCTGGCCGCAAATGAAGCAGCAATGCCCGCATCTCGAGCTGTGCCTGCTGCACCATCTTCTCCACTTGTAAAAGCGGCTTTTGCACTTCCTTTTCGTGCTCCTGCTCATTAATGGCGGACATGAGCATCGAAGCGGCGAACAGCTGCTGGGAAACGGAATCATGCAGCTCTCTGGCAAGACGTTGCCGTTCTTGTACGATCTGCTCCTGAATTAATTTATCTTGCGCCTCTGCGCGTTCATCTGTAATCCGCTGTAAACTTTTCCGCTGTGTCGTCAAAATATTGGACACATCTTCAAGTGTTCTATCAATCTTCGGGGAAAACGATTTAGTGATTTTCACAACCTCATCGTGTTGAATCAACCCTATCAACTGCTCTTCAATCGCCTTCTCCTTAGAACGGCCGATGCCGCCCATCCAGCCTGCAATAATCGAACCAAGCGTAATGCAAGTGAAAATGATCCACGCGCCTAACGGTACGCTCGCATATTGGATTGCATAGAAGAAAAGCCAACTTTCATTCAACGGAACATCGACGAGTGAATAGAAGTATAATGCCGCAATTCCAATGAAAATGAACGATAAGAAGAGGCTACGGCCGAAAAAGTTTTTCATTTCCGCACCACCTCAATATCTCCGATCCACGTAGAGAGGGAGATGATCAGCTCCGCCCGGTCTCCGATGTCGGTATCATAGCCATCTTTATAATGAAGCGTTTCATTGATCATCCGCTTTGGACTAATATCGAGAATCCGCGCTTCGCCGAACATTGTATTGTAATGGATGCGCACAGGGATTTCATAAGGAAGGTCAATCTTAACTCGCCCAAATCCTTGTCGGATGGCGATGAAAGACGTCCCTTTCGGAAGAACCGTGTCGGTCACATCGACATGGATATCCCCGAAAAAGCCTTGAATTTGCACATCTTCCCATTCATATGAGGAAAAGGGGGATGCCTGTACGGAAAACCATTTGTTTTTCCAAATGCCGTTAGGCGTCTCCTTTTGGAACTCTTTCAGCGGGCGCATCATTTGCTCTGCGGGCATTCCTTTCCACAAGTGGAATAACACATAGACGAACCCAGCAAGCAACAGCATGCGCAGACTCCACAATGTCATCAACGCCATGATAATGAAGAAAAGTCCTAAAAAAGTCATCCATTTGGAGCGCTTTTTAAAACCGAAATACGTAAATCCGGCACCGAGAAGGAGGAAGATGATGTTCCCATTCGATAGGAAAGTAGCCTCTATGAAAACGAGCGAAAGAAACGCTACAATCCAGAAAGTCATCTTATTCGTATCCATTTGCTTCATTGTAATGCCCCCTTCTTGATGTCAGATTGAAGAGGGAAGGTGGGTACCTTCCCTTCATCTATATAGTTTACACAATTTCCGTTTTGTTTGCGGCACTTTTTTCAAGCAATTCCAATCTGCGTTCCATTGACGATACTTCATACTCGCGGTTGATCTTGCCGCCGAGATTTTCGATATACGCATTCATTTCCTCAACGCTTGAAACTTGCTTGTCGCCATTTTCAGGGGAGATGAATTGATCCATACGGCGATGGGCACGTGTGACGTTTTCTTTGCCCATCAATTGCAGTTGACGGACTTTCATATCTTTCACTTTATGTTTCATTTCCTCGAATTTCCGTTCCAACGCGAACATTTCCTCTGAGGATTGCGTAATGCTTGCCGCCAATTCCGTTGCACGAGTCTCGTATGCATGAATTTCATCTTCAGCGAATGCGACCAAATCCTCTTCACCAGTCGAGCGGGCAAGTTCAGCTTGACGACGTCGTTTCTCTAACATCGCCTCAGCTTCAGAGAATTCCTTTTCAAGAGCGACTTTCAATTTCCCTTGACGTTCCAATAGCTTGCCGACCGATTCAGTCTGCTTTTCCGCTTCCTTTATATATTGGTTCAACATTGCAATTGGATTTTTTGATTCCTTTTTGTCGAGCATCGTATGCAAATCTGCTTGCACCGTATACTTTAATCTGTTCCATAATGTGTTCATCTTAGTTTCCTCCTTATTTTGTAATTTCATCCCATTGACGTTCAAAGTTGACGAACGGGTCATCGGAATATTTAGCTTCAATCACATTGTCATTTGGACGGTCATTCCATTTACGCCATACATAGTAGACGCCGAGCAAAGCGATGATGCCGATGAATGCAGGCACGTTGGAAACGGCTGTCACTAATCCGATGAGCAAAACGATCCCCCAGAACAGCTTCAGGAATGTCGAGTCACTCTTCCTGTAATAATGGAACCCTGCAAAAGCAATCGCGCCGGAAATAGCAAGTGCCAAGATCGATCCTAAGTTTGCGAGAACAACGATCGCTGCCACTATGCCGAGTGTCACTAAACCAAATTTTTTCATATTGTTGTTCCTCCTTTCGTTGTATCTACATCTTACAATGGGAATCGTCTCGTCCAAACGGGCGCAATGCGGATATTCATCTACGACTTGAGACCGATTCCATCTTAGGGACCTTGAAAATGCTATGGATATTGAGAGCGCTTTCCTGTAAGCTATAACTATACGAACTATCAATCAATTCAGAGAATGGGGTGCCGATATGAGAGAAGTGGTCATTGTCGAAGGGGTGCGGACAGCTGTCGCAAGGCGGAAAGGCGGCTTTTCGGAATATCGTCCGGACGAGCTTGCGGCTGTCGTCCTTGAGGAACTGGTGGCACGCGCGGGAATCGACAAAAGCGATATAGAAGATGTCATTTTAGGCTGCGTCACGCAGTCTGGTGAACAAGGGGGCAATATTGCACGGACTGCGGCTTTAATTGCTGGCTTTCCTGTCCATGTGCCGGGCGTCACAATTGACCGGCAATGCGGATCGAGCCAACAGGCCGTCCATTTCGCCTCGCAAGCGATTGCGTCAGGGGACATGGACATCGTCATTGCGGGAGGCGTCGAAAGCATGACGAGGGCGCCGATGTTTTCGAATTTGGGGGACGCCAAACCAAGCCCAAAGCTGACAGAGAAGCATGAAATCATCAATCAGGGATTATCCGCCGAGCGCATTGCAAAACAATGGGGACTGTCCCGTGAAGAGCTCGACCGTTTCGCGTACGAAAGCCATCAGAAAGCAATCCAAGCCATTGAAGAAGGCAAATTCGATGACGAAATCGTGCCGGTTTCTGTGAATCGCGTCGATGGTGAAGTGGAAACCGTTGCAAGGGATGAAGGCCCGCGTCCGGATTCAACGCCCGTAGCACTCGCTGGCTTAAAAACGGTGTTCGATGAAAATGGCGTCATCACCGCAGGAAATGCGAGTCAAATGAGCGATGGTGCTTCTGCTGTCTTGCTCATGTCGAAGGAAAAGACGGAAGAACTTGGGGTTAAGCCAGTTGCGCGGATTGTCGCCCGTACGGTTGTCGGCTCAGATCCGACATTGATGTTAACCGGTCCGATTGAGGCGACAAAGAAGGTTCTGTTGAAGGCGGGACTTTCCATAGAAGACATGGATGTATATGAAGTGAATGAAGCATTTGCTCCTGTGCCGCTCGCCTGGTTGAAGGAAACGGGTGCAGATCCTGAAAAGTTGAATCCAAACGGAGGAGCGATTGCGCTCGGTCATCCGCTTGGCGCAACAGGAACGAAATTGCTCGTGTCGATGGTGAAAGAGCTGCAGCGTACGGGTGGACGGTACGGACTTCTTGCCATTTGCGAAGGGATGGGAATGGCGAACGCAACAATTATTGAACGTTTGTAAAGGGGGATGAACGAATGGAAATGCAAGATATTATAGCGATTATCACGGGAGGCGCTTCCGGTTTGGGGGAGGCGACGTCTCGTCGAATCGTTGCGGCAGGTGGCAAAGTTGCCATTTTCGATATGAATGAAGAACGTGGAAAGGCGTTAGTCGACGAGCTGGGAGATAATGTTTTATTCCTAAAGACGGATGTGGCGAGTGCAGAAAATGTCGAAGCGAATGTGGCGGAAGCTGTGTCCGTATTCGGAAAGGTGAATGCTGTCGTCAACTGTGCAGGCATTGCGACACCTGGAAAAGTCGTGTCGAAAGGAGGTCCGATAGTACTTGATCGCTTTGAGCAAGTGATTCGTGTCAATTTGACAGGCACCTTTAATGTCATCCGGGTGGCGGCTGCCGCCATGATGGGCAATGAACCGAACGCGGACGGTGAGCGGGGAGTCATCGTCAATACCGCATCCGTGGCGGCGTTCGAAGGGCAGATCGGACAGGCGGCTTACAGTGCATCGAAAGGCGGAGTCGTTGGAATGACGTTGCCGATCGCACGTGAATTCGCAGGTTACGGCATCCGCGTCATGACAATCGCTCCTGGACTTGTTGAAACGCCACTCTTTGCTGGGCTACCGGAGCCCGCGCGCAATGCGCTTGAAGAGCTGACGTTGTTCCCGAAACGGCTCGGCCGTCCCGAAGAATACGCGCGGCTTGTCGAAAGCATCTTTACGAATCCGCTACTGAACGGGGAGACGATCAGGCTGGACGGGGCGATAAGGATGCAGCCAAAGTGAGGGGGGATTTTGATGGCACGCTATCGATTTGAAACAGATGAACATGTCCTATTCAGGGAGACGCTTCGGAAATTCCTGTCGAAGGAAGCGGTTCCCTATTACGAGGAATGGGAAAAGAATCGGCTCATTCCTGTCAGTTTTTGGCGGAAGCTCGGGGAAATGGGGTTTCTTTGTCCGCAAGTGGAGGAGCAGTATGGCGGTCTTGGCCTCGATTTCAGCTATGGGGTCATCATCGGGGAAGAGATGGAACGGGTCGGAGCGGGATTGACGGGGGTCGGTCTACATAATGACATCGTCGTTCCATACATCGAATCATATGGGACGGACGAACAGAAGAAGCGTTGGCTTCCAGGGTGCATCAGTGCCGATTTTATTACAGGCGTTGCGATGACGGAGCCGGGAACCGGTTCGGACCTCGCCAACATCCGGACGACCGCTATCAAAGACGGAGATCATTATGTTGTGAATGGACAAAAGACGTTCATTACAAACGGCATAAACGGGAATTTGTTCCTTGTCGTAGTGAAGACGGATCCACACGCGGAGCCTAAGCACCGAGGCATCAGCCTGCTTATGGTTGAGGAGGGGACACCCGGGTTTACGAAAGGGCGAAAGCTCGATAAGGTCGGCATGCACTCGCAAGATACTGCGGAGCTCTACTTCGAGGATTGCCGGGTACCTGTCGGCAATTTGATTGGCGGAGAGGGGAAGGGCTTCGGCTGTTTGATGGAGAAGCTTCAGCAGGAAAGGCTGCTCGTCGCCTTGTCCGCGCAAACCGCTTCAGAAGATATGCTCGAAATGACGCTCGACTATGTGAAATCTCGGGAGGCGTTCGGCAAACCAATCGGTTCATTCCAAAACACGCAGTTCAAGCTTGCGGAAATCGCAACGAAAGTGGAGCTTGGCAAAGCGTTTCTTGAATCACTCATCGAAGATCATTTGGCTGGCAAGGATGTCGTGACGAAAGTGTCCATGGCAAAATATTGGATCACCGAAACGGCGCGCGAGATTTCCGCGGAATGCATGCAGCTGCATGGGGGATACGGCTATATGGAGGAATATAAGATCGCAAGGAGGTACCGCGATATCCCAGTCGCTTCGATTTACGCCGGGACGAATGAAATTATGAAGGTGATCATCGCGAAGAATATGGGGCTTTAGGAGGGAATAGCAGGAAGCCTGTCCGCATATGATTGTGTGGGCGCAAGCGACTGCCGGGGATGGTTGTACATGTTTCACACTATAAAAGCGCAAAAGGGGAGCGATTCAAATGATGCAAACACCATTATTACTGTCATCGTTCATTAAAAGAGCCGAGCAATTTTTTCCGAACAAATTGATCATCTCTCGTACGGGACCGGACACGATTCATCGCATTCCATACCGTGAATTTGCGAAGCGGACGAGGAAGCTTTCGAACGCCTTGACGAAGCTCGGGATGAAGCACGGAACGAAAGTGGGGACATTCGGCTGGAACCATCATCGCCATTTGGAAGCTTATTTTGGCGTGCCGAGTACGGGCGCGATCCTTCATATGGTGAACATTCGCCTGGCGCCGGAGCATTTGGCGTATGTCATCAACCATGCAGAAGATGAAATCATGCTTGTGGATGATAATCTTTTCCCTCACTTTGAAAAGCTTGCTCCACTTCTAAAGACGGTGAAGCATATCGTCATTATGGGTGATAGCACGGAAGTGCCGGAAACGACGCTTGAAAATGTTCATTCCTATGAAGCGCTGCTAGCGGAGGCGTCGGATCAGTACGACTATCCGGAAGACTTGGATGAAAACACGCCTGCCGGAATGTGCTACACGTCCGCAACGACGGGCAATCCGAAAGGGGTCGTCTACACACATCGCGGCATCGTCCTTCATAGTTTTGCACTCGGGCTGGCGGATGCGATGGGACTGCGTGAAGGCGATGTCATCATGCCGGTCGTGCCAATGTTCCATGTCAATGCATGGGGGATGCCATTTGCCGCAGTTTTCTACGGTTCAACACAAGTACTTCCAGGACCGGGCTTCAATCCGCAGCTGTTGCTTGATTTGATAGAACAGGAGAAAGTGACGCTGACGGCAGGTGTGCCGACGATTTGGCTTGCAGTTTTGAAAGAGCAGGAGCAAAATCCGCGTGATCTTTCATCGGTCCGCGGAATTGTCAGCGGAGGCTCAGCATCGCCGAAGGGCTTGATCCGTGCATTTGAAGAGAAGCTCGGTGTGCCGTTCTACGTCGGATACGGGATGACTGAAACGTCGCCGCTCGTCAGCTTGTCGGTGTATACGTCAGGCATGGAGGAGCTGCCGATGGACGAACGGATCGACATCCGCGCGATGCAAGGGTTGATCATGCCGGGACTTGAAGTAAAAGTTGTGAATGAAGACGGCGAAGTGCCGTGGGATGGCAAGACGATGGGCGAACTTGCAGTGCGCGGTCCTTGGATTGCAAGCGAATATTACAAAGACGACCGGACGGAGGAAGCGTTCAAGGACGGCTGGCTCTACACGGGCGACATCGCGGTGATGACAGATATCGGTTACTTGAAACTGATGGATCGGACGAAGGATTTGATTAAGAGCGGAGGAGAATGGATTTCATCCGTTGATTTGGAGAACGCTTTAATGACGCATGAAGCCGTGTTCGAGGCAGCCGTCATCGCTGTTCCACACGAAAAATGGGTAGAACGCCCGCTTGCCTGTGTCGTTTTGAAAGAGGGCAAATCGGCGGACGACGCGATGAAAGCTGAGCTGCTTTCCTATTTGGAAGGGCAGTTCGCGAAGCTATGGGTTCCAGATGATGTCGTATTCTTGGATGAAATTCCGAAAACATCCGTCGGCAAGTTCTTGAAAGCGTCCTTGCGCGATCAATTGAAAGGCCATGTGTTGGAAGTGTGAAATGGGGCCATCCGCTTTTTCTGAGCGGATGGTTTTTTTGATGGCATTTTCTATGGGAAATCTCCATATTTAGGACGAATCGGTGGTAAATGAGGGAGCAACGGCGGAAAACACTCGAGCATCGGTGGTAAACGCCTTCGAATCGGTGGTAACTATAGCTGAGTGGTGATAAACCTCTTCTAAGTGGTGATAATCTTCATCTAAGTGGTGATAATCTTCATCTGAGTGGTGATAAACTCCTTCCAAGCGGTGATAAAAGCATTTTTCAATTGAAATCCATCCCTAAACAGGTGATTTTTAAAATTGAATTGTAATCAAACGGTGATAAATACCCCGAGTCGGTGATAAAGCGCCGAGTGTCGGTGATAAAGTCCCCCAAGGCGGTGATAAACTTTATTCCACTCCTCCGCATTAATTCCTCGAGAAAAGGGAATAGCGTATAGGGAGCATATGCAATGGAAAGTGTAGAGGAATGTTCAATCAATTAGGAGGTTTTAGTATGCTGAACCGAATTCCGAAATCCCAGACGACCGCTTGTTCCTTAACTGTTTACAATGATGGCTTTGCGCTTGTGAAAGATACACGTTCCATTCCACAATTTGAGGAAAATGATTCCGTCCATTTTGTTGGGGTGTCGAGGAAGTTAAAGCCCGATTCCATCATTGTCGAGGGATTGGATGTATCGGAGCTTGTTTATGAATATGATTTAATGGATGAATTGAGGATTTTTGAAAGATATTTAGGCCAGCAGCTGACAATTAGAGATCCGTATGCCAAACAAGATCGGAAGTATACATTGCTCCGCGGAAATGGGCCGGTCGTTATGCAGGATGTCGAGACGAAAGAGTTTATTATCAATCCGAAAGGCGAGCTGCGATTCCCGGAACTGGAAGGCGGAAATCATGTGGAGCCAACGCTCGTTTGGAAAATTGCCAAGCAACGAAGCGATGAAGTTTGTGTGTCGTATTTGACGGGCGGTGTTTCGTGGAAAGCAGATTATGTCATTTCCATGCATGGAGATCGTTTCGACATGTCGGGTTGGCTGACGATGAAAAATTATTCAGGTGTCTCTTTTAACGATGCGACACTTCGTCTGATTTCCGGAAAACTAAGCAAGGCAGGCAACGAAAACGAAGAGAAAAGTGCTGAACTGTCGAGACGCGAACAACATAAAACGGAAGCTTTTTCTGATTTCCATACGTACACGTTTCCGCGGGAAATCGATTTGGAAGATCGGCAGCAAAAGCAGCTTCGTCTTCTGTCATCCGCCAATTCAAAAGCGCGCATCATCTATGAAATTAATGAACAGACATCGAATCCGGACATCTTCATTGAATTTGATAATACGGCAGAGAATGGACTCGGCTTTCCATTGCCGGCAGGGGTTTTCAAAATGTACCGGACGAATCCGGATGATGGCAGCGCTGAATTCATCGGCGAATATGCGATTAAGCATACAGAAGTCGGTGAAAAAGTCCGTTTGAAGTCGGGAGAAGCGTGTGACATCGAAGTGACTGCCAAAAAATCAGGTAAGTATAAGGAAGGCGGATACGAGTATACCGAATACGAATATAGTATTTGCAATACGAAAGGCACACCGGTCGAGGCGGTCATCCGTCAACAAGTTCCGGGTCATTTATGGACGGTGGATGAATCGACGCATGAATGGCAGAAGAAGCGAGATAAGATTTTGCTGCCTGTCCAGGTGCCGGTCGGTGTAGAGGAAAAAGTGAAGTTCACCATTCGTCACGATCGAGCCGCAAGAAGGACAATTGGTTTTTAACGAATGATATTTCAAGTTATGCATATATCAAGAAAATGTGGAAAAGCACCTATCGTCGTGGATAAAACCGGCGTTCAGGTGTTTTTTTATTCACATGTGGATAATATTCAATGAAAAACACCCTTTATTCAGAAATTATAAACATATAAACAGTTTTACCCACAGTTTTCAGTGCATAAGTCCATTTCGACATACTTATCCACGACAATCCCATTCATATTCTTCTATTTATATACGTACAATCCATCAGGATAGATTGAAACTTCCAAGTCAATGTCGACGTCTCATAAAGACGTCTGATAGAATGGACATGTAATTGAATTTTTTTAGCAGGCAAGGAGAGTGCAATGGAAAACTGGATAACGGAATTGATAGGAGAGCACGGATATTTCGCAGTGCTGCTTCTGCTATTAATAGAAAACTTATTTCCTCCAATTCCATCGGAAATCATTTTGACCTTTAGTGGATATGCAACAGGTTTTACAACGATGACGAGAATGGGTGTCATCATCGCTGCCACAATTGGTGCAGTCGTCGGTGCGATGATTCTATATAGTGTCGGCTTGCTCGTTGATGTAGCAAGACTTGAGAAGTTTGTTGACCGATGGGGTCGTTGGTTGCGGCTGTCGAGAAAGGATTTGCGAAGGGCTGAAAAATGGTTTGAAAAGTATGGCCCTTGGACAGTGTTCTTTTGCCGTCTCGTTCCTCTCTTGCGTAGTCTAATTTCAGTACCGGCTGGGATGGCACATATGAATTTCCTGCTGTTTATCACACTGACAACGATCGGAAGCTTAATTTGGAATACTATCCTTGTTTCAATAGGGTTTGCGGTCGGTGAAAATTGGGAATCGATCGTTCATTATATGGACGTCTATTCTAATATTGTTTACGCACTTATAGTAATTGGCGGCATCGCGGTTTGTATTTTATATATCCGATTCCGTAGAAAGAGGGCATAGTGGATGGATTTATTTGAATTAGTAAAGGCGTTGATCCTTGGTTTTGTTGAAGGGATGACGGAGTTTGCGCCGGTTTCCTCGACAGGTCACTTAATAATCGTTGATGATATGTGGTTGAAGTCGGAGGAGTTTCTCGGCAAATATCCAGCAATCACATTTAAAATTGTTATTCAACTAGGATCGATTTTAGCTGTAGTCGTTGTTTTTTGGAAGAGGTTGCTAAGCCTTGTCGGCCTCTATGAAGTGGACGGCAAAAAGATGGGCAATCGGTTTAACTTGCTTCATGTTATTGTAGGCATGCTTCCTGCAGTCATTTTTGGTTTTGCTTTCAAGGACTTGATTGATGATTATTTATTCGGCGTCGAGACGGTCATTTTCGCACTTGTCGCTGGGGCACTTCTGATGCTTGCGGCAGACAAGTTCGGACCGAAACGACCGAAAGTGCAAACATTGGACCAGATTACATATCGGCAGGCATTCACTGTAGGGCTCGTTCAATGTTTATCGTTATGGCCTGGATTTTCACGGTCAGGTGCGACGATTTCCGGAGGTGTCCTGTTTGGAATGAACCATAAAACCGCAGCGGACTTCACGTTCATCATGGCGGTTCCGATTATGGCGGGTGCAAGTCTCGTATCGGTCATGAAAAACTGGGAATACATGTCGATGGATCATCTTTCATTTTACATCGTCGGTTTTCTGAGCGCATTTGTATTCTCGCTCATTTCGATCCGCTTCTTCTTGAAGCTCATTTCGAAAATCAAGCTAGTGCCGTTCGCGTTATACAGAATTTTTCTAGCAATCATCTTAGCGGCAATCGTATTTTTATAATGCATTTACGACTCTTTCATGGGTCGTTTTTTTATTATCAGAACAATTTTCTGCTACACTAAAGGAAAAAGTGGCGGTGATGAACTTGAGTGAACATATTTTAATTGTTGAAGATGAAGAAGCAATCGCGCGTGTTCTTCAATTGGAGCTTGAGTTTGAAGGTTATTCGGTCGGTGTCGCGCATACGGGCACAGACGGACTTATTAAATTCAGAGAGCAGGAGTGGGATCTAGTGCTACTGGATCTCATGCTGCCCGGCATGAACGGGTTGGACGTGCTGCGGCGGATTCGAGCGGCGGAAGACGGTACGCCTGTTATTTTATTGACAGCGAAAAGCGATGTGGAAGACAAAGTGACTGGGCTCGACTTAGGGGCGAATGATTATGTTACGAAACCATTTGAAATTGATGAATTGCTCGCTCGTATACGTTCGGCAATACGCACGTCTCAAAAGAAAACGATCCTGAAAGATGAATTTCTTCATGAGTTTGCTGGATTATCGATCCATGAGCAGTCCCGCGAAGTGAAACGGAATGGCGAATCGATCGATTTGACGCCGAGGGAATATGATTTATTGCTTCATTTGATCCGGCATCCGAATCAAGTACTCTCACGTGAACAGCTGCTGGATGCAGTTTGGGGCTTTGACTATTACGGCGACACGAACGTAGTTGATGTTTATATTCGGTATGTCCGGAAGAAAATTGATCAAAAAAATGAGCCTTCCCTCATTCAAACAGTCCGGGGTGTCGGTTATGCATTGAAGGGACCAACCCATGAAACTTAAACAGAAAATAAATGTCTTTTCGACTCTTTTAATGTTCATTCTTCTCGTGCTAGCGAACATCCTTATCTATTTCCTTTTCGAAAGGATGTCCCATAACACGGAATATGAGCAGATGATCGGCCGAGCAAAGGAACTGACCGCGGCATTGAGCAAGCTGGAGACAGAAGTGGATGCGGACATTCTATTGCGTGCATTCATTCCTGCTAATGGCGCCATTTCGATCGTAGACAGCAATAATAAGCCTCTCATTAATGTCCAGTCTTTAGCTGGACTCGGAAAAGTCGGCGGCGAGGTAAGTCCGAGCAGTTCCTATACGATTGACCGATTCGAAGGTACGGAAGCGCTATCCATTTCAATGCCGATCATTTGGCCGACGGGCGAAGTCGTCACAATGAGAATGACACAACTGCTTACAGACGTTGAGGAAAATATGCAGGTTCTGAAGTATGTTTTGATCGGCGTTACGACATTTGCAATGATTCCGATCACCCTCTCAAGCATGACGCTCGGCAGGATTGTAACCCGGCCTATCGAGAATCTCATAACGGCGATGAATAGAAGCAGGCGATCTGGCACGTATGAAAAGTTGACCGGTGTAGTGAATGGAAATGACGAGCTGGCGCAAATGGAAAGAACGTTCAATGAGATGATGGAGCAGTTAGAACAGAACTATATGAAGCAGGAGCAATTCGTCTCAAACGCTTCTCATGAATTAAAAACGCCGTTGACTGTGATCGAAAGTTACTCCCGTTTATTGGCGAGGCGGGGTTTCGAAAATCGGGAAGTCGTCGATGAGGCGCTGAATGCAATTATTTCTGAAACGGGCAGGATGAAAGAGATGATTGCGCAAATGCTTGATTTGGCGAAAAGCAGCGGTTCCGAAGTGTTTGAATTTGCGGAAGTCGACTTGACGAAGTTGTTGGAAGCTGCAGTTAAGCCGTTGAGGCAGGCATACGGAAGAGACATCATGATTGAGGCGGCAGGACCGGCAATCGTCGATACGGACGGGAAATTCGTAAAGCAGCTGCTGTTCATTCTCCTCGACAATGCGCGGAAATATAGCGATCGGGAAATATTCGCTTCTATCGATGATAAGGGGTCCGAAGTGGAAATTACCGTTAAGGACTATGGAAAAGGAATTCCCCAAGCGGATTTGCCACATATTTTTGACCGTTTTTATCGGGTGGAATCGGATCGTAGCCGTAAGACGGGCGGAACAGGGCTAGGACTTTCCATTGCGAAGGAAATTGCTGACGGACTTGGTGCTACACTAACGATTGAAAGCGTTGTTGACATGGGGACGGTTATTCGGGTTTTGATTCCGAAAAAAAAGGAAGGTTCTCAGTGAATTTTAATGTTAGGACGGTAAGATGAAAGAAAGGAGGATTTTTGCATGAAGATATGGAAAAAACCTTGGTTCATCCCGATTGTCTTGACGATCATCATTGTCGTTGTGGGGCAGCTGTATACGGCAGGTAAACTGACAAAGGCGGAAAACTTGCCGGAACAGGAAATACGATCCCAACTGTCGATGATCTACGGCGGAGAAGTGCAAGCTCTTATGTTAGAGGGATCTGTATATAAAGCGAAAGTATCGAAAGCAGGAGCGGAATACGACGTGGAAGTCGATGCCGGAACGGGCAAAGTCCTTTCGCTTATTCAAACGAAAGAATCTACGAATACCGATATCGTAATGGAAACAGATGAAGGGGAAAAAGGCCAAACTGTTGAAGCATCGCCTGATGAAACAGGTAAAGCGGATAGCGAGATAACGGATGAGGGGGATAATAAAGCTGCAGATAGCAAAGCAACGGATAAAGCAGAAGGTAACACGGAAGCGCCGAAGCAAAATGCAAATAAGACACCTGAGCAATCTAAGCCAGTGAAACAGGAAAAGCCAAAAAAAACAGTTTTCATCTCCGAGCAGGAAGCGGAAAAGATCGGTTTGGCTCAATTGCCAGCTGGAATGATCGGCGAAGTCGATGACGTGGATTTTGTGAATTCAACTGATGGCGGCTATTATTTAGTACAAATCGAGATTGACACAGAAGATGACATGGATGAAGTAACGTATCAAATCCATGCGATTTCCGGCAAAGTAATAACGGTCACTTGGGATGAGTAATTCTCATCAAATTCTAATATTCTTCTCAATGTCCTCTCATCTTCACAGGGTACTATGAAGATAGAACGAAAAGGAGGAGAACAAACATGAAAAAATGGATGTTGATCCCAGCGATGGCGGGAGTTGTAGCAATCGGTGGCGTTGCGTTGGCAGATGACTCGGTTCCAAGCGTTTCAAAGCAGGCAGATAAGATGATTTCATTGCAGGAAGCGAAACAAGTAGCTACCGACAAAGTGAAAGGCGGCGTCGTGACAGAAATCGAGTTGGATAAAGACGATGGCCGTTATCATTTTGATGTAGATTTGAAAGATGAAAAATACGAATACGATTTAGAAGTGGACGCATACACGGGAGAAATCACTAAGTTCGAAAAAGAAGTGGAAAAGAACCGCAAGCAAGCAGTAACATCCGGCAAGGTGATGACGAAAGAGGAAGCAATCGCTATTGTGAAAAAGAAAGCGGTTGGTACAGTCAAGGAGATCGAGCTTGATACGGATGACGGTCGTAAAGAATATGACATTGAAATGAAAGACGATCATTTTAAATACGAAATTGAGATAGATGCAGAAACAGGAGAGTTCTTGAAATTTGAAAAAGAACGGTACCGGAGCGCGAAACAAGTGCAACCACAAAACGAAGTGAAAGCGCAAACTGAAAAAGTAGCGGCTTCTACACTACAAGTCGTTGAACCGACAAAAGAAAAGCAAGCTGTGAAACAGACTGACAAAAAAAAGCTGCTGACGAAGGAGCAAGCAATTTCCATCGCCAAGCAACATGCAAGTGGTGTCGTAACTGATTTCGAGTTGGATGACAATGTCTATGAAATCGAAATGGAAGACGGCGACATCGAATATGACCTTGAAATCCATGCCTACACAGGCGCCATCCTTTCATTTGAACGGGATGATGATTAAGTAACTGAAGATATTCGTCAAAAAACATAAAAACAGAGCGTGCAGCTGCCATACTGCACGCTCTTTTTATGCTTTTCTAATCTTTCCATTAGACGTCTTTGTCAAATACAGTAATCTTTTCCGGTTCTTTGTCTGTCACATCGAGGATGTCCAGCAGGAAAACAAATACCGGAATCCCGATAATCAGTCCCCAAACGCCAAAGAAGTTCTGTGAAAAAATAAGAACGATGAACGTATAAAACACCGGCAAATCCGTTTTGGAAGACATGAGCTTCGGATTTAAAATATACGCTTCAATGGCATGAATGACCATGATTGCAATGAGCAAGTAGACGACTGTCAAAAATCCGCCGATTGTAAAGCCGATAAGTGAGAGTGGTATTAGTGAAATAATTACGCCCGCGACAGGAATGAGCCCTAAGAAGAAAATCATGATGGCCAATCCGATAATTTGCGGGAAGCCAAGCACCATCAATACGATGACCGTCAAAATAGTATTGATAAACGCGATAATGAACTGCGCTTCGATTACTTTACCGAATGTGCGGGAAAATTTCTTGCCGAAAAATTCAATTTCAAAATAGAACGGGGCAATCTTACTATTCTTAAATTTATTCGTGAATTCTATTAAACGTGGTTTTTCAAGAAGGAAAAACAAGCTTAAAATGATGGCGATGAGTACTTGGACGCTCGTTTTACTTATATCTGTGAACGATTTTAGTAAAAATGAAAATCCATTTTCCACATATCCTTTAATTTGTTCGCTGGAAATAATAGATTCGAGAAAAACAAGCAATGGATTGTCATGCGATTGTATGGAGAAGCTCGTAATTTGTTTAATAAGCTGGCTAATTTCCATTGTGATAATAGGTAAATATTTGACGAGGCTAATAGTCAAAATACCGACTATCAAAGTATAGAGGAGTATCACGGTCAACTTATGATTTAACCGCAGACGTTTACCTGTGAAATCGACTAGGCGATTCATCAAAAACGAGAAAATAAAGGTGAGCAAGATTAAATTCATCATACTCCGTACACTGTAGAGAATTAAAATGATCAAAGCGAAAATAATGATCCGCTTCACTTCTTTTTTTCGGAATAAAGCCGATATCGAATCCATATAAGCAAGTACCTCTCATATCCAATTAATATGCAAAATTTGAACCTTTACTAATAGTATCCACTTGTCATAAAAAGATTACAAGCAGGAACCCTTTCATTTTTACTAGTATACGTGACTTTTTGACATTCTATAAGTCAATTGAAAAAATTCCTTTGCTTTATGGCTAAAATACCTTTGAATTTGTGCGAAACTCTCCTATCAAACTTCGTATTCCTTCCCGACGACTGCCAATTCAGCATTCCCTCCATATACTCCCTTTGCCGCATCTAAAATATCTTTAGGATTTCCGTGCAAAGGTAGATGCGTCAACACTAATCGTTTCACACCCGCCATTTTCGCAAGTCGTCCCGCTTCGCTTCCCGCCATATGCCCCGGTGCTTTCCCGAGATGCTCCTCGTACAAGTTCGCTTCGCTAATTAAAAGATCCGATCCGCTCGCAAATTCGACGAGTTTGTCACTCCATTCCGTATCAGCTGTCAATGTGACAGAACGGCCGTCTACCTTGAACTTCATTGCTAAACAATAGACGGGATGAATTGTTTCGCAGAATGAAACTTCGAATGGCCCGATATGTATAATATCCGTTTCTTGTATAGCAACGCCGATTGTCTGCTCCTTATGCGATAACTGTGCAAAATTCTCTTCGTCCCGGTCATGTGCGTATATCGGCAATGCCGGAGACGGATTCCCGAGATAATAGTTGATGAGCCTACTATATTGAAGACTGCCGATATCCGCGATATGATCCGCGTGATAATGGCTTATGACAACTGCATTCAACTTTTCCAACGGTACATAATTTTGCAAAGAAGCAAGAACGCCGCTGCCGCAGTCGACGAGGCAATGAAACCCGTCATGTTCAATCAAAAAAGAGGAAGTGGCCCCGTTCGCTTTCGGATAGCCACCCCAAATCCCAACCGGAATTACTTTCATTTTTACCGCACCTCCGTGAAATCCATTTGTTTGCTTTTATACCTACTAGGGTATATTATGCTAAGTGTAATCAAAAAATAAAGGAGAGATGAAAATGTCGAATACACCTATAGCTACAGTGTACACTACGAGTACATGCCCATACTGCACAATGATGAAAAATTATTTGGATGAACAAAATATCCCATACCGTGAAGTGAACGTGCAAGCGGACGAGGAAGCTGGCCGCAAGCTTGTAGAAACGACAGGCCAAATGGGAGTTCCGCAAACTGAACTAAACGGCAAATGGATCCTTGGTTTTGACACAGAAGCTGTCCAGGAAGCCTTGAAAGCGTAAGCAAGTTGAAAAAGTCCTTTCTTGCTTTCAAATCATGCTCGATCAAAACTTCTGATACATGTTACCCGAAAATATGCGTCGGCCATATTGCGCTCTTCCTCACAGGAGTTTTTCTTGTGATTATGGAGCTGATGAACTGAATGCACCCTCATTGACCTGAAAACGTCGATGAGGGTTTTTTGAATTCAAATAGGAATCCTATACATATTACATATTTAGATAAACGGTGATAACTGCAAAATCCCTCTTTAATTACTCCTCACTAGCAATGCGATTTGGAATAATACTGCATCGCGGAAACGGGTAGGGTCCAATGATGTGAGCTCCTTCACTTTCCGCAATCGATACGTCAAGGTATGGCGATGGATGGCAAGGGTAGCTGCCGTTTCGCCAATAGCTTGGTCATGTTCGAAAAATGCTTCCAACGTTTCAATGAGCTGCTCGTTCAATCCGGCAAGAATCCGCTCGGCAAAGCGTTCCTTCAATTGGGACGGGCAGCTTTTCAAGAGGGCGATCAGTTCGATATCATCATAGTAATAATGGATTAGCTCACTCGAATGCCCGTACTGGATTGCGTATTTTGCTGTTTCATACGAATGGGAGATGCCTTCCAAGTTTTTGACAGGCAATCCGACGCCGATTTCGACGGAGGAATGCTTTTGTAATAAAGCAAGGATTTTCTGCAGCTTCAACTCAAGCACGGACATTTTCACGTCGGACAGAACGATGAACAACTCATTCAATTGTGAGTGTCCGATCAGGGCTGTGTTTCTCTCGAACTGCTCTTCCATCGTTTCAAGTAATCGCTGAGGAGATTCGGGCAAATTATTTGTTTGCGCTAATAGCGTCAAATAAGGTCCGGTCATATTGAATTCTAATAAGGCAAGCCGGTCGATGACAATCGGTGAAAGAGGGCCGCTGTCGATCAGCTCTTCAAAAACGAGTTCCTTGATCTTCCGCTTCCATTCCGACTCCGATGTAATGAGTGATTGGTGGACCATCATCTCGGTCGTCAATTGAACGAGCGTCGCAATGTCTTTTAATTCTTTCGGATTGCCGGTAATACCGATGACGCCGATCAATCGGTCCTTATAATAGATGGGCATGTTCACGCCAGGCTTTGCTCCTTGCCAATCCAATATATTCTCATCATCTATCCAAAGCGGTCGTCTCGTTTTAGCGACATGTGCGGCCCCTTCATGGATGCGGTCGATACGCTCTTTTTCTCCGGAAGCCAAAATCATTCCATTCGTATCCATCACATTTAAATTCCTGTCCAACCTGAACATTGTCTGTTCCACTATTTCTTCTGCTAGCTTCTTCGTAATCAAGAAACCACCCCCGTGTATAAAAAACACCTTCATTTCCACGTGAAACTTATACATCAAGTATAATGTATTTTCATTTTCAAAACATATAATTAAATGAAAGCGTTTTAATTACTTAACTTGGAGGTGCTTTGCATGAAGGTGATTGTAGCACCTGATTCATTCAAAGGAAGTTTAACAGCTATTGAAGCAGCCGAGGCGATGGCTGCAGGTATACATAAGGTCGATCCGGACATAAGGACGGTACTGCTGCCAGCAGCCGACGGCGGAGAAGGTACAATGAGGAGTTTGGTCGATGCGACAAACGGGAGGTACGTGTCAGTAACTGTGGAAGACCCGCTCGGCAGACCGATTCCCGCGACATATGGCATTCTTGGTGACGGCGAGACGTGCGCGATTGAAATTGCGGAGGCTTCTGGACTTATGAGTCTGCAAGAAAATGAAAAGAATCCGTTAATCGCATCTTCATATGGCACCGGTGAATTGATCAGCCATGCATTGGAGAACGGCTATCGGAAATTCATCATCGGTCTCGGAGGCAGCGCAACGAATGATGGAGGAGCAGGAATTCTCCAAGCTCTTGGTATGCGTATGTTGAATAAAGAAGGAATTGAACTGCCGAAAGGGGGAGGCGGACTCGAGCATATTTGCTCAATAGACGATGAGAACTGGGATGAACGGATTGCGGAAAGTGAATTCTTAATTGCGAGCGATGTGAAAAATCCATTTGTCGGTAGTAAGGGTGCATCTGCTGTTTTTGGACCGCAGAAGGGGGCCTCTCCAGCGGACGTGGACGAACTTGACCGGAATTTGCGGAAATTCGCGGACGCGATTGAAAAAGAAACGGGAATTGTCCTTCATACAAAGGAAGGAGCAGGTGCTGCCGGAGGAGCAGGAGGTGCGTTCCAAGCGTTCTTCAATTGTGAAATGCGGCAAGGGATCGATGTCGTGCTTGAAGCGATCGATTTTGAGCACCATGTGAAAGATGCGGATATGATCATCACTGGCGAAGGGAAAACCGATTTGCAGACACTTTCCGGGAAAACACCGTTTGGCATTGCAAAAGTGGCGCATCGGGAAGGAAAGCCTGTCATTCTTATCTCGGGGGCTGTAGATGAAGAAAGCCGCGATGCATTGACGCCATTGTTTACGGAAGTCCACGCGATCATGGATGGAAATATGACCATGGAAGATGCAATTGCAAATGCTTATGATCATTTGCGCAAGAAGACGAAAAAGGTCATGGAGCTGATCACAGAAAAAGGGGAATAACAACTGTCTAAATGTAGTTCTAAAAGAATATAAAGCCTTTTAAATTTATTATATTATTCAGTATAATAAAATTAGAGACTGGTGGTGGATGAAATATAACTCAATTGGTGAATTCGCCGAATTGATACTACTAGCAAGAACAGCTACATCACTTCTTAGGCATCAAGGGTGAAAGACAACTAAATAAAATGGACATTACAAATGTTGGAGGTGGGATTGACTACAACAAAAAAGGATTAACAAACTAATCGATGGTTACGAATTGGGAAGTGGAAAAGATTGTTGTTTTATATAAAGATAGATTAATCCAATTTGGCTATGAACTAATCAGAACCTATGCAGTAAATATGGAAAGACTATTGAAGTCATAGATAACACTGAAAAGACCGTGGAACAGGAGTTATTTGAAGATTTAATATAAATTGTCACTGTGTTTAGTTGTAGACTCCAAGGGAAACGGGCGAACAAAGCCAGGAAAATTATTAAGGAGTTGTTAGAGAATGATTCTATCGAAGAAAATCAGACTCCGACCAACTAAAGAACAAGAAGAACAGTTATGGAAGTCTGTAGGTACTGCCAGATGGGCGTATAATTGGGCGTTAAACAGACAACAAGAAAACTTCATGCTGGGAAAAATGTTTATTTCGAATAATGATTTACGGAAAGAATTGACAAAACTAAAACAAACAAAAGCATTTAATTGGTTATTTGATGTGTCAAACAATGTTACAAAACAGGCTATAAAGGATGCTTGTCATGCCTTTCAAAGGTTTTTCAACGGAAAGGCGAAGTTTCCTACATTTAAAAGTCGAAAGAAGTCTAAACCATCTTTTTATAATGATACTGGTAAATTGAAGGTGAAAAAGAACCTTGTTTTGATTGAAAAAGTGGGTTGGATTAAAACAAGTGAACAGATTCCTATTGGCGTAACATATACCAATCCGAGAATCAGCTATGACAATAAATATTGGTATATCTCCGTGGGAATCGAACAGCAATTTGAACAGCCTGAACTGACAGATGAAATTGTTGGAATTGACTTAGGGATTAAAAAGTTGGCAGTTTGTTCCAACGGTCAAGTATTCAAAAACATCAATAAAACGAAAGCAATACGAAAGAACGAGAAACGCTTGCGTAGGTTGCAACGAGGTGTTTCCCGCAAATACGAAATGAATAAGGAGGGAAGCCGTTTCGTCAAAACAAGCAACATTATAAGACTCGAAAAAAGAATACAACACTTGCACAGACGATTGGCAAACATCCGAAACAATCATATCCACCAGGCAACGAACGCTGTCGTGAAAACCAAGCCTAGCAAAGTTGTGATGGAGGATTTGGATGTGAGGGGGATGATGAAAAATCGCCATCTTTCAAAAGCAATCGCTAATCAAAAGCTCAAAGAGTTCATACGCCAAATGGAATACAAATGCGAAAAATACGGCATTGGATTCATTCAAGCTGATCGTTATTACCCGTCTTCTAAAACGTGTTCATCATGTGGAACGATTAAGAACAATTTAAAACTGTCTGACCGTGTGTTTTCATGTGAATGTGGCTTTAAGTCGAATCGGGATGTGAACGCATCATTGAATTTAGCGGGTTATGGAAGATTAACAGTTTAGTCACCTTCAAGACGCTGTTAATGTGTAGGGTTCGTTGTACCCGAATTTACGCTTGTGGACTGTTAGACCAAACGAAAGTAGCTTATGCAAAATCGGACAGGATGAAGCAAGAATTAAACATACTTTATAGAGTTTATAAGGCTTTGGCAACGGTGTAGGGAATGTTAATTACAATGATCGTGTTTAGTGTTGTCCTTATTGTAGTCCTGACAGCGGTGTTCAAGGTGCATCCGTTTTTATCATTATTGGCCGGCGCATTTTTCGTCGGAATTACGACTGGTATGCCGCTGTTGACTGTCGTTGAAAATGTGAACGAAGGCTTTGGAGGATTAATGAAGGGAATCGGACTCGTCATAGTTGCGGGTACGATCATTGGCGTTATTTTAGAGAAATCGGGCGCCGCGTTCAGGATGGCGGAAGTTGTGTTGCGTCTGATCGGGGAGAAGCGTCCTCAATTGGCGATGTCCATTATCGGATATATCGTATCGATTCCGGTTTTCTGTGATTCAGGTTTCATTATTTTATCCAGCTTAAAGAAAGCATTGGCGAAACGGGCAAAAGTTGCGATAGCATCAATGGCTGTTGCGCTCGCAACGGGATTATATGCAACACATACATTAGTGCCGCCGACACCGGGTCCGATTGCTGCAGCTGGTAATATCGGCGCGGAAGGTTATTTGGGCACTATTATTTTAATCGGTCTTATCGTGGCCATTCCGGCGGTCGTTGTCGGTTATTTATGGGCAGTGAAGGTCGGATCGAAAATTTCGGTTCCGGAAGATGTAGAGGATAACGGTTTAGACTATGATGAAATTGTTAAGTCATTCGGCCAAATGCCGTCGACGTTCAAAGCGTTCCTGCCGATTGTTTTGCCTATCGTTCTGATCGGTGTCGGTTCTGTCGCGAAGTTGACGATGGAGGAAGGCGGTTTTAACAATTTTCTTCAATTTCTAGGGGCGCCTTCAGTTGCGTTGTTATTCGGCGTCTTAGCAGCATTCCTCCTGTTGCCGAAATGGAATGAAGAGACATTGACGAAGTGGATCGGGGAAGGGTTGAAGGAAGCGGCTCCGATTTTGCTCATCACCGGTGCGGGCGGCGCGTTCGGGAAAGTCATTTCGAATTCGGGTGTCGCTGATTTGATCGGTGGAATGAACTTCGATGCGTTAGCAGGCGGTGCATTCTTCCTACTCGTTCCGTTCATCATCGCGGCGGCGTTGAAAACAGCACAAGGTTCGTCAACTGCTGCCTTGGTCATCACTTCCACGTTAGTTGCTCCGTTGCTTCCGGCGATGGGAATCGAGGGAGCCGTTCCACTCGCTCTTGTCGTCATGGCAGTCGGCGCGGGTGCAATGACAGTGAGCCACGTGAACGACAGCTTCTTCTGGGTCGTCACGGAGTTCAGCGGAATGAAAGTGACGGACGCCTACAAAGCGCAAACGATAGCTACTTTGCTGCAAGGCGTGACAACGATTGTCGTGACGATGATTCTTTGGATGATATTAGTGTAAAGAAAGCGCTGATTCCTTTCGGGGAATCAGCGTTTTGCATGAAGAAATAGTGGAATCGGTGGTAACGTACTGAGCAACGGTGGTAAACTCGTTCGAATCGGTGATAAAGTGCTGAGCATCGGTGGTAACATGTCGAAAATCGGTGGTAAACTTCGATGCGTGTGTGACAAGTCTATTATTAATGGGGAATAATGGATGAACGGTGATAACCTCGTCGTAAGTGGTGATAACTACCATAGATATCTCCCAATCAGCATATGTGCATCATTTCCATGCATATAGTACATGAATGAGTTGTCCATTTGTGAAAATGATAATTATAAAAACAACTGGAAAGGAGATGAACGGATGGGTGAATCAGCGATAGATATACGGGAGCTGCGCAATTGCTTTGGACGGTTTGCGACGGGAGTAACCGTCGTGACATGTGCGCATGATCAAGGGAAGCATGGGTTGACGGCGAATTCCTTCACGTCGGTTTCGCTTGATCCGCCGCTTGTGCTCGTGTCGGTGGATCGACGGACGAAAGCGTTGCCGTATTTGAAAAACAATCGTTTCACAGTCAATATTCTACGGGAGAACCAGCAAAATACGGCGTTGCACTTTGCAGGCAGGCCACAAACTCCCGAACCGTTCGAATGGGATGGCATGCAGATCCAAGGTTCGCTCGCGTATTTGGAATGTGAACCGTGGGCGGAGTATGACGGCGGCGATCATGTATTGTTTGTCGGGAAGGTTGTACGATTTGATTATGAAGACGGGGCGCCGCTCGCCTTTTACAGTGGGAAGTTCACGAAAGTGGCACCTCAACAATAAAGTGAATGGCTAGTTTGTCGGCAAAAGATTTTGCCGGGAAGCGAGCCTTTTTTTATTCGCTGAGGCAGGGGAACTATATTCTTTTCATTCACTTCGGCATTTTTCCCATGAGACAGGCATACGTATAGGTGTAATGGGACAAGAAGGAGTGAATACATGCCAGTTGAACAGGAAAAGAAGACGGTATTACCATTGACCGGCAAGGAGTATTTGGAAAGCTTGAAGGATGGGCGGGAAATATGGCTGAATGGCGAGAAGGTAAAGGATGTGACGACGCATCCGGCTTTTCGGAACGCTGCGAGGTCGATTGCTCGGCTGTACGATGCGCTGCATGACGAAAAGACGAAAGAAGTCCTGACAGTCGAGACGGATACGGGGAATGGCGGCTTCACGCAGAAGTATTTCCGTGTGGACAAGAGTGCGCAGGACTTGTTGGAGTCGCGCGACGCGATTGCGCAATGGGCGCGCCTGACGTACGGGCAGATGGGAAGGTCGCCGGATTACAAGGCGGCATTTCTAGCAACACTCGGCGCAGACCCGGATTACTACGGGAAGTATGCGGACAATGCACGCCGATGGTACAAAGAGGCGCAGGAGCGGAATTGGTATTTCAACCACGCGATCATCAATCCGCCGGTGGACAGGCATAAGCCGCTTGAGGCGGTGTCCGATATTTTTGTCCGGGCGGTAGGGGAGACGGAGCAAGGGGTTATCGTCAGCGGGGCAAAAATGGTCGCGACCGGATCTGCATTGACGAACTACAATTTCGTCGCCCATTACGGCGCTGCCCCGATCACAAAGGAGGAGTTTGCACTCGTCTTCGTGGCGGCGATGGATACGCCTGGCGTAAAGCTTGTGAGCCGTGCATCGTATGAAATGAATGCAGCAGTCATGGGAAGTCCGTTTGACTACCCATTGAGCAGCCGGTTCGATGAAAACGATTCGGTCCTCATTTTCGACAATGCGCTTATCCCTTGGGAAAACATCATCATTTATAAAGACGTAGAGAAAGTAAATAGCTTTTTCGCGGACAGCGGATTCCTGCACAGATTTACATTCCATGGTGTGACAAGGCTCGCTGTCAAGCTCGATTTCATGTCAGGTTTATTGCTGAAAGCCGTCAAGATGAACGGTTCAGACCAATTCCGCGGCGTCCAAGTGAACGTCGGCGAAGTGATCGCTTGGAAAAACATGTTCTGGGCATTGAGCGATGCGATGGCGTTGAATCCGGACGAAGGGCGAAACGGGACGAAGCTGCCGAATTTAAATTACGGGCTCGCATACCGGATGTTCATGTCCGAAGGGTGGCCGCGGGTCAAGGAAATCATAGAAAATGTTGTTGCAGGGAGCCTGATTGCACAGCCATCAAGTTCAAAAGACTTCCAAAATCCAGAGCTCCGTCCATTGTTAGAAAAACTGTACCGAGGTTCATATGGTGTAGGAGCCGAGGAGAAAATTAAGCTCATCAAATTGCTGTGGGATGCGATCGGAACGGAATATGGCGGCAGGCACGAACTGTATGAGCGCAATTACTCCGGCAACCACGAAAATATCCGGCTGGAAAGCCTCGTCGTCGCTAATATAAGCGGGCAGGCAGATAAGTTCGAGAAGTTCGTTGAGGAATGTATGGGCGATTATGATTTGAACGGCTGGACGAATGATACGTGGATTAATCCGGATGATGTGAGCTACTTAAAAAAATGACAAAGAAAATGTACAAAGTAGAACTAGAAGGGCGTCATCTGCAAATCGTCGATTATCCAGGCGAAAAGGGGACGATCATCGCGCTTCACGGATTGACCGGAACCCATAAGAACATGCTTCATTACGCACAAAGCCTACGTGGAGACTATCGGTTCATCGCATGCGATCTAAGGGGAAGGGGAGATAGTTCGGGGATGGATGACGTCCCCTCCATCTTCTCCCACGCCGAAGACGTTGAAAAATTAATCGGCGTTTTGGGAATAAAAAACCCGATTTTACTTGGCCATTCAATGGGGGCATTTGTCTCCGCGATTGTGGCAAGCGAAATGCCGACCGTGAAAGGACTCATCTTACTGGATGGCGCTGCACGGATGTCAGGACGCCAACATGATATTGTCAGGCCGTCACTCGGAAGGCTCCGCAAGACGTATGAATCGAAGCGGGCGTATGTCGAAGAGCTGAAGCAGCTCTATAAACGGCTCGGCATCAAATGGACCGATGCCGTCCAGGAAATTGTGGAGTACGAAATCCATGGGACGGGCAACGGATGGATGCACAAGTCTGCTCATGAAAACATCGAAGAGGACTTTGCAAGCTTCGATTTTTTCAACCCGATTGAAGTGATGGAGAAAATCACTTGCGAAACATTGCTTATTCAAGCGGACGGGGACATCGGACCGTTCCTGCCGTTCTTCATGGATGCCGATTATGAAGAAACGAAAAAGCATACATCAAAACTGACAACATTCCGTTCGGATTCTAATCATTACACGATGGTCTTTGAGAAACGGGATGACATTTTGACTGCAATCCGAGATTTCTTGGATGGGGTGATGTTGGATGAGTGACGGATTGACTTATTTTAAGGAAGTGTATGGAGCAGTTCCGGGTTGGGTAGCGAAAATGTACGCCTATCGGCCGGATGCGCTTGATCATTACACGAACTTGCGCAGCGCCATCATGGGAGACGGGCTTTTATCCGGCAAGGAAAAGGACCTCCTTCTTGTTGGTATCAATGCAGCAAGATGCTACGAGCGAAGCATGGTCTACCATACGAAAGGTGCCATCGATGGAGGCGCTACCATTCAGGAGCTGGTCGAGTACTTGCTTGTCGCGTACCGATATGGCGGGCTCGAGTCGATGCAAACAGGCATCCAATCCGTGAAGTATGCATGTTCCTTGAAAGGATTGCCAGAGGGCCAGATGCCTTACGGTGTTTGCAATGAGCATATGTTAAGTTATTTCATTTCCATCCTAGAAGAAGAGGATGCATTGTTTGTTTCGAACATATTAAAAGCGCCGGAGGAACTGCGGGATGACTTGCTGCTTGTAAGAGGAGTCGTCAGTTCGAAGATGAAATCCCTTTTAATGGTCGGTATCCATAGTACGGGCCTTCAGGGAACAGAAGCCGGGAAATGGATGGAACAAGCTCGAAAGAATGGGGCGACTGAAGGAGAATTGGCCGAAGTCGGTCTCATCTGCCTGTTGACCGCCGGAATCCCGGCGTGGTTCGAGGCGAGCGATTCATTGTGTGAAGGAGGCGGCTAATATGGCCATCGTCTATGAACGGGTTGAAAATGCTCTTTCTGCAATTAAGAACGGGATGACAATCATGGTAGGAGGCTTCGGCCTCGTCGGCGCGCCGCTCACTTTGATTGATGGCCTAACGAGGAAAGATGTCGATGGGCTGACAATCATAAGCAATAACCTCGGCGAAGCGGGTGAAGGGCTAGGCGTCTTACTCCGTCAACGAAAAATCCAAAAAGCTATCGGCTCCTATTTTACAAGCAACCGGGAAGTCGGTGAAGCGTATCAGCGTGGGGAAATCGATCTCCAGCTTCTGCCCCAAGGGACGTTGGCGGAAGCGATGCGTGCGGGTGGCGCGGGAATCGGTGGCTTTTATACGAAAACCGGCGTCGGGACAGAGCTTGCGCGAGGGAAAGAGGTACGAGAACTTAATGGAGAGCCCTATGTTTTCGAACATGCATTGCGAGCAGATATAGCGCTGATCCGTGCACATAAGGCGGACACACTCGGCAATCTCATCTATTATAAGACCGCTCGGAATTTCAACCCGGTCATGGCGACTGCCGCTGACCTCGTCATTGCTGAAGTGGATGAGATTGTCGCGGTCGGTGAGCTGTCCCCGGAAGAAATCGTCACGCCCCATCTATTTGTCGATCGGCTCCTCGTTGCGAACAAAATCCTGACGAAGGAAGGTGTCGTCCATCGCTAATGTTCAAGAATTGATTGCAAAGCGTGCTGCCCGTGAATTGATCGGCCCTTCTGTCGTGAACTTAGGCATCGGCATTCCGACACTCGTCGCGAAGTACATCGATGATGACCTCATCCATTTTCATACGGAAAACGGTCTGTTAGGCGTAACGGATGTTGAGGAAGAGGATCCGAACTTAGTGAACGCAGGGAAATTGCCGGTCGGCGAACGAGTAGGAGCTTCGTTTTTCAACAGTGCAGAATCGTTCGGGATGATTCGTGGCGGGCATATCAATGTTGCGATTCTCGGCGCCCTTCAAGTCGATGAAAACGGACGAATCGCCAACTGGGCCATCCCGGGAAAAAACATTATCGGAGTCGGAGGCGCGATGGACTTGCTTGTCGGCGCTAAGAAAGTGATCGTGACGACTTCTCATTTGACGAAGGAAGGCAAAAGCAAGCTGATGAAATCATGCACATTCCCGATCACGTCAACCCGCAGCGTCGATATGATCATTACGGAATTGGCTGTTTTCACAGTCGTGAATGAACAGCTGGTTTTGACAGAGCTTATGCCGGACATCACGCTCGAGCAAGTACGGGAAAGTACGGACGCGCATTTCGTGGAGGGGGATTCCGCATATGAACATTATTCAAACGCTTGATGTCCTCATTGTCGACCTTCCGACAATCCGGCCGCACCAGCTAGCGATGCATACGATTGTCATGCAGACGATCATCCTCGTCCGGGTGACAGGAGAGGGTGGGCTGGAAGGCTGGGGGGAAGTCGCGACGATCGGTGGTGCTTCGTATTGTGCGGAGACACCGGAAGCGATCAAGATGAATATTGAAATGTATATAAAGCCTTTTGTCATCGGGCGGAATGCGGCCCATTTCGATGCGATTTCATATACCGTCAACAAGAATGTCGTAGGGAACACGTTTGCAAAGGCAGCAGTGGAAGCGGCAATCGTCGAGCTTGCGGCTAAGGAAAAGGGGATTCCTGTCCATGAATTGTTCGGCGGACAGATTCACGCATCGTTGCCGGTCGCATGGACGCTCGCGAGCGGGGATACGCGAAGGGATATTGAAGAGGCGAAGGAAAGCTTGCATGCAAAACGGCATAACATTTTCAAGTTGAAAATCGGCATGGGTGATCCGAAAAGGAATGTCGCCCATGTGCTAAAGATCAAGGAAGCTGTCGGTGACGAAGCGAGCGTCCGAGTCGATGTCAATCAAGCATGGGACGAGACGACGGCGATGTATTGTATTGAAGCGTTGGAGGATGGCGGCATTGATTTGATAGAACAGCCGTTGCCTGCTTGGAATAAGGAAGGGATGGCACGCCTTACGTCGAGGTTCCGTGTGCCGATCATGGCGGACGAGTCGCTAAGTTCGTTGGAAGAGGCCTATCAAGTGGCGAAGCATCGGGCGGGGAATGTGTTTTCCATCAAGCCCGCGAATGTGGGAGGTCTTACTGCGACGAAAAAGGTGGCAGCCATTGCGGAAGCGGGGGGCATTTCGCTATACGGTGGAACGATGATCGAATCGTCGCTCGGAACGGCAATATGTGCTCATCTCTATTCGACCATCCCTGAAATGAAGTACGGCACGGAGCTGTTCGGTCCGCTTTTATTCACAGACACGATTACGACAAATGTGATTTCCTATGATGATTTTCAGTTGAAAGTCCCGAGCGGACCAGGCTATGGCGTGGAGATGGATGTGGAGAAAATCTTCCATTATGCAAGGGATTACTAATAAAAAATGAAAGGATGAAGAGATGAATCAAAAAGTGGTAGATGTTTACAATGGAATGGTCGTTAAATTTAAGGAATTAATTCGGGAGCATGAGCTCGATCATAACGATTATCAGGCGCTCGTCAATTGGGCGGATGAACTCGGACGTGCTGGCGAAATTCCGCTGTTCATGGACGTGTTCTTCGAAACTCACGCTCTTCAGGAAATGTATAAAAATGTAGAGGGGACAGAGCCGACAATCCTTGGACCTTTCTATCTTCCGAATGCGGCTGAAATCGAAAATCCAGGCGTCATGCCGATGCGCGATGACGAGCAAGGCGACGTGTTTTTCTTTAGCGGAACTGTTACAGATGTAGACGGCAATCCCCTGCCGAATACGAAAGTAGATATTTGGCAAGCGGACACGAACGGTGAGTATTCCGGATTTGCAGAAGGAATTCCAGCCGAAAACTTGCGCGCGGTGCTATTCACGGACGAGAATGGAAAATTCGAAGTGCAGACGGTTGTACCAGGTGACTATTCAATTCCAACGAACGGCCCGACAGGCAAATTCCTGACGTGGATCGACTCCCATCCATTCCGGCCTGCCCATCTCCACTTCCTATTCAAACCGCAAAACGGCGATCCGTTGATTTCCCAAGTATTCTTCGAAGGGAATCAATACTTGGACAACGATGTCGCAAATGGGGTGCGCGGAACGCTCATTACAAAATTGGAGAAACACGACGGAGCGGAAAAAGGGTTGGAAACCGACTTCTACACAGCCCATTTGGACTTCAAGCTGCGCTTACAGGATAAGCCTGTTTATAGTTGATAGATTGTATGGTGATGCACACAGCGGGGGTGGCTGTGTGCATGTTATTTGTTGATTGACTGGTCCTATAGTCAGGAGACGAGCAAAACAGGTTCGAACTCGCGCAAAACAATCGCTGGAGGTCTCTTTGATAAACTATGATTTTTGGTCGAGTCGGTGATAAAGTGTATAGAGTCGGTGATAACGCCTCGAAAGTCGGTGATAAACCAGTTCATGTCGGTGATAACACGCCGAGAGTCGGTGATAAACTCAATCGAAGCGGTAATAATCCACCTGCACTCATACTTTTCATTCCCCCTCAACAGCCACATCCCCAACATCAACTTTTTCCTCTGAAACTTTCTGAACACCCCGCAGATCCGGGTCAAACAAGAAAACGAGTGAGAGAAGTATCACCCAAATACCGGCGCCAACCCATAATTGGTTGACGGAGATGCCCCACTCGGCAATAATCCCACCCGCTATGGCAAACGCCGGCATTAGAAAAGTTGCAATTGCACTATTCAACGTATAGACCCTGCCCCTGAATTTGTCCTGGACTAACACGATAAGTAAGGAGTTGTATAAAACGCCATATATCGTCATGAGTGTATTCATTGCTACATATAAAACAATGCCCACGTAGAGATCCGATGTAACGCCCATAAACATAAACGCTGCTCCCGCCCCCGCTAAGGAAATGAACAAGACCATATATGGCTTCGCGAATGAGGTGACTTTATCCGCAACTAGCCCAATCAATATTCCCCCTACAGCTGCAAAAGCGCCGAACAAACCAAATTGAAATGCATTCCCTCCATATTGATCGGTAATCAATACGACCATCAAAGCCCCTGCAATCGTAGTTGCATTCATTAAAGAAGCCAAGATTGACAACTTCAAGATAGGCCGATTATTCCGCAAGACAGTCCATCCCTCTTTGAATTCGGCAAGCATGGAAGATTTTTTCGCAGGCGCACTTTCTGTTTCCTCCTCAGCCCGCGGCAGCGAAATATTAATAACGAAGATCAATAAGATGCTCGCAATGATATATACTCCTGAATGCAACAGCATGACACCGACGAACCCCATAATCGTAATCAACACGCCGCTAATCCCCTGGCCTATCAAATAAGACGTCTCGCTTGTGGAAGATATATAACCGTTCACTTTGACAATTCGGTCAACGCCGACAATCCGCGGTAACAGCTTATTTTTCGCTGGACCTATGAATGTCATGCAAATATTGTGGACGATGAGCGCTGCGTAGATCGCAAAAGCGACGCCATCCAACCAAAACAGATAGGCGAGTGTCAATAAAACGCCGACTGCCACCATGATAAGGTACCCGATCTGCATTGAAGACTTCGGTTCTTTTCGATCGACAAGGACACCGATGAAAGGCGCAATGAAAACGGCCGTCATTGCGCCGACAGCAGTCACTAATGCAGAAGAAAGCGGCGACTGTGTTATGTCGTACATATACCACATGATGGAAATGGTGAAAATACTGTCCGCAAGCACCGTTAAAAATTGGTTCGTCACAATTAAGGACATATTTCTTTTGATCAATTCTCCCAACCCCTTAGTTGTTTAATATATTGAACTTAGCACAAATGGTATTCGTGTTCAATATATTAAACAAAATAGTTTTGTTAATTAAATTTGCTATACTTACAAGTAATAAAACATTGAAAAGGGTGAAGGAACTTGACCCATGTCGGAGAAAACATTAAACGCATACGCACCGCGAAAAATATGACCATCTCAGACGTCGCGAATGAGCACGTCTCCAGAGGGATGATCAGTTTAATCGAAAACGGGAAGACACAGCCTTCCATCGAGCGGCTACAGCATATAGCTCGGCAGCTAGATGTGGATATATCCGAACTGGTAGAGGAAGTCCCCCGTGAAAAGATGCGGCTTTTACTCAAAGAAGTAATTGAATTGTTGAATCAGCATGGTGTGGAAAATGTTGTTGAAGCAGTTAGTTTGATGAAACCCATTTTGGAGAAGAATCCGATAGGCTATGAGGCTGCAAGGTTGTACGAAATTTACGCGAAGAGTTTGTATCGGCTATATGTTTTGGCGATTGATGAGTACACCAAGATTAGCCCGAATGATTGGGGTTCCTTTATAACAAAAGCTATTGAACTTTACAGAGGGATGCAAATGGAGTGGCGGATTTGTAAATGTTATGAGTTTCTGGCGGAAATTGAGTTTGACCGTGCAAATTACAGCGAGACGATTCGGATCATCGAAGAGGCTGTGGACCAATTAACCATTATGGACAGCTATGAAACGAGAGCGATGTATATCAGTCTAATTTCTTCCAAAACATTTACTTATTCTGCACTTGGCCAATTTAAGGAAGCGCACAAGGAATTGGATGAAATCATTGAGTTTTCCCAAGGGCAACTAGTACTTCAACATTATTATGCATTGCTTAATGCAAAAGCGTGGCTTTATTATGGTGAGCAAAAGATGGAGTCAGCAAGACAATACGTAGAAGAATGCCGTCTGTTCGCTCAACTCGTTAAGAATAAAGGGTTAGAGTTTGAACATGAGCTGACAAGTATCTTTTTAGAAGAATTTTTTGAGGGGAATTACGAAAAGGCATTATATATTGCTGAGCAGTTGCAAAAGAAAGTGAATGAGTCTTCATATTTTTCTAAAGAGGCGAAAGATAGCTATATTTCATTTGTGAAAAATCTACAAGCAAGGGTGCTAACGAGGTTAAAACGGTACGAGAATGCCTTGCAACTGTTCAATGAAAATCCAATAATGCTCAACGAAAGGATCCAATTAAGCCCAAGTGATGTGGCGATACGCGTCTTATCTAACAGCTATGAAGCAATTTGCCTATATCATTTAGGCAATAAAAAGAGGGCCGAGGAACTGGCAAGAAAAACAATTGAAAAACTCCACAACATGCCCCATTCCTCTTTCTACCATTTCGCACGAGAGGTATTGGCTGAAGTTACGTCGAAGTAAGCGGGGAGGGGAGGGATTTACATGAAATTCGTCATTCATTTCACGACAGGGAAGGCGTGGAAAGAAGGGAAGCCACATTGGGAGCAAGGGCTTGTCCCGCACAGGGAGTATGTGAGGGAAGCATTAGCGAAAGGGATTCTGATTGCGGGCGGGCCATTCATGGATCATACCGGTGGATTGATCATTCTTGAAGTGGATAGCTTGGAGGAGGCGCAGCTGTTTGCTAATAACGATCCTGCGGTAATTGAGGAGAAGTTTGAAGCGACCATCTATCCGTGGGAACCGCTAGAAGGAATTTTTAATAAATAGTCAGATTTTTATTGGTTTTTCGATCTATTATTTGTTATGCTTTATTTATAACCAAATGGTTATATGATGTGGAGGCTTAGACATGACGGATATTTATCGGGCAATTGCAGATCCGACTCGAAGAAAAATACTAACTTTATTGTCACTGCATGAGTATACGCAGTCCGAACTGGTTGATCGATTTACCATTTCGCAGCCTGCCATAAAGAAGCATCTTGCAATTTTGGTGGAAGAGGATTTGGTGGCGGAAAGGAGAGAAGGGAAATATCGTATTTACAGCTTAAAGAGGGACAATTTTACACATCACTATGAAAAGCTTCAGCAGGAAATGGGAACTATTTTAGAAGACAAGCTATCGAAATTGAAATCTTATTTAGAGGGGGAGAACGATGGAGAAGGTCATTGATTCGGTAAAACGCGAGATTTTTGTGAAGGTGTCGCCGGAAAAAGTGTGGAAGGCGCTGACTGTACCGGAAGAACGGAATCGTTGGGAAACACGGAACTGTGAGCTAGATATCCGTATTGGGGGAACTATTAGTCTCGATTACGGATGGGGTGTCAGCTATGTCGGCACGATCGTCGAGCTCGAGGAAAACCAGAAGCTCACACTTGAAGGGGAGGAAAAGGAACTGACCATTTGGACGATCACGCCGCAAGATGGCGGATCTGTCGTGTCGATTGAATATACAGGCATCTGGTCGGGCGATTTTGAAATGATGCAAGCGGATAATATGGCGTTCGGCACGTATCAGTTCATGAGAAATTTAAAAAGCATCTATGAAGGAAATGAAGATTTGCGCTCGAATTTTTGGAGAAGCTGGATAGGCGTTTTGCATCGGACGAATCCAAGCGGCATTCCTGGGGCAAAAGTGGTCAAAATCCAACCGAATACCCCCGCAGACGGATTAGTTGAAGTTGGGGATGTTATAACTCATGTTAACAGCCTCGAAACCGACTCTTATGACAATGTGGAACTCATCGTTTCAGAAACAGAGCCTAACAAAATGATTATGCTTACCGTAATGAGGGATGGCCGACAACTTGAAGTGGAGCTGATGACTGTTCCTTATGGGCAGACAATGCAGTAAAGGAAGTCATATGAAAGGGTGTGGCAAATGGAAAAGTTGCAGGCAGTCTTTATAGACAGGGATGGAACAATAGGAGGAACCGGACACTTTATTCACCCGAGAGATTTCACACCCTATACTTTTAGTAAAGAAGCCCTTGAACTTTTGGGGGATAACGGAATTAAGACCTTCGCCTGTACAAACCAGCACCGGATAAGCAAAGGACAGGCGAGCGTTGAAGATTTTATCGATGAATTCATGAAGTTTGGTTTTGACGATGCCTTCATATGTCCGCACGGCTCCTCGGAAGGATGCGAATGCCGCAAGCCAAATCCCGGTCTTCTTTGGGAAGCAGCGAAAAAACATAATGTGGATCTTTCGAAAACGGCTTTCATCGGCGATGTTGGGTCGACAGATATGTTAGCAGCTCATGCAGTTGGTGCGAAGAAAATTCTAGTTTTGACCGGGTGGGGCGAAGGTTCTTTAACCCAATATCGGGATAAATGGGCTGACATAGAGCCAGATTATATCGCTGCAAACTTGTTGGATGCGGTGAAAAGGCTTGTTCTTGCTTCTAAATAGAGGAAGATATCTAAGAAAGCGCCTATGAATGCATAGGCGTTTTAATGTTGCATGGTATTCTGTTATAAAATACTAAGCGTTATTTAAAAATTTCATGTCATTGTTTTTCGCGACTTTGCAATTTTTTTCTTGTAAGCTAATTAATCTATCTAGCTCTTCTAGTTGATAGCTCTCTTAACCTTTCGCCAACGTGTAATCAATTCAATTATCACAAGCAATAACACAAACCAAAAGAAAATATTATTAAAAGATATTCCAACCGAAGATTTACCGTTTAATATAGTAAAAACAAATATCAACAAAACGAAATAAGCAGTTAGTAATGATTGGGATATAATGTCTTTAACTTCTTTTGAAAGGCTTGGCCCTCTCTCCACCATATAACGACATAATAAATATGCACAATATACAAAAATAGCAAAACTTAAAGCATAGGTTTCTCCTTCTGGAAAAAAGTCCTTATACATCAAGAAAGAAATAATAAATAATATTAGTGCAGAGGCACCTTTCTCCATTGATAAACCTCCTCGTAAATAAGTGGTATATTGTCTAATTATTGATATTTCAATTCCACTATGATTATTTTCTCTTTTTTCACTGTTCACAACAACGGGGCTTTGCAATTATCAAATTCAAAATACAGGGTGTAAAAACACCCTGTATTTGATCTTGCTTATCTATACCAATCAGTACAATCCCAAAATTCAACTTTAATAGATGTCGAATAAGTTCCATCAGTAAAATGAATCAGCGTAGCGTAATAACGTCTTTCATTGTGGTAGTTACTCCATGAACTTGAAATCCATGAACCTACATAGGCATCTTCAACTGAGTTTTTTGTAAAGCCAAGTATTTTTATGGCAATCCAGTTTTTTAGAACATCATCTGTGATTTTTTTAGGGAGTTTCTTCAAAATCAATGCATTAATTATCTCTATTGCTTCTCTTGTTGCTTGATTATTTACATACCTATAATATGGTTTAGTTTCTCTTACTAAGGTGTCGCTATTGTCTTCCCAAAAAGGAGAAATATCACCGCTGTCACCCAAGTCTAGATTAATTGCTTGATTATAAATCTTTTCTAACAAAGTATCATTTAAAGGGACATTGCTTGTAATATCAAGACCGTTAACGTTATAGTCGTATTCCTTTTGAACAAATACCTCTGAAGGTGGGAGCTCGGAATAATTCGCATAAGCCGGATAAACAGTTCCGAAACCTAATGTTAATACAAGAGTGCTGGCAATTAAGGTTTTGTTTTTCTTGATTTTTTTTATTGTAACTTCCTGATATTATATTTTTCTGCGAACGGTTGTATTGCGATTATTTACTAGCAACAACACTTTCTGTATTTTCTGCAATAACTAGCTATTGAATAAAATATTACCACATAAAAAAAATTATCGGTATTGGGAAAATTCTTTAAGTACAATAGCTTGTATTACTATAAGCTTTCTTATAGTTTTCAAAAAACTATGAGGTTAAAAGTTACAATCATTTAATAAAACCTAACGTCGGAATCAATCAACTTCCGATTGCAATCTTATCTGGAAGAAGGGTGTGCAAAGTGGAAAGTTTGTATGCTGAAGGATAAGAATGACATAAGCAGCTTCGGCATATTTCAGAAAGCCGTAAAAAAACATGGGGTGGTTCTTTCAAAAACGGCCTTCATTGGCGATGTCGGTTCGACAGATATATTGGTCGCTCACGCAGTCGGCGCAATAAAAATTCTAGTTTTGACCGGGTGGGGCGAAGGTTCTTTAACCCAATAGCGGGATGAATGGGCTGACATAGAGCCGGATTATATTGCTGAAAATCTATTGGATGCGGTGAAATGGCTTGTGAATAAAGGGAACATGAAAAACGCCTAAGATTACATAGGCGTTTTTGTAGTTATTGGGAAACATTACTCATGAGGACAAATGAATATATTCTAATATTTCAATTTCGAACTCATGATTACATTTTGTCTTATTAATTTTGTCACTATCACAAGACGGGGATATTCGTACTTTAACTAGATCTTCCTGAGCATTAACAAAGTTTTTTGAAGGGATTTCAATTCTTACAGCAACATCATACGAATGATTGTTATTGTAGGTTATACCGACGATTCTCTTCCAATCCCAGCTAATGAGTGTATCCTGTCCATACTCCTCGATTACTCTTTTATCAATGATTGGAAATAATATATCAGTAATAATGTCTTCCGTTGAGACGTACATCCCTTCTATTTCATAATTAGTTTCGGATTGAGCAACTTGCATAGGAAATATCAAAAATAGGCAACCTAATAAAATCGAGTACCACTTAACCATCAAGTTCCACCTCAGCTCTGATTTACTCTTTCATCTTCCTGCATTGTTAAGATGAGACCGAAAAAAACGTTGGGGCAAAGTCCACATTTTCAAGCCATTTATACTCTTCACCCTTCAACGTGTTTTTTACCCATACATCACCATTAGCTTGCCCAGCTGTCTTCCGCAACCAAGTAAGGTAAGGTCCGACAACTTGGGGATTTTCGTCGAGTTCATTCTTCCCTGGAAATGTGATTTGTTTTTGTTCTCCGGTTCTTATGTTTATGGTGTAAAGGGAAGTGAACATAGTTGGGGTAGGTCCTACTTTCCACTCCTTGTTCTCTAGCGCACGCGCTACAATCACTGAATCCTTGGAGTACCATTCCAAATCAAGGTCAACAAATCCTTTAGGTGTATATTCTTTTTGTTGTTTAAGTATGGGGATTTCAGCAATCGTCGTTTTCTTGTTTTCAACAAAAAACCTTCCCTCGCCTGATATATAAGCCAATTCATTGGCGGAAGGAGCCCACTTAAACCAATCTTTAAATCCTAACATTTTTCCCACTGCTTGAAATTGTTTTCCTTTGGATGATAAAACACTTAGTGTATTACTGTCCATAGACCAAGAAGCGGTAGGAATCACTAAAAAGCTAACCCATTTCCCGTCAGAACTCCACTTAAAATAATCGGCATCAACCCCAAATAAGTCAGGAATTTCAGTTTGAATTGTATAAAAAGGTTTCATTTTATCTTTGTCAAGATTTGCATCTACTGGGATTCTAAAGAGTGGGATAGGACTCCAACCAGTTGGAAGTAAGTTGGACGAAGAGGAGACAATAAATTCTTTACCGTTTGGAAACCATTCAAAGCCACTTACACCTAATGAAACATTTTCAAATCCATACGGTCGACCATTCTCCATTTTGGTCACGTTTAATAGACCATGATCTGTGTAAGCTATTTGATTTTTATTCGGAGCCCATTTAAAGTCCGACGTGACGGAATTAACATAGTGCTGGTAGCTTTCTTTTTCCTTCATGTCGTAAATGAATAAATCCGACTTCTCTCCCTTTTCATCGCCATCAATATAGCCAATGAAGTGACCGTCATATGACCATTTCGGGGCGTATACATAACGGTCCTTTGTAAGTTGTATTTCTTGCCCGTCCTTTTTGAGCCATAACTGATGATCACGGACAAATACAGCTGTTAATGGAGCGTCTGCACTTGCGATTGATGAAAAATGAAAACAGATGAGGGTGAGTAGTAATAAAATCCGCACTCTCACATCGATCCCTCCTTAAAGGTTTAAGTTTTATTTTGCCCGCATTGCTAACAGCTATCCTTCAATCAAAAAGGCGCGAATCCATGTTATGGATATGCGCCAGTTATTTGAAGGTTTAGTTACCGCCAATAAACGTTTGTATCTCATCTGATAAAATAGAGGTATTCCATGGGCTCCAATAATAAGTTTCACCATCGAATTGCATATAATATTTATACGCAATTGGCTCATCAGTATAAAAGATCATTTCATAAAAAATAGGGTCTACGCTTCCACTGTTTGACTGGAAATTAGAATTTTCTTCGCTATTTACTAATAATTGAAGGAAGCTATTAATTTCCTCGCCCTTTGTTAATTTAGAAATCAATTTACTGTCTGCCGGAGGATCAGTTTGGTAAATCTCGATCATCACGACTTTTTCTATTGGCATATCTTTAAAATGCCAGTGGTATTCAATATCATCATCTCTTGAAAAGTAAACTCGATATCCATTGATGGCGCGATCGTCCTTGACGGCTATTAAATGCGGATGATCCTTTATTTGAAAGATTTCAGTTCCCTTCTCGTGGAAGGCGGCATCACCGTCTCTGATCTTATAACTGGGATTTTTCACATTGTCCGCCACTTTAAATTTAACCGTGCCAATCTTCTCTCCAATATAGCTTTTGTCGGCTATAACTCCGGAATGGATTCCGTTGTATTCTTTTCCGTCAAAATGAATAAAATCCACCCAATCAATTACAACCTGACCACCAAAAGCTGATAGCCGACAACCCGGCAATAATAGCAAAATCAAAATGAAAGTCAGCATACTCGTTTTCTTCAATGATATCGCTCCTTTATCCATAAGACGGGGATTCGGGCATTTCGTTACGAATCATAACAAATTTCTTCAAGCAAAAAGTAGACCGATAAATTCTCTCATTTTGAATCACTCCAAACGTAGTGTAGGAATTGCACCTTTTGCCCCGCGAATTCAAATTCTTCATTAGGAGTGGCTATAAGCTTAAATCCGTTCTTCTCTAAAACAATTTGAGACGCTTTGTTATTAGTTGTCGTCTTCGCTTGAATTGTAGCTAGCCCCATCTCGCTCGCGGCCTTTAGTAACAACTTCAGTGCTTTGTTAGCAGTGCCTTTCCCGATATATCTTTGCCCCACCCTATACCCAACATGACCAGTTTTTTGTGTTTCATCAATATCTATTACATTCATTCTTCCGAGGATAGAACCATTGTTATTTTTGATTAGATAGAAATACGAACTGCCTTGAGCTTGTTCATCTAATAAAGCCTGATGCCTTCTTTTAAAAACCTCAAAGATATAATAATCATCTCCTCGTGAAGGAACCATTTCTTCAAAAAAAGTTCTGTTTTCAAGTTCAAACTCAAACAAACTTTCCGCATCATTGATATGTAGCGCTTCAAGTGTTATATCCAATGAATCTCCTCCTTCATCAGTACCTTATCTGTCTTTCTTTCGACTCTTAATTATCAACGTAGTCGGCATCATCTTCGCCTTTTCATACGAGTACCACCGATTCGCATGTCTTTCCCGATCCTCATCCGTCAATGAAACATCCTCGACGACCTTTTCAATTTCAAATCCACACTCGATTAATGTATTGATATATGTACTCACTTTATACTGCTGCATGATCGCTGGAGCGTGCCAAGCTTCGTGATCATAAGCGCCTTCTTCGTGATAGGATTTATTGAAATGAAAATCTTCAACCATCAAGATTGCCCGGCTGTGCAATGGGTGCTCCCAGCTGAAAACGAAAATACCGCCCGGTTTCAAATAGTCGTGCACATTTGTGAGCGTCTGACGCAAATCTGTCGTCCAACCTAACGCAAAAATGGAATAGACGATATCAAAATATGACAGAGGCAGCCCGGGATTTTCCTCCATTGGCGATTCGAATAAATGAACAGGAGCTTTGCTACCCATCAGCAACTCCTTCGCCGTTTCAATCTGTGTCTTTGAAAGGTCCACTCCCCATAGTTCCGCAGCGTCCCGGGAATCCATATATTTCAAAGAATGTCCGCTTCCACAGCCGATATCTAATGCCTTCATTCCAGCTATATCGCCAAGTAAATTCAAATCTTCTTCCCGAGGCGCAAGTGGTCCGTATTCTGGCAATGGATTCCGCCCGAAAAACCGATGCGCCACCTCATCCCAACTTTTTTTATTCAACACAAGTGATTCATTCCCCATGTAAATCCCTCCAGAAATCTATATGGGAATATACATTCGACATATGAACTATCTTCTCCTTCATTTGAAATAAAGGAATTTGCTAAACGTATAGAGAATTCATAAATGGAATGGGGGAGATATTATGAATACATATGAAATTCGTAAGGCAGCTATAGGAGAAGCTTCGACCGTCGTAGCTTTGCTAAAAGAGGTTGCTGCTTGGCTGCACAAGAATGACATCAACCAATGGGGATTTTTATTGGAAGGCGGAGAGGATGAGGAAATACGGCAAGCAATAAAAGATAGCGTAACTTATTTTGCCTGTCAGAACGATGAAATCATTGCTACCTTCACGCTCTACTCCCAACAGAGTGAATGGGATCGGCATGTTTGGGAGCTAGAAGAAAATTCGGAGGTTCTTTATCTTCATCGATTGGCGGTTCGTCCGCAATTTATGAAAAGTGGGATTGGTAAAGAAATTTTAAAGTGGATAGATGAAAACCTAGATAAAACAATTAGACTTGATTGTGTCGCAAATAATCCAAAGTTATGTACGTATTACGAAGAGAATGGGTTTACATTGATTGGAACGACAGCGGATGGACATTGTAAATTTCAGAAGGTGTATAGGGAAGGAATTTAACATGAATCAAACAATTATTGATTTGCAAAACAAAGGGCTCTTAGGAGACCAAGCAGAAATCAAGCAACTGACGAGTGGAACAACCGATGGGCAGGTGTATGTAGTACAAGAAAGTGACAATCCTTCTTGCATTCTAAAATATGATCATCCTGCAGATATTGGAGTCGTCGAGCAATTTTTAAAAACATATAAAGAAATTGAGCTGTTGCCTGACGTTTATTATGTTGATCTAGAAAAGAGATTTTTTCTCTATGAATATTTTGAAGGAACAACTCACGTTAATCGAGGAAATAAGGCGGATTGGATGAAGCTTCTCGTTGAAGGACTTTTCAATCATTATGAAAAATACGATTCGCAAGCTCCGTGGGGTCGATTAGGGGGAACGCCTCGGCAAAACTGGGTTGAGTTCAACAGAATAAGCTTGGAGTATGCTTATGACAATGTCGGGGATTTGTTGCCGCATGAGGATTATGTCCGAATGGAACAGATTGTCGAACGACTTGCGGGGGATGAGCGACAAACCGATAAATATCTTCTCCATGGCGATACGGGTGTACATAACTTTGTGTTCCATCAGAATCAACTTGTCGGTGTAATTGACCCGGATCCAATGGTAGGCCCGGTGATCTATGATTTCACATATGCGTTCTGTTCTTCGCCGGATGATTTGGATATGGTGACATTGCTGGATGCATTTACTTTATTAAAAAATGTGGAGATGGGTACATCACGTTTGGTACAAGAAGTTGTTTTTCAGTTGTATACACGGATCGGCATTTGTAAGAAAGTGCATCCGCATGATTTGGAGGAGTATTTGAAGGCATGGGAGTACTGGAAACAAAAATTGAAGGAGTACGGGAATGGCTAATGAAAAGTTCAATACATTTCTACAAATTGCAAAGGATTTAAATGCTAGCAATATCATTCCGTTATTAATGGGATCGGTTGGGTTGGAAATTGTCACGAAAAGAAATTGGAATGCAAGTGATCTCGATATTCATGTTCCTGGAGATTGCAGGGGATGGGAAGCTCCTGCGGAGACAGCGCTGCATGATTGGACAGGCATTATGTCGATCATGGAGCGTCTTGGCTATGAATTGATTGATCTACATGAACATGAATTTACGAAGGATAGTCTGTCAGTTGAGTTTGGCATTATCGATACGCTCCCGGATTTTGCGGGTATTCAATTAAGCGAGCTTGATGTACATTCCACTGATGGCATAGAGTATTATTTACTTTCGGTCGAACAATACTTGGCGGTTTATCAAGCTTCCTCTAAAGATAGCTATAGGGCAGAGAATAATAATTTCAAGGACTTTGAAAAGATTCATTATTTGAAAGGAATTTGTGGTCAGAGAAATTCATAAGGAATAATTCAGTTATACTTTTTCTTATCAGGAGGGAAGGGAATTAGCCTTTAGTCAATTTTCTCCTTTTTTTATGAAGTAGAAACCAAGCACCAAAAATTGCCCAAGAACCTGTTGAATAGGTTAAAGAAATATAAGATCCAGGGATGTTAGTTAAAAATAAAAGAAGTGTCGCAAGAATGAAAGAAGGTACCATGATGATTACCCATGCACGAAGTACAGGATTTTTAAAGCTTACTTCAAACTCCATGTCCATCCTCCTAGTGACAGTCGTTTGACTATTATAACAATAACAGTCAAACGATACAAGAAAGTAAAAGTCTATTTACTATTATCAGAATGGATAGTAGAATTTAAGTTGTTGGGAAATTTACGTAAAGGAAGGTGATGTCATGAGTCGGTTTGAAATTTATACGAGAACAATTAGATTCACGATGTCCAATTATGTACCTTCCGGTGATGATGAAATCTGACTTTTACTTCATCCAAGACTATCGTGGATCGATAGTCTTTTTTTCATCCGCGGAAGACTGGTGAATGGACTCGTTATCCTGACATCTTTGTTCTTGAAATCCTAGGAGGAAGAGAAAGATGATGCAGTTGTCCATAATGAGAGATTTTCTTGAGTCAAATGAAAGCGATGTACTTGTTCACAGTTTGTTAGCAAACTGGGGATTTGAACAGGATTCTATCCAGTTTTTGAGGGCGAGCAGTAATTTCGTTTTTGTATTTGAAAGAAACGGTGAGAAGTACATTTTGCGGGTGACTCCACACGGTGATCGAAATAAGTTGGTGGAGGAAGTTGCACTATTGTCTTTCTTGTCGATGAATAAGGTTCGTGTAAACATACCTGTTGTATCGAAGAACGGAAATATGGTTGAGGAAGCGCAGAGTGATTTGGGTGTTTTCCAGGCTGTGGTATTCCGCTATCTATCGGGTACCCAGTATGAAGTTGAAGAACTATCGGAAAGGCAATTGTACTTATGGGGAGAAGCTTTAGGAAATCTTCATAGTTACTCAAAGCAGTTTGCCCAAAAGAACAGTACGCGGAATAATTATGTTCAACAACTTGCCGAGTTGGAGAGCTTTTTACCTCAAAGTGAAAGCTTGGCACGTAAGGAGCTTGAAGCAATCAAAGCTTGGTTAATGACCCTTGAAATCAATGAAGACAATTATGGAATCATTCATTTTGACTTCGAACTCGATAATCTGATTTGGGATGGCGACAATGTCCATATGATCGATTTTGAGAGCAGTATGGAGCATTGGTACTCGGCGGATATCGCATTTGCCTTGCGAGATGTCTTTAACGGGGATGTTGATTTCTCGAACAAACCTTTTCAACTGTTTCTCGAAGGTTACAGAAGCAAAATACACGTGACAGATAATGAAATCAATGCAATCCCCATGTTTTTAAGCTTTCATAACTTGATTACTTTTGCCGATCTCCTTCGTACAGTAGATGTTGAAAACGAATTGAATAATCCTCAATGGATTAATGCGTTGCGCAAGAAGCTGGAATCCAAAATAGTTGACTATAGAGATGGGTTCGAACATGGGAGGAAATTATAATGGGCAATCAAGGATTATACGTAATCGATCAAAAAGATGACTTAAGCTTGGAGTTTAGCAAATTGGCAACAATGATGGAATATACAAGGGTGACAACTTTGGCGGAAGTGAAAGATCTAACAGTGGAACAATTGGATTTCCTCTATAACGAAGAGGCTAACTCCATCGGTATGCTGCTCGCCCATATGGTGTCAGTTGAAAAAGCTTATCAAATCGATACATTTGAAGACCGGGATTTCACGGAAGAGGATATCCAACTGCTGAATCCAGCATTGGAACTTGGCGATGCAGCACGGGAACAAATTAAAGGGAATCCAATTGAATACTATCTGGAAGAGCTGGAGCAAACGAGAAAAAAGACAATCGACACTTTCGGGACATTGCCTGATTCATGGCTATTCGAAACAGCTCCATATTGGGGAGGAGAGCCTATGAATAAGTATTTTAAATGGTTCCATGTATTTGAAGATGAATTGAATCATCGCGGGCAAATTCGGTTGATTAAGAAACTGATTCGTACTTCGGAAAAATAAGTACTAGACAATAGAGGGGCTAACAATTATACATTCTGTTAGCCCTTTTCCTGTGAAGTTTATATTGAATGGATTGGTGGAGTATATATGAGTTTTGAGAAAGCATTATATGATGCAACTGTTGAATTGATTAAGAAACGATATCCTACAGGCTGGGGCGGAGCAGCAGCTATGGGCTTGGAAGATGGCACGATTTTAACAAGTGTTGCCCCAGAAGTTATTAATGCATCGACGGAATTGTGCATGGAAACGGGTTCGATTTTGGAGGCACATAAGTTGAATAAAAGGGTTACTCACTCCATATGCGTCGTCCGGGACGATGAAGCGTCCGACTTCAAGGTGCTTTCACCATGTGGAGTCTGCCAAGAGCGGTTGTTTTATTGGGGGCCTGATGTAAAAGTGGCGGTCACGTTGCCCGGGAAGGAATTAACGTTCAAAAAGCTGTCCGATGTTCAGCCATATCATTGGACTGCAGCTTATAAGGAGTACGAGGGAAATTGAGTCGATAGGTGGGTGGATTTATTATGAATTCAATTGTAATCGTCGTATTGTTATCCACTTTGATAATTTCCACATATTTATGTCTTGTGATGCCTAGGAAATGGAGTAGGGCAAGGGTAGTCGTTTTTTCCTTCTTACTAAATGCGGTTGTTCTGAGTTTGGTATTTTTCATTCTATATAAAATTGATGCTCATACGTTCCTTAAAAATGATCAAGGTGTATTTGGAAGTTTAGGGATTACAGTGTTATTCATTTTCATTCCAATCATTACGTGGATAAATATGATTGCTGTTCAACTAAGAAACTATGGCATGAAAAAACAGACAATAAGCAGATGAGCGGAGGTGCATTATGCGAAAGGTAGAAGTAATGCCTTTTTCTGAAAGATGGAGCCTGGATTTCGAAAAGGAAGCAGCTGTATTAGAGGAAGTATTTGGTGCGGAAGTAATCAAAATCCACCATATTGGCAGCACATCCATACACGGTTTGTCCGCAAAGCCTATCATCGACATGATGCCTGTCGTGAAAGATATTACGCAAGTCGATCAGTATGACGGAAAAATGGTCGTAACTGGGTATGAAGCGAAGGGCGAGAATGGAATCGTGGGACGTCGCTATTTTCAAAAAGGCGGGGACGACCGGACGCATCATGTTCATATTTACGAGAATGGCTCTCCGGAAATCGATCGACATCTTGCATTTCGCGACTTCCTGCGTGCGCATCCCGAAAAGGCGAAGACATATGGGGATTTGAAAGAGAAGCTAGCGCAGCAATTTCCTTATGATATTGAATCGTACATAAAAGGGAAAGAGCAGCTTGCATTAGAGATTGAAAGGAAAGCAATCGTTTGGTATCGGGAAACAACGGGGAAGGGATGAAACGCTGATGGAAAAACCTCAATTACAGATTTACATGGAATCACCATTGATTGATCGGCCAGTTAGTATACGGGTGAGAGGGTTAGGGGACAGCCAGAAGGTGACTGTGAGATTACAACGAAATTCATATTGGGGATCTACAACTTATTTGATGGAATCTCATGGAACATATTTGGCGGATGAAGATGGTGTCGTCGACTTGCAGAAGGCTTTTGCAATTGAAGGTACATATGAAGGCATCGATGGGATGGGCCTGTTTTGGTCTTTGCAGGTTAAACGTACAGAAGAAAACTTCGAGGAAGTATTTTATAAACTGCAGCCTCAATCCTTAACGATCTTGCTCGAAAGTGATGGAAAGGTGATCGATACGAAAAACATCACACGCAAGTGGATCGCCGATGACGTAATTAAAACTTCAGTGAATGAAAAAGAGGTAGTAGGCACTTTTTTTCATGCGGGCGATTCATCTGTAAGACCTACGATTATCGTAGTTGGTGGATCGGAAGGTGGGATTTATGAGTTTCCCGCTGCTTTATTAGCATCACATGGGTTTAACGTACTTGCCTTAGGATATTGGGGACAAGAGCCTTTACCTAAACAACTTGTTGACATACCACTTGAGTACATAGAAGGCGCCATTCATTGGCTGAAAGCCCGACCGGATGTCGCCAAGGGGTGGCTTGGAATGCATGGAACATCAAAAGGTGGAGAACTTGCTTTACTAGCAGCAACCTACTTTGAAGACATAACAGCAGTGGTTTCATTAAGCGGCCCGCCTGTCGTGTACTGCGGCATTGTTCCATGGACAGATCAAAAAGAATTGCCTCCAGCATGGACTTATAAAGGTAAAGCAATTCCGTATGCACGTCCGGACAATTCAGTTGAAGTTTCGAATGCCTGTCGAGCTATGCGGCAAGCAGGGGAGAATCCGCTTCGCATGTGGTACGACTACCTGATCTCAGATCCTCAAATAACAGAACAGGCGATCATTCCCGTTGAAAAGATCAATGGATCGATATTGTTGATTTCCGGAATGGACGATGCTTGTTTCGATTCCGTGCGGTTGAATGAAAGGACAATGGAAAGGCTTCGGCAGAGCAATTTTAAGAATGAATACAATCATCTCGTATACGAAGGGGCGGGGCATGAGGTTGGAATTCCTTTCATTCCTGTATCGGCCAGTCCATTCACAGGCGGGAATAAATATGATATCGCTCAGGCGAGCATGGATTCTTGGCAAAAGACGATTGAATTCTTTCGGAGAAGTGTCTCAGAGTTAAAATGTGAACGGGGGTTGGAAGTTGAAGATCGCATTTTTTGATAGGGATGGGACAATCATAAAAGACTATCTTGATGAGGAATGGTCTACTATTACGCATCCCGAATTTCTTCCAGGTTCGATAGAAGCGTTACAGCAGTTTCTGGAACGTGGGTTCAAAATTATTATCATTACGAATCAATATTTGATTAACGAAGGTTATATTTCATTCCAGCAATATGAAGAGATAAATAGAAAAATGTTGGATGAATTGACCAGAAATGACGTAGCTATTTTAGATGTTTTCTACTGTCCGCATAGTCGGCAGGAAGGCTGCAATTGTTGCAAGCCTCAAACGGGGATGATTCAACAAGCAATTGAATAGTACCCTGCAATTGAGTTGGAAGAATCCTTTATAATAGGCGACTCGATTGTAGATATGGAACTAGCTGTCCAAATGGATATGACAGGATTCGGGATTAATGTGGAAGCACCGAATGAAGCGAAAAATGTTCATAAAATTGGAGAGGTAATTGAGGTATTACAGTATATAGATTAATGCAATAAAGACGAAAATTTTAAAACGGGAATGTGGACAATGAAAATCTTCATCATGGGTATCGTTGCAAGTGGGAAAACAACTTACGCGAAGGAATTGTCAAAGCAAATGGGTTTCCCTTTTACTGAATTGGATGCTGTTGTTTACTATAACGTGGATGGTGAGCGGATCAAGCGGACTCCTGAGGAACAGGTGAAAATCATTCACCAAATGGATGCCAAGGGAAGTTGGGTTGCGGAAGGTGTTTACCGTCCGTCCTATCACATCCTTTTGGACATGGCCGACATTGTCATTTGGCTGGATCCACCATTATGGAAACGGAAAATCAGGATTTTGAGTAGATATGTGAAGCAAATGATCGGCGTGGAAGAATGTGCGTATAAACCGGATTTTCAAATGCTTCGCAACATGTATAAATGGACGAAGCAGTTTGAAGGCGAACGAGAAGAGCTGGACGGGATCCTTCAACCTTATTTGGGGAAGTTGTTAGTTATAAGGGACAATCCTGCAAAGAATCAATTGCTGGTTAGCAGTATATTAGGGGGAAATGAATGATGAATATAGAATTGACAAGATTTCGCGTGAAGAAAGGAAAATCAGAAAGGGTTGATGAGTGGCTAACGTTTTTGAAAGATAATATGAAAGACGTTCTCGTAACATTGGAGGGCGAAAAGATGTATGTTGAAACTATTTTCAGAGAAGACCTAAACGGTGATGAGTATTTGTATTGGTATTCAGTCCAAGGTGAAGGTGGACAAGAAGTAGAGCAATCTGAACATTGGATAGATAAAAAGCATATGGAGTTCTGGGATGAATGCATAGATGAAACATTCCGACCGGAGGACTTAAAGACAGAAGTCGTTATGATACCTGAAAAAGTAAGAAGTGTGATGACTGAATGAACCAAAACATATTTGAAAAAAACCTCGAAAAATACGCCGATCCTGAAATGTACGATCATTTATATGACAAGTATCAGAAGGACTTAGGCATCATTCTGAAATGGGTTAATCAGGATCATCCCATATTGGAACTAGCTTGCGGAACAGGCAGATTGACGATTCCAATGGCACAGCGTGGATTCCAAATGGTTGGAGTAGACCTTCATGAAGGCATGTTGGAAAGGGCTCGACGGAAAGCCGAACAAGCGGAAGTGACGATTGAATTTATGCAACAAGATTGCATGAATTTGAATCTTCCCGTCAGAAGTTCGCTAGCTTTTATGACGGGAAATTCCTTTCAACACTTTCTAACAAATGAAGCACAGGACGCTTTATTCCAATCTGTCCGTCGGCATTTGGTGGATGGAGGCATCTTCATTTTTGACACACGGAATCCAGTATTGAAGGAGCTTTCTGCTGTCGATGAGTACAAGGAAAAATACGTCGATAAAAATGGCAATCGGGTGATTGAAAGCCATCGCGATGTGTACGATCATTTAACACAGATCTTGGATTGCCGGACACATCGTCGAATTTATCGAGATAATACGTTAATTGCTGAGGAGCAGGACGGCATTTCCCTCCGCTATTCATTCCCGCAGGAAATGGAAAGACTAGTAGCCGCAAATGGGTTTGAAATTGTGCAAGTGTATGGCGATTGGGATGAGAATGAATTGCATGCTGAGAGCGTTTCGATGGTGTATATATGTAGAGTGAAAACGGAATAAGTCAAGATGCAGCCATGTCTGATTTTAAACAGACATGGCTTTCAACTCTCAGCCTTTATATTTATCTCTCTCGGCAGTTTCTCGATGATTTGGCGTCATTGGTTCGCGCTTCGGTTGAAGATTGCCGAGCTCGGCCAATTCCATCGAAATCTCTTCCTTTACGTCTTGTCGATTTCCCGGTGTTTTCGGATTGGAATATAAATTGCTATGTGCACCTTGTTTCATTACAAAAACCTCCCATATTATTTTGCAATTGCTTTCTTAATATGGTCTAGTTTGTTCGTTTTGATGTGCCTCTACTTTCTTTCAGCAATCTTCTTCAATTCCTTCGCACGGTCGGCAATAAATTTTTTCATATATCGTTCTAAAAATAAACGGTCAGCAATTTTTCCGAGAAAGCCAAGAGGGGATTGATACATGAAGGTATCTTTCATGATTGTTCCCGTGTCGCTTTCAATAAATTCATGAGTATGTGTAAAAGAGTGGAATGCGCCTTTCACCATGATATCTGTGAATTTGTAAGGTCTGTCCATCTCTATGATTTTCGCGGTCAATCTTTGTTTAATTCCCAAATGAACGGCTTCCCAAGTGACAGTATCACCGTTTTCCATTAGTCCAGTCGTCACTCCGGCGATAGCCCTTTCCTTCGTCTTTGCCGTTGTTTCCGTGTGGACATCTACATCTCTGGCAAGGTCAAAACAAATATGGATCGGTGCGTTTATAGTAATTTCATATACAATTATTGGCATGGTTTTTCCTCTCGGCAATCCTGATTTATTGTTTTATTGATTGCAAATCCATTAATCTCCGTTGTAACTCCCGTAGCTGGCGAAATGAAATGATGCACTCAGCCCCGTTTGTCATTTTCGCGAACCTTTCTTTCTTATCAACTTCTTTTACATGTCGGAGATTGATCAAATAACTTTTATGGCAACGAAAAAATGACGGGTCTACATTTTCAAAATCTACGAGTTTGCCATAGAATTCATAGTACCCATTTTTTTCGTGTAGTGCTAGCTTATGTGGGGTTGAGGAGCTTTCAATAAAATAAATGTCTTGCATGGCGATATTTTTAATGCGCTCGCCAATTGCGATTTGGACCATTGCGGGTTGCTCGATTTCACCTAACTGTTTGTATTTATTGAATGCAGCTTGCAATGCTTCCCGCACTTGTGAAGCGATTTGATCAGGTGTTTCCTTCACGATGAAATCAAGGGCTGCAAGCTTATATGTAAATGTTAGCTTCAATTGATCCGCGTGTGAAGTTATGAAGATGATTGTGGCCAAAGGATCCATTCTGCGGATTTCCATAGCCACCTCCATTCCAGTTAATGGGTGATTGAGCTCGATATCTAAGAAATAACAATCCGCTTCTTTGCTTTCCAAGTAGGTAAATACCTCGTCAGGTGTGCTTGTACATAAAACAACTTCAATGCTCGGTGCATGAAAGCTGGCATAGCTTATAATTTCTTTGTGTAAAAATTGTTTCTGACGTGCATCATCTTCACATATGATGACCCGCATGTTAGTTTTCCCCCTCAATAACGATTTCATGAATCATCCATTGATCTTCAAATCGTGAGTTGAAAATAATTGAAGGGTAGCTTGATAAAATATGTCTAACCGTAGGCAAGCCTCTCCCTCTATCATTCCCTTTCGTTGAATACCCTTCCTCAAATAATCTATTGAATTCTATATGGCTGGCTAACCGATTTTCAATCACAATGACGAGCTGGTTGGAGACAGTGAGGAAAGCCAAGTTTATACAAGGCAGTTCCATAGAAACAGATGCTTCAATTGCATTATCTATCAATATTCCTAATACACGAGATAAATGAATTTTGTCGATGGAAATATCCTCGATCGTCTCCGGAATTTCGACATTCAAGGGTATCCCAAATTCATCGGCCATTAAAACTTTCGTTGCGATGACCCCTTTGATTTCAATTAGCTGTAATCGATCAAGTTGGCTAAATATCTGATTTTTAAAAAGGGTCCGCTGTTCGACTTTCACGATTTCTTTTTGAAAATAGTGACGAAGTCCTTCCATGTCTTCGTGTTCTATATAACCTCGCAAAGACAAAAGGATGTTTGCGTAGTCATGGCGAAACGTCTGCATATCACGATTAACTTGTTCTAAAGCATGCATATAATTCTTGAATTGTTGCTGTTCGACCATTTTTTTATGCAAACGGTTTTCCTTGTCGATTGTATGCAAAAGAATACTTACAAGGCCAACCATAATTAAAAAATAAAAAAATAAGAGTAGCAGTGTCGTCACCGAAACTTCCAACCCGTTTTCTCCAAAAGGTATAAAAACCATTGTATAAAAAACGAAAAAGGTAATGCATACAATTAGGCTAAGAACTATGCGGGATTGGATGGACAAACGAATACTTTCTTTATAGTGATGCAGAAGCCTTTTATATAAAACAACGACAACTGCGACTTGAATAACAATCAAACTTCCATGAATAAAAAGCGATAAGTTCAACGCCTCGACAAAAAGCAAAGCTGTATATTCGGCAAGAATGCTTATGATATGGATGACGATAAGGTGAACATAAACAATCTGCTGTCTAGTGAGTAAATAGAATACTCCACCGCTGAAAACGATGCTGCAAATCATTGATATCCAAAGGAATTGTGGGAATTGAACCGCCAATAAAGAGACAGTTGTATTGACGAGTAAACATGCAAGAATCCGTTGTACTGTCACTTTGAGATGCATGATATAAAAAGTCGATCCATAGATAATAAGGAAATTTAAAAGACTAAAGATGAAAAACGGGGTTGTCATCATGTCACCTCGTATTATGTAGAGACGATAAAGATGCTTTTCAGCACGTTGAAGATAAAAAAACCTCAAATCATTCAATCGGAACTATAATGGGTATGATTTTAGCTTAGCGATTGAATCGGCGTAGAAGATGGAGGTTTTTCGAATGAAAGCATACGGTCTCTTAGAACTGAGTAACCAATCTTTATTTTGGGCATTCATTCTATTATTAATTACTATTATACCAGTAGCAATTGCTGTGAAATCAAAACATAGTTGGGCTGGACGAATTGGTATCGGATTGACCTATTTCTCTCTATCTTTATTGTTCTTATACTTTATTCTTAGATGGATGGCGATTGGACATGCGCCAGTCAGTAACATGTATGAATTCATGACGTTTTTCGGTATTATGCTAATTGCAAGTACTCTTCTACTGTACCAAATCTATGGACAAATTGTAGTTGTACTATTTTCAATTCCTGTTTCATTGATCATTATTGGGTTTGGAGGCGCTTTTACAAGAGAAGCATCTCCGTTGATTCCCGCTTTGCAAAGTCATTGGCTCGCCATCCACGTAATTACGGTAGCGTTTTCTAGCGCCATCTTTTCCATCGCGTTCGCAACGGGGGTCATTTATTTGCTCCGAATACTAAATGTTGAGGAGAGGACGATACATACAATATCGTTGGAATTTGTCATGTATTGTCTATTCTTAGTTGTAGGATTCACGATTAGTTCCATGACATTTTCGACTTTCACTGAGGAGAATCATATTCAGTTTGAAAACAAGGTACAAAAAATAGAGCAAGTCACGTATAAAATGCCGCCTATCATCGTAAATGATGGAGCACAGATTGTGGGGAATGAACAATCTATCGGATTCGTTGAATTAACAAATTCATTAGATGCTCAGAAGATCAATACTTTACTATGGTCGTTTATTGTCGGGACAATCCTTTATGCGCTAATGCGGCTGTCTGTACGAAAAAGTATGATTCAATTGCTAAAGCCATTTACGAAAAAAGTAAACCCGATAATAATGGATGAGATGTCATACCGAATTGTTATCATCGGCTTTCCGTTATTCTCGTTAGGTGGATTGCTCTTTGCAATGATATGGGCACATCTTGCATGGGGCCGATTTTGGGGTTGGGATCCAAAGGAAGTTTGGGCATTGATAACGTGGTTGTTTTATGCGGGAATGCTGCATTTAAGGACATCCAAAGGCTGGGAAGGGAAGCGGACAGCTTGGATGTCCATCATTGGCTTCGGTCTTATCGTATTCAATCAAGTATTTGTCAACCTTGTGATTGCAGGATTGCATTCATATGCGTAAGGCTTTGTATGGCAAAAGATTTGATAGAAAAAAACAGACCCTAGGCATCTGTCCTAATAGGTCTGTTTATATGGTCTCCTTAGCCTTCATTACTCGGAAAAGCAAAGGTTGACGCAGATTCGCTGTTTTCTTCAAACCACTTTTCTGAAATGGTTTTGGTTTTAGTAAAGAAGCGGACATGGTCAGGCCCGAACATATGCCCCTCGCCGAATCTGGATCGTTTCCAGCCGGCAAAGTTATGATAACCGACAGGAATGGGAATGGGTACATTTACCCCGACCATGCCGACGTCAATTTCCGTTGTGAATTTGCGGGCAGCCGCCCCGTTATTCGTGAAGATTGTCACACCATTGCCGAGCTCATGCGCATTGATTAGGTCGATTGCTTCCTCTAAAGAATTGACCCGGACGACATTGCGGGCAGGACCAAATACTTCTTGCTCATAAATTTCCATGCCGGGTTTGACATTGTCCAGCAGAGTAGGGCCAAGATAGAAACCGTTGGAGTTTTCAGCGATGTCCGGGTTCCGGCCATCACATACAAGTGTAGCGCCTTCCTCCAAGCTGCGGTCGATAAAGCCGATGATTGTGTCCTTTGACTGCTTAGTAATAACAGGTCCGAAGTCAACCTCTGCATCTGTGTATGGTCCTACTTTTAACTTTGCAATTTTTTCTGCCAGTATTCCTACAAGCTTATTTGCTGTTTCTTCGCCGACGGGAATGATTGTCGAAATGGCCATACAGCGCTGGGAAGCGGCCCCATAAGCAGCACCTAAAAATGCGTTTGCGGCCTGTTCCAGATCTGCATCTGGCATGACAATCATATTGTTTTTACCGCCGCCTAAAGCCGTAACGCGCTTGCCGTATTTTGAACCGGTTTTGTAAATATACTCTGCGACTGGTGTGGATCCGACAAACGAAACGGCTTCAATAGCAGGGTTTTCTAATAGTTCGTTGACCGCATCTTTGTCTCCATTGATGACTGTCCAAACACCATCGGGCAAACCCGCTTCTTTCCATAGCTCCGAAAAGAATAATGCAGAGCAAGGTACACGCTCGGAAGGCTTTAAAATGACGGAATTGCCGACTGCGACCGCCATACTTGTCATAGCAAGGGGCACCATCACCGGAAAGTTGAAGGGGGCAATCGCTGCAACGACGCCGAGTGGAACTTTTGCCGAATAAGCATTAATATTCCCGCCGACATTGACGGAGTACTCGCCTTTTAATAAGTGGGGGGCATTGATGGCTAAATCTACAGATTCCAGGCCACGTGTGATTTCCCCCTTCGCATCCTCGACTGTTTTTCCGCTTTCGGTACAAATGACATCGATGAGCTCATCCATACGTTCGGTCATCAAATGACGGAACTTCATGACAATCTCAACACGTTTGCTGACTGACAGAGCGCGCCATGCTGGAAAGGCAGCTTGAGCAGTTGCAATGGCGCTTTGCACTTCCTCTTTCGTTGCAATAGGGACATGTGCGATTACTGCACCTGTACTAGGATTGAAAACATTTGAGAAGTGACCACTTTTGCCAGCTACGATTTCACCATTAATAAAGTGCCCCAGTTCTTTTACCTCTGTATTCGTCACCATTCATTCATTTCCCCTTTGTGGCAGTAGTTCTTGCAATGAGCGAGTGAGTTTTTCAACGATAAAATCTTTTTCTGCCATCGAAATAATTAGTGGTGGTGCGAGTGTTAAAACATTGTTGAAACCTGCAACCGTGACACCATTTTTCCCGATGATTAGCCCTTGTTCTTTGCATAAAGCAATGACTTTGTTGACAGCAGTTACATCAAGTGGCGCTTTGCTGTTTTTGTCACTTACAAGCTCAATGCCGACCAGTAATCCTTTTCCGCGGATGTTGCCGACATTTGGATGTTCCTTTAAGCTTTCTTGCAGTTCCGCATGGAGAATAGCGCCAATTTCTTCTGAGCGAGAGAATAAATTTTCATTTTCCATGATTTCAATATTTTTGAGGGCAACCGCACAAGCCGCTGGAGAACCGCCGAATGTGTTGACGTGGCGGAAGAAGTCGTACTCCTCGCTTCCTATAAAGGCTTCATAGATTTCTCGGCGCACTGCTGTAGCAGATAGCGGCATATATGCGCTTGTTAAACCTTTTGCCATTGTGACAATATCCGGCTGAATGCCATAGTTCTGAAAGCCGAATGCTTTGCCAGTACGTCCGAAGCCACAAATGACTTCATCGGCAATGAGCAATGCCCCGTGCTTTTCACAAACCGCCTTTACCCCGCGTAAATAGTCCTCATGCGGCATAATCACGCCGCCGCCCGTAATAATGGGCTCGAGAATAACGCCAGCAATCGTCTCGGACATTTCCCACGTCATGACATTATCAATCGCCTGAACAGACGGCAGGGTAGTTGGCTCTGTAATATGATCTTCGTTTGCACGGTAGGCGTCTGGTGGTGCGACATGAATGAAGTTGGGTGCTAACGGTTCGTATTTATATTTACGCTGGGCTTGCCCTGTTGCCGCCAACGCCCCCATTGTACTGCCGTGGTAGGCCCGATAGCGGGAGATGAATTTTGTGCGATTGATATGCCCTTTCTGTTGATGGTACTGACGTGCGATTTTGAATGCAGTCTCATTCGCCTCCGAGCCGCTGTTGGAGTAGAAGACAACATAATCATCATCTAATAATTCGCTAATCTTTTCGCTTAGTTGTATGGCAGGAACGTGTCCTATGGATAGGGGTGTATAGGCATTTTCCAGTAACTGGTCGTAAGCGGCTTTGGCGAGTTCCTCCCGACCGTAGCCGACGTTCACGCACCACAAACCGGACATGGCATCCAAGTACCGTTTCCCGTCAATGTCCGTTATCCAAGCGCCTTCCGATTTCTGAATAATTGACGTAGCATTCGGGTTGTACGGCTTCATGGCATGCCATACATACTGCTCATCTTTTACTTGCCAATTTTGACTTGTTAAGTTCGTCATGGAAATCATCACTCCTTCATTTATCTTATGCCAATCAATCCACTATTCAACTTCCGTAGAAAAACAGCGTTATACACACAGCCCCTTATTATATAAACAATTTCCCCAAAATATGCGCTTGCCCATATTTTGTAGTCTTATATCCGCCCCCTCCGAATACACTTACTCTATAGTTTTTTAATTGGTAGATAGTTCAATAACTATGAAAGAGAGGACTTGCATATGTATGCATGTAATAGGAGTCGATTGCAGGCATTAGTTGAACGGTTCAGTCAGTTTGGTGCGACTGCTAATGGGGGAGTAACCCGTCTGTCCCTGTCAAAAGAGGATATTTTGGCAAGAGATTGTTTTATTGAAATATGCAAAGAGCTAGGCATGGATAGTAAAACAGATGATATGGGCAATGTCTATGCAACATTGCCGGGAAAAAAAGATTGTCCGCCAATCGTAATCGGATCGCATTTGGATTCGGTTGAAAAAGGCGGCAAGTTTGATGGGGTGCTCGGTATTTTAACGGGAATAGAGGCAATCCGAACGTTAAAGGATAACGACATTGAGCTTGAGATTCCATTAATGCTTGTAAATTTTACGAATGAAGAAGGTGCGCGCTTCGATCCGGCGATGATGAGTTCCGGTGTCCTAGCTTCCAAGTTTAGTAGAGAAAAAATGCTGAGCTCTTCCGATAAAAACGGCACTACTTTTCAAGAAGCACTACAGGCGAGTGGCTATGAGGGGGAGCAAGGAAATCGATTAAAAGAAGCCCTCGCTTATATTGAGCTGCATATTGAACAAGGCCCGGTGTTAGCTGCTAAGCATTGTGATATTGGAGTGGTCGAAGGCGTTTTAGGCATGGTGTGCTATGAGATTACTGTAACAGGTGAATCAAATCACGCAGGTACAACGCCGATGCAGATGCGTAAAGATCCGATGATCGTGGCATCTCGTTTAATTTCGTCATTGCACGAGCAGTTGGGCAAGATCGACGAAAAGCTAGTTTTCACTTTTGGACGTATGCATGTGACGCCTAATATCCATACAGTCATTCCAAACGAAGTAGTGTTTACTATCGATTCGCGTCATCAATCTCCAGAGGTGATGCGTCAAGTGGAGAAGCTTTTGACTGGAATAGCTACAGAAGAAAACGGATGCCGCATTCAACCAGTCAAGCTATGGGGACGGGAGACAGTATTCTTTGACGAAGCTATTTGCGATGAAGTGGAAAGATCGTGTGCTGACTTCGGTTATTCCCATCATAGGATGTTCAGCGGGGCGGGACACGATGCACAATATATTGCGAGTTTCATTCCTTCTGCAATGATTTTTGTGCCAAGCATTGGCGGGAAAAGTCATTGCGAAGAAGAAGAAACGACATTTGAAGACTGTGCAAAGGGAGCAGACGTGTTATTGGAAACCGTCTTGGCACTGCAAACGAAATTCAGCATGAGTGATCGATACACACTAAACCAATGATGGATGAGGTACTTCGTCGTAATGAACTTGCGCATTGGCAAATCTAAAAAACTTACAGTTATTAATGGAAAGGTGAGGTTAGTATGAAAAAAATGATTACAGGCGGACTCATCGCGACAGCTTCAGATTTGTATGAGGCAGATATCTTAATCGAAAACGGCAAGATTGTGCAAATCGGCAAAAACTTATCAGCTGACGGAGCGGAAATTGTGGATGCAACGGGCAAATACGTGTTGCCTGGCGGAATTGATCCTCATACACATTTGGATATGCCGTTCAATAACACGGTAACAGATGATGATTGGAAGTCTGGCACAATTGCCGCTGCCTTCGGTGGTACGACGACCATTTTAGACTTTTGCTTGTCTGCGGGTGAAGAAAAACTTGCGATGGCTGTGGAAAAGTGGCATGAAAAAGCAAAGGGCAAATCGGCTATTGACTACGGTTTCCATTTAATGATTGGTGATTTAACGCCTGAAACTGAGGCCGAGTTGCCGTTGATACTGAAGCAGGAGGGGATTACGTCTGTCAAAGTGTTCATGGCTTACGCGAAAGAATTCCAGGCGACAGATCGTACATTGTTCAAAGCCTTTAAAATCGCAAAAGACGTGGGCGCTGTTGTGATGGTGCACTGTGAAAATGGTTCAGTCATTGATGAATTAGTAGAGGAGGCAAGGCAAGCTGGCCAGACGGCGCCAATTTATCACGCACTGACGCGTCCCGCGGAAGTAGAAGGCGAGGCGACGAAACGGGCCATTGAACTGGCGCATATCGCAGGCGCCAAGCTTTACGTTGTCCATGTGACGTGTAAAGAGGCATTAGATGAAATTATCGCTGCGCGTGAAAAAGGCTATGACGTGTATGGGGAAACATGTCCACCTTATTTAACGCTCGATCAATCAGCGTTAGCGCAGCCAGGCTTCGAAGGGGCGAAATATGTTTGGTCGCCGCCACTTCGTCCGAAATACCATCAAGAGCACTTATGGAATGCGTTAAAAGCCAAGCAGCTGCAAACAATCGGCTCGGATCAATGTTCATTCAGTTTTAACGGTAAAAAGCAATTAGGGATAAATGACTTTTCTAAAATTCCAAATGGTGGACCGTTCATCGAAGATCGTTTTAGCATTTTATATTCTGAAGGTGTGGCGAAAGGACGGATTTCCATTCATGACTTCGTCGATATGATTTCGACGAGTGCTGCAAAGATTTTCGGCTTATATCCGCAAAAAGGAACGATTGCTATTGGTTCTGATGCAGATATCGTAATTTTTGATCCTGCGATAAAACGTGAAATTTCTGCGGACACCCACCATATGAATGTCGATTACAACCCGTACGAAGGATGGGAAGTGACGGGGGAGCCCATCAGTGTACTTGTCCGTGGTGAATACGTCATTAAAAACAGACAATTCGTAGGCGCACTAGGCAGTGGCCGATATATTAGGCGTGCCGTACAGCCGGCGACTGCAGAACGGATCAACGTCTGAACATCAATTCATTAGGGGGAATGATTAAATGAGTTCTCAACTCAAACGTAATTTTGCGGAAATGACGGGCAGGATGACGAAAAATGAAGCAATGGAAGAGGCTAATCGCTGCCTGTACTGTTATGACGCACCCTGCATTACCGCGTGTCCGACAAGTATTCAAATTCCGAATTTCATCAAAAAAATAGCTACTAGTAATATGAAAGGTTCGGCCATGACGATTATGGATGCCAATCCGATTGGTGCAAGTTGTGCGCGGGTATGCCCGACCGAGATATTATGTGAAGGGGCATGTGTGCTGAATTCATCGACCAAACCTATTAAAATAGGACAATTGCAACGTTATGCAACAGACTGGGCGATGGAAACAGACGTCGAGCTATTTAAAAAAGGTGAAGCAAATGGATATAAGGTAGCGATTGTGGGGTCTGGTCCAGCTGGCTTATCGGCAGCGCGTGAGCTTAGTCGCTTCGGATATAGTGTCACAATTTTCGAAGCGGAGGCGAAGGCGGGAGGCTTGGGTGCTTATGGCATCGTGTCCTTCAGATTGCCGAATGAAGTAGTGGATTGGGAAGTGGCTCAAGTTGAAAAGCTTGGTGTAGACATTAAAACAAACACTAGAGTAGGCGTAGATATTTCTGTTGAGGACATTTTAACGCAATATGACAGTGTTGTTTTAGCGGTTGGGATGGGGTCTGTACCTGACCTAGGCATTGAAGGTGAGGAACTGGAAGGCGTTCATGATGCCATTGAATTTGTCAAGCGCACAAAAATGGGTGTACTGACAGAAGACTTAATCGGGAAGCGTGTGGCGGTCATCGGTGCTGGCAATACAGCCATAGATGGGGCGACTTGTGCTGTACGGCTAGGTGCAGAGCAAGTTGACATTCTTTATAGAAGAACGGAAAAAGAGATGACCGCCTATCAATATGAATATGAATTTGCCAAGCAGGACGGTGTTGGATTCAAGTGGCTGACAGCACCGAAGCGAATTATTGGTGATGAGGCAGGGAAAGTGGTGGGCCTTGAATGCATCAAGATGAAGCTTGGAGAGGCCGGAGCAGACGGCAGGCAACGACCTGAAGCAATCGAGGGATCTGAATTTATCATAGAGGTGGACGCAGTCATTAAAGCAATTGGACAAACGCGTTTTGTCCCGCTCATTGAAGCGTTTGGATTGCAGCATACAGACGGAGTTGTAGATATTGACGAAACGACTATGCAGACGTCGAATGACAAAGTGTTTGCCTGCGGGGATGTCGTATTCGGCAACGGCCAAGGTGAAGCGATGGTCGTAACAGCTGCACAGCAAGGAAAAGATGCCGCAAACATCATTCATGAACGTTTTAAAAATCAGAGCGGGATCGCATAGGGGGGATCGTGCATGGCAGACTTACGAATTGACTTAGCAGGGATTAAATCACCGAATCCATTTTGGTTAGCATCAGCACCACCGACTAATTCAGGTTATCAAGTGCAACGGGCATTTGAAGCGGGGTGGGGCGGTGCAGTATGGAAAACATTGGGCGAACCAATTTTGAATGTTTCATCGCGCTTTGCGGCTGTTAGCTTCAACGGACAAAGAGTAGCGGGCTTCAATAATATTGAGCTGATTACAGACCGTCCATTAGAGGTTAATCTGAAAGAAATTCTTGAAACGAAAAAAAGGTTTCCCAATCATGCCATTATCGCTTCCTTAATGGTAGAACCACAGCAGGAAAAATGGCATGAGATTGTCAAAAAAGTAGAAGCCGTAGGAGTTGATGGACTAGAGCTGAATTTCGGTTGTCCACACGGGATGGCGGAACGGGGAATGGGATCTGCCTCTGGTCAAGTCCCTGAATTGGTTGAAAAGCAGACATATTGGGTGAAGGAAGTTGCACGCACACCTGTTATCGTCAAGCTGACGCCGAATATAACGGATATTACGATGACGGCAGAAGCGGCAGTACGCGGTGGAGCAGACGCTGTAAGTATGATCAATACGATCAACAGCTTAGCAGGTGTTGATCTGGATACATGGAATACCGTACCGCATGTTGGCGGGAAAGGGGCACATGGTGGATATTGCGGTCCGGCCGTCAAGCCGATTGCCCTGAATATGGTCGCGGAATGTGCGCGGAATCCCCTCGTCAATGTCCCTATATCAGGGATTGGCGGGATTTCAAACTGGCAGGATGCTGCAGAATTTATGCTGATGGGTGCAACAGGCGTACAAGTTTGTACAGCAGCGATGCACCACGGATTCAGTATTGTCGAAGATATGATAGATGGGCTAAATAATTATTTGGATGGGAAGGGCATTGCCTCAGTGATGGATTTAGTCGGTCAGTCCGTGCCGCGCTATTCTAACTGGGGTGACTTGGACCTGAACTACAATATTGTTGCTCAAATCAATAATGATGTCTGCATTAACTGCAATAAATGTCATATCGCGTGTGAAGATACGTCACATCAATGCATTGACCTGTACACAGAGAATGGTCGTCCAATGTTGAAAGTGCGTGAACAGGATTGTGTTGGCTGCAATTTATGCGCAATTGTATGCCCGGTAGATGGTGCAATATCTATGATCGAAAAAAAGTCTACGATTCCACCGATGACCTGGAACGAACGTCAATCACTTATCAGCAATTTTACCCGATGAAAAAGCAGACCGAATATAGGCGCAAAGTGAAAAGAAGAGAAATGGTTGTGCGTAAACTGGAAACCCACTAAAAAGGAGAGAAATGTATGGCGAATGGCGGAGATTATTTAAAATCCCCAGATTTACTTCCAGTGACACATCAAAAAAGAAGCGTTGGCACATTTGGTTTTGCAGTGATTTGGATAGGGATGGCGATCGTTTTAGCCGCCTTTGCAATTGGTGGTTCGGCTATTATGAGTTTGTCATTGCCGATGGTGATTTTAGCGACTTTAGCCGGTTCCGTATTAATCGGCGTATTCATGACGTTAATCGGTGATATTGGCGTTGAGCATGGCTTGTCCTTCCCGGTGTATATGCGTGCACCGTTCGGCACAATCGGCACGCATATACCTTCGCTCGTCCGCGGAGTGACAGCAGCTTGCTGGTTTGGACTTAACACCTATTTTGGCGCGATGGCTATCAACGGGATTTTGAATTTATTATTCGACTTCAATAATTGGTTTTTATGTTTCCTTGTGTTTGCGGCACTACAGTTATTCAACACAGCGCGCGGCATTAAATCCATTGAGCGCTTTGCGGATTTTGCAGCGCCGGTAATTATTTTAATATCGTGCTGGATGTACATTACGCTTGCCGATAAAGCGACGGTTCAAGGGAAAGATGTGTGGGCTTGGGTGGAATCCCCTACAACAGGGATAGCGGCTTTTACAGCTTTCATGGTTGTAATGATGGCGAATATGGGGTTCTGGGCGACGTTGGCAGCTGATATGCCGACACTGTCACGTTTCTTTAAAGCACCAAAAAATGAACGCAATTGGTTCAAACGTAATAAAACACAATTAGTCGGCTCTTTGATAGTGATGCCGATTACGAATACATTTATCGTAACGATAGGGGCAGTGGCTTACATGGCAGTGGCCTCTGCTGATCCGATAAATGCCTTGATGCAAAGTGCAAGTGGAATTGTGCTGGGGGTTTTATTGCTGATGATCGTGTTGGCGCAATGGTCAACAAACACATCCGCAAACGTTATCCCAGCAGCAACGATTTTCTCGAACATCGGCGGACCGAAAGTGCCATTCTGGGCTGCTGTCATCATTGCGGGTGTAATCGGGGTTTTGGCACAGCCGTGGAGTCTGTTTGGCGTGTTGGTAGAAGCACTATTAATAATTGGCGGTATTTTAACAGCAATTGTGGGAATTTTGTTCGCCGATTATTATTTAATCCGTAAACGTCGTGTGAATGTAAAAGATCTGTACGAGTTAAATGGCCAATATGAGTATATGAAAGGTTTTAACTTAGCAGGGCTATTTGCTTGGGTGATTGGTGGAGCGTTAGCGAATATGTTCCCGACGTATTCTTCATTGGTTGGCTTTTTCGTTGGAGCGATTGTCTACTATGTGCTAGCAAAATATTGGTGGTTTAAGAAGTATCCGCAAGCTGAACTGGTTAATCCGAGTGATGCGGAGTATTTAGGGATTACAGCCGGTCACGACTGGGACGATATCGTCACGCAGGAGATGGAAGGAAAAGGTGCTAACTAGAAAAGCGGGGTGTTTGTATGTCGGATCACTTGTTAAGTTTGGATGAAATGAAACAAGTTGATGGCTATTTAGCCAGTGGCTTTAAGGTCCATTCTGTACGGGAAAACTTAAGTGGCATGTTCGTCGAGTTTAAACGGCAGGAAGAAGAAGTTTGTTTGCAGATTACGACTGCCGAAGCTCGCAAATATATTGCGGCAAAGCTCTTGGAACAAAAGCTGTAGCATAAAGCTGAGTAGCTAAGACTCTATTCCAGTATATATTGGAATAGAGTCTTAACTATGAAGATTGATTGGGAACCTCGAAGCGAATCCTCAGAAAATTGTCATTGAATGGCAGCCTTTACGAGCGCTAAATCTTCCACTAATAGTCCGTACAAATTAGGCCGGCGTCGGACGGCTAGCGGGTGGTAGGCGACAGTAGTTTGAAAACCCTTCACATCATGCCAGCTGCCACGCAATCCTTTTACATCGACTTCCGCGTTTTCGAAGAAGGATTGTACCGCAACGTTGCCCATGCAAATAATGATTTTGGGATTCTGCCGATTGAGCTGTTCATCAAGGTGGAGGTGCATGCAGATTTCCCGTGTCCATTCTTTATCGTATTTTCGGATGGGCCTTCTTTTTAGAATGTACGTTACGTAGATTAGTTCTTTATCCAAACCGACCTCATGAACGGCTTGCTGCAACGCCTGTCGCGTTCCACACACAAACGGGTTTCCTTCATGATCCTCACGGGCGCCTGGATTGTCGAGGATCACCATAATAGGCGCATTCGAATTTCCCTCTCCCCACACCATCCGTGTCCCTTGTTTATAAAGTCCGCATTCCTCACAGTTCAACTGGCTTACTGGAGTCGGATCCTCCGGCCAACTTTCTGGGCAAAATTGCTTCATGTATATCAACCTCCTAACAGTTTAGAATACCCTTTGCTGGTTGAATCATGCGGTGCCTCCTTTTCTTTTTATTTCAATAAATAAAGGAGAAACGGCTGTTGGTATAGAACATAATTTTGAAAAGGGGTGTGAGCATGGAAGCTTTATTGGTAATTGATGTGCAAAACGCGATTGTTGAATCTGGTGATTTTGGTGCTGAACTAAGCTTGATTACAAATATAATCGAGGACTTTAAAGGGAAAGGGAAGCCGGTTATTTTCATTAGACACTTCGATGATGAAGAGGAAAGTCCGCTTTATAGGGGTTCTGTTGGTTCTGAATTACATACTTCTGTTAAAGGGTTTGCAGATGTTGTAGTGGAAAAGCAGACGCCGAGTTCATTTTTCAAAACCAAATTGGCGGGCTTGTTAGAAGAGTTGGAAGTGGATCATGTATTCATTACTGGCTTCAATACGGAGTTTTGCTGTATGTTTACGGCGATTTCCGCTTTTGACCGCGGGTTTAAGGTGACATTCATTGAGGATGCAACAGGAACTGCGAATACAGACGAAACATACGAGTTGCCGGGACTGGATATTCGGGATTTTGTCGGGACGGTGCTGCATTGGTCGGATGTAATCGAAGTGCTGGATTATGAGGAGTACGTGGAAGTGTACAAGTAAGGGGGAGGAATATGTTACCGCAAGAGTTGGCTGTAGAAAAGATTGTTGCGAGTTTGAAGGGGGACCCGCTTGTACAGGCGATTTTTTTGAAAGGATCGATGGGTAGGAGAGAGTATGATGCGCATTCTGACGTCGATCTCTATTGCTTAGTGAACGACGAGGATAAGAAGGAGTTTCTTGCCGGTCGGGTGGAGCATTTGAGGGCATATCGCGACATTATATTAATGGATGATATTTTCATTGTCGCACCCCAGATAATTGTGGTGTTTGATGATCTGTTGCATATTGATTTATTCACGGTGACGAAGGAATCGTTCGTTGGCGGTGACCATTTCAAGGTGCTGTATGATCCGCATCGGTTAATGGATGAATTTATGGAGACGCAAGGGTTAGCGCTGCCCGAGGATGAATATCAGGACGATGTCATGGATGTGGGGTGGTTTTTATTCCAATACTCGAAGACGGCTGCACGAGGAAATGACATTTGGGCGGTTAAGATGCTGACGAATGTTATTCACCATTTAGGGAGGGTACTGCTTTATCGATATGCACCGGAACGCGCGAAATTAGGGTTGAAGACGATTGAACGGTCGTTGCCAGATTCCGTTGTAGCGGAGTTGACGGAAATTCTGGAGTTCATTACGCCCGGAAAGCATGCGGAGGCGGTTGTTCTGATAAGCCGATTGCTTGAACGGGAGTATGAATGGATTCGGCTGCAGATTGATGTGGAAGATCAATCGATGATATTTTTACGAAGAATGATTGATATGTACATAGGGGAAAGGGAGGGGGAAGAAGTATGACACAAGTTTGTGTAATTAGCATTTATGTACCGAATATGAAAGAGGCGGTTGAATTTTACACCGGAGTATTAGGGTTTCAGGTGAATAAAGAGTACGGCCCGAAAATTGTAACGCTTGTCCATGGGGAGCTGCCGATCGTTTTGGAGGAAATGGAGAATGCGGGATATGATAAAGCATCTTCAGGAGTGGTGCTGACGTTGAAAAGCGATGACATCCATCAATCCCTTGCGGTGCTTAAAGAACACGAGGTGGAATTGATCATTGGGGAGCCTGCCGACTGCCCGCCAGGAAAATATATTAGTTTCCGCGATCCGTTTGGGAATGTGTGGGAGTATTTGGAGTTTGATTGAATAATTAGACTAATACGTTAAACTAGTAAATAGCGGAATAAAAAAAGAGGAGCTGATACTATTCATTCATAAAGAAAGACAAGCACCACTCTTGTTGGAAGGGCTGGAGGCAGCGATTCGGCGATTGCCAAGCCACCACGAAGCGATTCCTGCTTTGCGCTCGAAGCATGCGGCGGTACAAGCCGGATTTGGCGGAGAGCAGGAATTGGACAAAGTGTTTGAGAGCTATGCTTTTTCGATGAAGCATGGCATTTTTCACGATTTATCGTTAGCCTCTAGTACATATTTTCAAGTAGACACGCTCTTCATCACCCCATCGTATGCGGTTTTGTTTGAAGTGAAAAACATTGCGGGTGAATTGACTGTGACGGAAAATCCGCCGCAAATGATCCGCGTGCTCGAGTCAGGTAAGGTGAGCGGCTTCAAAAGCCCGATCGCCCAATTGGAAAGCAACTGTGAACTGTTTCAAGATTGGCTGTACAGCCGCAATCTATCATTGCCGGTATACGGCGCTGTCGTTCTCGCCTATGCAAAGCAACGTATCGAAGTTTTCGACACGACTATCCCTATTTTATTCCCAAGCGCGGTCCCCCCATTTATCCGCAAACTGCCAACAACCCCCCCATTGTTGGATGATGATACATTCGCCGATCTTTTATCGCAGCTCAGCAGCTCCCATCGTCAATTCATTCCTTCGCCTATTTGTGAAACTTATTCCATTCGACACAACGACATTCGGACGGGTGTGATTTGTCCGGGGTGCAAAAACTTAGGAATGATTTGGCTTAAACGGAAATGGGAATGCATGAATTGTGGATTCCGATGCAGTAAAGCACATAAGCAAGCAATCAAAGATTGGTTTTTACTATTTGGCGGTAAAATGACGAATAAAGATTGCAGGGAATTTCTTCATCTTGAAAGGCAGCAAAATGCAAATCGGCTGCTTCGGGATATGGAATTACATACCGAAGGAGCAAATCGTAATCGAACTTATATGATGTGGTCACCGTCACGTCAGAAAAAGCACACATAATCGTGTGCTTTTTTGTTGGAAATTTGCTAAGTGGTGATAAACGTAGTCTGAGTGGTGATAACACCCTTCTGAGTGGTGATAAAGTTGCTCTAAGTGGTGATAACTTCGTTCCAAGTGGTGATAAATTGAAAGTTGCATTGATATACGCTTGTCGCCTTTCCGGGGATGAGTTTTTCAGTGGCAACTGGCTAAGTGGTGATAAAAGTAGTCTGAGTGGTGATAACATCCTTCTGAGTGGTGATAACTTCGAGCTAAGTGGTGATAAAGCCGACCCAAGCGGTGGTAAACCCCCGCCCCCCAGTGATAATCTTTTCCATCTAAGCCCTGCACCTTTATAATAAGCGTAGGAAGGGAGTGCAGCGGAGATGGATATGAATATTTTCATCGTGGAGGATGATTCAGCGATTTACAATTCACTCAAAGAGCGACTTGGCCAGTGGTCGCTTCATGTGTCGGGGCCGGAGGATTTTCATGATGTGATGAAGTCTTTTATTCAAACGAAGCCTCATCTCGTCATACTTGATATTCAGCTTCCCGCGTATGACGGGTTCCATTGGTGCAGGGAGATCCGCGCAGTTTCGAAGGTGCCGATCCTCTTCTTGTCGTCGCGAGATCATCCGATGGATATGGTGATGGCGATGAATATGGGGGCGGATGATTATATGCAGAAGCCGTTCCATACGGACGTACTTCTTGCGAAGATCCAGGCGACGCTTCGGCGGACGTATGCGTATACGGCGGATGAGGCAGCGGATGTGCTTGAATGGAATGGTGCGGTGATTGATATGAAGCGCGGCATCATTCGGCTCGATGGCAATGAAGTGGAGTTGACGAAAAATGAGTTTTTCATTTTGGCGGTGCTCGTCCAGGCGAAGGATGAAATCGTATCGCGTGATGAGCTGATTCGCAAATTATGGGATGATGAGCGGTTCGTCAACGACAATACATTGACGGTCAATGTGACGCGGCTGCGCCAAAAGCTTGCGGACATCGGACTTGGTGACGCGATTCTCACAAAAAAAGGAATGGGATATATGGCGGTCAGCCTGTAGGGGGAGTTAAATGTTTATTCATTATGTAAAGGATATGAAAAGCTGGATACTCCTGTTCGCCACTTCACTTGTGTTGACAGACGTTCTCATTTGGATTGATAAAGGTCTTGCGATGAGGTTGAGTTCTCTCATTTACCTTAACATGCTTTTGATTGCCATCTTCATTTTATTCCTCATCTGGCGTTACAACAAAGAGATGCATTTCACGAAAGAACTTCTTCGTATTTCCGAAGATCCTTCTAGGGATTGGCAGGAGGGGTTGCCGGAGCCGCTTTTCACGAGGGACCAGACGACGAATGATCTGCTACGGCAAGTGGCGAATGATCATTTGAAGAAGCTGTCGGAAATGAAAGCTGTAAACCTTATGGAAAGTGATTATACCGCAGCCTGGGTGCATGAAGTGAAAGCGCCGCTCACCTCGATGAAAATGACGATTGATTCGAACCGGCAAGATGCGGCAATCCGGAAAATCGAGTCCGATTGGCTGCGAGTCCATTTGCTGATCGATCGGCAGCTTTATATTTCACGACTGCCGTCGCTCGGAACGGATTATGTATTGGAAAAGATCAAAGTGCATCAGCTCATTACACCTGAAGTTCGCGAGCTTCGGTCATGGTGCATGGAGAAAAATATTGCGGTTGAAATTGAAGGCGAGGAAATGGAAGTGCTTACGGACAGCAAATGGAGTCGCTTCATCATCCGGCAATTGCTGACGAACGCGGTGAAATATAGTCCGGACGGGGGCACCATTTGTATTACGGCAGGCGATTCGCCAGGGGGACATCCGGTTTTATCAATTAAAGACGAAGGTCCGGGAATCCCGGCTCACGATCTTCCCCGTGTTTTCGACAAAGGGTTCACCGGGGGTACGGGAAGGCTATATAATGCGGCAACGGGACTCGGTTTGTATCTTGCCCAGCAAGTATCGGGGAAAATCGGAATTTCCTTATCGGCGCACTCCGAAATAAATAAAGGAACGACGATGAACATGACGTTTTCCACGGAAAATGAGTTTGACGCAACACGAACGTGACAATAATGTCACATTGACCGACCTGTTTGTCATCTAAATCAAACGACCAGAAGAAGTACACACATTAAGATAAGGATATAGCAAACAGGGAGGGTACAATGATGGACCAACATAAAACAGTTTTACATGCTCAAAATATCCGGAAATCGTACGGAACGCGGGGCAATGTCCAGCAAGTATTGAAAGGGATCGACTTGCGAGTGATGGAAGGGGAGTTCGTCGGAATCATGGGGGCTTCAGGCGCCGGGAAAACGACGCTATTGAATGTTCTTGCGACGATCGATCGTACGACGGAAGGCTCGATCCTCATTGGAGATGCTGATATTTCGAAGATGAAAGATCGTGAACTCTCTGCATTCAGGCGAGACAAATTAGGATTCATCTTCCAAGATTATAATCTTCTCGACACATTGACGGTGAAAGAAAATATCCTCTTGCCAGTCTCGCTAGGCAAAATGAAAAAGCGAGTGGCGGAGGATCAATTCAAGTCGATTGCCGATATTTTAGGCATTAAAGAACTCGCTGACAAATATCCGCATGAAATTTCGGGCGGTCAAAAACAGAGGACTTCTGCTGCACGGGCGCTCATCAACAAGCCATCGATGGTGTTTGCGGATGAACCGACAGGCGCGCTTGATTCGAAATCAGCGTCTTCCTTGCTTGGAACGTTGGAGGATGTCAATAAACAACGTGGCGTCACGATCATGATGGTAACGCATGACCCTGTCGCGTCGAGCTATTGCAGTCGGGTTGTCTTCTTGAAAGACGGCAATATTTACTCGGAGCTGTACCGCGGCGACAAAACGAGACAAGCCTTCTTCCAGGAAATCCTGAAAGTGCAAGGTGTCCTCGGGGGTGACAGCGTTGACGCTCTTTGACCTCGTCATCCGCAGCATGCGGAAAAACATTAAGCATTACTATTTATACTTTTTCGCGCTTATTTTAAGTGTCGTCCTGTACTTCGTCTTCGCGACGTTGCAGCATGACCCTGCAGTTGTGGCGCGTTCGGGCGGCAGCATGGGTGCAGGATTCAAAGCGGCGGGCATTCTTTTGCTGGTCATCGCAGGAATTTTCGTCGTCTATGCAAATGCGATTTTCTTGAAACGAAGAAGCCGTGAAATCGGGCTGTATCAATTGATTGGCCTGACGAAAGGTTCTGTCTCACGTCTGTTGATTATCGAAAACTCTTTGCTTAGCGCCGGGGCGTTAGCCATTGGGATCGGTGTAGGAATTCTCGTGTCACGCGTATTTTTATTGTTGTTAATGAAGCTAATCGGCTTTGATGGATTTATCGAAGTGGAGTTTTCGACGGCGGCAGTCATCCAGACGGTGATTGTATTCCTTGGAATCATCATTCTCACATCGATTCAAATGATCGTCGCAGTCTACCGCAACACATTGCTTGGATTATTCAATGCGGATAAGAAGGGCGAGCATCCGAAAAAGCCGAAAGCATTCAGATCAGCCTTTCTTGCCATTTTAGGAATGGCACTTATCGCCTTCGGATATTGGCTGTCCGGTAATATGATGAATGCTTTGCTTTTCATTAACATGATCGTGGTTTTGGCTACGACAATTTTAGGAACTTATCTTGTCTTCCGCGTGACGATCAGCTGGTTATTTTACCAGATCCGGAAACGGAAACAAGGCCATCTCGGGTTGAATAACAGTTTGTCGATTGCGCCGATCATGCATCGGATGAAGGGCAACGCGAATTCACTGACGATCATTACAGTCTTATCTGCGATGACATTGACGATGTTGGCGGGTGCGTATTCGCTTTATTATTCGACGGATAAAGAACTGCGTCTTGTATATCCTTTTGATTTTTCTTTTGATGATTTTTGGTATGAAGACGGTCAAGAAGCGTCCGCAAAATTTGTCGGCGAACTGGATAAGCAAAATATAACGTATACGTATTCAACGATAGAAACCTTGCAAGTGGAAGGCGAATTTGAAGATGGCAGTGCGCCAGAAATGATATCCACATCGTTTGGAGCAAATATTATAAGCGACAAACAATTGCAGCAAGCAGGTGCGGATATTGAAATCCCCGATTCCGATGCCGCGTACCTTTATGATGCAGGCATCTACTGGCTATTGAAATCAATTGAAGTCCCATTCAATGTTGATTTATCGAATGGTGAAATAGAATCTAAAATGAAAGTTGTGAAAGTGAGCGAAGGAAATGCATTAAATTCTTCATCGGCGACACAACTTGTTGTGAAAGATGCGTTCTATCAAGAATTAAAAGATCAATTTGTGAATGATGAAAACGGCTGGCGCATATCAAACACCTATGCTATCAATGTGCCGGATCGAGATCAGCTTATTGAGGCATCTGCCATCTTTAAGCGTATCAATGAGGAAAATGATCAGCATGGATTTGATTACTATTCGCAATATGTTCGGTCAATGGAAAACAATGGACTGCTCATTTTTATCTCTGGCTTCTTAGGCCTTGTGTTCCTCATTTCGACAGGCAGCATTTTGTACTTCAAGCAAATGACGGAGGCGGAACAGGAAAGAAGCAGCTATGCAACATTGCGCCAATTGGGCTTCACTGTGCAAGATATTATGCGAGGCATCATTCGTAAGCAAGTGTTCGTCTTCGGCTTGCCGTTGTTGATTGGTTTGCTGCACTCCATTTTCGCGATAAAAGCAGCATCGTTCATGTTTATGTCTGATATTACATTGCCCGCCTCATTCGCAATGGGCATCTATGCGTTGATTTATCTCGTCTTCGCCTTCCTAACGGTTGGATATTACCGGAAAACGGTGAAGGCCGCACTTTGATTGATCCACATAGCGAGTCGCCTTAGGGTGGCTCGCTTTTGTGTTAAGTTTGAATTTGTCTAGGCAAGGAGATTTGTTATGGGAATATGCTGAGTGGTGATAATGCTGTTCTGAGTGGTGATAAACTACGCCTAAGTGGTGATAATGTCCGCTTGAGTGGTGATAAACAGCTTGCAAGTGGTGATAACTATTTTTCAACTTGGAATTGTAGTCAAACGGTGGTTAATTCATGCGAATCGGTGGTATGCCCGAGCAACGGTAGTAAACTCATCCGCATCGGTGGTAACGCTCCGAAAGTCGGCCGCACCCAACAATTCCCATACGAGATTCGATGCTTTTTCCCCAAATATGGATTGAAAAATGCAGATTCGGTGATAAAATAATCAAGTTGATAAAAAAATGAAGCGATTACATTTACAGTTGACAGCTTCTAGACCGTCTGAGTCCACGTTGGCTCAGCGGTTTTTCAATTTTCCAAACGTGAGTTTTTTTAGCGTGACAGGGTAAAGATAGCAAGAGATTTACTATGATAAAGAGGGAGTGAACAGTGTGGGAGTATTAGAGTGGCTCGTCGGACCGGCGAATGATTTTATTTGGACATACATACTGATCGGGCTTTTATTGCTCATCGGTCTTTACTTTACGATTCGGACGAAATTTGTCCAGTTTCGTTTGTTTGGGGAGATGTTCAGACTTATTTTTGAGAAAAAAGAAGGCGACCATGGCGTTTCGGCGTTCCAGGCGTTTACAATCAGTGCAGCTTCACGAGTGGGTACGGGGAACGTAACCGGGGTTGCGCTTGCAATTGGAATTGGCGGACCGGGTGCTGTCTTCTGGATGTGGGTCATTGCTGTTATCGGCATGGCGACGGCGTTCATTGAAAGCGCGCTTGCACAAGTATATAAAGTGCGTGATGGCAACACATTCCGCGGGGGGCCGGCGTATTACATGGAGAAGGCGCTAGGCCTTCGGAAACTTGGAATCGTTTTCGCGATTTTATTGACATTGTGCTTCGGTTTTATCTTCAACTCAGTTCAATCGAACACGATCAGCCAGTCGTTCCACGATGTATTCAATCTTCCATATTGGGTTGTTGGACTAGTTCTCGTCGTGCTGACTGGGATAATCATTTTCGGCGGCGTACAGCGGATTGTCAAAGTGACGCAGTCAATCGTCCCGATCATGGCGGTATTTTATTTGCTTATAGCGCTTTACGTTGTTGCCATTAATATTACGGAAGTTCCTGCAATGATTGCCCTCATTTTTGAGCATGCTTTCGGCATTAAGGAAATGGCTGGCGGCGGTATTGGTGCTGCCATGATGCAAGGGATTAGACGTGGTTTATTCTCAAACGAGGCTGGTATGGGGAGTGTGCCGAACGCTGCAGCGACGGCGACTGCTACACATCCGGCGAAACAAGGGCTTGTTCAAAGTCTTGGTGTATTTTTCGATACGATCATCATTTGTTCTGCGACGGCTTTCATCATTATCCTTGCTGGGCTATATGATAAAGGGGAAGAGAGCGGCATTTTGCTGACACAAAGTTCGATGGCTGTTCACGTTGGTTCTTGGGCACCTTATTTTGTCGCAATCGCAATCTTGTTCTTCGCGTTCAGCTCGATTGTCGGAAATTACTATTACGGTGAAACAAATATTGAATTCATTAACGCGCATAAGTCTTGGATGACGCTTTACCGCATTTTGGTTCTCGTCATGGTCATGTTCGGAGCGATGGCAAAAGTGGATATCGTCTGGAGCATGGCGGACTTATTCATGGGCTTAATGGCGATTATAAATCTCCTCGTCATCCTTGCTCTTGGAAAAGTTGCTTTCCGCGTTTTGGATGATTATACGAAGCAGCGGAAACAAGGGAAGAACCCCGTGTTTAAAGCGGATTCTAGTTTGAAAGGTGCCGACTGTTGGAGGGAAGAATAAAACTTATCAATAAAAAGGATGGTTTCGCTAGAATTGGCGAATCATTCTTTTTTTATTATGTTTTTTGAAATGCGGAACTTTACGACTGTTCTTTATTTGTATGTATTGGTCTGCTATAATTCTATTACTATAGTACTAATGGAGGTATTTGGGGTTGAAGAAACAGAAAAGCATCGCTTGGAAGTTATCCAGATTAATTATTGGGTTATTTTTACTGCTGTTTATTACCTATACATTAATAACAAGTACCATTTTACATGGGAAAACCGTTACAGAAGCTGAAAAGAATGCAATTGAAAGCACTCGGTCCAATGCTCAAGCGATCAGTGCCAGGTTTGGCAAAACAGACGAGATGCTGCATACTACAAAGCGTATTTTTGAGACGTTGCATTCGCAAGGTAATCTTACAACTGAGGAGATTCTCAGTGTAATGGAAAGGAATTTGAAAGATAATGCGGACGCAATCGGCATGGCTGCTGTGTTCGAAAGTGGTTCGATTCCGCTAGATGATCATGTGAATAAAAATGTAGTTGATTCATCCAAAAAATTTATCCCTTATTTATATAAGGAAGGCGACAGTATTGACTTGAGAGGACTGGTTGGGTACGACGTTGCTGGAGATGGGGATTGGTATTCCATCCCTAAAAGCGAAAAGCGTGCTGTCCTGACAGAACCGCATGAATATGATGCAGGCGACAAAACGGTGTTAATGACGACCATGGCTGTGCCGCTTATGACTGAATCGGGTCAGCTTATAGGAGTATTGGCAGCAGACTTAACCATTGACTTCCTGAATGATTTGGTGACATCGATTCAACCTGACGGCGGGTATGCCTCTATCATAACTGAGACTGGCAACTTGACGGCGAACAGCTTGAAAGAAGAAATGATTGGAACGAATATGAAAGACTCAATTGATTGGAACAACATGAAGGCGCAGTTGGATCGTGGAGAGATTGGAACTTTATACGTGGATTCTCAGAGTTTAAATGAGAAGTCATTTAATACATTCGCGCCAATTATGCTTGATAACATAGATGATGTCTGGTCTGTGCAAACTGTGTTGCCGCAATCTAACATCCTATCGACTTTCAACTCTATTTTACTCGTCACGGTAATTGCCGCAATTGTCATGGTAATGATAATGGCGGGAGTGACTGCGTGGTTCATCTTTAAACAATTAAAGCCGCTTTCCTACTTGCAAAGGTCAATCGAAACGGCTGCAACTGGCGACATTACACAATACGTAGACGATAAATATATCCATAACGACGAAATCGGTGCTGTCGCGAGCGCTTATAATAATATGCTGCGTCAGACAAACGAAGCAATTGGCGCGGTACGTTCTTCGTCCAATGAGCTAAGTGATTCTACAGCTCAAGTTCACCATGCTTTTGAAGAGATTGTAGCATCCAGCGACGAAGTGTCATTGGCGACGAATGAAATTGCGACAGGAGCTTCAAATCAATCCGAAGATACCGAAGAGACTAGCAATCGTATGGCTGAGTTGGCAGAGCAAATTAATGCACTTTCCACGCTTGCAGACGGGATGCTTCTGCTATCCAAGCAGACTGTTGAATCAACAGATAAAGGTATGGTGGAAGTCGGTAAACTGCGGGAGCATAATGTTTCTGCAAATGAAATGAACACGAAAGTCCAACAGCAAATGGACGCGCTTTCGAATAAAATTACTGCAATCAACAATGTGATTGCTTCTATCCAAGATATCACTGCACAAACTAATCTCCTTGCATTAAACGCTAGCATCGAAGCGGCTCGTGCCGGAGAACATGGCAAAGGATTTGCTGTCGTTGCAGAGGAAGTGCGCAAACTTGCTGAACAGTCAAGAAAAGAAACAGAAGTCATTCAACAAACAGTTCACGAGATCATCGAAGAAACACGACAAACGGTGTCGGTCATTGACTCGAATCTTCAAATGATGGAAGGGCAAAATGAATCTGTGACAAGCACTGAATCGTCCTTCAAACAGAACGCGGAACTGACGGAGCAGATGAGTCAATCCATCTTGGAATTGACAGCCGAATTGGCTGAAATGCTTACGCATAAAGATCAAGTCATTTTGTCTATCCAAAGTGTTTCGGCCGTTTCAGAGGAGACGGCTGCCTCCGCAGAACAAGTCAGCGCTTCGTCGATTGCCCAGCAAGCAGAATTGGAGCGCGTTGCGGAATCGACAACTCGCATGAAGAACATCGCTTCTGAGTTACAGGGAATAGTAGAGAAATTCAAGTTGGCATAAGAAAAAGCAATCGTCCGCCAGAATGGTGGAACGATTGCTTTTTCGTCTAGCTGCGGGCGCTAGATGCTCGGGTCATAAGTCAGCTCCACTGCACGGCAAAGTGCGCCGTTTCGTGGATCCGCCTTATGCCTGTCGCATCTGATCAAACCCCTCCGCTTTTGAATTTACATCTCTTCAGGCGCTTTCATGCCAAGTAGGCGCAAGGATTCCTTCAATACGATAACGACACATTGTGTTAGCGTAGTCCGATACGCCTTGTTTGCAGAGTCGGACAGCACTTGCACATTGCCGTAAAACGAGTTGAATGCTTGAGCGAGGTCGACTGCATACTTTGCAATGACAGAAGGGTCCAGCTCATCGTTTGCTCGCTTAACCGTTTGCGGGAATTGACTAAGCAACTTGACGACATCCCATTCGTGATCGTTCACTTCGTCAATCGCGAACGAGTTGGATACACCCGCTTTGCGCAAGATAGAGTTCGCCCGCGCATGTGCATATTGGACGTATGGCCCAGTTTCGCCTTCTGTCTGAAGCATCGTTTCAAGGTCGAATTCGATGTCATGCTTCCGATGCTGCTTCAAGTCACTGAAGAGGATGGCGCCGACACCGACTGCTTCTGCCACTTCAGCTTTATTGACCAGTGCAGGATTCTTCTTCTCGATATTTTTTTGTGCGAGTTCGATCGCATCATTCAATACTTCCTCAAGCAAGACGATCTTTCCTTTACGTGTCGACATTTTCTTGCCGCCTTGTAAGATGAGTCCGAATGGTACGTGCGTGATATCGTTTGCCCAGTCATGCCCCATTTTGCTAAGTACTTTTTTGATTTGCGTGAAGTGAAGGCTTTGTTCATTCCCGACGACGTAAATGGATTTGACGAAATCATATTTGTTCTTTCGATCAATGGCAGCAGCTAAATCACGTGTTGCGTATAACGTTGCTCCATCTGATTTTTTAATTAAACACGGTGGCATGCCTTCTTCAAGTTCGACAACCATGGCGCCGTCGGATTCAACCAATAAACCTTTATCCTCAAGTTCTTCGACGACAGGTTCCATTTTGTCATTATAATACGCTTCGCCATTATAAGAATCGAAGGAGACGCCAAGCAGATCATAAATCCGCTGGAATTCATTCAATGACTCGGTTTTGAACCACTCCCAAAGGGCAAGTGCGTCGGCATCGCCGTCCTCCAATGCTTTAAAAGCAGCACGTCCTTCATCGTTCAAGGAAGGGTCCGCCTCCGCTTCTTCGTGAAAACGGATGTACAGCTTCAGCAATGTCTTGATTGGCTCTTTACGGACATCCGCTTCGTTGCCCCATTTCCGGTATGCGGTAAGCAGCTTCCCGAATTGCGTGCCCCAATCACCGATGTAATTGATTTTCACCGGTTGGTAGCCATTTTTTTCTAGCAATAAAGCGATGGAATTTCCGATGACCGTAGAGCGGAGGTGGCCCATGGAAAACGGCTTTGCGATGTTTGGTGACGATAGGTCGATCGTCACGACACCACCATTGCCTTCATTGGATGAACCGTAAGCTGCGGATTTGTCTAAAACTATATGCAGAAGATCGTCAGTAATCGCATTGCGGTTCAGGAAAATATTCACGTACCCATTGACAGCTTCCACTTTTCGAATAGATGGATGTGTTATTGAACTTGCGATTTCATCCGCTATGGCGACGGGTGATTTCCGTAAAATTTTTGCGAACGGAAAACAAGGCAAGGCAAAATCGCCTAACTTTGAATTTGCTGGCCGCTCTAGCATATGCTCCTCCAACTGGATTGGGCTGACTGTCTGTAAAGCTTGCAAAATATCCTTTTTCATATACACGAACCCCTTTTTAGGAAAAATAAAAAGCCTTCAATCTCAATAAATGAGACGAAAGCTTGTTCCGCGGTACCACTCAAATTGCCCCTATAAGTTTGGATAGAGGCCCCTTTCTCCTAACGGCGAGACACCGGCTTCTCCTACTTCATTCAGAAAAGCATCTCTGAAGTGCGCTTCACGAATCCACTCCGCCAGGCTTCCACCAACCCCGGCTCGCTACAGAAGTGATGACCCATTACTCTCTTCATCATCGATATTGTAGTTGAATGTATCAAATCGCTGGCCGGGTGTCAATGGGTAATTGTCGTAACTTTAACGCGATTCATCCGTCTAACTTCATAAGTGGGAGGTTTTGAAATGAAAAAAATCTTATTAACTCTTATTGGTGCTGCTTTATTGTTAGGAGGATGTGGAACGGGTGAGTCGCCTCAAAATACTGCGGCCAAACATAGTGGATGGAAGACGTTGAAAACAGTGAGTGGGCGAGAAATCATTGCCGAACTGAATCAAACCGCCCAAGAGACGCCGAAGCGGGACAAATCGGCCACTTTGGAAACGCCGGGTCCAGAGTATGAGAAGCCTTCTAAGGAGTTGGCTGAGGATATGGCGGTCCAAAGAATTGAGGGGCCAGCTGCAATCCAGGCGGTGGAAAAAGTGTATGGCGAAGGCGGTATTCATGATGTAGGGGTCATCTTTATCGAAAACCAGACGAGAGGCGCCGAGCAATCCGGCGTGTGGATCGGGCTAAAGGAGCCGGATGAACGCGTTCAACAATTACTGGATCTACTGCAGCCGAAAGTGGATGCGGGAGAAATCCTAGCGGAACCGATCTATATTTTCCGCAGCCTTCATACGGAAAAGGAACTTTACGAATTACAGGACGAAGTTGCTAAAGCAATGAAAGGGATAGAATCGGAACGGGGATCATTCGGCCTGTACGTCGATGTCATCACGGGCGAGATTGAAATCTCCCATGATTATCTAAAACCTGAGCAGCAAAAGAAGCTGCGGGAGCTATTCGCCGGCCATACGATCAATTTTACGCAAGATGGAAGGATGGTAGCGGAGCCGGGGGAATCAACCATCATTGAACCTGAACAAACGTACACGGATACACCGGTGACAGAAGGAGGATTCATATTGGCCGCCGATGAAGGGAGAATTTTTGTGGCAGGAGGAACTGAAAGCGCAGTGTTTTACAAATTCGCGGAAGCCGACAAGTTGAAAGTCGGCAAGCGTGTGAAAGTGGAAGCATCCGGGCCGATTTTGGAATCTTATCCTGGACAGGGAAGTGCGAAGTTTGTGGAGGTCATGCCGGACTACAAGCCGGTGAATGCCAAACTTTCCGAGTCGCAGGCCGTCGCGAAGGCATTGGACATAGCGGGTGAAAGATTATCCAATGGTTTCGTGTTGATTGATGAAGTTTCTTTTGACGAGAATGAAAAGAAGTGGGTATTCAAGCTTCTGCCGGATGATGGGGAAGGGACGCTGGAAGTTGTGGATCAATAAGAGTAGAGCAGCCGTCACTTGTGGACGGTTGTTTTTATGGGGAATAAACGGTGATAAACCCCGGCTGAGTGGTGATAACGATCGTCCGAGTGGTGATAAACGCTGTCTAAGAGGTGATAACATCCCCCTAAGTGGTGATAAAGTACGTCTGAGTGGTGATAACCGTTTTCCGCTATAGGACTTGACCAGAAATTCATTCCGAATAATGCCAAATTACAGCCACACGATGACTAATTTGCTTCAGTAGGTGGCAAACACGTCCGAATCGGTGGTAACCATTTTTCGTGTTGAAATTCGCGTTAAAATAGACCCGATCCATCGCTCCCGGTTTCCAACCGCTGCCCATGGGTATGCTATCAACAGAGGAGGGGATTGATTTGTCGAAAAGACTAATGTCTGTCATACAAGAGCAGGCCCTACCGTTAAATGACCAGGCAATTGACACAATGTTAAAAGCAATCGGCGATGCCAAAATTGTCATGCTCGGGGAAGCGACGCATGGAACTTCGGAATTTTATAAGGTTCGTGCGCAAATCTCAAAGCGCCTCATCGAGGAAAAAGGCTTCACAATCATTGCTGTAGAAGGCGATTGGCCGTCTGCTCAGGCGGTGAACCGCTATGTGAAAGGGTTTGATGAAGAAGGAAAAACTGCTCAGCAAGTGTTAATGGAATCCTTTCACCGCTGGCCGACGTGGATGTGGGCGAACGAAGAAGTAGCGGAGCTTGTTGAGTGGTTAAAAAATGACAATGATTCGAAAGTGGCCAAAGAAAAAACGGGCTTTTACGGAATCGATATGTACAGCTTGTATGAATCGATCGATGAAGTGCTTCGCTTTCTTCAGGAAAATCCTCGTTTCAATGCTGACCTTGATCTCGCGAGAAAAGCTTTTTCCTGTTTCGAACCATATAACCGGATGCCGGAGCACTATGCATTATCGGCTGCACATTTCACGGACGAGTGCATTCGCGAAGTGACGAACTTGCTCACGACGATCCGCAGTCACGAAGATCTTTATTCGAATGAACATGAACAGGATTTAAATGTGACGATGAATGCCCTCGTCGCAAAAAACGCTGAGTCCTATTACCGGGCGATGATGCAGGACGACGCCATCTCCTGGAATATTCGCGACATGCATATGGTCGAGGCGGTCAGTGAGATTTTGAACTATCATGGCGCTGATGCAAAAATCATCATTTGGGAGCATAACACCCATGTCGGTGATGCGTCGGAAACATCGATGGCCGACCATAAAATGATCAATGTCGGGCAGCTCATCCGCGAGAAATACGGTAGGGAGGATACGTTTGCGATCGGTTTCGGCACATACGAAGGAACGGTCATTGCCGGTGAAAGCTGGGGCGAGCCGCTCCACCGAATGACTGTCCCGCCGGCTAAATTCAACTCATGGGAAGGGCAGATGCATGCGGCGAGAGCGGAGGATCAAGTCATTTTATTCACAGAAGAAAACCGGCATTTATTCAATGAATGGATCGGGCACCGTGCGATAGGGGTCGTCTATAATCCGGAGCTTGAAACATACGGGAATTATGTACCGTCAAGAGTCGGCAGCCGGTATGACGGGTTTGTATTTGTGAATCGGACGGAAGCATTGAAGCCGTTATAAAACAGGCGCATGCGAAGTAGTTTGCATGCGCCTATTACACCTTCCGTCAAATTTCTTTTCTCGTAAAATACATAAACCCTGAGCAGAAAAACAGCAATAGACTTCCTAAAACGACAAAGAACAGCGTATCAATCGAAACATGCAATGCACCGAAACTGTCGGCAGAATCTGGCATCATCATTAAAAAAGGCTGCGCCCAAGGATAGTAAGGGCCAAAACGTTCCGAATTAATGATAAGAATATTTGGGATCGTGAATATTACATTAATGGCCAAGGGTGCTGCGAAGCTCGACCAGGAAACGGACGCGAATAATTGAAGTGCGATAAGTGGCAGACATGCAATCCAACCCCCAACGACACTCGGAAGAATCTCACCCCAAGGAATCTCCGTCGAAAATCCTTTCATCCACCCGACACATAGCAAGCCAGCGACAAATAAGAGCTGTGTAACTGCAATTAAAATGCTGACAATAAGGAATTTGACAATATACACATTCCTTCTTGAAACGGGCAATGACAGTAATTGCTTCCAGCCTCCGCCGATATGTTCATATCTGCAAATGAAGCTTGAAAATACGCCTGTTAATAAAGGCAGAAATAAAATGGAATGGGCAATCGTCATAACGCCTAGCGTTGGAATCCATTGGGCTTCCGTTATTTCACTAATAAAGGTCGCCTCCCCAAACCCGATTAGCGTGGAAAGAAGGGGGCTAACAAAGATGAGCAGCCAGATTGTGGATTTCCGAAGCTTTAAAAATTCGGATTGTAAGTACTTCCCCATTTATTTCACTTCCCTTCGTGAAAAATCTATAATGCTTATTAAATAAATAATGAATCCTAGAAAAATACCGGCAATTACTGAAAAGATCGGTTTACCCCATTCATTCAGCAACAGTGGCCATTTCAAAGGCACCCAGTCCGGAAAAGCAGAAGCGTACATCGATATGATCATTCCTAAAATCCCAACCGTTAAAGGGATCGCTTGATTCTTCATCGTAATTGCCAGCCATATTTGCAATGCAAGAAAAGGCAATGCGGCGAGAAACGGGTAGAAACACATGTTGAAAAGATAAACGAATGGAATGGCTGTGCCGAATTTCAATGCTAACCCGAGAATGATTGTGCCAATCATCAATAGAAAACAGGAAATAAGCAGAAGAATGACCGTCAGCAAGACTTTTGCTGTATATACCTGCGTTTTTGAAATCGGCAAAGCTAATAGCTGCTTCCATGCATTTGTCTGGTGCTCAATGTTCGCGATCATAGACGTAAGTATCGTCAACCCGATGAGTATCGTAGGCACGGATAACATGGAGACCTCTCCAATGAGTCCTCTCCATAAGTCATCTTTATAGATTCCTGTCAGCCAGTCATATCGCAGTCCGAAATTGACCGCCTCCAATGCAATGACGCCGAATGGTCCTAAAAAGACAAGGAATAAAATCATTTTTCGTTTGATTTTAATGAATTCAGAGGCCAATACCCGCGCCATTATAACCCACCTTCTTTACCGGTCAATTCCAAGAAAATTTCTTCCAGCGATTTCTTTTCCTCTTCGACCCGGAAGATTGAATAATTATTGTTAACGAGCGATTTTACAACGTTAGCCACTTTTTCATCAGAGCTGTTTTCGAGATAAATCGCTTGCTGCGATAGGTCGGCTGTAATGCCGTTTGATAGCAACATCTTCCAAGCTAGTTCGCTATTATCGACCGTTATCTTTATCTTGCTCGAAGCGCGTTCTCTTAGTTTGGAAATGGAGTCTTGGAAAATCATTTGACCCTTTGAAATAATCCCGACTTGCGTCGCCATTTGGTCAATCTCCGATAATAGGTGGCTGGAAACGACAATTGTAATGCCATGCTCTTTTGGCATGCTTTTAATGAGTTCACGGATTTCAATAATGCCTGAAGGGTCGAGCCCATTTGTCGGCTCATCCAAAATAAGCAACTCCGGATTGCCGAGTAAAGCGGTTGCGATGCCGAGCCGCTGTTTCATGCCAAGTGAAAAACCTTTTACCGGTCTTTTAGCATCTTTCGTAAGACGGACGATCGATAACACTTCATCAATTCTCGACTTAGGGGCATCCAATAATATCCGTACCGCTTCCAAGTTTTCATAAGCCGTCAAATGCCCGTAATAAGACGGGTATTCAACGAGTGACCCGACTCTTTTTAAAATCGAAAGCTTGTCTGTTTTAATATCTTTATCGAAGATTTCAATCGATCCTTTTGTTGGACGGGCTAATCCTAATAGCATTCTGATCGTCGTCGTTTTACCGGCTCCATTAGGCCCTAAAAATCCATAAATCTCTCCTTTCTTAACCTGTAAATCCACATGATTGACAACACGCTTCGGGCCAAATTTTTTCGTCAACTTATTCGTTTTAATAATTAAATCACTCATTTTCCTTCACCTCACTCTTATCTTAGCTAAGGAAGGTTAAAACGAAGGGGCGCTGAAGTTTAAGATTCGTTTAAAAAATCGAAAGCTGCTGCAACATCTAGTACGATGTACAACAACCTTCGATTTCATCATGGATATATTTTAATCGTCGTTCCGCTTTTCTTTGTCTGAATTTCCCACTTCAAATTCATTTCCTTGAGCATGAGGGAAACAATGGATAGGCCGACGCCAACTCCCTTTTGGTGTGATTGAGCGCCCATTCCAGGTCCGTAATCTTGAATATAAATCGCTTCATCTTTAATACGGACGGCTACAAACTTCCCGCTCTTCGCGTGTCGGTAAATATTTTGAAATAAATTATCAAAGATTCGATTCATCCATTGCGGGTCGATATCCCATATAGCCTGTCCTTCAGGAATATCCAAAACAATTTCAAATTGATGATTTTCAAACAATGGATACCATGCCGCAAACGAGGTGCGAATGAGGCGGACGATATCCGTTTTTTCATTGCTATAAGGGTACTTTCCGGTTGTCAACAACGTATACGACAATAGATTATCGATCAGTTCACCCATATAATTTATTTTTTCATCAATGAATTCAAGGGATTCATAGCCCTGCGCACTAATCGGTTCTTTTTGCAAGCGGTACGCATGTGCCCGGATTGTCGTCAATGGCGTCCTCAAATCATGCGATAAATTGGCAATTAGATCTTTCCGCAGTTCCTCTTCTTCCTTTTCACGAAGCCTTCCTAACTCCAATTCCTTCACCATTCTATTGAAGGATTGCTCAAGGCGCCCGATTTCATCCTCCCTGTTCACTACAACAGGTGCAGGGATGCCGTTTGTTTCAGAGGCAGTCATTGCTTCTTGTAAATGAAGCAGCCTTTTGCGGATTCGATAGAAAAAGAGTGTACATATTAAAATGAACAAGCCAAAGACGAGTAAAAGTGCGATTGGAAATAAATAATCATACTTTGCTCTCAATTTATCACTCGGGTTTTCCATATCTAGACGTGGAAGTTGCATGACCATGAAGCCTTCATTGTCATCAGCGCCAATAAAAGCAATAACTGTGAACGGATCCACTGTGTATCCGCGGTTCTTCTTTACGAAATCGATCGCATAAGATGCTGTCCATCTGTCCGGAACTGATAGGGATTCAGGAAATTTATCACGCGTTTTTCCGGATGCATCGACCCAATATAACGAAGCATCTGTGTAAAGCTGTTTGAGCTCAACTAGTTTCGCCCGGATTTCATCATCCGAAGCACCCGACAGCTCTTTTGCCGTTTTGTGCCACATCGACTCCAAATCAGTGCCGTTATAATACCGTGGAGATTCCTCGACGGAATATAGCGTGTTATAGAAAATGATCGATATTGTAGGAATGGCAATCGGGATAATCATCGTTGCGGTAATGAGTAATAACAGATACTGTGCCAATAAAGAATTTCTTAACCTTTTCATTGCTTCACCCGATAACCGATGCCTCGAATCGTTTCGATAATTGCAGGCGCACTCGGGTCGATTTCGATTTTCTCCCTTAAATGACGGATATGGACCATTAACGTTTTATCCCCATCAATGTACGGCTCTTCCCAGACACCTTCATACAGCTGCTCTTTCGTTAAAATCTGATTTGGATGACGTAATAAATACATAAAGATCTGATGCTGTTTTGCAGTTAACAGAATTTCATTTCCATCGCTTGCAACAATGCGATTTTCTATCATATGAATCGTTAAATGACCGATTTGGATAGTATCGGGAACTGCCCGCCGATGTCTTCTGAGCAGTACTTCAATTCGTGCAACTAGCTCTTCAGGATGAAAAGGCTTCGTTACATAATCATCCGCAAACTGCAATCCTTCTAGTTTGTCTTCAACGGATGTGCGGGCGGACAACATCAGAATCGGTATTTCAGGATAATTGCGCTTAATCCGTTGTCCAACTGTAAATCCATCTAGTCCAGGAAGCATTACATCCAAAATTACAATATCCGTTTCTTGGACACCTTCATCTACACGATCGCCCGAAGTATGCCATTGAACTCCATACCCGCGTTGCTCCAAATCCTCTTTGACGATCTGTCCGATTTCTAAATCATCCTCAACATATAAAATGTTTTTCACAAGAAGCCCCTCCACCTTTAATCAACCCTGTCTCTTCACCAATTCTCGGTCATACAGAAAAAACTGTCAATTAAAAGAAGAGCTTCTTTCTACCTATTTACTGTTTAAACACTACATGTTAGGGTATTAAGAGTAAATAACACACAACATATAGTATCGAACGATGGAATGGTACCGTTATCGGTTTAATAGGGAATCCGCAAATCGGAGCTGTCCCCGCAACTGTAAACGCAGACAACCGTCTCAAAATCCACTGCAGCATGTAGCCGCGGGAAGGGGAGATGGAAGGAGGAAGCGTTAGCCAGTAGACCTGCCGTCCATCGTCAAGCGACACTTTCTTCGGGGGTTGAGAGGTGGGAGCGAGCGGGTTTTTTGTGTTTTCGATGTTCAAGCCCATTTGTTTCCTACATTCAGATCCATGAGCGATGACTCCACCGATAAAGTGGACTCATCGCTTTTTCATTTTTAAGCCATTAACGAAAAGGAGAGATGGAACAGATGACAACCATCATTGAGAAAGCAAACAAGACGTACATATTGGACAAGCTGCAAGCTGAATTCGGAGTGGACAAACTCCAACCGCTTTTGACGGCGAGCGACCGCTGGAATGAGCGTCACCCTGCGGGAAGTGAATCCGATTGGTCAAAGGCGATGATTTTAGAGGTGCTGAGCAATATCGACGAAGCATCTGCCTATTGGACATTCGTCGCTGCACGGATTTATTTGCAGGAAGTTTATTCACGCCAGGAAAGCATGCGAGGCGCTAACGTCTATACGGATTTTGCCGACAATGTAGAACGGCTCGTCAAGAAAGGTCTGTATACACCTACCCTGACAGAAAAATATACACGTGCAGAATTGGACAAGCTTTGTGAAATCATAGAGCCGGAACGGGATAAACTATTTACATATATTGGATTGAAAACTCTCGTAGACCGGTATGTCACAGTTGATTTCAATAAACAGCCTGTCGAATTGCCGCAAGAACGTTGGCTCATCATCGCGATGACGCTTATGCAAAATGAAAAGGAAAATCGCCTTGAAAAAGTTGCGGAAGCGTATTGGGCGATGAGTAATCTGTACATGACCGTGGCGACGCCGACGCTTGCGAATGCGGGTAAGCCGCATGGACAGTTGTCTAGCTGTTTCATTGATACGGTCGATGATTCACTGCAAGGCATTTATGACAGCAATACCGATATTGCGAATCTATCAAAATACGGAGGCGGCATCGGCGTTTATATGGGCAAGGTCCGTTCGAGGGGATCGTCCATCCGAGGATTCAAAGGGGCTTCGAGCGGTGTCCTTCCGTGGATTAAACAACTGAACAATACGGCGGTGAGCGTCGATCAGCTCGGCCAGCGCCAAGGGGCGATCGCCGTTTACCTTGATGTATGGCATAAAGATATATTCACATTCCTCGATCTCAAGCTGAATAACGGTGATGATCGCCTGCGCGCGCATGATATTTTCACAGGTGTCTGCTTGCCGGATCTTTTCATGGAGCAAGTAGAGGCGCGCGGTGATTGGCATTTATTCGACCCGCATGAAGTGCGCACGGTAATGGGATATTCACTTGAGGATTATTATGATGAAACGAAGGGGGTAGGGTCGTTCCGCGAGAAGTATAAGGAATGTGCCAACCACCCAGAATTGACGAAGGAAACGGTTCCAGCGATTGAAATTTTGAAACGCATCATGCGCAGCCAGCTTGAAACAGGGACTCCGTTTATGTTCTACCGGGATGAAGTGAACCGGACGAACCCGAATAAGCATGAAGGCATGGTGTATTCAAGTAATCTATGTACAGAAATAACGCAAAATCAGAGTCCGACACAATTCGAATCGGTCACACTTGAAGATGATATCGTCGTAACTCGTTCAAAGCCAGGTGATTTTGTCGTCTGTAACTTGTCGTCCGTGAATCTTGGAAAAGCCGTACCCGCGGATGTATTGGAACGACTCATCACAATCCAAGTCCGCATGCTCGACAACGTCATCGATTTGAATAAAATACCAGTCGTCCAAGCGCAACGGACGAATGCACGCTACCGAGGCATCGGGCTCGGAACGTTCGGCTGGCATCATTTGCTCGCTTTGAAAAATATCCAATGGGAATCGGATGAAGCGGTCAATTATGCAGATGAACTGTATGAAAGAATTGCTTATTTGACGATTAAGGCTTCGATGGAATTGGCGAATGAAAAAGGGGCGTATCCTTTATTCGAAGGATCGGATTGGCAAAGTGGAGCTTATTTCGAGAAACGTGGATACGATTCGAAGGAATGGTGTGAGCTACGCATTGATGTCGCGACAAATGGCATGCGGAACGGCTATTTGATGGCGGTCGCGCCAAACAGCTCGACATCGGTCATCGCAGGATCTACCGCTTCCATCGATCCGATTTTCAAGCCTTTCTACCATGAGGAAAAGAAAGATTACAAGCTGCCGGTCATTGCGCCCGATCTTGATCACAACACATATGATGTGTACCGTCGCTCTGCGTATATCGTCGATCAGCGCTGGTCCATTATGCAGAATGCGGCAAGGCAGCGCCATATCGATCAAGCGATTTCATTCAATATATACGTTCCGAACAACATCCGCGCATCCGTCCTCCTCGATTTGCATATTCAAGCGTGGAAATCGGGCATGAAATCAACGTATTACATGCGGTCGACAGCTTCCGATATCGAGGAGTGCGAATGGTGTCATTCCTGATTGCGTATGCATCGTGGAGCGGCAATACGGAAGAAGTGGCGGAAATCGTGGAGGAGACGCTGCTGTCAGAAGGAATGGAAGTGACGGTGCATCGGATCGGAATCGGTCCGATGCCTGATCCGCGGCAGTTCGATGCAATGATCATCGGTTCATTCACATGGGACAAGGGTTCCACGCCTGACGAAGTAAAGGATTTCGTCGCGGATGTCGGTTACAAACCGAGGAATGTGTATGTCTTCGGAACCGGAGATACTCAGTTTGGCGGTGACGTGTTGTTTTGCAATGCCGCTGCCAAACTGGCTCGGTTTTACGGATCGGCAATAGAGCCTCTTAAAATCGAGCAAAGCCCCCGTGGCACGCAAGAGAAGAAAGTCATCGAGTGGTCGAAAGGAGTTTTTCAACATTGGCAACACTTACACGCGTTAAGGTGCTGAATCCGGCTAATCCAAATAAATCAACAGCGATTTTCGGTGGGGAAGCGAGCGGAATTTTGAACTGGAATGACCTTGCCCATCCTCATTTCTACACATTGCGACAAAAGATACGCTCCCTATTCTGGACGGCGAATGAAGTCGATATGACGCAGGATGTGAAACAATTCCCGAGCTTATCAAAAGCAGAGCAGGAGGCTTTCCTTAAAATCATTGGATTGCTTGCGACATTGGATGGGCCGCAAACTGTCATCGCCATGAAAATCGCAGATTTCGCAACCGATCCTTCGGTGAAATCAATTATGGCGACAATCGCCGATCAGGAGAGTGAACATAATCATAGCTATGCGTACGTCCTGTCGTCCGTAACAACTTTAGACAGCCAGATGGCTTCATTCGAAATGGGCCGTACGGATGAAGTTCTTATGAAACGGAATGAGCGTATTGTTGATATTTATAATGAATTCGCGGAGAAACCAACAATTGAAACCGTATTGAAAGCGATGGTATACACGACGTTATTGGAAGGATTGTTCTTTTATAGCGGCTTCGCATTTTTCTACAATCTCGCACGACATCAGAAAATGGTCGGCACATCGACGATGATTTCATATATTAACCGTGACGAGCTGCAGCACGGCAAAGCGATCAGCGACATTTTTCGCGCGACCCTTGCCGAAAATCCTGAATGCAATACAGAGGCTTTCACGGATTGGATTTATGATCAATTCCGCCATTCCGTCGAACAGGAAATTATTTGGAGTCGCTACGTGCTAGGCGAAATCGACGGAATCGACCTCGATGAAATGGCCGGCTACGTGAAATATCGGGCAAATAAAATGCTGCGCATGCTCGGACTAAGCGAAATCTATCCGGAATTTACGGACAATCCAATGAAATGGATTCGTGCGTATGTTGACAACTTCGACGATACAAAAACCGATTTCTTCGAGCAGACGTCAAGGCAATACGTTAAGACAAGTGATTTGAACGGATTTGATGATTTGTGAAATACGACTTCCGAAGTAGCTGAAGATACGGTTGAGGACTGTTCGCTCAATTCTAAACCTTCTTTATGATGAGTACGGTGAAGTAAATATCATAGGGGAGGTACATGGTTGACTAGGAGAATTCGTTTTTCTGAAAAATCATTGATAGTTGGATATGGATTGATTTTATTATTCATGTTTGTTCAGGATTGGGTGCCACTCGGCAAACTGAACGATATTCAGGCTATTGCATCGGAAAAGTCCATGAGTGAATTAATGTCATTGACATTGAGTGGTGTCATCCAAATTGTTTTATTAATGGGCGTTCTATTCCTTTTCGTAGGAAAACGGTATCCAATATGGGCTAAGCTATGGTTAATCATTCATCCTACATGTATTTTCGTAGGTGCTTTAGTTGCTTGGTGGATACCGTATGTATTTGGAGGCGTTTCAGAGGAGAAGAGAGATTCCTATACGAGAATGTTTGGAGACACACATTCTTTCTTGCCAGTCATGAATGGAATCGTACCAAACACATTGCATACTTTTTTTCATGCGACCTTGGCAGTTTGCATACTTCTAACCATTTATATTTTCAGTACGAAACGATGGGAACCATCTTCATAATGAAAGGGCTGCATGGAAAGTCTGCTGCAGCCCTTTTTGCTTGTTTGTAATAAATAGTCCGCATCCAAAGCAAGCCGTCCGGCGTCCAAAGCGAGCCATCTCGCGTCCAAAGCGTGCAGTCCCACGTCCAAAGTAAGCGTCAGAATAACCTTTTCAATTTAATTTCCACCAGTTATTTGTGAACTCATAGCGGCTACATTCTTATCGAGTCGCTTTTGAAATGTCTTTCTCCAGTCTTCCGATAATTCATCGACTTCCAGCAAAGTCCGCATCCCATCCAAATCGTTTTTATCATGATGCATAAGTCGATTCGCCTCCGTCACGGTTATGGCTAAATCTGGACGCGAAATATGTACTAACTCGTCGGAGGGGGAGACGACTCCTTCCTTCAATACACGGAAATAAAAGCCGGTATAGCCTGAGTTTTGTATGAGCAAAGGCATGTCTTTCCGTTCATGGATAAGCGATAGCTTGAAGCAGGGCTCGCGTGGCTGGCTCACTTGGACGACTGCTTCACCCATTTGGAATGAATCCCCGATGCATAACTCATCCTCCGTCAATCCCCGAAGTGTCAAGTTCTCGCCGAATGCGCTAGCATCCAACGACTTTCCTAACTCCTTCTCCCAATGCGGATAATGCTCAGAAGGATAGGCGCATATGGCTTTGTCTCGACCTCCATGATTAACAAGATCGGCTTGCCCATCCCCTTCAAAATTCACTAAGGATAAATAAACGGGTTCCGCAACCGGTTTTTTATTAATCCCCGTCGTTACTTCCTTTCTCCCAAACTGCAAGTCACGCGGTTTGCCGACATTCAATGATTGAATTTGAATTTTATTCATGATTCATTCACCCCTGTATTTTCTTTCTTATAAGTATATATCATTTGGATGATGAGCGGACGGATAGAGATGATCATTATTTATTTTCATTTTATCAATCATTACTTGCAGCAATTCCCGCTCCATCACTCCGCGCAAATAATGAGGATGCCATTTGCCGAGTGCTGCCTTGGCTTTTTCAAGATGGCCGACAGCACTTGCAACATCTCCTTTTATGTATGACAGCAAAGCATGCCGTTTCAAATCCATAACGGTCTCTGTTTTGCCGATTTTACCTAGTTCTAACTCGATTTCCGGGTACTCCTTCAATTCTTCAGTAAAGAAAAGGGCTGTCGCGAATGTGATATCTGCGCAATCCGCATAATAATCATGTGAAGCCGATTCTCGCGTAAAGGCCGATGCCCGTCCGATATCGAGCACTTTTTCTGCGTATTCTGGCAAATAGTAATAACCTATTGTTGTAAGGAAGCTTTTCGCAGTTGAATCCTCGGATTGTAATAACCTTTCCAGTTGTACGATCAGATCTGAATTCCACTTTTTTATGTCTGTCGTTTTCATGTCTTCCGTTAATGCCGAATAACCTGCCATGATGACGGAATCTTCTATGGGGACAGTCCGAAGCCTTTGGATGACCAATCCATCCGTCATAGCACTTTTGGACATTGCAGGCTGCAAGTTTGTCATGCCGAGAAGGACGTTTATCAAACCGAATAGGATGAAAAACTGATGATGCCATATAGCGAAAGCGATTCCGATCGATAAGGCGCCTACTACGACATTGATCAACGGTCCGCCATATATATAGCGGATCAGCTTATCCCGCATCACTTCCTTCTCTAACTGTTCAGAAAACCCCATCATTGCCCTTCCAAGATAGCCGAGAACGGATCGAACAACATGGAAATGAAGCTTTCCTTCATGCCGTTCGATGACGAAGGGACCGACGCTCACATTGAGCATCCGCATCCCTTGAAGACGACCAGCAAGGAAGTGTCCCGTTTCATGAAGTAAAATACATAAAGGAAAACTGATTATGACGCTTGCCGCAACGATAAGTAAGGTGCGCATCGACATTGGCTCTGGAAACAGGATGAAATAAAGGACAGCGGTGAACCCGATGCAGCCTCCTAATAAAAATGAAAAGATTTTTTTCATATTGCACCTCAATTTATTTGAAAAACATCGTATAGACGAGGATGGCTATTACTCCCATGCCAATTCCCGCTACAAATCTAAGCGCTTGCTTCATATTAATCGACCATCCTTTTCCGATAAATGATAACCGTCAAAATGGTAGCGGCAATGACCCATCCTAAAATGATAGCCAATTCACCGATAACACCCGCAAAGCCGGCTCCCGCTTCCACTTTTGTCGCCAATTCAATTAATTGGATATTTGGCAAATATGTCGCCACTTGTAATACCGGATATTTTTCCGCAGCAATCGTAATAAACGATCCAAGCGAAAAGACGATAATGACAGGCATGACAAGAACGGACGCTTCCATAACAGACTTCGAATATAGGCCGAGCAGTGTTCCTAACGCAATATAGAAAAATGATGATAAAATAATCGCCACAGCTATAACAGCAAAGTTGGCAGGTTTATATTCCGCCAAGAAAATTGTGAAAAAGACGACAAGCATCGTCATAATAAATGTCAGCAAGCTTTTTCCGCCAAGAATTTCAGTCGTACTTGCAGGGGAAAGCATCAGTCCGCGCAATGTGTTCTTCTCCTTTTCTTCAGCGATCAAACAACATTGGACAAATGAAGCTACCATTCCAAACGTCATATTAATAAGGATGAAATGGGTTTCAAGCGAATCAACACCCATGCGTGCGAAAAAAGCACCTAAAATAACGGGAATAAAAATAACTGTCGACACAGCAAAGTTCCGAGAAAAGTCCTTAAAGTCTTTTTGCAATATCGCGTTCACGCGTTTCAATGAAATCATCATGCCAATTTCCTCCCTGTCACTTGCACGAATATGTCCCCTAAAGTTGGCTCGTTCGAATGGATCGTTACAATTTGATTCGTATTCATATACTCGAATAACTGACTTGCCCCTTCAGAACCTGCAGGCAAGATCACCTTTTCTTCGTTCGTCAATTCCACGGTGATCGTCGAATCTGAGTAGTTCTTTTTCAATTTGTCCGGCGTATCCAAAAGTTGGATTTTACCTTTATTTAGGAAAGCGACTCTATCACATAACGTTTCCGCTTCGTGCATATCATGCGTCGTCAAAAATATCGTTGTTCCTTTCTCATTAAGCGCCCGTAATCCCTCATGGATATGAAGTGAATTTGTCGGATCAAGGGCGGACGTCGGCTCATCGAGGAACAGCAATTCCGGTTCGTGGATCAAAGCCCGTGCAAGTGTAACGCGCTGGGTCATTCCTTTTGATAAGGAAGAAACTTTTTTCGATTTCTCTTCTTTCAAATTAACAGCATCGAGTACTTCATCGATTTTTGAGTAGGATACATCATATAGATCGCAATAGAGCTTCAAATTATCGTAGATTGATAACCTTCCATATAAGCCGCTATTATCTGTAAGAACTCCAAATCGCTTACGGTATTCCGATTTCTTTAGCTGAGAAACAGATTCTCCAAAAACGTTCGCCGTCCCGCTAGTAGGTGTTAATTGCCCGGTTAAAATTTTTATCGTTGTCGTTTTTCCTGATCCGCTCGGTCCAAGGAAGCCAAAAATTTCACCCTTTTTAACGTGGAAGTCGACACTTTCAATTGCTGTTTGGTTCGCAAAAACTTTTGCTAAACTGCTCACCTCAATAATGTTTTCCATTTCCATCCTCCTGTCGTAGGTTTCGTACATATCGTATTTGCACCTTCAGAATAAGTGAAATCGGAATGGAGCACATTATATTTCGGACGAAAAGAGTGAAATAGAGGGTGAGTAGAGCAAATTTCACTGTGAATGAACCGTATTGCGAAGTTGATTTCCTCCCACAAATCATGAACGGAGTAATTGCCGGGCTGAAACGTCGGATACTGTCAAAATATTTCCGAGGAAATAATACAATTTTCTACAAAGTTATAGGCCAAGCATCTCTTTTAACTCCACCATCTTTGTTTTTGATAAAGGTATTGTCGATTTTTCTGCATCGTCCAAAACAAGACTATAGCTGTTCCTCGTCCATGTGATGACCTCTCGCACTTTCTGCAAATTTACAATGTACGAACGGTGACAACGGAAGAAACCGAACGGGAGTAGTCGTGTCTCCAATTCATTCAATGTAGATACAGAAGGGAAGGCTTCTCCTTTAATATGCAAAAAGGATTGGCCGTCATTACTTTCAATATAATCGATTTCAGGAGGATCAAATAAAACGATTTTTTCATTGACCTTCGTTGGTATCTTTTCGAAACGGACAGGTATGATCGATTCAGCCATGGCTGGTGAATCTTCTATCTCTTTCTCTTCATCCGTTGCGGTATGGACGGAATGCAGCCCGTTTTCATCCAAACGGAAGATTTCATCGGCAGCCGTTACGGCACTTTCCATATTCCCCGTTAAAATGAATGCGCTGCGACCGTCTAGTTTGAGCTTTTGAAGAACAGAGAGGAAAATTCGTTTTGATTCCAAATCAATATTTTGATCAGGTTCTTCGAAAATACAAATAGTTGGGTTTTGTATTAGCAAAAGGGCAAGTTGAACCCGTTTTCGTTCCGAAAAGGATAAGTTCTTTATTTTTACACGGCGTTTGGAATCCAATTGGGCAGTCTGAATAGCTTCCTCGATGGATTGATTTGATGTATAAAGCCGTTTTGTAAAACGAATCATTTCCTCAACGGATAATCGTTCATATAGGCCATCATGTAGAAAGAAAAAACCAATTTCTGTTTTGTTTTCTGAAATGCCGCTTTCCCCAATACGAATTTCACCGTTCGATAGCTTGGACTTTTCAAGCAATAGCTCAATAAGCTGCTCGCGCACATTGACGCTCGAATAGACGGCAACGACTTTTCCTAAGTCGATTGATAAATCAAATGAAGGGAAAACGACAGAATCATGAATTCTCTTTTCTGCGTTAATAAATTGAAGTGACACCCAAAATCCCCCGTTTACAAAGTCTATTTATTAAAAGTAGTATACCAGTTATTTCAATTGTGAATGAACCATCTATTGAAAGTGTTTACTTATGGGGCAAAATGGTTAATCAGCGTTAAAGTGTCGAGAACCTATAATAACTAGCCACCTCCGACTTTTTGAACAATTTATGACACTGGTAAAACTGTGATATACATCACATCTCGCGCTCGGCGAGTCATCTATGATGGAGTAGACGGAAGGGAAATAGGCAATTCCCTAATATCGCTTCCGCGGTACATTCATTATCATGTAAATCGAAAAGAAAATTTGGGGAGGAATTCATTATGTCTTCACTTACCATCGATACGCGCGTCTCGGATATTGTCACGGCATTGCCGCAAAGCGCCGACTTGTTCAGAAGTCTTCGCATCGACTATTGTTGCGGTGGGAAGATTCCATTGAAGGAAGCGGCAGAGCAGCGGAACTTGAACCCTTCAGAAGTTTTAAATAACATCCATTCAATAGAAGAGAAACGGGAAAACCGTCTTAGCATGGAACCTTCTTCATTTGGGGAGAAGACATTGATCGCCTACATTCAGGAGAAATATCATGAAAGCTTGCGTGACGAGCTGTCGATGCTTGCGCCTTATATTACGAAGGTCGCTCGGGTACATGGTGAAAACCATCCGCATTTACTGCGTGTGCAAAAGATCTTCAAAGCGTTGCACGAAGAATTACTGGACCATACGTATGATGAAGATCAAAATGTTTTCCCTTTTATTCTTGAGTTTTTAAATAATCCGACTCCCGAAGTAAAAGAGCAATTGAAGCCTCGCGTATCCGAGCTGGAAGAGGAGCATGACAATGCGGGCCGACTGCTTTTTGAACTTAGGGAAATCACTGACAACTTTACGCCTCCTGAAGGAGCTTGTGGAACATATAGACTCGTTTATGCAAGGCTTGAGCAGCTTGAAAAAGACACGTTTGAGCATGTACATCTAGAGAATAACGTATTGTTTGAGCGAGTTGCGAAGGCGTTATAATTAGTAAGTTTAGGAGCGCTTACGGAGATTTATGATCATTTGTAGACGTTTATGCGTGTTTGCGACGATTTATGTGCGGTTTTAAACGTTTATGAGTAATTGAAATAATTTATGCGCATTTACTGGCTTTTATGCGTGAGATTCTCAATTTATGCGTGTTTGCACATTTCCAATTGCATACGTGCAAAAAAAGCTGCCTCCAAGGCGGCTTTTTTAATTGGTGGATTCCCCGGGGTGATATAGGGAAAACCCTAATGGTACTATTCCGATTAATCTATAACATTAAGGGTATAAGGTAAAGGTAGGTATGTCGAGTTCCCCTATCTGCACGTCATTCTGATTAAAGGAGTGAAACTATTCAATGTCCATGAACAAGTTTAGTATGAAGTATTTCAAACCGGTTGAACGGTATTCTGGAAACTGGTCCGTACTCGAAGAAAAAAGCAGGGATTGGGAGAATATGTATCGTCAAAGGTGGTCCCATGACAAAGTTGTTCGGACGACGCATGGCGTTAACTGTACCGGTTCTTGCAGCTGGAAAGTTTTTGTGAAGAACGGAATTATTACGTGGGAGAATCAGCAAATCGATTATCCATCATGTGGTCCCGACATGCCTGAATTCGAACCGAGGGGTTGTCCGCGGGGAGCATCCTTCTCATGGTATGAGTACAGTCCGTTGCGGGTGAAATACCCATACATACGGGGGAAGTTGTGGCGTATGTGGAGCCGTGCGCTTTCGGAGCATAAAGATCCGATCAAGGCGTGGGCAAGTATCGTAGAAGACCCTGCAAAGACTGCCGAGTATAAGAAAGCGCGCGGCAAAGGCGGACATGTAAGAATCCATTGGCGCGATGCGAAAATCTTGATTGCCGCTCAATTGATTTACACTATCCAAAAATATGGACCTGACCGGATTGCAGGCTTCACGCCAATTCCTGCGATGTCGATGGTCAGCTATGCGTCGGGTGCACGTTTCCTATCGCTATTAGGTGGAGAAATGTTGAGCTTCTACGACTGGTATGCGGATCTTCCGCCATCTTCTCCGCAAATTTGGGGCGAGCAGACAGACGTTCCGGAATCAAGCGACTGGTTCAATGCCGGCTATATTATCATGTGGGGCTCGAACGTTCCTTTGACGAGGACGCCGGATGCGCACTTCATGACGGAAGTCCGTTATAAAGGGACGAAAACTGTCTCCGTCGCGCCAGATTATGCGGAAAGCGTCGTCCATGCAGATGACTGGATCGCGCCGAACCCTGGCTCGGATGCAGCGGTTGCCCAAGCGATGACCCATGTCATTTTGGATGAATTTTATGAGCAGCGGAAAGAGCCGATGTTCCTCGAATATGCGAAGCAATATACGGATATGCCATTCCTCATCACGCTTGATGAGCATAATAATGCTTACAAAGCAGGGCGTTTCGTACGTGCGAGCGATCTAGGGCAGGAGAGCGAACACGCTGAATGGAAGCCGGTCATCATCGACGGGGCGAAAAATGAAATCATCGTTCCGAACGGGACAATGGGGCAACGCTGGGAAAAAGATGCGAAATGGAACCTCATTCTTGAAAACAAGGATGGAACGAAAGTGGAGCCGGTGTTATCTGTACTTGACCAAGGCGCTGAATGGAAAGAAATCCAATTCCCTTACTTCGATAATTCAGGGAATGGAGTTTTCACACGTGCAATACCGGCGAAGAAAGTAAAATTCGCTGATGGCACGGAGCGTCTTGTTGCAACTGTATATGACGTCATGATGAGTCAATATGGAATTAGAAGATCGGGCAGCAAATGGGATGCAAAAGGCTACGATGATGCCGAATCAATTTATACGCCTGCCTGGCAGCAAAAAGTGACGAACGTCAAACCGGAGCTCGTCATCCAGATCGCTCTCGAATTTGCGCAGAACGCCTTGGATACAGGCGGACGTTCAATGATCATCATGGGGGCAGGTATCAACCACTGGTTCAATAGCGACACAATCTATCGGGCCATTCTTAATCTAGTTACCCTTACTGCGTCACAAGGAAACAACGGAGGCGGATGGGCGCATTACGTCGGCCAGGAAAAATGCCGTCCGATCGAAGGGTGGAGTACAATCGCTTTCGCTAGAGACTGGCAGGCTCCTCCTCGTTTGCAAAACGCAACGTCGTTCTTCTATTTCGCGACAGATCAGTGGAAATATGAAGAAGGCGGCACAAGTGCATTGGCTTCGCCGCTAGGGAAGAAATCGCGTTATGAACATCCGGCGGATTACAATGTGCTTGCCGCAAGACTTGGATGGCTGCCATCCTATCCGCAATTTAATAGAAACAGCTTGCAACTGACTGAGGAAGCAAGACAAGCAGGCAGCACGACAACTGAAGAAATAGCAAATTATATGGTTGATCAATTAAAATCCGGCAAACTGAATTTTGCCATCGAAGATCCGGATGCACCGGAAAACTTCCCAAGATCACTTTTTGTTTGGCGTTCGAACCTCGTTTCGAGCTCCGCGAAAGGGCAGGAATACTTCATGAAGCATCTATTCGGGGCATCCTCAGGATTGATTGCGCAGCCGAATGAAGACATGAAGCCGGAAGAAATCGTTTGGCGCGATGAAGTGGAAGGGAAGCTGGATCTTCTCGTAGCACTCGATTTCCGGATGACAGCGACGCCATTATACGCCGATATCGTATTGCCGGCGGCGACTTGGTACGAAAAAGTGGATTTATCCTCAACCGATATGCATCCATTCGTCCATCCGTTCAATCCTGCTGTTGATCCGCTGTGGGAATCGCGTTCCGACTGGGATATTTTCCGTTCACTTGCCGAATCGTTTGCTGAAATGGCGAAAACACATTTGCCTGGTGTCTACAAAGACTTGGTGACGACGCCGCTTGGACATGATTCTATGCAAGAAATCGCTCAACCTTATGGAGAAGTGAAGGATTGGAAAAAAGGAGAGGTCGAGCCGATTCCAGGCAAGACGATGCCGGGCATGACAATTGTCGAACGTGATTATACAAAAGTGTATGACAAGTACATCACGCTCGGTCCAATGCTTTCAACCGGAAAAGTGGGTGCTCATGGCGTCTCGTTCTCGGTGGCGGAAGAGTATGAACTGATGAAGGGCATCAATGGTGTGTACACGGATGGAACGATCAAAGACGGGTTGCCGAAATTGTATACCGCGAAAAATGCGGCCGAGGCAATGCTCACCCTTTCATCCGCAACGAATGGACGCGTTTCACAACGTGCTTTTGAAGCGGCAGAACAGGATACAGGCGTAGAGCTGAAGGATATTTCAGCAGACCGGGCGGCTGAACGGTTCACATTTGCCAATATTACAGCCCAACCGAGAGAAGTCATCCCGACACCTGTCTTCAGCGGCTCGAATAAAATGGGCAGACGCTATTCGCCATTCACTACGAACATTGAAAGGCTCGTGCCGTTTAGGACATTGACAGGAAGACAGCATTTCTATTTAGACCATGAATTGTTCATGGATTTCGGCGAATCATTGCCGGTTTATAAGCCGACATTGCCGCCAATGGTATTAGGTCCACGGGATAAACCGATTGTTGGTGGGCAGGATGCACTCGTCCTTAGATATTTGACGCCTCACGGCAAATGGAACATCCACTCGACGTACCAGGACAATCAGCATATGTTGACATTGTTCCGTGGAGGTCCGACTGTCTGGATTTCTGATCTCGACGCGAAGGAGCATGGCATCGACGACAATGCATGGCTTGAAGTGTACAACCGGAATGGAGTCGTGACAGCGAGGGCAGTTGTCAGTCACAGAATGCCTAAGGGAACGATGTTCATGTATCATGCGCAAGATAAGCATATCCAAGTTCCAGGCTCTGAAATTACGGAGGAACGAGGCGGAAGCCATAATGCACCGACTCGTATCCATATGAAACCGACGCAAATGGTCGGCGGTTATGCTCAGCTGAGTTACGGATTCAATTATTACGGACCGATCGGAAACCAGCGTGATGAATACGTGGCGGTCCGCAAGATGAAGGAGGTCAACTGGCTTGAAAATTAAAGCACAAGTAGCAATGGTCATGAATTTGGATAAATGCATCGGCTGCCATACGTGCAGCGTAACATGCAAAACGGCATGGACGAATCGGGAAGGCGCCGAATATATGTGGTTCAACAACGTTGAGACGAAGCCGGGCATCGGTTACCCAAAACGTTGGGAAGACCAGGAGATTTACAAAGGCGGCTGGAATTTACGGAACGGAAAGCTTGAATTGAAATCCGGCTCGAAACTTTCGAAAATCGCTTTAGGGAAAATCTTCTATAACCCGGATATGCCGGAAATTAAAGAGTTTTACGAGCCATGGACGTATGACTATGAAAAGTTGACGATGGCTCCTGAAAGTGAACATACGCCAGTTGCACGTGCGAAATCAGTCATTTCCGGAGATTATATGGACTTGGAGTGGGGGCCGAACTGGGAAGACCAGCTGGCTGGTGGCCATATTACCGGCCCAAAAGATCCGAACATTGAAAAAATTGAAGAAGAAGTCAAATTCAATTTCGAGCAAGCATTCATGATGTATTTGCCTCGTCTTTGCGAACACTGCCTCAATCCGAGCTGTGTCGCTTCCTGTCCTGCAGGAGCGATCTACAAGCGCGAAGAGGACGGCATCGTGCTCGTCGACCAGGAAGCATGCCGCGGATGGCGTTATTGCATGACGGGCTGCCCTTACAAAAAAGTGTATTTCAACTGGAAGACGAACAAAGCGGAGAAATGTACATTCTGCTTCCCGCGCATCGAATCCGGATTGCCGACTGTCTGCTCGGAGACATGTACAGGCAGGATCCGCTATTTGGGCGTTCTACTCTATGACGCTGACCGTGTGCTCGAAGCGGCATCGACGCCAGATCCGCAAGACTTGTATAAGGCGCAATGTGATTTATTCCTTGATCCAAATGATCCTGAAGTGATCGAACAGGCGCGGAAAGATGGCATTTCAGAGGACTGGATCAATGCAGCGAAAAATTCACCGGTCTATAAATTGGCGATTGAATACAAGCTTGCATTCCCGCTCCATCCGGAATACCGCACATTGCCGATGGTTTGGTATGTGCCGCCACTAAGCCCGATCATGAACTATTTCGAAGGGAAGGATTCCATTAAGAATCCAGATATGATTTTCCCTGCAATCGAAGAAATGAGAATTCCGATTCAATACTTGGCAAATATGCTAACGGCAGGTGATACGGAAACCGTGAAAGAGGGACTTCAGCGAATGGCGATGATGCGCTCCTATATGCGTGCAGTTTCGTCCGGCAAGGAATTTGACGAATCCAGACTTGCCCGTGTCGGCTTGACGGCCCAACAGACGAAGCAGATGTATCGATTGCTCGCAATCGCGAAATACGAAGATCGCTTCGTCATCCCGACTTCCCATAAGGAAGGAACGATGAACGTCTATCGTTCACAAGGATCTGCTGGTTATAACGAACAGATGGGCACATATGGCGAAAGCATTACGCAAAACCAATTCAGCTACTCGATGGTGGGCGGTACCGATTGTGACGGATGCGGACCGGTCTCTCCAGGAAAAACGGGCAAGGAGATTTACGAAGAAAACTTCTATGGAGGGATCTGGCGTGATTAATTTAGACCGCTTATACGAAGAAAAAAGCGTCTTTGGCTTTTTCGCCAGCCAGTTGTCCTACCCAGAAAAAATCACATTTCATCCGTCGGTATTGGAAGAGTCGATTGACTCTTCCGATCCCTCCTATCCCGAAGTAAAGCGGTATTGGGATTTAATGCATGAACATAGTCTAGAAGAAATTCAAGAGATGTATATTAATACGTTTGATTTTCAAAAAGACTGCACACTTTTCATGACGTATGTGAAATATGAAGATTCGAAGGAACGCGGGCAAATGCTAGCCCGGTTGAAAGTGCTTTATGAAATGTTCGGGCTTGTCATGCCGGATAACGAATTATCGGATTTACTTCCGCTCATGTGTGAATTCATCTATGCAGCGGAATGGAGAGGGGATCCTCGTGCCCAACAAAGTTTTTCCATGCTGTTGGCTGTGTTGGAGGACGGATCCTATCATTTGATGAAGGCTCTCGAAAAATACGAGAGTCCATACTTCCACCTCATCAAAGGGATGAGGGAGGTATTCAAGTCTTGTATCCAACAGGAGGTTCCTGCCAATGAGTAACCAATTTTTATGGGTGATTTTCCCTTACATTTGCATGGCAGTATTCGTCGTAGGCCATGTTTTCCGGTATCGGCACGACAAGTTCGGATGGACCGCAAAGTCGAGTGAGTTCATTGAGAAGAAACAACTAATGATCGGCAGCTTGCTTTTCCATATCGGTATCATTCCCGTTATTCTTGGGCATGTTGCCGGGCTTGGCATACCGAAAGAGTGGACGCGTGCGCTTGGCATCAGTGACCATATGTATCATATGGGAGCGATTTGGGGCGGAGGATTTTTCGGCGTCGTCACATTTGCTGGAATGCTGATCCTGACAGCACGGCGTATTACCCACCGGAATGTCCGGAAGCTCTCCTCGGCTTCTGACATTATCGTCAACTGCCTACTTCTATTCATCGTGTTTATCGGTTGTTATGCTTCTTTGGTGACGAATAACTTGAACCCGGGATTCGATTATCGTGATTCCATCTCGGTCTGGTTCCGATCATTGCTGATCTTCAGGCCTGAAGCAGGGTATATGGCTTCCGTTCCATTGACATTCAAGCTGCATATTTTGACGGGTTTCCTCATTTTCGCGATGTGGCCGTTCACAAGGCTTGTCCACGTATGGAGCGTGCCATTGAATTATGTCGGCAGGAGCTATATTCTGTATAGAAGATCGCCTGTAAAAGCGGGCAAAAGATAAACGGTTTTCCATAGGGAGCAATGGTGATGAAAGAACGGGCGGGATTTAATTACGAGCAAGAGATTGAGCGTTTAAAAGAATTATTTGGATTCGATTTCGTCGGCATAGCGCTCGTCCAATCGCCGGAACGTCGATTTGAATTGAGATGGGTGTATGTGACGGGAAATCGCAGCGAGCGCTATCGGCGCATTAAATTGCAGTCAGGTAAAGGGATAGCAGGGCTCGTCTTTAAGACGGGCAAGCCAATGTATGTCAAAGATGCAGATGAAGAATGGAGTGCAGGCGACCTGTTCAATTATCCGATTGTTTCTATTGAAGGGCTCAAAAGTTTAGGAGCGATACCTCTCTATCAAGACACTCGTGTGAAAGGCGTCATGCTTGTCGGATACCGTTCTGGCGGGCAGCTGACCGAAGAACAGTTTGAGCAGTTCCAGCAAGAGATCGGGACGGAGTTCGGTCCATTTTACAATAAGGAGTTGGTGAAGGATGAGTCGAAACAATAATACGCATTTGTCGGATTTATTAATGAAACTCTACGGCAATTCCGATGAAGCCATCTTCTTTTTTGATCGGCAAGGGAAGACGTTAGCGATGAATTCCGCAGCGGAAGAAATTATCGATAAAGATGTTTATGATCAAATGATGGCGGGCAGCACGAAAGCCATCTGCACAGTATGCAAAGGCTATACAAGCTCAGATGAACCGCAGACTTGCGTTTCCTGCTATATGGCTAATCCGGATGAGGATATCAGTTCCTTCCAAGTGTATTTCGAAACGAAAGGGAGGGGGCTCATTCCTTATACGGGCAGCATCCAGACAATTGATGAAGAAACAGGAACCCGGGTCTTCATGCTGAGAGATTTAACGCAGCAAATTAAGACACAAGAAGAACTGAATCAGAAACTGATGATGAAACGAGTAATCAAAGCTCAAGAGGATGAGCGGAAACGGCTTTCCCGAGAGCTTCATGACAGTGTAGCGCAGGAAATGCTTAGTTCGTTAGTCGATTTACGTGTCTTGAAATATATGAACATCGAAGAAGATGTTTTAAAGAAAGTGCAGCAAACGGAAGGTTCGCTCATGCGGTTATTGGATGACATTCGCCACCTATCCGTCGAGCTGCGTCCGGCTACTCTGGATGATTTAGGATTGGAGGCGGCTTTCCGTACTCATTTCAAATGGGTGGAAAAGAATTATGGACTCGTCATCCATTTCAATCCGGAGCTCGACTCCAAACGGTATGAAGGCGAAATCGAGACGGTTGTCTACCGGATCTGCCAGGAAGCGGTATTTAACGCATTAAAATATGCGGATGTCGATGAAATGGTTGTCCGCTTGTACGAAACGGAAGGGTTGCTTCATGTATTGATCATGGATGAAGGAAAAGGATTCGAGCTGAAAAATACGGATCCGAAAGGTACGGGTTTAGGTCTCTATAGCATGAAAGAGCGTGCAGAACTTGTTGAGGGGCGCCTTCAAATCCGTTCTGAGATCGGGAAAGGGACGGTTATCCAATTAGAAGTCCCGATTGCTAAAGGAGGGGTTGACGATTGAAGATCATCATTGCCGATGATCATGCGGTCGTCCGCAGCGGGTTCATGCACATTTTGAATTATCAAGACGATATGGAAGTCGTAGCGACCGCCGCTGATGGATTGGAAGCGTATGAACTAGTGGCGAAGCATCGCCCGGACATTTTGCTCATGGATTTGAGCATGCCTCCCGGGGAGAGTGGTTTGATTGCCACAGGGAAAATTAAAGAGGATTTTCCCGAAACGAAAGTCGTCATCCTGACAATGCACGATGACGAAGAATATCTTTTCCATGTATTGAAAAACGGAGCTTCCGGGTATGTATTAAAAAACTCTCCCGACGAAGAATTGCTTTCCGCGTTACGAACTGTATATGACGGAGGAACTTACATCCATCCTTCGATGGCGACCTCTCTCGTGCGTCAATTCGTGACAAAGGATTTCAATGAAGCTGAGACGGATCCTTATAAAATCCTTTCGAGAAGGGAAATCGAAGTCCTTCCGTTAGTCGCGAAAGGCTATGGGAATAAAGAGATTGCAGAAATGCTGTACATCTCCGTTAAGACGGTAGAGGCACATAAATCGAAGATCATGGAAAAATTGAATTTGAAAAGCAGGCCGGAGCTTGTGGAATATGCATTACGCAAGAAGTTCCTAAACTTCTAACGGGAGGTGCGAAGTTTGACGACAGCGAAACAATTCAAATTTGAACTGCCTGCATTGCGAGTGCTCGAAAACGAACATAATTATTTGTCCTATCTAATGGATGGCTGGCATGCGATCGTCCTTGGTTTCGAGAGGGATATTTACAATGTGGAAGAAGCGAGGGAAGCTTTGCAGACGTTGCGAAAACTCATCATTGAATTTATCGACCCGCTAAAAAATCATACGGAGAAAGAAGAGGAATTCCTTTTTCCGATGCTATCGAAATATATCGGTGATGAGCAAGGCCCAATCCTGGCGCTTGAAGAGGAGCATGAAGAAATTGATACGTATATCGGCCATTTCCTCCATCATACGCGCGGGAATCTTGAAGAATTGTCCTTGCAGGATATGAAGGACGTCGTCAAGGATGCCGGTGAAGCATTTGAAGTGATTACGATCCACTTCGTGAAGGAGCAGTCGATCGTCTTTCCGATGGTTATCAACACGCTTCGCATTACGGAGCAGGATCAGCTATTCAAAGAACTGTACACATCCATCATTTGATCGTCGGAAGCCTATGGTTAAAGTAGTTCACTACTTTCAGAAATGGACTGATTTACATGATTAAAAAAATCCAATTACCTTTACAAACAGCTAACTTAGTAGTCGGATTCATGGTGTGGGTGTTGATTTCTTCCCTATTGCCGTTCATTACGGAGGACATCTCCATTCCGCCTGAAAGACTTGCGATCGTAACCGCTGTACCAGTAGTGTTGGGATCCATTTTACGGATACCTCTAGGATACTATGCAAATATTTTCGGAGCGAGGATCATTTTCATGGTCAGCTTCATCCTCCTTCTGTTCCCGGTGTTTTACATAAGTGAAACGTCATCATTCACCGGGCTCATTATCGGGGGAACTTTCCTCGGAATCGGGGGAGCCGTATTCTCGGTAGGTGTTACGTCCTTGCCGAAATACTATCCGAAAGAGAAGCACGGACTTGTCAACGGGATTTACGGGATGGGGAATATCGGTACAGCAGTATCGACGTTTGCTGCGCCCGTCATTGCGACGCAAATCGGATGGTCAATGACCGTTAAACTCTATTTAGTGCTATTGCTCATTTTTGCCGTCTTGAACTTCATTTTCGGCGATAAGCAGGAAACAAAGATTAAAACACCGATTGTTGAACAGATCAAAGGCGTCTATAAAAATGAGAAGCTATGGTTCTTCTCTTTGTTCTACTTCATCACATTCGGTTCGTTCGTTGCATTTACAGTGTTCCTGCCGAATTTCCTTGTCACTTATTTTGGACTAGAGAAAGTCGACGCAGGTATGCGGACAGCCGGCTTCATTGTCGTGGCAACATTGCTTCGTCCTGTAGGCGGTTGGCTTGCGGATAGATTCCAGCCGTTGTTCCTATTGATGGGTGCTTTCGCAGGGCTGACTTTGGCGGCTATCGTCTTGGCATTCTCACCTGGCATCGGGCTCTATACAGTCGGCAGCATCTTAATTGCGGCTATGGCAGGGATCGGCAACGGTGTCATCTTCAAGCTCGTTCCATTCTATTTCAATAAACAAGCAGGGATCGTGAACGGGATTGTTTCCATGATGGGTGGACTCGGCGGATTTTTCCCTCCACTCTTGCTTGCAACTATCCATTCCATCACCGGTTCCTATTCGATTGGATTCATGGCATTTTCACAAGTTGCGTTAGTGAGCCTTGTCCTCGTCATCTGGCTGTACTATATGGATCGGTTGACGCTTGCGAAAGAAGTTTTCGATTCAACAGGTCAAGGAATCCTCGTAACGAGTCCGAATGGTACAATATTGTCAGTAAATCCTGCATTTACACAACTTACAGGCTATACTGAAGAAGAGGTGATCGGCAGCAATCCGAATGTCCTCAGTTCCGGAAGGCAATCCAAGCAATTTTACACGACCATGTGGAGCATCATCGGTGAAGAGGGCTCTTGGCAAGGTGAAATTTGGAACAAGCGGAAAGACGGAACAGAATATTTGGAGCTGCTAACAATCAATGCAGTTAAAGACGATGCAGGTGAAGTCGAGCGGTATGTCGGTACATTCAGTGACATTACTCCTTCATAAAAAGAGGGCGGCCGGTCGCAATGACCGGAAGCCCTTTGCTTCATTCAAAAGCGAAGGCGGCTTGACGGAGTTTAGATATAGATCAAAAGTAGGGAGTGAAGGGGAAGTGGGAACGAGATATTCACGCCAGACGCTTTTTAAGCCGATTGGCGAAGAAGGGCAAGAACGTTTGAAAAATGCGCACGTCATAGTCATTGGCTGCGGAGCGCTCGGATCCCCTATTTCCGAGACGCTAGTCAGAGCTGGAGTCGGCAAGCTGACGATAGCTGACCGCGATTATGTGGAAATGTCCAATTTGCAAAGACAGCAAATGTTCACTGAACAGGACGCGCTAGACGGTGTCCCGAAAGTCGTCGCTGCTAAACGTAGATTGAAAGAGATCCGGCAAGATTGCGAAATACGGACGGTGCTCGACCATGTCGACGGTCCATTGCTTGAACAGCTTGCAGCAGATGCCGATTTGATCATGGATGCGACGGATAATTTTGAAACGAGACTTCTTATGAATGACGTAGCCTGGAAGAAGGGTATTCCTTGGATTCATGGCGCGTGTGTCGGCAGTTCGGGAACTGTATTTCCATTCGTCCCGGGACGGTCGGCTTGTTTCCGTTGCCTGCTGCCAGTCCTCCCTTCGGTGAATGAAACTTGCGATACAGCCGGCATCATTGCACCTGCTGTCCAAATCGTCGCGGCAAGGCAGACCGCGGAGGCATTGAAATGGCTGACGGGCAACGTGGACGCGATGATGACGAAACTGCTGCATTTTGATGTTTGGAATAACACACAAGTGGAAGCAGGCATTTCGCGCATCCGAAACGAACATTGTGAAACTTGTGGAGAATTGCCTACATATCCTTCATTGAATCAATCCGATGGCACGTATTATGCCGTCCTTTGCGGGAGAGAGACTGTCCAAGTCATACCCGACAGTAGCCGGACGTTGTCTGTTGCGGACGGAGTGCAAGTGGCCGAACGACTGGGCTCAACATATCGGACAACGCCATTCTTCGTGGAATTCCATGCGGAAGGGTATCGCTGTGTTTTATTCCAAAACGGTCGTTTGCTCATTCACGGGTTGAAAGATATGAAACAAGGACGGAAGCTATACCATCAATTTTTCGGCTAATAGGGGGTGGATCGATTGTCGAATCTTACGGATAAGGAAAAAAAGAAATCAATCGCCATCGCTGTTTTGACGGTGAGCGATACGCGGGATAAGGATACGGATAAGAGCGGGCGAACGATCATCCAGATGGCAGAGGATGCGGGTCATCATATCGAGGATTACCGGATTTGTACGGACGAACCAATGGAAATATCTCGAAACGTGGAAGAATGGCTAGATAACACTGCAATTGAAGCGATCATCATAACGGGCGGTTCAGGAATCGGCTTCCGCGATGTAACGATTGAGACGGTGACGCCGTATTTCACGAAGATGATCGATGGATTTGGCGAATTGTTCAGGTTCTTGAGCTATACGGAAGACGTCGGGTCAAAAGCGTTGTTGAGCCGGGCGACTGCAGGGTCTATCGACGAACAAGTTTTATTCGCTTTGCCGGGATCTTCGAAAGCAGTGAAATTGGCGATGGAAAAACTGATCCTTCCGGAGCTTCATCATATCGTGCATGAACTGACGAAGCATCGGAAGTGACCTGAAGATTCTCATTTCATCGGAGCGCGTTCAAAGTCGCCGTTTTTCCCGCCGGTCTTTTTCAAAAGCATCGTCTGGCCGATGACCATTTCTTTGCCGGCTGCTTTACACATATCGTAAATCGTGAGGGCGGCTGCAGAAGCGGCGGTCAATGCTTCCATTTCGACGCCGGTCAGGCCTTTCGTCTTCACTTCGGCTTCGATGAGCACTTCGTAATGACCCTTTGCTTCGTCGATTTGCCATTCAAAGCGGACATCGACGCCGGTAAGGGCAAGTGGATGACACATTGGGATAATAGAAGACGTGTTTTTCGCAGCCATAATTGCTGCGACTTGCGCAACGGCAAATACATCGCCTTTTTTATTTGTTCCTTCCGTAATTTGCGAGTGGATCGTTTCATTCACGATGATGGAGGAAGCAGCGATGGCGGTTCGTGTTGTCACCGACTTATCGGAAACGTCAACCATCTTAGCGCGCCCCTGCTCGTTGAAATGCGTCAATTCGGACATTGGATTCAATCCCTTCAAACATAGTACATTTAGTATATCAGAAGATAGGAGAGGAAACGTAATGGTGGAAATGAGAAAGCCGATTCCCGTGGTGGAAGCTGTCAGGCTCGTAATGGAGCACACAACACCTGTAGGAACAGAAATGATTGACCTTGAACACGCTTATGGAAGAGTGTTGGCTGAGCCAATCATCGCGAAACACGATGTACCTCCTTTTGACCGATCACCTTATGATGGATTTGCAATCCGGTCGACCGATTCTGAAGGAGCATCTGGCGACAACCGGATTTCACTCACAGTCATCGGGGAAATCGGCGCCGGTTATGTCGGAGACAAGCCGATCGGTGAAAAGGAAGCATATCGAATTATGACAGGCGCAAAAATTCCTGAAAACGCAAATGCCGTCGTCATGCTTGAACAGACAGTCGAAATGGAAGACGGATTTACGCTGCGGAAACCATTTGAGGTTGGCGAAAATATTTCGTATAAAGGCGAGGATGCGAAGGAAGGGGAGCTGCTTATCGAAGCGGGTTCACTCATCCATCCGGGGACTGTCGCATTGCTCGCAACGTTCGGTTATGCAAAAGTGAAAGTGGCGAAAAAGCCGGTTGCAGGAATTTTGTCGACAGGGACAGAATTGTTAGATGTAGCTGATGAACTCGTACCAGGCAAAATCCGGAATTCAAACGGTCCAATGATCCGCGCACAATTAAAGCGGATGGGCATCGAATGCCACTCATACGGTATGATGGCGGACGATTTGGATGCTTGTACAGCTGTCGTTGAGAAGGCGATTGCTGAAACTGATCTTCTTATTACGACGGGTGGCGTGTCGGTCGGTGATTATGATTATTTGCCCGCCATTTATGAACGGCTCGGCGCGAAGGTTTTATTCAACAAAGTGGCAATGCGTCCGGGCAGTGTAACGACTGTCGCGGCGCTTGGAAATAAATTATTATTCGGTCTTTCGGGCAATCCATCTGCTTGCTTCACAGGGTTTGAACTGTTTACAAGACCTGCAATTCTTGGGATGATGGGAGGAACAGCTCCTTATATGCCAAGAATGACGGCGAAATTGGACGAGGACTTTACGAAGCCGAATCCATTCACGCGCTTCATCCGTGCGACTTGGAAATTGACGCCGGACGGAGTTGTTGCAGTGCCTGCGGGATTCAATAAATCGAATGCCGTATCGTCCATTGCCCGGGGGAATTGCTTGATCGTGCTCCCAAGTGGAACGAGGGGCTTTGCTGAAGGGGATGAAGTCGATATCCTGTTAATCGGCAGTGAACAAGGCGTCAGCGAATGGACGTTATGAAGACATTGCACGTCGTTGGCTATAAAAATAGCGGAAAGACGACTTTGATTGCGAGATGGGTTCGTTTATTAAAAAAGAACGGTTTGTCTGTCGCGGTGCTGAAGCATCATGGACATGGCGGGAAGCCGGATATGAGTGGTTCTACGACCGATACGTCGCAGTTTTTAGTAAATGGAGCGGATGCGACACTCGTTGCGGGTGGCGGAGCGATTCAATTCAGTTGGAATGAAGAGCCCGATTTTGACAAGCTTAAAGAATTGGCAACGATCGGAAAGCCGGATGTGTTATTGATTGAAGGATATAAAGGTGAGGTTGGAGATAAAGTAGTTTTGCTACGCAATGAAGAGGATTGGGATACGCTCTGTCATTTGCAAGGGCGGCAGCTCGTGATCGGGTGTCCGGAAATTTCGTCGGATTGCTCCCATATTCATTCGCGTGAGCATTTGGAACAAATTGACGAATGGTTTGTGAAGTGGATTGGAAGGGGAGATGGCAATGAAACAATATGAAATCGTAGAAACACCGATAGAGGTTCAAAAATATATGGATTATGTGCTTCATCCTTCAGCCGGAGCTGTCACAGTTTTCACAGGCAATGTACGGGAGTGGACACACGGGGTGAAGACACTTTATCTCTCTTACGAAGCGTATGTCCCGATGGCAGAGAAGAAAATGGCGGAAATCGGGGCGGAAATGGAAGAGAAATGGCCGGGCGTACATGTCGCTATCGCCCACCGGATCGGTGAACTGCAAATTTCGGACATTGCCGTCGTCATCGCTGTCTCATCACCACATAGAAAAGCGGCATATGAAGCGAATGAATATGCCATCGATCGCATAAAAGAAGTCGTGCCGATTTGGAAGAAGGAAATTTGGGAAGACGGGGAAGAATGGATCGGTGCTCAGAAGAAATATCCTGAAAAGGGGGTTGAACAAAAATGATTAAAGTGAATTATTTTGCGAGACTGCGTGAATTGACGGGTAAAGGGGCTGAGACGCTTGACCGCGATTCGATGACAGTTGCCGAACTGCTGAACTGGGCAGAAGAATCCTATCCTGGATTTGGCGCGGATAATGTCCAAGTGGCAGTTAATGAAGAATATGCATTGAAAGATGATGTCATTGAGTCAGGTGATGTCTGCGCATTCATTCCTCCGGTGAGCGGTGGCTGATGAAGACGGCTGGAATTGTCCTTGCTGGAGGTTTATCGAGCCGGTTCGGTTCCCCGAAGGCATTTGCCGAATGGGATGGAAGGCCTTTCTATGAACAGTCATTGGAAGCTTTGTCGCCGTTTTGCGAAGAGTGCATTGTTGTGACGCGCCCCGAATTAGTAGACCGTTTCCCTGAAAGCTTGCTTGTAACGACAGACATGGAACCTTTTGCGGGGCAAGGTCCGATTGCAGGGATTTTGTCTGGGATGAAAAGACTGCCCGCCGAACGTTATCTCGTTCTTCCATGCGATATGCCTTTCATGACAGCTGACGTGATCGGGCGGTTGCTTGACTGCCATAGTTCTGGTGTGACTGCCGTCGTTTTGGACGGAAAGTTTCACCCACTCGTATCGGTGTGGGACGCTGTTGTGCTGCCTGATTTGCGAAAAGCGCTTGAAAACGGGAAGCGGCGGGTAATGGATGTTCAAGAGAAACATGGTGTCCGGTGGATTGAAGGCGAGTTGCTGACGGAAGACGACGCCAGCAAGATTTTCATGAATGCGAACACTCCGGATGTCCTGGAAAGGAGTTGACGAGGATGAATCCGATTGTAGATAAATTAGGCCGGCCGATCCGAGATTTGCGTATTTCGGTGACAGACCGTTGTAATTTCAGATGCACGTATTGCATGCCAAAAGAGATTTTCGGTGATGATTATGTGTTTTTACCGAAAAATGAGCTGTTGTCATTTGAAGAAATGGAGCGGTTTGCGAAGCTATTTGCGTCTCTTGGTGTGAAGAAGCTTCGGTTGACGGGCGGCGAGCCGTTAATGCGGCGCGACCTCCCCGACTTGATCGCGAAGCTGACAAAGATTGAAGGGATCGAGGATATCGGATTGACGACGAATGGCGTGCTGCTCGGTCAATATGCACAACCGTTGTATGACGCGGGCCTCCGGCGGCTGAATATGAGCCTAGACGCGATGGACCCCGAGCTGTTCGGGAAAATGAATGGGCGCGGCATTAAACCGGAACTTATCCTGAAGAACATCGATCGCGCGAAGGAAATCGGCTTCACGATTAAAATGAATATGGTCGTGCAAAAAGGTGTGAATGAAAGCGAAATTCTCCCGATGGCGGCCTACTTCAAAGAACGCGGCATTACATTGCGTTTCATCGAGTTCATGGACGTCGGCAACGACAACGGCTGGAGCTTCGAGAAAGTCGTGACTAAGAAAGAAATCTACGAAATGCTTCGCGCGGAATACGAAATGGAGCCTGCCGAAGAGGAGTATTACGGTGAAGTGGCGAAACGGTATCGGTATTTGGACAACGGAGCGGAAGTCGGCTTTATTACATCGGTTTCGGAATCGTTCTGCTCAACTTGTACGCGGGCAAGGCTTTCATCGGATGGAAAGCTGTACACTTGCTTGTTCGCTTCATCCGGTTTTGATCTGCGGGAATTGATTCGCAGCGGCATGTCGGACGAAGAGCTGCTCGAAGCGATTACTGGCGTTTGGCAAGGCCGCGGAGACCGTTATTCTGACGAACGAACGGAACAGACAGTGAAGAATCGGAAGAAGATTAATATGAGTTATATTGGTGGATAAATGTATGTGCTTCGCTGAAAGGCGGAGCACTTTTTGTTTGTTTTTAAGTAGGTCTTAGGTCATGAAATGACAATAACTCTCGGGAAATGATCGATAACTGTTGGGAAATGAACGATAAGTCGGCTCAAATGACCGATAAAAATGTGAAAATGACCGATATTCGCTAGGAAATGATCGATAACTTTTCGGGCGGCCATTTAGGTGTTATGAGGAAACTCTCGGATAGCTCCAAAGTCATGAAATGGTGATAACTTTCATGATTCGATAGATAACTTTCCACATTCAATAGATAATCCACGCGATTCAATAGATAACTCTCCATATTCAATCGATAAATTTGTGAACTCGATAGATAACCATAAAAAAGAACCGACTGAATTATGCTAAAATAAATGAAACAGGAGGGATTGCGATGAAACCGACTATTTTTATTACAAGAAAGCTGCCTGATGAGCTCGTGGCACCTTTAAAAGAGAAGTTCACTGTCCGGATGTGGGATTCGGAAGACGTGGCGGTGCCTGACGAGATATTACGAAAAGAGATTGCGCAAGCAGATGCGCTTTGGACGATGCTTTCGGATACGATCGACCGCGATATGCTGGAAAGCGCCACAAACTTAAAAGTAATTTCGAATTTGGCGGTTGGCTTCAATAATATAGATACGGAAGCGGCGAAGGAGAAGGGCATTATCGTGACGAATACGCCCGATGTGTTGACGGAAACGACTGCGGACCTTGCATTCGGCTTACTGCTTGCCACGGCGCGCCGTTTCAATTCGGCAGAGAAGGAATTGCGGGAAGGCGGTTGGCTTTCATGGACGCCGATGGGCTTTACAGGAATGGATGTACATGGGACAACCATCGGCATTATCGGAATGGGGCGGATCGGCGAAGCGGTTGCGCGTAGGGGGAAAGGGTTCAATATGCATGTACTTTATCATAACCGTAGCCGAAAGCTTGAAACAGAAGAAGAGTTTGGCGTCGAATACGCCGAATTGGACGACCTATTAAAACGGGCCGATCATGTTGTGATTCTCGTGCCTTTCACCGAAGAGACGAAAGGGATGATCGGCGAATGGGAACTGTCGCTTATGAAGAAAACGGCGACTCTCATTAGCGTGTCACGCGGCGGTATTGTCGATGAAGTCGCCCTCTATGACGCGTTGAAAAATGAAACGATTTTTGCAGCAGGGCTGGACGTTTTTGAAACGGAGCCAATTCCTCTCGAGAATCCACTGCTCACATTATCGAACGTCACGGCAGTCCCCCATATTGGAAGCGCAAGCGTCGAAACGCGCCGCACCATGATGAAATTGAACGTAGAAGCGATCATGAACGTGCTCGAAGGAATAGAACCGAAAAATCGTGTCGTCTGAATAAAAAAGCCCGCCGATCAAATGGCGGGCATCACTTAATTCATCAAATTCACAATCGCTTCATTCACAAAATGAGCTCCTAGCTTCACTGTCCGTCCGTTTTCGTCCAAAGCGGGATTCACTTCGCAAATATCGAAGGAACGCGTTTTCTCATGTTCCGCGACTTTCCGGATAATGGCGCGCACCGTAGACGGCTCCAGCCCGAATGGGGAAGGAGCGCTGACGCCGGGAGCGAACGCTGCGTTCAATACATCTGTACATAACGTGAGCATCACCGTGTCGTGCTCCGCAATGAAATTATCAAGTGCATTCATCAACTCATCAAGATGCCCAGGAATCATTTCGTCTTCATGCACGTATGTAATACCTAACAAATCTGCCCGGTCGAACAGTTCCTGTGTGTTTCCGTAACGTTGGATACCAGCGACGAAATACGAAGCATTCGAATCCTGCTCTAAAATTTGCCTGAACATCGTACCGGAAGAAGGCTGTTCGTCATACGGGCGCAAATCGAAATGCGCATCGATATTGACGATGCCGAGTGACGTATCTTTGCCAATGGCTTCACGGACTCCGAGATAATGTCCGTACAATGTTTCGTGACCACCGCCAAGAATAATCGGCTTTGCATTTTTCGAAAGGATAGCCGTGACCGCTTCGCCAAGTTGCTGTTGAGCGGACTCCAAGTCTTCGCCGTCACACGCAATATTGCCGACGTCATAAACCTGCGCACTTTCCTGGAAACGCCACGGAAGGTTCGCAAGCCCACTGCGCAAAGCATTCGGAGCTTCAGCTGCGCCAAGACGGCCTTTATTCCGCCGGACGCCTTCCTCGCATTCGAAACCAATGATGGCGCAGCCGCCTGAAATTTGCTCGATATCGGCCAGTTCAACGACTTGATGATAGCGGAAACTAGCACGGTCCTCCGTATCGTCAACCCGGCCTATCCAAATAGATTCATTGACTTTATTCATAAACACTCATCCTTTCTGAAATGAAAGACTTCTTGCCATCAGTATAAAGCTAGATTGAAATAAATCAAATCCCGAAAAAGGTGATCGCATGAAAATACGACTGCTTATTAAAGATTCACTCGAAGCGCAAGGGCTAAAATGGCTGCTTACTTCTCAATGGAATGACGTCCAAGTGGAAATTGCGGAGAGGGCAGATACTTCCGATGATGCGTACCTATACATTATCGACATGACCTACATCATGACAGCGGAATTCGAACTGCCGACACACGCCATCTGGCTCGGCATTTCCTCCGAAAGGACATTCCAAACAGTCTACAAAGCGCTCTCCCTAAAAGCGGAAGACATCCTCTTCCGGCCATTCCAACCCGACCGGCTCGTCAAACAAGTCCAGCAAATCCGCTTCCGCTGGCGGAATGAAAGGACGCAGCTGAAAGGCCCCGTCCAACCGCGGGAAGCAGTCGTCACATACGAAGATTTTCTCATCGGGGAGACAAAGGCGGAACATCCAGTGCTTTTAAGTTTAATCGCGCCATCGCGGTTGGATGAGCTCGACCATCTCGTCCGCGAACTCGAATTGCACGATTTTCCGACGGTATATGATATTTTCCCATTTTCGAATTTTGTCCTTGTCGTCCATCAGCTGAAAGATGTGCACATCCTACAAGAGGCATATTCGATTTTTTTCGCTCAATGGAAACGCCAATCGGACGCGTTGCTGACGATTTATTTGCATGCGGATGAAAACCGGATGTACCGGGAGCTTTATAAAAAAATGCGCAAGTATCATGAGCGGATCTTCTATGATGGTTATGATATTTTGACGACCGAGCAGGAGGACCTTCATTGGAGGGACATGGATCCGTTTTTATCGCCGCTTGAGCAACGGAAGTGGGTGGAGATGCTCGAGAAACGACAAGTGGCGGAAATCCGAGAGTGGATGGAACAGGATTTCCTGACGCTTGAATCGCCATTCCCAGACCCTGAAATGGTCCGTGTACGGCTGACGAGCATACTCGCGCAAATCCGCCGGTATATGACCGCGAAATCATTGAAGTCGCAGCCGATGGAGCAAGCTTACCATTCACTGTTTGAAACGGTTATCCGCGAGCCGGTCATGTACGATATCATTCAATCTTTCATCGGGTTCATTGCGGAATTGCTTCAGTCATCTGCGGGTCAATCGAATCAGGTAGGCAGCTTGGTCGAAAAAGTGCAGGAACGGATTGCGGCAAATTATTGGGATGCTTCCTGGAGCTTGGCGGCTTGCGCCGATGAGCTGAAGCTTCACAAAAGTACGTTGAGCCGCAAGTTTGCAAAGGAGGCAGGGAAGCCTTTCAGCGAAGCGTTGCTGAAAATGAGGATCGAGGAAGCGAAGCGTTTGTTGACAGAGACCGACTTGCCCGTTGCAGAAGTGTCAAAGTCCGCCGGCTTCACACATTCCCCGTATTTCAGCCGGCGGTTCAAAGAGGAGACGGGGATGACGCCGTATCAGTTCAGGATGAGGTAGAGATTAAGTGAAAGAAAAGGCAGCGAAAAAAGGATAACGGGTTTGGTTGATTGGGAGAAAGGAATAAAAGTTATTTATACTTTGCTAGGGGGGTACTGATGAAAACTCACTATTATTTAGGTTGGTTTACCAATTTATTTCCAGAGAATCTTGTCAGGGTGTTACAGGAGGATATAACTGATAGAAAATCGCTTGCTATGATTAGCTCGAATCCATCTTTTTATGAAGATGATGGTGCTACTGAACGCTCGTGGCTTGACCAGGCTGGCGTTAGGTTTGAGGAATATCATTTAATTAATTATCGCGTACAGAAGGAAGATGTCCAAACGATAATTCAAAATGCTTCAGTCATTTTCTTGTTGGGTGGGAATACTCTTAAACAAAATGATTTTTTAATGGAATATGAAATATCGAAGTCAATTAAAAAAAGCAGCGCTGTTGTGATGGGGGCAAGCGCTGGTGCAATTAACATGTCCGCTAAATGGTTATGCTCGAAAAACTTTGGATATGAAGTTGAAATGAGCTCTGTTTACAACGGAATCGGTCTTGACAATTTTTCCATCTTGTCTCATTTTGATCTCGAAAATAACATTGCCCTGGTTCAAAGCGAACTATCTCTCCTGTCGGAAGAAATGAATGTTTATGCGTCGAACAAAGATTGCGCTGTACGTGTAAAGGGAGACAAAATCGACATCTTAGGCAATGTATATTTAATTTCTCACTCGAAGATTCATAAATTGGATGAGACGCTCTAGTTGTAATGATTGGCTTAATTGAATTATTTCTTTATGCAAGGTCTCTATTATAAATTTAGTGATGGAGAACTGCGTAAATAGGATTGTCCAGAAAGCATAGATGTGCAGAACGGTATTCTGAAAAATACAGGACTTAAAAAACGCTTAGAATTCTAAGCATTTTTAAGTCCTGTTCTTTTATTGGTCGATTTACTGTTAAATTTCATGCTAATCAAACTGCTATTGCACTTTTTAGTGTTTTTCTCCCTATCATCCGAATCCATTTCTATTTCTTCACGGCTTTTACTTAAAATTTCTTCCGGAAAAACGGTGTTTTTTTCAAAGTGAGGCAAAGTGGTATGGCAATAAGCAGACCGACGACGCTTTGAATGAGGTCGCCCGGGATGGATGCCAGTGGCGCCACCCAGTTGTTATACATAATGCCTTGCCCGATATAGTAGACCGCGAGCATGACTGGTGTGGAAGCAACGGCCGCCCAGATGTTGAGTTTAACATTATCTCCCCGGTGACCGTTCGACCAGGCGATCTTTCCGACGATATAGCCTTGCAAAGCACGAGCGACGATGGTCGTCGGAGCCCAAATGGCCCAACCGCCAAAAATATCAAATAAGCCCATCCCGATGGCTCCGGCAAGTGCTCCCTTTTTTGGCCCGAATAAAATGGCTACGATAAACAGCATCGCTGTTCCAAGGTGGATTAATCCGCCTTGCCCAATTGGAAGTTTTATATTGATCATGGTTGCGATAAGTACAAATGCCGACAAAATAGCGGTAAGCACTAAATCGAAAGTTTTCGAACGCGTTTGTCGTTGTATAAGCACGATGTCAGTTTCCGATTGTTTTTTACGCTGTATGTTTTGCATATGCGAATCCACTTCCTCACTACATGGAATTTTGAGTACTTTCATTTTACTGAAAGACTGACCATCACAAAAGTGCCAGTTCGACGAAAGTAATAGGGGTCAGATAAGTAGAGAGGAAATTGTTCGTCTCCTGTATTCTTGATTACCCCTTATTGTGATACGATGGAGAAAGTGCAAGTACCGACGAGTTAGGTGGGAAATCTAATGAAAAAAGTTGCGGTCATCCAAGATATGTCATCCTTCGGAAAATGCTCGCTTACAGCGGCCATTCCGGTTTTATCTGTCATGGGGGTGCAGGCAGTGCCGCTGCCGACTGCCATTTTGACATCACAGACAGAGTACCCGAGCTATTATTGCGAGGATTTGACGTCGAAGATGAATCATTTTGTAGACGAGTGGAGCAAGTTGGGCGCTGCTTTTGACGGCATTCAAACGGGTTTCGTGACAGGCAAAGAGCAAATCGAAAATATCTTTTCGTTTTTACATACGTTTTACAAGGAAGGGACAACGCTTCTTGTCGATCCGGTAATGGGGGATCGAGGAGAGATGTATGAGGCTTTGTCTGGTGAGCTGATTGATTATATGAAAGAACTAGCGAGGCGCGCGGATATTATCACGCCGAATGTAACGGAGTGCTGTCTGCTGACGGGCCTGTCGTATGATAAGCTGCAAAGCCATCAAACGAACGAAGATTATTTATCCGCGATTGAGGAGGCGGGCCGGCAGCTGCAGTCAGCAACAAATGCGAAAGTCATCATTACCGGCTTGAATCCGCCAGCCATTTCGGAAACAAGACATGTTGGCAATATGTATATCGACGGATTCCGCACCTTTCACAGTCTTCAGGAATATAACGGAAAAAGTTATTCCGGAACGGGTGATTTATTTGCATCTGTCATTATGGGTGGCATGATGCGCGGCCAAGACGTTGCAGAGACAATGGAGCTTGCAGAGAAGTTTTTATCTGCCGCAATCGAAGCGACCGTGAAGGAAAGGATAATAAGCCAAGACGGTGTGAATTTCGAAACGTTTTTAGGGATGTTGCTTTAATAGAGTGAACTGTTTCTTGGTGGGTCGAGAAATGGTTCACTCTTTTATTCAATAGTAATGGAAATTAAATTCGTCAAAAATATGCACTAATTAATTATTAGTTAGTCAATAAAGTATAGTTTTGCTATCAATTCATAAACAATTATCTGAACCTTCCCTATAGAATGATAGTAACGAAAGGGAGGATGTTATAAAATGAAAGCGGATACAGTGGAGAAAGTTGTTCAATATACAGGCACAGAATTGAATACGAAGGGGTGGCAACAAGAGGCGGCGCTTCGGATGCTCATGAACAATTTGCATCCTGATGTGGCGGAGCATCCTGAGAAGCTCGTCGTCTATGGGGGGATTGGGAAGGCGGCGCGTAACTGGGAGAGCTTTGACGCCATCGTCCGTTCTTTGAAGGATCTTGAGAATGATGAAACATTATTGATCCAATCGGGTAAACCGGTTGCTATTTTTAAGTCCCATACAGATGCACCTCGCGTATTGATTGCCAACTCGAATATCGTTCCGGCTTACGCCAATTGGGATACATTCCATGAGCTCGACAAGAAGGGTTTAATGATGTATGGGCAAATGACGGCGGGCAGCTGGATCTATATCGGATCGCAAGGAATTGTGCAAGGGACTTACGAAACGTTTGCGGAACTAGCAAAGCAGCATTTCGGGGAGTCATTGAAAGGAACGATCACGTTGACGGCTGGCCTTGGCGGCATGGGTGGTGCGCAGCCATTGGCGGTGACGATGGCGGGCGGCGTCTGCATCGGAATTGAAGTCGATGAAACGCGTATCGATCGCCGTATTGAAACACGTTATACAGATGTGAAAACGGATTCTCTCGATGAAGCGATCCGACTCGCGGAAGAGGCGAAGGCGGAAGGGAAGGCGCTATCGATTGGACTTCTAGGGAATGCAGCGGATTTATTGCCAGAAATGATTGCACGTGGATTCAACCCGGATGTATTGACGGATCAGACGTCTGCGCATGACCCACTGAATGGTTATATTCCATCCGGCATGTCGCTTGAGGAAGCTGCGGATCTTCGCGCTTCAAATCCGAATGAGTACGTGAAACGGTCGAAAGCTTCAATGGCGAAGCATGTTGCGGCAATGATCGAGATGATGGATAAAGGTGCCATTACATTTGACTACGGAAACAACATCCGTCAAGTGGCGAAGGATGAAGGCGTTGAACGGGCATTTGATTTCCCAGGTTTCGTTCCAGCGTATATCCGTCCGCAATTCTGCGAAGGGAAAGGACCTTTCCGCTGGGTGGCGCTTTCGGGAGACCCGGAAGATATCCGGAAGACGGACGAAGTCATCTTACGTGAATTCAGCTATAATACGCATCTTTGCAATTGGATCAGAATGGCGCAGGAGAAAATCCAATTCCAAGGGCTTCCTTCACGGATTTGCTGGTTGGGATACGGTGAACGTGCACGTTTCGGAAAAATCATCAATGACATGGTTGCTAGCGGTGAATTAAGTGCGCCGATCGTCATTGGACGCGATCACCTCGATTCTGGTTCAGTTGCTTCCCCGAACCGTGAGACGGAAGCGATGAAGGATGGCTCGGATGTTGTTTCCGACTGGCCGATCTTAAACGCAATGATCAATGCGGTTGGCGGGGCAACTTGGGTATCTGTCCATCATGGCGGTGGCGTCGGGATGGGCTATTCCCAGCACGCAGGTATGGTTATTGTCGCGGACGGAACGAAGGAAGCGGAAGCGCGACTTGAGCGTGTGTTGACTTCGGATCCTGGAATGGGAATCGCACGCCACGTCGACGCGGGCTATGATCTCGCTATTCAGACAGCGAAGGAAAAAGGGGTTAACATCCCGATGATAGAAGGTGGAAATTCTTGAAACCGATCTGGATTAAACATGCAGCACAACTAGCGACAATTGCGGGTAAAAACGAGCCGCGCAAGAGCAAGGAAATGTCTGAACTAGGCATTATTGAAGATGGCAGTGTGTGGATTGAGGATGGCGTCATTGCAGCGATCGGCACAACCGAGGAATTGGAGCGTCAATTCGGCGACCGTGCGTCTGAGGCGGACATCATCGATGCAACAGGACGACTCGTCACTCCTGGCCTCGTCGATCCGCATACGCATGTTGCCTACGGCGGCAGCCGCGAGCGTGAATTTGAAATGCGTCTCGAAGGCGCGACGTATATGGAAATTATGAATGCGGGCGGCGGTATCCATGCGACAACACGAATGACGCGTGAAGCGACAGAAGATGAACTCGTGGAGCAAACGTTGCGCAGACTGGATTCATTCCTAAAGCACGGTGTGACGACTGTCGAAGGGAAAAGCGGCTACGGACTCGATCTTGAGACGGAACTGAAGCAGCTTCGGGCGATGAAGCGGTTGAATGAAATCCATCCGATCGACCTCGTACCGACATTCATGGGTGCGCATGCCGTCCCGCAAGAATATAAAGGCAATGAAGATGAATATATTGATAGCATTATTAACGATATGCTTCCTGTCGTGGCAGAAGAGAAGCTCGCGATTTTCAATGATGTGTTCTGCGAAGTGGGCGTGTTCACACCAGAGCAATCTGAACGCATTTTGGAGGCGGGGAAGAAGTTTGGGCTGATTCCGAAAATCCATGCGGACGAAATTGAGTCGTACGGAGGGGCGGAGCTTGCGGCGAAAGTCGGCGCCATTTCGGCGGAGCATTTATTGAAAGCATCTGACGAAGGTATTAAGCAAATGGCAGAAGCGGGAGTAATCGCTTGTTTATTGCCAGCAACTGCATTGTACTTACGCGAGGATGCTGCAAAGGGACGGAAAATGGTCGATGAAGGCGTAGCTGTCGCTATTTCGACAGACTGTAATCCGGGCTCGTCACCGACGACTTCAATGCCGCTCGTCATGAACTTGGCGTGCATCTCAATGCGACTTACTCCTGCGGAAGCGCTTGTCGCGGCAACGATGAATGCCGCTTGCGCAATCAAGATGGAGGACAAAGTCGGGTCGCTCGAAGTCGGCAAGCAAGGGGACATCGTCATGTGGGACATCTCGAACTATCAGGAGCTTCAATATTTATTCGGCGTGAATCATGTCGATAAGGTTTGGAAAAAGGGAGAATTGGTCGTAGGGTAAGGTTTTGCCGTGGATGAACAGATGCTGGATTCATTCACGGCTTTCTTTCAATTGAAGTTATTGGAACATTAGGAGAAGGGGGAAAGTTTATGGCGCAAGTAGGGGAGAAAGTGAAAACGCAATCAAATCCTGGCATGTGGAAGTTTTTTGTCTTTAGCGCGTTTGGGGCATTTATGTTTTTCGTTCCTGTCACAATCGGCGGAAAGAATTCAATTATGCTGGATCATATCGTCACATGGATTCAAACGTATGGCGGCGGGGCACTGCCGTATTATGCGTTGCTCGTTATTTTAGCCGGTGCAGTTTATCCGTTCGTTTCAGGCACTTGGAAAAAATCGAAGGTCGATGTCGTTTTTTCCTTTTTCAAAGTGATCGGTTTAGTTGTCGGCATCATGCTCGTCTTCAACATTGGACCGGCATGGCTTTTTGATCCTGACATGGGACCGTTTTTGTTAAATAAGTTAGTTATACCTGTAGGATTATTAGTCCCAATCGGCGCGATATTCCTAGCTTTATTAGTCGGCTATGGCCTATTGGAATTCATCGGTGTCCTCGTCCAGCCAATCATGCGTCCTATTTGGAGAACGCCGGGCAGGTCTGCGATCGATGCCGTTGCTTCATTCGTCGGATCGTATTCGTTAGGGCTTTTAATTACGAATCGTGTATATAAAGAAGGGAAATATACGGCAAAGGAAGCCGCTATCATTGCGACGGGCTTCTCGACGGTTTCTGCGACTTTCATGGTCGTCGTGGCGAAGACGCTCGACTTGATGAGCATGTGGAATTTGTATTTCTGGGTGACGTTAGTTGTCACTTTTATCGTCACGGCAATTACGGTGCATTTATGGCCGTTGCGTTCTATTAAAAACGAGTATTATGAAGGATCGACGCCTCAGCCCGAAGTGAAGCCGGAAGGGAAGCGCTTTGTAACTGCTTGGAGTGAAGCGATGGAGACAGTATCGAAAGCGCCGACACTCGGGCAAAATATCGTCATGAATGTTAAAGACGGACTTCTGATGGCAATGGCAATCTTGCCTTCAATCTTATCCATCGGACTGTTGGGGCTTGTGTTGGCTGAATTCACACCTGTTTTCGATTGGCTCGGATATATTTTCTATCCGTTCACATGGGCATTGCAGCTGCCGGAGCCGATGTTAGTTGCAAAAGCGAGCGCGCTCGGCATCGCGGAAATGTTCTTGCCGGCATTGCTCGTTGTGGAATCGGCATTGGTCGTCAAGTTCGTCATTGCGGTCGTATCGGTTTCGTCCATCATCTTTTTCTCTGCGGTTGTGCCGTGTATCGTTTCAACAGAAATTCCGATTTCCATTCCGCAGCTCATTGCGATCTGGGTGCAACGTGTCATTTTGACAATCATTATCGTGACGCCAATTGCGTATTTATTGCTATAGGGGAAGTTGAAAACACCCGGGAGGCCCCGGGTGTTTTTAGTTTCGATCATTTCTAAAGGTTTATCGATCATTTCCCAGAAATTATCGGTCAATTGAAGTGAGTTATCGTTCATTTCCCGGAAGTTATCGATCATTTCCTAAGAGTTATTGTCATTTCAGGACCATTGAACTACAAAAAAATAGCCGAAGCGACATCGCCACATCATATTTGTTATGATGAGGGAAAGCATCAAGAGGGGGTTGTATGATGATTGGCAGAAATGATCCTTGCACGTGCGGGAGTGGAAAAAAGTATAAGAAATGCTGCGGGAAGACGGGGCCTGATTTAGTCGGAATGCTTGTGAATGAAGAGGTGGATCAAATCCTTGGTAATTTCTTTGAGCTTTATCCAAAAGGGGAAGACCGGAAAGAGATGATCCGGATGATGCGGGAGTGGCTACTTCGTCTTTCGGACAGCTGGATGAAGGATGATATCGAAGAGGCAGCGGGTGAATTTTATTTATTCGTCTACAATCCGACCGGCTGGCATGAATACATACAGGAGCAATTAGGGGTAGCGAAGCGTGAAGCGGTCGTTTCGGTTTTAAAGGCGTGGGACGAGCCTTTCATGCTTCTCGCGGAAGTGGTCGGCGCTGAAACGAGCATGCTGAAAGTCCGTCAGCTGTTCACCGGAGAAGAATATTATGTCACCCGCAATGAAGGAATGCCAGTCGACGAAGGAACGTTAATGTTCGGGGCGGTGTTGCGTGATCCGCGCAAAAGGGAAGACGCAATCGCGCCGGTTTCTTCGATGATGTTCCTCGCAAAATGGAGCAAGCAGACGAAGCGGTCGTTGATGGAATTGCGAGAAGACAATGAAGGGAAGACACCTGAGGAATTCGTGCGTGCACATGCGCTCGATATTTATGAGCTTTTCATTAAACGGAGCTTGGCGTCGCTTAATGAATTGGTCGAGGAAGTACTCGTTCCTTCGCAATTGGATGCATTGAAAGCGTTGGAAGTGGCGTTGCGTGAACTCGGACAGGACGCTGACACGCGGGAGAATATGCATAAATTAGCGGTCGCGTACTTCATGAATGTTCAGCAGGAAATTCCATCGGTGAATGATTTTGTTGCAGCTGCTGTTTGGACGGGTGCAAAGCTCGGCGTCGTGAGAGGTCTAGAAGATAGTGAGGCGGAAATTGCATCCCGCTATGAAGCGTCATGTGAAGGGATGAAGCCGTTTGTTGACGATTTATCCTCCTTATATGAAGAAATGATGGGCAGCTTCGATGAACCGATGGCGAATGTTGTGTACGACATCGGCACCGATCCGCGTCTTACAGAAAAAGGTCTTTGGGAAACGGCGATGACGACGGCTGGTGTCGTTGAACCGGAACGGAAGCCTGATGTCGATGAAGGAAGGGCGCAAATGCTTGCATATGAAGCGTTTGCCGCAGAAAGCGAAGAGGAACGTCGGGAGCTCGCTGCGAAGGCGATAGCGATTTCGCCTACACTTCCGGATGCACTATTGCTTGAGGCGGAAGTAGAAGGTGATATGAAGAAAGCGTCCGCCCTATACGAAAAGGCGATTCGCAATGCGAGCAAGACGTTCGAGCCTGGTGAAAATCCGTGGATGAATCTTCCGAACCGGCCATTCATGCGAGCCGCTTTCGCGTATGGCGTCCATTTATTCAAACAAAGAGAATTTGATGAGGCGGCAGACGTATTCAAGGATCTCGTCCGAATGAACCCGACAGATAATCAAGGCGCACGCTTTGAAGCGGTTGCTTGTTTGATCCATGCCGAGCGATTTAACGAAGCTGCTGAACTGATGGTCCGCTATGAAAAAGGTTCACAAAGTGATGCGACGTATTTATACCTTGATTGGAAATTGGAGCTTGATGCATCAGGCGGGAAATCGGAAGAAGCTAGGGAAATGCTCGAAAAAGCGGCGAAGGCGAATGGCCACGTCATGCATTTGATGACGTTCAAGGCGAAAACAATCGATTATCCGAAACAGATGAACATCCAACCGGGAAGTGAAGAGGAAGCGCGCTATGTTTGGCTGTTGTTGAATGGCGCAAATTAAAGTAATATGTCCGTTTATGCGTGAATTTCTGCATTTATGAGCGATATTGGCGGTTTATGCGTCAATTTGAGGATTTATGCGCGTCTGACAGCGGTTATGCGTTGAATTTTGGATTTATGCTTCATTCGACAAATTTATGCGTGATTTTGCAACTTTATGAGTGGTTCGAGCATGAAAAAACCGGGACGCCGAGGCGTTCCGGTTTTACTTTCTTATTTTCCGCCAAGCATATTGAACAATCCGCCTGCGATGCTGCCTTCGTCGCGTGAGCCGCCGCCTGGAGTTTGCGGAGCTGCTGCGAAGACGCGGCTTGCGAGTCTGGAGAACGGCAATGATTGAATCCATACTTTGCCCGGCCCTCTTAATGTTGCGAAGAACAATCCTTCGCCGCCGAACAATGCCGTTTTGACGCCTTTCACCATTTCAATATTATAGTCGACGTCCTGCGTCATAGCGACGAGGCATCCTGTGTCGACACGTAGTGTTTCACCTGGGGAAAGGGTTTTCTCGATGATTGTTCCTCCCGCGTGAACGAACGCCATGCCGTCCCCTTCAAGCTTCTGCATAATGAAGCCTTCGCCGCCGAAAAAGCCGACGCCAAGTTTCCTTTGAAATTCAACCCCGACAGAAACGCCTTTTGCAGCTGCTAAAAATGCATCCTTCTGACAGACGATCTTGCCGTTATATTCACTTAAATCCATCGGAATGATTTTGCCGGGATAAGGAGCTGCAAAGGAAGCGTGCTTTTTACCTGAACCTTCATTCGTGAACGTTGTCATGAAGAGGCTTTCCCCAGTCAACAAACGTTTTCCGGCTCCCATCAATTTGCCCATAAGTCCGCCGCCTGAGTTGCCAGAGCCGTCTCCGAAGATCGTCTCCATCTCAATTCCGTCCTCCATCATCATCAAAGAACCGGCCTCTGCGACGACTGTTTCGCCGGGATCGAGTTCGACCTCTACAAATTGCATATCGTCTCCATACAGTTTGAAATCGATTTCGTGATTGTTCATAAATAGCCTCCTCCAATTTAGTTGCTGATTAATTGTACGGCAGACTTCATCGAAAGTTTCATTACTTTGTATTAATTGTATCGATATATTTCCAAAGTAAATATAAGACTTCATTCACACGATCGGCAAGCTGTGTGCCGTTGCTCGCTTCGCGGAATGAACGACCGACCGCTTCCAATAGGGATACCCTTGGTTTTTCGGTTTGCAGCTCCGTTAATAGGAATTCCGTATATTCCAGACTGCTTTCATCCAGCTCCAACTCCCTTTTCAGTGCGACTAGTACTTCATGGATTTTTTCCTTCAACTCTTTGGAAGGAACCCCTATAGGTGTAATCATATGCTTTTCAAGAAGGACGTCCTTCTGTTCTATTAAGTCGGACATAAGGGCGTCCATCCTCCGAAACGTGAAATGGACAAGCTTTCCGATGTCTAGATCTTTGGAGGAGCCGGCTTTCCAGAAGTGGTTCAGTTGTTGGATCATCCCAAGAGTCATGACGGAGCAATCGAATGCATGGGGTTCCGCTTTCTTGCCATAGACGTCGACGAGGCGACCGGCAATCCATTTCAACTCGCCGAGATGGTACGCTTTCACGAAATTTCGTAGCTCTTCATCATTGGAATAAAAAACTGCCTCGTAAATCGGAAGTAAATTTAGCTCCCGGTTTACTTGCATCCGGACGAGGATTTGCTCTGCCAATATGTCTTTATTCTTTTTATCCCGACCAGCGAGCAGTTCGCGCCTTCGAATGACAGACTCATTATGAGCATCTTCCAATATGGCCATGAGGCATTCGTTTTTGGAAGTGAAATAATTATAGAACGTTCCTTTGGAGATTTTCGCCTCCTCCAAAATGTCTTGGACGGAAGTGGATGTGAATCCTTTTTCAATAAATAGCTTCTTTGCGGTTAACATGACTTGTCGTTTACGCTCGTTCATCTATCTCACCTTACATTTTAGACTTGAAGTATAAATTGATTTTATCAGACAAAACGCTTTAATGACAGTGGTGAAAACTTTTTTTATTAGAAGTCGAATTTTTTACTTGCTCATTTTGGACTGTGAGTATAAACTATTAAATTGTGTACGTGAATTGAATGATTATGAATGGAGGAATTCTATTGGAAATGGATATAAAGAAAATGCACGAAAAGCCTCCTTACGGAATGATAGCGATTTTATTCTTCGGGGCGTTCGTCGCGATTTTGAACAATACATTATTGAATATTGCCTTGCCTTCTATCATGAATGAGTTTGCGGTAAAGCCGTCTGCGGTTCAATGGCTGACGACCGGCTATATGCTTGTGAACGGTATCATGATTCCAGCGAGTGCTTTCTTTGTCCAAAAGTTTACGAACCGTAGACTATTTTTAACGGCGATGACGTTATTTACGATTGGAACGGCTTTCGCCATCTTTGCGCCGACATTCGGTTTGCTCGTTGCGTCGCGTATGATCCAGGCATCGGGTTCCGCGTTAATGATGCCGTTATTAATGAACGTTATGCTTGTCGCATTCCCAATTGAGAAAAGGGGATCGGCGATGGGGATGTTCGGGCTTGTCATGTTTACGGCGCCTGCAATCGGGCCGACATTGTCAGGTTGGATTGTCGAACATTATTCATGGCGCACACTTTTTGAAATCGTGTTGCCGTTTGCGATCATTACGATCCTTTTTGCGCTTTGGAAGTTGAAAAATATTACGCCGAATACGTCTGTGAAGCTAGACGTTTTCTCCCTCGCTTTGTCGAGCGTCGGTTTCGGCGGTCTGCTGTATGGATTCAGCTCAGCGGGAGAAAAAGGATGGGGTGCCCCGGTTGTTTATGGGACAATTGCAATTGGAGCGATTGCACTAATTGTATTCATCCTTCGCCAGTTGCGGATGGAAGATCCGATGTTGGACTTTAGAATTTATAAGTACCCGATGTTTGCTCTTGCATCAGTCATTTCGATTGTTTTGTCAGTAGCGATGTTCTCAGGGATGATCCTGACGCCGCTTTACGTTCAGGAAGTTCGCGGCATTTCGCCGTTTGAAGCAGGAATTTTGATGCTTCCAGGTGCAGTGCTCATGGGAATCATGTCGCCGATCACAGGTCGCCTGTTCGATAAATATGGTGCTCGAACACTTGCGATCGTTGGACTGTTGATCACGGTCGTTACGACGTTTTATTTGAGTAGACTTGAATTGCATTCAGGGTATTACTATTTGATGGCGCTTTACACAATCCGGATGTTCGGGATGTCGATGGTCATGATGCCGATCATGACAAACGGTTTGAATCAGTTGCCGATGAAATCGAACCCGCACGGAACGGCGATGAATAATACGCTGCAACAAGTTTCCGGTGCAATCGGTTCTGCGATTCTGCTTACGATCATGACGAAGCGGATGGAGAAATCAGGGGAATCCCTTTTTAAAGATGCAGCGGCAAGCGGGAATATACCTGCTGATAAAGGTGGAATGGCGGCGTTGGAGCATGAAATTGGCTTGAAGGCGATGCTGGACGGCATCAATTACTCGTTCTTCATTGCTACCATTATTGCTGTTGTAGCCTTGATTCTCACGTTGTTCATTAAAAGAGTACTACCTCCGAAATATGAAGACATGAACCTTCCGACTGCGGATGATTCAATTGAAACGAAGACTGTGAAGGAATAAAAAAGGTGTAGACAACTCGTCTACGCCTTTTTTATATTGTGCGCCCAGCATGGGCGTAGTCTATAGGGTGCAAGTCCCGAACTGTGAAGGCAGAAGTAGCAGTTAGCTTAACGCAAGGGTGTCCATGGTGACATGGAATCTGAAGGAAGCGAGCGGCAAACCTCCGGTCTGAGGAACACGAACTTCATATAAGGCTATGTATGATTGGGTGAGTTTGCAATTCAAAACAAAGCCCTTTCTGCCGAAGGTCATATGTAGTAAATGAAGCAGATAGATGGAGGGAAAGACTACGTTCTTACCTGGGGAGGTCTGATTGGTATGCCAAGTACACTTGGTAACCTACTCAGTGATGGGTAGCTGAACAATCAGAAGTCAGCAGACGCCATAGTACCATTCGAACTCGAGAAGAATGGGAAGGGCTGAACAATTAAGAGAGAACAACATCTTGGCATTCAGCAACCTGCGAAGAACACAGATAACCGATAAGGCATGCTTGAAGGAGGAAGTGGTGAATTCCACGGGGGACTTCGAGATGGTGGAGCAGGACTGGCATAAGAAGAACCGTTGTTCACGGAAAGAGGCGTAACGCATGTTGATGGAGCGAATACTGTCACGTGAAAACCTGCTTTCTGCCCTGAAACGGGTGGAGCGCAATAAAGGAAGCTACGGTGTGGATGAAATGCCCGTACAAAACCTACGGAAGCACATCCTAGAACATTGGGAATCCATGAAAATGGAACTTCTTCAGGGAACCTATGAACCGCAACCTGTCCGCAGGGTCGAAATCCCGAAACCTGACGGGGGTGTGCGTCTATTAGGTATCCCTACCGTGATAGACCGCTTTATCCAACAGGCGATAGCCCAAGTATTAACTTCTCTATATGACCCGACATTCTCAGACCATAGTTATGGATTTCGTCCTAATCGAAGTGCTCACGATGGAGTCAGAAAAGCAAGAGGGTACATACAGGAGGGAAATCGCTGGGTTGTCGATATCGACTTGGAGAAATTCTTTGATAAAGTGAACCATGACAGACTCATGGGGACACTTGCGAAACGAATCAAAGATAAACATCTTCTTAGATTAATCCGTAAATATCTCAAATCGGGCATCATGATAAATGGTATCGTGACAATGAGTGAAGAAGGGACTCCGCAAGGAGGACCTTTGAGTCCACTCCTTTCCAACATCGTCCTTGATGAACTTGATAATGAATTGGAGAAGAGGGGGCATAAGTTTGTCCGATATGCCGATGACTGCAATATCTACGTGAGAACACAGAAAGCAGGTAATCGGGTCATGAGCTCCATCACTTCATTTATTGAAGGTAAACTTAAGTTGAAAGTGAACCTGAATAAGTCCGCAGTTGACCGTCCATGGAAAAGGAAGTTTCTTGGCTTTAGTTTCACAAGTGGTAAGGAACCGAAGGTTCGCATTGCCAAGGAAAGTGTGAAGCGAATGAAGAACAAAATCCGTGAAATCACTTCAAGGAAGATACCTTATGCGATGGAATACCGGATCAAGAAACTTAATCAATATCTGATGGGATGGTGTGGATATTTCGCACTGGCTGACACGCCAAGTGTGTTTATTAAATTTGACTCGTGGATTAAAAGAAGACTACGAATGTGTATGTGGAAGAACTGGAAGAAACCAAGTACAAAGGTGAGAAAACTCATTGGACTAGGCGTCCCGAGGGGAAAAGCATATGAATGGGGCAATTCACGTAAAAGTTACTGGAGAATATCTAAAAGTCCGATACTACACAGAACCCTTGGGGACCCGTATTGGAGTTCCCAAGGGCTTAAAAGTCTGATATCTCGTTACGAAGACTTGCGTTATCAATCTTAATTGAACCGCCGTATACCGAACGGTACGTACGGTGGTGTGAGAGGTCGGGAGTTAATCACTCCCTCCTACTCGATTTTGAAGCTTAATTTTAGTGGGTTTTTCCATAATTAATTTAAATAAAAGAAGGAATTCGGAAGGATAATGTCGAAATAGATAGACTGTAAGCGGTTTCAAAAAGTACGTGTTGGAAAGGGGAAATGAGGACATGCAATTAAACAACTTTATCGGAGGTTCCTGGCAGGATAGCGGGGGTGCGAAATATACAGCTGTCACGAATCCGGCAAACGGGGAAGAGCTGGCGCAAGTGCGTTTATCGACGAGTGAAGACGTGGATTTGGCTGTGAAGGCGGCGAAGGAAGCGCAGAAAAAATGGGCGCTCGTTCCGGCACCAAAGCGGGCAGATTACTTATATGCAATCGGCAATCTTATGAAGGAGCGAAAAGAGCATTTGGCTCAAGTGTTGACGCGTGAAATGGGGAAAGTGATCGAAGAGGGCCGCGGCGAAGTACAGGAAGGGATCGACATGGCTTTCTATATGGCCGGAGAAGGTCGGAGGCTGTTTGGGGAAACAGTTCCTTCTGAGCTGCAGGATAAATTCGCGATGAGCGTCCGTGCACCGATCGGGGTCGTCGGATTGATCACGCCTTGGAACTTCCCGGTGGCAATTGCGACGTGGAAGTCATTCCCGGCAATCGTTGCAGGGAATACATTCATTTGGAAGCCGGCTACGGAAACGCCGATGATGGCGTATGAAATGGCGAAGATTTTCGAAGAAGTAGGGCTGCCGGCGGGTGTTGCCAATATCGTATTCGGATCGGGATCAGAAGTCGGCACTGCGATGATCGAGCATCCGGACGTCCGTGTCATTTCATTCACAGGATCAACGGAAACAGGCCGTCATGTTGCGGAAACGGGAGGCCGTCATTTGAAGAAAGTGTCGCTTGAAATGGGCGGAAAAAATGCGGTCATCGTCATGGATGATGCGGATATCGACCTGGCGGTGGAAGGAATCCTTTGGAGCGCGTTCGGTACAGCGGGCCAACGATGCACCGCATGCAGCCGGGTCATCGTGCATAAAGATGTAAAGGAAGAGTTGGAAACGAAATTATTAGCGTCAATGAAGCATTTGACGATTGGGGACGGGTTGGACGAGTCTGTGAAAATCGGGCCGGTCATCAACGGAAAGGCATTGGAGAAAATCCAAAGCTATGTGGAAATCGGGAAAGAAGAAGGCGCGAAGCTGTTGGCAGGGGGAAATGTACTGACAGATGGCGACTTTGAGAAAGGCCATTACTTCGAACCGACTTTATTCACAGATGTAAAATGGGATAGCCGATTGGCGCAGGAGGAAATCTTCGGCCCGGTCGTGTCACTCATTGAAGTCGAAAGCTTGGACGAGGCGGTCGAAGTGAACAACAGCGTCGTTTATGGCTTGTCCAGCTCCATTTTCTCGCAGGATGTGAATAAAGTATTCCGAGCTCAACGGGATCTCGATACGGGAATCGTCTATGTGAACGCAGGAACGACGGGAGCGGAAATCCATCTTCCATTCGGGGGAACGAAGGGAACTGGTAATGGACACCGCGATTCAGGTGTTGCTGCGCTTGACGTATTCACAGAGTGGAAGAGCATTTACGTCGATTTCAGTGGAAAACTGCAACGGGCGCAAATCGACACGGACTAAAGTGAAACTTCAATCAGTGACGTTTTTCCACTGATTGTTAGTTGAACCAATCGGGCAATTACTGGCTGTTGCCCCCTAGCAGGGGGGCTTACAGCCAGTTAATGCGGGATAATCTTGGGTAAAAGGGGATGTTCATATGAAAGTGGTTGTACTAGGAGCAGGCTTAATGGGGAAAGAGGCAGTACGCGATCTAGTGAAAAGTGATGATGTGACGAAAGTGTATTTGGCGGACTTGCATCTAAGAGCGGCGGAAGATTTTGCAGAGCAGCTCATGTCCGACAAATTGGATCTCTTGCAGCTTGATGCGACGAATGATCTTCAGCTGCAGGAAGTGATGGCGCTTGGGGATGTCGTCATTAATGCGCTGTTCTACACGTTCAATGAAAAGGTTGCGAAAACTGCTGTTGATATCGGCGTCCATTCCATCGATCTTGGCGGACATATCGGCGGTGCGACTGATGCAGTATTGGAGTTGGCAGAAAAAGCCGAAGCGAAAGGCGTAACGATCATTCCGGATCTTGGAGTGGCGCCGGGAATGATCAACATTTTGTCAGGCTACGGGGCGAGCAAACTTGACAAGGTGGAAAGCATCAAGCTTTACGTAGGCGGGATACCTGTAAAGCCGGAGCCTCCGCTTAATTACAATGTAGTGTTCTCACTGGAAGGGGTCTTCGATCATTATACTGACCCGTCCCACGTTATCCGAAATGGACAGCTGATGGAGGTTCCTTCATTATCCGAAGTGGAAACGATCCATTTTGATGAATTCGGTGAATTGGAGGCATTCCATACGTCAGGCGGTACGTCAACGTTGACGAAGACATTCCCGAACGTACAGACGCTGGAGTATAAGACAATCCGTTATAAAGGGCATGCTGAAAAGTTCCAATTGCTTGTCGATCTCGGCTTATTGTCGCGCGACAATAAAGTAACAGTAGGCGATAAGCAAGTGAAGGTCCGTGATGTCATGCGTGAACAGCTTTCCCCGCAATTACGATTGGGCGACAAGTCTGATGCCGTCCTTCTTCGAGTCATTGTGAGCGGCGAAGCGCACGGAATGCCAGCGACGTATGAATATAACTTAGTGACGAAAAAGGATCTGTCGGTGAATGAAACGGCGATGGCCCGTGCAACAGCGAACACAATCTCGATCGTCGCCCAAATGATTGGCAACGGGACAATTACGAAACGCGGCGTTCATCCACCGGAAGAAATCGTCCCAGGAGAACAATATATCGAAGAGATGAAAAAGCGCGGAGTTGTCATTGGAGAAACAGTGAAAACACAGGAAGCTCATGTGTAATAGCTAGTAAGGGAAAGGGGTTGGGGAAGTGGATTTTATGTTCACAGAAGAACAACAAATGCTGCGCAAGACGGCACGTCAATTCGTAGATGAGGAGATCATGCCGCATATCCAGCGATGGGATGCGGAGGGCGGATTCGATCCGGCCATTTGGAAAAAGCTCGCGGACTTAGGGTTCATGGGTGTCTGTGTTCCTGAACAATATGGGGGCAGCGGGATGGATTATAACTCTCTCGCGATCCTTTGCGAAGAGCTGGAACGCGGGGATACGGCATTCCGGACGGCGGTTTCCGTCCATATCGGCTTGAATTCCATGACGCTCATGCAATGGGGAACCGAAGAGCAGAAGCAGAAATATTTGGTCCCACAAGCGAAAGGTGAAAAAATCGGTGCATTTGGGCTAACGGAACCTGGCGCGGGCTCCGACGTTGCAGCGATGGCGACGACCGCAGTGCGCGATGGGGATGAATACGTCATCAACGGGCAAAAGACTTGGATTTCTCTTTGCGACGTTGCAGACCATTTCCTCGTCTTCGCATACACGGATAAATCAAAGAAGCATCACGGCATTAGCGCATTCATCGTCGAGCGCACGACACCAGGTTTTTCATCGAAAGCGATCAAAGGGAAATACGGTATCCGTGCGGGCAATACGGGCGAATTATTTTTCGAAGATATGCGCATCCCTGCAGAAAACTTGTTAGGCGAGGAAGGCGAAGGGTTCAAAATCGCGATGTCCGCACTCGATAACGGACGCTTCACAGTGGCGGCAGGCGCAGTCGGATTGATTATGGGCTGCATCGAGGAAAGCGTGAAGTATTGCCACGAGCGCGAAACATTCGGCAAGCCGATCGGCAAGCACCAGCTCGTCCAGCAAATGCTCGCTAATATGGAAGCAGGCTACCAAATGAGCCGCCTCCTTGTTTATCGTGCAGGCGAGTTGAAGAATAAAGGACTGCGTAACACACGCGAAACGTCCCTCGCTAAATGGCAAGCATGTGATTTTGCCAATAAAGCAGCGGACGACGCTTTCCAAATCCATGGCGCGTACGGCTATTCGGATGAATATCCGGTCGCACGCTTCCTGCGTAACTCGAAAGCGCCGGTCATCTACGAAGGAACACGTGAAATCCATACGATCATGCAAGCGGAATATGTATTAGGCTACCGTGAGGATAAAAAGTTAAGCCATATGCTGCCGGAATGGCCGTTTGAATGAATTGTAAATGAGACTGGCTAATATATTCCTTTGAGAGGTTGCGTTTGCTGAAAGACTTCAAGGAGGAAGCCTTTCTACGTTTTTGTTCTTTTTATTCTGCTCTATTTTACATGGGGTATATATGCATTAAAAAACCGGACAATACACGAATGGAAAGTGTTGTCCGGTTTGCTATGTTTACTGATGTGATTTTGCTTCCAATGCTTGCGCGTGACTTACTTTAACTTCGCTTAAAAGTGCTGCGTCTGTCAGTAAGTCAAGCCCTGTTTTTGCAAGCGCTTCTGCGCCGATCAGGAGCGCTTCCATACCGCGATCAGATTTGGCTGCTTCGCGGAACGGTACAGTATGTCCGATCAAATCATCATCACCAATTTTAATATAAGGATGGGCAGTAGGCACTTCATAACTGATATTTCCTGCATCTGTCGATCCAAGACCTTTTCTTTTTTCAGTATAGACGATTTCCCCAAGAGATTCGAGGTTGTTTTTCACTGCTTGATCAAGTGCGTCTGTAATGACGAAATCTTTCACTTCATTTTGAAAGCGTTCGATTTTGACAGTAGCGCCAGTAGAAAGTGCGGCACCTTCTGCAATATTCCGTATTTTTGCCGCGATTTCTTCTGTCCGTTTCCAAGTGGACGCGCGAATGAAAAACCGTGCTGAAGCATATTCGGGAATTATGTTCGGCGCTTCGCCGCCATGTGTAATGATGCCGTGCACACGGATATCTTGCGGGAATTGTTGACGAAGTGCATTAATACCGTTGAAGAGTAATATGACTGCGTCAAGTGCGTTAATGCCATGCTCGGGTGCACCTGAAGCATGGGCTGGCTTGCCGTAAAAATGGAAATCCAATGGATCGACAGCTAACGAGTTTGACGTTACGCCTGTTTTTCCGGAAGGATGGGCCATTAATGCAACGTCTACATCACTTAAATAACCGTGGCGGACGAAACTTCCTTTGGCACTGCCGTTTGGACCGCCTTCTTCTGCAGGAGTTCCTAGGACGACCACTTTTCCGCCAGTAGATTCAAGTTCTTTGGAAAGTGCAATCGCAGCGGCGACACTCGTCGTTCCAATAATATTATGTCCGCAAGCATGGCCGATTCCTGGCAGGGCATCGTATTCTGCCAAATAAGCAATTGTCGGACCTGGTTTCGAACTTGAGAACTGTGCGTAAAACGCGGTTTCGTGACCTGCAACATTTGTTTCCACTTCGAACCCTTCGGAGCGAAGCAAAGTCGTTAATTGCTCACAGGCAAAATACTCTTCATTTCCGATTTCAGGGTTGGCGTGGATCGATAGGCTCGTTTCAACAAAGCGTGCACGATTTTCCGTTAAAAATGAATGGATTTGATTGGTTGTCGTCGTCAATTTACTCTTCCCCCTTCAATTGTTCGAATGTATCGATTAGCTGATCTTGCGGTATGTTCAATAAAATTGAGCCGCCATTCGTTTCTTCTTCAATTGCTTTCTTCACTTGTTCAGACTGGTAAAGCTCGATGATTTTTAAATACGTCTCGTTTTGTGCATCCTCCGCACGTGCTGCAAAGACATTCACATAAGGTAAGGCGTTTTCACTGTCGCCATCTTCCAAAAAGATTGGATCCTCAATAGGATTGAACCCGGCCTGTCCAGCGATCCCGTTGTTGATAAGGGATGCTGCAACATCTTGTAGTACACGGGGCGTCTGTTGCGCAACCATAGGGATGATTTCCAAGTTTTTAGGGTTCTCTTCTATGGATGTTGTATCTCCGAAAAGTCCAGTGCCTTCTTTTAATTTGATGAGGCCTGCAGTTTCCAATAATCGTAAAGCACGTCCTAAATTAGAAGGGTCATCGGGAACCGCAATTTTGTCGCCTTCTTTTATGTCGGAAATATCGTCAAGCTTATCGGAATAAATGCCGAGCGGAGCGATAACAGTTGAACCAATCGGTACGATATCAACATTGTTCTCTTCAGCAAATTGACTTAAAAATGCGATATGCTGGAATGAATTCAAATCGATGTCGCCATTGGCAAGCGCATTGTTCGGTAATGTGTAGTCCGCGAATTCTTTCAACTCAATTGTAATGCCTTCTTCTTTCGCCAACTCTTTTAGCACATTCCACTGCTCACCGTCTGCTCCAGTAACACCAATTACTACAACATCATCGTTAGCAGATCCATTATTACCGCAGGCAGCAAGAATGGATAGCAGTAAAAGAATTCCAAGTGATTTAATAATGTTTTTCATAGTGAATCCTCCAATTGTTTTTTATTTAAAAATGTTTCAATTTGAATTTGTTAACGGCGCATCACTTTCTTAGATAAGAAGTTTCCGATCCATTGCGCAAACTGAACAAGAATAATCAGAATAACGACCGTAACAAACATGACTGAACTGTCGAATCGTTGGTAGCCATGCGTCATCGCAACGTGGCCCAATCCGCCACCGCCAACTGTCCCTGCAACAGCTGAAAAGTCGATCAAACCGACCGTAACGAAAGTCAATCCAAGGATGAGTGGTCCAAGCGCTTCAGGGATCAATACTGTGAAAATGATTTGGCGCGGACTTGCTCCCATTGCTTCAGCAGCTTCGATGACACCCGGATCGATACTGATCAAGTTGTTTTCGACGACTCTTGCGACAACGAACGATGCAGCAATCGTCATTGGGAAAATGGCAGCCGCCGTCCCGATCGTCGTTCCAATCACTTCGCGTGTAACAGGTGAAAGAACGAAAAGCAAAATGATGAAAGGAATCGGACGAATGATGTTAATAAAGAAATTTAGTAAACCTGAAATGAACCGATTTTCAAGTATATTTCCTTCTCTTGTGGTAAACAGAAGAATGCCTAATGCCATCCCGATAATTGAACTAAAAACCAAAGTTCCTAAAACCATCGTAATCGTTTCACCGGTCGCCTCTACAATACGAATCCAAAACGTCTCCCAATTAACTTTCATTTGTATTCACCTCCTCAATGTCCACGATATCTTTCAATTCCTGGATACAAGCTGTCACTGCATCATTTTTTCCTTCGAATGAAACGACTAGATTGCCAAAAAACTGTTGCTGCAGTTCCCGGATAGAACCGTAAATGATATTGAAATCAATTTGATGCTTTCGAGTAACTGTTGATAAAATAGGGTCGCTTGCCCGTTCCCCTTTGAAAATGATGCGGTACAAAGTGGTTCCGCCTTTTGCCCGCCATTCATTAAGCAGTTGAGGGGAGGGCAAGCTTTGTTCAGTGGCGGCTATGAATTCTTTTGTCGTTGCATGCTGAGGATTGGTAAATGTTTCGAACACTTCGCCTTGTTCAATAACTATCCCCGTCTCCATTACGGCAACACGGTTGCAGACAGATTGGATAACCTGCATTTCGTGTGTGATCAGCAGGATTGTAATCCCTAATTCCCGATTCACTTTTTGCAATAGATTCAAAATATCACGCGTCGTGTTCGGGTCAAGTGCGGACGTCGCTTCGTCGCATAGCAGAATTTCCGGGTCTGTTGCAAGTGCGCGGGCAATGCCGACACGCTGTTTTTGCCCTCCTGATAATTGCTCGGGATAACTTTTCGCTTTATCCGCAAGACCTACGAATTGAAGAAGTTGTTTCACTTTTGCGTTCCGTTCTGCTTTAGGTACCTTTGATAGTTTCAAAGGGTATTCGACATTTTGTTCCACAGTGCGGGAAGAAAAGAGATTGAAGTTTTGAAATACCATTCCGATCTTTCTGCGCACTCCCCGAAGCTGTTTAGGCTTCAGTTCATGCAAGGGAGTTTTTTTGATAAGAATTTTCCCTTCAGTCGGACGTTCCAGGCCGTTGACAAGTCGGATCAATGTGCTCTTTCCGGCCCCGCTGAATCCGATAATGCCAAAAATATCGCCTTCCTCAACGTCAAATGTCACCTTTTTGACTGCTTCGACTTTCCTGTTTCCGACAACAAATGTTTTCGATACATTTTCGAATGTAATCATAAAATCCCCTCCAAATAAAAACGCCTTCTTTTTCCATATCTATAAGAAGATATGAAAAAAGAAGGCGTTTCTACTAAATTTGTAGAATATGAAAAAGCTTCTCTCTTCTTATCTTCCAAACAGAAAACTGTTTGCAGGAATTGGCACGTAGTTTAAAAAAACCGTTGCCGAGATGTCATAGGGCCTGTCCCTCAATCTCTCTTGATAAGAAATTTTGTATGAAATTTGAATTGCTTACAACTTTACCACGATTAAAAATAATGTCAACTAAGTTTATTAGTTTTGTTGAAGATTAAATATATAAATAAGTCTAATTATTATAAGTGGAGGAAGGATGAAGTTCCGTTCTTCTTGGTACGATGACGGTTTATATTCAATTAAATTTGTTGCATTTAACCGCAAAAAGTACCTGTCAATTTTGAAGGTAAACGTGGATTTTTTCGATCATACAAGCGGGATAAGTGCCTGGTTAGTTGTAAAATAATGTAGTTAGTTTATAATTAGTACCAGGTACTAAATGTTGATGATAACGGGAGGGCAACATGTATAAATTAACAGCCGCATTGGCAAAGTTCATCTTTTTCATCATTATCAAAATCGAATTAAAGAATATACACAAACTACCTGAAAATGGGGGATACGTAATTACGTGTGCACATCGAGGATGGTTGGAAATTATCGCGCTCGGTATTTCATTGCCTCGACCGATTCACTTCATGGCAAAGAAGGAACTCTTTAGAATAAAAATAGTTGCTGCTTTCTTAACGAACATTAAAGCTTTTCCAATTGACCGTGAAAACCCGTCACCTAGTAGTATTAAAAAGCCTATAAAATTACTGAAGTCCGGAGAAATTGTTGGGATATTTCCAAGTGGAACAAGGACAGCAGAGGGTGCCCCAGCAAAGCGCGGAGCCGTCACCATAGCTGGTCTGGCAAGAGTCCCGATTGTTCCGGTCACATATAAAGGGCCAGCGAATTTGAAAGACATTTGGAAATGCCGAAAAGCGACAATCACAATTGGCGATCATTTCTTTGTCGAGAAAGCGGGCAAAGAAGAAATCAGTACATATACGGAGAAATTAGAAAGGGAAATCAATTAGCTTGAAAATATAGAAGCAGGCATGTTTCTTGTAACCTTTTCCATCCCGATGAAGTCTACGTTTACAAGGACGGTGATTCATTTGAAAAGGAAATTTACCGCTTCACTTATTGGAATGATCCTATTGCTGCCTATGACGGGCTGTGGAACAAGTACTAATCAAAGCAGTCTTCAAATTGCTGAAGGAGTTGAATTTGGAGAAATGGATTATGAAACAATCGTTGAACCGAACAACGAATTGGGCTTCAAGTTACTAAAAGAAATCGAAGCGGATGATGACGGTAATCTGTTCATTTCTCCGACGAGTCTAATGATGGCGCTGGCGATGGTTTATAACGGCGCGGACGGAGTGACGAAGGAAGAAATCTCGAAAGCTTTACAAATGGAAGGGATAGACCCGATAGACCTGAATAAAGCAAATGCCTCCTTTATGACGATGCTGAATAAAGACAACGACGCCATTCAACTTCAAGTCGCCAACTCCATTTGGCTAAACGACCAATATAAGTTTCAAGACGGATTTGCTAATCAATCAAAGGATTATTTCAACGCGAAAATCATGGAAATTGACATTACGAGCAATGATTCGCCAAAACAAATCAATGACTGGGTGAAAAAAGCGACAAATGGCAAAATCGACAAAATGGTCGATGAACCGTTGGATGATAATCTAGTTGCGATGCTGTTGAACGCCATTTATTTCAAAGGAGATTGGACATATCCATTTGATAAAAAAGAGACTAATGATAAAGCGTTCTATCTCAATGACGGAACTGATAAAGAAGTATCTTTCATGAAGTTGCAGGAGAAGTTATTGTACATGGCGAACAGTGAATTCCAAGCCATTCAACTGCCGTATGCGGATGGCGAAATGAGCATGACAGTCATCTTGCCGAATGAAGGCGTTGGTTTAGATGTATTTCAAAGTACTTTAACAAATGGTAAATGGGAAGAAATTCAATCGGGGATGAATAGCACGCGTGGAACGATTCTTCTTCCGAAGTTCAAAATGTCGTATGAAACGGAACTAAATGATGCACTGGAAGCCCTCGGCATGGTAAGCGCATTCTCTGGTAATGCAGATTTTAGCAAGATGGTTGAAGGTGATGCTTCGCTGTTCATTAGCAAAGTTAAACAAAAAACATATATCGATGTGAATGAAGAAGGAACCGAAGCAGCTGCTGTGACAGGTATTCAAGTGGACACTACTTCTGCGCCTGTAGACGACCCATTCGTCATGGATGTGAACCGACCGTTTTTCTTTGCGATTACCGATGATGAAACAGGAGTTGTTTTGTTCATGGGCGTTGTCGCGAATCCTGAAATGTAGAAAAATTCAATTGTGAAAACGAAACATTCATGCTAAACTATTCTTACTATAAATCGGACGGAGGTGAGGAATGATGTTGGACACTGTGTATGCACGTGAAAGTTTACTGGAATATTTAGCCACTTCATGTGCGATTACTCATGAAATTACCGTCAACGGGATACGTATGCCCTTTTTTAGACAATTTCAGTAATCACACAGCTGTTTAGCACATCATTTCTTACTATTGAAGTAGGAAGGGATTGCTCAGTGGCAGTCTAATATTGTAGACAATCTCATTATTCTTTGGTGCGTTCCTCAGACTGATTGAAAGCGCTTGTCAGTCGAGGCGCGCAGGATGAGGCGGAAGCGAATAGAACTTTAGTTCATGAGCTTACAACGAATCCAAGCAACGAAGAATGCGAGCGCTTGTCAACAGTCTGAGGCTGCCTAGACGCAGTCTTTTTTTGTGCTTTCCTTGCTGTGAAATCAGAGAGGAAGCGGAAAATTATGATCTGTACAATACAACAAGTAAGCAAAATGTTAGGTGGCAACACCATTTTTGAAAATCTTTCATTGGACATTAAAACAGGTGACAAACTAGGTGTCGTCGGACGAAACGGAAGCGGGAAAACGACGTTATTCAAGCTCATTGCGGATGTCGAACGGCCGGATGCTGGGCGCATCCATTTTAAGAAAGGTTCCAAAATCGGATATTTATCGCAAATCCCTTCATTCGAACAGCCGATGACCGGATATGAAGTGCTTCAAAGCGCATTTGCGGAATTAAGAACCATTCAACAGCAGCTATCCGAAATGGAAATGGAATTATCGAATCCGGATACGGCGGACATGGAGCGGCTGCTTCTTCGATACGGCCAATTGCAGGATGAGTTTGTCCGTCGCGACGGGTACGCGATGGATTCGGAAATCGAAAAGATTATTAACGGTCTACAATTACGTGCGTTCGTCGAGCAGGATTTCAGCCAGATGAGCGGCGGGGAACAGACGAAAATCATGTTAGGGAAGCTACTGCTCACAGAGCCGGATTTACTTCTATTAGATGAACCTACGAACCATTTGGATCTATTCGCGGTCGAATGGCTGGAGGCATATTTAACGGAATATGCAGGGACAGTCGTCATCATTTCACATGACCGTTATTTCCTTGATAACGTCGTGACAAAGATAGCGGATCTGGAAGACGGAGAGCTTCATCTGTACTACGGCAATTACAGTTCATTCGTCAAAGAAAAAGAAGAGCGGCTCCTGCGCGAATTCCAGGACTATGAGGAGCAACAGAAGAAGATCAAGAAAATGAAAGAGGCAATCAAGCGGCTTCGTATATGGGCGAACGAAGCGAATCCGCCGAATGCGGGTTTGCATCGGCAAGCGAGAAATATGGAGCGGGCGCTTGAACGAATGGAGAAGCTGCGGAAGCCGTTAATTGATCCTCGAAAAATGGCATTGTCCTTTGAGGCTGCGCCGAGAAGCGGCAAGGAAGTCGTCATCATGCAAGAAGCTGTAAAATCATTCGGTACAAATGAATTATTGCGCGGCGCCAATCTACAGGTTCTTTGGAAGGACCGGGCGGCGATTGTTGGACGGAATGGAAGCGGGAAAACGACTGTACTGAAAATGCTTCTAGCCGAGCTTGCCCCCGACGAAGGGGTTTGCAAATTGGGGGCCAGTGTAAAAGTGGGATTCTTGTCGCAACACTTCGCGATCAATGAACCTAAAGCCCGTCTGATTGACGTATTCCGTAAAGATATTGGCGTTGAGGAAGGCGAAGCACGGCATATACTTGCGAAGTTCATGTTTTACGGACCGGATGTATTTAAAAGGATTGGTGATTTAAGCGGTGGCGAACGTACGCGATTGCGGCTTGCCCAGCTCATGCATCAAGATGTGAACTTCCTCGTATTGGACGAACCGACAAATCATTTGGACATCGAATCACGGGAAGTGCTCGAAGATGCATTGGAAGATTTTCCAGGAACGCTTCTCGCCGTTTCACATGACCGATATTTCTTGAATAAATTATTTTCCCGCACGGCGTGGCTTGAAGACGGAATGATGACGATGTTTGAAGGTCCTTTCGACTGGGCTCGGCAGAAATGGGTTGAATTGCAGCAGACGAAAGTCGCGGAATCTCCAAAGCAAACACCGGTTAACAAGAAGCCGAGGTCGAGTAAGGAAACAAACATAGAAGAGGAAATCGCTTCTTTGGAACTTCAAATAGAACGTTTGGAAAAGAATATAGCTATGGAAACCGACTGGAGTGATTACGAATCTAAGACGGCGAAAATTAATGCGTTGCAGAAAAAGCTGGATGAGTACTATGAACAATGGCTGGTTGAAAGCGAATCGTAAATAAAGATTTATCGACACAAAAGGTGAAGGAGCTCAAACTCCTTCACCTTTTTAAATGTAAGTTTGAAAATAGTGATGAAATTAAAGTCTATAATTAATATTATTAATTCTGGAGTTAAAATAATTAATTTCATGCTTGCTATTTAGAAATAGATGAGATATGATGAATTCAAATGAAAGGGGAATTCAGATAATTATGGCATATCCCGTTATTAGTCATTGCCCTGTTTGCGACGAAACGCTGAAAGTTACAAAACTTCATTGTAACCGATGCCATACATCCATTGAAAATGAATTTGAGCTTTCCAAATTGGCAGCGTTGTCTGGGGAACAACTCCATTTTGTCGAAGTGTTTTTGGCATGCAGAGGCAATATTAAAGAAGTTGAAAAAGAACTTGGAATTTCGTATCCGACTGTCCGAGGCAAGCTGAATGAAGTTGTCGGCTCGCTCGGCTATGAGATAAAAAAGAAAAACGAGGTGGATGAGAAGAAAGTCGTTGCCATGTTAGAAAGCGGAGAAATCACTCCGGAAGAAGCAATTAAACTGTTAAAAGATGAATAGGGGGAATTCATAATGAAAACGGAAATTGAAAAAGTGTTGATGCTTGTACAAGAGGGGAAAGTGGACGCGGAGAAGGCGTCAGAGCTAATTGAAGTATTGAAAAATAGGGATTCAGGAAGCGTATCATCTAAGCCGACTGCATATACAGATAAGACATTGAAAATTCGTGTCGTATCGGCGGATAACGACAATGTTTCTGTCAACTTGCCAATCAAGCTTATCAAAGTCCTGTTAAAGGCGGGTCATAATATTGCGGGGAACATTCCTCAATCCGAGAAGTACGTGAAAGACATTGATATCGATGTGCTTATCGAGGCAATTGATAATGAATTAGACGGACAAATCGTGGATGTCAAATCGGCTGACGGCGATACGGTTTCCGTGTTTATCGAATAAATGATGCGCGTCAAAGTGAAGGCAGATAAGGTGCGCTTGTTCATCCCGGTCCCGTATGTATTCCTGACAATCGGCATCATGATCCTATCTTCCGAACGGCTTCAGCTGCTCATTAATAAATGGATTGTCGATCATTCTGAAGAAAAGGAAAAAGTGTTTGTAATTCCGCCATTAGATAAAAAAGAACTAAAAAGCATTGTGACAGAGTTGAAAAAACATAGAGGGCTAGGATTAGTGAACGTCAAAGCGAAAGACGGCACAGAAGTTATCGTGAAACTATGATAGCTTCTTTTTTTTGTTGCAATCCTGGATGAATGGGTGTAATATAATGACCGGATGACCGAAAATGTATTTTGGTCAATGAGGCGAGGTGAGGAATTGGATCGCAGGCAAGAAATTTTAGAGGCGGCTGCCAAATCGTTTTCGTTATTTGGCTATAAAGCGACGACGATGGACCAAGTCGCCAAAATAGCGAATGTCGGAAAAGGGACGATCTATACATTTTTCGCAAACAAAGAAGAGCTGTTCAACGCAATCGTCCTGCAAATGGTCGAAGAAATGCGAGCGGCATCTGACGCGGCAACTGTCGAAGGTGCATCATTCGAACGAAATGCCCATGCACGGCTTATGCAAATGTTGAAATTCCGGGAGACGCATCAATTGTACGCCAAATTGATTGACGAAGGAAAAGAATTGCGCACACCTGCCGTCATTGAAGTGCTTGCTCAAATTGAAAATGAAATTGTCTCTTATATTAAAGCGAAAATTGAGCGGGCAGTCGACAAAGGCGAATTAAAGCCTTGCGACAGTGAGCTTATCGCATTCCTTCTGTTCAAATCGTATTTGGCGCTTGTCGTCGATTGGGGGAAAACCCATGAGGATGAAGAGCTGTCCGAAGAACGGATTGCAGGATTATTAGGCAGTACTATTTTTACAAGTCTCTTAGCTTGAGACTCTTTTTTTATTCACAATTGACCGAATGAGGTTTTTGGTCAATTAGTACAAATGGAGGAATGAATGGATGAAAAAATCAATGATATTCGCGGAATGGAAACAGCTTCTTCGTACAAGAAAATTACTTGTACCGATGATTGCCATCCTTTTCATTCCGGTTTTATATGCGGGCATGTTTTTATGGGCATTTTGGGATCCATATGCCAATATGGGTGCATTGCCTGTAGCGATCGTCAATTTGGATGAAGGAGCAGAGTTGGAAGGAAAACAGCTTGCGCTAGGCGATGAATTGGTCGACAAACTGTTAGAAGGCAATAATTTCAATATCCAAGAAGTTTCCAAGGCGGACGCGGAGGCAGGCTTGAAAAATCAAGACTACTATATCGCGATTGAAATACCGGAGAACTTTTCGCAGCATGCTACGACTTTGCTGGATGAAAATCCTGAAAAGTTGACGATCGTGTATAAGCCGAATGAGGGCTTCAACTTCCTGTCCGCCCAAATCGGGGAGACGGCGATGGAACGGATCCGGGCGGAAGTGAATGACAAAGTTGCGTCGACGTATGCGGAGCAGTTGTTTGACTCCATCAATGAAATGGGAACTGGTTTCGGCGAAGCTGCGGACGGTGCAGGCGAATTGCATGATGGTGCAAATGAACTTGCAAAAGGCGCGGATGATTTGAAAGGGTATTTGGAAACATTGGCGTCCAGCACCATTACGTTGAAGGATGGATCCGACAAGTTGGCGAAGGGAACAATGGAAGCCGCGAAAGGTGCTGCGGATTTGAATAAAGGAATCGGCGCGCTTTCTACTGGTGTCGAAGATCTTCGCACGGGTGCAAGTAAAGCGAGTACGGGCGCATCCGATTTGCAGTCGGGAATCACTGATTATACGGCTGGTGTGGAGAAATTGAGAGCTAGCTATGCGCAAATTGCGGAGAAAGAAGCCGAGTTTGGAAAAGCAGTTGGAACAATCAAAGAAAAAACAGCTGCGTTGAATGGGTCTGCTCATAAACTTGCAGATGCTTCGAAAAATGTAAATGCGGGCATCAATGACCTATCCGAAAAGTTGGCGCCTGTATTAGCTTCATTGCCGGAGGATCAGCAGGCAGGTTTGAAAGCGGCATTAAGCCAATTGCAACAAGGAAGTGCTGAACTATCAGGCGGTATGAGTGAGCTTTCTTCTGGAACTGCGGCGCTAAGCGACGGAACTGCCCAATTGAACAGCTCAGCTAGTCAATTGCGCGACGGCCATGCGCAAGCACTTACAGGTCTTAATGAATTAAACGGATCTTCCGCTAAGCTCGTTGAAGGGTCTTCTGCACTTACAGAAGGGAACGGCGCTTTGGCAGCCGGTCTTGATCAGCTTTCTGAAGGAGTTGCGAAAGCACAGAAAGGATCTTCTGATTTGGCTTCTGGCTTGAATGAATTGAATGCGGGCACTAGAACGTTGAAAGAAGGAACCGGTACGCTTGCTTCGAAATCGAAAGAGCTTGCGGACGGCTCTGCGAAGTTGACGGACGGCATGAATGAGTTGAATGAAGGAACAATGACATTGCAAGAAAAACTAGCGGAGGCGAATGCAACCGCGGGCGAAGTGAATCCGAACGAGAAAACGTATGAAATGGCGGCCTCTCCGGTTGATGTCGAAAAAGAGGGCATTAATGAAGTGCCGAACTACGGTACAGGATTCGCGCCGTACTTCCTATCACTCGGCTTGTTTGTCGGGGCATTGTTAGTGTCAATCGTCTTCCCGCTCGTCGAACCGGCAATCAAACCGACAGGCGCATTCGGCTGGATGGCGAGCAAGGTTTCCGTCTTGACAATTGTCGGACTTGTGCAGGCGTTAGTCGCAGTTGGCATTATCAAAGGTGCCCTTGGAATGGAAACGGTCAATTTGCCGTTGTTCATTTTGACAGCGATCATTACGAGCTACACGTACATCGCAATCGTTCAGATGTTGGTGTCGTTGCTCGGCGACCCAGGCCGTTTCATTGCAATCCTCGTATTGATTTTGCAATTGACGACGAGTGCAGGAACGTTCCCATTGGAATTAATTCCTGAACCACTTCAAGTGTTCAATACGTTGTTGCCGATGACATATTCGGTCCAAGCCTTCAAGGCGGCGATCTCCACTGGGGACATCGCGCATCTTTGGACAAGCAATGGCGTGCTGATCGGCTTCATGGTTGCATGCTTGGCAATTACGTTCGGTTATTTTGCATTGGTCTTCAAAAAACGGTATTCCAGAGATACTGTTGAAGCATAAGAAAAAGCGATTTGCAGATGAAGTTCTGCAAATCGCTTTTTTAATATGGGAGAGACTTTGGGCGCGCTCCAAGTGAAGGCGTCCGCGTCCAAAGCGAGCAGTTGCACGTCCAAAGTGAAGGCGTCCGCGTCCAAAACGAGCGGTTGCACGTCCAAAGTGAAGGCGTCCGCGTCCAAAGCGAGCAGTTGCACGTCCAAAGTGAAGGCGTCCGCGTCCAAAGCAAGCAGTTGCACGTCCAAAGTGAAGGCGTCCGCGTCCAAAGCAAGCAATTGCGAGTCCAAAGTGAAGGCTCCGCGTCCAAAGCGAGCCGTTGCGCGCCAAAGTAGATGCTGCGCTCAAAGCACAGCATTCCGCACTCAAAGCATCATCTCTTAAAAATCAAGAACCTACATAATCCCCGCCATCAACATGAATTGTCTGCCCCGTCATATAGCTGGAATCATTAGAAGCAAGGAAGACGTACGCCGGTGCGTTCTCCGCCGGCTGCCCGCGGCGTTTCACGGGTGTATCTGCTCCGTGCTGCTCTACTTTTTGAGCGTCGAATGTTGCAGGGATCAATGGTGTCCATATTGGCCCCGGTGCCACTGCGTTGACGCGAATTCCTTTTGTAGCCAAGCTCAAGGCGAGTGAGCGGGTGAAGCTTGTAATGGCGCCTTTCGTTGCCGAGTAATCGATCAGTCCAGGAGAGCCGTTATACGCCGTGATGGAAGAAGTATTGATGATGCAGTCGCCTTCTTTCATATTGGCAAGAGCTGCTTTCGATAAATAGAATAGGCCGAAGAAATTAGTATCGAACGTTTCACGTAGCTGGTCGCTCGAAATTTGTGAGATGTCGTCTTGCGGGAACTGCTTTCCGGCATTGTTCACGAGGATATTCAAACTGCCGAATTCCTGGATGACATCGTCGATCAGCTTCTCGCAATTTTCCTCTTCACTAATATCGATGCGAATTTTCTTCGCTTTTCCACCGTATTGTTCAATCAACTCAACGGTTTTATTCGCATCGACATCTTCGGCTTCGTCCAAGTAGGCGATTGCCACGTTGGCGCCTTCTTTAGCAAAAGCCACAGCGACGGCTCGTCCGATTCCGCTATCTCCGCCGGTAATCAGGGCGTTTTTCCCTTTTAATTTACCGGACCCTTTATAATTTTCATCGTCATAGAGGGGAGGTGGAGTCATCTCCGCTTCGATTCCGGGCTGCTGATTTTGTGTCTGTGGTGTCACTTGTTCATCTTTTTTTTCGTACTTGTCATTCATTGTCATATTCCTCCTCGAAAATATCGTTTACAATGAGATATTCCCTGTAATGGAACCATTAAACTTTCAAGATGTAACTCGGTTTCTATCTCAAAAAAATAGGGAATTAGAAATAAAGGGGTGTAGGTTTATGAAAAAATCCACAATTTGGGATCAAATGAAAATGCCTGTCGTATCAGTTGTTTGGCTCATTTCAATGATTGTCCTTATCATAGGAACCTACAATGCGATTCCAATTAGTACATATGCTATTTTTGCGGTAATTGCGCTTTTATTTTTTATCGGATCCGATCGTCCCAGCATGTTATTGGCTGGGATAAAACTGCTAGATTCAAATCGAAATGATGTGCGTTATAATGGGGGAAAGGGGATGTGTGAAAATGAAGAAAATGCTGTTAACCGGCTTTGAGCCATTTTTGAATTATCCGGTCAATCCAACCGCACGGATTGTCGAAGAATTGCATGGGATGGAAATCGGGGAATATCGAATCCATAGTGAAGTGCTGCCGGTCGATTTCAGTGTATCGGGAGATCGTGTCATTTCGCATATTGAAAATGTGAAGCCTGACGCAGTTATGTCGCTCGGTTTATCCGGCGGCCGATTCAAAATTACACCCGAGCGGATCGCCATTAATGTGAATGATGGAGCAAAGGACAATAGCGGCCATGCCCCTGTTGATGAGCCGATTGTTGACGGGGGAGCGGACGGGTATTTCACGAACATGCCGATCCGGAAAATGGTGGATGCGTTGAAGGGTGCCGGGCTTCCAGCCGAAATCTCGAACACGGCGGGCGCATATTTGTGCAATCATGTCATGTACCGTGTCCTTCATTTTGTGAATGAACAACGTCAGGACATGCTTGCAGGATTTATCCATATCCCTGCTTCCCATGAACTCGCGGTCGAGCACGGCCGAGTGCCAAGCTGGTCGCATGAAGATTTAAAGCAGGCCATAGTTACATGTATTGAAGTGCTAGATTGAATGGAGAATGCTAGGAGAATGAATCTCCTAGCATTTTTGACGTTTCACAACAATCCAATCCACTTCCAATATGTCGCGCTGAACAACAGAATAAGCAAATAGCCGATGACGGTCAGAGGAATGCCTGATTTCAGGAAGTCCTTCACGGTAAATGCACCTGTCCCATACGCCAGCATATTTTGCGGTGCGCTCACTGGGAGAAGGAAGCCGAAGCTGATGACGAACTGCTGGATGAGAACGAAGCCGACGCTGTTCGCATCGATGGTAATTGTAGTCGTCAAGGCGATAAAAATCGGTATGAGTGCTGACGACAGACTCGTCGCACTTGCGAACCCGAGATGGATCAGGATGTTGAACAATGACAGTAAAGCGATGGTTGCAAGCAATGGCATATTGTCTAGCCTCATTGCGCCAAATACTTTGTCGGATAGCCATTGAGCGCCGGTCGTATCGAGCAGGATCGTGCCGAGTGCGATGCCGACCGCGAAAACGATGATGGTCCCCCAAGGAATGAGACGTTCCACTGTTCTCCAATCGAAGACGCCAATTTTCGGTGATAATAAAATGGCGATGGCGACGAGCGTTACTGTTGTCGTATCAAGCGGATGCAGTTTTTCCTCGGTCGCCCACAGAATGAGAAGGGCGACAGAAACAATGATGAGCCGGAGTTCCGATGATTTCATCGGGCCGAGCTCTTTCAGTTGCACTTGAATCAATTCCTTTCCACCTTCAACAACTTGTGTTTCTGGTTTGATCAATTTGATCATAACGAAATAAAGGACGACCGACATGATGATGGACCATGGTGCTGCATATAGGAACCATGAGCTCCATGCCACGGAGATTCCGAATTCCTTTTCGATGAATCCTAGTGCCACCATGTTTTGGGCTGCTCCAGTTTTGATTCCGATATTCCAGATCGAGACGGACTGTACGGCAGTGATGACCAATAAAGCACCTAGCCGGCTATTTGGCTGAAGCCCGAATGCCGCTACCATTCCAAGCAGAATCGGCACAACTGCTCCTGCTCGGGCAGTTGCGCTCGGAACGAAAAAGGCGAGCACGATGGAGACGAGAATCGCTCCAAATACGATTGCGCCTGTCTTCACGCCGACTTTCGATAAAATAAAAAGCGCAAGCCGTTTATGCAAATTGGTCGCCTGCATGGCCGATGCAAGGAACAAAGCGGCTGCAACGAGTGCGACGGCTGAGTTCGAAAAGCCGCCAAGCGCCATCTTCAGTGCAGCTTTTGTGCCGACGATCGTATCGGGATTCGCCATATCCGGTGCAAAGCCAATCAGCAAAGCGACCAGTCCGATGATCATCGCAGCACTAACGGGATAGGAAACGGCTTCCGTCACCCACAGGATGACCGCAAATGCCAATATGGCTAATGCGCGTTGTCCCATGACTGGTAAGTCGTCGGGAGTGGGAAGCAGGACGATAACGAACAAGACGATGAATGCTAATGAAATCCAAATGGGCTTTAAATTCCGTTTCGATCTTTCCGCTTCAGGTGTTGTAATCATTTCGTTTCAAATCCTTCCTCACTAGTTTTCCTGCATTTAGATTACCCGCGGGTCAAGGGCATCAAACAGATAGGAAAAGGTGTAAGTTGGAATGACTCGCATGAAAAAACATCCAGAGCCGCCACATTGGCAGTCCGGATGCTTCTTGATGGATTAAAAGAAAAAGAGACCGATGCTGACGACGATTCCGCTCAACACTAACACGAACACACAATAACCCATAATATCCTTCGCGCGCAATCCGGCAATCGCTAGCGCCGGCAATGCCCAGAACGGCTGGATCATATTCGTCCATGCGTCGCCCCATGCGATCGCCATCGCTGTCTTCGAGTAGCTGACGCCTAGTTCTTGAGCTGCTTGAAGCATGACCGGCGCTTGAACAGCCCATTGCCCTCCGCCTGACGGGACGAAGAAGTTAACAAGCCCCGCCGCATAGAACGTGAAGAGTGGGAAAGTCGCTTCGGTTGAAATGCTGACAAACCATTGGGACATAACTTTCGCTAGTTCTGAATCCACCATCATGCCCATGATCCCTGCGTAAAACGGGAACTGTATGATAATTCCGCCTGACGTCTTCACTGCATTTGCAACTGCCGCAAGAAAACGCTTTGGAGTTCCGTGGAAAATGATGCCGAGAATAAAGAAAATCAGGTTGACGATATTCAAATTCAAGTCGAACCCTTTAGTGACAAAGTGCTGCACAAGATAGACAACACCTAATGCGCCAATTAGCATAGATAGGATTACACTGTTTTCAAGGCGTGCTGCAGGCGTTTTTTCTTGAGCCTCTTCTACTTCAATTTCCTCTTCCAACAGCTTAGGATCGACGGTAACCGTATCCTCCGGTTTTGGCATCATGAAACGGTTCAACAACGGTAAAGTTATGAAAATGACAGCGATAATAAATAGATTATACGTTGAAAAAATCGTTTCGGACGTTGGAACGACACCCATCATGTTGGCATATGGATGACCTTCCGTTGCAATTGACAACGGAATCGACCCGCCTAGCCCTCCGTGCCAAATGATAAATCCGGAGTAAGCGCTTGCAATTAATAGCCGATAATCGACTGTCGTTACTTTCTTTGCAATCTCTTTAGCAAACAATGCTCCGATGACAAGACCAAATCCCCAGTTGATCCAACAAGCGATAAGCGATACGACTGTGACGAGTAGAATTGCCGTACCCGGTGACTTTGCCAATCCTGCTAACGAACTTAATAATTTCTTGAAGAAAGGACTGCTTGCCAGTACATGTCCCGCGACTAATACGATAACCATTTGCATCGTAAATGCGAGAAGTCCCCAGAAACCATTCCCCCAGTGGACGGTCATATCAAGCGGACCCGAATCTGTCAGACCGATGCCAAGCAAAAAGACGACAAGCGTCAGAATGGCAACGAATATGTATGGGTCCGGCAAGTACCTTTCCATGATCGTGTTCGACCATCTTGTAAGTGTTTTCATTCCCTTTTACCCCCCCTATTTTTTTCTCCCACCCTATAAGACTACCATATTCAAATTAATGTGCAAAAATGTTTTTTCCGAAAAGTGAAACGTAACTGATTCTTAGAAGTCTACTTTGTAAAGAGGAAGTTAAGGAAAGGTGATGAAATTGAGAAAACCGGTTATATGGTTTGCTGTTGCAATGATTATGGTCATGGTCGTTGCAGGTGTCACAATGTTCATGGAGAAGGTGAATGTTTTCGCAGCAGGCACGGCGCTTAGTGACAATGGATGGAAGGCGCATTTTTCGGAGCCGTTGGCGAAAGGAGCAATTCAAGATGGTTATGTTTATGTAACCGATCAGAAAGGTGCGAAGGTTGAAGCGGGATTGGAATTAACGAACGATGGCAAGACACTTCAAGTAGCAGGGCTGCAACCAGGCAACTATGCGTTACGTATGGAGCAAAAAGCGGTGAATAGCCAACTCAAATCGCTCAAGCGGAAGAAAATCGAATTCACAATCTATGATTCGATTGAATCAATCAGCTCGGCAGCCGATTTAAAAGCGTATTTTGAGAGAGCGAAAGATATGCAGTCTGTAGCGGTATCTTATGATGCGGTTGAAGAATCTTCAGCAAAGGCTTCCATGGATAGTGCGGAATCATCGAATGCGGTTGGCGGTGGCGACCATTCGTCGACGAATATTCAAGTGGAAGGCGTCGATGAGTCAGATATGGTGAAGACAGACGGCGAGTATGTGTACTCCATCTTTGAGGGGACGTCTGTAAAAGTCGTTGATATTCGCAATCCTCAAAAGATGAAAGTCGCTGCTGACATTAATCCAAAAGACGATTATTATCCGTCACAGCTATTTTTACATGATGACTTACTTATAGTACTCGGCGAAAAAATGCAGCGCTATCCGGATAAATCGGATGCAATGGATAAAATGATGCCGATGAACAGCTTGACGACTGTTCGTCTATACAATGTTGCGAAGCCGGAAAAGCCGGTATTTGTACGAGAGCTTGGCGTAGAAGGCTATTTAAAGAGCGCGCGAAAGACCGATGGTATGCTGTATCTAGTAACAAATGTGTTTCCGAATTACTGGGCAATGGAAGAGATCGAAGGGGATGCGCTGCGTCCGCGTGTGTTTGATTCGAATGAAAAAGAGAAGAAATTCATGGAATTCGGCGACATTGCCATTTTACCTGGCGCAACCGACCCTTCCTACTCCGTCATAGCAGCAATCGATTTGACGTCGCCAAAGACTTCCGAACTTAAAACGAAAGGGTTTCTCGGAAGCAGCGACCAAATGTACATGACGAAGGACCATCTCTACTTGACGGCATTGAAATATGAAACAACTACGAATACACGCGGTGCCGAAATTATGATCTGGAACCCCGGGAAAGCGAATACTGAAATTTTCAAGTTTACGCTCGACGGGACTGATATCGAATTTTACCGCTCTGCAGAGTTGGGCGGGACGATTTTGAATCAATTCTCAATGGATGAGTACAAAGGGAATTTCCGCGTCGTCATGACGGAAGGGAATATGTGGGATGAGAAAAACCCTTCCAAAAACCACCTGTACATTTTGAATGAAAACATGAAAACGACCGGCTCAGTGAAAGGCCTCGCGAAAGGGGAGCGCATCTATTCGGCGCGCTTCATGGGAGATAAAGCATATATGGTGACATTCAGGGAAACTGACCCGCTATTCGTTATCGATGTCTCGGATCCTGCTAAGCCGAAAGTGTTAGGCGAGTTGAAAATCCCAGGCTTCTCGAATTATTTGCATCCATTAGATGAAAATCATTTAATCGGCTTCGGATATGATACGGTGGCGAGGAAGAATCCATCGGGAGGCGAGCCGCTGATCTTGACGCAAGGGATGAAAATTTCGCTATTCGATGTAACCGATTTTCATAATCCGAAAGAGAAGTTCACGGAAATCATAGGAGGGCGGGGAACGTATTCATCTCTCCAATACGATCATAAAGCGCTGTTCCAGCATAAAAAGAGAAACCTCTACGGCTTCCCAATAAGCATTTATGAAGAAGGGGAGAAGGAATTTGATGTAGACTATAAAGGTTCTGGAGCTCTTGTTTACGAAATCACGCCAGAACACGGAATCGTGCTGAAAGGCGATTTGGTGCAAAAGAAAACTTCCGGTGAACAGTACGAAGACTGGGAAAAACAAGTTCAGCGGCTGTTGTACAGCGGAGACAGCTTGTTTACATTATCGATGAATGAAATCAAAAGCTATAAGCTCGATTCCTTTAAGGAAATCAGCACGTTGAAGATGAAATAAAAAAGGAGCCGCACCCCGAGCGGCTCCTTTCATTATGAAATCTCATTTCCTTTTACAGGTCCTCCGATATAATAGCCTTGGACGGCATCGACGCCCATTTCTTTCAATGCTTCGAACTGCTCCTCAGTTTCTACGCCTTCTGCGATGACGTAGAGGCCCATCGATTTCCCGAAAAGAATCATCCCTTCGACGAGCTGCCTTGTTTTCGGCATCGTCAGCAAGGAATTGATGAACACTTTGTCGATTTTCACTTTGGAAATCGGCAATTGCTGCATGTATCGGAAAGAGGCGTACCCCGTACCGAAGTCATCCAGTATGAATCGGATGCCTGTCTCCTCAAACGCTTTCATTTGTTGAATGATTGCCTGTTCCTGCTCAGCTTGGAAGGCGAATTTCTCAGTTATCTCCAATTCGATCTTATCCGCAGGACACTTCGTTTTCTCTAAAATGCCTGTCAGCTTTTCCTTCATCTGCGAAGAATCGCCGAATTCCCGTACCGATGAATTGACGGAAATGCGGATGTCGGGTTTATCGGCCATCAGCTTGACTGCAAGAGTAGCAGCTTCTTCGAGCACGTAAGCTCCAATAGCGTGAATCAATCCATTTTCCTCCGCAATCGGTATCAGTTCATCCGGCTGAATATGCCCGATTTCCTCGTCCTCCCAACGGACAAGTGCTTCATACACAAGAACGTTGCCCGTCGCAATATCCAACTGCGGCTGATAAACGACTTGCAAGTTGTTACGATCTAGCGCTGTCAGCATTTTCTTGTCGATGAGGGAACGACGGTTCAATACTTTATGGGATTCCGCGGATAAGGAGGAAATGCGCCCGCCGCCTTGCTCGGTAATCGTCTTCATCGCTGCTAACGCTGCTTTGTAAAGATGTGAATAGGAAAGCTGATCTTCCGGATAGCGGACGATGCCGCCGCTTACCGATAACGGCAATGAATGGTTCTCGATGTAGATAGGCTGCTCTTTCAAAAACTCTAGAAACCCTTGGACGAACCAATCCCCGAAAGACGTCAAAACGACAAATTGGCTGACGCCGACTCTTGCGATTGAATCCCCTTGGAAATACCGTTTCAACCTGTTCGTAAATTCTTGGATTAAAACTGATTCGGAATCATACGACTGCAGATCTTTCAGTGTATAATAGTGATCGATTGCTATGTACACGAACGAAAAATGCCTGTTCTCTTCGATGTATTCATTGACGAGCGTCTCTAATTTGTGCCGACTCATCAGCCCGGTCTCATAATCGATGAAGGCGATTTGCTGGAGCTTCTCCTTCAACTCGACGTCTTCGGTAATATCAAGCTCTAAGAATGTGCTAGATTCAAGCGTTCCGTTCGTATCCATCGTAGGGATTGCCATCATATTTACATAATAAGGTTCGCCGTGCCGGGTCATTTTTTCGACCTTGCCGAACCAGGATTTCCCGCTCGATAGACGGTTCCAGATCGCGTGTGCTTGCGCCTGGCTATGTTCATCCTCGGAAAACATTTGCCAAAAGGATTTTCCGAGAATACGTTTTGGTGTCCAATTGCTTGAAGCTAAGAAGTTATTATTCGTGTAAGTTATCAAGCCTTCACCATCCGTACGGGTCACCATTAAGAACTCTACAAGACTGTCCATGACAATCGGTAGTTCGGTTCTATCTGTTTGGTTTGCCGGTTTCATCTTTTTGTCCCCTTTCGGATGTCATATGTATTTTATTATATAGGAAGTTCAGTAAATATACAGTACATCTTTTATGACATAACGAGCACATCTAAGAAGTTATTACACAAAATAAAAGGTGGTGGATTGATATGGAAAGAGCAAAAGGGATTTTCATGATTATCGCGGGGGCGATGCTATGGGGGGCAACGGGACCGATGATGGAATGGATTCTGGATACTGGCAAAATGTCCGTCTCGTTTATGCTCATCGTCCGGCTGATGCTAGCAGGACTCGGGCTCCTTCTCGTCTTGAAAATAAAAGGTGTGAATATTACGCGCCCGCTCCGCCACAAAGTTTGGCTTCGTCAAATGGTCATTTTCGGCATCGTTGGAATGCTCGGCGTACAATTTTCATTCGCCGGCTCCATCCATACGAGCAATGCTGTCATCGCGACGCTATTTCAATTTCTAGCGCCAATCTATATCATCCTTTTCGTCTCGATCAGGCAAAAGGAATACCCGCCGGCTGCGCAAGTAATCGGAATGGCTGTCACGATGGCTGGCCTTTATCTTCTTCTGACGAACGGAACGCTATCCGGCTTCGCTTTGACGAAGGAGGCGCTTTTCTTCGGGCTTGCCGTTGGATTCACATTTGCCTTTTACACACTGTATCCTGTTCGGCTTATGAATGAATGGGGAGTCCTCATCGTCGTCGGATGGGGCATGCTCATAGGGGGATTTACGCTCCTCCTTTTAAATATCTTGAAGTTCGGACAAGAGATTGACGCACTTGCCGACGTGGAATTATCCTCCATGCTGTTGCTCGTTATTATTGTCGGTACAGTCGCATTCCTGCTGTTCCTCGGCAGCATGAAATATATATCCCCAGTCGAAACAAGCATTCTTTCAAGTTTCGAACCGCTGACAGCGATGATTATTTCCGTCATCTGGTTTGGCAGTGTATTGGGCTTATGGCAAATGGTCGGCGGCGCAATCATGCTCATCGGCGTAACGGGCCTTTCGATAGCGGGAAGCAAGGCGAAAGAAGAAGGCATAACACCGGAATCCTGAAGAGGGTTCCGGTTTTTTGGAATAAAATAGATTCCGCCTGCCTCTATCAGAAATTAATTATGCTTAGAAAAAGGCATTACAACGCCATTCTTCGATGTCAGAACTTCCGAACTACTCAATATACGCTCTATACAGAGATCGAGACCTGTGTCATAATGGTGACAATAAAAAAATAATTCGTAAAACGAAACAGTTTTTGGGGGTCCGTAAGATGAAGACAGTTTTTTCATATGCAAAGCCGTATAAATGGCCGATACTCATTGCCTTGTTCCTCATGCTGACGGAGCTGATGGTAGAGTTGATCCAGCCATTATTGATAGCGAAAATCATCGACGACGGCATATTAGCGGAAAATGTCAGTGTCATTTGGACATGGGGAAGCGTCATGATGGGTCTGGCGTTCGTCGCATTCTTTTCAGGGGCGATCAATTCCTACTTTGCCGCTCATGCCGCGCAAAGCTTCGCGTTTGACTTGCGCCAAGCTCTATTCCGCCAAGTGCAGTCATTTTCCATGGCAACCTTTTTACGATTTCCGACAGCGGGATTGATTACCCGTTTGACGAGTGACGTGACGATGGCGCAAAACGTCCTGTTTATGTCGCTCCGGATTATGCTGCGGGCACCTTTGTTAGTGTTCGGCAGTTTGATTATGGCATTTCTCGTCAATGTAAAGTTGGCGCTCTACCTCGTCATCGGGGCACCGATCTTGTTAATCTTCCTATTTATTATGGCGAGAAAAGGAGTCGGCTATTTTGCAACAGTGCAACACAGGCTTGATCGTGTGAACCGCGTCATCCAAGAAAACTTGCAGGCGGTCCGTCTCATCAAAGCTTATTTACGTGGAATGTACGAAGCGAGCCGTTTTTCGAAAGTAGCGGGGGCACTTCGCAAGGACACTGTCAAAGCGATGCGGATGATGGAGCTCATTTTGCCCGTTCTGCTATTTGTCATGAACGTCAGTCTCATGGCTGTCCTTTGGTTTGGTTCCGTTGAGATTGGGAATGGAAACGCACAAGTCGGTGAGCTTGTCGCGATTGTCAACTATGCGATGCGGATGACGGGCGCGTTTTCGATGTTTGCATTCATTATAAGTGCATTCTCCCGTGCGAAGGCATCTTCCGAACGGATGGAAGAAGTGCTGCTTGCGGATGAAGATTTAGAAAACCATGATATGGAAAGTTCGGGGCTAGGCAGCCTGGAAGGTGATCTCCGTTTCGATAACGTTTCCTTCCATTATCCAGGGAAGCCGGAACCGATTTTGGATAAAGTGTCCTTTCACGTGTCTCCTGGGGAAAAGCTCGCCATCATGGGGGCGACCGGATCAGGGAAATCGACGCTTCTCAATCTTATACCAAGGATGTTCGAACCGACGGAAGGAAAAATCTACGTCGGCGGAATCCACGTAAAGGAGTGGGCGCTGAAAGATTTGCGTGATACGATCGGGCTCGTCCCTCAGCAGTCGATTCTCTTTACAGGTTCCATATTGGAAAACCTTTCATGGGGCGATAGTGATGCAGAGCCTGATGAATTGATCGAAGCGGCGATGAAAGCACAAATTCACGAATCGATCGATTTATTCCCGCAGAAGTACGGAACGCGGGTTGGACAGAAAGGGGTCAATTTGTCGGGCGGACAAAAGCAACGGTTATCCATTGCGCGGGCGCTCGTCCGGAAGCCTTCGATTCTTATTCTTGACGATAGTACAAGTGCATTGGACGTTAAAACAGAAAATGCCTTGTGGGAAGCGCTGAAAGGGGAAGCGGCGACGATGCTCGTCGTTACGCAGAAAGTGCAGACGGCTAAAGGTGCGGATCAAATTCTTCTATTAGATGAAGGGAAGGTTGTCGGATACGGCAGCCATGCCGATCTCATGAAGCAGTCAGCATTGTACCGGAAAATAGCCGAATCCCAATCGGAAGAGGAGGTGGACGCTGATGTTGCGAACAATTCGTAAGCCATTTGGATATGAACCGATCATCAAGAAAGAAGACATTAAAGGTCCCGGCAGAAAGAAAGTGGAACGGGCGAATGATTGGAAATCAGTGCTTCTGAGGATTTGGAAGCTCGTCGATGAACAGCGGGGGCTGCTTATCCTCGTACTCGCCCTCGTACTCGTCAGCTCGGGTCTCGCGTTGCTTGGACCATTCCTGATCGGGAAAATCATTGATACGCATATTATCCCAATGCAGTTTGACGGATTGGGATCCAAGATCGGCTTGCTGATCGCAATCTATGCAGGATTATCGCTTGCGACTTATTTCCAAAGCTTTTGGATGGTCGGGATTGCGCAACAGACAATCTATAGGCTGCGGACGAGTTTGTTTACCCATCTTCAGAAGCTGCCTGTTACGTTTTTCGACAAAAGACAACACGGAGAATTGATGAGCCGCGTGACGAATGACATTGAAAACGTCAGCCAAACGTTGAATTCATCTTTCATTCAAGTATTCTCAAGTATTTTGACATTGACAGGAACACTTGCGGTCATGTTGTATCTTAGCCCGATTTTGACATTGCTGACGATGATCATCGTGCCGGTCATGTTCATCGCGATTCGGTGGATTACCCGTCGGACGGGTTTGCTGTTCAAGGAGCAGCAGCAAGCGGTCGGACAATTGAATGGGATGATTGAAGAAACGATTTCTGGGCAGCGGATCATTAAAGCGTTCTCCCAAGAAGAGCGTGTCATGGAAGAATTCGCGGAAAAGAGCGATCGCCTGCGCAGGACGGGATTCTGGGCGTTGACGTACTCGGGATTTATTCCAAAGGTAATGAACATGTTGAACAACGCGGCGTTTGCCATCGTGGCAGGTGTTGGTGGCTTGCTTGCTTTAAAAGGGGATGGAATCGTTACGATTGGAACGATCGTCATCTTCTCCGAGTATGCACGTCAATTCACACGTCCGCTCAATGATTTATCCAACCAATTCAACACCGTTCTTTCCGCAATTGCTGGGGCGGAGCGGGTATTCAAGATCATGGATGAGCCGATCGAGAAGGACGACGCAACAGGGCATGCGGACACGGTCTTAGCAGGGGACGTCGAATTTAGAAATGTGTCTTTCGGCTATTCGGTCGATACAGATGGCTATACTGTCGACGATATCTCCTTCCACGTTAAGCCTGGTGAAACGGCAGCATTCGTCGGGGCGACGGGGGCAGGGAAGACGACAATCATGCAGCTCCTCGCTCGTTTTTATGAGACAAATGAAGGGCAGATTCTCATCGACGGTATTCCCATCAACGAACTGCCGCGTCAAACATTGCGGAGTCAAACAGCATTTGTCCTCCAAGATCCGTTTTTATTCGAAGCGACCGTCATGGAAAACATCCGATACGGCAAGCTCGACGCTACTGACGAAGAAGTGATCGAGGCGGCGAAAAAGGCGAATGCACATAGCTTCATTTCGAGACTTGAACACGGCTACGATACCGTTCTGACAGCGGACGGTGGAGAAATTTCACAAGGGCAGAAACAGTTGCTCTCGATTGCAAGGGCACTCGTCGCAGACCCGGTATTGCTCCTGCTCGATGAGGCGACAAGCAGCATCGACACCGTCACCGAACTCGAAATCCAAGAAGCGCTAGACCGGTTGATGGAAGGAAGAACGAGCTTCGTCATCGCACATAGGCTGAACACCGTGCGAAAAGCCGACATCGTCTACGTCATGGGGCAAGGCAAGCTCATCGAATCCGGCAACCAAGAGGAATTGATTGAAAAACAAGGGGTTTATTATACGATGTTGAAGGATTCGAAGATTTAAGCACAAAAACAGGCGGGGATTTTGTATCCTCGCCTGTTTTGTCCGTTTCGTTATTTTCTATCTTCAATATCCAACTTCGTCCCATCATCAAAGTTCACTTCCAAATCGAACTTCGTATACGTATCAAGTCCAAACCATTCCATAATTCGATCGATAACATCTTCGTTCGACATATCATGTGTCAGCATAATTTTCGTAAAGAACTCATCCAGCTTATCGAAAGCTTCCTGATCCTTCAAATTTAAATTCGCTAATCTATTCACATACTTTGCATCACTGGCTTCGTTCACATCATACTCAGCATCAACGGCATCTTTCCCATCGACCTCAATCTCCAAATCAAACTCATTGAAGCCATACCCGCTGCCTGTATTCATCGTGCCGCCTTCCTTATCATCCTCATAAATAATCGTCGCATCTTCTCGCGTTGGATCATCTGCATTTTTGCTTGCATTTCCACAAGCGCCAAGAACGAGAACAGCCATTAAAAGAAGCATGACGACCTTCATATTATTCCTCATGTTCGCAAACCTCCTGTTGTAGTCTCTATTTATTAATTTCCTTCATTCTACGAAATTAAACACAAAGACCATTTCGGGGGATTGCGTCAGAGAAAGTGGTAGAAATGGAATTGGCCCGCATTCATTTCATCGGGGAACGCGGGAATTTGTGCGAGTCGGTGATAACATCCACTAAGTCGGTGATAACAACATATTTGTGGCAAAATAAAAAACAACCGGCGCTTGCACCGGTTGTTTCCTACCATTTCGCACGATGATCTTCCGCGCTGCCAAGCATTTGACGGATTCGTAAAATCGAGCCGTCGTTCAGCTTGACGCGGCCGTTGAAATAGCCGACGAGCTGATTGACGTTCGTTTGGACGAGCTGCACGTTCGTCTTGGCAACCCGCTCAAAGAAAGGGGAGAACGTCAAGTCGACTTGATCGGAAAACTTTGTCCCGATATGCCAAGGATGCATGAAATTGTCCTTGTCATACGTGAAGATGACATCTTCATGCAGCTTCGTCATGACGCCGTCCACGAATACCGCATTCTCCGTCATCCCCGTACCATCCGTCCATTTTCCTCCGAAATTCAGCCCGATCCGACGACCGCCTAAACGTTGGGAAGCCATCGCCCAATTCCACTCCGCCTCGCGCGGCCAAACACCGCGTCCGTAATCGAGCACGGCAAAGCTATAATCGGGATTGAAATTATACCGTCTCTCCCCGATCTTCACGAAGCCCGCTGTCGGCAATGTATGGTGCTTCGCTGTGAATTGGAACCGATCCCGGTTGCGGGGGATGACGACGTTCAACGAATCGTCTCCGTCTGGATGCGCAATGTGCAGATCGGCATGAAGCACTTCATTATCAAAATCGGGTATCGTCACAGATAGATGGGTTTCTCCTTGCATATGTACGAGCTGGACGGACATCCGCTCGTTGATGAATTTCACGCTGCCAAGAACATCCTCCGGCATCTTCACCTTTCGACCGACCGGCAGCACGACTTGCTTCTCATAGAAGCGCTGCGTTTCATAGTCGAGCAAATAGACAAAGCAGACAGCCGCATAATCCAAATGGCTGATCGTCGCAGAAAATAGAAGATCCTCACCGAACACACACCAATAATTCCATTTCTTTTTCCGCATGAAATGGCCTTTTAAATTGCTTATAATGAACGGACGGCGGGCGAACCCGATCGCTTCGGGATTCAGCATCCCTTTCTGATCGCACAGAAACACCGTATCCTTCAATTCTCTTTCAGCATGTTGCAAGGAGATCTCCCCCGATCTATTGTCTTTTTAATGTGACATGTTATAATTTATATTGTATCAGATATACGGGGCATTAGCTCAGCTGGGAGAGTGTCACGCTGGCAGTGTGAAGGTCACCGGTTCGAACCCGGTATGCTCCATTCGAGGGAACCTTGTCAAATCAACGTTTGGCAAGGTTCTTTTTGTATTCTGTCTTAGTATTTGGTTTATTTGTAGCTTGTGTGTGCCCAAGGTGTGTTCAAAACTAAAAGGGAGATGGAAAAGTGGAGGGGTTAGAATTTCAAATTCGAAATGAACACGGCAAACAGTTGTATGAAATCTTGGAGGAGATAGTAGATTCTTCATGGTATTGGTCAATAATCCCGCAAGAGTCATATTACGCAAGTGGTACTAGTTTATATGATTTTCGTTCACCATTATTTTCAGAATCCGAAAATATGATGGACGGCCAAACATTTATGAAGCATATTTCTAAAGAAGATTCTTATCTTATTTTTGTAGACATAAAAGCTTTTCCTACAATGGATAGCGTAGAAACTATTAAAAATGAAACAGATTTCATGAATAGCTCCTGCAAACTTGGTCTTATTGTCGTTGATTCTGTACACGCTATCGTTTATTCGCGAGAGAAACAAATCCTCTTGGATATTGCAGAACGTGCCGAATCCTTGGGGTATAAAGATATTCGGTTCTTAAATAACAAAGTTACAATTAGAGCTGTATGGGGATGGATTGACATAGCAAAAGGATATGACCTTTAGTGGAACAATCATGAATAATAAAATCAATATTGGGGATGGTATCAGTTACTATACGATACCTTTTCCATTTTTTTATAATTGACATGACACCATTTAGTGTCGTATTATAATGACACCAAAAAGTGTCCAATTCATATGAGAGGGGAGAGGATTTTGATTACGACTGACCAAGAGCGCGATGTTTTTGTAGCTATTGCAGATCCGACGAGACGAAAGTTGATATGGTTATTGGCAGGTTCCGATGAGTTGGCGCTTTACGAATTAACCCCTCATTTTCAGATGGGGCGTACTGCAGTTTCTAAACATTTGGCTATCCTGAAAGAAGCTGATTTAGTAAAACACCGTAAAATTGGCAGAGAAACAAGGTATCGGTTAAACGCAGCTCCCTTGCAGGAAGTTAAAGACTGGTTAGCGTTTTATGAGGATTTTTGGACAGAAAGTGCGGCGAAACTAAAGAACTTATTGGAGGAATAGATGATGGCGGATTTATCATTGGATTTTCAATTTAAAAGTCCTGTAACTAAAGTATGGGACGCCTTAACGAATTCAGAAACTCTTGCGAAATGGGTGATGGAAAATAATTTCAAACCGATTGTCGGATACAAATGTCAGTTTCGGAATGAGGCAATCGGTTTAGTTGTAGAGAGTGAAGTATTGGTAGTTGATGAGCCTACTAAATTATCGTACACATGGGTCGGTGGGCCGATTGATACGATTGTCACATGGACGTTAAAACAGGAAGGTGAAACAACACATTTACATCTGGCTCACACTGGATTTGAAGAAGAAAATCGAGCTGCGTTCAATGGCGCGAAATATGGATGGACAAGTATGATTGGCGAGTTGAATAAACTAGTAGGAGAAATGTAAATGGTCTTTTTTCAAGATGCGATAGCGATCTTCAAAAAGAGGGATTTAGTATTCATTGAGAGCTACAAGGAATCAGATGATGTATATACTTTCCGATTTGAAAAAGAGAAGGATGTAACGTGGAAAGCGGGACAACATGGGCTGTTTACGATTACTCATAAGAAAATAAAGAATGGTATACGCCCAATTAGTGTGTCATCTGCTCCCACTGAGAATGTTGTCCAAATTACACTTGGAATTAGTGATAACCCAAGCTACTTTAAAAAGGCGATGTTAGAATTAAAACAGGGCATGAAAGTAAGAATGAGCGGGCCGGTAGGAGCGTTTTATTTAAAAGATAACGGTCCTTCAATCTTTATTGCTGGCGGTATTGGAATTACACCATTCCGGTCGATGCTAAAGCAGATTGAGGAGGAAGGGAACGTAGACGGAAAGCAAATACATCTACTTTATATGGATAGCAAAAAGTCATTTGTATATAAAGATGAACTCGATGGAATTGCTAATAATACTGCGGTAACTGTAACTTACCTCGATGACAGGAACAACTTACATCAGGAAATCAATAAGCTGTCCAACTTATATCAGAACGATGGCAACTACTATATTGCAGGCCCTAAGTCGATGGTAGAATCCATTTCCGCTCGATTACAAAGTAACGATATTTCGAAGAAGAGTATTAAAAAGGATGTCTTTTTTGGTTATTAAAGAAACCTCATTACATTCTATGGGGTTTCTTTGAATTGCTTTGTTAATGGGGAGGGCACGTATACATACAAAGTTGAATATCTTATAGGCGAAGTCAATAAAACGACGGAGGAATCGTTATCGGATATTTGGTTACTGTAGAGTCAGGTGTAAATGTGTATGTTGAAGATCTTAATCCGAAGGGCCATAAGACCATTGTATTTATACATGGATGGCCGTTGAGCCATAAGCAGTTCGAGTATCAGTTTAATATACTTCCAACAATGGGGTACCGTTGTATCGGCATAGACTGGAGAGGCTTTGGAAATTCGGATAAACCTTTCGATGGCTACAATTTAGATAGATTGGCTGATGATATCCGTGTTGTTGTCGGTACACTTCAATTAAAAGATTTTGCACTTGTAGGTCACTCGACAGGTGGGTCTATTGCGATTCGGTATATGACTCGATATAACGGTTACGGAGTATCTAAGCTGATCCTTGTTGACGCTGCTGCACCAATAGGCTTTTCAGAAGAAACAGCTAATCGATATCTCGCGCAATCGTTAAATGATCGCCCTAAAATGATGCAGGATGTAATCGATGGCTTTTTCTTTCAATATATAACGAGTCAATTCTCGGATTGGTTCTTTCAGATGGGGATGCAGGCTGCAGGATGGTCGACGGCTGCAATCATTGTTTTATTAAGAGAAATGAATTTGTATGAGGACCTTCCAAAAATCGATGCCCCAACGTTAATTATTTATGGTATCCATGATAAAGTTATTCCATTTTCACAAGCTAAAGAAATGAATCAATTAATCCCGAATTCGCAGCTAGTCCCCTTCAAATATAGCGGCCATGGTGCTTTTTGGGAAGAACGTGATAAGTTTAACAAGTTATTGACGCAATTCATTCATTAATAAAACCTGTTTGCTTCCAAAAAATTGCCCTTCACTTAAGCGTGAGGGGGGAACGCCATTCGATGATGAACTATATGTAACGATGTATAATGTCATCTTCCCAGGGCTTGATAGAGGTTCTAAGAGGCATTGACTCAACGAAGTAATCTTTCTCGTTCGGCATGACACCTCCCCAATTTTCATACGATTGGAATACGGGGGTGTTTATGCAAATTGTATAACCGGGAAGCGGCGGTGCGGTATGCGGATGAATGGTGGAATGGCAGGAACCCGGCATTCCCTTCATTCGATGTCGACTGCACGAGTTTTATTTCACAATGTTTGCTAGCTGGTGGGGCACCGATGTATGGATATCCGAACCGTGAACGGGGATGGTGGCTGCAAGGGGGAACGTGGAGCTTCAGTTGGTCGGTTGCGCATTCAATGAGATGGTATTTGGCAGGCTCAAAGAGGGGATTGACTGCTAGGCAAGTTGCAACACCAGCGGAGCTCGATCTCGGTGATGTCATTTGCTACGACTTCCAAGGGGACGGCAGGTTCGATCATACGACGATCGTCACGGCGAAGGACGGTGCGACGCCGCTCGTCAACGCCCATACGTATGATGCGTACCACAGGACGTGGGACTATAAGGATTCTTATGCGTGGCGGGAAAATGCAAAGTATGTTTTCTTTAAAATTAATGATCATTTCAGTTGAAACAGAAAAAGACGGAGCCATCAAGGCGTTCCGTCTTTTATTTTTTTATGCTTGTTGATATAAACATCGAGGCATCTTCACGCACAAAAATACGTTCTCCGTGATGAAATGTCTTCATTTTAATTGATGTAAATCCAACTTCGGACAATCTTTTCTTCAGTTCATCATGCGAGAAGCCGTTATGAACTTTCGGGTGATTTACATTATCGTTCTTGTCAAAATCAATGATGATCAGCTTGCCGCCATCGTTTAAAGTATTGTAAAGTTCTCGCAGTATTTTTTCAGTATCTTGTATATGAAGAAGGACGAGCGACAGTAAAATGATGTCTGCCTTCATTTCAGGAGTTTCTTGCGTGAAGTCTGAATAAAGCACTTTTGAATTGGCGATCCCTTTGCGGGAAATTTTAGCTTCCGCAACCTCCAGCATTTGTCTAGACGAATCAACCAGCAAAATAGAATCTACTACATCGGCTAACTCCAAACTGACTAAACCAGTTCCACTGCCGTAATCAAGTAAAGAACTTGATTTGCTGTTTTGTAGTTCTTGTCTTACTTCCTTAACGATAACTTTTGCTAATTCAATTCTTTCTTCTGTGTCATACCGTTTTGCCATCTGTTCAAAAACGTTATTTTCCATATTCCGCTCCCTGTTCGTATAAATTTCAGCTACATGGTGGACATTATAGCAAAATTGAAACGGGAAGGCGTGATCGTGCTCTTAACCTAGTTCAGTCATACCATAACACGGCAATTGTCCCTTCGCCTGCGTGGACGGCAAGGGTGGAGCTGATGTCGCCGACTTCGACGTTAAGCCCTGGAACTTGGCTAAGAATCATTGTTTTTAATTCTTCGGCTTGCTCGGGAACATTGCCTTGCATTAAATAGATTATCCCTTTTCCTTTCGGATGGCCTTCCGCTACTTTATCGACCAAATATTGAAGCGCTTTCTTTTCGGAACGTACTTTTTCAATCGCTTCCAATTTTCCGTCGGACATAATTTGGATGATCGGTTTCACCTTCAATAGGCTGCCGAGGAAGAATTGAACGCCATTCATCCGGCCGCCTTTATACAATTGCTCCAATTGGCCGATGTAAATGAAGTTCTTCAACGTTCCCGCCATTTTTTCAACCGTTTCTTTGATTTCCGGTACGGATGCTCCTGCTCTTTGCATTTCCATTCCTTTTTCAATCAACCCGGTGATCCCATAGGAAACGGAGCGAGAATCGATGAAAGTGATTGGGAATCCTGAGATTTCGGCTCCAGCGATGGAAGAAGCGAGAGTGCCGCTCAACTCACCCGATATATGGATGGCGATCGCCTGCTCATAGTCTTCTGCTATTTTCTTGAATTTCTCTGCGAATTCTCCGGCTGATGGTTGGGATGTTTTAGGGAACTCCGTCGCATTTTTAATGTTTTCATATAATTGTGTCGGCGTCAGATCGACACCGTCAACAAATTGCTTTTCCCCGAAATGTATATTTAACGGGATTGAGAAGAAATCAGGGTGATTTTTCAATTCGTCTGTAATATAGGCAGTGCTGTCAGTTATCCACGCTATCGGCTTTTTCGTCATTTGTAAGTCATCCTTTTCTAAACATTCACTTCTTTCATTACTATACTACAGAAAGTAATTTCTTGAAATACATATAGGAAGAAATAGTTGGAAAGGCTGCTAAAATGATGGAGAGGTCCACAGCTGACCGCTTTTCGTGTATAATGGTCGTCAGTACGATACAAAGGGGAGTTCATAATTATGAATGAACAGGCACTGTCAGTAAGGGAAGCGATCATCGGACGCCGCTCGGTTAAAAACTTCAATGGGCAGCCGGTTGACCTTGAAAATATATTATCGGTTTTGGAAGATGCTAGATGGGCACCGACTCATGGCTTACGTAATCCATGGCGTTTCATCGTCGCTGCAAACAAGGAATACGTAAAATTTCAAGACGTCTTAAAAGAATATGGCGTACCAAAGTGGAAAGAACTGTCCGAAGAGGAATTAGAGAAGCAAATGAAGAAATTCCGCACACCTGGTGCTGTCGTGTTCGTCGTCGTTAAAGAAGATGTCCGTCAGAAAGAACGGCTGGAAGACTATGCAGCGGCAAGCGCGTTGATTCAAAACGCGATGCTGCTAGCTTGGGACCAAGGAATCGGGACATGTTGGAAGACACCGCCTTTCATTGATAACCCGAAATTCCGAGAAGAGCTCGGCGTGAAGACTGGTGAGCGGATCATCAGCATGCTGCAATTCGGTTATTACGATGACATTCCGAAAGGGCGTGCGCGCACGCCGCTTGAAGATATTGTCACGTTTTACGGCATGGAAGACGAACAAGAAGAGGAATAAGAAAAAGAACTGTCCGGAAAGTCGACGAATGACTTTCCGAGACAGTTCTTTTTTGTAATGAAGGTGGCTGCGCCAAAGCAATCCCCCGAGCTCAAACTTACTTTTTCAAGTCGTCTTTTGAAAACTGTGCAAGCTCGTTATAATAATCCCCAATCACACGCAAGCCTTTGTCGAAGTTCTCCAAATGGAAATGTTCGTTAGGTGCATGGAAATTCTCGCTGGAGAGGCCGAATCCCATAAGGACGACCGGTAAATCCAAAATTTCATCAAACGCTGCGACAATCGGAATTGAACCGCCCATACGAGTAAAAGCGGTAGGCACATCATATACTTTTTCATACGATTTTCCGGCAGCTTGAATAGCTGGGTGGTCGAAGGGTGTGATGAAAGGTTTTCCTTTATCGAATTCGCTAACCGTTACTGTGACTCCTGCTGGCTTATATTCTTCGATATGGGCCTTCAATTTTTTCACGATATCCTCAGGATCTTGGTCGGGAACGAGACGACAAGTGATTTTAGCGCCGGCTTCCGATGGCAACACGGTTTTAATTCCTTCGCCTGAAAAGCCTCCGAAGACGCCGTTTACTTCAAGAGTAGGGCGTGTCCACGTTCGTTCCAAATACGAATAGCCATTTTCGCCGAACAACTCGCCAACGCCAATTTCTTGCTTTAACGCATCCTCGTCGAAGTTGAGCGCTTCGTAAGCAGCACGCTCCTCGTCAGCTAACGGGCGCACGTCATCGTAAAATCCATCGACCGCAATTGTCCCTTCTTTGTCATGGAAAGATGCTAGGATTTCAGAAATGGCGTGGATCGGATTTTGTACACCACCGCCGTAAATACCGGAATGCAAGTCGCCTTTCGCGCCTTTGACGTCGATTTGGACGCCAGCGAGTCCTCGTAATCCGTAGCAGATTGCTGGTTTGCCTGGCCCATACATACCCGTATCGGAAATGACGATAATATCAGCAGCCAATTTCTCTTTATTTTCTTCAATATATTTCTCGAGGTTCGGACTGCCGACTTCTTCTTCACCTTCAATGATGAATTTTACGTTCACCGGCAAGCTGCCGTTTTCATTCATCAATGCTTCGACCGCTTTCACATGCATGAAAACTTGGCCTTTGTCATCACTCGCGCCGCGCGCATACAATTTATTATCACGCACTTCCGGCTCAAACGGACCGCTTTCCCAAAGGTTCACCGGGTCGACAGGCTGTACGTCGTAATGGCCGTAAAATAGAATCGTCGGTTTTCCTTCTGCGTGTAGCCAGTCTCCATAGACGACAGGATGTCCTTCCGTCTCGTCGATTGACAAGTTTTCAAGTCCCGCCTGGCGGAATGAATCCTTCAGCCATTCAGCCGCTTTCTGCATGTCCGGCTTATGCTCGGACAATGCACTGATACTTGGGATGCGGAGGAAATCTTTCAGTTGCTCTAGATGTTCTTCTCGTTTAGATGTAAAGTATGCATCAAGTTTTTCGTAATGACTCAAAGTAAACCCCTCTTTTCAAAATTATGACGTGATTGAAAATAGTATATCATGTTGAATGAAATCAAGTTATCCAAAAGGACGGATTTGCTATGAGTATGTTATGATATGTAAAACTTGCTAAATGAACATTTGAAGTACAGAAACTCTGGGAGGAATCACTTTTGTTTATAGCACTAGGGTTCTTTTTGCTAATGTCGTTCTTCCTTTCGGGGAGTGAAACGGCACTTACCGCGGTGAACCGCATGAAAGTCCAGCTTCGCGCTGAACAAGGCGATTCGAAATCGATCAAGCTGAGAGATCTCATATCGAAGCCGGACAGGATGATCACGGCTATCCTCATTGGGAACAATATAGCGAATATTATGATGCCGACAATCGTCACGATGATTGCAATCGATAGGGGCTTGCAAGTAGGGGTCATGACAGGGATTTTGACGGTCGTTCTAATCGTATTCGGAGAAGTATTGCCGAAGACGATTGCAGCGACATTTGCAGATCGTATTGCTTATTTCGTTGCGCCGACGATTTCAATATTCGTTAAAATTCTAACGCCTTTGACAGCTCTCCTCGCTTTATTCACAAACATTTTCATACGCATTATTTCAAAAGGTGCTGTGACAGAAGCCACATTGACGAAGGAAGAGCTTCGTTCCATGGTAGACATCGCTTCGACTGAAGGGACATTTGAACAGGAAGAATCGCTCCGTTTGAAAGGCGTGCTCGATTTTCCTGATAAAGATGTCTCCGATGTAATGGAAACGCATCGTACCGATGTTATTGGGTTGCCTATCGAAGCGACTTACGAAGAAGTGCGCGATACGATTTTGGAATACTTCTATACACGGTATCCAATTTACGAGGAAAGCATAGACCGGGTCGTCGGGATTTTCTATTCGAAGATGTTGATAGAATGGTCCATGCATCCTGAAAAGACCCTTGCGGAATTGATGGATGAAGAGCCTTTATTCGTCGTCCAGACGGCAAGCGTCGAAAAAGTGTTCAAACTTATGCTGGCGAATAAAAAACATATGGCCATCGTGTTGGATGAATACGGTGGAACGCTAGGTATCGTCACACAAGAGGATATCATCGAAGAAATGATCGGGCAGGATATCGAGGATGAAACCGACTTCGACGAAGAAGTGCTCGTCTACGAAAAGAACGAGGACCTGCTCATCTGTCATGGACGCCTTGAAATTGTCGATGCCATCGACCTGCTCGATGTTGAATTGCCGACAGACCATGAAACCATCGGCGGATTCGTCATGCAAGAGCTCGGTCATGTACCCGAGGAAGGGGAACGTTTTACATACGAAAACCTGTACTTCGAAATAGATGAAATGGACCGCAGCCGTATCGTCAAGATGAAGATTACAAAACGGTATGATAAGGAAATTGAACAAGAATGACAAACACCCCGCATTTGCGGGGTGTTTTTTATGAAACTTCCAGCTCCGGGCGCTAGCCGCTCGGGTCATAAGTCGAAGCCGCTGTGTGGCAAAAAGCGCCACTTCGCATCTTCGCCTTATGCCTGTCGCAGCTAAAGCTGTACCGATGGACAGCTTTTGCGAGTAAAAGCGCAGCGTTACGAGCAGAATAGCAAGCGCCCTCCGTTTTGTTTGCTTACAACTTTGTAAGTTTAGTGAAAGACAAGTCGATAGTTTGTAATGGAAGATTCCTTGATAATGAGGACAACAGTTACAAAACGGAGGAGTTATCATATGAAAATCGACTTGACTGAGCTATATGACGAATATGGCCGTTACATATACCATTTATGTTTAAAACTAACACGCAATAAAGAGGAAGCTGAAGACCTCATGCAAGACGTGTGGGTCAAGGTTGTCCGCTATAGCGGGAAAATGGACAGCGTCGACCGGATGAAAGCATGGTTGACGACGATTTGCATGAATACATTCCGCGATCGCTACCGGAAAGATGTCAGAAGAAGCAAGCACGTTATGAACCAACCTGAAACATTGGACGTTCCAATACTCGATTTGGTTCCAAGCGACAATCCGACTCCAGTGGAAATGATCGAGCAAAATGATATCCAGCTTATGGTACAACAGAAAATTGGCCAATTGGACGGCATTTACCGGACAACGATCGAATACTTCTACGTCTATCAGTATTCATTGATCGAAATCGCGGAAATGATGAAAGTTTCGATTGGTACAGTGAAATCGCGTCTGTTCCGTGCGAAAAAGTATTTGAAGGAATTAATGATGGACGACACGACAGTGAGAGAATACGTCACTGCTTAATATGGATAAATGAAAAATGCCTCTTACAGGGGGCGTTTTTTCATTTTATGCGCGTTTTGAGGCGTTTATGGACTTTTATAGGCAGTTATGCGCATTTTTACGGCTTTATGCGTTTCTGCATTGATTTATGGACTTCTGGAAGGATTTATGCGCGTTTGACGAAGTTTATGCGTTTTTGAGGCAGTGGTGTAGAAGATTATTGTGAAATTGATAGTTTGCTATGAGCGAGTTAGGGGAATTTGTAAGAGGCAAGGAGAATACGGGGTTGATTGAATGGAAAAAATAAGAAAATGGGTACGGCCAAAATGGATTATTCTTATGGCCATCCTGCTATTTTTATTTCTATACGTCGGGGTGATTACCTGGCATACATATAAACCGCTTCCGGAAGGCGTCAATTATGAAGGCGATATCCATTGGACGGACGACGTTGAAATATTCACCGATTTGACGTACGCCCAAAATAAAAAAGGGGACGGAATGGTGCATGAGCTTTCCATCTTTGATGAAATCTACAACATGATCGACGAGGCGGAAGAGTTCATCGTCCTCGATTTTTTCCTCATGGATCATTATTCAGATGAAGACATTGATTTTCCGAAAGTCGCAGAAACATTGACTGCGAAATTAATTCAAAAGAAAAAAGAGAATCCGGAAATGGACATCATCTTCATTACTGATCCTCTCAACACAGGATACGGCTCCTATGAATCGAAGTGGTTCAGCAAGCTGGAGGATGCCGGTATTGAAGTCGTCTATACCGATCTCGATCAATTGCGAGATTCGACGCCTATCTATTCAGGTCTCTATCGGACCATTTTCCGCTGGGTTAATTTCGAAAAGGACGGTTGGATTGCAAACGCGATGGCGAGCAAAGCGCCGAAAATGACGTTGAGATCGTATTTGATCCTTTTAAATGTAAAAGCGAATCACCGGAAGACGGTTGTGACGGATAAGTCGGCAATCGTGACGTCGGGGAATCCGCATAATGCGAGTGCCCTTCATGGTAATGTCGCCTTAAAAGTGAAAGGAAGCGTTTTAAATGATATTTTAGAGGCGGAAGAGGCGGTCGTCCGCTATACGAATGGCGGATCCTTGCCGCGTGTGGACGTCACGAAGGACCATGGGGGAGAATACGCGGTCCAATATTTGACGGAGAAAAAAATCCACGATGCGCTTCTCGGTGATATTGCGGCGGCCAAAGAAGGGGATACGATTCGGATGGGCATGTTTTTCATTGCAATGCCCGATATCGTGCAAGCGGTTGTCGACGCATCGAATCGTGGGGTCCACGTCAAAATGATTTTGGACCCGAATGAGAACTCGTTCGGCAATGAAAAGTCGGGCTTGCCGAATCGTCCAGTTCTACAGAAAATGATGGAGGAGACGGACGGGAAGCTAGATGTCCGGTGGTATAATACCGTCGTCGGTCAGTACCATACGAAGCTCGTCGTCGTGCAGACGAAACAGGAAACATATATTACGAACGGCTCGGCGAATTTGACCGACCGGACATTGAACAATTACAATCTCGAAGCGAATTTAAGGGTCATTGCCCCGAACGATAGCGAGCTGTCTAAAGAGATTGACAGTTATTTCGAACGGCTTTGGAATAATGAAGACGCCCTTTATACGCTCGATTTTGAGGAATTTCAAGACGGCTTCACTTTCTTCCAGCGAGGCATCTACCGCCTTCAGGAATTATTGAAGTTGACTACGTACTAAAAAGGCTGTCCACGAACGGAACACTGTTCGTCGGCAGCCTTTTTTACTTTTACGGCTAGACTCCGGGCGCTAGCAGTGCAATGATGTGCTCGTAACGCTTTGCTTTTATTTATTCCGAAAGCTCTGCTAGCTGTTTGTTCAGCTCAGCCAATTTTTCTTCCATCGCGGCAAGGCGCTGCTCTGCTTTATGCACGGAATCCGCGTGCCCGGTCGACTCCAACTTCTCGACGTCGCCTTGCAAGCTAATGTAATCCATTTTCAATTCTGCAATTGCCGATTCGATTTGCCGTTTATTCATAAGGAAAACCCCCAACGTTTTCCTTTAGTGTACCATATCGGGCATTGCTTTTCCGCCCGCTCCGCGCTTCGGGAATTCCAATAAATATAGGATTGTCTCAATAATTTTATCCTTCCCGTCTCCGAGGCCGAGTGCGAGTTGGCGCTCAATCGAACGTTTTCTCAACGATTCATGCAGCAACGGCTCCATGATTGCATTCAATAAATTCGATTGCTTCACTTTCCTTCCAAGGCCGAGATGGACGAAGCCGTGCTGTTCTTTTGGAAATGCAAGTCCCAGTTCGAACTCATTCTGGGATAGCACGACGCACGGAATGCCCATGACGGCGACTTCATAAGGCATAAAGCCCGATGCGCATAAGACGACATCTGCTGTCGCATAGATTTCGGGCACATTGTAAGGCGGCTGCTGGACAAGTGTGTTCCGTCTTCCGAGCGCCATCATACGGAGCGTGCTAACGTCATGCGGGTAACGTTCTCCGACGAGGACGGTCACTTTGAGTGGGATCTGCAGCTGGGACACATGCCGAAGCGCCCGGTATGTCAAGTTTCCCTCGTCCTCTTCTCCGAATGAAATAACGAGATGAGGGAGGGGGCCAGGAGGGCTTTTCCGTAAACCGGATTTTTCAAAATTCCTCATCGACGGGTCGGCAATGAAAAGCTGGCGATCAACGACAATATGCTCTGCATGTTCGTCGATAGCTTCCACGATGAGGGTTTGGAAGACGAAGTCCGCCTGTTTTCCACCGTCACCGAAATCATCGAAATGCAAAAGGGAAGGGACGACGGTGCGGATCTTTTCCACTTCTTCGGACACTGTCGGACCTGTATCGCGGATGAGGAGGTCTGGATGGATAAGCGTCAATGTCTGTATCAGATTGGCTTTTTTGCCGATTGTAATTGATTTGAAGCCGTCCGGAGGTGATGGGGAGTTTTCACCGACGATGAATAGGACGTTCACTTCTTTTGCGATGTCCCGAGCGAGCACGGCGGCTCTTCTGGCTGGGTAGGAGCCTTTTCCGTCCGACCTCGCGATGTAGAATGCAACAGTTTTCTTCTTTGAGTTTTCTATTGGAATCACCCTTTCTATTCCTGTGTATAAACTACTCTCCTTTTCACCCTATGTTTGGAAAAAACGAGTTATGTACAAATACGTGGAATGAAAAAGGAAATGTGGTAAACTATCATTTATTCTTTAGGAAACGGGGTGTTTCCGTTGTTCGATTCTTTATTGTTCGATTTAATGCTTGTCATTTTAATCGGGATGTTATCCCAATGGGTTGCGTGGAAATACCGCATGCCTGCAATCGTCGTCATGGCGCTTGCAGGATTGCTCGTTGGACCGGTATTCGGTCTGATCAACCCGCAAGAAAGCATGGGGGAGCTGTTTGGCCCGATCATTACGTTTGCGGTCGCAATCATCCTTTTTGAAGGAAGCTTGAATCTAGATATTCGGGAAATTAAAGGATTCAGCAAGCCGGTTGGAAGGATTGTTACGATTGGGGCATTCATCGCATGGATTGCGGGCTCATTGGCGGCGCATTATTTGGCGGGCCTTTCATGGGAAGTCGCTTTCATCATCGGTGGGCTGTTCATCGTGACTGGCCCTACAGTAATATTGCCTTTATTGCGGCAAGCGAGGTTGAAACCACGTCCGGCGGCAATCTTGAAATGGGAAGGGATTGTCGTCGATCCATTCGGGGCATTGCTCGCTGTATTTGCATTTGAATTTATTAAATTTATCAACGCCGAAGTGACATTGAAATCGCTCTTGCTCTTCTTCGCAGCTTCTGCGTTCGCTGTCATTCTTGGGTGGTTTGCGGCGGTAATTATAGGAAACGCTTTTGAGCGGGGAAGCATCCCTGAGTTTTTGAAAGCACCGATCTTATTCGTCGTCGTACTGTTCACGTTTGTTTTTGCCGATGAAATCATGCATGAAACAGGCTTGCTTGCCGTTACGGCAATGGGGATGAAAATGGCGAATATGCGTCTGACGACGTTGAATGATGTGCGTCATTTCAAGGAGAATATTTCTGTGCTGCTCATCTCGGGCATTTTCGTCATGCTCACTGCGTCACTTGATCCGAAAATATTAATTGAAATTTTCAACCCTGCAATCATGTTGTATGTGGCTGCGATGTTGTTTGTCGTTCGGCCTCTGTCGATTTGGATATCCACGATCGGGACGGACTTGAATGTCCGGGAGAAGCTGCTGATCGGCTGGATAGCGCCGAGGGGGATTGTGGCGCTTACCGTGTCGGGATACTTTGCAGGCATATTGCTTGAAAATGGATATGAAGATGCGGAGCTGCTCACAGCTCTGACCTTTGCACTCGTCCTTTCGACGGTCGTTCTACACGGATTTTCCATCGGGTTCATTGCCAAAAAGCTGAATTTGACAACGACAGACGAATCGGGTGTCGCAATCATCGGCGGAACGAGATTTGCGGCTGAGTTGGCACAATCAATCAAGGATACAGGCAATGAAGTGCTGCTTGTCGATCAGTCGTGGGCGGCGCTTGCGGATGCGAGAAGGCGCGGACTGGATAGCTATGTAGGGGATATTTTGTCCGAACAGATCGAATACCATATCGATTTGACGCCTTATCGGTATATGTTGGCGATGACGAAGATGGATTTGTATAACGCGCATGTTTGTGCGGACTTTGCACCAGATCTGGGACGTGATCATTTATTCCAAACGGCATTCCACGTCGGAAAAGATGTAGAGACGTTTACAATTTTAGGCGGACAGACGCTGTTTTCTCCATCAATCTCGATTTATAGCTTGGAGGAGCGGGTGCATGCAGGTCACGTCATCCGGAAAACTCTTATTACAAAGCAATATAGCTATACGCAATATTTGCGTGAACGTGATGATAAATCGATTCTGCTATATATTTTACGGGCGGATGGCTCGATTGAATTCTTCACGCCAAACGTCGAGTTGCAGGCGAGCGCAGGGGATACGATTGTTGCACTGACATCTCCGGCGAAGACGATTGAGCGGGTGAAGGAACGTTTGGAAGGGGAAAATAGCGATACGGAAATCCCCTATGAAAAACTGGAAGAGTTGTTCTCCGAAGATCCCTCGTTAGGCAAGCGGGACATTCCGGGAGAGGCACCTAAGTCTAACGGGAACTCTAAAACATCCAGCTCCGAGTGATAGCCTCGGGTCATAAGTCTGTTTATGGGCAATCGTACCAATCGTTATGGTACGATTGTCTTTGTGAAAACAGCTATTAGGAGGATGACCAGTGAAAGTTTTGTTTGTGGACGGGACCATTATCGGCAGCAAAACGGGCGCGGTGCTTGATACGGTCGAACAGTATGTAAGAGATATAAGTGGCGATTTCCAAATTGAACGTATGAATATGGCGGATTATGATCATCAATTCGTCGATGGACGTCCGTCGGAACAATATAATGAGGACATGCAGGAAATGGTCCGGAAGTTCGAAAAGGCTGATGCGTATATTATCGCAACGCCGATCTTCCAAGGCTCCATTCCAGGCGTGCTGAAAAATGCATTTGACATGCTGCATCCGCATGCGATGCGCTACAAGCCGGTTTCGATCGTAGCGAACGGTGGTACATACCAGCATCATCTAGTTCCTGAAAATCAGCTGAAGCCGATTTTAGATTACTTCCGCTCTCTCGTAACACCGAATTTTGTCTATACCCATGCTGGCCATTTCGATAAAGATAACCGTATCATCGATGAAGATGTACATAACCGGTTACGCGAATTGGCAAGGGTGTTTGCAAAGTATGCGGAAATGAGTCAAAATCTTTCGAAGGATATATTGGACGCGAACTGAATATGAATGATAAAGGGCTGTCCGGAAAGTAGAAATCGACTTTCTGTGACAGTTTTTTTAGTGAGAGCTGCCGTGCGTCCAAAGCAAGTCGTCGCGCGTCCAAAGCGAGCCACCGTGCGTCCAAAGCGAGTCGTCGCGCGTCCAAAGCAAGTCGCCGCGCGTCCAAAGCGAGCCGCCGCGCGTCCAAAGCGAGTCGCCGCGCGTCCAAAGCGAGTCGTCGCGCGTCCAAAGCAAGTCGTCGCGCGACCAAAGCGAGTCGCCGCGCGTCCAAAGCAAGTCGCCGCGCGACCAAAGCGAGCCTCCGCGCGACCAAAGCGAGTCGCCGCGCGTCCAAAGAGAGCCGCCGCGCGTCCAAAGCGAGTCGTCGCGCGTCCAAAGCAAGTCATCGCGCGTCCAAAGCGAGTCATCGCGCGACCAAAGCGAGTCGCCGCGCGACCAAAGCGAGCCGCCGCGCGTCCAAAGCGAGTCGTCGCACGTCCAAAGCAAGTCGTCGCGCGTCCAAAGCAAGTCATCGCGCGACCAAAGCGAGTCATCGCGCGTCCAAAGCGAGTCGTCGCGCGTCCAAAGCAAGTCGTCGCGCGTCCAAAGCGAGTCGTCGCGCGTCCAAAGCGAGTCGCCGCGCGTCCAAAGCAAGTCGTCGCGCGTCCAAAGCAAGTCGCCGCGCGTCCAAAGCAAGTCGCCGCGCGTCCAAAGCGAGTCGTCGCGCGTCCAAAGCGAGCCTCCGCGCGTCCAAAGCGAGTCGTCTCGCGCTCAAAGCTCGCTAATTTCGCCGGGCATGCAACAGAAGACGTTCTCCATTATAATAAAAGTATGTAGAAAGGGGATTTATTCATGTCCAAATCAGTAGTGTTGGCCGAAAAGCCATCCGTTGCTAGAGATATCGCGCGGGTGCTCGGCTGTAATAAAAAAGGCAATGGCTTTTTGGAAGGCCAAAAATATATCGTCACATGGGCACTCGGGCATCTTGTGACACACGCAGATCCGGAAGGGTACGGCAATGAATATAAGGAATGGAAGATGGAATACTTGCCGATCATTCCGGATCCATTTAAGTTGACGCCGATCCGCCAGACGACGAAGCAGTTCAATGCTGTAAAAGCGCAGCTTCGACGGAATGATGTAAAGGACGTCATCATCGCGACGGATGCAGGGCGGGAAGGGGAACTTGTTGCCCGATGGATCTTGGAAATGGCGAAGAACCGCAAGCCTGTAAAACGTCTTTGGATTTCATCCGTCACCGATAAAGCGATCAAGGACGGATTCAATAATTTGAAGGACGGTCGCCAATACGAAAACTTATATGAAGCGGCGGTTGCACGTGCGGAGGCGGACTGGGTCGTCGGCATTAACGCAACACGTGCTTTGACAGTGAAATACAATGCTCAATTATCGACGGGGCGTGTTCAGACGCCGACGCTCGCTATGATTGCGGAACGGGAAAAGCAAATTCGGGAATTCAAGCCGAAATCGTATTACGGATTGCAGGCATTGACGGAAACCGCGAGATTCACATGGTCCGATAAAGCTGGGCAGACGCAGTCGTTCAACAGAGAAACAATTGAAAAACTGTTGGCGCGTCTCGATGGGGTTCATTCCGGAAAAGTGAAAGACGTCAAAACGACGCCGAAGCAACAGCCGGCTCCTCCTTTATTCGACTTGACAGAGCTGCAGAAGGAAGCGCATAGACGTTGGAGCTGGTCAGCGAAAGAGACGTTGTCTACGCTGCAAAATTTATATGAACGGCATAAGGCGGTGACGTACCCGCGGACAGATTCGAAGCATTTGACGTCGGATATGGCGGGTACTTTGAAAGAGCGCATCAAAGCGGTCGACATCGGGCCGTACCGGAAGTCGGTCAATGTATTATTGCGCTCGAATTTAATCAAGCCGCAGAAGGGCGTCATTGATGATAAGCGAGTATCGGATCACCATGCGATCATCCCAACGGAGGAGACGCCGATCTATCAGAACTTGTCCGATAAGGAGCAGCGTTTATATGATTTGATCGTCAAGCGCTTCCTTGCCGTCTTCTTCGGCCCGTTCCGATATGATCAAGTAACTGCAGAGCTTGAAGTAGGCGGAGAAATGTTCAAAGCGAAAGGAAGAACGGTCACGGACGAAGGGTGGAAGGCGGTTTATTCCACAGATGATGAAGAGGAAGACACTGACCGGTTGCCAGCATTCACTAAAGGTGCTGAAGTGAAGGTCCGTGCTGTCGTCATGACGGAAGGACAGACAAAACCACCTGCACGCTTCAATGAAGGGACATTGCTTGCAGCAATGGAAAACCCTGCGCAGTTTATGGCGGGGGAATCAAAAGATCTGATCAAGACGCTTGGCGATACAGGCGGCCTTGGAACAGTTGCGACCCGTGCTGATATTATCGAAAAGTTGTTCAGCTCATTCGTCATTGAAAAGAAAGGGAATGACATCTTCACGACTTCGAAAGGAAGACAACTACTTGAACTCGTTCCGGAAGATTTGAAATCCCCGGCTTTGACGGCTGAATGGGAGCAAAGCTTGACGAAGATCGCGAACGGTAAAATGAAAAAAGATGCGTTTATGAAAGAGATGGTGGCCTTTTCGAAGAAAACCGTCAAAGAGATCAAAACAGTCGATAAAAAGTTCAAGCACGATAATGTGACGGGTAAGATGTGCCCGGATTGCGGAAAGCCGTTGCTTGAAGTGAACGGCAAACGCGGCAAGATGCTTGTATGTCAGGACAGGGAATGCGGCCATCGTCGCAACATCTCCCAATTGACGAATGCACGATGCCCGAACTGTAAGAAAAAGCTAGAGCTGCGGGGAGAAGGGGACGGAAGAATTTTCGTCTGCAAATGCGGCCACCGTGAAAAGCTTTCTGCTTTTGAAAAACGACGTGCTCAATCCGGCGGCAAAAAGGCGGATAAACGCGACGTGCAAAAGTATATGAAAAAGCAGGAGGAAGAGCCTGTGAACACGGCATTGGCGGATGCATTGAAAAAGATGTTCGAGAAGTGATGCATAGCGAAGGGGAAAACGCTAAACTGCTCTTTAAGTAATGGTCGGTAAAAGTGGAAAACTGTCGAAAAAGTAGGCCAAAACAACCAGTCGGAAATGCCTTTCGAATAATCAGTCATTGAATCTTTTGCTGGATGTTTTGGTAAGCAATAAATGGCTATAATACTCATAACTGAAAGTGGACACGTATCAGGAGGTGAGTGACATGAATGCCATCATGACGTTCGCATCCGCTGCTGACCAAAGGCAACGGTTTGACGCGGTGAGACGTAGGAATGCTGAACAAGCTTATGATCGCCAAGCGGATTATAATGGGCGAAACCGAAAGATGCTCGATGACTTGGAAGCATTGCTGACAGGGAAAAAGGAGCCGGAAGCTAGTTCTGAAAATCGGGAGTTCAAAAAGTTGGATGCCGGGCAAGTGAAACAGATCGCCCTTCCTCTCGGGAAAACGTTGGAGGAGACGATTGATGCGTGGCGGGACGTCCGAAGAGAAGCAATATCAGTCCAGGAGCCGACGACTGCGGATCATCAGCTTGCAGCAACTGCATCCGCTAAAATCATGGAAACGGAAGCGAGGCTTGCCCTCCAAAAGAGGGAGCAATCCCAATTGGAAGCAGAAACGAACCAGGCAAAGGCGGAAGCGTTCAAAGTGGCATCCATGGACCTTCCGACTGATTTGGAACGGGAAATGCTATTGGAGCAAAAACGCTTTGCAAAGGCAATTTCCGCTTACTCAATTCAAGTGGAAGCGAAGCGCAATGGATTTATTGCCGAATGGCCGAGTATTAATAAAAGTGCTTGACTTGCTTGAAGCAAGTCAAAGCCTCCGGCAGATGTCACAGATTTTGAATGGAGTTAATTGCGCAAGCGCAATTCAAAATCTGGACGCACTTACGCCGAGGCGTAAGTGATTTAAGAAGGACCGTCGTATTGGCGGTCTTTCTTTTATTCCCGAAAGGTGTGAGCAAATGGCGAAGCAAAAGAAATCCGTAAAGACAAATGCGGTAAGATTACTGGAAAATGAACGGGTGCCGCATGAGTTGATGGAATATGATACTAATGATGGGCAATTGGATGGCGTGTCTGTCGCTGCAAAAACAGGGCAAGCAGAGGAGTCGGTCTACAAGACGCTTGTGACGATCGCTGGCCCACGTGAGATCTTCGTCTTCATCGTGCCCGTCGCGGAAGAGCTTGATTTGAAGAAAGCTGCGAAGGCGGCAGGCGTAAAGAAGCTCGATATGCTTCCGTTGAAGGATCTGACGAAAGAGACAGGGTATGTTCGTGGCGGCTGTTCGGCAATTGGTATGAAGAAAAAGTATCCGACCGTAATCGATGCTTCGGCTGAACGGCTTGAGCAGTTTGTCGTCAGTGCAGGGAAGCCGGGATTGCAGATGAAATTGTCCCCTGCGGACCTTGCCCGTGTCGCTGAAGCTACCTTCAGTGATATTAGTAAAGGATAATCACAAATAACATACCTTCTTAACACATGCTACAATGGTGGAAACAGAGAATGACCTATCCATGATAGAGTAGCGGGGGAAAGAAGAGTGCAGATGAGAAAGATTTTTGTATGGAGATGGATTTTCTTCCTTGTCGGCGTGATCGTCTTGTCGCTAGGAATTACAATGACAATTAAAGGGCACCGTCTTGGCGTTGGTCCGTGGGACGTCCTGCATATAGGGTTAACCCGCAACTTCGGGTTGACGATCGGGACGTGGAGCATCATCCTCGGTTTGATCATCATCGGGGTAACTGCCGCCGTGTTGAAGCAATGGCCAAAGATCGGGACGTGGCTGAACATGACTTTGCTTGGACTCTTCATTGACTTGTTCAATTGGATGTTGCCTGAATTCGATACGATGACAGGGCAAGTGGTCATCTTCACGCTCGGTGTCGTCGTCATGTCATACGGCGTCGGCATTTATGTTGCTCCTAATGTGGGGGCAGGGCCGCGCGATAGCCTGATGCTCATCCTCGTTGATAAGCTCGGAATTAGTGTGAAAAAGGTGCGGACGATGATCGAAGTCATTGTCGCCGCTGTAGGCTGGCTCCTAGGCGGTCCAGTTGGCATCGGCACAGTCATAATTGCCTTCCTCATCGGCCAAATCGTCCACTATGCCCTACCGCAATGCCGCAAACTGCTATTAAAAATTGCAGGTGAAGAAGATGAGCAGGTTTTGTTTGTTAAATAAAAAGTTCTAGTGATGGATAAAATTTATTGTTTGAAGAAGCGTCCGCTCGACTCCTGCGAAAGTCGTCATGAAGAACGGCTTTTGCGAGCAGGCCTCAGCGGAAAGCGTCCGCCTGAAGCGGAAATCAACAGTTTATATCAAAAGATCGAAAGCATGGCAGACAAGCCGTGCTTTTTTTTATTGGCTGGGCATATGGTAGAAATGCAAGTAGTCAATTGGGAAAGGATGGTCATCATATACGGGACAATAACGGAATACATGGGGACAGCCTATACAGGGCAAGGGGTTTCGCATAAATACGACACTTTGATCGCCACCGCTGACAAAACAATCTTCTTAAAAGCGCCGCCGACAAATGCATTAACGAAAGTCTTGAACGATGCGGCAGCTCATTTCATTAAAAGAGGCTTTGACGTGGACCGATTTAACAACCCCGTCCAGCCTGACAATACGGATGCCATATTTGTGAAAGATCTTAATTTATTCATTCTACAAGCGTCCCACCCCGTGTCGCTTGAGCCGACAGAAATCGGTGGACGTCACCATGTCATTAGCTTCTACGATGCGTACGACGAAGAAAAACTGCAAAGCCGCGCCGCCGAAATGGCTGCCATCGCAGAGGAATCGCACACAATGTTTACAAAAATGATGCAGTCCATGTCCGAAGCATTGCGAATTCACGATGATTGGGAGCAAGTGAATATCGTACGGATGATGTGGCATGAACATGAGCAGCTCATCGAATCACTGAAAAATGAACTTTTCGGCACGATGAAACTGCATAAGACATCGACCGTGTCGCATCGAATCGCCGGTTCCTTATCGCAAGGCGGGTCCCGCGATTTCATCCCATCGATTACGGGCTGGACGAAGAGGAGAATCCTTATGAAAGGGTTGTCCGGGACGGGGAAATCGACGATGCTGAAAACGCTCGGCAAAGAGGCGGAGCGTCGGGGGATTGATGTGCTCTACGGCTGGTGCGGTCTAGATCCGACAAGTGTCGACATTTTGCTGTTGCCGGAGTTGTCGGTATGCTTGTTCGACGCGACCCAGCCGCATGAATATGATCCTGAGAGTCCGTTGGATGAAATACTTGATCTCGTTTCGATGTGTACGGAAGATGCGGAAGCAGAAGAGAAGATTGTCGAAATCAGCGGCAGATACAAGGAGAAAATTATGGACGCGACCGGTTATATGCATGCACATGCGCATAGCGAAAACAGGCTGCGCGAAGTTGTGGATCAGGCCATTATAAGGAAGTCCTTCGAGGAAAAGACAAAACAACTTTCAAAATGGATCGATGTATAATGCGATTCCTTCTGCGATATTGCCCCGCTTATGCTAAAATGGGGGCATCAATCGTTTGAAAGGAAGATTATTTTGTCAAAAGTGCTCGATGCTTTTTTACAGGAAAATTTACAGGAACTACGCGACCAAGGCCTCTACAATGTAATCGATCCGGTAGAAGGTCCGAATGGTCCTATCATTACAATCAACGGGAAAGAATTAATCAATCTATCCTCGAATAACTATTTAGGGCTAGCAACAAATGAAGATTTGAAAAAACTTGCGATTGCGGCGACGGAAAAATACGGCGTCGGTGCGGGTGCAGTACGAACGATCAATGGAACGCTCGATATCCATATCGAACTTGAGAAGAAGCTTGCGGAATTCAAAGGGACGGAAGCGGCGATTTCTTACCAATCTGGCTTCAATTGTAATATGGCGGCGATTTCTGCGGTCATGAACAAGCAGGACGCCATTCTTTCAGATGAATTGAACCACGCTTCAATCATCGACGGCTGCCGTCTATCAGGCGCAAAAATCATCCGCGTGAAGCACCAAGATATGGACGATTTACGTGCGAAAGCGAAAGAGGCGAAGGAGTCCGGACAATACGGCAAGCTCATGTATATTACGGACGGCGTATTTTCGATGGACGGCAATATCGCGAAGCTCCCTGAAATTGTGGAGATCGCGAAAGAATTCGATTTGATCACGTATGTCGATGATGCGCATGGATCAGGCGTAACAGGTAAAGGGAAAGGGACAGTGAAGCATTTCGGACTCGAAAAAGAGATCGATTTCCAAATCGGCACATTATCGAAAGCGATCGGCGTTGTCGGCGGCTATGTTGCTGGTAAGCAGGAGTTGATCGACTGGCTGAAAGTCCGTTCCCGTCCGTTTTTATTCTCCACCGCTTTGCCGGCAGGCGACGTTGCTGCCATCATGGGCGCGCTCGACAAAATCATGGAATCTACAGAGCTGCATGATAAGCTATGGGATAATGGAAACTATTTGAAAGCGGGCTTGAAGCGACTCGGCTTCGACATCGGTGTTTCCGAAACTCCGATTACGCCATGCATTATCGGTGAAGAGAAATTAACACAGCAATTCTCGAAACGGTTGATCGAAGAAGGCGTATATGCCAAGTCGATCGTCTTCCCAACCGTTCCTAAAGGTAAAGGGCGCGTACGGAATATGCCGATCGCTTCCCACACGAAGGAAATGCTCGACGATGCTCTCGCTATTTACGAGAAAGTAGGAAAAGAGCTCGGCGTCATTTCATAAATTTGAAGGATGACTGTCGAATCGGCGCCTAGCCGATGCGGCAGTTTTTTTCTATAAATCTTTCAGAAGGATGATTAACTTTCTACGAAAAGGGGAATAGGTATAAGTAGGTCACTTTGAAAAGGTGGGGCAATATGCGATACAACGAAAGCGTCCAACTTTTGCAATCGAACGGCAAAGCCGGTGCGTCGATTGTAAAGTTCAGATATGACAAGATAAAAAAAGTGATGCTTATGATCATTCGTGAGGCAGGCATCATTTCATTTGAAGAACTATCGAACAGGACGTTGAGAAGATTGACGCCGTTCGATGGAAATAATCAGTGGTATATGGAAGCGATTGTGACGGATCTTGAAGCGAGGGGCCAGTTGGATTGCCCGCTGCTCAACGGTCAACTATTCGTGAAATTCGCCGGTTGAGCGGCAGTCATGCAAAAAGAATCCGCAATACTTATCCAAAACGAAAACCCATCTTTAAAAAAAGATGGGCTTTCTTTGCGTTTTCGGTTTTTATCTACCTCGTCGGCAAGTTGACTTGTTTGGCAATTTCATCGTGGAAGACAGTCGTCAGTTCTCCGTTTGGAAGTTCGACGTCGTATTGCATCGGTTCATTCGGCCTCATTTCGACAATCAGCCCACGTCTTCCATCCTTTAATTCCACGAAAGCATCTTCCATGAAGTCCAATGTTCACACCTCCTCGGTCGAAAAAGCTCCTCTCGCCAGTCTTTTCATCATATAATGCACGACATAGCGCTGCATGCCGACCGCGTGTTTCGTTGCAAGAACTGTTTCGGAGTTGAATACATCCTCCTGTCCCTGCTTCAACGCCATGACGGCTTTCAAGGAGTGGACCATCCAGGGGGTTCGCACTTTCGACAAAGCTTCGGATGACTTCTCCTTATTATTACTCATTGTATACCCGATTCCCGCATAATAATCACGGTAGAAAGGTGTTGTCATCGATTTCGATGATTCTATCAATCCTCTCCAATCCTTTTGGAACACTAGCAAATTGGCATTATACACATCTTGCACTTCCGCTTGAGGGTAAGACTTCACTATTTTTTTCAACGACTCGATAATCTCTTTATCGGATCCATGAGCCAAAGCATACGCATAGCTGAAAATCGGTTTACTCCGATGATTCGCCAAATAACGGTCAATCAGTTTCAAACTTTTCGTCTTGTAGATGATGTAGAAGGGATAACCCATCGTCATAATGAAAGTGAACACCATAACGATCGTGAAAACGAGCCACATTTGCAGGCCGGATATAAATAAAGCAACCGCCAATAATGCGCCGATGATAATAACTAAAATGAAATTGGCATATTTACTGAACATTGTGCACCTCAACGTTTTTTCTCTAGTATACCAGATAAATAAAGGGAAAAGATGATAAGGAAGGAATAGATGTTGTATTTTACAGGCGCACATAATATAATTTCTTTATATTGATGTGAAAGAGTTTATTCTATTTAAAGAAAATTATGTCCTTTCCATAAACACATTTGATCATTAGGAGGAGTCAGGATTGAAAAAAATCATGGTGACTGGTGCGCTTGGCCAGATTGGTTCGGAACTGATTGGCAAGCTGCAAAATGAATACGGCGAGGATAATGTGCTATCGACAGATATCCGTCAGCCGCAAGAACCGATTGCGGGGCCGTTTAAAGTCCTCGATGTGACGGATGGCAAGCAGATGCACGACATAGCGAAGGAATTCGGTGCAGATACAATCATGCATATGGCGGCGCTTCTTTCCGCCAGAGCGGAAGCTGAGCCGCTATTTGCTTGGAACCTTAACATGGGTGGCCTTATGAACGCGCTTGAAACAGCACGCGAGCTTAACATGCAATTTTTCACACCTAGCTCGATCGGGGCATTCGGTCCTTCAACTCCGAAAATGAACACACCACAAGATACTTTGCAACGGCCGACAACGATGTATGGCGTGAATAAAGTCTCAGGTGAGCTATTATGCGATTATTATTATCACCGATTTGGTGTTGATACGCGCGGTGTGCGCTTCCCGGGCTTGATTTCCTACGTGGCACAGCCGGGCGGGGGAACGACGGATTATGCGGTGGATATTTATTACCAAGCGATTACGGACGGGAAGTATGAGTCGTTCATAGCGGAAGGTACGTATATGGATATGATGTATATGCCGGATGCATTGCAGGCGATCGTCGACTTGATGGAGGCGGATCCTGCGAAATTGATGCACCGCAACGCATTCAATGTGACAGCGATGAGCTTCGAGCCAAGTGAAATCGCAGCATCTATCCGCAAGCATATCCCGAATTTTGAAATGACGTATAATGTCGATCCGGTCCGCCAAGCGATTGCCGACAGCTGGCCGAATAGCATTGACCCGTCTGCAGCCGTTGCGGAATGGGGATTCCGTGCGACGTACGATTTGGATGCAATGACAACTGATATGCTGGAGAAATTGAAAAAGAAACTGAATGGTTAATATGAAAAAGACCGCTGATCCGATGAATGGATCAGCGGTCTTTTCCGCTTTTTTAATTAAAACAACAGATGCGCAACACCTGCAACAATTGGCAAGGCAATGAGCGTACGCAATAGGAAAATGATAATCAAATCTAGAATATTAATAGGGATTTTCGTTCCGAGAATCAAACCGCCGACTTCGGACATGTAAATAAGCTGAACGACTGAAATTGTTGCGATTGTGAACAACGTGATCGGCGAAGTAATGGAACCATCAGCCAAAATGACTGGGAGGAACATATCTGCGAAACCGACGACCATCGTCTGTGCCGCAGCCGCAGCTTCCGGAATGCCCAACACGGAAAGAATCGGTTCGAAAGGCTTCCCTAAAAACGTGAACACACCAGTATATTCGGCCAACATAAGCGCCACCGTACCGAAAGCCATAACAACCGGCGCGACGCCGATCCACATATCGAGCACATTGCGCATCCCGTCAGTGAAGATCTTACCGATGGAGCGGTTCTTCGACGCAGTATTTAAAGCATTTTCCAGTCCATGGTTTAACACGTTATAGCCTTCAGGCAGCTTCTCTTCATCACCCGTGAACTTACGGCCGTCGATATACTCAGCCTTTTTGCTTCTGAGCGGGTAAATGCGCGGCATGATTAACGCTAAAATGACACCTGTCAAAAGCACCGTACCATAGAACGGAAGGAAGTAGTTTGACATGCCGACTGTGTCGATAATGACGAGTGAAAATGTAATCGAAACAACTGAAAACGTTGTAGCGATGATTGCGGCTTCCCTCTGTGTATAATGGCCGTCCTCATATTGTTTGCTCGTCAATAGCACGCCAATTGTACCGTCACCAATCCATGAAGCAAGTGCATCAATGGAGGAGCGTCCAGGAAGTTTAAACAATGGACGCATCACTTTCACCATCATCGTTCCGAAAAACTCCAAAAGACCAAAATTCAATAATAATGGCAATAAAAGACCTGCGAAAAGGAAAATCGTGAACAAGAATGAAACAAGACCATCAGGTGCTAGGAGCAAACCGCCCGTATTTTCATTCCAAATTGCTTCAGGACCAATTTGGAACGTAACCATGATGGCGAAAACAGCTCCGATAATACGGGTAACTACCCAAAACGGCGTCACTTTGAACAAGCCTTCCATAAGAGAAGGTTTAGAACTGGAACGCGGGATGAAAGCATATAGTAGCGACCCGATCGCCGCGATAACAATAATAATCATTGCGGTCATCGGCATAGCTGGTTTGAGCCAAACGGACAGAATATCCGCTAGTTTTGCGATTGGAACCTTCCATTCTGCCCCGAATTTTAGGGGAATCATAAAAAGGATGATACCGAGTATAGATGGAATTAGAAAGTAGAGCCAAGTGGATAAATGATGTTTTTTCAACTCTTTCTTGCTCCTTTATGAATAAAATATTGATATTATTGTATAATCATACATACTATCGATTTTTCTTCTAGTTGTAAATACAATGGAATGAAATTGCTATTTTCAGTCTTTTTGTCTAGTTATGAAAATACCCCGTTTGCTATTGCGAACGGGGCTTTATTGATGTACGAGAGGTTTGGGATGTTTATTCGAAATCTCGGTCCCACTTGTATGTGAAAAATTTCTCTTCGTGGAGCCATTTCAACGCTTCAGGTTCTTTCTCAGCCAATCTTTTTTCCATATCTCGCATCATCCAAACGGTTTGGGAAGCATGGGCATTCAGTGTGTTGAGCTTTTTTTGAGCCGCTCCCTCAACGTTATGGAAAACGTCAGGTGCGCCAATCGTTTCCGCTGTATTATGTGCGAAAGCGAGCGTATATAGCGTCGGGCGCTCGGATTCTTTCATCCTTCTGACGGCACGGACGACCGCGCGTCCAGTTGCATCGTGGTCTGGGTGGACGGCGAGTCCCGGATAGAATGTGATGATGAGCGACGGATTCGTATCTTCAATCAAATCAGTGACGAGCTTGATCATCTTTTCGTCATCTTCAAATTCAATTGTCTTGTCGCGCAAGCCCATCATCCGTAAATCTGTAAGTCCCATCGCGGCTGCGGCGTTTTGCAATTCCTGCTTGCGGATTTGCGGCAGCGTTTCGCGGTTAGCGAAAGGGGGATTGCCGAGATTCCGTCCCATCTCGCCTAATGTAAGGCAAGCGTATGTGACGGGAACCCCCATTTCGATATATGTGGAAATCGTACCCGATACGCCGAAAGCTTCGTCGTCCGGGTGTGGAAAAATGACGAGTACGTGGCGTTCTTCTTTAATCATCAATAAGCCTCCTTAACAATCAAATAGCTTAATATGTAAACGGTGTTTCGCTTATTTCAAGTGCGACGGCAAGTTTTCCATCAGGATCGAGCCCTGCCATGAGTAGCCGACCATGCTCATCGACTGTGTAGTGAGTGATCCCTTGCGCGTAAATCCAACCTGACGGCAGCTTCAAGCCGACCCGATGCGGCGATTCGCCCGCCACTTTCCCGAGTTCGTATTTGACGACGACATTCCGGATGAATGCCCCCGCGTTGAAAAATCCTTCCTTGAAATGGGCTGCATACGCACCATTCGTCGTTTCAAGATGGATGTAAACATCTTTATTCGCATAGGAATTCAGCAATTCCTGCAACTGATCCGGTTTCACAGGTTCCATGATAAATCCTCCTTCTTACAAAATCACATAACACAAGTATATAGAAAAGTGTAAATGAATGCGATTAGCGTGCTTGAACAAAAGTGGAGGGCGCTTGCTATTCTGCTCGTAACGCTGCGCTTTTACTCGCAAAAGCTGTTCTTCGTTACAGCTTTAGCTGCGACAGGCATAAGGCGGACATGCGAAACGGCGCTTTTTGCCGTACAGCATGGCTGACTTATGACCCGAGCAAATCGAACTGCGAAGGGTTCGATTTGCCGTATTTCTGCGTTTTTGGCAGAAACAGCGCACGGAGTTTAGACGAAACAACAGCGGATAGGGTAGGTCAAAGGTCATGAAATGACAATAACTATTGGGAAATGATCGATAACTTTCAGGAAATGACCGATAACTTCGCCGAAATGACCGATAACCTTCGGGAAATGATCGATATCCACAGGGAAATGACCGATAACTTTTCGCCGCACAAAAGGCCAGAAGAGAGGGCTCTCTTCTGACCTTCACGTAATCAAATCTCTGTTGCTGTAATATCTGGTGCGCCGACACGGTTTTTTGCGCCGTGCATGACGGGTCCGACATATTCATTCAACTTCCAACCGTTCGCGATAGCCGCCGTAACGAATTTCTTCGCTTCGATGACGGATTCTTTCACGTCAAGGCCGTTCGCAAGGTTTGCTGTAATCGCAGCGGCGAATGTGCAGCCTGCTCCGTGATTATAATGTGTAGCCGTTTTTTCCGCTTCGAGCAACGTGAATGTCTTGCCGTCATAAAACAGATCTGCCGCTTTGTCGTGCTGAAGCTGCTTGCCTCCTTTAATGACGACGTTGCGCGCGCCAAGCGAATGGATTTTTTCGGCTACCGATTTCATCTGTTCAATTGTAGAAGGTGTTTTCATGCTCGCCAATTGTCCTGCTTCGAACAAGTTCGGCGTTACGATTTCCGCTTTCGGAAGCAAATATTGCACCATAGCGTCGACAGTTCCCGGATTGAGAACTTCATCTTCGCCTTTACAAACCATGACGGGATCGATAACGACATGGTTGAGTCCGGACTCCGCAATCGCTTCGCCCGCAGTTTGGATGACTTCCTCCGTACTGAGCATACCTGTTTTAATCGCGTCGATGCCTGTCGAAAGGGCTGTTTTCAGTTGCGCTTTCAACACATCGATTGGAAGCGAATAGACATTATGGCTCCAATTGTTGTCGGGATCCATCGTCACAACAACCGTCACAGCTGTCATGCCATATGTTCCATGTTCTTGAAAAGTTTTCAGGTCGGCTTGAATTCCTGCACCGCCTGACGTATCTGATCCTGCAATGGTCAATGTCTTTTTCAAAGTCATAGCTGGAATTCTCCTTTGTGTTGGATTGCCTTCGCACTTAATAGTAATCAAATTGATGAAAAAATACAATTATTGCAATCGCGGGGCGGTTTATGCGCGATTTTGGAGATTTATGCTTGATTAGCGGCGTTTATGCGTGTTTATAACGATTTATGCGTTGTTTGGAGCATTTATGATTCATTCTGTGAAATTATGCGTGATTCGGCAATTTTATGCGTGTTTGCGAGTTTTCGAATGAAAAGCGGATGGCTCTATGCTTATCTGTTGTCCACTGCGAAACTTTTAGATACGCTAAACGTACAACTATATGTAAAAATGTGCGATTACAAGTGTCGAAGGAAGGTGAAACAGGGTATGGAAGATAAAAAGAAATTGCAGGAAATTGAAAAACTGCTGAAAGAATTGAAGGCGTCAGATTCGGAGAGTGCAGTCACCGTGGAAGAGGCGCTCGGCCGCAAACGAAAATCTTGGCGTCCGCGCATGCCGTTCAGATTCCTTTCAATGTGGAAACGTTCGGCAATCTTGTTGGCTGTACTACTTCTACTCGCTGTCATTTCCCTTCCGTTCATCGCTTTTCAATTTTTAAAACTAGGGAGCACCTTCACGGAACAGAAAGGTGTATTCCTCGAACAAATACAAGAGTTGAACGAAATGGCGACAGCGGAAGCGTATACGAAAGTCATCGTCGAACGACAGGACAACCAACTGTTTGGACAAAGTATAGGCTTGAATGTGCCGGGGACGAAGCGGCAGTTGCTCGTCGTCATTCCAGGATCGGTGAAGGCGGGCGTTGATTTGTCCAAGCTAACAGAAAAAGATGTAGTCATAGATGAAAAGAATAAGACGGCGAAGCTCACTTTGCCGCCTGCTACCTTCCTCGGAGGAGCGGAAATTTATTTTGATCAAGTCGAAGTCTATTCATACGAAGGCGTTTTCCGTCAAAAGGCGGATATAGAAGAAGCGTACGAATTGGCTGCGGAAGCGAAGAAACTCATCGTCGAGGAAGCGACCGGCCAAGGAGTTTTGAAGACGGCGCAATTTAATGCCGAAAAGACGTTGTCGGAAATGTTTTCGTTCGCGGGATATGACGTGACGATCGAATTCAAGGAGTGAGATGCTTGCAGAAAAAGAGGTTCGGCAATGATTGGGATGAAGTGCTTGCGGAGCAATTCCAGAAACCGTACTACTTGCAACTTCGCGATTTCCTAAAAAAAGAATATGAAACCCAGAATGTGTACCCACTCATGGAAGATATGTGGACAGCCTTCAAGCTGACTCCGTTCAAAGATGTGAAAGTCGTTGTGCTCGGACAGGATCCGTATCACGGGCCTGGACAAGCGCATGGCCTCAGCTTTTCGGTGAAGCCCGGCGTCAAGATTCCGCCGAGCTTGCGGAATATGTTCAAGGAATTGCAATCCGATATCGGATGCGCGATTCCTGAAACAGGAACGTTGACGGGCTGGGCAAAGCAAGGCGTGCTTATGCTGAATACCGTTTTGACGGTGAGGGAAGGGGAGGCGCATTCTCACAGGAAGCAAGGGTGGGAGCAGTTCACCGACGAAGTGATCCGCAGCTTGTCTGAGAGCGATGAGCCGGTCGTCTTCGTCCTTTGGGGGCGCCCGGCGCAGGAGAAGAAGAAGCTGATCGATTTGCATAAAAATGCCATCATTGAAGCAGTCCATCCGAGCCCGCTTAGCGCAAGCCGCGGCTTTTTCGGCAGTCAGCCCTATTCCAAGGCGAATGCCATTTTGGCAGGGTGGAATGAAACGCCGATCGACTGGTGCCGGACTTGGGACGGACTGTAAGGGAAGAGGTGGCCGCATGGCTGTAAATTGTTTTCGTTGTCAATACTTTTTCGTAACATGGGATCCGAAAAGTCCGCGTGGCTGCAAGGCATATGGTTTTAAAACACGGGAACTGCCGTCGATCGTTGTCAGGCGATCATCCGGCATGGAATGCATGAAATTCGAACCGAAGAAAGGGGATGCAAGAAGATGATTTCAACCGAACGGATCATTGAGGAAATGCAACGCCAGCTGAATTATGCAAAATCTGCAGAAGACGACCAAGCCGTCCGCGAGGCGCTCACGGCGATTCGAGCGCTCTGCCAAGTCGTTCTCGTCAGTGATAAGAACGACGAGCCGATTATTACACCGAGAACGATGGCGATCTCCCATAAGCCGAGAATTTCTTCATTGGAAAGCAGGCCGCTTGAGGAAGAGGATGCAAACGGCGGCTCGATCTTCGACTTTTAATTGTTAGAAACTTGCCGTCCTTTCACTGTGAATGGGCGGCAAAAATGTTTATCATAGAAGGAGAACGTTTATTTCACAAGTGGAAAGTAGGAAATCATATGCCATTTTTCATTATCGCGGGCGCTGTCAATGCAGCCCTTGCCGTAGCTCTCGGCGCATTCGGCGCGCATGCATTGAAAGAGCGTCTTTCTGAACGGTATCTCGCTATTTGGGAAACAGCCGTCCAATACCAAATGTTTCATGCAATCGGACTTATCGCAGTCGGCATCCTTATGAGCTCATCGCTCTTCGGCCCGTCGACCACTTTGTCATGGGCAGGCTATCTATTGCTCGCCGGCATCATCATCTTCTCCGGCAGCCTATACATCTTGAGCCTATCCGGCATCGGCATTTTGGGCGCCATCACCCCAATCGGCGGTGTCGCCTTCATCGTCGGCTGGATTATGCTTATCATTGCAGCAGTAAAGTTCGGAAAATAAGTTGGAAACGGTTTGAAGAGCATCAGTTCTTCAGACCGTTTTTATTTGAATCGTGTCATAGGGAAGGGAGGGGAGGAGGGGTGTCCCGCATTCATAGCGATTCGCCGCACGACCAAAGCGATGCCACCCACGACCAAAGCAAGCTCCCGCGCGTCCAAAGCGCTGCCACCCGCGACCAAAGCAAGCTCCCGCGCGTCCAAAGCGATGCCACCCACGTCCAAAGCAAGCTCCCGCGCGTCCAAAGCGATGCCACCCGCGACCAAAGCAAGCTCCCGCGCGTCCAAAGCGATGCCACCCGCGTTCAAAGCAAGCTCCCGCACGACCAAAGCGATGCCACCCGCGACCAAAGCAAGCTCCCGCGCGTCCAAAGAGCTGCTACCCGCGACCAAAGCAAGCCGTCGCGCGCTAAAACTCATAAAAATCTCCATAAATCTGTCGAAACTACCCTGTAATCGTATTCGCACTCTTTAGTAAACTAGAAGAAAAGGGGGAGATTCCATGGTGTTGACCCGATTACGTTCAAAGCAAAGTTTATTTGCTACATTGCTGCTTCTCGTTCTTGTTAGTAATTATTTTGCATACCGGTTGCCTGCGATTCCGATGCCGGACGATTCCCGGGCAGTTGTGATTGGTTCGCTATTGGATTTGGCGATTGTTGCGCCGCTTCTAATTCTGGCGATGACGCGCAAGAGAGGCTTTACGCTGAAACGGTTCATTACATTTATGGTGATCGGGCTTGTTGCAGCGAGGTTCATTATTCCTAGTGAATATTTTGAGCCATTCAAATTCATCCCTTATGCTGCGATTGGGCTTGAAGGATTGATTGTACTTGCGGAAATCGGGCTTCTTTTCCTGTTAGTGAAACATCTGCCTGGCATATTAAGAGAGCTGAAACAGGAAAACAATAGCGGTTTATTCGCCTTTCCTTCGCTCGTCAAAGAAAGGGTATCGTCGCATCCGCTTATTTCCATCATCGCTGCGGAATCGCTCATGTTCTACTATGCTTTCGCTTCTTGGAAACGGAAACCGCCCACTGGAGAGTCGCTCTTTTCCTTGCATCAGAAAACAAGTATGCTCGCCTTCAACATTATGCTTATCCACGCGATCGTCATTGAAACGATCGGCATTCATTGGTGGCTCCATGAGAAATCGATGATCTTGTCCATCGTACTGCTCGTCTTGAATATTTATTCGGTCATCTATTTTATTGCGGATATTCAAACAGTGCGGCTTAATCCATTGGCAATGAAGGAAAATCGAATGCAGATTTCCCTTGGACTCGGGAAACGTATGGAAATTCCTTATGACGCGATTGATAAAATAGAATGGTTTGAAGAGGCGGCGCAGTGCAATTTGAAGTCGAAAGGTCTTGTCGAGTTCATTGCGCGGGATATGGAGGAAGCGAAGCCGAATTGCGTCCTTCATTTCAAGGAGCCGCTGAAGGCGACCTTGTTCATGGGAATGGAGAAGAAATTCAATATGGCCGCTATCCGTTTGGATGAACCGGAACGTTTCCGGGACGCGCTTGAGGAGAAGTTGGGATAATAAAAAAGTCTTCCACTGCCGTGTTGGCAAGGGAAGACTTTTTTGGATGAAGACAGTTATTACGGTTGCTGATTGAAATAAGCCAATTCCTCATCAAACTCCGCAAAGTCGAAATAAATCATCGGCAATAGGTAGCGATGGTTCGTGCTGAGTTCGCTAATAATGACGTGGTCGCGCCCTGCCGCTTCCACGAGGCCTCGAATGGCAAGGGAATTTCGGGCAGCTGGTCCCGTGGCATGCTCAAAGGAAAAGTAGAATACGCCTGGCTTGCCTCGATTCAGCCGAAGGATATTTTCGATATACGATTGTTCAACAAAAGGTGGCCTTCCGCTTGGTATCATCGCCTGAGGCGGCTGCGTGCCTGACTGTGGCTGAAACTGCGGTTGAAACTGCGGTTGCATAAATTGTTGTGGGGAAAATCCAGGATTCCAATAATATTGAACCATTTTTTCATCCTTTCAAATTTTAAACTTGGGAATTAAACTTGCGGGCAATCCCCCCTCGGATACACCATATGCTTTTCGCCTTCCATTGATGACTGAAAAATATGTATACTAGTAGTGGGGGGAGAGTATATGCATATTGAAAATCATATTCCGGTATTCCTTGATTTTTGGGAGTCCAATGAACAGCCGACGCTTGCCGATTTGGAATCGTACCTAAATGGCAATGAAAAAGTGTATGAAAAGTATTTTCCGATTCATTGTCCGAGAACGGAAGAGCGTTTGTCAGCTGCTTTACAGAAATACGATGGCAAGATGGATGACATCCGTTCCATCTCTGCCAGTTTGCCGGACATTATTCAGGAAGTGGATAAGACGTATGAGCAAACTTTCGGGTTAGGCTTGGATCTTTCATTCAAATTGATGGTCGGTACATTCGGCTCGAATGCATTCGTTACGAGAGAAAATCGCCGAGAAATTTATTTTGCTGTCGAGAAGCTATCCGCCGAGCGTGAGCATCTAAAAGTGATCACTGCGCATGAAATCGGTCACGTGGCACATTTTGCAATGGCCACACGCGATGGGCTGGATTGGTCAACCGTCGATTGGGGACATGGCTTGACGACGCTATTTACGGAAGGAGCCGCCACGTATTTATCGAAGCGGACAGTCCCGGGACTTCAGGAGCCGGTCTATTTTACATACGACGATGAAGGCGATCCGTGGGTGAAATGTTATGAGGACAATAAAACCGAATTGAAGCGGCGATTTTTGGAGGATGCATTAGGGGATTGGGACATGACGAAGGAAAAAGAATGGTTCCGTCTTTCGGGCGGCAGCTATTTCGGTTACAACCGTCTCGGCTATGTTCTCGGGACAGACTACGTTGAGCACCTCGTCGAGCGGATCGGCGAAGATGCGGCATTGACGTTTTGGAATGGGAATGATTTGAAAGCGGATATTATTGAATGGTTACGGAAATGAAAGGTGAAGGGCCGTCTAAGGATGGCTCTCAGCCTGTTGCCAAACGCTCGCATCCGTTGTTGCTCGTCTCGCTCGTCCGCTCATGAACTTTAGTTCTATTCGCGTCTTCTCTCGACTTCGCGCCTAGGCTGGCAAGCGTTTTCAATCAGGCTGAGGAAATTCCTGCCCATTGCCAATTGCCTTAAAAAGAGTGTAGACAAAGTCCAATAACGACTTTGTCTACACTCTGAGGGCCATCTAAGGATGGCTCTTTTTTATTTATTGAAAAAAGGGTATGGATAGGCAAAGTGCTTTATCGGAGGAGTGGTATGATGCCTACATTTATTGCGAATGGAGTAGAGATTTATTATCAGGAGGATGGGGACGGCTATCCCCTTCTATTGCTGCACGGTTTAACGAGCAATAGTGAAATGTTTCGGCATGAAATTGAACAGTTTAAAAATAACTACCGGGTCGTAGCGCCTGATGCTCGTGGACATGGGAATTCAGAGAAGCCGTCGCACTATGAATTGGAAGATCATATCCGGGATGTCATCGCGCTCGTCGATCATCTTGGAATGGATTCGTTTTACATGATTGGAGTGTCAATGGGGAGTTACATAGCGCAAGGGGTCGCTATCGAATTGGGCGACCGGGTGAAGAAGCTCGTGCTTGTCGCAACGAAATCCCACGGCGAGCAAGCTTCCATGGAAGAGCTTTACGAACGGCATGCCGATGAAATGAAAGACATGACACCGATCGATAAAATGGTCGCTGCCTCGAAATATATGTTTCATAACCAAAAGGCGGTCGGAAAATGGCTGCATGAAACTGCGGAACATAGTGAACAATTGACGATGCAAGAGCAAGCAATTGCATCGAAGGCGCTGGAGGGATTCGATTTCCGAAACGATTTGCATCGCATCGGTGCCGAAACGCTCGTTATCGGCGGTTTGTACGACGGATTGAATCCTCCTGATTACGGAAAAGAGACTGCTGGACTTATTCCAGCAGGTGCATTCCTGGAATTCAAATTATCGGGCCACGCGCCGAATGTCGAGCAGCCTCGCTTGTTCATGGAAGTCGTCACGAACTTTTTGGAATGATGGGGTTGTCTGTTCAGGCGAATGAGCCATCAGTACGGGCGGTTGTTACCCGAAATCAGGCGGTCGTGTCGATCATTCAGGCGGTTAGCATGCAATATCAGGCGATGTAGAAGATAAAAAAGAGCCCCTATCAAGAGGCTCTTTCCTTTATACTGTGAAAAACGATTTCTTCTTCTCTCCATCAAGCAACGTGCCGATGAAGAAAGAGCCGAATACGCCGTAACGCGCGCTTACTTCGTCGAAGCGCATTTCATATACCAACTTCTTGAACTGGAGAACATCATCTGAGAATAATGTGACGCCCCATTCGAAATCATCGAAACCGACGGAGCCGGAGATGATCTGTTTCACTTTGCCAGCGTATCCGCGGCCGATCATTCCGTGGCTGCGCATCAATGCCTTGCGATCGTCCATGCTGAGCATGTACCAGTTGTCTTCGCCTTCGCGTTTCTTGTCCATCGGGTAGAAGCAGATGTATTGGTTGCGCGGAAGTTCTGGATATAGACGTCCACGTACATACGGGTTTTGATACGGATCTTCATCCGACTCGCCTGCAAGATAATTGGATAATTCTACGACAGATACGTATGAGTATGCTGGAACTGTGTAATCTGCGATCGTCAATTTATTGAATTCAGCTTCAAGCTCCTGCAGTTCGTCAATCGTCGGACGCAATGTCATAAGCATGAAATCCGCTTTTTGCCCGACAACCGTGTAAAACGCATGGCTGCCTGTCTTCGCGTCATCCGCTTGCTGAAGTTTATCTAAATAGGCCATGAATTCCTCGACAGCTGCTTGACGCTCCTCTTTTGAAATCAACTTCCATGACGCCCAATCCATCGTGCGGAAATCATGGAGCACATACCATCCATCGAGTGTAATTGCTGCTTCGTTCATATGAATTCAAACTCCTTTATTCGTGAATTTAATTCTACCCCTAGTGTAGCATAATGAACGTGAAAACACGGTTCCTAAGCATAGAAGTCATACAATCGACAAGAATGAATGACTGTTCCCGCCCGTGGAACTAGTGTATGCTTATATCGGTAAAATTTTAGCATGCCATAAGATGACCAGGAGAATTACAAATGTCCAATTTACAACTCCCAAAATGGCGTTTCATCGACGAATCGATGACCGCAAAAAATAGATCAGCCCTTGAATCGTTCGCGATGGACGACACGCTCTGCCATCTCGTCGGTCAGATTAGGACGGTGCCGACCGTCCGCACGTGGGTACATGATGAAACAGTCGTCCTCGGTATCCAAGATCATCGGCTGCCGTATATTGAAGAAGCATTGCCGCCACTCCAAGAAGCAGGCTATAAAACGATCGTCCGGAATTCAGGCGGTCTTGCAGTCGTTTTGGATGAAGGCGTGCTCAACATCTCCATCGTCCTTTCCGAGCAGGAAGGGTCCATCGATATTCCGGAAGGGTACGAAGCGATGGTGGAATTTGTCCGCATGCTGTTCCCAGAAGTGGCTGAACAGATCGAGACGTATGAAATCGTTGGCTCATACTGCCCGGGCACGTACGATTTGAGCATCGGCGGCAGGAAGTTCGCGGGAATTTCGCAGCGCCGACTGCGCCAAGGTGTCGCGGTCCAAGTGTACTTGTGCGTGGAAGGCAGCGGTGCCGAGCGCGCTCGCCTCATTCGCGATTTATACGAAACTGGTTTGCAAGGTGAGCAGACGAAATTTGTCTATCCGGACATCCGTCCGGAAGTGATGGCATCGCTGTCGGAGTTGATCGGCTCGCCGTTGACGGTGAATGAAGTCGGCATCCGCGTCCAGCTGTTGCTCCGAGCTCTTTCGGAAGAGGAAGTGCAAGTGGGCGGCTTTACGCCGGAAGAGATGGAGCTTTATTTATTTTATTTGAACCGAGTCGTTGAGCGGAATCAGAAAATGCTTGCGCGAGGTTGATGAAGTCGGCGCGTTTATGCGCCGATAAATCCATTTATGCGTGTTAGCGGCGATTTATGCGTGAGAAAATTTATTTATGCGCTTTAGCATCGATTTATGAGTTTTTATAGCGAATTATGCGTGAGAATCTACGTTTATGCGTTTTTATCAAAAGAAAACCGCCGGATCAGTGATTGATCGGCGGTTCTTTCGATACGAGATTTCCGTTTCGCTCCATCGTGAAGACGGGAGCCGTGCGCTCGGAATCGTCTTCCAAAGTGACGAGGCGGCGTGCCCGGTTCATGATTTGAACGAACGCTTCATAGTCGTTGCGGAGTGTTGTATTCTCCTGCCGCAGTTTGTCGATCTCTTTTTGGAGAGATTCAACTTTGTCGTTTGCCATTTTAGCAGTCTGCTTCCATCTGAGTGATTCAGAGTCGCCTCCGCCTGTATGGTGTAAACGGATCAAATAAGCAATGACTGTGTCGAGCGATAAGGCGGATAGAGGGACAGCTGTCCTTTCCTCCTGATCGACCCCTGGCGAAGGGCTATATAATTGCTGGCTGCGTCGTTTGAAGTCCGCGCCTAGAACGCGCATTGCCTGCTTCCGTTCTTTTTTCGCCTCTGCCAATTCTTTCTCATAATCGCGGCGGACGACTGCATTCCATCTGAAACCGCACGCGGCAGCGGTTCTGTTGAGCGCATCTCCGACCTCTTCGAATGCGCTTAGCTGTGTACTGCCTTCCCGGACGTGCCGCAGCACCGTCTCGGCTAATAAAATATCATTTTCCTCAAGCCAAGCATCCTGTCTAACTTTCACCATCTCCTTGCCTCCTGCCATGTTCATAGTCTCTTTCTTACGGTCAGTGTGCACAGTGTGTAAGCCTTTTATTCATCCAAACTGGAACACAGATAAAAATAATTGCTTTCTTTTCAATGAAACCTTCCTTTTCTCTGGCTCAGTTTTTGATATACTTAAGAAAATGCGTCGACGGAGGTGGGTGAATAAGTGGACTATAAAAATGAAAAGCTTTTCGAAGAGAAAGTATTCAAGGATCCGGTCCACCGGTATATCCATGTGCGCGACAAAGTCATATGGGACGTCATCGGGACGCGGGAATTTCAACGGCTTCGCCGGATTCGGCAGCTCGGGACAACCTATCTCGTTTTCCACGGAGCGGAACATAGCCGCTTTCAACACTCGCTCGGCGTCTATGAAATTGTAAGGCGGATCATTGACGACGGCTTTAGCGGGCGGGCGGAATGGAATGACGAGGAGCGATTATTGACGCTGTGCGCTGCTTTGCTGCATGACCTCGGCCACGGCCCGTTTTCGCATGCATTTGAAAAAGTGTTCACGCTCGACCACGAGAAGTTCACGCAGGCGATTTTGACCGGAGATACGGAAGTGAATGAAGTGCTGCGCCGCGTCTCGTCCGATTTTCCGCAAAGGATCGCGGACGTCATTGGAAAAACATATCCGGACAAGCTCGTCGTCAGCCTCATTTCAAGCCAGATTGATGCCGACCGAATGGATTATTTGCAACGGGACGCCTATTACACTGGTGTTTCCTATGGCCACTTCGATATGGAGCGGATTTTACGAGTCATGCGGCCTGCTGAAGAACAGGTAGTTATTAAGTTTAGCGGAATGCACGCAGTGGAAGATTATATAATGAGTCGCTACCAAATGTATTGGCAAGTCTATTTCCACCCCGTTTCGCGTAGCGCGGAAGTTATTCTCATGAAAATCCTGCATCGAGCAAGACATCTACATAACAGTGGTTATCCGTTTACGTACGAGCCTGTCCATTTCAAAGCGTTCTTCGATCGGACATTCGGTCTAGAGGAGTACATCATGTTAGATGAAGGTGTGCTCACGACGTATTTCCAATGGTGGCGCAACGAAGAAGACGCCATATTGGCTGATTTGTGCGACCGTTTCTTGAACCGGAGACTGTTCCAATATGCCGAGTTCAATCCGGCGACCGAATACCGGAAAATCGGCGAGCTTGAGAGACTGTTCAAGGAAGCGGGACTCGATCCGGAATATTATCTCGTTACGGACTCTTCGTCCGACTTGCCGTATGATTTTTACCGGCCCGGTGAAGAAAATGAACGCGTGCCGATCTATTTGCAAATGCCAAACGGCGAGCTAAGCGAGCTGTCGCGATCATCGGAGATCGTCGATGCCATTTCAGGCAAACGGCGGACCGACCATAAAATATATTTCCCGGAAGACCTTTTGGAATCAAAAGAAGATCCGTTGTATGATAAGATTTTACGAATGTTAAGAGGTGAATAAATTGCTGCAGGAACATGCAAGAATTGTGCAATTCATTGCCATGGCAGAAGAAGTAAACGGGCGTAAGAAATTGCAGAAGATGATCTATATCGCGAAGAAGATGGAATTTCCGTTCGCCGAAAAATACGAATTGCATATGTACGGCCCCTATTCGGAGGAATTGACGCTCCGTGTTGAGGAGCTTTGTGAAATGGGTTTCCTATCGGAGAGTTGCACGGACAAGGGATCGTACGTTCAATATAGCTACAATGTGACAGAAGAGGGAGGCCAGTTCCTCGAAACAGCCGATGCGCCGCATGAAAAACTGGCGGACTGCATTGATCGGCTAAATGGCAAAAGCTCACGATTTTTGGAGCTTGTGTCAACATTGCTCTATTTCGATTACTTGCCGAAGGACGAGCAAATTACCAAAGTGCATATCGTGAAAAATAAACTGAACTTCACCGAAGACGAAATGCAAGCCGCATTTGATTTCATTGCGGAGCTGCAGGCGTGTACGGTGGTTGCATAAGTTACAGAAATCCCCTTTGCCGAGGGGGTTTTTTTGTTGGAATCGCGACATGGGGCGGGGGGGGGATGGGGCAAGCCTGCATCCAAAGCAATCTCCCGCGCGTCCAAAGCGAGTCGTCGCGCGACCAAAGCGATTCGCCGCGCGACCAAAGCGAGTCGTCGCGCGACCAAAGCGATTCGCCGCGCGTCCAAAGGAAGTCGTCGCGCGTCCAAAGCGATTCGCCGCGCGTCCAAAGCGATTCGCCGCGCGTCCAAAGCGATTCGCCGCGCGTCCAAAGCAAGTCGTCGCGCGACCAAAGCGATTCGCCGCGCGACCAAAGCGAATCGCCGCGCGTCCAAAGCAAGTCGCCGCGCGTCCAAAGCGAGCCCCTGCGCGTCCAAAGCAAGTCGTCCCGCGCCCAAAGCCATCCCCCGGCAATAAAAAACGACGCGAGAATCTCGATTCTCGCATCGCTCCAATTATTCTTTATCGCTAAAAAGCTTGCCTGCAACGCCGTAATGGTTTTTCGGCATATCCTCGATGAAAACAACAACGTTTTCAACAGGCGCGCCTGTCGTTTCTGCAACAACGTCCGTCACTTTTTTAACCAAATTGCGCTTCTGCTCCTCCGTACGACCTTCGAGCATTTTCACGGTTACATATGGCATACTAGTTCCCCCTTTCGCCCAAACTTATGTATAGTGTATATAATAGCAGAGTGGGAGGGGTTATAGGAATGACGAATGAGCAGAAACCGAAAAAGAAAATGGGATTCACCATTATAAAAGATGATCCGACAGATGGACATAAAGGGTTCGGCATCGGATCATTGTCACTCGAAAACGTCTCGCCGGTCATCGTTGATATCGAAGAAGGGGAGGCACGCATCGAAATCGGGGCGATGCATGCCCGAAGCGATACGGAGCGCGGCGTGAAATTCACGACGAACCGCGAAGATTCGGAAGGCGGCAAACCGTACTGGCTCGTCTGGGTGACGATCGATTTCAAGGAGGACGGCCCATATTATGCAGGCGTCACTGCGTGTGAAATGGTCGTAAACCGCGAAAAGCGCAGAGGGTATAAAATTCTTGCGGATCATGTGAATAAAATGGACAAGTCAATGAAGCGGAATATTATCGTCGATCATATGGACGACAAGTCGAAGCAGATTCTCGCTGACTTCCTTTCAAGCCACAATCACGAAATGTGGGAGCGGAGCGAACCGAAATTGCACATCGGCCTTGGTGTCGATTCTCCTGAATTATGAACAAACTGTGAAATTTGATGACTTCCACGACTTATGAGGTTGAATGTCTTGGAAAAAGGAAGTACACTGAACTTACAGCTTGCAATTGTAAGCTAGGACAACCGAAGTATGCGGCGCTTGCCAATCTGATGGTTCTACATAACCCAAGCGAAGAGCCATTATGTGCGAGACTGCGTTCGACGGTAAAAAAGCTTTGCCTCACTGAATTATTTCAGAAGGCAAAGCTTTTTTGATTTCCATCCTTTGCTTTTGTTCATCGTCCAGACTTCAGGCGCTAGCTCATAAGGCAAAGTTGCTATGCAAATCTTGTTAGTGCTTGTGCTCGCAAAAGCCGTTCTCCGTAACGGCTTTCGCTTTTGTTATCATCTAGCTCCGGACGCCAGAAGCTCGGGGTCATAAGTCAAAGCTGCTTTGTGGCAAAAGGCGCCACGCCGCATCTTCGCCTTATGCCTGTCGCTTCTAGGCAGGCGCCCTTCGCTTTTGTTTATTCAAAGAAAGAAAACGGGAAAAGTTCAAACGTGCCGGAATCATCGTCATCGCCGTTGCGTTCTTCGCGCAAGTTTTTATCGGTGCACAGCTTTTGCGGCATGTCTTTTTCCTTTAAATACATGAGCCGCTGCTTCGAGCATTCGTTCACCGCGATGCCGCCGGTTTCTACATCGACAATGACGCCATTCACGCCCTTCGGTGGGATGAACGGCTCTGGTGTTTTACCGGCATGCACCGTCTCCATGAAGTCGATCCATATTTTCTTCGTGGCGGACTTGTCTTCAAGCTCCGTCAATTGCTGTCCGATGTCGTATCCCGTCCAAATCCCCGCTGTCAGCGAAGGGGTGTAGCCGATCAAATACTGGTCAGAAATGGTCGTCCCCGATTTTGCGGCGTACGGTCTCTTTTGTTTTGAGCGCATCGACAGCCCTGTTGAGACGGAGTAATCGTTGAAGACCGGGTCGAACATGCCTGTCATCAAATGGGTGAGCACGAATGCGTCCTGCTCGGTAATGACCCGTTTCGTGCTTTTCTTCGGCTGCTCGTACACCGTTTTCCCATCTGCATCGGTGATCGATAAGATCGTCGTCGGTTCCACTTCCAACCCGCCCGACGAAATCCGGTTATACGCATTCGTCATTTCAAGCAGCGTAACGGTCGAAGTGCCTAAAGCGACGGCGGGGGATTCTTGGAAATCGACATCAAGACCAAGCCGCTCCGCCATTTTATTGAACTTTTTATATCCTACATCTTCAAGCGTCTTCACAGCGTAAACGTTATCCGAAATGGCGATTGCCTGAGCGAGGGAAATCGGATGGCCCGCAAACTTGCCGTTAATGTTTTTCGGCTCATACGTAGAACGGCCTTCGTCATAGGTGAAAATCGTCCGTTCCGTCGACATGAATGTGAGCGGATTATAGCCATCTTCTAGCGCAGCCGCATACAAAATCGGCTTCATTGCGGATCCTGGCTGCCGTTTCGCCTGCGTCACCCGGTTGAAGGGACTTTCTTTGTAATCAATCCCGCCGACGAGCGAAGTGATATTCCCTGTTTCAGGCTCCATCGACATGAAACCGACTTGCAGCCCGTTATCCGGCATCCATTTATCAATGAATTCCTCGGCTGTTTGCTGATGCTGCATATCGAGCGTCGTTCGGATTGTCCAGCCGCCTTCAGCAGGATATCGACCTTTTTTACTCAAAATCCGTTCCGCTTCCCGCCACACTTCATCCAAAAAGTAAGGAGCGACACGCTTCATATCCTTCCAATCCTCTGTTTTCAGTGTCACTGCTACGTCTTCCGCGCGCTGCCGTTGTGCATTTGTAATGAACCCTTGATTTTCCATAAGGGAGAGGATCAGCAATTGGCGATCACGGGAACGCTCAGGATTATCCAGTGGATCGTAAACGGACGGACCTTTCGCGATCGCCGTAATCACCGCGGCTTCCTCAAGCGTCAATTCTTCCGCTGACTTTGCAAAATAAAACCTGCTCGCCGCCTCGACGCCATACATTCCATGACCGAAATAAACTGTATTCAAATAGCCTTCCAAAATAACGTCCTTGTCGTAAAAGGTTTCCAAGCGATACGCATAGAGCGCCTCTTTTATTTTTCGATTCCACGATTTTTCATGTGTCAAAAACAAATTCCGGGCATACTGCTGAGTGATGGAGCTTGCGCCTTCCGCTTTCCGCATCGTCTTTATGTCTTTCAACACGGCTCCGGCAATCCGTTTGTAATCAAACCCGTTATGCTCATAAAAATTTCGGTCTTCCGTCGCGATGACAGCATCGATCAGAAACGGAGAAATTTCATCAAGATTCACCCAATAACGGCGCTCCGCTGAAAACTTATCGCCGATCTGCTTCCCGTTCTTATCAAGAAACACGCTCGCTTTCGGCACGCTCAGCGAAGGGGCACCCGTAATTTGCGCGTAAAGTCGAAGACATAGAAACATAGTGAAAAGCGCAGTCAGTGCCGTTACGATCAATAGGGCGATCCGCCGAACGAAATTATGTCTTTTCTTTTTCTTTATATAATCGACTCTTCTCATACAATCCCTTCTCCCACCGTTCTTTCCAATCAGTATGGAACCAGAGCGCAAAAGTTAAACGGCAAATCGGCGAAAAGCATAGATTTATCACGATCTATTGGAATAGTGCGGGGAAAAACGATATAATGAATAGATATTTTGAACGTCAAGGGCGGTGCAAGAGTGGAATCAAACAAGGAAGGGCAAAACGTCGATGTCCGGCTCGAATCAACGATCCGTCACGTTGGACAGGCTGCGGACAAGCACGAGCTTCAAGCTTCGGGGGCGTTGATTGAAAAAGCCGGAAAGACGTACTTGCGATTTGTGGAAGATCTGAACGGCCAGCAAGTTCGAACGACGGTGAAGTTGGAAGATGGAGACGCATTGATCATGCGGAGCGGAGCTGTTCAAATGCGCTTGCCGTTTTCTACTGGCGAAATGAGGCCGGGTACATACGGCAGCGGTCCTACAACTTTCGATCTCCTCGTGAAAACGACGAAGCTTGAAGTCGGGGCGGACAAATTCATAGCTCATTATGAACTGCATGCGGAAGGCGCATTGCTAGGCAGGCACGAATTGACGATTTACTTTACGGAGGGACAAAAATGAACGCAGTTGAAAAGATACAACAGGAAATAAAAGACGCATTCCGCGAGGCAGTTCTCGCTTCAGGACTTGCTGATGAATCCGTAATGCCGGATATCATCCTCGAAACACCTAAAAACAAAGACAACGGGGATTATGCTACGAATATCGCGATGCAATTGACGAAGATCGCAAAAAAGCCTCCTCGTGCAATTGCAGAAGCTATTCTTGAAAAATTGGACACGTCTTCGACTTCCATCAAGGAATTGGAAATCGCTGGTCCAGGATTCATTAACATCAAGCTGAAAAGTGATTATTTAGGGGAAGTCGTCAAAACGGTACTTGCTCAAGGAGCGGATTACGGCCGTTCAACATACGGTAAAAATGAAAAAGTCCAAGTCGAATTCGTCTCTGCGAATCCAACGGGCGACTTGCACTTAGGACATGCGCGCGGAGCCTCGATCGGGGATTCATTGTGCAATATTCTCGATTTCGCAGGATTCGACGTGTCACGGGAATATTACATCAATGACGCGGGCAATCAAGTGAATAACTTGGCCCTTTCAGTCGAGGCGCGATACTTCCAAGCATTAGGTCTTGAAAAAGAAATGCCGGAAGACGGCTACCATGGACAGGACATCATCGATATCGGTGAGAAGCTTGCAGAGGAATACGGCGACAAGTACGTGAACGTCGGCGAAAAAGAGCGTCAGGAGTTTTTCCGGAAGTACGGCCTTGAGTTCGAATTGGCGAAGTTGAAGAAGGACTTGGAAGATTTCCGCGTTCCGTTCGACAACTGGTTTTCGGAAACATCGCTCTATACGGACGGCAAAATCGGCATCGCGCTCGATAAATTGCGTGCAAATGGCCATGTGTTCGAGGAAGAAGGAGCAACATGGTTCCGTTCGACGACGTTCGGGGATGATAAAGACCGTGTCCTCATTAAAAATGACGGCTCGTACACGTATTTGACGCCGGACATCGCGTACCATGAGGATAAATTGCGCCGCGGCTTCGATAAGCTCATCAACATTTGGGGAGCAGACCACCACGGCTACATTCCAAGGATGAAAGCGGCGATCGAGGCGCTTGGCTACGACCGCGACACGCTCGAAGTGGAAGTTGCGCAAATGGTGCAGTTGTATAAAGACGGCGAGAAATTCAAAATGAGCAAGCGTACCGGAAAAGCGGTCACTCTGCGCGAACTCGTTGAAGAAGTCGGCTTGGACGCTGTCCGTTATTTCTTTGCGATGCGCTCCGCCGATTCACAAATGGACTTCGACTTGGATTTGGCGATTTCGCAGTCGAATGAAAACCCGGTTTACTATTCGCAATACGCGCATGCCCGCATTTCATCGATCCTTCGCCAAGCGGAGGAAAAGAATCTTGCCGCTTCAACGGATCATGTTGATTTATTGCAGACAGAAAAAGAATTGTCACTGTTGAAGAAACTCGGCGATTTCCCGCGTGCCGTCAGCGATGCGGCAAGACTCCGCTCGCCGCACCGGATTACGAACTATATCCAGGAGCTCGCTGCGGAATTCCACAGCTTCTACAATGCTGAAAAAGTGCTCGACCCGGATAACCGCGACTTGTCCGAAGCACGTCTCGCATTGATCACAGCAACACGCACGACAATTGCGAATGCGTTGAAACTCATCGGCGTTGCCGCACCGGAAAGAATGTAATTATGTCACGCCCCTCTGCTAGCGGAGGGGCGTTTTTATATTTACTTCAACGAGGGCCCATTTCAATCACGCCAAGGTCCATTCATCCCGCGTGAAGGTCCATTCTTTTGTACAAAGGTCCATTCATCCAACGTGAAGACCCATTCTTTTTCACGAGAACTCATAGCGAAAGCAGTCGGCAAGGTTATGCGCGAGTTTAAACAAGTTATGGTGCAATCTAGCGGAGTAATACTCATCTTGTTACCTTCGTACTACGTGAAGCATGCAGAATAAACCCTCTCTCGACAACTTCCAAAACTGTAGTATAATTAATCCGAACATCAATTACATAACCAAACATGAAGGTGCCCCGCCGTCAACGCCGGGGTTAAAAGGGAAGCCGGTTTGATTCCGGCGCGGTCCCGCCACTGTAAGTGCTCGCAAGCTGCAACATGCCACTGGAAGAGATTCCGGGAAGGCGCGGTACGCGATGAGCATGAGCCAGGAGACCTGCCTTCATGAGTCACCCGTACCCTACGAGGATAGGTTTGGTGGAAATCGGCACGTCCTTTCGTAGCTGTATTTTTACTAAGCACATTCCTCCGTCCACAAAACGGGGGATTTTTATTTGGAACAAACAGGAGGAAATCAGAATGAAAAAGTTTTGGCAACTTTGGCTAACAGCAATCCTTGCAACGTTCTTGCTCACAGCATGCGGCACGGACGATGCAAAGAAAGACGACACACCGGTAAACGGCAGCTCGCAAACAGAGGATCAAACATCTGAGGAAGTAGCCGAATTCCCGGTCACATTAACGGACGCAGTCGGCAATGACATAACACTCGAAGAAGCACCTGAAACGATCGTCTCCATGATTCCGAGCAACACGGAAATTTTATTCGCGCTCGGTTTGAACGATGAAATCGTCGGAGTCAATGACTGGGACAATTACCCTGAAGAAGCACTTGAAAAAGAGAAAATCGGTGGTATGGAATTCAACGTTGAAAAAATCGTCTCAATGACGCCGGATGTCGTCTTCGCGCATGAGTCCATGCTCGGCACAGGCGATGAAGGGCTTCAACAACTCCGCGACGCGGGAATTAACGTATTCGTCGTGAAAAATGCGGCGGATTTCGAACAGACATATGAAACAATCGAAACTATCGGCAAGGCAACCGGTAAAACGGAAGAAGCCGCAACAATCGTTGAGGACATGAAAGCGAAGGTCGAAGAAGTTCTTGCGAAAACAGCAAACGTCGAGAATAAAAAACGCGTATTCATCGAAACATCGGATGCACCGGAAATTTATGCACCGGGCAAAAATACGTTCATGCAGCAAATCCTTGACATGATCGGCGCGGAAAACGTTGTGACGGAAGAAGACTGGGTTATGATCAGCCCGGAAGAAATCGTTAAGCAAAACCCTGACGTCATCATTGTCATGTACAGCTATGTGCCGGATATTGTGGAAAGCGTGAAAAACCGCGATGGCTTCAGCGACATCACTGCTGTGAAGGAAGACCGAGTCGTCCAAGTAGACGAAAACTTGACGAGCCGCACAGGCCCACGTCTCGCACTCGGACTTGAAGAAATAGCGAAGGCTGTCTATCCAGAGGCGTTCAGTGAATAAATCTGCAATTGCCTACATCGTGTCCGCCGCCACATTGATCGTGGCGGTATGGCTCGGTGTTTCGATTGGAACCGTTAAAATTCCGATCAGCACGTTTTGGGATTCGTCGGATACGACAGCGACTAATATTCTATGGAAAATCCGGATGCCACGCGTCATATTAGCCGGCCTCGTCGGTGCGGCGCTCGCAATTTCCGGGGCCGCATTCCAAGGATTGCTGAAAAATCCGCTCGCAGATCCTTACACACTCGGAGTGTCATCCGGCGCCTCGGTGGGTGCTGTCGTGACACTCTTTTTCGGTTTGTCGATTCCAATTTTAGGCACATACACATTACCGGTCTTCAGCATGACGGGAGCCGCCTTGACGATGTTCCTCGTCATCGGCTTCGCAAGGCTTGTCGACCGTTCTATGAAAATGGAGACAATCATCTTAACTGGAATCATTTTCGGTTCATTTTTAGGCTCTGTACTGTCGCTTATGATCGCGCTCACTGGAGAAGAGCTGCGGCAAATTATCGGCTGGCTCCTCGGCAGTGTATCGATGCGAGGTTGGAATTATATCGTCATGGTGCTGCCGTTCGTCGTCATCGGTTCCTTCATTCTTTGGATGAACCGGAGGGAGTTGAACGCCATGCTGTTTGGTGAGGAACGCGCCCATCATTTAGGCGTCAACGTCAAACGCCGGAAATTCATGATTCTCATCGGTGGATCCATTTTGACTGGATCGGCTGTAGCGGTATCCGGCACGATCGGCTTCGTAGGCCTCGTCGTTCCGCATATGACACGCCTCATGTGGGGGGCCGATCACCGGCATTTGCTCACGCTGTCATTCTTGAATGGCGCAAGTTTGCTCATCATTTGCGATCTCATCGCCCGGACAATTATCTCGCCATCTGAGCTCCCGGTCGGCGTCATTACGGCGTTCATCGGTGCGCCAGTGTTCGCGTACATTTTCTATAGACAGAGAAGGAAAGGGGCCATGTAATATGCTGCAAGTCGACAACCTCACCGGGGGATACGGCAAAGAGCCGATCGTCAAAAACATCTCATTCCGTGTGAAAAAAGGGGAAATCCTCGGCATCCTTGGCCCGAACGGCAGCGGCAAATCGACGTTGCTGAAAATCATTTCGGGCATCTTGCCAGCCAAAACTGGAACCGTCCTGATCGACGGAGAGGATGCCTCGGTTTATTCCCAAAAACAGTTCGCGAAAAAGGTGGCAGTCCTTCCGCAGCTCCATGCGCACGCCTTCTCGCATACTGTCAAAGACACCGTTGCGCTCGGCAGGTATCCGCACCAGACCGGGCTTTTTTCGTCTTGGTCCGATGAAGACGAGCGGGCGGTGACGGAAGCGCTCGAATACACTGGCGTCACACGCTACAAAGATACAGCGATCGAACTGCTTTCAGGGGGCGAACAGCAACGGGTTTTCGTTGCACAAGCGCTCGCGCAAGAAGCACCAATCCTTCTGCTCGACGAACCGACGAACCATCTCGACATCGCCCACCAGCAACAATTGCTCGACACGATCCGTAACCATGCAATCGAAAAAGGCGTCACGATCATCTCCGTCTTCCATGACGTTAACCTCGCCTCGCTTTATTGCGACAGACTGCTTCTCATGGAAAAAGGGGAAATTGCTATTTTAGGCGAACCGCAGGACGTCATCCGCGAGGCGACAATCAGCAAAGTGTATAACGCACGCGTCAAAACACAGCCCCATCCGGAACTGCCGAAGCCGCAAATGACACTTCTCCCTCACAAAATTGAGGAAAGTAACCCGTTCACCGTCAATAAAGGAAACTTCACCGTCAATGCGGAACACGTTTCATTACAGGTCAACCAACCATTGAAAACGGTATCGTCCGCAGTCGTGAATGCCGGTTTCGGCTGGTACCGCGCATTCGTCAACCGCCACGTCGACGCGAATTATAACTGCGACGACGTCAAAGCGGAAATGTCCGCCTACCTCGAGCAAAACGGCTTTCCTCTATCAGACACCGTCGGCATGATGACAGCCGTCACGACAGAGCACGCAGAAATCGGTGAATACGAAGGCGATTTCGGCACCGTCCTCGTCATGGTGACAGCAGGCGTAGGCAATGCCGTAGACGTCTCGCAGGCGCTTGAAAGAGAACAACGAATTGGCACGATCAATACGTGGGTCATCATTAACGGTGAGCTGCCCGAAGAAGCTTTCATTCAGGCGATGATCACCGCAACCGAAGCGAAAACGAAAGCGCTCCAAACCGAAAGCGTCAAAGACCCGCTCACCGGAACGATCGCGACCGGCACATCGACCGACAGCCTCCTCGTCGCAGCGACACAGATAGGGGAGCATCTGCCGTATGCAGGCCCGATCACTCCACTTGGCAAACTAATCGGCCACGGCGTCTACGACTGCACGGTCCGCGCGATACAGGCGTATAAAAAAGCGAAAGGCTGGACGTCATAATGCAAGCCCATTTTGTTGCAATCGCGATCGGGTTCCTCCTCGACCGCGTCATCGGGGATCCCCCGAACTGGCCGCATCCCGTCCGCTGGATCGGCACATTCATCTCGAAGCTTACCGCGCTCTTGAACGAAGGGCGTACCCGCATACTGAAAGGCGCTGGAATGCTGTTCATAACTGTGTTCCTCGTAACAGCGATTGTTCTTGCGATCGTCTGGTCAGCCTACCAACTACATATCGCTGTCGGGATTGTCGTCGAAGCCATTCTCATTGCAATCGGCCTTGCCCAGAAAAGCTTGAAGGACGCCGCGCTCGACGTGTACACACCGCTTGAAACTGGTAACCTAGAAGAAGCTCGGACGAAGCTTTCTTGGATTGTCGGCCGCGACACCGACAAGCTGAAGGAAAGCGGTATTGCCCGCGGTGCGATCGAAACAGTATCGGAAAACACGGCAGACGGCGTTACGTCTCCGTTGTTTTGGGCATTCCTTTTCGGTGCGCCGGGATTATGGATGTACAAAGCTGTGAACACACTCGATTCGATGATCGGCTATAAAGATGATCGTTATCGTGATTTCGGCAAGTTTTCCGCGCGCGCCGACGATGTCCTGAACTTCATCCCCGCAAGGATTACGGGCTTCCTCATCCTAGTGTTCACTCCAAATGAAGGGGGCATCTCTTTCCGGAAACGATTCTTCGGCTGGAGCAAAGATGCGCGTAACCATCCGAGCCCGAACAGCGGATTCCTAGAAGCAGCGACTGCTTGGCAGCTCGGCGTCACATTAGGAGGGAAAAGTACATACCGGGGAATCGTTTCGGAACGGCCGGAAATCGGCCCCGGATTGAAGCCAGTGCAAGCGGCGCACATCAAATCGGCGATCGGGCAAATGCATGCCGCATCTTTCGCCTTTTGGATACTTATGACGATCATTGGAGTGATTTTCTATGCAATTACCTGAACACGGGGCGAATCCTCACCATGTCTACGAGAAGCTCGGCATGACTCCGCCTGCGCGGATACTTGATTTCAGTGAAAACTGTAATCCGGCGGGGCCTCCGCGGGCTGTCATCGATTTGTGGCCGAATCTTGTGACGCGATTACACGCCTACCCAGACCCGTCAGGCGAGCCTTTTCTGTCGAAGGTGGCAGAATATCATGGCGTTCCAAGGGCATCGGTGTTTGCAGGCAACGGTGCGGCGGAAATTTTGTCGCTCATTGCGGAACGATACCGAGGGAAGCGGGCAATCGTCGTCCATCCGACATTTTCGGAATACGAGGCGACGTTGCAGGCGAAGGGAGTGGAGATTGAACGAGTCATCGCTTCCGAGGCAGGCGGCTTCAAGCTACCGGTTGACTTGATTTTAGCTCGTCTTGCAGAGGTATCAGTCATATACATATGCACGCCGAACAATCCGACGGGCGTCATGCCAGAGCGAGAGGATGTACTTGCGGTCATCCGGAAGGCGAAGGAAGTGGAATGCGAAGTTGTTCTCGATGAGGCGTTCATCGATTTCATTGATGAAAGCAGATCGTTCATTCATGAGTTGAACGAATTTCCGCATGTCATCATCGTGCGCTCAATGACGAAGATGTACGCGATCCCTGGCATCCGCCTCGGGTACGTCGTTGGGCATCCGGATGTCATCGCGGAGATGAAATCTGCGGCACCGCATTGGAATGTCAATGGGATGGCGGCCGTAATCGGTGCGGTTTGTCTTGGCGAAGAAGCGTACCGTGAAGCGGCAATCCGTCATGCTGGGATGGAACGTGAAAAAATGACAGCCTTCTTGAGACAATTCGGCTGCGCGGTGACTGATTCAGAAGTGAATTTCTTATCATTCAAGCCGCAAGATGCGGAAGAACTGTACAAGGATATGCTCGCGAAAGGCATCGTCCTCCGCCATTCGGAAAACTTCCGCGGGATGGAAGGACGCTGGCTCCGCATCTGCATGAAAAGCAGTGCGGCAATGGAAGAATTACGGAGAGAGCTCGCAGGTGCGCTCATAACAGATGGAACTGCGCTCATAACTGACGAAAGGTAAGGAAAGGTGGTCCGATTTCATGGGAGGAAAACTGACGTTCATTAGCGGCGGCGTGCGGAGCGGCAAAAGTGCATTTGCGGAACGACTGCTCGTTGAAGAGGCCGCAAATTGCAGCGGCAGGCTCGTCTATATCGCATCCGGTCGCGCAGTTGATGAAGAAATGAAGCAGCGGATTGAAAAGCATAAGCTGGACCGGGCGGACGCGAGCTGGACGACTATTGAACAACCGGTCGACCTTGCCGGGGCATTGCCTTTCATTCAACAAAACGATTTCGTCCTATGGGATTGCTTAACGACTTGGCTGGCGAATGAACTGTATGAAGAACAGGACGGTACATATTGCATCCACAAAAAAGGACGCATGGAAAAGAAAGCGGCACGCCTTTTTGAAACGATCGACAACATCCGTGAAAAGGCAGTGCATTTCATCATCGTTTCAAATGAAGTGCTGGATGAACCAACTTCAAAGTATGAAGAGACACAAACATACTGCAGGTGGATCGGCAAGTTGCATCAACACCTCGTCGGCATAAGCGATGACGCGATCGAGATGGACTGCGGACTGCCGCAGTATTGGAAAAAGGAAGGGCGGGTGGCTGTGCGATGAAAGGGATCATGGTGATGGGAACGGCTTCGGATGTCGGAAAGACGATGATCTGCACGGCGTTATGCCGGCTGCTTTCAGACGAAGGGATGCGGGTCGCCCCATTCAAATCGCAGAACATGTCGCGATTTTCCGCCACAACGGAAGACGGGAAAGAGATGAGCCGGGCGCAGTTTCTGCAGGCGGAAGCGGCGCGGACGAAGCCGGTCATTGAAATGAACCCGATTCTGTTAAAGCCGTTAGGCAATATGAAATCGGACGTGCGGTTTTTCGGGGAGACGTTCGAAGCGGTGGACGGGATGGAATATCGGGCGCAGTTTTTCGAACGCGGTTTACAAGCAATCTGGACTTCGCTCGATCGACTCGCGGAATCGTTTGACACGGTCGTCATCGAAGGGGCGGGAAGTCCCGCGGAAGTGAACTTGAACGATCGGGAAATTGTCAATATGCGTGTGGCGGATATGGCTGACGTTCCTGTGCTGCTCGTGGCGGATATCGACCGGGGCGGCGCGATCGCATCGATTGTCGGGACGCTTCAATTGCTGGAGCCAGAACACCGGGCTCGTATAAAAGGGATCATCATCAATAAATTCCACGGGGACGCCACTTTATTCCAAGAAGGTGTCGACTTTATCGAATCCTACACGGGCATTCGCGTCGCCGGGATCATTCCGCATAAGATGAATCACGGGATCGAAGAGGAAGACATGGACCGGCCGATGACTGAGGCGCCAGCCGGAACCGATGTGTACGATGCTTGGGCGGAACATGTGAAAACGCACGTCGATTGGCCGTTCGTCCTGTCGGTCATCGCGGGGCAGGTGGACTGATGTGAACGGTTTGTTGCTCGCACTTCAATTTTTCACGTCCATCCCGATCCGCAAAGAGCTGCCGATGGAACGGAAAGACGTGACGGGGATGTATATTGCACTGCCGTTTGTCGGAGGGCTTATCGGGCTTGCGATGTTTGGCACGGCAGGGCTCTTTGTGGAAGTAATCGTCACAGGTTCGTTGCTCGCCGCAGTTTTCGTCGTCGTGGCAGGCATCGCGCTGACGGGCGGCCTGCATATGGATGGATTTGCGGATATGGGAGACGCATTTTTTTCGTATCGCGATCGTGAAAAACGGTTGGAAATTTTGGACGATCCGCGTATCGGCGCGTTCGGGACGATGGCGCTTGTCCTGTTGATCATTGTGAAAATCGCTTTGTTTCAAGAATTGCTTCATCGCAATACTGGTCTTCTGTCGTACTTCATTGCCGTTCCGCTACTCGCGCGTGCAAGCATGAACGTCTACTTTTCAACGACGCGCCTTGCGAAAGAGAGAGGAATTGCCCATTTCTTTAAGGAGAAGCTGGCGACAGGGACACTGATGGCGTCGTCGATTGGTATAGGACTTGCGGTTGTCGCAGCACTTGGCTTTGTGCTTCATTCCATCATCTTGCCTGTCGTATTCCTCATTGCTATAAGTGGAGCTGTATTCCTTTTCAGAAGCTGGTCGTTGAAGCATTTCGGCGGCGTCTCGGGCGACTTATGCGGGGCGTTCATCGAAGGGACGGAGGCGTTGATATGGCTAGTGATCATCATTTGTATTTGATTCGGCATTTGCCGACGGTTGGAAATCGTGAGAGGAAATATATCGGGTGGACGGATGAGCCGATTGAACAGGTGAGCGAACGTGCTCGGACATTTCCGATGCCTGCCAGCGGAATCGTTTATGGGAGCGATCTGCTGAGGGCGCGGCAAAGTGCGGAGTTGTTAATGCCTGACGCGGATTATATAGCGGATGCAAGATTGCGTGAATGCCATTTCGGTGATTTTGAAGGGAAAACGTATGCCGACCTTGAAATGGATAAGGACTATCGGAATTGGCTTGATGATCCGCATACGTTTGCACCTCGCGGCGGGGAAAGTTTGGCGGAAATGGAGCGTCGTGTAATGGAAGCATTGATTTCATTGCCGAATGGCTCGGTTGTCGTCACACACGGCGGCCCGATCCGTATTGCGCTCACGCAATTTTCACCGGACCCGCAGGATTTCTGGTCATGGCAAATTCGGCACGGGTCCATTTGGAAGCTTGAGTGGCGCAATCACGACGAAATGAAGGAGGGCGGACGTTGCGTGTCATTATCGGAGGTGCCCATAACGGGAAAAGAGAGTATGTGAAGAGGATGCTTGCAAATGTTCCGCATCAGTGGGTCGATTGCTCCGTCGGTGAGTTGGAGCTTCCGGTAGATGTGACGGTCGTCATCGATCGTATTGAGCAATGGCTTGCGCAGACGGAGCTGACTGAAGCGGAAGCGGTGGAATTCATTTTGAAATCGATTGAAGGCAAGGATGTCGTTTTCATCCTAACCGACATCGGACGAGGAATTGTGCCGATGGATGCGGAACAGCGGAAGCTGCGGGATACTTGCGGCCGGCTGTACCAGCGGTTAATCGCGCAGGCGGATGACGTGACGAGAATTTGGTACGGGCTTGCACAAACATTGAAGAAAAGGGGAGAAATCATATGAAAATCTATACGAAAACTGGCGATACAGGAAAAACGAGCTTGATCGGAGGGCGTGTCGACAAGGACAGTGTCCGCATTGAAGCGTACGGGACGATGGATGAATTGAATTCGTTCATCGGCAAGGCGATGACGGAGCTCGATGGAGCAAAGTTCGCGGATTTGCTTGCGGATTTGGAAGCGATTCAGAATGAATTATTCGATGGCGGCGGTGATTTGGCGAATGTTATGAAAGAGCGCCATTACAAGCTAACTGAAGAGCCGATCGAAGTGCTTGAGAAGCGGATCGACGATTTGATGGAAGAAGCGCCGCCGCTTGAGAAATTCATTTTGCCGGGTGGATCGCCTGCTGCAGCGACATTGCATATCGCACGTACGGTTACGCGTCGTGCGGAACGGTTGACGGTGACGTTGATGAAGGCCGAGGAAGACGTGCCGGGGACTGTTCAAAAGTACTTGAACCGTCTATCGGACTACCTTTTCGTCGCGGCACGCATCGTCAATGCGCGTCTTGGTGTTCCTGATAATGAATACGTCCGCAGTGCGAAAGTGTTCCGTACTGGAAATGAGAAAGCGAAAAAGAAAGAGGATTGACGATGAAACTTAGAAAAATGACGCTCACCGCATTATTTGCGGCACTTTGCGCGGTGGGCGGGTTCATTAAAATCCCGTCCGGAGTCGGCTCTTTAGCGCTTGATACGGTGCCGGCGCTGCTTGCGGCATCCTTCTTGCCGCCTGTACTCGTCGGAGCCGCCTCGATGACGGGCCATCTCGCGTCCGCCATGTACGCGGGTTTTCCGCTCGGTCCATTCCATATTTTGATCGCGATTGAAATGATGACCATCCTTTATGGTTTCGCGCGTCTTCATAAAGCGGGCCACCACTCCTCAAAGTGGGTGTTCTTCATCGTTGCGAACGGGTTGCTTGCGCCGCTGCCATTTTATTTCCTCGTGTCGCCAGCGTTTTTTGTCGGGGCGGTGCCCGCGATTTTATTGGCAACAGTCGTGAATGCCATAGTGGCGGCAGTTGTCATGCCGGTTCTTTCTAAAGCGGCTAGCGGCAGATTCGGGATTGTCCGATGAGGAATGCGGTCGCGCTCGGCGATGGGCTCGTCATTACGACGGATAATTCGGGCGGAATCGGGGAGAAGCCGCATGATATTGTGGCAGTTCCCGATCGAGTGACGGCGCATTTCGCCGCCCGCGTCGCGTTGCTCGAGCAGTGGGCTGCGCACGCGGATCCTGTTTCCGTCCTCATTCATAATTTTACGGGCCCGGACAGCTGGAACTCTTACGTGGCAGGAGTGGAGGATGTTTTCCGGGAAGCGAACGTGGAAATGCCCGTCATTACAGGCAGCACGGAGACGAATATGCAGCTTATGCAATCGGCTGTTGCAGTTACGATGATCGGTAAGCAACGGTCAGTTGAGGATGTTGACGGGCTGGAATGGTATGTCTACGGAACGCCTCTCGTTGGGAATGAAGTGCTTGAAAGGCGGGAAGAAATTGCCTCGTTGGGGTTGATTAAGGAAGCGATGGCCGGCGGGTTGATTCAAAAAATCTGGCCTGTCGGATCGCAAGGAATTCTTGCGGAATATAGAAGGTTGATGGGGAATCCACACATCGAGATTGAAACGGATGTCGACATCCGTTCATCGGCCGGTCCTTCAACATCGGTGCTCCTTGGAATTGACGCCCATGCTATCAAAAAAGCCCGTCAGTTGTTTGGTGGATCCCTTTATAAGATCAATGAAATTAACAGCTTTCGGGATGAAATATGACCGGAAGCTGTTTTTGATGTTGAAACAAACACACCTACGTCCAAAGCAAGCACCCTCGCGTCCAAAGCGCGTCCCCCTGCGTCCAAAGCAAGCATCCTCGCGTCCAAAGCGCGTCCCCCTGCGTCCAAAACAAGCATCCTCGCGTCCAAAGCGCGCCCCCCTGCGTCCAAAACAAGCATCCTCGCGTCCAAAGCGCATCCCCCTGCGTCCAAAGCGCATCCACACAAGCCCTATGCAATCTCCCTCATGTCAATAAACTCCCATTCGAAATGCTCTAAAAATTATCCCTACATAAAAATTTACGTTGACTGAATGCTCATTCATAACTTAGACTATGAAATAGAACATCGACACAATACTTATTTTCTACTACACTATTCATAACGTTCCGATAAGGGAAGGAGAGAATACAAAATGAATGCTTTATTGATAGCTAACTGGGTTCTTTTCTTGGCGGTTGTGGCATATGCACTTGCATTGTTCACGTATTTGATCAAGACACGGGTCGAATTCATAAAGCTTGGACGGAAGGAAGAGTTCGACAATAATGTGTCCCGCCGTCTGAAAGAAGTTTGGGTGAATGTGTTCGGGCAGAAAAAGCTATTGAAGGATAAGAAAAGTGGAGCGATCCACGTTATGTTCTTCTATGGATTCCTGCTCGTCCAATTTGGGGCGATCGATCTCTTCTGGAAAGGGCTGAAGCCTGGCTCGCATTTACCGTTTGGACCAATTTACGGCGGATTTACGTTTTTCCAGGAAATCGTTGTAGCTGTCATTTTGGTCGCGGTCGTTTGGGCATTCCAACGCCGTTATGTTGAAAAGCTTGTCCGCTTGAAGCGAGGCTGGAAATCAGGGCTTGTCCTTATTTTCATCGGTACACTTATGGTGTCGACACTCGTATCAAACGGCATGAACATGATTTGGCAAGGGCATGAACCGACGTGGACGGAGCCTATGGCGTCTGCAATTGCAAGCGTTTTCAGCTTTATGAGTCCGACAGCCGCTGCAGTCGTCTTCTTCATCGCATGGTGGATTCACTTGCTGACGTTGCTCACATTCCTCGTGTACGTGCCGCAATCAAAGCACGCGCACTTGATCGCAGGTCCTGTCAATACGTATATGATGCGTTTTGACCGCAGAGGTAAGCTTGCGCCGATCGACTTTGAAGCGCTTGAAGAAGCGGAAGACGAAGATGATATGCCTGCGCTTGGAGTAGGCAAGATCACCGATTTTACGCAAAAGCAGATGATTGACTTTTACGCGTGCGTAGAATGTGGACGCTGTACGAATATGTGTCCAGCGACCGGGACGGGCAAGATGCTTTCTCCGATGGATTTGATTACAAAACTGCGTGATAACTTGACGAATACGGGGGCGCTCGTCACGAAGAAACAGCCGTGGGTGCCGACATTCGCTTTCGGAAATACGAAAGGGAATCAAATCGCGTTGGCCGCTGGTTTGGAAGGCGCGACGCTCGACGATATTTACAACCCATCCCTAATTGGCGATGTCATTACCGAAGAGGAAATTTGGGCATGTACGACGTGCCGTAACTGTGAAGACCAATGTCCAGTCATGAACGAACACGTCGATAAAATTATTGACCTCCGCCGTTATCTCGTCATGACGGAAGGGAAGATGGACGCGGATGCGCAGCGTGCGATGACGAATATCGAACGACAAGGGAATCCGTGGGGGCTTAACCGAAAAGAGAAGGAGAACTGGCGCGACGCACGTCCAGATCTTCATATTCCAACAGTGAAGGAAATGAAGAAAGCGGACGAAGAGTTTGAGTATCTGTTCTGGGTCGGCTCGATGGGTGCTTTCGACAACCGTTCGCAAAAGATTGCGCTTGCTTTCGCGCATCTCATGAACGAAGCGGGCATCAAGTTCGCTATCCTTGGAAATAAAGAGAAGAACTCCGGCGACACGCCGAGACGTTTAGGGAATGAGTTTTTATTCCAGGAACTTGCAACAGGCAATATCGATGAATTTGAAAAAGCGGGCGTCAAGAAGATCGTCACGATCGACCCGCATGCATATAATATTTTTAAGAACGAATATCCGGATTTCGGCTTCAAGGCGGAAGTTCTACACCATACTGAGATGCTGTACGACCTTGTCATGCAAGGGAAGCTGAAGCCGGTCCATGAAATCAATGAAACGATCACATTCCATGATTCGTGCTACCTTGGCAGATATAACGATGTGTACGATGCACCGAGGGAGATCCTCAAAGCGATTCCAGGCGTCAACCTCGTTGAGATGAAGCGGAACCGCCAGGACGGCATGTGCTGTGGAGCGGGCGGCGGACTCATGTGGATGGAAGAGGATACAGGACATCGAGTCAACGTTGCACGTACGGAACAGGCGATGGAAGTGAGCCCGGGCATTATTTCCTCCGGATGTCCGTACTGCTTGACGATGCTTTCGGACGGAACGAAGGCGATCGAAGTGGAAGACAAAGTTGGCACGTACGACATCGCAGAATTGCTCGAGCGATCCATTTTCGGTGGAGACTTCCAACCGGCTGTCGTCGAGGAAGAGGAACCTATTTTACAATAAAGTGAAACTTCAATCAGTAGTGGTTTTTCACTGATTAGCTGAACAAAGGCTAAGTTCGCAACGTCCTGTTGCAACGCCTTTGTGACCTGCATCCTGCAGTCCCGAACCAATCGGGTATTTACTGGCTGTTGATCTCCGATATGGGGATCTTACAGCCAGTTAATGCGGAATAAGATATATTGCGAGAGTTTGGAAAGAACGATATAATTAAGAAAATTGGGAGCAGAAATGCTTCCGGGAAAAGGGGAGTCTATGCGCTCCCTTTTTTTTCGAACGGTTACCGAGCGAGCGTTCAGTCATCGCTCTTTGCAAGAAATGAAAACGTTATCATGCTGAAATGGAGGAGAAGGGAATGGGGAAAACAGTCATCTTGGACGGTGCAAGGACGCCGTTCGGAAAGTTTGGCGGTGCTTTATCCACAAAAACAGCTAGTGATCTAGGTGGAATTGCCATTAAGGAAGCATTGAAACGGTCGGGTGTGAAGGAAGAAGAAGTCGATGAAGTGATCATCGGAACGGTACTGCAAGCGGGGCAGGGGCAGATCCCTTCGAGGCAGGCGGCGGTAAAGGCGGGGCTTCCATGGGCCGTAAAAACCGAGACGGTGAATAAAGTTTGCGCATCCGGCATGCGAAGCGTCACTCTCGGCGACCAGCTCATCCGGCTCGGGGACGAAGAAGTCATCGTTGCGGGCGGCATGGAATCGATGTCGAACGCGCCTTACTATTTGCCGAAAGGGCGTTTCGGATTGAAGATGGGCGATGCGCCATTAGTGGACGGCATGATCTATGACGGCTTATCCTGTTCATTTTCACCAGACCGCGTTCATATGGGTACGTATGGCAACGGGACGGCGAGCGAGTTTTCATTGACACGCGAAATGCAGGACGAATGGTCGCTGCGCAGCCATGAGAAGGCGAATGCCGCAATCGACGAAGGGAAATTTGCGGAGGAAATCGTCGGAGTAGAAATTCCGCAGCGGAAAGGGGATCCGGTTGTCGTTGATACGGACGAAGCACCGCGTCGTGACACATCTCTCGAATCTCTCGCGAAACTGCGTCCTGCTTTCGGCAACGACGGGACGATTACAGCGGGCAATGCACCGGGCGTCAATGACGGGGCGTGTGCGCTCGTCCTCATGAATGAAGAGCGAGCGTTGAAGGAAGGGAAAAAGCCTCTCGCAACGATTATTAGTCACGCCGAAGTCGCGATCGAGCCGGAAAACTTCCCGCAGACGCCAGGCCTTGTCATTAATGAATTGCTGAAAAAGACGGGCAAAGAATTGCAGGACATTGATTTATTTGAAATAAACGAAGCGTTTGCGGCAGTAGCACTTGCTAGCTCGCAAATCGCGGGGCTCGATCCTGAAAAAGTGAACGTCAACGGCGGAGCGGTTGCACTTGGCCATCCGATCGGCGCAAGTGGGGCACGGATCATTTTGACGCTTGCTTACGAACTGAAACGGCGCGGAGGCGGCATCGGGATTGCTGCGATTTGTTCAGGCGGCGGGCAAGGCGACGCGGTCATGATTGAAGTGGCGAAAGCGTAAACAAGTTGATTTATGCTTGATTACGCTCGTTTATGGAGTTTTATACGGAGTTATGCGTGTTTGGAATGGATTATGCGTCGGTATTTGAATTTATGAGTGTTTAAATGAATTTATGCGTATTTATAGGAGTTTATGAGCTTTTACGACGGAGACGGAGGTATTTCATTATGGAAATCAAAAAAGTGATGGTCATCGGAGCGGGGCAAATGGGTGGGGGCATTGCCCAAGTGTGCGCGCAAGCTGGATTCGAAGTGAAATTGAATGATATTAAAGAGGAGTCCTATGAGAAGGGACTTGCGGTCATTGCGAAAAATCTTTCCCGCAACGTCGAGAAGGAACGCATGACGGAAGATGAAAAAAACGCAGTTCTCGGGCGTATTACGAAGTCGCTCGATCTGCAAGACGCGCATGACGTCGACATTGTCATCGAGGCGGCGGTCGAAAATATGGACATTAAGAAATCGATTTTCAAGCAACTTGATGGTATTGCGCCAGCACATGCAATCCTCGCAACAAACACATCATCCCTTCCGATTACGGAAATCGCGGCTGCAACTAATCGTCCGGAGAACGTCATCGGCATGCACTACATGAACCCGGTGCCTGTCATGAAGCTCGTTGAAATTATTCGCGGGCTAGCGACGTCAGACGAAGTGTATGAAGCTGTCGAGGACATGACTCGTAAACTATCGAAGACGCCGGTTGAAGTGAATGACTTCCCGGGGTTCGTCGCGAACCGCGTTCTCATGCCGATGATCAACGAGGCAATTTACACGCTTTATGAAGGCGTTGCATCGAAGGAAGCGATCGACGAAGTGATGAAACTCGGTATGAATCACCCGATGGGGCCGTTGCAATTAGCGGATTTCATAGGACTCGACACTTGCTTGTACATTATGGAAACGCTCCACGAAGGGTTCGGCGACTCGAAATATCGCCCTTGCCCATTGCTTCGGAAGTACGTCAATGCAGGCTGGCTCGGGAAGAAATCGGGCCGCGGCTTCTATGAATATTGATTCTTATGCGTAATAGGGCTAGTTCAAAGGTCATGAAATGGTAATAACTTTCTGGATTCGATAGATAATACTCGTTATTCGATAGATAACTAAGAGGATTCGATAGATAACGATCCATATTCGATAGATAACTCCATGGATTTGATCGATATTCGCTCAAGGACTGGCATCTTGATGGGCATTTCATTAATAAAGGAGTTAATTCCAATGAATTTAACATTCACCGAAGAACAGCAGATGATGCGCACGATGGTGAGGGACTTTGCAAAATCGGAAATCGAGCCGTTCATTCCACGGATGGAAGCGGGGGAGTTTCCGCGTGAAATCTTAACGAAAATGGGCGAGCTCGGCTTGATGGGCATCACCGTTCCTGAAAAATACGGCGGCTCTGATATGGACTTCGTTTCCTATATCATCGCCATCCACGAGCTGTCGAAAGTGAGCGCGGTCATGGGCGTCATTCTTTCCGTCCATACTTCCGTCGGCACGAACCCGATCATGTATTTCGGCAATGAAGAACAGAAAAATCGGTACTTGCCGAAAATGGCATCGGGCGAACATTTGGGGGCGTTCTGCCTGACGGAGCCTGGCGCAGGATCGGACGCAGGATCGTTGAAAACGAAAGCCGTAAACAAAGGTGACCATTACGTACTGAACGGCTCGAAGGTGTTCATTACGAACGGCGGCGAGGCGGACGTCTATATCGTCTTCGCCTCAACCGATCCTTCGCAAGGAACGTACGGCATTACAGGTTTCATCGTTGATAAAAACACGCCGGGCTTGATCATCGGAAAAGATGAGGAAAAGATGGGTCTTCACGGATCGCGAACCGTGCAGCTTACATTCGAAGACATGAAAGTGCCCGCGGAGAACCGTCTCGGTGAAGAGGGAGAGGGCTTCAAAATCGCAATGGCGAACCTCGACGTAGGCCGAATCGGCATCGCTGCGCAAGCACTTGGTATAGGGGAAGCGGCGGTCGAAGCAGCTACCGCATATGCAAAAGAACGCGTTCAGTTCGGGAAACCAATCGTGGCGAACCAAGGCGTCGGCTTCAAATTAGCGGACATGGCGACCGCGTCCGAAGCGGCAAGGCTCCTCGTCTATCGCGCAGCTCAACTTCGCGCGGAAGGCAAGTCATGCAGCCAAGAGGCATCGATGGCGAAACTGTTCGCATCACAAACCGCAATGGATAACGCGATCGAAGCGGTCCAAATTTTCGGCGGATACGGCTACACCGAAGATTACCCAGTCGAGCGCTACTTCCGCGACGCCAAAGTAACGCAAATCTACGAAGGTACAAGCGAAATCCAACGCATCGTCATCAATAAGCATTTAACGAAGTAATAACAGAGAGAATCTACTTAGAGGAGGAAGTTGACATGGATTTTAGATTATCGGAAGAGCATGAAATGATTCGGAAAATGGTGCGTGATTTCGCGGAGAAGGATGTCGCGCCGACAGCTGCAGAGCGCGATGAGGAAGAGCGCTTCGATATGGATATTTGGAATAAGATGGCTGAACTCGGACTAACGGGGATTCCTTGGCCCGAGGAATATGGCGGCATCGGCAGCGATTTTCTAGCGTATTGCATCGCGGTTGAGGAATTGTCACGCGTCTGCGCGTCGACTGGGGTTACATTATCCGCGCACACATCACTCGCTGGATGGCCGGTATACAAATTCGGTACGGAGGAGCAGAAGCAGAAGTATCTTCGTCCGATGGCGGAAGGAACGAAAATCGGTGCGTACGGATTGACGGAGCCAGGTTCTGGGTCTGATGCTGGCGGCATGCGCACGACTGCGAAGCTTGATGGTGACGAATACGTTCTAAACGGTTCAAAGATTTTCATTACAAACGGCGGAATTGCTGACATCTATATCGTTTTTGCAGTTACTGATCCAGAATCGAAGCATAAAGGCACAAGTGCATTCATCGTTGAAAAGGACTTTGCAGGCTTCTCGGTCGGGAAGAAGGAGAAGAAGCTCGGCATCCGTTCATCTCCTACGACGGAAATCATGTTCGACAACTGCCGTGTGCCGAAGGAGAATATGCTAGGTGCGGAAGGCGAAGGGTTCATTATCGCGATGAAGACGTTGGACGGCGGTCGAAACGGGATTGCTGCGCAAGCGGTCGGCATTGCGCAGGGAGCACTTGACGCAGCGGTCGATTATGCGAAGGAGCGCGTTCAGTTTGGAAAGCCGATTGCGGCGAATCAAGGTGTCGGCTTCAAACTTGCTGATATGGCGACGGCGACGGAAGCTTCCCGCTTGCTTACATACCAGGCGGCGTGGCTCGAATCGAACGACTTGCCGTATGGAAAAGCATCCGCGATGGCGAAACTGATGGCAGGAGATACGGCGATGAAAGTGACGACGGAAGCGGTCCAAGTGTATGGCGGCTACGGCTATACGAAGGACTATCCGGTCGAGCGGTTCATGCGCGACGCGAAGATTACGCAAATCTACGAAGGAACGCAGGAAATCCAGCGTCTCGTCATCTCCCGCATGTTGACAAAATAATCGGGGGTGCATGATGCAAGTGAAGCGTGAAGTAAAATCTTCTGTCAAAGATGAAGGGTTAATTGAAAAAAGGCGCGAGCAGATCATCGATGGGGCTGTCCAACTCTTCAAGGAGAAAGGGTTCCACCGGGCGACAACGAGAGAGATAGCCAAAGCGGCTGGCTTCAGCATCGGTACGCTCTATGAATATATCCGTACGAAGGAAGACGTCCTCTATCTCGTCTGCGATAGCATTTACAACGAAGTGCAAAACCGACTGTCTACATTGTTGGATCAGGAAGGGAATATTGCAGGATTGCGCGAAGCGATCGATTCGTATTACCACCTGATCGATGACATGTCCGACGAATTCGTCGTCATGTACCAGGAATCGAAATCATTGCCGAAGGACGCGCTTCAATACGTCCTCAAAAAAGAGATGGAAATGGTCGCTTTATTCAAGAATTTGCTGCTCGCGTGCGTCCGCTCGGGCGAGTTGCGCATCGGCGAGGAGGCGGTCGACATGGCAGCTCACCATGTCGTCGTCCAAGGCCAAATGTGGGCATTCCGCAGATGGGCATTGCGCAGCACCTACACAATCAATCAATTCATCGACTATCAGACAGACCAATTGTTTAAGGGAATCGTGGGAAATCAATAAAAGGGGGTTGCAATAAAATGACTACAACCGAGATTTATAAGCCGAAGCATCATGTGCGTTTTGTGACGGCGTCGAGCTTGTTTGATGGGCACGACGCGTCGATCAATATTATGCGTCGTATCCTCCAGTCGACGGGAGCGGAAGTGATCCATCTCGGGCATAACCGTTCTGTCGAGGAGGTTGTCAATGCGGCAATCCAGGAAGATGTGCAAGGGATTGCCATTTCTTCCTACCAAGGCGGACATGTTGAATACTTCAAATATATGTACGACCTGCTGCAGGAAAAAGGCGCTCCGCATATCCGCATTTACGGCGGCGGTGGCGGCGTTATTTTGCCGAAGGAAATTAAGGAATTGCATGACTACGGCATCGCCTGGATTTTCTCGCCGGAGGACGGCCGCAAGATGGGGCTGCAAGGGATGATCAACCGGATGGTGGAGGAATGCGATTTCCTTACCGAAGTGGAAGATGAGATGGAGAATTTGGAAAAAGTAGGCACAGACAATCCTGAAGTGCTTGCCAATTTGATCACGTACGCGGAGGAAATGTATAACAAGGAAAACCGTGACGCGATTAACCTCATCCAAAAAGCTAGGGAATTATCGAAAAACACGCCTGTCCTTGGGATTACGGGTACAGGGGGAGCAGGGAAATCTTCACTCACTGACGAACTGATCCGCCGTTTCCTACGTGAATTGCCGGATAAAAAAGTCGCCATCCTCTCGATCGACCCGACGAAGCAGAAAACGGGCGGCGCACTGCTCGGCGACCGGATCCGCATGAATGCCATCTTCAACAAGCGCGTCTTCATGCGCAGCTTGGCGACACGCGGCTCCCGCTCCGAACTATCGGGCGCCATCAAGGACGTTCTCGACGTCGTGAAAACGGCGGGCTACGATTTGATCATCGTTGAGACGAGCGGGATCGGGCAAGGGGACGCTGAAATCACGGAAGTATCCAACGTGTCAATGTACGTCATGACGAGCGAATTCGGAGCGCCGACGCAACTCGAGAAAATCGACATGATCGATTTCGCAGACTTGATCGTCATTAATAAATTCGAACGGAAAGGGTCCGAAGATGCGCTTAGCCAAGTGCAAAAGCAATACCAACGGAGCCATCTCCTTTTCGATAAAGATCTCGACACGATGCCTGTTTACGGCACGATTGCGAGCCAATTCAACGACAAAGGGACGAACTCGCTGTTCGCTGCACTCGTTTCGAAGTTGAATGAAAAATGCGGCCTCGACTGGGAGACGTCCTATGCCGATTTTGTGAAGACGCAAAAGCAGAACGTCATCATCCCGAACGACCGCGTTCATTATTTACGTGAAATCGCGAGCACGATCCGCGATTACCATAAGAAATCCGCGCAGCAAGTCGATCTTGCCCGCCGTTTATTCCAACTGGAGGGCGCGATTGAGGCTGTGAATGAAAAATCGCCTGACAATGCGCTCGTCGCTTCGCTCGAATCGTTAGCGGAAGGTGTGCGCGAAGAGCTGTCTGGGGAATCAAAGCGGATTCTCAACAACTGGGAAACTTTGAAAGAATCGTATTCGGGCGATGAATTCATTACAAAAATCCGTGATAAAGAGCTTCGGACACTACTTACGACGACAAGTTTGTCAGGGTTGAAGATTCCAAAAGTGTCGTTGCCAAAATTCAAAGATTACGGCGAAATCCTTCGCTGGGTGTACAAAGAGAATGTCCCGGGTTCATTCCCATACACGGCTGGTGTGTTCCCGTTCAAGCGGGAAGGCGAGGATCCGAAACGCCAATTTGCGGGAGAAGGTACGCCGGAACGGACGAACCGCCGCTTCCACTACCTCTCAAAGGACGATGACGCAAAACGGCTGTCCACGGCATTCGACTCGGTCACGTTATACGGTGAAGATCCTGACGAGCGTCCGGACATTTACGGGAAAGTCGGGGAATCCGGCGTCAGCATTTGTACACTTGAAGACATGAAAAAGCTGTATGACGGTTTTGACCTTTGCGCGCCATCAACGTCCGTGTCGATGACGATCAACGGTCCCGCGCCGATCATCCTTGCGATGTTCATGAATACGGCTGTTGACCAGCAAGTGAAGTTGAAAGAGGAAGAACTTGGCCGCGTGCTGACGGTCGAGGAATTCACGGAAGTCCGGAATGAGACGCTGCAAGTCGTCCGCGGAACGGTGCAAGCGGATATTTTGAAGGAAGACCAAGGTCAAAATACGTGCATCTTCTCGACGGAATTCGCACTTCGCATGATGGGCGACATCCAGCAATATTTCATCGACCAGAAAGTGCGCAACTACTACTCCGTCTCGATTTCCGGCTACCATATTGCGGAAGCGGGAGCGAATCCGATTTCGCAGCTTGCGTTCACGCTCGCGAACGGCTTCACGTACGTTGAGTACTATTTGAGCCGTGGAATGAACGTCGATGATTTCGCACCGAACTTGTCGTTCTTCTTCTCGAACGGACTCGATCCGGAGTATACGGTCATCGGCCGGGTTGCTCGCCGCATTTGGGCAGTCGCGATGCGCGAAAAATACGGCGCGAATGAACGAAGCCAAAAGCTGAAGTACCACGTTCAGACGTCCGGACGAAGCTTGCATGCGCAAGAAATCGACTTCAACGATATCCGGACGACGCTCCAAGCGCTTATGGCATTGCAGGACAACTGCAACTCGCTCCATACGAACGCGTACGACGAAGCGATCACGACGCCGACGGAGGAATCCGTGCGACGCGCGATGGCAATCCAAATGATCATTACGAAGGAGCACGGTTTATCGAAAAACGAAAACCCGCTTCAAGGATCTTTCATTATCGAAGAATTGACCGACCTCGTCGAAGAATCCGTTCTACAGGAATTCGATCGCCTAAACGATCGCGGCGGTGTGCTCGGTTCGATGGAAACGCAATATCAGCGCGGTAAAATCCAAGAGGAATCGATGCTCTACGAAATGAAGAAGCACTCGGGCGAACTGCCGATCATCGGTGTCAACACGTACTTGAACCCGAACCCGCCTTCCGAAGAGGACATTGACAATATGGAAATCGCGCGTGCGACGAAGGAAGAGAAAGAGACGCAAATCGCCAACTTGCGCGCCTTCCAATCAAAGCATGGTGACACATCGGCAGAAGCGTTGCAAAAACTGCAAGAAGTCGCAATGACAGGCGGCAATATCTTCGCAGAGCTGATGGAAACCGTCAAAGTTGCAAGTCTCGGTCAAATTACGAACGCACTCTACGAAGTAGGCGGCCAATATCGCAGGAATATGTAATGAATGAAATGGGGAACGCTCTTATGAAAGGGCGTTCTTTTTCAAACGGCTTTCATCCATAAAAACATTTCGAAAAATCATTTTGAAAAGTGGATTTTGCCTGTTCCTTCCACGTATAATAAAAGAACATTGGGGAAAGAGGTGAGGAAATGAAACTGTATCATCATGTATTGATTATCATAGTGATCATAATCCTCATCTTTTCCTTATACGGTGTAGGTTACGGTGCCATTCCATTCTTGCTCGCCGCCCTTTATCTCGGCTTCCTAAGCGTCAAAGAATTCCAACGCTTCAAGAAGAGTAGAAGATGGTAGCATAACAGGCACTTCATTGTATATAATGATAATTATGCTTTTGCTCAGAGAAAGGACGTGCGTACGTTGAATCTACATGAATTAACGAAAGAAGAACTATTGGAAGAATCAATGATCGATATTGCTTATGCCATATTGACGGAACGACGAGAAGCATTGACGCTTGAACAACTATTGAATGAAATCCGTGAATTGACAGGAATGTCGGAGAGTGAAGTGAAGGACAGGCTGCTTCAATTCTACACAGATATGAATATTGATGGAAGATTCCTTGCCATTAACAACAACGAATGGGGCTTGCGTGAATGGTATCCGGTCGACCAGATCGAGGAAGAAACAGCTCCTGTCGTTAAAGTCCGCAAGAAGAAAAAGAAAAAAGCGTATGACGATGAGGACGAGGAAGAGGAAGAAGACGAAGAAGAAGTCGACGAGGACGAGTTGTTTGACGAAGAATTCGACGAGCTCGATGATGACGACGAAGATGACTTGGACGAAGAAGAAGATGAAGAAGAAATCATCGAAATCGAAGAGGATCTCATCGGTGACGATGAAGAGCTCGAAATCGTTCCAGATGACGAATTAGATATTGACGATGAAGACGAAGAAGATGAGGAAGACGAAGAAGAAGAGGACCTTCTCTAATACTTTCGACTTGACTTCGGGCGTTTAAGGATTTAAGCTTCTATTTGGGCTCCTTGAAAAAGGACACATGAATCCGTGTATAAGCGCTCCTCTTGTAGATAAACTACAGTGGAGCGCTTTTTTCGTATTTTACGACATTCGACCGACCCCCATCACGAAGGAGGAGCTTTAGATGACAAAATATATTTTTGTAACCGGCGGAGTTGTTTCGTCTTTAGGAAAAGGTATCAATGCCGCATCCCTTGGAAGACTGTTGAAAAGCAGAGGCTTGCAAGTTACCAACCAAAAATTCGATCCATACATCAATTTGGATCCACGCATGATGAGCCCATACCAGCACGGTGAAGTTTTCGTAACAGAAGACGGTGCTGAAACCGACCTCGACATCGGCCACTATGAACGGTTCATTGACATCAAATTGAACAAATACTCCAACGTCACAATGGGGAAAGTATACTCTTCCGTTCTGCGGAAAGAGCGCCGCGGTGATTACAAAGGGGCGACAGTCCAAGTCATCCCGCATATTACGAATGAAATCAAAAGCCTCATAAAACGGGCTGGCCAAGAAACGAACGCAGACGTCGTTATTACCGAAATCGGTGGAAGTGTCGGAGATATCGAGTCACTTCCATACCTCGAAGCGATCCGTCAAATGAAGACGGACCTTGGCAAAGATGACGTCATGTACATCCATAACACGCTAGTTCCTTACTTGCACGCTGCCGGTGAAATGAAAACGAAGCCGACACAGCATAGCGTAAAAGAATTACGCGGACTCGGCATCCAGCCGAATATGATCGTCGTCCGAAGCGAATATCCTGTCCCTCAGGAAATGAAAGACAAAATCGCCCTCTTTTGTAACATCAAGCCGGAAGAAGTCATCGAAGCGCTTGATGTGGAAACATTATACGAAGTACCAATCCGTCTACATGAGCAAAACATGGACAAGATCGTCGTTGATTTCCTTGGCCTTGAAACGAAGGAACCGGATTTGAGAGAAATCCAGGAGCTTATCGATCGTGTCAGCCATCTATCTCGGAAAGTGAAAATTGCACTCGTCGGTAAATATGTAGAATTGCAAGATGCTTATATTTCCGCAGTGGAAGCATTCCGCCATGCCGGTTACGAATTCGATACAGACATCGAAATCGACTGGATCAATTCCGAAGAAGTGACGAAAGAAAACGTTGAAGAAATCTTGAAGGACGCAGACGGCATCTTCGTTCCAGGCGGATTCGGAGACCGTGGCATCGACGGCAAAATGGAAGCGATCAGCTACGCGCGTGAACATAGCATTCCATTCTTCGGCGTTGGCCTCGGCATGCAACTTGCTGCAGTAGAATTTGCACGAGACGTCCTTGGCATCAAAGACGCACATTCCGCTGAATTTGACGGTGAAACGGAGAACGCGATCATCGAAAACAACCGTGATTTCGAAGAACGTTCCGACATTGAGCAAGCAAGCGGTGATATGCGACTAGGTGCTCATCCGTGCAAGTTGAAGGAAGGCACGAAAGCACAAGAAGCGTATAACGATGAATTGGTATACGAGCGCCACCGCCATCGCTTCGAATTCAACAATATTTATCGCGAGCAATTCGAAAACGCCGGCATGATCGTAGCAGGGGAAAGCCCGGACGGCCATCTCGTGGAAATCCTTGAGTTGAAGGACCATCCGTTCTTCATCGGAACTCAATTCCATCCAGAATTCGCATCACGTCCGAGCCGCCCCCAGCCGCTCATCCGCGAATTCATTCGCGCAGCACTGACGCACCAAGGTTAATAGCCAATAAAAAACAGAAACCACCATCACCGGCTGGTTTCTGTTTTTATTGTGCGCCCAGCATGGGCGTAGTCTATAGGGTGCAAGTCCCGAACTGTGAAGGCAGAAGTAGCAGTTAGCTTAACGCAAGGGTGTCCATGGTGACATGGAATCTGAAGGAAGCGAGCGGCAAACCTCCGGTCTGAGGAACACGAACTTCATATAAGGCTATGTATGATTGGGTGAGTTTGCAATTCAAAACAAAGCCCTTTCTGCCGAAGGTCATATGTAGTAAATGAAGCAGATAGATGGAGGGAAAGACTACGTTCTTACCTGGGGAGGTCTGATTGGTATGCCAAGTACACTTGGTAACCTACTCAGTGATGGGTAGCTGAACAATCAGAAGTCAGCAGACGCCATAGTACCATTCGAACTCGAGAAGAATGGGAAGGGCTGAACAATTAAGAGAGAACAACATCTTGGCATTCAGCAACCTGCGAAGAACACAGATAACCGATAAGGCATGCTTGAAGGAGGAAGTGGTGAATTCCACGGGGGACTTCGAGATGGTGGAGCAGGACTGGCATAAGAAGAACCGTTGTTCACGGAAAGAGGCGTAACGCATGTTGATGGAGCGAATACTGTCACGTGAAAACCTGCTTTCTGCCCTGAAACGGGTGGAGCGCAATAAAGGAAGCCACGGTGTGGATGAAATGCCCGTACAAAACCTACGGAAGCACATCCTAGAACATTGGGAATCCATGAAAATGGAACTTCTTCAGGGAACCTATGAACCGCAACCTGTCCGCAGGGTCGAAATCCCGAAACCTGACGGGGGTGTGCGTCTATTAGGTATCCCTACCGTGATAGACCGCTTTATCCAACAGGCGATAGCCCAAGTATTAACTTCTCTATATGACCCGACATTCTCAGACCATAGTTATGGATTTCGTCCTAATCGAAGTGCTCACGATGGAGTCAGAAAAGCAAGAGGGTACATACAGGAGGGAAATCGCTGGGTTGTCGATATCGACTTGGAGAAATTCTTTGATAAAGTGAACCATGACAGACTCATGGGGACACTTGCGAAACGAATCAAAGATAAACATCTTCTTAGATTAATCCGTAAATATCTCAAATCGGGCATCATGATAAATGGTATCGTGACAATGAGTGAAGAAGGGACTCCGCAAGGAGGACCTTTGAGTCCACTCCTTTCCAACATCGTCCTTGATGAACTTGATAAGGAATTGGAGAAGAGAGGGCATAAGTTTGTCCGATATGCCGATGACTGCAATATCTACGTGAGAACACAGAAAGCAGGTAATCGGGTCATGAGCTCCATCACTTCATTTATTGAAGGTAAACTTAAGTTGAAAGTGAACCTGAATAAGTCCGCAGTTGACCGGCCATGGAAAAGGAAGTTTCTTGGCTTCAGTTTCACAAGTGGTAAGGAACCGAAGGTTCGCATTGCCAAGGAAAGTGTGAGGCGAATGAAGAACAAAATCCGTGAAATCACTTCAAGAAAGATACCTTATGCGATGGAATACCGGATCGAGAAACTTAATCAATATCTGATGGGATGGTGTGGATATTTCGCACTGGCTGACACGCCAAGTGTGTTTATTAAATTTGACTCGTGGATTAAAAGAAGACTACGAATGTGTATGTGGAAGAACTGGAAGAAACCAAGTACAAAGGTGAGAAAACTCATTGGACTAGGTGTCCCGAGGGGAAAAGCATATGAATGGGGCAATTCACGTAAAAGTTACTGGAGAATATCTAAAAGTCCAATACTACACAGAACCCTTGGGGACTCGTATTGGAGTTCCCAAGGGCTTAAAAGTCTGATATCTCGTTACGAAGACTTGCGTTATCAATCTTAATTGAACCGCCGTATACCGAACGGTACGTACGGTGGTGTGAGAGGTCGGGAGTTAATCACTCCCTCCTACTCGATTTTTATAAATACGCATAAATCCTATTAAAGACGCATAAATTCATTTGATTACGCATAAATCCTTTGAAATACGCATAACTTCGTAAATACACGCATAAATCCGTATACTCACGCATAAATCCGCAAAATGCCGCATAAACGCCCGCAAAGCCGCATAAAACATCCCTCAACTCAATCCTCTTCACTCACCATCTCGTCATACGCCATCTTAACCGCCTCATACAAGAATAGCGCGGCTAACAAATTAGGCTGAACGATCCGGCTGCCGATATCCTCGCCCGGCAATATCCCTTTCAAGACGCCAGTCGCCATATACGTATACGCCAAATCTGCCAATTCGTTATCGTCCGTCGCCTTCTCACTCGCAACGACTGCGAACGGAATGAATTTACCAGCTAGCAAACGCGCCAATTCCAGCGCTCGCTCGTCTGCTGCTGACCGCGCAAAAAGCCACACTCTATCCGCAGAATGAATTTCCATCTCTTCCTCATAAAGTACGGCGCCCTTGAACGGTTCCGCGGCAAACTTTGCGTTCAACCCGACAGCTTCCATTTCATCAAAGCCGGCAAATATAACCCGTCCTTCTCCGATCGTCGCCTGAGCCAACAGCCGCGCTGTCTCCTCGACGGCCTCTTCATTATTCGAACCGGCACGCTGCAAGAGCCCGCCAATTTGTGTCGTCAATATTTTCATCAAAACCACCTCGTTCCCATTATATTTTCTCACGGGAATAAAACCAAGTTTTCCAGCACTTCCCCTAAAATTAAAACAATGTTGCGATAATAACTGAAAAAAAGAAGGAGATTCGACTTTTTTGTCAAATTGTATAACTTATTGGGTCAATTATATAAAAAAGGGGTGGACCTTTTGAAGAGTTTGCTAATCGTCGACGATCAAGCCGGAATACGACTTTTACTGAATGAGGTATTCACGAAAGAGGGGTTTGAAGCGAGGTTGGCCGCAAATGGCGCGGAAGCTCTCCAATCGGTTACAGAAAAAGAACCCGATTGCGTCTTACTGGACATGAAAATGCCGGGAATTGACGGAGTGGAAGTGTTAAAAAGGCTAAAGAAAGACTGGCCACACATACCTGTAATCATGATGACGGCCTATGGGGAGGTCGAACTTACAGATGAGGCCATTGAAAACGGAGCAGAAAAATATTTTACGAAACCATTCAATATTTACGAAGTTCGGGATGCAGTCAAAGAAATTTTGATGCGTCAAGAATAATAAAAAAACAGAAAACGAAGACGCGCCGCGGCAACAACCCAGACAGTAGTAAATGCTGTCTGTTTTTGTTATGATAAAAGAGGTAAATATTGATTCAAACAATAAATTTTTCTCGACGATCCGGAGGAGGCTAATGCAATGGCACTTGTTTCAATGAAAGAAATGATGATCAAAGGTAAGAATGAAGGATATGCAATCGGACAGTTCAACTTGAATAACCTGGAATACACGCAGGCGATCCTGCAAGCGGCGCAAGAAGAGAATTCCCCGGTAATCCTTGGTGTTTCCGAAGGAGCGGGCCGCTATATGGGCGGGTTTACGACTGTCGTCAACATGGTGAAAGGGTTAATGCATGATTACAACATCACCGTTCCCGTCGCTATCCATCTGGACCACGGATCCAGTTTCGAAAAATGCAAAGAGGCAATCGACGCAGGCTTCACATCCGTCATGATCGACGCATCTTCCAAACCTCTAGCAGAAAACATTGAAATCACGAAAAAAGTTGTGGAATATGCCCACGCAAAAGGCGTATCCGTTGAAGCTGAGCTCGGAGTTGTCGGCGGACAGGAAGACGACGTCATTGCTGACGGAGTCATTTACGCAGATCCAGCAGAATGTAAAGAGCTCGTCGACAGCACAGACATCGACTGCTTGGCACCAGCACTCGGATCAGTTCACGGCCCATACAAAGGCGAGCCGAACTTAGGATTCAAGGAAATGGAAGAAATCTCGAGCCAATCAGACCTTCCACTCGTCCTACACGGCGGAACAGGCATCCCGACGAAAGATATCCAACGCGCGATCTCACTCGGAACTGCAAAAATAAACGTCAACACTGAAAATCAAATCGAAGGCACAAAAGCAGTCCGCGACACATTGAACGCAGACGCAAACGTCTACGATCCACGTAAATACCTAGCACCAATGCGCGATGCCATCAAGAAATCAGTAATCGGCAAAATGCGCGAATTCGGTAGCTCGGGGAAGGCTTAATTAGAAAATCTTAATGTTATATGTTGAGTTGATTGAAGCGGAGAGCGCCGACTCCTGGGGGATTAGCGAAAGCTGTTACGAAGAACGGCTTTTGCGACCTTAAGGGAGCAGGATGCCTTAATTTCTGCAAAGTGCGCAGAAATACGGCAAATCGAACCCTTCGCTGTTCGATTGGCTCACCGCCCCGCCCCCCGGAAAGCGTCCGCTCGGAGCGGAAATCAACGGTTTATTATGCAGCAAACAGGAGAAGCATCACAAATCAGATGCATTCTCCTTCTTTTCCATACATCGAAGGAGGAACTATACACATGAAATTTTTCATCGACACGGCAAACTTTGAAGAAATAAAAGAAGCACATAGCTGGGGAATCCTATCCGGCGTAACAACAAACCCTTCACTCGTTGCGAAAGAAAACATTTCATTCCACGACAGACTGCGCGAAATCACAGCACTTGTACCAGGTTCTGTCAGCGCTGAAGTCATCGCACTCGACGCAGAAGGAATGATCGAAGAAGGACGCGAACTCGCAAAAATCGCGCCAAACATTACTGTTAAGCTTCCAATGACGCCAGAAGGATTGAAAGCGTGCTCCGTTTTCGCACAAGAAGGCATCAAAACAAACGTGACCCTCATTTTCAGTGCAAACCAAGCATTGCTTGCAGCACGCGCTGGAGCCACTTACGTATCCCCGTTCCTCGGCAGACTCGATGATATCGGTCAAGAAGGAATTCATCTGATCAGTACAATCGCGGACATCTTCACAATTCATGACATGGATACGCAAATTATCGCAGCGTCCATCCGCAGCCCGCAGCATATTACAGATGCGGCACTTGCAGGAGCACATATCGCAACAACGCCATTCAACGTGCTCAAGCAATTATTCAACCATCCGTTGACAGACAAAGGCATCCAGCAATTCCTCGATGATTGGGAAGCAAGAAAGAACAAGTGAAACGCCTAAAGGAGACTGAAATGGACGTTTATAAAATTAGAGGCGGCAAACCTCTACGTGGAACGATAAAAGTAAGCGGAGCGAAAAACAGTGCCGTCGCATTGATTCCGGCTTCTATTTTGGCGGATTCACCTGTAACGATCGACGGACTTCCGGAAATCTCGGACGTCCTCACTCTCAAAGCGCTCCTTGAAGATATTGGCGGGAAAGTGGAATTCGAATCGGGAAAGATGACGATCGACCCGACAGAAATGATCGCCATGCCACTTCCAAACGGCAACGTGAAAAAATTGAGAGCATCGTATTACATGATGGGTGCCATGCTTGGGCGTTTCAAACATGCAGCAATCGGCCTTCCCGGAGGCTGCCATTTAGGTCCTCGTCCAATTGACCAGCACATTAAGGGCTTCGAAGCATTGGGAGCAAAAGTGACGAACGAGCACGGTGCCATCTATTTGCGTGCTGATGAATTGCGCGGCGCTAAAATCTATTTGGACGTCGTCTCTGTCGGTGCGACAATTAACATCATGCTCGCTGCAGTTCGTGCAAAAGGGCGGACGATCATTGAAAACGCGGCAAAAGAACCGGAAATCATCGATGTCGCTACTTTGCTTTCGAACATGGGTGCCAACATAAAAGGTGCAGGGACGAATGTTATCCGCATCGAAGGCGTCGAGCGGCTGCACGGTACGAAGCATACGATCATTCCTGACAGGATCGAAGCGGGCACATTCATGATTATGGCGGCGGCTGTCGGTGACGGCATTACAATCGATAACGTCATTCCATTCCACGTTGAAGCATTGACCGCGAAATTGCGCGAGATGGGCGTCAAAGTGGAGGAGAGGGAAGAGCACATCTTCATTCCGAAACCGGAGAATTTGATGGCGGTCGACGTGAAAACGCTCGTCTACCCAGGATTCCCGACCGATCTGCAGCAGCCGTTCTCCGTATTATTAACGCAGGCAAACGGCTCATCCGTCATCACAGATACAATCTATTCTGCGCGTTTCAAGCAAATAGATGAATTAAGACGGATGAATGCGGATGGAAAAGTGGAAGGGCAATCCGTCATTCTTTCGGGACCTGCATCATTTCAGGCAGCGACGGTCCGAGCTTCCGACCTCCGCGCAGGCGCAGCTCTCATCATTGCGGGATTGCTCGCTGAAGGCGAAACGGAAATCCAAGAAATCCAACATATCGAACGGGGCTATAGCTCTATAATCGAGAAACTTCGTGGTATCGGGGCGGACATCCGAAAGGAGTCGGTACCCGAAAAAGCGATTATCAGTGAATAAAAACCTTATGCTATACTAAAGACGAATCTTACAGCGAATCGAACTGCGAAGGGTTCGATTTGCCGTATTTCTGCGGTTTTTGCAGAAATTAAGGCACCTGTCTAGCGCCTGAAGCTAGACAAAAAAAGTATTTAATTGAAAAGAATAGCGTTTAAGTTATAATGAAATGCGCTAAACGGGAGGAACAATCATAATGGAACGCAGTTTATCGATGGAATTAGTACGTGTAACAGAGGCGGCAGCAGTATCAGCTTCCCGCTGGATGGGGCGCGGTTTGAAAAACGAAGCGGATGACGCCGCAACGACAGCGATGCGTACTGTGTTCGACACGATTCCGATGCAAGGAGTCGTCGTAATCGGCGAAGGCGAAATGGACGAAGCACCAATGCTTTATATCGGTGAAGAACTCGGAACAGGCGAAGGTCCGGCAGTGGACGTTGCCGTTGACCCGCTGGAAGGCACGAACATCGTCGCATCAGGAGGCTGGAATGCGCTCGCAGTCATCGCAATCGCGGATAAAGGAAACCTCCTCAACGCTCCTGACATGTACATGGATAAAATCGCGGTCGGACCTGAAGCGGTCGGTAAAATCGACATCAATGCATCCGTCACGGATAACCTGCACGCTGTCGCCAAAGCGAAAAACAAATCAATCGATGAAGTTGTGGCAACTGTCCTCAACCGTGAGCGCCATTCGAAAATTATTGAAGAAATCAGAGCCGCTGGCGCGCGGATCAAGCTCATCAATGACGGAGACGTTGCAGCAGCGATCAATACGGCATTCGACGACACAGGCGTAGACATCCTATTCGGCCTCGGCGGAGCACCTGAAGGCGTTATCGCAGCAGTCGGACTTAAATGCCTAGGTGGAGAAATCCAAGGCCGTCTCGTCCCTTCAAATGAAGAAGAGCGCCTCCGTTGCGAAAAAATGGGCATCGATGTCTCCAAAGTCCTTTACATGGATGACCTTGTCAAAGGCGACGACGCCATCTTCGCTGCAACAGGCGTTACAGACGGCGAATTGCTGCGAGGTGTCCAATTCAAAGGCGGCTACAGCGAAACCCACTCACTCGTCATGCGCTCCAAATCCGGAACAATCCGTTTCGTAGAAGGACGCCACAGCATGAAGAAAAAACCGAACTTAGTGATGGAAGACTAAAACATAGATAATTTTGTGTGTAGAAAAGGCCGTTTTTACATTTCACTCTAGCTTGGAGTGCAGACGCGAGACTCCTGCGAAAGTCGTTACGAAGAACGACTTTTGCGACCTTAAGGGAGCAGGATGCCTTGATTTCTGCAAAATGCGCAGAAATACGGCAAATCGAACACTTCGCTGTTCGATTGGCTAAGGCAACGCCCGCGGAAAGGGAGCGTCGGAACGGAAAGCTTATTTAAAGCAACTAGTTTTATTTAGCACATAGCAAGCCTCATTCGCCCGGCATTTCGCCGGGCATACTTCTATTGTCCGATTCACCTACCCGAATGAACAACAAACACCCAAACAAACGAAAAACAAATAAAGAGTGGAGCTTACGATACTATGCCAATTCTAACAATCGCCAGCTTGGAAAATATGACCCTGAAAGAGTTATATGAGCTTGCAAGAGAATACAAAATCTCCTATTACAGCAAACTAACAAAAAAAGAATTGATCTTCGCTATCCTGAAATCAAGAGCCGAACAGGAAGGGTTCTTCTTCATGGAAGGCGTACTCGAAATCATCCAATCAGAAGGATACGGATTCCTCCGTCCGATCAACTACTCGCCTAGCTCCGAAGACATCTACATCTCCGCTTCCCAAATCAGACGATTCGATTTACGGAACGGAGACAAGGTAACAGGGAAAGTGCGGCCGCCGAAAGAGAACGAACGGTATTACGGCCTGCTGCAAGTAGAAGCCGTCAACGGGGAAGATCCGGAAGTTGCAAGGGAACGCGTCCATTTCCCGGCACTCACACCGCTTTACCCAGATCGTCATATTAAACTTGAAACAAAACCACATAAACTGTCGACCCGCATTATGGATCTAGTATCCCCAGTCGGGTTCGGTCAGCGTGGACTCATCGTCGCTCCTCCAAAAGCGGGGAAAACGATGTTGTTGAAAGAAATCGCTAACGCCATTACGACGAATCATCCTGAAGCAGAATTAATCGTCCTCCTCATCGACGAGCGTCCAGAGGAAGTGACGGACATTGAACGTTCTGTCAACGCTGATGTTGTCAGCTCGACATTCGACGAAGTTCCAGAAAACCACGTTAAAGTGGCTGAGCTTGTTCTCGAACGCGCCATGCGCCTCGTAGAACATAAACGAGACGTCGTCATTCTAATGGATTCCATTACAAGATTGGCGCGCGCGTATAACCTCGTCATCCCGCCGAGCGGCCGTACACTTTCTGGTGGTATCGACCCGGCAGCATTCCATCGTCCGAAGCGATTCTTCGGTGCGGCAAGGAATCTCGAGGAAGGCGGCAGCTTGACGATTTTGGCAACCGCTTTGATCGACACAGGTTCACGTATGGACGAAGTCATTTACGAGGAATTCAAAGGGACTGGAAACATGGAGCTGCATCTTGACCGCAGCCTCGCAGAACGCCGTATTTTCCCGGCTCTCGACATCCGTCGATCTGGAACGCGGAAAGAGGAATTGCTTATCCCGACCGAACAGCTCGAAAAACTATGGGCAATCCGAAAAACGTTCTCCGACGCGCCAGATTTCGCAGAACGCTTCCTGAAAAAACTACGTCAATCCAAATCGAACGAAGAGTTCTTCGACAAGCTCAATGAAGAAATGAAAGCCCATCGCAATGGAAAAGGGCTCCTTTGATTCGAAATAAAATAGTGAACGCCGTTACGAAGAACGGCGTTGCGAGCAGCAATTATGAAGTGAAATCGAAGTGTAATATTCGATTTAAAATAGTTGCATATACCTAATGAATTTGTTATAATTCTTGAGTATGGTTTATAGCCATCTGCTGCATATGCGGTTGACATATACGGACCGTGTAAGGCATCAGTCTTATGCAACACCCTACAATAATACTCTGTTCCGGATGGTTCAGGGCGAGAGGAGAGAGACCGATGAGAGCAGGAATTCATCCAAATTACAAAGTTGCGACTGTCACTTGTTCATGTGGAAACACATTCGAAACAGGTTCTGTAAAAGAGGACATTCGCGTTGAAGTTTGTTCAGAATGCCATCCATTCTACACTGGACGCCAAAAATTCGCTGCAGCGGACGGACGTATCGACCGCTTCAACAAAAAATATGGCTTCAAAGAAGAAGGACAAGAATAAGAACCTTCCAACCCGCCAACATTGTTTGGCGGGTTTTCAATTTGGGAATAAAACGAATAGATTTCTTTTTGAATACACTCCTTTATTTATCATTCGGCGCGAAGATAATTTTCCTTGAATAGCGCCTCCCACGGACCCTCCATAACATATTCTGACACGAAATAAAAGACGTCCTTTCCACAGTTTTTTAATGTATGATAGACATTCCGACAACTAATAGAACAACTTTACATAGAGCAAGAATTGAAAGGGGAACCAACATGTACGTAACAATGCAAGGCGGCTGGATAGAAGTGATTTGTGGAAGCATGTTTTCAGGAAAATCCGAGGAATTGATTCGCCGCGTACGCCGCGCTCAATTCGCGAAACAGAAAATTGCTGTTTTCAAGCCAGAAATCGACGACCGGTATAGCGAAGAAGCTGTCGTCAGCCATAACGGAACGACAGTAATAGCAACGCCGGTTGCTGAATCGACGCAAATTGAGCAATTTGTAAAAGATGATTACGATATCATCGCAATTGACGAAGCACAATTTTTCGATGAAGGCATCGTCGACGTCGTCATGGAATTGGCGGACCGTGGATTCCGAGTTATCGTCGCAGGTCTCGACCAAGATTTCCGCGGAGAACCATTCGGACCAATGCCGCAGCTCATGGCTGTCGCTGAAAACGTCACAAAACTGCAAGCTGTTTGCACAGTTTGCGGATCACCTGCAAGCCGAACACAGCGGCTTATTAACGGAAAACCTGCTGGCTATGACGATCCGATCATCCTCGTCGGCGCATCCGAAGCATACGAAGCAAGATGCCGCATGCACCATCAAGTCCCAAACGGCGTAACCGCGAACGTGGCGGTTAAATAAATATTGAAATGACAGCATGGATCTTCTCTATGCTGTTTTTTTATTGCCATTGAAACACACACTATCCACAACCCTTGAATACTATGGCTAATGGCAACGAGTAAAGGAAGGGAGATGGATGAAAATGAAAAAATGGATTTCTGCATTTCTTTTTATCATGATGATTGGATTGTTCGGCTGCCAACAGCGATCGGTGATTGAACAACATACAGAAAGCGCGGAAACGCCTGAACGGGAAGAACAGGCGGAACAACAAGCAGAATCGGCCAAGCAGCCGGTTGCCCAAACGGAAATCATCCCGGCGCTGGCCCCAGTTATCAACATTATCGACCCGACAACCGATGAAATGATCCACACAATAACTCCGATGGACCTTGGCTATGAAATGGACATCACTGCGTACATAGCGAAAATCGAACAACTTGCAAAAGAGCTTGCACGCGGAGTCGATGGAAAACCTGGCTATGATCAAAGGATGGTCCTCGACAGATTGGACGAACAGGGTAATCTCATCGAAGGCAACCCGCTGATCCTTTTGCGGGAAAGCATTCTAGTGGAGCGGATAATGGAAGTGTCAGCCACGGGCGGGACTGTTGAACTGCCGATTGAAATAACAAAAAGCGGCTATGCTCCGGAAGATCTCACGCATTTGGACGATGTTGTCATCGCCTCCTATACGACCTATTTCAATCCTGCGGACAAAAATCGGAATAAAAACATCGAACTTTCAGCAACCGCAATTGACAAAGTCATCGTCGGCAAGGGCGACCAATTCTCCTTCAACACCGTCGTCGGACCGCGAGACGAAGCGAACGGCTACCAGCCAGCCCCTGAAATTATCAACAAAAAACTTGTCATGGGAATAGGTGGAGGGATTTGCCAAACATCCTCCACTTTATTCAATGCTGTCGATCAGCTTCCGGTGAAATACATCGAGTGGCACCATCATTCAATAGACATCGGCTACGTCCCGAAAGGAAGAGATGCAACCGTTTCCTACGGCGGCCTCGACTTCAGATTCCAGAATACTGCGGACGCCCCATTCCTTATTAAAACCATATACGGCAAGAGTTCTTTGACGATTGAGATTAGGACTGCGGAAAAATATGTAGAAGTTATCAAGTAAGTTGCAATGTTGCGTCCAAAGCCGGCTGTTTCGCGTCCAAAGCAATCCTCACGTCCAAAGCCGGCTGTTTCGCGTCCAAAGCAATCCTCACGTCCAAAGCCGGCTGTTTCGCGTCCAAAGCAATCCGCCACACGTCCAAAGCCGGCTGTTTCGCGTCCAAAGCAATCCTCACGTCCAAAGCCGGCTGTTTCGCGTCCAAAGCAATCTGCCACACGTCCAAAGCCGGCTGCGCCGCGTCCAAAGCAACCCGCCTCACGTCCAAAGTCGACTGTCTCGCGTCCAAAGAGATTCAATTCTCGTCTAAAGCTGAGTGTTCCGCGTCCAAACCAATTCCATGTGCAAAAAAGTAGACCGCTTCGAGCTCATCAAAGTCCATTTGGCTTTCAAAAATTCCTCGATAAATTAATTTTAAATGCTCTTTTCGCACCAAAAATGAATTTTAATCCGGATATCAGGGGTAATTCAAAATTTCCTTCCATTTTGAAATATTTCCTTACTGGTACAATGCTAGCGAGGTGATGAAATGTTAATCAAAAAACGGAGCGAACCCTTGTCTTTGGTAGGATTACAGTCATTAATCCGCCGGCTGCCTAACCACCACCAACAATATGCGATAATCGAGGAAGATCTCAGAAGAAGAAAGGCGGGATTCGGAGGTGAATTGAATTTCGACAAGCACATTAATGAATTCCGCCCATTACACCCTTTCGGCTTACTTCATGATATTTGTCTTATCTACAATGGGATTTTCTTTCAAATGGATTCAGTACTGATTCTGCCAGACAAAATTATTATCTTTGAAATAAAAAATCTTGGCGGAAAAATCACAGTCAAGGCAAATCCAACTCAATTCATACAAGAAATCAAGGGAGAAAGAAAAATTATTCAAAGTCCAATCACAGAGCTGGAACGAAAAATAATATTCTTGGAAAGATGGTTAAAGGAGAAGGGGATTGATGTTCCTGTTAAAGGAATGATCGGACTTGCCTACACGAATGAATTATTCATTGAAGAGAAAACGAATGCGGATATTTTATTCACACATGAAATTCCGATTCGACTGTATAGCATGGTAATCGATCAGGAATTATTGAGTAGAAATAGCATCATAGAAATTGCTCATGCTATGATCGATTCGCACAAGGAATACAATCCTTTTCCTTTAACAAAAACGTTGAATATAGCAAAAAGACGATATAATACCAGGGGTGATTTGCCCGGAGTGTAACCGTAAAGGAATGGAGTGGCGCTATAAAAAATGGCGTTGTTCAGGCTGTTTTCATAGTGATTTAAATTGTCATCTGCCACTTCTCGACGATTGGTTCTACTTAATGGATAGTTATATAACCAACCGACAGTTTCGTTCGTTTTCAGGCATAGAACATCAGCCTATAGCAAAAAGATTATTGAAGAGTTCAGGACTAATCATGAAAGGCAATCGGAGGACTGCATTTTATATAAGATGATTTTTTACAAACGCTTTGTCAAAAGCGTTTTTTTAATCGCGTCATACTATACCCTAGCTGCGCGTCCAAAGCGAGCCGTCGCGCGTCCAAAGCGAGCCGTCGCGCGTCCAAAGCGAGCCGCCGCGCGTCCAAAGCGAGCCGTCGCGCGTCCAAAGCGAGCCGTCGCGCGTCCAAAGTGAGCTGTCGCACGTCCAAAGCAACCCCTCGCAGGTTCAAAGTGATCCTCCGCGCGTCCAAAACAACCCCTCGCACGTCCAAAGTGATCCTCCGCGCGTCCAAAGCGACCCCTCGCACGTCCAAAGCGACCCTCCGCGCGTCCAAAGTGACCCTCCGCGCGTCCAAAGCATTCCCTCCACGTCCAAAGCAAGCCGTCGTGCGTCCAAAGTGAGCTGTCGCGCGTCCAAAGCGAGCCCCCGCACGTCCAAAGCGATCCGCCTCACGTCCAAAGTGATCCTTCACACGTCCAAAGTCAGCCCTGCGCGCTCAAAACACTCTCGCCAACACCCACACCCGAAGAAATCACTGTATTTCAGCGCATTATTCCCGTACAATTAGTATACAAAACAGACTGAGAACGAAGAGGTGCAATGACTATGTTTGATAGGCTTCAAGCCGTTGAGGATCGATATGAGCGATTGAATGAATTGCTGAGCGATCCGGATATTGTGAGTGATATGACTAAGCTGCGGACGTATTCGAAGGAGCAGTCCGACTTGCAGGATACCGTCGATGCGTACCGTGAATTTAAGAGCGCGACGACGCAGTATAACAATGCGAAGGAAATGCTCGAGGAACCGTTAGACGACGAAATGAAAGAACTTGTCAAAATGGAAATCGCGGAGCTCGATGAACAGATCGAGTCGCTTGAAAAGAGACTGAAACTGTTGCTCGTTCCGAAAGATCCGAACGACGATAAAAACGTTATTATGGAGATCCGCGGCGCGGCGGGCGGCGACGAGGCGGCGCTGTTTGCGGGCAACTTATATCGAATGTATAGCCGGTTCGCAGAAACGAATCATTGGAAAGTGGAAGTGATGGACTCCTCGCCGACCGAGCTTGGCGGATTCAAGGAAATCATTTTCATGATCAACGGGAGCGGCGCGTATTCCAAGCTGAAATATGAAAACGGAGCGCATCGTGTCCAGCGTGTGCCGGAAACGGAATCGGGCGGCCGCATCCATACGTCGACTGCAACCGTCGCCGTATTGCCGGAAGCGGAAGAAGTTGAAATCGATATCCACGAAAAAGACATCCGAACCGACACATTCGCTTCATCCGGACCGGGCGGGCAATCCGTCAACACGACGATGTCCGCTGTCCGTCTGACGCATTTGCCGACAGGCATCACCGTTTCGTGCCAAGATGAAAAATCGCAAATCAAAAACAAAGAGAAAGCGATGAAAGTCCTCCGCGCGCGTATTTACGATAAATTCATGCAGGAAGCGCAAGCGGAATACGATGAAAAGCGGAAATCCGCCGTCGGGACGGGCGATCGCTCCGAACGGATCCGCACGTACAACTTCCCGCAAAACCGTGTGACAGACCATCGTATAGGACTCACGATCCAAAAACTCGACCAGATCATCGAAGGGAAGCTCGATGAAGTAATCGATTCGCTTATCGTCGAAGATCAGGCAAGACGGTTAGAAAGCTTAGATAAGAATGACTGAAAAAATCTATGAAGCGCTCAATAAAGCGAAATCTCTTCTCGAATCGAAAAACTTGGACAGCCATGCCGCACAGCTGCTCATGGAGCATGTGACGCAAAAATCCGGTGCCGCAATGCTCGCAGATTTGCGAGAGCCGCTCACACCTGAACAGCACAAAGCGTTTTGGAATAAAACCGATGAGCTGCTCACAGGCAAGCCTGTCCAACATATTATCGGCACAGAACAGTTTTACGGGCTGTCGTTCGAGGTGAACGAACACGTACTCATCCCACGGCCTGAAACGGAGGAGCTCGTATTTGGCGCGCTTGAACGTAGCCGCAAGTTCCTTGAATGCCGCGTGGCGGATATCGGTACAGGAAGCGGCGCAATCGCGATTGCCTTCAAAAAAGAACGACCTGAATCACTTGTCACGGCGACAGATATTAGTGAAGCGGCGCTCAAAGTTGCGAAGCGGAATGCGAAGTGTAATGGAGTCGACGTCGATTTCAGACACGGCAATATGACGGAACCGATTGCAGGAGAAAAGTGGGATATCGTCCTGTCGAATCCGCCGTATATTGCTTGGGACGAGTCCAAAGAAATGTCTGCGACAGTGCTCGATTATGAGCCGCATAGCGCGTTGTTCGCGGATGATGATGGACTTTTCTTCTATAAGCAGCTTGCGGAAAAATTGCCGCCGCTTATGAACAAGCCTTCGCTCATCGGCGTCGAGATCGGCTATCTTCAAGGGCCGGCAGTGAGCGGGCTTTTCCAAAAGGCGTTCCCGGGTGCGCGGGTTTCCATAGAAAAAGATGTGAACGGAAAAGATCGAATGATATTTTGCGAGATTCGTGAATAAAACCTTCCGACCCTGTCCACAATGAGGTCAGGAGGGGATCGATATGTTGCAAGACTATGAAATTACTAATCTAAAACCAAATAAGCGGATGGATCGTGTGATGGCAGTTGTTGAGTTCATTCTCGTTCTGTTCCTCATCCAATCCGCGTTGATGTTATTTACAGGGCAGGGAGAGCAGGAAGAGGAGATCAGGTTCCGGATTCTGTCGCACTCAAATGCACCTGCCGATCAGCAATTGAAGAAAGAAATTCAGCTTGTCATCGAGCCGATGATCAATCAAGCGATTTCACAAGCAGAATCGAAATCAGAAATTGTGGATAACTTAAAAGCGATAGAATCAACCATTTTGGAAACTGCTAAATCGATGGCGGACGGACAAGACGTACGCTTCGAGCGGACAGCAGCTCTGTTCCCGCCGAAGCGGTCGGGCTTTGTTATTACGCCGCAAGCGCCGTATGACGCGTATATTTTGACGATCGGCAGCGGGCGGGGTGACAATTGGTGGTGCTCTTTATTCCCAAGGGTCTGTTTCCCTGACAAAGATGTGGAAGAATCTGACGACGAGAAAGTCACTTTCTTCATTTGGGAGTGGATAAAGTCGTTATTTGATTAAAGTTATCCACTTCGAATTGTGGATAAGTGGATGAAATTGTGTATAAATGGGGGTTTGAACTTTGGAAACTGAAATTGTTTCAGTGGATAACGATATGGATAACTCAATAAGTTATCAACGTGCTGTGGATATGTTGAAAGATGGAGACGTCGTCGCGTTCCCGACCGAAACGGTTTACGGTCTCGGCGCACTTGCGACTGATGCGGCTGCCGTACAACGGATCTTCGAAGCGAAAGGGCGCCCTTCCGACAATCCGCTCATCGTACATATAGGAAATGCAGAAGATGTGGAAAAATATGCAGTGGACGTACCGGAAAATGCAAGTAAGCTGATGAATGCATTTTGGCCTGGCCCGTTGACACTCGTCTTCCATAAAAGGCCTGGTGTCATTGCGGAAAATGTCACGCCGGGCTTTGATACGGTCGGCTTGCGGATGCCCGATCATCCTGTCGCGCTAAAGCTTCTTCGTACGCTTGACGGACCGCTTGCTGCACCGAGCGCGAATCGAAGTGGAAAGCCGAGCCCGACGGAAGCTGCACATGTCATGACCGATCTCAACGGAAGGATTCCTCTCATCGTCGACGGCGGAAAGACGGGTGTCGGTGTTGAATCGACTGTTCTCGACATGACGGCTACGCCTCCTGAAATTTTGCGCCCCGGTGGTGTGACGCGCGAAATGATCGAGGAAGTGATTGGCGCAGTTCGCGCTGAAAGCAAATCGCCAAGTGCGACCGATGAGGAAGCACCGCGTGCACCTGGCATGAAATATATGCATTACGCCCCGGAGTCGCCGCTTTTCGTCATTCAGCCGGACGAGTCGGTAATCCGTGAAGCAGTCGTGCAGCTGAAATCAGAAGGGAAACGGGTAGCTGTCATTGGGCCCGATGAATTCGACATTGCGCTGGCAGACTGGTATTTCCCGGTCGGTCCGCTCCATGATAACGAGGCGATGGCGGTAAATCTTTACGGAGCGATCCGCCAATGCGATTCAACGGACGCCGATGTTATTCTCGCTGCTGCGACCGATTCAGAAGGAGTTGGCGCAGCGGTCATGAACCGGCTGTTGAAAGCGGCGGATGGGAAACGGTACAACGGGTAATGAATGAACCATTTTCCTAACAATCGAAGATGAACGGATAAGAAGATGAATGGATAATAGGATATGAATGACCTCCTAAACGAGCGCATAAGATGGATGGATGCGGAAGTTGGGAGGTCAAATCATTGTTGGAAATATTCGCTGCAAGCGTCACGACAATCGATGTCGTCGTTGTTTTATCGTTGCTCCAATTGCGGAAAGGAAGGCTCGTCCTCGCACTGTGGATAACATTTCTGAACATGGTGCTGCCATTCGCAGGATTTGTCATGGGGGACTGGTCCGCCAATCTTTTTACGGTGTGGAGCCATTTGCTGTCAGGGGTTTTGCTTGCATTGATCGGTATCCACATGTTGTTGCAGGATGATGATAACAGCATGCTGAAACGGCAGCTCCATCCTGCAATCATTGCGCTAGCTGTCAGCTTGGACACCTTTTCGGTGAGCGTTTCTTTCGGCATGCTCCATTTGAATAAAATACTGTTCATTCTCGCTTCGGGATTCCTCTCGTTCTTTTTTCCTGCTTGGCCCTTTATTTCGGAAGATTTTTGAGCATTAAAAACGGAAGGCTGCTTCGCTTTATTGCGGGACTTGCTTTATTGGTCATGGGGATATTGTCATGGTTTCGATGAAATTATCTATTTCTTTCTTCACGGCTATCAGGTATTCTAAAGGTAGGTGATCATGAATGAATATTTATTTTATTTGCACAGGGAATACATGCAGGAGTCCGATGGCGGAGGCGATTCTCCGTTCAAAGGCGATAGAGGGCGTCAAGGTTCGGTCGGCTGGCGTAAGTGCGGTTGACGGGTTGCCAATCTCAACGAACGCCAAGACGCTAATCGAAGAAGCGGGCATGCCATACACGCCAGTTTCCAATGCAGTTACAGCGGAGGAGCTGGAATGGGCGGATCTCGTATTGACGATGACGATGTCGCATAAGGATTTTTTGCTGCATGTATTCCCGGAAGTTGAAAAAAGACCTTTACGTTGAAAGAGTTCGCAACGCCGGGGGATTTCGGGGATGTGCACGATCCGTACGGCGGCAGTTTAGCGACGTACCGGACGACTTTCGATGAATTGGACATGTTGATTGAGCAGTTGAAGATGAAGCTGACGGAGGATGGGGAATGAAGAAGAAATTCGGCTTGCGTAAAAAATTGGTATTATTCGTAACGGTACTTGCAGTTGTCACATATTCGACGAGCGCCTTGTTCATCAACTATATTGGGCCGGAGTTCTTTCCGAACATCCAGCCGTTCGTATTTGAGATCAGTACATATGCGTTAGGAATCATATGGTCAGGCATTTTGGCGGCTTTATTCAGCATAATTTTGACGAAGCCGTTGCAGAACTTGGAGAAGGCGGCTATCGAGGTAGCAGACGGAAAAATCGGCACGGATATCGAGCTGCCGAAGTCGTCCGACGAAATTCGCTCCGTTGCGGAAGCGTTCCAACAGCTCGTCGTCAATTTGCGAACAATCGTCGCGGAAATAGAGACGAATTTCGAAAAGACGGCTCATACGGTTGATCGGTTATCCGGTGAGACAAGCAGTGCGGCATCACAGCAGACGCGGTTGCTTCAACAATTATGGAAATTTCCTCGGGCGCAGAAGCTTCAGCAGTGGCGATCCAGGAAACGGCAGAGGCGATTGAGGATGTACGGACATTGGCAGCGGAAGTGAGCAGCCGTGCGGAAGATTCGTCCGAGCAATCGAAAGAGATGCTTGTGGAACTTGAGCGCACGACAGAAGTATTCCGAGCGCTCGTAAAAGGAATCCGGGACATGTCGAATCAAAGCGAGCAGTCGCTCGGTACAATTCGCGAACTCGATCAAAACGCGCAAAAAATCGGTGAAATCGTACAGCTCGTCGGCAGCATCGCCAGCCAGACGAATTTGCTCGCGTTGAACGCATCCATTGAGGCAGCACGTGCTGGAGAGCATGGAAAAGGTTTCGCAGTCGTCGCGGAGGAAGTGCGGGTACTTGCGGATGAAAGTGCGAAAGCGGTACATAGCATCGACGAACTTGTGAAAATGATCCAGTCCGACGTCGTCACGAAAGTCGTGAAAGAAATGGAAAGGCAAGTGAGCACGGCTGCGAACGAAGCAAACCGCGCCGATGCAACGAGCGGCAACGTTGAAGCGATGGCGGCAAAAGTGAATGGTATGGCCGATTCCGTCGTCAAAATTTCGGAACTCGTTGAACACCAGCTATCGAATATCGAAACGACCGCTATGCAATCGCAAGAAGTCGCAGCAATCGCGGAACAGACATCAGCAGGCGCAGAAGAAGTACGCGCTGCCACGGAAGAACAAGTGAAATCGATCGAGCAGACCGACATTATGGCGAGCCACTTGAAGAAGCAATCGGAAGACCTTTATAAAGTCATTAGCCAGTTCGATCGTTCATAACAATATCATTCATTTCACAGCCCGAAATAGTAACACCAGGGCTGTGTTTTTTTGTCGAACAATGGTAGAATGATTTGTGAGTAAATTAAGAAAAGAGGGGACGCAATGAAAATCGCAATCTCTTCGGATCATGGCGGTAATCGTCTGCGCCATGAAATCATGGACTTATTATCGGAACTAGGATTGGACTATGAAGATTTTGGTCCGAACTCCGACGAATCGGTCGATTATCCGGATTACGCCAAACCTGTAGCAGACGGTGTTGCAAGCGGGAAGTTCGACCGTGGCATCCTCATTTGCGGAACGGGGATCGGCATGTCGATCGCTGCGAATAAAGTGAAAGGAATCCGTTGTGCGCTCGTTCATGATGTCTTCAGTGCGAAGGCGACGAGAGGGCATAACGATTCGAATATCCTTGCCATGGGAGAACGTGTTATCGGACCAGGCCTAGCGCGGGAAGTTGCAACAGCATGGCTCGACACTTCATTTGAGGGAGGCCGTCACGAACGACGCGTCGCCAAATTGACAGAGCTTGAAAATAAGTGAGGTGAGCAAGGCAATGGATGATGTATTGAATTTATTGAAGCTTCAGCTCGAACAGCTGCTATCAGAAATGGCGGAGCAGACAACATTCACGCCAGGTACATTTTTCGTCGTCGGCTGCTCGACGTCTGAAATCGCTGGCAAACGGATTGGAACGGGAGGCGCGCTAGAAGTCGCCGAAGCACTATTCAAGCCGTTAGAAGCATTTGCAAAAAAGTATGATGTACAATTAGCTTTCCAAGGCTGCGAGCATATTAACCGCGCCTTGACGATCGAGCGCAAAGCTGCGGAAAAAATGAATCTCGACACGGTATCCGTCATTCCGGCGGTACATGCCGGCGGATCAATGTCCACATATGCGTTTGAGCATTTGAAAGACGCAGTCGTCGTCGAATCGATCCGCGCACATGCAGGGATCGATATTGGCCAGACACTGATCGGCATGCATCTGAAGCAAGTCGCTGTCCCGCTGCGCACGTCCATCGACAAAATCGGGGACGCCGTCGTCACTGTAGCGACGACCCGCCCGAAATTGATCGGCGGTGAACGGGCAATCTATAGCCGCCCGGTGGAAGACTAATCTTCATTTCAATAGAAGCGCCTGCCAGCTTTCTCCGCCATATCCGGTATATATTCCGGCTTGGCAGAAGAACAGCGGCGTTTAATCACCGGACAAGCTTGCACATTTGGTCAGCGCCTGCATCCGGATATATAAATTCAGAAAAGGGGAAATGGAATCATGGATTTAAGCAATGTGAAACGTGAAGATACAGCAGTGTACGAAGCGATCATGGCGGAAAAGAACCGCCAGAACGCGAATATCGAATTGATTGCATCCGAAAACTTCGTGACGGAAGCGGTCATGGAAGCACAAGGCTCCTACTTGACGAATAAATATGCTGAAGGCTATCCAGGCAAACGCTACTACGGCGGATGCGAGCATGTCGATGTCGTTGAAAACATCGCACGCGACCGTGTGAAGGAAATTTTCGGCGCGGCATATGCAAACGTGCAAGCCCACTCCGGTGCGCAAGCGAATATGGCTGTCTATTTCACAATTCTTGAGCCGGGCGACACTGTTCTCGGTATGAACCTTTCCCACGGCGGGCACTTGACGCACGGCAGTCCGGTCAACTTCTCGGGCATCCTGTACAATTTCGTCGAGTACGGCGTCAGCAAAGAAGACGAGCGTATCGACTACGAAGACGTCCGTCAAAAAGCGCTTGAGCATAAGCCGAAATTGATCGTTGCCGGCGCAAGCGCGTATCCGCGTGAAATCGACTTCGCGAAATTCCGTGAAATCGCGGATGAAGTCGGTGCGTACTTGATGGTCGACATGGCACATATCGCTGGCCTTGTCGCAGTAGGCGAGCATCCGAATCCAGTGCCGCACGCGCACTTCGTCACATCGACGACGCATAAGACATTGCGCGGACCACGTGGCGGATTGATCCTTGTCAACGAGGAATTCGCTGAGCAATTCGGACGCAAAATCGACAAGACAATCTTCCCTGGCATCCAAGGCGGCCCGCTCATGCACGTCATCGCTGCAAAAGCGGTTGCATTCGGCGAAGCCCAAAAGCCTGAGTTTAAATCGCATATCCAGCAAGTGAAGAAAAATGCGAAAGCCCTTGCGGAATCCTTGATGGCTGAAGGTGTCGACATCGTATCAGGCGGAACGGACAACCACTTGTTGCTCGTCAATTTGAAATCACTCGGCATCACAGGCAAAGTCGCTGAACACGTCCTTGACGAAGTCGGCATCACTGTGAATAAAAACACTATTCCATTCGACACGGAAAGCCCATTTGTCACGTCCGGCATCCGTATCGGAACACCAGCTGTCACAACACGCGGCTTCAAAGAGGAAGAGATGAAGGAGATCGGCTCCATCATCGCCAACCTATTGAAAAACCACGAAGACGAAGCTGCGAAAAAAGAAGCGGCCGAGCGCGTCAAAGCATTAACAGACCGTTTCCCGCTCTACGCATAATTAATTAGCCCCGCTCTCTGCGCGAGAGCGGGGATTTTTATTATTGCTTAAGCCGCCCGCAAAGAAGTGCATTTAATTTGTCAAAAGCATTCAGCGCGCCGAAGAGCCCCTGCCATCAAACTATCTCCGCGACCTATCCAAAATCAACCTAAAAACGCATAAATCGCAGTTTCCTCGCATAAATCATTAAATACGCGCATAAATCAGAATTCCCACGCATAAACCGCCACAAATCCGCATATAACACAAAATCCACGCATAACCGACATTATCCACATTCGCGATGTGTAAATCGACATGTTTCTGTTATAATGTACAGGACATTCCGAAAAGGAGCGATAAGCAATGGCAAAAGTACATGTATTCGATCATCCGCTCATCCAGCATAAATTGACGCATATTCGTGACGTGAACACGGGAACGAAGGAGTTCCGCGAGCTCGTCGACGAAGTGGCGACATTGATGGCGTATGAAATTACCCGCGATCTTCCGTTGACGGAAGTGGAAGTGGAAACACCGGTCCAGACTGCAAAATCAAATGTATTGGCAGGCAAAAAAATTGGGATCGTACCTATTCTTCGTGCAGGCATCGGCATGGTCGATGGCATCTTGAACTTGATTCCGGCAGCGAAAGTTGGACATATCGGCTTGTTCCGTGATCCGGAAACACTTCAACCGCATGAGTATTTCGTGAAACTTCCTTCCGATGTATCGGAGCGTGAATTCATTCTCGTCGACCCGATGCTGGCAACGGGCGGTACAGCAGTAGAGGCAGTAAATTCATTGAAAAAACGCGGTGCAAAAAACATCCGCTTCATGTGCTTGATTGCAGCTCCTGAAGGCGTGAAAGTATTCACGGAAGCACATCCTGATATCGATGTGTATATTGCTGCATTGGACGAAAAATTGAACGAACACGGATATATTGTTCCAGGTCTTGGCGACGCAGGAGACCGCCTGTTTGGCACAAAATAACAATGGAACAAAATAATGGGGGAGGCGTGAATGGATTGAAACGGAAATGGAAAGTGATGACGATATTCGGTACGCGGCCGGAAGCGATTAAAATGGCGCCGCTCGTACTCGAACTGCAAAAGCATCCTGAGGAGATCGAATCGATCGTCACGGTGACAGCGCAACATCGTCAAATGCTCGACCAAGTTTTGCATGCATTCAACATCACACCAGATTATGATTTGAACATCATGAAAAATCGGCAGACGCTCATCGATGTCGCTACCCGCGGATTGGAAGGGCTCGATGAGATCATGAGAGAGGCGCAGCCCGATATCGTGCTCGTCCATGGCGACACATCGACGACTTTCGTTGGCAGCCTCGCTGCGTTCTACAATAAAATCGCAGTTGGCCATGTCGAGGCGGGCCTTCGGACATGGGATAAATTCTCTCCGTATCCGGAGGAAATAAACCGCCAGCTGACGGGCGTCCTTGCCGACCTTCATTTCTCGCCGACCGAAAAGTCCGCACAAAACCTTTTAAATGAAGGAAAACAGGAAGACCGGATTTACATTACAGGGAATACAGCGATTGACGCGTTGCATACGACGGTGAGAGATGACTATCATCATCCGATTCTTGATAAAATCGGAGATGATCGGCTCATCCTTCTTACCGCGCATCGACGTGAAAACTTGGGCGAACCGATGCGCAATATGTTCCGTGCCATCAACCGGATCCTTGAAAAGCATCCGGACACTCAAGTCATCTATCCGGTCCATATGAATCCGGCCGTACGGGAAGTGGCTGACGAAATCCTCGGCTCGAACAAGCGAGTTCACTTGATCGAACCGCTCGAAGTCGTCGATTTCCATAACTTCGCCGCGCGCTCGCATATTATCTTGACCGACTCTGGCGGCATCCAGGAAGAAGCGCCGTCACTCGGCAAACCGGTCATCGTCCTTCGCGACACGACGGAGCGTCCGGAAGGCATTGAAGCGGGAACTTTGAAGCTTGCTGGCACTGACGAAGAAACGATCTTCAATATGACAGACGCACTTCTATCCGACGAGGCGGAATATAGCACTATGGCGAAAGCGTCCAATCCATACGGAGACGGCCACGCATCTGAACGGATCGTCAGCGCATTGAAGGAATATCTTTCCTCGGTGAACTAAAATGAATAAAACGTTTGTGCACTTTGAACAACGCTTGCACATTCAACAAAAAAACGCGTGAATCCACGCCAGTGAGGGATTTTTTCATCGGGTCATACTGAGGGAAATCCCTCATTTTTTCAATGTAAAATATTTCTCTGTGCAAATATGTCTATTATTTGACAACATGAAGACTTTGTGAAGAATTTCACGGGAATCAATTGACATCAAAATGCCCCTATTGTATGCTTACAAAGGGTAAGAATGATAGGGAATCATACATATGATAAACGCCTTGGCGATAAGCTTCTGGGCGATTCTATCATCCTTTATTGGACGTCGTTCCACGAAGGTCTCCATGAGCGTGCTCAGTAGCAACGCCTCCTGGTGGTCAGTTGCTTACGGCGATTCACAAATAATTACAGGTTCCGACCTTTTTCGGAGTCTCTATCGGTACAAGCCCTTATTAGGGAAACGACTTAAGTCGTTTGGCATAGCTCATTGCTTCATTGTACTCGCCCCCCTTTTCGAAATCGCCAGACCCGGAAAATACGAATCAGGAGAATCACCCATCATGCATACACTGCGACACATTTTTAATAGGCAGAAAAAGGCACTCTTTTTTTTGCTCGCACTGTTTGTCATCGGATGGGCTTTTACTGACTTCAAACCGATTTTTGGCGGATTAATCTTAGGCTCCTTGTTCGGACTGTATAATTTCTTTATTCTTGTCCGTAGAATGGAAAGATTTGATCAGAACATTTCGGAAGGAAAAGGAACAAAGTCAATCGGAGGAACCGCATTGCGATTCGGATCCGGTGTGGCAGCGGCAGCCATTGCGTTGTCGATGCCGGAAAAATTTGATCTGATCGGAACAGTGATCGGACTGATGATTCCATACGTTCTGTTGTTAATTGACAGAATCGTAGTCCACGTCAAGCAATTCTAACTGACACGCATAAGGGAGGTGAACGAAACGTGAACCATGAAAATCCGGACATTACAATCGGATTCTTAAGCTTTAACCCAGCAAACGTTCTCATGCTCTTTGTCACATGTCTAGTCGTTTTCCTCATCGCCGTCCTCTCGACGCGCAATTTGAAAATTAAACCGACCGGCATGCAGAACTTCATGGAATGGGTCATGGATTTCGTCAAAGGGATCATTAAGAACAATATGGACTGGAAAACAGGTGGCCGTTTCCACGTACTCGGAATCACCTTGATCATGTTCGTTTTCGTAGCAAATATGCTCGGACTGCCATTCGCGATAGTCTGGGACGATAAACTTTGGTGGAAATCGCCTACAGCGGACCCTGTCATTACGATGACACTCGCTTCAATGGTAGTTGTGTTAACCCATTACTATGGCGTTAAACAATTGGGGACAAAAGGATACTTCAAAACGTATCTTCAACCAATGCCATTCTTGGCACCACTTAAAATTATTGAAGAATTTGCAAACACATTGACACTCGGTCTACGTCTTTACGGTAATATTTTCGCAGGGGAGATCCTCATCGGTCTACTTGCAACACTCGGGGCTGGCAGTGCATTCGGTCTTATCGGAGCAATCATCCCGTCAATCGCTTGGTTAGGTTTCTCAGTCTTCATCGGAGCGATCCAGGCTTTCATCTTCGTTATGTTAACGATGGTCTACATGGCGCATAAAGTCCAAACGGATCATTAAACATATATTGCCCCATTAGTGGGTTAGTAAACAATAACAAAAAACATGAAATTTTAGGAGGATATTACACTATGGTAGGTTCAGTTGGTCTATTAGCAGCAGCACTTGCAGTTGGTCTTGGTGCACTTGGAGCAGGTATCGGTAACGGTTTGATCGTTTCTAAAACAGTAGAAGGTATCGCTCGTCAACCAGAAGCACGCGGTATGCTTCAAACAACAATGTTCATCGGGGTAGCGTTAGTTGAGGCCCTTCCGATCATCGCGACAGTTATCGCGTTCATCGTAATGAACCAATAATAGTACAACAACTTTACAAAATGGCGAAGAACGAGGCAAATTGCCCTTCGCCATTCATTTATGTAACTACTAACGTTTGAAATAGTAATTTGAAGTTGAAAATTAAGAATAACGTTCTTTCTATACAATATCGAAATTGACATGAGCTCTTGAAGGGAGTGAAACAATCGTGTTAGGAAACACCTTCATCCTATTGTCCGCAAGCGGCGGAGGATTTTTGTCAGCATTGAATAACAGGTTGAATCTAGGCGACATCATCGTCACAGTACTAATGTTCACGATCCTCATGGTTCTACTCAAAAAGTTCGCATGGGGCCCACTAATGGGCGTGATGGATCAACGTGCGCAATTGATTGCAAATGAAATCGAAGCAGCTGAAAACAGCCGCTTGGAATCTCAAAAGCTTTTGGAAGAGCAACGTGCCCTATTAAAGGAAGCACGTGACAACGCACAAGCGATTGTTGAAAACGCGCGCAAACAAGGCGAAACACAACGTGAAGAGCTGATCACAGCAGCACGTGCAGAAGTGAACCGGATGAAAGAATCCGCTACACTTGAAATCGCGACAGAGAAAGAAAAAGCAGTTGCAGCTGTCCGCGAAGAATTCGTTTCACTTTCAATTTTGGCGGCATCTAAAGTTCTTGGAAAAGAAATCTCTGAAGAGGACAACCGTGCTTTGATTGAAGAAACGATTGTGAAGGCAGGCGAAAGCCGATGAGCAACTCGGTCGTAGCAAAACGATACGCAACAGCAATTTTTGAGCTATCTCAGCAACACGGACAAACCAGCGCAATTCAAGAAGAAATGAAAGAATTGGTGAGTGTGTTCCGTGACAATAAAGATCTTGGTGAACTATTAGGTTCTCCGAAGTTATCATCAGCGAAGAAGAAGGAACTGATTGCGAACATTTTCAAAGGCGTAAATCCAATCGTAATGAATGCATTGTACGTATTGCTCGATGCAAAACGGATGGATGAAGCTCAAAATGTCTTCGAAGAATTTCTCGGACTTGCGGATGATGCAGCGGGAATCGCGGAAGCGAAAGTGTACTCGACGCGCCCATTGACGGAGCAAGAGACGAATGCCATTTCGGCAACTTTTGCACAAAAAGTCGGCAAACATTCTTTACGCATTGAAAATATCATCGATCCAAGCCTTATCGGGGGCGTCCGTCTCCAAATCGGCAATCAGATTTACGACAGCAGCTTGAGCGCGAAGCTCGACAAACTGCAACGTAAACTGATCGGATCCTAATTAGAAATTGAGGGGTGACATACATGAGCATCAAAGCTGAAGAAATCAGCACGCTGATTAAGCAGCAGATTGAAAACTATCAGTCTGAGATGGAAGTAAGCGAAGTCGGTACGGTTATCAAAATCGGTGACGGTATCGCTCTTGCTCATGGCCTCGACAACGTCATGGCCGGAGAACTTCTTGAGTTCTCTACAGGTGTCATGGGTATGGCGCAAAACTTGGAAGCGAACAACGTAGGTATCGTTATCCTCGGACCATACACAGATATCAAAGAAGGCGATGAAGTACGTCGGACTGGCCGTATTATGGAAGTTCCTGTCGGTGAGGAACTGATTGGACGCGTCGTGAATTCACTCGGCTTGCCAGTTGATGGATTAGGCCCGATTGCAACGACAAAAACTCGTCCAATTGAAAGTCCTGCACAAGGCGTCATGGCACGTAAATCCGTTCATGAGCCATTGCAAACAGGCATCAAGGCGATCGATGCACTTGTACCGATCGGCCGTGGACAGCGTGAATTGATCATCGGTGACCGTCAAACTGGTAAAACGACTGTTGCAATCGATACAATTCTAAACCAAGCTGACCAAGATATGATTTGTATTTATGTAGCGATCGGACAAAAGGAATCCACAGTTCGTGGGGTTGTAGAAACACTTCGTAAAAACGGTGCGCTTGATTACACAATCGTTGTAACAGCATCTGCTTCTTCACCAGCTCCATTGCTATATCTTGCACCTTATACAGGTGTAACGATGGCTGAAGAATTCATGTTCCAAGGCAAGCACGTCCTTGTTGTCTATGATGACCTTTCTAAACAAGCGGCTGCTTACCGTGAACTTTCCTTGCTACTTCGCCGTCCTCCAGGCCGTGAAGCTTATCCTGGTGACGTATTCTACTTGCACTCCCGTCTACTTGAGCGTGCAGCGAAGTTGAATGATACATTAGGCGCAGGTTCAATCACTGCACTTCCATTCGTTGAAACACAAGCTGGGGATATCTCTGCTTACATACCAACGAACGTTATTTCCATCACAGATGGTCAAATCTTCTTGCAGTCGGATCTCTTCTTCTCTGGTGTACGTCCAGCGATCAACGCCGGTCTTTCCGTATCCCGTGTAGGTGGTTCCGCGCAAATCAAAGCGATGAAAAAGGTTGCGGGTACACTCCGTCTTGACCTTGCAGCATACCGTGAACTTGAAGCGTTCGCGCAATTCGGTTCCGACCTTGACGCAGCGACAAAAGCGAAACTTGACCGCGGACAGCGTACAGTTGAAGTGTTGAAACAAGACTTGAACAAGCCGCTTAAAGTGGAATACCAAGTTGTCATCCTTTATGCGTTGACGCGTGGACTTCTTGACGACGTAGCTGTGCATGACATCCTTCGCTTCGAGAGCGAAGTGACGAGCTGGCTCGAATCTAACCACACTGAAGTGTATGATCATATCCGTACGACGAAAGACCTTCCGTCTGATGAAGTAATGAAAGATGCGATCAACGCATTCAAGAAAAACTTCGTACCGTCCGAATCTTAATTAACTTAATTCAGCAGATTCCCTACTTTTATAATTGTTGGGACGGAGGTTTAGTCTCCTAAGTTCAATGGGCCTCAACACCCGGCTGAATTGCGTTAAGCCTCCGGCGGATGTCACAGATTTTTAGAAGGAGTTTTCGAGCGAGCTCGAAAAATCTGGACGCAATTACGCCAAGGCGTAATTGATAAACGTATCTAAGGATTTTGATCTAACTAAACAATAAGGTGGTGAATTGCCAGTGGTATCATTACGCGATATAGAAAACCGTATTAAATCGACAAAGAAGACGAGTCAGATTACGAAAGCGATGCAAATGGTGTCGGCTTCCAAATTGAACCGTGCAGAAATGAATGCGAAAGCTTTCGTTCCCTACATGGATAAAATCGAAGAAGTCGTCGGCGCCATCGCAAGTGCTACAACCGACTCCGGACACCCAATGCTCGTAAACCGTCCAGTGAAGAAGACAGGTTATATTATCGTGTCTTCCGACCGCGGCCTCGTAGGGGGTTACAACGCTAACATCTTCCGTGCGGCTAGACGTGCGATAGAGCAACGTCACACATCGAAGGACGACGTGAAAATCGTCGCCATCGGACGCAAAGGGCTTGAGTTTTTCTCTCGCCTCGGATATGAAGTCGTTGAAAGTCTCGTCGGAGTATCGGACCACCCTTCTTTCGATGAAATAAAAGCAATCGCTAATCGAGCTGTTGGCATGTTCACAGAAGGCGAATTTGATGAAGTGTACTTATATTACAGCCACTACATCTCCGCCATCTCCAGTGAAGTGACGGAAAGGAAATTGCTTCCGCTCACGGACATTTCATCAGCGTCAGCAATGACTTCGTATGAATTTGAGCCTTCCGCGGAAGCGATTCTTGAAACGCTTCTTCCACAATACGCGGAAAGCCTCATCTACGGGGCAGTGCTTGATGGAAAAGCGAGCGAACATGCTTCAAGTATGACAGCGATGAAGACTGCTACAGATAATGCAGGAGAATTGATCGATTCATTGAGCCTTCAATTCAACCGTGCACGCCAAGCAGCAATTACGCAGGAGATTACAGAAATCGTCGGCGGAGTTGCAGCATTAGAATAAGCACGTACTGAACGGTAAAAGTAAGACAGGAGGGAAAAGCATGAGTAACGGACATATCCTTCAAGTTATGGGTCCGGTTGTTGACGTTAAATTTGAAAACGGTCAGCTTCCAGCGATCTACAACTCATTGAAGGTTCAAATTGAACGTCCAGGCAGTGCGCCTGAAACGTTGACTCTTGAAGTCGCACTCCACCTTGGGGACGACTCAGTACGCACAATTGCGATGTCATCCACTGACGGCTTGAAACGTGGCGCTCTTGTAGAAGATACAGGTTCTCCAATTTCAGTTCCGGTCGGTAACGTGACACTTGGACGCGTATTCAACGTACTTGGAGAAAAAATCGACCTTGGTGAGGAAATTCCGGCAGCAGAACGCCGCGATCCAATCCACCGTCTAGCTCCAAAATTCGAAAACCTTTCAACAGAAGTTGAAATTCTTGAAACAGGTATTAAAGTTGTTGACTTGCTTGCACCATACATCAAAGGTGGTAAAATCGGCCTCTTCGGTGGTGCCGGTGTAGGTAAAACAGTTCTTATCCAAGAATTGATCAACAACATCGCTCAAGAACACGGCGGTATTTCCGTATTCGCAGGTGTTGGTGAGCGTACTCGTGAAGGGAACGACTTGTTCCATGAAATGACGGACTCCGGCGTTATTAACAAAACGGCGATGGTATTCGGTCAAATGAACGAGCCTCCTGGCGCACGTATGCGTGTTGCATTGACAGGTTTGACAATGGCAGAATACTTCCGTGACGAACAAGGCGCAGACGTTCTATTGTTCATTGACAACATCTTCCGCTTTACACAAGCAGGTTCTGAAGTATCCGCACTTCTTGGCCGTATGCCATCTGCCGTTGGTTACCAACCGACACTTGCAACTGAGATGGGACAGCTTCAAGAGCGTATCACTTCAACTAACGTAGGTTCAGTTACATCTATCCAAGCGATCTACGTACCAGCCGATGACTATACGGACCCGGCTCCGGCTACGACATTCGCTCACTTGGACGCAACGACAAACCTTGAGCGTAAACTATCTGAAATGGGTATCTACCCTGCGGTTGACCCACTTGCATCTACTTCACGCGCACTAAGCCCTGAAATCGTCGGCGAAGAGCACTATGAAGTAGCACGTCAAGTACAAACAACATTGCAGCGTTACCGTGAACTTCAAGATATTATCGCAATCCTAGGTATGGATGAGTTGAGCGAAGATGACAAGCTCGTCGTAGGACGCGCACGTCGTATCCAATTCTTCCTCTCCCAAAACTTCCACGTTGCCGAGCAGTTCACAGGACAACCAGGTTCTTACGTTCCAGTTGCTGAAACTGTTAAAGGCTTCAAAGAAATTTTGGACGGTCGCTATGACCACCTTCCAGAAGATGCATTCCGTCTCGTCGGACGCATCGAAGAAGTTATCGAAAAAGCGAAAAGCATGGGCGTAGAGGTCTAATAACAGGGAGGGAAATGATCAAATGAAGACAGTAAAAGTCAATATCGTCACTCCCGACGGTCCTGTTAGTGAAACTGAAGCGGATATGGTGATCGCTGCCACGGAAACTGGCGAAATCGGGATCCTTCCCGGCCATATCGCAATGGTTGCACCGCTCCAAATCGGTGCCCTTCGCCTAAAAAAAGACAACTCGACTGTACATGTCGCCGTCCATGGCGGGTTCATCGAAGTTCGTCCGGATGTTGTCACCGTTTTAGCGCAACAAGCTGAATTGGCTTCCGATATCGACATCTCCCGCGCCAAACGCGCAGCGAAACGAGCGGAAGAAAAACTACAAGCCAAAACAGACAAACTTGAAGCTCAGTTGGCGGAACTCGACCTCAAACGGGCCATCAATCGAATCAACGTTTACGAATCGAAATAATAGATGTAACTAGTTGGCGGGCAGAGGGAGTCTTTCTTCTGCCCGTATTTTCTTGCATGGAAATCTTATCTAATAGAGTTAAAAGGAGGCAGGACTATGAACGACGTATTTGCACATAACCCGATGCTCGCCATCGTCTCGCATATTTTTTTCATCGGCCTGTCATTTTATGCACTACAATCGATCATGCCTGAAAAAATCATTAAAAAGAACCACGTTTTTCAAGCGCAGCTGCTGTTTATTTTATTGAGTTTTGCTATAGGTTCAACCGTATCAAATTTCTTTTTAGACATATCCTATTGGTCAGGAAGAGTTCCTGCCATGTTCAACTAAGTTTGCCTGAATAAAAATCGGGTACGTAGTCAGTAGGCTAACGTCTCAGTAATAACTACTCATATGCCACTGGATCCATGTCATCGCCGCGTCTACATATCGATGTGTACGGGGCGATGGCATGAAATGAAAAAATGTTTAATTTCCGATAGTTCTTGGGAATTACATAAGTGCATTTGTCAAATGCCTATTAAGGAAAGCACACAAATCGACATATGGGTACATATTATAGACTATCTTGTAGATAGACGGGAAAATAGCTCTGTAGTTACTTGTTTAATAATGTAGAGCATTGTAGAATAGTATGTGTTTTTATGTTTAAATTATGACGAAAAAAATCAACAGTAAATATTATGGCAAACAGTATAAATTTTTGAGTCGGAGGGGCTTTTTGTGGACAAAATAATTATTAACGGTGGACGCGTTCTTCACGGCAACGTGCGTGTTGAAGGCGCTAAAAATGCGGTGTTGCCGATCTTGGCCGCTGCATTGCTCGCGTCGGACGGTCCTAATATCATTCGTGATGTGCCTAATCTATCGGACGTCTCCACAATCAACGAAGTAGTCAAGAGCCTGAATGCAAAGGTCAACTACGATCCAGCTAGAGGGCAAGTGATCATTGATTCAACAGAGGAGCTTGCAAGCGAAGCACATTTTGAATATGTACGTAAAATGCGTGCGTCAATCTTAGTCATGGGACCATTGCTCGCGCGCAACGGTTTCGCACGCGTAGCTTTACCTGGAGGGTGTGCAATCGGCTCCCGGCCGATCGACCAGCATCTGAAAGGATTCGAAGCGATGGGCGCGGAGATTACATTCGGACACGGACATGTCGAAGCAAAAGCGGAAAACGGCCTTAAAGGGGCTAAGATCTATTTGGACTTCCCGAGCGTCGGCGCAACGGAAAACATTATGACTGCAGCAGCTTTGGCAAAAGGGACGACAATTATCGAAAACGCGGCGAAAGAGCCGGAAATTGTCGATTTAGCGAACTTCATCAACGAAATGGGCGGAAGAGTCATCGGTGCTGGTACGGACGCAATTCGTATCGAAGGTGTCGAGAAGCTCCACGGAACGATTCATCATATTATTCCTGACCGCATCGAAGCCGGTACATTCATGGTCGCAGCAGCGATTACAGGCGGCGACGTAACGATTGAAAACGCATTGCCTGAGCATAATGCAGCGTTAATTTCTAAGCTCGGCGAAATGGGCGTCATTATCACCGAGTTGGACGAAGGCTTACGCATTCAGGCGAAGCATCCTTTGAAAGCGGTCGACTTGAAAACGATGCCGCATCCTGGATTCCCGACAGATATGCAATCACAAATGATGGCACTTATGCTGACGGCATCCGGAACGGGAGTGCTTACAGAAACGGTATTTGAAAACCGCTTCATGCACGTTGAAGAATTCCGTCGCATGAACGCAAGTGTCAAAATCGAAGGACGCTCCGTCATCATTTCAGGACCATCTGATCTACAAGGTGCCGAAGTCGCAGCGACAGACTTGCGCGCGGCAGCTGCCCTCATCTTGGCAGGTCTCGTAGCGGAAGGCGTAACACGCGTAACGGAATTGGATCATTTGGACCGTGGGTATGTCGATTTCCATAAGAAATTAAAAGCGCTCGGCGCAGACATCGAACGCATTTCAACAGAAGAATCGAAAACAGTTACAGAGAAGCAACTCGTCTGACAGTACTTATCATACTTTTATTCGAAGCTTCCATACACTGCTCCTTGTCATATCGACAAGGAGCAGTTTTTTTGAATGAAATGAGAGGCTTCATCATACAATCGAATATGGACAAACTACTAGCCGCTTTATTCATCGTACTACTATTTTTCATTCCCATCCTCATGAAAACGACACCGGCCGAACCCGAGAAAAATGTAGCAATGGAAGATCCTTGCGCAATCTATATCACTGTGGAAGGGGTGGACAAGCCTTTGCCGCTTGAGGAGTATGTCATAGGGGTTGTCGCTGGCGAAATGCCGATTGACTTCCACGACGAAGCCTTAAGGGCGCAAGCGATTGCGGCTCGGACATATGCACTGCGGACGACGGATGGCGGTAAAAAGCCGATCGAAGCGACCGTCTCTGCCCAAGTGTACAAAACTGCAGCGGAACGGAAGGAACGCTGGGGAAAGAAATTCAAGCAAAATGAGAAGAAACTACGTGATATTGTCGCATCGACCGAGGGGAAGACGATCGTTTATGGTGATGAAATGATTACCGCGATGTTTTTTTCGACATCGAATGGGAAGACTGAAACCGCACAAAACTATAGCGGCAACCCGATTCCTTATTTACAGAGCGTTGAAAGCCCAGGAGAGGAAGTCGTCGCCGCGGAAGTGGAGCGGCGCATCGAAATGCCGATCACGGAGTGGAATGAAGTACTCGGATCTGATTGGAAAGCCGATCGATTCAAAAGCCTCCAGCTCGTCCGCAATCAAACGGGCCGTGTGCAAAAAGCCGTCTCCACGGATTTCGAAATGAGCGGACGTGAAATGCGGGAAGCACTTGGACTAGCATCAACGGACTTCAACATTGCCTACGACATTACAAACGAGCTCGTCCTCATTACGACGAAGGGATACGGGCATGGAGTCGGCATGAGCCAATACGGCGCCGAGGCCTTCGCCCAGAAAGGATGGGCAGCTGAAAACATACTTACCTACTATTATTCCGGCACGGTAATAAAAAAGTTTGAAGTAGACGAATCTGAATGTTTAAAATCACCAACACTTGCAAACAATAGCAAGTGAGGTGATGATAATGCGAGAAGAAAAACCGAAATCCCCTTCTCAGAAGAATAAGAGTCAGAAGAATAGATGGTTCTGGCCGGCCATCTATGCAGGTATCGCGATCGTCTTCGTCGGCATGATTTGGGGCTACAATGCCTTCATCCAAAAAGGGCCGAATGAAACAGCCGACGTCGCAACAGATCCAAACGCTCCACCGATCGTCGAAACAAATGCTTCAAACGAAGTACTCAAATTTCCTTTCAACGAAGACCAACTTGATAACGTGGCAATTATACAAGAGTACTATGATGTAGAAGCCGATGAAGAAACACGTGAAAACGCACTTCTTGTCTTCAACCAAACGTATTATACAAACAAAGGCGTCTCGATCTCGATGGAAGGCCAACCATTTGAAGTCGTCGCAGCCCTTAGCGGAACAGTGAAAGAAGTCATTATCGATCAATTCAAAGGTGCTGAAGTCAAAATCGAACACGCCAACGGAATGACAACACTTTACGGCTCCTTGACTGGCATTCTCGTCAAAGAAGGAGACGAAGTTGTCCAAGGCCAATCACTCGGCACCGCCACAAGCAACGAATGGAACGCAAAAGCCGGCACACACTTGCACTTCGAAGTCCACCAAGACGGTGTCCCAGTCAACCCGCGTTCATTCCTAGGATTCTAACCAACGAAACCACTCTCAATGCGAGAGTGGTTTTTTGATTGGTAGGATCAGCAGATTCTGTAATGAAAAATGGTTAACAAATCGTATATAAGAGATTCAGATTTATAATAATCATTTCAAAACAGGGCTTGAATTGTCAAAGGCATTTGGCGCGACAGATGTTGGTTAAGAAGGTTATGAAGTTCCGCGTCCAAAGCAACGTCCCCCGCGTCCAAAGTGTGATGTTCCGCGTCCAAAGAGCTGTCTGCTGCGTCCAAAGCGACGTCACCTACGTCCAAAGTATGTTGTTCCACTTCCAAAGTGCTGCCTCCCACGTCCAAAACAACGCCACCCGCGTCCAAAGTGGTGGTTCTCACGCCCAAAGAAACACCTCCAACGCCCAAAGAAAATCCTCAGCCCTCTCTATAAAAGAATAACCTTACAACTCCAAACACCCCTTTGACATAACCGCCGCCTCCGCCGCATAGGATAAAGGAAGAAATGGAGCTGACAGGAAAGGAAGAGGGCGTGCACGAGCAAATTCGGAGGCGATGCGTGCGCCTCGGCAAAATGTTGCTGGACACAGGACTTACCGTACGGGCGCTGGCGAAATCGACGGGCTATTCGAAAAGCACGGTCCATAAGGATTTGACGGAGCGGCTGCCGAATGTGGATGTGGAGTTGTCTGAAGAAGTCGCCAAAATACTTGCCTATCATAAGTCTGTCAGACATTTAAGAGGCGGTGAAGCAACACGGATGAAATGGATGAATGAAAATAAGAAAGCCCGCAACACATGACGGGAATAGACGGGGCCAATCGACCATCCTTGCAGGAAGGCGGACACCCTGTCTTTTCGCATGGAAAAAAACCAGTTGGCCTTCCGGAAAAAACCGAACAATTACAATTAAAATGTTTTATAATTATATATATGTCTTTTAGATTGGAATGAAAAAGAACTACATAAAAATGATTGTCAAAATACTAATTTCGACAAATATCCTGTAAAAAACACCCAATCGACATGATTCACCAAGAACTAGATTTCTGTATAAAAAAATGCAAAATACCTGTCAAATTTTGTGTTAATCAAAGAGGCGATATGGTACAATCTATAGTTAGGAGATTCAATGCTCGAACTGAAGTTGGAAGGGGAAACGGGACTAATGTTTGCTAAGGATATCGGGATCGACCTTGGGACTGCGAATGTGTTGATTCACGTAAAAGGGAAAGGCATCGTACTTGACGAGCCAGCAGTTGTCGCAATCGACAAACATACAAATAAAGTATTGGCGGTTGGCACAGAAGCGAGTAAAATGGTAGGAAGGACACCAGGCAATATTATTGCCATCCGTCCAATGAAAGATGGCGTAATCGCTGATTTTGACGTGACAGAAATGATGCTGCGTCATTTTATAAATAAATTGAATGTCAAAGGATTCCTATCTAAACCGCGGATCCTTGTCTGCTGTCCGACGAACATTACGAACGTCGAGCAGAAGGCGATTCAAGATGCGGCGGAGAAATCTGGGGGCAAAAAAGTGTATCTCGAAGAAGAACCGAAAGTTGCGGCGATTGGCGCTGGCATGGACATTTTCCAGCCGAGCGGCAACATGGTCATTGACATCGGCGGCGGAACGACGGATGTCGCAGTGCTGTCGATGGGGGACATCGTTACTTCCGAATCGATCAAAGCCGCTGGCGACATGTTTGACAATGATATTATTCAATCAATCAAGAAAAAATATAAATTGCTCATCGGCGAGCGGACAGCGGAAACGATCAAGAAAGAGATCGCGACTGTCTTTCCGGGCAGCCGAAAAGAGCAGATGGACATCCGTGGCCGCGATATGGTCAGCGGGCTTCCACGTACGATTACGATCAATTCCGAAGAAGTACGGGAAGCACTTAGTGAGTCGGTCGGCATGATCGTCCAATCCGCGAAAAACGTATTGGAGAAAACCCCGCCGGAACTATCCGCGGACATTATCGATAGAGGCGTTTTCCTTACAGGTGGCGGCGCTTTATTGCACGGGATTGATCAGCTGCTTGCTGAGGAATTGAAAGTACCGGTATTTATTTCGGACAACCCGCTCAGCTGTGTAGCGATCGGAACGGGAATCCTCCTCGAGAATATTAGCAAAGCATCTCGATATTAATTAAAAAATAAAAAGTCCGTTTGAATAAATAAATGACGGATACATCCGAAAATAAAAGAAGGACGTAAAAAATGAAAGGAGGCGGGCATCATGTTCCGTGGATTTTACACAGTCGGCTCTGGCATGATCGCGCAGCAGCGCAGGACGGAGATGCTAGCAAACAATATTGCGAACGCCAATACACCAGGATTTAAAGCTGAACAGTCGAGCATCCGTTCATTCCCGGAAATGTTCATGTCGAGCCTTAACTCGCAACGCATTCCGACTGAAAAAGGCATTCTACTGAAAGGTCTTTCGCCTGTTGGGGAACTTTCTACTGGTGTATACATGCAAGAGACGATGCCGCTTTTCACGCAAGGAAGCCTTCGTGAAACAGGCATGACGACGGACGTTGCGCTATTGGACGGCAGCTTGCCGATCGACGCAGAATCTGGTGAACAAGGAGCTGTCTTTTTCCGTCTAGAAAACGAAAACGGCAATGAGCTTTACACGAAAAACGGGAATTTCACTATAGACGCAGCTGGCTACTTGACGAATCCGATGGGGTATTACGTTCTTGATACGAACGGTCAGCGGATCCAACTGCAAAATGATGATTTCAGCATTACGGATGCTGGAGACATTATGCAAGAAGGAGCAACGGTTGCGACTCTCGGTGTTTCATTCGCGGAACAGCCCGGAACTCTCCTGAAACAAGGGAACGGTCTGTTTGCAAGCGAGAACGGCAACTTGCCTGAAGCGCAAAATGCAGCAGGTGTCGGTTATTCATTCCAACAAGGCTATTTGGAAGGCTCCAACGTGGATCCCGCAAAATCAATGACGGATATGCTTGCCGCGTACCGTGCATTTGAAGCGAATCAAAAAATCTTGCAAGCGTATGATCGGAGTATGGAAAAAGCCGTGAACGAAATTGGACGTGTCAACGGATGACGCGTTTTGAAAGGGGCCGAAACGAATGATACGATCAATGACGACGGCAGTTAACACGATGAACCAATTGCAAAATCAATTCGACATTATCGGGAATAACCTTGCAAATTCGGCGACAAACGGGTATAAATCGAGTGAAGCCAATTTTCATGAACTGCTTTACCAGCAATTCAATAATGATAAAGCCGATACGGCGCAGCGCCAATCTCCGGCAGGCATCCGGTATGGCGTAGGCGCAATGCTCGGTCCAGCGAAAATGAAATGGACGGTTGGCTCTATGCAAATGACAGGTCGCGAACTCGATTTTGCGTTGACCGAACCGAAGCAATACTTTAACATTATCATGCCCGGAGAAGACGGGGAGCAAACCGTCTATACGCGTGCTGGGAATTTTTACGTTTCGCCTGTTGAAGGCGGCAATTTGATGCTCGTCAACGGTGCCGGCTATCCTGTCGCGAATAGTGCAGGTCAACCGATCACATTTGCGGATAACGTCAAAAATTACAATATGCTTCCTGGCGGTGTCCTCGAAGTGACGCAAAACGATGGAAACGTTCAACGAATCGAAATGGGCGTCACGACGTTGGAACGTCCGAACGTAATGAGCCGCATTTCCGACACTCTGCTCGCTTTGCCCAACAACGTGGCGGAACTTGGTGTCGCTGTCGGTGACATCCTGACGGAAATGAATGGCGCGAACCGGAACCGAATCGGCATGGAAAATCAAAAGCTTGAAGCGTCCAACGTCAATTACGAAAAAGAGATGACAGACCTGATCAACGTCCAGCGTTCTTACCAATTCAACGCGCGGACGGTCACGCTTGCCGATCAAATGTTAGGCTTGATCAATAACATTCGATAAGCCGCGCTAGGGAGAATCCGATATGATAGAAGAAAAACAGAAACATCCTCAATGGGACCATATAAAACAAAAAGACACGACAGAGCGGCAAATTGTCGCGTCTCGCGTGGCACGTAACCAACAAAAGAAGCAGAAGTCCGTCAAAGAGGAAACGAGCGACAAGCGGCGCATTTGGGTTCAGATCCGACTGCTGCCAATCTGGTTGCGGATATTGCTTGTCCTACTGTTGGTAGCGGGCGCAGCGGTTCTTGGAGCTATGATCGGCTACGGCTACGTCGGCGACGGCGAGCCATCGGACGTGCTCAAAAAAGAAACGTGGACCCATATACTCGATATCATAAATGGGAAAGAGTCGTAACGGCTCTTTCATTCATTTTTATTTTCATTAAAAAAATACATACATTACAGGGAGGATAAAGGAAATGCTAAACGCAGAACAGATTCAAGAAATCATTCCCCACCGCTATCCTTTTCTTTTAGTCGATAGAATTACAGAAATTGAAGAGGGGAAACGAGTCGTTGGGTTAAAAAACGTCACAATCAACGAAGACTTTTTCAACGGACACTTTCCGGGCTACCCGGTTATGCCGGGCGTCTTGATCGTTGAAGCGCTTGCCCAAGTCGGCGCTGTTGCCATCCTCCAAAAAGAGGAAAATCGTGGACGCCTTGCATTTTTTGCAGGCATCGATAATTGCCGATTCAAGCGTCAAGTAGTTCCTGGGGACCAGTTGAGATTGGAAGTTGAAATTACTAGAATGCGCGGTTCTATCGGAAAAGGGAAAGCGGTTGCGACTGTTGACGGAGAAATCGCATGCGAAACGGAAATCACTTTCGCACTAGGACCGGTAGCAAAAGCCTAAATTAATTTGCGCACGTGCAAAATGTCAGCTACAATGGAAAGTGCAGTGTGTTTACTTGCTTGCCTAACACATGCACGTTTAGAGTGGGAGGTACCAACCAATTATGTACAATGATCTTTCTCCAAATATAAAGAGCAGCATCACGCGCTCCATCACCCAAACATTCGAACAATATATGACGAATATCGCTTGGGACGAAGAGCTGTACGACATCGAAGACTTCATCGATTCATGGCGCGAATACATCACGACGAAAGCGATTTGGTATGAGCGGATTCCGGACGACATGAAAAGAGACCCGCAATTCCACGAAGATCTCGCCCAGCGAATCAATGAAGTCATCCAACGCATCATTAGCGAGCCGCCTTCCGAGGAGCAGATCGCTAACATCCAGATCATGCAGGAAAAACTGGATACGCATTTGACATACGACTGCAAAGCCGAAGCGGTTTTTGTCGAAACAGTGCTCAAAGATCGTCTCGAAAAAGAACAATAAAAAGTATGGATAGTTCCCTCCTTTTTAGCCAACCTACGAGTATCATACGATTTGTATGATAGAGGCTTGTGGAAAGGAGGGAATTTTCATGTTCAAAAAAGCGATACCGTTCGTACTCGTTTCCGGGCTTGCTCTAACGGCGTGTGCCAACAACAACGACGACAACGTCCCGAACAACAACGAAACGCCGATGGAAAACTTGGATGACGGACTGCGTGACACGACTCCACGAGTCAATGACGGCGCAGGACCGGACATGGATGGCATCGATAACGGACTCGATGGGGATAACAACGGTGTAAACAACGGAATCATTAATGATGATAACGGAAATAATGGAATCATCAATGACAGAGACCGTAACACTGGAGACATGAACGGTGACAACACAACATCACCAAACGATGACATCATGACAGATGACAACACAACAACTCCAAACGACACCGAGACCAATCGTAACCGCAACAAGAACAATAACAACAACCGCTAACCGCAAGCCGAAAGAAAACCGCCACCCCCGGCGGTTTTTCTTATGTTATAGGATGATTCAAGGTACATTCTTTCACTCTCAATGTCCATTCTTTTCGGGACAACAAAAAAAGCCGCCCTCAACAGGCAGCTCCTCAAACTTCTTCCCGATCCTTCTTCAACCGAGGACGCTCGCGCATATCCGACTCAAAACGCTTCAACAGCTCCTCGCCGCTTAACCCTTCGGTAATCAATTCCTCCAATAAATGCTCCGCATACTGCGTCCGGGCACGCTTCAATCGACCCTTCAACAGTACCGAAATATGATCCCCGATCTGCTCCACAGCATCAACCGCCACGCGGAATCCCGCAGGCTCGTTTTCCGGATACGAAATGACAACGCGCGCTTCAAGCAATTCACCCGATTCCTTCCAGCCTTCGAACAACTGCTGGTGTTCCTGATCAATGAACAGTTCGAGAATCCACATCCGGTGGCTATTCTCCTGATTAATAATAATGCCATCAACTAGCGGAAAGTCCTGGATTTTATCGTCTATTAAAATACCGACCGAAATCATTTTAAATGTCTTCATATGCGCCACCCCGCTCACTTTTGCATCAAGTATACCATATGCCGGAAAAAAACTTCAGAAACAGCCAAGCTCGAATTATCTCGAATAAATGAAAACTTCCAACCCCTCAATAATATGCCTCTTTCTTCATCTCACAGCCAAAAGATCAATGCCATAATCCTATCAAAAATCAATTTTACCGATTTGCGCCAATTTTCAATCTGTCTTAGAATAAAGGCATCACAAGAAGAAAGGAGGGAAAACAGTGAACCAAGTTGCACTCGTAGGGCGCGTCACCAAGGATCCGATTTTAAGAAGATTGTCGGAAGGTAGGCTGCAAACGAGCTTCATCCTTGCCGTGAACCGCAAATTCAAAAACCAAAATGGCGAAGTAGATGCCGACTTCATACTTTGCACAGCTTGGGGGAAAGTCGCGGAAAACACGGCGAAGCATTGCGGAAAAGGATCCTTAATAGGTGTCGGTGGGCGGATTCAATCGAGAACGTACGAACGGGAAGACAAAAGCCGCGTCTTCGTTACCGAAGTGATCGGTGAGGAAATCCGTTTTCTCGCGACGAAACGGAGAGAGAACGACAACTTGTATGGAGAGCCTGAAAGCAATGTGCAACAGAGCGGCGGCAATGAAAGAAAAGCAGACCAGGAGAGAGTCAGCTCAAATTTCCATTTGCCTCAAGACGAGAAAGAGGGACTGCCTATCTATTAACTCAAGGATGATACATAGGGGGGCAGGGAAAGAACGGATAAAGGAGGACCGCTAGAAAGGTACAGGCACACTAAACAGAATAGTGAAATGAAGAATATCTACGAGAAAAGAAGACGTAAAAGGTGATCGGGATATGGAAGGGTGGGGGTCCTCCCATATCCACAGGGGAAGCATTGCCATCTGCCAATTAGGCAATGCTTTGCTGCGTAGGCCTCATGATCTTGGCCAACATAATGCGGCGGGGGCCGCTCCCGCCGCAATAACTTAAGGAGGGTAATAACAGTCGACATAAGGCTACAAAAGAATATAAAACCTTTTAATCTTATTATAATTTTCTGTATGATGAAATTAGAGGTAGTAGTGAATGAAGTATTTTTCAATAGGCGAATTTGCTGAATTGATTGGGAAAACGCGTCAGACATTACGAAATTGGGAGAAGCGAGGGGTTTTCAAGCCACATCATGTTACAGAAAGCGGTTACCGATATTACTCCCAAGGACAACTCCATCACTTCTTAGGCATCAAAGATGAAAGACAACTGAATAAAGTGGTAATAGGTTATTGCAGGGTTTGTTCGCAGAAACAAAAAGATGATTTGGAAAGACAAACAAAGCCAAGAAGATGATCAAGGAGTTGTTAGAAAATGATTCTAGCGAAGAAAATCAGACTCCGACCGACTAGAGAACAGGAAGAACAGTTATGGAAGTCTGTAGGTACTGCCAGATGGGCGTATAATTGGGCGTTAAATAGACAACAGGAAAACTTCGAGCAGGGAAACAAGTTTATTCCCAATATCATTTTACGAAAAGAACTGACGGAATTGAAGCAAACAGAAGCATTTAATTGGTTATATGAGGTTTCAAACAATGTTACCAAACAAGCGATAAAGGATGCTTGCAATGCCTATCAACGTTTTTTAAAAGGAAAGGCAAAGTTTCCAAAGTATAAAAATCGGAAGAAATCCAAACCATCATTTTATAATGATACTGCTAAATTGAAGGTGAAAAAGAATCTTGTGTTGATCGAAAAAGTGGGTTGGATCAAAACTAGTGAACAGATTCCAATGGGGGTTGCATACACCAATCCGAGAATTAGCTTTGACAATAAATATTGGTATATTTCCGTAGGGATTGAACAGGAATTTGAACTGCATGAACTAACAGATGAAATCATCGGAATTGATTTAGGGATTAAAGAGTTGGCAGTTTGTTCCAATGGCCAAGTATTCAAGAATATCAATAAAACGGAAGAAATAAGAAAGACCGGGAAACGCTTGCGTAGGTTGCAACGAAGCGTATCGCGCAAATATGAAATGAATAAGGAGGGAGACCGTTTCGTCAAAACGAGCAACATTATAAAACTTGAAAAGCAGATACAACACCTACACAGGCGATTATCCAATATCCGAAACAATCATATCCACCAGGCGACGAACGCTATCGTGAAAACCAAACCAAGCGACGTTGTGATGGAAGATTTGAATGTAAGCGGTATGATAAAAAACCGTCATCTTTCAAAAGCAATTGGAAACCAGAAATTCCATGAGTTCATTCGCCAAATGGAATATAAGTGCGAAAAATATGGAATTGGATTCACTAAAGCGGATCGTTTTTACCCGTCTTCCAAAAAGTGTTCATCATGTGGAACGATTAAAAAGGACCTTAAACTGTCTGATCGTGTGTTTTCATGTGAATGTGGATTGAAGTTGGATCGGGATAGAAATGCATCGTTAAATTTGGCAAGCTACGAAGGATTAACAGTTTAGTCACCAACAAGACACTGTTAATGTGTAGGGTCCGTTGTACCCGAATTTACGCTTGTGGACTGTTAGACCAAACGAAAGTAGCTTCGGCAAAATCGGGCAGGATGAAGCAAGAATCAAACAGGCTTTATAGTGTTTTATAAGGTTTTGGCAACGGGAAGTGCATGGAACAATACGAACAATGTGAACAACAGCTTATCCGCATGGAACTGCAAGTCGGACAACTCATCCGCATCATCGCCAGCATGAATGAGCGGATCAAAGAGTTGGAGGAAAAAGAGCGCGCAAGAAAAATCATCCCAATACATATGCGGCGCCCCGTTCATCGGATGTGAAAAACCCCGGTTCCAAATAGAACCGAGGTCGCTCAATTATCTTTCAAATGAAAGAAGGTCATCCAATTCCGTATCCGACAACTCTGTCAGCCATTGACTCGACTGGATCAAATCTGCGGAAAGAGCCGCCTTCTCGACAAGCATCTTATCGATTTTCTCTTCAATCGTCCCGACTGTCACGAACTTATGGACATGCACGAACTTTGTCTGTCCAATCCGGTATGCCCGGTCCGTCGCCTGATTCTCAACTGCCGGATTCCACCAGCGATCCGCGTGCAGCACATGATTCGCCGCCGTCAAATTCAACCCGGTACCGCCAGCTTTCAACGATAAGATGAAAATCGGGAATTCACCAGTCTGGAATGCCTCGACCAAATGATCGCGCTGCCCCTTCGGCATGCTGCCCGACAGGAACGGCACATCGATATCGTACAACTCGCTCAAACATTGACGGATCAATTGGCCCATCCCGATATACTGTGTGAAAATCAAACATTGCTCACCATTTGACGCGATATCCGCCGCCATCGACACAATCCGGTTCAACTTCACAGAACGCTCCAGCATCTGATCTGCAGGCGCATGTGGTTCTTTCAAAAACAGAGACGGATGATTGCAAAGCTGCTTCAAACGGCTCAACATTTTCAAAATGAGCCCTTTCCTCTCAAAGCCGGTCAACGTCTCCAGCTTGAACTTCGTATCCTCGATGAAACTTTCATAGAGCGCCGCCTGTTCCGTCGTCAACGGACAATACTCATTCTGTTCGAGCTTCTTCGGCAAGTTCAACTGCAAATCAGGATCGTTCTTCGTCCGGCGCAGCAAGAACGGTCGGATTTTTGCCCGCAATTTGCGCTTTTCAAGCTCCGAATCATCGCGTTCGATCGGTACGATAAATTGCTCAGTGAACGTCCGGAAGATTCCGAAATACCCTTTATGGATGAAATCGAAAATCGCCCATAGCTCAGATAGCCGGTTCTCAATCGGCGTACCCGTCAAAGCGATTTGATGGTCGCCGTGCAATTTACGAATCGCCCGGGACTGCTTCGTCTGCATATTCTTTATATTTTGCGCCTCATCGAGCGTGATGCTCGCAAAAACAGTCCGGCTAAGCGTCTCGTCATCCTGCGTCGCAGTTCCGTACGTCGTCAAAATGACATCCGGCTTGCGGCTTTCCAAAAGCTCGTCGAATTCTTCCTCGCGAGCCCGCGATGGACCGTAATGCGTATGCACAGCAAGCGAAGGTGCAAAACGTTCGAGCTCCTTCTGCCAGTTGCCGAGCACGCTCGTCGGGCAAATGATGAGCGAAGGGGAATCCGTCTCAGGGCGCGCATGCACATTCAATAAATAAGAAATGAGCTGCACCGTCTTCCCGAGCCCCATATCATCCGCCAAAACAGCACCGAATTGATGCTCGCGCATGAAGACAAGCCAGTTATACCCGTCGATCTGATACGGTCGAAGTTCCGCCTTCAATCCAACAGGAATTCCTGCATACGGAAGGCCATGTTTATTCGAAACCATCTCGACATAATCGCGCAACGACTGCTGCATCGAAAACGCGAGAAGGGGATCATCGGAACTATCATCCTCCTCAATTGGGATGATTTCTTCAGGAATCTCTTGGAACAGCAAATCCTTGACCGTCCACTCGCCCGCATCCGCCTGCTCCATCAGCTCGCGGATCCGCTTCAGCCATAGCGGGTCGATATGGAACCACTCATCGCCGGACCGGATATACTCACGATTCTCATCGACGAGCTTACGGAACATATCCTGATCGATTTCCTTCCCGGCAAGCGAAAAGTTCCAATCGAACGAAAGGACTTCATCGAGACCCGCGGCAGAACGATATGACTGCACACTCGCACTCGTCCGAACGCGCATCCTCGACTCCGTCACCGACTTCAGCCATGCCGGCAAAATGACAGGATAGCCGAATGACTGGAACACGGGCAGATCTTCCTGAATGAATATGCGCACTTCCGGATCCGTCATCGACATCGACAAAAACCGGTTCCCAGGTTCAGCCTCGACCGAACGGAGGAAGGAAGCCATCTCGGACTGTTTCTCCCGGATTTCATCAGCGTACTCTTTCCATTTCGCGGGCAGCGCATCACCGATTTCTGCATTCAATTTCCGGACAGCAGGCGTCCAATGCGTCCCGCGTTCACTGACGACGACCGTCTCAAGCAGCCACTCCGTATCGGCGTCGGTATCCGGCTCCGTCAGACGGAAAGCGACCCGGACAGGCATCGTCGAAACCGAATCACCCGGCCACCCGAACTTGCGCAAATGTGGAAGCAACGCCGGCAACTGATCGAGCTTCATGGCCGAAGCTTCGATTTTTTCGCGAATCGCATCATGCAAAATCATCGAAGAAAGGGCAGAAATCCCGATTTTCTCCTCGTCGAATCGGATCATCCCTGCGTCCAGCTCCGCATGCTGCCAGAAATCGGGTTCAGTCCATAAACGTGCAGCTTCCCGCAACGCTGATAAATGCGCCTCATCATTTGTTGTCTGTCCCGAAAACGTTGCGAAAGGATGCGTCTTGCCCGCAAACACTTGGAGAAACTCATTCGTATTCAAATGGACGGCCTTTTCATCCGTAACTGGCAACAGCCCGTACAAAGCCTGCTCATTATTGAAGAACAAGAATGAAGAGAGCCTGTCCGGAAGAACCGCTCGCCCGGACGAATCTGTCGCGGTAACCGTATACCGTCCTCCTTCGCCCCGGTCGATCGATAATCGGAAAAGGAGATTCAACGTATCCATTTTTGTCATAAATTCAAATTCCCCTTTTCCATTTCTTCCGACAAGGCGCGCAGCCGTCTGTACTGCTCACGCACCGTGTCAATGTACCGGTTCCAGAAATCCGCCTTGCCGCTCTTTTTCGCGCCAGCCTTCATATTTTTGAACAAACGGACGGCGCGGCGGTAACTATGCCTGTTCTTTTCCTGAATGAACCGCATCGCGTACGTATGAAGTAACGGCATGACGGAAGCCGGGTCATTCGCGAGGACGAACTTCAACGTATCCGGTTCGAGCCCGTCATACGGAATATTGAACCGGTGCATGAGCGCCGCCCATTCGGCAAAACGCTCACGCTCGATGAGGAAATCGCCGAACGCGCTGACGCCATCTTCCCCGTAGATCATGAAAAGCTCTTCACGCCGCTTTTCCGGAAAGTCCGCTTCTTCAAGCAATCCATCGATTTTCCGGATGAAATGATACCGGTCGGTCGAAAGCGTCATACGTTCAAAAAACGCGCCGATATGTGGATAGATCGTATCCATGATCACTGAAAGGGAACCGGCATCCTCCATCTCGGCAGCAAGGTCCGCTAATGGAAGCCAATGTCCGACAAGCTCTCCGCCCGCGCGTTCCGCAATTTTCGCTAACGACTCCTCATCGCCTTTCGTCAAATTGAAATAAGCGGCGAAAAAGGATGCATCGACCGAATCATCTTCAAGAAGATTGGCAAGCTCCTTCTCTTGTGAAGCTTGGTCTTTGTACAGGAACTCCCACATGATCGCATATATTTCAAGGCGGACTTCAAAAAGCCCCTCATTGCGTAAAGCGAATTTGCGGACTTGTGTTTTCAGCGCCGTGTAAAACGCGTCCGTCTCGAACAGCCTCGGCTTCTTGACGAGCGATTTGCCAATATCGCGCAACTTCTCGATCTGTTCATTGAGCCACATTTTCACTTGCCATTGGCGGTATGTGAAATGGTTTGCCTCCTCGAGATGTTCGCGCGCAAACGACCAGCCCGCTTCCAAAAGATGCAGACGGTAAAACAATTCGAATAGCGGCTTCCACTCCCATTCGAAAGGGGATAGCGGAATCACTTTTTGGTCCATCAACGAGCTTTCATGGATGAAAACATTCGGATTGTCACCGGGCCCTATTTGCCGAAGCGGCTTCGTCAGCCTGTACAACACTTCATTCCAAACTTCGGGCGTCCGTTCCGAAACGGACAGCGCCATCTGTTCCGTCTCTCGCCGTTGCCAATCATGCAGCCATTCCGTCAATGAATGAAACTGTGAATAGAGTCGGAAGACGGTCGCAATCTTATGAACGCACCAATCGTCGTTGCTGCATGTACATTCCTTGAACGATACAGAAGGGGCAAGCTTCACTGTTTGCTCGCCTTCATCACCCAATGTCGCAATAAGGGTATTCACGCCCTGCAAAAAACGGAAGTCAAGAAACGCATCTTTTCGGACTAACGAAACCGCCTTCCGGATTTGCTCGGACTCTTCCTGTACATCTGGCCGGAACGAATGCTTGATCCGATCCATCCATTCATCTATTTCACGCTCATGCAAATACGAAAATCGTTCCATTGACATGTGCATCGGCTCACTCCCTAAACTAAAGCATTCCTTTTATTATAAGGCTTCTACGCCGTAATCGTAAATGATATCATTTCAAACAAGTGGAATCATCAATTGAATGGACGTTGAATAGTATAGAAAACAAATCATTCACAAAACATTGTGAACTATGATAGAATGATAATAATCGGAATATTCAATGATGGAGGGATGAAAATGCTATCAGTTCAGCGTATGACGCCTTTTTTCACTAGCCAAGAGGATTTCCGTCTACGTCTCGTGTTCGCCTACCAATATTTTTCGATACTAAAAGGCGGTGAAGTATACCAATTTGTCCCCTCTGAAGGAAAAGAGATCGTCGTCAATGTGAAGAGCCTGCAAGTCGAAAACCTTGGCGAAGTGTTCGTCTTCCAACGGGGCAGCCGATTCATCCGCCTGCCGCTTTACCAGCTGCTTCTCATCTCGGATCTTCACCTACATCTATCGTCAATTCTCGAAGGGACATTGAATTTGCAACTGGAAATACCCGAAGTCGTCATTAAGGAAGCAGAGGAGCTGATGAAAGAAATCGAATCCGAAAACCGCACACGTATGATCGACTACGCACTCGAAACAAACAACCGCTCCTTATTCACTCAACTGACGGAAGGACTGCAATAAAATTGAAAAACAACTCATGAAAAAACACTTATCGTCCAGACAAACGATAAGTGTTTTTAATTTTGCCTTCAAATTGGGTTAATCTATGAGATTGATAGGGTATATAAAGCTTGCTAACTTGGTTCATTCAATTCGTGAAAAAGTGCAACGCAATGACGAAAACAGTAGAACCGGTCAATCCGAATAAAAAATCCTGCACAGTAAATCGGTGTTTATCGTCTTGATCCATCAAAATCCGCTCCTTTGTCGATTTCCCGGGAAATGAGGCGTTTGGGGGAATGAATTTCTACCTAGACTGGCCAAAATCTCCAAAAAACATACATAATATGTCTACTAAAAATTGAAAATTTCACGAGATTTGATACAGTTATGTATACAGCATCAAAATATATTCGCAGAAAGGATGGTCGCGCTTGTTTTTCGACTACCGATTTTGGCACTTTTTGACGAGGCCTTATGAGCTTGCGTCCCAGCTGCAAACCGGAACGATGCGGCACTTCAACAAACGGCTGTTCATCGTTTTCCTAGCCGGCATCTTACTTTTTGCAATCCGAGAAATTTGGGGCATGGGTACGGAAGCACTCACGTCATTGATGACGACAATGACAACGACGGACTACATAATCGCAAGATACGCTTCACTTGCAGGCACGTTTATATGGTCAATCCTATACATAGCGTTTCATATTTTCGGAGTCGCCTTACTCCTCTCGACTCTAACGAAAATCCCATACCAGAAGCTGGTCCCGCTGCAAGTGCTCGTCACAGGCGTCCTGCTTATGGAAAAGGCGGTCCTTTTCATCGTCTTTGCAATGAAAGGTGTTACCGTCAGTCTTTCATTTCTATCATTCGGCCCGCTCGCCGTCACGGTCATGGAAAATTGGTATTTGATTCTTTTCATGAACCAATTGACAATCACAAGCGCGCTGATCATAACTTTGCAATACCGGTTCATCCGTGGCTTTCTCGTTGACGGAAGATGGAAGGAGCAACTATGGATTTTGATCGGCTTGCATGTCGCACTGGCCCTCATTACGGCCGCTGTCGCCTTCATTCCGTTCGATTCCATCCTCAATTCACTTTTCGGAGGTGGCTTCTAGATGAATAAAAGATTAAGCATTACCGTCGCCGTCATCGTCAGCCTGTTCATCGCCGTCAACGTCCATCTGCTTTTTTCAAAGAAAAGCACCGTCCCAAAAACATTGTATGTCCAGCACCACGAGCGCATGACTCCTGGACATTATGTGGACGAAGTAATGAAAGAGGGACTCATTACACCGGAAGACATTTACACCGTCTATGTCGGCGACGATGAAGTCATCGATACATGGCTCGTCAAAGAAGGAGACCCGGTTCAAGTCGGGGATGAAATCGCGTTGCTGCAGACCGAACGCGCAGAGAGCCAACTCGCGGCATGGGAGGCGGAAGAGGAAGGTCTCCTTGAACAACGGGATGCAATTGAATCAACAATTGCCACCCTTGAATCAGACCGGCGAAGCGCCCAAAATAACTCGTCTCACGTCAATACGACCGAAACGCCTGGAGACTCCGAAGTCGAATTGAATGTCGACGTCCAAGTCGATGTCCACCAAGACGGCGCCTTCGCCCAAGCAATCGCTGAGGCAGAACGCGAACTGTCGGAAATCGATCGGAAACTTGCCGTCGTTCAAACGCAGCTTAACCAAGACGCGACCCGTCCGGCACTCATCAGCCCAGTCGATGGAACCGTTTCGAAAGTGGACAAGCACGGCTTCACGCTCGCCGCCGATATTTACAGCGACACCAAACTTGTCACGACATACGTCCAACTCGACGAATGGCAGAAAGTCGAAGCGGGCGATCCGGTCCAAATCCAGCAAAATCATTTGGAAACGGCCATTGAAGGCACGGTCCACTCCATATCCGAAGTGCCAGCAACAGATAGCAGATGGCGCGAAGCGTACGATAAGCTCGATCCGAAAGAACGGGAAAACTCGCTCGACCTGTATGAACTCACCATTATGCCTGCTGAAGAGCTAGTTAACTTGCCATTCGGTGCGAATGTGAACGCAACAATCATCGTGAATGAAGCAGACGCAGTCGCAGTAAAACTTGACTGGCTTGATACGTACGTGAAAGATAGCGCCATTGCATGGAAGCTTGACGAAAAAGGCCGCACCGCAAAAACGGCCGTCACTGTTCCATTCATTACGAACAACCGAGCTGTCGTGACAGAAGGACTCACTACCGGAGACGTCGTAATTCATAGCCGCAACATCGACGAATACAATATCCAATCGAATGTCTTTCTTCCATTCCCACTCGAATTCCCATCAAGAAGCGACTGGAGAGCATTCGGCTGGAAAAATTATGTGAAATACGGCTTTGTAGAATAATCACGAACTCAAAAACCGCCCAAGTGGCGGTTTTTTGTCGTTTCCATTGTTAGTTTTCAGGCGGTTCGATGTCTCCTTCAGGCGTTTCGTACGATTCAACAGGCGGTTCCATTAGTTTGCCAAACGCAATTGGCGCGACAGTTAGTATTGGGAAATTACAAATTCCCGCGCACCGTTGCAAATTCCACTTCTAGACCTGTCCCTCTTTCAATATAGTGAAGAAATCGGATCATTTCGAAAGGAGACGGGGGAGAGCGAATGAAGAAATGGACTTGGGCATGGTGTATCGCAATCATTTGTATTTTATTCACAGGAGTGGGGAACGTCGAAGCCGCAAGCGAAAAGGGAAAACGGTCTGTCGGACTCCACGATCGTATTTTGCCAATTGAGGATATCCGTGTCGTTGACGGTGACACGAAAGTGCCGCTCGAAGACATCGCAAAATATCTTTACTTGTCTATCGAAGTGAAAGATGGGGAGACGACGATCCGCAAGCGCGGGAAAGAAATTGTATACAATCATTCAACAGGAGCAACGACATTGGACGGGGTGGATCAGCCGTGGCAACCTCTCGCCTCCATTAACGGTCAGCTCTTCATTAGCGTAAAATATATCGCTCGCGAAACCGGGTTCCAATTCGAATATTTTCAAGACCACCATACGATCCGCATTTATCGCGAGGAGTTCAATCATATGAGCCATAAGGATTTCGAGGAAGTGATTAAAGCATATTCAGTGGAACAGCAGCCAGTATCGACGACCAATAAAGCGAACGTCTACTTGACGTTCGATGACGGTCCGAATCAATTTACGTTGATCAATAACGCGACGCTTGAAAAATACAAAGTGCCTGCCACCTTTTTCTTCTTAGGCAACCAAATGAAGCAGAATGAGGCAATCGTCAAAACCGTTTCGGAAAGCGGCCATTACGTCGGTTCGCATAGCATGACCCACAACAAGGCGTATGTTTACGGATCGACCGAATCATTCATTGCAGAAATGATGGGCGGTGTGGAACTCGTCGAACAACTGACAGGGAAGACTTCCAATCTCGTACGTGTCCCATATGGAAGCAAACCGCTCGTCACGCCGAGCATGCAAAAAAGCCTCGTGGACCGCGGACTTAAAATGTGGGATTGGGACGTCGACTCCAACGACTGGCGTTACACCGACAAGCAATCAGACCAAATTGTGAAAAACGTCCAAGATGGCGTCGCGAAAGCGGCAAAATCCGGCGACAAGGAAATCATCGTCCTCTTGCATGACCGCAGCCAAACAACAATCGCCCTTCCAAAAATAATCGACTGGCTGCAACAAGAAGGCTACAGCTTCAAGTCATACGAACCCGACAACCACATCACCCAGAATTTCCTCCGCGACCCACATCTCTGAATCAAACCTGAATTTAACAATAAACGAAAACTTACACTCTACTAATGAGAACTCCCAATAAATCGAACCATTAATTTGTCAAAACCATTCAGCGCGACAAGCTTTTCCTACAATCACGCATAACCACCGCGAAACACGCATAATCCGCAACAAATACGCATAAAACCTATTAATCACGCATAACTCCATCTACACACGCATAAACGCCGTCAAAAACGCATAACTCCAGAAATTCACGCATAACCGCTCTGAAATTCACCTGAATTCTACAAATCTCATATTTGGCATCCACAATCCCCATCTTTTTAATGACAGACACTATTGTTTTATGTCTCATAGGAATATCGTTTCCCGCCATATTTGAGGAACTTATGGCACCTTCGTGCCATAAGAAATAAGAATCTCTACTACCTTCGTGTAATATTTCTGGACAATCTGTACCTTCGACAAAAACAGCTATTCTAAATGTTTCCTACCAATACTATCTTGTATTGGCACCAATCTATCAATCATAAAGGGGGAAAAGGTATTTTGAAGAATCATTCTTTTGCAAAGCTACTAAGTACGTTCCTTGCGCTCGTCTTAGTGCTTTCCATGCTTACGCCGTTCTCGGTTTCCGCAAGCTCGGACCCGACTGGCGCAGCAGTAACATCGGCAACAAAAGCAACAAAAACCTTCAAAGAAAACCTCTCAGATGAAAAAGTCATGCAGCAAAAAGCGGCTATCGCTGAACAGCTGAATCTACTCGGCGGAGAAACGAAACTGCATGAACAACTTCAAAACATCAAAGGAAACCAGCAAGTCCCAGTCATCATCCACTTATCCGAAAAATCAGTAGGACTCCAAATGGGTCTTAACGGATTAAAAGGACGAACACTTTCCAAAAATGAAGCACAACTAGTAAAACAAAAAGTACGTAACCAACAGATCAACGTGAAAAAGGAAATGGTCGCCAAAGGCATCCAATTCACCGAAGGCTTCACATATGACACTGTCCTAAACGGTATGTCAGGTACAGTCAGAGCGGACGATCTTCCAAAACTCCTAAATGTTCAAGGAGTCACACTCGTTGAACCGGACACAATCGTATACGCCCTCGACAACGGTAATTCGAAAAGCCTCTCTAAAGCTAACGGTTTGAAAATACCAGCCCCTTCAGAATCAAAACTTGAAGAGAAAGAGAAAGGTGGACAAGTCGGACCTGCTATGGATACAAGCATCGGCTTCCTCGGAATCGAAGCGCTCTGGGCAGAAGGCTATGAAGGACAAGGCATCAAAGTCGCTGTCCTCGACACAGGAATCGATGCCGACCACCCTGACTTCCAAGGCATCTACAAAGGCGGCAAAAACTTCGTCCTGCACAATGGCAACGACTATACCCGCCCTCGTGCTGACGACGACGCTTCCGAGACATCACCATTGGATCGTCCGTCCCACCGTCCTGAATTCGACGCAGACGGAAGAGCCTTCTACACATCCCACGGCACGCACGTCGCAGGAACAATTGCCGCAATCGGCAACAACAAATACGGTATTAAAGGGATCGCACCAAAAGTTGACCTTTACGCATACCGTGTACTTGGCGCATATGGCAGCGGGTCTACATCCGGTATTATCAAAGCGATTGATACAGCAGTCATCGAAGGAATGGATGTCATCAACCTATCGCTCGGTGGTGGCTCTAACACTGAAACAGACAGTGGTTCCTTCGCCATCAACAACGCTATGCTCGCTGGCACAATCTCTGTCATTGCTACAGGAAACTCCGGTCCGAACCGCGGAACGATGGGCACACCAGGCACAGCCCGTCTAGGTATCGCAGTCGGGAACACGACAAACCCTGAAGCTCACTACTTCGGCGACATCAACATCAACGCCGGCAGCTATAGCCTATCAAAAACATTGAATCTAATGGGTACAACATACGGCGCTAACCTCGCTACGCAACTTAACGGCGAATATAGCCTCGTCGCAGTCCCTGGCATCGGTGCAGCAGCCGACTACACAGGACTTGATATGAATGGCAAAGTCGCACTCGTTGCACGCGGTCAAATCGCATTCGTCGACAAAATTGCAGCAGCGAAAGATAACGGCGCAGTCGCCATCATCGTCCACAATTTCGCTGGTGGAACAAATGCACCGGGCGCATCCGGCACATTCCTTGGAGACGACTTCGAATTCATTCCGACATTCGACATGTCCCAAACTGATGGAGACGCAATCCGTGCAGCACTCGCACAAGCGGAAGGCACAATCTCGTTTGGCAATTTTGATAAGACAATGACAACAGGCGACGAAGTGAACGACTCCAGCTCACGCGGACCGTCCACTCCGAACTTCGACATCAAACCTGATGTCAGCGCACCTGGAACGAATATCATGTCCACAATTCCAATGTACAAAGCAGACTTCCCGGATGCTTCCTACGAAACCGCATTTACGCGTAAAACAGGTACTTCCATGGCTACACCACATATTGCGGGAATCGCGGCGCTAGTGAAACAAGCGAATCCGAATTGGGATGCCTTCGATGTAAAAGTCGCGCTTTCCAACACAGCGAAGGTCCTTGACACTGGCAAGTACGACGTATTCGCACAAGGGGCAGGCCGCGTACAAGCATATCAAGCAGCACACCCTGAAATCCTGGCATACGCACTCGACTCCGCAAACAACGATGGAGAGGAAGTCGAAAACAAAAAAGGGACTGTGACATTCGGTCCACAAGACCTTTCAAGCAATATCTCTGTCACTAAGCAGATCCTCGTGAAAAACGAGAACGGCAACGGCGGCACATACAATGCATCCGTGCAAGTGACGAAAGGATTCGGTGACGCGAAAGTCACAATCGACAAGCCGACATTCACCTTATCCGGCGAGCAATTGCTCAACGTCACATTGACAGCATCCGCTGCAAACACGAAAGCCGGCGATGAAATCCTCGGCTACATCAATATTACAGGCGGCAGTACGACGGCTTCATTGCCGTTCGCAGCTGATTTCGGCGGGGTAGCTCCAACTGAAGTCAGAGACATGGAAATTACGGAAACAGACTTGAGCTTCAACGGCGACGGCGTGAAAGACGAAGCGATGCTCTATTTCACGACTACGGGCGACGTTGCTACTAACTACATTGAGCTTTGGGATATCATGGATCCTGAAGGCGGCGAGTACGGAGACGGCTACATCGGCTACTTGCACGCGGGCACTTCACTACCGGCAGGATCATGGCAATTACCAATTAGAGGACAATACAACCCGTGGGGAGGTACGGGCGCAACGACAATTCCAGACGGTCTCTACACGATCGACTTCACAGCATTGTCAGCTACCGGCGTCATCGGTGACTATGTCGGACCGGTCGTTGTAAAATCTACAGCGGGTACGATTGAGGGGGCTATCGAGGGCACAACAGCAACAGGCCAAATCGACGATGCCTACATCGCCTACCAAGAAGAACTTGTATGGTACGGACTGGGCTACGATATCAATACGAAACTAAAAGCAACCTACGAAGTATTGGAGGGTGAAGAAGTCGTCGCGTCCGGCCCTGTCAAGTTGGCGCAAGATGGGAAATTCTCATTCGACCTTCCAGAGCTGAACAAAAAGAACAACTCGGTTAAGGTGAAATACGAAGACGCGGCTGGCAATAAAGCCGAGGCGATCATCTACAACGCCGGCGACGAAGTGGACGAAGAGATTTCGTATAAAGTCAACTACGAATCGCTTGCCCTTGAAATCGGCGAATCTAAACAACTGACTGTAACAGAAATAACGCCAACGGCAGAGAACGATGTTACTAAACAAGCGACATTTACTTCTGCGAACAAGTCTATTGCAACTGTCAATAAAGGTCTCGTCAAAGCAGTTGGAGTAGGTAAGACGAACATCACTATCACTTATCAGGACTTCACTGCAACAGTGGAAGTAGAAGTTACCGAAAAAGCAGTGGATACTGTCTCATATTCCGTGAATAAGGACAATATCGCTCTCGAAGCAGAAAAAAATGAACAGCTAACAGTAACTGAAACAACGATAAAAGCGGATGGTACAATTGTGGAAAAGGATGTTACATCCAATTCTACATTCAAAACGGGCGATAAAAAGGTTGCAACCGTCCAAAAAGGCCTAGTCACAGCAGTGGCTCCAGGCAAGACTAACATCACAGTTACTCATAAAAAGTTCACAGCAACAGTGGCAGTTGAAGTAACTGAAAAAGCGGCAGACATTGTCACGTATTCCGTGAATAAAACTAACCTTACGCTCGAAGTAGGCCAAACAGAACAGCTGACAGTAACAGAAACAACAACAAAACCAGATGGTACGAAAGTGGATAAGGACGTCACGGCAAACGCCAAATTCGTCCCTGCCAACAATAAGATCGTATCCCTCAATAAGGGCCTTGTTACAGCAAAAAGTCCAGGAAAAACGGATATTACAGTTACTCACAAAGACTTCACAGCAACAGTAGCAGTTGAAGTAACTGAGAAAGCGGCTGACATTGTCACGTATTCCGTGAATAAAACTGATCTCACTCTCGAAGTAGGCCAAACAGAACAGCTGACAGTAACAGAAACAACAACAAAACCAGATGGTACGAAAGTGGAAAAGGACGTCACGGCAAACGCCAAATTCGTCCCTGCCAACAATAAGATCGTATCCCTCAATAAGGGCCTTGTTACAGCAAAAGGTCCAGGTAAAACGGATATCACAGTTACTCACAAAGACTTCACAGCAACAGTAGCAGTTGAAGTAACCGAAAAAGCGGCAGACATTGTCACGTATTCCGTGAATAAAACTAACCTCGCGCTCGAAGTAGGCCAAACAGAACAGCTGACAGTAACAGAAACAACAACAAAACCAGACGGAACGAAAGTGGAGAAGAACGTCACGGCAGACACGAAATTCGTCCCTGCCAACAAAGCTGTCGTAACTCTTAATAAAGGCCTTGTTACAGCAAAAGGTCCAGGAAAAACGGATATCACAGTTACTCATAAAGACTTCATAGCAACAGTGGTAGTGGAAGTAACCGAAAAAGCGAAAGACATCGTCACATATTCTGTAAATAAAACCAATCTTACTCTTGAAGAAGGTCAACAAGAGCAGCTGTACGTCACGCAAAGAACTTTGAAACCTGATGGCAGCATTGTCGAAAGGGATGTTACAGGAAGCCTTCGTTACAACGTGATGAACGGCAAGCACGCAACTGTACAAAAAGGCCTCGTTACAGCAAAAGAAGCGGGCATGACACAAGTGCGCGTCCTGATCGATGGACAGGAAACGATTAACGTTTATTTGACGGTTACACAAAAACCGCAAAACACAGTCATATACTCTGTGAATCTATCAGACGTATATATTAGTGTAGGTCAACAGGAACAGCTGCATGTAATAGAAACGACAGTTACACCTGACGGCAATGTAATTTCTCAACGAGAAGTTACGGGGCACTCCGCCTATAAGGTGATTGACAATTCAGTTGCTACAGTGAAAAAGGGCCTTGTGACAGGCTTGAGAGCCGGCAGCTCGCAATTGCGTATCGAAGTGAAAGACCAAAACGACGGCGAGATTAAAGACATAATTTACGCTTTCATCACTGTTTGGGAACTCCCGTCGGACATCGTCACATATGAACTTAATCGGACTAACATGAAAATGGAAGTCGGCGAACAAAAGCAATTGAAAGTTACTGAAACAACCGTCACACATGCTGGTATAGTGACACAACGCGATGTAACGATCGACGCAAAATTCAAAGTCGTCCATAACACAATCGCAACAGTTTCAAAAGGTCTTGTCTCAGCGCATCAGCCAGGCAAAACCCAAGTCAATGTAACATTGCCGAATGGAGAGTCTACCTTTGTCTACCTTGAAGTCACAGGGAAAAACGGAGCTGAAGATCCATCCACGCTCACAGATATTGATTTCACAGATGAAATCATCATCCTGGACACGAACGTAGGCTTCACAGCAATCCAAATTTAAAACAAAAAAGGACCAGTCTTTCCGCATCAGTGCGAAGGCTGGTCCTTCTTTTCTGCATAAGCATAAGCAAAACCGGTCAATCACGCATAAATCGCTCTAAAAACCCATAACCGCAAAAATCCGCGCATATATCCAGAAACTTACGCATAAATCGGCACATTCACGCATAAATCCCTCAAGAAACGCATAAACGTAAAAAACCACGCATAACCGCCACGACATGAATCGCACTATCCAAAACATCGCCAGCAACTTGTCAAAATCCCATATCGAAACACCTAAACAAGCAACTTAGCTAAATACTCATAATTCCAGCTTCATCCATAAATCCTCAGCACTACTCACATCCAGAACCATCCATATCCTTTGAACGATTTTTCTGAAATATCGCTATTAACGACACCAATCACTATTTTCAAACAAATCACGCTATGCTATCGTGAAGTGGCAATCTACCAAACTACTAAGGGGGAATAGGTATTTTGAAGAATCGTCACTTCACAAAGCTGTTCAGCACGTTTTTAGCGTTTATCCTCGTGCTTTCCATGCTGACGCCACTCACGGCATCCGCCAACACGGATCCGGTCGATTCAGCGGAAACATCGGAAACCACAGCTGAACAAACGGCTAAACAATTCAAGCAAAACTTGCAAGATGAAAGCATCATGCAGCAAAAAGCAGCCATTGCCGAACAGCTCAACCTGCTCGGGGGCGAAGCGAAACTGCATGAAGAGCTCCAAAACGTAGCAGGGAATCAAGAAGTTCCAGTTATTATCCATCTATCTGAAAAATCAGTAGGACTCCAAAAAGGAATCCACAAACTGAAAGGAAAACCATTCTCCAGCGCAGAAGCACAACAGACAAAACAAAAAGTGCGCAACCAGCAGGTAGCTGCGAAAAAAGAAATGGTTATCAAAGGCATTCAATTTAAACAAGGCTTCACATATGATACCGTCCTGAACGGAATGTCCGGAACTGTCAAAGCTGACGACCTGCCAAAACTTCTCGAAGTAAATGGCGTCACACTCGTCGAGCCAGACACGATTGTACATGCACTCGATAATGGTAAATCGAAAAGCCTCTCTAAAACAAACGGTCTGAAAAAACCGGCCCCGTCCGAATTAAAACTTGAAGAAAAAGCAAAAGGTGGACAAGTCGGTCCTGCTATGGATACAAGCATCGGATTCCTCGGAATCGAAGCGCTCTGGGCAGAAGGCTATGAAGGACAAGGCATCAAGGTCGCTGTCCTCGACACAGGAATCGACGCCGACCACCCAGATTTCCAAGGCATCTACAAAGGTGGCAAAAACTTCATTCCAAACAGCAGCACATACACACGCCCACGCGCAGATGACGACGCATCTGAAACGTCACCTGTAGAGCGTCCGGCTGGCACACCTGAATTCAATGCGAACGGAAGCTCATTCTACACTTCCCACGGCACACACGTCGCGGGCACAATCGCCGCAATCGGCAATAACATATACGGCATTAAAGGAATCGCACCGAAAATCGACCTTTACGCATACCGCGTACTTGGCGCATACGGCAGCGGTGCCACATCAGGCATCGTTAAAGCGATCGACACAGCAGTCATCGAAGAAATGGACGTCATCAACCTTTCACTAGGCGGCGGCTCCAACACTGAAACGGACGCTGGTTCATTCGCTATCAATAACGCCATGCTAGCAGGCACAATCTCAGTCATCGCAACAGGAAACTCTGGCCCGAACCGCGGCACGATGGGCACTCCTAGTACAGCCCGTCTCGGCATCGCAGTCGGCAACACGACGAACCCAGAATTGTCGACCGTCAAAGCAGAAGTGACAAACGGCGAATTCCAATTCTCAAAAAACGTGAAATTTTTCTTCACGCCAATTGGAAAAAATCTTAAACAAGAATTATCTGGGGAATTGGATATCATAGCAATCCCTGGGGTTGGAAAAGATTCGGACTATGATCAGTTGGACGTCCAAGGAAAAGTTGTCCATGTTTCTCGTGGGGAAATTGCGTTCCTGGAAAAAATCCAAATTGCTACGGAAAAAGGCGCCAAAGCGATCATTATGTACAATACAAAGGATCATGCGGATGGAAACGATAATCCGATGTCCAATGTAGGCGGCGGCAATGTTTTTGATGTGGCGATCCCTTCATTTAACATGTCTTACAATGATGGAAAGGCAATCAACGACGGTTTGGAAAACGGAGAAGGGAAAATCTCATTTGATGTAAATAACTTTAACTGGACTACTGGAGACGAAGTGAACGACTCCAGCTCACGCGGACCGTCCACACCAAACTTCGACATTAAACCTGACGTCACAGCACCGGGAACGAACATCATGTCCACAATTCCGATGTACAAAGCAGACTTCCCGGAAGCCACCTACGAACAAGCGTACGCACGTAAAACAGGTACTTCCATGGCTACACCACATATTGCGGGAATCGCGGCGCTAGTGAAACAGGCGAATCCGAACTGGGATGCCTTCGACGTAAAAGTTGCGCTTTCCAACACAGCGAAGGTCCTCGACACTAGCAAGTACGACGTATTCGCACAAGGAGCTGGCCGCGTACAAGCATACCAAGCAGCGCACCCTGAAATCCTTGCTTACGCAATCGACGAAGCAAACAATGATGGCGACATCGTTGAAAATAAAAAAGGGACAGTAACATTCGGTCCACAAGATTTATCGAATAACATTGAAGTGACAAAGCAAATCCTTGTCAAGAACATGAACGGCAATGGCGGCACATACAACGCCTCTGTACAAGTGACGAAAGGCTTTGCAGACGCAACAGTCACAATCGACAAGCCGACATTTACTTTATCAGGCGAGCAGTTGCTCAACGTCACATTGACAGCTTCCGCAAATGCGAATCCAGCACCTGGATCTGAAATCCTCGGCTACATCAACATCGAAGGCGGCAGCACGACTGCATCATTGCCATTCGCAGCCGATTTCGGCGGGGAAGCAGCAGCTGAAATTAGAGACATGCGCATCACGGAAACAGACTTGAGCTTCAACGGCGACGGCGTGAAAGACGAAGCGATGCTTTACTTCACAATCACGAGCGACGTTGCTACGAACTACTTGGAAATTTGGGACATCATGGACCCTGAAGGCGGCGATTACGGAGACGGCTACATCGGCTACCTGCACGCGGGCTCTTCACTAGGGGCAGGCTCATACCAGTTAGCGATTAAAGGACAATACAATCCTTGGGGCGGATCCGGCGCAACAACAATTCCGGACGGTCTCTACACAATCGACTATACTGCAATGACGGTATCCGGCAACCCACCGATCATCGGTGACTACGTAGGACCAGTCGTCGTTAAATCCGAAGCGGGTACGATCGAAGGGGCAATTGAAGGCACAACTGCAACCGGCCGAATCGATGACGCTTATATCGCATACCAAGCGGAACTCGTTGAATACGACATGGGCTATGACATCAACACGAAACTAAAAGCGTCTTACGAAGTATTGAAAGGTGAAGAAGTTGTCGCATCCGGCCCGGTCAAACTCGAGCAAGATGGGACATTCACATTCGAACTTCCTGAGCTTAACAAAAAAGACAACTCGGTCAAAGTGAAATACGAAGACGCTGCAGGCAATAAAGCTGAAGCGATCATCTACAATGCTGGCGACCAAGTGGATGACGAAGTCGAATACACAGTCAACCATGAAGCGCTTGAACTTGAAGTCGGCGTATCGAAGCAATTGACTGTAACTGAAACGACGACAAAAGCGGATGGAACGACAGAAGAGAAAGACGTCACAGCAGACGCAACATTCACTTCTGCTGACGAGTCAATCGCGACAGTCGAAAACGGCAATATTACTGCTGTTAGCGCAGGCACGACAGACATTACAGTAACATACAAAGAATTCACTGCGACAATCGCAATCGAAGTGGCGGAAGAAGTGAATGATGAAGTCACGTACGCGGTGAATAAAACAAAAGTTTCACTTGAAGCAGGACATCAAGAACAGCTATTTGTAACTGAAACAACGACAAAAGCAGACGGCACAACTGAAGAGAAAGACGTCACTGCAGAAGCCACATTCACTTCAGCGGATGAGTCAATCGCGACAGTAGAAAACGGCATCGTCACAGCAGTCGCTGCAGGCACAACCGAAATCACTGTTACGTACGAAGACTTCTCAGCAACAGTTGCAGTCGAAGTCGCTGAAAAGGCAGTTGGCGAAGAGACAGTCACATACTCCGTCAATAAAACAAATATGGTACTCGGCGTAGGCCAGCAAGAACAGCTTTATGTCACTCAAACGACAGTAAAACCTGACGGCACTGTCATCGAAAAAGACGTAACAGGACAACTTCGCTACAACGTCGTTAACAACACGTACGCAACTGTTCAAAAAGGACTTGTCACAGCGAAGCAAGCAGGAAAAACGCAAGTTCGCGTCTTGATCGAAGGACACGAAACGATCTACGTCTACTTGGAAGTGAAAAATCTTCCGCAAGACATCGTTACGTATACTGTGAATCAAACTCATGTGAACATCGGAGTTGGTCAACAGGAACAAGTCTATGTCACGGAAACGACTGTAAAACCTGACGGCACAGTCACTGAAAGAGACGTAACAGGTTTCGGCGCTTACAAAGTGATCGATAACACTGTCGCAACTGTGAAGAAAGGTCTTGTTACAGGATTGAAAGCAGGCCAATCACAATTGCGCATCAATGTCTACGACAACAATCAACAAACAAATCTAAAGGAAACATTCTACGTTTACGTAAAAGTAGAAAACCTTCCACAGAACGTTGTCACGTACGAACTAAGTGCGACTGAAATGACAATGGAAGTAGGCGAACAGCAGCAACTCAAAGTAACTGAAACGACTGTCACGCCAGACGGGAAAACGACACAACGCGATGCAACTGTTGACTCACGCTTCAACGTCGTCAACAACACGCTTGCGACTGTCCAAAGAGGACTCGTCACAGCACATGCACCAGGTAAAACACAAGTCCGCGTCGTTATGCCAAACGGTGATGTCACACTCGTCTACCTTGAAGTGACGGGCAAAGTGGAAGAGCCGGAGCTACCGGAAGAACCAGAACAACCGGACACAATCGCATTCGCAGTCAATAAAAATCACGTCTCCCTTATCGAAGGAGAAACGGATCAATTGACGGTCACACAAACTACGACAAAAGCGGACGGCACGTTTGTAGGTGAAGAAGACGCTACTTCTTCGTCAACATTCACATCTGCAAATGAAAACGTCGCAACTGTCGCAAACGGCTTCATTACAGCAACAGGCGCAGGCGAAACGGAAATCACAGTTACACACGGCGATTTCACATCAACTGTTACGGTAATCGTTGGAGCAGCACAAATTACTGAGCCTGAAGAACCTGTAACTGAACCGGAAACTCAGAAATTTGTCGTCACAGAAGATACGATTGCAAGCTCCACAGGAGAAATCGTGCTTGACTTGTCGGCGTTTGAAGGGGAAACTGATATCGAATTGAACGCTTCTGCTTTGAAAGCACTCACAGATTCAAAGAAAGAAGTTGTCATCCAAAAAGACGGTGCAGTCTTCTCGCTTCATAAAAATGTATTCAAAGACTTGCACGGCGATATGACGATCTCCATCGCAAGAAGCAGTGCATCTGAAGTAATCAACGCCGTTTCCGACATTTACACAATCACGTTCTGGAATGGAATCGGTGACATGAAACAACAACTGACTAGCATCAATCACAAAATCGATGTCATCATGTCAGTGAACAGCGATAAAAACGTGTCAATTCAAGACCTTACCAGTGGTAACGTTCTTTCCATTAAAGGCAACACGAAAGATGGCAAAGCAAGATTCCAAACAGATAACGCCGGCAGCTTCGTAGCTATCGAAATCTAATCCAAAACAGCCTTTCCGACTCTCGGAAAGGCTGTTTCTTTCTCCAAAAACGCATAAATCCCACTATCCACGCATAAATTCATTTCTTTACGCATAACGGCTACCAATTACGCATAAAAGATCCGATTCACGCATAAATCATTCCAAAAGCGCATAAATCCCACGAATCACGCATAACGCCCCGAACGACCCCCTTAATTTGTCAAAAGCATTCAGCGCGAAAAAGAAATCCCCGGCAAAACATCCTTCCGCGCTCATAATCCACCACTCCTACACAAAAAAAGACCACCACAGAAAGTCGATTATCAACTTTCAGGGGCAGTCCCTCCCTACATAATTCCTATTCAGCCGGCACTTCTTCCTCTTCAACCGGCTCATCAGGCTTCGCACGATAAACGAAGAATGCCATAATAACCGCTACGATCGACATCGCAAAAGCGATAAAGTAAACGAGTTCAACGCCCGCCACCATCGCTAGATCAATCGTCGCTGCATCAGCAGGATTCGCGGATCCTTCCAAATACCTTAATTGCCTTGCATTCAAAATACTGATGAAAATCGAAACGCCAATCGCGCCTCCGACCGGCTGCAACGTCGACATGACTGCCGTTCCATGCGGATACAATCTCTTCGGCAATTGGTTCAATCCATTTGTCTCCGCTGGCATCATAATCGCCGATACCGTCAGCATGATTAAAATATACCCAAGCACGACGACCCAAACCGGAGTGTCAACCGTCAATCTGCTCATCATGAACATCGTTCCGCTCAACACAATCGTCGCCGGAATCATTAAGACGCGCGGTCCGAACTTATCAAAAAGATGCCCCATGAACGGCGACATGACACCGTTCAAAATGCTTCCCGGCAAAAGGACTAACCCTGCTGTAGCGGCGGTTAACGCCAACGGACCTTGCATATAAATCGGCAAAATGATTTCAGACGCAAACATCGACATAATAATGATCAAAAACAGAATGACTGCATGTGTATACATCGGATAACGGAACACACGTAAATCCATGATCGGTTCTTCCAGCTTCAATTGTCGCAGTACGAAAAGAACGACGCCGATGACGCCAACAACGATGGCGGTCAGCACATTCGCGCTTAAAAATCCATCCGCACTTTCCCCGACAGCACTAAAACCGTAAACGACCCCGCCAAAGCCGATCGTCGAAAAGATTAACGAAATGAAATCAATCTTCGGCTTCGTCACTTCTCCAACATTAATTAAATGCCTGTAAGCAAAAATAATCGAAAACAGTGCAAACGGAATGACGACGATAAATAAATAACGCCATCCGAGATATTCAACGATCACTCCGGAGAGTGTCGGTCCAATCGCCGGCGCAAACATAATGACAAGACCAATCAACCCCATCACTTTTCCACGGCGTTCCGGCGGGAAAATCATTAAAAACACATTGAAAATAATAGGCATCAGCAAACCGGTACCACTCGCCTGAATCAACCGTCCAACGAGCAAAATGGAAAACGTAGGCGCAGACGCACTAACAATCGTACCGATTGTAAAGACAATCATCGTTCCGAGGAACAATTGCCTCGTCGTGAACCATTGCATTAACAACGCCGAAATTGGAATGACAATCGCCATCACAAGCATGAAGCCTGTTGCCATCCATTGTACCGTCGGCAATTCAATCGAAAACTCTTCCATTAATGTAACCATCGCGATATTCAGCAATGTTTCATTCAAAATCGCGAAAAAAGCACCGATGATGAGTGAAAGCATGATCGGCATGACCTTCACATTCGGGTCATCCGCCAAAAACTCATATTTTTTCGGTTTCACAGTTTCTTGCATATAAAAACTCCTCTCATCTACTTCAGTATTGTTGGCTTTGTTACGAAAAAGTAGTCGAAAAGGAGCTCCCCAAAAACACAAAAATAAAAAGAGAGGGCAATCCCGTCTCTTTGTATTTCCATATGAAATTGTAAAAAGGCAGACCCATTCCGAACACCCCACATAAGCAGAGCCATTTAACGCTATTCAATTAGCCGTTCAACTTGATTCGAAATGTAATAGTTGCCATTGGTAAACCCTCCGTTCGAAAATGTAGGGCAATAATACCATGCTCGTAAGCAGTTTGCAACCGATAACCGAAGAATAAAACATATATCTAGTTTAATACTTTTAAAAAGGTGTAATATAGTAATAGATTTGCAACAATCGATAATATTAAAGGATGTGCATCCAAGATGAGCTCGAACCGAAAAGCTGCACAGCTGCTGCAAACAAAGACGGACATCCAAAACTGGGGCGCCCGCCGCGCGTCTCGCGTCAGGAAATACAAAACGACATCCAAGCACGTTACAGACTATATCGTCCTCGACTTCGAAACTACAGGCTTTCGAGCTGGCGCTGATCGCATCATCCAAATCGGAGCCCTCAAATACATCAACCACGAGCGCGTCGAAGTCCTTAACACCTTCATCAATCCGGAACGCCATATACCGGCTTCCATCACAAGGCTGACAGGCATCACGAACGAAATGGTCCAATGGGCACCGACCATCGAGTATAAAATCGACGAGCTCCTCGAATTCATCGGCGATTTGCCGATCATCGCCCATAACGCGAGCTTCGACATGGGTTTCCTGTACGCCCTCGAAAACATCGAAGGCATCCAAATTCCCGAATACACCGTCATTGACACTGTCAAACTCGCACGCAAAACAATTACAGAAACCCCGAACCACAAACTCGGCACCTTGGCGAAGCACCTCCAACTCGAACACGACGCCCACGACGCAATCGGCGACTGCCTGGCCACCGCCGCCATCTACCAATACTGCACTCAGTAACCGTCGAGCCAGGCGGTTTTTAAATGAAAAACGCATAAACCGCTCCAGAAACGCATAAATCCCGCAATCCACGCATAAACGTCTTCAAAAACTCATAACTGCTCCTAAAAATGCATAAACTCCAATAACCACGCATATCGCCATCGTAAAACCCCTTATTTGTCAAAAGCATTTAGCGCGACGTGAAGAAAGAAGTCCATAAAGCTCCCCGCGACCTTCTGTTGAATTATTCAAAAAAGCGAAAAGAAATGATACTATATAGTGGAATAGAAAACAATTTGAGTAGGAGTGAATGGTTTGAAACAAAAATTATTCACTTTCATTGCCAAATAGGGGACGAATGCCAAAGTCAGTGATTATAGGTGAACACCTACTAGTGGAAGGTGGAGCAATCCGCCTTACAGTGGTCGGGATAAAATCATAAACCCGATCGTGGTCCGGATCGGAGGATGGAAAAAGCCTCCGTGAAGCAGGAACTAGAAGTAATCGTTTTGTAGAGCAAGACGGTGAATCGGTCACTTCCCTTTGAAAGCCTGATACCACTCCGGTGGAAAAACAAACGGAACCCTTTTCTCCAAAGATGAAATAACATCTTGGAGGAATGGCAAATGAAAAGAAGAATAGAAAATACCGCATTCCAATGTGAAAACTGCGGTGCAAACATTGAACCGTTAACAAATGGCAGCTTTCGAAACCATTGTCCCGTATGCCTGTATTCGAAGCATATGGATAATTTTCCGGGAGACCGTGCAAGTGAATGCAAAGCATTAATGAAACCGATCGGCCTTGATTACTCCGGAAAAAAAGGCTACCAAATTATCCACCAATGTACAAAATGTCAAAAAGTCGGCCGCAACAAAGTCGCGACCGATACCATTCAAGCAGATAACCTTATCCAATTCATGACACAAATTGGATAAACATCACGTTTTCTATCAAAGTGCTTTGGCATAACCGGCCAAAGCACTTTTTACCTGCAACCATGATTAGGAAAGGAACAAGATATGAATAAATCACTAGACCGCTCAACCAAGCTGTTAGCATTTGTGTATAGCATTTTCATAGTAGTCCCTATCTATTTCATACTTGGTAATGCTTATTATTTGGATTATATAAATAGTTACGCATTTCTAATGGCATTAATAGGCCTCATGATTATCGCTTTAATCCTATCGATTATTTTCCGAAAAGATAAGTTTAGAAGCCTTAACAACTTTTTCGTACTAACTTTATTGACCCTCATTTTGGGGTATGAATTTCTACTCGTAGAATATGAGAGTAATACGTATATTGCAGATGTCTACAGAGAACCACAGGAAATTATACAAAACTCTGGGATTAATATTTTGGCGATTGGATTTAACCATATTTATTACATGAAAGAGGAAAGTATGATAAGGGATATTTACGAAAGAGACGGTATTCAAATGTTTGATTTGCATAAGATTACAAATCGAGATAGGTACAAAAGTAAAACAAATGAAATAAAACGATTTTTAGGATTAGGCAAAGATCAATTTCACATAATGGGGGACAATGTAAGAGGTTATTTTCGGGAAGATATTACAGTTATTAATGAATTTCTTAGTCAGGAAAATTATAGTGGGGATAGCGCTGGCCTAGCGTTAGGACTCTCAGCGATGGTTCATCAAGGTACCCTCCATAATCAAATTCCATTTGGCGTCACGGGAACGTTAGAAGCAAATGGTAGAGTCAACGAAGTGGGTGGAATAGCAGGGAAGATGATCATATCGGAACAAAGCGGTTTCCCATACATCATAGTTCCCGATGCAAATAGGAAAGAAGCGGAGACTGTAAAAGCCCAAGAAAATTTAACAATTGAAATCATACCCGTTCATCATATCGATGAGGCTGTGGCAGCGATAAAGGAATTGAACAAATAAACTTGAACCAAAGCCCTGACTAGCTCGAATCAGGGCTTTTATGCGTCCAAAACCTCATAAACTCTTCGAATCACGCATAAACGTCTTCAAAACCTCATAATCGCTAAGAATCACGCATAACGCCGGCTATTTACGCATAACCCAAAAAACTCTCGCATATCCCAAAAATTATCCGCATAATCTCCCAAACTCACGCATAAAATCTACTAATCACTCAATCCCAAACTAGCAAAATTCATTTTTAACCGCCGAAATCGACGCAAAACAAAATTTAAAACGCCAAAAACGGCCCAAACTTCGAGCTTCATCCAAACTATTCCATTCACACACTAAGCAAGCTAAACTAAACATGAGGTGATAAAATGATCTACAAAAAACGAACGATGCCAAACGAACTGAAAGCACTCATTTCTTTGGACAAACGCCTGCGAAACAATCATGATAAAAAGCACGAGGTCAAAAAGAATCTCCTAATCTGTCAAGCAGGCTACAACGGCGAACTCGAATTTGACGACCACATCAATGAATTCCGCCCAGACTACCCGCACGCCATACTCCACGATCTTTATCTACAACAAGACGGCGTCTATTTCCAAATCGATTCGCTCGTCATCACACCATCATCTGTCACAGTTGTCGAAGTGAAAAATCATAAAGACAAAACGGTCATCAAAGCGAACCCGACACAATTCATTCGAGTATTCCAAAACGGCGATCGCAAACCGATGCGCAATCCGTACATCGAAGTGGACCGGAAAATCCACTTGCTCAAAAACTGGCTCGGCGAGCGCGGCATCCAAATCCCCATCGACGGCATCCTCACATTTGCACACACCAATGAACTCGCCATCGAACACCCGTCGCCCGAAGTGAAAACGATGTTCACTTACGAAGCGTCTGTCCATTTCCGATCACTACCCATGAATGAAAGAATTCTCGACGGACACGCAATCTACAATCTAGCAAACGCCTTGATAGAACACCATAAAGAATACAACCCATTCCCTCTCGCAAACTTGTACGGCATCACCCCCGCAGATATCCAACCTGGCGTTATCTGCCCAGGCTGCGACCGCCTTGGCATGCAGTGGGGTAGGGAGAAGTGGAACTGCCCATCATGCGGCCACACCGGAAAAACCGAACATCGCAAAACTGTCGAAGACTGGTTCATGCTCGTCCAACCGAAAATGACGAACCGCGAATTCCGCTACTTCACTCAGCTCAACAACCGCAACGTCGCCCGCGGCCTGCTCGCCAAATCCGGCCTGCAACTTATCGGCGAACGGAAAGCAGCTCATTATGTATTAATGAAAGAAGGGAAATCCCCAACTCCTGTTGAATAAAACAAGACAACTTGAAAAGGGGTTCCCAATTATGAATATAACACTCGAAAAAGTGAACCAAGACAATATACGCGCCTGCGTCAAACTAGAAGTAGCCGAATCGCAAAAAGAATTCGTCGCGAAAAACGTCAACACAATCGCCTGGGCATACGTCGACCCGAACTTCACACCATACGCGATACGTGACGGAGAAACCGTCATCGGCCTGCTCGCCATAGAAGACGTACCAGAAAACGAAGAATACGACCGCTACTGGATTCCGCGCTTCATGATCGGCGAACAATTCCAAGGGAAGGGCTACGGCAAACAAGCGATGAAAGCTGCCATCGACTTGCTCGCGGCAAAACCCGATTGCCAAAGAATCCGCCTATCCGTCTGGCCCGAAAATCCCGGCGCCATCGAATTCTACCAAAAAGTCGGCTTCACGCTAACCGACGAACTGCTCGAAGACGAACTCGTCATGGACTACTACATTCAACAACCGTAAAACGCTCCCACTCAGGAGCGTTTTTTCAATCAAACCCTTAATTTGTCAAAACCATTCAGCGCGATTCAACCGTCTATATATAATAGAAGAAACCCCGCGTACCCTTGAAACCCCCATAAACTCTCTCAAAAACGCATAACCGTCCCAAAAAATCCATAAACTCTCCGCAACACGCATAACTAAAAAAACTCACGCATAACCGCCGCCAAACACGCATAAATCCGCCAATCCGCGCATAACATCCCGCTCCCAAATTCCCAAAATCTATCAAACTCCAATTAACCCCTCCCAAAAACAAGGAATTCCTGTATAATCAACCTCAAAGAAGTCAATCGAACTTTAAAATGAAAGGAGCACCCGAAAAAATGTCCTCCGAAAAACAAGAAACATACAAGCCCGACCCGCGCTTCAAAATCGCACATCGCGAAGCACTCATCGGCATTGGACTCGCCATCTTCAACTTCATCTGGTGGTACGGCTTCGCCTACGGACTCGGATCCCGCCCACCTGAAGAATACACATACATCCTCGGTTTGCCCGACTGGTTCTTCTACAGCTGCGTCATCGGCTTCATCCTAATGTCAGCACTCATTATCGTCATCACCAAATTTGTCTTAAAAGAAGTCCCGCTTGATGCAGAATACACTGAAATGGAGGAATCCCAGAAGCCATGAACATCCAAGTCATCATCCCGCTCGTCATATTCTTAATCGCGATCTTCGCCATTGGCTTCATCGCATCGAAACAAATGAGCACTGGCGGCGGATTCCTTCAAGAATACTTCCTCGGAGGACGCGAACTCGGCGGGTTCGTCCTCGCTATGACGATGGTCGCCACATACGGCAGCGCATCCAGCTTCCTCGGGGGACCCGGTACTGCCTACACAGTCGGCTTCGGCTGGATCTTGCTCGCCATGACCCAAGTCGTCACCGGCTATTTTGTCCTGCTCATCCTTGGGAAGAAATTCGCCATCTTAGGGCGTAAATACAACGCCGTAACGATGATCGATTTCTTGAAAGCGCGTTACAACAGCCCAGCGGTCGCAATTCTTTCAGCAATCGCCATCATCATTTTCCTTTTCTCGGCCATGACTGCACAATGGGTTGGCGGGGGACGGCTCATCGAATCGCTCACTGGGCTTGAGTACACGACAGCACTCTTCATCTTCGCGATTTCCGTCCTCGTTTACGTGACAATCGGCGGATTTCGTGCTGTCGCACTGACTGACGCCGTCCAAGGAGCAATCATGATTGTGGGCACACTCATCCTGCTCATCGGCGTCATCATCGCTGGAGGCGGAGTCCCTGCCATCATGCAAGATTTATTGAATGAAAATCCGAGACTCGTCACGCCATTTGGAGCGGACGGGTCACTCACGGCCGCCTACGTATCCTCCTTCTGGATTCTCGTCGGCGTCGGTGTCGTCGGACTCCCGCAAATGGCAGTCCGCGCCATGAGCTACAAAAGCTCACGCGCCATGCACCGTGCACTCGTCATCGGCACAATCGTCACGGGCTTCATTATGCTCAACATGCACCTAATCGGCGTCTTTGCGAGACCCGTTATGCCGGGAATCGACGTAGGAGACAAAGTCATTCCGCTCATCGCGCTCGAAGTATTGCCTGCATGGTTAGCCGGCATCGTCCTGGCTGCACCAATGGCGGCCATCATGTCGACCGTCGACTCGCTGCTCCTGCTCGTCAGTTCAGCGATTGTCAAAGACGTCTACTTGAACTTCATCAAACCGGACGCAACTGAAAAACGCGTCAAACAACTGAGCTTCGGCGTCACTGGCATCCTAGGAATCATTGTCTTCCTACTCGCCATCCAGCCGCCCGACTTGCTCATCTTCCTGAACTTATTCGCCTTCGGGGGACTCGAAGCCGCCTTCATCTGGCCGATCGTCCTCGGACTTTATTGGAAGTACGGCAATAAACACGGCGCAATCCTAAGTATGATCACTGGTATCGCCAGTTATATCGCAATCCACTTCTACAACGCATCATATGGCAACTTACTTGGTGTCCACACAGTAACGATCCCAGTCGTCCTGTCCCTGATCGCCTACATCATAGGGTCACTTGCTATCGAGCGAAAAGCATATAGATTCTAAATGAAAAGCGGACTCCCACAACGAGAGTCCGCTTTTTCCATGCGCATATAGTGCAAATAGGGAAGAAGGGTACCCAAAAAACTCCCCCATCCCCCTCATATTTAGGGGGCTCCCTCGCCGGTAGGCAGGAACAAACGGAGTTTGTTCCAAGCCAAGAGGGTCTGGGTGCATCCTGTTTGTCAACGCCTTTCTGCTCCTTATGCTCGCTCGGGGGAAATCGCCCTCGCTCCGCTACCGCAGAAAGACATTGACAAACGCTCGATAATTTCTATGGCAATATTGATCGATTGAGCGCGAAGTAGAAAAGGAAACTTAACTCGGGATTATAGAAAGTGAAACCAGATTATATGTATGTTATAATTTACATATACTAAAAAAGACTGAGCGTCGCACAACGCCCAGTCAATTGTAGCTGACATCCGCAGAAAAGCGGTTGGCCTGGTTGCAAAAGTGAAAGAGTAACCACCTTGCTTACACGGCTGTTAGCGGAGGGTGGTTACTTTCCTTTGGTGAACAATGCAATCATCGCAATCATAGCCGTAGCCCAGAGTGCATGCAATATACCTAACTGCACAAGTATATTCATGGTTTCGTATGTCACCATATATAATCACACCTACCAAAGTGTATATAATCCAATAACGTCTCCAACCAAACCCTTAATTTGTCAAAACCATTTGGCGCGAGTAGGGAAGAGAAGTCTCTCAAAAAGTTCCCACGTTTATAGAAAGCGAAATCCCCGCATTATTTCATAAACTATCAAACCCACGCATAAATCTATCCAAAAACTTATAAAATCATTTGCCTGCGCATAAACCCATCGATCCACGCATAATCCCAAAAACTAGCGCATAAACACTTCCCATATGCTAAACTAGACTCTTATCAGCACTAGAAAGAAGGACACCAACATGTGGAAAATCTACATACTACTCACCACAACAATGCTGCTTTGGGGACTCAATCTCCCCATGCTCAAATACATGCTCGAATACATGCATCCCGTCACGATGACTGCACTCCGCGTCTTCACAGCGGGCATCACCGTATTCGCCATACTCGGAGCTCTTAAACTCGTACGCCTCCCAACCAAAAAGGAATGGACATACATCATCGGCGGAGCCGCACTCAACGTCGTCCTTCACCACTACTTCCTCAATATGGGCCTTTTCCGTACATCCGGCACGAACGCTAGCCTTATCCTCGGAACCGGCCCAGTACTAACGGCAATTTGCACATCTCTCATCCTGCGCAACTATCCGACAAAAATCCAATGGATCGGCGCGGCAGTAGGCTTCATCGGCATCAGCTCCGTCGTCCTCGCAGGCGGCGAAGGATTCAGCGGCCTCAAACTCGGAGACGCATTCATCTTCATCTCCATCCTTGCACAAGTCCTTTCGTTTTTGGTAATCGCGAAGGCGGCAAGGACGCTGGACCCAAGACTGCTCACCGCGTACATGCTTACGATCGGAAGCCTGATCCTATTCGTCATCAGCCTCATCCAAGAGCCGGGCGAACTCGTGAAATTCACAACCGTCCCGTCAAGCTTCTGGGCAGTCTTTGCAACGAGCGCCATTTTCGGAACAGCCGTAGGGCATATGCTCTACAACTATTCCGTCGGACAAGTCGGCCCTGCTAAAGCCGCCATCTTCATGAACTTGAACACACTCTTCGCTCTTGCAGGCTCAGCCATCTTCCTCGGCGAAATCATCACTAGTCGCCACCTATTCGGCTTCGTCTTAATCATCATCGGCGTCATCCTCGGATCCGGAGCCGCAGAAGATCTGTGGAAAAAACGCAAAACCAAACCCGAGCCGTCGTAAAGACGGCTCGACAACCAACAAGACAAGCCTATATAATGCATGTACAAAACCTAACGAGAACGAGGAGGAAACTACATGAAAGTTTTCGAAGAGTTTGTAACGAAAATCGATAACGCGGAACACCGGGCCCGAACGGAAGAAGTACTGACATGGGTATCCGATAACTATCCAACCCTAGTCCCCGTCATCAAGTGGAACCAGCCGATGTTCACCGATCACGACACATACATCATCGGTATCAGTGTGTCCAAACAGCATTTGGCCGTCTCTCCGGAACAAGAAGGGATCAACCACTTCTCCGAACAAATCGTGCAAGCCGGCTACAAGCACACAAAAATGCTAGTCCAGTTCCCATGGAACAAGCCGTTCGACTACGAATTACTTAAGAAAATGATTGATCATAACATCGAGGACAAAGCAGACTGCACATCCTTTTGGCGCTAAAAGCTTACATTCAAAGTAAGCTTTTTTCTTTTTACATACAGCATTCCACCACAATTCTCTCAAATCACGCATAAACTCCTGCAAATATGCATAATCCAAAATTCCCGCGCATAAACCATCCGAATCACTCATAAATCCGATTTTCCGCGCATAACCGCCAACAACTACGCATATATGCCCAAAAACACACATAACCCCACGTTTTGCTCTACTGCCTATTAAAAAAACAGTATACTCATAGAAAAAGGAGGCGAACATCTATGAAACTCAAAATCTCAACCGCACTTCTCGCAACCGCACTGCTACTCACACCCGCAATCCAGCCGGCACAAGCCGCATCATTCACAGACGTCCCGAAATCCCACTGGGCATACGAGCCGATCGACGCCATCTCAGATCTCGGCATCATCAATGGCTACCCGGACGGTACATACAAACTCAACCAACCAGTGACGCGCGCCCAAGCCGCCAAAATCGTCGCGCTCGCAACGAAAACGAAGCCGACACACGACTTTACGCCGGACTTCAAAGACGTCACTCCGGCACATGGCGCATACGACCACATCCGCGCACTCACTGAACGCGGCATCTTCAACAATGGCGAAGCGTTCAATCCGAACGCATCACTCACACGCGGGCAAATGGCCAAAATCATCACACTCGCTTACGACATTACAGTAGACGACAACGACTTGATCTCATTCAGAGACGTCAAAAAAATCAATGGCTACCATAGCTACATCACAACGATTGCCGAACTCGGCATCACAACGACCGAACAAGGCGGCGAATTCAAGCCGAACGATCCCGTATCACGCGGCCATATGGCTGCCTTCATCCAGCGCGCCAACGAATTTGACGCCAAACGCAAATCCGGCGAAATCTACTACGACAAAGCCCAACAAAAATACGTCGAAAAAGTCTACTCAATCCCTGAGCCACCACCGAGCCAAATGGACGACTCACAAGCCGCACATACAATCAATCTAGTAAACAACGAACGCAAAAAGGAAAACTTGGCGGCACTTAAACAAGACAAGGAACTCTCAGCGATTGCCAAAGCAAAAGCCGTAGACATGGCAGAAAAGAATTACTTCGCCCATAAATCGCCAACATACGGCTCCGTCGGCAATATGCTTGACCACTTTAAATATGACTGGTCAGTATACGGTGAAAACATCGCCAAAGGCTACACTTCCGCCGAAACCGTCGTCCAAGGCTGGATGGAATCACCCGGCCACCGCGCCAACATCCTCCAGTCCGGTTTCACCAACATCGGCACAGGCTACGCCACCGATCAAAACGGCACTGCCTACTGGGTCCACCTTTTCTCAGCAAAATAAAAAAAGGAGGGACCCACCCCCTCCTTCTCTCAATCGCGCCTCATCGGCTCCGGACTAATCAGCAACCTCCACATCCATCCTCATCCTCTAACAGCCTTAAAAACGCATAAACTTCAAAACTCACGCATAAATCCCTCCAAATACGCATAAACGTCTTCAAAAGTCCATAACGCCTTCAAAACACGCATAAATCCTCCCAAAAATGTATAAACTCCAATACTCACGCATAACCGCCTCGAACTATCCCAGAATACTAGTTTCTAGGATCCACATAATCCGGATAATCCGTAATGATCGCGTCAACTCCCATATCGAAAAGGAAGTCTGCCGCTTCTTGGCTGCGCACCGTCCACGAACCAATTTGCATGCCTAAAGAGTGGACATCATCAACCAATTCTTCTGTCACGATTCCATAGCTCGGGTTAAACCAATCCGCATACGTGGAAATTTCCTCTAAAGCTTCCTCTGTCGTATGTGCACGGTTGGAAGTCAATACACCGATCGGAACTCGGGGAAGGAGCTCATCCATCTTTTTCATTGACTCAAAGTTGAACGATTGAATAATGATTTTTTCATTTTGTGGTTTATCGAGATTTCGTTCTTGTAAGGCTTCCGCTACTTGCTCTTCAATGCCGGGGTATAGCTCCGGAGCCTTCATTTCTATTAATATACCGATCTTTCCATGGTAACGATCAAGAATCTCTTCGAATGTCGGGATCGGTTCTCCTGCAAACTGTTCTCCCATCCAACTGCCGGCATCAAGACTTCTCAGTTGTTCAAAAGTCAAATCCCCAACTTGTCCCGTTCCGTCAGTCGTACGATCCACTGTTGTATCATGGATCAACACTAATTCGCCATCTTTACTTCTTTGGACATCGATCTCAATATAATCAGCTTTCATATCAACAGCGAGATCAAAAGCCGCAACCGTATTTTCAGGCGCATATCCTGTTGCACCGCGGTGTGCTATATTATGTACTTGTTTTCTTTCACCAACTGTCGGCTCTTCCGCAAACGTCTGGTCAATCGGGCTGAATAATAATGATAAGGCCACTCCTGTTGTTAGTATTAATTTTTTACTCATTTTCTCCATCTCCTATCTGAATAAGTTTCTACTACATTTTAAGATAGGGATGTTAAGCCAATATATAGATAGAGTTATAGAAGCATAAAGGTTGTGTTAACGAATTCAGCCTGTTCTCCCTACGATTATTTACAAAGGGGATTGATAAAATAGTAATACAACACTTCTATATATTTTCCAAGACACTCAATGAACGCCATTTAAAAAACGCTGCCATGCCATCTTCAGCAACAACGGACCCACTCTACAAAACTATTCTCCCGTACCATGTCTTTAATCTAACAAAGTGGGTATAATAACCATAACTACCCGATAACTAGAAAGGAGTCACCGGCATGAAAAAAATCCATTCCGTCTTACTCGCATTCATAACAATCATCCTACTCGCGCCTTACGCTTCGGCCCAAACAGCACTTACTGGTGAAGCTGAAGCCGCACGCGTCGACGACATCAAATTCTTCGTCGAAAACTTCTACTATGGAGACATCCCGGAAAACCTTCATGCCATGACGACCATAGACGAAATCATGGGCGCGCTCGACGAATACTCGCGCTATATGACAGCTGACGAATATTTGGACTACGTAGCAGCAGTCGGTGCCGACGACGTGGCTCTCCATAACTTGACCGAGCCTGCCGTCACATCTGCCATGCTCTACGGCGACATCGGCTATATAAAGATCAATACCTTCTCGAACAACATGGACAAAGCTGTCACAAAACACTACTCGAACCTAAAAAAGCAAGGCGCTGACAAACTCATCATCGACCTACGTTACAACGGCGGCGGCTACGTCGAAAGCGCCGAACAACTCCTCGGCCACTTCGAAGGCGTCAAAACAGCGTACGAAATGAAAACGAGAGAAGGCACGACAACCGTAAAACCCGTGCAATCGAAAGTGAAATTCCCGAAACAAACTTATGTACTTGTCAACCGCTACTCAGCATCCGCTTCTGAAATCGTGGCGGCATCGCTCCAAGACCAAAACGCCGGAATCATCGTCGGCGAACGGACGAAAGGGAAGGGCACCATCCAATCGTTCTTCGAATTCGAAGACGGATCAGCACTTAAACTAACAATCGGCGAATTCACAGGGCCAAAGAAATCCAAAATCCATAAAAAAGGAATCGCGCCGACGATAAACTGCGAACATGACCAAGAGCTTTCTATTATCCATGCGCGGCTATTAAAAGATTCACTCGCACAGAAAAACTATAAACAAATCGACGACCTGCAAGGCGTCGCGGTAGACAAAACATTCCATATCCATTTCACGCAAAAAATGAACCTTAACGAAGCAAATGCGTCCAATAAAGTGGAACTCATTAAAGTGGGAGGTGTCGCAGTCCCGATTTCACTTAAACCGAACGGTACGGATATGCTCGACATCAAGCCACTGAAACAAATGCAAAAAGGCGGTTCCTACTTCCTCGTCATCCATCCGGGCTTCGCAAACGACACCGGCCGGACGACAAAGCAAGGCATCTTCACTCCAATCACGGTGAAATGACCACTGCAATAGTGGAGATATGTACAACCAAAACAGATATGCTATAATCAACGAATGTATATTCAACAAAGCAGGGGTCCGACAACATTCGACCCCTGCATTGGCATTTCAATTAAATCTTAAGCAAAACCTAATAAAAGCACTCCCATTCAGAAAGGAACATTACCCATGAATAACAAATTGTGCGTCATCGGCCTTGGCTATATCGGCCTTCCGACAGCAGTCATGTTCGCCAATAGTGGCCTCGAAGTCCACGGTATGGACGTCAACGAAAAAGCAGTTAATATGATCGCCAACAAGCAACTACATATAGAAGAAAACGGACTCCAAGAACGTCTTGACCAAGCGATCGACAGCGGTAACCTTACTGTCTCCACAACTCCAGTTGAAGCCGACGTCTACATCGTCGCCGTCCCATCGCCGATCAATCCTGACAACACGGCGAACTTGGAATACATCCGCCAAGCGACTGTTTCGATCGTACCATATTTAAAACCAGGCGCACTCGTCATTCTTGAATCGACGGTTCCACCGAAAACAGTCGAAAACGTCATGCTGCCTGAGCTTCGTAAATCGGACTTAACACTCGGCGAAAATCTCTTCGTTTCACACTCGCCTGAACGCGTCATCCCAGGCAAGATCTTCGAAGAGCTCGTCAACAACGACCGCATTGTCGGCGGTATCACACCAGAATCCGCCGAAAAAACGAAGGCACTCTACAAAACATTCGTCCAAGGTGAAATTCACTTAACAGACGCAACAACTGCGGAACTCGTCAAAGTTATGGAAAACACATATCGTGACGTCAACATTGCGTTTGCCAACGAACTCGCGAAAATCGCAGAAACAATCGGCGTAGACATTTGGGAAGCGATCCGTTTCGCAAACTTCCACCCGCGCGTCAACATCCATATGCCGGGACCTGGAGTAGGCGGCCACTGTATCGCAGTAGACCCATGGTTCCTAGTCGAACTTAACCCGGCTAACGCTGAAATCATACACAAAGCCCGTCTTACAAACGACGGCATGCCACAATTCGTCGCTCAAAAAGCACAATTCTTGCTTGACGCGAAAGGCATTACAAACGGCAAAGTCGCAGTCCTTGGTCTTGCCTTCAAAGGCGACGTCGACGACATGCGCGAAAGCCCATCCATCAAAGTAATCGAAGCGTTGCAAGAGAAGGGTCTAGAAGTTAAATCATTCGACCCTCACATCAAAGAGTTGCAGCACACGACACAACAAGCAACATTGGATGAAGCAACACAAGAAGCTGACCTGATCATCTTGACGACGGATCATACCGACTTCAAACAGCTCAGCCCTAACGCACTCACAACAAAACAGCCGAAACCATTCATCCTCGACACGAAAAACGCACTCTCTCGAGATAAATGGGAACAAGCCGGATTCCACTACTTCAAACTAGGAGACGGCTCACCAGTAGGAGTCATGAGCTAAATGAAAGAAACGATACTCGGCGTCGACGTCAACACAGAGAACTACGATGAACTCATTCCGAAGCTCTTTCAAAACATTGACGCCAAAAAGAAATCACTCATCGTCGCCATCAATCCTGAAAAGTTGATGAAGGCAAAAGACGACCCAGCGCTGAAAGCCTTGCTGAACCGTGCGGAATTCCAGATTCCGGACGGTATTGGCGTTATCATCGCGTCCAAGATCCAAAAAGGAAACATAACATCCCGCGTAACAGGCGTAGATATGATGGACCGAATTGTGAGGGAAGCAGCCCGAACAGGGAAGTCCATCTTTCTCTACGGCGCGAAGCCGGGAGTCGCAGAAGCTGCAGCCGCTAAACTGATCGAAACGTATCCCGATCTCAAAGTCGCCGGCACACAAGATGGCTATGAAAAGGACACGTCAAAAGTAATCGCGAAGATCAATGAGGCACAGCCAGATATCCTCTTCGTCGCAATGGGATCGCCGAAACAGGAACTATGGATCGAAGAGCATCGAGATAACTTGCACCCAATTCTATACCAAGGAGTTGGTGGCTCATTCGACGTTCTGGCAGGCAACATAAAACGCGCGCCGGCGGCATTCCAAAAGGTCGGAGCAGAATGGCTTTACCGGCTATTACTGGAACCAAGCCGCATTAAACGGCAAATGAATCTACCAAAATTCCTTTTTGAAATAATTCGCCGAAAATAATTAATGATACTTGTAATCTAGTAAAACTGGTGATAGAATACGTAAGTGTAAGGATAATTTCCTCTGTAGCATATATTATTAAACGCCACGCAGGACGAAAACGGTTGGTTGACCGCACAAAAGGACTTGAACAGCTCCCATCTGTTCAAGTCCTTTTGCATTCTATGAAATGCTGAAGGCGCTTGCCCAGACGCGACAGGCATAAGACGAAGATACGGCGTGGCGCCTTTTGCCACAGAGTAGCTTTGCCTTATGACCCGAGCGTTTAGCGCCTGAAGCTGGACAAGAAAAGTGGAGGGCGCCTGCTTGGGCGACAAGCATAAGGCGAAGATGCGGCGTGGCGGTTTTTGCCACGGAGCATCTTTGATTTATGACCTCGAGCCCCTGGCGCCCGGAGCTAGACATAGAAAAGTGCTAACGAAGAGATCAGCTTCGAGGCTGTTAGCCTCGTTTTCTACCATGACTATCAATTCCCCATTAAACATTCTTCTAGTAAGGTTCTATTTTATTCACATGTATAATAGATTCAATAAGGTTCACTTTCAGAAGCAGTTTAATAGATTCATGAAGAGTCAAAGAGGGACAACCAACTATATTCTAAACAAAATCTTCCTATTACGGTTCTATTTCTAGTATTGCATTAGTAGATTCATGAAGGAGGTCAAGCTATAAAAAAATGACTAATATATCCAAGAGATAAACTACCAAGAGGTCCGTACCTCTTGGTAGACGGGACAAACAGAAACAGTAAGATAATTAGGATGATTTAAGACTTTTGTTGAAATATGATAGAAATACTTGATATATTTTTAAGATAAGGTAGAATAGTAGAAGCAGCGGAAAATTACATAGGGTTTGGGACTTGCAATCTAGCAAAATACCAATAAGTAATTGACATCCCTGCTGCTAGTATCTATACTTTATTGTGTAATGGCTTCTACTTCCATTTTGCCGTGGGGTAGATGACAAATTTTATTTCTTATTAGAGGAGGAAATTATTCAATGGCTAACCAACCAACGAAGTATCGCAAGTTTGTAGTTGGCGCTGCATCAGCTGCATTAGTAGCATCCGCAGTAGCACCAGTAGCAAGCGCGAAAGATTTCTCAGATTCAAAAGGCAACACACACGAAGCAGCAATCAATGCACTATCTGATGCTGGCATTATCTCGGGTTACCCAGATGGCTCTTTCCAGCCTAACAAAACGTTGACTCGCTCAGACGTTGTTAAATTGATGGGTAAATGGCTTGTAAACGCACAAGGTTACGAAGTACCTAGCGATTACAAAACAAACCCACGTTTCTCGGATCTAACATCTTCATCTAACGATGAGCTTCTACAATATGCTGCAGTTGTTAAAGACAACGGCGTATTCGTAGGAACTCCAGATGGCAAACTTGATCCAGCAGGCAACATCACTCGTGAGAACATGGCGATCGTTCTAGTTCGCGCATTCGACCGCGTACATGACATCGACCTTGCGACTTACGTTGCAGGACAAGATTTCAAGAAAGACGTTAACGACCGTGCAACTGCAAAAGCAGAAGCTCGTCCAGCTATCGACGTTCTTGACTTCTTCGATATCACGAACCCAGCTGCACCAGCTTTCAACCCTAAAGGAACTACAACTCGCGGACATTTCGCTACATTCCTACACAAATCAATCAACACAGATTTCTCTGATGTTGCAACTGGTGTTGTAGGAGATGCAACAGTTAAGGCGGTTAACGCTACTACTGTTGAAGTAACTTTCAAAGATGCAGTTGAAAACATCAACTCTTTGAACTTCACAATCGAAGGTTTGACTGTTTCTAACGCAGCAGTTAAACAAACTGACAACAAAACAGTTGTTTTGACAACTGCAGTTCAAGAAGGCGGTAAAGAATATACTGTTTCTGTTGACAACAAAGAAATCGGTAAATTCACAGGCGTTTCTGCTGTAATCCCAACTAAAGTAACAGTGAACACGACTTCTGTTCAAGCTAAAGTTGGTCAACAAGCTATCCTATCTGCTGACGTAGGCGTTAAACAAGCTGGTATCCCAGTAACATTCAACGTTGCTGCTTCTGGCACACTTAACAAAGACCAAATCTTTGAATCTGTAACAAATGCTGAAGGTATTGCAACGTTCTCTTACACACAATACTCAGCAGATGCTGATTCCGTATCTGTTTACCCAACAGGCGCACCAGCAGTTCGCGACTTTGCAAAAGTTTATTGGGGTGTAGACAACATCCTAACAATCACAGCTGCAGACAAGAAAACTGACAGCATCACAAATGGTGAAAACAAACTTTACACTGTTAAATATCTTGATCCAAAAACAGGTAAGCCTGTAGCGAATCAAAGATTACACGTTACATTTGCTGAAAACGTTGATACTACAATCAACAAAATCAACAATGCAACTGTAAACGGTAAAACTCCTTACCAATTGACAAACGGCAACAAAGAAGTGGTTACTGTAACTACAAACAGCAATGGTGAAGCAACACTTACTGTTTCAGGATTAAACACAAAAGCAACACCAATTGTTTTCCTTGATGATGCAGTAAACAATCGTGTAGCTGGTAACGACGTTCTTGAAGCTACAGAACTGCAAGCAAAAGCTGCAGAACTAACAATCGGAGCTGTTCAAGCTGATTACGTAATTGATGTTACTCGTGACGGCGCTGAAGAAGCTGCAACTGGTGCTCAAAATGGCCGTGAATACACTATCTCAGTGAAAACTAAAGATGGTAAAGCAGCAGCAAACGAAATCGTTAACGTTGCTTTCAATGAAGATATTGATCGTAACATTAATACAAATACTAAGGCTTACTTCACTGATGGTGATGGCAAAGACATTACTAAAGATCGCAAAATCACAGTTAAGCTTGATGCTGACGGTGAAGCTACATTTACAATCGTCTCTACCAACGAAAAAGACTATGCTACACCAGTAGTATGGATTGACATCAATTCAAGCAACGCACATGAAGGTAACTTGGACGAAGGCGAACCATCATTCGTAGCTCCAATCACTTACTTTGCTGAGCCAAAACTTACAGGTGGAGCTGTAAAAGCTTCTAAGAGTTCAACAGTAGCTCCAAATGCATCATCTGTGAAAGATTTCTCTGGTACAGATACTGCATGGTTCACATTTAGTGCAGCAAACCAAAGCGGCAACTATATGCCACTAGGTAACGACTACAAAGAAATTGATGCAACATTCACAGTGTTTAACACTGGAAACAACGATGTGTTAGTAGAAGGAGAGTATGTAGTTTCTCCAAACCGTAGTGTTACAATTACGAAAAAAGATTCGAAAACACCTCAGATTAAAGTACAATCTGGTAATAAATCAGATAAAGATCTAAGCACTTCTGTACGTGTAGAAGCAAGTGGAACAGCTATCGCTGCTGATACGGGTAATAGATGGAACAGCAACCGAGTGCCTAACATCAATCTTGGCAACCATTCTGTAGAGGCTAAATTCACTTCTACAAAAGCGATTGGTGAAACACACACTGGATTTGTTACAGCTATCAATACTTCAAAACAAACTATTACTTTTGATGGTAAATCAGCAGTAAGTTACAAAGATGCATCATTCAAAAATGCACTAGGAAACGATATCCAACAATCTACATTCGAAAAAACAATTACGGATGGATTGAAAGCTGGTAAACTTTACGAAGTTACCCGCAAGAAAGATGGAGACAAAATCACTGTTTCTATCATTGATGATGGAACTAACGCTTCAGCTAAACTGGTAGACGTAGCTCTAGTATCTTCAGCTAAAACTGATGTTACTGAAGATACAGACGCAAAAGTTAAAGCAGGCCTAAAAACTGGAGATGCACTTAAAACTTCAGTTGTTATTGGCAACAAGACAGTTGATGTTGCATGGGAATCTGATTCTGATGCTATTGCTGTTGCTAGCAACGGTACTGTAACTGTTAATGCAGTAGAAGAAGACACTGCTGTTGAATTGACTGCTACAATTACTAGAGGCGATGCTGAAGAAACAGCTACATTCACTGTGAATTTATCACCTGCTGCAGAAGTTCCAGTGCAAAAAGGTGAATTACTTGGCAAAATTGAAGATGCTAAGGCTTTAGAAGCAGATACAACATATACAGAGACTAGCAGAACTGCATTGAGAACTGCTCGACTAAATGCACAAGCTGTATACGACAATGCTTCTGCTACACCAGCACAAGTTACTACAGCACACAATGCACTAGTAAAAGCAATTGATGAGTTAGTGGAAGTTGTAGTAGAAGACGAAACTGTAGAGGTAACTGTAGCTGTTGCTGAAGATGCAGGCACACTTACATTCTCATTCTCGACAGCTGTTGCTGGTCCAGTGGTTGATGTAGCTGAGGGAACTGCTACACTTGCCAATGATGATAAAGATGTAGAAGTTGTACTTGCAGAAGATGCTGAAGCAGTTACTCTAACAGTGACAATCAACGGTGAGGAATTTGAGTTCGTAGCAACACTTGCTGGTGGTGCTTGGACAGTAACTCCTGCAAAAGTTGACGCTCCAAAAGCTTCTTAATAAAACTAAACGAAACGTTACTCTATAAGCCGATTCAATCAGTGAAATGAGTGGAAACGAATCCCCCGTGTCTTGCCTTTTGGTAGTACACGGGGTTTCTTTCTAACTGCTACTTCCAATAAGTAGGTGAAATTCCTGCTCTTGTAAACAGTCGACTACAAGTGCCTAATCCTCCTGCATCCAGTGATGTGCTGAATACACAGAAGGGATGAAGTCAGGTGAAGCCGTACCCGGTGGTCCCGGGGCGGGGTTCTTTAAAAGGTTCCTATGGTTAGGTAGACGAATCCATGTAGGCAGGGTAAGCTAGTGTATTGTGTGAAATAAGCTAGGAGCTCACTTTACATCCTTATAGTTGAAATGCTATAGTGGCGATCGAGAAATTGACTGTTAATCCGGTCGTTCTTACTCCTGGATAGTGGAAACCTAAGGGAATCAAAAAGAGGGATGGAAATAGCGGAACGTTTGAAGTCTTGCTGGAAGAGGTGTATCAGCACCCATGAAACTAGTAGGATGGCAGCGGGTTCATAGTAGTGTTGATGGTTAGCCGTTCGGACTTGTATGGTAACATACGAGAAGGAGAAAACTAGCCGGAGCGAAGGAACCCAGTCAGTGGTAGTTTATTTACTGAATTGCTTATTTCCCCAAAAACTAAGCATTCAAATTAGATAGGACCAATCATGTTTTAAGGATTGGTCCCTATCTTTGGATATTATATAGGTATAATGTTTTATTGTACATACTTATACTAAATAACTAACCGCTGATGGCACGCCGTATGCGGTGAAAGCCGCTTGTACGGTGTAGGCCCGAACCGAAAGCCACAATATTTTTGGTATAAGACGGGAATAGCACAACAGCAATAGTTAACGATGGTGCTCAGTTAGAAGCAGCTTTGTTAAATCCTAATATTACTAAAATTACATTAGGTGGTAATATTGGTGCTGGTCCATTCAGTATCACACGTCCACTAGAAATTAATCTCGCAGGACATAATATTGCTGGATCATTGAATTATAATTATGCTAGTGTTGGCGTAAGTAAATTATCAGGTACTGGATTAGTGAATGCGGTTAATGTTAATACTCAATTAGCAAGTTTTGTTCAGGGTGCTGGGGTAACAATCACCACACTGAATCTTATTAATGTTGCACCTGCAACATATACTAACAATGGAACAATTACGACAGCTAACATTACGGATACAGACGCTCGTTTCTTGAATGAGGGTACTGCTTCTGTTGGAACATTGAATGTCGATACAGCTGGCTATGTAACTCTAGGTGGAAACTCACCGTTAGATCAAGTTGTAGTTACGAATGCTGGTTCAGTAAATGTATCACCTGGTACAACTGTTTCTGATTTACAGGCTGATACAGCAACTACTGTAAACAATGCTGGAACAATTACTGAACTGACTGGAACTGGAAATGTAACACTAACTGGTTCTGGAGAAGTAGCAACTGTAACAAACAGTAATGTGACTGTTGAAAAAACTGGTCCGGCAGACCAATCGTTAACAAAAGGTGCAGAACTTGCTGAATCAGAAGGCGTTTATTCAGCAACATTCACTTGGTCATCTACTAATGGAATTGGTACAAAGTTAGTAGAAAAGTCCGGTAGATACAACTACTTCAATGACGGTGCATACCTTGATATCACTGTTAAAGAAGGTGATGGCGCTAACGTTGCTTTCGAAACACTATTTGATGCTATGACTTTGCAAACAGATGGTGGAAATGTTGATAGTATACAAGGGACTGCCGGTCGTCAACTTGCAGACTGGACTGGTGTAGACACAGGATTCTACACAAAACTAAAGTCTGCTGGTAGTAATGCAGTATTTTACGGTGTGCGTCAAACAGGTCAAACAACTGCTGTAGGCGCAACAAGAACTGTTGGATTTAATGCGGGAGACAGCCGTACAATTAACTTGTCATTAACACCAAAAGCTGATATTCCAGTTGGTACTTATACAGTTACAGTTCAACCAAAACAACAAAGTGGTGTAACTACCGGTACAAATCTTGGTGCTGCTATCACTTACACATTCATTGTGCAAGCTGAAAATAATGAGTGATTGGTGACTCAGTCACTCACACAACTCCAACACTACTCTTGCAATACATTTCATGAAAAATAAGGTTTGAGTCTTGTGGGAAAATTGCAGAAATCTCCTTATGCCCTTAGTGGCGTTAGGGGATTTCTGTTTTTATGGAGAACTCATTTATATATTATAACTATGAATCCCTACTGTCCCCTTCAAAAAGTCGATCCGTAGAAAACTTATGCTAATTCTACGTAATAGACTTTTTTTTTTTTGTCTGGACCTTGTGATTTTGAATAAATCTTTGTAATTCATAGGAGTGGAATAGCGGAGTATAAAAAGGGCATGACAAAGACCCCTTTTCATTGGATATATTCAAAGATAAGCACACCTTTGTATTCAATGAAAAAAGAAAGAACCAACCTGAAGGCTAGTCCTTTCTTGTTATTAGTTCATAGTAAGGTGGAATTTAAGCCGATAGTGATCCTTAATTAGAAGAATTTTCTTCTGTACTTTCTGAAGTTACTGATTCCTTTTCAGAATCCTTGCCTGTCCATGTGCCGTCTCCAGTGATAGTTCCTTCAACAGTTGTTCCTACATCAATTGTAAGTGTTATTCCTGAAGCTACATCAATTTTAGTTCCATCTGATAATGTTACTGTGTGTACAGCCTTTAACATCATAAATAGCTTTCAAAATTCAATCAGACTGATTGCTTCTTTGAATTCATCCTGTTGTAGATGCAAGTATACTGATATCGTTCTTAGACTTGCATGACCGAGAAGTTTTTGAATGACTACAATATTTGTGTTTTGCTTAGTTAAATAACTTGCGAAAGAGTGTCGAAGGGCATGGCTGGTAATGTGTTTTTGAATACCGGATTTTTTTGCTGCATTCACTAAGGCTTGATTAACGTATTGGATGCTTACTGAACCGGTTCGTTTTAGTGCAAAAAAGTAAGGTGAGTGAGTTTTAGGCCGATATAGTTGAAGGTAATTAGTTAACTGAGTTATAAGATAGGAGCTCATAGGGATTGTACGATGCTTGCCGCATTTTCCATTTTTAATGTTGATTTGTTGTTCGCTGAAATTGACGTCCTCTATCCTTAACTTCCTACATTCACTGATACGGATGCCTGTATATGCCATTGTTAAAGCAAAATGGTAGAGGATAGGGTGATCGATAGCCTTGAGAATCTTCTCCATATCTTGTTTAGTAAGATATGTCATTTTTTTATCGTTGACCTTCATTCTTTCAATCTCTTCCATGGGATGATTACTTATAATCCTTTTTCGTTTCAAACATCTGAAAAACATTTCAAGTGTGTTCAATTTTCGATTGACAGTCGAAGGGCAACACTTTCTCTCTACGACCAGATAATGCATGAAGTCCTCAATATGTTGATCCGATATTTCATTGATAAAAATTTTGGTGTCCGTTGATTTTGCTAACCATTTTGTAAACTGACGACTATCAATTGTATAGCCTCGTATTGTTTCTTCACTTAATCCTCGTAAAGCTGTCCAAGTATCAAAAATTGCTAACGCATCCTCAATCGTAAGTGTTGTTTTTTCCATTACAATTTTTTCTCCCTTCTATTTTTCGCTTGATTTATAGCATGGGTGATTAATAGGACAAATAGACAGATTGATGGCTTGTGAAAAAGAGTAGATAAGCGAAAAACAAACAACTTTTATAGAGAATATGTCAATTAAACAATTTTTTTTGTTCCATTAAAATCCAATATTCTACAGTGTAAAGCAAAATTATAACTAAGCTTCATCCTATAAACTAATCTTCTTGTCTTTCAGAGTCGAATTATACATATAATTGACTGAAAAATCTGCTTTTAATGGCGCATCTACTGTTTTAAAATTAAGTTGGGGAAATAAGTTAGTAAATAAATACCGCTGATGACACGCCGTATGCGATGAAAGTCGCCTGTACGGTGTAGGCCCGTATCGAAAACTACCTATGCGTAGTATAAGTCGGGAATAGCAATAAGTTTAATTTAACAATCATGCATTTTAATGACACGCATGCTCATTTGGATAATGTTGCGAAGCGGGTCACAGCTGTGAAAGAAGTTCGACAATTAAAGCCTGATGCTTTGTTATTGGACGCAGGTGATGTATTTTCTGGAACACTTTATTTCAATGAATTCAAGGGACAAGCTGATCTTGAGTTCATGAACCTTATGAAAGTTGATGCTATGACTTTTGGTAACCATGAGTTTGATCTTGGTGGAACTCTGGAAGGTCATAAAGCCTTGGTTGACTTTATTAAAGTCGCACAATTCCCGTTTGTTTCGGCTAACGTTGACTTCTCCAAGGATGCAAAATTTACGGGTCTATTCAACACGAAGATTCCATCATCAGCAAAAGAAGGAAATATTTACACTGGCATCGTTAAAGAGATTAACGGCGAAAAAGTAGGTATTTTCGGCTTAACAACTGCAGATACGAAAGACATCTCTAATCCGGGAGCCATCACATTCTCAAACTACATTGATGAAGCAAAGAAGATGATAGCAGAGTTTGAGAAAATGGGAGTGAACAAAGTAATTGCTCTCACTCATATCGGATACGATGATAATCCTGCAATTGATAATGATTTGGAATTGGCTAAACAAGTTAATGGTATCGATATCATTGTCGGTGGGCACAGCCATACAACATTAACACAGCCTAAACTAATCGAAAAAGAGCAACCAACAGTAATTGTTCAAGCAGGTCAGTATGCAGATAATCTAGGAACTTTGGACGTTACATTCAACAAAGATGGTGTCGTTGTTGCTCATAATGGCAGCTTGATAAAAATAGCTGACAAGATTGAGGATCCAGCAGCGAAAGTAATTCTTGACAAGTATTCTAGTAAAATTAATGAAATTAAGAATGAAGAGATTGGTGCAACTACAGTAAAAGCATTAGAAAATCCAAGAGATAAAGAGAATAGCGTTCGAAGAAATGAAACGCCTCTTGGTAATGTTATTACTGATGGCATGTTAGAGAAGGCTAAAGAATTCGACGGAAATGTAATTATGGCGCTCCAAAATGGTGGGGGCATCCGTGCAAGTATTGATGTTGGGCCGATTACAGTTGGAGAAGTCATAACAGTACTTCCGTTTGGAAATACGTTGGCTTTGATGGAGCTTTCTGGTGCAGAATTAAAAGAGGCTTTTGAAACTAGTTTAAGAGACTATCCAGGTGAAAACGGTGGTTTTCTACACGTATCTGGTGCAAAAGTTGAATTCGATTCATCAAAACCAGTAGGACAACGTGTTGTTATCATCTCTTACAAAAATGCTGACGGAAGCTATACAGAAATTGAAGATGACAAAATGTATAAAATTGCAACTAACGCATTCACTGCTAAAGGCGGCGATGGATTTGATGTCTTCAAGAAAATCTATGAAGCTGGCCGTGTAATTGATTTAGGTCTATCTGATTGGGAGAATTTCAGGGATCATCTTATCAGCTTAGGTACAGTCGATCCACAAATTGAAGAAAGAATTGTTGACGTTGCTGGACAAGAGCCTGAACAAGAATTTCCAGGCGGGAACATTGACGAAGATAATTTCTCTGGAGCAGATAACGCTCCAAAAGTTTATAACGGTGATGTAACAGTTACTATTTCAGAAGTAGCTAAACTTGAGAATACTGTAATTAAAGGAAACTTGGTTTTGATTGGTGCTCCGACTGGAACTGTCTCTTTCTCGAACATCACTGTTGAAGGTGATTTGGATGTTTCGGGGCTTGATGGAAGTGATTTCGACTTCAGTAATATCGAAGTGGCTGGAGATACGATTCTTTAATTTAAATGCAAAGCCTTCTTTCGCTAAGAGATTGAAGGCTTTGCTTTTCTAAACAATTACAGAAAAAAGGGGACTTCTAATGTCGAAGAAAAAGAATTGGAACAAGCCGGTAAATGTTATGTTGTCGGCGGGACTTGTTGCAAGTGTAGTCGTACCAGTTTATCCGATTTTGGCTAGTGCTGAAACCGTGGAGTCTGATTTGATAATTTCCGAATATGTTGAGGGAAGTAGTAATAACAAAGCATTGGAATTGTACAATGGTACCGGTCAAACTCTTGACTTAAGTCAGTACACATTAGAACTGTATGCAAACGGGGCTAGTAGTCCAAATCAAACATACCGTTTGTCCGGAAGTTTAGAAAATGGCAAGACACTCGTTTTATATCACAATCAAGCTGATATCGATTTGAAAAGTATGGGTGATATGGCGAACTCAAACGTTACAAATTTCAATGGTGATGATGCAATAGTATTAAAAAGAGGTGGAAATGTAATTGATTCCTTCGGTCAAGTAGGCAAACGTGAAGACTTTGGGACAAATGTAACGCTAGTTCGAAAACCTTCAATTATAACTGGAGATTCTATTGCTGATGACGCATTCAATCGTGATGATGAATGGCTCACATTTGCACAAGACACATTCGAACACTTGGGCTCACACGAAATGGATGGGTCAACACCAGAAGAACCAGAAGATCCCGATCCAGAAGATCCAGATCCAGAAGACCCGGATCCAGAAAATCCAGATCCGGGTGAAGCAGTTGACATTTCAACAATCGCAGAAGCACGCAGCACGGCATTAGGACAAACCGTAACAATCAAAGGAATCGTCGCAGCGAACTTAAAAAATACGATTTCCGTCCAAGATGCGACTGGAGGAATCGCGGTACGTCCGACAAGCCTCAATACCAAAATAGGTGATGAGGTGACGTTGACGGGTACGTTGGCAGATTACCGTGGCTTGTTGCAACTTGATGGAGCAACGATCATTGAAAAGGCTGAAAATGCAGGTGCACCAGCTCCAAAAGTAGTTACTGGCTCCGAGATTGCGGAAATTAATGAGTCGCAATTGGTTACAGTTCGAAATGTAAATCTAACAACTGTTACAACAGGCAGCGGGTGGGCCAATTATTCTGCAACGGACGGCAATGAATTCCTTGTGCGTGATGAAACAGCTACACTAGGGCTCGAAGTGGGAACTACTTATGAAACAATCACTGGAATCGTGCAGCAATTCGATGCTGCTTATCAAGTGATTCCTCGTTCTGCAGTTGATATTGTAATGGATAGTACGATTATCCAACCGGTTGTAGCTAGCCCCGGAAGTGGAACGTTTATTGGTGAAACAACTGTCACATTATCGACTAGCACAATTGATGCGAAAATCCGTTACACATTGGATGAAGGTGATCCGATTGAAAACGGTTCGACATATGCGACGCCAATAAAGGTGACTGAAGATACGATAATTAAAGCAGTAGTTGAAAAGGACGGCAAATACAGTGATGTTGTAACCTTCACTTATGTAATTGCTGATAGCCTCCAAATTCATGATATTCAAGGTGAGAGACATACTTCACCATTTGAGAATCAAACTGTGGAAGGTATCGAAGGAATTGTCACGTACAAGTATGAGCTGAATGGCTCCACGTATTATCATATCCAAACACCAGACGATAAGCGTGACGGTAATCCGAATACTTCTGAAGCAATCGTTCTTTACAGCGGAAGAGATGCATGGAATCTTTCTGTCGGGAACCTAGTTTCTGTAACTGGCAAGGTTAGCGAATACGCAATCGATGGCTATGATGATCGTCAATCGACGGATTTGAAAACAACGCAAATCAATGTCCGTGATGATCAAGGCGGCAAAGTTAAGGTCCTTGAGAGCAATGTTCCGCTTCCAGCGCCATACATTGTCGATGAAAGCAAATTGCCTCAACATGAAATCGCGAGCCATAACTTGGCGGAATTTGATCCAACAAAATATGCGGCGGATTTCTGGGAAAGCCGTGAAGCAATGTATGTACAAGTAGGGAATGTGAAAGCTGTAGCACCTCAGGAGCACGGAGATTTAGTTACAGTATTTGAAAATACTGCAACAGAAACGATTCATGGTGGAATCCTGTTTACAGAAGGCGATAAAAACGCAGAGCGGGTACAATTCCGTTTAGAGCCGAATGGCCCGGCACGTGAATTCGAAGTAGCGACAGGAGATCGTTTCGAAGGACCGATTTCAGGTGTTGTCGGTTATTCATTCCAAAACTATAAGATTTACACTTCTTTGAGTGACATGCAAAAAGCACATTCAAAAGGAACGACAACTCCAGAGAAGACGACAATTGAAAAACAAGATGATAAGGTAACGATTGCTTCTTATAACTTGAAGAACTTCTCGAACAACACAAAGACGACTACAACAGACAAAGCGAAGAAACTAGCTAGAGCATTTGTTCAAGACATGGGGAACCCGGACATCATTGGTGTCACTGAAGTTCAAGATAATAATGGACCAGATGCAGGCGATTCAAAAGCAAATCAAAGTTATGAAAGGCTAATCCAATCAATCAAGGATGCGGGCGGCATAACGTACAAATACGTGAACATCGATCCAGTGAACAATGCCGATGGTGGACAACCTAACGCAAATATCCGCGTTGGTTTCCTTTATAATCCAGAACGTGTTACGTTGACGGAGGGGACGCCGGGGACATCAACTCAATCAGTTGGCTATCAAAATGGAAAACTGACATTGAATCCTGGTCGTATTGATCCGAATAACAGCGCGTTCAATAGCAGCCGTAAACCATTGGCAGCGCAATTTGAGTTCCAAGGAGAAAGCGTAATTGTCATTGCGAACCATTGGAATTCCAAAACAGGTGATACACCGTTATTCGGTCAGAAACAACCACCTGTTTACAGCAGTGAAGCACAACGTAAAGAGATTGCAAAAATCGTTTATAATTTTGTCGCAGATGTGAAAACGAAAAATCCGGATGCTAATATAGTATCTCTAGGTGATTTCAACGACTACCAATTCACAGAAGCATTGAAGATCCATGAAGGCGAACATATGACAAATATGATTAATTCAGTTGACCCGGCAGATCGATACACGTATATCTATCAAGGTAACTCTCAAGTATTAGACCATATTCTCGTATCGAATAATTTGGCGAAGCAAACGAAAATTGATATTCTTCATATCAATACTGATTTCACGGATATGGCAGGAAGAGCAAGTGACCATGATCCGGTCATGGTTCAAATTGACTTAACGAAAGGTGAAGTTGAAGCTCCAATCGAAGCTGAAAAAACATATAACTTCACAGGCTATAAAACGAACAAATTGGTTATTAACAAGCCGAGCGTAGCAGTAGCCATTGACGGCACTTCTGTCATCCCTGAAGGAGTCAAATTTACTGGAGCTTACGGTTTATTTACTGGAGAAGGCTTTGCGAAATTCGACATCACAATCAATCCAACAGAAGCAGGGGCGGTAATCGATTTCGCAGGCCATGACATCAAGAATTTGATTATTGATGGAACAAACGTGAAGGAAGTTAGAGGCGCTGAGAATATCGAAGACATCGAATTCATCAACGGTGCAGATCCTTCAAAAATTAAATTCACAAATTCGAAAGGGGAACCCATTGCGGTTCCTTCTTTTCCTGGAGAAAACCAAGCACCGAAAGTCATTAAACAAATTCAGAATTACAATGTAGCCGTCGGTGAAGTAATCACCGTAGCGCTGACTGAACACTTCTCTGATCCGGAAAATGATCCCCTTACCTTCACAGCTACAAAAGGCGAGGTAGAAGGCAGCGTACTTAAGCTTCAGCTGGAAAAAGGAACTCATATCGTAGGGGTTACTGCATCTGATGGAAACAAAAGCATAACAACTAGTTTCTCTGTGACAGTAGCAGCTGAAAATAATCCGACAGATGATTATTACAAGACAGCAATCGGAAAAGAAGGTCAAACACTAAAGGCGACTTTACATGAAATTATATCTGACCACAAGAAACTTTCTTATAGTCAGGTTTGGGACGCTTTGAAAGAAACTGACGAAGATCCGAACAATACAAATAACGTCATTCTATTCTATTCCGGCGAGTCAAGATCTAAAGCAAGGAATGGAGGCAATGTCGGAGATTGGAATCGTGAGCATGTTTGGGCCAAGTCACATGGGAATTTCGGTACATCGGTCGGTCCTGGAACGGATATCCACCATCTGCGCCCAACCGACGTCCAAGTGAATAGCTCAAGAGGGAACTTGGATTTCGATAATGGCGGTAGTGGTGTAAAGGGCTGTGATGGTTGCTTGAAGACTTCGAATTCTTGGGAGCCACCAGATCGTGTAAAAGGTGATGTCGCAAGAATGCTATTTTACATGGCAACACGCTATGAAGCTGGGGATAAAGTTGATTTGGAACTGAATGAAAAGCTCGGTAATGGAAGCAATCCATACCATGGAAAGCTTTCTGTCTTATTGCAATGGCATAAACAAGATCCTGTTGACGAATTTGAGCGCAATCGTAACGAAAAACTATTCAGTATCCAAGGCAACCGTAATCCATTTATCGACCATCCCGAGTGGGTAGAATCGATTTGGAAGCAGGGAGGCTTTGCCGCTTATTTGAAAGCTTCTTAATAAATACCTATGACCTTTACAATGATGTTCTGATCATAATGTAAAGGTCATTTTAATACGCATTATTTCTTATGTTATTCATCAAAAAACGCTTTCCTTTAAATGTAATTTGCTATATAATCTGTTTGGGGAAATAAGCAATAAAGTACTACTGATAGCACGCCGTGTGCGGTGAAAGCCGCCTGGACGGTGTAGGCCCGATACGAAAGCCTGAATAGGTATAAGGCGGGAATAGCATGTTTGCGACAGGAACAATTACAATCAGTAAGGTTCCTGATGAGTTGGCATATAGCGCATATTTTGCTGGTCAAGAATTAGGGTCCTCATTCGATTTAGACCTAGATAATGATGGGAATATCGATGAATTAATAATGATGTTTTCTGTGGATGGCAAAGATATAACTGTTAATACTGGTGATACTCAAGTTTCCATAAGAAATGTTAATGCGGTAACGAGGGAAGAATTAATTAATCTCCTAGTCGAAGATTTAGGAGACGATGTACAGCTACCTGCATTTGGTCCGAACCGTATATTTATCGCATCAAATAAATTAGGAGAGGGTTCATCCATTTCAGTAAAAGATGGGGGCACTTTGGCTTCAATAATAGGCTTCCATATTATTGCTGACAATGTACCTACGGGCAGAGATGGTGACACTGTTACCATCGGTTCTGTGGAATACGTCTTCGTTCATTTAAATGCAAATGCAATGCTTCTTCAGAATAGTACTAACCGTGTAAAGGTTGTAGCAGGAACAACAGTCGATGAGTCTGCTCAAAATTTGGCCAATGCTATTAACGGTCAAGTTTCATTGGATTACACGGCTTCAGCTAATGATGGGGTGGTAACGGTAACAGCAAAAACTGCTGGAACGTCTGGAAATGGAATTCAAATCTCTAAAAAGGATTCGGATAATGATCTCCTATTATCTGATGAGAGCTTAAAAGGCGGTCAGTAAATGACAGGTATTTGTCTACCAAACCATTTAGACACATGTCTTGTAATTGATGTGCTAGAGAAGAGCTTCTTGATTACTAAGTAAATAAATATAGAGAAGGGCCGACTATCTTTTGATAGTTGGCTTTTTTCTGTTGGGTAGCGCGGATACTTATGGATTAATACCGGTTTGTTTCAAGTTGATTAATTTAAGAAGTAAAATAAATTAACTGAATAAGTAATTTTCTAAAAATGATATATAGTATATAATTGGATTGTAGGAATAAGTAAAATGAATAGCTAATGGCATGTCACATGCGATAAATGTCGCCTGTGGTGTAGGCCTGATACGAAAACTGCTTACAGTGCAGTATAAGACAGAAATAGCTATGAATCAGCTAATATAGCATCAAAGACAGAATTAGAAGCAGCTATAGTAAAAAAGAATATTAACAAAGTGATTTTTACAAATATTTTACTGAAGGTCAACTGTTTTGTAATTAATCAGAAACTACAGATATTAACTAAAACGGCAATTTAGACATGAAATGGTTACCGGGATTCCCAAGTGTTATTGGAGTAAGAAGCAAGATTAGTATCGTAAAACTAATAAAACAAGTACTCAGATTTATTTTAGTGTTTAAAACATTGTATAGTTGAATGAAATATTTGAGGTGGTCTGATGAAAAAGATTTTAAGCGTACGAAGAGATGAAATGTCTGATTATGAGGTGAAGTTTCAAGGAAAAGCTTTACATCTGTTTGATTTAGACAGTTATTATCACAAACAAATTGAGGTGTTACACAACAATAAATTGGGTATGGAAATCGAAGTTCTTCCTTCAATCTACTATAAAAAAAAAGCAAGGATCCATCCTAAACAAAAAATGACACCAAATGATAAGTTTTTCTCTAAAATACAAAAAAGTATTTATAATCATTTCTATAATAAGCAGAGATATGAAATCACAATAACAGTGAAAAACATTCGAGATCACTTTAGCATAGACGAGATTAATCTTTCAGAAGATGGTTATTATCCCGAAAGTGAAATAAAAGTGAAGGAACCAACTTATTTAGATCCACAGGTATTACCATATCCAACTACACTAGGCGGCGGCCCTAATAGATGTGACATATGGAATCTATTCCGGAGCTTAGACATGGTGAATACATATTCAAAGATGTATGAAATATTGCCTGTGAGGAAAATGTTCGAGGTGACAGCTCTTCATCCCAGCATGCTTGAGATTTGTGAGAACTCTAAGCATTGTGGTCCGATTATTAAAAAAATGAAAGAAGGAAGTTATGTGATGGGATTTGGAGGGTTTCATGATGATATAGAAGCAGAAGTTGTAGATGAAACCAAATATCGCGTATCGGAAGGAAAGCATAGAACATGTATGGCCAAACGGTTTCATATTCCTGAGATACCAGTATTGTTAACATATTCTAAGACTGACAAAAGTGAATGGATGCATTATGCAATGAAGCCATTAGAAAATATAGATTTGATTGGAAGGGTTAGCTGTGAAAATATATTAACAGCTTGCTATGATCGTTTTGAAAAAATTGGGTTGACACGTGCACATGTGAGAGAATTAAATGAATCGATACCAGACACCGATTATATTTCATTTATTGAGCAAAAAGTCGGAAAGAGACTTTCAGACATTGTTATAAAGAAGGAGAAAACATTGTTTATGTAGGACAAGCAAAGCCTATAGTAATAGCTCATCTTTTTGTACCAATTAAAGTTGATATCGGCTTTTTGTTACTAACGGCAAAATTAACATTTTCCTAATTAGACGTGCTTTGTTGTCCGAAAGTATATGGCAAAAAGTAATGAGAAGTGGTCAGCTCAATCCCCCATCTTCTTTATATTCCGTTGCTTCTACACCGAGTTCTACTGAAGCATTGAAAATCCTGGCTCCATCCAGATACACAGGTAACTTGTAATGCTTCGCCACTTCTTGAATCTCTTTCACATTTTCACGGGTAACAATTTGTCCGAGATTTTAATTGTACGCATTCTCCAAGCAGGTCAAGGCTGTTTTAGCTCTTTGAATATCACCGGTGGAAATGGATGCTTCGACTAATTCCGAATTGAAATTTCCATCCGGCACTTGAATGGGCCTTTCTTGCACTTGTGCTGAGAATGCTGCACCTTTTTTGATTCCGTAGGAGACGCCGGGCGGATGTAGTGAACTTTTTCGATGATTTCTAGTTTGACGAGCTTGCGAATGGCACGACGGACAGTGATGTTAGATTTCCCAGTAGCGTCTTCGATCGTTCCATGCTTTAAATGAGCTGCACCGTATTTCACCGAATAGCGGCGGATGACGTCGAGCACTTGGCGATCCGATTTCGTCAAGTTGTCACAGTGAAGTGAAAGATGTTGTTCTACATCCGCGTCCATTTCAGCGATTGTGTTGAATTTTGAGTAGTTCTTTAGAAAATGTGTCATTTTGATTTCCCCCTTTATTCTCTATATAGATGGGTGGGATCAAAAGGGATACTTCTCGTTAAAGAATCTAGGAAGTAAATTCAGTAAACAAAAAACAACCACCTATTCCACGAAAGAATCGTGTGAATTGGTGGTTGTTTTCAATTATTTACTTGTTGCGTTGGAGACTTGATCATTCAAAACTTAAATTATCTGGGTTGGTATTCATTTTGAGAAAAAGAAATTCATGTATGTACTTACGCTTGGATTGTTGTGCTTGGCTAAGCAGCGTATGTGCACGCATGTTCTGTTGCTTAACGGTGTGTAGTGATATTGGGACAATGATATCTGTTCCATTCTGGAATGTAATTTTAGTTTTCTCTTTTGTTACCGATTCTGCCTCGAAAAAATGGCTGAAGATCCACATGCATTCTGGGTGTTTTGAACCCGTTGTCGGAAAAACGGCCACATCATCTGAAATCAGGAATGGCGGCTTTTGATGGAACTTCAGCAGTTTTAGGGCTGCCTCCTTGCGTCCATTCTTAGTCGTGATGACGCAAACACGCTTCCTCGAGCAGATCAACCGGACTTCTTTTTGAATAGTAGGTTCCATGCGTCGTAATAATCTCGGACAAGTACTCAGTGGAAAAGGCGGTTTTTAACGCCAATGCCCGATAATCAAGTAATAAACTATCATCTAACATACTAATCCTCTTTTACTATGATGCTGTTGCTATGTGTATAGATTACCATATATTTAGTAAAAATGTAGAGAAGATACTTATTTATCTCAAAATTAACTCAACTAATGACACGTATCACCTATTCAAATGTTAAGAATGGTGGGTCAAACATCATAAATCCTCATTGGTAGTATGTTTTTACTCCACCTATGATGTAAATACCCGGGAATAAACAGAATCGTGCACGATCGGAAAGGTCAACCAAGTGTTGAATTTTGAAGACGTGTTAGCGCAATATGAACCAATGATTTCTGCAAACATCCGCCAATTGAATATCTATCGTGAACATGAGCATTACAGGCAGACGGGAAGGGTAGCGTTATGGCAGGCGTGGACGAGGTTTGATGATGAAAAGGGAGAGTCGGTTTGAGCAGCGTTTCATGCCGACTGAAGATGATATGTTGACACTATGGATCGGGGGAGGTGATTCCGAAGAATTGGGATGGATTGATGGACTCCATTATGTAGTAGAGCAGCTTACAGAAGATGAGAGAAAGCTGATTCAATGGTTGTTTATTGACAGGTGCAGTCAAGCTGAGTGTGCGCAGAGAATTGGCATTAGCGTTGCAGGTGTTAAGAAGAGAAGGGACCGGTTGTTGAAGAAAATGCGAGGGATGATTGAGGGAGGGTGCTGTAGAACGGCAATATAAAACCAAGGTGAAATAAAAAAGCGGATACCGTTGAGTTATCTACTCTCTTGCTTCTTTAACAATTAAAGGAAATCTATTTTCCAGATAACACTTTACAGTTTACGCTATAGCTCCAAGGATATTTCTATTGAATATCAGTCGTCAGCTCTAATGACCATTTTCAATGGTCAACAAAACTGGCGGCTCTTTCATATTGTCCGTTAAAGATTAAGACATGAAATTTACTATAGCTACAATAGCGTCGACTAGACCATCTGGGTATCATCAGACGAATAAGAACGTCCATTTTCTATCTAATTAGTTGGCTGAATACTGAGTCTATTAACGTTGGAATTATAATGATATAATCTAATAGAACTAGTTTCTAAAAAAGTATAGGATCATACAATATGCCTTTAACAAGGAGGAGGGGGATTGTTTTGCGTAATCGCACAAAGAAAGAGCAAGCGTTGATTGATGAAGTCACAGGGATTGTGTTAATTGGAGCGGCACTGCTTGGTTGGTATGTGACAGATTCCCTAGGTGGTGCACTAATAGCAGTTGGAATTGCGGTTGTTTTAGTCATAGGGATTAGTGTCTTTCGATCCATGCGTTTGTCTAAGCGGTTGAAGCAATCTGGAATCGCTGATATCGATGAAATGACCGGCAGGCAATTTGAGGAGTATCTCGGAACGCTCTTTAACAGTCAAGGATACAATGTATCGTATACACCTGCATCTGGTGATTTCGGTGCGGATTTAATTCTGAAAAAAGGGAAAGAGGTAGTCGTGGTACAAGCGAAAAGGTATAAGAAGACAGTTGGCATCAAAGCGGTACAAGAGGTAATTCCGGCAAAAAGTATGTACAATGCCACCACTGCATGGGTGGTAACAAATAGCAATTATACAAAGCAAGCTTTAACATTGGCCAAGCGTAACGGTGTCCGTATGATTGACCGGGAACAGTTAATTCGATTGAGCATCGATATGAAAGCGGCCAATGAAAAACCTAAAAGTATACCAACTCGCTAAAAGTAGGATTGTCGCGAGGACAAGCAAGTATGAAAATAATTTAATGGGGGCAATAGTAAAAGTCATGCTAAAAACGTATATTATTTGGGGTAACAACGATCAAACACCCAATTTGATAACTAAGCTTAAAAACAGAGACGACGGTGTAATTGCAGTAATTGATCAGCGGGTGAAAGGTTTACGCAAGTTTGAGGACTATGTATTGACGACGGAGGAGTATGTTGAATCACTGCAAGGAACCGGTTTGCATCTTGTTCATTTCCAGTATGTGATGGATGAGCAGGAGTGGCTTGAGGTGGAGAATGAGAAGTTGTATAGTGGGTGGCACTAGACATACATGGACAAAAATGTTCCATGTATTCTGTTATATTGCAATGTAAACAATGTGAAACTACATATAGAATAATGTTTATAGCTAAGAAATGTGTTCATGGATTTATTGAATGATTTTTGTGCTGCTATTTACGAATAAAAAGCGCTGCCAAATAGTCGTCTACTATTGAAACAAATCCTACAATCTTTGATTGACTGGTTATGACATGCGTATCTGACATCGGAATATACTTTTCCTTCATCTCTTCAATTTGGGATTTCTAATAACTAGCATCAATAAAATCGTGTGCCTGCAATGAACCCTTATACCAAATGTCAACCAAAGTCCAATTTCTTTATGTTTATATGCTCTTATTAATATTCCTCTTTTTCCGATTAACCCGCACTTACACAAAATGACCCTATTCTGGAACAATGCTTCTTCAACAACTTCGCCTGTATGCATAGGATTAAAGCGAATACAGTTCTATTATTTTGTCTATAGGTAATTTACTCGGATCACTCATATCAACAAAATAAGGCATCTGCCATTTTTGGGTTTTCATCGCTTGCTTACTAGCCGGTTTATCCCAGCTAGAATAAACTCTTATTGCCATTTTTCCCTTTGTTGAACTGGACCTATAAATATTCTGTTTGAAAAGAATTTCTTTTGGAATAATAAATTGTCCAAACGCGCTATCATCTTTAAAAGTAGTGATAACTAATAAATCAGGTGCTTACTCATAAGTAAAGGGGTGGTTCTTATTATTTTCATCTTTTTCCCAAATTGCAACAAACTGCCCTGCTTTGGTGGGGGTTATTTTTGCAACCCTGAAACGAACTGTTCTCGAAGATAATCGAAATATACCAGCACCATACTTAGCATTTTGTTTTTCTTCTTGAACCGACTTTACAGTTAATCCATTTGGCTCGTAGATCATTTTATTTACATAATTTACTGCTGTATAAAAATCATTCATTATTCCACCCTCAAATTTCCAACGACTTGGCTCAATTCTTAATCACTATATAGTAGCTAGAATATGGATTCCCATATCTTTCGCAATAACTATAATACCCGTGCTTATTCATATACATCATTTTTTCGATATTTACATGAGTATCTATTCAATCAAAACAAAAATCAATTTAGTGAATTCAATAGGAAAAGTACATTTTAACACATACCTATAGAAAGACTTCACACGGTCATCTGAAAACCCTGAGAAACACAATACCTCTAAAACAGCTTGCCATGTAAATTTTGAACTTGATTAATCTCCTAATCGTTTGTTTTCGTCATCTATGCCTTTATGCGGCTTTTTAATGTCTTTATTAACATTTCCTATGAATGTGAGCTTTTACTTGGGCTTTTTGAATGCGGGAATTTGAAACTTTCCTTTTTGTATTCACAATTGGTTTTTGACGCAGCATATGACTGATACAAAATTTACAAATTAAATGAAACCATTCATCCTTTGTTTCGTAATAATTATTGAACTTTACCTACTTATTTGACACTTTAATTAATATTAGTGTACTATGTAGGTAATACAGTTAAAGGGGGATTTTACCTGTGAAAAAGCAAGCGTTACTGGCAGCAATGGCTTCAGCGCTTCTCATGTCCTATCCATTAGGTGCTCAAGCCAACGATTCAGTTCGGACCATTGATTGGGAAACTGTTCGTGTTGCCGAAAATGTAAAAGCGGAGGCACCCGTTTCCGCAGATGATTTCATCCAATCTGCATTGGATGTATTGACGTATCAACACGGATCGAAGGAAATGCGAGATGAAGTTGCTGAGCGTTGGACTGGAGATACGGAAGTAAGCTCCAAAAAGGACATTACGAAAGGCGATATTTCCAAATTGCTAATCCGGGCTCTTGGTATTGAGGAGAAGGAAGAGACGACTTCTGATTACTTGCAATCCGCGAAAATCCATGGACTGTTAAAAGTTTATAGTCAAGCGGATGAAACCGTTACAGCGGAAGAAATGACGAGCATCCTTGAGAACGCTAAACAATACAAGTTAAAGGGGAACGACAATAAAGGGGTAAGTGAAATTTCGGTGGAAGATTTCATGAAAAACCCTGGAGATTTCGGTTTTGAGATGTCACCTGATGGAGAGTATATTTCATATAGCTCTGAGTGGGAAAACCGCATGAATGTCTTTGTCAAAAAGATGGATGGTGACGAAGAGCCTGTTCGTGTGACAAGTTCTAAAGATCGGGATATTGCAGCATCGTTTTGGAAAGGCGACCACATTTTATATGTGAAAGATAACGGCGGTGATGAAAATTACCATATTTATTCTTCCAGCTTCAACGGCTATGAAGAACGTGACTTGACGCCATATGAAGGTGTTCGTGTCCAACTTATCAGCAATTTAACTGGCGTCGAAGATGAAATTCTCATCGGAATGAATAAAGAAGATCCGACTGTCTTTGATGTCTATCGACTCAATATTAAAACTGGGGAATTAGACCATGTAGCGAAAAACCCAGGCAACATTGCTGGATGGCTCGCGGATCATGATGGCAAGATCCGAATCGCGATTGAATCAGACGGGGTTGATAGCACGATTCTTTACCGTGAAACGGAAGAGGATGAATTTAAGCCATTTATCCAAACAGAAGCAGGAGATACAGTATCACCCATAGCTTTCTCGAAAGATAACAAATCCATTTATGCAGCATCGAATAAAGATCGCGATAAAGTTGAGTTAGTCGTATTCGACATGGAGGCAAATGAGAAAGTCCTTTATTCCAACCCACATGTTGATGTTACGGGCGCTTTGTATGACTCTACAAAGGATGCCTTTTTAGCGAGCGTTTACATGACAGATAAGCTTCACTATGTGTTTTTCGACGAAACATTTGAAACCATCTTCAATAATTTGAAGGACGAACTGAATGTAAGTGAAAGCGAATTGTCGGTTGTAGATTACAACAAAGAAATGACTACGTTTATTGTTGCTGTGTCGAGCGACAAAGAATATGGCACCTATTATTATTACGACGCGGAAACGGAAGAACTGACGAAATTGACTGAGTTGGCTTCATGGATCGATCGGGATTCGCTAGCCGAGATGCATCCGATTTCGTACACAAGCCGAGATGGTCTTACGATTCATGGCTATTTAACATTGCCTAAGAATAAAAAGCCAGAGCAATTGCCGTTAATCGTCAACCCGCATGGCGGTCCTTGGGCACGTGATATGTGGGGGTATAATCCGGAAGTGCAACTGCTTGCCAATCGTGGATATGCGGTTCTCCAAGTAAACTTCCGCTCTTCGACTGGATATGGTAAAGCATTCACGGATGCGGGCAATAAACAATGGGGCTTGAAAATCCAAGATGACATTACAGATGGCGTTCAATGGGCAATTGACCAAGGCATTGCAGATCCCGACCGGATCGGTATTTACGGGGCTTCCTTTGGAGGCTATGCTACACTAGCGGGCATTACGTTTACGCCTGATTTATATGCAGCAGCCGTAGACTATGTCGGTGTCTCGAACATATTTACATTACTCGATACAATCCCGCCATATTGGGAAACGATGAGAAATGATCTATACAAACGGGTCGGCCACCCAGAAGAGGATAAAGAATTACTTGAAGCAGTTTCTCCTGTCTTCCATGCCGACAAAATTAAAACACCTCTATTTGTCGCCCAAGGTGCAAACGACCCTCGCGTCAACAAGGCGGAATCCGATCAAATCGTGGAAGCCTTGCAAAAGAGGGGCATTGATGTCGAATATATGTTAAAAGAAAATGAAGGTCATGGATTCCAAAATGAAGAAAACCGCATTGAATTTTATAATGCGATGATAGAGTTTTTTGATAAGCATTTAAAATAATATGGAAGCCTCTTGTTTCAGCTAGAGACAAGGGGCTTTCTGTTCGCAACGCAACCTAACACGAACGCAGCGAAACGAAGTCCTGCCGCAACACAATGAAAACAGCCTCCAAAGCAATCAAGCCTTATCGCAACACAACGTAATCCAGGCGTTAAATCACTTGTACAATCCTAATGAAAAAGCCGTGTGCATATCCGCACACGGCTTTATGAAATAGGGGGGACAGAAACTGCCCGTCCGCCTTATTCTGCAGCTTCTTCTTTTGATTCTTCCGCAGTTGCTTCTGCATCTAAATCTAAAACAACAGCATTTTTAATGATTTCTTCTGGTACTTTGATTTCCTTCACTTCATTGAACTTGCTGAAAATACCGCTGATTAATTGATTGATTGTTACTGTTTCACCGGCAACTGTAATCGTCATAGAAGTTTTTCCATCAGTTGAAACTGGGAATAACGTTTTCTTATCGATTACTGTTACAACGAAAAATTCGTCGATTTTGATGGAAATAGCTTCAAGATCCGTTTCTGGTTCTTCAACAGCTTCTTCGTTCGACTCTTCTACTGTAGCTTCTTCTTCAGCAGTAGTAGCATCTTCTTCAGTAGCAGCCTCTTCGTCAGTAGTAGCCCCTTCTTCAGCAGCAGGCTCTTCTACTGCAGTAGCTTCGTCAGTAGTAGACTCTTCCTTCACAGCTTCTTCTTTTTCTTCAGTAGCTTCAGCTTCAGTAGCTTCTGTAGCCTCAGCGTCTGTGTTAATGATGTCGGTCGGAATCATGTCTGAGAATAAAGACATTGCCTCATCCATCATGCTTTGGAATTCTTCGTTCGTCATTGTTTGAGTGATGACATAAGCATCGTCATATTCGAAAATATGGATGCCTTTCATGAACTGCTTCGTAAGCTCCAATTGTGCAGCTGGATCAGCTTGCAACGCGGATGCTTCTAAAAGTCCAGCCGTTAATTCTTCAGGAAGCTTTGTCCAGTTCTCGCCCTCTTTTATGAAAAAGCCCTCTTCTGTGAAATAAGACTCAGCTGTGACTTCTTCTGACTTATCGTTCGCAGTCGTTTTCATTTTTTGAAGCATATGAAGTCCAATCGGATTGTTCGTGATGCTCATGTCGATATCCATAAGCATATCCATGGATAGTTCCTCAGTGTCCGAAACCATCGTTTGGTCGATTGACATCTTCGCAGCATAGCTGTTCGGATTCGCAGCAACCATTTTCTCTAGGAATGCATCTACGTCTTGTACACGATTCGTCGTAACATTAACGGTTTGTTGGTCTTCAGAAATAGTTACTTCAAAGCCTTCCAATTCGTTCAGAAATTCACCCGAAACATAGTTGCCATAGTTTTTCAATGTAAGCGGGAATAACGCATCAGTTGCTTCACCGTCTACAGTGATTTTCTCATCGGCAACACTGAACTCAACTGTCAAACGCGTATTCGTTACAGTTACTTTACCAGATGCATCCTTTGAAACTTGATATCCAGCTTCATTGAATAGATTCTCAACCGGAATCAATACATCCTCTTGCGACATAAATGGCTGTTCATATCCCTCTACTTCAACTCCATCGACTACAAGTTTCATAGAACCTGTTTGCGCCGATGCTGTCATGTTTGGCCAAGCGAATGAAAGAACAAACACAAACGCCAAAGCCCACATTGCTACTTTTCTCAACATTATAACCCCCGAAAATATAATATTCCTATCGTAAAAAGACAGGTAATTCAATCATACAGAATAAGTGTAAAATTTTCCAACCATATTTGTCGTTTGACGGGAGATTATGTTACATTGTTGCCGCTCCGTATTCAGGAATTCTACAAGTCTACAAGTCCACTAATATTGGGGTGAATGTAGTCATTTTTCCACTGATTGGAGTTTCGATAAGTTTCTGGATGTGTATCGGCATTTTTAGTTTGAATAAAATGGTAACCATTCCCCTTTACAGCAGCATGCTAAAAAGTGCTATGATGGTAACAATATTTTTTTCGAGCAACGATGGAGAGGAGGGGGAGATGTGGATGTTAGAGAAGCCTTAGAGATTGGCGAGCTGGTGAATAGTACGATTGTAGCCGGGCATGGCGGGGTTGGTCGTCCGATCACCTCCATAGAAGTCATGGAGGTTCCCGAAGTGATTAGTTGGGTGACGCCAGGTATCCTCGTTATGACTGCTTTTTATTCCATTCGGCATGATGAACGGAAGCAAGTGGAGATTGTTCAGACGTTAATTGATAAGGAAGCTGCCGGGATTGTGATCAAGCTGGGCCGTTTTGTCGATTCGATTCCGGTTGATATGATAGCGATTGCGAATGAGAATGATTTTCCGATTATCGTTATTCCGAAGAGTGTTTCGTATATTAATGTACTCACCCCGTTATATGAGAAGCTATATGAAGAAAAACAATTAGTGGAAAGTGTGAACAATCCTTTTGCTGAATTTGAGTCCAAAAGCCATGCATCCCTTTCGGAAGCATTGGATGAAATAAATGATATCGTCGGCAGCCCCGTTTATATAGAAGATATGGAAGGAGCGCTTATGTATTCTTCAAAAGACTTTCTTCCGAACGGCTGGAGAAAGTCCGATGCTCTTTTCGCAAAGCCGGTGTACCCTTCTTACCTTGAAGTGCTGGAAGATTGGAAGACGAGTTTAGTGACTCGGGACCGGACCATTCTTAAAATAGATGGCTTCCGTGATTGTCTTATTTTGCCGCTCGCATCCAACCAGCAAGTTTTTGCTACGATCCACATTCCATATGTTGAAAGACTGCATTCGATTCACATGTCGTCTAGTCAATTGAAGAAGTTGATTGCGAAGCTGATTGAACTGTTCATGAATGAACAGTTGTATTTGCAGAAAAAGCGGATTGAGCATTTGGAACATTTGGAGGAGTTTTCGTCTCGTGGGCAGGAAGAAGCAGAGTATTTTGTCATGCGTTTTCAAGCAAATTGGACAGAGAAACTGTTCTCTTCCTCTCCCTATTTAATCGATCCTTCTTGCCTCGTTTTAAAAGAACTGCATGGCTTGCTAGAACCATTATCGGATCGTACAATCATTGTCTTTGAAAAATATTACCACTTCTATGCAGTTGTGCAGTGTAGATCTGACGAGTATTCGATGATACTGGGCCAGCTAGAAAAACGGATGAACGAGCTATATGACGACCTGTATGTTGCAGCGGGGCCACTGCTGGGACATAGCAGACTGTTGGACGATGCCATCCGTTTGGTTGATAAAACGATGGAAATCGGTCGGAAATTGCGGAAGGATGAGACGTTTTATACGTACGATAAATTAGGGATCTATGAAATTCTAATTGGGTTAACGGCCGATGAGCATGTGCAAAGCTATGCTTATACATTGTTAAGTCCTCTATTGCAAAGCAATAATAAAGAACTATTGGAGACGCTACAAATGTATTTGAGTGAGAACGGGAATATGACCAAGACTTCTGAAAAACTGTTCATACATCGGCGAACACTTACGTATCGGTTGCAGAAGATACAGGAATTACTGAATATGAATATGGATGATGCAGAAATTCGATTTATTCTTCATTTCTGTTTGAAAATCAAACAATTATCAGGATGAATGCTTGTACAAGTCAATACATTTATGAATATTAAAAGGTCGATGAGAAGGTGACTATCTTCTCATCGGCTTTTTTATATAAATTTGGCAACCCGCCATTCACCAATTCTGATAAAAGAAAAGATGTGCAAAAAAGTGGACTGAGCTTTTCACATTTCTTGCATTACGAAGAATAGTTTAAATATTTATAATCAGTTGAAAGGGGTGGTTGAAATGTTGGGAATAATTCGAGTCCTTACAACAGATGACGATAATGTGTTGCTCGAACACGGAAAACGAATGTGGGAAACCCATCAAGTTAAGACAATTACAAAATGTATTAAAGACCAACCAAACGGTATTTATGATAATGAGTCGGAAATGATTGCCATTCCTAAAATCATCGCTCTTGCTAATGAGTTTATGCAACGGGATGAGATTGATGCGATCACAATTAGTTGCGCTGCCGACCCAGGACTTGACGAATTAAGGCGTTTGACCGATTTTCCGATACTGGGTGCGGGTGCCTGTGGTGCCAGGGCGGCTTGTCTCGTTGGCCAGCGCATTGCTGTTATTGGAATTACGGATCACATCCCACTAACGATTGAAAAGGGATTAAAGGATCAATTCCATTCGTATCGCTATGATCCAACGTTACGAAAAACAACTGATTTGCTATCGCCTGATGCGAAAGAGAAGTTGCTTGCGATTGCTCAGGAAGCCATTGCTGAGGGGGCAGACGTTGTTTTATTCGCTTGTACAGGATTTTCCACAATCAGGTTGAAAGATTACTTGGTCACACATGTCGATATTCCTGTTATTGATTTAGTAGAAGCACAAGCTACAGTATACGAGCTCATAAAGAGAGGGGAGGAGATAAGATGAACACTAAAACATTTGATTTTCCATTCATTATTTTTTCAATCATCATTTCCGTCTTTGGCGCAATTATCGGTATGCAATTGATTACCTCGTTAGGAATCACGCCAAACACATCCATTATCGGGGCGTTGATAGCAATGTTGATTGCTCGGATTCCGATGAAGATGTTTTACAAATACCGCTCGATCGAAAACCAAAACTTAATTCAAACATCTATTTCAGCTGCAACGTTTGGAGCGGCGAACAGTTTGTTGATCCCTATCGGAATTCCTTTTGTTATGGGGATGCCGGAACTTATTGTTCCGATGTTAATTGGTTCGGGACTCGCCTTATTAGTAGATGTTTTCATCCTTTATAAAGTATTTGACTCTAAGTTGTTTTCCGCAGATGAAACATGGCCGCCTGGTGTTGCGACAGCTGAGGCACTAAAGGCTGGGGATGAAGGTGGATCCAAAGCTAAATTCTTAGGTATCGGGATTGTAGGCGGGCTTGTCGGTTCGCATTTTGGTATCGCCATGTCGGCATTCGGAGTTGCCTTTATCGGAAACATATGGGCTTTGCTCATGTTCGGGATTGGTTTGTTGCTTCGGGGCTACTCAGATTCATTATTCGGTGTTGACTTGAATGCGTATTATATTCCCCACGGCATGATGATTGGGGCAGGAACCGTTGCCCTATTGCAATTCATTTTAGTGCTTGTTAAGTCAAAGAAAGAAAAGAACCCCGGTGACGTTCAAGAAGGAGAGCATATTAATTCACGTACTGACGCTGATATCAAGAAAGGGTTTGGGATCGGATTTGTTCTTTATCTGGTAGCGGCCGCCATTTTAGCTGTCATTAGTGGAATCATTGGCGACATGTCTGTGTTCCAGATTGTCATGTTTGTTGTCTTTGCTGCCTTTGCTGCACTTGCAAGTGAGATTATTGTCGGGATTGCGGCCATGCATTCCGGCTGGTTTCCAGCATTTGCTGTTACGCTCATTGCGTTGCTACTCGGAATGATGCTTGGCTTCCCGCCTGTTGCTCTAGCGTTATTAACAGGTTTTACGGCAGCAACTGGACCGGCGTTTGCAGATTTGGGGTATGACTTCAAATCCGGTGCTATTTTACGGAAAGACCAAAAGACTGCGATGGAACTATTTGGCCGAAGACAGCAATTGAAAAGTTCATTAATCGGTTTTGGAGTCGCTATTGCAATGGTTTCTTTGTTCCATAATTCCTTTTTCTCACAAAATCTCGTTCCTCCTGTCGATCATGTGTATGCTGCGACTATCGACAGTGGGTTAAGTGGAAACATCGGCATGCTCCTGTTGTTATGGGCCATTCCTGGAGCAATCATTCAATTAATAGGTGGACCTAAGCGTCAGATGGGGATTTTGTTTGCGACTGGGCTATTAATTGTAAATCCGATTGCCGGATGGGCCGTTATTGTGGGGATACTCATCCGTTTCATCGTTTTGAAAGTAAAAGGACAGGAAGCGGAAAATGCGATGTACACGATGGCTGCTGGATTTATCGCAGGAGATGCAATTTATAGTTTCTTCACTTCTCTTTGGAAAGCGAAATAATGGAGGTTTTAGTATGACAAAACGAAGACTGACAAAAGAAGATGCAACGAAAGCCGTTTATGGTGGCTGTATATTAGGCGGAGGAGGGGGTGGCTGGATTCATGATGGCCTTGCGAAGACCGAGCAGGCTTTTGCAATCGGGGCACCTGAGCTCATCACAGTAGACGAACTGCAAGATACGGATTACGTTGCATGTGTCTCACTTGTCGGAGCCCCATCCGCAAAGGCAGCGTATACAGACCGTCTTCAACTCATTTCAACAGTGCAGCGGATGCAGAAGGAATTTGATCGGCCGATTCAGGCGTTGATGACAAATGAAAATGGGGCTGCAACGACTGTTAATGGTTGGCTCCAAGCCGCTGCAACGGGACTTCCGTTCCTCGATGCACCGTGTAATGGAAGAGCGCATCCGACCGGTTCCATGGGATCCTTGAATTTATCGGAAGTTGAAGGTTATAAATCGATTCAGGCCTTCGCTGGTGGAAAAGGGTCAATGGAAGTGGAAGGGGTAGTGACCAGTACGCTCGATATTTCTTCCAATACAGTTCGTTCCGTGTCCGTCGAGGCGGGTGGTATGGTTGCCGTTTGCCGTAATCCCGTGTCCGTCGAGTATGTGAAAGAGCATGCTGCTGTCGGAGGAATTACACAAGCAATAGAATTAGGGGATGTATTCTTCTCAGTTCCAGAAGGACCGGAACGAATTGAAGCTGTTGCATCCCACTTGCATGGCCGCGTCATTCATTCTGGCACCATCAGCAGTTTTGAATTGAAGGCTATCAAAGGGTTTGACGTAGGATTCGTTCAAGTCGACAGTTTGGAGCTGACATTTTGGAACGAATATATGACAGCCGAAATGAACGGAGAACGGAAAGGGACGTTTCCAGATCTCATCATGACTTTCGATGCGGAAACCGGCATGCCTTTAGTGAGTGCGGAGCTAAAAGAAGGTCTTGCAATTGCAGTCATCTCCGTTCCGAAAGAATACTTGAAGCTAAGTTCTACGATGTCCAATAAGAAACTACTGCAAGCAATTGAACCAATTGTGAATAAAAGTATTATTTGAAAAGGATGATGAACAAATGTCGTTAAAATATACAATGGAAGTTATTGAATTACTAGATGACGTGAAAGCTAGCGGAGAATCCGTAGTCCGTCTATTCGATGGTTTTGAACATTGTACAGCAACATATGAAACCGTTGCGGGACAAGAGGGCTCTACCGACTTTGTAAAAATTGTCATTAAAGGGACGGAAGGCAAGTCAAGTGGAGGAGACGCGCGCACATTAGGTATTGTCGGCCGGTTGGGTGGATTAGGTGCCCGCCCGCAGCGTATTGGCTTTGTGTCGGACGGTGACGGAGCTGCGGCAGCGGTAGCCATCGCATTGAAACTTGCAAACATGTCTGTCAAAGGGGATCGATTGCCTGGAGACGTGATTGTCACGACTCATATTTGTCCGACTGCCCCTACGCAGCCACATGAGCCGGTTGATTTCATGGGATCGCCAGTTGATATCTTAACGATGAATCAATATGAAGTCGTTCCTGAAATGGATGCAGTCGTTTCGATTGATACGACGAAAGGGAATCGTGTGTTTAATCATCGAGGAATTGCCCTTTCTCCAACAGTGAAGTCAGGATATGTCTTGAAATTCGCTGATGAATTGCTACGCATTATGGAGATGACGACGGGTGAACTACCGGTGACATTTACGGTAACGACCCAAGACATTACACCGTATGGCAATGACGTATATCATATTAATAGCATTCTCCAACCAGCCGTGGCGACGGATGCTCCCGTTGTCGGAGTGGCAATTACGGCAAAAACAGCTGTACCGGGAAGTGGCACCGGGGCAAGTCATGAAGTGGATATTGCCCAAGCTGTCCGATTCTCTATTGAAATTGCAAAAGAGTTTACAAGAGGTCAAATCGAATTCTATGATGCGGAGGAATTCGACCGTTTGGAAAAACTTTATGGCTCAATGAAGCATTTACAAACTTTAGGGATTGATGAGTAATGCCAGGTAGAAGTGTTGGTGTTTTAACAATTGGACAATCTCCACGTACGGACGTTACACCTTCTATAGAAGCGATTCTAGGAAATAGTGTGTCGATTGTTGAGAGCGGTGGTCTAGACAGCTTGACTGACGAAACAGTACGTTCTGTCGAACCGGATGAATTTGATACAACGTATATTTCAAGAATGCGTGACGGAAAATCCGTAAAAATGGGCAAGAGCAAATTGTTGCCATTATTACAGGCGGAGTTGAGTGCGCTTGAGGAGACAGTTGATATTGTGCTTATGCTCTGCACAGGGGACTTTCCGACTTTGAAAGCGAGAAAGCCAATTGTGTATCCTGACAAAGTATTAAATCACATCGTCAGCGCACTTCTCCCTTCAGGGTCTCTTGGGCTCATCATTCCACTTGAAGAGCAGCGTGAGACATTGCTTTCGAAGTGGCGACAGGAAGAGTTGAAGATATTTGCAGAGGTTGCTTCACCATATGAGGAAAGTGACATTGCTGGCGCAGCCCTTGCACTACGAGAGCAAGGTGCTGATCTGATCGTGTTGGATTGTATGGGGTACAATGAACAACATAAATCAGAGGCCATAAAAGGAAGCGGGCTGCCAGTCCTTCTTCCTCGTACACTTGTAGCGCGAATCATTGCCGAGTATATCGCTGAATAGGGCATGTCTATAAAGTAACAGAACTATAATTATTAGCAAAACAGCAAAGACAGCAGCAGACGCGCGAATAGCGAAAAGTCCTGCTGTTTTGCTTGTTTTGATGGTTTTATAACATTTGGCATTGGAACCCTAATTGCGTTATTGTTAGTTTTATACAATGTGTTTTTTATCAAAACGAAAGGGTGTTGAACAATGAAAGATTTCCAACAAACAGTTGCTGCATTAATGGCTAACAACTTTGCACTGGAAAAGAACGTGACGATTCTAGTGTTGATGGATATGAGTACAGAAAAAGTAGGGAGGAAATTTGCAGAAGTATTAAAGGATGATGGCTGGCTAATTAACACTCACTGTATGGAGGATCGGAAAAAATCGGGAGAAGAGCCGCCGGAAGAAACAGCAAATGAAATGCTGAAGTATGAACTTGTTTTCTGTCTAACAAAGCACTCATTAACACATACGGTGGCACGTAAAAATGCAAACGCAAAAGGAATAAGCGTTATCACGATGCCAGGTATTACCGAGGATATGTTTTTACATGGCGCGATGTCAGCAGATTATAGCAAAGTAGAAGCAGAAACAAAAGAAATGACGCTAAAACTGACAGAGGCTGAAACGGTTACGATTCGTACTGGAAAGAATTATGAGCTCGTCATTCCTGTACAAGGCAGAAATGGCGTACCAAGCACTGGCGTATTCAAGGAACCTGGTGCATCTGGAAATCTCCCATCCGGGGAAGCTTACATAGCCCCACCTGAAGGCGAAGCAGAAGGTACGATTGAGATCAACGGTTCGATTGCTGGGATAGGCTTACTTGAAAATCCAGTTGTTCTGACCGTGGAAAAAGGACGTCTCGTAAATGCGACGGGAACAGATGGAGAAACGCTGCTCACACTGCTAGGCGATGGAGATGGACGGTACCTTTGTGAACTCGGAATTGGAACAAACCATGCGGCCCGCTTAACTGGTAATATTCTTGAAGATGAAAAAGCGTACAATACAATTCACATAGCATTCGGCTCCAACCACACGTTCGGAGGTACTATTAAGACGAACGTGCACATTGATTGTGTTACGAAAAATCCAACTGTACTATGGAAGTAGTATGTACAATATACGGGCCGACCAATATCTATTGGTCGGCCTTTTGATATATCGAATGAGCAAATGTCGACTACAATGAGATAGTTTATATAGTGTCCTGCATATGAAAAATGAATTGTATAGGCGCCTCTCTCCGGTATATAATATAATAGTTTTTGACTATCTATTAGGAGGAGTATTGTGAAAAAACTACTAATCACTTTCATGTTGTTGTTATCATTCTTAATGCCTACTGTCTCTGCATCAGCCGAAACGGTTTCCCCAACATTCGATCTTTGGGTCAATAATATGCAGGCGGAGTCTATGCCATTTTACAGCGCAGGCACTTTGTATGTTCCTTTCGGGGAAATTGCAAACAAGATGGGAGAAGAGGTTACAGTTCTACCATCACGTAAACATATTTCGCTCTTCAGGCGCGGTTTCTCCTCAAGCGTAACAGACGGTTCTACCATAGGTATTGTCAATGGCAGCATCGTTCCTTTGAAAACGATAGACGTGAATGGACAACGTAAGAACGCTGAGGTGAAGGCGGTTTATAAAGATGAGGAAGTGTATGTCCCTCTAGAGTTCATTGAAGCTGGAGAAGGTTTGACATATCCAGTGGAAGTAATTAAAGAGGAGAACTTAACGACGATTTATGTCGGGGAACTACCTAAGTCTGTGAAGGACTTGATTCGGAAAAGAACACTTGAAGTAAAAGTGAACAATAAGTTACTCTCAGGTAAATTAAGTCCGTTTGTAAGTGATGGTACTACATATGTCCCGATTTTGGAAATTGCCAAACTGATGGGTAGTGAACCATATGCGATTAAAAATCAAGTCATGGTGCCGTTAAGTGGTATGAAAAGAGCTACGGTCACGGTTGGAAAATCGATTGCCTCCATCTTTGATCCCCATGAGAATCGGCAGTCTAATACTTGGACGGTTCCATTGAAAGAAATAATGGTTCATGCGAATCCTGTCATTGTGAATGCGAAATCAATTCAAAAAAATGGACACGTTTTCGTTCCCTTAGAATTCATCTCTTCTACGAGTGGTTTGAATTATGAAGTGAAAACAGTTAAAGATCAAACGAAGACAACCATTTACATAGGAGCGCTTCCCGCTTCTTTACAGGAACCGATCAATCAAGTCGGCTATGCCACTCAAAGGGTCGGTATGGTCTCGGCGCCTGGAAAAATTTATAGTATGAACAACGTCGTTAAAAATCAACAGATTCATATTTACGGAGCTCAAGGAAATTGGTATAAGATCAAAATGGGCAAGCATGTCGGGTATGTTCCGAAAGATCATATCAAACTTGGGAAAACGCCGGCAAAAGGAAAAATGTTTGCCGACGGATGGGTTGCACCTACGTTGAAATCTAAATGGAGTAAAGACCCGCAAGTCAATCGAAGAACGCTTGAAAATGAATTAGGCTTTACTGATGGTGGCGCTGTTTTTGACGTGTACGGGATGGTCCGAGCAATTGAAGTCATTCAAAATAGCAGCAAGTCGCAGGAGGTAGGCATTCAGTTTTACGGCTGGCAGTCATCCGATGTGGAACAATCGTATCGCATTCCGATTGTCTCAAAAGAGTTATTTAAACTGTATTTCGGAAAAGATGCAGACCGCGTGTGGAATTATTTCAATCGAAATGATATCCCTGATAAATTTACCGCTAACGGAAGAACAGTGAAAGCACGATATGTTAAAGCAACCGGCTCGATTTATTTGGAAGTGGGTCATAAAAAGTAATACTGGCAACAAAATTGAGTAGAGATAAATAGAAACAGCCAACTGTCAAAATCCAGTTGGCTGTTTTGTTGAGAATATGGCAGCTCGAACTGCCAGTATTCATTATCCGCACAATCTATTATCTGACGCCACCAAGCGTTATGGAACTTAACAAAACACTTTCAAATGAAGAGGTAGTTTGACCAATCATGCATATCTGCGTATAAAATATTTATTTTCATTCAAATTTGTTTAGTCTTACTGACTCTTGTTTTTATATGGATACCCATTTTGTTTACCATATAAAGAATTGTTGGTCAAACCGAGCATAGTTGCCGTTATAATCTTGGGCAGCTGTAGAGTTATATTGGATAAGTTTTACAGTTAGGGTTGATACATAATGACCGTACAAATTTACCGGAACTGATCCATATGAGCTATACCCGTCAACAATCCAAGTAAACCCTATGCTCATAGTTACCATTGCAATCGTATAATTTTCGATGGACGCTGTTATGCCAGTAGTAATTTCCTTGAAACAAAAAGTCAGCCCACGCCGACAAGATTAAAACGCCTTTATTTGTTGCGCAAGGTGCAAACGATCCTTGTGTCAACAAAGGCTGAATCCAATCAAATTGTAGAAGCCTTGCAAAAGAGAGGTATCGATGTCGAATACATGTTAAAAGAAAATGAAGGATATGGATTCCAGAACGCAGAAAACCGCATTGGATTTTATCATGCGATGATCGAGTTTTTTGATAAGCATTTGAAATGACAGTGAGGCCCCTCGTTTAAGCGAGGGGCTTTCTGAGTTTGTTTCTAATGCTTTTACTTACTTGGATGAACTAGAGATACATACTTATCCTTATTAAATAGTTGAATTGTCCGACAAATAATTGTTCTTCTGTGATATAATAACCAAGAGAAAATCATAAGGAGTGTTGCCTATGTCTATGTATAAAACACATATTATTTGGGGGGACTATCCAGAAACGGATGATTTAATCGAAGAATTACTGCAAAATGAATTAGACACCATTACTGTCATAGATGAAGATATGAAGAGCGGTGTGAAGAGAAAAGGCGATATTACATATGCTGCAAAAGAGTATGTGGAACATGCCCGATTTAGCCAGGTAACAGAATTCCACTATTATTACATCCCTCCAATGAGAAGGAAGGGAGGACCTGCGTGGAAAGTTAAGCAGGTGTTCGGGATGTTACATGAATTTCAGGCTGAAAAAAGACGATAAGAAGCTTTGATTACAGCTGTTGGAATATAACACCTCTGCTATCTTTCTTACCACTGAATGAAAACAATAAGTTTTAAAACCGCGTGGAAGTGATTACACGTTCAATGGAACGATTGTGAACTACACCTCCAATTGTTAACGTGTGTCTCGCAATTGGGGTGCAGTTCATGAGTGATTGGCTTATTATCTTTTTATTATTCACACATTAGGTTGAAGGTTTTACATCTGCATTCTCCTTTTGAGAATAGGTGAAAAGATCAAATTGGCTACCTGACGAAGAAATGGTGTTGTAAGATGTCTGATTGTCCAATCCTCATCAATTCCTACATAACTCTCCCAATTTGTAATCGTGATGATTCTCATCTCATTGATGAATTCCTCTGTCAAAAATCCGAACAAGGTAATCTTTTTTATGATTAACCGAAGTTTTGCAACGGGCATATCTGTCCCTAACAGTTGGACAAGTGAGTGATAAGAAATTACCAGTTGTCCAGGCCGAATCGTATACAATTCCCCATAGTACTTCCACTGTTTTTCTTCGGTACTTGCCATCAGCAGCATTTTCACTAAGATTTCTTTCTTCTCCACTGTTGCCTCTGGCCAAATCCTCTGAAAATATCCATCACTACGTCTGTACATCGTAATTCTATTTTAGAATTCCATTCAAAAATATATCTTTAAAATAATGATCTTTTATTTTTTGCCTTTCTTCTGTATCCGTAATGTTATTCTCTCTGAAATAGTTGTGGATGGTGAACATTGACGTTGTATACAAATAATAAACGAAATCCAAATTCAAATCTTTCTTTAACTTATGAGAACTTTTATAGTGCATTAATTCTTCTATTAAAAAGGCGTGGAGTTTTTTACTGTACTCACCAAAATAGAATTTCTGCATGACAAACATCGGGACGTCATACCATGTTTGGTTGAATCTCACTTCTTCCTCGGTGCAAAGCTCTTCGATCGGTATTGTTCTCTCGCTAAAAAGAATGTCTTTGTTAATTTCTTTTGCCTTTTCCATGTACTTCATCTCTACTTCTGTTAAGAAATGCAAGTATAAATCCTCTTTGTCATAGAAGTATTGATAAAAACTGCCGACAGAGATATTGGATTTTTTGGCTATCTCCCTAATATGTACATCTTCATAATTGGTATTGATGAATATGTCGTATGTCGCTTGAATGATCCTCTCCTTTTTTTCATCTGATAGATTGAAATAAGTTGACTTTGGCATAGCAATCCCTCCGAAAATACTGATATGAAATATAATATCAAAGATTCTAAAAATAGTATTGACATAGAAAATTATGATTGATATGATTCTAATCATAATATGAACAGGTTCATAATGGAAGGGAAATATACCAAAAGGCGGTGGTACGATGAAAAAATATGTTGCGAAAAGAGTACTGATGGGCTTGTTAACAATCCTTGTCGTATTCACGATAAATTTCATTATCATACGGCTAGCACCGGGCAGTCCCATCTCAACAATCATGGGGAAAGACAATGACGACCCGATCTTAAGAGCCGCACTAGAAGAAAAGTATGGGTTTGACCAGCCATTGATATTTCAGTTCTTCATCTATTTGAAAAACGCATTAACCGGGGATTTTGGACTTTCAATTATTTATAATAAAGACGTTTTGACTATGATTTCTGAAAGGCTTGGGCCCACTTTATTATTAGTGCTTACTGCAGCGTTGTTAGCTGTTGTTATTGGAACATTCATGGGCATGTATGCAGCAAAACACGAAGGCTCAAGAATTGATGTATTCTTTTCGGGAGTTTCATATATTTTCAATTCCATGCCGGCATTTTGGTTGGGGCTCATCTTAATTATTGTTTTTTCTTCTGTATTAGGTTTGTTGCCCTCCTATGGAATGATCAGTACGAGGACGACGTTAAGTGGGACGGACTATTATTTGGATGTGCTGAAACATATGATTCTGCCGGTAAGTACTCTGGTGCTAGTCGAAATCCCGATCTATTTTAGGATTGCAAAGTCTTCAATTATGCAAACACTGAATGAAGATTTTATCGTCACACTAAAAGCAACAGGTATGAGTGAGAGAAAGATTTTTAATAAGTATGTACTTAGAAATGCAATATTGCCGACCATTACAATCTTTGGTATCTCGATGGGCTATTTGATCACTGGCGTTGCATTGATTGAAATCGTATTTGCGTGGCCAGGAACGGGAGATCTTATGCTGACAGCAATTAACCAAAGGGACTATCCAACATTGATGGGAATCTATTTGATCATGTCAGTATCTGTTGCTCTAGTAATGGTGGTTGTCGATATTATTTACGCGACATTGGATCCACGAATCAGATTTTAAAAGGGGGGATGTAATCATGGTCATGTCAAAGAAGGGTTTATATGTAGGAAGAAAAGATAACAAGAAATTGAATAATACCTTGCTGAAAATAAAAAGTGACACAGAATTGAAGCTTGGAATGATCGGGCTGACTCTGTTGCTATTTGTCGCTGTTTTTGCTTCAATGCTTGCCCCATTCGACCCTTATTATTTCGGCCCGGATATTCTAAATAAACTTGGTGAAAACCAACATATTTTGGGAACCAACCACCTTGGACAAGATATCTTTAGCATGATTTTATATGGTGTGCGAACGTCCCTTTTAATTGCTGTCGGTTCTGCATTGATTTCAGCAGTGATTGGAATTGTGATTGGTGGGATTGCAGGATATTTTGGTGGAAAGATCGATTTGGTAATTACTGAGTGCATCAATGCATTTATGATGGTCCCGACATTCTTCCTGATCCTGTTGATCATCGCTCTTTTCGACAGCAGCATCACTAATGTCATGATTGTTATCGGACTTACCACTTGGCCGAGCAATGCGAAATTGATCAGGGCCCAAGCGCTTTCCATAAGGGAAAGGACATATGTGAAAAGTGCAATCGCCATGGGTGAAACGAATCTACAGATTTTATTCAAATACATTATTCCAATCGGTATATTCCCTGTTTTGGCAAATACGACGATTGGAATGTCGAATGCTATCTTGACGGAAGCAGGCTTAAGTTTTTTAGGGCTAGGTGATCCGAATGTCATTAGCTGGGGACAAATGATTTTTATGGGGAAACAGTATTTGACGTCGGCATGGTGGATTTCGACCTTTGCCGGAATTGCGATTGTGTTAACAGTCACTGTCTTTTATTTATTGGGAGATGGGTTGAACCACGTATTGGATCCTAAGCATAAAAACAGAAAGGATGCTTAATATGGATACAGTTCTTGAGTTAAAAGATTTTAACGTCACATATAAGAACAAAAACAAAAAGGTCTATGCAGTGAAAGATGTAAATTTAACGATCAACAAAGGGGATTCATTAGGGGTCGTCGGCGAATCGGGTTCAGGTAAATCAACTTTGGCAATGGCGTTATTAAGGTTATTGCCCGAAAAGAATAGTGAAATTACCGGTAACTCCTATTTCGGGGATAGCGATTTGGTGCAAGCAAGTGAAAAAGAATTAAAAGCAATTAGATGGAAGGAACTCTCTGTCGTCTTTCAAAAATCAATGAATGCGCTTAGCCCGGTTCACAGAATCGGAGAACAAATTGAAGATATTTACAGGGTGCATAAACCGAAGGCAAGCAAAGAAGAAATATTTGACCGGATAAAAGCTTTGCTGAAATTGGTGAATTTATCAGAGAGAGTTTATAAGATGTATCCGCATGAGTTATCAGGCGGAATGCTGCAAAGAGTTTCCATTGCCATCAGTCTGATTCATGACCCGAAACTTTTGATCATGGATGAAGCGACAACGGCATTGGATGTCGTTACACAAGGCCAGATCCTTGAAGAGATTGTGAAAATGGAACAAACATTGGATGTAACAAGAATTATGATTACCCATGATATTTCTGTAGTCGCAGCGACTTGCAATAAGATAGCTGTTCTATATGCCGGGGAACTGATGGAAGTAGGCTATGTAAAGGATATTTTAAAGAATCCCAAACACCCATATACTGAAGGATTGCTAGCATCGTATCCATCCTTGACCGGGAAAAAAGAGCTTTTAACCGGCATCAAAGGCAGCTTGCCCGACCTATCCGAAAAATATGAAGGCTGCATTTTTGCTCCAAGATGCAAACACGCAATGGAGCAGTGCGTAAAAAGTAAGCCTGATGAAGTGCGAATGACGGATGAAAACAGAGTTTGGTGTCATTTATATTCAAATTACGACGGGGGTGAAGTGATAAATGAAAAGGAAAAACTGATGGAGGTGAACGGATAAATGGTAGAGAAAACACCCTACGTGAAAATTGACAGTATTTCCATGTGGTATCCGCAAAAAGGCAAAACATTGACCCAAGTGCTCAAGCGGGAAAAGAAATGGGTTAAAGCGGTGGATAATGTGTCGCTTGAATTGGAGAAAGGGGAGATTTTAGGCGTAATCGGTGAAAGCGGCTGCGGCAAGTCGACTTTGGGAAGGGCGTTGGCAAGATTAGAAAATCCTACCCAAGGCGATGTGTTCATCGAAGGTGTGTCAACACAAAATCTTATCAAAGAAGACCAACGAAAGTTTAGAAGAACTGTTCAAATCGTCTTTCAAAATCCTTTCGATACGTTCACTCCGCGGGATACGATTGGGAAAATATTAATGAGGCCTCTAAAACTGCATCGGATTGGAAAAAACGAGGAGGAAAGAATCGAAAAGTGCATTGCGCTCTTAGAGTCTGGCGGACTGAAACCCGCTGAGGAAATTATGAATAGATATCCCCATGAACTATCTGGAGGGCAATTGCAGAGGATCTCAATTCTACGCTCCATGCTTTTTAATCCCCAATTTATTATTGCGGATGAACCTGTGTCCATGCTAGATGTTTCTGTAAGGGCGGAAATTATCAATATGCTCTTAACGTTAAGCAAGGAAAATGATGCTACTGTCGTTTTCATTAGCCATGATATTGCTCTGACAAGATATATATCAGATAAAATCGCTGTCATGTATTTAGGTAAAATTATTGAATACGGGGATAGTGAAACGATTATTAATCACCCTCAACATCCCTACACACAAGCATTGATTTCAAATACATCTTCAATAGATCCCGATGAAATAAGAGAAACAATTAAGGTGGAGGGGGAACCGCCAACTCCTGTGAATCCGGGGCCGGGTTGCTATTTTGCTCCGCGCTGCTTTAAAGCAACTGAAAATTGTTTCAAACATTATCCAGAAACGGTTGAGCTGGAGAAAGGTCATTTGGTCAGCTGTTCGGAGATTTGACATATTTCTATTTAAAATTAATGGAAAATTCGAAAAGGGGAAGGTGTAGCAGTATGAAAAAGAGAATTTTTGCATCAATAGTATTCAGTCTATTGGTTGCTATTCTTGTTGCTGGCTGTTCAGATTCAAACGCTTCAGACTCCGCAGGGAATGGCGAAAACGTTCTTATTGTAAGAACAACAGGGGATCCGATGTCATTCAATCCTGATACGACAGCGGATGATAATGCGTATCCGATTGTGCAGAACTTGTTTAACCGGCTCGTGAAATTGGACGCTTCCAAACAGATCATTCCTGATTTAGCGAAAGATTGGACTGTCAGTGAAGATGGGTTGTCCATTACGTTCAATCTAAAAGACAACGCCAAATGGCATGACGGAGAGCCTGTCACAAGTGAAGACGTGAAATATACATTCGATACGATCAAGGAAAACAAAACCTATTACTTCAATTCCAGATTGGAAATCGTGGATTCGATTGAAACACCGGATGAGCATACTGTCGTGTTCAATATGAAATCCCCGGATGTCTCATTCATAGCGGATCTTGGATGGTATGCAACATTCATCTTGCCTGAGCATGTTTTTAATACGGATGTTTCGTGGGATGAGAATGCCGCCTCTAAAGAACCGATTGGATCGGGGCCGTTCAAGTTTGGGGAATTTAAGCAAGGTGTGAATATAACCTTGTTACCGAACGAAGAATATCATGACGGAAAACCGAAGATTGACAGACTAGTATTTTCAATTATTCCGGATGAACAAACAGCTATTCAAGCATTGGTGAATGGTGAAATTGATGTGTTTGATAATGTACCTACAGCAAGTGTGGAGCAGTTGAAGAGCAACGATAAGGTTCGATTGGAACTGAATGAGTATCCGTCACCTGCACGAATCATCTTCAATCTGACGAAAGAAGAAGTTGCAGACGTCAACGTCAGGAAAGCGATTGCAACAGCAATCGATAAAGAAGAAATATCGAATAAGGTATATGCCGGCGTTCAGAAACCGGAATATAGCATGTACCCTTCCTTGATTGACTGGGCTGCAAATACAGAACAGGCTTCACCTGAATTCAATCTTGAAAAGGCAGAGCAAATTCTAATTGATGCTGGGTATGAAAAGGATGCAAACGGATTCTATGTTTCAGGTATTCCTTTGGAAGTATTTGAAGGAAGCGGTTATCCCGATATGGCCAACCTGATGAAAGCGACATTAGCGAAAGCGGGAATCGGCATCGAAATCAAAGTAAGCGAATTTAATGCTTGGAACCAAAAGGTGACGATTGATAGAGACTTTGTTATGGAACTTCAAGGTGGCTTTATGGGACCAGACCCTGCGGCGATGGCGAAAAGATATGGCACGGGTGTAGGAAGCAACTATGGGGAATACAGCAACACCAAATTTGATGAATTAACAAAACAGGCGGCTTCTACTGGCGACCAGGAATTGAGATCTCAATACTACAAAGAAGCTCAAGCTATATTGGCTGAAGATTTACCATTCATCCCGATCGTAACCTATGCGGGTTATGATGCAAATAATAGCTCTGTCATCAATTTGCCAATTGACGGTACTGGCAAATGGGGATGGGGAGAATATACTTTTACGGAATTCAAGTAATGATTTTTTAAAAAAATAACAGTTAGTGGAGGTAATTATGAATAAAATTTTCGATGAGGTAGTCCAAAACATACCAAATTACACGGAGTTTTTGACTGTGGATGAAATGGACGCTAGCAGCCATAAATTAGCTAAAGAATATCCTGACGTCGTAGATATCTTTGAAATTGGACGAACAAGGGAGAATCATCCGTTACACTGCTTGAAAATCGGGGAAGGTTCGAAAAACGCTCTTATGTTTGGGCTTCCACATCCAAATGAGCCGATTGGGGCAATGATGTTGGAATACTTTTCTCGTGAGCTGGCTTCCAACGAAGAGCTAAGAAATGAGCTTGATTATACATGGTATATCATCAAAGCATGGGATGCGGACGGAACCAAGTTAAATGAAGGCTGGTTTAAAGGACCCTATACTTTATACAATTATGCAAGAAACTTTTTCAGACCTGCCGGACATCAACAAGTGGATTGGACGTTTCCAATTGAATACAAAAAACTGAATTTCAATGATTCTATTCCGGAAACAACGGCCATGATGGAACTGATCGATAAAATCAAACCTGAATTTATTTATTCATTGCACAATGCCGGATTCGGCGGTGCGTACTGGTATATCACCCATGAAACGAGCGAGGTCTATGATGAATTGCGTCAGTCAGCGGTCAAACATGGTGTTCCATTGAGTCTAGGTGAGCCCGAAGCCCCTTATTGCGAGGCGTATTCACCGGCGATCTATCAAAGTTTGGGCATTCGACAAAACTATGATTATCTAGAAAAATATGGTGTGAAAAACCCCGAGAAGCATATCAATGTGGGGACATGCAGTGCAGATTACGCGAAAGATGAGTATGACAGCTTTACTTTACTGACGGAGTTGCCTTACTTCTATGATGAAAGAATAAAGGATTTATCAGAATCCGATAAAACGAGGAAGGAAGCTATTCTAAGCAGCTTAGAGTTTTCGGAGGAGTCGGACAAGTTTATTCTGAAAGTAATGGAAGAAACGAACCCATATACTTCTAAGGACAATCCGTTCAGATTAGCGCTGGAAGCATTCACGGATACGAAAGAAGGGAATGCTGCCACAAGAGAAATGGTGCTAACTGATTCAAAGTTTGCAAAAATGGCAACCGTCGCTGAGGAATTTGACAACTTGCTCGTTTCTAAGTTCTATAAAATGCTATCCTACGGTTTGCTAGTTAGATTGAGCGAATCGGAATTGGAGAAGTTAAAAGAGAATTCGGAAGAAAATGCCGAGAAAAAAGCAGTTTTGGAAAAAGCTTTTCAAGACGCATTGGCTGAATTGAAAAAACTGAGCGATCGATTGGAAGAAGAGATTAATTACCAAGTCGTGCCAATTCAAAAGCTTGTGGCCATCCAATTGGAATGCGGCCTGATACTGGCGGATCATTTGCAAAAAAATAAAGTTGCTAAATAAGATACAATACGTTGTTGCTTCATTTGAAAGTTTAGTTCTGACATTCGGAACGATTAAAGCAAAGCGGAACACACTGCTATAGAGTTGCTGAAGGCCTTGATGCATTTTACAAATGCTTAAGGCCTTTCAACTTAATTTAGCAGAGATTGATCCAAACATTTACGAGAAGGGAGTAGAAACATGCTGGATCCACAAGTCGAAGAGGTTTTGAGAAAGCAAGCTAATTCAGAGAATGATTCAACGGAAGCAAAGACTGTTGCTGAGGCGAGAAGAATGTTTTCGGAATCTAGAGCTAACTTTAAAGAAATTGTGAAAGAAGTGTCGTCAGTTAAAGACGTAGTCATAGATAGTCCCGATGGAAAAATTCCAATTCGAATATATACACCTGAAGGCAATGGACCGTTTCCTGTACTGGTCTTCTTTCATGGCGGTGGTTTTGTTTTAGGAGATTTAAATACGACACATAATATTTGCAAGTACTTAGCAAATGGTGCTGAATGTATCGTTGTATCTGTCGATTACAGATTAGCGCCTGAGCATAAATTCCCTGCTGCTGTTGAAGATGCATATTTTGCAACCCAATGGGTCGAAAATAATGCTCATACTTTCATGGGTGAACGGACGAGGATTGCTGTAGGAGGAGAGAGTGTAGGAGGGAATTTAGCGACAGTGGTATCGATTATGTCAAAGTCGAATAAAGCTCCAGCTATACAATTCCAATTGCTTATTTATCCTTGTGTTCAATTTGGAATGGAAACGAATTCAATGATTGAGTGTGGAGAAAAATATAATTTAACGGCCAGTGAAATGAAGTGGTTTGGCGATCAATATTTCTTAGAGAAGAGCCAAATGACGAACATATTAGCTTCACCGCTTCTTGCGGAAAACTTAGAGGGTCTGCCTCCCGCATTCGTTGTAACAGCGGAATTTGATCCCCTTCGAGACGAAGGAGAAGAATATGCCGATCGTTTGGCTTCCTTTGGTGTTAAGGTAAGAAAAAAGCGTTACCTAGGAATGGTGCATAGCTTTTTTAACTATTCTGGTGAAGTCGATCAGAGTACAAATGCGCTGGACGAATCGGTAAGTGAACTGCGAAAGGTATTTTATTCATGACGAATGGTGCGCTAAATATATAAGTGAAAGAAGTGATTCCTATCTATATTCCTGAATACTACAAAGAAACGGATTTAAATAGATTAGTGGCGTTTATGAAGGAATTTGATTTTGCAACGATAATCAGTAGTGTTAATCAAAAGCCTATTGCGACTCACTTACCATTTCTAATTGAACAAAAAGGTGACACAGTAGAGATAAAAAGCCATATGGCGAGAGCCAATGAACAATGGAAAAGCTTTAGCGAAACTGAGGAAGTACTTATTATATTCCAGGGACCTCACAGCTATATTTCACCAAAATATTATGATAGCAACCTGAGTGTGCCGACTTGGAATTACGCATCTGTTCATGTATATGGAACGCCATCTATCGAGACGAATGCAAGTGCAACATTTGATTTATTAAGAAAGACGATCGTGAATTACGAACCAGGTTTTGAAAAGGCATATAACCAAATTCCGATGGAGCATAAAAGCAAATTAGCAAAAGAACTAGTTGGATTTAGCATACATGTCACGAAAATAGAAGGCGCATTTAAACTAAACCAGGATAAGTCCATATATGAGCAGGAAAGAATAGCAAATGCATTATTGAGTAGTGAAGATATCGCAATTTCAAGCATCGGTAAATTGATGAGAGAAAATCTTGGGTATAGTTAAGTTGCCAATGTATTTACAACTTTTTATCTACAATATATGTGAGTATCTTACCAAGATTTGAAGGACGGATTAATAGAATCCTTGTTAAAGGGCTTTTATCGAAGTTGAAAATTCATGGGCTGAGGTATGAGTATGCCCTATCTTAAGAAAGTATGAATTTACACAAAGAGCCCCGTAATATGATCTTACGGGGCAATCGATCTTTTTTTTCAATTCATGCTTTCAACAACCCATACTCCCATCCACATTCATCCATCTTCCTAACGAAATCCTCCAACGCCTGAAGAACAACTTCCTCAAGTTTCTTGCCTTTTGACCGTTGCAACAATTGGGTCACCGGGTGCGCCGGTTGGGCCTTTTCACCTTTCGGAATACATGAAAGAACTAAACAATAGGGAGTGGGTTGATTCGTAGAGAATATATAATACTAATGTAGATGACTTTACTCGGTACAGTAATATGAAAAATGGATTGAGACTCGATTATGCTTATCTATCACCAGTAATTACTGATAATTAGTTGGTTAGCTATCATTCACATAGAAAAAGATTTCATAAATATTCCAATCATTCAATTTTAAACTAAGAAAAGCAGCGACGAATGATGATCAGGGCTTTTCTAGCTTGGCTCACTAATTTTTAGTATTCAAACATAAGGTTGAAGATTTTACATGTGCGTGTTGCTCCTTTTGAGAATAGGTGAAAAGATCAAATTGTCTACCTGATGGCGAAATGGCGCTGTAAGATGTCTGATTGTCCAATCCTCATCAATTCCTATATAATTCTCCCAATTTGTAATCGAGATGACTTGCATATCATTGATGGATTCCACTGTCAAAAAACCGAACATGGTAAAAGATTTCAATAACAACCGAAGTCTCGGAACGCACATCCCATTCCCAAACAGTTGGACAAGTGAGTTATAAGAAATGGCCAGTTGTCCAGGCCTTATCGTAATCAATCTGCCGTAGTACTCCCACTGGTTTTCTTCTTTATTTGCCATCAGAAGCAATGTCACCAAGATTTCTTTCTCCTCAAGTGTTGCCTCTGCCCAAATCTTCTCTTGTTCCAACGCTGAAAATAGTTCTACCCAATCCTTAATCATTGTCATTCCCCTTTCTTGTAAGAACAGTCCCTGCACTCTTTATATAGAGCGAAGTATTGCTAAAGGATACTTTTGAGGAAAGAAAAATTAAATCAATAGTTGAGGTATGTGCACGTGCAATTCACTCTGGACAATAAAACCCCTCAACCGGCGCATCAAACAGCATGAACATATCCTTGAAATACATTTCGTCGACCAACTTGTCCAACACACCTTTGAAGTATCCCGGCATGTTTCGGATTGCTTTCTTTTTCGTCGCCATGACAGTGATCATAAGTGCACGATAGGCAAGGTCTTCGAAGATGTGCTTGTCGTCTTTATAGATTTCATATTTCAACATGCGTCCAGAAATGGCCCGGTGAATTCCAAAGAATTCACGGGCTAATTTTGTGTCACCAATTGTTCTCGCAAGCAATTCATTCATCCGGCTGAATAGACTTGTGGATAACTTTTGCGATTCCGCAGGAGACGTGTAGTTAATATCTTTTGAACTTAATAGAGATTTAGAAAGTAGAGCTTCATCCTTTGAAACTTGCATGTTTTCCTCGTCGTCATGCGGTTTGTCGTTATGGTCACGGTCGTTCATTTTCCCCTGGTCATCGAACGGTAAAATGATATAGATGTTAGCGCCGAGTCCGCTCATGACTGGGCGGATGTAGTGAACTTTTTCAATGATTTCTAGTTTGACGAGTTTGCGAATGGCACGACGGATAGTGATGTTTGATTTTCCTGTAGCGTCTTCGATTGTCCCATGCTTTAAATGAGCTGCACCGTATTTCACCGAATAGCGGCGGATGACGTCGAGTACTTGGCGATCCGATTTCGTTAAGTTGTCCCAGTGAAGTGAAAGATGCTGTTCTGCAGCTGCATCCATTTCTGCGATTGTGTTGAATTTTGAGTAGTCCTTTAGGTAATGTGTCATTTTGAATTTCCCCTTTTCTTTTTATATAGAGGGGAGTGGTCGAAAAGGATACTCGAGACCAAAATTTATTTTTTATGAACAGTGAACATAAATCAACCAATAATTGAAGTTTGAAAGCGTAAAACAATGAAACTCGATGTGAAACTTTACGTTTGTACTTCAATAATTGAAGTTTTGGCGCTCAAAATGAATTTTCTCGAACTGTGAACAATTCAATTGACGATTACGATGAAATCACCCGGGAATACGATGTGTCGTGCACGATCGGAAAGGTTTCGTCGTGTTGGAATTCGAAGATGTGTTGGTGCAATATGAACCGATGATTTCACATTCACTTAGGAAGTTGAATATTTACCGTGATCATGAACAGTACAGGCAGGCAGGGAGGGTGGCGTTATGGCAGGCGTGGACGAGATTTGATGATGAAAAAGGCGATTTCACGCCATTTGCCTATCGCAGCATCCGCGGTGCGATGTTGGACGAGTTAAAAAGGGAAAGCCGTTTTGAAGATAACGTCATGCCGACTGAAGATGATGTGCTCGTTTACGTTATTGGGGGCGCGGGCGAAGATGATGGATTTGACCGTCTCCATGACGCGATTGAACGACTAAGCCCTTCCGAAAAAGCGCTTATCCAATGGATTTTTGTCGAAGGGTGCAGCTTGGCAGAATGTGCCGATCGTTTCGGTATTTCGGTTGCCGGGGTGAAGAAGAGGAGGCAGAGGCTGTTGAAGAAGCTGAAGGAGTTGATGGAGGAAGAGGTATAGGGACTGATAAAGACAAGGGCCTTCTGCAAATGCGGAAGGCCTTTTTAGGTGATGTTAATCTAATTTTTAGACAAAATGCTACAAAATAATTATAAAAATCCCATAATTGGTTGATTATTTATTTCTTTCATACTATACTGAATGCGATGATAAATAGGAGGTGAGTATTGCTATTTATTGTTCTAGTGTTAAAAAACTATATTTGCATGCAGTCAAACTCAATAAATTATTGCACTTCGACCGGCCGAAAATAGAAGGTACGGGTTTTTGATTCGCGTAATCGTATTGGATAGTGTAAGCAAATAGATGAATGTATAAACAATCGACGCCATGTGTAAGGGGAGTCTTGAAGACTAATAAGCTGTTTTTGATAGATGGCAAGAAATGATTGAAAGCGCTTACTGACATCAACACAATGATTGCGAATCCTACAGGCTGGTCAGTGCACGAATGGCTGCGGCTTTTGGGAGGTGATCACTAAAAACGGAAAGTCCCCGAGTGTCTGAGTCTGCGGAGACCCACTCGAGGACTTGCGAGCCGGAGTGTACCGACCTATAGGTCAGTATACTCCTTTTTTAAGAAATATGTAATAAAAATTAAAAAAGGGGGATTTCATATGGAAATGAAAGAAAAGTATATAGTGAACGATAAAACAAGCATCATTTTACCGGAGTTTGACGAGAACGGTCGCTTGCTTTCGATTGTGATGGAAGCGACTGATATGTTTAAAGTGAATATCGAACCAACGGACTTGATCGATTATAGCCTTCGCCGCTACGGTTCCAGCCTCAGGGGAGCGAAAGACGGATCACGCACGCTTTTAGGGGAAATCTCTATGCCTCCTATTGTGTTGAATTTGTCGAAGAGCGTGTACTTGTTTCCGAGCATGTCGCCAGACAAGAAGGACTGCGTTTGGTGTGCTGCGAACCATGTCAAGGAGTACGAAGCCATTGATAAAAGGCAGACGAAAATCGTGTTCAATCATGGCAACGAAGTCGTTCTAGATTTGAGTCAATATTCATTTGAGAAGAGGTATTTTCGAGCTTTCATGCTGAAGTATAAGATTGAGGGTCAGACTCCGTACGGAGCAGTGAGTGAAACGAAGGCGAGCTATTTCATTCGCAAGAAAGGGAAGGACAGGAATTATCGTAAGTTTGATAAGTGAGATGGCTGTATAGGGAAGGGAAAGTCAACCGGGTGATGCTGGTTGACTTTTATTTGGTTAATTAATGAAAAACAAGTATTTTAATTGAGTAGTGGGCTTGAAAATCCCCCCCAAAGAGGGGGTTTGTTCAAATGCTGGAAGATTAGAGGATATCCACTCCTCATGCAGTATTAGATAGATAGGCATATATTAGCCGTTACGAAAAATTATTTATGAAGGGAAGAGGGGATTGGTGTTTATTCTGGCGGGGGAGTTAAGGAAGAGATTTTATACAGAAGGGGTTTTTTATCGATTGAATGTTGAGGATACTGATTATGAATGCCGAGGGTTGGCAAGGATTATGCGCAAAGGGGTTATGTCCGAAGCAGCGGATGCTCTGATTGTAATGGTGAATCCGGGGTCTTGTAAGCCTGCTGATAATTCGTTTGTTTATCCTCTCTATAGGGATAATCTTTTTGAGATTCCATTTGTGCGGGCGCAAGAGGATCCGACGCAGTATCAATTGATGAGGCTGATGGAACGGATGCAATGGGATATGGTTTATATTATCAATTTGTCTGATTTGCGGGCGGGGAAAATAGATGAATTTAGGAGCCTGAAAGAAACATTAAACAGAGTAGGTTATGGGGAGCATAGCATTTTTTCCGAAAATCGCCAAGGTTCCATACATCGTTTAGTGTCGGATCGGCCGAGAGTAATTGCGGCGTGGGGGAAAGAAAGATTCATTAGAGAAGATGCAATAAAAGCGCATGACTACCTTTCAAATCTCATTGAAATCGAGGGGCTGCCAGCTGAGAATTTTCCATTTTATCGTCATCCAAATCCGATGTTGAAAGAACGGTGCATCAAGTGGCTAGATGATATGTGTGAAGCGCTGAAAGAGAAAGTGGAGGCGTGAGCAATTTTAGTTCAAGGAAAAGATTACTACATCTCGTCCAAATTATGCAACAGCATTCAGATGAGGGACATCCTTTGACGTTGAATGATATCGTCGATTTATTTCCAATTGAGGTTGACGTGAAACCAGCTACCGTCAGAGCGGATTTGAATGAGTTGGTAACATCGTCTTGGTTTCGAATTCACTACAAAGAGCAGCAAGGGTTAGAAAATCTATATTGGTACGGAGGCATTGGCTTGCAACTGCAGGAGTTAAGATTATTGGTGGATGCAGTGATGGCGGCAAGGTTCATTCCTCCACAAGAGAGTGTTCAGATAGTAGATACGTTAAAGAAATTTTCCGGACTGCACGTTGCTGATGAAATGGATAAGCAAATATTTGTGGCGGAGGAGATTGGCATTGCGTTGAAGCAAATAGGGGAAACGGTGCATCTACTTCACGAAGCGATCCATCATTCTAACGTCATCCAGTTTCAATATGGGAAATACAATACAGAAAAAGAGTTCGTGTTAAATCAGAATGGCGATTTTTATCGGATGAAGCCGTACGCCCTTGTTTGGAGCAATGATTTTTATTATTTGATCGCAGTGCCAAAGGATGGCGATGGGAAAAAGCATTTTCGCATCGATCGCATGCGAAACTTATTTGTTCAAGAAGCCCATTTTGTTAGAGAGCCATCGTTTGATGTGAATGAGTATTTGAAGAATCTGTTTCATATGTATGCAGGTAAAGACATAACAATGGAAGTAGAGTTCGATAAGCATTTGATTAATGTCGTTATCGATAAATTTGGTACGAAGGCTGATATTAGGGTGCAATCGAATGGCCGATTCAAGTTATTCACGAAAGCGGTGTATTCCGTTGGTCTTGTACGATGGCTATTGACGTGGGGAAGTGATGCAGAAGTGCTACATCCTCCTGAATTGGTCGAACGTATGAAAGAGGAAGCTATTAAATTATACAAACAATATTCCGGACACCTTTAAGTAAATTCTCAAAGGTCCGGTTTTTTTATTGCGTAGAATGAAAGAAAGGAAGGCAAGGGGTGAATGCATATGGAGTTTGGTCAGCGTTCGGAGCTGAAGAGACTGCTATCCATCTGTAAAAGGATCGTGCCGGAGCGCATTTCGCTTATTACAAACTATGGCACATGGGAAGACCGAATTGTTATGAGAGGACCTCATCTTAGCGTCTCCGTCAAACGGAAAAAAGGGCAGGAGGATAAATGGATCTTTATTTCGCATGAGAGGGGGCTGTCGGTTTCAGTTCCATGTGAAGGAGTGGAAATTGTTGAAGTTCAAAAGACGGATTGGGATTTTGAAGCGCATGTCTATTTCTTCACGTTCGAAGGATTTGCGCGAATGAACATTATCGGGAAGCATATGCATCAACTGACTGGGGATTTGAGGCTACAAAACGAAATATAGGGGGATGTGCGAAGGTGAGAGAATGGAAGAGAAATGAAGAGGTTGAAGTGTTGTTTGACGAGACGAAAGCGCATCGGCTGAAATTATCTTGTATATGGAATAGTGGTAAGGAAAAATGCTTGTTCATTATGTTTAATCCGAGCATTGCAGATTTGCGAGTGTGTGATAGGACATTGAATCGTTGTATTTTATTTGCCAAGGCAGGAGGATTTGGTGGTTATGATATCGTCAATCTTTACTCATATCGAGCTGTATCGCCGGTGGAATTACGTAAGGCATCAAACCCATCCTTGTCTGAAAATGGAGAGATTGTCAAACAGGCAATGAATGAGACAAATAAGGTTATCGTTGCTTGGGGAAGCAATGCAAAGTTCAAAGAGTACAAATGGGTGTTGGAACATGCGGATCATATTGGGAAGCAGCTTTATTGTTTTGGGAAAACGAAGAACGGTTCGCCGAAACATCCGTTATATTTAAGTAACGATACGAAAATTGTTCCGTATACAGATCGAAGAGCTATTACCACTTAACGGAGGTGCGCATGCTGAATTTGCTTGTAAGGATCATTTGTGAAATTGGCAAATGGGTCGATGGGGACGATAGTATGGAAACGAAGGAAATAGAGTTTTGGGAAAAGATGAAGCAGAAATATGGGGATGAGATTGATGAGTATTTGGATTAGGCGCTTCGGATAGATGCTTTTGTAAGTAAAGGAAAGTTTGAAGAAAAAGCGATCATTCTTATTCGAAAAAGAATGATTGCTTTTTTTTCGCTTCTTATTTTTAAGCTTGTCGAGCAAACTATTAACTTAATCTTTCATTATCTCAGTTTCATTTTCCAATCACATAACATAATCAGATCCCGTTTGACTAATACAAATGATATCGCTTTTTCTCAATCACATTTTATAATCCAACCCAGCGTTATCTCGGTCATGTTTTGAAGCGGATGTATGGTGACAGGTTTTATCCCGTCAGAATATACATTTTTGGAAAGCAGTCGGAGCTCCAGGGATTAGATATAATCCTGAACCTACATCTGGTTTTGAATCCGGATTAGGCTCGGGCAATGTGGATACGGCGAGACTGCAATAGATTATTCAATTTACCATTAATGTGTAGTGTTAATAAATGAAATATACTCCAAAAGATTTTGGGATGTTGAGAGATTTACTAGATACAAGGCAGAGAGAAGTTAAATCCTTATAAAGGTTTCATTTTGTTTAACTAAGGTAACTGCTAGATATTACGAATGTTGCCTTTCCTTAAACAGTTAGGAAAACCCCAAATTAATTAAGAAAAGAAATATCGACTTTATGAAGCTTTTGTCGATATCTCTTATTTTGATTCCATGCAATCTCACCGAACAGCCTACCTCACCAACCCCGTTTGATTTGCATAAAGCGCAGCTTGAGTGCGATCGCCAAGATTTAACTTCGATAAAACATGGCTGACATGCTTTTTCACCGTATTCTCCGAAATGAATAGACTTTCGGATATTTGTCTGTTTGAAAATCCTAAACCGAGTTTTTGCAATACTTCCCTTTCCTTAGAAGTAAGTTTTTCCGCAAGATGGTCGTCCACTTGTGGCTTCTTCTGTGTTTGCATCAGTAAGTCTATAATGTCCGGGTCATAATACTTCCTACCTCTTTGAATCACTTGGATGGCATAGACGAGTTCTTCGGGTTGTGCATTCAGTGAAATATATCCCTCTATGTCTAATTCCTTTGCACGTTCGAAAGACAAGGGATCGTTGGAATAGGTTAGGATTGCGAATTTGCAAGTGGAATCTATTTCTCTTGCTTCAGTGATGACATCCAAACCACTATCTTTTCCAAGATGGAAGTTAACAATAGTCAAATCCGGATTTGTTTTTTGAATTAGTATCAACGCTTCACTAATGGTCCCAGCTTCACCTGATACTTCCCATGTCTCTTGCAATAAAAGGATCGAAATCACCCCTTTACGGATGAGTGTTTGATCATCCACCACTACAATTCTCATTTCAATATAGCCCCCTCGACAATAATAAAAGCGTTCCACATATGAGGATCTCTGCCGCTTAACTCCTACAAACGAATTAGTACAAATATTCTACCAAAAGAACAATTAAATTGAATGACACAAAAGTGCATTATCTAAATCATCCTAAAGTAGAATGCCGAGGTGCGAAAAATCACCCGTTCGAGGGGAGTTGAATCGATTTTCTCTGTTTATACTAACTATAGTTCCATCTTCATAGTGGATAAAGCGAAGCAAAAGGAGGAGATGAATGGCGTAGTTGCACTTTCATCTGGAAAAGAGTTTCTTATGTAATAGCACTCGATATCTTAATCTAAAACTTCTTCGAATAACAATAAGAATTCACTCCAGACAAAAGGTGAAACAGTGGAAGCAAAACAACTGCCAGACTATGAAAATGGTGCATTGATCCAAATCTGCATCACGAAGCAAAAGAAACTGACTGAATAGCAATACCGCAATTAAAAAATATGATAATAATTGGAGGAATTTAAAATGGGTCTTAAAAAGAAACTAGCAATGGGTGTCGCAACTGGTGCATTGGCTGTAAGTATGATTGGTGGGGGAACGTATGCTTATTTCAATGATGTTGCGGTAAGCGAACAGAATACATTTGCTGCAGGAACATTGGATTTAGCGGTGAACCCTGAAACATTTATCAATGTCACAAACATTAAGCCTGGTGACTGGATGAACCGTACTTTTAAATTGGAAAACAATGGTACTCTCGATATTTCTAAAGTGTTTTTAACTACTGAATATACGGAATCTGTACCAGGCTTTGGAGACCATATTATTGTGCATTTCCTTAGAAACGAAGACAAAGGAAGCATTCTTGGACCTTCTAATGTAATTACAAGCAAAAAATTAAGCGAGTTAGCAAACATGACTCCAGATGCAGTTAAGAACGTGTCACCTACATTTTTTGGATGGCAAGGTGGAGAGGACAGCGGTCTCAAAGCTGGCACAAAAGACAATATGTATGTGAAATTTGAATTTGTAGATAACGGTGCTGAACAAAACGAATACCAAGGTGCTTCATTGGAACTGAAATGGTCATTCGATGCACAACAAACAAAAGGGGTAGCAAAGTAATTTAAACAATGGGAGGAGAGCCTTTCTCCTCCCTCATTGTATTTCACTAGGCCGCCGGTGATATTCCTTATGTATATTTCTCAACATATAACTCTTTTTATGTTTTGAGGAATATAGTTAAGAAACTTCATTGACGAAAATTAGAAAGGCGGGATCACGTTTGAGAAGAAAGCGTATACGCACACATAGAAAAAGGCGACAAGGACTTTTTCTTACTTTAAAGTTGGCACTCATAGGTTATTTAATTATTTTTAGCACTAGTTATATGACATCTGACACATCTGCATATCTTAGCAGCAGGGCAGAAGTGTCAGAGATGGTGACTGCTGTATGGGATCCAGTTACAAAATCATGTAGTGAAGAAATCGAATCGGACGAGGAAACTGTTGTCGATAACGAAGACAAGTCAGGCATTCCTATAGAGGAAAGTGAAGTAGGGGAAGTGCCAAATGAAGAATCTATTATCGATGGCGAAGCCAAAGATGGCACATCCCAAGAAGAAATAGAAAGCATTGACGAATCAGACGAAGGAACAGCTGTTGATGGTGTCCAAGCGGATACACCAAGTGAGGAAAATGAAAGCGATGCATCGTCCGGCGAAGGTGAAGTAGATACGCCACAGGAGCAAGTCGAAGCCGATGTCACATCAGATAACGAAACGACTGTCAGCAATGAAGGTGAAGTAGAAGTACCTCAGGTAGAAACCGAAACCAATGTTTCACCAGTTGACGAACCAACTGTTGACGTTGAAGTAGAAGAGGTTCAAGAGGAAACCCTAAATGATATATCAGCAGGCGACGAAACGATTGTCGGTAACGAAGATCAAGTAGAAGCGCCCCAGGAGGAAACTCAAAATGATATACCATCAAGCGACGAAACAACTGTCGTTGAGGAAGTAGAAGTAGAAGCTCCTCAGGAGGAAACCCAAAATGACATACCATCAGGTGACGAAACAACTGCAGGTAACGAAAATGAAATAGAAACACCTCAGGAAGAAACTAATAACGATTCATCACCAGGCGATGAAAATGCAATTGGCGGCGAAGACCAAGTAGAAGTAGACGTACCTCAAGAAGAAGCAGGAACTGATGTGGTTGATGGCGATTCCGAAGAGGTAGACTGTGAGGAAATCGATGCAGATTCCGAGAAAGAAACTGGAATTAATGATGAACTAAAAGATGACAAGGCAACTGACGAGGAAAATGAAGAGCCAAGCGAATCGGATGGTACGGAGGATAAAGATGATTTGGATGTTAACAGAGATGAAGAGCAAGGTAATCCTGAAGAAGACATTCAAACACAACCGAAAGAAGATGAATCTACAAATGGAACTGAGGAAAAGCCTTCTATAGAAAGTGATCTTGACAAAGAAATGAGTATACCTGAAAAACCAGAACAAAAAACACAGTGAAAGCAGAGGGGGATACAAATGAGAACGAAGAAAATAATGAAGTGGATTAATAGCATAGTCTCTACAATACTCATGGTCTTGTTGATCGGGGTAGCTTCCGTCGTGGTCATCACGAAAGCAGCTGGCGGGGAGCCGCAGCTTTTCGGCTATCAATTTAAATCAGTGCTCTCGGGGTCCATGGAACCGGGAATTAAAACCGGCTCAATCATTTCCGTAAAATTGGTCGAAGATAAAACCAATTTTAAAGAAGGCGACGTTATCACATTCATGGAAGAAGATATTTTGATTACACATAGAATTACCGAAGTAGTAAAAAGTGGTGATAATGTACTTTACCGCACAAAAGGTGACAACAATAACGCGGAGGATATGAATCCAGTCCAATCGGGCAATGTGGTCGCGGAGTACACTGGTTTCACAGTGCCTTACGTCGGTTACTTTATTAACTTTGCTCAGTCTAAGAATGGTGCATTACTGCTGCTTATCCCTGGTTTTCTGTTGCTTATCTATTCTGCCTTTACAATTTGGAAAGTTCTTTCTCAAATTGAACTGCCTCAAAAAAAGCAAGCAGATGTGTAAGGAGGCACTACTATGAGCAAGCTGTTTCAACTTTTTTCACTTCTATTATTAATTAGCGGATTATGTTTCATTCCCATAGCAAGTGTATTTGCGGAAGGTGAGAATGAGACGGATACAAATGAATTGGACATCAGCCTTTCACCGACAGGTACTTTATTCGACATTAGCAATATGAAGCCCGGCGACTGGGCACCCCGAACGATTACAGTCAAAAATTCAGGAAGCAAAGATTTTGACTATCAGATGGAATTGCAGAACGACGGAGAAGTGAAGCTATTTAATGAGTTATTGCTGGAAATAAAAGCCGCTGACGTGGAATTGTATATTGGGAAATTGGCTGAATTTACAACTCTTCCAGCAAGAGAACTTATAAGTGGCAATGAGGAAAGTTTGGATATTACGATTCGTTTTCCAGAGCATCTCGGAAATGATTTTCAAGGGCTAGCGTCTGCATTTACTTTCACTTTTGCAGCGGAAGGAAAGGATGAGATAGCGGTCCAAGCTATGGCAAAAGGAATGATTGACAGTGGGGGTTCAGCTTCTTCAGGTTTTACTTTACCAGCCACGTCGACAAATATATTTAATTTCATGTTAACTGGTTTTGTACTATTAACGGCCGGAATTGTATTGATGATTGTCAGGCATTATCGACGAATGAAACCGGCTCAATAGACAAGTTTTTTGGAAGCTGCCTGTGCATGGCGAAACGTGCATGGGTGGCTTTTCATTTTAGATGGGGGGATTTAGAGTGCTGAAAAATATGGCTTTGATTTTATTTGCTGCTGGACTACTTTTCATAGGATACGCTGGTATGCAGCTAAAGTCCGTTCACCAGTCCGAAAAAGCTGCACTTGTCCAAGCGAGAGGAATTTTGGAGGAACAGAAAATAATAAAACCAATCCAGGCATCTGAACATGCCTTTCAGAACGGTGAAACAATTGGTATCCTGCAAATACCCCTTATCAACAAAGAGCTTCCGATTGTAGAAGGAACAGATGAGAATGCACTTAAATATGGTGTTGGTCACTATACAAATTCCGTTTATCCCGGCCAAAAAGATCAAATTCTACTTTCGGGACATAGAGACACTGTATTTACTGGATTGGACAAATTGCAAAATGGCGACAAGATCATTGTAGAGATGCAGCATGGTACTTTTACATATAACGTTATAGGTTCGGAAATTGTAGATGAAGGAGATACAACAGTCATCCGATCTACAGCCCCTGATGAAATGCTAACGTTATCCACGTGCTATCCATTTAGGTACGTTGGAAATGCACCGAAGCGTTATATTGTCTATGCTGAGCCGGAATGAAAAGCAAAGTTAATGCCACGTCCTTCATTTATTCGACAAAAATAGAACGGGTCGAACCGCGTAAATCGACGAATTGTTTTTAGTTCCTTTGTTATACTAGCCCATAATTAGGCTGGAATTTTGGCTGGGAGGTGCGATAATGCTGAACAGAATCTTAGCTACTGTACTAAAAAAGAACAATAAGAAACTATTTTTCACCTTACTGTCTTTATTAATCGTGATGGGTGGCCTGTCCATTTATTCTTGGATCACCCCGAGAACGCCATCTCTTCAATCCGTTGACAGTTCACCTAGAATTGAAACGACATATGCTTATCAAGCAGTCGTTACACCTAACGTTCTTCATCCAAATGGAGGAACGGTTGAGGTAGGCGATACTCTCTATAAGAACATCACTACTGCAATTCCTTTCGATTTGAAATCCGTCATAAGTGCAGAGGAGGAAGTGCTCGCCAAAGGATCTTACGAAGTGCAACTACTTATTAAAGCGGGAGATAATTGGGAGAGGGCTTTCCCTTTGCAGAACAAGCAAAGCTTCGAGGGTAAAGGGGCGGAAATATCCGTTATAGACAGTTCCTATCAAATCGACTTAGACCAAGTAAATACGTTTATTCTTCAAGTGGAGAATGAAACTGGAGTGAGGTATCCCCAATACGAACTCGAAGTTGTTCCAACTATTCAAGGAGAACTTCAATACTCGGATAAGGTTAAGGAAATCGACATCCAGGACAAGCTTGTATTCAATTATTTGCCTGAGGAAATTAAACTTGCCAGTGAGAAAGCCTACTCTACTGCTATTCAGCCCAATGAAAATCAAACTATGACGACATCATTCAGTCTACTTGGATTATCGATTTCCTTGCTGCTCATGCGGATTATTAGTACATCTTTATTCCTTCTTCTTATTTTGTCCATCCTATTTTCGCTTGTATATTTGGACGAGGGTCCAGTGACCGCTATTACATCGGAAGCGGATAGGCTTAGTAAGAAGTACGGAAGGCGAGTAATTCCAATTTCACAACAAATTGATTTTACAGAAAAGACCATCGTCCACTTCGCTACATTTACATCTATGTTGAAAATTGCAGATGAAATCGAACAGCCAATTTTGTTCTATGAAAACGATAATGATCATAGACAAATGTACCTTATAGTGGACCTGTTATGTGTGTACACATACGCACCGAATACCGATGTACCACCAGCGAGACCAACTAAAGATCTCGGAAAGAGAACGGAATATGCTATAGGTTAATATGCTTTGCAACACTTTACGTGGGGCTTTCACCATTTTGGTACCTGTACAGCACGCAATCCTGATTATTCACTACAATTGTATATTGACGCAAGCGAAAGTCATCCGTTAAAGACACGGATGGCTTTTTTGAATGTAAATACTTCTGGGCGAATGGTTATAAATGTGTCTGCACAGGCACCTAAACAAGTTACACACAATTCAGGTGGTACAAAAGTATACCGACTTACACAAAGGGAGAAGAAGGAGTTATTAGAAAGTATATGGATTTGAGCACTAAAGAGGAATGAAAAAGTATCCGAAGGAGGGAAGAGGAGTAGAATCATAGGACCTATACTGAGTACAGATAGAAAAACCCACTAATCAATCTTAGGTAGGTCAAATAATACTTGAGAGTTAGTGTAAAAGACATGGTTAACTGAAGGGGTAGGTGATAATGAAAAAAATTGCGTTCGGACTCATAACTTGCTGCTTCTTGCTCGCAAGTACCTCGATCTATGCTAAGTCGGAGTTTGCTCTAAATATTGCTGATTCGTTTAAAGGTAAATTTGCATTCATTACTGATCAGTCAAGTGAAGAGTTGCAACAAGGGATCTCTTTACTGGAGGAAGCTGTAGCCACACAGGAAGAGCAGTCAATGAAGAAAGCTGAAGAAACGCTTGAGAATTTCGGTCGATTAACTATAAAAGATAAGCTTAATGAAATGAGCAAATACAAGATCGAATACCTTCAGCAAATTTCAGACACCCAAGAATACTTGTTGGATAGCGAATGGGTTATGGATGATGTAGATTTGCAAGAAATGATTAATGAAATCGATAATGATCTTCTTGACGTTTTGGAAGACATTTTATCGGAGTAAGGTTTCTACGGTTCACTCCATGGGTGAAACCTAAAAATAAAAAAAGAAAAAAGGGGAGTTTTACAATGAAAATCACTGTAAAGAAAAAAGTACTGGCTGGGGCAATTTCGGTAGGATTATTATCAGGCGTCGGGATGGCATTTGCTAACACAGATGCAGGCGGAGCTTTGAAATCTTGGTATGATGGGAAGTTTAATGCAACGTTAGGGGCCATTAACTCAGATGTATCAGAGTATGCGGAAGGACTAATGCCTGGGTTGGAAAATGAATATAACGGAATGAAAACTGGAGCGGAAACAAAAATCAACGGTAAAAGAGATAGTGAAATTGGGGCTGCTTCAACAGAAATCTCAAAAGCAAAAGCGAGCCGGATAGCATCGGTGGAAAGTACGAAGGATGAATTGATCGATGGTGCAGGACTTGCTTTTTATAATGAATTCCTTAAAGGTTATTTTGAAATTCAAGAAGCTGGAGACGCAGCGCTAGCATATGCTACTACTGATTTAACTGCATTTACAGGTGAAAAGGGACAAGCAGCTATTGAACAAGTCACTAATGACTTAACTGCAGCGAAAGACGCGGCCGTCACTGAATTGGAAGAAGCGATTCGAATTGCAAAAGAAGAACTGACTGCCGAGTTAGCAACACAACAGGAAATCAACACTCGTAACTTAAAGAGCCAAATCAATTGGAAGATTGACGAAGTGCGAGGCAAGGTTAAAGGAATTCTAGCCAATCTAGTAACAACACAAGAAGGCTTAATTGCCACGAAAGCAGCGGAACTAGAATCCGAAGCAATCGCAGCATTGGACGAAGTCGTTTCCAGCATCAATGAATAAATAAAACTTATTAGGGCCTGACGTTCAATTTGACGAGGCCCTAATATTTTAATGAGGGGGTTGCAAAGTGGAAACTAGAATAACAAGGTATAAGAATAATAAATTTCATTATATGAAAAAGGTTAAATTCCTAATTGGAGCTGTTCTTTTGACCGGGATACTTGGAAGCGGTGTATCAATCGCTTTCGCAAAGCAGGATGTACATTCACTTCTTACAAATTGGTTTACTTCGAAAAGAGGAACTGCGGTTGAAGAGATTAGACATGCTATCGAGAATGAACGTGATATTCAAATTGGTCGCATACAAGAACAGTTGCAAAAAGAAATTCAACAAGCAAGTCAGTACATTGAATCTTTTACGATTGCTGAGAAGGAAATGCGAACTAGCAATTTAAGAAGCTATGCCGATGAGTTGATCAATAGCATGGCAATTGACAAATCAGCTGGGGAAAACAGTATTCAAATGGAATTGGATAGTATTTACCAAGAAGCGATTAGGGAAATGGAAAAGGCTATGCAAGGTAGTATTCCAGGCAATTCACCTGAAGCGGAGGTATCTCAGCCTACTCCTGTGCCTGAGCCTACTACCGAAGTTGAGATTGAAGAGGGTACCGAATCAGATGAAAAAGGTAGCGAAACGGAACTCGAAACAGAGGTCGAAACTACACCTGAAGTTGAGTCAGACGATCCTGATGAATCAGAAGCTGAAATCGAAACAGAAGTCATTCAAGAACCTGAACAAGATCAAGAAGTTGGTTCTGATGAAAGAAAAGGACTTGATATATAATGCATATGGTCAAACTTGATGTTGCCGCAACAGCTCAAAAGGAACAAGAAACAAATAAAGTTCTAACAGGTATATTGGGTTGGGTAAAATTTGTACTGATAGTAGCGGCAATTGTTTTCATTGTACGTAGCGTAATCGGAATAACAGTAATAAGCGGGAATTCAATGGCCTCAACAATCCAAAACAATGACGTTGTTGTAACGAGCAACCTTTTCTATGATCTAGAAAGAAATGACATTATTTTGTTCCGAGATCAAAACGGTTTTGATGTTATTAAACGAATTATTGCTGTACCAGATGACACGGTTGAAATCATAGGCGGGGCAGTACTTGTGAACGGTGAAGCTGTAAATGAAGAATTCGCCATGGGAGTCCCGAATGATATGGCTCAAATGACAGTGGTAGAGGACTCATATTTCGTTATGGGGGATAACAGAACGCCTGGTGAAAGCTTGGATAGTCGAAGCAGTGATGTAGGATTGATACCGAAGGAAAGAGTAAAAGGTGAACTGTTCATTTCACTATATCCATTTAAAAATTTCATGAATAAGTAATGCGAGATTCCGAATGGTCGATAGATTTACCATTCGGAATATTTTTGTGTAAATAAAGCACCTTGCCCATTTGGACAAGGTGCTTCGATATTGAATGATTAAAATGGTAAAGTCCCTCGAAGTTTTCTCGACTTCTTACGAAACACATTCCCCATTCTTCTTCTCATTTTCCCGTCTAGAAATGGATATGCCATTAGCGGTAATGCAGGAATGACCGAGATAATGATTAGGGCTAGCCAATAAGATTTCTGTGCAAGAAAATAGATGACTGATGAAGGCAGGAACGGATAAAAGATGCCAACTCGTATGGCTGTTTCGTACTTTCCTGGTTTTTCGGCATGCAGCGTGTATTCTGCTTCAACAAGTTGTCCTTTTGTAAGGTTGAGCCTTTCGTGACTTAATACAATTTGGTTATCATTCGTTGTGATTACACCAATTGACGGAATGAAGCCATCATTTCGTAGTTCGGATAGCGGTTGTGTTACAACATCCCCAACTTGCAAAATACCTAAGGAACTTCCCATGAGGACCCCCTTGCTCGTTTCAGATACCTCATATATAAGCCTCACATGTTGGCTGGAAGCGAGCATTGCACCTCCCATGATCATCGCAATAACAAATCCGCCGCCTATATAGATCAGTTGCAAATCCATCCCTTTATTTTTCTTTTTATGCCGTTTGCCTGATTTCAATTCTCCGATTCCAATAAGCAATGCTAAGATGACGGCAAAGACGGGCAATACATATGGATTACCTTGATATTTTTCCATCCAAAGAGAGAAATAGCCTGCTTTTGGTATGACGAGAGGGGATTCTCCGATTGTCACGGCCTTGGCAGCAATCCATTCTCTTTTAATCAAACCTGTACCTGCTGATTCCTGATCCGTCTGTTTATTGGCATCCCCTTTTGTGATAAATCCTTTTTCATCATTTCCTTCCATTACCCGATGTGCAATCCATCCTTTGGTGGATAAACTTCCTTTGTCGGTTGTAAAGAATACGATATCTCCCACATTGATAGTATCTTTTTTACCGACATTTTCAATGACTACCATATCCCCGCGCTCCCAGACAGGTACCATACTGTCGGAGCGTATAACAGTGAGCAATATCGGCTTTTTCATAATGGCAGATCCGACTGCTGCACAAAGTGTAAGCAGGATGACGAATAGAAGCAGGATGTTGAAAGCCTTCGATAATTGCTTCAATATATATTCCCCCTTACTGTAATTGTAAGATAAATATCACCTGAATTAACCCCTCCAAAGAGGGAGGGGAATGGTACCAAAGTATACTTGTTAGTAGCCATTCGTAGTAGTCTCAAGTATCAAAAGTAGCTTGCAATGTAGACGAAAGAGTTCTAAAAAAGTATTCTTACGAACGACGAAGTCTATGAATATCTTTTCTATACTTAAATCAGTTAGACAACGGCGAGGAGCCGAATAAAAGTAGAGGAGATGGTATTTTGAAGACGAAAAAAAGTTTATTGATGGTAGTGTTGCTGCTAGCCATTTCAAGTCTAATGGCTGCAATGTCGTATTCATCTGCAACTGTGACAAGTGCGATGACAGGAACTGTGAAAACGACGGATACAGCCTTATTGGCACTGAATGCAGGAAAGCACAGTGCGGCAAAAGTTGAGGACGGTGTATTGAAGATTGACTTCAATAAAGGGAATGTCACAAGTATGCCTGTCAGCTCATATGGGGTTCAAAAACAAAGTGAATACATTTGGAACGAACTTTTCAGTGTGAAAAACAATTCTGAAAACAGAGTAGATGTTACTATCAAAACAGAAAACAACCCTGCTGCCGGCGTTAGTTTGTATGTGAAGGCCGGAAAAGGCGAATGGACTAAAATCGACAGCGTCAACGGTGCTTTTGTTGCTAATCTTCCTGTTGCATTTAAGAATAATAATGATCATGAGGTTAAAGTCGATGTGAAATTGGTAGTAGACAGCAAAGCATCTCTCGGCAATTTCAATCCGAACCTAGTCGTTGCAGCGGAAGCGAAATAAGGATGAAAAAAAGGATTGATGGCATTTGTCATCAATTCTTTTTTCATAAAAGAATAAAAGGGGTGTCGTAGTGCGAACGAAAAAAAGTCTCTTGATGATTGTTTTATTACTTGCAATTTCAAGCCTAATGGCCGCCATGTCGTATTCATCCGCAACTGTTACGAGTGCGATGACAGGGAGTGTTGTCAATACAGACGAAGCGCTTCTTGCATTAAATGTCGGAAAACATAATGCGACAACGATTGAAGATGGTGTGTTAAAGATTGATTTCAACAAAGGGAATAATAATTCGTCATTTGGATTGCAGAAAAATAGTGAGTATATTTGGAACGAGCTCTTTACTGTAGAAAACAACTCGGAAAATATTGTGTATGCAACTATTAAAACCGAATATAATTTGCCGGAAGGCATCAGTGTTTGGGTGAAGAGTGGAAACGATAATTGGACTGAAATCGATAGTATAAGAGGTGCTGATGTTGCGAAATTGACAGCTGCTTCAGGCCCTTCAGCTCAAATGAATCAAATTGCGAAAGTAGATGTGAAAATTGTTGTTGGAAACAATGCAAGCCTCGGCAATTTTGCTCCGAACCTTGTTGTCAGTGGAGAGGCTGTCGATTAATAGAAGAAAGTGCTTTTGGAGAATTGATCTATACGGTCAATTCTCTTTTTTATTGATTAGTGGAAAAATTCGACATTTAGTTCCAAAATAACATCCGAATAATCAAAAATAGAACTATACTCCTTACGAATAATGACAAAATATTCAAATTGTGTTCGATATAATACTTGTAATACTACAATTTTATCATGGGAACGATGAAATACGTCCTGTATTTGGGCACCTTGGACGTATGGAGTTAATGGTGCAACCGACCTGATTAAATGCGGACAAGCGTCCGATTTGATTGGGTTTTTATTATTTTCGGGAGGTATTTCGGTGAAAAAATACTTATATGGTGCTGCATTATTATTGTTCTTATCACTTTTACTTCTACAAAGTACTAGTTTTTCTAACACAGAACTGCGGAACAAAGCGACAGTGTCCTCAGTATCTGAAAGTCATGCTTTATTATCTGTCCATTATGGGGAAGGCCGGCTATTTTGGATTACAAATAACATGGAAAACGTTGTACAGGTTAGAAACTCTGGCAGCATAGCCCCAAATGAATCATTTCAAATCGGACCAGGAAGAAGTGCCAGTTTTACAATTCTAGGCCATCCTGAAGAAATAAGCGAATCGATTTTATTGGATGTCGAATGGGATGGTGGCTATGCATTGGTAGAGTCAAGTATTCCCCAATCTAACATAGAACAGATCCTTCTTGAGCTGTTGGAAGAAGAGGATGAAAAAGAAGAAGAGGAAGTGGAAAATCCTGAACAAGAAGATAGCGATGAGAAGGAAGAAGCGGTTATTGTGCAAGAAGAACCAGAAGAGAATACTCCTGAAAAACATGCGGAAGAATCGCTGCAAGTAGACGAATTAGAAATGACTACCGAAATAGATGATGAAATCGAAGAGTAAAGGAGTGGCTGTTTTGAAACAATTTCTGACAAGATGGAATAATAAACGGAATTTAATCCTTTCTAGTATCCTTGCTGTATCCATTGCTATTTTAATCTACTCCTTCCTACAACCAACTACTTCAACTACGACGACCCATTCAAACCCAATTGAAATAACGACAATATACGACTATAAAGCTACCATCAAACCGAATGTCCTCAATACGTCTGGAGGAACAGTTCCAGTCGGAGAAACGATTTTAAAGAAGATTACAACGGCAATTCCAATTGATATGAAAACGATCGTTACCTCGGCAGAAGATGTAAAGGTTGAGGGGGAACATGAAGTCCAGTTAACAGTAGTCGCCCAAGATCTTTGGGAAAAGACATTTCCGTTGGAGCAAAAACAATCCTTCCAACAGAAAGGGACAACCGTTTCGATTATTGATGGCAACTATACGATTGATCTGGATAAAATAAATGCGTTCATTACTCAGGCGGAAGAGGAAACTGGTATTACTCCTTCTAAATATTCCTTAATAGTAACTCCGATGATAAAAGGGACTATTAGTTTTGATGGAAATGAAAGGGAATTGCAAGCAAATGAAAACCTTGTTTTCCATTATTTATTCGACAGCATTGTTTTGGCTAGCGAAAAAGAATTTACCTCATCGATTCAGTTCGGTTCTCTTGAAACTGTTACGAGCACACTCCAATTTTTAGGTGTCGATGTACCTGTCACTATTGTAAGGATTTCTAGTTTACTGTCGACAATAGTATTGTCGCTGCTATGGATTTATTTGAACAACATTATGAAACCAAGAAAACGAAAATCACAAATTGAATTGATTAATAAAAAGTATGGAAATAGAATCATTGCCGTATCGAGAAATGAAGGCATGGATGGAAAATCAATATTGCTGTTGTCAGATATAAAGTCGCTTTTAAAAATAGCGGATGAGAAGGAACTTCCTATTTTCGTTCAACAGGAAGGGGTAGTGAGGGCTAGCTATTTTATTGTGGACGGGAACCAATTATATAAATATGAAGCGATTGAAGAGCACTTGACCGTAACCGATGAAATGTGGGATGAAGGTAGAAGTATTTATGCGGAAGAGTAAGGAGATTTTACGAGCATTAACAGGGAGCCCTGGGAATATTCTAAACTTGTCGTTGTTATTTCGGGCTATATCACTACTGTTAACTTCGGTCTTTTTTCTCTTCGGCCCCCAAGCGCCCTGGATTTTCAAACTTGGAATTATTAGTGCCTTACTAGTTGCAGCATGGATGATCACTGATTTGCAAAAAAGATATATAGGAAATTTAAAAGTGGTTCAAGCTATAGTTCTAACTGAAACAATCGGGTTAACGTTATTGTTAATTCCGACTGGTGGCATTACGAGTCCATTCATCTGGTATGCCTTGAATCCAGTGCTTATAGCGGCAGGATATTTGGCACCGTTATATTGTTGGGGAGCATTAACTTTTTATCTTGGCAGCGCGACTTTCATCACGTTCTGGTTAGCTGGAGCAGATTCTATTGGGCAAGTGTTCGAGGAAAGATCTTATTTTTATTTAGTATGTTTGTTGACGACTTTGCTTGTTAGTTTATTTTCCAAACTGACGAAAGAACTTGATACCAATGCTCGTTTACTGCGAATCCAGCAAGATGAACTTTTACTCGTGAACGAAAAGCTTAGTGTAATGAATGAAAAACATATAGAAACAATGGAACATATCATGTCGTTCTACCATTTGACAGAGGGGATGACGAGCAAAAAAAGCGCTGGAAAAGTCATGGTAGAAGTGACCGAGTCATTACGGAAATGCACTCGATATGAGGAGGCTTTTTTCTGGCTTATAAATGCTGAGCAACAACAAAGCCAGATTGTTAATAGGACAAAATTTGTTGAACTGGAATTGGAGCTTCAAAAAGCTTGGCATTGGATTCGCAATCAAACTGGGGCATTTGCGGGGAATTTCGGTGAAGAAGTTTACCTGATGAAAGTCATTCGTACTTCATCGAATAATGGAGTTGTAGGTGTGAAAATCGGCAATTTACAAGAGGATTGGAAACCGTTAATTATAAACCGTCCGTTTGAAGTTATAGCAGAACTTGGTGAAATTATGCTAGAACGGATTTCAATGGATCGAATGATGGACCAGATGCTTATCTTAGAAGAACAAAACCGTATTGCGAATGAAATACATGATAGTGTGTCGCAAAGATTGTTTGGTATCGTCTATTCTCTTCATAGCTTGCGAGGAAAGAATCAATTCATGACGAAAGAGGAACTTGATGAGGAGTTTAAATTTCTTTCTGTATCCGCTCAAGAAACGATGAAGGAATTACGGGCAGCTATTTATAGACTAAGCTCTGTCAAAAAGGGAGAGAAACCATTCTTTTCAAGGATTGCTAAGTATGTTAAAGATTTTGCAAAACTTAATGACATAAGCATTAACCATAATCTCAAGGGGCATGAATCTATTCTTTCATCCGAGTTAAAGGAAGCGATTTATCGAATCGTTTGTGAAGCTTGTGGCAATGCGGTGCGCCATGGCAAATGTAAACGAATCGAATTAGAAATTGTAATTACCGGTGAAAATACTGTCATAACAATCTGGGATGACGGATATGGTTTTCAGTCAATGAGGGGACTAGAAAAGAAAGAACAAGGGATAGGCCTTTACAATATGCAGCAGAGTGTTGATTTGTTTGGAGGCAATCTTTTCATTGAGAGTCCGCCCGATTTTGGAACAACTATCCTCATCGAAATTCCAAAAAGTAAAACAGGGGAAATGAGGGAGATGATAGAGCTATGAAAATTGTAATTATTGATGATCATCCATTAGTAAGAAAAGGTTTAACTGCTATCCTTTCTCTTGAAAATGATATAGAGATTCTTGGAGAAGCGGCAAACAGTAGGGAAGGGCTGCTTGTATTGAATTCTTTAAAGCCGGAATTGACGATTGTCGATTTAAGGCTCGGAGACGAATCAGGTCTTGATTTGATTGCAGAAGCAAGAAGGCAAGGTGCAACTTGCAAGTTTGTTGTGCTTACCTCTTCAACGGATAAAGAAGATTTCACGCGTGCAAAAGAAATGGAAGTCGACGGGTATGTGTTAAAAGAAGCGTTGCCTGAAGAAATGTTGCATGCATTACGTATGATCAATAGAGGACGAACCTATTACGACCAAGGCGTGCTCGAATTTGTAATGAAACCGAGCACCTCTTATAAATCGGAAAAACAAACCGAAGTCTTAACGCCTAAGGAAATGGAAGTGTTAATGGAACTCGGAAAAGGTTTTTCAAATAAGGAAATCTCCCAAAAAATGTACATCACTGAATACACCGTGAAAAAACATGTCAGTCAGGTGCTTGCCAAGCTCGAACTGGCAGACAGAACCCACGCCGCGTTATATGCCAATGCGACTGGATTGGTTAGATATGTGGTGAATTGAAGTGGGAAACTTGTAGGGATAGTAAAGTAAAAAGGAAACCCATTATACTTTGGGTTTCCTTTTTGAGGTGAGTGAATTCACATTGCCCTTATTCAGATGTCACTGTTAAGTTAGATACTTTTTCAACTCCATTTATTACTACGGTTAATGTATATTCGCCTGTAGCCAATGGATCTGTAGTGACAGTAACAGTCGATGCCCCTTCAGTAAAAGCTGTTGCCTGAATTTCTGAAACTTCGATAGCATTATCATTATCATCTACTAACGTGACATTTACGTCCGGTATACCAGTAGGAAACTCATTCCCAATAGTGGCATTTACCAAAAACGTAAATCCCGTCTCATTTGCAGCGGCTTCAGTTGTAGTGATTAAAAAGGAATAGTTGCTGTTGACATTATCTATAGAAATCAATGCGAAAGAAACTTTATCTCCTTCTTTTTTATAAGTGACTTTCGCTCGGCCTTCATTCTCTTTCACCATTTTTTCAAAGTATGAAATATCAATGGTTACACCTCTCTCGTTAGTGAAAGATGCACCACTATAGGATACTGGCGACTTGTCGAAAAATGTAAGAGATTTCTTTTCTGTATTAATCGTTTCAACAATTCCAGTATAGATTGGGTCTACAGATAGAGTGGATACAAATTCAATTTTGTCCTCCATACTATTCAAGATGATCGGAAGAGCTTTGTTATTAGCAAGATTTTTATCAGGCTGTGCAATACCACTACCAACTACACGGACGGAAGATGACGTATCGCCAACTGTTTCAATGGTGATTTCTGGATTCATGTATCTAGAGCCGCTTAATGTTGGTGTAGTAATGCTCCGATTTGGTGAAATGACATGAGTTTCCGTTTCGCCATCATTTGTAGTGTAGCTAATCTCTACATCTTCTCCACCAGTATTCCATATTGTAAAAGTTGCATCGATATGGCTATACTCTTCTGGCAGATCAAATGGGAAGAAGCTTTGATTAGCAGGGTAGTATTCGACTATGGCGGTTTCTTTGCCAGTGAATACTTTTTTATCCGGTCTAGGCACAGCACCGTTGCCGTCTGTCACGAAAAGCGTTCCGTAGGTTGGCATTGACTTCTCAAAATACGTGATCTGGCCGATTTGGAACGATTCCCCCTCGTCAAGTTTTCCTTCTGCAGCATTTGAAGAGTTTACGTCAATCCATGCGAGTGGGGTTGCGTAATCGCCGACTTTTTCACTCACAATTGTAAATATAAGTTCTCCGTATTCGTTTGTCTTTTCGGAGATTTGTTTTTTAAATGAGTAGTCACTTAGATCTATTAGAAACGCTTCTGTGTTTGTTGCGATGTTTCGATCCAAATCTTCATTAAAGGCAATATTTACAACTTCGTTTGCTGCGGGCTCACCATTTTTGTCAAAAACCATTATCGTAAATTCACGACCGTTTTCAAAACCAGCTGCAGTGTTCGGATCTTCACCAAAACTTCCGAACATCTCAATCGTGTATTCGGATTGTGCTGCGTTAAAGGTTACTTTCTCTGTTTGTATTTGAAGTTTGTCTGTCCCGTAAGTCGTTGCATCCGTCTTGCCGTTGTCAATAAAGGCGATAGGGGTCGCGCTTGCGTTCGAACCTGTCACAGTGAAAATGGCTTCCCCTTTGCCATCAGTAGTCACTGAAGCAACGCTAGGCTGATCGTTGTTCAATAATTGGTAGGGGTTTACACCGTTTACAGTTGCTTTTGAAGTTTTATCAATGTTGACGTTAATGTTTTCTTCAAAAGTAACGAAGAAGCGCTGATTGGCAATCGGCTTCCCGGTTTTTGGGTCAAGGTACGTCAGCTTATATGTCTTATCTTCGCCGTTGTTAAGTGTATTGCCTTTATCTTCACTTGTTTTGTCAGCTGGTGCAATTGTAAGGATTTTATTAACTCCCCAAAAAACAAATGCATGGCTGCGTAGAGTTGGTGCCCCAGTCGGATAGGCGATTACTGCATCATCGCCTGCAGCGTACTGAGTATAAGATAATGTTGCAATACCCTCAGAATTTGTTACAGCTTCAAAAACTTGGTCTTTGTTAAGGGTGTTTTTTGAATCAGCCATTACATTGAATGTTACAGGGATTCCTGCTTGCTTTACTCCCACATCAGCAGAGATGATAGCTTGTTCCCCGACTTGTCCTTGCACAGACTGGGTAGTGATATTAATCTTCGTAGGGATTACAGTAGAGACGCCATCAAAGCTACCCAACTCACTTCCATTGTATGAAACAGTGTATTTCTTTCCACCTTCTTGAACCGCAGTAGTCAATACAACTGTTTTTGCGTCAGATTGTTTTATTGCCGCATTAGATATAGTTAACCCTTCGATTGTGAACATTAAGGAGTCTATGTTCTCTATAGTGTCAACAAACGTTACTTCAACTGTAGTAGCATTAACTGCATTAACTGATGCAACATCTGATGGGATATCTGATTCAGTACCAGTCACGTTTGAAAGGTCTGCATTCAAGAAATTGTTAAGGAACGAAGCAAAATGTCCGCGAGTTGTTGTATCTTTCGGGTTGAAAGTTGCAACTGTTGTGATGTCAAAGAAGTCTAGAACATCGATTGCTGGACGAGCTTCAGCTTTTGCAGCGTTGCGGTCAGTAACTTCTTTGTCGAAGTTTTGACCATCTACATATTGTACTAGATCGATTTCTTTGACTGTATCAAATGCACGAACAAGTACGACTGCCATGTTTTCACGAGTGATGTTGTCGCCTGCAAGAAGGCGACCGTTGCTTCCGTTGAATACGCCGTTGTCTTTAACAACTGCAGCATATTTTAGAAGCTCGTCGTTTGAAGCAGATGTCAAATCTGTGAAACGTGGGTTCGTTTTGTAGTCTGAAGGGACTTCGTAGCCTTCAGAAACAAGCCATTTACCCATCAATTTAACAACGTCAGAACGAGTCAACGTTTTGTTCGGTTTGAAAGAGCCTTCTTCGTAACCCGAGATGATACCAGCATCAGATAGTGCGTCGATCGCTCGTTCGTGTGTGTTGCCTTTTGTGTCTGAGAACTCTTTCGCGCTTGCTACTGGTGCTACTGCAGATGCTACGAGTGCTGCTGATGCAGCGCCGGCCAGAAACTTTTGATACTTTGGTTGATTAGCCACTCCTATTTCCTCCCCTTATTTAGATAATGCAATATAAGAAGTTCTACTACCATTTTGCCGTGGGGTAGAAGGCAAATACTTTTGCCGTAAATCCCATACGATCTCTGAACAATGGAGGTTTGGAAATTATGAACCATTCCTATTTTTCAGATATCTATGGAGTTAATAAAGCAAACATTATCTGTTTTGTACGGTCGATTCAATATGGTTGGACGATAACGTCCATTTTTATGTTTATTTAGTCAAGCGTGGAAATTAGTATTCTTATGTAACATAGAGGAGAAGAGAGCTCTTCATTTAGATATATAACGGGTTGCGATATGCCATGTCCGAATAAACATAAAAAATACCCATATCGTCAAACCGTATTGAAAATGAAAGTCATCGGGGATAAGGTCGTACTATATCAAACCTTTCAGAACAATTGAAATGGTTATTTTGGTTATTAGATAAGGGGTGTGGATATGATACAGCAGTCAGTGGCGGAAAATATCATCCATGCGGCGCTTGAAACGGGCGGCGATTTTGCGGAGATATTTATTGAGGATAAGCGGAATTCCACAATTAGCATGATTGGAGGAGTTGTCGAACGGGCATTGGCCGGACGGGATTATGGAATCGGCATCCGAATTTTAAAAGGTGAGTATTCGGTGTATGCGTTTACAAGTGATGACACGGAAGCGAACTTGATGCAGGTTGCACAAGCCGCTGCTCAAGCGATCAAGAGCAACCCGATTGATATCACGTTGAACTTTCAAAAAAAGGTAATTGACAATAAGCATAATATCCTTGTCTTGCCGAACACAGTATCGAAACAGCAAAAAGTGGAATGGCTTAGAAGGGCACATAACGCTGCCAAGGATTTTGATCCAGTCATCGCCCAAACGACAGCGACTTTCATTGATACGGTGAAAGATATTTGCATCGTGAACTCGGAAAGGTTGTTCGTCGAGGATCGCAGGGCGTATAACCGTATGGGTATTAGTGTTATCGCGGAATCAGGGAATGACAGGGAGTCCTCCGATTTCGGTCCCGGATCATTCGGCGGCTTGGAGTTCATGGAACAGCTTGACATTGAAGGCGTTGCAAGGGAAGCGGCACGAAGCGCAAAAACGATTCTATTTGCGGACCATGCGCCATCCGGGAACTTCCCGGTCGTCATTGACAACGAGTTCGGGGGCGTCATTTTCCATGAGGCATGCGGACATGGCCTCGAAGCGGCAGCAGTTGCTAGAAAGGCATCTGTATTTGCGGATAAGATTGGTGAATATGTCGCATCGCCACTTGTGACCGCCTACGATGATGGAACGATACCGAACGCCTGGGGATCGCTCAATATCGATGATGAAGGCATGGCAACGCAGAAAAATCACTTGATTGAGAATGGTATTTTAAAAGGGTATTTAATCGACAAATTAGGCAGCCGGAAGATGAATATGGCGCCTACCGGGTCGGGTCGACGTGAATCGTATAAATACGCGCCGACGTCCAGGATGAATAACACATTCATCGCGCCTGGGCATTCGACACCGGAAGAGATTATCGCTAATACGGAACTTGGCATCTATGCCAAGTATATGGAAGGCGGATCTGTCAATCCGACGACGAGTGATTACAATTTCTCGGTCAGTGAAGGATATATGATCCGAAACGGAAAAATTGCCGAGCCGATTAAAGGGGCAGCGATTATCGGCAAAGGAATCGATACTTTGAAGAAAATCGATATGGTCGGCAACAACCTAGGGCTTGGTGTGGGAATGTGCGGAGCATCGAGCGGGACAGTGCCAGTCACGGTCGGACAGCCGATGATCCGTGTTTCCGAACTGACGATTGGCGGAAGAGGAGGGGATGGAAGATGAATATCCAAGACTTTCAAGTAGAACTGTTTGCAGTCGGGAATGATATGGGGTTCGAGGAAATGGAAATCTTCTACTCCTCCAGCAAATCGGTGTCGATCTCTGTTTATCACCAGGAAATCGACGATTATACAATTATGGAAGAGGGCGGCGTTTCGTTCCGCGGCTTATATAAAGGCAAGATGGGCTATGCGTATGCCGAAAGGATCGACATTGACTCCATCCCGCTTCTTTTGGAAGAAGCGTTGAACAATGCACTCATCATCGAAGTGGACGACGGTGAAGACCTATTCGAAGGATCGGATGGATACGCTGACCCAAGACCGTTTTCAGAAGCGATCGATCAGCTTGAAACGGAAGAAATGATTCAAGCTGCAATGGATATGGAAAGGATTGCATATGAAAAAGACGAACGCATCGCTTTTGTTCAAGCGTCATATACATCCAAAACCATCAAAGAAATGTTAATTGCCAATACGAAAGGGATGCATTGCCATTCAAAAGTTGCATTTGCTGCGGCTGGCATCTTTTTGACGGCGCAGGATGGTGAGTCGACCGCTACCGGCGGGGAGTCCGATTTCACGATGACCTCCTTCTCGGAATTGGACCGGACGAAGATTGCCGAAAAAGCGGTACACGAGGCTGTCTCCAAATTGCACGCAAGCTCGCTTGTATCTGGAGCGTATCCAGTCCTCTTCCGTTACGACACAGCTACAGAACTGGTCGGTTCCTACTTAGGTCAATTATCCGCCGAATCCGTCCAGCAAGGATACTCCAAGCTGAAAGGGAAGCTAGGCAAACAAATTGCTGGCGAAAACATATCGTTCGTCGATGATCCATTAATGAAAGGCGCTATCACTTACGCCCAATTCGACTCTGAAGGCTTTGCCACTCGAAAGAAGGACCTCATACGAAATGGAAAACTAATGACGTTCCTTCATAACCGTAAAACCGCGAAGAAGGACGGAGTGGAATCGACAGGGAATGCTGTCAAAGGCGGTTTCAGGTCAACCGTTAGGGTCGGTCCATACAATCTCTATTTGCAACCGGGCACATCGACGCTCGAAGAAATGATTGCAGACTCTGACAGAGCGCTGTTGATCGTCGAGCTGCAAGGCACGAATGCCGGCATCAATTTCACCGCCGGGGACTTCTCCCTTGCAGCCATCGGTTTCCTAATCGAGAACGGAAAAATCGTCCGTGCCGTCGACCAGATCACCATCGCCGGCAATATCTTTGACGTACTATATGATGTAAGCGAAATCGGAAAAGACCTCCGCATCCGAGGGTCCATCACGCTCCCATCAATTAAAGTTAACTCACTACAAGTATCTGGAAGTCAATCAATATAAAAAACGGCATACATGTCCTCGAGAAGGACATGTATGCTCTTTGAAACCCTAATCAACACAAAAAAGGACGCAATCGACCAACCATATTGAATCGATAAATCAATCCGTATAAATTGTGTATAATAACAATTTTTGATTTCTGAAAAATCATTTAAGTTAAAAGAGAAAGAGAGCTATCACTAAGGGGGAACTAACAATGTCAACAGTGCACAATCTAACAAAAGAAAATTTCCACAAGGAAGTCATAAAATCCGCTCATCCCGTATTGGTCGACTTCTATGCTGACGGTTGCGGGCCATGCGAATTCATCGCCCCGATCCTGGACGAGCTGGCAGAAGAATACGAAGGCCGGTTGAAATTCACAAAATTCTACGTACCGATGGATGACGTGCTAAATAATTCGAATGAAATCGTCAGCAAATATGATGTAATGGGCTTTCCAACCCTACTCATCTTCAAAGATGGAAAAGTGGGACATACCCATTTAGGCTCACTGAATCGATCAGAGCTCATTAATTTCCTGGATGCTGCATTGTAAGCCGATAGGTCAATGGTATTTGACATAAGGGAGGGATAGCGCATGGCATCCAGTGAAAAACAGTTGAAAAAACATGCTGAAAAGGGAATATGGAAATCCTATTTCCGTCTGATGTTCAAAGCAAAATTACCATGGGGTTGGATCATCTTTGTATCAGTCCTCTATATGTTTTCTTCAACTATCACATTAGCGTTTCCGAATTTCGCCTCAAAAGTGGCTACAGGTGTATTGAAGCCCTACATCATTTGGGGTACAGTCGCACTTATTGTAGCGGACGTCACGATGTCGGGTATTGTCCGGTATTTCAATAAATTGCTTGTCGCCAAAATCGACGTCAGTTACCGGTCATTGATATGGGAACGGCTCATCAAGTCACCGTTGCGCTTCTTTGACCAGATGAAGCCGACGACGATGGTCACCCGGATTACGACCGATGCGACGAAGATCAGTACAGTGTTGGGATCGTACTTGCCGTCCTTTGCCGCGACTATCTATGGCACCGTCGGGGTCGTTGCAGTCATCTTCACATATGATTGGCGTCTTGCATTATCCGTAATCGTTTATATTCCGTTGTATCTCCTATTCAACTTGTACTACGGGAAATGGAATTACCGCGCTTTTAAGGAGACGTACAATCGGCTATCGACTTTGACGCAGTTTCTATCCGAGTTGCTCATGAGTGTTCCACTCATCAAGACATTCGTGATGGAATCGAAAGAGGACGAACGCGGTCATAAGAACTTGCAATATTACTATAAAGCAAACATGCGAAGATATATCGTCATGTGGGTGGAAAACCCGATCAATGGAATTTTGAGCGTGACATCCGATATTCTTGTCATCTTGTATGGCGGATACCTCGTGAAAACTGAAATTATCACGATTTCACAATGGCTTGGCTTCTTCATGTACATCGGCATGCTTTGGGGAATGTTAGGCTCCATCCTCATGATGTATGTGGAAATCAAGAAGAGTCAGGGAGCAACGGACCGCATCGCTGCATTGATGGATGGCGAGTTGGAAAAAAGTGAAAGCAGTTTCGGAATTTCAAATTTGAAAGAGGACATCGTATTCAAGGATGTCGGCTTCAGCTACGGTGAAAAGCCTGTTTTGGGCAATCTCGACTTCACTATTCCAGTCGGGAAAGTGACGGCTATTGTCGGTCCGAGCGGCAGTGGGAAGTCAACAATCTTCTCCATGCTCCAACAGTTCTATCAACCGGACGTTGGTCAAATCCTAACAGGCAATACACCGATTTCGGAATATCATTTGACCGACTGGCGTGATTTATTTGCCGGCGTTGCTCAAGATAGTCCGATGATTTCCGGGACGATCCGTGAAAATATCGTCTACGGCGTAAATCGCAGTGTGACAGAATTCGAGTTGGCGGAAGCCGCCAGGAAAGCGAATGCCTTGGATTTCATCAAAGGATTCAAGGATGGTTTCGATACGTATGTCGGCGAGGCAGGTTCGAATTTGTCGGGCGGACAGAGACAGAGAATCGCCATTGCAAGGGCTATTTTACGAAATTCCGAGATATTGTTGTTGGACGAAGCGACAGCAAGCTTGGATAGCCAAGCAGAAAGGTCTATTCAAGAAGCAATGGATACATTGATGATGGGAAGAACGACGATCATGATTTCTCATGACCTATCCAATGTACAGCATGCTGACCAAATCATTGTATTGAATGGCGGAACAGTGGATGGTACAGGTACGCATGAAGAACTCATAAAAACAAATGAGTTGTATCGTCTTTTAGTTCAACTCCATACAGGTTCATCTGCAGGCTGAAGTCTGCAATCTGAGTAAGGGGGGGTAATGATGGAGGGAACTGAAACGAAAAAACGTAGTTGGAAAGAGTTTTTTGGGCTGATCTTCAAATCCAAATTGCCTTGGCATTTGTATATTATAGGTGTAATAGTGGCAATGGGCTCCACAACCGTCGGGTTAATTATGCCTAAATATATCCAAGGGATATTCGAAGGTGACATCTTTAATAATGAGGTTGTGAGAAATTATATTTTGCTAGGTGTACTCTCAAACGTACTAATAGCTCTCTCAGCACTGTTTTTCTCAATTACGCCGCCGATTGCCATGAGAAATGTGCAGAAGACAGTTTGGTCGAAAATAATGCATATGAAAATGAAAGACTATTCAAAACAGCCGTCACAGAAACTGATCAGCCGGGTTACGGATGACCCGCTTTACATTGACAGTGTCATTTCCGGGATGAAGACGGTTTTGACGTCAACTTATTCACTTGTCGGTTCATATGCAATCATGTACGGTATGAATCCTAAATTGACATTTGCGTTGTTGCCGGTCATTCCATATATTTTGATCGTCTCGGCAATTGTCGGACATTATACGCAAAAGACACAAAAAGACGTACAAAATCAATACTCCGGAGTGACAGCGTTTTTTGCGGAGCGGCTGCCAAGAATCCGGATGGTAAAGTCGTTCAATAAAGAAAACGAAGAAATCGGACTTGGGAAAGATATCTTGCTTGCGCAATACAAGGCGGAGAAGAAAAGGATCACCGTCGATCTCTATGCAGAGCCGTTAATGCAAAGTGTCCGTGCAATCATCGTCGGAACTGTGCTGCTATACGGAAGTTACCTCGTTTCCCAAGGGGAGTTGAAGGTAAGTCAAGTCATTTCCTTCTATTTATATGTCCAATTCATCCATAGCAACGTTTTGCAATATGGGTTGTTCTGGCAAACGTTGAAGGAGGCAAAAGGGGCTTCCGATAAAATTTCCAGCATCCTAGATTCGGAAAGTGAAAGGATGAAAAGGGAAGAGTCCATGCCGGCTATGGAAAAATTGGACTTGAAGCTTGAGAACATATCCTTCGGTTATGGGGATAGGAATGTATTGTCCCGCTTAAACTTATCCATCCCAGCAGGCAAGGTGACAGCCATTGTCGGACCGAGCGGTTGCGGAAAGTCGACGATCTTCAAGCTGATTGAACGTTTCTATGAACCGAACGTTGGACGTCTCATCATTGGGCAAACGCCTGCTGAAAAAATTCATCTGGATGATTGGAGAAGATCCATTGCGTCTGTTTCACAATCGAGTCCTTTGCTTTCCGGTTCGATTCGTAACAATATCACGTACGGTCTCGAAAGGGAAGTGAGTGTCGAGGAAGTGCGGCAGGCGGCTGAACTTGCAGATGCATTGGAATTCATAGAGGAGTTTCCGGACGGCTTCGATACAGAAGTCGGTGAATTCGGCTCAAGGCTATCGGGTGGACAGCGACAACGGATCGCTATTGCACGTGCATTCATACAGGATGCTCCGATTTTGCTGCTTGACGAGGCGACATCGAGTCTTGACGCACAATCTGAGCATAATATCGAGAGATCGTTGGCGTTGCTTATGAAAGACCGAACGACAATCATGATTGCTCATGACATGAACTTTATTAAAGATGCAGATCAAATTATCGTCATCGATGATGGAACAATTTCCGGATCGGGAACGCATGATGAATTAATGAAGAGAAATAAATTGTACAAACTGCTTGTCGATATTCAATCGACAAAAGATGAGAGAATGGCGTTTTGCTAACAAAAAATAGTTTGAATCACTGGATGACCAGTGTTCAATAAATATTCATATTCATAGGGGGAAGAGAAGATGAAAAAACTTTTAATGGTACTGCTTATGGCATTTCTCGTTTCAGCTTTAGCGGCATGCAGTGGGGATGACAAGAAGGACGACAGTCAAGCGGCGGCCTCAACTGAACAGGAAGAGGGCACACAATCGGATGATGGAGAAACTGCAGAAGCGACGGATAATGAATTCTATAATAAAGTCGTTGAGCTTCTAAAAGAGGAAGGTTATGAGATTACGAATATTACGGGAGGAGATCCGGAGTTCTTTACCGATACGCAATCCGCTTTTTCAGCTGAGGTCAACGGAGAAGATATATTGACGTTGCAAATTTTTGAAATTGATCCTAACAGTGAACATTTGAAAAACGCTGCTAATACGGGAATGGGACAAGCGGAATTCGAAGGCGAAGTAGCAGAAATTCCGGTTATGGTCATTGATAATCACTACTTCTTCTTAGCAGAAGGCCACCCGGACCAAGAAGCCATTTACAAACTACTTCAAGAGAAGTTGAAATAAAATGTAGAAAAACGCAAAATGGCCGACGTCCTTTTTGCGTTTTTCTAATAGAAAGATTTCCAAGTAACAACCTCTACTGGATATAACTACCTGTGTATTTCTTCTCATTAAATTGAATTTCGACAAATTTTTAGATATAATACTTTAATAATAAATGTTGATCGAATATTATAACTGAACGGAAACAGAGAGCCAAGTGCTAGTGATAAGTGGAGCATTTTGACTGGAAACAGGTGAAGAAGTGAGTATGACTGTGTTATTCAACATTCTAGATATACTTGTTTGGGCGATTCAGATATTTACGGGACTGATGCTTGGTCTGTCGCTAGTTGGTTTGAAGGTCAAAAAGTTCATCAAACGATTAGTAGTGCCCAGTGTTATAGGCGGAGCAGTCTATGAGATTGCTAATCACTTTTACCCCTCTCACATGCTTGTGATAGCAGTCATTATCGGGCTATTTCTAACACTTGTCATCCTATTGAAAGAGCCGTTTACACAAGTGTTAGTTGCTGTATTGCTTGCAATCATTTTTAATCTCCTCATAATAGAGCTTCTTGAGTACAATGGTTTCTATCTGTTACTGGAGATTGCTGGCGCTTCTTTAGATGCGGGGACGAGAGTGTCGATCAATCTTTTTGTAATGTTGAATAATGTTTTCCTATCAATCATCATCGCATCTAAGTCACCAGTTTTATTTCCAAAAGCATTATTTGAGAAGTCTTTGCATGCGGAAGATCCTGAAATATCATTTAGCGGACAAGTCTATTCTGTCATTATCATATTGTTTTTGCTTGTGGCGGGCCTCTATTATACATTGCTGGAACTGCAGCATGTCCGCTTAAATTATCGTTGGTTCCTTACATTATGGCTGCTTGCAGTCACAGTTGCCATTTTATTATTTCAGCGTAAAATTATATTATTTAAAAATGAAAAAGTGCAGTTGTTCTTGGATAAGCAATACCAGAAGGAGCTGTTGTCCTTTTTTAGCATTGTCCGGTCGCAACGGCATGATTTCAATTTTCACTTGGCCGCCATTAATGGGCTTATGCAAAACAAAGAGTATGCGGCATGTCAAGCATACATCAATGAGATCGTGAAATCGGCAACGGTTGTCAATGATCTGCTGCCTCTTCATCATCCGGCAACTGCCGCCATGTTGAGCACATTCAAGGAACGGGCTGCCGTGAAAGGTATTTCCATTCATTTTATAATCATGAATGATTTGCGGAATTGTCCTTGTTCAGTTTACGAAATCAATAAAGTGATCGGTAATCTGCTTCAGAACGCGATTGACGAGGTCGAGCAACTCCCTAACCTTGTACAACCCATTATCGTAGAACTGAATACTGAGAGGGATCAGTTGAGCATTGTGGTTACGAATGAAATTCGCATGAAAGGTGATCAATTGCCCGATTTGTTCCAAGTGGGCTATTCTACAAAAGAGCAGCACGAGGGACTTGGATTGCCGGCAGTAAAAAAGATTGTGGATAAATACCACGGAGTCGTTTATCCGGAATTGAATGGGGATAACATCAGTTTCCATGTGTTCATTCCGGAAGTGTACTCTACGAAGAGGGGGTGAAGAGTCATGAATGCACGAACGTTAATTGTCGATGATGATAATAGTTGTATTGCCGATTTGAAAGGCTATCTTGCATCTTATCCGATTATCAGCTTGGTCGGTGAAGTGAATAGCTCTGAAGAAGCAGTCAGTTTTTTGGAAACTCATCCAGTCGATGTGATCTTTCTTGACATAGAAATGGGCGGGGAGGACGGAATCCATTTTGCACGCTTAGTTGAGTCTCTCTATCCGAAAATGATGATTGTCTTCGTGACCGGCCATCCCCAATTTGCATTGGAAGGCTATGAAGTCCATCCAGTCGACTTTTTAACCAAACCCGTCAATCCTGGACGCCTTCAGAAAACACTCTATAAGATCGAGGAGCGCTTACTGGGCATGACGTTTACGAGAGATGCAAAAATCGGTCTGAATGTTCCGGGCGGTATTCATATGATTCTTGTCAGTGACATTCGGCTGATTGAAAAGAAAGGGCGGAAAATCTTTGTGGAGAACAAAGAAGGCATGAGATATGAAACGCGGGAGACGATGAAGAAGCTGGAGGAGATTCTTGGTCCGTTCGGATTTTTCCGTACCCACCAATCCTTTCTTATCCCGCTTAACACTATTATATCCGTAACACCTGACTCTTTCTCCCGTTCATACACGGTCCAATTGAAAGGCTATGATTCTCTCGTTCCCTTGAGCAGGAAGAACTATAATGAATTGAAAGATAAGCTGCAGGAACAGACAGAGGGATTGACAATCCACTAACCTTTTTCTAAAGCATATTTGCTATTTCTAATTTATTACACGGAAAAACCACCAATTTACTACTGTTGGTGGTTTTTTGTCCGACAAGGTTTCATCCAAATTAATATGCATCTTTCAAGAAATCGAGTAATTCATCCTCAAACATAGCACCGATAAACGATTTTACAACTTCGCCGTTTTGAAATAGCAGCAGTGTCGGAAATGCCATCACATCATAAGCAGCTACTATCTCACTTTGGTTTTCCAGCACATCTTCCATCGTCACTTCATGTTTCACAAACTTCACTTTGCCTGCAAGCATACTTGCAACACTTTCCAATGCAGGAACCATTGCTTCACAAGGTCCACACCCCTCGGTCCAAAAATCAATTAACACTGGTAATTCAGATTGAAGCACTTCTTGATTGAATTGTTCTTTCGTAATATCAAGTACGTTTGAATTCGTCATTCTTATCCCTCGCTTTTCTCTATAAAGATCATCTTTGGTTGGTAGCGCTTGTGAATAGAAGTGCCATCACTATACGCTTTCTATGATGTAAATTGAGAATATCTTTCTTTTCGTTCAAGTACAATACGCTTTGCCAATCAGGGTATATTCACATGCAAATAGGGAGAAAAAAATATCTTTAATGGATATTTATGGATATAGAGAAAATACTAATGCCAAAATTAGCACGAATCCTACCATGATTAGCAATCTCTATTGAACTCTGTTAAGTCGGAGGATAGGCTATGAAGAGAAGTTCTGAAACATTCGAATTGGAAATGGATGCGAGGATATTAAGTGTGGGCGAAGGGATGTCTTGCGTTCAATGGAGGGGAAACGATTTGTTACAAGTGAAGAAGGATAAGTTTTTAGCGTTGCTTGAAAAGGAATTGGTTGTGGCGCTCGGTTGTACGGAGCCGGTGGCGATTGCGCTCGCGGCTGCGACAGCAAAAAGCCAAGTGAGCGGTTCGATCGAGGAAGTTATCGTGAAGGCTAGCGGCAATATAATTAAGAATGCAAAATCGGTCGGCATTCCCGGGATGTCCGGGAAGGGGCTCGACTTTTCTGCCGCAATTGGCGCAGTTGCGGGGAACCCGGAGAGGAAGTTGGAAGTGCTTGCTGGGCTGACGAAAGATGATGAACGCCGCGCTTTTGAGTTGATTGATGCGGGAAAAGTGAAGGCGGAACAGGCATATACGCCAAAGCTATTATATATAGAAGTGATAGTGAAGACGGATGAACAGCATGCAAGGATTATCATTACGGACAACCACAGCAATATCTCCTTGATCGAAGTGGACGGCAAGCCGATCGTGCATGGTGGTTGCGAAGATATCGGCGTCCAATCGGTGGGTTCTGCACCGGCAGAGTTGTCGATCGATGAGATTTATGCTTGGGTCCTCCGCGCCGACGTGAACGAGCTTTCTCTCGTGAAACGAAGCATTGAGTTGAACCGGGCGATCGGAGTGGAAGGGCTTTCGGGAAATTACGGATTGAATGTTGGTAGAACAATTAAAGAAAACGTCAAGAAAGGAATTCTTTCTGACGATCTGACGACAGCTGCGATGGCGCTTGCTGCTGCCGGCTCGGACGCAAGGATGGCCGGCTCCACGATGCCTGTCATTGCGAATACTGGAAGCGGCAACCAAGGGATTGCGGTTACGTTGCCGGTCGTCGGTGTCGCAGAGAAGCTTGGCGTATCTGAGGACAAGATGATCCGGGCGGTGGCCCTCAGCCATTTGGTGACAATCCATATTAAATCGAAATTCGGACGGCTTTCCGCGTTATGTGGCGTGACGACGGCGGGGATGGGTGCGAGTGCAGCGATTGTCTATTTGCTCGATGGGACGCTGCAGCAAGTGAAGGCTGCTGTGAAAAACACTATTGGTAACGTATCTGGCATGATTTGCGACGGGGCGAAAGCAGGCTGTGCGATGAAAGTGTCGACCTGTTCGAACGTGGCGGTGCAATCCGCTTTACTCGCACTGAACGAACAAGAAATTCAGTCGACAGATGGATTCATCCACGATGATGTGGAGAAATCGATCGACGCGTTCTGCACGTTAGGAAATGAAGGGACGCGCCGGACGGACGAATGGATTTTGAAATTGATGATGGATAAATAAAGACATAATTTTATACTGACTTGGAGTGAACAGAGATGAATGAAGAAAAAATATATGACGTAATCATTATTGGAGCAGGTCCTGCAGGCATGACGGCAGCTGTATATGCATCACGTGCAAACTTATCGACATTACTGATAGAACGTGGCGTAGTGGGCGGACAAATGGCAAACACGGAGGAAATCGAGAATTACCCGGGGTTTGAAACGATTCTCGGACCGGATCTCTCAAAGAAAATGTTGGAGCATGCGAAGAAGTTCGGGGCGGAATATGCATACGGCGACATTAAAGAAATCATTGACGGCGAGGCATACAAAACGATCTTCGCAGGGGCCAAGCAGTTCAAGGCAAAGGCGATTATTATTGCGGCCGGAGCCGAGTATAAGAAACTAGGCGTGCCGGGGGAGCACGAGCTCAGAGGCCGCGGCGTTTCGTATTGTGCTGTTTGTGACGGAGCGTTCTTCAAAGGGAAGGAACTCGTCGTCATCGGGGGTGGTGATTCGGCAGTCGAAGAAGCAGCTTATTTGACGCGTTTCGCTTCAAAAGTGACGCTCATCCACCGTAGGGACGAATTGCGGGCACAAGCAATCTTGCAAAAGCGGGCGTTTGACAATGACAAGATAGAATTCATCTGGAGCCATTCCGTCAAGCAAGTCAATGATGAGAACGGTAAAGTAAGCAGTGTGACGCTTGTTTCGACGAAAACGGGAGAAGAGTGCGATTTCACGACGAGCGGAGTCTTCATCTATGTCGGCATGCTTCCGTTGTCCAACCCGTTTGCAAAACTGGGCATTACAAACGAGAACGGCTATATTGAAACGAACGAGCGGATGGAAACTGCTGTACCTGGTATCTTCGCAGCAGGCGACATCCGTGAAAAGATGCTACGCCAAGTTGTCACGGCAACCGGAGACGGAAGTATTGCAGCCCAAAGCGTCCAGCATTACTTGGAAGAGCTGAATGCGGTGCCTGTGCTATAACTTGTAAATTGTAATACAGAAAGCTGATGACTAAAACATGTCGTCAGCTTTCTGTTTATATGTGATTTCTTGTAGTCACCAAAATGACGATAATCACCATTAGCTCGACTTAAAAATCATCAAGGGATTATTAATAAATTCAGCAAATAAATCATTATCGGTATCGTCAGCAATGCGGCGAGCGTGGAGAAAATAGTCGTGATGACACCCATCTCTTCGTCTGCGGAATACTTAGCAAACAGAATGGATGAAAGAGTCAAGGTTGGCATGGCAGCCTGAATGAGCAAGGTTTGCAGCATCACCAAATTAAGAGACAAGGTTTTGCCGATCAAGACGGTAAAGACCGGCAGCAAAATGAGCTTGACCATTATCGGCAGCCACAGAGTCGATCTCGATATTTGCAGCCCTCGTGCAGGTTTCGTTTGAAAGAGGTTCATCATCATGATTCCGATGTAGAACATGGCCAGCGGGGCTGCAATGGCTGCTAAACGATCGAACAAATCTACAATGAGTAGCGGCGGGCGGTATTGGAAAATCGCCATTAATATTCCTACGATGATGGCAATGATTGGAGGATTGATCATTGTACGCAACATGCCTAATCCAATTCGACGGTTTTTTTGAAGCAACAGAGCACCAACAGTCCAGATTGTAAAGTCCACCCCTGCGTCAAACATGGCTGCATACAAGGCTCCTTCAGGTCCTAATAGTACAGCACATAGTGGAATTCCGATAAATCCTGTATTCCCTAATCCGGATAGAATGGCAAGTTCCTTTGCTCGGTCGACTTTCTTATGAAATACAATTGCAAAAAGATATCCAATCCCAATGCCCAGTACGTTAATACCAATGGAAAGGAAGAATACAAGTAGTATTTTTTGAAGAAGATCCCCGTTAATGTCCACTTGTAAAATACTCGACAAAATGATGCAGGGCATACCAACGTTTACAATGAGACTAATAAAGACGTTCCGCGTGTCTTCGTTAAAATGGAATGTTCGCGCCAGAATGACTCCAATCGTAATCATCAAAGTGATAATTCCGATAGAATGAAAGATTAAACCGAGCGTCAACAGGTTTCCTCCTTTCTGAATAGAAAGCACTGTGCTTTATGCACAGTGCTCAGCTAATTAATTGTGAGTTTTTAGAAATTCAAGAATGGAATGGACGAGCAGCAGGGTTCTTGGCTCAAAAGTGTCAAGTTCCATATATTCATCTATCCCGTGCCAGTTTCCGCCTACTGGACCCATTCCGCAGATTGTCGGGATGCCTAAGGAGGCAGTGAATCCCGCGTCGGCAGCACCTTTTGTACGTTGTTCGGTTATATTAATACCAAGTTCACTGCCAGCGCATTTTACTGCATTAAATAGTTTTTCCACACCACTGTGCTTTTCCATTGGTAACATGCCAATATCTCCAGACAGTGTACTCTTAGATCCGTCGACATAAGAATGGTCGACAATTTTACGGATTTTCTCTACTGTTTGTTCGTACTGATCCAATGTCCAAAAAGCAAGGTGAATGGTAGCTGATGCGGATGGCGACACGACGTTGTTACCTATTCCGCCATGAATCTTGCCGAAATTTATTGTTATACCATTTTCGATATCCATTAGTTTATTAATTTCAATCATCTTTCTTGCAAGTTCATCGTTAGCACTTATACCGTTTTCAATAAAAGCCCCCGAGTGGGCTGCTTTTCCTTCTACGTCAATCCTCAAATGGGCTGAACCTTTGCGCGCAGTAACGACTGATCCATCCGGACGGCCGGGCTCGAGGTTAAATACAGCAAGTGCAGTAGCTGCACGTTCTTCGATAATCGATCGGGAATTAGGAGAACCGATTTCCTCGTCAGGCGTGAAGAGAAGTTCTATTTCGCAAATATCTTCTTCTGCAAGTTCTTTGAGAGTCGCAGCGGCTTCCATCATTGTCACAAGCCCAGATTTCATATCCGATACACCCGGGCCTAGAAGCATGTTGTTGTCTTTTACAAAAGGACGCTCATCTGCCGTCCCAATGGGAAATGCTGTGTCCATATGTCCCATGAGTAGAATTTTACCATGCCGTCTTCCGGGCACCGTTGCAATGATTGTATCCCCATAGTTTTCGTTTGGCTTGATTTGATATTTTATGCTATCACGGTCAAGCCTTTGACGAATCAATCTTCCTACCTGGTCAACTGACTGCTTGTCTAAAGCAGAACTATCCGTATTCACCAATTCTTCCAGAAAATCAACCGCCGATGGCTGTCTTTCCTTTATGTAACGTGTGATCTCCTTTAGTACTTCAGTCTGCATTTGCTCCTTACTCCTCCTTACGCTTCCAATTTCCTTTTTCTCCATTCCTTGATCATAATCACCGCGAAAATCGTGAGAGTAATAGCGAGAATTACTGCGCTCACTGGGCGGGTTGCAAAGATGGAAAAATCATTATGCGATAGTAGCATCGAACGACGGAAGTTTGTTTCGACAATCGGTGCCAAGATCAATGCCAACAACATCGGCGCCAGTGGAAGGCCGACTTTTAACATAATGTAGCCTAACAATCCGAATACGAGCATGATCAGCACATCAAATGTGGAGTTCGCAATCGAATACGAACCAAGCAAGCAGAGTACAACGATTGCTGGCATTAGGATTTCTTCGGGAATTTTAAGGATTTTCGGGAACACTTTTGATGCTCCTAAACCTAAAACAAGCATGAAGATGTTTGCAAGGATCAATGCTATGAAAATACCATAGACAATATCGCCATTTGTCGTAAATAGCATAGGACCTGGTGTCAGCCCTTGAATCATTAAAGCTCCAAGCATAACAGCGGTTATTACATCTCCTGGAATGCCGAGTGTCAAAAGGGGCACAAGGGCACCGCCCGTGACCGCATTATTCGCCGATTCGGTTGCGGCAATACCATCGACATTTCCTTTGCCGACTGACGATTTATCTTTTGCGACTCGTTTCCATTCGTTATAAGCGACAAATGAAGCTACACCCGAACCAGTTGCCGGGATAATACCGACAAATGTTCCAATAGCGGATGAACGCAATAAATTGAACCAGTTGCGCTTTAATTCCACAGCTTTCAGACCGATAGAAGAGTTGCCGATTTTACTTCTCAGCTGTTCTGTTTTCCCTTCCAAACGGCTTAATACTTCAGAGATGGCAAACAGTCCAACAAGCGCGGGTACTACATCGATGCCATTCAGTAAGTTTGCATTGCCGAACGTAAAACGGTTGACCCCTGTAATAGGGTCCATACCGATAACAGCAATGAACAGACCGATTAAACCCGCGATAACCCCTTTTAATAGAGAGTCGCCAGAAACACCAGCAACGATTGAAATTCCGAACAGGGCAAGAGCAAAGTATTCTGGAGGTCCAAACGACAAAGCAACTTTTGCTAGTTGAGGTGCGATGAAAATGAGGGCCACACAGCTAAATAATCCGCCTATGACAGATGCAACTGTTGTCATCGTCAAGGCCTTCTTGGCTTCTCCCTTTTTTGTCAACGCTGGACCTTCCAAAAGGGTAGCAGCAGCTGCAGCAGTACCAGGCGTACCAACGAGGATTGCGGTGATTGAACCAGCGTATACCGCACCAACATATACCCCGAGCAGGGCACTGAAACCTACTACTGGATCTAATCCAAATGTAAGCGGGATGAGTAGGGCCACCCCCATCGTTGCAGTCAGCCCAGGAAGTGCGCCAAAAACAATTCCAAGGCCTACTCCGAGCAGGTTGGCAAGAATTGCGGCCGGTGCTAAGGCGAATAATAAGCCAGCGATGAATTCTTGAGACATGAAGCATCCTCCTTTCGATACGTTAATTTAAGGTAATGGAATCTTAAATGCCATTGTGAAGATGAAATAGAGTAAAATCGGCAGGACAACAGCAACACTTGCGAGCAACACAACCTTCCGTAATCCAAAAATCCATTGGGCTGCAAGCAGAAACAGGATGGTGGAAATGATAAATCCTACCCAAAAGAAAAGTAATATATAAGTTATTAACAATACGATGAATAAAATGATCTTTCCAACAGCTGACCGATCAAACTGAATATGTGAAACGCTTTTCTCTTTCTTGAGACGTAAAACTCCTCCCACAATTAGCAAGGCTGCAGTAATCGCTAATAGCGTCAAAATCAGTTTCGGAAAGAAATCCGGCCCATAAGCTTGTCCATTTCCAAATTGTCCGGCCATCAAGAACCCTATTGCTGATAGCAGCAATAGAATTCCGCCTGTAGAGATGTCTAATATTTCTTTTCTCATCTACACATCCCTCCTTGATTAGTTGTTTAGCGATTTGATTACTTCTTTATTCTTTTCATTCTCTTCTAATGTTTTGTTCGTAAAATCCTCTGAATTTAGGAAGGAGATTGGCAAGCCTGCTTTCTTGAACTGAGCAATGACTTCTTCATCTTCGAGAGCCTTCTTAATACTTTCCTCAAGCTTATTAACAATGTCGTCCGGAGTATCTTTTGGTGCCATAAATCCGAACCATGCACCTGTACTAATCAATTCATAGCCAAGTTCTTTGAACGTAGGTACATCTGGTAGTTCTTTCAGACGTTCGTCAGAAGTCACCGCTAAAATCGTAAGACCATTTCCATCATGGGGTAACAGTTCGGAAATTGTGTTAACAGACGCATCAACATGATTACCGAGCACTGCAGTTACTGCTTCTGCTCCGCCTTCAAAAGGAATATGCTCCATGTCAAGATCTCCCTGACTTTCAACAAATGCAGCTGTTACGACATGCTGGTGAAGCCCTGCCCCGGTCGTTCCATATGTCACACTCTCTATTCTTGCAACTTCAAGCAACTCATTTAAACTACTAATGCCAGAACTTGAATTTACAGCAATTCCATAGGGAGCTTCTGTAATTTGTGCAATTTGCTTAAAGTCTTTTGTAACGTCATACCCTACGTTGTTGGCATTCGGCGTGAGTGTAGAAGGACCGACCGCTGTGAGGATAATATTATAACCGTCCGGTTTTGCCGTTTTCACAGCAGTCATTCCTGTAGAACCTGCACCGCCAGGCTTTGAAATAATGTTGACCGTCTGACCAAGGTCTTTCTGAATGGAGTCACTGATAATACGAGCTTGAAGATCTGCACTACCTCCAGCGGCATATGGTATGGTCAATGAAATTGCCCTTGACGGATAATTATCTTTTTTGTCTGCATCTGCTGCATTGCCATTACAGGCAGCCAACCCCATTACCAATCCTCCAACCATTAAAACACTCATTATTTTTTTGAATTTCATTCATTTTCCCTCCCAATATTTTTATCTGATTAAAAATTGATGCTAATTAGAATCTTATATTGAAAACGATTACATGTAAAATATATAATAAGAGTAGTATGTATATAAAAAATATATAAAGGAGGGTTTTTATGGATTTTGATCGACTGCGGTATTTTATTATGGTTGTAGAAACAGGCTCCATTTCAAAAGCGGCGATTGCCCTCAATATGACACAGCCACCTCTCAGCATTGCCATTCAGAAATTGGAAGAGGAATTAGACGTTAGTTTGTTCATTCGAAGTGGCAAACGACTTACGTTAACGGAGACGGGTCATCTCCTTTATAAACGGGGAAAACAATTGATGCTATCTACTAGTGAAATTATGAAAGAAGTTGCTGAACACGATTCCGGGGAATACGGAACTGTCACAATCGGATGCTCGACAATTGCTAATATCACTATCATTCCCGAGGTCGTCAAGCGGCTAAATGAGCGCGGAAGTCGAATCACAATCCGTGTTCTTGAAGGGAATACTGCTTTTATATTGGAACAGCTTCGATTGCATAAGATGGATATAGGACTTGTCCGTAATATTTTCGACAAGAAAGACTTTCATACGACCGCCCTACTGACTGAGTCCCTCTATGTTGCGCTGCCGCCCGGACATCCGCTTGCGGATAGGAAAACAATTGAATTGAAAGAACTTAAAAACGAAAACTTTCTTATGCCGCACACTACCCTTGGCTATGGTATCTCTGACTTTATATTGGAAGGATGCGATGCAGCTGGCTTTACGCCTAATATTATCTATTGGGGTACCGAAACTTTTCCTATGCTTAACATGGTCCGAGAAAATCTCGGAATTGCATTCGCTCCTGCTCTCTTCCAAAATATTAACAACTATGAACTCCCACCTCTCGTCGAACTAATTAACCCAACCATTGAAGCTAAACTCAACCTAGTTACTTTAAAAAACTCTATCCAAACAGCTGCCACTGAACAGTTCTTGGCGGTGACAAAGGAAGTTATTGAGGAATTGAGATAAGAAGGTCTTGACCTTAAACTTACTCGAACCTTTATAATTAAAATAGGTAGAACATACCGAATTTATTTTCAAAAAGGGGATGGAACAAATGGCTTTCCGTTGGGATGGTGGATTTATTATGGTGGCTTGGGACAAGTTTGAAGAGGGGATTGAATGGTATACCAAGCATATGGGTTGGACTTGTTTAGATAGTGTCGTTACACCTGTCGGAAAAAAGGCTTTCCTTAAAATGCCGAGATTAGGTGTGGTGACATTGAAGTCCTTTGAAGGGGAATTTGAACATTTTAAATCTGAAGGCGGTTTTGAAGGACATACTAGGGTAGGATTTGAGGTGGCGAATCTTGAGGATACTCTTTCCTATTTTGAAAAGGAAGGGATCAAGATTTCGAATATGGTTACGTTGCCTGCTGGACAAGTTAGTTTTGATATCCAAGCTTTTGATAATGCAAGGCTTACAGCAGTACACAATAAAGCTTTGGAAGGGCAATTCCTTGAAGCTAGGGTAACGGGTTTTGGTGATGTTAATGTAAGAATAGGTGTAAAAGATATCAATAAGGCTGTCACTTGGTATAAAGAGAACCTTGGGGTTCAAATAGTAGAACAAAATGACAATTACGCACACTTACAAGTTGAGGATGCATATGACTGGATGCAGCTCTCTCAAGTGTTTTATGACAATATATGGTTGGAAAAGATTGAAGATATGCCTTTCGAAAAAGCAAACCCTACAGTTCGTAATTACTTTGACATCAGGCCAGAACTATTTCATGAAACGTACAATCAACTTAAGGAAAATGGCTTGCACCCATCTGAAGTTGCTGGTAATCCCCATAATGGCTGGGCAGGTTTTCATTTCTTTGATTTAGATGGAAATCGCATTAACGTTTGGTCTTATCCTGCGTAACAGCAAAAGGAAGTGAAGAGAAATGGGGATGAAAATCAATGAGTTTTCTGAGCGAACTGGCCTGCCGCCTAGTACTCTTCGTTTTTATGATCAAAAAAGGTTGTTGGAGCCTAAACAACGTTTAGAGAACGGCTATCGAATTTATACAGACGATCAAGTATCCCAAGCATTGATTATTCATTCGCTTCGTTTGGCTGATATTTGCATTGAAGACATTTACCAATACTTGCATTCAAGCGAGGAAGAGAAGGAACGCTTAATTTCCAATTGGAGACATGATGTAGACTCGAAGATATCTTCATTGAAGATTGCCAAACAATATTTAAATGGTGTGACTGCTAAAGAGCAACATATCAATTTAGTGAAATGGGACGAACCAATAATATTTATATGGTTTAGACATGAAGTGCCAAGAGAAACAAACCCTTTTCAGTCTCTGATGATCTCTGAATTGGAGAAGGTTAAAAAATTGGGGCTAGGAGCTAGACCTGGTATTTTTATAAGAACATTAGAATCAAAAGGGAATACAATGGTTGGCGAAGTTGGATTCATTCTGAATAAAGGGTATCCATCCAACGTGATTGACGATGCCGGTACTATGTATATAGAGAAACAAGAACCAACGATTTATGCTACGATGGAGTGTAATGTGTACGATCCGTTTATGTGTTTTAATTTTATGAGGCTTGTCCATCGTTTTGGTTTTAAGTCGAAAGGATTAAAGTTAGAAAAGTTTGAGTCGCCAAATGAAAGCACTTTTAGTTATATGATTCCACTTTTGACTCCTCATTAATTCTACTATGTGTCAATTGAAAAAAGAACGTCCGAAATTGGGCGTTCTTTTGTTTTAACTAAAAAGAGAAAAGGCACAGAGACGTGAAATGCACCTGTCAGCGAATGGTCTCCTGCAAAAAACGACCGGATGAGCAGTCGTCAAAATTTACTTCACTTTCGATCGTTCAACAGAAAGAGATGCAAAGATAACAATAGGCGAAATCGTCACAATCAGAAGTATTATTTTCACTATGTTTTCAATGGAATCGGCCTTGACGAAGTTAAATATCGTAAACCAAAGCGCAATGATCGGTAGAATGAGCTTGTTTATATGTTTCATTAATAAAAACTTCATGCTTCTTCTTACTTTTACGACCGTCCCTATATTAGGAATGTCCAATTCGTTTCTTGTCGTTGCAGGAATACCGATATATAAGTGACTATCTGTAAATTCGTCTTCGACTTTAAAAACTTCCCCGATATGTTTCGTATCTAGTTCCAGTATCGGTAACTTTACACGTTTCCCGTTGTAGGCAATAACGATTTTTTCGCTTTCTTCAACACCTAGAAATCTCCTGATGTTTGGATGTATCCTAGAAACTTTATGGCTTTCATCGAACGGATAAATATATCCGATTCTTAGCTCTATCTCACGATATCCAATGAACCAATTTCCGATAGTTTTTACTGTATTGGTACAAAAAGATTTTACCTTTTTTACGATCTTTCGAGTCATTGAGACATTATCAATGGGTGATTGAATAATGACAAGTTTTGTATCGCTATCTTTTTCTATGTTTAGAAGTAACATATGATATCGATTGATAAAGACTTTATTTGGTGTCGTGTTATCTTTTCTTGCACGTAACTGTAGCTTCATTCTAAAACCAGTTTGGGTATTAATAAGTTCTACTCGGTTCGAGTACTTTGCAATTATATCAGGGGAAGCATAGACAATTTTCTTTTTAATATCATCCACTTTCGGAATTCCTCGATTGATAAATTGAAATTCAGCAGGATGAATGAAGACGGACTTCGTTTTGGAATCCAAACATTGTAAGCACCTTTTCGATAGCTTTGCTTGTCCAATTTTAATAGTAGAATTGGAAAGAATCATACATCTAACTTCATTGCCGTATTCGTCCCCAACTGTAACGAAAAGATAGTTTTCCGTTTTTAATTTTGTTAAATCCTTTGGGTGAACTTCTATTTGATATCTTGCGACGAATGAAGGCGTGTTTGTCAAAATATAGCTGGGTGTTTCCATTACAATGAGTCCTTTCCGAAGTGTTCGACAATGTCAATTAACGATTGCAGTAATGTCGAAAACTGAGCCGTATTATTCGGGTTGCGATACAAATAGTTAATCTCCATTTGTATGGCATTGATATTAAGTTTATTTTTTGTGAAATGAGTGATCGTTCCTTTGTGGGAAGCAGGGAAGGTATCGTTCACTCGAATATCATGAATTCCATTCTGATTGAACAGATTTTTCATAAAGGAAACGCTGATTTCATCAATAGACGTTCCGTACATCGTTCCTAAATCGATATCGAATTCTCGAGCGGCAGCAGCACCATGCAAATCGATAACAAGACGAATATCATTTTGTGCGCAAATCTCTTTAATCGCATCCTTGTATTTGCCACCAATCGTGTAGTTAGGATCTTCATCTGCTATTCGATTACTATAAATACAAAAACAATTTGTATAAAGTTGAATCATAGACGTAATCGTTCCCGTATATAAATCTGCTTTTTTCACTTTATTATTCCTCATATGATTGACAGAATGCGGTGCTGAAATGAGAACCGGCTTCGTCCCAAGCTTCACTTCATATGGTAAAAGAGAATGTTCAAATCCATTGTATTCATTATAAGAAAATTGGCCTTCGATAATATCCGACATGCTCTTTACGTCCGATTTAGAGAACATAATCTGCTCCTTTTACAGTTAAATTCTACATCATAGTAACGTAGTATGATAAGATGATCTGATGAATTTTGAAGAAATTGTAAGCCTGTTTATTCCGCCTCTAAGGACACTAGGAAGCATCCGATTAGCTCAATTATACTACTTATTCTTATTTTTATTAATTCTAAAAGGTAAAACGGTTGCGATCATCTAAAGAGCTTTTCAATGATTTTGTTGAAATGGATAACACTGCGAAACATATTTAATTAAAACAATAGGATGGAAAGTTAGTATTTGCTTAATTTGATGCGGGAAGTCGAGTTATTAACGAAAAACGAATTAGATACCTGGCTAGACCGGTATTTTTTCAATAAAATGCAACTGAATAATGATAGAGGGAAGGGGCTGTCCAGAAAGTCAGTTTAAACTGATTCTCTGTGGCAGCTTTTTTCTATAATTGCCCGTGCGCCGTCAAAATTAGTTCTGACTGTTTTGCAATGTAAGGTGTTTTTATTTTTCTCATTTTCTTAGGTCAGTGCAGTCTCTCTTTACGGAACTCAATTTGTACTTTCCTGATAGAAAATGGTCATACATCATATTACTATTTCAATCCATACTCCCATCCACATTCATCCATCTTCCTCACAAAAACCTCCAACATTTGCGAGCACAACTTCGTCGAGTTTCTTACCTTTTTCCAGTGTTGCGATGCTTGGATCGCCGGATGCACCAGTCGGGGTACTTCCTCGAACCGCCATTTTATTTTTACATGTTCGTACAAGTGTGAGATTACCCCTTCGGCATGCTCCATCTGAATTAATTCTTCAAAGAGGACTAAGCCCGTTCCACTTATTGCGCAATCCAAATTATGTACGATAAAGCACTGCCGAATAGTTTGAAACTTGGAAATTTCAATTGACAGCAAATCAGCTATTAAGGATAATACTCGTGAGTAATATTTATATTACTCACGAGTATTATATTGAAAATTAATTTCACAGAGGAAACTACTGCTTTTTTTCTTTGTGACATTTGAGGGGGAAAGAGAGTGAAAGAAAGTAAAAAGTTATTTCTCGCAGCTGTAGCTTATTCACTGGCATTTAGCACGGTTGTCGCTGACCGACCTATTGCAGCATCCAGTAAAGTCACAGGTTTTACTGACATACCACCTAATAGTCAATATGAAGAAGCATTAGCGAGCCTAGTTCAACAACGTATAGTTTACGGTTATTCAGACGGAACTTACCGTCCATCAGAAAATTTGAAGCGCGGACAAGCAGCTGTTCTTTTAGCTAGAGCTCTTCAACTCGATTTGGAAAATGTGGAGGATCCAGGTTTTCAGGATATAAAGAAGAACTCCAACTACTACAAGTCTATTGCCGCACTAGTGAAAGCTGGTTTATTCCAAGGATATCCTGATGGAACATTCAAGCCTGAACAACCGATTACACGAGCGCAACTAGCGAAAATCCTGGTAGTTGCTTATCAACTTCCTGAAGAGGAATTAGATATAAATCCTTTTCAGGATATAAATATAATGAAGTGGTATGCCCCGTATGTTAGAACACTTGTTAAAAATCAAATAACGACAGGGACTACACCAACAACATTTTCACCTAATGACCCAGTGAAACGTGGGCAAATGGCTTTATTTATTTATCGTTCCCAACAAATGGAGCGACAACCGATAGAGAAAGTAATTGAATCTAAAGTATTAGACATCAATGAGGATTCAATACAATTGGATGGCGAAACTTATTCGTTAACAACTGAACAGAGAAAATGGTTAACACCGGAGAATTTCTCGGCACTTAAAAATGCAAAAATGAGAGTTAGGGTTGTAGGGAATACAATCAATAAAATTGAGTCGATTATGCTTCGTGCAGATCAGAATTCAATTAAGGAAAAAAATAAAGTGGACATAGTATTGAATGGCAATGGGGCTGTGATTGATGCAAAGATATTCATAGAAGGAGGCAACTTGTCTCTGAAAAATATTACTTTAACAAATGACTTAAGCATAAACAGTAATGGGGAAAACAAAATTTATATAGATAATGTGAGAATGATGGGGGCAACAATTCTGTCGAAGCCGATAGGAAACTCTGATTTGGCAACGAAATCCGACGCGTTCAATATGGAAATCCTGTTTCATAATTCAGGCATACAATCTATGAAGGTTGACGCAAATGGATTTTCAATTAAATTAACAGGTGATACTTCTATTCAGGAAGTTAAGTTCTCCGCAAATTCTTCCATTGAGGCGGATGAAGGCATAATCATTCCAAAAATGATAATCGACTCCAAGGACTTAATTAATGTAACGATGAATGTAGTTGTACGTTCGCTTTATCTTGGAAATATGAATAGTAGAATTACACTCGAGAACAATGCGAAAGTCGAAAATGTCTATATAGTTTCCGAGAGTGCCGTTAAGCGTCTTTTTCTAAACTATGAGATGAATAAGCATAAAATCCTCATGATTAATGGACGTCTCAATATAGAAAGCTCTTTACCAATAGATAGTATTGTTGATAATGGCGAGGAAGGAAACTATGTACCGCCAGAATCCACTGAGAATACTAGACTACAATTAGCAAAAGCTGCTGTTGCTGCACTATTTTCAGATGGGAATAAAACAGCTTTAAAAGAAGGTGTGGATCAAGCTGCAATCAATGCTGCAAAAGAGAAAGTGGATAAAGTGGATAAAGTGGCCAATGGACCTGAGAAAATATCTTTACTGGCTGATCTCCAAAAAGCACAGGACTTCTTAACAGCGATAGTTGAAGCTGCAAAAAAACTACGATTAGCCACAGAAGCTGTCAATAATTTGTTTGTAGATAGCTCAAAAACAAAGTTGAAAGATAATATAAGTCAATCGGATATTGACGCAGCTTGGGAAAAGGTGAAGCAATTGGCTGAAGGGGCTGACAGAGCTTCCTTAGAGGAAGCTATTGCAATTGCACAGCGTTTACTTGGTCAATTATCTATACCGCCTGCTTTAAATGCAGTAGCATCGGATCCAAAAACCGTCCAAATCAGCTTCATCGAAGACGCTAAGTGGAGAGGGAAAATTACAGGTGTGTATAAAAATGGGGAATCTTCTCCTATTCATCACACTCAGGTAAACACATCTATACCTGGCATTATAATGATCGATCTTACGGGGACTGATTTGAGCCCCGGGCTACATGAATTTATCGTGAAAGCGGAAGGATATGCTGATGCCAAAATAACATTTGAGGTGCCAGCACCGTTAACACCTCCTAAATTAGCCGGAACAGCACCAAATTCAGAAACCGTTCATGTCACATTTACCGATGATGCAGAGTGGAGAGGGAAGATCACGGATGTTTATTTAGAAGGAGATGAATCTCCACTTCATTCTTCAAGGGTGAGAACTATTGAAGGCTTGATCACAATCGACTTAACAGATACTCCGTTGAGTCCAGGCATCCAGAAAATAATTATAAAAGCAGAAGGGTATGCGGATGCCGAAGTAATGATTGAAGTGCCTTTACCAATAGAACCTCCTACTTTATCTGGAATAGTTCCAAATTCAGAAACTGTGAACATCACATTTACCGACAATCCAGAGTGGAGAGGGAAAATCACAGGTGTCTACATGGATGGAATATCTCCAATACATTTATCACGGGTAAAAACAACTGAAGGCATGATCACGATCAACTTAACCGATGCTCCAATGAGTCCCGGTGAACACAAAATCGTCGTTAAAGCGGAAGGATATGCAGATGCTGAAGTAATAATTAAAGTGCCTATGCCAATAGAACCTCCTACTTTATCTGGAATTGCTCCAAATTCAGAAACCGTTAACATCACATTTGCCGATAATCCAGCGTGGAGAGGAAAAATCACAGGCGTTTACAAAGAGGGAAGTACCTCACCTATTCATCCTTCAAGGGTGAACCTAACGACCGAAGGCTTGATCACGATCGACCTATCAGGTGCGTCGTATAGTCCAGGCATTCAGAAAATAATTGTAAAAGCGGATGGGTATGCAGACGCCGAGGTGACCTTCGAAGTACAAGCGCCGTTAGTTACGCCATCTTTAGTAGGAACAGCAACAAATCAGGAAACCGTTAAAATCACATTTACCGACAATCCAGAGTGGAGAAGAAAAATCACAGGCGTTTACAAAGAGGGAAGTACCTCACCTATTCATCCTTCTCGGGTGAACCTAACAACCGAAGGCTTGATCACGATCAACCTATCAGGTGCGCCGTATAGTCCGGGCATTCAGAAAATAATTGTAAAAGCGGAAGGGTATGCGGATGCCATAGTGATATTCGAAGTACCTGCACCATTACAACCACCTGAATTATTTGGAATAGTAGTAAACCAGAAAACCGTAAACATCACTTTTACCGAAAATCCAGAGTGGAGAGGAAAAATTACAGGTGTATACAAAGAGGGAAGTACCTCACCTATTCATCCTTCAAGAGTGAACCTAACGACTGAAGGCATGATTACGATCGACCTTTCAGGTGCTCCATTTAGTCCAGGCATTCAGAGATTAATTGTAAAAGCGGAAGGGTATGCGGATGCCGTAGTGATATTCGAAGTACCTGCACCAATGGAACCGCCTACTTTGTCCGGAATAGCGCCAAATCCGGAAACCGTCCACATTACATTTAATGAGGATGCAACTTGGAGAGACAAATTTATAGGTGTGTATAAAGATGGAAACTCGATTCCAATACACCCCTCAAGGGTTTCGACCATCGAAGGTATGATCATAATTGATTTTAAAGAGGCCACATTGAATCCTGGGGCGCATGAATTTACTGTGAAAGCAGATGGATATGATGATGCATCGGTAGTAATTTTAATTAGTCTCGATTAATAGTACAATATTGTTACCATAGAGTTGTTTACTCAGCTTGCAATCGAGGCAACATCTAGAAAAAGCATAAAGGTTGGAGTTGTTCTAATTGAATAATAGAGGACGGAAAAAAGGCGCGGATGGAGAGAAAAGCAGGGAGCTTTTACTGGAAATTGCTGCAAAACAATTTGCTCTTCATGGTTTCCATGAAACGAAAATCAGTACGATTGTTAAGGAAGCGCATGTCACGCAACCAACGTTCTATCTATACTTCAAAAGCAAAGATGCCATTTTTCAAGAGCTGGTCGATATGTTTAAAGCAAAGTTATATACATTAGTGGAGCAAAGTCGATTATCTTCTGGTATCGAGTCGTCGGAATTACAGAATCGAATTGCCAACGGTATTACCGCGATTTTTCACCTATTCCAAGATAATGAACAAATAGCCCGTATCGGCTTTTTCGGTTCAGAAGAGGCACTTGATATGAAGAAGAAAATGGCAAAACAGATTGAAGAAAATCTTGCAACGGAAGTTGAAAATGGGTACTTCCACGATAATGTAGATTTAAATACGGTTGCCATAGCGATCGTTGGTGTTATTGAGCACCTGACATTAACAAAATTATGGAAGGGCCTCCATTCTCCAGAGGAACTCGCCGAGGAAATGACCAAGCTCTTTTTGTATGGCTTAATTTTGGTACCTGACACCGGTACAATTCAGAATACCTCTAAAATGTGAACTGCGTTCGGAGGGATCTCAGTGTTTTGGGCAGATTGTAACTTGATAGGGATGGTCTTTTTTAATTCGAAGTATCCGTGAATCGACTAGGAACGATCTTGTGCTGATTTGGAAAAATTTTAGGTGACAGATACTATCGTACCAAAGAATCCAAGGAGTCGTCTAATCGATCATCGGTTAGGCGCTTTCTTTTTTTATCGGCTGCCACAACGGAGCTTAAGTTGCTTGCATTGGTTGTCTACAGCGTATTACAAAAATACGAACTGAACTGTTCTGATTGCATCCGATGCGAGTATGTATCGGGAGAGGAATCCAGCCGTCAACTGTGGTCTAACTACATACAATATGGGAGGTCCGGATGTGTAACCTATTTAAGACAACAATCGAAAACGAAGCATTAGCTAGTGTTATTATTCATGAACTTTTCTAAGAGGTAATAATCTCCTTCGTGTTGAAATAAATATAGGAGTCAATATGAAAGGAGAGGTTTCATGACTAAGTTAATAAATGACCATCTATATGAAACGAGAACTAACTTGGTGAAGGAGATTACTTCATTAAATGATGATCAATTTAATCGTAAACCCGATTTGAATAAGTGGAGTATAGCGCAAGTATGTCATCACTTAGTGTTAGTTGAAGAGTCAACAATAAAGGCTATTGCATGGGGACTTAAGGAGATTGAAAGTCATCAAAAAGAACGTAAACAAATACAACTTATATTGGATAGGACGAGAAAGATTAATGCTCCAAAAATCGTTGAACCAGATGATGAGCCCTTTGAAGTTCAACAAATAATTGATTTGCTGAACACTTCAAGAACAAAGTTGATGACTTTTCTTAGTACGATAGAGGATCAATCTGTATTGGCGGAGAAATCAGTGAAGCATCCTGCTTTCGGTGAACTGCCACTAGATCAATGGATTGAAATGATCTATTTGCACGAAAAGCGCCACATCGAACAAATAAAAGAAATAAAATCACTTATTGCTGCATAATGCGAAGAAAGAAAAAGCTCTCTATAAGAGAGGGACTATACTTTAATAAAGAGGTTGTTGGTTCTGACAACGTGGAAACCCATTAATATCTTGAATCATAAAAAAAACATATTGCTTTAAAGCAAATTGAGTTTGGTACAAATATTCAATAACAAGAAGTTTACCATTAGAGGCACCGCACAAAACACCTGACGTCCCTTGACCGTTTGTAAATGAAACACCAACAGGTTGACCAATCAGATATCTGATTTTCAGATGCCATGGCATCGTCTTCACTCCTTCAAAAGCATTATAGTACATCATATTGAAAGAGAAGAAATGGGTGCCTGTATTGTATAGATGATGTGAGCTGAAATTTTGCAGTTCGACCATTAGGTGCTGTAGATCAGACACATAATGTGCAGCTTTTGCACACTGACTTGGTTGAGATATTAGAGTTCCGCTTCATCATAGTGGCGTATGATGGGATGGCATTGTAAATTAATGTTCGATTCGATTAATAATATCAAATAAAGCTTCGTTGAATAGCTCCTTCTGATCAAGCATCGTCACATGTCCAGCATTTGATATGGAGTAAAATTGTTTCATTGGCGCATTGATTTGATCAAAGTATGTTCGAGCGAGAGAATAAGGAGTTTGCCAGTCATCCTCGCCATGAATATAGAATACTGGAACTTGATAGTCTGAAGTTATATTGTTCAGATCATAGGACATAAACAAATATTCCAAAATAGCACGCTGTTTTACTTCTAATACATCACTCTTTAACATGTATTTAATATCTTTTAACGAATAAAAGGGAGAACTTAGTACGCTCATGACTAGTTGAGGTGAGGGTTGCATCGCAAGCTTATACTTACCTTGCAACTTTCGGAGTTTCATAAGCTTCTTGGTCAAGGCATCACTAAATTGGTGCTCGGGATAAGGGCTTAAAGCCTGTAAGGTGCTAATATCTTTCCGGTTTTTTGCTTGTCTGCTGCATTCCAATGCTTTCTCATAGCCAATTCGTTCGTTTTCAAACATATTTACAACTTGCCCAACTCCAATATAGGCTTGAACCATCTGCGGATACTGCAAGGTGAATAGACTGCCTAAGACAGAACCCCATGAATGACCAAGAATAAGGATTCGCTCAATGTTATATTTCTTTTGTAAATAGCTCACAACTTCATAGGTATCCTGTAATGCTTGTTCAATCGTTGTTGTAGGCGTGACTTTTTGGGGATCATTCGCAAAGAAGGTTTTACCGCTGTTCCGCTGTTCCCAGTGAACAACGGTTACCTTATCTTCCCAAGGAAACTGAAAGTCTTGGGCAAATGGAAGCATCGGACTGCCAGGACCACCATGCAGGAATAAGAGGACGGGATGATCTTTATTTTCACCACGATGATATAAAAACTGCTTGATTCCACCAATCGTCACATACTCGCCCTCATCTATTCCGTTTGGTGTTTTGATATGACAGGCTGCTGCACTCTTCTTTGTGTAGAGAAACCAATAAATCGCCAGACTGACGCAGGCAATTGCCGCTATGAAAATAATCAAAGGTTGATTCATGTGAATGCCTCCTCTAGTTATTTTTGGTTGAATTCTGCTTGGACTTGCTTAGATATTCCGCAATTGCTTCTACAAGAATGCTTAATGCTTGTTCCCTTCCTTGTTCACCGTATTGGTTCTGATTAGAAGCGATAAAATGCAAGCCATCCATTAAATTCGCAAGTACGCTATAATCACATTGGGCATCCTCTATTCCCAAGCAATTCAATGTACGCTGAAAATTTGTTTTGGATTTATCCTGTTCCATTCTGTTAATAGGATCTGGAAGCTTGCGCAGCAAATATTCCAGATCCGATGGCTGAACATAGAGTGCAAGACTATCTGGTGCTAAGTAAATTTCATGAAGTGCGTTTTTAATCTTGTCCTTAAAATTCCCGGATCTAGCATCGATTTCAAGAATTCGGTCAAATAAAGCTTGTTCATTTTGTTTCATAGCGTGGTAGAGAAATTCCTCCTTGGAAGGATAATAGGAATAGAAAGAACCTTTGGCTATTTGAACAGCCGCTGCAATATCGTCAACCGTAACTCGTTTCATACCTTTCTTACGAATGAGCTCTATTCCTTTGATATACATTGCATTTTTGATATGCTCCTTCTCCTGCTCACTTATGATCTTTGGCATACGCTCTACTCCTTTAATGACTATTTATAACAGATTGAGTCAATATAAATATAATAAGGCTGGACTCTGGTAGGAGTCAATGGTATTAGCATAAAAATAAATGGGTTGAAATTCAGAAAAATATTATCCGGATTTATTATGTAGAACATAATCGGCACTTAAAGGAGATTAATTTCTTTGTTAAGGATGAGGAGGACGAAACGAAGGTAGCGGGCGTCTGTATTGTATAAATGGTGTGAGCTAAAAACTTTGTAGTTCGACCATTTGTTGCTGCAGATCAGACAAAATAATGTGCAATAAGAAAAGGGCAAAGGTAGAAGAGTCTACCTTTGCTCAAATCATTTAGCAATTACAAATCATTAATACGTTTCCATCTAAATCTTGAAAGTTAAAGTAGGCAAATTCATCGATACGCTCTATTTCTTTAACAATTGTAATTCCATTGTCCTTTATAAATTTGTATGCTTCATCAATATCCTTGACAAAAAAATTAAATAAAACATGATCTGAAGGATTCAATTTAAAGCTTGGATCGAAAGTGTGGTCGTCTAATGTAAGTCCAGTTTCGGTAGTAACAGGGATGTTATAAACAGGTGAATTAACTTCGTTTTCATCAAATGATACTCCAAGCAAGTTACTGTACCACTCTACAGACTTTTTAAGATTACTAACATGGATAAAAACATTATTTACCTTACAAGAGATTGGTGAAACCATTGTATTCATAATATCCCATCCTTTAATTTAGTATAAGTTGCATATTCAACATAGCTTAAGAAAATCCTTTAAAATTGCAGATATCATTATTAAACTTTCAAATGCAAAATATGTTGAGGGCCATTGGGGCCTTCATAAAATTCGTTCTCGTCTACAAATCCTGTTTTTAAATAAAGATTATACGCAGGCGTGTTTCTCTGATTGACGCCGAGGACAATTTCATCAGTTCCGGAAAGATTGTTTCTAACAAACTCAGGTAATAGCTGCAGCCCGATCTTGGCTAATCCCTTTCCTTGATTTCTAGAATTGATTGAGAAAGATGTCAGCAAACGAGCATTTGGATTAGTACTATACTTTAAAAGCTTTTCGCCATCTTCTAAAGCAAAATAACCTACAGGAACGCCGTTTTCGAGAATTAAGAGATGTTTAGCAGTCCTAGAAACAATGGGATTATTAATTTTCTCTAAAGGCAAACTTGTAAACTGGAGTTGTTCTTCTGGTAGATGGAAGTTCAATAAATGTTCATCGTATGTATCGGTGTACTCAACAAGTACAACTGAGGCTTTTAAGTCATTAGACAGCATTATATGATCCTCCGATTCAAATAGTATTTTAAGTGGTACGACCAAAATAAAAAGTTAGATAAATTAATCCCAAACACGTACTCTTGGAACCTCTGCCATTCTTAAATAATCCAGCAATTGACCGGTATGGACCGATTCATGATAGGCGACTCTTAGCAACATGTCACCCAAACCTCTTATGTAACCTGATTCAGAACGATCGATATTAATAGTAGTTAAATCCTCTACTGAGAATGATTTAATCGTTTGTAAGAACTGATTTCTAAATGGTTCTGCAAACCTCAATTCCGCATCTACGGTAGAAAAAGGTTGTTTTTCGAATGGAGATTCAAATACCGCTAAACTACCTCGATTTTGGATGGCTAGATGGTAATAATGTTCACTTTCTAGCACATGCCTAATCATCTCTATACAAGTCATTGCCTCATCATCGGGCTTCCAGTTTAGTATTTCTTGGGGAATAGATGTCCATACTTTAATACTTCTTCTTCGTACTTCGTTAAAGTTTAAAAGAATTAAATCGATTGAGTTCATCATTTATTCTCCTTTAATAGGTATGTATTAAGTGTACACGAATGAACGTTCGCATGGAAGGGTAGATTTTAGTTAAACGTCACAGTTCACTGTGGAGCAAGCCGGATGTCCTTCTTTTTTTGATATATATAAGAAAAGAACGTCCGCACTGGACGTTCTTTTACAGGTATAATGTTTTACATCATTCCGTAACATTTACAATCAATTGATTAACCTTATCTAGATCTACGTTACCACCGGAGATGACGGTTACGATGTTTTTACCTTGGAAGTTAAGCTTATTGAACATAGCTGCTGCGATCGTTGTGGCACTTGATGGTTCGATCAGCTGTTTCGTACGTTCCATAACAAAACTGAAGGCCTGACGAATTTCATCTTCGCTTACAAGGACGAGGTCGTCTAAATATTTCATAAGTACAGGGAAAGTGAGGTCGCCTGGCTGACTGGATCTTAATCCATCCGCAATTGTAGTAGTAGCATCAATCGCAGTGATTTTCTTGTTTTGCAGTGATAGGTATGTATCATTGGCAAGCTCGGGCTCAACACCAATCACCTTTATTCTCGGATTCGTTTCTTTAATTGTAGTGAGGATTCCGGAAATTAGCCCTCCGCCACCGATAGGGACAATAATTGCATCGACATTTTTCACTTGGTTCAAAATTTCTAACCCAACCGTCCCTTGCCCGGCCATAATAAATGGGTCGTCATAAGGGGGAATGAATACGCCGTTTTCTTGATCGGCAATCTCCTGTGCTCTTGGTAAACGCTCTGCGGAAGTTGTCCCGCATAATTCGACTTTGCCATTGTAAGCCTGGATTGCGTTCACCTTACACTTGCTAACATTTTCAGGAACGACAATTGTAGCCGGAATCCCATATCTATTGGCGACGTAGGCAACGGCTTGACCGTGGTTGCCCGAAGATGCTGCTGTCACATACCTCGCACCATTTTCAATCGCATGAATGACTTTATTGCTAGCTCCTCGTATTTTAAAGGAGCCTGTTTTTTGTAAGTGCTCCGATTTTAAGAATAACTGATTACCACATAGTGTAGAGAGTTGCTCTGATTGTAGGATCGGTGTTATATGTGCGATATTGCTAATGCGTTCCCTTGCAGCCTTAACATCATTTAAAGAAATCATGATTCATCCATCCCTTCTATTTAACAGTTCTGTTTCTGAATGTAAAGTAAGCAAAGCCCCCTATGCATGCTTTCCCCAAAATCTACTATTCCCATCTCTATCTTTTCTGTCTAACGTGCCAGCAACGGGCGCATTTGTTGGAATAGTAGTCTATCGCTAATATCTGGATAGTCTTACATATCTATTTCCCCACAATTTCGAGAAAAGTCTCCCTTTCCGTGTGTGGTTGTAAAAAGAGGTTTGTTGATAGAATAATCTAACTCTTATTATACAACTTTTATGTAGATTTCCCTATAGGATTAAGAATTATTTAACCGGGGAATTTCGACTGCTTATTTCTGGCTGAAACGACATCGAAAATGTATGCTTATTTTCTTGATGAACGCTCATAAAATCCGTATCTGTGTACATACTTACTTGTTTCGCGCTCGCTTATAAATTGCAGCTACGCAATCCGTAGAACACACACCGATACTACAGACAATAATAGAGGGAAGTGTCTCCTTCCAGCCCAGCTATTTTTGGAGTGCAATAAAGCTGTTTCTTATGTTATTCTAGTTCATGTGTTAGATCCTTTTAATTAGGCTTTGGAGAAAACTTCCGAACCTGGTTACAAGGCTTTTTTTATGCAACGCAAGTTCTAAATCTTCTCAACTCACCAAAATCTCCTTTCTCATTTAGCCATTTACGTGCTGACCTTATACATAATGAATGTAGTAAAATCAGCTGGTATAAAATTTTTTTATCGTCTGTTTAAATTTTTTCAATTTCCTTTTTCTAAAAATCTCTTGTACGATTTGTTTACAGAGTATTCGCTCCTCATGTGAAAGCGATTACAACAAAGAAGGGCAGGAGAGCGATTAGTGATGAATAAGGAAGCTTTGTTTCATAAGGTTGAGGAAATGTCACAAGAGTTATTGGAGTTAGGTGAATTTTTGCATGCGAATCCTGAATTGGGTAATGAAGAGTTTCAGGCAGTGGATCGCATTACAGGGATTTTAGAGCGTGATGGCTTTTTGGTTGAGAAAGGTTTGGCTGGCTTGGATACGGCTTTCCGTGCTACATACAAGGTTGGATCTGGAGGACCTGTGTTAGGCCTGTTATGCGAATATGATGCGCTAAAGGATTTGGGTCATGGCTGCGGTCATAACTTACAGTCTCCATCTGTACTAGGGGCAGCAATAGCTTTGTCCCAATTAGAAGATCTGCCACCTTGTACAATTGAAGTGTTAGGAACACCTGCTGAAGAAACAACAAGTGGAAAGATCCCTATGGCTCAGCAAGGATACTTTGATCACTTGGATATTGCGTTGATGATGCATGGGGGAGATCGGACTACTGTGGATGGACGCTCCCTAGCCGTTGATAATTTTGAATTTGTATTTGAAGGCAAGGCTTCCCATGCTGCTGTAGCTCCTGAAAAAGGGATCAGTGCTTTGGATGGCGTTCTAATGACTTTTAATGGGATGGAGTATTTGCGGGAGCATGTACGTTCAGACGTTCGAATCCATGGCATCATTACAGACGGCGGAGTAGCGGCGAATATCGTGCCAGAGAGGGCTGCTGCAAGGTTCTCAATTCGCGCTATCAATCGTCCATACTTGGATACAGTAGTGGAACGAGCATTGAATGTTGCCAGGGGTGCTGCACTAGCTACGGGAACGAAGGTTCATATCCATCCGAAGAAATCGTTGGAGAGTAAGTTGAACGTTCAAGCGTTGAATGATGTACTTTTAGAGAATGCCAAATTGGTGGGAGCGAAAAATATTACACCGCCTCGCGAGCAAACAGGGTCCACGGATTTTAGTATCGTTACACATAGGGTTCCAGGTGCTTGCATCCGCGTTGCGTTTGTTCCGCAAGGCACGCCGAATCATACAAAAGAATGGGTAGCGGCTTCTAATAGCAAAGATGGGAACGAAGCGATCATTACAGCGGCCAAGACAATGGGAGCCACTTGCGTAGACGTACTTTCGTCTCCGGAGTTGCTGAACGCTATTAAGGCACAATTTATTGCAGAAAAAGAGATACAAGAAAACTTGGTTTTACAATAAGAGGGGGAAGAATTATGGCCAAGAAGATTTTATATTTGATGATGGCGGCTTTAATGGTAGTGCTATCTGCGTGTACGACGACGAGCAAGCCTTCCAATCAAAGTAATGATTCAGCATTAGGCGGTAAAGATACGAGTACATTAACGATTTCATTAGGACCAGATATGCTGACTTGGGATATTCATAACCATACGACAACCGCTACAGAGGCTATTCACGTTAACGTATTTGACTATCTGTTAATGAGAGACACGGAAGGGGAAATCCAACCGCATCTTGCAAAAGAATGGGAGCAGGTGGATGACACGACGTTTGAATTCAAATTGAAGGAAGGCGTCAAATTCCATAACGGTGATGATCTGACAGCAGAAGATGTTAAATTCACGTTAGAGCGCGTTGCAAACGACGAGACATTAAAAAGCCATGGTGATTTCGATACGATTAAAGAAGTAAAAGTGCTTGATCCGCTAACTTTTCAAATCATTACGCACGAGCCGGATCCGATGCTGATCAGCCGTATTTCCAGACAAGCGTCAGGTATCCTTCCAAAAAATTACATTGAAGAAAAAGGGATGGATGAATTTCTGAGGGCTCCGGTTGGATCAGGCCCATATAAATTCAAAGAATGGAAAAAGGACAACCAAATCACTTTAGTGAAAAACGATGACTATTTTGGGAAGAAAGGCGAATGGGATGAAGTTGTATTTAGAGCTATCCCGGAGGATTCGACACGTGTAGCTGAACTATTGACAGATAGTGTCAATATTATTGCCAATGTTCCGCCAAGTGATTGGAAACGGATCAATGACTCTGAAAATAGTCAAATAGCTAACGGACCGTCCAACCGTACGTATATGCTTTTCCTTCGTACACAAGAAGGCTGGCCGACGTCAGACGTGAAGGTGCGTCAAGCGATCGACTATGCAATTGACGACAAAGCGTTAGTCGAAAGTTTATTAGACGGCGGAGGAACACCGACTTTGACGAGGGTGAATCCTGGTAATATCGGCTTTGAAGAAAGCTTGTATGATAAATACAATTATGATGTTGATAAAGCGAAAAAATTGTTGGAAGAAGCGGGATATAAGGATGGCTTGACAATTGAGTTGGCTGGTCCAACAGGTAGATATATTAAAGACCGTGAAGTCATGCAATTGATCGCAGGAATGCTTGAAGAAGCAGGCATCCATACAGAAATGAATTTGTTGCAATGGAGCAGCTTTACGGAGCTAAGAGATCAGGAGAAATTCAAAGAGGGTTACTTGATAGCACTTGGATCTTCCTTCTTTGATGCTGGCCAGGCATTAGATTACTACGGTACTGAACGTTCTTCCTCCATTAACGGATATAGCAATAAGGAAATTGATGAGTTGTTGCAGGAGGCCAATACATCATTAGATCCAGCGGTGAGAACGGCAAAGTACCAGGAAGTGCAGAAGATTGCCAGTGTTGAAATGCCAATCATTCCATTATTCCAGATTGACCAGTTCTTCGGTGTAACCGATGGAATTGAATACGCTCCCCGGTTAGATGAGTTAATCTATATTCCGGATGTTCATAAAAAATAAGGGATGAGGGGAAACGGCAGTAGACTGCTTTTGTAGCAGACTCTGCCGCCTTCTACAAGGGAGGATTACTATGTGGAGATACTTTATTAGTCGGTTTTTGCAGATTCCAATTGTACTTCTTATCATTTCCCTTATGATCTTCGTTCTCGTTTATGTAGCCGGAGATCCAGTGGCCATGATGCTGCCTGCAGAAGCGACACAGCAAGAGATCCAGAATTTACGGATTGCTTTAGGGTTTGACCAACCATTTTACATACAATTTTGGAACTACATCGTCGACTTGGTACAAGGTGATTTTGGAGAGTCCTATAAATATGGAGTTTCCGCTTTAGGTTTGGTATTGGAAAGACTGCCGGCTACATTGGAATTGGCTACGGCTTCTATGATTATGGCAATCATTATTGCGGTGCCACTTGGAATTATTTCAGCTATTAGACCGAATGGCATTATTGATTTGTTCGCGACAGGTTTATCTGCACTTGGAAAAGCGATCCCGAACTTCTGGCTCGGTATAATGCTGATTTTAGTTTTTGCGGTTAACTTAAAGCTGATGCCAGTTTCCGGAACGGGAAGCTGGAAACATCTTATTTTGCCTGCGATTACATTGGGGACTGCTGTTTCAGCTGAGATTACTAGACTTGTTCGGTCCAATATGTTGGAAATACTTCAGCAAGATTATATTCGGACGGCAAGAAGCAAAGGGCAGAAGAAAAGTATCATTATTTTCCGTCATGCATTCCGAAATTCTCTGGTGCCTGTAATAACAATTACAATCTTACAAATGGCGAGTTTAGTAGGCGGTTCCTTGATCACGGAAATGATTTTCTCTTGGCCGGGTCTTGGACAATTGATCATACAGGCAGTCTACGATAAGGATTTGCCAATTATACAAGCGGCTGTATTTGTAACCGCCGTCATGATTCTGTTGATGAATCTAGCGACGGATGTCCTCTATCGTTTCTTAGATCCGCGAATCAAATATAGCTAAGAAAGGATTTGACTATATGAAATCAAGCAGCCATGCTGAGGTAGCTGCACTTCCTGTAGATAAGAATGATAGAAGTATAAAAACGAAAAATAAATTCAAAATTTTTCTTACAAAGCTCTCAAGAAGCAAGACAGGTTCCGTTGGCTTAGTAATTGTTTTAGCGTTATGTGTAATGGCTGTATTTGCGCCCTGGATCGCACCCTACAATCCAGGGAAAATAGATACAACAAATATGTTAGTGCCTCCATTTTGGTCGGATGGAGGGAGCGTGGCCCATATTTTAGGGACCGATAATCTGGGGCGGGATATATTAAGCCGTATTATTTACGGGTCACGTATATCATTAATTGTCGGAATACTGTCTGTGCTGGTTGCCGGGGCAATTGGCGTTGTTTTTGGTTTGATTTCAGGGTATTACGGTGGATTGGTTGATAATATGATCATGCGTCTTGTCGATGCGTTTTTATCCGTCCCGACGATTCTCTTCTGTATCGTGTTTCTGACAGTTCTTGACCCAGGAATCCCGACATTAATTATTGTTATCGGTGTGACAAGCTGGGTGCTATATGCGAGGATGATCCGAGGCGAAACACTAAGTCTGAGGGAACGGGAGTATGTGAAGGCAGCAAGAACAATGGGCGTGTCCGATTTCCAAATTATGAAACGTCACATCCTTCCCAATGTCACCTCTTCGATTATTGTTATTTCCACCTTAAGTGTGGCAAGCACGATCATTACCGAATCATCCCTAAGCTTTTTAGGTTTAGGAATCCAGCCGCCTATTGTTTCGTGGGGAATCATGTTAAGCGAAGGTAAGGAATACGTGGCTACTAGCTGGTGGTTGGCTACGTTTCCTGGGGTTGCCATTACAGTTACCGTTTTAGGAATCATTTTCTTCGGAGAATGGTTGCGCGATTTGCTTGATCCGCGTTCTCAAGGAACCAATTCGTAACGAGAGGAGGCTTCTGTATGTCGACATTATTAGAAGTAAATGATTTGAAAACCTATTTTTATACGACTAGCGGAATTGTTCCGTCCGTTGATGGAGTCTCATTCTCCCTGGAATCAGGGCAAACGACAGCATTAGTTGGAGAATCCGGCTGCGGAAAAAGTGTTACATCATTTTCTATTATGCAACTGGTAAACGCTCCAGGGAAAATTGTCGGTGGAGAAATCCTTTTTAAAGGCAAGGACTTGACAGAGTTAAGTGATCGGGAGATGCGAAAAATTAGAGGCAATGAGATATCCATGATTTTTCAGGAGCCACTTACATCTTTAAACCCCATATTGAAAATCGGGGACCAATTAGACGAAATCCTTTTGTTGCATCAAACTCTATCAAAAAAAGAAGCGAAAAATAAGAGCGTTGAAATGCTTAAAAAAGTAGGGATTCCACGCGCTGAGCACGTGTATGACATGCATCCGCATGAACTGAGTGGCGGAATGAGACAGCGGGTTATGATTGCTATGGCATTGTCGTGCAATCCGAGTTTACTGATTGCAGATGAACCAACTACGGCGTTGGACGTTACAATACAAGCTCAAATTTTAAGGTTGATGAAGAATCTGAAAAAAGAATTCGAGACTTCCATTTTATTAATAACCCATGACTTGGGAGTTGTTGCAGAGCTGGCAGATAAGGTCATCGTGATGTATGCAGGACAAGTTGTGGAAGAAGCGGATGTCATGTCTTTATACGCTGAACCGAAGCATCCATATACACAGGGATTAATTCAAAGCACCCCTAAAATTGACTCGGAAGTGGATACGTTAAATTCCATTCAAGGAAACGTCCCGACCCCAAGCAATAAACCGTCCGGCTGCTACTTTCATCCGAGATGTCCATTCGCGATGGACATATGCAAAAGCCAAATGCCGGAGTTAAAGACGAATGAACAGAATGGCAATAAAGTAAGGTGTTGGCTACATGAAAGCCATCAGGAAGGGTGAGTGGTGATGGTTAATAGTGTACCGGTTCAAACGGAAGAGATCCTTACTGTAAAGAACTTGAAAAAGCACTTTCCTGTAAACCAACAGCTCTTTAAAAAGGAAAAAGAATACTTAAAAGCGGTTGATGGTGTCGATTTAACTGTATACAAAGGGGAGACAGTAGGGATAGTTGGTGAGTCGGGCTGTGGAAAATCTACATTAGGAAATTTAATCATGGGACTGCTGCAGCCAACTGAGGGAGAAGTTTACTTTAATGGAGTAGAAATTTCGAATATGAAAGAGCGGGATCTGAAGAAATATCGGGTAGACTATCAAATGATTTTCCAAGATCCTTTTTCCTCTTTAAATCCTAGAATGCGTGTTTTTGATTTAATAGCGGAGCCATTACTTACACACCTGAAACTCACTAAGAAAGAATTAGAGGATGAGGTGCACCGATTGATGATTGATGTCGGGCTTGACCCTTCCTATACGCATCGTTATCCACATGAGTTCAGTGGAGGACAACGACAACGTATCGGGATTGCACGTGCTCTTGCATTAAAACCAAAACTCATTATTTGTGATGAGCCAGTTTCAGCATTGGATGTATCCATCCAGGCGCAAATATTAAATTTACTGGATGAGCTACAGAAGAAATATGATTTAACGTATATCTTCATCTCTCATGGTTTGCCTGCTTTACGCCATATTAGCGACCGGATTGGTGTCATGTATTTAGGAAATATGGTGGAGTTGGCAACGAAGGAAGCGCTCTTTAAAAAGCCGATGCATCCGTATACCAATGGATTACTAGCATCGTTGCCTATTTCCGATCCGCGTTTGCGAAGGGCGGATAAGGATGAAGTAATCCTGGAAGGGGATATGCCAAGCCCTGTAAATCCTCCTAGCGGCTGCAAGTTCCACACTCGTTGTCCGTTCGCACAAGAGAAATGTAAATTGGTCGTTCCTGAGTTTGAAGAGAAAGAAGAAGGCCGCTTTGTTGCGTGCCATTTCCCGCTGCATCAGGACTGATTTTCATTAAGTTGCTCTTGGATGAAGTTGATGAATTGGCTGACTGTCAAAAGTTCTACATTCGATTTCCTGTAGAAGAGCCATGTTTTACGATTTAGAGGCTTTCCTTTATCATTAATGAGATCATGTGTGAAAAAAGAATCCCTCTCGGTCAAACAGGATTTTGGGATGATTGAGTAACCCAGGTTTTTATTCACCATCTCTTTACAGGTCTCGACCTTGTCCAGTTCCATGCGCACTAAAGGAGGAACGGAAAAGCGGTCTTGCCACCAGTTTTCAATCATTTGTGCAAGAGGGTTCGTAGCTTTCTCCCCAGGGCCTTTCTTTTTATTGGGCTGGTACGAAATGAGAGGCAGAAAAGGAATGTCCTCTAGAATGATTGGGGTTTTGGCAATGATCGTTAACGGATCTTCTGCCAATAATATTTTTTCATCAAACCAATTGTAGTTCCCAGTGATAATTCCAATTTGAATTTCATTTTTATTCAGTAACTGGATAATTTCAGAACTCCATCCGGTCGTTACATTCACTTGTATGGAGTGAGAGTGGTCTACAAACTGCTTTATGAGAGTTGGTAATTTATATAATGCAAAGTTACTTGAGACGCCAATGCGGATTGTTCCGGTTGCGTCTTTTTTTAATGTCTTCAAGTTTTCTTCTAATTTATCCAAATCGAGAAGCATTTTTTTAGCGAAATCAACTAAGTATTCCCCTTCCGGAGTGAAAAATAATTTATTCCCTTCCCGAGTGTAAAGTTTGACCTGATGTTCTTCCTCCAGTTTTTGCAAGCGATAAGTGATGGCTGGTTGGGATGTAAATAACTTTTCAGCGGCTTTCGTGAGATTTTTTTCTTCATATACAGAAATAAGCATCAGACAATCTTGCTTTTGCATGAGTGACCTCCTCTATTTTGACGGTTAACGGCTTAGATTACGTTCGTAAAATATGATAAGCACAGTAACCCGATGGTATCATTTGTTATTTTCAGTAAGTTATCCACTTAATCTATTGTCTCTTGAATTATGAAAAAAATAAATAGAAAAGATTTCAGGTGATTGTGGATTGGGAGGTTACTCAGATTTGCCCATAAAGGACATTTACTCATAAACAGAAATCGACACTCCTAAATGGACAGGTGCGCAATCCGGTGAAAACTCATTCATCTTTGGAGAGTTCATCAAACGATAAAAAGAGACCTTTCGAAGTGTTTGCCTTTTAAAAACAACACTTGAAATGTCTCTCTACATTATGCTTCATAATGAAAATGCTCCTTGCTACGGTGCGCCAGTCAACAAATTAGATTTCTGATTTCACCGAGTTCAGAAATAGTCACAACGACTATATCATTTTTCTTCAAAAATAATGGGGGAGTTCTCTTTGAGCCTATTCCGCTTGGAGTCCCTGTCAAAATGATATCACCAGGTAATAGGGTCATTCCACACGATAGCTCCGAAATAATTTGTTCAATGGAAAAATTCATTAACCCCGTATTGCTAGATTGAACAATTGTATTATTTACTGTACATGTAATTGATAAATTATGTGGATTGGATATCTCATTTTTTGAAAGAATATATGGTCCGACTGGACAAGATTTATCCATGCTTTTTCCTTTAAACCATTGTCCGCCGTGATCAAATTGAACGTCTCTCGCAGTAATATCATTCGCACACATATATCCAAAAACGTATTCTAATGCATTTTCCGGTTTTATATTGATACCTTCTTTTCCGATAACTACAGCTAATTCTGCTTCATAATCTAATTTACTTGTAAAAGATTCTATGATTGGAATGTCTTCATGAGGTCCAGCGATAGTGTTAGTTCCTTTTGTGAAGAATGTTGGTTTTTTTGGTAAATCAATATCTTTGTTATGGCGTTCTTCGAAATGTTCTAGGTAGTTCCAGCCCACACAGAAGATGTTGCGTATAGGTTTAGTAATCGGAGCTGTTAGGCTGACATCCGAAAGATGGATGCAATCCTTATTATTCTCGAGATAAGATTGGATAATATCAATGCTTCCAGGCGTTTTTATGATAGAGAAAATATCGGGAAAGATAGGTGATAAATCATAAACATTTTGATTATCATCTAAAATTCCTACTTTTATATTGCGGATATCGTCTTGCTTGTGAAAAAAAGATATATATTTCAAATTTACATCTCCCTCAAACTTGTTAGTTGATCGAATGACTTTTTTGAAATCTTTTTAATCTCCGAACCTACGCGTTCCATATGTTTTAGCATCTTTTCCTGAGCACTTGTACTATTTTTCTCTTTTAGCAATTTCAAAATAGCATAATGCTCTTCAATAGATTGTTGTATATACGTATCGTTCTTTTCAAACACAGAATCATAACGGTTCGCATTTTTCCATAAATCTTCAATTAGCTGAACTAATATTTCATTATTGCTCTTGTTGTATATAGTCATATGGAATTCATTGTTCAATTTATTGAATTTAGAGTAGTCATGTTCATTGTAGGCCTCATCTGCAGTTGACAAAATTTCCTCTAGTTTGTGTATGTCTTCATCCTTCAAATGATCAGTAGCTAAAGCGGTAGCATACCCTTCTAAAACTTTCCTGACATTAAAGATGTTTTCAATTTCATCTAAAGATAAATGACTTACGATAGCCCCGACATGTGGTTTAAATGCAATAAGCTTGTCGGATTCAAGTAGACTAAGTGCTTCTCGAACAGGAATATCACTACAATCATACTCTTTAGCAATTCGAGCAATCACAATTTTCTCACCCGGTCTATAATGTCCATCATAAATTTTTGCCTTAATGGACTGGTAAATCATTTCTTTTTTAGTTTGATATTGCTTCAAGACATTCTCTCCTTACATACGCACTATTAAATCATGTATATATTTTATAATATGAACGGCAATAAATATAATAAACTCCCTGTTACGATCCCGCTAACAATCATCGCAACAATACAGAAACCCATAATATGGCGAATCCCTAATCCTGCTAATGCCAGTGCCGGTAAAGCCCAAAAAGGTTGTAAAAGGTTTGTCCATGTATCCCCATAAGTGACAGCCATTGCATCTAACCCTTGTGATACCCCTAATTGTTCCGCAATTGGCAGGAAAATTGGTCCCTGAATGATGATTTGACCTCCAGCTGCCGGAATAAATAAATTTAGTAACCCAGCAGAAAAATATGTTAGTAAAGGTAGAGTTTCAGCAGTGGCCATTGAGGCGAAGAATTCTGTTAAAGTTGTTCCCATTCCAGATTCAACGATTAAATTTGAAATTGCACCATAGATAGGGTAACCGATCAATAAAGGAACAACAGACTTGACTGAATTTCCGATCTCCTCCAAGTAAGGTCGTACGCCCTTATATAAGAGTAGCCCAACTCCGATCACCAACATATTGATCGTGTTCAAGTTAATAGAATTTATCCCACCGATGTAAAAACTATAACCAAATGATAGTAAACAGATAGCACCAAGTATTATTGTAATAATCCTGTTATGATCCAATTTAGCAGCAAATGTTTCCCCAGATACTTCCACAGTGTTTGCGCTTTCATTTTCGTGCGCCAAAATTTCAGGGTCTATTGCAATAGCATATTCTTTAGCCGGAGTCATGAATCTACTTACTAGGGCATACGTAAGCAGCAAAGCTAAGGTGATAATTAGATTATAACCCGTAAAAATCGTTTCAGTTAAAGGGATTGTCCCATCTACGCCGCCAATAGGATGGCCCGGAGTGTTTAAGGTTAACGGAATTGAAGAGGATAGCCCCGAACTCCATAGTGTAAATCCTATATAGGATGCTGCTATTAGCAAAGGATAATGAGTTCCTTTAACTTGTTTTGCCACTTCTTTAGCAAAAATAATTCCCGCAACTAAAGCAATTCCCCAGTTGATTACACCAACTAAAGAGGTCGTAATTGCAACAAAAAATACTGCTTGAGACGGTGTTTTCGGAATAGAAGCCAGTTTAACCAATGCTTTCTTTATGCCTTTGGTATTTGCTATTGCAGAACTCGCCAATAACACTAAGGAAAGCTGCATAGTAAATGCGAGCATGCTCCAAAAACCAGTGCCGAAAGATGATAGTAAATCCGCTGGTGAACTCGGTGTAAAGAGAAACCCGCTTAGAAATACGGCTACTAGCATGAATACTCCTAATATCAAGGGGTCTGGAAAATATCGTTGAACAAGTGAGTTGAAAAAATTAGTAATTTTTTTCATGTGTTATCAACCTCCACTACAAATTAGTATTTGCAATTTTTTCTTTGGAGTCCCTGATTAAATAGGGAAGTCAGAAGCGTAATTTTTCTGCTGCTTTTTTTCCGTACTAACTACCAATGATTACTTGTAGGCATTGTTTTGTACGGGACATTCACCTTTTTTAATTCTTTTTGTCTGACTTCCCGTATTGAATTCATATTTACTCCCTTGATACATTAGGGGAATTCTGTGTACCGTAGGTTACTTGTATAGCCGAATAAGCCGCTAGATCGGCTGGATCGATTAGGGCGTTAATGAAATTTCATGCTTTACCTATGGCGATAGCATCAATTTCAATCAAATGTTCCTTACTAACCATTCTAGAAACTTCTAGCATTGCGCAAGCAGGATATGGCTTAGAAAAGTAACGTGCACGGACCTCATGTATTTCGCTAAACATCTCCATATCACGTATATAAAGGGTCATCTTTACAATGTCATTTAGCGTTAAATTTGCTTCTTCCAAAATTGCTTTTATGCTTAACAAAACTGTTTCGGTTTGCAACTTTATATCATTTTCTCCGACAACGTTTCCTTCTTTATCTCTAGATGTAATCCCCGATACAAACACCATTTTTTCAGGATAAATTACCTCGATGGCTTGGGAATAAACCCCTAATGGCTCGCTCAATTGAGTACTTACCAATTCATTGATTTTCAATTATAAAAACCTCCTAAATTATTTTGCATCCTCGTCATTGTCATAAAAGTCAGGTCGGGAAGGATAATGCGGACCGTCATAAACCTCTAAAAAGATTGTTTCTTCCAATGCTATTGCAGGGCCATGAAAATGTCCCATTGCATTTGCGTAAAAGTCTCCTTTTTCTAATGTGATTCCAGATGTAGTGTATTGGTATTTGCCAGATAGCATAAACATAAATTGATTCGAAGCATGTTCATGTAAAGTCGGTATTCCTGCTCCTTTTTCAAATTTAATCAACGCAATTGTGGCACCTGTTTCCTCGTTTCTAAATAGCATTTTGTCATATAGACCTTCTAACGATTTCGCTTCCCAGCCCATGTCATTCGTGTTAACTGTAAATTCGGTTTCCAGTTTTTGATTCGGATTATGTTTCACCAAAATCACCCCTTATTCAAATTAATAATCATATATCATATATGATATATAGAATGATAAACCAAGAAACAAGAAAAAACAATGATATTTTTTGAAAGAGTCTAAAAAGTAAATGATGCGTAATTGAAACTATCTTTGGGAGGGGGATAATGAGAGGATGGGATTGGTTTGTTCGGTGTCTCTTAGTTTTTAAGTTGATAAATCTTATCAGCCTCCCTTTAGGTGATTAGATTTTGGATGATATTGATTGCTTACATTTATGGGGATGTAGAAGGAACAGCTTCGTATCTAGGTTTCTGCTTGTTTTTTCGTGTTATTCAAGTATCTACGGTAATTGATTACATAAAAAAGCCTTTGTATGAATGACACACCTAGTAGGTGCTCATTCATTATACAAAGGCTGGAATGGTAAACGTCAGTTTTCTCTGGTGCATTCATTATCATCTAGAAGTCATAGATACTATAATTCATTATCCGTAATCACGTTATTCTCCAATCAGGTTCCGTAATACCCCCAACTCGGTAATCTCCAATTCCACTTCATCACCAGGTTGTAACCATGGATGAATGTCTTGCCCCAACTCTAGTAAACATCCGGTTCCAACCGTTCCTGAACCGATTACATCTCCGGGATATATTGTAACTCCTGCAGATGCGCGCTCAATCATTTCACCGAATGTGTAATGGATATCTTTGAAGTTGCCTGTTGAAAGTAATTTTCCGTTTACTTTGGCAGTCATTTGTAAGTCGTATCGGTCGTGTAAGCGGTAGCTTTCCAACTCATCTTTCGTCACAATATACGGTCCGATGGAAGTAGCGGCATCCTTGCCTTTTGCGGGACCTAGTCCGACTTGCATTTCCTGCATCTGTAAGTCTCGGGCAGACCAATCGTTAAAGATTGTGTATCCGAAAATATAGTCATCAGCTTCAGCGGCTTTGATATTCTTCCCTTGTTTGCCGATGACTGCCGCAATTTCGAGTTCGTAATCGAACATTTTACAATTCGGAGGTATCTCGATTGTTTGATTTGGTCCGTGAATGGATTGGTGATTGGTAAAATAGAAAACCGGAATCTTATACCATTCAGGGTGAATTGTAAGACCGCTCTTTTTGGAAGCGTTCAGCAAGTGGTCTTCGAAAGCCATAAAATCTCGGATACTTGAAGGGTCCTCCAGTGGTGCCAAGAGTTCCACTTCATTAATCGAAAACCCTTTTTGCTGTTTGCCGGCTAACTGTTGTAGTTCAGGCATTTTGTCAGCACTTATTTTGATAAGCGCTGACATTGTATCTGGAAGATTTCCACCGCTGCATTCTGCTATCGAATAGACTGTTTCTCCTTCAATCCAGCCAGCTTGCGCTTGTTGATGCGGCGCTTTAAACGTGACGAGTTTCATACTTGTCATTCCTTTCGAGAATTAATGTACGGCATGCAGCTCTTCAGTCACTGTTGGAGAACTGGTGTATTTCATTAAAATATCTTTTCCTGCCGTGCTAAGGCTTACTTTTCTTCTCCATAAACCGGATTCGACTAGAAACCCTTGCTTAATGAGCTTTGAAAGAATAGCAGATGCTTTTAACGAGTCGAAATTGTTTTCCTGGAGATGTTTATTCAACAGAGCAAAACCGCTCTCTAACTTCTCAAGGAATAAATAATCTTCTTCCGTCAGTTGATCGCTGGCAAACTTGCCTCCCATTTCCTTCAAATAGAGATGAGGAGAAACGTTTGATGGAATATAGAATGTGTAAAATCCCGGACCCGAATATTTGCGTCTACGGATTACATGCTGCTTGTCAAGATCTTCGATAATTTTGTTGCTTATAGAAGAATCTACACCTAGCATGTCACTAATTTCCGCCATCGTATCGTAACCGTAATGAATGAGTGTCAATACTTCTTTCTCATCATCTGATAACGAAGTTGGAAGACGGAGGTCTTCATTCCAATTCTTCTTTGTATAATAATCCGACTCACTCATCAAACTCACGACTACAGTCGTAATAACTGTAACTGCCAGGCCGACAACACCAACATGAGTGTATTGACCTAGGGGGATCAATTTGGTCAAGTCAAGAATTGTAAAGAGGGCTGTCGCCGAGATTCCGAAAACCGCGCCATAAAAAGCACCCTTTTTCGTTGTACCTTTCCACCACATGCCTAAGAAGACGAGGATGGATGGTGCACCGAGCCAAGCCGTGGAGAATGCGAATAGATAGAGCGGTCCGCCAGGGTAGAAGCATAGTGCCCAAACGATAAGCCCTAGCCCTAATGTGATGACCTTTGAAGGTAACGTTAATTCTTTAGAAGTTGCATTCGGCCGATAGTAACGTTGGTAAAGATCACGTACTGCCGTACTGGAAGCTCCAATAAGAGCTGTGGTTGAAGTTGATATTGATGCAGCCAATGCACCAAGTAGAGCAAAAGCGGCAACGACGATTGGCAACGCTTTTAAAACAACTCCAAATGCCGCCATAGGGTCAACGGTTCCGTATGGAAGGAACTGATCTCCCATGGCAGATCCTGCATATAAGCCTGTTAACGCTAAAATCAAGATTGGAACGAATACTAGGAGCAGTGCGCCAAAAACGAATGAAAGCTTAGCGGTCCGCTCACTTCTAGTCGATGAAACGCGCAGCCAATAGTAATTGTTGCCCCACACAAGGAAACAGGCGAATAAGATGATGAAAGTCAGACCACTTGGATATTGAAAAGAGAGTAACGGCAACTGTCCATCTGCTATTCCACTCGTCCAGTAGCTTCCATTCCCTGGCCAATTGCTACCTATGAAATCAAAACCGCCAAACTTGGAGATAATCGTAATGAGCATAACGGGTAAAGCGATTAGGCCAATACACATTTGAATGAAATCTGTCAGTGTAACTGCCCAAAATCCGCCGATATACGTAAATAGAAGGAACATCGCAAAAATGACAGACAATGTGCCGATCAGCGACCATCCTGTGAAGCTTGTTGTTACAATTGCCATGGACATAACGTTATTTGCCATAATGCCCAGCAAGCCCAGTATTGTCGCAATCGTCACTAGCGTTCTAGTTCTCTTGTCGAAACGCATTTCTAGCCATTCGGATAAAGTATGTGCTCCGGATCGGCGGATATATGGAGCAAAAAAAAGTCCATAGAGCGCAAGGCCGCCTATTCCGTATATGACGCCGAAGCCGAAAGAGCCCCAGAAACCAGTTAAAATTGCGAGACCTGGTCCTAGTGTAATAATAGTTCCGGCAAAACCGATTGCGGCGACCCCGAATATATTCACAAGCAATCCAATTTCTCGACCAGCGATAAAATAGTCATTTGAACCGGTAACCCATTTTCTAGTTACCCATCCCCCTAATAAAAGAACTACTACAAATGCTGCGAAAAAGATTAAGAAAACACCATTGAAGCCCATGGTCATCCTCCCCTTTATTCGAAAATGGCGACTGGTCTTGCCCAGCCGGCACTTCCGTCTTTGACCTTGATAGGAAATGCAGCAACTTTGAATCCGTGTTTTCTAGGTAACTGATCTAAGTTTGCAAGTTTCTCAATTTGGCAATACTCCGCCTCTTTGCCGACATAATGGGCAGCCCATAAAATGTCTTCCCGTGGATTTTCTCGATAAAGCTGTGCTTGGAGAGGAAGCGGAATGTCCCAACCCCATGCATCGATGCCCATGACTTTAATACCTTTATCAATAAGCCATCTAGTTGCATTCGCTGACACTCCGGCATGGCAAAATGCATATTCATCATCGTAATACTTCTTATCGGCATCAGTGCGAACGAGTACGATGTCGAAAGGTTGTAATTCATAATTCATTTCAACTAGCTTTTCTTTGAAATCTTCGACTTGCAGTTCATATCCCGCCGCTTTATCACTGAAATCAAAGACTACGCCATTTCCGTAAAACCATTCAATTGGCAGTTCATCAATCGTCCTGGATTTCTTACCTGCTGTCATATCGGCATAATGCCAAGGCGCATCTACATGGGTACCAGTATGGGTCGTTAATGTTACGGTTTCGACAGCCCAAGCTTTGCTGTCAGGGAAGTTCTCTTTCTCCAAACCTAAAATAGCTGCAGCTTGTTCAGCTCCCTTTTCATGTGCCTCATATTCAATTGTTGGTGGAAAAGGTTCTTTCGCATTACTGTCCATCGGTACACTTAAATCGATAATTTGAGCTCCCACTCTCAAAACCCCTTTCGAAATTGGACTAAAGTAAAAACGACCAACGATCCTCCTTTCTCCCCCTTTTTTATAATTAACGATAAATCGGTGATACCTTCTCAAAAAATATCTAAAAGCCCTACAAAATTTTCACCATATTTAGCTGCTAATTCATCATGGAAGTGATTAACAACTTGATTGATATAAATATCGTGTCGAATATAGTTGAGTGTAGTCCGGGTTAACGCTGTATGACTGGATATAATGGCATGTGCATTTCCCTCAGCAGAATGAAGTATAAAGACACTTTTTTCATCTAATACACATGAAAGTTCTCCCGTATGCCTGCGGTCGGAGAATTCACCTTGGTGATGGGTGAAATGCAACCATGGAATCTTCTTATCAGTGCCATCGAATAGAATGGAGATTACTCGAACCCCCTTCTTAAACGCTTCAAGTAAGTCATCCCATAAAAGCTCCAATTCACTGTTCCAGCAACTAAGGTAAATTGTTTGTTCTGTGGATTGGATCATATTCCTTAAAGAATCAATGGAAGATACATACCCATCCAAATGATAAAGTTCCGACCAATCTGGTTTCATCTGATTGGAGATCACTTTAAATTGGCTTTCCATAAAAGCGGTATCGTTTTGGAAGTCCAATTCTATCTTTCGTAATAATTCCTTATAAGGAAGGGGAGAATATAATTTTTTGATTGAGTAATTGCCGTCTAAAACCGGAAAGACAACTTCTTTTTCACACATTCGATTTAGATTTTCATACACTTTCGGGCTGGGAACGCCCGATTTAATAGCGATTTCATTTCCGTTTAATGGATTAGATTGTAATAAAGCAACATAGATTTTAGCTTCATATTCCGTAAATCCATATCTTTTTAGAGTTGAGTTTGTTTTGTCAATATTCATTTTTATCACCTGGATTAATACTACTACCATGGTTGTAGTAAGTCAGGGGCTAATGTCAGATCGACATCCGATTGGCACGCTTTCGAAACAGCGTGGAAAACATATGCCCAAAAGCGGGATGAATCATTGTCAGAAGAATCGATGGCTAGATAGGCGACCTGATCGTGATGCAAGGTTTTTAGCCATTGGCTGATCAGCGTTGTTTTGCCATAGCCTGCAGGAGCCCGAAGAATGGTCACCTTTTTGAAGGTACCATTATGAAATTTGTCATGCAATCTTGTTCTGTTAACGCTATCCGAAAGGGGTTGCGGTAACTTTGTTTTTGCAGAAAGAAGAACCGTCATCAATTTTCCCTCCTATTCAGGTGCAATTATATAAAAGTAATCTATAATTACCGATTATTCCTAATTTTACACTTCTGTAAATTTATTGTCTACATGATTTCTGTCTTATAAAACGCAAAAGAGAGCCCGTGGGTCGGCTCTCTTTTGTCATCTAGATACCACTATCAAACAGGCAGATCAAACTGGTATTGCACTAATCCAGTCTCGTTTGCGTAAAGGGCGGCCTGTGTGCGGTCGCCAAGACAAAGCTTAGCCAAGATTTGGCTGACATGTTTCTTTACCGTGTGCTCCGTAATGAACAGGCTGTTGGCAATTTGTTTATTAGAGTATGCCATCCCCAACTTTTCCAACACTTCCTTTTCCTTTACGGTCAATTGTTCGAGTGGACGGTTGTCTACTAGCGGCTCCCTCTGTGACTGGATCAGCAAGTCAATCATATCGGGATCATAATACTTCCTTCCTCGCTGAATCAGATGAAGCGCGTAAATGAGTTCGTCGGGATCTGCTTGTAACGATATGAATCCATCCACGCCCATTTTCCTTGCATGATTGAACAGGAGAAGGTCCTGTAAATCGGTCAAGATTGCAAATTTGCAGGCGACATTGAGCCGCTTCGCTTCAGCGATTATTTCCAAACCGCTTTCGTGCCCTAACATGAAATCGGTAATTAGCAAATCCGGATGTTCTTTTCGAATTAACTGAAGAGATTCTTGCTTGTTTTTTGCTTCACCAACCACGTCGAGCCCGCTAGGCAATGACAGGGTCAAGACGAGCCCTTTGCGAATGAGCAGTTGATCATTCGCCAATACAATTTTCATCGATAGAAAGCCCCCTCGCCTAAAATGTAGGAACATTAAAAATGTCCCGAAGAAACAGGGCCGGTTGCACCACTGACTCCCTATATCCAAGGTGCCCACATAAAGGATATAGTTCATAGTCTCCTATGTATGCATAGAGTGACATTTTTAAATAAGTATACAAAATCCTTACATTTAGTATAGGGACGTCTTTGAATGTTGAATACTGAGGAATGTTAATATTCATAAATTCTGGTTGTTTCATGAACATTCCACGCGCGATAATGAGCACAAAAAGCCTCATGTATACTTGTGTCATGCGACGACGTATACAAGAGGCTATTCCTGATTCTATTCATATCAGCAGCTCAAATCATCTGCCATTCAGTATGGTAATTTCTTTCATTTCATCTTCTGTTTTCAACGGCAATTCCGTAATTGTCCAGTTTTGTGAGAGGAACTGCTTCAGTGTTTCTAACTCACTCTCACTCACTTTCAACTGTTTCATGCCCTCATCTGTCAACGAGTAATCTTTCCCGGCGTTTTTTTTGAATTTCAACTCCAGAAGCCCTCTTATGGTAATGAATTTCACTTGATATCCGTCCACTAGGATTGATGCAAAAGCATTTTTATCTTGCTGATAAAGTGAAATCAAATCACCATAATAATAATTTGGATTGATGCGTTCCCAAGAACTGCTGTCCCTTTGCTCGAGTTGAGTTAGCAGCTCCTCATTTGATATGCCATTGCTGCGTAGTGTTTCAATCATATACGCTTCCATTAATGTAAGTTTAGTAGTCGCCATCCAACATCCTCCTCAAGAAGGGGTGGCTCGCGAAAATACGGCATTTGAAACGAATGGAGTGGGTTTTATGGGCTAGTGATTGGTCTGTTGAAATCACTCCCTCTTCACTGCAAAGGAAACTTCTCCCTCGCCATCTCGATAAACACTGTAGAGGCAGGGGTTTGTTGAGCGTTTCTCCGATAGCTGAGAACGATCTTGCTTTTAAATGCTGGATCCTTGAGAGGATACAAATTGGCTTCTACCTTTACAGCGGCACTTTCGATAACACTTTGAGGAACAATCGTAATGGCGACGCCTTTATTTGCTAATCGTAATGCGTTTTCCGTATTGGATGTTTCCAATACGATTTTTGGGTGAATATGATATTCCGAAAATACTTGGTTGGTGAAACGACGTAGTCCGAGTCCCGGTTTTGCTAATATGAATTTTTGCCCATCCAACAAGGAAGGATTGAACTCCTCGTCCGGTAGTGGGCTTTTTTTATACAATGGGTGATTTGGCGGGATGACGATGTAATTGTACTCATCGTACAGATGATCATAGACGATATCATGATTTGTAATGGGAAGTGAGTTGAAGCATACGTCAATCTGATTTTGGATGAGCAATGTTTCCAAAGTTTCTGTCGCGTCTTCCACGAGTTCGATTTCAATGCCGGGATACCTTTGCATGAAGTCAGGAAGAAACTTGTAAAGTGTATACGTTGAAAGGAAAGGGCTGACACCGATTTTGAGTCGGCCTTTTTTTAAACTGGATAGACCATGGAGTTCGTTTAACATCGTATGGATGATCGTTTCCACGTCATTCATATAGGAAAGATATCTTTCGCCTGCATAGGTGAGCGTAACAGGCGTGGATTGTCTGTTGATGACTTCTACTCCAAGGTCCTTTTCTAGCCGCTGGATGTATTTGCTTAAGTATGGTTGTGAAATATAAAGTTCCTTCGCTGCGCTGGAAATACTGCCATGTTCAGCAATCGCTTTTAAATAGCTAGTACTTAAGTCTTTCACTACGGTCGGCCTCCATCCGCTAATTTGGCGCTAAACTGCGGCCATAACAAATTAGTTATCAGTATTATAGGGGAATTAGTATTATTTTTTAAGTTCTTTTTGTGACATAATTGTCTGTGGCGATAAGAAACTTTTACTATAAAGAAATATGGTTTCTTTATAGTTTTATAAATTAGGAGGGGATCGTATGGGTGAAGTTCAAACTGTGCCTAAGGCGAACAAAAATATTTTATTGAAATATTTAATTGTTTTCATTCCGCCATTGATAATTTATTTATTACCGACGACGGATGCATTTACGCATGAAATGAAAATATTCTTTGTCATTACAGTCATAGCAATTTTACTATGGGCGCTTGAACTAATCAATCTTATTATCGTTGCGCTCGTTCTTCCTGTTTCATTCATTCTAAGTGGGGTTGCGACTCCGGCAGATGTCTATGCGCCTTGGAGTCAGGATTTGCCGTATCTCGTTTTAGGTGCATTAATTCTCTCTGCAGTTTTTGATGAATCGGGACTTTTGAAGAGGCTTGCCTACTGGTTCATTTTGCGAGGTGGGGGAACGTATAAAGGCATTATTTATGCGCTATCCACTTCCGGGTTTATCATCGCATTTCTTGTCCCGGGTTTACTTGCACGTATTGCGCTTTACGCCGGTATGGCATTTGGGATCATTAATGCATTGGGATTGAAGAAATTCTCTAAAGGATCTGTAGGACTTCTGTTCGGGGCTTATAATGCAGCGGTTACGGCATCTTTTGTCAGTTTAACAGGAATTGAGCCGATGCTTGTGTTTAATAGTCAATTGGAGAGTATCGGTATGGGCGGGGCATCGTGGTTACAATACGTCGTGCACAATGTTCCCATTACAATTATTTGGACGTATGTAATGGCTTTTGCCATAACGAAAATGTTTAAGGTTGAAGAAGAAATTGAAGGTAAAGAGTACTTTAAAGAACAATATAAAGCACTAGGTAAATTTTCATTGAAAGAGAAAAAAGTGACCTTTATTTTATTGATATTAATCGCTCTTTTAGCGACGAGCTCTATCCACGGAATCGCCTTAGGGTGGATTTTTATAGGAATCACCTTCATCTGTTTCTTGCCGGGCATTTCACTTGCGGATAATGCAACGATGGCGAAAACGAATTTCGGTATGATTTTCTTTATTACTGCAACAATGGCAATCGGGCAAGTTTCAGCTGTAGTTGGAGCGGGGGCATTTATTGCGGATTCCCTATTCCCGCTCATGTCTCTCGGCGGCACAGTCTACACCGTTGTTGCTACATGGGTGCTGTCAGTAGGCATTAACTTCGTCCTGACGCCATTTGCGGCATCAGCAACTATGGCAATTCCGCTTGCGGAGCTTGCAAATAATTTAGGGATTAGTCCATTACCGTTGGCGTATTCTTTTGTACATGGTTTGTACCAATTATTATTGCCGTACGAATCCACATTGCCATTACTATTATTCAGCTATATGGCAATGACGTACAAACAGTTTCTTAAGTTCTTCTCTATTCAAATGGTATTGAATGTGATTTTCATTGCATTGATTGCCATTCCGTATTGGTACCTCATCGGATTATTATAAGAAAGGAATGATTAGCATGTTGGACATTTTTTCATTGGAGGACAAAGTAGCGATTGTTACAGGAAGCGCAAGAGGAATTGGACAAGCTTATGCAGTTGGACTTGCGAAGGCAGGCGCTACCCTCGTTCTTGTTGACATTTTAGAAGATAACCTTAAAGATACAGCTGCAATAATTAAAAAGGAAACAGGCCGTGATTCAAAAATGTACGGCATAGACGTTACCGATAGCAGTAAAATTGGTGCAATGGTAAGCGAATTGATCGCGGAGTTTGGAAAAATTGATATCCTTGTCAATAATGCAGGTATTAATGCACCAAAGCCATTCCTTGAAGTGACAGAAGAGGATTGGAAAAAGATTGTAGGTGTGAACCTCAATAGCCAGTTCTTAATGTCCAGTGCAGTTGCAAAAGAAATGGTAAAGCGCAAATATGGAAAGATCATTAACATGGCATCCGTTGGTGGATTTATGGCGTTGAGCGAAACTGCCCCGTACAATGCAAGTAAAGGCGGCGTATTGCAGTTGACGAAAACGATGGCTGCAGACCTAAGCCAATATAACCTTAACATCAACGCAATTTGCCCAGGCTTCATCGATACAGGTTTGTTAGAGCCATCTGCTGCTAGGATAGAGCGTTTGAAAAAGGTATTCGCTAATACTCCACTCAACCGTCTAGGCGATCCGAGCGATCTTGTCGGCGCTTGTGTCTTCCTTGCTTCAGACGCTTCTAAGTATATGACTGGTACGCAAATTGTTGTGGATGGCGGCATGTCTGCTGTTGCGATGTGATATTAGCGAACCCCCTCTCAACTACATCAGTTGAGAGGGGGTTTTAAGTTTGGAGCTTCAGAATAACGAAGGTGTCTACAAATTAATCCATAATTCAACTTTTGACAAGGCAAACAAAGAAAAACTCTGTTAAATATTAAGTTTGATAAGTGAGATGCTTGAATAGAAAAAGAGAAAGTCAACCAGGATGATGGGAGGCCACTGAAAAAGTCCTTCAAAATAGGATTACCTTTAAAACTGTTGATTTCCGTTCCGAGCGGACGCTTTCCGTGGGGCGGGCGGTAAGCCTCCTCGGTCGCTTTGCTCCACTGCGGGGTCTTACCTGTCCCGCTCATCCCACAGGAGTCGCCGCTCTGCACTCCAATCAACGAAACTCAAATAAAATAAAAGCGTAAAAACAAGCGATCCATTTCCTATCATCAGGGAATGGATCGCTGTTTTTATTGTATAATTAACATATTAAATCCTGGTGGTGTTCCCGATGATTTCTAATCAAGAAACTTTAAACCTCAGTTCATATATGGCAATTTACGATATCGTCGTCCCAAAGCGCAAAAGAGGATGAATTTGAATTTAATAAGGATGCAGGTATGTATGTGTGCAAGGCTGGTCATATGGCGGTTCGAAAAGCGCGTACAGGAAAGAAAAATATAGGGGATAATCAAAGTCAAACCTATTATTTTGACATTAATAAATGCAAAATTTGTCCGCTTCGTGAAGGTTGTTATAGGGAAGGTGCGAAAAGTAGAACCTATTCCGTAACGATTAAGTCGACGGAACATAAAGATCAAGAAGCGTTTCAAAATAGCGTGGAATTTAAAGAGAAGGCAAAGTCCCGCTATAAGATTGAGGCGAAGAATAGTGAGTTGAAACATAGACACGGGTATAATGTAGCCACATCTGCGGGTCTATTTGGCATGCAAATGCAGGGAGCCTTGACCATATTCGCAGTTAATCTCAAACGAATAATAACCTTAATGCGAGAAGCAGAGTAAGAAATAGCAAAGAAAAAGACACCATTTCGTTCGAAAAAGAACGAAATGGTGTCTTTTTTGATTTTGGAGTACCTTGCAGATTAAAAGCGTAAGTTTTTCAGTGGCCACGATGATGGCTGGTTGACTTTCATTATTTATTTAATGAAAAACAAATATTCAACGGATATCCGTTTTCCAGGAAACAACGCAACTGAATTGCAGAATCCACATCAGCAGATATATATTCTCCGCTGATTACCATGGGAGCTGAAATGTCCATGCGGATGTTGCTTAAGTCCATAATTGTCGCAAATGCACCGCCAACCATATTCGTTAATTCGCAACTAAAAGAGTTGAGCATGTCACCGTCCAGCGACATGCCATACATTCTTTGTGCAATTGAGTTAAAGGCTTCTTGATCACCGAAGATGGCCAAATGCCCTTTCAAGTCTCCGACGGTTTCGATTATAATGCCATGTTCGATGTTGAGCAATTGCTGTAGTTCTGGTTTTTCAAAAGCTATTTCCATCGGGACAATATTTTTTAAGGACGTGTAAATGCCATTCGATAAGAATTGAATGTTGTCTTTTATGTTTGTATTTATTTCTTCAGCTAGTACCACATTAATATCTCCTTCAATTTACTTTTGTCATTTCTTTACCTACCTGCGCCGCTTTTAAAGCGATTTGACTAAGATTTTTTTCACTGATCCCGAGTGTTTCCGCTAATCCTATCGCACTCGTATAATCCAAGTGTTCAAGAGCCTGGACGAGGTGAAGATATGGAGTCATTTCCGTCTTTTGCCCACATAATGTATCAATGATCTCCTTCGTGACAGGCAGCAACGGGAATATATAGGTTGGTTCTTGTTTCAGGATTACGTCAATCAGTGAAAACATTCCTAGCATGTAGTATTCATCTACATTCTGCTTTCCACTTTCCGCAGCAAGCAGTTCGCATAAATTCGCTCTCATTAAAGAGTAGTTAATTAGCACCTTTTGACGCCCACCTGGTTCTTTGGCACATTTTTGATAAAGGGCCAGTAATTGAATCCACTTTTTAAAATCCTTTAATCCCATAATGACAATCGCTTGATGGATGGAGATGACTTTCTTTGAAGATCTAAAAGCGTATGTGTTCAAATGTTTCAGTAGCCTATATGACAATGAGACGTCCTGCATGATCAATAATGCAATTTCCTCAATGTTTGGTGTGTCTTCATTCAGTAATTTTAGAACTTCGAAATAGAGCAAAGTTTTAGCAGGCAATTTAGTGTTTTTCACGATATCAGGTTTCGCAAAAAAATAACCTTGGAAAAGTTCATATCCACTAATCCTCGCCTCATTGAACTCTTCCTCCGTCTCCACTTTTTCAGCGAGCAGGATAATGTGCGGATACAACGTTTTTAAGGATTCGATAGCAACCCGCTGAGGTTCTGAAGTAGACATAAAGTCAACTTTTATGTAATCAATTAGTTGAAATAAGGCTGGGTAAATATTGAACTTCTTTTGAAGAATAAAGTCATCTAAAGCGAGTTTGAATCCAGCGCCTTTTAATTTTTGCAGTTTTGAAAGGAGGATTGGTGTTATCTCCACATCTTCCAAGATCTCGATGACAATTCGATTAGGGTCTAACGTGTCAAAAATATCAGACGTGAGAAGAGAAGACGAAAAGTTGATGAATGTTTTCTTTGCTGCAATATGCTCAAACCCCGGTGACAAATATGTGTTCACAATTACCCCGATTGTGGCGATTTCCGGATCGATATCCGGAAAAAAGTTTTTATTGCTATTTCGATACAGTAACTCGTACGCAAACAAATTCCCCTTAGCATCTAAAATGGGTTGTCTTCCTACAAATATTTCTTCCAATTCCCTACACCTCATTAGTTTTAATTCTCACAAACACATTTGAAGTAGAATCTAAGGCGATATGCAGACAGCAAAATAAATCAGAAGGGGAAAGTAGCTCGTTTTCCTATCTGATTATTTTTATGTTTTTGGGACTTTTATACTTTGAACTCTAACCTATCTATAGTAACACTAAAAATAAGGGTAGCCAAGTGGGATAGGACTTTTTACTGCGATATATTACATGTGTTATTCGGGAATGCTGTGAAAAATTTGGATACATTGTTGATTATGCCGTTGATCATTATTGGTGGAATCATCTCGGGTATCTTTACCGCTACAGAATCTGGAGTTATTGCGGTGTTGTACGCATTGATTATCGCTGTTCCCGGTTAATTTGTTAAGTGGCGGATAATTAATCAGTAATAGTTGTTCGACCAGTGCCGACTTCTATATGGTTACTCATGAGAGTCGTAACCTATAGAAGTCGTCTTTTGGAAAGGCGAGATTGGCGTATAAAGTATTTGCAAAAGGGGGTATACGTTGTGTCAAGACCGCAAATAGAATTTACGGATTACGAAAGTATCAGTCCAGAAACAATCGAAGGATGCGTAAAAGGCTTATCAGAAAGAGTTATTTCACAGGTCTCCGAAGCGGGGGACTTAGTCCGTATTCTAGAATTTGCTCCAGGAACGGATACTTCTCCAAATGGTGTCCAGGTTCATGACTATTGGGAAGAAATATATATCATTGACGGTTCAATAATCGATTTAACGTTAAATAAGGAGTTCACAAAAGGAATGGTAGCATCAAGGCCGCCCGGAATGAAGCATGGCCCTTGGAAATCCATACATGGATGTACGATGTTTGAGGTTCGGTATTATAAAGATCTATCTAAGAAATAGGTTCTTGTGTAGGAAACGATGGATGTTGTTGGGCCTGAAAATTAAAGTTTATAGTACATTCTAAAGTAGTTAATAAAGCAACTGGAATGCCTGATGTAGAATAAGGGTAACTGATAAAGAAGGGATGCTAGCTTTGAAGTAGCATCCTTTTTTCAATGTATTAATTAAAATGTAGAGCTATTTTAATTGAAAGGATTTCAACTTGAAAGTCTAGGTCTATGACCTACTGGCATACTACTAAGGGTTTACCGGACGAGAACTTTTGTTCTATAATACCGATAGTAGTAAATTTGGAAGGTGTAGATTATGAGACCTGAATTAACGAAAGATATAAGTGTAGAAAGCTTTAAAGATTTCTATTGGCTAAAAGAAGAATTACAATCTTTTTGTAGAGAAAATGGAATAAGTGCTTCTGGATCTAAAATAGAGATTACCGATAGGATTGAAACATTTCTTCTAACAGGGGAGATAAAAAGCCCTTTAAGAAAGGCAAAAGTGAATACGAAGTTGGAGCTTCAAGTAGATTTAAGTCTTGAAACAGTCATTACGGAAAGCCATCGTTGTAGCCAAAATGTAAGAGCTTTTTTTAAGACGGTTATCCCTACATTTCATTTTTCCACTCATATCCAAAACTATTTTAAAAACAATGTCGGAAAAACATATCGCGATGTTGTAGACGCTTGGTATGAGGAAGAAGAACGGACAAAGGACCCTTCATACAAGAAAAAAATCGCGCCTCAATTTGAATACAATCAATTTATACGTGACTTTTATGCCGATCCGAAAAATCAAGGGAAAAGTCGTGAAGAAGCGATTAAAGCTTGGAATGAAATTAAGAAACTTCCAGGGAGTAATAAATATAGACCTGCAAATTAGTAAATACCAGGAACTTATCTATTGAATGCACAAAGTTATCTATCGAATACACAAAGTTATCTATGAATATAAGAATTTATCACCAAAAAGGGGACTTTATAACTCCATATCTATCTTTATCTGAAAACAATAAAACTATTGACGATAAATGTCGAAATTGTTATGCTTATGTCAATCCCGTTACTAGAGGGAATTGAATAGTAAATTACCGGGTAGAGACGATGAGAACCCGGCGAAGCCATTCATGCGGCCTGTTGAAGGTAACTGCATTTATTAGGCTTTGCCGGTTTTTTTGTGTTGATAAAGGGGGGACCTAGAAACGATAGCCGATTAGAAGGGGTAACGCGAAGAATGGCATAGCAAAATCTTTAAATGAAAAGGGGAATATGTATGGCTTTCGATTATTTAGACTCGCCAGCAGATCCGCAGAAACTTGATAAATTTCAACGGAAAGTGAAGATTGTTTCAGCAGGTGGAACATTTCTAGACGGATTTGACTTGACGATTATCGCTGTTGCGATGCCGCTCATTTTAAAACAATGGAGCATCATGCCTTGGGAACAAAGTCTTCTTACAGCATCCGCCATTATCGGTTCTTTTATTGGTGCGGCATGGCTTGGAAGGTTGACTGATAACTTTGGACGAAAAGCGATGATTACGATTGATTTAATTGCATTTGTTTTATTTGCAGTTTTGACAGCGGTTGCACCGAATGTTCTCTGGCTTATTGTCTTCCGGTTTTTACTCGGTATTGGAATTGGGGCCGATTATCCGATTTCAGCCACATTGGTTTCTGAATTCAGTTCAACGAAAAATAGGGGGAAGCAGGGAACTTTCCTCGCAGCTATGTGGTTTGTCGGCGCGGTTGTCGCTTATATGAGTGGAATCGTCTTTGCTCCGTTAGGTGATCATGCATGGCGGTATATGTTCTTCTTGGGGGCTGTTCTTGCTCTTATTATCTTCATCTTCCGGATCGGCTTACCAGAATCGCCTCGTTGGCTTGTTTCGAAAGGTCGGGAAAAAGAAGCGCAAGAAGTCATTTTCAATATTACAGGAAGTAAAGTTGAAGTATTGCCGGAACCGAAAACGAAAAAAGTTCCGCTAAGCATGTTGTTCTCTAAGAAGCTGATTAAACGGACCATTTTTGTTTCAGGATTCTGGTTCTGTTACTCGACTTCTTACTATGGCATTTCGATGTATACACCGACGATTCTTTCGGCGTTTACACAAGGGGATCTTCATAAGACGTATGTCGCTTCATCGATTGTAAGTATTTTAGGTCTCTTCGGAGCTATCATTGGAATGAACCTCGTTGAGCGTTGGGGACGTCGTCCATTGCTCATCACGTCCTTCGCTGGATTGACTGCAGGTCTTGCAGTTCTAACATTTAATCCGCATCCAACACTCGTGTTCTTGGTCGTTCTATTCAGTATTGCGGTCCTTTTTGCGAATATGGGTGGAGGAATATTGAATTTTGTTTATCCGACAGAATTGTTCCCGACAAGCCTTCGGGCAGGGGCATCCGGATTTGCGACTTCTGTTAGCCGGATCGGTTCCATCTTAGGTGTATTAGTATTCCCGAACGTCGTAGCGGTATGGGGCAATTCGGCTGCGCTAGGTGTATTTGCCGGTGTCGCACTAGTTGGACTATTGATCACTTACACGCTTGCACCAGAAACAAAAGGCATCAAGTTGGAAGAAATTAATGCTGAGTTTGAAACGGTTAAAAATCAGTAATACGAGGAGGAGTTCTAGATGGAAAAGTGGTTAAGTCTTTGGTCAGCAGGCCAAGAGAAGACAGCTGAAGATATGGCGGCAATACGAAATGCCGGCTTTGACGGAGTTGAAATATGGGCGGAGCATTTGACTGCCGAAAAAGATATGGAACTCGCGAAGGAAGCAGGACTGAAAATCGGTTTGCACCTACCTTTCCATGATTTGAATCTAGCTTCCCCATTTCAGGAAGTTGAGGACTTGGTCTTCAAAATCAATGAGCAATGGCTTGAAAAGCTTAAGACTTATGGCGGAGGACATGCCGTCATTCACGGCGGTATGGCTTGGGCTTCTGAAGGACATGCAGAGGCGAAGAAGCTTGTCATTGATCGGCTCACTCGTACACGGAAAATGGCTGAAGAGCTCGGCAGCACGCTTTTATTTGAAAATCAAATTCCGGACAGGTTGAACTATACGCATATTTTCCCTTCCACGGTTGACGAATGGTTGGAAATCTTGGAGAAGACCGGCACGGCAGCTTGTTTAGATACAGGACATTTGGCAGTTCTCGGTGCGCCTCTTGAGGAAACGGTTTCTCGATTGGGCGAGCGTCTTGTTTCTGTCCACTACTCTGATAATGATGCAAAAGGAGATCTGCATCAATTGCCTGGGGATGGAGAAACAGGAATCAGTACAGATGCACTTATGAACGTATTACAGGAGCAACAATTTGACGGACCGATTGTGTTTGAGATCAATCCATATACGTATAGTTTGGAAGATATTATCCGACATCCGTCAGCACAATTTTAAATTGACAATAAGCCGTACTTAGCGGATCTGGGGGTGAGCAGATGGAATGGTTGGAATGGTTGGAATGGGCAGATATTGAAATGATTACAAAGCTGAGTATTTCGGCGGTTCTCGGTCTCGTCATCGGATTGGAGAGAGAGTTGAAGCGCAAGCCTCTAGGGCTGAAAACGAGTCTCGTCATCTCAATCATCAGCTGTTTGCTGACAATCGTTTCTGTGGAATCCGCCTATTCTTTCCCGGGCAGCGATGATGTCCGGATTCAGATGGATCCGCTTAGGCTCGCGGCACAAATTGTTTCTGGCATCGGGTTTCTTGGAGCAGGCGTCATCCTGCGTCGGGGAAATGAACGGATATCCGGCCTGACGACGGCCGCGATGATCTGGGGAGCAGCAGGAATTGGCATTGCGGTCGGAGCAGGCTTTTATGTGGAAGCGGTTTTCGGTGTTCTTCTTCTTCTCATAAGTGTTGAACTGATTCCGCTTTTTGTAAGTCGCTTCGGTCCGAAGCGTTTGAAAAGAAGAGATCTGACTCTCCGGATTACAGTGAATCAGTCCGAAGGCATCAAGACGGTGATGGATGAGCTTACTAAACAGCGGTTCTCCATTTCACAGTCGAGAATTAAAGATTTACAGGATGAAGAGCAGCATCTTTTGGAAATCAAGACTAGGGTGAATGTGAAACATGCATTGCCACAAATTTACTTCATGATTAAAGAGATTGACCATGTGCAAAACGTTGAAATCATCAGTTGACAGTGAGGGGAGCAGGTTGGCAAAAGGCTATATTTTTGACTTGGACGGAACCATTTACTTGGATGATGATATTATCCCAGGTGTTCCGGAAGCAATTCAGGAGTTGAAAAATCGGGGAGACAAAGTGGTCTTCTTGACGAATAAATCAATTGCCCGTCGAACGGATTATGTTACGAAACTAAATGGCATGGGAATTGAAGTGGAATTGGATGAAGTCATTAATTCCAATTATATTACGGCTCATTATTTAAAATATGAGATGGCTCCCGGAGATACGGCATATGTCATCGGAGAACAGCCGTTATTTGATGAGCTGCTTGAGGCTGGCATCGAGTTGGCGTCAAAAGCGGCGGGTGCAACGCATGTCGTCTTAGGATGGGATCGCCAATTCAATTATGAAAAGTTGAACGATGCTTTTCAAGCGTGGCGGAACGGGGCGGAAATCATTGCGACCAATCCAGACCGTACTTGTCCAGTGCAAGGCGGGGAAATTCCGGACTGTGGTGCGATGATTGGAGCTTTGGAGGGTGCAACAGGTCAGCCCGTGAAACAGATTACGGGCAAACCTTCCTCCTTGATGTCGGAATATGTATTGAAAAATGTGTTGAAATTGAAAGCCGACCAATGTTATATGGTCGGTGACAGGTTGGAAACAGATATCCGGATGGCGAATGAAGCAGGCATCCATTCTGTTTTAGTAATGACTGGCATTACGACATCAGCCATGCTGGAAATAGCAACGGATCGTCCTGCGTTTGTTTTGGATAGTGTAAAAGATATCGCTTCTTTATAAATCAAAATTCCACATGGCCGGATTGCCTGAAGAGACTGCAAGTGCGCCCGCTTCAAGTGCAGCATGGACTTCTGAAATATCGGTGATAAGCCCTCCGGCAATGATCGGGAAGTCAAGCTCCCGTGATAGCTGGTCGATAATTTTAGGCATAATGCCAGGGAGAATTTCCACTGCATCCGGCTTGCACGATTTCACCATTTCAATCCCTTTATTAATCGCACCCCAATCCAGCAGAAAAATCCGCTGAATCGTTTGTAAACCAACTTCATGGGCCATTTTCACAATATGGCTTTTCGTTGTGATGATTCCTGTCGGATTCCAGTATTCAGCTACGTAGTTGAGCGCATTTTTGGAATTGGAAAGTCCGTCAATAAAGTCGAGGTGGAGAAATACATGCTTATTCGCAGCACGAAGCTTTTGTATATAGTCCGCGATGGTCATTAGATTTCCGGTTAAGAGAAAGACGATGTTGGAATTGGATGTCAGAGCGTGTTGTAAATCCTCCTCATTCTTAACGGAGGCAATCATTTGGGATTCCACCATGTCAACTAGATTCAAGTTTATTCATCCTTTCGAAAAATATGAAATAGTACACTATTATAATACCATAGCAGGAAAGTAGATAAAGGAAAATTTTATACGGTCAGAGATGATGAGAGAAGGCCATTACAATCCCTGCATTTAGCAGGGCTATTGTAATGGTCTTTTTACTTTATAGGAGCGTGTTAATGATGAAGTCGTTCTCATTTAACGGCAGACAGGAACTGTTAGGCAGGATTGAAGACGAGCAATATGATGTCATCATTATTGGTGGCGGAATTACCGGAACGGGAATCGCCCTTGACTGCAGTACGAGAGGATTGAAAACTCTTTTAATCGAAATGCAGGATTTTGCAGCCGGTACGTCAAGCCGTTCCACAAAACTTGTCCACGGAGGATTGCGCTATTTGAAGCAGTTTGAAGTCGGCATGGTTGCAGAAGTCGGGAAGGAGAGGGAGATCGTCTATCGAAATGCCCCTCATGTTACCCACCCGGAATGGATGCTTTTGCCGATTTACCGGAAAGGTACATTTGGTAAGTATTCTACATCGTTAGGATTGAAAGTGTATGATTTTCTAGCAGGTGTGAAGAAAATAGAGCGCCGTAAAATGTTGACGAACAAAGAAGCATTGCAAAAGGAACCTTTATTGAACAAAAAGGGTTTGTTAGGTGCAGGTTATTATGTGGAATATCGGACGGACGATGCAAGATTGACAATCGAAGTGGCGAAAACTGCCTTTATGAACGGAGTCGACATGCTGAATTATGTAAAAGCCGAAACGTTCACGTATGATACGAATGGCAAAGTATCGGGTTTGTATTGTAAAGATATGTTCAGTGGTCAACGTTACTTCGTTTCTGGCAAAAAGATCATAAACGCAACAGGTCCGTGGGTTGAAAATGTCATTGCGAAGGACAAAAATATAGAAGGAAAAAGTTTATTCCATTCAAAAGGCGTTCATATCGTCATTGACAGCTCTAAGTTCCCATTGAAACAAGCCGTCTACTTCGACACACCAGATGGCAGGATGGTATTTGCAATCCCGCGGAACGGCAAAACATATGTCGGGACAACAGACACCGAGTATCATAGCGACTTGATTCACCCTGAAATAACCGAAGAGGACAAACGATACTTAGTAGCGAGCATTGCCTTCATGTTCCCGGACGTGCAGCTCAGCTTGCAAGACATCGAATCCTCCTGGGCAGGAATTCGTCCGCTCATCCGGCAGGAAGGAAAAGGTCCTTCCGAAATCTCAAGAAAAGATGAAGTGTGGACATCCGACACAGGACTTATCACAATCGCAGGAGGTAAACTGACCGGCTACCGGAAAATGGCCGAGTCCGTCACAAACATGGTCTGCCAGCAACTTCAGCCAGATCGCGAGCAAAGCACAAAATCAACGACCAAGCATTTAAAATTATCTGGAGGGAATTTTGGGCAGCCAGAAGACTATAAGCGTTTCATTCACGAGAAGGCCGATGAAGTAGCGAAAATAGGAATTTCTTCGATTGACGCCATGAGCATCCTCTCGACATACGGCACCAATACAGAACGCGTAATGCGGTACGCAAACAAATTACTGCAAGAAACTAACTTGCCGCTATCCATCAAACTGACCCTGCACTACGCAATTGAAGAAGAAATGGCAATCACTCCTACCGACTATTTCATCAGACGAACAGGCGGTGTATTGTTCGCCATCGACTGGGTAAATAAATGGAAACACGAAGTCGTAGAATACATGGCGATCATGATGGGCTGGAAGGATGAAGAAAAGGAAATGCACTGGGGCGAGTTGGAAGCTAGAATTTGGGATGCTGTGGAGAGTAAATGAAACGCGAGTAATTGAGCTGTATAAGTGGAGCAGTGAGTCGATCAGTTGAAGGACTGGTCGGCTTGCTGTTTTTTTGTTGGTTTGGGGTTATCTATTGAATATGGGGATTTATCTATTGAATCCTTGAAGTTCTCTATTGAATGTAAAGAGTTATCTATTGAATCCAGAAAATTATCTATTGAATAGGAGAAGTTATCTCCGAAAAGGGACTTTTTGACTGTGCTATATTGTGCAATTACATTACGACAGACAAGGATATTGGGGGCATCTAAAAAAAGAGAATTTATGAAAGGACTTTTTAACCTGTTGTCGAATAGGTTTTTAGAAGGGGTTGGGGAAGATGAAGTACATTGTTAATGTACCAGAAGAGTTGCTATCCAGCAGGAGATTGCTATCGGAAACCATTAACCGGGACTACGATAAAATTGCTCTTATACTTCTAGGAAGAAATATGGATCCTCAGAATTATAGGGAGGATTTATCTATCATCCGTCTTTACTTATTTATGAAGGCAGGGGGAAAATACCTCAAGCGGGAAGCTGATCAATTAATCTATTGATCAGCTTCCCATCTTAATTTCACGAGCAATAAACCAAATACTGCAAAAGGGTAGGTAAACCTCCGTTTCAGTTGAATTTTCATTAACATAACCTGTTAGTAATGAATAAATGAGGAGACTGATGGAATGGGCTTAAGCTCAAAACGTAGTGTGGAGGTAGTTCCAGTTGGACCGGGGCATGAAACGATGAATCGATTGCAAGGTATTTGTGATAATCATCCTTCTATCCAATCTTATTTACAGGGAACAAGGCATTTGTTGTTATCGCTGGAGTTGCTTGATGTTGAAGATAATTCGGGAAATAAATCCGTTAGCCTCCCAAAAAGTGATCAATCTACAGTACCGAGTGATTTTCTGGCAACCTACTATGACTACTCCAATAATCGTACAGTTATGGCAACTGGACCTATTCATGATCCTGAATGTATCAGGGTCTCCTACTTAGATACACAGCCATTGCCTAGTGCGGAGGAGTTTGAGGTAGCGGTATCTATTGTTCGGGATCATCCTGAGCTCGGTTGCTTACTTCGAGAAAATCTTGTGAGTCCTTACAGAGCAATGCCGGCACTTATCGAAACAGAACTTTTAGATGGCTGTATGGATAGGATCCTTGCGGTAGGACTTCTCCCTATTGAAGGGAAGTCAGAGGCTAGAGAGACCTTACATCAGATTGTTGGAGTTAATATGATTAAACGTGAAGTAATCTTCTATGAAGCTGGTGCACCGCCATCTTCCATAGCGCTTGATCAAATCTGTATGCCGCCGCCAGATGCCAATCAAGCTACGGCGAGAAAAGGTACGTTGGGTCAATACCAAGTAAGAATCACGGAAGACAATCAGGAAATATGGAGTTTCCTTGCAGTGAGGCCAACTGCCTCTACAGGTAGAGTTGGTTCGGGCATCGAACTTCGAGATGTGCTGTATCGTGGAAAGAAAGTATTATCCCGTGCTCATGTACCAATCCTGAATGTCCGTTACGCAAATGATGTTTGTGGTCCCTACCGTGATTGGCAGTGGCAGGAAGGGATGTTTGAAGCGATTGGAACAGATGTTGCACCTGGAATCCGAATGTGTTCCACCCCTGCGCGAACAATCCTTGATACTGACTCAGATACTGGTAACTTCCACGGAGTAGCCATTTATGAGGATGGGGAAGAAATTGTATTAGTTAGCGAAGTGGAAGCAGGGTGGTATCGCTATATAAGTGAATGGCGTTTTCATAACGATGGAACGATTCGACCTCGCTTTGGATTTAGCGCAATCGCTAACTCGTGTACATGCAATCCTCATACGCATCACGTATATTGGAGATTTGATTTTGATATACGCACTAGTGGCAACAACGTTGTACAAGAGATTAATGAGCAGATCAGTACCGGAACTTTGATTCCGAGAACAATCAATTATGAAATTAGAAGGCCACGAGACACTTTTCATAATCGACATTGGCTCATTTCCAACAAATCAACGGGTGAAGGATATGCGTTGCTCCCTGGAGAGAACGATGGTAAAGCAGATAGTTTTGGAGTGGGGGATGTATGGCTTCTTCGTTACCATAGTAATGAGTTGGATGACGGACAGGGTTTCACGACAGACGTAAATAAAGCAAGGGCGAATTTAGACAAATTCCTCACTACAAGAGAAAATATTAATGGACAGGACTTAGTTGTTTGGTACGCGGCACATTTCCTCCATGATGAAACAAGTGGAGAGGATGTTTCGCATATTCTTGGTCCGGAATTAAAACCGCGAAATTGGTAAGAGTTTGGGGACTAATTACTTCGGTGCCTGTGCAGCAATCAATTGAGTTCATGTACTACAATTGTATATTGTGGAAATAGAAAGTCATTCATATTGTCGTATGAATGACTTTTCTTTGGGTTTTTATACATTCCAATAAATTGTCATAAATGTTTGTTACACAGGCACCGGAACAAATCAGTTTATGCACTACAATTGCATATTACAGAAACAAAAATTAGCCGTTACGAGGAACGGTTGATTTCTTATTGCATTTTCATGCTTAAAGTTAAATTGTCATAAATGTGCCCTGCACAGGCACCTCATTTACTGCTACTTAAAGTCGATAGTGCTTGTTTATAAACTGGCAGGTCAATCATTTTGTTGTCTAGTTGAATCGCTGAGAGGCCGTTAGACAATGCTTCTTCAAATGACTCTACAACTTTATTCGCCCAGGCAATGTCTGAATCGGAAGGTGCGAATAATTGGTTGACGGGATCGAGTTGTTTTGGATGGATGCATAATTTCGCAAACATGCCAAGGTTTTTTGCACGGTGGATTTCTGCAATTAGACCTTCTTCATCAGATAGATCAATAAAAACTGTGTCAATTGGCGGTGACAAGCCGGCAGCCCGTGAAGCAAGTACGAGAGCTGATCTCGGATAAATGAGCTCATGGCCATGGGCAGAGATCGAGGTGTTTAAATCCAAACAATAATCCACGGCGCCAAATGCTAATCTCGAGATTTGATTGCTGTAGGAAGCGATATCATATGCGTTTAAAACGCCTTTAGCTGTTTCAATTAATGGAATGATGGATTGATTTGATTCAATCCTATCCACTAATTGATGGATATCAACAGGCGATTCGGTTTTAGGCAACATAATGCCAACGCCAGGGAATTTTGAAACCATATCTACATCTTCGTAATAAAAGGAAGTAGAGGAATCATTGACACGGACATATAGTTTCGGCTGAGAGGGGAGTACGGCTTCTGCTAAGAATTCATTTACCAGTTCCCGTACTTTCTTCTTCTCGTTGAAAGCGATGGCATCTTCCAAATCAATGATGATAGCATTTGCTTTTCCGGCAAGAATTGCCTTTTCTATACGGTCTGGACGATTGCCTGGAACAAAAAGATAAGATGTAATCAAAGGTAATCATCTCTTTCCAGTTATTTAATAAGCGCCAGTGAAATTTGCGGGAATATGACGATGATAATTAAAACGAGTACAAAAATCGCGTAAAACGGTACGACTCCTTTGATGACTTTTTCTACTTTTTCTCCGGTTATCCCGCTGACGACAAATAAGTTCAGTCCTACCGGCGGAGTTATCATCCCTAATTCCATATTCACTACCATGATGATTGCAAAGTGGATGACGTTAATGTCAAGTGCAGCTATAATCGGCAGGAAAATAGGTAAAGTGATTAGTATTATCGCAGTTGGCTCCAGGAACATGCCGAGTACAAAGAAAAGCAAACTGACTACAATGAGGAACGTCCATTTATTGAAGCCACTATTGCTCACCCACGCAGCGAATTCCTGTGGAATCTGTTCTGTTGTGAGGAACATTCCTAGTACAAGGGCGGATGCGATAATCAAGAAAATCATCGCAGTCGTATTCACGGACTCCATAAGAATTGTCTGCATTTTGGACCATGTCAACTCCCGATAAATGAAAATTGACACAATAAGTGCATAAAGGCAAGCTAAAAAGGATGCCTCGGTAGGCGTGATGACGCCGGTGTAGATGGCACCAAGTATGAGAACTGGCATAATTAGCCCCCAAGAGGCTTTTAAAGTTGGCATCCAGCGCTTTCTAAGAGGAACTTTTTCCAAACCGCCGTAGCCTTTTCTATAAGCAACAAACACAGCATATAAAATTAATGCCGCTCCGAGCAATATTCCCGGTAAAATTCCTGCTGAGAACAACTTTCCTGTGGACTGTTCAGAGACGGATCCATATAGAATCAAAGGAATGGAAGGCGGAATTAGGATGCCTAACGTACCAGCAGCTGCAACTAACCCCATCGAATATCTTTTTTCATAACCTGCTTTTACCATCATCGGAATCATAATACTTCCTATCGCGGCGGCTGTTGCAGGACTGGAACCTGAAATTGCCGCAAAAACCATACATGTAACAACGGTAACAACTGATAGTCCACCCTTTGTATGGCCGATCCATGACTGGATACATTCAATAAGATATTTTGAAATCCCGCCTTGAGCCATGATTAAGCCGGCGAATACGAAACCGGGTATGGCCATTAATGTTGTACTGTTAACTCCTGTGAACATTTTCTGAATAACGGTGCTTACTGAAAAATCCACCATGAAAAGACCGACGATACTTGAAACTGCCAAACTGATCGCTACAGGCACCCTTAAAAAGGCTAAGGCGAAAAGTAATAGAATTACGACTATTGCTGCCATTTATGATCCACCTCGCTTGTCGCATCTTCTTTTCTAATGAAAAATCGATGAGCTTTTTCAATAAAACGTATAAATAGGAGAGTTCCCGCGATTGGCATAATCAAATAATTGATCCAAATTGGGAAACCTACATCGATTGTTTTTATTTTTTGTGAATAAGCGGCTAGAACCATTTCCATGCCGGTCCAAATGATGAAGACGCTGAAGGTGAGTCCGACTAGTAGGGTAACGATATTGGCAATCTTTTTGTACAGTGGACCAGCTTTGTCGTATACCATATCAATTGCGATATGCTTGTCATCCCTCAAGGCGGTTGAAAAGCCGATAAAGATTGCCCAAACTAATAACATTGTATAAATCTCAGTCGCCCAACTTTGGGAATTGCCCATTACATAGCGCATAAAAACAGAATATAAACTAACCCCAATGCCAACTGAGAAGAATATCCAAGTGAAAGCGTTTTCAATTTTAGCTAAAATTTTCATGTTTTACTTACCCCCTACATGTTTATTGTTGTGCAGAAAAGATACTGTTTTTCTACCTCCTCAGAAAAATGTATTTTGGATACAGATTGTTAAACTACATAATAGTACACCGCTAATAGAATATCAATACTAAATATTTAAGATAGTTTAATTTTTTGGATAGTTCTTTACATTCTATTTTCTGTATGCTAGATTGATTGTGAGTTGTATCCAAAAACCGTGGAATTGATAGGAGGGGGAATTCTACAGGGACATTCAGCATTACCGTTCAAACATTATGGGAGGAGGATTTACATGGGGAAGAAGTATTCTTTGTTCGTATTTCTTTTGATGTTGGTATTGGTTTTATCTGCATGTAGCGAGGGTGATAGCGCAAGTGGGGACGCGGGAAGTGATGATGGAATCACGAAAATGACTTTGAAGTTTTCACACGTAGTAGCTGAGAACACTCCGAAACATCAAGGTGCTCTCGCTATGAAGGAATATATTGAGAAAGAATCCGACGGAAAGATTAAGGTGGAAATCTATCCGAACAGTTCCTTATTTGGAGATCAGGATGAATATCAAAACTTGGTAGCGAATAATATCCAGTTCATCGCACCTGACTTATCTAAATTTGTTGGAAATAATCCACAATTCAACATGCCATCCTTGCCATTCCTGTTTGCAAATGATGAACAGGCAATTGAATTCTGGGATGGAGAGAAAGGTCAGGAAATTCTCGGCAGTTTAACTGGCGATGGAGTTTTAGGTATATCCATGTGGCCAAACGGTGGGAAGCATCTTACGAATGATGAAAGACCGATTAAGGAACCAGCCGACTTGAAAGGATTGAAATTCCGGACACAAGGTGGCCAATTGTTGGAGACGATCTATAAGACTTTGGGGGCAGGGTCTGAATCCATTCCATTTGGAGAGCTGTACACAGCGTTAGATCAAGGCGTTGTTGATGGCCAGGAAAATACATTCAGCAACATTGAATCGAAGAAGTTCCACGAAGTTCAAAAGTATATGACAGTAATGAACCATACGCGAGTCGATTATGCAATATTCACGAATACAAAGTTCTGGGACGGCTTAAATGATGCAACTAAAGAAATTGTTGAAGCGGGAATTGCGGAAGGGACTAAGGTTGCGCGAGCGGAAGCGAAATCCTTAAATGACCAGGCGTATGAAAAAATAAAAGAAAGCGGCGCTATTGAAATTATCGAACTTACTCCTGAGCAAGTGGAGGAATTCCGTAATGTTCTAGCACCGGTATATGACGAGTATCGCGATGAAATCGGCGCAGATGTTATCGATGCGGCTTTAGAGATTTCGAAAAAATAACGACTAGATCTAAAACGATTGAAAAGTTGAACAGAGTATGTGCAACTTTTCAATCGCTTCTATATGGGGGATGAAGAATGGTTACTAAAGAACTTGTTTCGAATTGTTTAACGACTTCATTCGATCAAATACCGGATGAGGTCAAAGCACACGGGAAGTTAAGTCTATTGAATTGGCTTGGAGTAACAATAGGAGCAATTAATGATCGTTCGATCGATATGTTAGTTGACTTGTCAAAGGAACTTCAATCAGCTGAACAGGTTTCGCTGTTCGGAAGGGATGACAAAGTGGACCTGCTGATGGGGGCATTGATTAATGGCACAGCTTCCCATATTTTTGATTACGATGATACTCATTTAGATACGATCCATCATCCTAGTGGTCCTATTGCTCCGGTTGTTTTGGCGTTAGGGGAGCATATGGATTTGAGTGGGGAAGAAATACTTCATGCATTTATTTTAGGGTGTGAAGCTGAACTCCGGATTGCTAATGCTGTTTATCCAAGTCATTATCAACTGGGTTGGCATATTACAAGCACAACAGGAATATTTGGTGCAGCGATAGCCGCCGGTTTATTGCTTAAGTTGGATGAAGAGAGGTTAGCTTGGGCGCTAGGAATTGCAGGAACTCAATCATCTGGGCTCAGAGAGGTTTTTGGAACAATGTCAAAGCCGTTTCATCCCGGAAAAGCTGCGCAAAATGGGTTGTTGGCTGCATTGCTTGCGAAAAGAGGATTCACGAGTTCAGTACAGATATTAGAAGCCAAAAGGGGCTTTGCTAATGTACTTGCTCCGGAGCACGACTTGTCAAAGGTCAACTTTAACTGGGGCGCCGAATGGGAGCTTGGAAAAAACAGCTTTAAACCATATGCCTGCGGGATTGTCCTTCACCCGTCGATCGATGCGTGCATCCACTTGAAACAGAAAGTGGCTGAAGAAGACCTCGAATGTATTGAGTTAAAAGTGAATCCATATGTACTTGAATTGACCGGAAAGCAAAATCCTCAAACAGGGCTCGAAGGGAAGTTCAGCATCTATTTCACAGCGGCAGTTTCTTTCTTAAAAGGGGACGCTAGTGAAAAACAGTATACGGATGAAAATGTAAAAGATCCTGCCATTGTGGAATTGCAGTCGAAAATCCGTGTCGTTGTTGATGAGATGATGAAGGAAGAAGAGGTGCTGGCGAAGGCAGTTTTGCATGATGGTACTAGCATCGTATATGAGGTGAAGCATGCAAAAGGCAGTCTTGGAAATCCGATGACGCTTGAAGGTATCATTAATAAATTCAAAGGTTTAGCAAGTGATGTTTTGTCTAATGAGTCAGAGTCGGAGAGATTGATTCATGACATATTGAATTTGGAACGAGTGGAATCGGTTAAAGAGTTAACAACAAGATGATATTATTTTTATTTATTTTGGATACAAAATCCACCGCTAGTTACATGAAAAGGAGGAGCTTGGCATGGAAGGTCCGCTAAAAGGAATAACAGTGATTGATATTACAACGAATATTTCGGGACCTAGTTTAACAATGATTTTGGGTGATTTAGGTGCTGACATCATTAAAATAGAGCGTCCATTCATTGGGGATGATTCCCGGGGCATGGGGCCGTTATGGGAAGGCGAAGGAGTCTACCATCTTCAAATCAATCGAAATAAACGTTCAATTGTCATTGATTTGAAGAGCGAGGAAGGGAAAGAGCTGCTATATACGTTCGTAAAAGAAGGTGATGTCTTCGTCGAGAACTTCCGGCTTGGAAAGGCGGAAGAAATCGGTTTTGGCTACGAAACGTTGAAAGCGCTTAATCCTAGTTTGATTTATTGTTCGCTGACGGCATATGGACAAGAAGGGCCGGATAGCAAAAAACCCGGATATGATGCAATCGTCCAAGCCGAGACAGGGATTATGAGCATCAATGGACCTGCCGGAGGGGAATCCGCTAGGGCGGCAGTTTCTATTTTGGACCAAGGAAGCGCGATGTGGGGGGCAATTGGGGTACTCTCTGCTTTATTACATAGAGAGCGCACAGGCGAAGGACAAAAAGTGGAAACTTCATTGTTTGAAACAGGTGTCTTTTGGACGGGCTATCATTTACTCTCTTACATGGCAACTGGAGAAGAACAAGTAAAAATGGGAACGGGACATAGCTCCTTTGCGCCGTATGGGGCGTTCAAGACGAAAAGCGGTGAACTCATGATTGGAATATCAAATGACTCACTGTTCGGAAAGCTATGTAAAGCGTTGGATAAAGAAGAGTGGATAGAGGATCCGAGGTTTAAGAAGAACTTAGATAGAGTTAAAAATCGAAATCAATTATCTCGTGAGATTGAACAGGTACTTAGCAGCCAAGATGCTTCCTATTGGTTAGAACGAATTGATCAAGCCGGTGTTCCTAGTTCTATAATCCGAAACATTTCATCAATGATTGATCATCCACAGATGGAGAGCACACGGATGTTGGAGGAAGTTGCCCATCCGTTAATCGATGAAATGAAGCTTGCGCGTTTGCCGATTAGATTGTCGGCTTCGCCTGTCAGGATTAGAAAAGCACCGCCTCTATTAGGAGAAGATACAATTTCGATACTACAAGATAGTGGTATTTCGCAGGAGACGATTGATGAACTTTTGTCCAAAGGAGTCATTCAAACTAAAAAAGTTGAAAGGGTTGCCAAAATATGAACAGTGAAAAATTCGAAAAAGGGTTGGAAATTAGACGAAGTGTCCTAGGAGCAGAGTATGTAGATAAATCAATTGAAAATGCGAACGATTTTAACATGCCGATGCAACAATTAGTTACCGAATATTGCTGGGGAGAGGTTTGGTCAAGGCCTGGACTGCCGAAAAAAACAAGAAGTATGTTGAACCTTGCCATGATTACAGCATTGAACCGTCCACATGAGCTGAAGCTGCATGTCAGAGGTGCGCTGAATAATGGCGTAACTAAGGATGAAATTCAAGAAGTTTTATTGCAAACAGCAATCTATTGTGGCGTGCCTGCTGCAATAGATAGTTTTCGTGTAGCAAATGCGGTGTTTGAGGAGGAAGAATCCAAATAAGAAAGCAGGCGAGGGGGATAACAATGGACTTCCCTAAAGAAGTACGGATCAATGAAATGGTCTTGCGTGATGGACTACAACTTGAGAAAAAAATATTGACTGTTGAAGAGAAAAAGCTCCTCTTTTCATCCTTAAAGGATGCAGGAGTGAAGTCATTTGAGTTCGGCTCATTCGTCCACCCTAAGTTGGTGCCGCAAATGGCTAACAGTGATGAATTGTTCGAAGAAATTGCAGATGAGGCTGCAAACTTAGTAGCTCTTGTCCCAAATTTGAAGGGGGCAGAAAGAGCGGGGGAATCCGGAGTAGAACAGATCAACTTCGTTTTTTCGGCAAGTGACACGCACAATATGCAGAACGTCCATAAAACTACAGCACAATCTATTGCGGAACTGAAAGAAATAAATGACTTTTGTAATCGGAATAATATAGTTCTCAATGCAACGATTGCTACTATATTCGGTTGCCCATTCGAGGGAGAGATTCCTAAAGAACGTGTTCTTTCTATTATTAATCAATTGCTAGATTTTACTATCAACCAGCTCACTTTGGCTGATACGACGGGGATGGCGAATCCGAAGCAAGTCTTTGAATTATTAACAGAAGTGAAGGCAGCATTTCCGGAGCAAAATCTCAATTTGCATTTCCATAATACGAGAGGAATGGGGTTATCAAACATACTCGCAGGGTTACAAGCTGGGGTGACAAACTTCGATGCAGCTTTAGGCGGCTTAGGGGGATGTCCTTTTGCTCCGGGGGCGACAGGAAACGTTTGTACTGAAGATGTTGTTCATATGTTGCAAAGTATGGGAATCCGGACGGATATCCGATTGGATGGACTGCTAGAAGCATCAGCTTTACTTGAAACAATTATCGGACATCCGAATAGCAGCTATCTCCTTAAAGCGGGACCGTATGATCGGAAGTACGCTGTCCCTGTTTCAAAATAGACGAGACCAATAATCAGGAGGATGACTATGCAGTTGACAACAAGCAAATGGGAAACACTTAAACTGGATGAATCATATGCAGAAGACAATGTATACGTCCTGCAGCTTAATCGGCCCGAAGCTATGAATGCCTTGAACACTCTGATGGCGGTTGAGCTTATTGAATGCTTATCAATCTTGAAAGACAAAAAGGATTTGAGAGTGCTAGTTCTAACCGGCGCCGGAGAAAAAAGCTTTTGTGCAGGGGCGGATTTGCGAGAACGGAAAACGATGGATAATGAGCAGTGGAAAAAGCAGCATGATATTTTTGAAGATGCGTATAGTGCATTGCGAAATTTTCCGTTCCCTGTTATTGCAGCTATTAATGGATATGCCCTTGGCGGTGGTATGGAGATGGCGCTGAGCTGCGACCTTCGTTATATGGCTGAACATGCAAAAATGGGCTTGCCGGAAGTGACATTGGGAATCATCCCGGGAGTCGGAGGAACTCAGCTTCTTCCTAGAGCCATTCCTGTAGCGTTAGCAAAAGAATTTTTATTCAAAGGGAATCAAATTACTGCAAAAAGAGCAGCCGAAACCGGTCTTGTGAACAATGTTTATTCCAGTGATGAATTAATCGGGAGGACAGTCGAGTCGGCTCGTGAAATTGCTAAAAACGCTCCTTTGTCCCTTCAGTCGATCAAAAGATCAATTGACAGAGGGCTTGAAACCGATTTACATACAGCCCTGTCAATCGAGTTGGACCAATACTACAAATGCGCTAACTCGGAAGATCGAAAAGAGGGCGTACTGGCCTTCAATGAAAAACGGTTGCCGAATTGGCGAGGAATCTAACAAAAATAAACAAGGGAGAGTGTGTCGCATGGTTATATATACGAAAAGCTCAGAAGATGAAATTGAATTAATTCGAAAAAGCATACGTGCGTTATGCAGCAAGTTCACGGAGGATTACTGGGCAAAGCTGGATAAAAACAAAGAATACCCCGAGGAATTCATTAAAGCGTTGACGGATGAAGGATGGCTCTCCGTGTTGATTCCCGAAGAATATGGCGGAGCGGGACTCGGCATGCTGGAAGCGAGCGTGATTTTGGAGGAGATTAACCGATCAGGTGGAAATGCAGGGGCGGGCCATGCGCAAATGTACACGATGGGTGCGCTGCTTAATCACGGAAGCGAAGAGCAAAAGAAGCGGTTCCTGCCTAAGATTGCCACTGGTGAATTACGTTTGCAGGCATTTGGAATTACGGAGCCTACGGCAGGCAGTGATACAACAAGCATTTCGACGACGGCAGTCCGCAAAGGCGATAAGTATATTGTGAACGGACAGAAAATCTGGATCTCCCGGTCGATGCATTCGGACTTGATGTTACTGTTGGCGAGGACAACGCCAAAAGAGGAAGTGGCGAAAAAGACGGATGGACTGAGCTTGTTCCTCTTAGATATGAACGATCAGAAGGATAAAATTACGATTCGTGAAATCGATACGATGATCAACCATGCGACGACCGAAGTTTTCTTGGAAAACGTTGAAATCCCTGTTGAGAATCTGATCGGTGAAGAAGGCAAGGGCTTTCGATATGTATTAAGCGGCATGAATGCCGAGCGCATATTGATTGCGTCGGAAAGCATTGGGGATGGCTATTACTTTGTGGATAAAGCCGTTCAATATTCCAACGAACGTGTTGTTTTTGATCGCCCTATCGGCCAGAACCAAGGGGTGCAGTTCCCAATCGCGAAAGCATACATGGATATTGAAGCTGCGAAGTTGATGAGGGATAAGGCCGCTGCGATGTTTGATGCGGGTGAAAAAGGCGGAGCTGAAGCGAATATGTCTAAATATTTGGCATCCGAAGCCGCTTGGAAAGCCGCCAATGCTGCAATGGACGCTTATGGTGGATATGGTTTTGCAACAGAGTACCATATTGAAAGGAAATTTAGGGAAGCGCGCTTATTCATGATAGCACCAATTTCTAATAACTTGGTTGTCAGTTTTGTAGGTCAACATGTTTTGGGAATGCCGAGATCGTTTTAAAAGTGAATGCTTAGAAAACGAGAACTCTTCGGGGATAAACAAGAACTTTCAGGGGAGGAATGGCAATTGAATTTGAGTGGAGAGCTGGCAAAGTACTATTCGCAACTGACATACGAAGATTTGCCGGAAGAAGTCATTTCATTTACAAAGCTTTGTATACTGGATTACTTCGGTTCCGCGCTTGCAGGGGTATCAAAAGCTCCAATCCAAATGATCAGCGAAGCAGTTGGGGAGTTTGGAGGCAATCCTCAAGCTACTCTTTTAACAGGCGGTAAATCATCTGTTTTGAACGTTGCCCTCGTGAACGGTGCTTCCAGTCATATCGTTGAATTGGATGATATACACAAGTCCTCCATCATCCATGCTGCAACAGTCGTCATACCGGCAGCGTTAGCAGTGGCGGAGTGGAAAAAGCTGAGTGGCAAAGATCTTATTTTGGCTGTCGCTTTAGGTTACGAAGTTTGCTTTAGAATCGGTGAAGCAGTTTCGCCTTCACATTATCATTATTGGCATAATACAGCGACGTGCGGGACATTCGGCTCTGCCGTTGCTGTAGCAAAATTACTTAATTTGAATGAAGAAGCGTTCATCAATGCTCTAGGAAACGCAGGATCCCAGGCGGCTGGACTATGGGAGTTCATTGAAGATGGAGCTATGACGAAGCAGCTTCATACCGGGAAGGCCGCAATGAATGGATTATTAGCGAGTTTATTAGCAGAAAAAGGGTTTACAGGCGCCAAGAAGATACTAGAGGGTGACAGAGGCTTCTTCAACGCTATGAGCGAAGTTCATGATAGGAGCAAAATCACTAGGAATCTTGGAAATGAATATAAAATTTTGGAGAACTCATTCAAAGTGCACGCCTCATGCCGACATACGCATGCAGTCATCGATCTGGCAATAGAAATTTCAAATGAGAACAATTTTGATCTTGAAGATATCGATCATATCGACATCGGGGCGTACAAAGCGACCTTAGAAATAACGGATAACAATGATCCAAAAACTGAGTATGCTTCCAAGTTCAGCGTTCAATATTGCACTGCTTTAGCATTGGTCAAGAAAAGCGCGGGATTGGATGACTTTGGCGGTGAAAATCTCTGGGATGGGACCATCCGTGAAGTGATGGATAAAGTGAAGGTAGCATTGGATCCAGATATAAATGCCAATTATCCGAAAGAATGGGGAGCTAAAGTGACAGTTGTTCTTAAGAGCGGGGAAACCTTTAGTAAACAGACTGATTTCCCTAAAGGTGACCCGGAAAATCCAGTGACGTCAGAGGATTTACGTACTAAGTTCGTCAAGCTTGCAACAAGTTTGCCGGAAGAGAATCGTCAACTTTTTGCTGACCGCGTGCTAGCGATTGAATCAATGGATAATATCGCTGATCTCATGGCCGAGCTGAACACGAATGTCCAATATATATAGAAAGAGAGTTTTACATGACAACTCCTGATCATAACGACAAAGAGCTACTAGAAACAATCGCAAGCAAACTGGATGGATTGTCAATCAAGCAATTAGAGGAAGTGAACTACTTACTATCCACCTATAAAGAATTGACCGAGCAATCGGAAGAAAATAAATTGCCTATGCATTTATACGGAAGGCTGACAGGTCTTAAGCAGTTGGAAGAGGATAAAATTGAAATGCGTTTGGGGCCACATAATGTCAACACGTATGGCGTGGCGCAGGGTGGCTCCCTATATACGTTAGCTGATGTGGCGATTGGTTTTATGATTTTGAGAAGACTTTCAGAAGATCAAAAAGTATTCACCTTAGAAATGAAGATGAATTTTATCAAAAAAGGGGCAGGAGCTCAGTTGATAGCACTCCCAACGATAATAAGGTGGGGGAAAACGACAATTGTCGCTGAATGTACAATTGAGGATTCAGAAGGTGATATCGTTGCAAAAGCTTTAGGTACGTTTTACGTCGTCAGTTGACGAAAGGCGGACAGAGGGGGATACCGATGAAGGAAATAACGTATGAAGATATCGTCCATCATGTCAAATTGATGTGTCAAAAGGCGAATTATGATTTAGGCGAAGATGTGTACTCGGCATTCAAAAGAGCATTACAGACAGAGAAATCCGATACAGGCAAAGAAATTCTCTCCCAATTGGTTGAAAACGCCGACATCGCAAAACGCGACCAAGTTCCAATGTGCCAGGATACAGGAACGGCAGTATTCATCGTCGAGCTGGGCCAAGATTGTAGAATAGCAGGCGGAAGTCTAGTAGAGGCGATTAATGAAGGGGTTGCAAAAGGTTATAGCGAGGGATATCTACGAAATTCTATGATCTATGATCCTTTACAGCGCAAAAATACAGGTAATAACACCCCAGCAGTCATCCACATTGAACTAGTGGAAGGGAGCCAGTTGACTCTTCATATGACCGCAAAAGGCGGCGGTGCAGAAAATATGAGCAGCTTGAAAATGCTGAAACCATCGGATGGCATACAAGGGATTAAAGATTATGTGCTGGACGTTGTGAAAGTAGCCGGTCCGAATGCATGCCCGCCTTTAGTTGTCGGAATTGGTATTGGCGGAAATTTTGAAAGATGCGCTTATTTAGCTAAAAAGTCGTTATTCAGACCGATTGGTGTCCGCCATCCTAGTAAAGAAATTGCTGATTTGGAAGAAGAACTCATTCAACAAATCAATCGTTTAGGAATCGGTCCTCAAGGAATGGGCGGAAGTACGACGGCGCTGGATGTGAAAATAGAATCGGAGGCATGTCATATCGCAGCGCTTCCGGTAGCAGTGAACTTAAATTGCCATGCTAGTAGGCATGAAACGGTTCAATTCGGTTAGGAGGCGTCAGTATGCCGATAAAAATAAAGCTTCCATTGACGGAAGAGAGTGTAAAGACATTAAAGGCCGGCGACCGCGTATTGTTATCCGGCACGGTATATACCGCGAGAGATGCGGCGCATAAACGGATGGTAGAGTGCATTGGGGAAGGAAAGCCATTGCCCATAGATTTGACTGGTCAAGTCATCTATTATGTTGGCCCGACTCCAGCCAAGCCCGGAGAAGTGATCGGTTCCGCAGGTCCGACAACGAGTGAACGCATGGACTTGTATACACCGGATTTATTGGAAAAAGGTCTAAAAGGAATGATTGGAAAAGGGCATCGAAGTGAAGCGGTCAAGCAAGCGATGATAGATCATAGGGCAGTCTATTTCGGTGCTGTTGGAGGGGCGGCAGCTCTCATTTCCCGTTCCATCAAGTCTTCTGAAATGATAGCTTATGAAGATCTAGGAACTGAAGCAATCCGAAAATTGGAGATCGAAAACTTTCCTGTTGTCGTTATTAACGATATGTACGGTGGAGATGTCTACAGGGATAGCGTATTACAATTTAGGCAAGACGGCTAGCGATTCCAAGCAAGGGGTGATGTAGATGAGAGTAGGAATTATTGGGCTAGGAAATATGGGGAGCAGAATAACGCAAAGACTTCTCGAAGTCGGAGTTTCTGTCGGTGTATACGACATCAATCAAGACGCGGTGGACGAAATGGTTGCAGCAGGTGCTGTTGCTGAGCGTACGCCGGCACAGTTGGCGAGCAACTATCCTTATGTCATTACCCTTTTACCGAATGCAAAGATCGTTAAGGAGATTGTCCTTGGTGCAGAAGGTGTAGTAAATGGGATGGGACCGAAAAGTCTGTTGATTGAGATGACGACTTCTGATCCCGCTTCAACAAAGGAATTGAATGCAATCCTAAAGAGCAAAGGCTTCCGGATGATTGATGCTCCTGTCAGCGGAGGTGTAGCCAAAGCGAGGAAAGGCACTCTGTCCGTAATGGCAGGCGGTGAAGAAAAAGATTTTAAAGAAGTTGAATCGCTTTTATGTAAGATTGGCGAAAATGCCATTCATGTAGGAGCGATCGGTGCGGGACATACAATTAAAGCGTTGAACAATATGGTATCTGCAACCACTCTTGCTGTTACAGGAGAAGCAATCGCGCTTGGCGTAAAGTTAGGCTTAGATCCTGATAAAATGCTCTCTGTCATTAATACGAGTACGGGAAGAAGTGTTTCAAGCGAGTTGAAGTTTCCTAGTCAAATAGTCAATCGGAAATTTGATTCGGGCTTCACTCTTGACCTAATGGTAAAAGATTTATCGATTGCCAATCTCATAGCAGAAACCGAAAACATCTCATTGGATGTTGCTAATACGAATCTTCAACTATGGAAACATGCTTTGGAACAGTTGGAAAAAGGTGCGGATCATACAATGATCGTTAAGCATATCGAAGAAAAATACGAAGTTGAAATCAAAAGCGTTCATGATTCGATGAACGTTATTTCTTCATGAGGTCGCTCCAATAACAAGTAGGGGGTTGAGGATATGAAAATCACTAAAATTGACGTGAAGACAGTTCCGATAAGCAGTCCTATCCGTAATGCTTATATTGATTTTAGTAAAATGACTGCATCGGCTTTAGCGATTACGACAGACGTTATTAAAGATGGGAAGCCGGTAGTCGGATACGGTTTTAATTCCAATGGGCGCTATGCACCGACTTCGCTGTTGAACGAACGCTTTATACCAAGATTGCTTGAAGCAGATCCTAAAGACATTGTAAATGATGAAGGGACTAATTTTGATCCGCATAAAATTCATGCCATTCTCATGGCGAATGAAAAACCGGGTGGACATGGTGAACGGACAGTCGCGGTTGGAGTCCTTGATATGGCTATTTGGGATGCTGTTGCAAAAATAGAAGGAAAACCGTTGTATCGATTGCTGGCGGAAGAGTATGGGAATGGTGAAGTGGATGAAAAAGTGTATGTGTATGCTGCAGGCGGTTATTATTATCCGGATAAAGGCTTAAAAGAGCTTCAAGATGAAATGAAGGGTTATTTGGATTTAGGATACAGGGACGTTAAAATGAAAGTCGGCGGAGCTTCCTTGAACGAGGATTTGCAGCGTATAGAGGCAGTTCTGGATATTTTGCCAAATGGAAGCGGCTTAATGGTAGATGCCAATGGGCGATTTGATTTAGACTACGCTATTGAGTTTGGCGATAAGATCAAAGACTATGAACTGATTTGGTATGAGGAAGCGGGAGATCCGCTTGATTACTATTTACAGGCTGAATTATCGAAGCGTTATCCGCATCCAATCGCAACGGGCGAAAATCTTTTCTCGCTACAAGATGCTACAAACTTAATCCGTTATGGGGGAATGAATCCTGAAAAAGACTTCCTTCAATTTGATTGTGCCCTTAGCTACGGATTGGTAGAGTATTTACGGATTCTTGATATGCTGAAGGAATTCGGATGGTCATCTAGACGATGCATACCTCACGGGGGACATCAAATGTCATTGAATATAGCGGCTGGACTTGCATTGCATGGCAACGAGTCCTATCCGGGGGTATTTGAACCATTTGGAGGATTCGCGGATCATTATGCAGTTGAAGGTGGGTATGTAAAGTTGCCTGAAACTCCTGGGATTGGCTTTGAAGCGAAGTCGGATTTGTATGAATTACTTTTGACTATTGGATAACAGCATATAAAATGGAAGTGAGCGTCTTTCGTATTACATAAGTAGTGTGTAAATGGAAGGCGCCTTTTATCTAGAAGTAAAATAGAAGCGAGGAAGAACATGAATAACTACAAACTGCCTGATTATGATCGAATGACGCTGCAATTCAAAGTAACAACTAGATTACGTGAACTCATTTTAAAAGGTGAATTTAAGATGGGGGAACGACTAATGCAAGAGGAATGGGCCAAAAAATTAGGTGTAAGCAGGATGCCTCTCAGGGAAGCGTTGCGCCAATTGGAAACGGAGGGCCTTGTTCATATTGAGCCAAGGAGAGGAGCAATCGTAACACCCATTTCGATAGAGGATATTGAGGAAATTTATCGGTTGCGGGCATTATTGGAAGGGGAAGCTGTAGCACAATCTTATAAATTTTTAACAGACGAAGACTTTGAAGAGTTAGAAGAATTATATATGAAAATGTCTAGCTTACATGGAAACGACGATGACATTGAAGAATATATGGTTCTCAATGAAAAATTCCATACAGTTTTAATGGGAGGCTGTTCTTGGAGAAGGATTAAAGGATTTATTGATACGCTTTGGAAAGGCATTCCGTCATATACGCCAAGTCTGCTTGCAAATACGATAGATGAAGGCCGTAAAGAACATTTTCAAATGTTGGAATATGCAAGGCAAGGAAATGGCGAGAAACTTAGAAAAGTTACTGAAAAACATATATTGAGAACGAGAGATAACTTAATTAATATGATGAAAAACAACCAAAATTAAAGAGTCATCCGACATTAGATGGGGGTTGTTACAGTGCCTGAAAAGATGGAGTTTAATTCAAAGATTGCGATTGAATATGACAGAGGGGTACGACGGACGCTTCCGACGTACGATCCAATGATGCGACTTTCCCAGACATTTTTGCGTGCGAATCTTAAAAAAGACGCTTCTCTCCTTATTGTTGGAGGCGGTGGGGGGAATGAACTGAAAGCGTTTGGAACGACAAATCCAGGTTGGACATTCACGGCTGTTGATCCGGCAAAATCGATGCTTGAATTGGCGAAATTCAAGTCCCAGGAACTAGGAATCGATGATCGTGTGGAATTTATCAACGGAACGGTTTTGGATGTGCCGGAGGAATATTCTTTCGATGCCGCAACATGTATTTTAGTTCTTCATTTCATTGCAGACGTAGATGAAAAACTAGCGTTGTTGAAAAAGGTAATATCACATTTGAAGCCTGGCGCTCCATTCGTGCTAGTAAGCAAATGCGGTGATCCCGATGACCCTGAGTTTCAAATGCTCGTTTCTCTTTGGAAAGATTACTGGCTGGATACGACAAGCATGCCGGAAGAGAAAGTCGAAGAGCTCATGAAAGGTACGTTAACCGAATCATCTATCCCCGAGCGAGAAATTCGTAGATTGCTTGACGAAGCTGGTTTCCACAAAATAGCAAACTTTTTTAGGACGAATCATTTTGCGGGCTGGGTCTGTTTCGCTAAATAAAGGAGTCTTGAGTCATAAAAAACACAACCAGAGAATACATACTCTTTTTCATTTATGACAAAAGTCGAGGTGTTGAACAGGAAAGGTTGTGGGCTTTATAAATGCGTAAGATGCAGGAAGCAACTCCGATGTTGTATATCGCTTTAGCGATTTTATGTTTCCTGGGCATGTTCTTCTTATTGCCTGATACATTTTCTACTACGGGAAAACTGATGACGAGCATTATCATCTTTGGCATTATTTTATGGTCATTAGAACCAATACCTATTGGTCTTACTGCGTTGATTTTGCTGTTATTAATGCTGATCTTTAATGTAGCCGATTCGTCGGTCATCTTTAGCGGTTTTGCATCCCCTGCCACATTTCTAATCGTAGCCGGGATGATGTTAGCGGCAGCTGTAAATGAAACGACTCTTATTAAGAGAATGACATATGAAATATTAAAAAGATGGGGCAGCAGTTCAAAAGGATTGGTAGGGAGCATTATTATTGTCCAACAGATCCAAGCTTTTTTCATTCCGTCGACAGCGGTCCGTTCAGCATTAATGTTACCGGTTTCGTCGATGATCATCGACACGATTGACGCTAAACCTGGCAGCAATCTGCGGAAGATGATCATGTTAGGCGTTGCTTTTGGCGGTGTTATTAGCGGCACCGCAGTTATGACCGCGGCAATTGGGAACATTTTAACTGTAGAGCTTCTAAATCGTTTTGCCGGCATTAAGATTACGTATTTCCAATGGTTTTACTATACATTTCCTCTATGGCTCATTCTGATTCCAGCCATATGGTTCTTGTTACTGAAAATATGTCCGTTACCCAAGGAACAACAATACTACCCTTTAATTCGAAAAGAGATGGAAGCAAGATTGAAGGAAATAGGTCCGGTGAATAAACGAGAAATCCGCTGTTTGCTTATATTGTTTTTCATTGTCGGGCTATGGCTGACAGAGCCATTACATGGAATGCATCCGAGCATCCCAGCTCTAATAGGAGTTGTTCTGATGACGCTGCCCAAAATTGGTGTTGCTGCATGGGAACCAATCGTGAAAATTGATTATAATACGGTACTGCTGTTAAGTGTTACGCTGTCGATAGGCTATACATTTGTCGATTCTGGCGCAACGCATACAATCAGTGATTATTTAAGTGTGGACTGGTTTGTGGCACTTTTGCAAAATCCTTTCATAACGATAATTGTTGTTATTCTTACGGCACAGTTATTCCATAAATTAATATCGAATGTTTCAACTGCAGTCGTCACGTTGGTTCCAGTTATGATAAGTGTGGCGACAAATGCAGGGCTAGATCCGTTAGTTGTTGGGTTTACGACTGGGCTCACATGTCTCTTTGGATTCATTTTAATTGTAGAGTCAATGCCGAATGTTTTGGCTCATAGCACAGGAATGATATCGCAAAATGACTTCTTGAAGCCTGGTCTATATGCGACAATCATAACGATTATAGCTACAGTTTTTATTGCCTCCACATGGTGGAGATGGATTGGGTTGTTTTGAATCTATTATTCTATCTTTAGCTAATTAATTGTCGGAATAGTTGATAATGATAATCGATTTATATAAAAAGGGAGGAATAGTGATGAAGAAATACAAAATCGCTTCGATACCAGGAGATGGAATTGGCCGAGAGGTCGTACCAGCGGCAATTGACGTGCTTCATACAATTGCGGATGTGCATGGCGGATTGAAATTCGAATTTGAAGAGTTTCCTTATAGCTGCAACTTTTATTTAGAGCATGGAAAGATGATGGATGACGATGGCCTTGAAAAATTAAAAAACTTCGATTCCATCTTTTTAGGTGCAGTGGGTGATGCCACACTTGTTTCTGATCATATTTCTCTTTGGGGACTTCTACTAAAAATTCGGCGTGAATTCGAGCAAGTCATTAATCTCCGCCCTGCAAAACTAGTCAGAGGCGTCCGTTCTCCTTTAGTCAATCCGAAAGATTTCGATATTGTGGTTGTCCGTGAAAATAGCGAAGGGGAATATAGCTCGGTAGGCGGGAGAATCTATCAAGGCGAGGACGAAATTGCAATCCAAAATGCCATATTCTCAAGAAAAGGTACTGAGAGGGCAATGCGATTTGCATTTGAACTGGCGACCAAGCGGAAAAAGCATGTAACTAGTGCGACAAAATCTAATGGGATCTTCCATTCCATGCCATTTTGGGATGAGATATTCAAGGAAGTTTCGATAGATTATCCAGATATCCGAACGGATTCGCAGCATATTGATGCACTGTCTGCGTTCTTCATCACTCATCCGGACAAATTCGATATCATCGTTGCCAGCAACCTATTTGGGGATATTTTAACAGACTTGGGCGCTGCCATTATGGGAAGTATCGGCATAGCACCAGCGGCAAATATCAACGTGAACGGAAAGTATCCTTCTATGTTCGAACCTGTGCATGGTTCTGCTCCTGATATCTTTGGAAAAGGAATATCGAATCCGATCGGACAAATTTGGACCGCTAAAATGATGTTGGATCATTTCGGAGAAGAGGAGCTTGGTCAGGAACTATTGAATACGATTGAAGCTGTTACGAACGATGGATTCTTAACACCAGACATTGGAGGCAAGCATACTACAGCTGAGGTTACTGAACAAATCATAGGTAGATTAAAATCTGGTAAAGTGGCGATTGGAAACTAATCGTTTCGTGCGGTGAATGTAAATATGCAATAGGAGTGATTGTAATTGAGCGAAAAAGTGTTGATCTACAGTCCGCTTCCTGAAGAAAGGGTAAAAGAACTGGAAGAACAGTTTACTGTTGTCATCGCCAAACCCGGAAGTCAGGAATTTATTGATGAGCTTCCTACAACAATAGGGTTAATTGGTAGAGGAGTGGAAGTAGATTCCCGACTTCTTGACCAAGCACCATTATTGAAAGTCGTTACAAATATTTCGGTAGGATATGACAATCTGGACGTTGAGGAACTGACAAGACGGGGAATTCTAGCGACAAACACACCAGACGTTCTAACCGAAACAACTGCCGATGCTATTTTCGGTCTGTTAATCGCAACTGCAAGAAGAATTCCTGAACTCGACAAGTATGTGAAAGAAGGGAATTGGAATGCAAGGTTAAGTCCGTCCCTCTTCGGTGTAGATGTACATGGGAAAAAGCTTGGCATCATAGGGATGGGGAAGATAGGACAAGCGATAGCAAGGCGTGCACACTTCGGGTTTCAAATGGACATTCTCTATCACAATCGTTCAAGGAATCTCGAGGCAGAACAACAGTTTAGTGCAACGTACTTGGAAATGGACGACCTGCTGAGGCAAGTGGACTTTGTTTGCCTGATGGCACCACAAACATCGGAAACCATTGGCCTGATGAGCCGCCGTGAGTTTGAACTTATGAAAAATAGCGCGATTTTCATTAACGGATCAAGAGGTGGCTTAGTAAATGAGGATGATCTGACAGCTGCTTTAAAGGAAGGCGAAATCCTTGCTGCAGGATTGGATGTGTATGTACAGGAGCCCATTGCAAAGGCTCATCCATTCCTTGATTTGCCAAACTTAGTGACCCTTCCACATATCGGATCGGCGACCGCTGAAACCCGTGCGAATATGGAGAAGATGGCTTGTCGGGATTTCATAGCCGCGCTGACTGGGCAGAGGCCGGGAGCTTTGATTAATGAAGAGGTTATGGCTGGTAGGGTGTATTGGAATTGAATATAACATAAAGAGTTTTAAGTAAAAGGACCTGTCCACGAATGGAAAGGTCCTTTTCAATTGGTAATTGTGAATCCTGCTTATTTTTTGTTTGAGGCTATTCACTTCAAGTGGTCGTTTAAAACGCTATTCTCTAATACTGAAAACTTATCTCCATAAACCTTCGTAATATGATGTTCTCCCCAAACACAAAGTGAATGTAAAATACCTTCTAAACTTTGTCCGTATTCGCTTAGTTCGTATTCCACTTTTGGAGGAACTTGATTATAAATGATCCGATTAATTACCCCATCTTCCTCTAACTCCCGCAATTGTTGGGTTAACATTTTTTGTGTGATGTTTGGCATGAGGCGTTTTAGTTCACTTGTACGCTTTTTGCCATGTGTCAGATGGCAAAGGATAACGCATTTCCATTTCCCTCCAATTACTTCAAGTGTTGCTTCAACTGAGATATTGTATTTCTTGCTTTGCATAAGTTGTCCTCCTTTTCATAGGAACTAAAAAGTGCCTATATTACTTTTTGGTATCTATATTACTTTGAAGTGCGTACTTTTCTTTAGGGATAATATATATCATAATAACATTTGCAGGAACGTGCATACTATACGTGCTTTTTTAGATGAAAAATTGGAGGTATGAAATAGGATGGTTACAAATTTACAAGCTACAACAACTTTGCATAATGGCGTGAAAATGCCTTGGTTCGGACTCGGCGTTTTTAAAGTCGAGGAAGGGCCTGAATTACTAAACGCAGTAAAAACCGCGATTTCACATGGATACCGAAGTATTGATACAGCAGCGATTTATGCGAATGAAGAAGGTGTCGGCAAAGGAATCCAAGAGGGCTTGATAGAAGCGGGGATTTCAAGGGAAGCCCTTTTTGTTACATCAAAGGTTTGGAACTCAGATTTAGGATACGAGTCAACGCTCGCTGCATATGAAACAAGTTTACAGAAACTTGGCTTGGACTATTTGGATTTATATTTGATTCATTGGCCGGTGGAAGGGAAGTATAAAGAGGCTTGGAGAGCATTAGAAACTCTTTATAAAGAAGGACGAGTCAAAGCGATCGGTGTAAGTAATTTTCAAATTCACCATTTGGAAGACTTACTGAAGGATGCAGAAATTAAACCAATGGTCAACCAAGTGGAGCGCCATCCACGATTAACGCAAAAAGAGCTGCAAGCCTATTGCCAAAACAACGGCATTCAACTTGAAGCATGGTCACCGTTAATGCAAGGTGAGTTGCTTTCCAATGAAGTTCTGCAGGGAATTGCGGACAAGCATAATAAATCGGTCGCCCAAGTTATTTTGCGTTGGGATTTGCAACAAGGGGTTGTCGTCATTCCGAAATCAACAAAAGAGCATCGAATTGTTGAAAATGCGAATGTGTATGATTTTGAATTAACGGATGAGGAAATGAAGATCATTGATGATTTGAATCAAGATTATCGGGTCGGGCCGGATCCGGATAATTTTGATTTCTAATAAGGTATGGTGAAAAAACACGAAGCTGGGAGGGACCTGCATGCAACTGAATTTAAAAGGTAAAATGGCATTAGTTACTGGGTCTACGTCGGGAATTGGGAAAGCAATCGCCGCGTCATTAGTAGCAGAAGGTGCCACTCTTCTAATAAATGGACGTCGTGAAGAAAAAGTCGAGCAAACGATAAAAGAAATCCAAGAAAAGTATCCTGACGCCATCCTCCATCCGGTAGTCGCTGATCTAGCAACAGAGCAAGGATGCCAGCAGGTTATTGAGAAGTACCCTGGAGTGGACATTCTTATTAATAACCTAGGAATTTTCGAGCCTGCTGATTATTTTGATATCCGTGATGAAGATTGGTTTACGTTTTTCGAGACGAACATCATGAGCGGCGTTCGACTGACTCGCCACTATGTAAACCAAATGATTCAAAAAAGAGAAGGTAGAGTTATTTTTATCGCTAGCGAAGCAGCGATCATGCCATCTCAAGAAATGGCTCATTATAGTGCGACTAAAACGATGCAGCTTTCGATTTCCCGCAGTTTAGCTGAGCTGACGAAAGGAACGAATGTGACGGTCAATACAGTAATGCCTGGTTCCACTTTGACAGAAGGGGTGGAAACGATGTTGAACAGCCTGTATCCTCATGAGAACTTAACGATGGAAGAAGCTGAAAAGCGATTCATGAAAGAGAACAGGTCAACTTCCATTATTCAAAGGCTCATCCGCCCAGAGGAAATTGCACATTTTGTTACTTTCTTAAGTAGTCCGCTCTCCTCGGCGATTAATGGTTCTGCGTTACGGATAGATGGGGGATTGGTGCGTAGTGTGTTTTAGTGGATAATAAAAAACGTCGTTGATGTTAAACGATTTGTTCCCATACTTGAAAGCTGAAAAGCGCCAAGCACCCGTTCAACTTTAGTTGATTGGTGTTTGGCGCTTTTTCATGGCAATTTGAATTCGGACAGAAAGTCATATTGGTAGCGATATTTATACGGAGTATAAAAAATATAAAAACTATCTTGACATGAATAAGACTACTCTCTATAATTCTTATTATACTAATGTTCAGAAATCAATCTGACATTTTTTATTTGATTCAACTTGTACCAACAACCTGATGACGTGTTGTTATGGATTGCTACTTCCTGTTGCCCCTATTCAATTTATCTATTACGATGAATTGAAAACGTTTCCAAGAAAAGGGGCATTGATATGGTGAGGTTGAAGGATATTGCCGAGAAGGTTGGAGTGTCTATCAGTACGGTTTCGCGTGTTATTCAAAATGATTCTTCACGCAATGTTAATCCGGAAATTAAAAGAAAAGTATGGATGGCAGTTAAAGAAATGGGTTATACGCCTAATGAGAATGCTAGAAGGCTAGTCTATTCATCTGATGAAAAGAAACGGAAGACGAAAAGGATTGGTTGGTTAGCAAATCCTCGAATAGCGAATGAGAATCCGTATTTTTCAAAAATTTTCATTGGTATTAGTGAGACGTTGAACAAAGCGGGTTATACATTGCTCCTTCTTCAATCGGACGATTTGGAAGAAGAAGATCTGTTCCAACGAATGATTCGAGAAAAAGAAATTGAAGGAATCTTGCTAGTTGATCCTGTACGAAAGGAGACATTGGCTGAACTAAAGAAATGGATCCCTGTCGTTGGAGTCGATTTCAATTATAGTGACCATAGTTTGTCAGTCGTCGACTATGATCGGGAAGAAGCTGCATGGAAGGGAGTTGAGCATCTCGTATCCAAAGGCCATACCCGTATTGGATTCATAGGCGGAGGCGTTGACGGTGACCTACACCTTGAAAAGCGGTTCAAAGGGTACCGGAAAGCGATGCATGCATTCGGGTTGGAGATGAATGAGAAATTCGTTGTTGACACGGAATGGTATTTAGAGCGGAGCTATGAATGGTTAAAAAAGACCATTGAACAATCAGATGGCGATTTGCCGACCGGCTTCCTATGTGCCAGTGATTTGCTTGCTATTGCAGCTATGCGTGCCGTTCAAGAGAAAGGGTTGTCCATTCCGGATGATGTCGCTTTTGTAGGCATTGATAATAATGATTTGGCTCAATACGTTGTGCCTGCTTTAACGACGATCTCAATACCTCAGTTCGAAATGGGTGTCGTTGCTGCGAAGGCCTTATTGAATCTAATAGCAGAGGAATCTGAAAGAATAGATTTAAAAACATTTGTACCGACAGAGTTAATCGTCCGGAAATCTACTTGATTTACCGTCGACTATTCATTTTTGCACTCTGTGATAACGTTTTCCGCAAAACCGGAAAATATCCACAGATTATTTTACAAAATTGTTCAACAGGGAAAGGATGGGGCTATTTTGAAAAAGGTGAGGATTGGGGTAATTGGTGCTGGTTTACGGGGAGGTTTGGCGCAGTATTGGCACAAGCCGGATGGCGAATCTGAAATTGTGGCGCTTGCGGATATTTCTGAAGCGCGGCAGCAGAAGTTTCAGGAAATGATTGGTTCTCCATTGTTTTTGACGAAGGATTATAAGGATCTTTTGAACAAGGACGATATTGATGCGATTGCTGTTCTATCACCTGATTATTTACATGAGGAGCATGTGATTGCCTCATTGCAGGCAGGGAAGCATGTCTATTCCGAAAAGCCGCTAGCGATTACGGTCGAAGGTTGTGACCGGATTTTGGAGGCTTGGCAGGCATCGGGCAAACATTTGATGGTCGGCTTCAATATGCGTTATATGAGTATGTATCAGACGATGAAGGGTCTTATCGATTCAGGAGCAATTGGTGAGTTGAAAGCGGTTTGGGTCCGTCATTTTGTCGGTTTCGGCGGATACTTCTACTATCATGACTGGCACGGCCAATCGAAAAATACGACGTCGCTTCTCTTGCAGAAAGGGTCGCATGATCTCGATGTCATCCATTGGATTTCAGGGAGATACACGACGAAAGTGTCGGCGTTCGGAAGTTTGGATTACTATGGCGGCAACATGCCGAACAATTTGACGTGCCCTGAGTGCAGTTTGAAGAAAACTTGTCCTGAGTATGTTCCGCACACTTTCACGGAGTGTGCATTCCGGGAAGAAATCGATGTGGAAGATAACAACATGCTTATTATGGAGCTTGAAGGTGGAGTGAAAGCATCGTATTTACAATGCCATTTCACGCCGGATTATTCGCGGAATTACACGTTCATCGGAACGGAAGGCCGGATTGAAAACGATGATGTGAATGGGAAGGTTTATTTAAAAACGCGTAAAACGAATACATGGAAAGAATTCAGTGATGTCACGTATGACATGAAAGCTGAGAAAGGGAGCCATGGTGGAGCTGACCCGAAAATTGCGCAAGACTTCGTCGAACTCGTGCTCTATGACAAAGAACCGCTGACGTCGCCTTTCGCAGGCAGGATGAGTGTTGCGGTCGGTTGCGCAGCTACTGAGTCCATTCGTTCAGGAGGCAAGGTGGTAGAGGTTTCACAAACATCTAGCATTGTACATAACTGATGATGTTTGAATGAAAGGGGTGTGTATATGACCAATGTAAGTGAAAACGTCCAGTCGGTGAAAAAGTTGGAAGCGGATGAGCGGAAAAAAGCAAAACGGAAGGCAAGGGCGAAGTGGTGGAAATCGATCTGGCAAAATTGGGAGCTCTACGTCCTTATTTCACCGGTCATCATCTATTTTATCGTGTTCCACTACTTCCCGCTTTACGGGCTGCAAATCGCATTCAAAGATTTCATTGCATCTAAGGGAATCCTCGGGAGCCCGTGGGTAGGATTTAAGCATTTTGAACGGTTCTTCGATAGTTACTATTTTTGGAGATTAATTAAAAATACGGTAGGCATTGGAGTATTCACATTAGCCGTGTCGTTTCCAATTCCTATCATTATCGCGTTGATGTTGAATGAAGTGAAAAGTCTCCGGTACAAAAAATTCGTCCAGACAGTAATTTATGCGCCTCATTTTTTATCGACCGTTGTAGTCGTCGGCATGCTCTTGCTATTCTTGAAAACCGACGGGTTGATTAACCAAGTAATCCGGCTTTTCGGAGGATCTCCAATCGATTTTATCTCGGAGCCGGGATGGTTTAAAAGCTTGTATGTGTTTTCCGATGTATGGCAGACGATGGGATGGAGCTCGATCATTTACATTGCGGCACTAGCAGCGGTCGACCCGGCCCAGCATGAAGCGGCCATGATTGACGGGGCTTCCAGGTTCCAGCGTATTATCCATATTAATATACCCGCAATTATGCCGACCATAGTCATTCTATTCATCTTGAATGCGGGATCGGTTATGGCCGTCGGGTTTGAAAAAGTATATCTGATGCAAAACGAGCTTAATATGTCGGCATCCGACGTCATTTCCACCTTCGTCTATCGAAGCGGGATTTTGGAGGCGCAATACAGCTTCTCGGCAGCGGTCGGGCTTTTCAACTCCATTATCAATTTCATCATGCTCATCATGGTGAATCAGATTGCGAAGAAAGTGAATGAGACAAGCTTATGGTAAGGGGTGGAGTAATTGAGAGAGTCTAAGTCCGATAGAACCTTTATATTTTTTAATTATTTCTTCCTTACAGTAATCGCATTGCTTGTCATCTATCCGTTAATTTTTGTCGTAAGCGCCTCTTTGAGTAATCCGCAATACGTCATTTCGGGTGAGATGTGGCTTTGGCCGAAGGAATTCACGTTGGATGCATATGAGAAAGTCTTTAAAAACAAGGATATCATTACCGGATTTATGAACACGGTGAAATATACGGTTGTAGGCACAGCATTGAACGTCATTATGACGATTTTAGCCGCCTATCCGCTATCCCGAAGAGATTTCAAGGGTAGGGGACTCATTATGGCGTTCATCGTCTTCACGATCTTTTTCAGCGGTGGGTTGATTCCGACTTATTTGTTAATAAAGGATCTTGGGATGCTGAACACGTTTTGGGTCATGATCATTCCGAACGCCGTAGCTGTATGGAATATCATCATTATGAGGACTTTCTTCCAATCGATTCCGCATGAATTGCAAGAATCAGCGATGATCGATGGATGCAGCAACTTCAGGATTTTGTGGAACATCGTGTTGCCGCTGTCCTTTCCTGTCATTGCAGTTATGGTCCTTTTCTATGCTGTCGGCCATTGGAATTCGTATTTCCAAGCTCTTATCTATTTGCAAGACCAAGAGAAATTCCCTTTGCAGCTCATTTTGAGGCAAATTTTGATCCAAGGGCAGACAGACGACATGATCCAGACAACGAGCGAAAGTTTCCTGGCGCAGCAACTTAGTGTGGAAGGCTTGAAATATGCAGTACTCATTGTTGCAAATCTACCGATGCTTATGCTGTATCCATTCTTGCAAAGGTATTTTGTAAAAGGTGTCATGATTGGTTCATTAAAAGGATAATAGGGGGAGTTTGGTTTGAGGAGAAAATATTTTGCGGGTATGGCAGCAAGTCTACTGCTGTCAGCTGGAATTTTAGGAGCTTGTTCCAAAACGGACGGAGCTTCCGAAAAAGGGGACTTGGAGAATGTAAACGAGACGGGCATGCCGATCGTGAAGGAGAAAATCCAAGTGGATGGCTTTGCAGCAAAGTTTTTTGCTTCGCAAGATTGGAATGATCTTATGCTTTGGGACGAATATGAGAAAATGACGAACATCGAAGTCGATTGGACGACTGTCCAAACGGAAGCGTTGGCTGAAAAGAGAAACTTGTCATTGACGAGTGGAGATTATCCAGAAATCTACTTTGCTTCGGCTTTCTCGAAAACGGATTTGTTGAAGTACGGGCAACAAGGAATCTTTTTACCACTGAATGACTATATCGACAAATATGCTCCTAATTTCAAGAAGCTTCTTGATGAAAATCCATCGGTAAAGCAAGGGGTTACGATGGCGGACGGAAATATTTATGGATTCCCGACAATTTATGACCCGCAATTTGAAGCACTTCGAGCAGGGGCGCCTTGGGTCAAAAAAGAGTGGCTCGATAAATTAGGCATGAAGGAACCGGAAACGACGGAAGAGTTCTACCAAATGTTGAAAGCATTCAAGGAGAACGATCTGAATGGCAACGGACAGGCGGATGAGCAAGGATGGGGAAGTGTGTATGGCATTAATCCTATGCTCTCCTATCTTCGTGGAAGCTTCGGATTAAACAAACAAGGCTCTATGAACATAAACCTAGACTTTGAGGAAGGGACTGATACGTTCCGTTTTGTTCCTTCTACTGATGAATATAAGGAAATGCTCATGTATATGCATAAATTATATTCGGAAGGGTTAATTAACCAAGACGTGTTTACAGTCGCTCCGCAAGACTTCACTGCCGAAATCTCGAAAGGGAATTATGGAGTGTTAGACGCGATCGACCCGGCTGAATTGGTGAAGCTTGACGGATATGTCGGATTGCCTGTCCTCGAAGGACCACATGGAGAGCGAGCTTACAATACGGTTTCGAACGGACTCGGAAATTTGGGGATGTTCGTCATAACGGATAAAGCGAAGAATCCGGAAGCGATGGTTCGTTGGATGGACTATTTCTATGGAGAAGAAGGGACGAAAATGTTCTTCATGGGCTTTGAAGGCATAACGTATGAAGAAGATGACCAAGGGAATTTCAAATACCTTGAAACAATTACGAATAACTCCGACGGCTTGAATATGGACCAGGCGATCAGCGAATATTTGACATGGCCGGGCGGATACTACCCAGGAATTGTTAGACAGAAATTTTTCCAAGGTGCCGAGTCGAAGGAAAATTCAATGTTGAATGCCGAGAAGGTCAAGCCTTACCGTATTAAAGACGAAAACATTTTACCTGGGCTGAATTATACAGTTGAAGAAAATGATAAAGTGAGCGCCATCATGACGGATATCCAAACATATGTGAATGAATCGACGGCAGCTTTCATTACAGGAAAGATGGATTTCAACAAATGGGAAGAGTACACGAAAAATCTTGAAAAAATGGGACTACAAGATTATTTGGAAATTGCGCAACAAGCATACGAGCGCATGGACAAAGAAAAGTGATCGGAAGCTTATACGGAGGTTATCCTCCGTATGAGCTTTAGCATTTATGGGAGATGGTTTCAGTGGGACTGACAGGGTGGAGAGGAAAATTATATTGGTTTGCGGAATTGGTAATGATGTTGGCGGTCGTCCAGCTGCTTTGGATTGGATTGACCTTGCTTGGAGCCATCGTTTTTGGAGTCACTCCAGCTACAGTCGGGATGTTTCATGTCATGCGAAAAAGACTGCAAGGCGAGGATGATTTGAAAACATTAGTACGTAGTTTTTGGCAGACGTATAAGAAAGAATTTATTACGTCGAACAAAATAGGCATCGTCTTGATTGTTCTCGGCTACTTTTTAGTGCTGAATTTCCGAATCGTGTCAACAATCGGTGGAATGCATGGATTGGTTATGCTTGCATTACTCAGTATGGTTCTGTTGTTATATGCGGTACTGTTAATGAATATATTTCCTGTTTTCGCCCATTATGAGCTTCCCTTCACCCGATACTTTTCGACCTCCATTTTGCTAAGCATATCGTTTCCGCTTCAAGCGCTTTTGTCGGTTATTGGTCTTTATGGGCTGTATCGTCTCTTTCTATTTATTCCCGGACTTCTGCCTTTTTTCGGAATCAGTTTAACCGTTCTGTTCCTGTCGTGGATGTCCTCTGCAATATTTCGTATAAAAGGGAAGATGGACGGCACATTGCAGGCGGAAGACCAGTAGACTTGGAAAGGATGTCATGATCATGAAACCAATTTGGCTGCTGAACGCAACAATCGTATTGGAACGATCGATACTAGAAGACGGTTATTTATATTTGAAGGATGGTACAGTTTGTTCTATTGGACATATGGCGGATTGCCCGCCCATACCTGATTTTGATTTGCAATTTGATTGCCAATCAAGGAAACGGATCATCCCCGGCATGATTGATATTCATGTTCATGGTGCGGACGGTTTTGACGTGATGGATGCTTCGGTTGAGGCGTTAAAAGGCATTGCAAAAAAACTTGCAAAGGAAGGGACGACTTCCTTCCTCGCAACAACGATGACAAACCCAGTCAATCGGATCGATGAAGCGATGTCTGCTATAAAAACGTACCGTGAGCAAAATATGCAAGGCGTTCCTGAAATGATCGGCATCCATTTGGAAGGGCCTTTTATTCATCCGGCGCAAAAAGGGGCTCAGCCGGAGCAGTATATTTTACGCCCAGATATTGAATTGTTTAACGAGTGGCAACGGTTATCGGGAGGGGCTATCAAAATTGTCACCTTTGCGCCTGAGATGGGCGATCATTCCTTTGTTGAAAGGGTAGTTGAAGAAGGGATCATCGCTTCGATTGGACATTCAAATGCGACATATGCCGAAACGTTGGAAAATGTGCGACGAGGTGTAACACATGCGACCCATTTATTCAATGGAATGAGAGGGCTTCATCATCGCGAACCTGGAGTGGTAGGAGCAGTACTGCTCGCTGACGAAGTTTTTGTCGAAGTGATTCCGGACGGACATCATTTTCATCCTGATTTGCTGAAACTTATATTGAGGCAGAAGGGAATCGAACGGACGCTTGTCATAACAGATGGCATCCGGGCAAAAGGAATGCCTGATGGGGTTTATGATTTAGGAGGCAACAATGTCATTGTGCAAGATGGAAAATGTACGTTAGAACAAGGGGCTTCCTTAGCAGGCAGCATCGTGACGATGAATGAAGCGAGAAAAAACATGGCGAAGTGGGGTGGCTTGTCATTGCTTGAGCAGACATACGTTACTTCGTTCAATCAGGCAAAACGGTTAGGCATCGATTCCCGGAAGGGGTCCATTGCAGTAGGAAAAGATGCTGATATCGTCATTCTAGACGATACGGACCATATCGAAATGACAATCTGTAACGGGACGATTGCCTATGCATCCGCTAACTCCAATTTTAAGAGATTATATGATTTGATGTGAAATTTGCTGAAGTGATGATATATTGGAACTTGAAGAACTATTTAAAAGGATGAATCTAGATGAAACCATTAGATCAAGCAAGCATTATTCCATTATATTATCAAGTTAAGCAACGTTTAGAGGAGCGCATCAAATCTGGCGAATGGAATCCTGGTGATAAAATAGACTCGGAAAACCAGTTGATGGCTGCATTCAATGTTAGTCGAAATACAGTAAAAAAGGCCATTGAAGAAATGGTGCAAGAGGACATGCTTTATCGGATTCAAGGAAAAGGGACTTTCGTTTCGCATCCGAAGTTTGAACAATCGCTTGGAGGATTTTATAGTTTTAGCCAAGTACTAAGAGATAAGGGATTCAAACCTTCGGATATTGTACTGGAAGTTGAAGAAGTGAGTCCTTCCTCGGCTGTGCGGAAAGGATTGCAGCTTGAACGCGAAGAAAAAGTGATCAAGATGAAACGTATCCGTTGTGCAGATGGAGAGCCGATCATATTGGAATCCTCTTACATGCCCAAGTCAATCGTACAAAACAAGGATGATTTGTTTGACGTGGCAACGTCATCATTGTACGACTTGCTGGCTAACCGTTATGGAGTTTCCGTCATACGTGCAAAAGAGGCTTTTGAACCTGTTTTGATTCGGGAAGAAGAAAGCGTCCATTTGAAGACGGAAGTAGGAAAGCCTGCTTTGCTATTGGAACGCACGGCTTTTGATACGAACAATCGTCCGGTGGAATTTTGCATATCAATCGTACGTGGCGATCGCTGCAGATTTTATACTGATTTGGTGTAAGTACATAGCTTTTTTATGTGCTTCGCTTACTATTATTGTCCAGCTACAGGCGCTAGGAAGATGTCTTAATTTCTGCAAATACCGCAGAAATACGGCAAATCGAACCCTGCGCAGTTCGACTTGCTCGGGTCATAAGTCAAAGCAAAAGCGTAGCGTTAGGAGCAGCGCAAAAAGCGCCACGCCGCATCTTTGCCTTATGCCTGTCGCATCTGAGCAAGCGCCTTCCGCTTTTCGTTGGTTGTACCAACAACCCTATCATATAGGAGGTTATGTAAATGCCATTAGTTACTACAAAAGAGATGCTGAAGGATGCTCGAGACAACCATTACGCAATTGGGGCGTTTGGTGCACATAATTTGGAAATCATCAAGTCAATCATTGCAGGAGCTGAATCGGTCGGAGCTCCGGTCATTTTACAAACTACATCTAGTACATATAAATATGTCGGAATGCCTTATATGATTGCGATGGCAAAAGCGGCCGCTGAACAAGCGAAAGTTCCGGTCGCATTGCATTTGGACCATGGGGAATCTTTCAATGTCGTGATGGAATGTTTGCGGGCAGGTTATACGTCCGTCATGATAGACGGTTCCACTCTTCCGTTTGAGGAGAATGTGATGCTCGTCAAACGCGTTGTGGATGCTGCGAAACCGATCGGGATACCGGTAGAAGCGGAACTTGGAACGATTGGCGGTGTGGAAGATGACCTCATTGTCGATGAAAGCATGGCAGCATTCACCGATCCAACACTTGCGGGGGAGTTCGTACGAGAAACGGGTATCGACTCATTAGCCCCTGCTTTCGGAACTGCCCACGGAAATTATAAGCAAGAACCGGATTTGCAATTCGATCTGCTTCGTAAGATTCAAGATGAGACATCCATTCCTCTAGTGATGCATGGTGCGTCAGGCGTCAGTGAGGAAAGCGTACGTAAGGCATTGAATTATGGCGTAGCCAAAGTGAATTTCTCGACAGAATTGAAGGACTTATTTGCTGATGAATTGCGTTCCTATTTCATTGATAACCCAAACGAAAATGATCCAAGGAAATATTTCCTTCCGGCGAGAGAGGCACTCATCGACTTAGTGAAAAAGAAGATTGAGATGCTGCAACGATGATTACAACGATCACATTGAACGCTGCAATTGATCAGATTTATCGGCTTGATTGTTTGGCGGTAGGCGGAGTCAATCGGATTTCGGATATGCACCATGATGCTGGTGGAAAAGGCCTGAACGTCGCCAAAGTTCTTATTTCATTAGGGGCCAAGGTAGATGTCGGTGGTTTTTTAGGCGGCAACAATGGTGAAAAAATCCGTCGCCTCGTGAAAGAAAAAGGGATCCCTGAACAGTTCATACCGATAGCTGGTGAAAGCCGGGTATGCTTGACTGTTATGGAAACATCGACAGGGAAAGGCACAGAGCTACTGGAAAGCGGCCCGGTTATTTCCGAGGATGAATGGAAGGCGATGCTTGACTGGTTACGCGAGAAATCGAAGAAGACGAAATGGTTTGCGTTGAGCGGCAGCTTGCCGAAAGGGTTGCCGGATGATACTTACGCGCAAATGATCGATATTATTAATGCGAATGGAGCGAAGGCGGTACTCGATACGAGTGGAATGGCATTGCGGTATGGCATTGAAGCAAAACCGTTTGCAATCAAGCCGAACGAGCGGGAATTTGCTGACATGGTCGGAGCAGAGTCCTTGACGATGGAGAGGATGCGTAAAGAAGGTTGCCGCCTTATAGACCAAGGGATTGGGCATGTTTGTCTTACGTTGGGAGGAAAGGGCGCTTTGTTTTGTAATCAATCAGGTTCTTTCCAAGCGGAAGCGCCACTTATTGACCTCAAAAACCCTGTCGGGAGCGGGGATGCATTCATCGGCGGATTGCTGTACGGGTTTTCCTCTTCTGAAGATGATGTGAAAGCATATAAGCGTGCGATTGCATGCGGTTCTGTCAATGCGGCACATCCGGAGATCGGCTACAGTGATTGGAATGAAGTAGAGGATTTGTTGAAATTGATTGAGATTCATGAATTGAATTGAATTGAATTGAGGAGGAGATTATGATGCATACGTATAATGAAATCAAAAACCAGGCGGAACAGTTGCACAAGACTTATGAGCTTTTAGAGAAGGAAGCTTTTAATACGAATGAAGTCGACCAAGTCATCTTCACGGGATGCGGCACGTCATTTTACTTGGCCTCATCAGCTGCGCGATACTATCAAAACGTAACAGATGTGTTAGCTGCAGCTGTACCGGCTTCCGAGCTCTTTCTTCATGCTTCTTCGTGGATTATACCGGGGAAGAAGTATTTAGTAGTCGCTATTTCACGTTCAGGGACGACATCGGAAATCATTATGGCATTGGACAACTTGAAGGAGAATGAGCAAATCCGTACATTGGCGATCACTTGCAATGGCGATACGGCAATGGCTGAGATGGCTGATGAAGTGATTGCTCTTGATCATATCTCGGAGAAAAGTGTAGTCATGACGCAATCTTTTTCGAATATGATGTATGCTTTGCAACTGTACGCAGTGAAATGGGTGGGGGCACAGCAAGACTTGAAAGAGCTTGCACTCATTCCGGATCTTGTGAATGGATTGATTTCGTCAGAGGACCGGACGAAGAAGATTGCGGAAGATTTGACGAAAAAACGATTCATTTATCTTGGATCGGGTCAATATAACGGATTGGCGAAAGAGGCTACATTGAAGCTGAAAGAAATGACGCAAACAGAATGCGAAAGCTATTCCAGCCTTGAATTCAGGCACGGTCCCATTTCGATTGTAGACGAATCGACTGTTGTCATTCTTCTTGCACAAAAGGAGACGGCTGCTTTTGACCAAAGTCTTGTGAAAGATATACAGCGTCTTGGGGGGTATGTACTCGTCATCGGACCAACAAATGAAGATTTTGAAGCGAATCAACTCATTCGACTGACTGATGAAATTACCGACCGCAATCGTTACTCCCTATACGTTCCGCTCCTTCAATTCCTGGCATATGAGCGTGCTGTCCGTCTTGGATTCAACCCCGACCAACCGCGAAATCTTACGCAGGTCGTCAAATTGGCGTAAGTGTTTCGAATGGAATATATACTCGCGGCGGATATCGGAGGGACGAAGTTGGCGGTGGCGCTTTTCAGTGCGGATGGGGTAATGGTCAGCTCCACTGTGAAGAAGAGTGAAACGGAAGACGGGGAATTGCTTTATCGCTTGTTTTCGAATGCGTGTGATGAACTGTGCACTGAAGCTGGATTAGAACGGATGGCTATAAAGGGCATTTCAATTGGACTACCCGGTATCGTGGATGTGGATAAAGGCGTCGCGGTATTCCAAAACAATTTACCGTGGCGGGACTTTCCGATAAAGGAACGGTTGTCTGGCATTTACACAGCGGCAGACATCAAAGTGGACAACGATGTGTATATGGCTGCGTGGGGAGAATACAAACAGAGAGGGTTTGCAGAAGAGTCGCTCGTTTACGTCACATTGAGCACGGGCATTTCCTGCTGCAGTATAATTGGCGGTCAGTTCGTGCGAGGAGCGGGAATGGCTGGTGAAATAGGGTTTGGCATTGTGAATGATCGCATGGCGAGATTGGAGACGCAAGTGTCGGGACCGGCAATGGAGGCGAAGGGGAGAACAGCCTTCGCTGATCCTGAAATATCGCTGCACGAAGTAATGGACCGCTATTATGCAAATGACGATCAAGCGGTCTTTATTCTCAATGAAGCGGTTCGGGCTTTGGCGAGGGAAGTGCATCACACACTTCTCCTACTCGATCCACACGCCATCGTATTAGGCGGCGGTGTGTTCAATAACCATCCGCGACTCGTCGAAGCTGTGAAAAAAGAACTCGCCGATTATTTACAACATCCTTTATTCAAAGGCAAAGAGCAGCGAATTGAGCCGAGCCTTCTGAAAGGGGATACGGGCTTATGGGGTGCCTTTTTCCGCTTCGGAGCCCGAAGGAAGGATTCTCTGGAAGAGATTAATCCAATATACTGTTTAATGAATGAGGTGTAGGATATGATCATGTCCTGCACCTCAGCCTGTTGACAAACGCTCGCATCCGTTGTTGAGTCCTACAGGAAGTAGGTCATGCATCCGTTGCCGCAGGACGCGGCGTCCTTAGGATGCCTTCCCTACTCGCTCGTCCGCTCATGAACTTTAGTCCTATTCGCGTCTTAGCTCGACTTCGCGCGGGCTCGCAGGAGGCGAGTCATGCAACCGTTGCCAATCGAACGGCGTAAGGTTCGATTTGCCTTAATTTCTGCGCTCTTTGCAGAAATTAAGGCACCTTTAGGAAGTGGCGCTCTTAGGTTGCCTTCCTTGACAAGCGTTTTCAATCAGGCTGAGGATATCCCTGCCCATTCTTACTTGCCTAAAAAGAGTGTAGGATATGTTAATATCCTGCACCTTTTTTATGTTCGCGGTTATGGGAATGAAAAAGCCTTTGCTCGTCTGAAGGGCAAAGGCTCGTATAATCATACTTCTTCTGTAATGCGCATTTCCGTAGATTTATCAAAGAAATGGGCTTTTTCCATGTCAAAGACTAACTGTAATTGTTGTCGAGGCTGGACGTCCGCATCCGCATTCAGTCGAGCGATGAATGATTGTCCTTCAATAGAGGAATACACCATCATTTCAGCACCGGTCAATTCGGCAACATCGACTTGTACTTGCACAAGGGAGTCGGACGAATTCTCAGTACCATCACTCGTATAATGGATATGCTCTGGTCTGACGCCAAGTATCACTTCTTCACCAACGAATCCCTGCTTCTCCAATAGTTGATAGGATTTTTCTGGTATTTTGAGTGAAACAGGTCCAATGGCAAAATGCTCATCCTGGATTTTACCCGTAAAGAAGTTCATGGCCGGAGACCCGATAAATCCACCCACGAAGACGTTTTGTGGATTTTCGTATACTTCTTTTGGCGTCCCGATTTGTTGAATCAATCCATCTTTCATAACGACAAGACGAGTTGCCATCGTCATTGCTTCCGTCTGATCATGTGTTACGTAAACGGTTGTCGTGCCTAAACGCTGATGTAATTTCGAAATTTCCGCTCGCATTTGGACTCGCAACTTAGCATCAAGATTTGATAGAGGCTCGTCCATCAAAAACAATTTAGCGTCCCGTACGATCGCCCGACCGAGAGCAACCCGCTGTCTTTGTCCCCCAGACAAAGCTTTAGGTTTACGCGTCAAATATTCATCGAGTCCGAGAATGTCTGCCGCCTTTCTGACCCGCTCATCGATTTCAGCTTTCGAGAATTTCCGAAGCTTCAATCCAAATGCCATATTATCGTAAACAGTCATATGTGGATATAACGCATAATTTTGAAATACCATTGCGATATCGCGATCCTTTGGAGCAACATCATTCATCAGTTTGCCCTCAATTCGCAGCTCACCATCAGTTATCTCCTCAAGCCCAGCAATCATCCGTAGCGTAGTGGACTTACCGCAGCCGGAAGGGCCGACGAGGACAATGAATTCCTTTTCCTCGACGCGCAAATTAAAATCCGATACAGCAACGGCTTCATCCCCGTACTTTTTATAAATACGATCCAATACTAACTCTTCCATTCAAGCCACCCCTTTAGTCAGTTCATACATTAAGGATAGCAATGCAGCCGAAAGGGCGGTATGGACACGTTGCACAAAAAAGATCGGCAATGTATTGTGCAAACTGTCTTCTTACCGAGAAGCAAGCAAGCTGGCGCAATACGCCACGAGTGCACCGTCGAAACTACGGACAGATATGCCTGTCGTTTCTTGAAATTTGGCAAGCCTATAATTCAACGTATTTCGGTGAATATGCAATTTTTCAGAAGTGACAGAGGCGTTGAATCCGTTTTCAAAAAACGACCTGACTGTTTCAAGCATACTGTCGTCATATCCGATTGGTTCAAGAATTTCTCTTTGCAACATCTCGTTCATCTCCTGTGATGCTTGGTGAATAAAGAAAGAGGGAAAAAGGAGCTCCATCGTAAAAATCCTATTCTTTGGCAGTAAAGAGATGCCTTGTAAAAACCATTCTGCTTCCTTTGCAAATTTCGTATGATAACAATCATCAGCCGTATGGAACTTCCCGATGTATAGTTTAGTTTTAATAAAGAAATCGGCTTCTAGCGCGCTTACAAACGAAGCCAAATCTTCGGTGGTTTGTATATAAGTCGATTTCTGTTCGATCAAAACCGCTTGGTCTGCTGATATGTATACAAATTGCATGCTGCCGTCAAAAAATGCATTTACTGCATCCTCCAGCTCCTCAACATCAACATTTCGGAGCATCAGATGAATGGCCCGGATTTCTGTTTTATTGCCGATAGGCGAATTGCCTGTCCCCTGCAAAAAACGAATCCATCTTTCCGTTGTTGGAGTAGATGGGGAAGGAGTATATGGTACTTCCGTGAAAAAGGAAGCCAACATCGTATAGTCACGCGTCGAAACGTCCGATTTCAAAATGCGTATCCAGCAGTTTTCCTGTGGATGATGAAAAAGGTATTCATGCTGTTGAGTTAAAGAAGGTCGAGACGATAGAATTTCAAAAGATGGGAATAAAGATGCCATTTCAGATAACAAAAGATTCGCTCCCTCCATCGGTGATACTTATCACTAGTATACAATGGATAAAAGGTAGATTGGATGTCTAGCTGCTAGAAAAAAGTGAAATGTTTTGCAATGTTTTTAGGTTTAAAATGAAAAGTCAGCCGAGGTGGCTGACTTTTTGTAGTACTTTCATGATTTCGTCTTAATTCATGCAACGCTTTAATCAAGTTTCTCTTTTATAGAAGCTGCCGAATTTGCCCCATATCTCTTCCATTTTCGTGAGGCGAATTTCGACTTCCTTTTCGCGTTCTTTCCCTAAATAAACGATAAGGGCGTTTATTACACTCAAAGGGGCAGTGAAGGAGTCGATGAATGACGGCATATCGCTGGAAGCGGTCAATGTAACGTCTGAATATTGGAAGAGGGGAGACAGTAGATTATCCGTAATGGAGATCGTGCTCGCTCCCAAATCCTTCGCAAAGGCTACGGTGTCAATTGTACTGCTCGAATAGCGGGCAAAGCTTATTCCAATGACAACATCGTCTTTGGTCAGTGAGTAAAGTTGCTCAGGTATCACTTCAAAAGAACCGAGTAGTTCGGAATTTTCAAGTATGATGTTTAAATAGTAGTGAAGAAAGATACCTAGTGATGCTGTACTCCTGTTCGCGGAAATGTAGATTTTCTTCGCGTTTAATAGTAGCTGAGCAGCTCGATGAAAAGCTTTGATGTCCAGGTTTTCCATCGTTGATTTAATATTACTTATATCATCATTGAATATGTCATAGATTGCTTTTTCTTTGTCATCATAGACATGTGAAGACATTTTCAACCGTTCCATTGTCGTTAGCTGCTCTTGAATGGAGTTCTGCATTTGCTGTTGCATTTCTGGATAGCCGGAGTATCCAAGGGTTGTTGCGAATCTGACAACAGTTGCTTCACTTACATCCGCTTTTTTCGCTAATGTAGCTACCTTGAAGAACGGTACAATGTTGGAGTTCTTCAAAAGATAGTTGGCAATTTTCTTATGCGATTTACTCAGTTCGTTCATGTTTTCAGCAATATGTTGAAAAACATTTCTTTGATTCATAAAATCCAATCCTTTTGCTTTTGGTACCAATACTATTTGAATATAAGGGAAAATGCAATAATTATTTCATAATTAGATGTTTTCCTTATTTACTCTACTAAACCACCGATGTATACTTGAAATAAATATTTCATATAGTTTGAAAATGAAATAAAAAATTCATGAGGGGTGGAAGGAATGACGCAAAGTAGAGTAGTATCGGGGATTGAAGAGTATCGTAAAAAAACACCAGCTTCGCTTGAGTTTTCAAAGATGTCCCGGAACGTCATGCCGGGAGGAGTAACGGCTAACATCAAGTTCTTTGAACCTTATCCGGTAATTATGAAAAAGGGAAAAGGTGCTTATTTGACAGACTTGGATGGGAATGAATATGTCGATTACCTTCTTTCTTATGGAGCATTGATGACCGGACATGGCCATCCTAAAGTGATGGAAGCCATTCGGAATCAAATGGAAGAAGAAGGAACGCTGCTATTTGGAACGCCACACCATTTAGAAATCGAAATGGGAAAGAAAATTCAAGAACTTTATCCTGGAATGGAAAGATTGCGTTATACGAATTCCGGTACAGAAGCGACATTGCTATCGATAAGAATGGCTTACGCATACACAGAAAAATATAAGATTGCAAAATTTGAGGGCCATTACCACGGTGGCTATAATCAAGTGCTTCTCAGTGTGAATCCGTCATTGAATGAGGCCGGTCCTGCAAAAAATCCAAACTCGATCGTGGAATCAAAAGGCGTTGAACCATACAACATAGAAAATACTATCATTTTGCCTTTTAATGATTTAGAAGCAACGTCCGAAATTTTAACGAAGCATAAAGATGAAATTGCAGCTGTCATTCTCGAGCCTGTTCAAGGAGGATTCATACCGGCGGAACAGGAATTCATGGAAGGCCTACGGGCAGTGACGAAAAAGTTAGGGATCCTGCTCATTTTCGATGAAGTGAAGACGGGCTTCCGCCTTGGTTTAGGGGGAGCGCAAAAAGTGTACGGAGTGACACCTGATATTACAGCATTGGGGAAAGTCGTCGGGGGCGGATTCCCGGTAGGCATCGTAGGGGGCAGTAAGGAGATCATGGACATCAGCGCACCGACCGCAGCTTCGGATGTATTTGATAATAGTCAAAGCAAACGTTCAGGTGCAAAGGATGTACTATTCCACAGCGGAACGTACAACGGGCATCCGACGATCCTTGCCGCCGGATTAGCGACAATTGAAGTGCTGGAGCAAGAAATCGATAATGTTTTTGAAACGGCTCATCAATTGAAGTCAGGAATTCGCGAATTGTTCCATCAAAAAGGAATCAATGTTCAAACAATAGGCTTGGGCTCCATTTTCAATTACATCATTACAGAAAAAGAAAAAATTCAAAGTTATCGGGACTTGCAAGAATCCGAATTTGGAATGAGGAAAGACATCGATTATCATTTGCTAGCGCGCGGTATTTATAATAAACCTTTAAACCGTTACAGTTTAGCAACTGTCCATGGAGAAAAAGAAGTGGATCGGACGTTGGAAGCATTCAAACAAACACTCAATTCACTATTCTAATTTAGTGCCTGTGCATAGGGATTTCACATTCGCTAGAATAGAAGAAAAGCAAACCCCACAGTAGATTCTGTGGGGTTGAATTATCTAATTCTCCCTTGTAAACACTCGCAAATTCACATTAAAATACTCCCAATACTGAATGCCTTCACTTTGACCGAAGAGTGTCACTTTAATATTATTCGCCACCAAGTCTCCGTTTGTTTTGTCTTTCGGTGCTTTCAGCATATCTGTCATTAATTCTTGGAGCTGTTGTTTGGCGGCTGTACGATTGTCGACGACATTGATGAGAGGGCCGTCCGCGATGCGTATGTGAGAAACGCCGAGGGCAAGGAGCTTGTCAGAAAAGAAGCCGAGGCCTTGGATTGCTTTTAATCCTTCGACACGATTAAAGGCAGTCATCGTTAGTGTATCGGTTTTTTGATCGTATGAGGCTTGCGATACTTTTTTCCCGTCTTTTTCGATGACGCTATTTTCAAGGACGATGGCTTGAATCTTTGCTTTTGTTTCTTCAGCGATGTTGGCGGCTTTCACTAAGTCTTCTGAGCGTACGACAAATGACGCCATTTGTGCGCGTGTGACATTTGCATTCGGTTCGAATGTGATTGTCGTTTTTCCTTTCGTCACTTTGTTTTCAACGAGCGTTCGGATATGCTTTGCGTACCATGCGGAATTGCTGACGTCCTTGAACGGGTTTTCCGATTTCGCTTCGAGCGGAAGTTTATAGCTCAAGTCAATAATTTTCGAGGCGTGTGCACGTGTCATCGGTGCGTTCGGACGGAAAGTGCCGTCTTCGAAACCTGAGATGTGTCCTGCATTCGCAAGTGCAGCGACATATCCGTAGTACCACTGGTTTTTATTCAAATCTTTGAAGCCCGGATCTTTCACGTTTCTCGTATCAAGTTTGAGAGATAACGCTAAGATTTTCGAAGCATGCGCACGTGTCAATGTTGCGTCTGGCTGGAACGTGCCATCGTCATATCCTTGGATGATTCCCCTTTCGGCCAAGTTCAAAATTGCATCATGGTGGTCGGAGCTTTTCGGCACATCTTTGAATGAAGTGACTGCCGCTTGAGCCGAAACTAGGCCTGCTATGAACAAGCTAGCAGCCAACGATATGATGAATATATATATAAAAGTCTTTCTTACTGTCTTTTTCATAGTATTTCCCCCGAGTGGTTTTGAATTTTGATAAAAAAGAATATTCGTATCAACTATATCATAGTAGATTCACAGACAGTAGAGAAGGTGTAGATACTTCCTTTTCAATCTTGTTACAAATTCGCAAAAGTGATGATAGAATTGATGAAAAGAGTGGGAATTATTTCACGAAGGGGGACGATACAATTGAGTCGATGGAGAGAATTTGAAGTGTTCGTCGAAGAAATGATGAAAGCAGAGCACATACCTGGAGTTGCAGTAGCGATTTCCGAGAACGGGAAAACGATATACCAAAAAGGGTTTGGAACGAAGGATTTGGAAACGAATGAGCCGGTCACTCCTGACACCATTTTTGGTATCGCCTCCGTCACAAAATCATTTATCTCACTTGCGATCATGAAGCTAGCAGAAGAAGGAAAGTTGAAAATAGACGATCCAGTTACGAAGTATCTTCCACGTTTCCGATTAATTGGGTACGACAATATGGACGTAATCAAGATTCACCATCTTCTTTCTCATACGAGCGGAATTGCTACAATGGAGAGAAAGGAAGAATTGAACGGATTTGAAGAGCATCTTCGCTATATAAACGAAATCGAGCGAACAATCTTAGGGAAGCCAGGGGACTATATTTGTTATAACAATGATCTGTTTTTATTATTGGGCGCTATTATTGAACAAGTGACGGGTGAAAACTATAAGGATTACATTCATAAACTGATAATAGCACCATTGGAGATGACTCGAACGACTTATCATTTACATGAATTACAAAGCTTAGATAATGTAACGAAACCTTATGTATTAGAAAAAGGTACACCAACAATATGTGAATGGCCAACATTAGGAAACTATGCTGTTGGCGGCGGCATTCGGTCGTCCGTGTCGGATTTGCTTAAGTATGGAAATGTTTTTGGCGATGCACTTGAAGAGGAAGTTATCGGTCGTGCTTCGATTGCAAATATGACTGAAGCCATCCATTATATTGGCGGAAATAGCTATTACGGATTCGGTCTTCAAACGACGCCTAACTATTCTGGCGTTACATTAGTCGAGCACGGCGGGGGACAACCGGGGGTATCGTCGAATTTCGGTTTTATTCCTGAACGAGGAATTGTTGCAGCTGTTTTAACTAATTTGAGTGACGTAAGTGCAAATGCCATTTGGCTTGCAGCGATCAATACCGTTCTTGGTCTGGCGATTGACGAAAAGAGGAGTACAGAGCCTCACTTTGAAGTGAATTCAGAACAGCTCCAGCGCTTAGTCGGAACGTATCGGTCTGGAGAGGGGACAGAAGTAAAAATTACCCAGGTAGATGAAACGATTATGGCAACTATATCGGATAAGACTTACAAACTGCGAGCGAGTGATGAAAGAACTCTCGTTATGCTGCCGATAGAAAAGCCAATACGGTTCTTTTTTGATGAGAACAATAATGCATGGGCGTTATTTTTAGGGTTGAGAATGCTTGTGAAAAGTTAGAAGTTGCTTTTATGCGTGAGTAGAGGCGTTTATGCGGTTTTGTGACAGTTTATTCGTAAGTTCGTTTATTTATGAATGGATTTCGGAGTTTATGCGTGGAAACCCCGATTTATGAGTGATTTGAGAGATTTATGCGGGATTGTGGCATGGGGATAGGGTCTTTTGGACGCGATTGAAAGACAAAGGGTTTAAATAAAAAGAGCTGTCCTAGAAACTGGGACAGCTCTTGCTACTTGATTCTATTTCGCATTCTCATCAGGTTGATGGACGCCGAAAACATTGCCTTCCGTGTCGAGATAATAGCCTTGCCACGCCATGCCTGGTAAGGCGTGTTTAGGCAATGCGACTGTGCCGCCATTCGCCATTATTTTCTCATGCGTGTCATCGTAATTCACTACATTCATCGTACACGTAAACCCGTTTACAGCTTGTCCGACTTCAGGACGCGGACCTTGCCGTTGCATCAAAGCTCCATTTATGCCAGGTTCACTATCTTCGCCCGTCACTGCTCCGAAATAAGGCATTCCCGCAAAATCGCTCCAATCTTGGAATGACCAACCGAATACTTCCCCGTAAAACTTTGTTGCCCGTTCCATGTCATCTACATGGATTTCGAAATGAATTAATCTACCCATGGTTTCCTCCTGTAATTTTACTTTTCAATATTTAGATTTGTTCGATTAATGATATCATCTTACGATTGAATGTGTAAATGATTATCTATTGAATATGCGAGGTTATCTATCAAATCTGGGAAGTTATCTATTGAATTCAAGAAGTTATCTATTGAATCTGAGAAGTTCTAACCAAAACAGGACTTTCGGACTAGTGAATGAAGGATAAAGTGAGCTGTCATTTCATATGATGTTGGGTTATGCGAAGAGGGTTTCGTCTGTTTTATGGCGAATTAAAAATGAAATTCATTTACATGAACGGGGGAAGAACTATGAAGGTTCTTATATTAGGGGGCACGCGTTTTTTAGGGAGAGCTTTAGTAGAGGAAGCGTTGAAAAGAGGGCATGAGGTCACTATGTTTAATCGTGGCACAAATCCTGAAGTGTTTCCGGGAGTGGAGCAGCTAATTGGCGATCGAAATGGCGATGTGTCGCAAATGGAAAACCGGAAATGGGATGTTGCCATAGACACATGTGGGATTTCGCCGTATCAAATTGAAAAAATCGCAGCTGTGCTTGGAGATAACATTGAGCATATAACCTATATTTCAAGCATCTCCGTTTATCCGGATTGGATTCCGCTTAATATTGCGGAGGATTATCATGTACATGCTATCCCGCCGGAAAATGTTTTGAAAGAAATAGAGGAGGGGACCGTGTCTCCTTACGAGTATTACGGTGGAATGAAAGTGGCGTGTGAAGCAGAAGCGGAGAAGTATTGGCAAGGCCGGGTACTGCAAGTGAGAGCGGGATTGCTCGTCGGGTCGTTTGATTATACGGATCGGGTTCCGTACTGGGTTCATCGTGTAGCGCAAGGCGGGGCTGTGTTGGTACCGGGGCGTCCAGAACGTCGGGTACAGTTCATTGACGTCAAGGATCTAGCAGCATGGGCGCTCAATATGGCGGAAAACAGAAAAGCGGGTACGTTCAATGTAACGGGACCTGGTTATGAGTTGACGATGGCAGAGTTCTTGTACACATGCAAAGCTGTCACGGGTAGTGATGCGGAATTTGTATGGGCGGACGAACAATTCATGCTTGAAAACAAGGTCCAGCCTTGGACGGAAATGCCGTTATGGATTCCAGAACAATTTGCATTGGAAGGAGCCTCGGAACCGTGGAAAGGCAGTTCCTTCATTAGTATAGAGAAAGCTGTCAACACTGGCCTGTCCTTTAGACCACTTGAAGAGACTGTTTCTGATATTTATGAATGCGTAAAAGCAAAAGATACAGAATGGAAAGCGGGCATCTCGAGGGAACGCGAGCAAGGGCTGCTAGAAGCGTGGGTGGAAAAAGTCGAATAAACGGTGCCTGTGCCGCACACAATTCAATTTATTCACTACAATTGTATACTGAAAAAAAGTGAAGCCAGTCAGATTAGATTATGACCGGCTTTCCGCTGTATATTCATATTTTTTGTTGAATGGTCATAAATATGCCTTGCACAGGTACCGACTTAATTAACATCTTACATATTTGCGTTTGAAGCCGATTTTGCCTCTGTCTATTTCTTTTTGGATGTTTTCGTATGCGTTTAGGATGGCGGGTTTTTTATTGTCCCGTTTCATTTCTACTGGGCCCATTGCTTTCGCAGTTTCGACTGCCATTTCATGTAGGGGTACGTATGAAAATCCAACTGTGTATACGAAGTTGTTCATGGCGGATTTTGTTCGCTCTGGCGCGTTGTGAATCGTGTTCTTGACGGTTTCAAGCATGCTTGCGATTTTGCTTTCGGAAAACTCGACGTCTTTTCGATTTCCTAGAAGCCAGCAATAGCAGCTCCAACCGGCCGACATTTTGAGTTCATCACCGTTCGCGATCCACTTATCCGCAACTTCTTGCGCGATATCCGCTTCTGCCAACGTGACGGCCACGACGTAATCGGAAAGCATATAAAAATACGCAGAATCAATCCAACGGTCAAAATCCGTCTCGTTCATTGCTTTTGGATCCGCGATGACGCCCGCGAAGTACATAGCATCATAGTTCCCTGTCGCATAAAGCTCTTCCGCTAACGCTTGGTTTATTTTAATTATCTTGGACATTGGCTTCATCGCGCCTGTCGCCACACCGAAAACCGGCTCATGTGCACCATTCGACATGTACATTTTTTTCATCCGTTCCTTGCCGAGCGCCTCGAGCTCCTGCATCACTGTTTCAAAATCCATTGTTTTAGCACTTCCTTCTTATTTGTCAATTGTCAATTTCATTATCCTATAAGGAACTGCTTTTTGTCAGTACTTTAAGAGGTATTTGAAACATAAGGTCGGAAGAGATATCATTAAATTAAAGAATATGGAAGATTCTGTATTGGCAAGAACGAATTGCAAATCGATTGAGTCTGAGGAGTGAAGTTATGTTTAAAATTATTGTTTTGATTCTCTTTGTAATCACAATGTATGCTGTTCTAAACAAAGAAAAGAAAGCAATTCGATTTATTATTATCGCCTATTTTGCTTTGCTATCCATCGTATTTTTAGTAGGAATCAATCGAATCTCATTTAAGTATAACTTATATGATGGTCCTGTAGAAGGCGGCTTCCAAAGCCTAAGTAATTGGGTTGGGGCGTTCTCACTTTTATTTATTGTTCCTTCAATGTTGATGTTTGCATATTTGCTATTTAAATGGACCATGAAAAAATTCAAAGAAACTCGGGTTAGGATTAGTGTATATATAGTTTCATTGGTTGTACTGATGACGTTAAGCTTTGTGTCATTATTTATTTTCACCCTTATTTTTTACGGGTTCGCTCCATAAAGAAGCTGATCAAATCAACATTTGATTGGCTTCTTTTCTCATTTATATACGTGGCATCGAAAATGGTATACTAGTATGAAATATACGAATTATTTCAAGAGTGGGGGATTATTTATGACCGATGAAGAAAAAGTGTTATTAGATTTCTTGAAAGTGAACTCTGCGTATGAAGCGAAGGTTGTGCCGGGGACGAGCACGTTTACCTTTTTGACGAAGTTGACGGGGATTCCGCAAGTGTGGAAGCTCGATGAAAATGGTGAGCCGTTTCAATTTATTGAAATGCATGACCGTGTTTTGAGTGTACACCATTCGCCTACGGGGGATCGGACTGTCGTAGGAGTAGACAGCAAGGGGAATGAAAAGCAGCAACTGTATCTCGTTGATGCGAATGGAAGCAATCCAGAAGTGTTTGTGGAATCACTCGAACATTTCCATCATATTGGGGGCTGGTCGAAGGACGGGCGTTATTTATCTTACTCGAGCAACCGTCGTCATCCCGGATCTTTTGATGTATTTATTATCGACGTGGACACGAAGAAAGTGGAGGAAGTCTTTACAAGTGATATTAATTGTGTTCCGCTCGGTTGGGTGGATGATGAGTCGATTTTTATTAGCGTCATGGAAACGAATATAGACAGATCCATTTTTATCGTGAACATCCGAACGAAGGAAAAGGTTCGTCTTGGTGTGGAAGGGGAAGTTGCCCGTATACATTCCCCGATCGTCAAGAATGGTGAAGGGTTTGTCCTTACCGATACAAACGAGGATACGCTGCATTTATGCAGGTTTTCATTGCACAATCCGAGTAGTCTCGAAAAGCTTCTCCATTGGAAGAAATGGGATATGGAAGAAATTGCGCTTTCGCCGAATGGGGAATCGCTTTCTTTTACATTGAATGAAGGCGGCATTACTAGATTAGGTGTTTATTACCCGAAATTAAAGAACTATGAATTGATGGATTCGCTGCCGAAAGGTGTGATTGGATCTCTATCTTGGGTATCGAATGAATCATTTTTATTCACATTGAAAACGCCGACGAACCCGGGGGACATTTGGAAGTACGATTTGATATCGAAAAAAGCGGAGCGATTGACGTTCATTGGCGAATCAGAATCTGTCGGCAAGTATTGGATTGAACCTGAACTGCATTCCTATTCATCTTTTGATGGGTTAGAAGTTCCTTATTTCTTCTATAACAAAGACAAGGAGGGACAGAAGCCTGCTGTCATTTACGTGCATGGCGGCCCTGAAGGCCAGTCGAAGGCGGAGTATAATCCTGTTTTGCAATATCTCGTTTATAAAGGTTTTGCGGTGGCAGTTCCGAATATCCGCGGGAGCAATGGGTACGGCAGGAAGTATTTAAAACTGGATGACGCGGATAAAAGGTTGGACGCGGTCGCGGATTTGGCTAGTTTAGCGAAGGATCTGACGGACTCCCATCAAGTGTTGCCTGACAAGATTGGCATTATAGGGAGAAGCTATGGAGGGTTCATGGTGTTGTCGGCGTTGACGCATTATCCGGATTTGTGGGCGGCGGGCGTCGATATCGTCGGAATGTCCAATTTGAAAACGTTCTTGACGAATACAGGGGAATGGAGAAGGTATTTGCGAGAGTATGAATATGGTTCCCTTGAAAAATACAGCGATTATTTCGATGAAACGGCTCCTATGAATCTGACACATAAAATCACAGCGCCGTTGCTCGTTTTCCATGGCAGGAATGATACGCGCGTACCGGTGAGCGAAGCGGAACAGCTTGTTGCCGATTTACAGACGTTGAACCGTGAAGTGGAGTTGCTCATTTTCGAAGACGAGGGTCATCAAACGGAAAAAATCGAAAATCATATAACGATGCATACAAAGACAGTGGAGTTTTTTGATCAGTATCTAAATACATCAAAAGTGGGGGACTTGTCGCTATGAATGCATTGAAGCCGGAAATCGCCGAGGCAGTTAAGGCGCTTGCAAATGATGAAAAAGTGAAAAAAGCGCTCACGTTTTTGGAATCCGATAATGATGTGACGACGCATGAGCAAATCGAGTTGACAGGAATTGAAGCACCTACATTTGATGAAGGAGCGCGAGGGAAGGCGTATAAGGAGAAACTTCGGCATTTGGGTATTCAGGATATTCAGGTGGATGAAGTCGGAAATGTGTTCGGCATTCGCAAAGGAACAGGAAACGGTCCTTCGCTTGTACTTTGCGCGCATCTCGATACCGTTTTTCCTGCAGGGACCGATGTACAAGCGAAATGGATTGACGGAAAAGTGTTTGCGCCGGGGATTTCGGATGACGGTCGCGGGTTGGCTGTTGTCCTAACGATTCTTAGAGCATTGAATCACGCAGGGGTTGAGACGAAAGGTGATCTGATTGTCGGAGCGACAGTCGGGGAGGAAGGGCTTGGCGATTTACGTGGGGTGAAGCATTTATTCAAGACGCGTGATGATATCGATGGATTCATTTCCGTTGAACCTGGAGCTCATGAAAGGATTACGTATTTGGCAACGGGGAGTAAACGGTTTTCCGTTACGTATAAGGGTACTGGGGGACATAGTTTTGGAAGCTTCGGGACCGCGAATCCGATTCACGCGCTTGGAAGGGCGATTGCGGCCATTTCTGTTCTCGAGACACCAACTGATCCGAAGACGACGTATAATGTCGGCGTCATTAGTGGCGGCACTTCAGTGAACACAATATCAGAGTCGGCGAAGATGATCATCGATCTCCGTTCCAATTCAGAAGAGGAATTGGTGAAACTCGAGGAGAAGGTGCTTGGCATATTGCGGCAGGCGGCAGTTGATGAGAACACTTTCAGAGGGAAGTCGGAAGAAGTGACGGTGGACATTGAGCAAGTTGGCGATCGACCCGCAGGCAGCCAGAGTACTGACGCGGATATTGTGCAGGCATCGATGGCGGCTGTCGTAGCACTCGGATTTGTTCCGGTTTTGGATGGTGCATCGAGTACGGATTCCAACGTGCCGATTAATCTTGGCATTCCAGCCGTTACACTTAGCGGCGGAGGAGACTCAGGAGGCATTCATACACTTAACGAATATTACGACCCGACGAATGCCCATTTCGGTCCACAAAAAATACTGCTAACCGTATTGACGCTGCTCGGTTACGGGGAGTCAGCGGAGCCGATGCTAGCGACACGCCAAGCGGAAGTTGTACAAAAATAGATGCGTGCAATCTATTCAAGCAATTGCATAATTGGAAAAGGGAAGCCAGTCAAATCAATGTTTGATTGGCTTCCCTTCATATTTTTTATACATATAGTTAAAGGGATATTTTGGGGTACGATTGAAAGGCAAAGAACCGTGATGTTTTTACAACGGTCTCTTATAATAGGTAGGACGTATAATTAGTGAAATGAGGAATGATTTTATGAAAACACCAATAATTATTGATACAGATCCGGGAATTGATGACGTCATTGCCATTACGGCAGCGTTGTTTGCTGAAGAACTCGATGTGAAATTAATCACGACAGTTGGTGGCAATGTTGGCATTGAAAATACGACGAATAATGCAGTAAACTTGGTGAATTTCTTGGGGAAAGATACGCCGGTTGCGAAAGGCGCGGATCAACCGTTGCTGAATAAATTAGTATCTGCTGCAAAAGTTCATGGGGAAAGTGGAGTAGGCAGCTATCAATTCGAATTTAATGAGAATAGTACGCTGCTTTCCAATAAACATGCGGTTGAGGAATTACGGGATGCCATTCTTCATTCAAACGAGCCGGTCACGCTTGTGCCGATTGGGCCGCTTACGAATATCGCATTGCTTTTGAAAATGTACCCTGAAGTAAAAACGAATATTAAAGAGATTGTCCTTATGGGCGGAGCGGTTAAAGGCGGCAACAGGACGCCGGTAGCTGAATTTAATATGTTTGTGGATCCGCATGCGGCTAAGATTGTGTTTGATGAGAATGTAAAAATCGTCATGTGCGGATTGGATGTGACGTTGCAGACCCGGATTTCAAACAACGATGTAAAGGAAATAGAAGGCTACGGTAAGGTGGGAGATATGGTCAGCCAATTATTAAGCCACTATGACAGCCCTTCAACTGCCGAGGACGAATTTGCCATTCACGATCTATGCACCATTATTTATTTGACGAGACCAGAACTGTTTACAGGTAAACGGGCAACTGTGAATGTCGTCACGGAAGGTGATGCATCAGGATGTACGCTTACGCATTATAATGAAGAGGGACATGTGCATGTAGTCTTGGATGTCGATGTTGAGGAATTCAGACGTGAGTTTATTGCGACGTTCAAAAAAGTGCATGAGCAGTTAGGGTTTTAATGAATTCGGAAAGAAGTGATGAAATGATAACGGTCATTGGCAGCATGAACATGGATTTAGTGGTAGACACAAATAGAGTACCAGAAAATGGGGAGACCATCTTAGGGAAGGACTTTTATACGTTTCCGGGCGGCAAAGGTGCCAATCAAGCAGTTGCAGCTGCGCGGCTAGGCGGAAATGTCCATATGGTCGCGTGTGTAGGGAATGACGTGTTCGGAACGGAATTGACCCGAAATTTACAAGAACAAGGAGTGGACACTGCAAATGTATCGTACTCCCCCGAAAAATCTACAGGAATCGCAAACATTATCTTATCAGAAAATGATAACCGGATTATCGTTGTACCCGGCGCGAATTATGAATTAACACCGCAAACGATTGAAGGCTTGCGAGACATTATAAAAATGAGCAATGTCGTCGTAATGCAACTGGAAATCCTGCCGGAAACAGTTAAAGCGGTGTTGAAAATATGTGATGAGTTGAATATTCCGGTCGTCATGGATCCGGCGCCAGCGGAATTCTTCGATGCCGAAATGATTTCGGGTATCCGATACATAACGCCAAATCAATATGAATGTGAGCAGCTTTTCGGTGTCCAAATGGATGAAGCGCTGGAGATGTATCCGAATCAATTGATTGTAACATTAGGCAAGGATGGCGTTCGCTATTTTGACGGGGAAAAGCATATTCATATTGAGGCCATTCAGACAAATGCAGTAGATACGACAGGTGCCGGGGATACGTTTAACGGTGCATTGGCATATGCGATCAGTCATCAATATGCGTTATATGATGCGGTGAAATTTGCAAATACAGCATCTTCATTGTCTGTTGAAAAGTTGGGTGCCCAGACGGGTATGCCGACGAAGAAAGAAGTGGAGGCGCGTTTAGCTCGCTGAGGTATCCGCTGAGCTGACTGTGGAGCACACAATTCTGGTTATTCACTACAATTGTATATGACTAAAACAAAAAGTCGGCCATGTACTATAATGGCCGACTTTTTGGTGTGTTTTCATGCAGTGGAGAGAATTGTCATAAATGTGTTGCACAGGGCTGTCAAAATTCTTAATAAACTTTATTGACTATTCTAGTAATTAGAGCTATTCTATATTCACATTGTAGATTGTCGACAATCTACAATTAAATCTATTTTTGAAGGAAGTGAGGGATTTGGACTTAAATAATATAGTCCCGATTAGTCAACCAAGTTTAGAGGAGAGAACGACTGAGAGTATTCGAGATTTAATTTTGAACCAGGAAATTCCTTTTGGAACCCATTTGACGGAAACTGCTTTAGCAGAGAGTTTGCAAGTTAGTCGTGCTGTCATTCGTACTGCATTTCAGCAATTACGTCATGAAGGGTTATTGGAACATCGACAAAATAAGGGAATGTTTGTTGTTGAATTGACGGCAAACGATGTGTGGGAAATTTTCACTTTACGTGACAAAATGGAAGCGCTTGCAACTGAGTTAGTAACACAACAGATGAACGACTCAAAGAGAAAAGTTCTCGAAGAAGTCTTACACAATATGAGAATTGCCGCGAAGAACAACGATTATGAAGAGAGTCATCGACAAGACTGGATTTTTCATCAAAAAGTAATAGAACTTTCAGGACATCAGCGTTTAATGGAAAGTTATCGTTTGCTATCAGTTCAAACGAGATTATTTTTATCATTAACAAAAGAATTTCATGTGGACGGCAATGATATTTTAAATCTGCACGAACCGATTATTCAAGCGATGCTGAATGAAGATGTCGATAGGGCATTGGGATTGATGTCAAAACACATTATTGATGATGGAAAACAATTATTAAGACATTTGCAAAAAAAAGACTCGGAAGGAAGCGATGAATAGTGAATGTAATCCGGAGAAGGAAAAACCCATGGTTATGTTGGATCATTTTTTCGTTTTCAGTTCTTCTCATCTTGGCGGGTTGTTCGAATACAAGTGGTGCAACAAAGTCCGATGTACTGAAAATACGAATCGGTAGCATTGATTCTGAAGATAGTACATCAGGAAAGGCAATCAAGGAGTTTGCGAAAGTGCTAGAAGAAGAGTTAGGTGACAAGGTGAAGATTACGGTTTATCCGAATTCTCAATTAGGAACATATCGTGAGATGGTTGAACAGGTTGCAAACAACTCCTTAGAAGGGATTTATGAAAGTATCGGGATTTTGGAGACGTGGTCCCCGCTTGCTGGAATTGAGACAATTCCTTACCTGTATAAAGATGATGAACATTTCTTTAGAATATGGAAAAGTGATGAAGGTCAAGAGTATTTAGATGAACTCGCGGAAATGTCTGGTTTTAGAGTTGTAGGTCCTTCGTTCCGTGGATTTAGACAGCTAACAGTCAACAAACCAATTGAAACGGCAGATGACTTGAAGGGAATTAAATTGCGAGTTCCTGCAATTCAAGCTTACGCCAATGCTTGGAAAGCATTAGGGGTTAGTCCGACTCCTGTGGATTTTGAAGAAACATACACAGCGATTCAGCAAGGACTCGTAGAAGGGCAAGAAAATCCTTTAGGCATTATTATGGATCATCGATTTTATGAAGTAGTCGACTATTTAGTTTTAACAAACCATATGGCTGAAACAGTAGGCTTTATTTTTAATGAAGAATGGTACAACAATCTAGATGCTGAACAAAAGGAAGCGATCATTAAAGCAGCGTTTGCTAGCTCGGAATTTTCAAAAGAAGAAACGAAGAAAACAGAGCAGGAAATGATCGATAAAGTAAAGGCAGAGGGCGTAACAGTATTGGAGCCTGATTTATCAACTTTCCGTGCAAAAGTGAAACAGCTAAAAATTGAAGGAGAATTGGCGCCATGGGTAGACCGTTTCCGATCAATCGATTAAATGATCAGAAGGGTAAATTTGAGCAATGGGGCGATCGATTGGAATCTATCTTTGGATGGATTGTAATTACACTATTAACAGTAATTGTCGCCTCTACATTTACCCAAGTGATCTTTAGATCGATTTTACATTCACCACTCCTATGGCCGGAGGAAGTCTCACGGCTAAGCTATGTATGGATATCTTTTTTAGGGATGGCGCTGCTTATTCGGAAAGGGGCTTTATTAGGAGTAGATACTTTGTTGGAAATTGTCGGACGGCGTTGGCAGAGCTTCTTTACAAAATTAAGCAACATCCTTATGTTCATCGTGTTAATCATCCTTATTTTGTTAGGAGTTCAAATGATTCAACTTGTAAAAGGACAAATACTACCGGCAACTGGCCTATCTACTATGTGTTTGTATGCGGTGGTTCCAATAGCGGGAGTCCTATCCCTGTTTTTCTTGCTTGAAATTATGTTACGTAAGCAACCCGAATCGGATGGGGGGCGCTGAGAGCAATGGAGTTACTTCCAATTATCGTTTTAGGAGTATTGACATTCGTCTTAATACTACTATCTGTCCCAGTTGCTTTCTCTCTTCTTGCATCTGCCGTTATTGTTTTTGTTATATGGCCGGAGCAACCACTTTGGCTTATCGCTCAAAAGATGGTAAATGGAATGGATTCATTTACACTGTTGGCAATCCCCTTTTTTATCTTAGCCGCAGAGGTAATGAATGCTTCCGGTAGCTCAAGAAGGATTGTAGATGTGTTCATAGGAATCTTTGGTAGGATGCCAGGAGGGTTAGCCCAAGTAAACGTTGGAACGAATATGTTTCTTGCGGGCATTTCGGGCTCAGCTATTGCTGATGCAACGGCAACGGGATCAATGCTTATACCTGAGATGAAAAAAAGGGGCTACCCAAGTTCATTCAGTGCAGCTTTGACGGCAGCGGCAGCAATTTGCGGGCCTATCATACCACCGAGTATACCGCTAGTCATCTATGGCGTCATCGCTAAAGTATCAATCTTGAAGCTTTTTGCAGCAGGTTATGTACCAGGGTTATTAATAGTAATCGTTCTGATGATTTATGTGAATTACGTAGCGAAAAAAGAGAAATTCCCACGGGAACCTAAGATTACAATGAAGGAATTGGGACAACGGACAAAGAATGGACTTTGGGATTTAGCTATTCCAGTCTTAATTATAGTAGGCATCCTTGCGGGCGTTTTTACAGTAACCGAATTGGGAGCTGTCCTTATTGTTTACGCAATGATCATCGGTTTTCTGCGTCGTGAGCTATCGGCGAGCATTTTGCCTAAAATGGTGAGAGACAGTGCATTAGCTTCGGCAAATATTATGGTTGTGGTTGGAGCTAGTTCAATTGTAGCATACATCCTAGTCATTCATGACATTCCTAATATATTGCCTGAGTTTGTATTGGGGGTTACAGATAATCCGATTTTGATATTACTTCTCGTGAATGTTGTATTTTTAGTTGCAGGCATGTTTTTAGATTCCACACCGGCTACTGTCATTTTAGTTCCAATATTCCTGCCACTAATGGCGGATATTGGCGTTGATCCGGTACACTTCGGGATTATCGTGACATTCAATCTGATGTTAGGCTTATTAACGCCTCCTGTAGCATTAAATCTTTTTGCTACATCAGCAATTGCGGAAGTGCCTTTTGGAAAGTCGTTTAAGGCGGCATTGCCAATGTTACTATTATTGTTTGCTATTTTGTTGATTATTACCTATGTACCAATAGTTTCACTTGGGATACCTAACCTATTTGGTATGTAAAACTAGTAAATGAGGAGTTGATAATGAAAGTGAAAAGTACACAAAGTATAATTACTAATAAGAATGATCGGTATGTCTGGAACCATCTAACCAAATTTAATGAAGATAAATCGCCAATGATTATGGAAAGTGCAAATGGTTCATGGATAACAGATATCGATGGTAATCGATATTTAGATGCAATGTCGGGTCTATGGTGTGTGAATGTTGGTTATGGAAGAGAAGAACTCGTTCAAGTTGCTTTTCAACAAATGAAGAATTTAAGTTACACGCCTATGACTCAAAGTCATACCCCAGCAATTGAATTGGCAGAGAAGATAAACGAACTGTTACAAGACGAATACATGGTTTTTTATTCGAATAGTGGATCTGATGCAAATGAGACTGCTTTTAAACTTGTGCGTCAGTATCATCAGCAAAATGGCGAATATACACGCCAAAAATTCATTTCAAGATACAGGGCTTATCATGGCAGCAGTTATGGAGCTTTGGCTGCAACAGGACAATCGTTGCGCAAGTACAAATACGAACCTTTAGCTCCAGGTTTTCTACATGTTACACCGCCTGATAATTATCGGAAGCCTGATTACTTATCGATTGAAGAATATAATCTTGCCTGTGCAAGTGAACTTGAACAGAAGATTTTATGGGAACAAAAAGAGACAATTGCAGGCATTATTATGGAACCGTTGATTACCGGTGGGGGCGTGTTAATTCCCCATGAGATATATGTAAAAGAGGTCGAGAGAATTTGCAAACAATATGGAGTTTTATTGATAATCGATGAAGTAATATGTGGCTTTGGGAGAACTGGAAAAATGTTTGGTTTCCAACACTTCGATATCAAGCCTGACATTATTACGATGGCCAAAGGGTTGACTAGTGGCTATTTACCATTGTCTGTAACCGCAATTAAAAAAGATATTTTTGAAGTTTTTAAAGGAGAAGAGAATTATAATCACTTTCGACATATCAATACGTTTGGCGGTAATCCTACTGCTTGTGCAGTAACTTTAAAAAATATTGAGATTATCGAAAGGGAACAATTAGTCGCCCGCTCAGCCTCATTAGGCAAAGAACTTATGCTAGGATTACAAGCATTAACAAGTCATCCTAACGTCGGTGACATACGCGGGATTGGATTGTTAATTGGAATCGAATTAGTAAAGGATAAAAATACAAAGGAACCAATCGATGGGGTCTGGATAGATACAATATTGGAAGAGTGTAAAAAAAGGGGCATCCTTATAGGAAGGAACGGTGAAACCGTGGAAGGGTTTAGTAATGTGTTGATGATCGGTCCACCGTTATCTAGTAAGGATAAGGAAATCGAAATGATTACCGAAGTCCTTTTAGAGGTGTTTGGAAAATACGAGGTGCTAAGATAGTAAAAAGACACTCTTAACGATTTAATTAGATTCAATACTGATGAAACATGAAGTCAGTCTATATCCAGTAGACTGACTTTTCGGTCTACTGCTGTGTTCTGTCTACTGTGAAAATAATATAAGTTGCGTTAAATTATTGTAAATTTCATTTAACTTTATTGAGGTTTGAGCTATTATGGAGAAAAATTAAGGAGGTTATGAAATTGAAAAGAAAAAGAATGCTTTCGCGAATCCTTTTGGCTGTTCTTTTGTTATTATCCATTCGTCAAGTTTCTCATGCTAGTGCATCTTTCTCAGATCAACTTCCAGAGCAAAACGAACGTAGTACTGCTACCATTTTATATTTTAATGATGGTCATGAAATCAGCCCCGTTGTAAATCAATATGGAGATCGGGGCGGTGTCGCACGTCTTATGACTGTCATTGAGTCGGTCAGAGCAGATAAAGTGGATCCAATCGTGGCATTTGGTGGCGATTTGGGCGGCGGTACACTGTTCGGCGGAGTTTTTAAAGGTTTTCCGATGGTAGAAGCATTTAATGAGATGAAGATAGATTACGCGAACTTTGGTCAGCATGATTTTGATGGAGGCGTCGAGAATGCTGTGGATCTTGTTAAAAAGTCCGACTTCCAATGGATCAGCTCCAATTTGATTGATTCCAAAGGAGAGTCATTTGCTGGTGTCCCGCCTTATGCGATTGAAGAGCGAAATGGGATTGTTATTGGGATGATCGCTTTGACAGATGCTATGCATACAACGGTACAGACAGATGAGGTAGTTCAAGCTGACCTTATTGAATCTGCCAAGCATGCAGTCGAAGCGATTCATGCAGAAGCTGAAGCCGATGTAATTATTGCTTATACGCAGCAGCCGCTTGCGAAAGACAAAGAATTGCTATTACAAGTCCCGGAAATCTCATATATCTTTTCGGAAGAAGAGTTTGAAAACATGTCGACCCTTTATCAGATGGAAAATCGTTTTGTCGCAAAACCAGAAGGGAATTTGGGATCTGTCATTCAATTAGATATTACGAAAGAGGATGATAGAGTTGCATTTGAAACAAAATTTTTAAAGGTGAATGAAACAGTGGAGCCTCATGAAGGACTAGAGAAGATTGCGAATAAGTACCAAACCCAACTTGAAGAAAAGTTAGGACAAACCATTGCAGCTGTTACAACAAAGCTTGACTATGGAGAGAACCATGAATCACGCTTTCAAGAATCTAATATTGGGAATTTAATAGCAGATAGCTACAAAGCGCATTATGATGCCGATATTGGTTTGATGAATGGCGGGGGAATCCGTGCCAGCATAGAATCTGGGAATCTTACATTAAAAGATGCGCACTCCGTTCTTCCGTTCGGAAACAAACCGGTACTAGCAGAAATTAAAGGTGAAAGTCTTAAATTAGCATTAGAAAACGGTGTATCAAAAGAATTAGGCGGTGGCTTTTTACAAGTGTCGGGGTTGTCTTATGTGTATGATCCCTCAAAACCGATTGGAGAGCGAATACTTTCCGTCCATGTAGGCGATGATCCTCTTGATAATGAAAAGGCATATAAAGTAGCACTGCCGAACTTCATTTTCGCTGGAGGAGACGGCTATACAATGTTTTCGGATGATAAAATCCTCGTTGAAGAATCGAATGCTAAGACTGATGTTGAAATATTTATCGAATATGTAAAGACATTAAAGACTATTGATATGAAGCCTGAAGGAAGGATTACAGTGAAACAATGAGTCAAAGTTGCCTATGTGGTCTTTATAACTGTATAAATTCGAAACGAAAAGTCAGCCACATTTTAAATGGCTGACTTTTCTTTGGATAATTATCCTTTGGGGTTTATTGGTACAATTATTCACATGTGCCGATACAGTTCATTCCTTGAATCCGATTGTATCCCCAACCCGAATCTTTTCCGCCTTCACCGTGCCAACGGGAAGTTCAAGTGTGGAATGTGCATTTTTTACAGGCGGTATGACTCGCCATGGCCTAAGATAAGATACTGTTTTGATGACGCGGTTTGATTTATTAAGGAAAACGACGTCAATTGGGTGTCTTGTAAAAAGCATGTGAATGGAATTGCACGGTGAAAGTAGATGCCCCCTGTTAACTAAAGGTCCTTTGCGACTTAAAGGACCTATCAATCTTTTCCAAACAGTATTAGTATGACTGATTTGGAATGGTAGAAGAATAGTTTTGGAAATGACCATCAAGCCCCCTTTTTGTATAGCTTATTCTTTATGAAAGGCAAAAATGCGCTTGGTCAGTCGACAAGAAGGGAAACGTTCGCTAATTTGCGGAGACGTGTACCTGAACCTCATGACTATTCATTACAATTACTAAGATAGAAAGTCATTCTTTTTTGGAAATGGCTGGTTTTTGCGCTGTTATGGATGTGACTGTGTAGAGCAGAAGGGCTGGAAAAAAATAATGGAGAATCTGATTTAGCCACGGATTTAATACACTTTTCCAAGCCCCGCGCAGACAAGAGCGTGGGGCTATTCGCAATCCTTATTACTTTAAAAAAGTGATTCCTATAATGGCGAAATTCGAAGTTTTATCTACATAAACTTTCATTGTGTTTTCTTATATCAAAATGAGTACCCTTTTATGTATCTCTGACAAGCAAACAGGTCATTGATATTAAAACATTCGGAAAATGTAAAATAGTTTACATCGTTTTAGCAGATTATCTTTTATAATCGGTTTATGAAAGGTTTATTCAGTAGGAAGAATATTATTTACCGAGGGGATGATATAGTACCTACCATCTTTTATTATATAGCCCTGCTGGATTAAGTCATTGACCAAATTTGCGACGGTGACCCTGCTTGTCCCTATTAGATCTGCAAGCTCTTGTTGTGTGAATTGCATATATATCCTTTTGTAGTCACTGTGCAGAGGGATGCCAAATTGATTTGCAAGGTGGAAGAGAGCGTAACGGACTCGTGTTTCAGAATCATAACATGCTACTAATAAGTTGGATAATCCAATGGTTTGAGCTTTCCTGTCAAGTGTATTTGCGTATTGCGCCATAAGTATTGGGTCATTCTGAAGCAACGATAAGAATTGTTTTCGTTCAAACTCCACAACAACTGTTGTAGATGCTGTTATTGCACTTTCAAAGTGGTAGTCGTTTAGGGTTGAATCGCCGATGAGTGTGCCATTACACATGATGATTAGTGCTTTTTCCTTTCCCTCATGAGAAGTGTGAAACAGACGCACTCGGCCTTCTTTGATTAAGTAAATGAACGTTGCTTTTTCATTCACTGTATATATAACTTCTCCGGACTCGATCATTTTGGTCGTGCCTTGATGAATGATGGATGTCCAGTCGTTGTTTGGGAGTTGGCACCATGGAGAGAGCTCTTTGAACAAAATACTCACATCCTTTATACACAGATTAGATTTATTCACATACGAAAGGATTGAAGAAAATAATGATAACAATGATAACTCCACAACAATTTAGAAGTGAATTTCCGATTTTAAAAGAAAAGATCCAACTTTCGAGTTGCTCGCAAAGTGCCCTTCACCAGTCCGTGAAATCATCGATTTTTGATTATGTTCATTCTTGGGCGAACGAAGGGATGGACTGGAACAGATGGATGGAAAAATGTGAAGAAGCTCGCACCCTTTTTGCAAAGCAAATCAACGCGAAACCTACCGAAGTGGCCATCGTATCTAGTGTTTCACATGCTGCCGCTGCGATTTCCACTAGTTTAAAGCCGGTAGGTGGACGAAATAAGATTGTTATTACAGACTTTGACTTTCCTACGATTGGTAATGTGTGGCAGTCGGCTGAATCTACATTTGCCATTGAATATGTGCGACAGAATGAGAATGCTTCAAACAGTATTGAAGACTATGAGCCATATTTAACAGATGACTTATTGCTCTTTTCAACATCCCATGTCAATTATTATAACGGATATAAGCAAAACCTTCAGGAAATTTCGCGAAGTGTACACGAAAAAGGGGGATATGTTTTCGTTGATGCCTATCAATCCTTTGGACAAACACCAATTGATGTTAAAAGGATGAATGTCGATTTCCTTGCTACAGGCATGCAAAAATATGCTTTTGGAGTTCCGGGGATTGCTTTTCTCTACGTTAATGAAGAAGTTGCAGAAACATTGACACCTAAAATCACCGGTTGGTTTGGTCAAATGAATCCCTTTGCTTTTGACATTCGTGGAAAGGACTATGCAACTGCCGCAAGGCGTTTTGATTCTGGTACTTTTCCGATGATCAACGGATATGCGGCAAGTGCTGCTTTGACCTTGTTGGACACATTGGATATAAATTTAGTAGAAAAGCATTTAGCTCACTTATCGCAAGTAGCTGCAGCCGAGATTGCTAAGTTGGGATTAGTGAATCGTAGTTTATTTCCAGTAGACGAAAAAGGATCGACCACTGCAGTGTTTGTTGAAAACGCTTCTAAAGTTGAAAGAATATTAGCAGGCGAGGGGATCATTGTAGCTGCGCGGGGGGATGTGCTAAGAATCGCTCCTCATTATTACAATACGGAGGATGATGTCAGACAAGCTATTCAAGCTTTAGCAACAATTATATCCAACTAACAAAGGGGGAAGTGGAATGGGAAATCAACAAAAGACGCTCGAACAAAAGGAATCGTTGAAGTTTTACGGTGGGGTGCCAGTATTACTTATTCCTTTTGCAGTGATGTTTATAGGGATTTTATGGTTGGGTATTAGTGGAGCAGCTTTGCCTGAAGCATTTTGGCCGATGATTTTACTAGGTATCTTTGTTGGCCTTCTTCTTGCAAGAAATAAAAAAGTATATGTAGAAGCACTGATTGAAGGTATTACATCAAAAATGTTAGCAATTATGTTACTTGCATGGTTCATGGCAGGTATCATGGCAAAGCTATTGTCTGAAGCTGAACTGGTCCAAGGACTAGTTTGGGTATTTCTAGAGATGGGCGTATCTGTTGCATGGTTTCCGTTAATTGTATTTTTAATAACGTCATTAATTTCCATGTCTACAGGGACGGCTGTGGGAACACTTGTAGCGGTCAGCCCGATTCTGTTTCCTGTTGGATACTTGCTAGGCGCTGATCCAGTATTGATTATAGGTGCAATTATTGGTGGTTCATTTGTCGGCGACAATCTTGCTCCGATTTCTGATACAACTATTGTGTCCGCCTATTCTCAAGGAACTACAATTGATAAAGTAGTGAAGAGTCGATTGAAATATGCTGCTGTCGCTGGGATGTTAACTTTATTAGCTTACGTGTATTTTGCGCTAACGGCAGAGTCTGGAGGAACGGTAACACCTCCCGATGAACTTAACCCGTTAGGTCTCGTCATGATTGCTGTTCCACTACTTCTCTTATTCCTAATGTGGAGAGGGAAAGATCTTGTAGAAGCGCTGCTATATGCCAATGTAATTGGGATCCTGCTAGCTTTGTCGCTCGGTTTGATAAACGTTGGGAGCATACTTATGATCAACCGAGAGGAATTCACGGCCGGCGGAATCATAATCGATGGGGTTATGGGGATGGTTGGTGTTGCCGTGTTCACTATTTTTTTGATGGGTATGATAGGGACGCTGAACAGAGGGCATTTTCTTGATTGGCTTATGGAGAAGGCGAGTAAAGTAGCAACGACTCCAAGAAGAGCAGAGCTCACCATTGTTATTGTAGCGTTATTCGTCAACGCCTTAACGACAGCAGGGACACCAACGATGGTGATGCTTGGAGATTTTGTGAGAAGGTTAGGGCATAAATTCAAAATAACTCCTTGGAGACGAGGAAATCTATTGGATGCATGCTCAACATCGATTATAGGGTTTTTACCATATTCTGTTGCAGTACTTATTCCATTTGCTTTTGTCGGTGGAATGGTAGATATGTCGGCACACCCTACTTTTACCCCGGTAGGAGTCGCTCCTTTCGTATTTTATTGTATAGCAATGGTCATTGTCATGCTTGTATCAGCATTTACCGGATTCGGTCGTGATTACTTGACGGACGCAGAATATGACGAGGAAACAATTGAGTTATATGGAACCAAGAAAGAAGAAACCTTGATAGTAAAAGAACAAGAGAAACGACCAACCGCTTCTGCAGAGCTACAATTAGAAACCTCAGGCGTGGAATAAAATAAATCGATGCATGTGTATCAACCAATTATAGTTATTTATTACAATTACATCTTGTGGAGAGTGGAAGTCAGTCATTTGGGGAAATGGCTGGCTTTTTATTTTTATTCTCTGGATTGAATTGTCATAAATATATGGTGCACAGGTACCGACATAATAAATGCGAATTGGATAGATGCCAGTACTATACAGTCGTTAGTACCAATCGTTTATGTCGAAAGGATTGTTTTGTCAGTAATAGCAGGAGAAGCTGAAACTCTATTGCTTCATCCACGTAGATGGGAGTGGATGATATAGAGTGGAAAGGGGCAATTTGAAGAATGAGACAGCGAATGATAATGGTGTTTTCGGCTTTATTCATAATTATGTTGTTGGTCGGTTGTACGAAGAAAGAGGATGATAGTGTAACGGAAGCAGTTGAAACGCCTGATGAAATTGAAGAGGCTGAGGCAACTGATGACGAGGGTGAGGAAGGAGATCTTGAAGAAAGTGAAGTTGAAATTATTAAACAGGCTGAGCATCTCGGAGGAATGGAAATTGAGCTTTCTGGTACCGCGTCCGTTGATAATCGGATGTTGGAGGTGAGTGGGCAGACCAATTTGCTTGAAGGATCGAAACTTGTCATTGGCCTTGATTGGGCGGAAGGCGCTCTATTCGGTGGTAATAATACTGCTATTGTTGAATCGGACGGGAGTTTTACGTATGAAACGAAGCTTCCGGAAAAGATTGACGGGTTGATTACTCTTGAAGTGAAATTCGAGCCGGGGCATCAGAATGAGGAAATTAAAACTCATTACGGGGAATCCGGGGAGAATCTTGAAGGGCCTTTTATTCGCCAGTATGATTATAAAATGAAGGAAATTGTGTACCATAAGGCATCTGCAACTGTGGAGCTGCCACTTGATGAAGGTTCGGTTGAGGTTGAGATTACTCCGCCAAATTGGAATAAGCCGGATGATTTTGGTTCCACATCGGTACGAATTGAGCCGACAAAAATCACGAAAGGTGAACGATATACTTATATTGACGGTAAGAGTAATTTACTTGAAGGAACAAAATTGCGCGGGCGCGCACTTCTGCCCGGTTATATTACCTCGGGATTTATCGGACATACGACTGTGAATCCGGATGGATCATTCCGTATCATTTTTGATAATCCGGAAACTGATTCCCGAATTAAAAACCTTGAAGAATATGAAATAACGATAGAAACGGATATGTACAATACGCTATTTGCAACGGCGATTGAAACATACGGTGAGAACGGCGAGAAAATGATAGGCGACCTTATTGAGGAAGAGGGAGAAGGGAAGAAAGCTAAGGTTAGAATAAAAGAGAGAAAGGAATAATTTTCTGAGTACCTGTGCAGCACACAATTCAGTTTATTAAATACAATTGTATATTGAGAATGCAGGAAGCCAGTCGAGTCGTTATTTGATTGGCTTTATTGCGTATTTATATACTCAGCGGTGAATTGTCATAATAGGGTCTTGCACAGGCACCGTTCAGGATACTTGTACTCTGCTGGCTATTTATAAGTTGGAGATTTAGTATAGATACTAAATGCAAGTTGAATTTATATAAAATGGAGGTGTTTCCATGAAAGCGTATATTGTAAAACTGACGTTTGAAGATATCAGTCCCCCGATTTGGAGAAGAGTAGTTCTTCCTGCAGGAGCAACCTTTAATCGATTGCACGAAATGATTCAAAACGTGACGAACTTTCAAAGTAAGTTTATTGATGAGCCATATCATTATTTCGATGTAGAGGTTAATGGACTTTTCATTTCAAATAATCCAATGATTCATGAGGAATATGGAAAAAAGTTTAATGGATTGACACTGAAACGTCCTTCCCACCTGAAAATCGATAAGTATATGGAGACGAATGGCCAATTCGTGTACCGGTATGATTCGGGAGACGACTGGCGAATCATAGTGGATCTTGAAGAGGTCGTTGAAGATTACTATTTCGGATTCCCAACCGTTCTAGCAGGGGAGGGTGCAGCTCCTCCTGAAGATGTAGGGGGACCGCCCGGTTATGCGCATTTCCTGAATGTATATCACGACCCGAATCATCCTGATTATATGATGATCCGTGCATGGGCGGAAGGACAGTATTACAAGCCTTTTGATATGGAAGCCATTAACAGATCGATAAAATATATGAAGTACCAGAAAACTGAGTGGGATCGAATTGACCACGAAAATTATTATGTAATATCGGATAAATACCGCGGTCCTAGTAAATAGATTGGTAACCGAAACCGGTGCCTGTGTAAGGGACAATACTGATAATACACTACAATTGCATATAAAGATTGAAGAAGCCAATGACGTTAACCTGTCACTAGCTTCTTTTTGGATATCTATACATAACGATGAATTGTCATAATTTGAACCTTTCACAGGCACCGATTGAATAGAGGGGGGCCTATGGAAGTGAATTAGGCAGGAATGTGCTCATTTCATCAGTCGCACTTTCTTAAGTTGTCCGAAGATACGATAGGTGCGCACTTGTTCGACATGGGTGAAGCCTATATTGGTCAGTTTTCGTTTGGAGCGTAATGCAAATGCGTTTGCAATTGTCCAGATGGAGAGGTTTTGCAGGCTTTCGTCTTGTAGTATTTGAGGTAGGTTCTTTAGCTCATAATCTGTGATATATGTTGAGTTAAGCGGGAGTTCATCCAGTAAATGGACCGAATCGTTCCGGATGAAGCGGTCATGCCGTTTATAAATGATTTCTTTTCCTTCGTCAGTATATAGCCGAAATCCTTTGAAGTAATCAGGCACACGCAATGATTGATCGCCCGTTCCTAATACTTCTTTTATAAGTATTTCGTTGAAGCGGGAAGATCCTTGTATGTTGTTGTGTTCCAGCTGATATACATCGAGAGCACGTATGTCAAACCAGTTTCGGAATGCATTTGTCAGTGCCTCCATAGCCTCTTTTACCTTTAATTTCGTTAGCAAATACTTAATGTTGCCTAACGTATCTCGTTTGAACACGACATAACGATGGCTTGAGCTAAGTTTATATTTGAATGTATAAAACAAGGCGAGAATACGCCTCAGCGCTTTTTCTCTTCTTCCTTTTGTGCTCAATAAATAATGCCGTGTGAAATCTAAGTGGGTAGACCATTCAACTTTGTAAGGCTCATAGCCATTGCAATAATCGAGTTTCTTGAAATTTTCATGTTTTGATTTGTGTAAGTCTTTGTAGATGAGTAGGCTGCCAGGACCAAAAAGATGGAAATCGGGGTCATTCCCGATCCGGAAACAAATTTTTCTGTCCCTGCAGCATAGGTAAATAGAGAATCCGATAAGGGTGTTTTCCAGTGAAAGCCTATTGATTTCCACATGGAAGGCTTTGCTTTTTTGATTGAACAGGTTTTCGAAAAATGCCCGATTCACTGTGTCCGTAAACCCGCTGCTTTCATATCTCTTCTTCCACCTTTTATCATAGAGCTCGAATACTTCATTCAAATTTTCTGCTTGCACTTCTTCGTAAGTTAGCTTGCCAAGAGCCTGTAGTTTCCGCTCTCGCCGATTAATATTGGCCACCTTTTTTCGCAACTTTCTATTGTATTCTGGGAGTCCAAAGGATGCTAAATCGATTTTGGGCTCTACTATCCGAAAAACGGAATAGGGGAGCTGATGGCGGACGGCATACGCCTCAATTAGTCGGGACGATTCCTCACTCTCAATAAGGTCTGTCAGTTGAAAGATGACTCGTTGGAAACGCGCTGTGACTTCATCAAACAAATATTGGATTGCCTTTTCTCTCCACTCGGCACATGAGATTACTTGCATATAATGACTGTGGGTGAATTGAAATTGGTGTATGCCAAAACGGACAGAATGGACAAATGGAAAGAAAGCAACGACCTCTTGATTATGTTTTACAACAAAAATTTCGAAAGAACCGGGTTCAGCGAAGAACGACAACCAAGAAAAGAACCATTCAGGCTCAATGAATGGATTGGTGTTCCTCTCCTTTTCCAGCAAGGCGGCCCAGCTGTCCCTATATGTCTCTAGCTCCTCTAATGAATTTACGACGCTATACTGGAACAATTGCTATCTTCCTAGACCTATTCTTCAAATCATCATCCTTTAGCCGTATTTCTTCTTACTAGAATATATTCTTGATACGTTAAGATAGAACAGGTGCAGTGGTTGGAAGGGGTACCAGTGCGCCGATCTATTCAGATAATATACGACAATTGTATAAATGGAAAACGATAAAACGGTCAATGCAATGTTTGATTTGTTATCAACATTATTTATATACGTTTTTATGAATAGTCATAATTGGGTCTTGCAAAGGCACCGATAAAAATTGTTGTTGCATATTAACAATTATTTATGTATTATTATGCAATAATATGAATCTATATTGAAAGGAATGAAGTTTATGGAACATATGGGTCTCTTGTCGTTGATTCCCCCGCTCATTGCGGTTATTTTAGCGATTGTTACGAAGAACGTTATTATATCTTTGTTTTCTGGTGTTTTCGTTGGTGTTATTCTGCTTGTCGGCGGTAATCCTCTAACCGCTACAACAGGTGTGATTGGGGACTATTTATTTCCACAGCTGACGGATAGTTATAATGCGGCAGTGCTTGTTCTATTATTTTTCATCGGCGGATTTGTCGCGCTTATGGAAAAGTCAGGTGGTGGGGCAGCGCTTGCAGCTGCTTCGGTCAAATACATAAAATCCAGGGCAAGTGCCCAGGTGTCAGCTTGGTTCGGGGGCATCGTCATTTTCTTCTCTGACCTTGGGACGCCACTTATCGTTGGTCCCGTTTTTGAAAAGATTTTTGATAAATTGAAAATATCTAGGGAGAAGCTTGCTTGGATTATTGATTCGACTGCTTCACCAGTAGCTGTTCTTGTCCCGTTCATCGGGTGGGGCGTTTATATTATGGGACTGATCCGTGCGGAGTTCGATAAGCTAGGGATTGCCGATTCTGAATTTAGTACTCTAATTCAAGTCATTCCATTTCAGTTTTACGCTATTTTGACGGTATTGCTTGTACCATTGATTGCTTTTACAAAACTTGATTTCGGTCCGATGGCAAAAGCTGAAAATCGTGTTCGTCAAACGGGTCAACTTTATTGGCCTGAGTCGAAGCCATTGCGCAAGGCGGAGGAAATGAAAGAATATACGAAGGGTAGCCGCACGATTCTCATTTGGCTTCCGCTTCTTGTTTTATTCGTTACGTTGTTCGGTTTGCTCATCTCAAAAGGGTTTCCTGTCACGCCAGTTCCAGGCGGGGATTTTCGTGTAGCGCTTAGCACGGCGTATTTATTTGCGGCCATTACGATTGTCATTCTGATGATTGTTTATAAAGTAAAGAAATTCAATGAGATTTTCGATATTTATACATCTGGTATGCAAAAGATGGTGTACGTGGCTGTGACGCTCGTCCTCGCATGGTCGCTTGGAAAAGTGATCGGGGAAATGGGAACAGCGGCTTTCATTGTAGAAGTGACCAAAGGAAACGTACCGGCATTCATCATTCCTGCCATACTATTTGTCGTCGGTGCGGTCATGGCCCTCGCATCCGGTACATCTTGGGGAACATTTGCCATCATGCTGCCGATTGCAATTCCAATGGCTGTTTCACTTGATGCCCATATGCTCGTATGCATCGGAGCGGTATTGTCCGGTGGCATTTTCGGAGACCATTGTTCGCCGATTTCGGATACGACAATCCTTTCATCCACAGGAGCGGGTGCAGATCATCTCGATCACGTCAAAACGCAATTCCCTTATGCAGCGTTGAACGCATCAGTCGCTCTCGTCGGCTTTGTTGTGGCAGGATTGACGGGAAGTGTGTATACACTTGCGTTAGTCGTCGCTCTTCTCCTTGCCGCAACTGTCGTTTTATCAAAAAGGAAGACAGCAAAAGTCGGTGCGGAAGTTAACGCTTCATAAGTGGTGCCACTCTTTTAGACTTTGCCTGTGTAGCACGCAATTCAAATTATGCATTACAATTGTATACAAAAGAAGAGGAAGTCATTGGCGACAATATGCCAGTGACTTCCTCTTCCTTTTTCAGCTGTAATAACAAAATAGGTTATACGGATTTTTTTCGAGTCCAAGGTGTTCCTAATTTCGGCAACGCCCAACGATCGAGACCGTACCATCCGGCTACTTTCCATGCTAGCACGAGCCAGGTTGCTAAAATAAAGAGCAACGGATTTATACTAAGAGTTCCGGCAAATAAGAAGCTGACATTCATCAATGCCCCGAAGAAGGCGGCAATTCCGGTTAGTAATCCAAAGATAAGTCCTAGCCCGACTAAGAGTTCACCGTACGCAACGATGAAGCCAAATAGCTTTGCATTTGGCAGTACGGTGTTTTCTAAAAATGAAGCATACCATCCTGTAACATCTCCGCCTTCTTGCGATTTAGCCAATGCTCCGTTAATAAAACCTTGAACAGCTGTACCTGCTTGTTCGCCTGTCCATGCCTCACTTCTTACTTTTCCCCAACCTGCTTTCAACCATGAAAATCCAACATACAGACGAATGACCAACCAAATAAGTCCTGAGCGTGTGTCGCTAAATAAAAAACGTGAAAACGGGTTTTCGGGTACGATAATAGTTCTGCCATTTTTCATATAAAATACCTCCTTTTTACCTATTTTACTGTAAAGGAGATTGTTTATCTACTAAGTTCATAATAATGTCATCTTTAAAAATGTATAAAAAATATGTAAGTTTACCAATATCTGAACTGTTGCTTTTGCGACACACAATTCAGCTTATTAACTACGATTGTATAATAAAGAAGCAAAACGTCAGCCATTAAAGTAAATGGCTGACGTTTTGATGTGAATTCAAGCTTGATATTGAATTAACATAATTACACCATGCGCAGGCGCAGGGTAAAAGATCCCTCTACATAGCGACCCAGTGGCCTTGTGTTACTTCTATTAGTTTAGTGTTTTCTAGGTTGTAGCGGTCGGTTGTCGTGCTTACTTCAGGGATGTGGCGCTTTTTGTTTGCTTCGACTTTTGGATCTGGAATTGGAATGGCGGAGAGCAAGGATTTTGTGTATGGGTGCAATGGGTTGCTGTACAGTTCCTCGCTTTCTGCTAATTCGACGATTTTACCGGCGTACATAACGGCGACCCGGTCGCTTATATGCTTCACCATTGACAAATCGTGGGCGATGAATAGATAGGTGAGACCGAGTCGATGTTGAAGGTCCTCAAGCAGTTCAACGATTTGGGTTTGGATCGAAACATCGAGTGCGGATAATGGTTCGTCGCAGACGATGAAGTCGGGTTCGACTGCCAGGGCACGGGCGATTCCGATTCGTTGGCGCTGTCCCCCTGAAAATTCGTGAGGATATCGCATGGCGTGCTCCGGTTTAAGGCCGACCATTTCGAGCAGCTCTTCCACTCTCTTTTTCCGTTCCGCCTTCGTTTTGCTCAGTTTATGGATGTCGAGCGCCTGCCCAATAATATCAAGTACTTTGAAGCGAGGATTCAAAGACGAATACGGATCTTGGAAAATCATTTGCATATGGCTGCGCATCGTTTTCATTTCATCTTTCGATAACCGGTTGACGGCGATTCCTTGGTAAAGAATATCGCCTGCTGTCGGTTCATTGAGCCGTAAAATAGCGCGGCCTGTCGTTGATTTACCGGATCCGGATTCCCCTACGAGCCCTAATGTTTCTCCGGGGCGGATGTAGAAGCTAATATCATCGACCGCTTTCAACATCTCGCCTTTTCCGCTGTCGAAATGCTGTCGAAGCGAATCGACTTGAACGAGTGGAATCGAAGTATCCACACCTTTTTTAATATGCGGAGGCCGTTTTGGCTTCTTTTTTTCATCAAGACGTGGCAATGCGTTCAATAGTTTTTTCGTATACGGGTGCTGCGGGTTTTCGAAAATGTTGATCGTCGTCCCGCTTTCGACAATTTCTCCGTCTTTCATGATCGCAACTCGGTCACACATCCCCGCAACGACACCGAAATCATGCGTAATCAAAATAATCGACGTGCCGAAACGCTGCTGCATGCTCTTCATCAAATCTAAAATTTGTGCTTGAATCGTTACGTCAAGCGCTGTTGTCGGCTCATCGGCAATTAAGAGGGACGGCCTGCATGCAAGTGCGATGGCAATCATTACCCGCTGACGCATGCCTCCCGAAAATTCGTGGGGATACTGAGTAAAACGCTTTTCACTGTTTTTGATTCCGACAAGCTTCAGTAGCCCAATTGCTTCCTTCTTCGCTTCACCTTTTGATAATCCTCTATGTTTCACTAGGCTTTCCGCGATTTGTTTTCCTATCCTAATAGTTGGATTTAATGAAGTCATCGGATCTTGGAAGATCATTCCGATTTCTTTCCCTCGGATGCTTTCCATTTCCTTTTCTGTCTTTAAAGAGAGGTCCTCTCCTTGGAATTCGATGATGCCTTGCTTCATATAGGATGGAGGGGATGGAAGCAGGCGCATGATGGAGCGCGCAGTGACGCTTTTTCCGCTGCCGGACTCCCCGACGATGCCTAACGTTTCCCCTCTCTTTACTTCAAAGTTTACCCCACGGACTGCATTGAAATCTTCTTCCCTACCGGCGAATGAAACATGAAGATCAGTCACGCGCAACACTGTATCCGACATACAAAATCCCCCTATCGGTCATCAAAATTGAAAAATCCTAAATTGACAACAACTTTACGTTTGAATATAGTATAGTATACCGATAGGAATTATACAATATAGTTAAGGAGGGGACTATGGATGAAACTTGGCGTATCTGCCTTGCTCAAGAGAACGTTCCTAGAGGCGCATGGAAGGGCGTTATATCGGTTTTTGCTCTATTTGACAGGGTTGCCTCTTCATTTACTTGTTTATCTCTTTTATTTATTGAAGAGAAAAGACGATACATATGAAGCGACGAAGGCAGATATCGAGCGGAAGCTATCGGACGAAATACGCAACGAATATGCAAAAGAGTATGAGAACCAATTGCTGCGGAAAGCGGCGTTTTTCGAAGAGAAAAGAAGCCGCGAAGAGATTCATAGAGAGGCGGAAAAGCTGGCGGACGAACGGTTGAAGGATGAAGTTATGCGCGTGACCGATGAAAGGCTTGCGAAAATTGGTGTAAGAAAAGAGACGTATTCTACGTACTTCGTGTCTCTCCTTGAACGGCCGATGTTCCTCATCGCTTCACTAGTACCAGGTGTCATTATGTATGTTTGGCTGTTTTTGATGAGCAATCCGTTTTTGAAATTTATTTTGGAGCGTCTCGTCCAAAGTATATTTGTCATTATCGGGGTAGGGATACTCGTCTTTTCCATTCTTTATATCTCACCTTTCGATCCGGCCTCCAACATTCTTGGTGAATCGGCGACGAAGGAGCAGATTGCCGCATTCAATCAAATCCATGGATTGGACCTCCCTTATTTGCAGCAGTTATGGAATGCATTGAAAGGGATTGCGACGTTTGATCTCGGTTCTTCGTTTGCGGGAAGCGAGGATGTTGCGTCAAGCATTGCAAATAAATTCCCGATTACGTTTACAATTGCGATGTTCTCCGTCGTTATGGCAATTATCATCGCCATTCCGGTCGGTATTTTGTCCGCGACACGGCCGAATTCGTTTTTGGATACGACATTCATGTTCATCGCATTGATCGGTTTATCGATTCCCAATTTCTGGCAAGGGCTTATTTTCATCTTGAATTTCTCGATCAAGCTCAATTGGCTGCCTGCCACTTATAGCCCGGGAAATGTCTTGTCGATGATCATGCCGGTTATTGTGCTGGGAACAGGCCTCACTGCATCAATTGCGAGAATGATGCGATCGTCTTTACTTGAAATCATTCACGAGGATTACATCATTACGGCGCGGGCCAAAGGGCTGACGAAAGGCCAAATGCTTTGGAAGCATGCAGTCGGGAATGCAATGATTCCGGTTATTACCGTCATTGGATTAATGTTCGGCGGGATGCTTGGCGGAGCAGCGGTAACAGAGAAAGTGTTCAATATTAAAGGGATTGGCAGTTATATCGTAGATAAGCAATTTATTCCAGATATTCCCGCCATTATGGGGGGCGTCGTCTATATCGCGATTACGATATCGCTCGTGAACTTGTTGATCGATATTTTGTATGCTTTCCTCGATCCGCGTATCCGTTCGAAGATGAAACAATCATAAAGCAGGTGTAAAGATGGAAGAGAATCGACATGCATTGATTTTATCAAAGGAATACCCGCAAGCGAATTTCACATGGATCATTACGTTGATCATTTCATTACTCTTTTTGACGAACAGTTTCTCGTTCAAAACCGGAGACATGAATACGTACGTGTTCGCCTTGTTCATCGCCTATTTGGCTACAAGTCTTTTGCAGTTTTACATTACGCGGAGAATGAAAAGAGATCTGCTGCACCATGGCGCGATTCAAAAAAAGACCCGGCGGATCGGGTATGTGCAGTTGCTCAGTTTATTAACGGGGAATGTGTTCGCAGCGGCTTTCGCGTTCAATTTAATTAATGAACGGAAGACGCCGGAATATACATTTGCTGTGTATATGTTTTTGACGCAACTATTCGTTATCGCGATTTCGGCTATGAATATGTTTAAACCATATGTGACGGACACATTTCCTGCAGCGATGGTCGTTTTGCTAGGCATTGCGGTTTTTGATATAGCTGTTTTAGTCGTCGTGGCGAAATCAGTTGGAGAAGTGGAAGCTCCGCGTTCGATGGCAATAATGGCTGTTATTATTCTTCTAACGGCATTGACGGGTAATCTTTTCGCTTTGTTATTAGGATGGAGCTTGTTGTTGAAATCAATGAGCAACGACCGTTCGCGAGTTTTGAAATGGAATGTGATGTGGGAGAAGATTACGCGAAATTCGACAGCAGCGTTGGGCATGTTTTTCATTATTCTCATGCTGACGATTTCAGTTGTGAGCCGGTTTACGTTCGATTATGCACTTGCGGTCGAGAACGATTACGGTAATATATTACAATCGCCAAGTTTGGCCTATCCGTTCGGAACAGATAACTTCGGTCGCGATGTGTTTTCGCGAATTGTGTTCGGCGCACGGATTTCATTGATTGTCGGCTTCGCATCGACCGTCATTCCGGCGGTCATCGGCGGATTCCTTGGCGGGATTGCCGGCTATTACAGCAGCCGGACGGACAATTTGATCATGCGCATGCTTGATGTGCTTTATGCTATTCCGGGAATTTTGCTCGCGATTGCGATTATCGCGGCGTTCGGTGCGAATACGGTGAATTTGATCATCGCGCTTAGTGTCGGGTCAATTCCTACGTATGCCAGGACGATGCGAGCGAATGTGTTGATGGTGTCGAATTATGATTTTGTCGATTCGGCTCGTGCACTTGGCACTTCGGACTTGGCGATCATCTTCAAACAAGTCGTGCCGAATTCGATGGCGCCGATGATTGTTAAGTCGACGTTAACGATTGGCGGAGCAGTCATTGCAACGAGCAGTTTGAGCTATTTAGGGCTTGGCGTGGAGCCGCATATTCCGGAGTGGGGAAATATTTTGCGGGTCGGAAGCACGTATTTGGAATCCCATTCGTATTTGGCGGTTTTCCCGGGGCTCGCCATCATCTTGCTCGTCCTGTCATTCAACTTTTTAGGGGATGGGCTGAGGGATGCGCTTGACCCGCGGCTTGATTGAGTTAATTTGCGGATTTCGTTTTGGCGTAATGAATTTAGATAGAAGGAAAAGGAGAATTAATCATGGGAAAAAGATTATTGGCTGTTTTGCTTGTCCTCGTCATTGTGTTGGCGGGCTGTGTGAAAACAAAGTCGGACGTATCCGGTGAAAAGGATGGCGGAGAGACAAAAGGCGGTGGCTCCGGCAAAACGACGATTGAATTGCTTGGAACGAGTGCTGGCGAGGAAGATATGAACATTGTCCGCGACCAGTTGATCAAAAACGGCTTTGATGTGAAATTGAATATCCAGCCCGATTACGGTAGTTTTAAGGCACAGCGGGATGCTGGGAATTATGATATCGCGTTATCAAGCTGGACGACTGTGACAGGAAATCCGGATTACGCGGTTCGTTCTTTATTCAAATCGGACGGTGATAATAGCAATATTAACGATTCTAAAGTGGATAATTTGATTGACAAAGCGAGCACTGAAACACCTGATGAATTCAAAGAGACGTATAAGCAGCTTGAACAGCGGATTATAGGAGAGAAAGCGTATATTGCGCCGCTTTATATTTCATTCAAAGCGCAAGGAGTTAATAAAGATGTGTTGAACCCGGATACAGTCCGCCTTGCGAAATCACGTGCGATCGCATGGGAGACGATCGATTTCAATGATGGATCTAAGCGTGATACGGATGCGTTGATTACACAGCAGGCGATTGGTTCGTTGACGTCGCTTGATCCGATCAAAGGGAATGACGGCTCGATCAATACGTTGAATACGAATATGTACGTGCGTCTCGTCAATTTGACGGATGACGATCAAGTCGTTTCAGATGGCTCACTTTCGTACAATTATGCGATTGGAGAAGGCAACTCGGATTATTACTTCATTCTCCGTGATGATATTAATTTTGCGAAAGTGGAAGATGGAACAGCGTTCGATACAGGAGAGCGCGTCGGTGCGGATGATGTCGTATTTTCATTGAACCGCGCGAAAGATAAGGATTCTGTTCCGGATCACCGGACGTACAGCTTGCATGAAAGCATGAAGGATATCGAAATCGTGACAGATCTTGCAGAGCTGAAAGATGCGAAGTTGTCTGGCGACGAAGGGTCGGTTCTTGATGCGCTTGGAGAAGGGCTCGAAGCAGATATTAAGGAACTTGTTGGGGATAAAACAGCTGCTGACAGCAGTGCAGGGAAATATCAAGTTGTAAAAGTGACGACAAACGAGCCGTTCCCGCAAGTGCTGAACTATTTGGCGCACCAATCAGCAGGAATCGTGTCGAAGAAGCAAGTAGAGAGCATTAACACGTATGACGTGGCGGCTTTTGATGTGAATAAAGATATTCCGTACGGCGATCAGCGTACCGTGACGGAAGGGGCTAGCTATGACAACCATCTGTATGCGAGCGGTCCATATATTCTTGTGAAGAAAAACGATTACCAAGCCGACTTCGTGAAAAACCCGGCATATCGCGCGGGCAGCGAATTCGAACCGAAAATTGCTACTGTGACTGTACGCTTCATTGAAGATGCAGACAGTGCGCTATCTGCTTTGCGTAACGGCGAAATCCATCTATTCAATGGCGTACCGGAAACGAAATATGAATTGGTAGAGAACGATGATAAATTAGTATTGCAAAAGAATGACAGCAACGCCGTCACCTACTTGCTATTCAACGGATCTGATCGTGACGTTGCGAAAAGCGAAAACTTACGGAAAGCCGTTCTCTATTCCATCAACCAAGATGAGTTCTTGAACTTCTACCAAGGGAATAAGAAGAAAGCTTATTCAACAGTAAGCCCATTAGTCGAAACAGGCAATGAACTAGTAGCTGATCCAGCGAAAGTGAAAGAATTACTAGCGGAGTACTTGGCGGAGTAATTTAATAATCAAGATAGTAAAAGTCAGTCGTGCTCGTAAACGACTGACTTTTGTGCTTGTAGAGTTATCTATTGAATATGCGATGTTATCTATTGAATACCTAGGATTATCTATCGAATGTGAAAAGTTATCTATTGAATCCACTAGGTTATCTATTGAATAACGGAAGTTATCACCGAAACGGAACTTTAGACCTGTTTAGGTGAATCGTTTGTTTAAAAGAAAGCACGAATAATCTTAGCTCTCTTTTTCCAACTCAAACTGCTTGATGACAGGGAAAAATACGCCTCTTTGGATTTCCATTACTGGTTGGCCTTCCATCAGATAGGTATCCAACATTTTAAAGGTGACTGTTGCGGTTGTGCTCATTCCTGGGTTCAATCGACTATCTGCAATATCGACGCTCCAGCTTGAGTAAACGTTGCCTTCATTCTTAATGGAGAATGAGATACTATTAGTCGATACTTCGGTGTTCGCAATATTTTCGACAGTAAAATAAAAAGTTTGCTCTGACTTGCTATGTGATGAATTGGTAAGCTGAAACGCAAAGTCGTCGACTAGTATTACGTCTGATGTGAAATCGGTATTTTTTTCTGCTTGTACATGTTCAACTGATGGGGAACCAGGTTTGAGTACAAGGAATACGGCTACAATGATTAAGCCGATCAGCGCTGCAAATACTGTTTTTTTGAACCACGGCTTCTTTACCACTGAAAACTCTCCTCAATTTTCTTTTATTACCATAAATTATTCCCTCATTTCATCCATTCTAATCCAATGCGAATTAGAACTGTAGAGCATGTTAGTCTATTACGAGGGACTCCTTCACGGTGGTTGAAGAGGGCTAAGGCACCGGTGCAATTTATGTTTATGTGTTTGGTAGGTGGGTACGTGAGAAGGAGATAGAATATTTTGAAATTATTGGATGGAAGGAAGGAGGTGATTTATGTGAGATGGGTGATCCTTTGTGTTAGCCTCTTTTTCTGTGTGTACACTACACCGATTGCTGTTGCGCATGCTAAGGATGGTGGTGGAGAGGGAAAAGGCCTTTTGTCTGGCGTGTTGAATCAGGTCGATTCATCGGTGAAGAAGACGACTGAGTCGGTTGAAACCGTTATCGAATCCGCTGTTGAGGGTGTGGATCAAACGGTGAAGGATACTGTTTCATTCACAAAAGATACGGTTGAAACGCTCGGGGATTCTTCTACTGAAAAACCAGTTTCTGAGATTGTAAATCATACGGTTGATTTTGTAGAAGGGACTGTCGACAATGTCATCCCGGTAGTTGAAAACACGACGGAGACTGTACACACTGTAACCTCATCGGTAACAGGGATTGTGGAAGAATCACCTGAAGTTCCTGTTATCACTCCTGTAGTTGACGAAGTAGGAAAGGTAGTTAATGAGACGACTAAGACGGTGAACGAAACTGTTGAAATTATAGAAGTTGAAGAGGCGGCTGATTTAACTGAGGTGGTTGTGGAGAATGAAACGCCGGTGCTTCCTGAAAAGGAAGTTGTACCTCCTAGCAATGTCCAGCCTGCCAAAGTAATTGAACAGCCGGTTTTGGAAATGAACGAAAAAACGCCAGCTGAAGATGAGGTAACTACAGTTGATTCCCCAGTAATTGCGGAACCTACTGAACCGGAAGGAATAGATGAAAATATCACTTTTATTTCAAATGAAATCCCTCAACATATTGCTCCTAGTCATGTGAAGCAGTTTGCTAGCAGTGCAAAAGTTAAGGAGAGAAAGCCAGTCGAACAGGAAACACCTATAATTCCAGTTGAATCAAAAACGCAGTGGGAAGGGATTCCGATTGCGATAACGACTAGCACAACATCAGTCGCTTCTCCATTATTTTTGGGAGGAAATGCCGATGTTGTGGCGGGAATTATGGATGGATCCACGATTTCGCACAATATGTCGGGAAGGCAATGGGTTCATTCCGATGAACAAATGAGGATCCAATGGGTTCACGCACCACCCGGTCAACCACCCCAAACTACTCCTTTTTTACATGCATAAAAGTAAAAAAGGAGAGGAAACGAAATGAAAAATAAGTTGAAAAATGTTGGAGTTTTATCGTTTGGTCTTTGGGTTGCGCTTGGTTTATCGCCTTCGAATACATCAGCAGCTGAAGGTGATTCATTCGTGGATGTAAATGTTTTGAGTAAAGAGGATGGCAAGTCTTCGGTGCTCGATGTTGAAATTTTGGATGTACCGATTGTCGGTGATGTTAACGTAAATATTCCATCAGTCTCGGAAAACGACGATTCGGAGGCTTTGGCAACAGTTGAGACAAGTGGCGGTGTTGTCGATGATTTGGATGTTTCGGTGTTGAAGGAAACCGATACAAAAGCGTCTGTGGCGACCGTCGAATTGGAGTCGTCCTTGACGGATGATGCGACAGTCGATGTTTTGTCCGACGAACAAACATCGAATTCGTATGATGGGGTGTAGTCGAAGTGAACGGAGAAGATTTACCTTTGCTTGGTGAGACGCATGTCGGTGTGTTGGGTAAACATGTGACTGTTGATGAAGATGGAGAATCTTATTCAGCGGGTTTGATTCAAACGGATCTGACTGATGGTCTGCTTGAAGATGCGTCTGTCGACGTATTGGCGACGGAGAAAGCGGAAGAAAAGGAGATGTCGACTGTAGTGGATGTTTCCGTCGACGATGACGATGGGCTTTTGGATGATCTTGGTGTGTCGGTGTTGAAGCGTGATGCATCGGAAACGGAGTCGAAAGCTGCTCTTGCTTCCGTCGAATTGGAGACTGCATTGACAGATGATGTGGCCGTTGACATAGCTTCGAGCGACAGGACGATCAATTCGTTCGATGGTGGCCTTGTTGAAGTGAACGGAGAAGATTTGCCGTTGCTTGGCGAAACGCATGTCGGTGTGTTGGATAAGCATGTGATGGCTGATGAGGATGGAGAATCTTATTCATCGGGTTTGGTTCAAACGGATTTGAATGATGGTTTGCTTGAAGATGCGTCTGTTGGTGTACTCGTCCAGAAAATGGAATTGGCAGAAGACGGGGGTTCGATAACGAGCAGCGGTGTGAGTTTGAATCTTGAATTGCCAGGAACGGATGACATTTCAGCGAATGTGTTGACGAGAAAACGGCAGTTCGAGATTGCGAATGATGAAGCACCGAGTGTAACACCTCCATCGACAGGTGAGGAAAACAGTGACGTGGTGGAAGAAAATACCCCTGTTAATGAAGAGGAAAGCGATATCCCTGCTATTCCGGAAAGTACCGAGGATCCTTCTTTAGATGGGAATGAAGAAGGAGCTATGCCGAATACCGATCAGGAAATGGTGACGCCACCTGCAAGTGGGGGAACTTCCGGAGACGGTTTTAGCGGTGAGGAAGACGGAACAATGGAGAACAATTCCGGTGCGGATGACGCAGTAGAAGAATCGGAACAGGAATCAACAGCGGGAAATGGCTTATCCGGTAATGTGGACGCCGATTCAGGCTCCCGAACAGGAGAACTCAACGGAACTGCTGATGCATCAAGCCTTTCTAAAACAGGTCAATCTAAGGTAATGAAGAGCCTTGCGATGAACGGTGCAGATTCTCAATCTTCATTGCCGAAAACGGGCGGATTTTGGGACGGAAAGCGGTTGGCGTTCCTTGCGCTAGCCCTCATGGCGATGGGAGTTATACTGAGAAAAATGGGAAAGTCGACATGGTCCGCGGCATGAAAGCGGTGGATGGAAGATGAAGCGAACTTTGAAAATGCTCGGAACGTTGATGATAGTTTCTGGCGTAGCGATGTTCGCTTGGCTCTTGAACGGCAATGCGAAAAGTGACGTGCAGCAACAAGAAATGATTGAAGCATTTCGTTCTATCCAAGCTACAGAGGGGACAGTCGAGTTGCCGGAACAGAAGGTCGATTCTACTAAGCTTGATGAGATGGAAGGCATCTTGTCGATTCCTGCGATTGATTTGGAAGCGCCGGTTCTTTATGGGGCGGATGCGGAAACGCTCAACCATTCCCTTGGCGCTATTGAAAACATGGACTTGCCCGGCGAGATGAACGGCAGTTACGCCATCGCCGGGCACCAAGCCCATGTATTTGGCAAATATTTTAATCGCCTTCATGAAATGGAAGTCGGCACCGAATTCACATTCCACACAGCTGCTGAGGAGATGTCATTCACTGTTTTCGACATCAAGATCGTTAGGCCGCACGAAGTCGAAGTGTTGGAATCTCAAGAAGGAATGGCGCTCATATCTCTCATTACGTGCTACCCAGCGTACTCAAACGAATACAGGCTCGTCGTGCAAGGGAAGCGGGCAGATTGACAATTGTTCGAATTGTTTCGATGCTTGTGCGATATGCTATTCAGTTTATTCACTACAATTGCATACTGTGGGAAAGGAAAGTCAGTCAAATTGAGAAGTGGCTGACTTTTTTTGTATGTTTATGATTTTTATGAATTGCCATAAATATGTCTTGCACAGGCACCGCTTAAAAGTATTTATCTATGAATAAATGATAGGAACCAATTAAATTACAATATAAGGAGTTAAGATGGCTTTATAGACCTAAGTCTTTTGGGGTGTTACTATATATATCTGCAACTTAGAATACTAGAGGAGAGAATTGTAGATGATATGGTTGGAAAATACACCAAATTACGCGGGAGTCTATCTTTCAGGCGATCGAAATGATCTTGCTTCGTTGAATGAAGCAATCAATTTGATTGTTGGAGAAGAGGGAGAATATCTAGGGTATGAGCACGTACGGCTTCGTATCTTGGATCTGTGTGATGAATTGTATCAAGCGGCGAAGGGTCAACGAGAAGTGATTCTAGCGCCCATTGGTTTGGAACGAAAGAATATGAATAGACTTCCAATCGATTCATTGGAGAACAATATGTACTTTCGGATCCGTGTACTATGGCCTGAATTATTGTTTCTTGGGTTTGTTTTGAATGATTTCATTGAATTGTCGGCAAAACATAGACAACATTTCTGGGACTCCACGCAAGCACGCCTCCGTTTATTTCAATCGGTTATTGGTGAGTGTCTTGAGAATACAGTAGGGGAAAGTAAGTTTCGGCTAATAAAGGGATTATTGACACCTAATTTTATTGGCTATTACCAAAACTTCGTCATTCAATATATAGATCATCTCAACATTGAATTTTTGAAAATGGACAAAGAGAAGCGGTTGGCTCATGTGAGCATCGCTGCCAAACGAGTGGCCAATAAGGATGCTAAGTATATAAAGATTAAGAGTCAGATGGAAAAGGTTGCCGTGCAAGATCGGGTGTCCCTGAGTGTTGTTGAATACCCTGGAGATTACCCTAGGAATTTTCAGTGGTAGGGATGCTTCGGGTGGATGGTATCTCTTTTTAAGAAGGTTTTATTAAGGTGCCTGTGCAGCAAACAATTCAGCTTATTGACGACAATTGTATATTATAAAAAGAGGAAGCCGCCAAGTAAATATTTGGTAGGCTTCCTTTCGCATTTTTATGTCTAGTGTTGAATTGTTATAAATGTTTCTTACACAGGCACCGATACAAAGAAGCGTGCATCAAAAAGAGGGTTTTTATTTTATTTATCGAAGTAGTCTTTATAGTTCATTTATGAAGAAAAGGGGGATTCTGAATGCAGCATATGTTGTTTGGCGATCCGATTAAATTAAATGCAATTCGTTATGGGGAGAAGGAAGCGCTGTCGTACAAGGGGAAGAGGTTTAGTTATCGTGAATTCAATGAGCGCATTAATCGGTTGGCACATGCATTGCTAGATTCGGGCATTGAGAAGGGCGATAAGGTAGCTTTCATGTTGTTGAATTGCAATGAGCTTTTTGAAATCATGTTTGCTTGCGCGAAAATCGGGGCTGTTTTCGTGCCAATCAATTCCCGTTTTGTCGGTCCGGAAATTGAACATGTATTGAAGAATTCCGAAGCGGTGGCGTTGTTGTATGGCGTGGAATTCGAAAAAGAAATTTCGTTTATTATAGAGCGCGTGAAGGACGTGCAGCTCTATGTATCAGTTGGAGCTCTTGGTGAGATGGCATCCGTCGAATATGAAAGCTGGATCGCTCTTCATTCTGAGAAGGAACCGGTCTTAGATTACGAGTTAGGGGAGCATGACACGGTTTGCATCATGTATACGGGAGGGACGACGGGTCATCCAAAAGGGGCGGTTCGCTCGCATCGAAGCATGTACCTTGTCGCGCTGCTGTTCAGCATTGAATTTGGAATTGTCCGGAATGGGAAAGGGTTGGTTTCAGGTCCGTTGTATGGAGCGGCGGCACTGTCGACTTCGATACCGAATCTTTTCGTCGGCAATCCCGTGCATATTTTGCCAGAGTTCCACCCTGTTGAAGTGTTGGAAGCGATTGATAAGGAGAAAACGACGACTTCATTTATGGCTCCGCCGATGTTCGATGCAATTTTTGCTTTGCCCGAGGAAATCCGAAACAAGTATGATGTTAGTTCAATGAAGGGACTCTTCTCGGTCGGCGCGCCTCTACATTCGAGCACGAAGGAAAAGGTGATGGCATTCTTTAAAGATGCGGAGCTTAATGAGTTTTACGGTGCGACGGAGCATGGCGGGTCGACGAATTTATTCCCAGAGTACCAGGAGCTGAAGGATCGCTCCGTCGGTGTGCCGATGCTTGGGATGGAAGTGAAGCTAGTCGATAATGATGGAAATGAAGTGCCACCGGGACAACCGGGCGAGTTCTTGGTGAAGGGGCTGACACTTTGTGATGAGTATTATAAGAACTCGGAAGCGACAGCAGAAGCGTTCCAAGGTGAATGGCTCGGACTCGGCGATATGGGCGTTCAGGATGAGGACGGATTTTACTCAATCGTCGACCGGAAACAGGATATGATTTTGTCGGGTGCGCTGAACGTCTATCCTGCAGAAATCGAAGGTGTCCTCCACCGCCATCCAAAAATAGCTGACGTTGCGGTGATTGGTGTCCCGGATGAAAAATGGGGAGAAGCCGTAAAAGCGATCGTGGTTCTTCGAGATGGGGAGGAAGCAGATGCGAAAGAGATCATTGACTTCTGTGAGGGCAAGCTCGCGGGTTATAAAAAGCCGCGGTCAGTCGATTTCGCCGCTGAACTCCCACGAAGCTTACAAGGAAAACTGTTAAAGTATAAATTGCGGGAAATGGTAGCTGTTGAGAAATAGTTAGAATTGTTTGGGTGCCTGTGAAAGGAACTAATCAATTTATTCACTACAATTGTAATATAAAAAAGGGAAGTCCTCCAGAACGGTGTCTGGTTGACTTCCTTTTGTATTTTTATTTTAGAAGGTGAATTGCCATAAATGATTCTTGCACCGGCACCGGCACCGGCACAATTGGGAGCAACAGCCTTCTAAGCTGTTGCTCCCAGGTTCAATTCACGCTCTATATATGAGTATGCGAATTGAAATGCTTTATTTTATGATCACCATTCTTTATTCCAAAGCGGTGCGAACCATTTCACGCCTCGACGGTTCATTGGCAAGAGCTTCATATCTGCAACTAGGTGGCTGGCATAACCGGCTATCCCTGCCACGAGCAGACTTTCAATTGCCCACTCCTGTTGTAATTGATGCAAAATAAACGTATAAAAAGCGAGCCCGAGTAGTGAGTGGGTGTAGGATCGGTGCGGCAGGAAAGATGCGATGACGATATAGCTTCCGACTAACAGGATGCCGATTGATTGATGCATTACAATTCCTAGCCACATCACCATGACTCCGGTTAGCGTCAACGTTCTTCTTTGTGTGATAAAGCGCGATACGATGAAAAAGAGCAAGCCGATTCCCGCGTAAAGAATAATGGAAGGGGCAAAGCCTTTTGTGAAATACTGATATGCAATCGCGATTAAAATACCTATTCCGACGAACTGCATTAGCCATTGAGTGAACTGCTTTGAAAAGGTTATCCGATTGCTTGCTAACCCATTTGTATCCAAGTCGGGGACGAGCGCTGACACTCCGCCAACCAAAGATGAAATTGCGATAGTATATAGGTCAGGCTGCACCTGAAACCCTGCAATTGCCCCGACGGTGACGCCGATTGCTGCATGTGAACTTCCTTTCATCTGTAAACCTCTCTTGTTGTGTAATCTTCTTATTATCTCGTAGTGGTAGGGTGGAAAGCAATGGGTGGATGTTAACACTTGTATGGTCAAAGATGGGTAGTTTGGTAGAGGATATTTGAAAATTAGTAATAGATTAATGAAAATTATAATAGCGTAATTGGAATTTTATGTTACAATTATTTACAAATTTTAATAGTTGGAGAGATGAAAATGAAAAAGATTTTGTCAGGATTAATCGCCATGTCCCTTGCCTTTCTTCTGTTTGCCATGCCAATTCACTCGGCTAACGCCGCCCCTGCAAAGTTTAAAAACTGCACCGAGTTGACTAAAACATATCCAGGCGGCGTCGCGAAGAATGCCAAAGTCCGAAACGTAGGCGGAAAAACAAAGTACAAACCTTTTGTATCAGCAGAAATTTATAAACTGCACACAAAAATGGATCGTGACAAGGATGGCATTGCTTGTGAACGGTAAAAGTAGGTGCCTTTGCAGTAAACTATTTAGTTTATTTACTATAATTGTATAATCAAAAAAAGGAAGCTCATCAAATTTAATGAGCTTCCTTTTGTATTTATATACCAATGGGTTAATTGACATAAATGTTTCTTACACAGTCATCGAAACAATTCTGATAGTTACTGTCACTCCCCGGTTCGGAATTTCATCTCAAATTGCTCGCCATTTTCGACAAATAGCAGCAATTGATAGTTTGAATGAGGGAAGAATTTACGAATCGGGGTTACGATGATCTCATTTGCTTTTGTTTCTGTCATAATCGGGACTTCTTTGCCTGAACGGTTGATGCGGATGTCGACTTTATCCCCTTCCGTTAACGCTCGGTCAAAGGTGACTTTCCAGCTTTTATTCAACGGGACGCCTTCGTGTAATGGAAATGATTTGAGATCCGATGACACTTCCTTTGGAGGTGCTGATATTTCTTGAGTTACCTTTTCATCATAGATTGAGAGGTTAAGAATTCCCTCGCCGAATTGTGGATCCCAACCTGCTGCCCCTCGATCGATCGTATATTTCTTCAGCAGCCGATCGATGTCTAGCACTGTCCTAGTCGGATCTTCCAGCTTGAGCATGGCGGCGACTGCACTGACAAAAGGTGTGGCGGTTGAAGTGCCGCTATAACTTTTGAAAGAACCACCCGGGACGCTAGATAGGATATCGACGCCAGGTGCTGCAATATCGACGGAGGCTCCCGTATTGCTGAAGTCTGCAATTCGGTCATTCCGATCGGATGCCCCGACAACGATCACTTTCTGTTCCCCAGCAGGATAAAGGGGAGATGTATCCGTACTTTCATTCCCTGACGCGACGACGACAACGACGTCATGCTCAAGTGCATAACCGATTGCCTCTGCCAAATAAGTCGAATACTCTTCGCCTACAAAACTCATGTTAATGATATCTGCGCCATGATCAACGGCATATCGAATTCCCTCAGCGATATGATTGTCGTAGCCCCTCCCTTCCTTGTCCACTGCGCGAATCGGCATGATTTTTACATTGGCCGGCGTCGTATCTGCGACAATTCCAGATATATGCGTGCCGTGGAAATGTTCGTCCATCGGATCTGAATCTTTGTCCAATACGTCATAGCCCGCCACCAAACGGTCACGGAGGAAAGGGTGGTTTGAGTCGACACCCGTGTCAATAACTGCCACAATTACGATTCCTTCTAACTCCTTTGTTCGTTCAATTAACTTGTCTGCCCCAATATGAGCAGGTCCCCATGATTTTGCTTGCCAAGTACCTGCTTGCAGCGCTATCTTACGGATATAATCAGGCTGCAGCACCTTCGCATCCGAAAGCTCTTCTACTTCATCCCTATGTACACTTTCAATAATCGGTTCATTTTCCTTATTGAGCACTTCAACTAAGAACCGGTCACTTTCATTCGCCAATGCAACGGAACATGCCAAGCTAAACATGAGCAACACAGAAAATAGACTTGTCCCAACAAACTTCTTCATCTATCAAGCCACCGCCTTCTAATTATCTACTAAACTATAGCACGGATGAGTACGTTTCAAACAGGTGCCTGTGCAGCAGGCAATTCAGTTTATTCACTGCAATTGCACAAAAGATGGATAGGAATCTTTCAAATTAAATGTTTGCGAGGTGCTTTCGTGTATTTATATGTTACATAGTGAATTGTCATAAATGCGCCTTGCACAGGCACCAACACCTACGAAATAAAGGATTTTCCGGTTGGGTGTCGTATTGGTATAGTAAGAGTAGTGCGCCGGAGGAAGAGAGGGGAAGGGCGATGAATCTTTACGATTTTGAAGAGGTAGTGAACCCTACTATCGTCGATCGCGGTTCCGAGTATTATGATGCGGGTTTCGTTGTAAAGCTTGTGGGCCTTGGGAAAGGACGTTATAGCGCGCTTGTTGAGGGGGCGGATATGTATGAAGTTTCCGTTCACCTAGATAGTGAAAGCAATATCCTTTCGTCATATTGTGATTGTCCTTACGATTTGGGGCCAGTATGTAAGCATGAAGTTGCTGTTTATTATGAGTTGATTGAAAGACTGAAGGATAATGATTTTTCTGAGGCTGCAACGGCCGACCAGCCGGATTTGAAAACGGTACTTGAAAGTCTATCCAAAATGGAACTAATTGATATACTCATTGATTTGGCGAACAGTGACCAAAGTTTACATAATGAGTTGCTCTTCAACTATGCAACGGTCGATGAGCAGCAAGAGATTGCTCGTTCCAAGAAGATGATCGATTCGATCGTTGAGAAATATGTTGGAAGAGAAGGATTTATTACATATAAAAATGTTAGTGAATTCACGAATGAACTGTCTGTCGTTCTGAACAAAGTAGAGACGTTGAAAAATCCGTTGGTTGCCATGGAAATTGCCGAGGTGCTGTTCAATGAAGGGATAAAATCCTTTCAATATGCGGATGACTCGAGCGGTGACATCGGTTATTTATTAGATCAAACGATCAAAACGATGGACATGGTTGCGAATGGACCTTTAGAAGCTTCCGAACAAAGTGAGATGTTGGACAGGCTCATTCGCTTATCGAAATCTGACATACTCGAAGGATGGAGTGACTTTCGAATTGATGTGCTAGGCATCGGTATGAAATTTGCGGGAAATGTGCAACTGCGGCAAACTTTAATAGATGAGTTGGAAGCAATGGTAATGGATTCGTCTGCAAATGATTATGGTCGGTATGAAAATGAGCGGATTTATAATTTGATGTATGACCTCATTGAAACCTACGGTACGACAGAGGAAGCGAAACACTTCCTTCAGGAGAACATAAGCTACCCATCATTCCGGAAACGGTTGATGCAATATGCGATGGATGAAGGAAACTACGAAAGCGTATTGGCGCTCGCTACTGAAGGGGAGCGGATGGACAAAGAGTACTGTGGCTTGGTAACAAGATGGAAAAAATGGCGATATCGAGCATATAAACAATTAAAGTCTTATTCGGAGCAAATGAAAATCGGACGAGAGTTGCTTATGGGAGGGGATTTTAAATACTATTCGGAGTTGAAGGAGCTAGTTGCTGATGAACCTTCTTTTTATGATGAGTTGAAGCAGGAGTTGGCAGACAAAAATGATAGTATGTATGTTCAACTGATCGAGACTGAAAACGACGTAGACGCCATCCTGGATTATGTACGTCAAGATGCTTCGACGATTGAACGTTATTTGAAATACTTGTTAGACTCCCACAAAGATGAGGCGATCCGGCTTTTCCAATGTCATATTAGAGAGAATGCTGAAAATGCATTTAATCGAAAGCAATACAAGGAAGTTTGCAAATTGCTGAACCGATTTCGGAAACTTGCAGGGCACGAAGCCCAAATGAACCTGGCAAAAGAGCTCGAGCAAACATATAAAAACCGCCCCGCCTTCCTTGATGAATTAAGCAAGCTGTAGGTATGCCTTTTAACCGGTGCATGTGCAGCGAACAGTTCAGATAATGCACTACAATTGTATATTTGAATATTAGGAAGCTGATCGAATCAACATTTGGTCAGCTTCCCTTCGTATTTATATACCCAGCAAAGAATTGTCATAATGCTCCTTACACAGGCACCGACACAATTAGCTGAAATTAGGTGTGGAGACTGCAGAGAATATTGGGACTGGAGTCAAACCTAAAAGGAAGTCACCCTATTAAAGTAACTTCCTTTTTTATTCATCTACGTCCCGATATCGCATCATTTGCTCATAATGGGAGACTCGATGATCGGTTTGGAAGGAATACTTGTTCCACACACTAGCGTCCTCGTTTGTCTCTTCCGTTTCCAATAAGCGCAATTCATTCGGTTCCAATGTCATGATTTTAGAATCAATGACTTTCATTTCTTCGTTGCTGCTATTCAGAGCCCTGATTTTCACTTGGACTTCTTGTGTTTCACTTATGTTATTCTTAATGAAAAATTGATTGCTATATGCCGTGTTCCGACAGCTTGCCGTTCGACGCAAACATTCTCTTTCAGAAGTCACTAGCACAACGGAAAATTCCTCCGTGGCATTGTCCTTTGCAGCTGCCATTGCTTGATGGATCGACGTGGCATAAGCAATTTTTTTACCGGTTGGCGCTGCGATGAACAATGTAATGAATAAAAAAATGGCAATGCATAATGTGAATACATTCACCGTTTTTGGATCATGCACGGACTTCGGTAATTTTTTCCCCATTGTTTTCGTAATGAACAAATTGATAATGAGGATAATCCCAGCGATGAAACCAACTACCGCCATACCGACGATCGTTTCGATATTTGTTTGGAAAATTGGAAAGCCGTATGCTTGTAGTAAATAAATTTGAATTAGAACACTGCTGAACGTCAATACAATGAGTAAGATCATTATTAATTTCCAAGGAATCTTTTCTCTTTTTCCTAATTTGAAATCGATCGCCGTCCAAAGAAGCAATATCCCCGGAATCGAAAAAATGAGGACTGTCATCATAACGAACAACAAGATTGCCACCTCCCTTTCAATTCATATACGACACACACCAAGGAAGGTTTCACCTTTCTTTATGAGGTACCTGGGCACCATACAATTCAGTGTATTCGCTACAATTGAATATTGAAGAAGAGGGAAGGTTATTATAGACGAGTTTAGCTTATCTCAATCCGTATTAGTAATAAATGAACCACACACAGGTACCGACACAATTACACAGAAAGGTGGATGGATATGGATATTCAAACAATCGAAAATCCGCTGCATCGGTCTACGAATTTACAAACGGCGACGTTCGGGATGGGGTGTTTTTGGGGACCGGAAGCCCGATTCGGCAGTTTGCCAGGGGTGATCCGCACGCGAGTCGGCTATGCAGGGGGCACAACTCCATCTCCGACATATCGGCAGATGGGCGATCATACAGAAACGATTGAAATTGACTTCGATCCCGCTATCATACGTTATGAGGACGTCTTGCGCCATTTTTGGCGAAATCATTATCCAAACCGAGACCAATATAAAGGGCGTCAGTATTTGTCGTTGTTGCGATGTAGAGGCGATGAACAGCTAAAGGTGGCAGAATGGGTGAAGAAGGAAATGGAAGTGGAACTTGGTGAAAGAATCGAAACGGACATTGCTCCGTTTTCGGATTTCACACTGGCGGAAGAACGCCATCAGAAATATTATCTTAAGCGGTATCCGAAGGCGTTGGATCAGCTGCAGATGCTTTATCCGGAACCGAGCTTGCTTCTCAATTCCACGATTGCCGCGCGCCTGAATGGATTCGTCAAAGGGTTCCGTTCAAAGGATAGCTTGTTGGAGGAGTTGTCGGGCTGGGAAATCGGATCGGAAGGACGTAAGGTTTTGCTTGATTTATTCAGTAAAATGAAGTGGTAGTGTTTTTGCTGCTAGTATCTTAGCGAAAGCAATATAAAAGACCATTACATTCAGAGCGAATGGATGGTCTCTTTATATTGAGCTTTTTATTACTGGGGTACGTGTTTTAGTGGATGTTTCGCTTGCCGAAGTTCCCGCCGCGCACTTCAGCGACTTCATAAACAGTGACAAACGCGGACGGATCGATTTCAAGGATAATTTCCTTCATCTTACTATCTTCCAGTCGGTTGATAATACACGTAATTTCCTTAAATTTCTCGTTCGAATACGCACCTTGAACCATGCTGTACGTCGAACTACGGCCAAGACGGTCGCGGATAGTTTCCACCATATCTTCGGGCTCGCTCGTAATAATTTTATACATCTTGGAACCACTTAGACCTTCTTCGACAATGCTAATCACTTTTGTGGCAATATAGTAAGCGATTGCGGATAAGAAAGCTCCTTGAAGACCGAAAACAGTTGATACGATAGCAAAAACGAAAACATTCAAAAATAGGATTAAGTCACTTGTACCAAATGGCATCCTCCGGGAGAGCAAGACGGCTAACATATCAATGCCGTCTAGGGCACCACCATTACGCAGCGCAATACCCATTCCGAGACCAAGGATGATACCGCCGACAACTGTGACTAATAGTGTATCCCCTTTAATGATAGTAGGCACGTGATGCATCAAGCTCGTGCTAATAGCAAGTGTTGCAATTCCAAGAACAGAGAAAAGGGCAAAGCTTTTTCCGATTTGCTTATAGCCTAAAAAAACAAATGGGATATTTAAAATTGCAATGAGAAGTCCTAATGGAAAACCAAATAATTGTGATCCGACGATACTAAGACCTGTCACGCCTCCATCCGACACTTGGTTTGGGATGAGCACAGACTCTAATCCGTAAGCTGCGATCACTGCGCCGAGCATAACCGCAAAGCCGCGAGTGAATAATTTCCAGACAGGTGCTTTTTGTTGTGTTTTGGGCATATGACGTTCCTCTTCTAAACAGTTTTTTTTCTATTTTACACTTAACTTCTCCCCGTTGTCAGTTCATACCCCTTGAATTGTACGGGTGCCTTTGTGACGAACAATTCAGTTTACTAACTATAATTGTATAGAGAAATTGTAGTAGGTTAATTACATACATGTTTGGTTCGTAAGGTGTTGTAGTTTTATTCCTGAAATTAAATTGTCATAAATGACTATGCGCAGGTACCGACACTATCTAATTACGATGAACTTATTCAACTAAAGAAATGGTATAATTCAAGTGGAAGAATTCTAGTATAGGGAGAGGTCGTTCATATGCTGAAAAAGTTGGCTTCAGATGCATTGGGCTTGTCGGATATCGGTAAAATCATTGGTCCTGAGGATTATGATAAGACAGATGCGGATGATTATATTCGTCATGAAGATGACGAGAAGATTTATTTCTTAATTAAGACGAAGGCGGATGAGTATTGCTTTACGAACATAGCGTTCATTCACGTTGATGGCGACAAGGCCGTCTCTTCGAAGCGCGTGTTGAAACGCTACCCTTATTCGCAATATCAAATCACTGATGTCCTACTGGAAACCGCGGGCAAAATCGATTTGGATGTTGAAATCAAGTTCACGCTAGGAAATCAATTATTCAGCATCGACGTCGATAAAAAGCAACTCGCGCAATTGAATGATCTGTACAAAGCATTGGTGTATATTTCGGAAAAAGCTCATGAGAACAATATTCTATTTGAGATGGCGACACAAAGCCTGAATAAAGCAGCGACAGTGTTAGAGAATTCAAGACCGTCCGATATCCAAATGGCTGATCAATATAAGCAATTGACTGAATTCGGCTTTTCTTGGCTCACATCAGCCCGTGACAAATACCACGTAAAAGATTTTGGAGATGTGTTTGAGAAGTATATAAATAATTAAAATTGGTGCATGTGCAGGGTGCAATTCAGATTATTAACTACAATTGTATAAACATAAATAGGGAAGCTGATCAAATCAATTTACGATCAGCTTCCTTTGTATTTTTATGATTTTAGTTGAATTGTCATGAATGTTTCGTGCACAGGCATCGACGAAAATGCGACCAACACGATTCAGTCAATTGTTTGTTCGAACGATTTTCGTTTGGAGGAGAGTTTTCCGATAGTTATGTCGATGTTTCGTATTGAGTCTTTGGTCAGTTCCACTTTTCCTTCCTTGTGAAGTCGTTTCCATTCTTTTAGGTTTTTTCGATACAATTGCTCCGATAATCGAAAGATATCGGCGCCATTTTGTAACGCTTCCTCATAGGTTGTAAGAATTTGTTTTTCCATTTCCTTCTTCACCAATTCTTCCATTTCTTTAGGTGTTGCCGAATCGGTAATAATATCGACAGTTCCTTCGGCGTACACATTGATGTCGAATTTAGCTGTACCATCTACAATGACTGGTTCGATTTTCACTTTTATATTCTCGATGACTAAAGAGAGATAATTTCCGCTTTCCGTTTGAACAGTGATTTCCGATCTCACTGTATCATTCGACATCCACCTGATTCCTCTTGCTTTGTCTCCTTCGACGAACCCTTTGAATCCATCTGGTGTCACTATTCCTGCTCCAGCCAGATAGGGTGCTTTTATCGTTTCGTTAATTGATTCCCAATTGTCTTTAACCGTAATGAGTGGAATTATAGCTTCATGATTAGGTTCGTTCAATTGGATCAGCAATTCGCGGATATTGGTCGGTTTAATAAATGAGTCTTGCTCGTAGGAGTTTTCCGGGTCCCCTAACTTTGACAACGTAATGGCTTTGTTGATGACGGGTCTCAATAATAATATTTCCTTCACCGGATCTTTTGTTGCGTATACCCAAATTTGATAGCGTGTTTCTCTATAACGGATAAAAAGATCGATGACTGGACTTAATTTTACTTCTTTCATAGCTTCCTCGGAAAAGACCAAATAGGATAAATGCCCCCAAAAAACTTTTTCATCGACGGTAAGATACAACTGGAAAACTGCTTCATCCAATGATTTTCCGGAAGCATAACCGACTTCAGCTTGTATCGTTTCATTGTTTGTTGGCTGCTCGGATTTAGCTGTATTGGCAAAATTAATGATTTGGGCATACAGCTCATATTGACCGTTTTTATAGTCGATGCCGATTCCATTAATATACAACATCCTTTCGGGTTCATTATTATCCCAACAGCCGAATAAGGCTACCGGCGTTAGAAATAATACAATCAAACCGACCAATCTTTTATTCATCTTTATCCACCTTCTTCATGCGTGTTGGATCTGTCGTTTTCATCATAGGAGGCCGGGTTGTATAAAACTTCTGAGGAAGCCGTAAGAAAGACACCATAATTGTTTTAAAGTTTAAGTCGGTTGAGATATTCATGTAAGGAACTCCGAAAGTCCTTATGTTTGATAAATAGACAAGTGTAAAGAACACAGACATAAGAAGGCCGAACAAGCCTAGCAGTGAGGTGAGTAATATGAAGCCGATACGTAGTACACTCACAGCGTTCACGAGCGATTGGTTCACTAATGTAAATGTTGCAATTGTTGAGATGGCGATAACGACAATCATCGCGGGGCTTGTAATGCCTGCACGAATGGCTGCATCTCCGATGATCAAGCCGCCGACGACGCCGATCGTTCCTCCTAAAGCAGTCGGCAAGCGCAAACCGGCTTCCCGAAACAATTCGAACATGAGCAGCATGAGCAGCATTTCGATGGATGATGGGAGTGGAAGTCCTGTATTCGCTTGAACGACAGTCGCCAATAATTGTACCGGAAGCTGGTTCTGATGATAGGTCGTCAATGCAAGCCAGAATGCTGGCAAAATCAACCCGATCGATAATCCAAAAATGCGCATTAAACGCTGCATGGAACCATAGATGACTGGTGTTTCATTATCTTCTCCCGTCTTTACAAGCAAAAGCAGATTGACAGGAAGAACGACGCCGTATGCAGCTCCGTCAACGAAAATCAGAAATCGGCCTCTTACAAGCGACTGAACGGCATTGTCAGGACGACCGGTGTAATCAATTCTTGGAAAAAGCTTGGAGCCTTTATTCAAAAGTTCCATAAGAAGTGTAGGGCTGATAACAATGTCGATATCGACTTTCTGTAGCTGACTCCTTAAGCCATCTAGTATCTCTTTGTTCGCGATGTCCTCAAAGTATAAAAGAGCAACAGATGTTTTGGAGCGACTGCCCAACTCGAATTTCTCCACACATAATGAGTTTGTCGGCAGTCTTTTTCGCATTAAAGCGATATTGACAGAGACATCTTCGATGAAATTGTCTCGAGGACCTTTTACAGGCACTTCCAATCGCGTTTCCTCTGGATTACGATTTGGTTTTTTGACGATATTGCTTGTGAAGAGAAGTCCGAAATCCTGAAAAAATATAAGGACATATCCTGTATATACGAGAGGGATGATCTTATCTAAGTCGTGTCCTGCTTGCAAGTCGGGAATATGCAATTTCGACTCAATCATTGCTTCGGTTGGCTCTTCCTCCAAGGTGCTAACGAAATGGTTAACTCGTGGCACAATTACTTCTTGTAATAGTTGTTGGTCGATCATCGCTTCACATGTAACGAAGATGACTGAATGGCCATTGAACGTGTAATTTTGAAAATGAATATCTGCCGACTTCTGAAATAACTGTCTTAAGGATGTGATGTCCATTGCGCTCACCATCTTCTAGTTAAGATTTATATTTCTTTTGCCGCTCTTTTTTAATTAACGCCATAATTGTGAAGAAGAATGTCAGTAATAGCATGAAGAAGAATGTAGCGATCAATAGGTAATCGCCTTTTAATTTAAGAAGAATATGGTCATTTATTAGAAAAAGCGACAAACTCATGAAGAAGAATGCAGGACCAAGTATTCTCCAAGTACGAATAGCATTGCCTTTCATTTGCAATAAATCCGTGACGATATATAAGATGAACGACACGCGTATAAATGCGCCTGTCAACCATTGGTAAATGGATAAGAAGTCGAGGTGCTGGATGAACCTTCCTATGGAAACGAGCCCCCATTCCTCATAAGCAGGGTACCTTTGCTTTGTTGCTTCTTGAGGCCCGAATTCTGTTATCGCTCCGACAAGCGGGCCTAGTGTCAAACTGTGCAGAATAAAAAGCATAATTGCATAATGATACCAACGGACTCGGCCTTGCACATTTTGTTGGATGAAAAGAAAAAATAGAAGTTCAATGAAGCCTGATGCAGGATACACTGAAGAAGAAATGACAGGTTTAAATCCATGCTCAAAAAAAGGCCTTAGTAATGAATAGTCTTTCACTTGTATATTCGTGATGGCGACAAAGAAGCCGAGGATAACGACCCAAAACAAGACAACGACATTGACCATGACAATCGTTTGCAAATTTGTCGTGGCAAGAAAGATGCATAGAATCGAGTAAATTAATATCATGGGGACTAAAGGAGATTCAGGTAAGAATGTTGCTTTAATCCACTGTAAAGTCTCGGCCATTGTAAAGACGGCCATCAGCAGGAAGAAAAGAGCAGTGATATATCGAAAAATGGTAGTCGGGGCTTTGCCGATCTTTGTATGCAACCAATCTGTGAGCGAAACCTGTTTTGAACTACGATGAATGTAGACGAGCAGGAAAATCCACGGAATCAAAGTCACTGTAGCAATAAAAACAGATATCCAGGCATCACGTCCAGCGTGCGATAGTAGTGATGGAATAATGGTTACGTGATTTTTAAGACCGATGACCGTCATTGATAAAAGAATTACATGCAGCATACTAATTGAGCCGACCTTATTCATACCGAAAACTCCCACCTTATTGATATTGTCTAGTCTTGACACGAACGAGTGGGATTATAAGTGATTAAGCAGATTGGAGCAGAACCACTGTCCGTGCCTTTGCAGCTCACAATTCGGATTATTAACTACAATTGTATAAACAAAAATAGGTAAGCTGATCAATTCAATCTTTAATTAGCTTCCCTTTGTATTTTTATGATTTCCATTAAATTGTCATAAATGTTTATTACACAGGCACCGACAGAATTTATCACTTAATAATTTGAAATTGTGAGGTAGTTTGCAAGATTTATCTCAGTTGTTTGATAAAATAGAGATATAATCTTGGGAAACGGAGTGAACTACATGGGGCAATTAAAAAATCTAGAACCTGTCACAATGGATACAATTACTGTTAAGTTGATGACTCATATTGTTGCTACTGCGACGGAACGTTTCGGCGTAGAAGGAGAAATGGCTGTGCAATCAGGCGTGCAGCGAGTGGTGGAAGAACAGTATAAAGGAGTGGAAGGACTCGGGGGAGAATCCCTTTTTTCATTCGATAAGCTGTTTGATGCAGGACTGATTGGGAAAACGCTGGATGCTTATAATACCCAACTGACAACTGCGGGACGTGAACCTTATACGATGTTTGCGATCATGGCAAAACTGTTTGCCCATATTGCCAAGGTAATGGTGGAAACGTACGGTAAAGAAGAAGGGGAACGTGTGATGATGGACAGTGTCGGGGCATTTGGCGAAGAACGTGGCAAGGATATTGCCCGTCGAGCTGCGGCGGTCGGGAAACCGAACACGATGGAGAATTATTTGTCCAACTACGACATGGGCCGCAGTGATCTGTTTGAATATGAAACTCATTTTCATCCGAAGGAAATCGAACAGTCCTTTACGAAATGTGCGTTTGCAGAACAATGGAAGAAAGATGGTATGGAGGACTATGGCATCCTTTATTGCCATATGATTGATCCTTCGATTGCTAAAGGCTATAATCCGAATTTTGAAGTGGTGCATGATCAATATGTGTTGCGGGAAGGGACTTGCCATTTCCGTTTTCAAATGAAGGACGAAGAACAGAGTGAAAGTGGGGCGTCCAAATGATTGATGAAGAACGGCTTTGGAATAGATTACTAGAATTAGGGGAACTGGGAAAACAACTGAGCGGTGGGGTGACGCGCTTTTCATTTACAGAAGTAGAACAGGAAGCGAAACTGCTTGTCGCTTCTTATATGAAAGAGGCGGGCATGCATGTCAGGGAAGACGCGGTCGGCAATCTGATCGGACGGCGTGATGGGCTGCGGGGGAATATGCCTGCAGTATTAATCGGTTCGCATATTGATACGGTTCCGCATGGCGGCAAGTTTGACGGAGCACTGGGTGTCCTTGCGGGCATTGAAGTTGCTCAATCATTGAATGAGCAAAAGATTGAGCTCGACCATCCAATTGAGGTCATCGCGTTTACCGATGAGGAAGGCAGCCGCTTTGGACTTGGGATGATCGGCAGCCGCGCCATTGCCGGAACGTTGACACAGGAGCAACTACAGCAGATAGATCAAGATGGCATTACAATAGGAGAGGCGATGAAACAGAGCGGGCTTGATCCCGAAAATATCGGTGAAGCGAAGAGAGAGCCTTCGATGGTTAAAGCTTATGTGGAGCTACATATTGAACAAGGTCTCGTTTTAGAGAAGGAGGGGCTCCCTGCTGGTGTCGTTTCAGGCATCGCGGGCCCGCTTTGGACAAAGTGGAATATCTCAGGTGAGGCGGGACATGCCGGGGCGACTCCGATGGACAGCCGGAAGGATCCTTTGATGGCAGCGGCAGAAATAATGCAGTTCATGGAAGACGAAGCGAAAAAGCATTCAGCAACGGTTGCAACGGTTGGGCAGCTATCCCTCAAACCGGGCGGTGTGAATGTGATCCCTGGAGAAGTCGAGTTTACACTGGATCTCCGTGCAATCGATGAAACAATCCGTGATCAAGCGGAAAAAAACATTAAAGTCTATGCGGAGCAAGTATGCCGTAAGCGGAATGTGGAGCTGAACATTGAACCTCTCCAGCGCATCACGCCTGTTCCGTGTTCGGATATTATTCAAGAAGTGATCCGAGAAGCTTGCCGGAAAACGGGAGTTGAACCATTTACGCTTCCAAGCGGAGCGGGGCATGATGGTATGCAGTTCAACACGTGGCCGATTGGAATGATTTTTATTCGCTCGAAAGACGGCATTAGCCATAATCCCGCAGAGTGGAGTTCGAAAGAGGACTGTGGAATAGGGACGGAAATCTTATACGAGACAGTACTGGCTCTTGCTAGTGAATAAACGAAAAAGAGTGCTTCATCCTACTGGATGAAGCACTTTTTTTATAATAGTTAAGCTCCGATAAATGCCATGATCGCATCGACTAAACTATAAATGCCGAGGCCTGTACAAATTAAGGCAACGATTCCGCCGATGATATTGGCTTTTAGGGAGTTGGTGTATTTTCCAAGGCGTTTTTTGTTGTTCATGATTAATAGTAAAACAATCGCGACGACTGGCAATAGAATTCCATTCAACGCTTGTGCGAAAAGCAATACGTCCATAGGTTTGAATTGCAGGGCGGATGAGATAATTCCAACCGTTATAATTGTGACGAAGACAGCTTTGAATCGCTTATCTTTCATCCCATTTTCCCATTTTAAAATACTGCCGACTGTAATTGCAGCGCCAAGTGGTGAAGCAAGTGCAGAAGAAAATCCTGCTGCGAAAAGTCCTATGGCAATGAAATATTTTGCCCATGAGCCCAATAAAGGTTCAAGTTGAAGAGATAGTTCAGCTGCACTTGTCACTTCTACTCCTTTAATCATCGCACCTGCTGTAATTAGGATCGCTGCTGTAATAAGACCTCCAATACTGATGGAGATAATCGTGTCCCAGCGTGATTCCTTTAAACCGGCCGGGCTGCTCCAACGTTGCTGGACAATCGATGAATGAAGGAAGAAGTTGTACGGTACGACTGTTGTTCCAATCAACGCGATAATCATAATCATTGATCCGGGAGGGAATGAAGGAACAAAAGCACCTTGAAACAATTCTCCTAGGTCCGGCTTTGAAACAATTGCGGTGGTAATGAAGGTAATACTCATAATTGTCACGAGAGCAACCATGATTTTTTCAATTAGTTTAAAACTACCGCTAAGCCCAATAAATAAAATGACAATCCCGAACATCGGACCGAGTATATGTGTAGGAATTCCTGTTAGCGTAGAAATACCGAGAGATGTACCAATTAAGTCTCCTGCCATATATGCAGTACAACCAACACTGATTGCAATTAACACCAACCACATCGAACCATACTTTAAAATGGGTCGAGCAAATTGTTCCCGAATCGCATCACCAAGGCCTCCCCGGGTAATGATTCCGAGTCGGGCTGTCATTTCCTGCAACACAATTGTAGCGATGATTGAAAATACGACTGCCCATAAAAGGGCAAACCCGAACGAAGCACCTGCAGTTGTTGCAGTTGTAATAGTACCAGGGCCGGTAAATGAGGCAGTGATGATTAACCCGGGTCCAATAGTCTTTACTCTATCTAGTAAGGATTTTTTTTTCGACACATTTATGTTGGCGCTTACATTTACATCTTCAATACGAGTCATCTCTTTCTCCCCCTCTGGTATCTGCACTCCTCTATTTTTGTAAAATTCAGTCTTGTGTTTGTGGAAGATACCTGTAACAAGTTGTTACAGGTATCGTTCTAAATTTAGGAATTATCCAAGCCTTGGACTGTGGATCATTGTTAACTTAGAGATCCACTTCAGCTTTTGTTGGCCTTGTTTAATTCCAAATAATTATAGATGGTTTGTTTCGATACGCTCAGGACTTTTGCAATTCGCTCGGTTGATCCTTGAATGAGGAAAGTACCCTTTTCCTCTAAATTTTGAACGAACCGGATTTTATCTTCTCTTGACATATCCTGGATTGAAACACCTGTCTCGACGAGCGCAGTATTGATCAAATGGTCAAAGACTTCTTCAATATTTTTTGCATATGATTCATTTGAATGATGGTCTACCTGATCGAAATCCATTGTGGAGGAAAAATCTTTAATAATTTGATTGACCATTGAAAAGGCCGTGATATCAAAGTTAATCCCTAAAAAGCCGATCACTTCTCCATGATCATTTCGGATAAACGAAATGGATGTTTTGACTAATTTGCCTTCCTTCGTCCGCGTCGTATAGCCGAGTTTGTCTTTTACCTGATTGCCATGTTGTCGCAATTCTTTTAAGATGACTTCAGTTGTTGGTGCTCCAAGCTCTCTTCCTGTTACAGTCCCTTTTATATAGATAAGAGATGATTGAACGTTATGGATGTCGTGAAGCACGACTTCACAGTTGCTGCCAAATGTTGCGAAAATCATATCAGCTACAGGTTTGTAGCGATCTAAGATATGCCGATTTTCATTCATCGATATCACCAGTTTCTTAATAAATAAGTTGCTTACATTGTACCAGCTGCAGCAGGAGATAACGATACTGATTTATTTTTGGCTATGACTCCGGCGAGTGCATATAACACAACCGTTGAAACGAAATGTGCTGAATTTTGGTTTGGATCTTGTTGAGGATAAACTTCCACGAAGTCCATACCAACTACTCCTTGTTTACATATCTCGTGAACAAGTGTTAGTAATTCGAATGACGTAAGTCCATTCCCATCAACTGGTCCACCTGGGTTAAAGGCGAAGTCCAAAACATCACTACAGATGCTTAAATAGACACAATCTACGTCTTTGCTAGCCATTGCATGCAATTCTGCAGCAAGTTGTTTTAAATCTTGATGGTTACGGATATCGTTTATTGTCACAGTCACTGCGCCAGCTTCTCTTGCATTACGGCCAGCTTGTGGCTCATTGCGAGGGCCGTGAATTCCTGTATGAATAATACTTTCATTTCGGACGCCTTCCTGCTCATAGAGTCGTGCGAATGGACTGCAACGTGCATACTGGTCGCCGTTATGGGATGGGAGGTTATCGTAATGTGCATCGAGATGAATAATGCCTACTTTTTTTCCTGTTTCGGCAAGCGCTTTCACAATCGGGAAAGTGACACCATGATCTCCGCCAAGACCGATCAAGAATTTTCCACTGTCCCAAAGTTGACGAGTAAAGTTTGTAATGCGTGTCATTGTTTCGTCGACATCGGCAGGTACAACATCGATATCACCGATATCTCCCAATTTCATATGTTCAAATACATCAATATGGTCAAGTTCAGGTAAATAGCCACTGTATCGAGCTGATGTAAGACGCATCACTTTCGGTCCAAGTTCACAGCCTGTATAATCGCCCCATGTTACAGCGCCTTCCCAAGGGATACCATAAACGACCGCATCGATGTCTTCAAACGATTTTTTGACTGAGATATTTTTTGCACCGAGAAAGCAAGGAGTATTTCCGTATAAAGTAGTAGTCATGAAGTCAAATCCTTTCGCAATTGTTCTATAATTTGTGTAATGCGTAATAGAATCGTACTTATATTTTTAAAAAAAGTCAAATGGTTTTTTAAAATTTTTAAAACCAAGCAATGAAATCATTTAATTTAAGATGCAGAGAAGTGTGTAATAAAGTCTTAAAATAAGCATTACAAAGCCTTTCTTACAGTTGTTGAAAATAGTTTTAAAAAAATTAAAAACTGGTTCTTCTTAAAAGGGCTTTTGATTATTTTTAAAAATAAAAACGTTTGATAACGGTTGACTTCCTTTTGGATTTTTATCTTTCGAATTGAGTTGTCATAAGCACGGTGCAAAGAAGCCGATATAATAATCCGTCACATTTCATTCCTTTTTATGTGAACAATGTGTGAATATTGGTGAGGGGGCTTTTAAAAGGGGGGCTCTTGTCCTATGATAAGAATGTAATAATTGATAACAGTTCTCACTAGTGGGAGAGGAGTTTGCATGAGGAGACGGGTGGCGCCTTGGTTTGGTGCTGTTATACTGCTGTGGGCGTTATCGGCTGTGCCTGTGGTGGCGGAGTCGTTGTCCGACGGTGTATATGCAGTGGAGTATGAGCTGCTGCAGGGCGATTCGGATTCGGTGTCGATTGCAAATGATTATTTCGAGAAGCCAGCGTTGTTAAAGGTGGATGGCGACAACCAGGTTTTGCAGTTGACGTTGAATCATAGTAAGTGGGTTCAACAATTGCAGGAAAAAAGCGGCGATAGTTTTATAGACGCGAAAGTCGTTGCGGAGGATGTAGAGGCGGATACGCGCGTTATTGAGCTGAATGTGGACGGCGAGTTGGCTGAGCCATTCCCAGTGAAGATGCATGTAGTGATCGATGAGTTGGAGATTCCTTATGATCACTCATACACGGTGCGTGTTGCGGTTGATGTGGATTCCTCGAAGGAAACGGACCAGCAATGGGTTGAATCCGTAAGTGAAGGCAGTAAAATTTGGTTTTATATTGCGACTGCGATAGTTGTTATAGTTGGGATTTTTGTTGCTATGAAATTACTACGGTCGAAAAAGTAGAAAAGGAGATTACAAAGTATGAAGAAGAATTTAATGGTTTTATTCTCAGCGATGTTGCTGATCTTTACAGCTATGCCTGCACTTCCAGCAGCAGCTGCTGAAGTGACTGCTGAACAGGAGGCGTCTTATGAGCTTCCTTTCAAAGTATTGCAAGAAGATAAGGACGAGGTTTCTGTAGCAGGTAAATATGTGAAAAGCCCAGCACAAGTGAAAGTGGAAGATGGTAAGGCGTTCGTCTACATAACACTTTTGGATAGCCAATATTGGCAATCGTTGAAGATCCAAGATGGCGACAAATATGTTGACGCTGAAGTTGTTAGCGAAAACGAAGAAGAGAAAACACGTGTTGTGAAGTTTGAATTAAAAGATGTTGAACAAATATTAAATGCAAAAGCGCATATTATTGTGACAGGAATTCCTGGTCTTGGTGAGTATGATCAAACGCATGACATCCGTTTCCAATTCGACGGAAGCAATGTTCCAGCTGAAGAAGAAGGAACTGAAGTAGAAGAAACACCAGAAACTCCTGAAGCACCTGCAGCAATTGAAGAAGGCGAGTACACAATTGATTTCAAAGTGTTGCATGCAACAGAAGATAAAGAGTCTGCAGGCATGGCACGTTTTATTGAAACGCCAGCAGCATTGTCTGTGAAAGACGACAAGCAAGTCGTTTCATTCGCATTGACAAACAACGAGCAAATCACTGAGTTCCAAGTTGAGCAAGATGGCGAATTCGTCGACGCGACAGTAGTAAGTGTCGATGAAGAAGCAAACAAACGCGTTGTTTCTTTCGAAGTTGCTGATATCACAAAAATTATGAACGCGAAAGTAACGGTTTTCGTTGCGGAAGCTAACCACACTGGAAATTACACAGTTCGCCTTGCATTCGACAAAGACAGCGTTAAACCAGTAGCGACTGAAACACCTGAAACTCCGGAACAGCCTGAGCAACCAGAACAACCGGAAGAGGAAGTAACGGTTTCATTCAAAGATATCGAGAAAACATGGGCAAAACCATATATCGAAGCACTAGCTGCGAAGCAAATCGTCAAAGGAAAATCATCTGAAACATTTGCGCCAAATGACAAAATTACGAGAGCTCAATTCGCATTGATCATCTCTCGTGCATTGGACCTTGAAAAGCAAGAATTCCAAGGAACTTTCTCTGATGTAACGAAAGAAATGGAAGGCTTCGTATATGAAGTGGAAGCAGCGAACCGTGCTGGAATTATTAAAGGTGATGCAGGGAAATTCAACCCGAATGCAGCGATCACTCGTCAGCAAATGGCAACGATGATCGTCCGTGCAATCGAATATAAAAATGGTTCTGCATTAGAAAACGTAGAAACAACTGTTAAATTCGCAGATGCAGCTCAAGTGAGCGACTATGCAAAAGACGCTGTTCAATTGGCAGTTGGTCTTGGCATTATTGACGGCGATGTTGTGAAAGGCGAGAAAGTGTTTGCGCCGAAAGCAAACGCAACTCGTGCTCATGCAGTTAAAATGGTTTACAACATGCTTGAAACAGTTCAATAATTTTCGCACGGATGCCGGCGTCACGCTTATTGTGACAGCCGGCGTTGTGTGTGGAGCGAAGGAGTTTAAAATGAAAAGACATTTGATTGTAGCAATGACGCTTTTCTTGGTCACGGTGCTTTTCATTCCAATCATGCCGCAAAAAGCGGCTGCTGCAACGTTTGCGGATGGGGAATATACTGTCCCGTTCACTGTGTTGAAGGATAATAGCAACGAACAATCCACAACGGCGGACTACATGGTGAGCCCTGCGAAAGTGCAGTTGGCGAACGATAAGGCGACTGTGACGGTCACATTGAAAAACAGCTCGTGGTGGCAATATTTCAAAGTGCAAAACGGCGGTAGTTTTTCGGATGTGAAAGTGGTGAGCGAATCAGGTGATACACGAGTCGTGCGATTTACGGTTTCGGATTTGACGAAGTTGGTCAATGCCAAAATCCATATTATCGTGACAGGCATTCCTGGATTTGAATATGACAATAAATACGATATCCGCTTCAGCTTCAATACGTCTTCCATCCCGGCTCCTCCGGTGGAAAAACCGGTAGCGACACCGCCTCCTGCTAAGGAAACGAAGCCGGAAACGCCGAAGAAGAACGAAGCGAAGCCGGTTCAAAAGCAGGAACAAAAGCCAGCTCAAAAGCCTGCGGAGAATAAAACCGAGACAGCAAAAACGACTGAGAACGTAACGAAAGCAGAAGAGAAATTGACTGTGACTGAATCTGAAAAAGATAAGGCTGAGCAATCCGAAGCAAAATCGGAAGACGCGACTGAAGTGAATACGGAAGATGAAGATGCAGCAGATACAGAAGAGGATGCTGTGTCTGAAGAAGCTGATGCTGCGAATGACGAAGAACTTGAAGAACAGGAAGAAGACGCAGTTGAAGAAGTTGCAGTTGAAGAAGTTGCAGTTGAAGATGTAAAAGATGAAAAAGAAGAATCTTCGACAGGCACATTCGTTTTGATAGCTGCAATTACTGCGGTCATTGTTGCCGCGATCGTATTTGCTTTAGCAAGGAAACGTGCTCGAAAATAAGGGAGTTGTGCTGGAATGAAAAAAGCGATCGGCCTTTTCGGCTTGGTGGTAAGTGTCATGCTTGCCAGCTGTTCTGCGAATGCCGGAGATCAGGCGAATGAACAAAACGGCGAGCAGGACGGCGATCGAATCGTTGCAACGACTGTCGCGCTGACAGAAATCATGGACGCCCTTGACATCGATTTGGTCGGCGTACCGTCGAGTTACAAGGATTTGCCGGAACGCTATGCGAATGCGAAGGAAGTCGGTAATCCAATGAGCCCGGACATGGAAATGCTGTTGTCGTTGAAGCCGACGGAAATTTATTCGGTGACAACGTTGAAATATGACTTGCAAGAAATGTTTGAGGAACGCGGGATCGATATGACGTATGCGAATCTCGAAAGCATCGACGCGATGCACGAAGAAATCTTGAAAATCGGTGAGAAATACGATCGGATGGAGCAGGCAGAAGCGATTGTGGCACAATTCGAGGACAAGGCTGCTGAAATCGAAAAAGCGATTGAAGGGAAAGAGAAGCCTTCTGTACTCATTCTCATGGGGATTCCGGGCAGCTATTTGGTGGGAACGGAGCATTCGTATATCGGGGATCTCGTCAAGCGGGCTGGCGGCGTCAATGTCATTACAGGCGAGGATGTTGAATTTATTTCTTCTAATACGGAATTCTTGCAGCAGACGAATCCGGATGTCATTTTACGGGCGGCACACGGAATGCCTGAGGAAGTGATCAAGATGTTTGATGAGGAGTTCCGGACGAATGATGTGTGGAAGCATTTTAATGCGGTGAAAAATGGGCGTGTTTATGATTTGGAGGAGACGCTGTTCGGCACGACAGGCAATTTGGCCGCGGCAGAAGCGTTGGATGAGTTAATGAACATGCTGCATGAAGAGAAATGAAGGCAGGTAAAATCATGTCGGGATTCAATCGGAAAAGCATCAGTTTTATAGTTGTTGCGCTTCTTTTAGTGATCGTTTTCGTCCAATCTGCATTGACAGGCAGCATCTCGGTGACGCCTTTCGAATTAATTCACGGGCTGTTGACGGGAACGAACGATGATGTCGCCATCATTAAAGACTTGCGGTTGCCTCGGATTTTGATCGCGGTATTTGCGGGAGCTGCTTTGTCGGTGGCGGGCGTTTTGCTGCAGGCAGTCATGCGAAATCCGTTGGCGGATCCTGGCATCATCGGAGTTTCCGCAGGAGCGAGCTTCATGTCTGTGCTGGTGATCGCGATGTTCCCGGCATTATTCTTTTTTGTTCCTTTGTTCGCATTTATCGGCGGTGCGCTGGCGTTTTTCTTAGTATATTCATTATCGTGGAAGTCGGGCTTGGACCCGCTGCGGATGATTTTAATCGGTATTGCGGTCAACGCGTTATTCACTGGATTAGGTCAGGCAATCGGATTTAGCGGGAACGGCATTACACAGTCGGTGAGTCAAGTGACGACTTCGACGTTGACGATGAAAAAATGGAGCGAAGTGGAAGTGATCGCGCTTTATGGGACGATCGGACTTTTGCTGTCGTTTTTCGTATATAGATGGTGCAATTATTTATCCCTTGAGGATCGGACGGCGAAAAGCCTTGGCGTTAATGTGAATATGGCGAGATTTGTCATTTCGATCATTGCGGTTTTATTGGCTTCGATTGCGACGACAGTGGCGGGCATGTTCGCTTTTGTCGGTTTATTGGTTCCACATATCGGCAGAACACTCGTCGGCAACGACCATAAAGTGTTGATCCCGTTTTCCGCGTTGGCAGGTGCGCTGTTGATTTTATTGGCGGACACGTTAGGAAGGACATTGATCGCACCGAATGAAATTCCAGCTTCCATTATCATGGCAGTGATCGGTGGGCCATTCCTCATATTCTTGCTACGAAAGAGTGATCGCATTTATGGACATTAAGGAAGTCACATTTTCATACGACAAGAAGAGTGATACTTTGCAAAGAATCGACAGTTCAATCGATATCGGCAAAGTGACGACGATCATCGGGCCGAATGGTTGTGGGAAATCAACGTTGTTGGGTGTCCTGTCGAATCATCATCAGCCGCAAAATGGGGATGTGTTGTTAGACGGGAAATCGTTGCGCGAATTCAAACCGAAGGAGTTAGCGAAGCGGTTAGCGGTCGTCCATCAGCAAAACAACGCCCCTTCCGATATGACGGTCGAAAAGCTGACCGCGTATGGGCGGATTCCGTATCAAAGCTTTTTTGCGTCAAGTACGAAAGAGGATGAAGAGGCGATTGAATGGGCGCTCACAAGCACGAATTTGCTTGATAAGCGGCATATGCCGATCGACAGCCTATCCGGCGGGCAAATGCAGCGGGTTTGGATCGCCATGGCGCTCACTCAGCAAACGCCGTATTTATTTTTAGACGAACCGACGACGTATTTAGATATCTATTATCAGTATGAGCTGCTCGAACTCGTTCGTAGTTTAAATAAACAACACGGCATTTCCATCGTCATGGTATTGCATGACATCAACCAAGCCATCAAATACAGCGACGTCATCATCGTCATGAAAGACGGGCAAATCGCTGCTAAAGGCAAACCGGAGGAAATCATCACAGCAGACCTTATCCAGGACATATATGGCGTTAATGTCGTTGTCAAACACGACCCAGCCGCAGGAATGTACATTGTGCCAGTGGGAATTTAATGGTTTTAAATGATGCCAGTGCGGTAAAAGACTCTGATTATGAACTACAATTATATAGACAAAAACAAGAAGTCAATCAAATTAATACTTGGTTGGCTTCTTTTTATATTTATATACGAAATAATGAATTGTTATAAAAGCACCATGCATATGCAACGCCACAATTAAGTTCTGCATTGCATGAATTTTCCACTTAACTTATACTAGTAATAGCTGACTAGCTTGGTAGATTGTGAGAGAAAGTACAGTATACATACTTTATTCAATACAAATTGGAGGCGTAGATTATGAAGAAGAATAGTAAAGCGAAGATGTTTACAGCGGCATTGGCGACTACGGTTGCAGCATCAGGGGTTGTTGCAGTTGCGCCTGTGTCAGTGAAAGCGGAGACACCGTCGTTTTCGGATGTAAGAGATATTCCAAGTCATCATTTTTATGATGCAGTTATGAAATATACGGCGGCTGGCATGATGAGCGGATATTCGGACGGAACGTTCAAGCCGGGGCAGAACATTACACGGCAAGATGCGGCAAAGCTTTTGGCGATGGTACTTGATTTGGATACGAAAAATGTTAGTGATCCGGGCTTTACGGATGTTAGCAAGACAAGCCCTTACTATGGCTACATTGCTGCGCTTGTCGAAGAGGGAATCATTTCAGGCTATGAGGACAATACATTCAAACCGCATGATAGTCTGACGAGAGCCCAAATGGCGAAAATTATCGTACTTGGCTTTAGCTTAGAGGAGATGGAGTCCGTTCATCTGCCATTCAGCGATATAAACAGCAAGCAGTGGCATGTTGACTTTGTTCGTTCACTCTATGCGCATGAAATTACGACAGGCACGACATCGACTACTTTTTCGCCAAATGCATTCGTGACTCGTGGCCAAATGGCTTCATTCGTCTTCAGAAGCGAAGCATTTGTTGTTCCGAAAGTGGATGAAGATCAAGTGGCAGTAGATGCAGCGGCTGATCAATTAAAAGCGGGTGCTGTCACCGTTTCACGTGGTCCTTTGGCGACAGAAGAAAATAAACTAGCAGCTGTTCAAAAATATGCCGAGTCCTTAATTACTGAAAAAGATGTCACCGCGAAAGTGGGTCAAGGAAAAACGGCAGGAAACTATATCGTTACATTGACAAAAGGCGAGGCGACAGCGGAAAAAACACTCGCCATCACTTTCGACTATGCAGCGGATGACCGCTTTGTCACTGACGTGAAGACGATCAGCTCGAAGCAAGTGGAAGTGAAATTTGCAACACCTGTCACGAAATCTACGGTGCTTGATTCCTCCAATAACATTCGTAATATCACATTTACGATGGTATCTGGATCGACTGTAAACCCAGGTCAGCTAACTGGCTCTTTGTCCGAAGACGGGAAAACGTTGACGATTACGGCACAATGGGTATTTGACGGGGAATATGCAGTAAAAACGACGGAAGCAATTCAAGCCACAGCTGGTGGGAAATTCGAGGAATACACCGCAATTCTGAAGGCGAAAGATGATATTGCACCGAAATTCGTGTCGGGATCAGCAACTGCGAAAACTTCGACTAATCTATTCTCCGTGCTATTTGATGAACCGGTCAGTGCTTCAGGCGTAATCGCTTATGTGAATGATGTTGCGGCAACAGTAGCAAACGATCCTTCCAACCCGAACCGTTTGAATGTAACTGCAAGTAAACAAATTGCAGCCGGAACAACAGCGACCGTTAAACTGCTGAACGTGAAGGACTATAAAAATAATTTTGCATCTCCAAATCCAGTGGAAGCATCCATTACGATTACAGCGGATACAGTTGCACCGACTGTTAAAGACGTCAAAGTGATTGGCGAAAATCGGGTAGAAGTGACTTATGATAAGGAAATGAACATCACTTCGTTCAATGGGAAAGCGCGTCTTGTCCAGTCGAATGGCACGGTCATGAACTTGAAGGCGGAAGCTGGGAAGGACGCAAAGACGGTTGTCCTGACTGGGACGGGCACATCATATCGAGATTCGTACAACGCGGTCCTCTTCATTGATGCTGACGTGAAAGATACTGTTGGTAACAGCGCGGTTCTTTATTCAACGAACGTGACACTAACAAGGGATACGACAGCACCTTCATTCACAATGATTGAATATAAAAACGGCAAAATTGTGGCGAGTTTTACTGAAGATATTGATGCGGGCGGAAATAGTAAAATCATGCTAATTGATCAACGAACGGGTGTGGCTAGAGATTTCAATCTAATTTATAGCGGCCGCTATCAAAATACAGTAATTGCCAATAATACACTCACGATCAATGAGCCTTTGTCAAACGGAACATATCAATTACGTTTGCCGGCTAATACAGTCCGGGATAAAGCTGGCATTCCGAATCCAAATGCGGTCGTGAATCAAACATTCGTTGTGGAAAATGCAGCTTCGTATGACGGTACGCGTCCAGTTGTGGGGCTAGTCACAAACGGTTCGCCGAAAGATGCTTATAATGGGGAGCAAGTTGCAGCTTATACAGTAAGTGATGCAGACAGCGGTGTAAACTTGGAAACTGTGCAAGATATTAATAACTATACGTGGGATGGAAAAGCATTGCCGGTTGGTTCGTATGTGACGACTAAAATCACAGGTACGGCTGACCGAGCAACATCAGTTGATGTAACAATTCACGTTCCATCTTCAGGTATTTCTACGTCCCAAAGTGCTCTGTTCACTGTCAATAATATTCGTGACAATGCAGGGAATACGATTGCCGCACCAGGAAGTGGAAGTGTCTACTTTGTAAGCGGTGTTCAACCTGAGCTCGTTTCCGCAACGATTGGATATAATGACGGATCGATTCAGCTGAGTTTTAATAGATCAATTTCGATTCCTTCATTGGATAAACACGATCTTGCTATCACGATAAATGGACAGGCTTTGCCCACTGGATCTATCGTGTCGGTCATTCCAATGAACTCCGAAGCTGATACATTTGCAGTAAAAATCAGGGCTTCGGTTGCGAATGATGACACTTATAATTATAGAACTAGTGACATAATCTATATAGATACAAATGGGAATGGTAAATATGAAAACGGAGATATTCTACTGGATGTCTTGGATTTCAGAACATACTCCCGAAATGATAGCAATGTAGTGCCCAACCTATATTCAAATTATGTATACGATGTAAGAGTCTCAATTGTCTACGACCGTAATTCACCTGTACAAGATACTCAAGGAAATAACGTAATCTTCGGCCGAGATGTTATAGTGAATTGAAAATTGGAAACCTTAAAACCGGTGCCTGTGCAACGAACAGTTAAGACATTCACTACAATTGCATAATCTATATTTCAGAAACCAATCAAATCAACGTTTGATTGGTTTTTTGAATTAGTATACATAAATGGGTATTGTCATAATTGCTACTTACACAGGCACCGACACAATTCAGCTAATGCACTGAATCAGGAAGTCATCCAAAATAATATTTGGTTGGCTTCCTTTTATATTTACATACATATGGATGAATTGTCATAAATGCACCATGCACAAACACGAACTAAAGAGGCACCTACTAAGGCGATTGCACCATGGTAGGTACCGGCTCTTGCCCTTTGATGGGCTTTTTAAAATCATAACCTGTAATAGTCCTATTTTAAATTACTCGTTCATATAGTATGGGAGGTTTGGTGGTTCCTCAGTGTCTTGTGTTGGTAAGTTAGTAGGAAACAATATTATTCAATTGTAGAAGGTGACTGGATGAAGGTACTGATTACGGGTGGGTATGGGTTTATCGGGTCGCATGTGGCTGATCGGTTTTACAAAGAGGGATATGAGGTCTACATTATTGATGATTTCTCTGAGGGCAGGCGGGAGAGAGTAGCATGTAAGCATAAAAGCTATAATCTTTCTGTCGAAGATGCAGCATGTGAGGAAGTGTTCCGGTCTTTTCCTTTCGATGTTGTCGTTCATTTGGCGGCGCAGGCTAGTGTGCATACCTCAATGAAGGATCCGAAGGCCGATGCGGAGAGTAATGTGCTTGGTCTTGTGAATATGCTGGTCCTTGCGGAAAAGTACAAGGTTAGCAAGTTTCTTTTTGCTTCAACCGCGGCAGTTTACGGGGCACGGGACAAAGTTCCTTTGACGGAGGAGGATGCGGCCAATCCGATTTCCCCATATGGGATGAGTAAATGGACAGGGGAATCTTATTGTGCGAAATGGAAAGAGTTGTACGGTTTGGATACGGTCAGCTTCCGGTTTTCAAATGTGTATGGACCTCGGCAAGGGGGCGAAGGCGAAGCAGGTGTGGTAGCCAAATTCCATTCTTGTTTGTTAAAAGGTCGTCCTTTGGCAATTTTCGGCGATGGAGAACAGACAAGGGATTTCATTTACGTGGAAGATGTAGCAGATGTATTGTTTCGGGCGTCCCATTCAGATTTGACGGGTGTTTATAACATATCGACAAATTCCGAAACGAGCGTCAATACTCTTGCCTCAACACTTATTTCCTTGCACGGCTCGGGTGAAATAGAGTATCGGCCGAAACGTGAAGGGGATATTCGGCGTTCCTTCTTAAGTAATGAAAAATTGAGGAACCATCTCGATTGGGCGCCTCTTTATGATTTAGAGCAAGGGCTTAAGCGGACATATATGTATTTTAAGACGCAACATGAAAAGGAAGAAAAGAAAGAAGCACGCAAAACAGGCAGGTTCCTATCGTCAATAGCAGTTCAGTCCGCCAAGCCATATATCGAGAACATGCTTGCTTTTTTGATAGTTGCTTTGCTCTTTATGAATGGGGATCTAGGACTGCAACAGTCAATCGGCGTAGCTGTCGTCATTTATATCGTCGTGCTCGGCATCCTTTACGGCAAACGTCAGGCAGTGCTCGCAGCAGGCTTATCAATCCTGCTCATACTGTATGGTCGTTTATCACAAGGACGAGAATTTATTTCGCTTTTATATGACACTGCGTTTTTATTTCAGGCAATCCTTTATTTATTCATCGCACTTGTCATTGGATACGCAATTCAGAGGAAAAATAATATCATTTTGACGCAAAGGGAACAGGTACGCAATTTAGACTTGAAATATGACTTGTTGAATGAAGTGCATGAGGACGTATTGGATGTAAAAAATGCTTTGCGGCATAGGATTTTGACAGACGAAGATAGCTTTGGAAAAGTGCATTCTCTTTTAAAGGAACTGGATGGATTGGATCCGCAAACAGTGTATTTGCAAACCGTGCATGTCGTACAGGAAGTGCTTAATGCAAAAGAAGTATTCCTCCTCCTATTAAGTGAAGATCGTCGGTACGCCCGGCTTATCGCCCGATCGGGTCACGTAATGGTAGCGAGTTTGACCTCTAGAAAAGTTAACGATCATGCCTTTCTTCGACATGTCCTCGAGAAGGAATCTTTATTTGTGAATAAAAAATTGGATCCCTCCGCACCTATGATGGCAGCCCCTATCCGTCTTGACGGGAAAATCGCGGCAATTGTTTGCGCCAAAGGAATCGACTTCGACCATATGTCACTCTATATGGAAAATGTGCTGACGATTGTAGCGGACATGGCAGGAACCGCTTTGTCCCGCGCATTAATATTCACCGAAACGAGGGCGGGAGGAGGGAATTGATATGTTTTACATCTATGCTGTGTACACATTCGTTTCGGCTTTACTCCTCGCCATATTGCATCGCCACTCAAGGAAAGAATGGATGCTTGGATTCATAGTTGTTTCCCTGCTGCCTTTGATAGGCTGGGCATTCGCATTTGTTTGGCCGAAACGAGCAATCCGAAATGACGGCGACGAGTTCGGGCGCTACATGGCCAAGTTGGATGAAGATATCCTCGTTAAAGGAGAGGATATTTTCGAGAAGGTAAATAAAAGAAAAGAGCTTAATGCTGTTGCGATTGAAGAGGCTCTACTCATAAATGACCACACAACACGGAGAAAAATAATGATTGAAGTCCTTAAGGATGACGCGACCCAATACTTGGATGTCGTCAAGAAAGCTGTAGAAAATGAGGATACCGAAACGTCCCATTACGCTGTAAGTGCAATTATGGAAGTAAAGCGCAAACTGGCACTAGCAATCCGGCAGCTTGCCGAAGAGTTTGAAAGTAATCCCGATAATATAGAAGTTGCGTGTGACTACCGTGATGCTCTTAAGAAAAATATGGATAGCGGATTTATGGATGAACACACTCTCCGCATTTACCGGGAGCAATACATCGATGTCCTCGGAACGATAATTTCCAAAAATGACGGAGATACCGGAAAAGATTACGAGGAAAAAATACTTTGCGAAATTAGAAGTGGTACTTATAAGGAAGCGGAAAAGACCGGCAATGCGTATTTGCATCGGTATCCGGATAGAGAAGGCCCTTATTTACACTTGATAAAATTCTATTACACTATCAATTCACCTGAGGCGTTGCAAAGGATGATTCAAGCCGTCAAGGACTCCGAAGTTGTCTTGACGAACCGTGGAATCAAAATCATCAGGTATTGGTCGAAAGGGATAAACGCCTATGAAAGTGAACTTCGCTAGTAGTGTCTATATTGTCCTTTTTATGGTACTTGCATCAGGCATCTTCTTCCTCATTGCTCGTTCACAGTTCGTGCTGACATTTCAACAAAATGATGAGCTGCTCAGTCAAATGGATGAACTTCTCGCCGTAGTGGACAAAAAGGATGGAAGGGTGACCGAGGATGGGACCTCTCTTTATTGTATAGCGTTCTCGTCATCCGATGAATCGAGTATGAAGCTGAAAAATAATGCTGAGAAAACGTTAGGTCATATGAAACTTAACACACTTGAAATTGATATTGATTATGGAAAGCTTGATTACAAGGTTTGCGACGTCGTTCTTCTGGCGGTCAACCAACTTGGCAAGGCAGGAATTGCAGAAGATGTTGAAGAATTTGCTTTCAGTGGAGGTTATGTTTTATTCATGACTGCGTTGGAACCGGATCCCGAGTTTCTTGTCCTGTACCGTAAACTCGGCATATCCTCCTATGACTATCAAGTGAGTTCGTACGGCATCGAGCTCGTCTCCGATGTACTTATCGGAGAGAACGGTTGGAAAATTGACAACCAATTTATTTACAACTCCACTTTGCTCGTCTCGCTTGACGATTCTGCGAAGCTGCTTGCAAAAAGCCCGCAAGGCATTCCGCTTCTTTGGAAGACGGCATATGGTGAAGGGGCTTTTGTCGTCTTTAACGGGTCAATGCTCGAGGAAAAGTTGAATCGTGGTTTCCTAGCTGGGGCGCTAAGCATGCTGCAACCGGATTTCATGTACCCGATTTATAATTCGAAAGTGTTTTTCATAGACGATTTCCCTGCACCGATTGCAAAGGGAAGGAATTCTGCAATTTACGAGCAATACCGAAAAGATTTGCCAACGTTTTACAGGGACATCTGGTGGCCAAATATGCTCGAAACTGCTAAGAAATACAATTTAAAGTACACAGGCGTGCTGATCGAGACGTACGGGGATGACGTCAATCCACCTTATGTCTACCCAGTGGATGCGTCGCGGATGAACCTCATTTCCTATGGGCGTGAAATTATTAAGAGCGGGGGAGAGTTGGGAATCCATGGATACAATCACCAACCGCTCAATAGGAATACCGATATTGCTGCTCAGTTTGACTATCATGTTTGGGAGAATGAACAAAACATGGTCGCTTCCATCGAAGAAGTGTTGGACTTCACGGAAGCTTCGTTTCCGAATTACACCGTCGCTTCCTATGTACCTCCTTCCAATGTGCTTTCTGCTGAAGGAAGGGAGGCTCTTAAAAAGGCGTGGCCGGAATTGACGGTAATTGCTTCGCTTTTCGTCGAGGATCGGACAAATGCAGCGTATGTGCAGGAATATGAAATTGCGTCGGACGGAATTATTGAAATGCCGCGTGTCACCTCCGGATATACAGAAAGACCGTTTGACAGATGGGCGGAGGCAAATGTGATGACATCATTGGGTATTTACTCGAACTTCCTTCATCCAGATGATGCAATTAGTGAGGATAGAAGCTATAACATGACGTGGGAAGAAATTTACAAAGGGTACGAGGAGAATATGGCCAGAATTGAAAAGACCTATCCTTGGGTGCGAGCGATGACGGCGACAGAAGCGGCGCTTGAGATGGCGCGGGTAATGAAAACCGATATGAGATGGACAGTGAATGAGGCTGGAATTGAAGGGGAACTGTCCGGACAAGACGAGAACGTGTTTTTCATCTTACGGACAGAGCGCAAAATCGGCCGATTGACGAACTGTACAGTGAAACGGATCGATGAAGGCGTATTTCTAGTTACCGTATATGATAACCGGTTCAAACTGGAATTTGGAGGGTAATCGGATGAAAATCTGTTTGATTGCGGAAGGGTCATATCCTTACGTGGCAGGCGGCGTTTCGACATGGATTCAAACGCTGATGAAGGAGATGCCGGAGCATGAATTTATCATTTGCGCTATCAGTGCCGATTCGAAACGGAAAGGCAAGTACTTATATGAGCTGCCTTCAAACCTTGTTGAGGTGAAGGAAATCTGCCTGGATTCGTACGTAATGGAAAAAGGGAAGTGGGGAAGGCGATTCAAATTGCCGCGTGAGGATCTAGACAATATCGCTTCCCTAATTAGCGGGAATGAGTTGGCGGATTGGGGGCGTTTGTTTGATTTAATGCGAAGTGGCATGTTTGCAAACTCGTTGGATTTTCTATCGAGTAAGGACTATTTGGATATCGTGGAAAGATTAGCGGAAGAAACAGATCAACCTCTACCTTTCAATGATCTGTTTTGGACGGTCAATTCGATGATCTTGCCGCTAATCGTCACGGTTCGTGCGGACATTCCGGAAGCAGATTTATATCATAGCGTATCAACCGGCTACGCGGGCATGATTGGCGTGTTGGCTAAACATCTCCACGGAAAACCATTGCTGTTGACCGAGCATGGAATTTATTCCCGAGAGAGGGAAGAGGAGATCATTAAGGCTGATTGGGTCAAAGGTGAGTTCAAAGATTTGTGGATCCGCTATTTCTATACGTTGTCGAGCGCTATTTATAATGCGGCGGATGAAGTGATAACGCTTTTCCATCGCAATAAGGAAATCGAAGTAGAGATGGGATGTGCGGAGGAGAAAATCAGTATCATTCCGAATGGAGTCGAAATCGGAGACTATGCAGAACTTGAGGCTCCTCCTGATGACGGTATCATCCGTATTGGAGCGATTGTGCGGGTCGTTGCGATAAAAGATATTAAAACGATGATTCACAGTTTTGCACTCGTTGAAAAGGAAATTCCGAAAGCCGAACTCTATATAATGGGGCCAGTGAACGAGGAAAAGATGTATTACGAAGAATGCTTGCAGCTCGTAGCATCACTCGGTGTCAACAATATTATCTTCACGGGGCAGGTAAGTGTGAAGGAGTATATCGGCAAAATGGATATGGTCGTGTTGACGAGTATAAGTGAAGGGCAGCCATTGGCCATTTTGGAAGCGATGGCGAACGGGAAGCCGGTTGTCGCGACGAATGTCGGCAGCTGTAAAGAACTTCTATTAGGGAAGGCGGAAGACGATGAACCTGCCGGAATCATTTGCCCGGTTCTTCATTATGAACAGATTGCTGAAGCGCTTATGAAACTTTGCCATGATAGTAAACTGCGGAAGACGATGGGAAGGACCGGATATGAACGGGTCCATAAGGATTATAGGAAAAGTGCGTTCATCGAAAGGTACCGGACGTTGTATCAATCTTTAGGTAGGTGATTGTGTTGGCGGGAATCGGTTTTGAGCTTAGGAAATTATTTAAGGAAGAGGGTATCGTGAGGACTGTCAAAGCGTTCGGCTATTCGTCTGCGATGACGGCAGGACCGATGCTGCTTTGCATAGCCTTAGTGCTCGTGTTGAAAAAAATGATGGAACTATCCGGCGGTATACGCATGGAATCCGAGTTATTCATTGCGACGATGACGTACTGTTTCATCTTCTCGATCATTTTGACGAGTGGGATTGCTATGGTGTTGACACGGTTCGTTGCCGATAAGGTGTACGAAGGGGAATATGGGAAAATCATATCTTCCTTCTACGGAGCCCTTCTACTCACGCTTCCAATCGCCGCAATCGTTGGTTTTGTTTTTTTCAGCAGAGTTTCGGAAAGCGGCATCTACAAATTGGTTGCATACTTGATGTTCATGGAACTGGTTGTCATTTGGCTGCAAACGGTATACATGTCAGCATTGAAAGATTATGCGCGTATTTTTAGAAGCTTTGCAATCGGCTTTGCTGTCGCTATCCCAATTGGATGGCTGCTATTTACTTTTACGGATATGGAACGTGTCGTAATCGCGATTGGAGCATGTGTTATAGGGCTAGGTATTGTCGCAGCATTGCTCACCGCTCATATGGAGCAAGTGTTTCCACGTAGCAACTCAAGGCGTTATTTCACATTCATGTATTATTTCAAGAAATATCCTCTAATTTGCGTTGCCGGGGTATTCGTCTATTCCGGTGTGTTTGTCCAGAATTTTATTTATTGGCTGAGAACAGATGCCATGGTAGTGGCTGATCAATATCGGTTAATGCCTTTTTATGATCTTCCTGTATTTTATGCGTATTTATCTGTCGTTCCGTCGCTTGTCGTCTTTGTCGTCCTCGTTGAAACATCCTTCTATGAAAAGTATAAAATCTATTACACAAATGTTGTTGGAGGAGGCACATACGAACGGTTGAAGCGAGCAAAGGAATCGATGCAAAATTCGTTGGTAGCGGGAATCAGCTTATTGATTGAAGTGCAGTTGCTCTTCTCATTGTTATCGATTGCGCTCGGTCTAAAATGGTTGCCGAAAATCGGATTTACGATGGAGCAACTGGATCTGTTCGTTGTCCTCGTTCTTGGCTTTTTCTTCTTCATCCTTCTGTTCGTCATGCTCCACGCATTAATGTACTTTGATGATAAAAAAGGTGTCCTCATTTGCAGCGCTTTGTTTTTCATCCTCAATGCCGGCCTGACATATGGGGCAATGAAGTGGGGGATTGACGGCGGTGGATTGTTCGTTGCGGCAGTATTGGTAATGGGAGTAACATTGCTTCGGCTGTTATATGTGCTCCGCCATATCCACTATTATACGTTCTGTCCGCAGCCGCTCAAGACACTTAAAGCGGTTAAGGGAAAGAAGCGAATGCGCAGTTCCCTTTCTCTTTTTTTATTAGCTTTGGCGGGTATTGCGTTAGCAGGCTGTTCTCCTGATTCATCTCATCCGGAAGAATCAACAGCTTTCGTAGCTGGAGAAGCTAGTAGTGATATGTTTAATGAATTGAGCAGTTTGGAGGAAGATAAACGAATTTATGAACGGGACGTCGATGACTCTATCAAAACATTATATATTACGATTTGGCCCGATGAGCATACCGGTGGTGAGTCAGTCGACTGGTATGAAATGAACCGAATGACGGATCGCTACAGTGATGCAAATTTACGGGTTACAGTTGCCGAAGGTTTTGAGGATGGAGAAGGGCCACAATCTGGGATGTTCGGCTATGGGGCTGATTCCCCGAATGCCAAAATTAGCATACGGGGCAATTCGTCCCGCTATGCTGCGCAAAAATCATACAAAATTAAATTGTATGATGAAGCGGGATTGTGGCAGGATCAGCGAGTATTGAATTTCAACAAGCATACTGGCGATTTTTCTCGTGTACGGAATAAGCTATCTTTTGATTTGCTAGAAACCGTTCCGGATTTGACGAGTTTGAGAACTCAGTTCGTCCATTTGTATGTGAAGGATATGACAGCTCGGAATGCGAACAGCGCATATGAGGATTACGGTTTATACACCCATGTTGAGCAGGCTAACGGAAAATTCCTTAAGACACATTGGTTAGATCCTCATGGTTATCTATATAAAGTGACGTTCTTTGAGTTCCAGCGTTATCCCGATCAGATAAAACCAACGACATCCCCTTCGTACAATGAAGAGATGTTTGAATCTATACTTGAAATTAAAGGCAGAAATGAGCATGAAAAACTAATTGCAATGCTGGAAGATGTAAATGACATGAAGAAGCCGATCGAAGAAGTGATGGAAGCCCATTTCGACTTGGATAACTTTTTGACGTGGACCGCGGTCAACATTCTCATGGACAATATGGATACCGACGCGAATAATTTTTATTTATATTCCCCATTGAATTCGGACAAGTGGTACATCCTCCCATGGGATTATGATGGAGCATGGGAACACCAAAGGGAAAAAATGACCATCAGGCCGTATCAGGCGGGCATTAGCAACTATTGGGGCAATACGTTGCATAACCGCTTTTTCAGGACAGAGGAGCATGTTCAATTGCTCATAGATAAGGTCGAGGAAATGAAAACCTTTATAAATGCAGAATCAATTGAGGAGCAACTGACAAAATATACTCCGGTCGTAAAGCCATTTCTTTATAGAGAACCGGATATAAAGTACATGCCGGAAAAGATGGAATTGTACGAGATGGAGCTTCAGCAGATTATCGATACACCAGAACGTGCAGTTGAGCGATTTTTGGAGGATTTGCAAAAGCCGAAGCCGTTTTACATGGACGATGTGGAGGATGATGGTGAGAGGACCCTAACATTCTCTTGGCAAATTTCATTCGATTTGCAAGGAGATGATCTTTTCTATTCAGCAGCCGTAGCAAAGGATCCTTTATTCACAGAAATCATCCATACCGAAAAAGATTTGCGGACGAATCAATTTCAGATGGAAAGACCTGCTAACGGGATTTATTACTGGAAAGTGACAGTGAAGGATAGTAAAGGCAATGAGCAGACATCTTTCGACATGCATATGGACGAAGAAGGGGAATTTTACTACGGGATAAGGGAATTTGAGGTGGACTAGGATGTACTTTCAAGGAAAAAAACTTCGGAATGAGCTGAAGTATTACATTAATATTCAAGATTATCTCACCTTACGTTCAAAAATTTCCGCCATCCTTGAGATGGATGCCCATTCGATTACAAACGATGGTTACGGTATCCGAAGTCTATACTTTGACGGAATCCAAGATCATTCTTTATATGATAAAAACGATGGGATTTTCAATCGGGAAAAATATCGGATCCGGATTTATAACGGAAGTGACCGGGTTATCAATTTGGAGAGGAAAAGCAAGTATGGCAGCTATATCCACAAAGAAACTTCCCCGTTAAGCAGGGTGGAGTATGATTGCATTTTAGCGGGCGATTATGAGGTATTGGGTGATGATACGGATCCGTTGCGTCGCGACTTCTATCATGCTTTGGCATTCAGGAATTTCCAGCCGGGGGCGATAACAGATTATACGAGAGAAGCTTACGTGCATCACGCGGGCAATGTGAGAATCACTTTTGATAAACGGCTCGCGGCGGGAGTGAATGGAATGGATTTGTTTCATGACGGTTTAATTCTCCAGGAGGTGATCGGGCCTGGGCAGACAATCATGGAAGTGAAATTCGATGAATTTTTGCCAGACCATATAAGGCTCATCCTCCAGCCCGAAAACTTTGTGCGTTCTGCCATTTCGAAATACGTCATTTGTAGAGAGATGAATATATTCCATTATAAACAATAGTACCCGGGGGGCAGTATGGGATGAATGATGTGTTGAATTTTGATGATATTATAAAGAAAAGTGTATTGAGCCTAGATGTTTTTAAAAGTGTTTCCTATATCGACATGCTTTTCGGCTTTCTCTGCTCCTTTGCAATCGGTATGTTCATCTACTGGACGTATCGTCGATGCTTCCGGGGCGTCGTCTATAGTTATAATTACAACGTGTCATTCGTCCTAATGACAATGATAACGGCGATGATCATCATGACAATCAGTACGAATATCGTGCTCTCGCTCGGAATGGTAGGCGCACTCAGCATCGTGAGGTTCAGGACAGCTGTAAAGGATCCTCTCGACATCGTCTACATGTTTTGGGCGATATCGGCAGGCATTGCAAGTGGCGCAGCAATGTATCCACTCGCTCTCATCGGTTCCCTCGTCATCGGTTTCACACTTGCGGTACTTTCTAAGAAGAAACTCCGCCAACAATCATATCTACTCATCATCCGGCATGAGGAAACCGCGACTGATGAACTACGAGATCACTTGCGGAAACTGAACACAACGTTGAAATCCAAAAATGTCCGGAAAGGCTATATCGAACTGACTCTTGAACTAAAGCTACGCGACGACAACACAGCCTTCATGAAAAAAATTTCCGACACTGACGGCGTAGTCGAATGCTCGCTCATCAACTATAGCGGTGACTATGCACAGTGACCAATTATTTATAGCCGTGCATCATGGCGAATAGTTTTAAAAAAGCGAATCCATAATGAAAAATTTTTTGGTGCATGTGCAGTGAACAATTCTGACTGCTCACTACAATTGCATATTAAAAAACAGGAAGCCAACCGCATTAAACTTTGGTTGGCTTCCTGTTGCATTTATATGCATGATATTAAATAGTTATAAATATGCCTTGGACAGGCACCATTATTATTCTGCTTCGATTTCACTAAAATCAAGCTCTACAGCTTTTTCGATGACTTCGGCTGGTACTTTAATTGCCTCTACGTCATTGAATTTGCTGAATACGCCGTCGATCAGTTGCTTGATAGTGATTGTTTCGCCGTCCATCGACATTGTGATGATTGTTGTACCAGAAGTCGATTGTGGGAACAATGTCGCTTTATCGACTACTGTCACGACGAAGTATTTATCGATGTTGATGTTGAGCATGTCGAGGATTGACCCCATATCCACTTCAACATCTTCAAGGTTTTCTTCAACTGCTTCTTCATCAGCTACAACATCTTCAGTTTCTTCTTCAGTAGTAGCTTCTCCTTCAGCAGCGTCTTCCTCGGTAACAGTGCCTTCTTCAGTAGCCGCTTCTTCAACTGCTTCTTCAGTAGCAGGCTCTTCTTCAGTCACTGCTTCTTCCTCAGTTACCTCTTCCACAACAGTGCCTTCAGTGACGACAGAGTCAACACCTTCTGGAAGTAATCCTGAGAATAAAGACATTGCGTCATTCATCATTGTTTTGAATTCTTCGTTCGTCATCGTTTGTGTGATGATATAGACATCTTCGTATTCAAATACGTGGATGCCTTTCATGAATGCTTTCACCAGTTGCAATTGTGCAACAGGATCTACTTGAGTCGTGGAAGCTTCTAACATAACGTCAGATAGTTCTGCAGGAAGCTTTGTCCATTCCTCGCCATCGGATTGGAAGAAACCATCTTCTGTGAAATAAGCTTCAGTTGTAACTTCTTCTGCTTCTTCACCCATGTCGATCGTCATTTTCGACGTCATATGCAATGCGACTGGTTCTGTTGTCATGCTCATCGCCATATCCATTAGCATGTTCATCGAAAACTCTTCTGAACCTGTCGCTTCCATTGATTGGTCCAAAGTCAAGTTAGCTTCATAGCTTTGCAAGTCCGCACCCATTAACTTCTCAAGGAATGCATCGACATCTTGTACACGATTCGTTGTCACGTTCACTGTTTGCTCATCTTCAGAAACAGTTACATCAAAACCTTCCAATGAATCTAGGAAATCAGTTGAAATATAATTTCCATAGTTTCGTAACGTAAGCGGGAATACTTCATCCGTTGCTTTGCCATTCACACTGATCTGCTGATCTGCGATGTCAAAATCAAGCGTTAAGTATGAATTCGTCACGTTCAACTTACCAGTTGCTTCCTTCGTGACGTTAAAGCCCGCTTCTTGGAATAAATCATCCACCGGGATCAATACTTTGCCTTGGGACATGAATGGCTGCTCATAGCCTTCCACTTCCACTCCATCGACAACAAGCTTCAAAGTACCATCTTGAGCTGATGCCGTCATGCTTGGCCAAGCGAATGAAAGAACTAAAACAAACGCCAAGGCCCATGTTGCTAGTTTTCTCAACAACATAACCCCCTACAATATTTTTGCCCTAATAAAAAGATGGACATATTACTTATACGCAAACAATTGGTAAAAGTTTCAGGTTTTTTTGGATTATTTTTCTGCTACTTCTATTTAATTAGTAATCTCTGCCTAAACCATTTAGCTTATTTTTAAAAAATACTTCAGATATCGAAGTAAATAGCTATCTATATATCTATCAATTTGCTATAGTCAGATTATTGTAGGCTGTTAATCTACAATAAAAATAGGTGAAGGGGATGAGATGTTGAAACGATTTTTAGTTGGATTTTTAGCATTATTCATGGTGTTTGCGACAGCGGTTCCGTTGTCCGCACAAGCGGCACAATCCGTAGAGGCTATACAAGTTGCCGAATCGGTTGAGCTTGATGCCAGCAGGTCGGTATTATCACTGACGGAAATCCGCGATGTGACGATTGAAGCGGATTTTGGGCGGGAGGTCGATTTAGACAAACTGGAACTCCAATTCGGCGGGAAAGCGCTCGATGAATGGAAACAATGGGATGCGGATGTGAAATCGTATTCCGGGGAACCGTTCATCCTCGTGAAAACAGAGCCGCATTATGTCGATGGAACGACGAAGATTGCGGCGGAGCTGGAATTTGGCTTGCCTTTCGGTACAGCCGATTTGTCGCCGCGCGGTATCCGAGTCATTTATAAGGAATTGCTAGGGGACTATGAACTTGCGTTAATAGACTCAGAGAATGAAGTAAAAGCAGCAACGACGGTCAAGTTGAATGTATATGACGAATTCCTTGAATGGGATGAAATCAAGCCTTCCATTGATCAGATTTTTGAAGAGGCTAACGAATTGAATGACCGATATTTGCATTATGAAAGCCCAGGGAAGAGTGTGGAAGGAAAAGATATGCACCTCGTCGTTCTTGCGAAAGATGAAAAAGTGGTGAATAACTATTTGGAAAACACTTTGCCGACTGCGCTTGAAATGCCTGAAGATTTATTAGCGAAGCTGAAAGAGGGAACGATGGGTGATTATCAGATTCCGATCTGGTTCAATAATATCCATCCGGATGAAGTGGAAGGGATTGACTTCCAAACGGAATTATTAAAGAAGTTCGCATTGGAATCTGAAGTGACGTTCAAAAAAACGAATGAAAACGGTATAGATGAAGAAGTTGTATTGAATGTTGACGAAGTGCTTGATAATCTTATTTTCATTTTCAACTTCTCCCATAACCCGGACGGACGTGTCCATAATACACGAGCGAATGTAAACGGGTTTGACTTAAATAGGGACAACGCTTATCAGACGCAAGTTGAGACAATCCAGTTGAATCAAGTGATTGCAAAGTGGACGCCTCTTGCGATGATGGAAGGGCACGGTTATGTGAAAGGGTTCCTCATTGAGCCGGCAACGCCTCCACATAATCCAAACTTCGAATATGACTTATTAATGGAAGGAATGATTCCGCAAGCGCATGCGATGGGGCAGGCGGGAATCGGCAGCTCTGGATTGACATCGTATTTCCTTGCATCCGAAGGGTATAAGGATGGATGGGATGATATGGGCCCATCCTACACGCCGATCTTCTCGATGTTACATGGGACACTCGGCCATACCGTCGAAGTTCCGACACTTAGCCAGGAATCCTATGACGCAATGGTCGGGGCAGGTTTCGGGATGATTGATTATGTGTTTGAGAATAAAGATGATTTGTATGCGCGACAGCTTGAAATTTTCAATAGGGGCATCAAAGGGGAAGATAATCGCGCGGTAGATCCACTATTGACGAACGCGGCTGGCGAATCGATCGGGCGCATTCGAGGTGAGAATGAAAACTTCTTCCCGGATTATTATGTGTTGCCGACCGACTCATGGAATCAAAAGAATGTGTCGGAAGTTTATAATATGGTGGATTATTTAATCCGCAATGGCGTAAAGGTTGAGCGGACGACGGAAGATGTCAAAATTGGACCGACGACGTATCCGAAAGGGGCTTATGTCGTACCGATGAAGCAGGCGAAACGCGGTTTGGCAAACGCGATGCTATACGCAGGCGATGACGTCTCCGACTGGGAAGCGATGTATGATCCGGTCGTTGCCAACTTCCCAGCACTTAGAGGGTTTACGGCTGTCGATGTGCGCATGGGAGAGGAAGACGTTCTTGAAGGGCTGACTGAACAAGTGTCAGAAGCAGCAGTGCCTTCAAGTGAAGTGGATGAAAGAAAAGCGATGCAAGTGCTGAAAAATGTTAATAATGATACGATCCGATTAGTGAATGAACTGCTGAAGGACGGCAAACATGTTGGGATTGTTCAAGAAGACAAATTCGGGTTCAAAGTGGGCGACTTTGTTGTCAGCACGGAAGATGTCGTACCATTTAAGGACGAGTATGTATTTGAAGCGGACGTGTTGCCTGCTTACCAAGCAATCAATACGAAATGGATTGTTGAGCCGAAAGTGGCGAGCAACGGATCCGGCCAATTAGTCTTCTCTTTGAAGGAATTAGGATTCAATTTGACGGAAGAGGAACAAGCTGAGGTCGTCGTTTCCGATACGAATCTGCCAAAGGAGCTCGCAGGCAAAACATTCATCGGTATTGGCAACAGCGTGTTGAAGGCGGTCCATGAGGCAGGATTGCTAGAAGGGTTTGATTACAAGACGACAAAAGGCGGACATGAAGGGCTAATCAAGGCGACAGTCAATGTGGAGCATCCATTGATGGCCGGTTATCGTCAAGATGAACTCTTCTATACGACGAGAGGGTCGTGGATTGCTGCTGTTCCTGAAGGGGCGGAAGTATTGGCAAAAGTGAAAGGCACTGATGATTTCTATGTCGCTGGCTGGTGGCCTGGACATGAAGATGCTAAAGGTCAAACCCTGGCGTTCACCCAGCAATTCGATGATGCGACAATCACACTTTTCGCAAACGACCTCGCGTTCAGAGCACATACGAAGCATTATTACCGCATGCTTGCTAACAGCATTTTCGCATCAGCGGAAGAAGCCCCAGCGCCAAAGCGCGGGATAGATAAAAATTAATAAAAGGATGCTGCCGACGCAGCATCCTTCAGCCTGTTGACAAACGCTCGCATCCGTTGTTGAGGCCTACAGGAAGTAGGTCATGCATCCGTTGCCGCAGGACGCGGCGTCCTTAGGATGCCTTCCCTACTCGCTCGTCCGCTCATGAACTTTAGTTCTATTCGCGTCTTCGGTCGACTTCGCGCGGGCTCGCAGGATGCGAGTCATGCAACCGTCGCCACAGGATGTGGCGCTTTTAGGTTGCCTTCCTTGGCAAGCGTTTTCAATCAGGCTGAGGAAATTCCTGCCCATTGCCACTTGCCTTAAAAAGAGTGTAGACAAAGTCCGAAAACGACTTTGTCTACACTCTGAAGGATGCTGCCAACGCAGCATCCTTTTCCATGTCTCATTCTTCTACGAACTGTACATCTTTCAATTGATAGATTCCGTCAGTACCGATAGAGAAGCCTTTGATTTTATTGCTGACGCCTGTGAGGTATTCCGTATGGATCAAGTATGCCATCGGAGCCTCTTCAATTAACATTTCCTGGACTTTATTGTAGATTTTAATACGCTCATCTGGATCTGATTCGCGGCGGCCATCTTCAAGGAGTTTGTCGACTTCTGGATTATCATAGAATGAACGGTTCCCTGGGTCACCCTTTTGGGATGAGTGGAATAGTGCATACATTCCGTAATCAGCGTCTCCAGTCGGGTTAGACCAGCCAAGGATGAACATGTCGTGTTCACCATTTGCTGTTTTCTCAAGATAAGCTCCGAATTCCATCACTTCGATGCTCACTTCGACATTGACTTTCTTCAATTCATCCTGCAACAGGACTGCGATTTGTTGACGTTGCGGGTTATCATTCGTCCAAATGGAAGATTTGAAGCCGTTTTCATAGCCTGCTTCCTTCAGAAGTTTTTTCGCTTCTTCCACATTGTATTCAATCGGTTTTGCATCTTCGTTATAGCCGAAGATTCCAGGGGCTAGAGGCCCTTTTGCAGGTATCCCGAATCCGTCATATACTCCTTGGCTAATGTCGTCTTTATTGACAAGCATGGAAATTGCTCTACGTACTTTTGGATCATTGAACGGTTCTTTTTCTGTATTGAATCCTAAATATGCAAGGCTGGACGATGCTTTTTGGTTGACCTTGGCGAAGCTGCCGTCGTTGATGCCTGCAACTTCATTCGGTTGGACTGGATCCGCGATATGGACGTATCCTGTTTCAAGGTCTGCGTTCCGGACCGCACTTTCAGGAACGACTTTGAATGTCACAGTGTCCACATGGGCTTTGTCTCCCCAGTAATCTTCGTTTTTGGAGAGCTTGATTTCAGCGCCAGGCTCCCAGCTTTCGAATTTGAAATATCCTGTGCCGACAGGGTTAGTCGCAATGACAGAACCTGCCTTTTCCCCATTTTTCATCGCTTCATAATCCGCATCAATCGATTTTGGGCTCACCATGCTGCCGCCGTTATGTGAAAGGTGGGCGAGCAAAGGAGCGAACGGATATTCCGTTTTGATCTGTACAGTATAGTCGTCTTTTACGATAATGTCAGTGACCATTTCATATAGGAAGTAACGTGGTGATGCGACTTCTGGATCGAGAACCCGCTCCAAGTTCATTTTCACGACTTCCGCATTGAAAGGCTCGCCATCATGGAATGTGACACCTTGGCGGAGAGTAAATTCATAAGTCGTATCATCGATCGCTTCCCATTTTTCCGCAAGACCTTCGACGATTTTATTGTCGTCATCCCTTTTTACAAGTGTTTCATAAATATTCGCTTGTACTACGGAAGACGGTACATCATTGGATCCAGCTGGATCTAATGAAGATGCATCCGATAGAACTGCGAGCACTAAGTCTCCTCCTACAGTTCCTTCCCCTTTGTCTTCGTCAATTTCCTTCCCCGTTTCATTTTCCGAAGAAGATGAACCCCCCCCAGAACATGCAGCAAGAATCATTGAGAAAGCCAAAGCAAGAACAAACAGCCACTTTACATTGCCATTTCTCTTCATGTGTGTTCCCCCCGTTTGTTTTTAACATATTTCAATTTCTGAAGATTTATAGAAATTGTAATAGTTAGTTGCAATATAGCACACAACATGGAAACAGACAATACATTTCAGAATAATTAGCATAATTGAATATTAAAATAAGTTATTAGCATTAACTCACTTAATTGAGCATAAGAAAGGAATGTTAAGGCAAAACGGTTAGCCCGCAATCTTATGATTTTAAAATCAAATTATTTAAAATTAAATGAAAACAATGATAAAAAGCATTCCGCAAAACGTCTATTCGTGATATGCTACTGTCAATATACTGATTTTTCATAGAATACGAATGGGGGAAGGTGTTTACACATGGTTCAACATACACCTGTTGCACAAATCGGACAGAAACGGTCCAGTCCAAGAGTTGAGGCTTATAAAGCTTTTTGGCGCAGGCTTCGCAAAAACAAGGCTGCAGTCGTCGGAGGTGTCCTTGTCATATTTTTCATTTTGACAGGGATATTCGGTCCATTTCTAACATCGATTGATCCAAATACGCCACAAATCGCTAATAAGTTGAAGCCGCCATCGGCAGAGCATTGGTTCGGCACCGACAATTATGGACGGGATATATTCACTCGAATCATCCACGGCATGGGGATTACGATGAAAGTCGGTTTCTTTTCTGTCGCGCTCGGAGGGGTTGTCGGGGTCTTCCTCGGCATCATTTCCGGTTATTATGGAGGAAAGCTTGATACGGTCATCATGCGGATTATGGACATCCTTCTCGCATTCCCGGGAATCCTTCTTGCACTTGCCATCGTTTCAGTGCTTGGTGGAAGCTTGCAGAACGTCATCATCGCGGTGGGGATATTCTCAGTTCCTGCATTCGCAAGGATTGTTCGCGGGTCTACATTAACGGTAAGGAAGCTGGAATATATCGACGCGATTAAAGCGCTAGGGGCAAAGGATGGAAGAATCATTTTCAAACATATTCTGCCTAACGTCCTGTCGCCGATCATCGTCCAGTTGACGCTGCGAATTGCGACAGCTGTTTTGACGGCAAGCGGACTTGCATTCCTTGGGTTAGGTGCAAAGCCACCGACTCCGGAATGGGGGGCGATGCTCAGTGAGGGTAGGGCTTATATGAGGGAGGCGCCCCATCTTGTTTTATTCCCAGGCGTCATGATCGTTATCGTCGTGTTGGCATTCAATATTTTTGGGGACGGGTTGCGGGATGCGCTTGACCCGAAAATGAAAAAATGATGGAGGAGGCACATGTATGTCGAAATTCATTATAAGGCGCCTACTTCAGACGATTCCGGTCTTGCTTGGCGTTTCCATTCTTGTATTTTCAATGATGTATTTGATTCCTGGAGATCCTGCGCAGATCATCGCGGGGGAGGGGGCGTCTCCGAAGACGGTGGAGCAGATCCGGGAGAAGCTGGGTTTAAATGAACCTGCGCCGGTGCAATATTTCAGCTATATGAAGAATGTCGTTCAAGGCGATCTCGGAAACTCGGTTCGTAGCGGTCGTGCTGTTACGGATGAAATTAAGGCGCGTTTTTGGACGACCGTGGAGCTGTCCTTTTATGCGACAATTCTCGCCGTTTTCCTCGGTTTAATTGCGGGTATCATTTCAGCTGTCCGCCATTACACATGGTCGGACATATCCATTATGATTGTCGCTCTTTTTGGGTTGTCTATGCCGAATTTCTGGTTCGGGCTCATGCTCATCCAATGGTTTGCAATCGGTCCGGATTGGATGCCCGACTTTATGAAAATGCGTCCGTCGGGTTGGGGGGATGATTGGCGGCAAATGCTTCTGCCTGTCATTACGCTCGGGACAGGAGGAGCGGCAATTATTGCGCGGATGACGCGTTCATCGATGCTCGAAGTGATTGGGCAGGACTATATCCGTACGGCAAGGGCAAAAGGTATGGGGGAGCGCGTTGTTATTTATCGCCATGCGCTGAAAAACGCTTTAATTCCCGTCATTACGGTTGTCGGCCTTGAGTTTGGCGGTTTTCTCGGCGGAGCCGTTTTGACCGAAACGATTTTTGCAATCAATGGAATGGGACGTTTAACAATAGATGCCATTAGGACACGAGATTTCCCGATTGTCCAAGGAACGGTCCTCGTTATTTCATTCCTGTTCGTCTTTGTAAACTTGCTCGTCGATATATCGTACCGCGTATTGAACAAGCGAATCGATTTGAACTGATACATGTTTGAAAGGGGTGTCCGGAATGAAAACGAAATTACTGGAAGTACGGGATCTTCGCACGTCCTTTTTTACGGATGACGGGGAAGTGAAGGCGGTCGATGGCGTCAGTTTCACCCTTCCAGAAGGGAAGACGCTTGGAATCGTCGGGGAGTCGGGTTCAGGCAAAAGCATTACAGCGCTTTCAATTTTGAAACTTCTAGCGGCGAATGGAAAAATAATTGGGGGAGAAGTCAAATTCAAAGGGGAAGATCTTCTCTCTTTCACGGATAAGAAAATGCGGGATATCCGGGGGAATGCAATTTCAATGATCTTCCAAGAACCGATGACGTCTTTGAATCCGGTGTTCACAGTTGGCCAGCAGATTAGTGAATCACTAATGAAACACCAGAATTTGTCAAAGAAAGCGGCCTATGTGAAATCCATCGAATTGTTGCAACTCGTCGGAATTCCCTCACCGGACAAACGCGTAAAGCAATACCCATACGAATTATCAGGAGGGATGCGTCAGCGTGTCATGATTGCGATGGCGCTTGCATGCAATCCGGAAATTTTGATCGCTGACGAGCCGACGACCGCGCTTGACGTAACGATTCAAGCACAAATATTAAGACTCATCCGTGATTTGCAGAAACGGCTTGGCATGTCTGTCATGATGATTACGCATGACCTTGGCGTCGTTGCGGAAACCTGTGAAGAGGTCGTCGTCATGTACGCGGGACAGGTCGTGGAATATTCGGACGTCGTGACACTTTTCCAAAAGCCGAAGCACCCGTATACGATCGGTTTAATGAATTCATTGCCGAGGCATGATATGGAGCTTGAAAAGCTGGAGTCGATCAGCGGGAATGTGCCGAATCCGAAAGAGATGCCGATAGGATGCAGGTTTGCACCGAGATGTCCAGCTGCGACTGATTTGTGCAGAAATGTCATGCCGGAATTGTTGAAGGATGAGGAAGGGAACGATGTACGCTGCTGGATTTATTCGGAAAAATGGGAAGGCGAATCGGAGGTGATTGTCTATGGCGAAAAAAGAATTGCTCAAAGTCGAGGGGCTGAAACAATATTTTCCGATTAAAGGCGGAATGATGGGACGCACCGTCAATCATGTCAAAGCGGTCGATGATATCAGTTTTACGATTTACGAGGGGGAAACGGTCAGCATCGTTGGAGAGTCCGGCTGTGGCAAATCGACGACGGGTCGCGCCATTCTTAGACTGGAGGAGCCGACGGAGGGCATCGTTACGTTTAACGGGAAGGAATTGACGTCGTTGTCGAAACGGGAAATGAGGAAGCAACGGAAAGATTTGCAAATCATTTTCCAAGATCCGTATGCGTCCATCAATCCGCGCCAAACCGTGTCGGATGTCCTGGATGAAGCGATGGCAATCCAGAAAGTGTTGCCTTCGAAGGAACGAAGAGCGCGCATTATCGAACTGCTTGAGACGGTCGGGTTGAATGAATATCAAGCGGATCGGTACCCACACGAATTTTCCGGCGGTCAGCGGCAACGTATCGGTATTGCCCGGGCATTATCGGTCAATCCAAAGCTCATCATATGCGACGAAGCCGTTTCAGCATTGGATGTTTCCATTCAAGCGCAAGTACTGAACTTGTTGAAAGATCTGCAAAGAGAATTCAAATTGACGTATTTATTCATATCACATGACTTAGGCGTCGTTCGCCATATTTCGGACAGGGTTATCGTTATGTACTTAGGGAAAATCGTAGAAATCGGCGATAAGTATTCGATTTTCGAAAATCCGAAGCATCCTTATACGCAAGCATTGCTTTCCGCCATTCCAGTGCCGGATCCGACACGCGAGAAAAAGCATATCGTCCTGACGGGGGATGTCCCTTCGCCGATCGATCCTCCATCAGGCTGTCGTTTCCATACACGCTGTCCGTTCGCGCAGGAAAAATGCAAAGTGGATATACCTGCATTGCGTACGCATGAATCAATGATCAAAGGCCATAAAGCCGCTTGCCATTTCGTTGAAGAAATTGAAAACGGCGAGTTGAAAGTGAAGGGGTTTGAGGAAGCTGTTTTTTAAACTGAATCGACCTAAAAATTACAAGTAGTTAAACTAAATACTACAAAAGAAGCCCTGTAGAAAGAATTGGCACTGACTATCTTTTTTGAGACAATTAAAAAACACCTTATTATGCAGCCAGTTGTCGGTATTGTACCGGCGATTGGCTGTTTAATTTCGTTTGGATGCGGATATTGTTATAATAAGTAATGTATTCTTCGACAATTTGAATCACATGCGCATTCGTTGTGCGATGGATTCCGTCGAGGTAAAACGTTTCCGACTTTAGCGAGGAGTGGAACGTTTCGATTGGAGAATTATCAGCGGGCGTGCCTTTTCGGGACATGCTCATGGTAATTCTCTTTTCTTTTACTGCCTTTTGATAGGCATATGATGTATAAACCGAACCTTGATCGCTATGCAAAATACAGCCTTCCGGCAAGTCAGGTAATTGATGCAACGTATCCAGCACAAAGGCAGTATCCTGGATGGAACCGATGGTCTGGGCTACAATTTCTCCATTGTAGACATCTAGGATACTTGAAAGATACATCATAGATTGCCCGAAGGGCAAGTACGTAATATCCGTCACTAGCTTTTCCAAGGGTTTAGACGCAGTAAAATCCCTCGCCAACAGATTCGGTGCGACATATGCAGGCTGCCCAGTACGTTTCCGTTTCTTCACTTTTACACGGCACTGCCAACCATGTTTCTGCATGACGCGCTGTACTGTCTTCTCGCAGGCCCCAGGAAACAGTTCCGCAATCTTCCGGTAGCCATATATGAATTTATGCTTCTTACACAATTCCCCAATCTGTCGATTCCGCGCCTCCTTTGGCGTTTCGTTCCCTTCTTGAGCTTTCCAGCGATAATACGATGATCGACCGACGCCCAAGTGTCTGCAGATTTCTCCTATAGTCATATTTCCACTTAATTCTTCCACTAACTGAATCACAACTCTTGGCGCCACTTCCTTTCCAATTCCGCGTACTTTTTTAACACTTCCACCTGTTGTTTCAGATATCGATTTTCAGCCTGCAACCTCGCTGTCTCACTTTCATACCCGGGTCCTTTGCCGAAGGCATATTGCTTGCCGACCGGTTGTGCAAGACGATGCAATTCACCATTCCGATACCATTTCATCCAAGTTTTCAGCTGTGTACGGTTTCGGATATTCAGTTCCTCCATAACTTCTTTTACAGGAACACCCGCTAACCTCATTTGAATCGCCTTTAATTTAACTTCTTCTGGATAACTAACTTTAGTTCCCATAGAAAAAACACCTCCACGTTGATGTATTAAGGTTCAATACCCGTTTTTCAACGTAAGGTGTTTTTATTTGTCTCATATTCTCAGGTCAGTGCGAATTCTTTCTGCGGGGCTTTTTGTCGTTTCAAAAAAGTAGTTTAAGAAAAGTGTAAGAATCCATTTAGAGATATGTAAGAGCAGTTCACTATTATTGGATTGGTGGAAAATAATGTCGAAGGGGATGGATAAGTGACGGTCATCTCAAAATAAATGACGTTTGTCAATGTCGGTGTCACGGGAAAGACTATCAGCTGTAATACAAGTAATAGGAAAGGAGTACCGTATGAAAAAAGTATATGTATTTATGTTAATGCTGTTGCTAATCGGTCAGACGATATTGGGGCCGATTGGGGTGGTGAAAGCTAGTGGATTTGAGGGATCTCCATTATCATTGAAGGAATTGAATGCAATTGATGAAAACGGCGATGCATTCAGTGATAATAATGCATTGCGTGCAGATTCTACTATTCATCTTTTATATGAATGGACTGCAGTATTGCCAGAAGATAAGTTAGAACAAACCGTTCAACTACCAGAAGGATTGATTGGAATTTCCCCAAGTGGACCATTGACTTCAGGAAAATCTACATTCGGTTCCTATGAACTAGCTGGGAATAATTTGTTGATTACGCTTGATGGACAACCTTCGCCAGAAGAACCTAGTACATCAGGTGAAGAACAAAAACCTGATGTGCCAAATGAAGTACCTGACACTTCAGATGAGCACCCCGAAGGCAATCAAGAATCCGAAGGTGATGAACAACCAGAAAGTGATCAGCAACCCGAGATTGATGAGCAACCAGAAAGTGATCAGCAACCCGAGATTGATGAGCAACCAGAAAGTGATCAGCAACCCGAGATTGATGAGCAACCAAAAAGTGATCAGCAACCCGAGATTGATGAGCAACCAGAAAGTGATCAACAACACGAGATTGAAGAACAACCGGAAAGTGATCAACAACCCGAAGTTGTGGTACAACCTGTTAGTAAGGAAGTTTCAGGTACATTTACACTACAAGCGAAGTTGGCTGAGGATGTAAATGAGTTTGTTTTTGGCGGGAAAACATTCACCATTGCGGAAGGATCAGCGGAGGGGAATGGCGAAGGTACAATTACGGAAAACATTCTAACAGACGCCGTTGTCACCGTATTTGAGAACGAGACAAGTAATGCGGAATTGGATTTTATAACACTTGAATCCATCATTAACGTAAAATACTACTGGTCTCTTCCTGAAATGCATGGTTACAAAGGGGGATCGACCTTTAGTTTTACATTGCCGTCAGAATTAAAAGTCCATGACACATTTAGTGAGCCTGTTCAATTTAACGGTCAGGAAATTGGAACGTTTTCGGTAAATTTAGACGGAAATGCTACAATTGTTTTTAATTCATTCATAGAAAAACATTCAAACATCTCCGGTACCTTGGAAGTCGAAACGAAAATTAATGAAACAATGACTATGACAGATGAAAAAATAATCACAATCACTCCGATTGAGGGAGGAGCATCCGTTGATTATCCTTACATCTATCAACACACGGGAAGTACAATTGATAAAAAGGGCGTACCCAATAAAAATTATAACGGTGATATGATTACATGGACAGTAGAGTTCAATAAAGGGCACGATCATATTTCCGGTGCTGTTTTGGAAGATTTACTTCAAGATGGTATGGAATTAGTCCCCGGATCGATTGAATTGTACAAAGTTATTACACAGCTTGATGGAACGTTCATAGATGAAGAAAGAATTATGAATCCCACAATAGGCCAAGTTGAAGGGAAAGACTTCAAAATAGATTTAGAGGATATATCCTCTCCATATCGCCTATCCTATCAAACGAAAATCACAGACCAAGATAAAACAAAATTCGAGAACGAAGCAAAGTTGACGGGCACAGGAATTGAGGATACCACTGCATCAGCGTCTGTGGACATTCAGCGCGGAACATCATTGGATAAAAAATCTGTTAGCTACCATAAAGATACGCAAACTATCACATGGGAAATTTATTATAACTATAATGAAAAAACAATTCCAAAGGATAGCGCTAAGTTGACCGATGAATTTTCGCAAAGTCAGAAGCTTGGTGATATAGAAGTTAAAAAGGTCACCATCAAGGATGATGGAACTGAAGGCGAGTCAGAACCCGTTTCAAATTTCTCCATTGTTGAAAGTGAAAACGGGTTTACGCTACAGTTTGATAGCGACATATCGGAAGCATACAAAATTACCTATCAAACAACCGCTAGTGAACGCGTTTTCAGTGAAATGACCGTAAACAATAAAGTCATCAGCGGTATCGGCGAGGAAAAGGAAGCTAACAGAAAAATAGATCAACATATTCTGTATAAAACAAATTTTGATACTGATTACAAATCAAAAACAACTAAATGGAAAATTGAATTCAATAACGACAGCCACCGCATGGAAAATGTCAAATTGAAAGATGATTTCACTAATAAGGGTCTTACTTTTACACACGGTTCGTTAAAAATCAAAGATAATACAGACCGCGAATTGTTGGAAGATACAGATTATGAACTGAAAATAAATGAAGATGGCAATGGGTTTGTCATTAATTTTAAAAAAGACATCAGTGTCCCGCATGTGATTGAATATGAAACAGCGTTCAACTATGATGCCCGGGAAGATAAAGGGAAGACGTATTTGGAAAACAAGGCTACATTGACATGGGTGGATGAATATGGGTTTGACAAGAACAAAGTTGCAACTACCCCATTCACCCCAGACGAGTACACGCAGGCTAACGGATTTAAAGGCGGTTCCTATGATGCAACTACGAAAGAAATTACTTGGGAAGTTGGCATCAACTATAATCTAAGAACGTTGTCTGGCGTAGCTGTCGTCGATTACATCTTAGATAACCAGCAATTAGTTGAAGGATCGATCAAAGTTTATGAAATCGAACTTTCAGGCGGCGAAAATGGAATCGAAACTGACCGTAAAGAAATCCCATTTGACCCTAAAAACATCGAAAAAATTGAGGATGAAGACGAAAATCCCGGCTTCAAAGTGTCATTAGGAGATATTGAAAACAAAGCATATTTAATTGAATACAAAACAAGTTTAGCCGACCAACAAATCAAATCCACTTACAACAATACAGCCACATTATTTAGTGGAGATGATAAAATAACTGAACTACCAGCTTCAGTGTCCATTACTCATGGCGGTAAGTATGTCCATAAGAGCGGAGAGCAAAATAAAAACGAAGTGAATTGGACTGTAGAAATTAACTATAGCCAATCAAGCATCTCCAATTTTAAATTGGTGGATACTCCGAGTGACAATCAATTCATCAAGGAAGAGTCTTTCAAAATCTATGAAACCGAAGTAGATTGGGGAGGCAATGTAAAGTCGAGTGGAGATGAATTAGATGAGAATACTTATTCCATCGACTTTATTGAAAATGACGACGGTTTAATCACTTCCTTTACACTTTCATTCAATAGAATCGATAAACCTTATATCTTGGAATATCAATCGATCATCCTTGCGAAGCCCGGTGAGAAAATAACAAACGAAATCAAATTTACCGGAGATGAAATTACAGGAGAGACAAAAAGTATCCCATCTGAGATTGTGGTTAAACGAACTACAGGATCTGCAACAGGTGAAGGCTATACTGGAAGTTTAATCGTTACAAAGGTAGATAAAGACGATCCCAAAAAGCTTCTAAAAGGTGCCGAGTTTACCCTGATCGATGAATTGACCGAAGAAGTTGTGGATGTGAAAAAAACGGATGAAAATGGAAAAGTATTATTCTCGAATCTCCTTTATGGTAAATATCAGTTACAGGAAACAGGTGCACCTGCTGGTTATCTCTTAAATGCAGAAAATAAAGAGGAAGTAGTAACAGGGGACAAAGAAGTAACCGTAACCAATGAGAAAGCAAAACAAGCGGTCGAGCTAAAAAAAGTAGATAAAGATGATCTGGAAAAAACGCTATCTGGCGCTGAATTTGATTTATATAAAAAAGGCGTTGGTGAGGATTATGAGTTAGTTAGAGAAGGCTTACCTACCGATGAAAAGGGTATAATCCAGTTGAATGAATTGGAACCTGGAGAGTATCAGTTTGTTGAAACGAAAGCACCTAAAGGCTACGAATTAAATAAGGAGCCGGTAAGCTTCACTATTCACAAGAATAAAGATTCTATTGTGGAAGTTGTTAAGGAAAATGAGCGCTCCAAAGGGAAATTGACAGTGTTGAAAGTAGATGCAGCTGACGATTCCATAATGTTGGGGGGCGCTACGTTCAATCTTGTAAACAATGATGGTGATGTCGTCAGAACAGGTACAACAAATAAAAACGGTGAATTACTTTTCAAGGATCTTCCATATGATGACTATACGCTTATCGAAATTGAAGCACCGAGCGGTTATGTAGTCATGGAAGCTGAGGGTATTAAGGTTACAATCGATGTGGAGTCGAAAAATATCCCTGTCGAAAATAACAAAATCATCCATTCATTCAAACTGACGAAGGTTGATAGCAACAATGCAAATAAGAAGTTGCAAGGGGCAGAGTTTGAACTCCGTAAGAAAAATGCTGATGGAGAATATGAAAAAGTAGAAGTTGACAATCGTCTTGTTTCGGATGCAAATCTTGCTGCAAATGGAAATGTAATTTCCGACAAAAACGGTGAAATCCTCTTCGAAAACATGCAAATCGGGGAGTATCAACTTATTGAAATTAAGGCGCCGACTGGCTATGTGCTTGATAACAAACCGATTGAATTCACCATAGAAGAAAATCAAATTACTGTAAAAGAAAAAACAATGAAAAATCGAAAAAAATCCACGCCGCCAACGGATCCAGAAAAGCCGGTAGATCCACCAACGGATCCAGAAAAGCCAGTAGATCCACCAACGGATCCAGAAAAGCCAGTAGATCCACCAACGGATCCGGAGAAGCCGGTAGATCCGCCAACGGATCCAGAGAAGCCGGTAGATCCGCCAACGGATCCGGAGAAGCCGGTAGATCCACCAACGGATCCCGGGAAGCCAGTAGTTCCTACACCGGAAGATCCGAAGGAAACGGAAGGACCGGGTGAAGCCAATGATCCGGACGAATCAGTACAGCCGGGCGAAAACAGCACGCCAAGTGATACAGACAAGCCCGACAATGACCCAGCGGACAACCATAACGGCAATGTCAACAATGGAACGACAGACGGCCAACCTGATTCTTCCACGACAGGTACAGGAGACGTCGAAAGTGAAGTCGGTTCTAAAGTGGACGGTCAAGACGTGAAGGCTTCTGGAAAGGACACGCTCCCACAAACCGGTGAGCAACATATACTGTACATGATCATCCTAGGATTCGCTTTGATGGTAATGGGCGGGTTTATGGTAGGTCGTCGAAAGACAAATGAATAAGTAAATAAAGAGAGGATGAGAACCTTGAAAAACAAAAAAACGTTAGTGGGAATTTTGTTTTTGCTAACGGGGCTCGTCCTCGTTTCTTTTCCGCTTTATGTGGAGTGGAACCAAACCAAAGAGGTGAAGGCAATGGAACAAGCCTTGTCGCTCATCGCTGAATGGGATGGAGTGGAGTCGGTTCCATTGCAGCAAATTGAACATTTAACGTTGACGCAAGAGCAGTTGGACGATGTCATGGAACTTGAGATTCCCTTCATTCACATGAAACAGCATATTTTGAACGAAACGACAGATGAGAATCTCAACATCGCTCTTACGCAAATCAAACCCGATCAACAGCCAGGTGTAGGGAATTTCACCATCGCTGGCCACCGAGGGTATCGGGATGGACGTCATTTCAGCAATCTTGCCAAAGTGCCGATTGGTGAAAAGATCCATCTTCATGCAGGCGATAAGACGTATGTCTATGAGATTACGAGCAAAGAAGTCATTCAACCGACCTTCGTCGAAGTGCTGGATGATTCGGAAGATAAAAATGAAATCACCTTAATAACTTGTACAGTTTCCGGCAAAGAGCGGGTTGCTGTGAAAGGCGAATTGGTAGAGAGTATGGAGCGGAAATAGGAAAAAACTTAGGTGGGTCATTCCTTGTAAAGGGGATGGCTCATTTTTATTCTCAACTTATCGCCTTTGCTGATTGCTGAGTTGACGTTTTTTAAGAGTCTTATAAGAAAGGACCTATATAATTGCATATACAAAGTATCGCAGCATGAGAAAGGAACTAGCGTATGGGTTTTCGTAATACTTGCATCTTGATTATCTCACTGCTCCTCATTATTGGAGTTGCTTCGAAAGTCACTTCAATGAAAAAGCAGGAAGGGGCGTTTGCAAAAAGTCAGTTGTCTGCTGAACAGTATATTTTGGAACATTTTATGAAGAAGGATGGAAGAATCCAGACGGACCTGCTGGGGCAGAAGGATGTCTATTTGTCCGAAACGGTCGGGTTATGGATGGAATATTTGCTTGCGAAAAATGATGTAAAGCAGTTTGAACGGCAAGTACGTGTTTTGGAAAAATATTTTTTAACGAAGGATTATTTAGTCGCTTGGGAATTAAGGGGAATGGCTTCGGCACCCGCCAATGCCTCCATCGATGATTTGAGGATTATGAATGCGTTATTCGAGGCAGGTAGGAAATGGAATAAGACCGCGTACACCAAGTTGGCTTTACAGATGGGAGAAAGCTTGGGAAATTATCAAATCAATGAGGGTTGGATGGTGGATTATATCGATTTGGAATCGAAGTACCAGGGGACGACCATCACGCTTAGTTATATTATCCCCTCAGCATTTGATTTTCTGAAAGAACACAAGTTCATCGAACAACGGACATATGACGATACAGTCTCTTTGATCTTGGAAATGCCCTATACTTCCGTCGGTTTTTTCCCGAAAACGTATGAAATAAAGACGAATCATTTTTCCTATGACGAAGAAGTGAACTTAATCGACCAATATTACATTGGTTATCACCGGGCACTATGGGGTGGGAACGTAAAGCCCTTACTCGACTTTACAAAAGAGGCATTTTCAAAAGGGAATGGGAAGCTATACGGAAGATACGACTTAAAGACGGGTTCTCCTTTGGTCGATTATGAAGCACCTGCTGTGTATGCGCTAGCGATCTTAATGTGTTTGGAAATAGGAGAGGCGGATATGGCAAGAGCGTTGTTCGCTCAAATGCAGACGTTACAACAGGTGAATGAAACAGAAGAATACTATGGAGGCTATATTGACGTGCCTACTCTCGATACACATACGTTCGACAATTTATTAGCTTTGATTGCGGAGAGGAAAGGAATCGATGAAGAAGTATTTAGATAAGGGCAAGGGAGGCCTTGTCTTACTCGTCCTATTGTTAATAGGCGTTCAGGTTCCAACATATTTTTTATCGCCATATGGCACAGTTGGTTTGTTTCTACTTGGCTTTTTGCTTCTCTTGTTAGCCATCGCCATTAGTAAAGGCCCAGTGACGGCATTATTTTGGTGTTTGCCGTATTTATTTATACTTGGCTCTACTTTGTTTTTTAGTCATCTTTCGAACAATCGATTGCCGATTGCGCCAATCGGTATTCCATTGCCTTTTTTCTTGGCATATGGCTTATTGCTCATCGTTCTCATCGTTTTTGCAGGTAAAGTGCATGAGCAAGTTATGAATCAACAAAAGCAGATTGTTCAGCTGAGCGAAAAGATCCGTCAATTCGTGGCCGTGGATCCGGAAACGGGTTTTGATAATCGTGAACGGATGAAGTTGGAAGTGACTTCTGAAATGAAACGCATTAACCGATACGGCGGCGCATTCGTCCTCCTCTTCCTCCAAGTTGAGCATTATGAAGAGTTCAGGAAACTCTATGGCGAAAAAGAAAGGGAACATGTGCTTTCGTCAATTGCTCAAGTATTGCAGGAAATGTTGAGGATGACAGATCGGAAGTTCCGGTATGATCGCGATTGCATCGCGGTTGAATTAACGAATACGACTGATGAATCCTTGGAAACTATTATCGAAAAGTTACGTGAACGACTTAAAACCCATCAGTTGCTGAACGGAAAGTATATTGATCTTTCATTCCATATCGGATTTGTCTTATATGACAAGAATTCGTTCAATCTGGAATATGAAGAGCTGTTGGAAAAAGTCGAAAGTGAGATGATCACCCATGCAATATAGAAGGTGGATACTGATCGGCTTTCTTCTCCTTCCAAGTTGGGGCGTTATGCCATCTCGATTAGATGCAGCAAGCGACAGCCTAAAACTATTGCTCATTTATGCAGCCGAAGAAGATCGGATAGATGAAAATGTGCACATGATTGACGCTACATTTTCTGCTTTCACAACAGAGCAACTAGTCATTTCCGTACAGGAATTTCAACCTGAACTTCTGGCGGGGAAGGATGCGGTTGTTTTTGTTGGAGATGCAAAGATGGACTTGCCCGAGCCACTCATTAATGCACTGGATCGGTACAAGGGGGATATTATCGCATTCGGACACAACGCGGACCAACTTCGGACATTCAAAGGTTGGGACTATCGGGGAGAGGTTGAATTAAGGTCGCTTGATAATCGCTCGCTTACTAAGTCTATTTCAGCCATGAAAGTTATCCCGCCGCAAGGAAGTGAAATTATCGTAAGTGGCAATAGTTTGAATGAAACGATCCCTTTCATAATCAAAAATGGGCGGCTTTCCTATATAGCAGCAACCTCTTTTGACACGGATGAAAAGATGCAAATATCGAAAGCGGTTTATCCAATATTAGGGATAGATCCGCCTGACGTGCATCCTGCCTATCTTCGATTAGAGGACATTTCACCTGTTTCGGACCATGAGTTAGTTAAAGAGACAGGGGACTATTTGGCGGATCGGGGCATTCCGTTCTATATGGCAGTTATTCCGGTTTATGTGAACAATGAAACGGGCGAACAGATGCGGTTGTCTGCAAATCGAAAGCTTGTTGATGTGCTAAGACATTTACAGGACCGCGGTGGCATCATTATTGCACATGGGTATACGCATTCCTATCGGTACGAGGAAACCGGGGAAGGATTCGAGTTCTGGGACGATCAATTAAATCAAAAAATCACGACGGAGCGTACGGACAAGTTGCCGGCCCCTTTACCTTCCCGCGAGTCCTTTCGTTCGAAAGAAGAGTTTGAATCGTTCATGAGTGAAGTTGACTTGATCGAGAAAAGGTATATCGAACGTAAACATCGGAAAGCGATTGAAGATTTGGTCGACCTCGGCCTAATTCCGCTAGCATTCGAAGCGCCGCATTACACGATGAGTTCGACAGGATACGAGATTACCTCGGATTACTTCACATCGATTTTCGGACAAGTGCAATTAAGTGATGATAATTGGGGAGTGATGGATGCCCCGCTGTTTATTTCAACACCTCAAATCTTATCTGGTATGACACTTTATCCTGAAACGATCGGTTATGCGGATCCGACAATGGCAGACCCTCTTGAAAGTGCAAGGGAGTCTGTTAAACAATTGAAGGAAATTCCTGGCTCAATAGTTGGCGGGTTTTATCATCCGTATTTAGGTCTTGAGTATTTGCCGGAGATGCTGGAGCTCATTTATTCGGTAGGGCAGATTGAATGGTTGGATTTACGTTCAAATGAGCAGATCGTGAAGACGAACAATATACTCATCCATCAACAAGAGAATGGGGTTTTGAAGGTCCAATCTGAAAGGAACTACTGGAATCGGTTCGTTGAATGGTCGAAAGAGCATCCGCTAGAAGGAGCATTATGGCTGATGGTCGTTGTAGTAGCGTTATTCCTAACTGCCTTCTTTATTTATATTGCAAGTTTACGTGTCGGATTGAAAAAACGGCTGTTCAGAGAGAGGGAATCTATTGGCTAATATACTTTTTTACACTGCACTCGTTCTCATCTGGGTCATGCTGTTATACCATATGTTTCTCATGCAAGGCGGCTACCGTCATTTCAAAACGTATGAACGTGTTATACCGAGATGGAAGGAAAATATGACCAATTTGCCGACTGTCAGCATTTTCATCCCAGCACATAATGAAGAGGTCGTTATTGAACAAACTTTGAAGGCGATGTCTAGGCTTTATTACCCAAAAGACAAATTGGAGGTCATTGTCATAAATGATAATTCCTCGGATCGTACGGGAGAAATCGCTGAATCGTTTACGGATAAATTTCCATTCATTAAGGTGATTGAAACGAAGCCGCCGAACAAGGGGATAGGAAAGTCCTCGGCGTTGAATGAAGCGCTGAAGCAAACCTCCAGTGAAGTAATAGTTGTTTACGACGCTGATAATACGCCTGAGCGGATGGCGGTCTGGTATTTGGTTATGGGTTTGTTGAATGATAAAGAAGCCGCAGCTGTCGTTGGGAAGTTCCGTGTCACAAATGCGAAAAACACATGGCTCACTAGATTCATTAATATCGAAACGATCTGCTTTCAATGGATGGCGCAAGGAGGACGCTGGAAATGGTTCAAAGTTGCGACGATACCCGGTACGAACTTTGCGATCCGGCGATCCGTGATGGAGGAATTGGGTGGTTGGGATGTGAAAGCGCTGGCGGAAGATACGGAATTGACGGTGCGCGTCTATAATCTCGGGTATCGAATACGTTTTTTCCCGGCCGCGATTACGTGGGAGCAGGAACCGGAAACACTGAAGGTTTGGTGGCGGCAGAGGACGAGGTGGGCGAGGGGCAATCAATATGTCGTCCTGAAGTTCCTAAGGCAATTTTTTAAGTTGAAACGGAAACGAATCATCTTTGACTTGTTCTATTTCTTTTTCACCTACTTCCTGTTCTTTTTTGGGGTCATCCTTTCGAACGCCCTGTTTATCGTCAACATTTTCTTCGAATTAAATTTATCTATCGGGAATGTGGCGCTTGTCCTTTGGGGGCTTGCCTTACTCCTGTTTTTAGCAGAAGTTATGATTACGCTAAGTATCGAGAAGACGGAGATGAATCGCTCTAATTTCTTCTATGTCATTTTAATGTATTTCACGTATTCACAAATGTGGATCGTTCTAGTCGTCTATTCGTTAGGCTTGGAATTGAAACGGGTCTTTTTGCGGCAGGAAGTTCGCTGGTACAAGACAGAACGATTCGAACAAAAACGGGGAGATGTCCAATGAATAAACGTAATATAAAATTGCTTCTACTTACGATTTGCCTACTAGGCAGCACAATGTTTCTCGGTCGTATAGCGAAGGCGGGATATGAGATCCAGTTGGATGGGTTGTCGATTGCTTCCACCGAAGAGACGCATAAAAATCGTCAAGTTATAACGAATATACCGATCGAGTTGTACGGTCCGGTTGAGGAAAAGACTTTCTTCTACGAAATTCGATCTGATATCGCTCCCGCGGGGAATGAAATTGTCCTGCATTTGAAGCATTCAGAGCTGCTAATCGAACCATCCGCAGTCACTGTCAGTATTGACGAGGAAAATGTCCGCTCCATCTCGTTAAATAGTGAAACACTGGAGAACCGTATTGTCATTGCGCTGACAGGCAATGCCCTCACTAAAGGGTTTCATAGTGTGAAAGTGACATTTAACGGTGTCATTAAAGAAGGGGTTTGTGTCGATCAGGAAACACCAGGGAATTGGCTCACAATCGGTATTGATTCCTCCTTGCAATTGAACGAACAATCATCAGATAGTCCGTCGTTATCGGAGTATCCAGCCTTATTCACCGAAAAGGAAGGACAGCCAGTCGCAATAGTCCTTCCAGATAATCCTTCTTTGCAAACTAGGGGTGCTGGGGCGGCGGTTGGTGCATATCTAACGGGGAAATCTGAAGGCACAAATGGCATACAGATTCTTCGAGAATCAAAAATCGGAACCATTACTGGGAATTTCATCGTTATCGGCACTCCATCTGAATTTACATCTAAAACGATGAACAGCTTATTTGCCAAAGCGGAAGTGAAGGTTCAAAAAGAGGGTCTGTCCCTTTCAAGGCACCGCGTTACTAATCAAGGCGGGACGGTCGAGTCATTAATTATTACGGCACAGTCGCCTGACCAAATTGGGAGCCGCATCGGTATTTTATCGCAAGATCAGTATAGTAAACAATTAGTAGGACAGATGATGAATATTACTTCTATTCCGGAAAATGTAAATGAGAGTGGAACAATCACTTTGAAAAAGTTTGGTATCGGAAATTTGACGTTCGACCGATCCACTAGTAAGAGTGACACATATTTTGGCTATGCACCTCCTCGAATGGATGCGAATCCTGCAATGGAGCTTCGTTTGCGTCGCTCTGATACGCTGAAGTATACATCGCAGGAAATTGAAAGCAATCTTGTTGGCGAAGCGGTCGAGATGGTGATCTATGTAAATAATGTTCCTTATCCAATCGACGTCCGTTCCCTTGGTGAGGAGGAAAATGGAGTCTATTCCGTTCACGTGCCGATTCAAGAGGGGACCATCAAAGCAAATCGTATGATTTCTCTCCAATTTGAAGTGAATGGATTAAAGAGAAAGAACCCTTGTCTCAGCAACAATGAAAATCGTTGGATCTATTTGTCGGAAGACAGTTACTTCACGTTTCAAGAAGGAGAGTCGATGAGTGAAGAAACATTAGCTAGTTATCCGTATCCGTTCAACGATCCTTCCGAACTAACGAAAATCGTCTTACCGGCTGGAAAGAAAGTCGGGGATGATGAATTGATGACGTTATTCGGTTCATTAACCGCTTTCGGAAGAGTGCCTGCCATCGAGTTAGTGGATGGTGACCGATTCGACGGTAAGCAAGCGAGCAATAATCATTTAATTTTTATTGGAGGACCTTCATTCCATCCTTCATTGCGCGAGGTGGAAAAGGATCTTATTGTTGGCATGGAAGAAGGAGCCCCTACTTTCGAATCATTCGGTTTCCTTCCAGAAGCGGTCAAGCAGTTCAGTTGGATGCAAGGAAATCCGTGGAGTGATAAAAAGCATGCCATGATCATTTTCGGTGGGCTAGGAGAAAATACTCCCCTTTTCGACGCTCACTTCATTGAAACGTTAAGCAATTTGGAGGAACCTTCAACTGTTGCCATCCAGACGAAAGAACAACATCTTTATACGAATGCAACACAATTCCAACAAGTGAAGGATGCTGTAAAATCGGTGAAGGCGGAAGAAAAAGTAGATGTTTTGACGAAATGGTGGCTAATCGGTTTCGCGAGCATACTTCTTGTTGCGGTGGTTGTTTATATAATCATGAGGAGAAAAGCACGGAAGAATAACATGGAATTATGAGTTAAGCACATCCTCCCTCGAAAAGTTTAAGAAAACTATAAGAACATACACCTATAGTAATAGATGAGTCAATTACAGAGGTGAGTCTAATGTCTGGAAATTTAATATTTGATAAAAGTACCTTTCTAACTGTTCAACATGTATTTGATCAAACATTTATGATTGTCAAACTTACATGTGAAGCAGAGATTATAGAAGTGAACGAGCTCTTTCTCGAAAAATTTCATTATACAGCGGATGAATTGCTGTTGAGCAATTATTGGGATTTGGTAAATAAGGAGAAAGCCGACTGGCTGGGGATTTGGGATGAAATACAGCAAGGAAAGCAGTGGAACGGAGAAAGCTATTTCGTTACGAAATATGGCGATTTGAAATGGATTGAATCCACGTTCATCCCGGTGACTAACAATGGTGCCGTACAACAAGTGATTATATTGCATGTCGATAAAACCGACCAAAAAAATGCGGAAAAATGGAGAAAGCTTGCCTTTAGGCATGAATTGACGCAGCTGCCGAATCGAAGGAAATTGCTCCTTTCGATAGATGAGCATATTTGTAGAGCGGAGCAAGACGGCACAAAGTTTGCGGTGCTTTTCATGGATGTGAATCAGCTCAAGTTGGTGAATGATAAATATGGCCATACTATCGGGGATTTGCTAATAATCGAGGTTGGGAAGAGGATCTCTCAACTGCCGTTTCTTGCCGAGCGAGTCTTCCATGTGAGTGGGGATGAATTCATTATCCTCCTCGAAGATCCCGATAATCTGGAAAGTGTAATCGAAAGTATTTTAGTTCAATTTGACAAGAATTTCGAATTAGAAGGGCATCATATCAAAGTTAGCGTCAGCATCGGTGCGAGTATTTATCCTGATGATAGTATGAATGCCCGACGATTGATCGAACTAGCAGATGATGCTATGTATGAAGCAAAAGGGAAAGTCGGTAACGCCAATAAACGATATAAAACCAGTTTCTTAGTGAATGAAGGAGATATGAAGTAACCTGGCGAAATTAATGAGCATGAATAGAAAGAAAATCATCATACTGACAAGTTGTTTCTTAATTGCGTTAGTAGGGCTTCGATTCGTATGGGCCAACCTGTACTATGATAAGGATTTTCCGCAAGCAGAAGGAGGGGTGCTAGATCTGCGCGGAGTTGACTTAGCGGAAGATCCGGTTCAGTTAGTAGGGGAATGGATGTTTTCCCCATGGAGTCTTGAAAAAGCCAAGCAGCCGGACAATACGCCGGAGGCATACATAACCGTGCCAGGTAAATGGCGAGAGTCGCTAATAGATCCACCAGCTGGAAAGGACCTGTCCTTTTTATACGGCACATATCATCTTATGATTTTAGTGGATGAGATGAGTGAGCCGTATACGTTATATGTAAAAGATATTAGATCCGCATCGGCCATTTATATTAATGGTGAAAAAGTGATTGAACAGGGGATTGTCGCGACGGAGGTAACTGATTATGTTCCAAACGTCAAACCTTTTAAAGTGAACTTGGATAGCGATGTCAAAGTGATTGATTTATCCATACAAGTAGCTGACGCAGGTCTGTCGAAAAGAAGTGGGATGATGAAGCCGATTCAATTTGGTTTTTCGTCATCGGTTGAAAAAAGCCACACTGTTGCACTCATGTCCCAAATCTTATCCGTCAGCATCTTGCTGTTGCACTTTGTTTTCGCAGTCATCATTTACATCGGTTTTTCAAGAAGAAGCGAACTATTATATTTGGCTATTGTGTTTGGATGTGCTGCAATATCAATCCTTCTTGATGATGAGCGGATCTTGCTTTATTTATTCCCGGCCATCAAACAATTTTGGTTGATGAAGCTTGTACAATTCTCTTATGCAACAAGTATTATCTTCCTTGTGCTCTTCTTCAAAAAGTTGCTAGCCGGTACGTTGAAAGCTACATCGCTACTTTCCATTCTATGTAGATTATTGGTCATCGTATATTTTGTTTATATTTTTGTTCTTTTATTGGATATTCGACCTATTTCGGGATATTTATTTTCTTTGATCTTCATTGTTGGTCCGATCTTAATTCCGTTCAGTTTGCTGAAAATCGTGTCGAACGGGATGAGCGGCTCAATCTACTTGTTATTTGCAACGATAAGTATTGCGTTCAATGTATTATGTGCATCATTCAATACGATTGGATTGATCGTTCTGCCGTATTACCCATTTAATATGATTATTGCTGTCATCTGTTTTGCCGTTTTCTGGTTCCGACATTTTTTTCGAGCTACAGAGGAAAGTAAGGCACTCGCGGAAAGGCTTTTACGTGTTAATCAAAAGAAAGATGAATTTCTGGCAAATACTTCGCATGAGCTGCGCAATCCGTTGCATGGCATAATGAATATTTCTCAAACGATTTATGAAACGGAAAATGACAATTTATCTCCTGAAAGCAAGAGGAATATGGAGACACTTATTTCTGTCAGTAAGAGGATGTCTTATATTTTGAATGATCTATTCGACATTCAACGATTGAAAGAGGGCGGTATAAAGCTTCATAAAGCTAACGTCGATCTTTCCGCCGTTGTCGCAAGCGTCGTTGACATGATGCGACTTATGACGGAGGGGAAGGATATTTCATTCGCGATAAAAATAATTGATGAATTTCCTTACGTGAGAGCTGATGAAAATAGGCTGTTCCAAATTATGTTCAACCTCATTCATAATGCTGTGAAGTATTCGGAGCGTGGAGAAATTACGATTTCCGCCGATATCGAAGGGGAGATGGCGAGGATCAGCGTGAAAGATACCGGAGTCGGTATGGACAAGGAAATGTTGAAATCGATTTTTCTTCCATATGAGCAGGCTGATTCTAGTATTACGGCAATGGGTGGGGGACTTGGTCTCGGGCTTAGCATTTGTGAGCAACTCGTCAGTCTTCATGGCGGCGAGCTGGAAGTTCAATCTGCTGTTGCTGAAGGGTCGACCTTCTCATTCGCGATTCCCGTAGGAGATGAAAGGATAAAATCGAGAACGGAGCATCTAGCGCTGAATAAGTCCACGGACGTCCGTTTGGAAATGGCTGCAGGGTTACAATCAGAAGGACTGCCAAGGATTCTTGTCGTCGATGATGATACACTCAATTTAACTATTGTTCAGCGCATTTTGAGAGCTGCGCAATTCGAAGTGACCACATGCACGAGCGGGATAGAAGCATTGGAAGTATTGAATAAAGGCAAATGGGATCTCGTTTTGACAGATATAATGATGCCGAAGATGTCCGGTTATGAATTGACAGAGAGGATTCGGCAGCGATACACGATGGCAGAGCTGCCTGTCATGATGTTGACCGCCCGCAGTCAGTTAGAGGATATTCAAACAGGGTTTTATTTTGGGGCAAATGATTATATTATAAAACCGGTCGATAAAGTTGAATTGTTTGTACGAGCGAAGGCACTGACAGATCTCGGAAAATCGATGTCCGACCGGGTTATTATGGAAGCTGCATGGCTACAGGCACAAATACAACCGCATTTTTTATTTAATACTTTAAATACAATAGCAGCGCTCAGTGAAGAGGACCCAGAAAAGATGCTGAAACTGATTAATGAATTCGGCAATTACTTGAATGCAAGTTTTACAACCCAAAACTTAAGTGAACTCGTGCCGCTTAATAAGGAGCTTGCACTTGTCCGTTCCTATGTATTTATTGAAAAGGAACGGTTTGGTGAAAGATTGGAAGTAGAGTGGCGAGTGGACGTAAATTTAAAAGTGCTCGTTCCTCCACTCGCAATCCAGACGCTAGTTGAAAATGCTATTAACCATGGGGTTCTACAACAGCCTGATGGCGGAACTGTGAAAATATCCATCACAGAATTAGAAGGATTTGTCGAAATTTCGATTGCGGATGACGGAGTCGGGATGGAGCAGGAAAAAGCGTTGAGGTTGTTATCCAAGGTGGGTGAACGGAATAAAGGAATCGGCTTGTTGAATACTGATAAGCGGCTACGTCAATTATTCGGCAAGGGATTGACAATTACGAGTGAGCTTGGTGTTGGTACAACCGTGTCATTTACCGTTCCAAAATGAAAAAGGTGCCGTTGACTGTCTAGCCAGTCTTATGGCACTTTTTCTATCCCTTCAAAATGGAGTCGTATAGCTCTGTCGATGATTGATCCGGTAAAATGCCAAGATCCTCAACAAGCAGATCCTTCATTTCATGATAAATTTTTACGGCCTCTCCGCGGTTGCCAGTATTGACATAGAATCGCATTAGTTGTTGAACGGCAGACTCCGAATACGGATTCAGGGAAACGAGGAGTTGTAAGTACTGCTGTTTTTTATTCAACAAATTATTATCAGAGAAGTAGTTGATCATCATTTGAAGGAGATGCGATAGTTTTTGACGGAGTGCATGCGCCTTCACATGAGCCCACTCATATCCGTTGTTCTCCATATAATCACCGTTATAATTTTGAATGATGTCTTCGAATATCTCGATATTAGCAAATGTTATTTGTGGATGCCCTTCGAAGATCAGTTCAAATTGATGGGCATCACATTGAAAATGATCGATTTCCATTACGTAGCTACCGTTTGAAAAAGTGATGGCATTCGGATAACCCATTGAATCCAACGTTTTTCGTAAGTATGAAATTGCAGTATGCAATTGAATTTTTGCTTTTTGGTATTCCACGTCTTGCCATAATGTTTCAATGATAGTATCCCTGTGGATAGGATCTTGGAGGTTTGTTATGAAAAAGGCGAAAAGTTCCTTCACCTTTCCGGTTTTCCACTTCACTGGGGTGTTGTGATAATATACAGCAAATTCTTTGAAGCAGATAATTTTCAAGGCATTTGAAGTAAGTGGAGCATCTGTCTTTTGTAGGGATTGCATCTCAAGCTGTTCTTGGATCCGCAATATCGTTTTCTCCAGCCGTTCCGACATGATTGGTTTTAATAAATAGTCAATGGAATGCAGTTCAAACGCCTGTACTGCATAATCCCGGTAAGCTGTTACAAAGACGATGAAAATATCCTTGTCCCAATCGTTGATAAGATCCGCCAAATCAAGCCCACTTAATCCCGGCATTTCAATATCCAAGAAAACAACATTGAGATCAAGATTTTTCATTTCCTTGAGAACATCACGCGCATTTGAAAAAGAACCGACAACTTCAACCTCTTTGATTGATTGCAGCTTCTTCACCATATGGCGTAGAGCCAGCTGCTCATCATCCACAACAATCGCACGGATCACAATGAATTACCCCCATCATTGAAATAGTAAGCAATATATTCCAATATTATCTCAATTATTTAACGGCTGTGCAAGAAGCAATGCCGATGGATAACGCCATTTCCACGCTTGGCCAGCGGTTGATATATTTTACTTATTATAAAAGAACACCGCCTAGCAACTGACAGGCGGTGTTGTATTTTTACTCTGATTGTTCATCTTCTAGCAAATCTTCTTTAATCTCAACTTCATCAACTGGAGTCTCTTCGGCCACTTGGAATTTACTAATTTCCAACTTTAATTCATTCGCCAAGCCGTTCAACGTATCTGTCGTTGCCACCATTTCTTCCATTGAAGCGAGCTGCTCTTCCATAGAAGCGGCGATATTTTGCGTATGGCCGGATGTGGATTCAAGCGATTGAACAGTGTCGTGTGTCGATGCGAGAATCTCTTCGGAACCTGCGGAAATTTCTTGGACTGTCGCGGAAACGGATTGTACGTTTGCCGAGATGTTCGCGATTTTTGCTAAAATACTGCCGAATGTTTCTCCTGCATTGTTGACGATAACCGTTTCGCGTTCAACGTCGGAATACACTTGTGCCATTGCCTCAACTGATTGCCGGGAGCCGTTTTGCATTTCGGTAATGAGGCCACGGATCTGATTTGCAGAAGCTGCAGATTGCTCGGCCAAGTTTCGTACTTCGCTCGCTACAACGCTGAATCCTTTCCCGGCATCACCAGCACGAGCCGCTTCGATGGCGGCATTCAATGCAAGAAGGTTGATTTGGTCAGAAATATCGGTGATCATGCCGATGATCTTCTCGATTTCAGCTGAGCGGATATACATGTTTTCTGTAATTTTCATCGAAGCTTGCACCGATTGATTAATCGTATGGATGCCTTCAATCGAGTCGTTAATCAACTGGCTTCCTTGCTCAGCTGCTTTCGAAACTTCTGACGTCTCTTCCGCAACTTTTGAAGAAGAATCCGCAATATCCTGGATGCCCGCTGTAATCTGCTCAAGTGCTGTCAGATTTTGATTGGCTGCAACCGAAAGCGATTCGCTAGCTGATGAAACTTCTTGCGTCGCAACGGTTGATTGATTTACAACTTCACTCATCTGCTCGGCGCTATAGGCTAATTCGCTTGATGAAGTGACGACATTGTCCGCCGCTGTATTCACATGTTTGATCATGCTGTTAAGTTCATTTTTCATATGATCGAAACTATGGGCAAGCCGGCCGATTTCGTCTTTGCTCTTCATTTGAATCGTTTGCGTCAAGTCGCCTCGCGCGATGACTTCAGTGAAACGAACCAATTGCTGAAGCGGTTTCGTGATCTGTCTTGAGACGAGTGAAGGGATTGCAACTCCAAGGATGCTTCCTAGAACGATGAGGGCAATGCTTACGATAATGATCGTACGTTCCAGATCACTGATCGACGAAGCGTCCTGGCTCACCACAATGACCGAATCTGTTTCCGGAATCGGATAATAAAGTGATTTATGCACACCGTCTTCATCTTTATAGACATCGCTGAACAATGCCTCGCCTTTCTCAAGCGTTAGATTATGGTTCTCATTGAATGACCGTGGAACTAGATAATCGGTCGACTCTGAAAACGCAAGAAGCGTATCCTCACCGTCAACCTTACTATGTATCGAAATGTTTTCTACACCGTCACTTTTCTTCACGCCATTGATAATATGGAGAAGCTGATTATGCGCATTTTTATCCTGTAATGCGCGATTGACAAGTCGTCCCGTCACTTTCTCTGTCACATCATCCATTGCCGAGCTCAGTGATTTCTCAAACTCTGGCATGACATTTACTTCAACGATGCGCATTGATGTGTAATAAAACACAAAACCAAATACCATTGTGAGAAGATAAATAGGAATTAAAGTTCCTAGAATAATTTTCTTCCGAACGCTTCCTTTTTGCCTAAACAAAGAAGTCCCTCCCTGACTGAATCAAAAGTAATGAAAACGAAAAGAATATTACCATCTCATTATACCTATTAAAGTATGAAAATACTATTAAAATAAAATTAACCGACAGTAACTTTCTTCCTTCGCCTGGTGCCTGTGCAGCACACAACTCAGATAATGCAATACAATTGTATAATGAAAAACGAAAAGCTTATCAAGTCAATGATCTGTCGGTAGGTTTTTGTATTTTTATTTTAAAAAGTGAATTGCCATAATTGAACCATGAACAGGCAACCAAACAATTCCTGTTATTTTTCGCGCGGAATGGGGTATAACATGCTTTATTGGTGGAAGAACAGGAGTGTCTGGATTGGAAAAAGGAACTATTTTATTTGTAGTGTCATTGCTTTTAAATGTCTTGTTAATTGGAACAGGAAGTTATGTTGTACATAAGATTGGCGGAATCGAATTTGTGAAAACGAAAATGCAAACAACGCCTTCCCCTAAAAGAGATTCTGCATATTACTATACGAAAAAGAGTGTCTTCGAGCACTCTGCCACGGACAATGTGGATAAAGTTTTCATCGGGGATAGCATTACCGATTACGGAGAATTTCAGGAATACTTCCGTGACGACGTTGTTCTGAATCGAGGAATCCGGAATGATGTGGCCAAAGGCGTATTGGATCGGATCGAAGAAGTGGTGGACCGGAATCCGAAAGAGGCCTATTTGATGATTGGGGTCAATGATATTCGCTATAAAACAGATGCCAAGAATTTCGAAATCCGCGTCAATGCGATCGTTGATGCTTTTGAAGGGAGGGAGACCCAGCTTTATATTCAATCAATCCTTCCGGTGAATTACGGGCTTTTTGGGAATGAAGTATCTAATGCAAAAGTAAATGAATTTAATGATATATTGCGGAGGATTGCGGATGAGCATGGAATTATGTTCATCAATCTACATTCGAGTTTTACGGATAAGAACGGGCAGTTGGATAAGAAGTTCACGGTTGATGGGCTTCATTTGAATGGAAAAGGATATGAAGTTTGGGTCGAACAGCTTCGTTCTAAATAAATATAATATAAAAAAAGCTGAACCTTCGAGGTCCAGCTTTTTTTTATGTTGGAATTGGTTCTGACTTTTTCTTCGGTTTAAATCCGCCTAGCAGAAGTTGGCCGTGCGGCAGCAGTTTATTAATTAAAATAGAAACGATGATTGGAATGAATAATCCGATCGCTGTAAAGCCGATAAGGCCATAAGTGAAATAATCGTTTAAAATGATATCTGCAAAAATATGCAAATACATAATGGAAAGCGAGTGCTGCTCAATTTTTCGCAGCCAGTTAAGCGACAGTCGCGCTGTGATGAACTGAAAGGCGCCTACCAATAGAACTGTGAATGAAAGGGGAATCACCAAATCTAATACGAAATGGTCATACCGTAAAAATTTCATGCTCAGTCGGTAGTCGATGATGTGGAAGCTATCGAGCAGGACAGCGGTCATACTGACGACCAATGCTGCAACGATCCACTTTCTCGAAATGTCCATCCAAAGATCCTTCAAGTAATATCCGATGGCGAAATAGACGATTGCCATGAGGGCGACGTCAATGTTCCAAATCATCGGTATAGATTGTGCCGCCTCGGACGGTTTCCCGCCGATGACATGCATGGCGATAATACTCTCGAAATGAGCAATGATATAGAAAACGCCAAGAATGATGAACTGTTTCGTCCGGTTGAAATATTTCGTGAGCAGCAAGAAAAATATATAAGTGAAAAACAATGTAGTCACAAACCAAAAGACCCCGTACGCTCCGCGAATGAATCGCCCGCCGACGGCAAGCGTCCATAAGTCATTGAGATACCACGACAAGTCCCAGTTGCCTGAACCGATTTCCATCCCATAACGAATCAGCGTAATACTGACGAGGAAAAACAGATAGGGGACGATCAATTGCATAAATCGCTTGTGGATTGTCGGTTTCATATCCTTTTTTTCGAAAACCGGCTTAAAAAACAAACCGCTTAAGATGAAAAATGCTGGCATATGGAACCAATAAATATATTTCGCGAGTGGAAAATCGAGCTCTCCCGGGTAATGACCGATGACAACAAGGATCATCAAAAACCCTTTCGTGACATCCACCCACGTTAATCGTTTCTTATTCATAACTATACACCTCTAACTAAATATGCTGCTATTATATACCCCCTTCTCAAGCTTTCAGCGCTTTGTAACAGCATTGATATGAAAATGAAAAAATGCTGGCAAATTACGGTGCTCGTACAGAAACTATTCTGACTATGTACTAACATTGAATATAAAATGAGAAGAAGCCAACCGTATCAGTCTTTGGTTGGCTTCTGTTTGAATTTAATGACTATTATTGAATTGTCATAAATGTGTGTTGCACAGGCACCACCTCGGGAACTGTCTCAACCCGCTTAATGTTTAAAGGTTGAGATGAGTTCTTGTAGTTCCTCGGCCATAGTGGAGAGGGTTTTGGCGGATGCGGTGATTTCTTCCATGGAAGCGAGCTGCTCTTCTGTGGAGGCGGCTACTTCTTCGGAGGAAGCAGCATTGCTTTTCGCCATGTTTTCAAGTTCGATGGCTGTGTCATGAACCGCTTGGATAGCGGATTGGACGATTTGTGCCGTTTGGGAAACTTCGTCCATTTGCGGTGTAATTTCCTGCGTGCTTGTTAAGATTTGTTGGAACTTTTCAATCGCCCCGTTCGAGATGGCCATTCCTTCTTTAACGTCATCTGTCACTTTCGCCATAATATTGACGGAGCTTTCGGTGTCTTGTTGGATGCCTTGAATGATCGTGAAAATTTCCGTAGCGGACTGATGAGATTGCTCGGCAAGCTTCCGAACTTCATCTGCGACGACTGCGAATCCTTTTCCGTGTTCACCCGCTCTTGCTGCTTCGATGGCGGCATTCAATGAAAGTAAATTTGTCTGCTGTGCAATGCCGGTGATAACATTTAAGATCGTGCCGACTTCTTTCGAACGTTCAGATAAGGAGCTAATCATCCGGTTTGATTCCAATACAGAAGACTGAATGGACGACATCTGATTCATCGTGTCACTAACTGCCTGTCCGCCGATTTCGGCTTGCGTCATCGTATGGATGGCGAGCTCAGACACTTTTGTAGAACGATCGGCGATGTATGAAATCCCTTCTGTTACTTCGTTAATGAGCTGCGCATTTTGCTCAACGCTGTTCAGTTGGCTTTCGGCATTGCCAGCCACTTCTTGTACAGCTGACGCGACATGTTCTGTTGCATACATCGTCTGTTCGGCGCTAGCCGTCAATTGTTCGGATGAGGCAGCGACGAATTCCGTATTTTTCTCGATATTTCCGATTAAACGTTTCAAACTATGTTGCATGTCCCGGAACGCTTGCCCCAATTGCCCGATTTCATCTTTTGACCCGACAATGATTTCCTCGGTTAAATCGCCGTTGCTGATTGTAATTGCTTTATTCCGCAAATCCTTGATCGGTTTGAGGACGGATCGCATAATGAAATAAACGAGAATGATGCCAACAACTAGCGCTATGATAATGACGACAATCGTCGTCTTCAGAATTGGAGCCGCTGCATCTTTTACTTCCGATTCAAAGAGGGTACCTCCGATTTTCCATCCCGACAATTCATTCGTCGTGAATGTCATAAATTTTTTGTCGGCTTCTAAGCTATAATCAAAATCTCCACTCGACTGCTTGTACATATTTTGGTAGAAGTCTTCCTCCGCCAACGTTCCTGCTTCGCTCGTCGGATGGGAAATGAAATTCATATCACCGTCCAATAGCATTGCATACCCTTCATCGCCAATCGACACTTGACGGGTTAATTGATCGATAAAATCTAACGTAATATCGACGCTAATGACACCGGCATTGTCTTTCGTCGTCTTTGAAATGGTGACAACCATAGCATCCACGGTAGCATCTTCATACGGCTTTGAAATTTGAACCTCGCCTTTATGTTCCATGGACTGCTTAAACCAATCCCGTGTTCGCGGGTCATAGGAAGACGTGTCGTTAATAACGGGTTCCTGAATGAAAGTCCCATCCTCCATACCGACATAAATGCTCAAAATCTCTGGATGCAACTCCGCATATTGAGCTAGTTTGCTCCGTAGGGCTTCGCTTTCATTTCCAGCGAACTGTATTTGCTCGCTCAATGTTTTAATATCATGAATCTTAGCTGATAAAGTGCTATCGATTGTCGTATTCAACACTTCGATACTATCAGTAGCTTCTCCGATAATTTGGCTTTCCACGGCATTTTTCGCACTTATATATGATAGTAATCCAATGCTGACCGTGGGAATGATCAATATTAGCGCAAAAGCTGAAATTAGTTTTGTACGAATGTTTGTAAACATTATTCTCTTCCTCTCTGTGAGTCATTCCATCAACTCTTTCTATCTTTTTATTTCGGCAAAAATAAATTCAATTTTAATATCAGAAGAAAAGTATTTGTTTCCAAGTTTTTAAATAAAAAGAACTATATATCACAATATTTAACATTGAAAAATCGTCAATAAAGTTATATTGTAATAAAATATGAAAAGTATATGCATCTTCTTGAAATGAAAGCGGATTCATGAAAATATTAAAAAAGTAGAGAGGAAGTGTATTTTATGTATGAATTGTATGAGAGATTAATTGACAGTTTTAGTACATGGTTGTATAGCTACATTCTTATTATACTTTTGATTGTTGCAGGACTTTATTTCACCATTCGTACGAAATTTGTCCAATTCCGTCTATTCAAGGAATCCATTAAGCTTGTAGCGGAGCCGAAAGAAGACAAAAATTCGATCTCTGCATTCGAAGCATTGATGGTATCTACCGCGTCAAGGGTCGGTGTCGGAAATATTGCTGGTGTTTCGACTGCAATTGTCCTCGGCGGAGCAGGTTCAGTGTTTTGGATGTGGGTTATCGCGATTATTGGCGGCGCTTCCGCGTTCATCGAGAGTACGCTTGCGCAAATTTATAAGAAGCGAGATCAAGATGGCGGCTCTTACGGTGGGCCAGCGTATTACATCCAAGCGGCGCTGAAAAGCAGATTTTTAGGAGTCGTCTTCGCGGTCGCCCTCATTTTAACGTATATGGGCGGATTCAACATGGTTGCTTCCTTCAACATTGCATCGGCTTTTGAAGGATATTCATTCTACAATTCATCGACACCGATCATCGTCGGTGCGATTTTAGCGCTTCTGACAGGATTGAGTATCTTCCGAGGCGGAAAAGCATTAAGTAAAATTACGAGTATCATCGTTCCGGTAATGGCGATTGCTTATATCGGCGTGGCGCTGATCATGGTCATCGCTAATTTGAATCTTGTGCCGGGTATGTTCGTAGACATCTTTACATCGGCATTTGATTTCAAATCGGCATTCGGCGGTTTCGCTGGTTCCGTCATCATGTACGGGATTAAGCGCGGTCTTTATTCCAACGAGGCGGGTGTCGGTTCTGCACCGAACGCTGCTGCGGCGGCAAGCGTCTCCCATCCCGCAAAGCAAGGTCTGGTCCAAATGCTGTCGGTGTTCATTGACACGTTATTGATCTGTTCGGCAACAGCTTTCATGCTATTGAGCTCGGGCGTCGTGCCTACTGAAGACATGGCGGGAGTTCCTTATGCGCAAGCAGCTGTATCGTCGCTTTTCGGAGGATTTGGTGTTTGGTTCATTACGTTTGCACTGTTCTGCTTTGCGTTCACATCGCTTATCGGGAACTTCTTCTATGCAGAATCGAATCTTAAGTATTTGAATAAAAAAGAAGTGGGCAAAACCGGTTTAACACTCTTTAGACTAGCAGCCGTCGTCATCGTCTTCTTCGGCGCGCAACTCGATTTCTCGATTGCATGGAACACGGCAGATGTTCTCATGGGCATTATGGCACTGATTAACATTCCGATCATTTTGATCCTTGGAGGAACTGCTTTCAAATGTCTTGATGATTATACGAGACAGAAAAAAGAAGGGAAGAACCCTGTCTTTAAGGCGAAATCGATCGGGCTTAAAGAGAAGACTGATTTCTGGAATTAAGAGGGATGGGTATGTATCCAGTCGTTCGTATTAATAAAAAACATTTGCTTGAAAATGTCCGTGCCGTTTCAGCGCTTTGCGCAGCAAGGAATATTGCTGTGACAGGCGTGACGAAAGTATTCGGCGCGGATCCTGAAATTGCCTCCGTATATGTCGCTGGCGGCATTATGCGGCTCGGCGATTCACGTGTTGAGAACTTGAAATTATTGAAAGACCTTGATGCGGAGAAGTGGCTAATCCGTCCGCCGATGATGAGTGAGGTTGAGGATCTTGTATCGTACGCGGATGCTTCACTCAATTCGGAGCTTGCGACGATCCAGGCGATCAATGACGTTGCAATTGCAAAAGGAAAGGTCCACAAAGTGATTTTGATGGTGGATCTTGGCGATATCCGCGAAGGATTTACCGATTATGAGGAGCTTATTAATGTTGCGGTGGAAACCGAGAAAAAGGAAGGCGTCCATTTATATGGAATCGGTGTCAACTTGACATGCTTTTCATTCATCCAATCCGATTCGGAGAAAATGGCGTCGCTTGCGGGGTTGTCCAAAACGATTGGTACAAGGATCGGCAGGGACCTGGAAGTCGTCAGCGGGGGGAATTCTGCGACATTGGACTTGATGCTCAAAGGTGGAATTAGCGAAGGTGTCAACAATTTACGCCTCGGCGAATCACTTTTGTTCGGTAAGGAACGCTCCAACTACACGTTTCTGCCGGGAACGTTTAAAGATGTGTTCACTTTGGAATGTGAAATCGTCGAACTGAAAGAGAAGCCATCCTTGCCGTGGGGGACAGTCGGAGTAGATTCGTATGGGAATAGCCCGACATTTACGGACAGGGGCATGAGGTTGAAAGCGATTTGTGCTCTTGGAAAACAGGATTTTGACGTCGAAACGTCCACACCTGTCGACGAAGACATCATCATCCTTGGCGCAAGCTCCGACCATCTCATGCTCGACGTCACCGACAGCAAAACCGCCTACAAAGTCGGCGATACAGTTGAACTGCAGCTCGGCTACTTCTCTACAATGCGCGCCTTCACTTCCCGCTACGTTAGGAAGGTCTACGTAGACTGAGTAGGTGCCCCTTTTATAGGTGCCTGTGCATGGCACAATAATGATAATTCGATTTTTAGTATTTTTATACGAGAAGAGATCATCCGAAGATCGATACGGATGATTTCTTTATTTTATCTATGCAATTATAGTGCATAATCTGTATTGTTTGCTGCACAGGCACCGTTTTGAACAGTTTTCATCTTACTATGAAGTCGTAAGGGGAAACGTGCTTTCTCTTTTGTTTGACATAGTCGAACATGTTGTCCAGTCCTTTGACTGGCAATTCGTTGATCAAGTCACCTGTTCTCAAGTCATATGTGTCGATTGTGTGCGTATCGGACGATTCATGATGGCGGAAGAAGTGGAGCTTGCCGTTTTTGAAATACGTTTGCTCGGACATTTTCCTTTGTCCTTGACTCGCCCCATGCAGGGTGAATGGTATATCGACTTCACCTGTTTTGGAATTGAACGCATGCACTTCTCCGATTCCGTCCACATAATAGAGGATGCCGTCATGGATTGTGGCGGCGTTCCGGAGGTTATACGGAATGCGGGCGATATAATCTTCGATATTCTTGTAACTGAACAATGGAAACGTCTCGATTTCTTTCGTTTTTTCGTGGATCCGGTACACATCGCTTGTCAGCTTTTCCGTGTCGGCAATTAAGAGATAATAATAGTCGCCTTCTTTGAGAATCGATGCCAATCCGACCCGTTCGCCAATCTTGCCAAGCGATACGATTTCTTCCAGCTGGACATCTTTTTGAAGGGGCATCTTTTGCAATGAAAGGCGGTCAGCGTCACCGATCACCATCAGCAGATTTCCGTCTACCTTGCCGGACATTTGCAAATAATGGGGGATGTGGATTGTTTCGAAGCTGTCTTGATTACCGAACCGAATGTTGGATGCATAGCCGCCATCATCGGTGAAGCCAGAATTATAGACGCTGTAAAAGAGACCGTCCTTGTTATTGAAAGCCGTCAACTCACCGGTATGTTCTTCCGTTAGCATGGTGAACGTTTTGGTCCCATTCAAATCAGCCAAATAGACATGATCGCGGTCCGACAAAAAGAATGTATCCTTTGTTGCAAAAACCGTTCCAAGTTCAAGGCCATGCATTTTCCACAGTTTTGAATTTCCATTCTGATCTACAAAAACCGCAAAGCTGAGGCCATCCCCATTCTTGTCCTGATCCGCAGTTGTAGAGAAATATAGAATAGCCGCAGTATCCGTCAGCAAATCAGGATTTGAAAGGTCAGTCTCTGATAGGAGCTCTATTGAATGTTGATGGCTAAAAGTAAAATAGGCAGTCAAGACAGCGAATACCATCGCGATGAAACAGGCAATCATCAACTTTTTCTCCAATTCCGAAACCTCCTTAGCTAAGAAAGGGGCTTGCCTCAAACGGACAGCCCCTTCGTAAGAATCAGTTGTGTCTCGGTGTCATTTATATTTGGCGAATGAATCTTGTCTGTTTAGCGTCGCGGATATCTCGAGGGTAGACGCCAAAGCCTTTATTTGCGTCCAAATCCAGTCCGCCATACAATAAGTAAGCTGACCAGATAAGTTTGGAGCAGTTTTTCGCACCCATATGTCCCGTGTTGCGGTTGTTCATAAAGTTCAATGAGTACGGCTGCCCGATCTGGGAATACGCCCAGTTTGCCGCATTTCGCTTGACCGTGCTTGTTGTGGAAACGGATTTTACAACAGTCCCTTTTTCTACCATCTTGACGTTGGCGGAAATGCTGCGAACACCGGTAGGGAAGACCGATTCCACAATCGTGTTGCTGGAATAGTATAATCCGACATGACCATGGTTTACGAATGCTGTTTTGGCCGGTGTATAGAAGAAATCGCCACTAGCACTCGGACCGACGATATAGTTTGCAGCCCCCCCGCCTTGAACCTTATCAGTTTTGCCGAAATGCTCGGTCAACCGCTTCGCTAGTTCACTGGACAATTGGTTTTGTTTATCCATTTCCTTGTCTATTTGCCCGGGGATCTCCTTCTCGCTCATTCTTGTTGAAAGGACGAGCTCCTCAACGGAAAAAATAGGTTGAATCGTTAACATCTCATCTTTAAGTTGCTGGACTGCTGAAGCGCGGATAGGGAACTGAACACCGATAACGAGAATTCCTGCCAATGCACATGCAATGAATCTTTTCACGTTACTCGCTCCTTTTGCGAAGACAACTGGCCAGTTTGCCTTCAAATTGTATGTTGTCCAACATACTTAAACTATATCACGGATAATTTAATAGTTAAAATTTTGTGATATTAATTAATTTGCACGAAATTCTTGTATGTTATTGAATGAAAAGCCGGGAATCTTTTGCGTATATGCAAAGATTAACAATGCTTGCTAGGTAAATAGGCGGTTATTTTTATGAAATGATAAAAAACTTAATAGAACAAATTAAGGAGTGGATTTTCCCTATAATGATGGAAGAATCATTTGCCTGTCCACAAAACAAGTACTAAAGAATGAAAATTAGGAATAGATAAATTTCTTGTTGTATATAACAAATAAGTTACGTACAATGGTGGAAAGGAAGAAAAGAGGTGCCAGCATGCACATCGGCAGTCGGATACGGAGGCTGCGGGAAAGCAGAGGCCTCACTCAAAAGGAGGCGAGCTCCGAAATCATATCAACTTCCCACTATAGCAATATTGAAAGCGGTCGTTTTGAACCATCCATTGATGTACTCGAATTGCTTGCCGAGCGGCTAGATGTGCCAATTGCCTATTTCCAGCGAGTTCATGAAGATGATGCAGGTCTCCAAAAAATATTAATGGAATATGAGGAGCTGTTATCTTCGGATTTGAAGGGAATTCCTGGTTTTCTAAACAAGCATCGCAAGCAATTTGCATATATCTCCTCCATCTATCAGGAAATCCTGTTTCATTTATTGAAATACACCGAATTAGTAAAAGTTGGCCAAGTTCCAGAAGCCCAAGCTTATTACTCCTCAGAAATCGCCTATATCCCACAGACATTCTTCGAAAACGCCAGCAGGTTACTTATTGAAAAATATACGTATATATCAGGGCTGTTTTACTATTTTAATAAGGACTACCAGGCAAGCATTTCCCATTTTCAAGACGCTCTCCACTTGACGAGAGAGGAATCCCTTTCAGCGAAAATAAATTACAATATTTCCTTAGCGCTTTACAAGCTATATGATTATGGCACCGCACATGTATATGCGAAGCGTGCAAAGCATCAGTATATACACTTGCATGATTGGGCCAAGTCCGGAGATTGCTATAATCTGATTGCGGCACTCTACCTCGATCAACATAAGGTGAAAGAAGCGAGACAGTATATTGACAAGGGATTCAGCGTATTGAGGATTCCGATGACAACGACTCATGGGTGGCTTTACCATAACTTGGCTTATGTATTGATGGAAGAAAACAATTATGCTCAAGCATTAAAAACAGTCAATCAATGCATTGAAATGAAAAAACAGTTGAAGTGTACAACTCTTTTCGACTCACAATTGCTGAAATTAAGGATTTTATTCAAGCACGGTGATCAATTGGCGTTACGGGAAAGTATGAACCGATTGCAAAGTACGATCGAGAATGAGTTAGATCAGGCCAATCTCGATTATTATGAGGGAAAGCTGTACTATGCCTTAGGGGAATATGATCTGTACGAACAGAAAATGAGGAACTGCATCCGCCATCTGCATGCAAATGAAGACTGGAAAAAACTGAAGAATGCCGCCCAGGATATTTCCCTTTACTATGAATCAATCAAAAAATATAAAAACGCATACAAATTCCAGGAGCTTTGCATCGAAGCATACAAGCGGTTAACGATGGAGGTGAAAGGAGGTGTAGAATAGTGAAGAGGAAAGTCATGATGGCCTGCCTCGTACTCGGTTTAGCAGTATTCGCTCCTTTGATGAATCCGGCAATCGGCAGCGATTACGTCACCAATGACCGACCGGAAGTCGGCCCGCCACATGGCAAGGGGTAAATGAGATAATGATTATTAATTTTACAAGCACGTAAATCAGCCCGATGAACGTGCTTTTTTTTGCATGCAAATAGATTGTTGTGCCACGTATCTCAGCTCATAAGCTACTTTACTCGCTTAAGCCCTTGCATTAATCTGCAATTGCGACCTCCCACATATGCGAAGCGTATTTTTCTAAAAATCAGTCGTAACTATTGGATTATCGTAATACAGTAACTATAGAAGGCCAATACCCTGGATTGGCTACCGTAGTCTTGGATGAAGTAATTGACCAATAAACAGGAGGAGAACATTTGACGTGTACAAATTGCGGAAATAAGTTTGCGAACGGGCGGTTTTGTGGGAGTTGTGGCATCAGATTGACTGAAGAAGCGGACGGTTTTCAAGAACAACTACCTCATGGAAATGGACAGACAGCAGTGGAGGCGACCGTTGTGAATCAGGAGTCAAACGCTCATCTTGAGAATGTGAGTAATTTAACGAAGGAGTATTGGTCCTATTTTGTAGAGCATGTGAAACATCCTTCGATCAGTCTTACGAAACAGGATGATGAGTTCAGGAATGGCTTTATTTCATTGATACTTTATGCAGTCATCTTTGGTCTGTCGTTTTATACGGCTCTGAAAGGGGCGGCACTTGAATCGATAGACGGTTTACCGTTCATTGACGCTGCGGATGGCGGGCCATCATTTTCGTCAGTTTTCCTAAATGTAGCTGGATTCATGGCGGTTTGCATAGCAATTGTATCGATCGGACTTTTCATTATCGGAAAGAATTTCGGGCCGACATATCCGTTCAAACAAACTGTAGTATTGTATGGTGCTCATTCATTACCGGCGATCGTCATCGGTGTCGTAGCCCTATTTTTTTTACTAATAAAATCCTATTGGTACGGAAGTTTCCTGCTGATTGTTAGTGTCGCCTATGTCCTTATATTGTCGCCCGGATATGTAATGAGTGTCCTATTGTCCAAAAAACCAAAAGGAATCGACCCGCTCCACGGTTACGCAGCCTACACAGTCCTAGTTATCATCCTATTCGGCATCCTATTCAAACTCCTCGCCGACTCCACGGTTGTATCATACTTATCCAGTTTAAGAATATTCCTTTAAATTGTAAGAATTGTTTCGGTGCCTGTGTAAGAAGCATTTATGACAACTCACTGAAAATAATATTTATGCAGAATGAAGCGATGTAATTTTTGATACTATAAGCTTCTTGCTTATCGAATATGCAATTTTAGTGTATTGTCTGAATAGTTTGCTGAACAGGCGCCTAGAAAAGAAGAGAGGTGCAGTGATTGGGTAGGGAAGTTTTTATTATCGATGCGGTTCGGACTCCGATCGGAAAGTATAAAGGGCAATTGAAGCACATCCGTCCCGATGATTTAGGGGCTTTTATTCTTAAAGGATTGGCTGAAAGGAATCCTAGGCTTCCATTGGAGTCAATCGATGATGTCATATTTGGAAATGCGAACGGGGCGGGGGAGGAGAACCGGAATGTTGCGCGGATGTCGTTATTGCTAGCCGGTTTTCCGAAAGAGATTAGCGGGACGACTGTGAACCGACTTTGCGGCTCAAGTTTAGATGCGGTCAGTTTGGCAGCTCGCTCCATTTTATCAGGGGAGTGCGAAGCGATCATTGCGGGGGGCGTCGAAAACATGACACGAGCCCCTTTCGTAATGAAGAAGCCCGAATCGGAATTTCCTCGTGGTGATTTGAATTTGTACGACACAACAATCGGTTGGCGGTTCATCAATCCTCGAATGGCTAATTTATACGGTACAGATTCGATGCCGCAGACAGCAGAAAATGTTGCGTCGCGCTTTGGTGTTACGAGGGATCAACAGGACGAATTCGCGTTCAATAGCCAGCAGAAAGCGAAGCGGGCAATGGAGGAAGGAAGGTTCGTGGATGAAATCATTCCAGTTGCGTTCACGGAAAAGAAGGGGAACGAGCATGTCATAGATAGTGATGAGCATCCAAGAGGGGACACTACAATAGAGAAACTATCTGCATTATCCCCGATTTTCGAAGGTGGAACCGTGACGGCGGGAAATTCAACCGGAGTAAATGACGGGGCGGCAGCCTTGTTGCTTGTAAGCGGAGAGTTTGCAAGAAAGCATGGACTGAAGCCACTCGTCAAATACACCGGGTCCGCAACAGCCGGGTTAGAGCCATCCGTTATGGGACTTGGACCGATTTATTCGACGAAGAAATTGATGAAAAGATTGGGGTTACGGCCATCCGATTTTGATCTCGTGGAAATTAATGAAGCATTTGCCTCTCAATCATTGGAGTGTGTAAGACAACTCGATTTGGATACGGATAAAGTCAATGTCAACGGGGGAGCCATTGCATTAGGGCATCCGCTAGGAGCAAGCGGGGCGCGAATTCTGACAACATTGGTTCATGAAATGAAGAGGAGAAAAGCTGAACGCGGATTGGCAACAATGTGCATTGGAGTCGGACAAGGGATATCAGTTGTGGTGGAAGGTGTGGATGAAAGCTAAGAAGGTTTAATAGATGAAAAAAAGGAATGCATCCGAAACGGAGCATTCCTTTTTTCATTTTTCAATTGTGTAAGAGAAAGTTTTTAAAACCTTTGGAATTTGATCAGCAGTACTGGCTGTAACTGAATTGCTGTGAGCTGTCATGCCTAAAACAATAACTAGTAAAAGAATCGATACAACTTTTTTCATTATAAATCCTCCCATTTCTCCGTTTTCCTATAAATATAGCCATATCTATTCCCATCTCGATAAAAAATAGATGCTAGCTTATATTTCCTATTATAATAGTACCATTCTGCTAGAGCAATGCAATACTTATGGATATACCTGAAGTCTTGAATTTCTTTGAAGTGTTGAATTGCTGCTTCTGCTATTTCTACAGACAATCCTTCTTTGCTATGCAGCGATTTATATAGACTGAAATGATGGAAGTAAGAAATTTCGTTTTCATCATTTAATTGGTGATACATTGCAATCCCTTTGCTTGCCCAATCGCTAACCAGATTCTTTTCACTCATTTTTGAATATTCCTCAATTAAGCAGAGAATAGTGATCAGCTTTTCAGAGGAATCTATTTTATGGTCAATGCTTTTTTTATAATATTGGATGGCTTCGTCACTATTTCTCATAGTACTATTCAGAGTTCCTATATTATGATAAATAATCCCTTTTTCGCTATGTAAATTAAATTCTTCGCTAATTTGCATAGCTTTTAAATATGCTTCTAGTGCGTCTTGGTATTTATAGCTTCTTTTATAAGAAATTCCGATAAGAATATAGCAGTCTAACACTCTACTCATCATTAGATGTTCTCGGAAATAAATAAGCGCACGTCTAGCATGATCAGTCGAATTAAATATATGTCCATCGGCCGCATAAATCGCAGCAATTATATAATTAAATTCAGCTTTTTCCCATTCACCAAGAGGTAGCGACTCCAATTTATCAAGTATTAACTCAAAATAATGTATGGCCATTTTTCGATTGCCGGTATTATAACAGAATAACCCTTTGTTTAAGTGAAACAAATAAAGTTGGTATACATCAAAATTATCAATAGACTCTTCAAGTAATTCAATTTCTTGTTTGAGTTTTTCTAAATCAATTCTTACTATCATATTAAATCGAAAAGTAATAAGCGAATAAGTAAAATGTAATGAATCATTTTCAAATAGGGGGATGTTTTGCTCAAGATATTCCAATTTTTCTTTCGTAAAATTTAAATCTCTCTCTGTCAATACTTCACGATATGTCTTCATCAACATCTGCTCAAACTCGCGTTCAGTTTCTTCATCATTTTCCTGCAATTTCCCCGGATCCATTCCTAACCGCTGCATAAGCAGTTCGGTAATGTCATCACTCGGTTCAATTTGATTCCGTTCAATTTTTGATAAATAAGATGGCGTACAAATACCTTTGGCTAGGACAACTTGTTTCATATCTTGCCGTACACGTTCTGCACGTATCAAATGACCTATTTTCAATCGCCGATCCCTCTCTTTATTTATCCTATTCCTATTATAGTATAAAGCATGAATATGCAAAATGAGAAACTTTTCTAAGAAAAGTGAAAAAAAACGCCGATTTGAAAAAAAATGTCCCAATCGGTTATACTTCTTTAGGAGGAGCTTGCATGATATATTGTAGTTAATAGTCCCACGCCATGGAGATTCATCTAAATTAAACAGGACAAAAGGAGTGTGAAGGGGATGACGATAGCAAAAACTGAAGTAGACTGCGATATGGAATTCCTGGACATCGAGATCATGAAGATGAAGATGGAACTCTTAGAATTTGTGAAGAAGATGCAATCCAATGGCTTATTGAAATCAGTTGATTACGATGAATTGACAGATAAGCTTACAACAAAGTGATTTATTTTTGGACATAAGATGGCTGACCTTCGATGAAGGTTATAGTCATCTTTTTGATTATATACGAATAAAAGAAGCATTTTATGCATAAATGTCTTCGAATAAACTCCTAAATGAATATCTCAATCAAACCAATCACTATCAACAGAATTCCACCAATGCGCTCCGCCTGCTGTCCGAACCAGCTTGTACCGATTTGCTCTCCAATCCGAACCCCAAGTACAATGGAAATAAATGAAAAAATACCGATCATCAGTGCTGTTGAGTAAGGCTCTACGCCTGTAACACCTGCACTAAAGCCGATGGATAGGCAGTTAAAGGCAAGGATGAAACCTAAGACAATGGACTCCTTCCAATTAATGAAACCCATTTTGCGGGTGCGTTCCTCGGAAGGATTTGCTGATTTCACGACAACCCAAAAACCGAGACCGATCAGCAAGCTTCCGCCAATTATGTTGGAGGTGGACTTGGAAAGGAAGTCGGATAATAAGCTTCCAGCAAAGATGGAAACGAATGCACATACCGCTGAAATAAGTGAAATGATCAAATTATAACGAAATGGAATCCGGTTGGCCCGTAAACCGTATGCCATACTGATTCCCAAGTTATCAATATTTGCTGCTGTTGCAATGATCAAAATGGTTATCAACTTCATTGAAAATTCCTCCGTGCCAAGTTTATCCCCTATGTATATGACTAGTTGAGGGGGCAATGTAGGCGGATGAAAAAAAGCTGCTTCGAAGTAGATTTCAACTTCGAAACAGCTTTTTACGAGCCTCTCGTCCTCTTCGCGCCGATAATCATGAGACTGACTGCGCTTATCACGTTGCATAGAACTCCGAAGATGAGCAAAATCCACTCAACTGTGTTCGGCAACGAAAGGGTTAGGGAAAAAACGAGTGATATTGAACCGATGATGAGCAAGAGCATTAGTAGTGGTATCTTTTTTTGCATTCGAATGCCTCCTTTTACAATGCAGGCGCCTTTAACACTATTATAACTGTGTCGTGAATGCAATGGGGACTCGTTTTTTACATTTATGCGTCAATATAGCGTTTTATGAGCTTTTGCAGGCATTTATGCGTTTCTACGCAAATTTATGCGTCAATGATGACATTTATTCGCGAGTTTCCTGATTTATGCGTGTTTCTGATGATTTATGCGTTTCTGCCACATTTCAAAATTTCCGTTCACACAATGAAAAAAGGTGGTCCCTTTGGGGCCGCCTTTTTATATGGTGATGTTCGATTATTTCTTTTCTGGCTCTTCGTATTCCTTCAGAGGAACAAGGTCGAAGATGTCGTGGTCTTCGAAGGCGTCGACGAGGCGTTCTAGCCATTCGAAGTAGTCGCGTACATATTTGAGTTTGCTAATATCCGTTTCGACAATTGCTTTCAAATCTTCACCGATGTCGGGATTGTTGTTCAGCTGCTCAAGTTCACGCAGTGATTTCCTGACGGCGACGGAATGGAGTGAAATGGATCTGCGCCATTTAATTGAAAATAGATTAATGAAGCTTTGGTACCAATCGTCTTTCACTTGATACAAATCTTTGCGGACGCCGCGTACCCATGCCCGCTCAACTAGTTTTAATTCGGCCAGTGCTCTGACGGATGTACTCATGCTTGTTTTGCTCATGCCGAGTTCTTCGGTCATGTCGTCCAATGTCATCGGTTTGTCGTGGAAGAACATCGTGCCATACTGTCTGCCGGCAGATGCAGTGAGTCCATATAAATGTATATTTTGTGCGATTGTTTCGATAATCCGCTCTCGTGCTTTGTCGAGTGTTTCTTTACCGTCCATAGTGCTTTCCCTCCGCTGTCTAGGGGTGAATTCCCCATAAATACCCTAAGCGTATTATAACCGCAATTCAAGTGTAACGATAAGTTTAAACTTTGTACAGTTTTTACTGTACAAACAATTTAATTCGAAATAACGGTTGTAATGTAAATTCTTTATGCATATACTAGTAAACGATGAGTTTCCAAAAAAATAGGGAGTGTACACATGGTAGAACAACGAAAGAAAATCGAAGTTGTCAACACGACGAAAATCTTCGGTAAAAATAGCAAGCGCGCAGCACAGCTATTGAACGAGGGGAAGTCGAAGAGTGAAATCCTCAAATCCACTGGCGCGACAGTAGGCGTGAAGAACGCTACTTTCGACGTCTATGATGGTGAAATATTTGTCATTATGGGACTGTCAGGAAGCGGGAAGTCAACATTAGTACGGATGTTGAACCGGTTGATTGATCCGACGATGGGTTCGATCCGCATCGATGGAGAAGACATTGTCGGTATGAATAAAGAACAGCTCCGTGAAGTGAGACGGAAGAAAATCGGAATGGTGTTCCAAAACTTTGCGCTTTTCCCGCATAAAACAATCCGTGAAAACACGGAATATGGCCTTGAAATCCAAGGTATTGCAAAACCGGAACGAAAAGCGAAGGCAATCGAGTCGTTAAGGCTTGTCGGTCTTGCTGGCTACGAGGACCAATATCCGAACCAGCTGAGTGGCGGAATGCAGCAGCGGGTCGGCTTGGCGCGTGCGCTTGCCAATGATCCCGATGTGCTGCTCATGGATGAAGCATTCAGTGCACTTGATCCGTTAATTCGAAAAGATATGCAAGATGAGCTTCTCCAGCTTCACCATGACATGGGGAAAACGATTATTTTCATTACCCATGACTTGGACGAGGCGCTCCGGATCGGTGACCGCATCGCATTAATGAAGGATGGGGATATCGTCCAGATCGGAACGCCTGAAGAAATTTTGATGAATCCTTCGAATAAATATGTAGAACGATTCGTCGAAGATGTCGACCTTTCGAAAGTGTTGACGGCAGGACATATTATGAAAAAGGCGGATACGGTGCAAATCGACCGAGGTGCGCTCGTTGCATTGCGCCTTATGAAAAAGCAAGGGATCTCTTCGATTTACGTTGTGGATAAAGGGAACCGACTGCTTGGTGCTGTGACAGCGCTAGCCGCATCCGACGCAACAGAAACAGGAAAAACGTTGGAGGATGTCCTCATCACCGATATTCCTACGATTTCTCCGGACACTGTCTTAACCGATCTGTTTGATACAGTATCGACGACACAGATTCCGGTTGCTGTCGTGAATGAAGAGAACCATTTGCAAGGCATTATTATTCGTGGTGCACTGATCGGCGCGTTGGCAGGCGACGGGCAGTTTATTAATAGCGGCTCAAGTGAAGTTGTGGTTGAATCGCAAGATGAAATGGAGATGGAGGTGAGCAACATTGGATAATTTATTACCGCGCTTACCATTCGCGAGCTGGATCGATAATGGTGTCGATTGGCTTGTCACCCATTTCGGATCTGTCTTCGACGGAATTTCCTCTTTCTTAAAAGGTGTCGTCGAAGGGGCAGTTAATTGGATGGATATGGTGCCGTCCATTGTGCTTGCAATCTTGTTCGCATTGCTCGCCTGGTTTATTTCAACAAGGCGTATTGCAATATTTACGTTAGTCGGGTTGCTGTTCATTGATTATCTCGGATATTGGCATTCGATGCTGCAAATGCTGTCGCTTGTCATTACATCCGTTATCATTGCGCTCGTTATCGGTATCCCGCTCGGCATATGGGGTTCACAAAAACCAGCAGTGAAGAAGGTTATTAGTCCGATTTTGGACTTGATGCAGACGATGCCTGCATTCGTTTATTTATTACCCGCGATTTTCTTCTTCAATATCGGTGTCGTACCGGGTGTTGTCGCTTCGGTCATCTTCTCAATGCCGCCGACGATCCGGCTTACAATGCTTGGAATCGAGCAAGTGCCAAAAGATTTGATCGAAGCGACCGAAGCATTCGGCTCAACTACATGGCAAAGACTTTGGAAAGTGCAAATCCCGCTCGCTAAGCCGACGATTATGGCAGGGGTCAACCAAAGCATCATGCTGTCACTTTCCATGGTCGTTATCGCGTCAATGGTCGGTGCACCTGGACTTGGTGAGGAAGTATACAGAGCGGTGACACAATTGAAGACGGGTGTAGGCTTTGAAACAGGTCTATCCATCGTCATCGTCGCCATCATCCTTGACCGGATCACACAGCAAGCAGGCAAGAAAAAACAAGGGGGAACTATACAATGAAATTGACGAAGAAAATGTTTGGACTCGGAGCAGCAGCACTACTCGCAGTAGGTTTAGCAGCTTGCGGAAATGACGATAAAGCTGGTGATTCATCTACGTCAGGCGGAAGCGGTACGGCAAGCGTCGGAGAATCCGTTGATTATAAAATTACGGGAATCGACCCAGGCGCTGGCATTATGGAAGCGACCGACAGAGCGATCGCTGATTATGAGCTCGACAAATGGGACGTAACGACAGGATCGGGCGCAGCAATGACTGCGGCTTTGAAAAAAGCGTATGACGCTGAAGCGCCGATCATCATCACAGGTTGGACACCTCACTGGAAATTCGCGAAGTTTGACTTGAAATACTTGGATGATCCAAAAGGGTCGTACGGCGGGGAAGAGCAAATCCATTCAATTGGTCGTCTTGGTCTTGCAGAAGACTTGCCGGAAGCCCATCAAATCCTTTCTAACTTCAATTGGTCTGAAGAAGATATGGGCGAAGTAATGGTTGCTATCCAGGAAGGCGAGAAAGAAAAAGCTGCTGCACAAAACTGGATTGATGCTAATCCGGAAAAGGTTGCAGAGTGGACTGATGGTGTGGACAAAGTTGATGGTGATAAAATCACACTTGCTTACGTGGCGTGGGATAGTGAAATCGCAAGCCATAACGTCGTGAAATTAGTACTTGAAGATATGGGATACAATGTTACATTGACGCAAGTCGAAGCAGGTCCTATGTGGACAGCTGTTGCTGATGGAAGTGCTGACGCAACGCTAGCTGCATGGTTGCCAGTAACGCATGCAACATATGCAGAGAAATTCGATGGTAAATTCGAGGATCTCGGAGTTAGTATGGAAGGCGTGAAAATCGGTCTCGTCGTACCACAATATATGGACATCGATTCAATCGAAGATTTAAAGGAATAAATATAAAGGCAGCCTCCTTTAGCGGTGGCCACTGAAAAACTTACGTTTTTAATCTGCAAGGTACTCCAAAATCAAAAAAGACACCATTTCGTTCTTTTTCGAACGAAATGGTGTCTTTGCTATTTCTTACTCTGCTTCTCGCATTAAGGTTATTATTCGTTTGAGATTAACTGCGAATATGGTCAAGGCTCAATGCATTTGCATGCCAAATAGACCCGCAGATGTGGCTACATTATACCCGTGTCTATGTTTCAACTCACTATTCTTCGCCTCAATCTTATAGCGGGACTTTGCCTTCTCTTTACATTCCACGCTATTTTGAAACGCTTCTTGATCTTTATGTTCCGTCGACTTAATCGTTACGGAATAGGTTCTACTTTTCGCACCTTACCTATAACAACCTTCACGAAGCGGACAAATTTTGCATTTATTAATGTCAAAATAATAGTAAACATGCGAATCGGTGGCACCGCTTTACGGCCATTATCCACACAATATTTACTTTTCAACTCCTCGAGAATGAAGGTGAAATCAACAAGTTCATTTATTTGACGCAGCATATTATCTTTTGGGACGACGATATCGTAAACCATATATGGACTGAGGTTTAAAGTTTCTTGATTAGAAATCATCGGGAACACCACCAGGATTTAATATGTTAATTATACAATAAAAACAGCGATCCATTCCCTGATGATAGGAAATGGATCGCTTGTTTTTACGCTTTTATTTTATTTGAGTTTCGTTGATTGGAGTGCAAAGCGGCGATTCCTGTGGGATGAGCGGGACAGGTAAGACCCCGCAGTGGAGCAAAGCGACCGAGGAGGCTTACCGCCCGCCCGGAACGAAAATCAACAGTTTTAAAGGTAATCCTATTTTGAAGGACTTTTTCAGTGGCCTCCTTTAGCGGATGCTGCCTTTTTTATCATTTATAGACACGTGGATAGTATTGTTCATTGAACTCTTTAATGCTAGGAAATATGTAGTTCAATTGCCCTTCGTTATACACGAAAGTATGTAAACGCTTTCTATTTTGGTCAATATATTTTTGAGGAACAGGAATTAAAATGTTTGTTCCATCATTGAAAACTACATTGGTGAGGTACTCTTCCAATTCATATGTTCTGAAGGAACTATTCAAGATCCATACACAATCGATATGATCCGATGGTTCCGTTTGTAGGACAACTCTCGATGATCCTGATAGTTTCTCGAGGATGTCCATAGGTGTAAGGGTAGAAGAATAAGTACCATGTGTCGTGAAAATCTCCGACAAGCCATTGGATGTTTTCGCCCAACGCAATGCGTTAACAGACCGGTGATCATGCAAAAAATGTTTACTAGACATAATATATTCCTCCTTTTGGCATAGTTATTTTTCATTATAGCATGATTAATTTGAAAATTATAGTTAAATTGTTACAACATCTTCTAAATTATTAGAATAACTGTAAAACATCCAAGTTTTCATAGTGCGAATCGTTTATTCACTATTCAAAACAATTACTTGACCTTAACGTTAACGTCAATGCTATATTCAAAGAAAGGCTGAAGGGGTGGTGAAGCTGAAGACGATTACGGAAGTGGCGGAATTATTTGGGGTATCGACACGTACAATCCGGTATTATGAGGAAATTGGACTGCTCTCGCCGAATCGGTCGGATGGAAATCAACGGCTCTATTCCAATGCTGAGCTTGCAAAGTTGAAGCTCATTTTCCGCGGCAAGCGGTACGGATTTTCATTGGACGATATCAGGGAGATGGTGTTGTTGTTTGATAAGGATCGGACAGGGCGCAAACAGCTTGAAGTGACGATTGAATACGGCAAACGGCGTATCGGGGAAATTGATCGTAAAATCCAGGAGCTTCAGGAAATGAAGGCTGAAATGGAAGAGTTGCTCGATGGATTCATTGGAAAATTGGATATTTCGAAAGGGGAATGAAGGGATGAACAGTTCACATTTGTTGGAGAGGAATGCAAGAAAGTATCCAGAAACGGAAGCAGTCGTCAGCATGGGGAAGCGGATGACATACAAGGAACTGGACGCGAGGGTCAACCGGTTCGGACACGCGCTTTTAAATGAAGGTATCCGAAAAGGTGCAAAAGTAGCATTGTTTTTGCCGAATGTCGAGGAATTCATCGTCGCGTATTTCGCAGTTCAGCGGATTGGCGCGATTGTCGTTCCGATCAACGTCAAGCTGACGACGGAAGAATTGGCGTATGTGCTGAACCATTCAGATGCTGAAGCGATCATTGTGCATGAATTGCTGTTTGAAACTGTAAAAACATTGCAATCTCCTTCTATATTAATTAAGACAGGAGAAGCGTCTGGAAACTGGAAAAGCTTCGAAGTGCTCATCCAAAACGCAGACGACAAACCGATTCCATGTGATTTGAAGGAAGATGATGAATCAACAATCCTTTACACGTCCGGAACGACCGGAAATCCAAAAGGGGTGCTGTTTAGCTATCGCAACATCCTGACTGTCGCATCAATGATCGCTGTCGAAATGGAATTCAAGCCGGAAAGTCGCGTCCTCCTCATGATGCCGCTCAGTCATTCAGCGCCGCTTCATTTATTCATGATGGCGGGCATGTATGTCGGCGCGACGCTCGTCCTGACACCGACTTTTACGCCTGACCTCTTGATTGACACTGTGGAGAAGGAGAAGACGACGCATTTCTTCGGCGCACCTGTCGCTTATTTGCTCACAGCGGGACACCCACGATTAAAGGACGCCGATTTATCCTCGATGAAATGGTGGATTTACGGCGGGGCGCCGCTATCTGCGAAAGAAGTGAACATGGTGAAAACCGCTTTCCGGACAGATAATCTTATTTGTGTTTATGGTCTGACGGAAGCAGGTCCGAGCGGCTCGTTGCTGCTTGCAGATGAACATGCAGCGAAATCAGGCAGCGTCGGTCGACGTGCGCCGCTTCATACAGAGCTACGGATTGTGAATGAAGAGGGAGACGACGTTCCACAGGGGGAAATCGGTGAAATTGTCCTTTTCGGCGAAGGGAATATGATTGGCTACTATAAAAACGAGGAAGCGACGAAGGAAGCGTTTATCGGGCAATGGCTCAAAACTGGGGACTTGGCGAAGTTCGATGAGGACGGCTATATATGGATCGTCGACCGGAAAAAGGACTTGATCATTTCAGGAGGCGTCAACATTTACCCGAAAGAAATTGAGGAGTCGATTCTCAGCTATCCGGGCATTCGTGAAGTGGCGGTCGTCGGTGTCCCTCATCCCGAATGGGGCGAAACGGTAAAAGCGGTGTTCGCTGCAGCGAATCCGGTCGATATTGGGGAATTAAAAGAGTTCCTTCAAGAGCATCTCGCGAAATATAAAGTGCCGCGCCTGTACGAACAAGTTGACGCATTGCCACGAAACGCTTCAGGGAAAATCTTGAAGCAGCCGTTGCGGGAAGGGGTGACAGTCCAATGAAAGTAGTACAGGAAGCAGAATCGATCAAGACTGACAACTTCTTTGAAGGCGACGACACGCTCCGGCTAATAATAGAGGATCATTTGCAAGGCCAGTTCCTCGAGTATGCAAAACGTGAGCTATCATTATTCGGGGAGCAGTGTGCAAACGAGATTGATGAGCGCGCGAAGCATACCGACCGTGAAGGGGAGCCGCGCCTTATAAGATACGACAAGTTCGGAGAGGAAGTTTCTGACGTTTGGGTGAATGAAGGATATCGAAAAACTGTCCAAGAAACGTATGATACGGGCATTGTCGGGTATGTCCATAAGGAAATTCCGGAGCTTGGCCATAAAGGAAACTACACGTACAGTTTCGCCCAAGGCTATTTGTTGTCCCATGCGGAACCCGGGTTTTATTGCCCGGTGACCCTCACAATGGCGACCGCCTATTTGCTCGATCATTATGCAGATGAACACGTGAAAAACCTGTTTCTCGGCAATGTTTGCTCGACGGGAGAAGTTCCGCTTTTCGAAGGAGCGACATTTCTGACAGAGCGCCAAGGCGGATCGGACGTCGGGGCGAATGTCGTGAAGGCGGTGAAGGATGGGGATCAGTACCGCTTATACGGCGAGAAATATTTCGCCTCGAATGCTGGAATGGCAGGCGTCGCTATGGTACTTGCAAGGATCGAAGGAGCACAAGCCGGGTCACGAGGGTTAACATTGTTCGCTGTCCCGTGGCGTAATGAAAACGGCAAATCGAACGGGCTTCGGATTCGCCGCTTGAAAGACAAACTCGGTGTGCGGGCGGTCCCTTCCGGAGAAGTAGAATTCGATGGTGCGCTAGCCTATACGATCGGGGATCCGTCGAAAGGCTTTTATTATATGATGGAAGCGCTCAATCTTTCTCGCATATGCAATGCGGTCGCCTCCATTGGTATTATGCGTCGTGCCTTGTTGGAGTCTAAAGCGTATGCAACTCGCCGAAATGCATTCGGGCACAGACTTACCGACTATCCGATGGTACAGGACACGCTCTGTAAGATGGCGGCGAGGCTCCATGTCGAAGTGGCAACCGTCTTTGACTTCATTCAACTGTATGAAAAAGTAACGGAAGGCGCCGCGTCTGACCGTGAAATGATCCTCAACAGGCTTTTTATCGCGCTCATCAAAAAGGAGACGGCTGAGCAAGCGATCCACTTTGCGCATGAAGCGATAGAAATGCATGGCGGTAACGGCTATATCGAAGATTTCGTCACGCCACGCCTGCTTCGGGATGCGCAAGTGCTCACCGTTTGGGAAGGCACCGCTAATATTTTAGGGTTGGAGCTTATTCGCCTCGTCAATAAATTCGAAGCCCATAAACTATTTATAGACGAAATGCGTAACCGCCTCGTCGTCATAAATGATTGTGAGATGAAAAAAGCAATATCGATTGAACTAAATTCATTATCGACTGACCTTATCGCGTTTGCCAGCTTCGATAATGCACTCCAAACATTCGAGGCGAAAGGGTTAATGAAGAGGATGGCACACCTTTACGAAAGTGTTGTCGCTCTTGAATGGGCAATGAAACATGGTGGCAAATTTGAGAAATTAGCAGAAATTTATATAGAAGTTACTTGGTCTTTACGGAAAGTCGGAGATGAAATGAAGACTGTCGCATATTTTGACCAAATTATGTAGTGGGGAGGAGTCGGCATAACTGCCGGCTCCTTTCTTCCATTTATGCATGGTGCGAAAAATGAATGTTTCCCCAAGTTCCCCCAGCATTTGACAATATAATCTGTCGATGCACATTGGTTCATTTTATTTACTGGCGATTTTGCTAGTTGAATAGCGTATTTTATCAATAAAATTGAATTTTCTATTCCTTCTAACCGTCGTATAGTAATAGAAAGGATATAAACTTGGGGGAGTGAGCGCAATTAAAAAGTTAGCTGCAATACTTTTGGCAATCACCGTCATAGCAAGCAGCGCCGCAATATTTGCAGGCGTTGGCCCGGCATTGAATCTTCTCGCTTCGATTGAAAAGGAATATGAGAATCATTTATTTCAAACTGAAACCGATTTGTTGAACGTAGCTGAAACGTCTGGACAAGAAATTACCAAAGCATTGAACGGACAAGCTAGTAAATAGGGGGAAATGTCATATAAAAAGGGGCTTGTTTTTGAAAGCTCCATACATAATTATTCAATAAAAAAGTTCCACAATAACCCAGTATATGATACTATGGAATCACACATCAAAAAGACGGATGAGGTTATATTGAACTAGATATATTGAATAGGAGTTGTGGGCATGGAGAAGGAAGATCTGATTTCATTGCAACGTAATGTCCTGAAGCTACGTGTGGAAGGGAAATACGAAGAGACAATTGAAGCTTGTTTTCAACTATTGGAAGCCGGTATAAAGGCGAATGACCCAAAATCCATTTTAACTGCCCATATAAACAATGCTGCATCATTTTATTGCATCGGCGCAATCGAAGAAGCTTTTCATAGTATCGATGCCTATATTGACTATTGTGCGGACAATGGCGATGAAGACGATCGACTGAATGGATGCAATGTCCTGTTCCTGCTATATGAATATAATAAAGACTATCAGAAAGCGAAAGAAACATTAGAACGAGCCATTGAGTTAGGCAAAAAGCTCAAACACTATAATATCGTCAGCAATGCTTATAGCAATTATAGTATGATTCTCGCCGTCGAAAAGGATTTTGAAGGTGCCCATACAATGGCGACAAAAGGATTGGCGATGGCAAAACTGCATGAACCGCAAACTCCGATATTGGAATTTCGGGTGAAATTAAATATTGCCAATGCGCTAATTGGTTTAGAGAAAATGAAAGAGGCTGAACAGCTCGTAAATGAGATGGTGAATGACCCGCTACTGGAATCTTTCATTCGGGAAAAGACGCAAGTACATGACTTGTACGGACGCTTTTTCATGCAGAAAAAGATGTACCCTGAAGCATTGCAAGTATACGACAAGGCGAAAGAGCTTGCGGAAAGCTATAATGACAGGAATTTGCTGAAAGGCATTTTAGAAAAGAGATGCAAGCTTTGTGATCTCATGGGGGATATGCAACGTGGGTATAAAGCCCAACAGGCATATATTGATCTGTTAAGCGATCTGCGACAGCACGAAATCACGATGGCCGCCGTGAAATTAGGGGTGAAGCATCGAATTTCTACAATCGAACGCCAAGCTAACACCGATTTCCTTACTGGTCTATACAACCGGAGCTACATGGAAACGACGACGGACAAATGGTTAGCCGAAGCTGCTCAGACAAGCGAAAGCGTCGTTTGTATCGCTCTCGATCTTGATAACTTAAAAAGCTTGAATGACACATACGGTCATATATTTGGCGATAAAATCATAAAGAAGATCGGTCAAGCATGTTCCGGCCAAATTAGGAGCGGTGACTTGATGGGCCGTTTCGGTGGTGATGAATTCGCTATTATTTTGCGAGATCTTTCCATTGAAGAAGCTTACCATAAAGCAGAGAAACTACTCGAGGCCGTCCGTTCAATCAAAATTGAAAAAGACGGCATTTACATTTCATTAACCGCCAGTGTCGGCCTTGCCGATAATGCAAAGGGTAACATTCAAACATTCACCGAACTGTTCCACCAAGCGGACGTCGCGCTCTATCAAGCGAAAGAGGGCGGGAAAAACCGCATATGCATATTGAGTTGAAAGAAGAGGCTGCTTGTAGTCTCTTTTTTGTTTGAATCGCTAGAACGATGGTGTTCTGAAATTTCTATTAATATTTGGTATAATCAAGGTAGAATATGAACAAGGGGGAAGAGAAGATGAAAACTGCAGTAGGCACACCAGTTGAAACGCTTTTTGTGAACTCATTCATTGACGGAGTATTGGACCCTTCAAAAGAGATGCTAGGCCCTGTGAAGGACGGAGGTCAAATTGTCGCGAATACTGCACCGGGATGCTGGGGACCGATGATTACACCTTGTATCAAAGGCGGACATGAAGTAACGACGCCTGTTTTCGTCGAAGGTGCTGAAGTAGGAGATGCGATTGCCATCCGGATCAAATCAATCCAAGTGACTTCGATGGCCACTTCGTCAGGACATGACCAGCCGGTGGAAGGACGATTTTTAGGAGATCCTTTTGTGGCCGTGAAATGCCCAGGGTGCGGGACGATGTATCCGGAAACAGTCATTAAAGGAATCGGGCAGGAAGCGATCCGCTGTGCGAAGTGTGATGAGGATATTACACCATTCACTTTCACGAACGGCTATACGATTACGTTCAGCGACCGCGGCGATGTTGGATTGACGGTGACGAAGGAAGCTGCAGAGAAAATCGGTCAAAATGGCAGGAAATATATGCGCACGCCGGATGCCTCAATTCAAAATCCAATCGTCACTTTTGCACCGCATGACCTGATTGGTACAGTAGCGAGAATGCGTCCTTTCCTTGGACAGCTTGGTACGACGCCATCGATGCCAATGCCGGATTCGCATAATGCCGGCGATTTTGGTTCCTTCCTCGTCGGAGCGCCGCATGAATATGCAGTGTCGCAGGAAGAGCTGGACGAGCACCGTACGGATGGACATATGGACATTAGCCGTGTACGCGCGGGTGCAATACTCATCTGTCCAGTGAAAGTGCCGGGCGGCGGTGTCTATATCGGGGATATGCATGCGATGCAAGGAGACGGCGAAATCGCGGGACATACAGCGGATGTTGCCGGTATTGTACATTTGCAAGTGAATGTTTTGAAGGGGATGAACATCGAAGGACCGATTCTTTTGCCGAATGAAGAGGATCTTCCGTATACAGCTAAACCGCTCACTGCATCGGAAAAACAATCCGCCAAAGCGTTAGCGGCGAAATGGGGAGTAGAGGAAATTGAAGAAAGCCTCCCGATTTCGGTCATCGGGTCAGGCACTGATCTGAATGTCGCAACGGCGAACGGGCTTGCCCGTGCGGCGAAGCTATTCGACGTTCCAGTCGAAGAAATCATGAACCGCGCTACAATTACAGGCTCTATTGAAATCGGACGCCATCCAGGTGTTGTCACGGTCACATTCCAAGCGCCAAAGGCTTATTTGGAAAAGGCGAATTTGTATAGTGTAGTGGATGAACAATATCGAAATCGTGATTAACAAAAGGAAAGAGCGAGGAAATGTCCCCGCTCTTTTTTAGATGCCTGGAATGAAAAATAAAGTAATTAGCGTAATGAGAACAGCAATATGAGCGGATGTGAAGACTTTATTTCCTGGCTGTTCCTGTTTTCCATACCTGACGACAATTGAAAAGATGAACAAGTAGAACACCATTAGAAAATAAACGACAAACACATCAAGTAGCCAATGCAATTGCGGCGTCATATTTGACAAGACAGTCAATCCAAGAATGAGAAATCCGAGAATTGATAGAAATAACAGTCCACCCGAAATCGCCGGCATGATCCGCCAAATTTTATGAGTGAAACTCGTGTTGCCTTTTCGATTTTGCCAATAAAATAAAAGTGCACAAGCCCATATCGTCACGACAACCGTCAGGAATGTGATCAAGAGGGATGCTTGAATCCCGAAACTGAATGAGGAAATAAAATCTGTAATTTGTTGATTGTACAATTGTTTTCCGACTATGAGAAGCCCGATGAAAATGATAGTACCTAGTTGAAAGCCAGCCCATTTCGTCAAAATGCCCAACTCCTTTGCTATAACAAATTACGGTCGGGTATTAGGAAAGTTTCAATTACTTGTCTGAGCCGCTTACTGCTTGCAAATACCAAAAATGCCGCATAGATGATTTACTAGCGGCAATTCCATGCTTCATTATATGGAGGAATCTACACAAATCGAGTTTGTGCTTGTTTTTTGAGAAGAAGATAAGACTATCGCTTTGCTCGTTAATAGAAAACTATATGAAAGTGGTGGCATCATGAAAAAAGTACTCCATGGAAAGTCGTAAAAGTAGGCGACACGATTGCAGATATTCAAGAAGGTGTGAATGCCGGTGTTTGGTCAGACGGCGTCGTGGTGGGAAGTTCGGAAATGGGCTTACGCTTGGATGAATACAATGCATTGGCACATGCCGATCAAGAAGCGATTATCGATAAAACAGCACGATTCTTTAAAGAAAAGGGAGCGGACTTTACAATCCGACGATGCGTGAACTTCCAGAGCTGATCGAGACGATTACTATTCATTTGTCAGAAGGTAAAAGACCTCATTTAATATTGAGCATATGACATAGGGGTAAGAGGCGGCTAGTTAATTAATGATTAGCTTCCTACCCGATTGGAATGAATCACCAGTAAATTCTTTTTTATTGCAGCATTAAAAAGCACCGCCTTGAACGGTGCTACTTAGACTTTATTGACTATTATCTTCGCGTTGCTCCGAAGGCTCTTCCGTCGGATCTGGTTCATCTTCGTCAACGCCGTTGCAACCGTATAGTAAGCCCGCTGACAAAATAACCGACATAAACGGAAGAAGAAATTTTTTGGATTTCATTCTTATCCCTCCTCAAAATTAGAATCGAGTTATTTTGTGCTGTCCTTTATTAATTATTCATATGTTTTTTTAACGAGGACTCATTTATTTCATCGAGGCTCAATTAACTTCGCAAAGGCTCGTTTATACCACCAAAGGCTGAATTAATTGGACAAATCTCATCCCGGTTAGGCGGCGTATTGATTATTATTTTGGCAGGTTTGTTAGTCAACTTATTTGAATGATATAAAAGGCTGTTCCACAAATATCACAGGACAACTTTTCATCGATTTTTTTTATCCTCCCGAAAATACTCCGAAACCTGCACGACCCTCACGCTGCCAGTGTGAAGCTCATGATAGATGCCCCGACTATCGCGGAAGGTGATGTATTGATCCCGTTCCGATTTGACAAGCTGTTCGGCGCTTTCCATGGAGTCAGTATGGATGAAGCGCCTTATGTAATGTTCCTCATCAAAAAAATATGTGATTTTGAATTCTTTCATCACGGCACGCTCCCTTCCGTCAATGATATCGTACCCGCATCCATCTTGATTGATTCATACTATTCCTTCACTATTGCCAATAGTGTAACATAGGGACAAACGGATTTCTCGCTGAAGTCCCTATCGACTAGCATATACACTTCAAGATTGAGAGATGATCCTCCATGAAACCAAAATCGTTGCAATCACGCATATTTTCATATGGCGCCTTGTTCGTTTCCCTCATAGCGATCATTATCGGCGTTTCATTCTACTTCACAATGTCGAATGGGATTGAGAAACAGATTGGCGTCCGCGCGCTGAGTATTGCAAAAACGACGGCGGCCCGACCGGATGTCGTTGCGGCATTTGAAGAGGACGATCCTTCCAGGCTGCTGCAGCCTATCGCAGAAGCCGTCCGACTACAAACCGAAGCCGAATATGTCGTCATTGGAAATAGTGAAGGCATACGGTATGCACACCCTGTCGTCGAGCGAATTGGCCAAAAAATGGTCGGTGACGACAACGAACGTGCGCTTCAATTCGGGGAGTCCTATGTTTCGAAGGCGACTGGAACTCTTGGTCCTGCACTCCGAGGGAAAACGCCTGTTTTCAATGAAGAAGGCGATATTGTCGGTGTCATTTCTGTCGGTTATTTGAATGAAGATATTTCTTCCATATTCTTTCAGTACATCGATAATATTTCGTATATCGTGCTCATTGCCATCGTTCTTGGAATTATCGGTTCAAGCGTCTTGGCACGTAATATTAAAAAAGAGCTATTTGATTTGGAGCCTGCTGAAATCGCGAATTTATTCACCGAACGGAATGCACTTATCGAGTCCGTGCGTGAAGGCATCATAATGGTCGATGCAAAAGGGGTTATTACAACAGTGAATGCGGCTGCCTATGACACGCTTTCAATTCCGGGCCAAACAGAACTGGTCGGACGGACAATCCAAGAAGTACTTCCAAATACATTATTGCCGAAAGTGCTTGAAACGGGGGAGCGGCATCTTGATCGGCCGATGGAAATCCACGGGAAGAAAGTCATCGTCAACCGTGTCCCGATTCATGCAGACGACCGGATCATCGGCGCAGTATCTACGTTTCGTCTTCAATCTGAGATCGATCAGCTATCTATGGAATTGTCGCAAGTGAAACGTTATACTGAGGCGCTTCGTGCGCAGACACATGAATATAATAATTTTCTTTATACGATTTCAGGGCTTATCCAATTGCACTCATATGACGAGGCGCTCAACCTGATCCATGACGAGACAGCCGAGCACCAATCACTCATCCAGTTTGTTACGAAGCGATTGCAAGATCCTTTCCTTGGCGGAATCGTCATCGGCTTCTTCAACCGTGCAAGGGAATTGAAAGTCCGTTTCCTAATCGATGAAGATAGCTTCCTGAAAGAGCTGCCGTCCCATTTGGAGAAGACCCATTTTGTCTCCATTATCGGAAATCTAGTGACGAACGCATTTGAAGCAGTCGAAATGAATCCAGAAGTGAAGCGGATGGTCCGTCTTTTCATCCTGGATAATGGAAGAGAGATATTGTTTGAAGTGGAGGATTCGGGCAAAGGAATTGCAAATGAAGTATTGGATGATTTATTCCAGGAAAAAGTGTCGACGAAAGATGTGGAAGACCGAGGCTACGGGCTTTTAAAAGTCGCGGAGAACGTCGAAGATCTAGGCGGCTCCATTACAGTAGAAAAAGGTGATTTAGGTGGTGCACTGTTCATCATCTCTATTCCGAAAGGGGGGAATTGAATGAGACCGATTGAAATTCTCATCATTGAAGATGATAAACGGATTGCCGATATTCATCATCGATTCATAGATAAAATAGAAGGTTTCACCGTTGTTGGGGCCGCGCACACTGGAGAGGAAGCGAAGGATTGGGTGCAGGCATTGTCGCCAGATCTTGTGCTGCTCGATGTTTATTTGCCAGATGCGCTTGGCACGGAAATCATGGGCTTCATCCACGAAAACAGTCCTGAAACAGATATCATTTTCATAACGGCAGCCGCCGAAGTTGATATTGTAAAAAAAGCGTACCGCCGGGGCGTAGCTGATTATATATTGAAGCCGCTCACATTCGATCGTTTCAAGGAAAGCCTTCTTTCCTACAAAGCGAAACATGAAAAGCTGGCAGCTGTCGGGGTTATGAAGGAGGATTCCATCCAGTTCTTGTGGAATAAAACCAATGTACCACCAGCTGTAAACATGGATTCCCTCCCGCCGAAAGGGATTGATCCAATAACGAAAGAGAAAGTCGTCAAACATATGAAACAGATTGAGGGGGGAATTACTGCGGAAACGCTTGGTGTGGATATCGGTGTTAGCCGGTCAACGGCCAGGCGTTATTTGGAGTACCTCGTTTCAGAAAAACAGGCACATACCGAACTTATTTACGGTTCAGTCGGACGTCCTGAAAGAAGGTATTTCATTCACTAACGTTGTGAACTTTATGAACAAAATGATGTTTACGCTCATTATTGAACTTATGATCGCAAACATTGAAAACAACCAACTTTCTGATAAATTGATGATAGCGTATGAAAGCGCTATCATCTTTTTTATTTTAAAGGGGGATTCATGAAGATGTGGAAGAAACTCACGACAGTTGCTTTGACTGGGGTATTGGCGTTTAGCCTTGCAGCATGTTCAAAGAATGATGGGGCAGAGGGTAGCTCCTCGGATTATCCGAAAAATAACATAATGATCGTCGCGCCATCCGGGGCGGGCGGCGGATGGGATTTGACAGCACGTGCCATCGCGAAAACGATGAATGACACGAAATTGATCGAAAAACCGATTACAGTTGAGAATAAACCAGGTGGCGGCGGCGCCGTTTACATGGCGGAGTTTGCAACAAAAGAAGTGAAGAATGATTACGCTTTAATAGTGAAATCACCACCACTATTGATTAATAACAATAAGGCTGAAGGGAACAGCCCTTACGGTTATAAAGACACAACGCCATTGGCGCAATTGACGCGGGATTACGGTGCAATTGTCGTGAAAGCCGATTCAGAATTCCAAACGCTGAAGGATGTATTAGAAGCGATTAAGAGTGATGCAACATCGGTTACGCTAGCTGGTGGGTCCGCACCTGGATCCATGGATCACCTAGTTGGAATCTTGCCTGCTTTTGAATATGGCATCGACCCGAAAACTGTGAAATATGTATCTTATGATGGCGGAGGAGAAGCTGTTGCGGCGCTTCTCGGGAACAATGCAGATGTCATTGCAACGGATGCATCGACAATCGGGCAGTACGTGAAATCAGGTGATGTCCGTGTCCTTGCTGTCAGTTCATCCGAGCGTCTTGGCGGCGAATTAGCTGAAGTGCCGACATTTAAAGAAGAAGGTATTGACGCAGAGTTCACAATTTGGCGCGGACTTTTCGGACCGAAGGAAATGTCTAATGCAGCTGTCGATTACTGGTCTGGAAAGCTGAAAGAAATGGTTGAAACGGATGAGTGGAAAGCGGAGCTTGAGCGAAATGGCTGGGAAAGCGAATACCGTGGATCTGAAGATTTCACGAAGTATTTGGAAGATCAAGACAAAGTCGTTGTGGAGCTTCTGACAGCACTCGGCATGCAAAAATAAAGCGTATTGGCGGCTTGAACGGCCGCCTTTTCAGTCCAGCTACTTGCGCTGAAAGGATGCCTTATTTTCTGCAGAAATCGCAGAAAAACGGCAAATCGAACCTTTCGCTGTTCGATTGGCTCGGGGTCATAAGTCAAAGCTGTTCTGTGGCAAAAAGTGCCACGCCACATCTTTGTCTTATGCCTGTCGCCTCCATGCAGGCGCTATTCGCTTTTTTTATAAGGGGGTGTCAAAGACTATGAGTAAAACATTCGATCGATATGCAAGCATCGCTTTTTTACTGATTGGTCTTTTATTTGTAATCGAAAGTACGAAGATTGCGAACAGCGCGTACGGGTCGACGGTTGGACCGAAAATCTTTCCGTTAGGACTTGGCATCATTTTAATTCTTTTGAGTTTACGATTGTTATATGAAACGTTCAAATACAAAACTGAAACGACGTCATCGGAAAAGCTTCAGTATAAAAAGTTCCTCATCATTTTTGTGAGTGCTGCGTTATATGCATTTTTATTGGAAAAGATCGGGTACGTCATTTCAACTTTTCTTTTTTTACTCATCGCATTCCAGACGATGGAGCGCGGCCGGATCGTTCCGAGTCTTATTATCGCTGCGGTATTTTCATTTGGCGTTTATTATTTCTTTGCGGAATTTCTTGGGGGCTCATTGCCCGGATTCCCGACGTTTTAAGGAGAAAGGAGTCAAAACATGAGCACATTACAATTTTTAGCCGATGGTTTCGCAACCGCTTTCCAATGGCATAATCTATTATTTGCGTTCATCGGCGTCGTCATCGGAACAGCTGTCGGCGTATTGCCCGGCATCGGTCCGATGAGTGGGGTGGCCCTCCTTATTCCGGTCACGGCAACTATTACATCCGGTATGCCGACTAGTGCGGCGGCTGCGAGTTCCATCATTTTGCTTGCGGGTGTCTATTATGGTGCGATGTATGGGGGATCCACCACTTCGATTCTTTTGAACACTCCAGGTGAATCAGCGTCTGTTGTCACAACGCTAGATGGCTACCAAATGGCAAGGCAAGGTCGGGCAGGGGCGGCATTGGCAATTGCCGCTATCGGGTCATTTTGTGCCGGAATTATTTCCTTGATCGGTCTCGTTTTGCTTGCAGAACCGCTGTCCAATGTTGCCATCAAATTCGGCCCTGCGGAATATTTTTCATTGATGCTGTTAGGTTTGGCGGCTGTTAGTGGTTTGGCAGGGAAATCGATGACGAAAGCATTGATCATGACAGTTTTCGGACTTTTGCTCGGCACAATCGGCATTGATGCCGTCTCTGGAATCGCTCGCTTTACGTACAACCAACCTATTTTGTATTCCGGATTGGAGTTTTTGACGATTGCGGTCGGGCTATTCGCGCTTGGCGAAGTGTTCAAAACGATATTGGAACGGGATGATGAAGGAGGAGCGATTGCAAAGATCAATCGTATTCTTCCGACGAAGCAGGACATGAAAGATAGCTCCGTTCCGATTGTCCGCGGTTCATTGCTCGGATTTTTCATCGGTGTACTTCCTGGGGCAGGCGCAACGCTTGCTTCATTCTTCTCGTATATGACGGAGAAAAAATTCAGTAAGAAACCTGAGACGTTCGGTAAAGGAAACATCGCGGGAGTTGCAGGCCCGGAGTCAGCGAACAACGCAGCTTCCGGAGGTGCGATGATTCCATTGCTGACACTCGGGATTCCTGGATCCGGCACGACAGCCATCTTGATGGGCGCGCTCATCATGTATAACATTCAGCCAGGTCCACTGCTTTTCGATGAGCATCCTGAAGTCGCATGGGGGCTTATTGCGAGTATGTTCATTGGCAATTTAATGCTTCTAGCGTTGAATATGCCACTCGTTCGTGTCTTCGCAAAAATCATTCAAACACCAAAGAAATATTTATTGCCGATCATTGTGGCAATTTCATTTTTCGGTGTGTACGCTGTGCAATATACGACTTTCGATTTGTATTTATTGCTTGGATGTGGCGTGCTCGGATATTTATTGTCAAAAAACGATTATCCGGTCGCTCCTCTCGTGCTAGCACTTGTTTTAGGTCCGATGATTGAGAACAATATGCGTCGGGCGCTTACGATTTCGAACGGCGACTTCAGCATTTTTGTCACTAAACCGTTGTCGCTTGTGTTCATCATTGCGGCTGCAGCATGGCTCTTAATTCCGCTGTTGTTGAAAATGAAAGGCCGTTCGGTCATTGTGGAAGAAGAAGGTTAATAAATATAACGGATTGCCATAAAAAATGGGCAATCCGTTTTTTACTTTTAATTAATCGCTTCTTCCGTTTCTCGGACAATCATCCAATTGTTTTCTGCAAAAATCCAATTTTCGATACTAAACAGCCTTGCAATAATTTTATTTTCTTTTTCAATCAAAAGTTCATAAAACACCACCGCATTTTGTTCATTCCGAAGACGAATAACCCGATTTTCAAATCGCTTTTTCGCTCCCAATAGCTGGTTAACGGATTGTCGCATTCCATTTATAGATTCTTCTTTATTAAAAAACATCGGTTTTTCATTCGAAGATTTAAAGAATGCCACATAATAATCCTCAGTCATCCTCTCTAACACAGATGTATCACCTGAATTCATTGCTTCGTTCCAGTCCTTAATAAAGTTATCATGAACTTTGGTAAACAAATCCAATTGATTATAATCGTCCATTTAACAACCTCCAGAAGGCTTGTATTTTAGGATGGCTCAATACTTTGTGCCGTTGCATTATTAATTTCAATACAACCAGTACTAAGTCCTCCCAAGACTGAAAATTCCCGCGGAAAATGATATAAAGCTATAATAGGAGTAGTTGAACAAATTGCATTTAGGAAAGGGGATTATAATGGAATTAGGATTAAAAGGAAAAGTCGCACTCATTACGGGTTCAAGTAGAGGGATTGGCTTAGAAACAGCTCTCTATTTAGTTAAAGAAGGCGCCGAGGTAACGATTTGTGCAAGAAATAAAGAGCGATTGGAAGAAGCAGTAGCCTTTATTCTAGAACAAACAGGTAAAGAAGTGTTCTTTGTGGAAGCGGATGTTACAAAAGAAGAGGATTGCGAAAAAATCGTTTCTGCTACAATCGAAAAATATGGGCGTTTAGATATTTTAGTGAATAACGCTGGGACTTCTCAAGCTCATCCATTTGATGAAGTAGGGACGGAACTTTGGCATCAAGATCTTGACTTGAAACTATTCGGTGCCATCCGTTGTTCCCGAAATGCGATACCACATATGCGGCAAGTTGGCGGGGGTGCAATCCTCAACGTAACGGCTGTTAAAGGAAAGACACCTTCTGAGGCATCATTGCCAACTTCGGTCAGCAGAGCAGCAGGAATGGCTTTAACAAAAGCAATGAGCAAAGATCTTGGTCCAGACAATATTCGGGTGAATACTGTGTGTATTGGTCTGATTCGCAGTGAACAGATTGAAAAGAAGTGGAAAAAACAGAACCCGGAACTATCATGGGAAGAGTTTTCTAGCAAACAAAGTCAAATTCCGTTAGGACGTATTGGAAATACGGATGAGGCAGCTAAAGTAATTACCTTCCTTGTGTCAGATGCCGCTTCTTATGTCACGGGTACATCAGTCAATATCGACGGTGGTATGGCAGGAGTTTTATAAAATCCGTCTTTGTTTGAATCGCGTCCAAAACAAGCCTCCGGGCGACCAAAGTGGGGTATCCTGCGTCCAAAGCGAGTCGTCTCGCGACCAAAGTGAGGCATCCTGCGTCCAAAGCGAGTCGTCCCGCGTCCAAAGCGAGGCATCCTGCGTCCAAAGTAAGTCGTTCCGCGACCAAAGTGAGGAATCCCGCGTCCAAAGCGAGTCGTCCCGCGACCAAAGTGAGGTATTCGGCGTCCAAAGCAAGACATCCCGCGTCCAATAAAACAGGCGAAGGAATTTAAATGAATTCCTTCGCCTGTTTTATTATACATCCACTTCAACCCCGATGCCTGCTTTCAACGCTTTCCGATAAACGCCCTGCGCCACAGCGAGGTCGAAGTAGGCGGCTCCTACAGATTTGAAAAACGTGATTTCTTCATCGTCGGTTCTTCCTGAAGTTTGCCCAGTCACTACATCCATCAGCTCGCCATGCAAATCATCGAACGACCATCCAGGCTGTTCGTTCGCGTGAATCAATTCTCCGGCTTCCTCTTTGACGCCAGCTTCGTCGTCGATGACAATTTTGCTGCAACGTTGAATGAAGGTGAAATCCATTTCACGCATATGAGGCAAATAAGAACCGACGCCATTGACATGGGTACCAGGCTTCACATCATTTCCCTCAAATACCGGCGTATTCGAACGGGTGCTGCAGCATATGATATCCGCTTGGCTAACCGCTTCGGAAACATTGACCATAATTTCAATTTGAATCTCCGCATCGATCCCGAAAGCGAGCAGCTTATCTTTGAACCGTTCTGCCTTAGCCGTCGTCGGATTTACGAGCAGCATTTTTGAAATCGGTCGGACTTCCAAGACGCCGAGAACTTGTTCAAATGCCATCGCACCGGTTCCAATGACAGTCAATACAGTCGCATCTTCTCTTGCAAGACGGTCGGTAGCGATTCCACTTAATGCTCCTGTCCGTAGTCTTGTTAAATACGAAGCATTCATCATCGCGAGATGTTCGCCGTTCTTCGCGTCTGTTACGAGAATGACTCCTTGTGTCGTCGGTTTTCCTGCAGCCGGATTTTCCGGGAAAATTGACACCGTTTTGATTGTAGCCGTTTCATTTACTAAATCCGCGCCTGGCATGTACAGTACAGACGCGCTATGCTGCGGAAATTCGATGACGGTACGATGAGGATTGGCGATTTTATCTGCTGCTTTTGCACGCAATATCTGTTCGACATCATGCAGCGCATCTGTCATCCCGTATGTTGTTTGAATCTCTTTTTCATTAATAATTAGCATGAAATCGCTCCTTCAATATTATTATCCCGCTCTAACTGGCTGTAAGACCCCACTTTTAAAGATTGCTAGGAGTATTCATAATTGATAGTGGGGATCTACAGCCAGTAAAAGCCCGATTGATTCGGGCCTGCACGATGCAGGTCACAAAGGCGTTGCAACAGGACGTTGCGAACTTAGCCTTTGTTCGACTAATCAGTGGGATAATGCACCCACTGATTGAAGTTTCACTTTATTGATCGAGCGCTTCGTTTTTTCGGTCTTTCACAGCCCAAATGGCGATAAGGGAAACGACCGCGGTGAAAATAATATAAAGCGCAACCGGAACATATGAATTGTTGAACTCAGCAAGCAGCGCCGTTGCAACGAGTGGCGCAGTCCCTCCAGCAAGGGCAGCTCCAATTTGATAGCCAAGCGAAATGCCTGTATAACGGACTTCCGCCGAGAAAATTTCAGAGAACATCGTACCAAGCACTGCAGTAATTGGTGCCCAAATGATGCCAAGGCCAATGATTGTCGCAATAACGAGCAATGCAACAGATCCTTGTTTGATCAACCAGAAGTATGGGAATGCATACAGGATCATTCCAACCGCACCCCATACATAAAGTGGTTTGCGCCCGACCTTGTCCGACAGTCTTCCCATGATCGGAATCAAAATCGTCGTGATAATCGTAGCGATCATGACGGCATTCAACGTGGCAGTCCTCGAATAGTCGAGATAAGTTGTCGCATACGAAACGATGAATGTACCGAATATGTAGAATGGCGCCGTCTCGACAACTTTCGCTCCGATTGCGATCAACACTTCACGCCAATGCGTTTTAAATGTTGTAACGAGAGGGATTTTCGGAATCTCTCCTCGCTCTTGAACTTCTTTGAATGAAGGTGTTTCATCAATTCCTTTACGAATCCACAATCCAAATAAGACAAGCAATGCACTTAAGATGAACGGTACGCGCCAGCCCCACGTCATGAACGAACCTTCTGGCAGCATTGTCATAATCGACAATGCAAATGTTCCAAGCACCATTCCGATTGTAACGCCCATTTGTGGTACAGATCCGAAAAGGCCTCTTTTTTCAGGTGGCGCATATTCAACTGCGAGCAAGAGAGCGCCGCCCCATTCTCCGCCGATTCCTAAACCTTGAATAAGTCTAAGCGTAATTAACAAAATCGGCGCCCAAATGCCGATTGCCTGATAAGTAGGCAATAACCCCATACCAAATGTGGCAATCCCCATAAGGCTTAATGTTAAAACGAGTGTTTTCTTCCTTCCGATCCGGTCGCCGATGTGACTGAAAATGATACCACCGAATGGCCGTATGAAAAAGGCGAGCGCAAATGATGCATACGCCAATAATAGACCGATCGTCGGGTCCTCATTGACAAAGAAGAGTTGATTGAAAACGAGCGCAGCGACTGTTCCGTATAGGAAGTAGTCGAACCACTCAATTGAACTTCCAACGAGACTCGCAACCAACACCCTGTTTAACTGTTTTTTCTCCACATTTTCTTCCCCCTTTGCTATAATTGAAGCACTACTTCAATTGATTCCTAAAAAAAATGAAAGCGCTTTACTGAAATATTGAAGTGACACTTCAATTGCATGTATGTCCATCATAGATTCACGATAATATTCTGTCAATAGGAATTTTTAGGAGAATGCAAATGACTGCAAATCATTTAGGAATAAAAATTAAAAAAATTAGATCGGAGGGCGGCATGACGCTAAAGACGCTTGCCGATCGAACGGGCTTTTCCATCAGCTTCCTTTCCCAGCTGGAACGAGGGAAGTCATCTGCGACGCTGGAGTCTTTGAAAAAGATATCAATCGCATTCGGTGTTAACCCAAGTTATTTTTTTGAAGAGGAAGAAACGGAAAGCAGTCAATCCCTTATTATCGATCAACGGATGGATGCCCATCACATTTATTACAAAGATTTAGGGATGATGGTTACCGACCGTGATTTCGCCCCGCTATTAGTTGTTTTGAAACCGGGGCAGAATGAAGGCAATCTGATTACACATAGAGGACAAGAATTTCTTTATGTAATCGAGGGGACTCTCACCGTCCGTATCGAAAACGAGCTTTACGAATTGGGTCCGACAGATTCGCTGATGCTCGACTCCACCCGTCCGCATTATTGGTATAACTACACGGACAGTGATGTAAAAATCCTTTGTGTATCGTCGGAAATAAAAAGTAAATGAAAAGCCGGAGGAGGCGCTCTTCCGGCTTCATGCATATTTGTCACTCGCTTTGTCGAATGCAATAGTTCGTTTTTTCGAAGTAGATACGAGTAGACTAATCGTCACGCCTACAAAGAACACGGTCGTATACGAAACGAATAGTTGTGTTGAAGATATGAGAATGCTTCCGATCGTAACGATTAGAATATCAAAAGAGAAAATGACATACCCTGGATTTAATTTCATGCGCCTTGCAAACATTTGAGCGAGTAAATCAGTTCCGCCTACACTAATTTCGTGACGAAGCATCATCCCAACGCCTGCCCCAATAAAAATACCCCCAAGTGCAGCGCTTAAAAGAGGGACAGTTAATACATTCTTTCCGAAAATATGGATAGGGTACAGAAAATCTATCATTAACGAGGAAAATAGCAAACCATGGATTCCATTATAAAAAAACGATCGATAAAAGAACCACGCTCCAATAAAGATTGGTATATTCACTAACAGTAGTGCCATGCCTACTTTTACATCACTCACATAGTGAAAAATTAAACTAATCCCAAGAGCGCCACCGTCCAATAATTCAAATGGAACAAGAAATAAATTCACACCGATTCCAACTAATAAACTGCCAATTAAAATGATAATAGCTCTTTGAATGAAAATAAGGACCCCGCCTATTACAAGATTTTTTAGATGTATATGCTTGGACATCGCAAATCTTGATTCGAATCCACGAAAAAGCCGATTGGTCCATTCGGAGGCAATCGGCTTTTTGTCATTTATTATCTTTCACACGCATATCCGTCTTTGTCACGGTCCATTTTAGCCTGGTAGGCGGCATGGCCTTCGGGAACACCGCTCGGATATTTCTTTCGCAGCTCCGTACAGTTTTGGAACCATTCCTGACTGGATGCAACATTCGTGCTCGGCGTCGTTGCAGGTTTGCTAACGGTTGAGCTCGGCGCTTTAGACGTAGTTGTCGTTTGGCCGGAACTTTTAGCAGGAACTGCATCACTATCAAATCCTGAATCGGTCGCATAGTTTTCGATCGACCAGATACCTAACCCTTTTTTCTTCGCTCCTGCTTGAACTTCCTCAAAAGGCGTCAAATGACGGGTGTTCGGCGGGTATACATATGCAACGCGTGCCAAACCTTCCGCAAGCAATGTTTTTTGGACGCTTTTTCCATCGACGTAAACATAAGCGAGCAATCGATCGTATTTATCAATTCGCTCACCGATATCAAATTCGAGAGTGAGCGAGCCGCTGGTGACTAATTGCCGATTCCGCTCCTTCGCCTCTTCGCCGAAAGGCTGCTTGCCGAGCCGCGGATGATTCGTTTCTGGCGTATCGATCAATAAATAGCGAACGTTGATCTCCTGACCGTTATACAATACTTTGATCGTATCGCCATCAATCGTCTTCACCAACTTGACGGGAACTTGCGCCGTCGTACCTGACGTCTCGGTTCTTCGCCGGGGTCGGTTTTGCGGTGGATGCTGGTTTCTTTTCAACGGCCGCAGGGGTATTTTCCGCAGCGTCTTCTTTTTCAGATATTGAACTGTCTTCCTTAGGTGCTTTCTCTACAGTCGTTTCTTTTTCAACCTGCTCAGTAGAAGCTTTTTCATTCAGCTCTTCATCTTCGTTTGGCGCAGCGCATCCCCCAAGAACGAGTATTCCAACGAGTAATAATCCGATAAATATTTGTAACAAGCCTTTCAAATTTCCATCCTCCACAAGTCATCTATTATTTTTTTATAACTTAGTTTGGAATAAACCATTACTAAATTCACTCTAGTATTATAGCAGAAAAGTTTATAGAGAAGGATGATAGAAAGAAAAAAGAATAAGCATTACCGATTATTAGCGCATTTCGCCAGTTTATGACGTCACAAAAAGACCATACACCTGTTGTAAGGTGCATGGCCGATTTCATTATTAATCACGATCCCGATTCTTTGGCTGCAGCCATGTTTCGGCATCGGCCTCCATTTTACTGACATTCCGTAAGTCGATGACAATCGGCTTCTGTCGTCTGCCGACATCCTCTGAATGAATGCCCATCATCGGATCGGGGCTGTCTGAAGTATCATCGAAATCTGCCGTTTCTGCCATTGCGTCTTGGCGATCCATCTGGCTTTCCATAAAATTTTGCGGGTCAGGGATGACGTCATGGCGTTGTTGATTGATACCGTCCAACTCCCTGTGCCGGGCCACCCGGTGCAAATGACCCCGTTCCCCGGAAGGCGTGCCACGTATTTGCGAAGGCGGCGATAGATTGGCCGGTTGTGGTTCATATTCTGACCTGTCAAATAAAGCTTCTGCACCCACCCTGCCAAACAGTAGATCTTCTTTTGCGACTGGTCGACTGCCCTCATAACTGTCCGTCAATAAACTATCCCTGTACTCATTTTTCGGCAATCCATCGTTGCCGATACCGACAGGCGAATCATCCTCCCTATTCAAACGTTCAGCTTCCGAAACGGGATGATTGAACGGGTTCGTTTCCGCTTTTTGCCGCTCCTCGTTAATTTCATACGCGGATTTTTCCGGTTCACCGTCAACATACAACAGCCGTTTTCCTTGCTTGATCTCCGCCTCATATCGTCTTAAGTCCGCTTCATCAAAACCGACTTCGACAAGCATGCTGCGCACATGATTCTCCCCTGAAATATAGCCGATAAACCGATCGAGCCAATTCGAAGGAGCCGATTGGATATCTTCGGACGTTCGGCGCCGTAGCATCTCGACATCTTCCTCATTCCTCGAAATGACATACATATTCTCCGGATTAATCCCTTTTTTATCCAACTCCTCAATGGTGGCAAGCAGCGCCTCATCTGTATCGTACAACCCAACGAAGGTTTTTTGGTTCATAAACACTCACTCCTTATATCAATTGGAAAACAGTAACAATCTACTTATGCAATACCCGAATCTTCAAAATGGGAAACGATTGCAACAAGTTCCACTTCCCGATTTTTAATGAAGTCGGACCCGTTTTTGTTGTATGATAGAACGTATGGTTTTATTTTGATTCAGCGGAAGTCCCTCTTTTATTGTTGTGGGATGAGTATGATTTATTTTGTTCCTTTTGGAACTAGACTCCTGCTGAATCAAAATAAAGCCTCCGGCGGATGTCGGATATAGATCGGAAAGGAGGATGTCATGATGAAGAAAAGCGAAGTGATGAGCTGCCGGCTCGATATGACGCATCGTGCGCGCAAAGAAATCGGAAATTGGGCGATTGACGAAAACGAACTCTTTTCCATGCAAGACAGCTTCACCGTCTATATCGAAAAACTTCCCGCAAAACAAGACAACATGACATTCTCCTTCTACTTCGACCCGGAAGAAAATCCACAGCTCGCTAACCACTTGAACGAACGGGTCGCCGTCATGGAATGCGTCTACAAAAACGAAGGGTTCCTCGCGACAAGTTTCAGAGTGAAAGGGCGTAAAGAGCCTGTTCGGACGAATCGCCGACTAGGCGTCCGTTTGGCATTCGCAGTCAACCGGCGTACCGGCAGTCCAATGCCGATCCAACTATATACGAGCCTTCGGGAACTCCCGATTGCGCAGGAGCGTTCGGCATACGTGGAAAAACGGATCAAGAGCTGGGAAGGATACTTGCGAATCGAAGAGAAAAATGCGGACGTAGCGGATATCACTGCCCATTTTTCACAACCAGTCGTCAATGAATCGTTCAGTCAGCTGACGATCATTTGTAGCGGATTGGAAGCGAAAGGTTGGAGCTCGATAACCGGTTTCAGCGCCAAGTTGAAAGGTTCAAGCGATGACCTCGGAACGGTCGTTGACGTAAATAGAGGAAAACGGTCGGTTAAAATTGAGTTGAGCCGGAAACATCAAGCGAATGCTCGTCGTGGGTCTTTATTGCCGAATGGTGCTCGAGAGATTGTTTTCAGCAATTTTGCCGAACTAAGCCAAATACGTCGGCTGCGAAAAGGGTTCAAGGATCTTCAGGACGGATTTGCGGCGAATGCCAATTTGGAGAAGGTGCTATTCGAGGAACGGCCTGTCGTCCAAATTACGAATAAGCGGATGGAGCTCGATTTCCACCACCCGTTGAATGAATTCCAGCGTGAAGCGGTCACTGGCGCGATGTCCGCGCATGATCTGTATGTCATTCAAGGTCCTCCCGGAACAGGGAAAACGACGGTTATCTCAGAGCTTTGCCACCAGCTGATGAAAGCGGGGCAACGGACGCTCGTCGCTTCGCAATCGAATTTGGCGGTGGACAATGCGCTCGGCAGACTGCTATCCGATCCAGGCATTCGGATTTTGCGTTATGGTCGGACGGAAAGCATCGAAGAGGAAGGGAAGCGGTTCATCGAGGAAAACGTCGCTTCCTATTGGCGGGACGAAACATTGGCTGCGGTCAATGAACAGCGGGAAAAGCGTTCAGAACGGGAGCAAGAAATCTCTGAAGAAATTGGACGACTTGAGGAAGAAAAACAGCGTCTGTACGCAAAGCGGGAAGAAATGGACCGGCGGATAGCTGAGAAGCAAGCGGCAGAGAAGGAAAGTAAAGATGTTCACGAACAGCTGAACTCTTTACAGCGTCTGCTGGCGGAGCTTGAAGAGAAACATAATTCGATCGTACAGCAAATGGAAGAATTAAGCGATTCGCTGGCAAAATTGACGATTGAAAAAGATCGGATGCATGAAAAAAAGGAAGCCGCTGCAATCAGTACGGAAATGCATGAAGAAATGACTGAGGCGGAGCTTGAGTTGTCGGAGTACCGTAAAAAACTTCGTTATTATCAGGCGGCCGAAGCGATTGAGTACGCGGAAATAGCTGTCCGTAGACTGACGGAAGAATCTGCGATGCACAGATCGAAGGTGGGCTCCTTGCCGCGATTCATCGAAGAACTTCCTGACGTCCACAAGCTGCAAGAACTGGAAAGGCTCTTCAAAGCGCACAACATTGAACCTTCTTTGCCAACGAGCCTTGAAATAAATACACTTCGCCGTTTGCGTGTGGATATTCAAAACGGTGTCTATCCGTATTCGCTTCTCGAATGGAAGGAAGTGGCGGAGCGGCTGACGAATGGCATTACGCATGCGGAAGGTTTGCTGCGGAAGCATCATTATCCTGTCGAACAAGTTCGCAGCAAGCAAGATGAAAGATACAAAACAGCCGAAGAGATGCATGACATGCTTGATCAAATTGGCCGCTTTTTTGTAAAGCCTCAGACGAAGCAACTATTGGCGGCTCCAGCAAACGCTGAAAAGGCGGCTCTTTTGCATCGACTTGCCGACAATCTCGCCTATTTATACGGAAAGGCAGACGATGTGCGGAAAATCTCTGCGACGATCAAAGTGTCATCTGACCGTGAGGCAGCGGGCAGGTTCACGGCTTTGAAAAATGAGATTCTGGAAGAAATGACTGCTCAAGTTCGTGAAATTGAAGCTGAGGTTATGGCCGCAGAAAGGGCAATCGAGGAACATAAGGAACAGCTCCTTCAGTTGAAGGAAGAATGTTCTGTGCTTGCGGTACATGTTGACGAGCATACGAACCGACAAGACGTTGAGAAGACGATTGAACGTATTGAAAAGACAATTGCCGATTTTGAAGAGCGGAAGGTCTTAGTACGACAGATTGAGCAGGGTATTGAAGAGAACGCGATTGAATCTAGTCAGTTTTCCGAACAGCTTGAAGCTTTAAAGGAAGAGACTGAAGCATTGCAGAACGATAAAGCCGAGTCGGAAGAGCAGATGAAAAGAATTGAAGAGCGAATTCGCTTGTTGCAAGAAATCATCGATTCCGAGCCGGAAAAGCAGAAGAAGGAATTGATCGAAGAAATCGATGAGAATTCCGCAAAAGCCGCTGAATTGCAACGGGAGCTTGATCGATTGCCAGTCGCACGTCTATTGCAAGACGAGTGGAGCGAGATGCTTGCGGGAGCAGGAGAGTTTGACTTGGATGAAATCCGCAAGCTGTACGTAAAGCATGCGAATGTTATCGGGACGACTTGTGTCGCTTCCGCTCGGCGTGATTTCATGGAGGATTACCCAGAATTCGACGTCGTCATTATCGATGAAGTGTCGAAAGCGACGCCACCAGAATTGCTGTTGCCGATGCTGAAAGGCAAGAAGATTGTCCTCGTCGGGGATCATCATCAGCTTCCGCCGCTCGTTGGACGAGAGACGATGGAGGAATTCATCGAGGAAATCAAGGACGAAGCGGAAAAGGATGAACTGCGCGGCATGTTGAAAGAATCGCTGTTCGAACGGCTGTTCAGAACATTGCCGAAACAGAATAAAACGATGCTCGGTATCCAATATCGGATGCATGAGGAAATTATGGAGACGATTGCGCCATTTTATGTGGATGGCGAGTACCGTCTGCAGTGTGGTCTGCCTGATTCGGATGCGGCTCGCGATCATTTGCTGACTTCGAAGTATATTAAACGAGACGATCATCTTCTTTGGATCGATATGCCGAATGAGCCTGCGTTTTTCGAAGCGCAAGTGAAAGGCGGAACGAGCTTATACAATGAAGGGGAGCTGGAAAGAGTCCGTGAATTGCTGGTAGATATCGAAGAGGCTACCGAGCTTGCGAAACGGGAAGGCAGGATGCAGCCGGATGAGAAGAAAAGCGTCGGCGTCATTAGCTTCTACGGCGAGCAAGTGAAGCGGATCGATCGGCTTATTGAACAGGAAATCATGCCGAAGCATTTGCATTGTCGAACGGGCTCCGTCGATAAATTCCAAGGGATGGAAATGGATATCATCATTTTAAGCTTCGTACGGAACCACCAGCAGCCGAGCGGCACAATCGGTTTCGCTGAAGATTATCGACGTTTGAATGTCGCGTTGTCGCGTGCGAAGGAACTACTAATCATCGTCGGCAGCTCGGATATGTTTATGAACCGTCCAAAGAAAGCGGCGACAAAGGCGATGTATACAAGGCTTGTTGAACAGGTGAAATTGCAGGGCGGATTCAAGGAGCCTGCACTTGCAGTCAATGATTGAACGTAATGAACGTTGAAAGGGATGGGTGAATGGATGCATTGGAAAAACGGCTGCGTGAAGAATTGCTGAGGGACTTGAATGTGAAATTGCTTGAAACGGTGAAGTGGTCATTGCCGATTCAGGTGATTGACGTCGAGTACGAAACGGTGAAGCGCACAAAAATGGACATTTTGATGAAGATGCTGTTAGTCGCTTTCCGTGCTTCACGGTTTGAGTCAGTTGAAGAATTGAGCGACATGCTCATCGTCGAACCGTTATTCATTCAGGATGTCATTGATCGGATGAACCGGGCCGGCATGATAGGAAAGAGCAACGATGCGTTTACATTGACTGAAACAGGAAAGCAGCAGCTTGAATCAGGCATTTACATTCAGCCACCCGAGAAGGAGGAGTCGACGGTCTATTATAGCCCGTCGCATCGTCTGTTTTTTCAGGGAGAGCCGACGGATGATGGTGGAGAGACGTACCGGCATGCACCTAATTTCCGGAATGTGAAGGATTTCAGTGACGATGAGTGGCGGAATGCACTCGATCAATTGGAAGTCGCTTATACGGTCGGCGACGTGCAACTTGTTGTCGAAGCAATAACGGCAGTCAAAGAGCTAGAACGAAAGTCTACCTCCTGCATTGAATTCCGACTCCATCAAACCGCAGACGACCGACTGTATGTACGGGTTTGGAACACGTTGACAGGAGAGTGGGACGAAACGCTTGAAAAGCAGATTCTGGAGCAAGAGCTTTCGGAATGGCGAGAGACATATCTATAAACAACACCCATGGAATCTATCGTGTTCCATGGGTGTTGTTTATTAACTATCAGAACTCGCCTCAATTTCATCTAACGGAATCGGTTTGTAACCGTCATATTGCCTTTCAACCGCAATCGGTTCTGCACTATGTTCTTTTTTCAGCTTTCCATTCATGTAGAGCAGTAAAGCTCCTTCTTGGACAGCGTCGAAATATCGTTTTGCTTCGTCATTCGTGAAACCTGATTCTTTAAGGAGGCGGCGTACATTTTGTTCGCCAGCTAGAAACCCCATGAAATGATTGAATAGATTGTATGGGGAATCCTCACCTTCCTGCAGTGCATGGCTCCGCAGCTCATCGACTGCCAAATCGTCTTTCATGCCAATATACAAATCTTGCTCCTCCACACCTTCGTGCTTCAGCTCCATTATTTTAGACATTAATCGCTCTTGATTCGGAAAACTTCCGATAAATGTTTTATTCATCATTGTACCTCCTCAAACATCTTTGTCTTGGAAAATACCCTTGTTGGGTGAAAAGGAAACAACCAAGATTGCCGCCTTCCGTTAAAAACGTGAACAATAGGCGGGCCGGGCGACATAGTATAGGAGAAAGACTCGGTAGAGGAGCCAAGGGATTTGGAAATTTCGAAAGTGCATCAAAGTGAGAAGCCAAGCGGTTTTCCGGCGAATCAAGATCGGTTCGTCTGGAATCCGTATGTGGCTTTTATACAGGAGCAAAATGGGGTCAATGCGCAGCTGCTGGCGGCGATTGAACGGTTAGAAATACTTTGCGGCAAGATGTTGGAAGTCGTTACCCACCAGCAGCATGTCCATCGGAACCGTCATATCCATTTGCGGGACAGGATTTGGGAAGTCCATGAAAAGCTGAGGGATGCATCCGTCAGGCAGGACGCAATCCGAGACGAGCTCGGTAAACAAGGGGATGCCGTTTTTCGTTTGCGAAAAAGCTTCCAAAATCATCGGATGTCGATGCGTGAATTTACGATTCACCAATATGATGATTTGCATGACGTACTGGACATGCTTGATCGAATGAGCAGTCAACATGCAAAAATCGGCGAGTTGCAAGAGAAAGTCATCGACAAGCTGGAAGCACATGATTTACAGCGGAAACGGGAAGTGGAGGAAGTGGAGAAGTCTATCGAAAAAATCCTTCACGCAAAGAAGAGCATCGGCTTATTGCTTTCCACGTTGCCACCAAAATATCCGATGCAACGTATCGTAGTCGAGGGCATGACAGTTGACGTCGATCATTTGCTGAATGTTGATGAGAAGAAAGGAGTTGCCTATTTTTCTTCCGCAACGGGCATTGTAACAGTGGCAATTGATAAACTGGATGCAATTCATTGGTAAGGGGAATTGCTGTTCATTTCATAAATCAGTTCAATTTGGGCGCAAAGCAAAACGCCTCAAGTTGAACTTTTTTTGCGAAATGCCGTCCATTTGCCTTGAAATCAAGAAAAAAATAAGGACAACCAAGCAGACGTCCTATATAGGATGAAATTGCAGTAATACAGTATAAGGACCCCTTTAATGCAAAGGGATCTGAAAGGGGGTGACCAAGCCATGGGCAACATGAACAGGATGGATACAGATAGCACGAATTGGCTGAATAGCGGTTCTAAGCATAATGGGCCGATATGCGAATTCTTGTCTACTTTGCCTCCAAACTCCACACTGTCGGAAATCCTCGTTGACGATGTGCCATTTACAGTAACTGCATTCATAAATCTGAATACGGATACGAATCTTGCATATTTCACGTCAATCACCGGAACGACTCTTATTGTGGATTGCGATAGCATCTCCCAAGTGATTTTCTAGAATTTTTGTTGGGGATAAACCATGGACATGCTACCCAAGGCGACCATCTACGAAGAAAGGAGTTGACCCGATATGTCACGGGCCATTTGTGATCTGTTGGAAACATTTCCAACGAATACCTCGTTATCAAGTATTGTAGTAAGTGGACTTCAGCAGCCGGTGTCGTCATTGACTACGATTGAGAGAGAGCGATCTCTCGCCTTTTTCAATTATGTAGGAACGACTGTAGTCGTCGACTGCAATCGGATTTCCCTCATTGAAATTTAATAGCGGATGAAGTTTCAGCAACATTCGGGCAGAGATAGCATCCAGCCTAATGAAAATCCTCAAGCCCTTCAATTATCATCAAACATAAAAGTGTCTCACCCCAAATCGGGCACTATAAAACATAGAAAAGCCCGCAAAGCTAGGATCCAGCTTTGCGGGCTCGATTATTGTAATCAATACTGTTCGTCATCCCATTTTCTACGCATCGTCGGCTCATCAACGAATTCATCTTGCACGTCGACTTCGCCTGATTGCTCGAGACGGGCTTCTTCCCGTTTAACTGTTTCATTCACGGATTCGGTATCTTCCACTTGTCGTTTTCCAACGACGATTTCTTCAGAAACATATGGTTTCTTCGTCACTTCGATCCGCTCCTCAGTGATTGGTACTCGGATCGTTTCATCATTCTGTTGCATTTTGAATTCATTTACATCGGATTCGTACTCATTTACAGGACGACGCTCGACGTAAACTTCTTCGCGCATGACAGGGACATCGAAGGATTGCTCTTCTTCGACAACATCTTTATGGAGCGTAACTTCGCCTCTTTCTACCTCTTCCTTGTCAACGCTAAGTCGCTCTTCACGCAGACGCATCTTTTCTTCCTGCATATTCCGGTCGAATTGATCGGTTTCGTCGAAACGGTTCTGTACTCCGAAATAGTTGCTCGGAGGAGTTTCATAGTCCGAGTAGTTGCGCGCTGCTTCGCCGCCGACCCTACCGTAATTTTCATCTGCACCTTCATACATATTGGAGTCTTGGAATGCTGCGGAATACGAATTGGCACGTAATGTTTGATCTAATTCATTTTCTTCATATTCGGAAACGCGGTTTCCGCCTAAGTTCGGATCAACGCCGACGTCAACGATGCCAAAGCTTCCATCAGTTCTCGTATGCAGTCGATTCAATTCGCCTTCATCGACATATAGCAGCTTCCCGCCATTTTGAATTTCGTTATAATAGTTGTCCATATCGCCATCCGCTACACCGGCTTCTTTCAGCATGCTGCGGACGTGGTTTTCACCAGTTAAGAAGTTCATGAAACGATCGAACCAAGATTCAGGTGTCGTTTGCACATCACCATACTTCATTCCTTGAAACATAGTTACATCTGAATCATCTTGCGCAATGACATAAATATTTTCACCATCGATGCCCTGATTTTTCAAATCATCTATTTTTGTCATCAATTCCGAGTCGTTGTGATACATTCCGATAAATTTTTTATCATCCATGTAAAATCTCTCCTTCTCTTTGATTGATGGTACTGGTCATATAAATACCCAATCTATCAAGTTGAAAACTTTTTCAATGAAAGACTCGCTATGCAATCAATTAAGAATATACTAAAATTGATAGAATAGGGGGAGAAGAATCATGCAGAAAAAGATTGCAGCTTTCATATTAATATTTTGTTTATTCATCACTTTTCATCAAACATCTGCCGCTGTGGAGCCCAAGGAGTCATCAGGAAAAGCTGAAACGGTACAATATGCGATTAGCGTTCCAGTAACAAACGTATGGCGTGTGCCGAATAAAACCCGCAAAATCGACGCCATCTCGATTGCAGCGCAACCTGATATAGCAAAATGGACGAAAAGCTTAACGGTAGCTGATAAAAATTGGCTCATTGGCCGGACCGACACGCAAGCGTTGTATGGGGATCGTGTGGAAGTGTTGAAATCGAGCGGGGACTGGCTATATATCGCGGTGGCCGACCAGTTTAATAATAAAGGCCAAGCGAAAGGCTATGAAGGATGGGTGCCGAAGTCTCATGTAAAAGCGTATTCCTCGACAAATACAGATGCAGGAATAGCAGTCGTTACGGCAAAAATCGCTTCTTTATACAATGCACCGAAGCTCCATGACAAATATAAATTCATAGATATAAGTTATACGACAATCCTAGAAGTCGTGAAGGAAGAAAGAGACTGGCTTCAAGTACAGACGAAGACAGACGGCTTGAAATATGTTCGTAAAAGCGACGTGAAAGTATACGCCGATTTCAAATCAATTCCAAAGCCGACGCAACAGGATCTTGTTGAAAGTGCTAAGCAGTATATTGGTCTTCCGTACTTATGGGCAGGTGTATCTGCGTATGGATTTGATTGTTCAGGATTGATGTATGCAGTCTATAAAAATTACGGCATCCTCATTCCACGCGACTCTTCCGTCCAAGCGACGAATGGACTGGCGGTGAAACGAAAAGACTTGCAGCCCGGCGACCTGCTATTTTTCGCTCATAATAAAGGAAAAGGGAAAGTGTATCACGTCGGGATGTATATCGGCGACGGCAAAATGGTGCACGCTCCCAATTCATCTAAAAAAGTTGAGATCATTAAGTTCGACATAGGTACGTACAAAACAAACTACGCCGGCGCGCGTAGATATTTGAAATGAAATGGAGAACAGCCCTTTCCTGAAGCGGAAAGGGCTGTTCTGCGCTCAAGAATGGAGTTGTGCGCTCAAGAAAGCGGTCCCCGCGCCCAAGAATGCCATTTCGCGCTCAAGAAAGGAGTTCCCGCGCCCAAAACAATCCGCTCCGCACTCAAAGAATACGAGATTTACCTTTCCAAGTTCTACATTCCCCCGAAAAACATTATAGTGTAACAACGCCATGGGAGGGATGCTGTGTTAATTGATGGGGTATTTGCAGGTGGCGGATTGAAGGGGTTTGCTTTGGTCGGTGCGTACCAGGCGTTGGAGGAGAAAGGATATCGTTTCAAACGGGTGGCGGGAACGAGTGCGGGAGCGATTCTTGCGTGTTTCATTGCCTCAGGTTATTCGGGCAGGGAAATCGAGCAAATGATGCAGGAAGAGGATTTGCAATCATTGCTCGATCCGCGCCAGACGATTCTTCCAATACCATTCATGAAATGGCTGCTGCTCTATTGGCGCATGGGTCTTTATCAAGGGAATGCTCTCGAGGACTGGTTCTTCGAAAAGCTGTCTGCGAAAGGGATTTACAATTTTGCTGATGTTCCGCCTGGTTCACTCAAGCTAGTGGCGTCTGATCTGACACATGGGAAGATGATCGTGCTGCCTGATGATCTTGTCCATTATGGCATTGAGCCCGGAATGTTTCCGGTAGCACGCGCATTGAGAATGAGCTGCAATATCCCGTTCTTTTTTGAACCTGTCCGATTCAAAGCGCCGTCAGGGGAAATGATCGTCGTCGATGGAGGAGTGCTAAGCAATTTCCCGATGTGGATTTTCGATGATGCGGAAGGAAGGCGGGAACGTCCTTTGATTGGCATGAAGCTGAGTCATCGGAAAGATGATATGGGCGGCAGAGACATTAAAAATGCGCTCAACTTGTTCGAGGCATTGTTTTCAACGATGAAAAACGCGCATGACGACAGGTATATTTCCCGGAAGCATGAAAAAGATATTATTTTCATTCCCGTCGAGCAATATAGCGCGACACAATTCAATATGGAAGATGAACAAAAGGATGCACTCATGGCCATGGGGCATGAGCGCACTAATGAGTTTCTGCGAACATGGTCTCATTCAATGGAAGAAACCCAGAATTTCAGGTTGATTATTTAAAGCAAAAAACCGTCTGCAACATTTGTGCAGACGGTTTTTATCGTGTAATTTCACCTTATAATCTTTTGAAACTATGGAATTTCGATTTCCAATAGCTATTGTTCAAGCTGACGACTTGTGATTGCTTCCCGCCAGCATGGACGAACTTATTATTTCCGACGTAAATGCCGACATGGGAAATCCCTTTGCGGTACGTGTTTTGGAAGAATACTAAATCACCCGGTTGAGGTTTGCTAACTTTTTTCGATTGAGCGTATTGCCCTAACGTATCACGGGCAACCGATTTGCCGGATTTTTTATAAACGTATTGAACAAAACCGCTGCAGTCGAACCCTTTCGTCGTTGTTCCGCCAAAACGGTACGGAATGCCTGTCAATCCAGTTGCACGTTTAACGACATTGTCTGCTAGCGCAACATTGTTATTGCTCTTAGCAACAGACTTTTTTGTCAATAAAGTGCTGAGCGCCCAGCCAGTTTTGCCGTTCGCTTTCACTTGGTACCATACTTCTTTACCGATTTTCTTTTCATTCACGTACGTGACTTTTGTACCTTTTTTAGCTAATGTGAGAATTTTATAGTTTGTTCCCGCTCCAGAACGGATATTAACATTATATGCGGTTGAATATGTACCTGTATGTGCTGATACGGTTTGTGATGAAGGAGCACTTGCCTCCGCATCTGCTGCCGTAAATCCAAATGCCAATGAACCTGCTACGAATAACGATAAAGCAACTTTCTTCACACTATTCCCCTATCTACCACTGATCTAAGATGGTTTTATATTTTTATATTTCTTGCTGATCACCTTTCCAATTGTAGAGCCTCAATATTACAAGACAGGGGCAATGATATTACAAAAACATTACATTGAGATGACGCTTATTTAATAAAAGTATATACTAGAAATAGAGGTTAATATTACCTGAAATGAAGAAAAACGGCTGATTGGACGATAAATCCATTCAGCTGTTTTTTTTATGCCCGAAAATTATTCGATCCATAAAATTAATGTGCGTTTCTTGTCGTATTACTTATATCAAATTAATAAGATATTAGTGATTCGTTGGTCATTTCAATCAAAATTTCCAACCGAAAGTAAAAAAATATTTCAAGTGAAGGGATGGATGGGATGAAGAGAAGATGGATGGTTCTGGCGGCTTTTCTGTTGACAGGCATTTTCCTACTAGCAGCCTGTTCGGGGAAAGAGGAGAACACGGAAGTAGAGACAAAAACAGAGGAGGAAACGACGACAGGTACGGAAGGCAAAGTAGAAGAGAAAGCGGAAGAAAAAGATCCTGTTGAGTTAACGATGTACAGCTGGCGTCCAGAAGACCGGGAAGCATATGAAAAATTCATCAAGGAATTTGAGGATCAAAATCCAGGCATTACAGTAACATTCAAACCGTATAAGTCGACGGAATACGGAACGATATTGACGAATGCACTTACAGCAGGGCAAGGTCCGGATATCATCCAGCTTCGCCCATATGAAGGAGCCGTCTCTATTATCGATGGCGATTTCATTGTTCCTTTGGACGATATTGAAGGGATCGATGAAATTTCCGAAGAGTATTTGACTGCGGCAAGAGGTTCGGACGGTAACGTGTATGGCGTTCCATTATCGTTGAATGCCGGCGTCATTTTTTACAATAAAGATGTATTTGAAGAGCATGGATTCGACTTGCCGACAACATGGGATGAGTTGCTGAAAGTCGGGGAGGAGATGAAGGCAAAAGGCATCGTTCCGATTGCTCAAGCTGGGAAAGCAGCTTACTTGCTCTCGCTAACGCATAGTGTCATCGGGGCCACATCTTATGACCAATCGTATATCGATGATGTACTGAGCGGAAGCGCTGATTTGACTGATGATCGCTTCGTCGAGTCGGTGAAGCGTATGGAACAATTGGAAGGGCTTTTCCCAAAAGACTTCATCGCCTTGGATGATAAAGATACACAAGCGATGTTCTATACAGGTCAAGCAGCGATGTACATTAACGGAAGCTACCGTCTTGAAACATTCGAAAATACAGCTCCCGATTTGAATATCGGAATCCTTCCTTCATTTGCGAATGAAGAAGGCGGAGAGACGCCGCTTGTCACATGGGTGGATGGCTCTTACGCAGTCGTCAAAGCATCCAAGCATCAAGAGGAAGCGAAAAAGTTCATGGAATTCATGGCTTCTAAGGAATTCGGTCAAATGTTCAGCGATGAATTGGCGCGGATTAGTGCCATTCCTGGAGTCGAACCGAGCCACGAATTAGTGAAGGAAATGACGGAGCTAGGCGAAAAGGATCCGACACCTTACTTAATGCTCGTCTATTTGGGCGGAGGCTCACCAACAACGAAAACGACCTTTGAAAACGCATTGCAAGGAATGTATATAAAGGAACTGACAGTCGACGGCGTAATCGATGAGTCACAGAAATCGATGGATAAATGGTTTGAACCAGTGAAATAATTTGACGGAAATCAGCTGGTAGACGGTACTCCGCCGGCTGATTTTTTTGAAATGCATAGGGGGAGATTCGATGGTAATGAAGGAACAAGTGGCAGACGTAAAAGCTTCACACAAACCCTCCAGGAATAAAAGAAGTATGAAGAGGCACTTTTTGCATCTGTTTTTACTGCCTGCACTTATTTTCTACGTCGGCTTTCAAGTGTATCCAATTCTTGCGGCCTTCGTGAATAGCTTCTATTCCTTTAAAGGGATGGTGAGGCAAGACTTTATCGGCTTGGAAAATTTCATTCGGCTATTTACGGAAGAGCCGTATAACACCATTTTCACAAATGCATTTTGGCATAACATCATTTATTTCATCGGAACTGTTGTGACGAAACTCGTATTAGCGTTCGCTTTGGCGTTATTAATCAATAGCAAAATTAAAGGAAGGGAATTTTTCAAAGCAGTCTTTTTCATGCCGAAATTATTATCCGTCATCGTCGTCGGTTTCCTGTTCAGCTTGATTTTGAACCCGACAAACGGGGCGCTGAACAGTTTTTTGAAGATGGTAGGGTTGGCCGAATGGGCTCATCCGTGGCTAGGGGACCCGAAAACGGCGCTTTACACGATCATCCTCGTGAACAGTTGGTACGGAATCGGATTTGCGATCCTCATCTTCCTCGCAGGACTTCAAGCGATACCGGAGGAGATTTACGAAGCGGCGAAAATCGATGGGGCGTCTGGGTTGAAAATGTTATTCCGGATTACGATTCCGATGGCGATGCCGTCCATTATGATCATGACGATTTTGACATTTATCGGTTCATTTGAAACGTTTGAACTCGTGTTTGCAATGCAAGGCTCTTCCGGTGGACCTTATTATTCCACAGACGTATTGGCACTGTTTTTCTACCGGTTGGCGTTCGGATCTGTTGATGGTGGGGATGCGATCGGGCTTGGTTCTGCGCTTGCGGTCATTCTATTCCTAATCATCTGCACGGCGACCGCTATTTCACTTTTCTTCTTCAAGAGGAAAGAAATCGAACAATAATGGGGTGTAAGCATGTCAAAAAGTCTTAAACAATTTATGAAGTATCCGATTTTGATTGTGTTCTCGCTCATTGCCCTTTATCCGATATTTTTAATGTTCCTTTCGTCCGTTAAACCGAATCTTGAAATACTGACAGCCCCTCTTTCATTTCCGAAGGAATTTACGTTAGAGAACTTCGCTGTTGTTTGGGAAAAAGTGAATTTTGATAGCTATGTATGGAACAGCGTGTACGTAAGTGCATTGTCTATCTTCTTCATTTTGTTCTTTTCGTCATTGGCCGCATTTTACTTGTCCCGCTACGACTTCAAGTGGAATGCATTTATCCTGTTTTTCTTCATGCTGGGGCTCATGATTCCTATGAAACTGGCGATTCTGCCGCTATATATGATGATGTTGAAGCTAGGCCTCTTAAATTCGCTCAACTCGCTCGTCATCGTCTACATTGCGGGAAATGTGCCGTTTGCCGTATTCGTTTTTTACGGGTTTTTCAGGTCGCTGCCGAAAGATTTGGATCAGTCGGCACGGCTGGACGGGTGCAATGAATTCCAGATTTATTACAAAATCATTTTGCCGCTAATGAGGCCGTCGCTGGCGATTGTTGGGATCGTCAACTTGATCGGCGTATGGAATGACTTTTTCTATCCATTGATTTTCATCCATGATGACGCGAAAAACACGATACCGTTAGGAATGCTTTCCCTTTTCGGCGAATATGACACGCAATGGAATTTGTTATTTGCAGGATTGACGATTTCATCGCTTCCGATGATTGTCGCATTTTTATTAGCCTCCAAGCAGTTCATTGAAGGTTTGACGACAGGTGCTGTGAAATGAAGAAATGGATTACGTTCGACTTGGATGGGACGCTCATGCAAAATCCTTTCGTCGGCCATGTGTTTCCGGAAATTGAAAGACGGGTTTTACTTGAGAATAAATTGCTGGAAAACATCGTCGGTCAACTCGTGCTGGAGCATGAAACTCGTTTGAAGGACGGAAGGACTGCGGATGCATATGACTGGGACGATATTGTCATGCATTATGTGAAAGCGAATGGCCTGCAACTGTCTATTAATGTAGAAGAGATTGTAAGAGGGTTTTGCATGGAACCGAATGTTTATTTACTGGAAGAGTCAGTTTGTGACGTGCTGGATGAACTGAAGCAGCTTGGGTATTCATTGGCGGTCGTCACGAATGGCTTTACGAAATATCAATTGCCGGTCATGGATGCATTGAAGCTGACGAGGCATTTCGATTTGATTGTCACCCCTGAGGAAGTAGGGCTTGCGAAACCGGATAAAAGGATGTACGGCTCTGTCTTGGAGCTCGGTGAAATCGTTGCACATGTAGGGGATCGAATCGATCATGACGTCATTTCTGCAAATGCGATTGGTGTGCGTTCCATTTGGATATGCCGTCATTTGCCGGATACATTGAAAGAGCTGGCACCAGCCGAACGAAGGGGAGTACTAGAAATCCGCGACATTGCGTTGCGGAAATTGGAGCGGGAAACGAAAAAGCATTTTGAGTCGCTTCCGACAGAGGCGATTCCACAAGACGTGATTGAGAGTCTTTCAGAATTGCCATCCGTTATTAGTAAGTGAGAGAGGTGCGAAATAATGGCAGAGTTGATTTTGGAACATATTTATAAGGAATTCGATAAGAATGTAACGGCTGTGTCGGATTTTCACCTGCATATTGAAGACGAGGAGTTCATCGTATTTGTCGGTCCTTCTGGATGCGGAAAGTCGACGACGCTCCGGATGATTGCAGGGCTAGAGGAAATTACGTCCGGAAGTATTTATCTCAACGGAAAAAGAGTGAATGATGTGGCGCCGAAGGACCGTGATATCGCCATGGTCTTTCAAAACTACGCACTGTATCCGCATATGACCGTGTATGGAAATATGGCATTCGGTTTAAAGAACAGGAAGTTTCCGAAAGCAGAAATCCACGAAAGGGTCATGAATGCCGCAAGAATTTTGGGGCTAGAGGAGTTATTAGACCGAAAACCGAAGGCGCTTTCCGGCGGGCAACGACAGCGGGTTGCGTTAGGAAGAGCGATCGTCCGCGATGCACAAGTGTTCCTTATGGATGAGCCGCTCTCGAATTTGGATGCAAAACTGCGTGTCCAAATGCGGGCGGAAATTGCGATGCTTCATCAACGGCTGAAAACGACGACGATCTATGTGACACATGACCAGACGGAAGCGATGACGATGGCGACAAGGCTCGTCGTCATGAAAGACGGGTTCATTCAACAAATAGGTTCACCGAAGGAAGTGTATGAATATCCGGAGAATGTATTCGTCGGTGGATTCATTGGTTCGCCTGCAATGAACTTTTTCACAGGCATTGTCGGTGAAGGAATCTTCACGACAGGGAATACAAAGCTGTTCATTCCAGAAAGCCGGATGGAGATGCTCCGCGGCTTGGGCTATATCGGAAAAGAAGCGATGATCGGCATCCGACCGGAGCATATTGAGGAAGCTGCAAGCAGCGGTGATGGCGGGATGAAATCAAATGTAACTGTCCAAGTCGATGTATCCGAGCTGACCGGCGCTGAAACGATGGTCTATTCCAGTTTGGAAGGGCAGAACTTCGTCGCACGGTTAAGCGCAGAAACAGCAATCCGTCCTGGCGAGCAAGTAAACCTTGCGTTTTCGATGGATAAAGTCCATTTCTTCGATAAGGAAACCGAATTGCGTATTCGTTCTTCCTGAAAATAAATATCAAAAATAGTTTGATAATCTAAAAGGGAATTTCATAGCTTCGTCGAATCTCTATTGGTAGCAACGAAAATACCAATAATAGAGAGGATGAACGATTGGATGAAAGTCCTGAAGTATGCAGCCGCTAGTTTAATGGCGTGCGCATTATTTTTCCAAGGGGTGGGAGGACATACGGCGTCTGCACAAACCGGCGAGGATCCGACAATCCGGATTGGCGTTGTGCCGACCGTCGGTTCATTGACTATCGGCGGGCAAGGTGCATTTGAATTGATCGATAAGTACACAGGAGAGGTAATATTTACCGGAACGGATGAAGAAGTGTTCGTGGAATTGGGTTCCGCTTCAACTGTTCAAACTCACTACCGTCTGCAAGTCGCTTTCACGACGAGTCAAGCATATTTAGATGATTGGCTTCGACGGGCGCATGCTGAAGGGTATCCGACGTACGCAGAAGATTATAACGGCGGTTGGCGTTTGTATCTTGGCAAATTTGCGGCGGATGCATCATTCGCAGACAGGACTGCATTCAAGGATGAAGTTGTCGCAAAAGGATTGGCTGCGAGCGACGCATTTTGGAAAATCATAACGATTGCAGAAGGCGAAACACAATTGAAAGTGACGAAAAACGGGGAAGAGAAGGAAACTTCGAATCCTGTTCAAGTTTTAGCGCCGTCCGGATTCGTTAAAATCAACGGACAAACGTATCGCGGACTTGCGGAAGTTGGCTTCAACAGCAGCGGAACGTTGGCAGGTATCAATGAATTGAGCATCGAGCAATATTTATACGGTGTCGTTCCTCGTGAGCTTCCTCCGGTTCCATATGCAGAAGTGGAAGCACAAAAAGCACAGGCGATTGCAGCACGCACATATGCTTTATCCAATATGGGCAAGCGGAGTGCGGACGGCTATGATCTATTGCCGACAACTTCCGATCAAGTGTATGGAGGATTTAGCGCGGAGCATCCGATCTCGAATGAAGCTGTCGACGGTACTAGAGGGATTGTCGCGACGTATGAAGGGAAGCTCATAACAGCGGTTTTCCATTCAACGAGCGGCGGTTTCACGGCGAATAACGAAGATGTATGGAACTCGGAAGCGACTCCTTATTTACGAGCAAAGCATGTAGCGCAAAAAGGGAATGACTTAAAATACGTCCCGGCTTTGGACATTTATAAGAAAACAGGCGCAGGGGAATCATTGCGTGAAGTGAAGACAGGAGATTTCGAAGCGAATTGGTCCAAATATTATCGTTGGCATTTTGAATGGACGGCAGAGGAAATCAGCGAAATCGTTGGAACCTACTTCAACACTGAAGTCGGCGAAGTGTTGGAAATCAATGTAACAGAACGGTCCAGCTCGGGTCGTGCGGCTGTCATTGAATTCGTTACGGACAACGGTACGTTCTACGAATACAAGGACCGCATCCGCTGGGCACTCCAATATATCGATGCGAACGGCAATCCGGCAGTGTTGTTAAGCACATTGTTCATTATTGAGCCTGTCATCGATAAGGAAACGAATGAGACGATCGGATACAAAGTGGACGGCGGCGGATGGGGCCATGGCGTCGGAATGTCCCAAGTCGGTGCGGTCGGAATGGCTGAAAAAGGATATACGTATGATGTTATTTTGAAGCATTTCTACACAGGGATTGATTTAGTGACAAGATATTAATTCGACGGAAAAAAAGGCGGTAGTCAACAGATGTATGTATTAGGAATCGACGGTGGCGGAACGAGGACGACGGGCATTGTCGCCGATGTATTTGGAAACGTTTACATGCATGCAGTAACTGGACGGAGCAATCCGAACACGTTGCTGCAGGCAGAATTCGAAGAAGTGATTTGCGGATTGGCAAGAGAGTTGAAAAAGCAGAACGAAGCTGTTTTCAATCAATTGTCCGTCTGTTTTGCTGGAATTGCAGGCGTCGGGGAAAGTGGGCGGGATGTAGAAGTGGCGGCCCTGTTAGCACAGGAGCTGCCAGCCGGAACGACAGTCACTGTACGGAACGATGCGTTTAATGCTTTATATTCCGGCACGCTCGGCGGACCGGGCATCGTCCAGATAGCAGGTACCGGCGCTGTCACATTAGGCATTAATGAAAACGGGGAAACCGCCCGTTCTGGTGGATGGGGTTATTTATTCGATGACGAAGGAAGCGGGTTTTATTTAGGGAATGAAGCGTTGAAAGCGGTGTTCCGTTCGTTTGATAATCGCGGCTCGGCGACATCATTGACGGATCGGGTCAAGGAGTATTTTGCTGTCCAAAACGTCCCGGATATTATCGGCAAAGTGTACGGGAAAGAACATCCGCGTTCAGTCGTCGCGCCGCTTGCCCGTCTCGTTTTTCAAGAAGCGCAGGCGGATGATGAAGTTGCAAAAGGGATTGTGGAGAGAGCGTGCGAGGAAATGATGCATTCAATTGAAGCTTGCCATCACCGTATATTCGATAAAAACGATCCAACTGCAATTGTATTGTCGGGCGGCGTCTTCACCGAATTTGAGCTGTTTGCAGAAAGGTTCCGTGAATTGGCCCATCAATCGATTCCGAACGCCGTCTTCCAATCGACGCAAGTGCCGCCTGTCGGAGGGGCGGTTCTTGCAGGATTGGCGGAAAGGCAAAAGACTGTCCATCCGGAATTCGCCAGCCGTTTGAATGAACAGCTTCAAGAAAGGGTGGCGCCATGACGGTAGTGCCTTTAGTAGAAATACTTGCATCTGATATCGTGGAGCTTTGGAATAAGGAAATCGGCGAACGATTTCCGATGAACGCCGCGTTATGGAATCAAAACACAACGACTGAACCGAATGTGGTGACGGAAGGGTCTTTCGCTGTCGTTAAGGAAGGGCAACTTTGTGGATTTATTGTCGCGAAACGGTATGTGGAGAAGCTTGATGCCCGTATGCCGAAGACGGTCGGATGGATTCAATGCATGTTGGTCGGGAAGCCATTTCAAAAAGATGGGGTCGGCTCGGAGTTGCTTCGGCTCGCGGAACAGGCGCTGCTTGAAGCGGGAGTTGATGAAATCCGATTAGGGCGTGATCCATGGCATTACTTCCCTGGCGTTCCAGTTGAAGACGTAGCAACGATCGGCTGGTTTGAAAAGCGTGGATACATCAAGGGCGGGATTGAAACGGATTTGATTAAAAATGTCCGAGAAAGTGAGTTATACAAGCTAACGAATTCGAGTGAGCATTATCGTCTATTGACGAAAGATGACATCCCTTCTCTGCTCCAGTTTTTGGAGCGCGTCTTTCCGGGTCGCTGGCATTATGAAGTTATTCATTATGAATTAATTGCCGGCTCGGGAAGGGAGTTTATCGGTTTTTTCATTGACGGTGAACTGCAAGGATTTTGCCGGATAAACGACCCACTATCACCGGTCATTGCGCAAAACGTATATTGGTCGGCGTTAAGCAAAGGGGAGATGGGTGGCATCGGACCTTTAGGAATTGACCGTGAAATCCGAGGGAATCATTTTGGAATCGACTTAGTGAAGGCTGCGGCGAATGAACTGATCAGCAGGGGAGTGACGGATATCGTCATTGATTGGACACAGCTCGTTGCATTTTATGAAAAGCTCGGCTTCACACCTTGGAAGCAGTATCAGTCGATGTCTAAACAATTGGGGTGGAATGAATGAGAGAAGCGGTGAAGGACTTTTTACAGCGCGAAATCGATTTGCAAGTGACACCGGGAGCGGTCATCCGTGTCCGGCACAAAGGAAAAATCATACTCGACGAAGCAGTTGGAACGAATAGTTTGGAAGAAGATAAAGTACCCGTAACGAGCAGTCATCTGTTCGATATGGCGTCGTTGACGAAGGTGATGGTGACGTTGCCTGCCGTCTTGCAATTATGTGAAGCTGGGGAAATCCATTTGCATGATAAAGTTGCGAGATTCATCCCTTCATTCCAAAAACACGGGAAAGAAGGTACGACAATTAAGCAGCTGCTCACCCATTCTTCGGGTTTGATTGCCCATCGTCCTTACTTTGAAAGGAAACTTTCAGACGCGCAAGTGTTGAAGGAGATTGAAGATGAGCAGCTGGAATATACACCTGACACTAATGTCGTTTATAGCGACCTCGGGTTCATTCTCCTTATGGAAATTATCGAAAAGGTTAGCTGGCAGAAGATTGACGAATATGCGCAACAGCATCTATTCGAGCCAATGGGAATGAAGGATACGGGATATAAGCCGACGTGTGAGCGGCAGCGGTATGCACCGACCGAGTATTACGATCATTTGCAAGGCCATAAATATGGCATCGTCCACGATGATAATACGGAATTCATGGACGGGATAAGCGGTCATGCGGGATTGTTTTCAACGATGGACGATTTGTCTATTTACACAAGAATGCTCGAAAACGACGGAGTGCACGAAGGGAAGAAAATCCTCGATCCGCATTGGCTTGCGCTGTCGCGACGCAACTTCACACCGTTTGCGGATGAAAGCAGAGGTCTCGGATGGCAATTGAAAGGGAGCGGGGCGAGTCCAGCAGGAGATTTAATGTCGGAAAGCACGTATGGGCATACGGGATTCACCGGGACGAGCTTTTATATTGATCCAGAAAAGGAATTGACGGTCATGCTGCTGACGAACCGTGTGTATTTTGGGCGGCATCTTGAAATGCTCCGTCTGCGGCCCCGCCTACATAATATTGTCTATACAACATTGTTTTCATAGGGGGAATTAGTATGCAACGTGTCATGATCGTCGGAGCGCATTGCGGGGATGGGGAAATCCAAGCCGGCGCAATCGCCCATAAATACGCACAGGCAGGATATCAAGTAACGTTCCTTCATTTAACGGCAGGGGAGAAGGGAGCACCGCCGAATATGGATGTAGAGAAATACCGTCTGCAAAAGATCCGGGAGGCTGAAGCAGCAGCGGCCATTTTAGGAGGAACGAGCATCACACTCGCACATCGGGATGCAGAATTGACGTTCAATGAAGAAATCGTCAAGGAAGTGGCGACGATTTTTCGGAGGGAAAAGCCAGAATTCGTCATTACACATTGGGAGAACAGCATGCATCCTGATCATGCACTCTGTCAAAAGATTGTACAAGATGCATGGCTGAAAGCTTCCTTGCCGGGATTCGATCTTGAAGGACTGCCCCCGCACGGTCTTCGACGCGTTTTCCATAGTGAAAACTGGGAGGACATGGATGGGTATGAACCGGATATTTACGTCGATGTGACAGATTCGTTCGATGCTTACTTGAAGGCTTTGTCTTGCTACTGGTTCATTATGAATTCTACTAGTTTCCGATATTACGATTATTATAAAGCGCTAGGGACGATGCGCGGCTGTCTGGCTCGCACAACGTATGCGCAGACGTTGAAGAACTCAAGGGGATTGCATGTAAGACGGGAAGGGTATATCCCGGGATTTCCGATTTAAGTAAAAGAGATGTGAAGAGGGGGAAACAACATGAATTTGCAAAAAAAGGTAGGCCGATTGCTGATTGCCGGATTCAAAGGCATTACGATGTCGGAGGAAATTAAACATTTGATTCACACATATCATATTGGAGGGATCATCCTATTCGGACGGAATATCGGCACGCCGGAAGAAATTCTCGCGTTGACGAACAGCCTCCAAGCGGAAGCGAAGAAGGCGGGATATGAAACGCCTTTGCTCATTTGTATCGATCAGGAAAATGGTGTCGTCAGGAGACTCGGTGAAGGGACAACGATCATCCCTGGCGCAATGCTACTCGGAGCGACACATGATCCGGCGAATGCTAGAAAAGCTGGATATATGACCGGCAAAGAATTAAAAGCGCTTGGCATCAACTGGAATTTGGCGCCTGTCGTTGATATTAACAATAACCCGAAAAATCCGGTCATCGGTGTCCGTTCCTTCGGGGAAGACACTGCGAATGTAGCGGAAATGGCGAAACATTCGATGCTCGGAATGCAAGAGGCAGAGGTCATGACGACGTTAAAGCATTTCCCGGGCCATGGAGATACGAGTGTTGATTCCCATCTCGATTTACCGGTGATCGATCATGATCTTGAAAGGTTGCACGCTGTCGAGCTAGTACCGTTCAAGGAATGCATGGCGGCTGGTGCGGATGCTGTTATGAGTGCACATGTTTATTTCCCTGCACTTGAAGACAAAGAGAATGTCCCGGCGACGTTATCACATTCAGTCATTACGGGGCTTCTTCGGGAAGAGCTCGGGTTCGACGGCGTCATTACAACGGATTGCATGGAAATGGACGCGATTTCGAAAAGGATCGGTACAGTGGAAGGATGCGTAAAGGCGGTTGAGGCGGGAGTAGACTTCGTCATGGTATCCCATTTGCATGATTTACAGGAGCAGGCAGTCATACGTTTGGCGGAAGCTGTCGAAAGCGGCCGGATATCCGAGCGTCGGATTGAGGAGTCAATTGAAAGAATCGAGAAAGTTGCGCGTAAATATACATCATGGGAAGAGATTGAAGCGAATAAAACGGTTGCCGATTTTGTCGGCTCGAAGAAGCATCATGATGAAATGGAAGAAATTTATAAGCAAGGCATAACAGAAGTGAAAGGTCCGGGTATTCCGATTGCAGTGGAGGACCGTGTGCTGCTCGTCCACCCAAAAAATGAATATGCGATGATGGTGGAAGATAAACGGTATGCGACGTTGACGATGGCGGAGCAGTTGAAGAAGCTTCACGGAAACGTTATATCAATGGAAATCGACGGTAATAGTTCGAGTGATGTCCATATGAAGGAACTCGCGGGCGAGTACGATCATATTATCGTGCTGACGTTGAATGCCGATAAGCATGAAAAACAGAGGCAGCTCGTCGATGAATTATTGGATAGTGGCAAGCCAGTTGATGTTATTGCTGTGCGGTCGCCTTATGATGCGTCATATTTTCCGGAGGCAAATCGGGTCATTTGCACATATGAATTCACACAATCTGCGTTTGAAGTTGTAGCTTCATATTTGACAGGAACAACATCAATAAATGGTAGATTACCAGTCACTATCGAATGAGTGAAAATTCTTTTTAGAAAAATAAATTAGTATTGATATTTAATTTCAGAAACGCTAAAATGACAGTAAGCGTTTTCAATGAGAGATTTTGGAAAGGAGCATGCCCGTGAAACCAATGCGCGTCTGTGGATTAATGTCGGGAACTTCTTTGGATGGCCTCGATATTGCGATTGTCGATTTCTCGTTTGAAGAAGGGAATATCCGGCATGACTTGCTTCATTTCGTGACGATGCCATATGACGATGGACTTAAGCAAGAGCTGCATAAGTTGATGGACCCGGCAGCACCACTGCATCTAGTATCTTCGATGAATATGTATTTAGGGGAACGATATGCAGAGTCGCTTACGGAAGCTTTACAGCAAGCGGGAATCGGACTGGATACGATTGATCTCATCAGTTCTCATGGTCAGACAATATGGCATGAGCCGGTAGTTGAACTGAAACGAATGTACGCCCGTCCGAATACGATGCAAATTGGTGATATCGCTGTTTTAGCGGAGCGTATAGGCAAAACAGTCATTGGGGATTTCAGAACACGTGATATGGCGGCGGGTGGGCAAGGTGCTCCATTAGTTCCATTTGCGGACCAGGTTTTATTCCAATCGGAGCTGATCGGGCGTGTCCTTCTAAACATCGGAGGCATCGCCAATTTGACAGTGCTGCCGCGGCGTGGGTCGGAGCAATCGATTGTCGCCTACGATACAGGTCCTGGAAATATGTTGATCGATGCTTGTGTTGCAAAGCTAACCGGCGGGCAAAGCTCCTTCGATCAGGACGGAAAGCTAGCTGCTGGCGGCACTGTCGACGATGAATGGATAGGTCGACTGACGAGCCATGAATATTTCGCTTTACAAGCACCGAAAAGCACGGGGAGGGAATTATTCGGATCTTCTTTCGTTGAAGCATTTTGGACGGAAGGGGATGAGCGTGGTCGATCATCCACCGATAAAATCGCCACAGCAACAATGCTGACGGCAAAAACAATAGCTACAGAGATTCAAAGATATATAGAAACGCATGACGTGAAAGAATTGATTGTCAGCGGAGGTGGTGTGCATAATCAGACATTAATGGGGTTTCTGAAGGCACTCCTACCTGAAGATGTAAAATTTGCAACGACAGGTGATCTAGGAATCGACGCAGATGCGAAGGAAGCGTTCGTCTTTGCCTTGCTTGGCTATTTGGGCATCAACAAAATTCCAAATTCATTGCCAGCAGCGACGGGCGCGGAGAAAGCGACGATAATGGGGAAAATAGCTTGGGGATCATAAGTGCTTGCAGGCAATTATGCGTGTATTTTATGGTTTATGCGTGATTCGCGGCGTTTATGCACGAATTTGGCAAGTTATGAGTATTTGTAGACGTTTATGCGTCGTTTCCGGGATTTATGCGCGTTTCCTCTGTTTTATGCGTTTGGGCACAACCGTTTTATCTGCTAGAAATTAAAAAATGGGGAAATTCACGAGAAAAATTTTAGGGGGTCAAAAAATGAAGAAAGTATGGAAGAAATCCGCTCTTGCGGCCTTAACGCTAGGGCTTGCCGCGACGATGCTTGCAGCTTGCGGCGACAAAGAAGAAGCGGGAAATGCTGAAGAGTTCAAAGGAAAGATCACCATTTGGGATGGACCAAGATGGCCGGATGCGGACGATAATAAGTTCCATTGGCTAGAAGATAAGATTAAAGAATACGAAGAAGCAAATGAAGGCATTGAAATCGAATTAGTGCAAGTGCCATGGGCGGAAATGGGAGATAAGCTCGGCGTCGCCATCGCAGGTAAAGCTTGGCCGGATATCGCGCCAGTCGATATTAGCGGCAGCGCGGTAAGCATCGATCATATCGAGCAAGGCGTCATCGAATCACTAGATCCATATTTCGATAAAGATGCAAAAGCGGACTTCTACGACAATGCGCTTGAAGCATATACGTATGATGGAAAGCTATACGGAATTCCGAACAGTATTACGTTGCACACGATGCTGTTGAACTTGGATCTATTCGAAGAGGCAGGCGTTGAGCCGCCGAAAGATGGAAAGTGGACATATGAAGAGTTTTTACAAGCAGCAGAAAAATTGACGTTCGACCGCGATGGCGATGGCAAGACGGATGTATACGGATTCTCGACGTACATCATGCCTGGCTATTATGAAGCTTGGCCATTCTTCTATAAAAATGGCGGATCACCGCTTAACGAGGATATGACGGAGTTCACATTCGATTCTCCGGAAGCTGTAAAGGCGATTCAAGATTTGGCTGATATGAAATTGACGCATAAAGTTGCTCCAGAGACGCATGGCGGCAATGATGTTGGTGGTACTTTCCAAGCGTGGGCGAATGAAGAGCAGCGTACAGTCGCCATGCAACCTTGGGCAACATGGGCAATCGGTGCTGCACAAGGTGCATATCCGACAAACTTCATGGTTGCTGAATATCCGTCAGGTGATAAAGATGCATCGACAATCGGCGGCGTCGGCGGTTGGGTCATGATGCACCAAGAAGATGTGAACAAGAAAGCAGCAGTTGCAGATTTCATGAAATTTATTTCTACAGCTGATGAACAATATCATATGGCACAAAATTACGGTATTTTCCCGGCGCGCATTAGTGCTGCTGAAATGGATCCGTTCAAAGACAATCCGGAAATGACACGTGCAATGGAAATGTCCGATCAAGTTATCATGCTTCCACGTCATCCGGAATGGAAAAAAATTGATGAAGCAATCCAAAGTGAACTGCAACTCGTGTTCAATGGTGAAAAAACTGCCGAGCAAGCGATGGCAGATGCTAAAAAAGCAGTAGACCAAATAATGGAGTAATAAAGTGAAACTTCACTCAATGGGGGTGCTTTTCCCCCAGTGAGTGTTAGTTGAACCAATCGGGCATTTACTGGCAGTCTACCTCCCACATAGGTGGGAGTCTTACTGCCAGTTAATGCGGGATAAAAAGAAAGCAGGCTATGCATCGCGTACGCCTGCTTCACTTTTAGGGGGGTGTCAATATGACTCAGATGCCTATGGGTGCAGTGCCGAAAAAGAATAAGGAAAAACTGAAAGTTATCGGAAAATCGAAAAAGAGTCCTAAAAAAGTGCTTTACGAGATGAAGCGGAACTATAGCGCGTACCTCTTCCTGCTGCCAAAGCTTATTCTTTTCACGCTTTTCGTTGCAATCCCCGTTGTGTGGGCGTTCATTTTATCCTTTCAGAAATACAAAATCTTCGGCAGTGAATTTGTCGGATTAGAGAACTACATAAAAGTGTTTGAGAGCGAAGCATTCCGGATTGCATTGAAAAACACTTTGCTATTTACGGTCGTAACAGTTCCGTTCGGCGTTATTAGCGCTCTTGTGCTGTCCACACTCATTTTTGAATTAGGGAAAGTATCACAAAGCTTGTTCAGATCTGCGTTCTATTTGCCGACGGTCACCTCGATGGTCATCATCGCGATGGTGTGGCGCTGGATGTACAATTACGATTTCGGGCTTTTCAACTATGTGTTAGGTTGGTTCGGCGCTGGTCCCGTCAACTGGCTTGGACAGTCGAGTACGGCGTTATGGGCGCTGATCATTATGCAATGTCTCATCCCGTTTGGAGTTGGGATCATCATGTATTTAGCTTCGATGGGATCGATTTCCCAATCGTTATATGAAGCCGCGCGGATAGATGGTGCAAGCCGATTCAAACAGTGGATCCATATTACGATTCCTTTATTGAAACCGACGACATTATATTTAGTGCTATTGAGCACGATTGGTTCATTCCAAGTGTTTACGCAAATCATCATGATGACCGGGGGAGGACCGGGGAGCGCGACAGAAACGCTCGTCCACCTCATTTATAAAACGGGCTTCCGTGATTTCGAATTCGGTTTGGCAGGGGCTCAATCAGTCGTATTATTTGTCATTATCCTCATCTTTTCTGTCATCCAATTCCGGGTGCTTCGCCATGATGAGTGATTGGGGGATAGGAAATGAAGAAAAAACCGCTCGATCGTTTAAATAAACTAATTATTTTCGGATTGCTTACTGTTTTCGCCATTGTTTCATTGCTTCCGTTGTATTGGGTGTTCTCGACTTCTCTTCAGCTAAGCAGCTATCAATCCCAAGATATGGAGCGTCCAGTTTCATACGTCGACTCCAATCCGCCGAAAATGTATCCGATGGGAATACCGCTATATTTCAAGCATTGGGGCGAGGCGAGGGATGCGGCTAAAGCTGGGGATGCCAAAGAGGAAGCGTATCATCGCGATATGATGGACCATATCGTTTCGAATTCGTTCGGTAGCTTCAAGACATTGTTCAAGAAGCATGACGTTGGAAAATGGTTTTTCAATAGTATTTACATTGCGGTTGTCGTCACGATAGGCATTTTGCTTATCGACTCGATGGCAGGCTATGTGTTGGCGAAGAAGAGATTCCCAGGACGGAATTTGATCTTCTGGATTATTATTTCGACGATGATGATCCCTGGTCAAGTAACACTCGTCCCACTATTCATTATGGTCGGGAATTTAGGTTTGATGGATACGCATTGGGCATTGATCCTACCTGATCTTTCCATGGTATTCGGCGTATTCCTCATGAGGCAGTTCATGTATTCCATTCCGGACGAATTGCTTGAGGCTGCCAGAATGGACGGGGCAAGTGAATGGCGGACATTTTGGACAGTCGTCCTGCCGCTCGCAAGACCGGGACTTGCCGCGCTTGGCATCTTCACGTTCATGAACGTATGGAATTCATTCCTATGGCCGATCATCGTGCTGAACACTGCAGAGCTTTACACATTGCCTGTAGGGTTGAAAACATTGCAGGACGCGAACTTGGCAAGCTTTAAATTGCTTATGAGCGGTGCTGCAGTTGCTGCCATTCCGATGATCATCGTCTTCATTTTATTCCAACGTTATTTCGTCAAAGGCTTGACGCTTGGCGGCGTGAAAGAATGATGGGGCACATTCAAGTGAAGTTGGGTGTTGACGCATTTTTTGAGAGGGACTTGTCGGAACTACGTGGGAAGAGGCTCGGTTTATTGACGAATCAAACAGGTGCAAATGCAGAGCTTGTCTCTACGATTCGTTTATTCCATGAGCATCCCGAGCTTCAGTTGGCGGTGCTTTTCGCGCCGGAGCACGGCTTGTTGACGAATGTGAAGGAAGGCGAGAAATTCACCGACGCCATCCATCGTTCAACGGGCATTCCGATATTTAGCCTGTACGGGCAGTCGAAAAAACCGACGGATGCAATGATGGAAAAAGTCGACATCGTCGTCTTCGATATACAAGACATCGGCGCGAGATATTATACGTATATTTACACGATGGCATATATGATGGAAGCTTGCGCTCGAACAGGAAAAAGAATGATTGTCCTCGATCGGCCGAATCCGATTGGCGGAGACATAGTCGAAGGGAATTTAATCGATCCGGATTACACGTCTTTCGTCGGACTATATCCGATTCCGAACAGGCATGGTATGACAGTCGGTGAGCTTGCTACCTATTTTAACGAAGAGTTTCACATCGGATGCGAATTGGAAGTGGTCGAGATGAAAGGCTGGAATAGGCGTTCATTCCAAACGGATAATGGGCTGCCTTGGATACCGCCTTCGCCAAATACGACATCGCTCGATATGATGCTGCTATATCCGGGGACATGTTTGGTAGAAGGAACGAATCTTTCCGAAGGACGTGGGACGACACAACCGTTTGAAATTATCGGCGCTCCTTTCATTGACGGAGAGAAGTTGCAAGATAATGTAAATGCTTTAGGCTTGGAAGGGATCCGCGCACGCGCACTCTCCTTCACGCCGATGTATCAAAAGTACAATGGACAACTTTGCGAGGGGATTCAGCTTCATATAACGGATCGGCAGACGTTTAAACCAGTGGAGTCATTCGTTAAAATCCTTGCAGTCGTTGCAGAGATGTACCCCGGAAAACTCGAGTTTTTGGAGTATGGCAAATTGGGGCATCCGATGATCGATCTGCTTGCAGGGAATGATGCATTGCGCCGTGGGCTATTGGAAGGGAATATACACCGGTATTTGCAGGAGTGCAGTCGAGATACGGGGAAATTCATGAAAATGAGAGAACGTTACTTACGATACAGATAGGAAGGCGGACGATGGAAAAATTATCACTTCTGACGACTGAAGGATCCAATCCGAAGACAAAGAGATTGGATGAAATGTCAATCGGGGACATATTGAGAACGATGAATGATGAGGATCAGACCGTTGCCTTAGCTGTTCGGCAAGTGATCCCGGAAATTGAAAAGACTGTTGAAAAAGTAGTGGAAGCTTTTAAAAATGGTGGTAGGCTTCTCTATATAGGTGCAGGAACGAGCGGCAGAGTCGGCGTCATGGATGCAGTGGAATGCCCTCCGACATTTGGAACTTCCCCCGATCTCGTAAAGGCGGTATTGGCAGGGGGAGAAGGGGCGATGTATCAGGCCGTCGAAGGCGCTGAAGATGATGAAACACTTGGAGCGAAGGACGTCGAGGATCTTCAAGTGAACAGTAAGGATGTCATTATCGGCATCGCTGCAAGCGGAAGGACGCCTTATGTGAAAGGTGCGCTCGTGTATGCGAAGTCATGCGGCGCAACGACTGTCAGCCTTTCCAATAATGAAAACTCGCTCATTAGCAACTATGCGGATATACCGATCGAAGTCATTACCGGTCCAGAAATATTGACAGGGTCGACTCGATTGCGTGCCGCGACTTCCCACAAGCTCATTTTGAATATGATTTCGACAACGGCGATGGTGAAGACAGGCAAGGTGTATCAAAACTTAATGGTCGATTTAAATGCAAGCAATTTCAAATTGCGGGAACGTGCGAAAAAGATGGTTTGCACGATTACCGAAATGGATGAAGACAAGGCAGAATCTGTTCTGAGAGAGACCGGTTACAATGTTAAGCTTGCCATCGTCATGATTCTTGCACAAGTCGATAAAGAAAAAGCTCAAGAATTGATCATAGCGGCGGATGGATTCGTAGGCAAAGCCGTTAAACTCGCAAGTATGGAAGAAGGGTAAACGTTATGTATCATACGTTTCAAAGCGGAGATGAAATAGGGATTGTCGGACTATGGAATGACGTTCTGATCCACGATCCAATCAATGAAAAACGTTTCAGGACACAAGTGCTTCTCGATGCAAACTTCGACCCTGAAGGCTTGATCGTCGCGGTTGACGGAGGGCGGATTGTCGGAGCGATCTTAGCCATCACGCGAAAGCTGCCGATGAGCGGTACTGAACTTGAGCCCGATACGGGATGGATCACCTTTTTCATGGTGCATCCTGACTTCGGGAGAAAAGGAATCGGCAATGGGCTTATGGAGAAGGCAATTGATTATATTCGCGGGCAAGGGGCTAAGAAAGTGTTCTTTTCTTCTTACGCACCGAATTATTTCCTTCCGGGAATCGATGAAGCTGTCTATCCATCCGGTTTCAATTTCTTGCAAAAAGAAGGGTTTAAACGCGCCTATTCACCGGTCGCCATGCATAGAGCGTTGACGGATTATGTTTATCCTGACGCGGTGAAGGCAGTAAAATTGAAGCGCGAGCAGGAAGGTTATATGTTTGAAACGGTTCGGGACGGTGACTTGCCTGCCGTTATCTGGTTCGCAAATACCGTCTTCAACCCAGATTGGGGACGTGCAATCCGAGAAGGTTTATTGCAAGGGATCGACCCATCTCAAATTCTAGTTGCGAAAAAGGAAGGCAGGATTGTAGGCTTTGCAATGTATGGCGGCTACGAAGGGATCCGGGAACGTTTCGGTCCTTTCGGAGTCGATGACAGCGAGCAAGGAAAAGGGCTTGGAAAGGTATTATTGCATGAGGCTCTACATTCAATGAAGCAAATGACTATCCAAGGTGCTTGGTTCCTTTGGACGAGTGAAAAGAGCTCGGCAGGACATTTATATTTGAAAAATGGATTTAAGACATACCGGATATTCCATGTCATGGTGAAGGAATTAGATTGAAGAAAATGGAGGGTTATATATGGCTATAGCGAGCGGCGGCTTAGTGCTGCTGAAAGAAATGAGGCAATTGCTCCCTCCTTCGGAACAGAAAATAGCCGACTATATTTTAGCGAACCCGCAAGATATTGTGACGATGACCGTTTCGGAGCTAGGCGAAGTGAGCCAAACGAGCGGCGCTGCTGTCACGAGACTATGCAAATCATTGCAATTGAAAGGTTTTCAGGAGTTGAAATTACGTATTAACGGTGATCTTGGACGGAAAATGGAAATTACGACGCGGGACATCCAGCCGAATGAACCAGTTGCTACGACGATTCAGAAGGTGACGGAGCATGCCGTCCATACATTGCTGGAAACAGCGGAATTGCTTGACCATAAGCAATTGGAATGTGCTGTCGATGCAATTGTGAAAGCGCAAAATATCCACTTTTTCGGCGTTGGTGCCTCAGGAATTGCGGCAATTGATGCACAGCAGAAGTTTTTGCGGATCCATAAAGCCTCAACTGTCAGCACGGATTTACATATGGGGGCAACGATCATGGCGAATGTTGACGAGAAAGATGTTGTCGTTGGCATCTCCTTCTCGGGAGCGACATTTGAAGTTGGGAAAATTCTTGAGCTTGCGCAAGCGAATGGAGCAACGACCATCAGTTTGACGAAATTCGGCCAGACACCGATTTCGCGAATTTCAGATATCCAACTGCATACATCACCTGCAAAGGAAGCAAATTTGCGAAGCGGCGCTACGTCGTCGAGGCTTGCACAGCTGCATATTATGGATATCTTGTTCATGTCGGTTGCCTCAAAGCAATTCGAAACGACAATTACTTATTTGGATGCAACACGTGAAGCGATTGATGATATTCGGAACGATTCGTTCAAGAAACGGAAAAAATAATTCGGGAGGTGACAGCTTTGACATCATTGCTCATTCATAATGTCCGGATTGCATTGCCGGATGGCGTCATGGAAGGCGAAATTGTTGTGGATGATGGGAAAATCAGAACCGTTTCAAGCAGAGCAATTAACGACTTCGCAGGAAAACGGATGGACGGTCAAGGCTGTCTTGTCCTTCCAGGATTCATTGATATCCACATACATGGAGCGGTTGGCGCTGATTTCATGGATGGAAACGAGGAGTCATTTGAAAAGATCTCAAACGCTTTGCCAATAGAAGGGACGACTTCATTTCTTGCGACGACGCTGACCCAGTCGACGGATGATATCGCAAAAGCAGTCGATATCGGCTATAGATTCCTAGAGCAGAATGAAACAGGTGCTGAAATGCTCGGATTTCATTTGGAAGGACCTTTCATTCACCCGGAACAAGCAGGTGCGCAGCCAATTGAATTTATTCGAAAACCTTCTTTTGCTCTTTTAGAAAGATGGTTCGGTGAAAGTCTTGCTCATTTGAAAGTCGTAACGCTTGCCCCGGAATGTGATGAAGATCTAGATATGACAAGGCGACTTGCAGATCGTGGCATCGTCGTTTCTGCAGGCCATACGAAAGCGTCTTTTGAGGAAATTGCGCAGGCGGTTGATCATGGTCTATCGCATCTTACCCATTTTGGCAACGCGATGACTGGCATGCACCATCGGGAGATCGGGACGGTTGGCGCAGGTTTTTTGCTGGAGCAGCTCTATTGTGAAGTGATTGCAGATGGGATCCATTTGTCGAAGGACATGCTACGTCTTCTGTATAATAAAATCGGACCGGAACGAATAACCCTTATTACGGATTCAATGCGGGCGAAAGGTTTGCCGGATGGATCGTATACATTGGCGCGCCAGACCGTGGAAGTAGTCGGTCCTAAAGCGACATTAGCGAATGGTACATTGGCTGGCAGCGTTTTGAAGATGGGTGGAGCCGTTCAAATGATGCGGAACATAGGGGCGAATCTGTCCGACTTGATAAAAATGTCTTCATCCAATGCAGCCAAACGGTTAGGAGTGTTTGACCGAAAAGGAAGCATTGAGACCGGAAAAGACGCTGATCTTGTACTCTTGGATACCGATTTTCAAGTTCAGGCGACCATTTGCAGAGGGAAGGTGAGTTATTCCCGTGAATGATGAAGTTTATGAGTTCAATTGGGTTGAAGTAGCTGACTATGACGAAATGAGTCGTCTTGCCGCGGATTTGTTTGAACAGCAGGTATACAGGAAGCCAGACAGTGTTCTTGGCCTTGCGACAGGTGCTAGTCCTACCGGCTTTTATCGACATCTCGTGGAACGGCATGTACAAGGACGGATTTCCTTTGCAAAAGTACGAACATTCAATTTGGATGAGTATATCGGACTAGAATCATCCCATCCGACGAGCTTTCACAGTTATATGGAGGACCATTTATTTTCGAAGGTTGATTTGCCAGCTACTCATTGGCATTTGCCGGATGGAAAGGCAACCGATTTGAATGAAGAATGTGTACGGTATGAAAGATTGATTCATGAAAGTGGAGGAATCGACATACAATTGCTCGGTATCGGGGTGAACAGTCATATCGGTTTCAATGAACCGGGAACACCATTCCATTCACGGACACATATCGTCGATCTGGCGGAATCGACTCGTACAATGAATGCAAAGTATTTTCATTGCGAGGAAGATGTCCCGAGGCGAGCGATTACGATGGGCATCCAAACAATTCTCGAGGCGAAGGAAATTATCCTTCTTGCATTTGGAGATGAAAAGACGGAAGCGATCGAGCGGTTGAAAAGTGAAGTCGTATCGAAGGAATTTCCGGCGAGCTGTTTACATAGACATGCGAATGTCACGGTTCTATATGGGAAGCGAACAGGCTCCGAAGATATTTAGGGGGGATAAAGCATGGCTGAACTGAAGTTGACCAATTTGACGAAGGAATATGACAAAGGTGTCGTTGCCGTCAAAGATTTCAATTTAAATATAGAAGATAAGGAATTTATCGTATTTGTCGGTCCTTCTGGCTGTGGAAAATCGACGACGTTGCGAATGATTGCCGGTTTGGAAGATATAACGGATGGCGATTTTGAAATCGACGGCAAGCGGATGAATGACGTAGCCCCGAAAAATCGGGATATCGCGATGGTATTCCAAAACTATGCGCTTTACCCGCATATGACCGTCTATGAAAATATGGCGTTCAGTTTAAAGCTTCGGAAAGTGAAGAAGAAAGAGATTGAAGTGAAAGTCCAAGAGGCCGCAAAGATTTTAGGATTGGAGGAGTATTTGGACCGTAAGCCGAAAGCATTGTCTGGAGGACAGCGTCAACGGGTAGCACTTGGGCGGGCAATCGTAAGGGATGCGAAAATTTTCCTCATGGATGAGCCGCTGTCCAATTTGGACGCTAAGCTGAGGGTGCAAATGCGCGCCGAAATCCAAAAGCTGCATAGACGACTGCAGACGACAACGATTTACGTAACGCATGACCAGACAGAAGCGATGACAATGGCGACACGACTCGTCGTCATGAAAGACGGTTATATCCAACAAGTTGGAACGCCGAAAGAAGTATATGATTTCCCGAGGAATGTATTTGTCGGAGGTTTCATCGGTTCACCAGCAATGAACTTTTTCAAAGGGACAATGACGGAGGAAGGCTTCGCCATTGGGGAAACAAAGGTTTTTATTCCGGAAGGGAAACGCAAAATGCTTCAAGAGAATGGGTATGCAGGGAAGGAATTAATCCTCGGCGTCCGGCCGGAAGATATTTATACGAAAGCGTCCGACATCGAATCGAATGGAAAGGCGACTTTCCAGGCGACAATCGAAGTGGCGGAACTAATGGGAGCTGAAACGTATTTATACGCAGCGTTGAACGGATTTGATTTCATCGCAAGAATCGATTCCGACACGTCGATCCGACCAACAGACACGATTCCGCTCGCATTTGATATGGAGAAAGCGCATTTCTTTGATGTTGAAACAGAAGAACGTATATATTCATAAATTGGAAAAGGGTTGCTCTCATGATGAGAAGCAACCCTTATTTTGTATAGTAACTTTTATTGTTGAAGTTTATGTCCATCTAAAGATCCGTGATCCGGATTCTATTGAAAATGATCAATGCCGCGGTCATTTTCCACTGGGTGTCTTCTATCCTTAAGCAACGCAAGCCCTACCATCTCTTGCGTCCTTGCGACCCTTTAGCCGCGCCAGTGTGAATAAGTGTCCTCAAAAACAGTACGTAGAATGCCATGTCAAATTAAAAGTTACTATGGCGTTAACTAATTAATTATAGCATAGATATATGTGGGAAGCAAGTGCTGTTGGGAAATGAGCATAGATTTTATACATATTCCCCGGGAAATATGCTTTTTTCGACTGGTTTCTACTTGTTTTGCAAATTAAGTATGTCATCGAATTATCGATTGGGGGAAATATCTTTACCTGGAAAAATAGTATGTTTTTATTATGGAATAATTTGATAGATACGGATAAAACCTGCAAGCTAGCCAGTTAACGCAATAGTATTGTCACTAATTCTACATCATTCTTGTTGTTTAAATGACTCTATTTCCTATATAATAAAAATATCTTTCTTAAGGGAGTTGGGGATGGCTTGAAGCCGAATTCAAAATTTGCAACGAAGATTGTCGTCCTTGTCGTTTTGGTCATTGGAATTGTAACAAGTGTCGGATGGTATGTCTCGGGTGCAAATAAGGGAATGAATGTGTCGTTTTCTGATTTTGAGAAGACGATTCAGGCTCAAGAAGGAAAGCCGTTGTCCTTGAAGGAAAAGGCTGATGGCACATTGCATTTGGAAACGAATGATGGACTGTATGTAACGCAAGTCCGTCCACAAAGCCAACTTGCAGAACAATTAGTGGAAAAATATAATCTTTCATATACATTTGCCGACGCTAGCCAATATAACAGTTTGATTGTCGGTGGTTTGATTCTAGCAGCGTTTTTGACATTGGTAATTCTTCACAAGAAAGGGAAGCTTGGGGTAGGCGTTTCTTCGATGAAGAACGGAGCTTCGAAAGCGACTCCGCTTCCTGATATTACTCTTAACGATATCGGTGGGCTTCCGGAAGAGATGAAGGAAGAGATTCACCAGACGCTTTCGATCATCAAAGATCCGAAACGTGCAACACAAGTCGGTATCCAAGCGCCAAAAGGGATTCTTTTGTATGGGCCTCCGGGGACCGGAAAAACATTGCTTGCCCAAGCAATCGCTCGTGAAATTGGAGCTACTTTCTATTCTTCCAGCGGTTCTGCGTTTACGGAGCTGTTTGTCGGGGTCGGCGCTTCACGCGTGCGCACATTATTCCAAAATGCCCGTAAAAATCGTCCGGCCGTTATCTTTATCGATGAAGTAGACGCACTTGCAGGCAAACGGAAAGAGCATGGCGGTGAAGAGTCTGAAAAGACATTGACGGAGCTGCTTGTTCAGTTGGACGGCGGCAACGATAATGAAGGGATCTTGTTCATCGCGGCGACGAACCGTAAAGACATGCTAGATGAAGCGTTCCTTCGTCCGGGTCGTATTGATTATACATTCAATGTACCACTTCCGGACACGCATGGACGTCGTGAAATTATCGACATCCATACGAAAGGCCGACTGTTGGCGAAAGAAGTGTATGCTTCACTTGATGTATTGGCTGAAAGCACATCGGGATTTTCAGGTGCGGAGCTCAGCTCTTTATTTGAAACGGCGAGCAAGCGGGCAATTCGTGATGGCCGCGAAGAAATTGGCAAGGGAGACCTCGATTTCGCAATCGACAGGACGATTCTTGGAAGTACATCACGTACACTGAACGATCCTGATACGAAAAGAAGAGTTGCTATTCATGAATCTGGCCATGCGTTAATCGCTGCTATCACAAAACCGGGCTCTGTCCGTAAAGCGACAATCATTCCGCGCGGACAAGCACTTGGTTATGTGGCTCCGATTCAGAAGGAGCTACATTTGCAGACAGCAAGCGAGTTGCTCGATCAAGTGAGCATGATTCTAGCAGGAGGCGTCGCAGAGCGGCTATATCTTGGGGAGCATAGCATTGGCGTGAGTGGAGATGTGCAGCAGGCGAAGGATATTATCGAGCGGATGGTAGACACGGGCTTGCTTCAAGATGGGTTCATGCTGACCTTCAATAAAGGTGAAAAAGAATTAAAAATGCAAGCTCTCTTCGGAGAAGCGTTGCGAAAAACCGAAACGCTCATTCAGGAAAATGCCGCGCAGTTCGAGGAATTGGTCAATGTCTTATTCCAAAAGGAGACATTGGACGGCTCTGAAGTGCAGAAAATTGTTGATGGTAAAGGTGTAGAAGAAGTAAAAGAGTTAGTAATCGTGTATTGATTGAAGCACTCCTTAGTCCTTCGGGGCTAGGGGTTTTTTTATGGAATAAAATGAATTTACCCGTGGCAATTAAAACACTCCATAAAAACTAACCTAACTGTTGCCATTGCGCCTAATCTCACAAATCCATCCAAGAAAAACGTGTCAAAAGTTTGATATAAAAATAGCGAAATATTGAGAAAAGTCGCATGGTCTCGACATAGACGCAATGGTACGATAGGAGTGCAGTCTATTAATCTATCAAACTTTTATGGAAAGGGAGCGGTTCGCGGTCAATCTTCACGCAGTTCACCATATTTTTCAATGATGAAGGGAGAATGGTTTCATGCGTAGTAAAAGGTGGAAGAAGCGTTTGAATGCTTTATTGGCGGCTGGACTTGCTACAACGGTGGTTGTACCGTCAATTCCTGCCGTTGCAAATGCGGAGTCTGGGGCAACGGATCTGATTATTTCCGAATATGTTGAGGGCAGCAGTTTTAATAAAGCGGTTGAACTCTATAACGGATCGGGACAAGCCGTCGATTTGAGTAATTATTCGTTAGAATTGTATGCGAACGGTGCTACGGCGGCTACTGCGAAATTGGCGTTGTCAGGTACATTGGGTGATGGTGAAACGTATGTTTTATACCATCGTGATGCGGCTTCGGAAATAAAGGACAAAGGAAATCTTGAAAACTCGAGCGTCATTAATTTCAATGGAGATGATGCGCTCGTTCTCAAAAAAGGAAGCACAACTATTGATTCATTCGGTCAAGTCGGGGTGCGGACAAACTGGGGCACGGATGTGACACTCGTTCGGAACGCTTCAATAATGAGCGGAGATACGAATACAGAGGATGCATTTAACAGTGGTGATGAGTGGACGGCTTATCCGAAAGATACATTCAATTACTTAGGTGCACATGAAATGAACGGATCAGAACCTGGCGAACCGGGAGAGCCTGAAGAGCCGGGGGACATTTCAACAATCGGAGATGCGCGCACCAAGGCACTTGGAGAAACGGTAACGATCAAAGGTACTGTTGCGGCCAAATTGAAGAATACGATTTCGGTACAAGATGGAACGGGTGGAATCGCTGTCAGGCCGACAAGTTTGAATGTGCAAGTCGGTGACGAAGTCACATTAACGGGAGCGCTTGCCGATTACCGTGGCTTGCTGCAGTTGGATGGCGCTGCGATTATTGATGTCACGGAAGGTGCCGGAACTCCTGAACCTATTATCATTACAGGATCAGAAGTCGGTGAAACTACAGAATCGCAACTTGTCACTGTAAATAACGCCATACTAACAGATGAACAAGCCGGCAGCGGATGGGCGAATTTTACAGCGACAGATGGAACAGGTGAATTCATCGTTCGTGATGAGACAGCGTCATTAGGCCTCACTGTCGGTACAGCTTATGATTCGATCACTGGAATCGTCCAGCAGTTCGACAATGATTATCAGATCATACCGCGTTCGACGTTGGATATTATAGTAGACAGCTCCGTCATCCAACCCGTCAATGCGAATCCAGCTAGCGGAACGTTCGTGGGAAGTGTGAAGGTTTCCTTGACGACATCTACGCCTGGTGCGGAAATCCTGTACACATTGGATGGAACAAATCCGATTGAAAACGGAGCAACGTATGCTTCGCCGATTAATATCCATGAAGACACGACAGTGAAGGCAGTCGTGAAAACGGATGATGGGCGTTTTGGCAACCTATCGACATTCACGTATGTCATTACGGAAAGCCTGCAAATCCATGATATACAAGGAGAAGGACATACCTCTCCATTTGACGGGCAAGTTGTGGAAGGCATTGAAGGGATTGTCACATACAAGTATGAGCTGAACGGCTCGACATATTATCATATCCAAACTCCCGATGATAAGCGAGACGGCGATTTGAATACGTCCGAAGCGATCGTATTGTATAGTGGCAGGGATGCTTGGAATCTTTCGATAGGAGATTTAGTTTCTGTCACTGGAACAGTTAGCGAATATGCGATCGATGGGTATGCGGACCGCCAGGAAACGGACTTGAAGACGACACAGATCAACGTCCGTGACGACCGTGGAGGTAATGTACGAATTATTGAGCGCAATGTCCCGCTTCCAACGCCATTCAATATCAATAAAGAGAATTTGCCACAAGAGAAAATTGCCAGCCATCAGTTAGCTGAATTCGATCCGACGAAATATGCCGCGGATTTCTGGGAAAGCCGTGAAGCGATGCTCGTAGAAGTCGGCAATGTGAAAGCGGTAGCGCCTCAGGAACATGGCGACCTTGTAACGGTGTTCGAAAATACCGCAACAGAAACTATACATGGGGGACTTCTTTACAAGGAAAATGATCAAAATGCAGAGCGGGTCCAATTCAGACTCGAGCCGAACGGGCCGGCACGTGATTTCGAAGTCGCAACAGGAGACCGATTCGAAGGACCGATTAGAGGAGTAGTCGGCTATTCATTCCAAAACTACAAAATCTACACTTCTCTGAGTGACATGCAGCAAGCGCATTCGAAAGGTGCAGCGGTTCCGGAGAAGACGACGATTGAGAAAGATGATGAGAAGCTGACGATCGCCTCCTACAACTTGGAGAACTTCTCGAACAATACAAAAACGACTTCAAATGACAAAGCGAAGAAATTAGCTCGAGCATTTGTACAGGACATGCAAAATCCTGACATTATCGGCGTGACCGAAGTACAGGATAATAATGGACCGGACGCAGGCGATTCCCGTGCGAATGAAAGCTATGAACGCCTCATCCAAGCGATTGTTGATGCGGGCGGTGTCCAGTATGAGTATGTCAATATCGATCCGATAAACAATGAGGATGGCGGACAGCCAAACGCGAATATCCGCGTCGGTTTCCTTTACAATCCTGCACGCGTTTCATTGACGGAAGGCAATCCGCGTGGGGATGCAACGACAGCTGCTCACTATGAGAATGGCAAGTTGACGCTTAATCCTGGACGCATCGCTCCGAATGATCCAGCGTTCAACAGCAGCCGGAAGCCACTCACTGCGCAATTTGATTTCCAAGGCGAGTCGGTCATCGCAATCGTGAACCATTGGAATTCCAAAACAGGGGATACTCCTTTATTCGGATCTATTCAGCCGCCGGTCTATGGAAGTGAAGTGCAGCGGAAACAGATTGCACAGCTTGTCTATGATTTCATTACTGAAATTAAAACAGATAACCCGGAAGCGAATATCGTCTCCCTTGGAGATTTCAATGACTATCAATTTGCGGATGCATTGAAAATCCACGAAGGAAGCTTGATGACGAATATGATCAACCATGTCGAACCGGCTGACCGCTATTCGTACGTCTATCAAGGAAATTCACAAGTACTCGACCATATTTTAGTGTCAAATAACTTGGTCGATCAAACAGAAATTGACATTTTACACATAAACGCAGACTTTACGGACATGGCGGGACGTGCAAGTGACCATGATCCTGTCATGGTGCAAATCGGCTTCGAAGCTCCAGTCGTTTGGGAACCTGTTCCGATTAAAAAAGTTTACAATCTCATCAATGAACATAAAAAACAAATTATGATTGCTGAGCCGAGTGTCTCTGTCTATATGGACGCGCAGTCATCATTGAAGGATGGCATGTACTTGAAAGGGGACTATGCAGAGCTGACGGGTGAAGGATTTAAAACGAATACCGTCATTTTGCAGCCGAAGAAAAAAGGTTTGATCGTCGATATGAAAGGGACGGAAATGGGCCATGTAATCGTAGAAGGCACACATCCTCTCGAAATTAGAGGCGCTGAAAATATTCAGAGGATTGATTTTGTCAAAGGCGCAGACCCTTCCGGCATCATTTTCTACAACTCGAAAGGTAAGCGGATTGGTGTGCCTGTAGTAAACACCGCGCCTATTGTCACGAAACCGATTCCGAATAAGCAAGCAAAAGTCGGCGAGAAGATTTCAATCGCTCTCTCCGAATATTTCAGTGACCCGGACGGCGACAAGCTGACATTTTCTGCGACGAAAGGGATAGTCGATCTAAATACGAACATCTTGACTTTACAATTGGAGGAAGGCACGCACATCGTCGGGGTGACGGCGAAAGACGGGGATAAATCCGTAACGGCAAGCTTCTCAGTCACTGTCACAAAAGAGGAAGTGCCTGCGGATGGCTATTATAAAAATGCAACTGGCAAAGAAGGGCAGGAATTGAAGGCGGCTCTTCACGATATCATTTCCGATCACCGCCAGCTATCCTATGCGGAAGTGTGGGAAGCGTTGAAGGAAACGGATAAAGATCCTAACAACCCGAATAACGTTATTCTGTTCTATTCAGGTGAACCCCGTTCCAAAGATCGGAACGGTGGAAATGTCGGGGATTGGAATCGGGAGCATGTTTGGGCGAAATCACATGGCGACTTTGGCACGAGCAAAGGGCCAGGAACAGATATCCACCATTTGCGTCCGACCGACGTCCAAGTGAACAGTGCACGCGGCAACTTGGATTTCGATTATGGCGGCAGCTCGGTGAAGGGCTGTGATGGATGTTTCAAAACCGCCAATTCGTGGGAGCCGCCAGATCGTGTGAAAGGTGATGTAGCAAGGATGCTATTCTATATGGCAACCCGTTACGAAGCGGGAGACCGTGTTGATTTGGAATTGAATGAACTGCTCAACAACGGCAACAATCCTTATCATGGCAAGCTTTCCGTACTCTTGGAATGGCATGAAATGGACCCTGTAGATGCATTTGAAATGAACAGAAATGATGTAATCGAGCCAATTCAAGGCAACCGGAATCCTTTCATCGACCATCCGGAATGGGTGCAGTCAATCTGGCAAACTTCCGGTTCTACCAATCTGAAAAAAGCATCTTAATGAAGTAGTGGACCAGAGGAGCAACATACTCTGGTCCTTTTTTGTTCCTCTAAAAGTACTTCACTATTTCATTTATACTTCCAGCACCTGTAGCTACATTCCTATACAAAAATAACGATAAGAATCCTTCTAGCATATGAAAAAAGCAATTTATCCAGCGTTACCATAGTCTCGAAATTAAATATCTTAAATTCTAGATTTTCAATTTATGGAAAATGATTCATTAGTTGCGGAACGCAATAAAATTTATGCTATTCGACCTTGTTTTTCATTATTGGATTACAAGTGAAATGCCTTTGGTAAATCTTACTAAGTCACCATTTCCCTTTGGTCCAATGACTATTGTCTTAGCGAAATTCGAGTGCATCCGTCACGGTTTTGACATACATTCGTCACAATGATATTAATTATGAACATAGGAATCTACCAATTGGAAAAGAGACGGAAGGTTTCTCGATTTCGTTAGGATGAAAGAGGGATTGGGATGTTAGAGGCTAAGAGACGTGCAGCTATATTTTTAATATTGGCCTTCATATTAGCTGCTGTGACAGGTTATCTCGTGCTGGAAAAGGTCAAAGAATTGAATGCTGAATTAGGGGGCATGACATCGATTTATATTGCGAAAGGGTCGATTCCTTCCCGTTCACCGATTGAAGCTTCACAAGTGACGAAAATGGATATTCCTAATAAGTTCGTAACGGACAGCCATATTCTTTCCGCTGATGAATTCGAACATCAAGTATCAATCGTTCCATTGAATCCAGGGGATATCATTACGAAAAACATGATCAAACCAGTTTCAAATCTACAAGATGCCAACAATCGCCTCGTCACGATGTATCGGACGGATAAGATTCAGTTCGATCAAGTACTGACGGCTTTGGATCGCGTCGATATCATCGTATCGACAAATAACAATGGGAAGAAAAAGACAGAGGTCTTCATGAAAGACGTGTTAGTCGCGTTTGCGCAAGGGACGAATGACAGCTTCTCCGGCATCGCAGTGGAAGTGACGGCTGATGAGGCACCGACCTTAATACATATGCAAAATTACGCAGAACATATCCGTGTCTTGAAGGCAAACGTCGGGCAGGCTTCGTCATTTGGAGACGAAGTAGAGACTTCCAAAGTTGAGGAAAAATCGGAAGTGAAGGAAGAACCGAAAGAAAAGCCTGAAGGTGAGACGGAAGGTTCGACTGCAAAAGAAGCAGAGAATAAAGAAGACATTACCGATAAAACGGAGCAATCAACAGAACAAAAGACGGAAGATTCAGGAGAATAAAGGTGAACAGTCACTTATCGAAGGGTGAGGCAGTTGGAAAATAAATTGAATATTATGATCGTCTCCGATGAAGAAGCACTCATGTCGCAGTTGAAGACCATTGCTGAGACGAGGTCGGAACAAGTCATTGGTGTACGTTCGAACGAAGCAGTGAGGGAAATGAACCGGGAAATGGCGCATATCGTCATTTTTGGCCAAACGGATACCGATACATCAGTCGAAGTCGTTCAAATGTTGAAAATCATAAATCCGAATGCACTCATCCTGTTCATTGCGAATGAATCTGACTTCGGCTTACTTCGCAATATGACGAGGGCTGGTGCTGATGAATTCTTCGTCTTTCCTGAAGAGGCAGGCCTCTTCTCAAGCAGATTCCCGAATATCGTCAAAAGCTATGCTGCCAAAAAAACGAAGAACGAGGAATCGGCTACACCGACTTTCGGTCGGGGAAGAGGGAAGATCATTTCATTTTATAGCGGGAAGGGCGGAAGCGGTTGTTCATTACTTGCCGCTTCCTTTGCCCAGACGATGAAGCTTGAGTCATCTGCGGAAGTGATACTCATCGATTTGAATGGGCAGTTCGGAGGTGTGGAAACGTTGCTTTCCATTGAATCAAACCGCTCGCTTGCAGACTTGCAACCGGTCATTGAAGAGTTGAATGAAAGCCATATCAGGAACGTCTCTCAAACGCAGGAACATTCCAAAATGGAAGTGCTGATCAGTCCGTGTGATGCGGAAATACTGGAAACGCTTGATGAGGAATTCATCGCAAGGCTGCTCAGAACGTGCAGGAGGTCATTCGATTATGTAGTTGTCGATTTGCCTTCCTCAATCAATGGACTTGTCGTAACAGCGATGGAGGAGTCGGATAAAATCTATTATGTACTTACTCCGGACACTCCTTCATTGAAAATCATGAAGCAATACGAGGAGCTGTCCGAAAGACTTGGGCTAGTCCTTACGAGCAGGATGGAAATCGCTCTGAATAAATTATCGAAGAACTATGAAGTGAAACAGAAGGATTTGAAAAATGTATTGCGCTACCCAATTATCGCTTCGATCAGACAGGATACAAAAGGTCTTCAATCATTCATCAATCAGGGGCAGCCAATACGGAAGCAAGCCAAGGAAAGGAAACTGATCCCGTTTGCAAAAGATATTCGGAAATTCGCCCGTCAAGTCGCAAAGCAGTAGGAGGTGGTGAAGGATGAGCTCTTTATTCGAACGGCGCAAAGAGAAGTTGGCAAAACAGAATTCAACGAATTACAAGTATGAAAATCATCTCGTCGATGAATTGGTCGACCATTACAAAGCGAGATTGCTGAGGGATACGAATCTGGAGGCGCTAACCCAATTGTCATCTGGGGAAATGCGTCTACGAATCGAACAATATGTCTCCCATTTCATGTCCGAAGAGAAAGTGATCATCTCACGGAATGATAAAGATCTGTTGATCACAAGGATTCTCGACGAAGCGGTCGGATACGGGCCGCTGGAGCCGCTCATCAAAGATCCAACGATAACTGAAATTCTCATCAACGGATTCGATGAAGTGTATATCGAAAGAACGGGTCGCCTTGAAATGGTGGATGTCGCTTTCAGGGACGATGAACACGTCAGGCATATCGTCGATCGTATCGTTGCCCCATTAGGAAGACGTGTTGATGAAAGCTCCCCGATGGTTGACGCCAGATTGCCCGACGGCAGCCGTGTCAACGCCGTCATCGCGCCTGTCAGCTTATCAGGGACATTGGTCTCCATCCGGAAATTTCGGGAAGAGCCTTTCCAAATGGAGGATCTGCTCAGATTCGATTCCTTGAATGAAACGATGGCAAAGTTCCTGCAAGGCGTCGTGAAAGGAAAGATGAACACCCTTATTTCCGGCGGTACGGGCTCAGGGAAGACGACATTATTGAACGTCGTCGCTACAGCTATTCCGCATGGCGAACGGGTCATTACAATTGAAGACTCTGCGGAGCTACGCCTCGATCGGCCAAATGTCGTTGGCATGGAAGCGCGGCCAGCGAACGTGGAAGGCCGTGGGGAAGTAACAATTCGAAATCTCGTACGTAACGCTCTAAGGATGCGTCCAGACCGAATCATCGTCGGAGAGGTCCGAAGCGGGGAAGCGTTCGATATGCTCCAGGCCATGAATACGGGCCATGAAGGATCCTTGACGACAGTGCATGCTAACTCGCCTGCTGACGCAATGCGACGTGTTGAGTCCATGGTCATCATGGCAGGAATGGATCTACCATCGACTGTCATTCGTGAATACATCGTTGGAGCGCTTGATATCATTATCCAGGCGACTCGCTTAACGGACGGTACGCGGAAAATCATCTCGATTTCGGAAGTGCAGAAAAATGAAGAGGATGGCACGTTTCGTATTGTTGAAATCTTTAAATTCAAGCGGACCGGGATGCTGGAAGACGGGACAGTCCTTGGACACTTCACAGCAACCGGCGAAATCCCTGCTTGCCTTGATCGCCTCAAGATTTTCGGCATCCATATGGATAAGTCGGACTTCCGAGTGAAAGAGGAGGTTGCGACATGGTAGCAGCATTCGTTGCCGCTGCGACTGTCTTCATATTCCTGATCGCAGTCTATTTCTTGCTGGATTACCGAAAGTCGAAGAGAGAGTGGCGGAAGGAAGTCGAGCAGTTTTATTTGGATGGTGAAAAGCGAAAAAGTGTCATTATCTTAATCGGTACGAAATTCGATGAGACGGAGACGGCAAAGGAATTGGAGCCGAAACTCGCAGACGCCAACATTCCATTCACCCCGTCAGAGTTCTTTGGAGCTCTCATTGTCGGGTATATGGGTATTATTTTCTTGCTTGTTAACTTGTTCAACTTGGATTTGGTTCCAGCTTTACTTGTTGGCATGCTGCTTGTTGAAGGAGCGCGAAGACTATTATTCCTGCTCAGAAAGAACAAGAAGAAGCAGATGCTCATCGACCAACTGCCTGAAATTTGCCGGATACTCGCAAACTCGACTCGTTCAGGAATGACGTTGAATCAAGGGATTCAGCTCGTCACGCAGGAAATAAATGAGCCGGCAAAAAGGGAGTTCAAACGGATGGCCCATGAGCTATCATTGGGCATTGAATTCCAAACGGCACTTCGAACGATGGAAAAACGGATTGATCATAAGGAATTCCAATTGTTCGCAGCAACGATGCTCATCCAAAAAAAAGCGGGAGGTAACTTGTCCGCAGTCTTAGATGAAATGAGCCAGACGCTAGACGAACGGAAATTATTGAAGCAGGAAGTGAAGACGATGACTGCGGAACAACGGTATGTCTCGACGCTCGTTCCGGTCATCCCGATCTTCTTGGTTCTCATGATGAACAACATCATCGACGGCTTCCTCGATCCTTTATTTTCAGGGATCGGCTTGATCCTGTTGACGTTCTTCCTTTTCGGGACCGTCCTGACATTTGTCATCGTCAGGAAAATTACGAATATCAGGGTGTGAATGAATGGATGGCATAATTGCATTATTTACGTTTCTAGTTGTAGCAACAATCGGAATCTCATTGCGTGCGTACTACGTCTATTTGAATGAAAAACGAAGTTTACGCGAAGAAATCAACGAGTCCGCCTATATCGAAACGTGGATCCGTAAAAAGAAATCGCGGAAAGAGAAAGTATTGGAAAAGCTGTTCAAGTTCGCAGACGACTTTTCCGACCTTGGGCAACGTGTCAACTTCTTCAGTGAAAATATTGAAGTGAAAAAGTATCTTATTCAAGCTGGCTATCCGTACGGATTAACGGTTGCCCGATTCCAGGGGTTAAAAATCTTCATGCTGATTGCGGGATTTTTCATCGGGGGGATTTTATTCATCCTCGGGTTTCCGCTTTCTCAATTCATGCCTATTCTTATGCCGATTGCGGGATTTGGCGGAACCGTCCTTTGGCTCAGATCCAAGGCGCAGAAGAGACAAGAGGAAATTTCCTACCAGCTTCCCGACTTCCTCGATACGATGAGTGTCACGCTGCAGGCAGGGGTCGGAATGGACCAGGCGCTTCGCGACATCGTGCATTATTTCGAAGGCCCCGTCAAAGAGGAGTTCGGTCGTTTCATTCAGGAATTGAGTGTAGGGGTTCCGCGGTCGGAAGCGTATAAATCATTGCTCGAACGGAATGACAGCAAAGAATTTCAGATTTTAATTAAATCATTGTTGCAAGGGGAGCGCCTCGGTGTTCCGATTGCAGACACGTTTAAACAACAAGCCGAAGAGATGAGGAAGCTAAAGAAAGAATTGATCAAGGAGAAGGCTGCCAAAGCATCGCCGAAAGTAACGCTTGTGACTACTTTCCTCGTGTTGCCTTCTGCCCTCGTCCTAATCGGAGGCTTGATGATTATAAATATATTCAACCAGAACAAAGGGATTTTTGAGTTATTCAACTAAAATACATTTATTCAAGGAGAGAATTGAAGATGAAAGAAAAATTGATGATGGCTTGGACGAAAATGATGTTTCCTGTAAAGAATGAAAAAGGAGCACAATCGTTGGAGTGGTTAGGGATTGCGGCATTGCTTATTTTGGTGTTGGGTATCATTTCAACAGCATTAAGTGATCAAAAAGGAGCAATCGGTGAGTTGGTTACTAGTATCATTACAAAGATTAAAGGAATGGTAGGTTAATAAAACAACTAGATAACTAAAAGGAGTACTAATGAATAGAAAAAGAATAGTTCCAATCATCCTCTTGCTTATGCTCCTTCTACTAGCAGCATGCAGTGATAAAGCTAAAGAGAATAAAAAGGATCCAGCAGATGAAATTGTTTCATCAGATGAAAAAGAAGAAGAACAGGACGTTGATATTCAAGAGGAACAAGCCGGGCAAAAGGAGAGCAAGAGTGAGGAGGTTACAGCTGCTCCGATGCCGCAATCATTGGAGGAGCTAGAGCAGTTGCCTTCGGGGTACACGTCATTTATCTCGATTCTCGATGAGGAAGGGCAGAAGAAAATTGACGAGTTGACATCCCATTTGCCTTCTATTATAGGGGAGCCTTCCCAAAATGAGTTGGATCACTATTACAACGAACTTTTGGCAGTATTCCAACAGGATTTCAACGGACCGAGTGAGCTGATTGCAAGATTGAAGTTCCATTCAATCGGCAGCCCGGATATCGACAACCCACGCATGCAGTTCAAGGAAAACATGAATGTCCTCGTCATTTTGGATGCTTCAGGCAGCATGGGTAAATATGTCGGCGGTCAAACGCAAATGGAGGCTGCAAAAAAGGCTATTGTCCAGTTTGTTGAAAACTTACCGAAGGAGGCAAATGTAGCCCTCCGCGTCTATGGTCATGAAGGAACCGGCAGTTCGGCTGATAAGGCGATGTCATGCTCTAGCAGTGATTTACTCTATCCGCTGCAAGCATACGATAAAGTTTCCTTTAAGCAGTCGCTCGATCAAGTGAAGCCTGCAGGCTGGACTCCGACAGAGCTTGCCATTAGAGAAGCGAAAAAGGATCTTGCGGAATTTGATGGAGAGCAAAATACGAACATTGTCTACCTTGTGGGGGATGGGATATCGACTTGCGATGATGACCCGGTTGCAGCTGCGAAAGACCTTTACGATTCCAACATAACACCAATTATTAATGTCATTGGGTTTAATGTCGATAATGAAGGGCAGCGGCAACTGAAAGAAGTGGCAAAGGCGGTTGAAGGGACTTATCAAGACGTCCAAGATGCTGCGACGCTCCAAAAGGAGTTGGATCAAGCAAGTGAAATTGCTAAGCAATGGGCTGAGTGGAAAAAACGCGAGGCGCAAAATCTTAGCCATGAAAGAATAAAAAAAGATCTGGAAATATTTGTTTTTGATAGTCAGCAATTCACAAAGATCGTAGACGAGAGGCAACAAGTCGGCTTCACTTTACAATATCTGTACCAGACGAAAAAAATAATGTCGTCTGAAAGCTATGACTATCTCGTAAAGAAGAATACAGAATATCATAGTTGGATGCAAACCCAATATGAAGCACTTAAAGCTGATTTAGAGAACATGAATGAAATGCAATACAGTGAAGCAATTCAAGCACTAGAAGAGAAGTATCTACAAAACACTCCTGACTAAGAAAGGAGGATGAATTTGAACAGTAGACGGTTAAGAAAATCTTACGCCATATTCATGCTGACAATCATCTTGTCTTGGACAGTATTGCCTGGAATCGCAATGGCAGACTGGTTGAAAGCAGGAAAAGCAATTGATGTTACGGAACCGATTACCGGGGGCGAGGCAATCACGGGTGTTAAACCAATGACAGTTGGTGAATTCATAGTTCCTGGAGAGGTATATAAATATGGAAATACCTTTGAAGGTACATTTTCCCTTACATCCGGCACGGTCATTGTTCCTGTAACCGCACAGAACAATGGATTGTTTTTGATTCCTAGTACGTTGAACGGTACAAAATACGGTGAATTCCTAAAAGCGGGAGATATCATTTCAGGAGGACAGACGCCGAATGGCGGGCAGGTTCCAAACATTAACGGAACACCGCCTACAACCGGGGAAGCGGTGAGCGGCGGTGAAGGACCGAATGGCGGGAAATCCGGCAACTCTGGTGACAATGTAACCGGCGGAGACGGACCTAATGGCGGGAAGGGACCTTCCGGTGGCGACGGTCCAAACGGAGGTAACACAGGAAGCGGCGGCAACGGTCCGGACGGAGGCAATGTCCCGAACGGCGGTGAAGTTCCAAATGGAGGAGATGGCACCACCGGAGGCAACGGTCCAAATGGTGGAGATGGCTCCATCGGAGGAAACGATCCGAATGGTGGAGACGGTTCCACTGGAGGCGACGGTCCGAATGGCGGAGATATTTCTGCTGGAGGCGACGTCCCGAATGGCGGAGATGGTTCCACTGGAGGCGACGTCCCGAATGGCGGAGATGGTTCCACTGGAGGCGACGGTCCGAATGGCGGAGATGGTTCCACTGGAGGCGACGGTCCGAATGGCGGAGATGGCTCCGCTGGAGGCGACGCTCCAAATGGTGGAGACGGTTCTACAGGAGGCGGCCCGAATGGTGGAGATGGTTCCACCGACGGAACAGGTTCGACGGGCGGCTCAACCGGTTCGGGTGACGGAACTTCCGGAGATACGACAGGTGGAGGCCCAACGATTGAAAATGCCCCACCAGAGAGCGAAGAAAAAAGTCTAGCAGAGCACGCTAAATCTTTAAATAGTTATCAAAAAAGTTTTTTTAAAGGCTTAGATGGCACGTTAGCGATGATTGCAGGATTCAAGATTACAGATTTGAAGACGCACAAAGGAAATCGAAATTTGTATCGCGTTAATGGAAAGGCCCAGATTCTCAAAGGCGACAACCGTTTTAGCAAATGGGTGAATAAGCGGTACTCTGATTATCTTAACTCATTTGACAACAGGAAAGACGTCATCATCGGTAATAACGATGGAGTATATAAGCCTCGGGATGGTAAAGAGATCAAGAAGAAGCATATAAGTGGATTCATGAAGGAAGTCGGATCACCAAAAAAGATTGTGAATGATGTCAAATCGTATTTTAAGAACAACTGGGTGCCGAACAAAGATTTCTTCAAAATGAAGACAATCATGAAGGGCAATGGTGTATTGAATGTTGCTCTAAGCGTCACCAGCAATCTTTCTCAAGGTAAGACAGGTACCTCTTTGGCAGCCGGCATTACTAAGGATGTTATCGTAGGAGCGGCTACAACAGCTGTTAGCGCTGCTGCCGGAGTCGGAGCTGCAGCTCTTTCTGGAGCCGCACTTGGAAGTGTTGTTCCAGGCTTAGGTACTGTAGTGGGAGTCGGAGCTGGACTTTTATTTGGAGTACTTACTACGACGCCTGTGGGCAGAAAGGTTACCGATGCAATCGAGGCAGGTGCAAAGAAGGTATACGATGGAGCAGTAAATTTAGGGAAAAGCTTGTTTAAGAAGTTCGGTTGGGGGTCGTAGGGAATGGGAAATCCGTACAAGGCAATGATAATGGGATACTTTCTACCGCTACTGGCGGCAGTGATTGTAATATTCATTCCAGATTACGATATCACTACAGTAGTTTGGGTGATAGCAGTCTTTGCTATTTTGCTAACGATGCCAATACTATTATCATTCCGATTCCCGACCAATAGGGAGAAAGCGTATAAATTGACACTCATGTATCAATTGTACGCTTTCACCTTCTTTTTCGCTTTCCCCTTATTAAGAGTATTGAAAGAGCATTTAGTAATTCAATTACTTTTAATCGGCGTATTCGTCAGTATGTACTTTCTTGCACGGATCGATCAGCGGACGGAAGTCCCAGTCGTCTACCCTGATTCAGACAAAGTGAAGTGGATTGCCTACCCTTATTATACAATACCTTTTGTGCTTGCAATTCTTGGCGTCGGGGGGAATATCTCGGCGATCCGGGTTTTATTCGATTATTTTGGTACAACTACTATGATGCCTTATTTTTCTACGATTATTTATCTATTTTCATGCTGGCTCCTGTTTCTACTAAGCTCACTTGCTTATAAGTCCCATGTAAAGGAGGGGTATTTGGAGAAATGAAATATATACAGGTTCTTGGAATTGTAACTTTAGCAATGATTGTATTTAGCTTTATCATGGTTCTCGCCATCCCGAATTTCTTGGTTCATTCGACGATTGTCATGATTTTTTCATATGGATTATTGGGATATTTGACAAGGTCATTTCATTTTCCATACTTTTCTGCTTACATGTTGGCATGCGCATTGGTTGTCTTTAATACACTATTTGCTCAATTCTTTTACGGGCTTCCGATGTTGTTTGAACCGGATATTGCGCTGTTCAGTTTTGTCAATGCAACTGTGATTGCGATAGTAAGTGTATTCATTTTTAGGAAGGTAGAAGCAAGGAGGGCTCTTAGTTGAGAGAGGTAGCGTATTATTACAATGCACAGCTACTGAAGCTTATCGGGTATGGAATTGTGGTGATGGTTCCGGTCTGGATGATTATATCCAATTATAGCTTAACATTGTTATCCGTCGATTGGGGTGGAAGGGAAAGCCTTGTCAACTTATTATTGAATATCATCCTTTTTACAATTTTTGTTCATCCATTATATTTATTATACAAAAGAGTAAGTGTAGACGAAGAAATGGAATTCAAGGAAATGGTGAAAAGCTTTATTTGGTCGATCGGACCAATCTTAGTAGTTAGCATTTTGATTGCTGCCTTGGTGTATGGGGGCATATTCGCATTTTACATTCCAGGGTTTTTGATTGCGCCCCTTTTGTTCGTATTACCTTTCATGTATCGACATGATAGTACATTGCGCAATTGGATAAAAACATCTATTGAATTCTACCTAAACAATTTTATTCAAGTATGGATACAAATCATCATTTGGTCATGCTTTACTACATTGTTATGGTTTGGCGTACTTTATATCACTTCCTTCTTGGAAATGAATTATGTTGCATTCAATGCGACGAGACTAGTATTTTCATTAGTGGTTTTTCCTTTTGTAGTGTTCTCTTTATCTGAAAAACTACTAAGCATGACAGAAGAGGTGGAAGAATGGGCGAACTGACATTTAAAAAGACGAATACCGCGCTCGCTGTTCTGTTGACGAATGTAACAATGGGCGTGTACTTGCCGTATTGGTTCATTTCACGTAGAGATTCGATCAGCCAACTTGGCAAAGTGCAATTGAATTACAACTGGTTGAAATTCCTGTTTGTCATGTATGCGTTTCTAGCATTTTATTTTGTAATCGGAGGAGCATTCCTGACCGAGATGGGTGTTGATTTTATGGATACATTCAATATTATCATCACATTCATCGGACTTGGCATTACATACTATTCGGTATTCCGTGTTGCGGAGGCAATTGAAGAAAAAGCCGGCGACATGATTTTCAACCGGGTGCTATTGATTTTATTTCACATCTGGTATTTGCAATACAAAATCAATAGATATGAGTGATCGAAGGGGTGTTTAAGCTGAAAAAATTCAAATCAATCCGTAATGAAAGAGGATCAATGAGCATTGAGTTCATAGGCATACTCCCTTTTTACTTCCTGTTTTTCCTATTGCTTTGGCAAGTTGTTGCTTCGGGCTATGCGGTGCTCAGTTTGAAATCAGCTGCGAATGACGGGGCTCAAGTGTATGCATTGACAGGCAGTGAGGTCAAAGCGAGGGAAGCTGTAAACGAATCAATCGGCAATAGCAGTTTGCTCACAAATGCGACTGTCACCGTCTCATCAGGCGGAGACGGCCTATTCGACTTGAAGATTTCAGCAAAGCATCCTCTCGTGTTTATACCCGAAAAATGGAAGTCGACAATGTCGGTTGCGATTGATTCAAAGGCTGCAGGCAAGGTGATGCTCCAGTGAAGCATTTGAAAAATGAACGGGGCAACGGATTGGTGTATATGCTTTGGATTATGGTCGTATCGATTGCCATTTGCGTAATTGTGTTGAATGTCGCGAAAGTGTATGCTGTCAAGCAACAGGCAGCTAATGCAACACAACTTGCAGCGCTTGCCGGGACGTCTGTATTGGTGAATGCTGGGAAAGAGGCGGTAAAAGCGTTTGATCAACAATCGGACGCAGATGACGTGATATTGCAACTGGAGGTTGACGAGGGAAAATCTGTAAGCGTGCTTGTTGATGAAAAAGCTCAAGAATACCAATATCAGGGATTGACAAAAGATATTGCATACATCAATGCGATGAATGAAATCCTACCTCCAAGGATGGCAGCTTATAGCCTATTACATTCCCTAGTTAAGACGCATGTAGACGGGGTTGAAGATTCTTTTAAGCAGACGGTGCGCGACGTAGTTAAGGAAAACGGTGGCAACGAGGAACGGATTGAAGTTACCTTCACAACTGACTTCCGTGTAGAAGTGGAAGCAGACGTAACATATGAATCGATTACAGACAGCGCTGAGCAATACATCAAAAGCATGACAGATGAAGTGCCGCAAAAAGGCTATGGCCCTTCATTGGAATTTTTAAGAGGCGTGTCGACCGGCGGATGATAAAGATGAAGGAAAACCTACATTTTCCCTCATCTTTTTTATTTGCTAGTTAAACTTTATAACCATGCGACTTGCCGGAAGGGTCGGCATGCGGACAAGATCAATCGACAAATCCTGGTCTTCGACGACTGTATAATCAAGTTCATTTATAAGGAAGGAAAGACTCGCCTTCATAATCGCGACGGTTATATCCTCGCCTGGACAACGATGTCCCCGCGCAGGGTCTCCACCGCCTTGCGGAACAAAGTTATAAAGTGTCACTTTCTCCTCGAAAAAGCGCTCTGGCCTGAACACTTCAGGCTCCTTCCAACTCTTTGGATCGTGATTTGTACCGTACATATCGACGAGTACCGTATCGCCTTTCGTGAATTGGTATCCTTTCCATTCAAAATCATGGCGGGCCATCGCGCCTAGAAAAGGTGTAAAAGGGTAATAGCGTCGAACTTCCTGAGCAAACGCCTCTAAATAATTATCATCCGCTCCATTCAACCTCTCACGAAATTGTGGATATTCATGCAGGGCAAGGGCTTCAAAAACAATGAAACGGGCAACCGCCACAATCGGACGCAGGATGCTGATCAATTCGACCGCCGCAATTTGTGCATCCAGCAATTGCCCGTTCTCATCACGGTGAGTGGAGATGACTTCAAGCGCGTCATTGGCGCCAGTGACTGCCCCCAAACGGAACTCTTCGATGAGTGAACGGATCCAGTCCTCCGTCCGTTTCCGTGCATTCCGCCCTTCACGATATCTTGACCCGACACCACCGAACGCATCAATTAAAGCTCCTAAATCATAGGCCCTCTGGTACACTTCAGACTCTTTCAACGGCACACCTGCCCATAAACAAGCGACCTTGCATAGGACCTCCTCGGCTTCATCGAATAAAATGACATTCTGTCCGCTCTTCCATTGACTTGCTCGTAATCTCCATTGTTCTACCGTCAATTCATGTACTCGCTTTATTGCAGGCTCCGTCATAAGTGATAAAAACATCAATTTCCGAACTTGATGTGCCGTTCCATCTAGCGTCTGCACACCACCTTCCCCGAACAGCGATTTCTGAATTCGCTTCGGAACGGCTCCCGACCGTTGGAACCGCGAAGCATCATACATTAATTCCACTGCATCCGGACCTGTCATGCAAATCATCTTTTTCCCCATCAATCTCGTCTCAAAAATATCGCTTCCAAGTTCATCAAAGCGATTCCGCATAAAATGATACCCTTCCGTCAGTAAATCGAAAGTATGATCAAGGCCTTTATCCACTGGTATTGGCATCATATTCTCCAACTCCTGTCACATTGAGATACTTTGAGTATTCCCTGTTTCAAAATCATCTAACATAGGAGCGGAGTTATCCTTTATTCAACTTTCTCATAAATCCCTTCATCTACATAATAAAAGAAGTTTTCATCAGACATGAGCAGGCGCAATTCAGAATCGCCGTCAACGCTGTTTGCAGTACCGTAAATGAGCAATTGGCCGTTTTCAGGTGAGAAGAAGAAATTAGCATCCCCTTCTGGATTCCTATAATGGTCACCTTTGAATTTACTGCTGATTTCCTTAAGGTCTTCTTCATCCGCATCTACTGCTATAAATGTCAGCTTCTCATCGTAGTAACCGACCGTCATGCCTAGCGCAGGGTAGTAATGATATGTGTCTGCATCTCCCATTGGCTCTTCATCCAAGATTTCAGGAACTCCCCATATCGCCTCTGCGTCTGAAGGAGAATCGCCTAATGTCAGTCCATACACTACTAAATTGTCATCTTCCATATTAAAGATGGGCGGTTTATTTTCCGCCCCAATATTTTGGTAGGTGCCTTCTTCGCCTTGCACATCATCGTCCTGCACTTCTTCTTCAACGTCTAATTCATCTTCCTCGGTGATTGGCGTTTGTTCAGCTTTTTCTTTCGAGCATCCTGCAACAAGTAATATTGAAACTATTAATAAAAACCATAGCGCACGTTTCATTTATATACCCCCTTTCAATAATCATATAGGAGCCAGGCTCTAATAAGATTATCCAATACAACCGACGGCTTATCAAATAAAACTAAAAAGCAGCCCATCATTATTGGGCTGCAATGTCATTTCATTTCCAAATGGGTCCTTAGCTCGTTCTTCACATCTTCAAGCTCATCCGGATCCGTCATATAATACCAAATACCTTTCATTCGTTTTCCTTCGCCTTTTTCAAATCGAATCTGATCGACAGACTTTGCGGCATCCCGGTAATTTTTTTGTACGTCCACCATTTCATCGAACGTCATATTCGTACGTACATTTTTGCCAATTGCCTCAAAAATACTTTTATATTTCAACAAACTCGAGAGCTTCGCACCTTTTTGCAAGATTCCTTGAATCACTTGTTTTTGCCTGTCTTGCCGACCGAAATCTCCTCGAGGGTCATCCATTCGCATGCGGACAAAAGCGAGTGCTTCCTCTCCGTTTAACAAAAGTTCACCTTTCGGAAATGAATGCTCATCGACGCTGAAATCGAGCGAATTCGAGACAGAAACTCCACCGACAGCATCAATGATTTCCTTAAAGCTTTCCATATTCACTTGAACGACATAGTCAATTGGAATGTCGAGAAAATGCTCTACAGTGGCTAATGACATTTCGATGCCGCCAAAGGCGTAAGCGTGATTCAGTTTATCATCGAACCCCATTCCGACAATCTCACTATATGTATCCCGCGGGATGCTCAGCATTTTCGTAGATTGAAGCGTTGGATTGACGGTCAGGACAATCATCGTGTCAGAACGTCCTTTGTCACCCTCTCTTTCATCCACACCTAATATGAGAACAGAGAAGGGGTCTTTCTCTTGAATGACGATTGGGTCCTCCCGTTTTTCGGAGAAGACACGCTCGATTGGCTCATGGATATCTTTCGCCGTTTCCGTCAGTTCATTCACGAAAATCAGCGCATAGCAAACGATGCTGACAAAAAGAAGACAGACAATCCCTCCCATCCAAAATAAAAGCTTCCTATACGATTTTTTCTTAACTTCCGTCATTTTTCTCTCCCGCCGCTCTTTTAGAATAAATAAAGATGCTTCGTAGCAGTTTACGCAGAGAATAAAAGAAATAGACACTTGCGTTGTTATCGGAATATTAACTATATATATTGTAATCTGAAATATCGCTTGCTAGAATATGAATAGACAGTGAAAAGTAAAGGGGAGATTGTCCATGTTCATGACGGAAGTGTTGGGAGAATATGCAAAAAGTCAGCCGGACAAAGTTTTCATATCATATAATGGCAGAGAGTGGACGTATAGCGAGTTTTATGAGAAAGCGAAGAAAGTGGCGGGGCATTTCCAAGCGGAGGGGTATGGAAAAGGGGATATTATCGCTCTTTATGCGCTGAATTCCGATCTCTTTCTCGTCTGTTATTTCGGCATTCAATTGGGCGGGTTTACCGTCATGCCCGTCAATACGAAATTGGCCCCGAGAGAAGTGGAATACATTTACAACCATTCAGAGGCAAAAGCGATTATTTATGATAAAAGATTAGAAGACGTCGTTCAACAGTCGAAGCATCCATTCAAAGAAAAATTATCGATCCGGGAAGAAGGGGACATCGATCGATTGCTCGCAAGTGATGCGGAGGCGTTTAAGCCTGTAACATTGAATGGGGAAGATACAACAGTCGTCATGTATACGTCCGGGACGACAGGCAAGCCGAAAGGGGTTATGCTGACACATCAAAATATCATTTCGACTGCGGAAATTTGGTCGGAAGCAATGTCAATTACGGAAGCGGACAGGATGCTTATTTCAACGCCGTTATTCCATTGCGCAGCCTCCCATGTGTTCATGATTCCTGTAACGTATAAAGGTGGGACGGTCATTATCGAGGAGGCCTTTTCGCCGAAAGGAACACTTGATTTATTGCAAAAAACAGCCCCAACGATGTTTTTCGGTGTTCCGGCGATGTATACCATTATGTTGAACTTGCCGGAAATAAAACACTTGGACCTTTCATCATTACGGCTGTTCTGCTACGGAGCCGCGCCGATGCCGTATGAAATGGTGAAAAAGCTGAAAGAAACATTCCCGAATGTGAAAGTGCAAAATCTGTACGGCCAAACGGAGAACTCGCCGGCAGCTTCGACGTTGAAAGATCATTTGGCGCTAGACAAAATCGGCTCAGTCGGAGAAGCGTTGCCACAAACTGAAGTGCGGGTCGTCGATGAATTCGGAGAATCGCTTCCGACTGGTCAAGTCGGTGAAATTGTCATGCGCGGACCGCAAGTGATGAAAGGCTATTTAAAAGACGAGGAAGAAACGAAAAGGGCGATTAAAGATGGCTGGCTCTATACAGGAGATCTAGGCAAAATGGATGAAGACGGACTTCTCTATATCGTTGACCGAAAGAAAGATATGATCATCCGTGGTGGAGAAAACGTCTATCCTGTGGAAGTGGAAGAAGTGCTATATCAAATTCCAGGACTGTTCGAAGCAGCAGTTGTTGGCGTTCCTCATGAAGTGTTAGGCGAAGTGCCGAAAGCATACGTCGTTGTAAAAGAAGGAGCGACCCTCACTGAGGCCGACGTAATCAGCTATTGCTCAAACAATCTCGCAAAATATAAAGTCCCTGTAGAAATCGAAATCCTAGATGAACTCCCGAGGAACGCATCAGGAAAAGTGTTGAAGCATACGTTGCGTTCCAACGTACACTCAACAATATAATAGAGGAGCCCCTTTTTTGAGTCAGAAGGGGCTCCTCTTATTTCAAAAACGCATAAACGGTTGAATTGACGCATAAATGCTTCCAAAAACTCATAAACCTACAGAAAAGCTCATAAACGAAAAACTTCACGCATAAACGCTTCAATCCGCGCATAAACTTCCTAAACGACGCATAAACGCCTAGAAATCCGCATAAGAGCCCCATCTAATTCGTTACATTCCATTCAATTTATCCACGAAATCCTTCAAACTCATATGCGAATGGACTCGCTGCCGATTCAATGCATAAATCGAATCGCCACGGTGGACATTGCCTTCCTCGATCGTGAAAGCGATGGAGATTCCAGCATCTTTCAAAGCTTGAACGGCTTGAGGGCTGTTTTTTCCGTATGGATAGGCATGCGCTCGCACTTTATGGCCGCTCAATATTTGTTCAATCGTATCATTTGCCTCCTGCAAGTCAGCACCGATGGAATAGCGGGATTCCGATTGCATATAGCTCAAGCCGGTACGCGAATTAAACATATGGAAAGAATGTGTATGATTTTCATAGGAATATACGTCTGTTGTCCTTTGCAAATCATATTCGGAAACCATTCCCGGCTTGCCGATTCTGCTTGTGATTAGAAAAGAAGTCGCCTGTAGTCCATTTCGCTTCAAGATTGGGTAACCCAATTCGATTGTTGACTCATAGCCGTCGTCAAATGTAATGAGAACTGACTTTTCGGGGAGATTGATCTTGCCTTGCACCCATAATTCCAATTGCCTCGGCGTAATTGTTGTCCAATTGTTCTTTTTCAAATAGGTCATCTGCTCTTCGAAGTTCTTCACTTCAAGAACGGATACATTATCGCTCAGTTTGACTCTCGTCAAATCATGGTACATAAGCACAGGGATGCCGGAGTCAATCTCGATATCTTTCTTTTCAATATAGGCCGTCTTTCCACCGAAATTGATCGGATAATAATTGCCTTGAGCCCGTTGAAGTTGGATGGTCAGATTCGGCTGCAACTGTCCGATTGTTTTTGCTTTTTTGTTAGGTGAGTTCAAAATCGGGACATGCTTTTTCGTAATTGCCCGGACCGGATAGGCACCTTTCAAAGAACCATAGCTATCTTTGACGGCCTTCGCACGCTTCTTTGAGAACATTACTTCATCTCCGCCGATAACCGTGTGATAATAACGATCCGTTTCCTTCACGATGGAAGTGGAAGTGCCTTTCATGAAAACTGCGACTTTTTGTGATTGGTTATAAACAGGTGTCGTTTCTGTGATGTTGACGGTCTGAACGCTTCCCGCTTCTGGCAATAATGGAAATGCCAGCACGAATAGAAGCGTCAACCAAAAAACTTTCTTCAAAATTCTTACTCCCTTTCATTTCCCGCCCCGATGATGAACATGGAAAAACCTTTATGAACAAGTTGTCTTGTCCACAAAGGTTTCATGCACAATCAACTAGGTACAATATTCACAGTCCGTGCTGCACCGATCCGTTTTCCATCACGGCCATATGCAAGGAACTGTCTTTCTCTATAAAATTGAATATCTTCCATTTCATTAATTCCACGGATAAATCGATAATTGTTCTGTCCTCGATGTACCAATTCATAATCCATACCCTATCGTCGATTCAAATCGGACGATAACTTTTGCAATTTCTCCGCAAGCTTCGCGGATATCCGTCTCCATGAAAACATCGCTCGCTGTAATTTTCACGGATGGGGATACATAAAGTAGATCGGCATCTTTGTCGAATACGTATAACTGCTTGTGCTCTTATATGTATGATTCCGCCACTGCCAGTTCTCAAAAATTTTCTCCTCTTTTAATACCTTGTTTAATGATTTCGACGGTACACGGCGACACCTCCACGAATTTGATTAAGTAAATCTACTTAGTATATCGGACGGAAGCAGTAGGATGTTAGATGGAAAATTTTCTTTGTATGATCACTTACTGAATCTAATTAAAAACAGTATAATAGTAGGAACTCTATTCAGAAACGGGGAACATAACTTGTTAAGAATACAAATGCAACGCTTCATCATGCTGTTTGCCATTCTTTTTGTCATGCTGCCGCTCACGCAAGTTGCTGCAGCAGAACCGATTAACGAGATTCGGCAGCTTATTAAAAACTATTATATTGATGATGTTCCTGAAACGGTATTATCGAGAAGCACTGGAAAAGAGATTACAAATGGTCTGGATCCGCATTCCGATTACATGTCCAAGCAGGAATATGAAGCATTCATTAACGGAATCGAGCAACGTATCGTCGGGATCGGTGTCGTGCTGGAGGAAAGCGAAAACGGCATAAAGGTGATTTCGGTCATTACGGACGGCCCCGCTTTTAAGGCAGGTATTGTTCCGGGCGACGTCATTACCCATGTAGATGGAAAATCGCTGAAAGGGAAGTCGGTACAAGCGGCAGTGCCTTTGATCAGCGGAAAAGAAAACACGGATGTCACCCTTACAATTGAAAAAGAAAAATCGGAGAAGCCTATGAAAATGACGATTCGTCGGGCTGAAATCCATTTGCCGACGATTGAATCAGAAATGCTTGGTGGCAATATCGGCTACATCCGACTAAACAGTTTTGCCACCGAATCGAGCAGTGAAATGGAAAAAGCCATTCGATCCCTTGCCGGCGCTGACGGATTCATCGTTGACATCCGAAATAACGGCGGAGGCTATATTACCGCTGCACAGGAAATTGCGGGGTTCTTCCCGGGAGTGGAGCAAGCTTTTCAATTGCGTGAGAAAAACAAGAAGCCCACAATTTATCCGTCCGTGAATCAAAAACAGAAAATCGAAGGGCCTGTATCATTGCTTGTCAATGAATATAGTGCAAGTGCATCTGAAATGCTTGCGGTCAACTTGAAAGAGCAGAAGGCCGCTACACTGTATGGAGAAAACACTTACGGAAAAGGGACAATGCAATCGATGTTCGAATTCAACGATGGCAGTGTGTTGAAAATGACAACCGCCCGTTTTTATTCACCGCACGGCATTGCAGTGGATAAAGCCGGCGTCGCGCCACACGTCAAGACGCCTGAAAATGAAGAATTGACCACTGCACATTATGACCAGCTGCTAGCTACATTGAACGGCTATACGAAATTCCCTTCATTGGAAAATGTAAAGACGACGAAAAGATTCACGGTGACGATGACGAAGGAAATGGATTGGCGGCAACTCGGAAACCGATCGGTCCAGTTAATTGAAATCGGTGGAAAAGAGAGCAGTGTCCGTATTGAAGAGAAGGATGGTAAGACGATTGAAGTGATTCCTGAAGTACCATTGCTTTCCGGCAAAAAATATATGCTGATTATTCATCCGGCTTGGAGGGATAAGCTTGGAATTGGGATGAAGAAAGGGATCTATTTGGATGTGACAGTTAAATAAAAAGAGAGTGAGAGCTTGTCCGTTAATGAATGGATGGGCTCTCATTTTCATTATAGGGAGACTCTGTATCTCGCTTAGAGGAATGGATGGAACGACGCTTGATCTCTTTTTCCAGAAGGATAATGAACTGCGGGCAAAGATTGAGTGCAATCGCTTTTTTATACGAGTCCAAAAGAAAATCATCCGGTATACTGTACAATTTGGCTCTCCTCCTTGTCATCATATCGTTTCCGGTTGCATATCTTGAAGTTTGGCTGTTTTTACCTTATCAAATTTCAATTGTAAGAACAACCGTTCCGATATCCACAGTTGACCGTGGATAAGTTGTGGTTAACTTGTTTGTAAATTGCATAAGTCAAGCAGAGTAAGGTGGATAACGTGGACAAGGTTATCCACAGATATTGAAAAGCGCGAAAATTGTCGAAAGATTTTTCTGAAAGTACATATTTATGTGAAATCCTATTGATGTTCTGACGGAATTCACATAATATTATATAAAAACTAAAAAGGGAGTGGGAAAGTGTTTCAATTCGACACGCTTGGCCAGGAAATTGTAGAAGAGCTCTCCCACTTGATACAGGAACAAGTGATACTGACGGATCGCCGCGGTTTCATCCAAGCGAGCACCGATCCGGAAAGGATGAACCAATTCCATGAAGGCGCCTTATTAAGTTTGCGGGAAAAAAAGATTCTTCATATGACGGATAAGGAACTCAACCAGTTACAAGGTGTGCGAAAAGGCGTTGTCCTGCCGATTGTCATTGAAGGGAATCCGATTGCCGTACTCGGTATAACGGGGGATCCAAAGCATATCCATCCGCAGGCGCAGCTCATCTTGCGGGTTGCGGAGCTGTTCATCCAAGACGCCATGAAGCGAAAGCAGAAAGAGGAAAAAGTGCGCGACTTGGAGTTTTTCGTGTTTGACTGGCTCACCTCATCAAAGAAAGATATCCGGTTTCGTGAAAGGGGAGCTGTACTCGGCATCGATGTTGACATCTATATGCAGGTCGTCGTCATTGAGGTAATGAACACGGAAGACCAGTTTACAATAGACGAAGTGGATAGTTTCATGTCCAATCAAAACATCCATCCCGATCTGCAAATGATCAGATGGGGACAAAATAAGATTCTTATACTGTTGCCGGATATGAATCAGGACATGCTTAAAAGCGAACTTGAATATTTCCTTTTATCTATTAAGAGGAGAAAAAAGATAATCGCTGCGGCAGGAATCGGTGGAAAAACTGATTGCTTTAATCTATCGACATCGTTCATCCAAGCGGAAAGGGCGGCGAATGCTTCGAAAAAATTGAATCGAATTCTTTTTGAACACGAGCTCCGTTTTGAATTGATCCTACAAAGTATCGATGAATCGACCCGCGAGGAATTCATTCAGCGCACTGTTGCCCCGCTGCTCGAAGATAGGGAGCTCCTTCATAATCTCCAAGTTTGGTTCAATGAAAACCAATCGATGCAAAATACCGCTCAAAAATTGCATATCCATAAAAACACACTTTCATATCGCTTGCAAAAGGTCGAGCAACTCACCGGACTTTCCGTTTCGAATGTCCACGACGTTCTCCTCCTCTATCTAGGAATAAGATTGCTGGATGAAAGGAAGTAAAAGATCCCTTTTACAAATTCAAAGGGATCTTTTTTATATAGCTAAATATTCTACCCAGTATGTATTTTTTGTTTGTCCGAACAAAAAAATGTCGAATTATGAATGAAAGGTTGTGCATGCACCTATATCTTCCTAATCGTTGCACTATTAAAATTAAAAAAAGAATTAAAAATTTGAAGGAGGCTGCTTCATGGATGTGCAAGTGAAGGAGCAATTGATTGCCATTACTGGCAGTGCTCATGCAAGGACGACGACAGCGCAGAAATTGGCGTATTCCTATGATGCGACGGCTAACTTCCAAGCATTGCCCGACTTAGTCCTTTCTCCTGCTTCCATTGAGGAAATCCAAGAGATTGTGAAAGTTTGCAGCGAATACGGCGTGCCGATTGTCTCTCGTGGGTCTGGAACAAATCTTGCAGCGGGGACGACACCGACTTCAGGGGGGGTCGTTATTTTATTCCACCGGATGAATCGGATTTTGGAACTGGATGAAGAGAATTTGACGTTGACGGTCCAGCCAGGTGTCATCACGCAGGCAATAAATGAAAAGGTTGCGGAAAAAGGGTTGTTTTATCCTCCCGATCCGAGTTCGATGAGCATTTCGACAATCGGAGGGAATGTTAGCGAAAACTCCGGTGGCTTGCGAGGATTAAAATATGGCGTTACAAGGGATTACGTGAAGGCATTGAAGATCGTACTGCCAAGCGGTGAATTGCTTACGACGGGCGGCAAACTTGCGAAAGACGTGGCTGGCTACGATTTGACGAGCCTCTTTGTCGGTTCGGAAGGGACACTTGGAATTATTGTGGAGATTACATTAAGTCTTATACCTGAGCCAGAAACGAAAAAGACGTTATTAGTGTTTTACGACACACTTGAAGAGGCTGCACAGACGGTGTCATCGATTATAGCGGCAAAAATTGTGCCGGCGACGCTTGAGTTTATGGACCAAGGAACAATTGAAGCGGTTGAGGAGTTCATGAAAATCGGCTTGCCGACGAATTGCGAAGCAATGCTTCTTATTGAACAGGATGGGGATCCGGCAATCGTCGAAAGAGATATGGAACTCGTCCATAAATTGTGCATGGAGCACGGCGCGACGTCGACCCAAATGGCGCAAACGATGGAGGAGGCCGCGCAGTTGAGCATTGCTCGAAGGGTCGCTTTATCCGCGCTCGCGAGGAAGCGGCCGACTACAATTCTTGAAGATGCGACCGTACCTCGTTCTGAAATTGCGAAGATGGTGAAGGCAGTACAAGAAATCGCTGTGAAATACGATCTGCTTATCTGCACATTTGGACACGCGGGAGATGGCAATTTGCATCCGACGATTTTGACGGATGTGAGGGATGATGCAGAAATGGCTAGGGTGGAAATGGCGTTCGCGGAAATCTTCGACCACGCTATTAAACTTGGCGGAACGATTACAGGAGAACACGGAGTAGGGGAAATGAAAGCGCCATATTTGGAATGGAAAATCGGCAAGTCAGGAATTGACACGATGAAAAGCATAAAGCAGGCAATCGATCCTCTCAATATTATGAACCCGGGGAAAATATTCGCCAAGTCATCGAAGAAAAGGGTAGTGGTGCAGCATGAGTAACGCACAGGCGGAGCTGATCAGGCAATCATTCGTTACACATGTTGATGAAAACAGGTTGATGGACTGTATGCGCTGCGGCTTCTGTTTGCCGGCATGCCCGACATATATCCATTCCGACTATGATGAAACTCAGTCGCCACGCGGAAGGATTGCCCTTATGAAAGCGGTGCGAGACGGGAAAGTCGAATGGGATGGTTCCATAGAAGAGGCATTCGATCTTTGCCTCGGCTGCCGGGCGTGCGAACCTGCATGTCCCGCGGGTGTCCAATACGGAACACTTATCGAGGAAACACGCGAGGCAATTGTATCCGTCAAATCGCAATCATTAAAAGAAAAAGCAATCCGTAAAGGAGCATTCGACCATCTTTTCGCAGACCAGCGAAAGATGAAAACTGCAGTAAAACTGGTGACGTTCTATCAAAAATCGGGCTTGCAGAAAGTCGTGCGGAAGGTCGGTTTCATGGAGCTCTTTCCGCCGTTCATGAAAGATATGGAAAAGTCGCTGCCTGATCCGCCGAAAAAGCGACGAGTACAAGCTCTATCAACCGAAAAGAAAACGACGGTCGCCTTTTTCTCCGGTTGCCTCATGGATACGATGTTTCAAGAGACAAATCGGAATACGATTGACTTGTTGGAACGGCTTGGATGCGAAGTCATCATTCCGAAAGGTCAACAATGCTGCGGCGCCTTGCAAGGACATAGCGGCGAAATGGAACGGGCAAGGCGAAACGCAAAAGCGAATCTTGAAGCGTTCGATCTTAACGGTATTGACTACATCGTCAACAATGCTGGAGGGTGTGGTGCGTTTTTATCCGAGTATGACAGGCTGTTTGAAAATGAACCGGCGCTGCTCGCGTCGGCACAGCAATTCGTAGAAAAACAGATTGATATTTCCTCGCTGCTCGTAAAGCTTGGCATTATCGATGAACTTTTGAAGCAGCCAACGGTGGAAGCGACTGAAATCGTCACTTATCAAGATTCATGTCATTTGCGGAATGTGAATGGGGTGAAGGACGAGCCGAGGGAAATGCTGAAAGCAGCTAAAGGCAGTTTATTTGTGGAAATGCCCGGCGCGCATTTATGCTGCGGTTCCGCCGGTGTATATAATTTACTTCAACCAGAAATGGCTTCACGAATTCTCGGTTCGAAAATGGAAGAGGTGAAACGGGTTCAAGCAACGACAATCATTACGACGAATCCAGGATGTTTGCTGCAAATGAAAGTCGGCGTCGAAAGGGAAGGTTTGTCTGGAACTGCTCGCGCCATGCATGTTGTCGATTTTATTCATGAAAAAATAATGAGACCCAATGGAGGGAAATGAAATGAAGTTGAAAAAAGGTAGAATTTTAGGGGCAATCGGTCTAACGGCAATGCTCATGCTCGGTGCTTGTTCAAAAGATGATACGGGCAGCGCAGCAAGTGATAAAAAATATAATTTGAAAATGTCTGTAACAGTAAACGACTCTTCTACATGGTACCAAGCCGCAGAGAAGCTCGCCAATGACTTGAGGGACGAGACGGACGGCAGGATCAATATCGATGTGTTCCCGAATGAGCAACTATCAGGCGGTGACCAAGGGAAAGGCGTCGAGTTGCTCGCGAAAGGGCAGACAGATCTAAGCGTCCACTCCACAATCATTTATTCCATTCTGGATGATCGATTCGGGGTAGCAAGTGCGCCATTCCTGTTCAGCGAACATGCGCAAGCGGATAAAGTGTTTGCTGGAAAAGGCGGAGAAATGATTGGTGACATCTTGAATGAAAAAGGCGTTGAATTGCTTGGTTTCGGAGAAAACGGCTTCCGCCAAGTGACGAACAGCAAGCAGGAAATCAAATCGCCTGCAGATATGAAAGGTCTGAAAATCCGGATCCCGGGCATTAACATGTACACCGATTTGTATCGTGCATTAGGTGCAGACCCAACGACAATGGCATTCTCTGAAGTATTTACGTCATTGCAGCAAGGAACAATCAATGGACAAGAAAATCCGATTGACGTCATCCATTCTTCCAAGTTGAATGAAGTACAAGATTATTTGACGGAGTGGAACTATTCCTACGATCCATTAGTGTTTGGTATTAATAAAAAGCTTTTCGACTCAATGAGCAAGGAAGACCAAGAACTGTTCAAAAAGCTAGGGAAAGAAGCCGCGGCGTACCAAGTCGAGCTTGCACGTGAAAAAGAAGCGAAGCAAATTGAAGAATTAAAAGCAGCTGGCATGCAATTCTATCAGCCTACAGAAGCTGAAATGGAAGAATTTAAGGCAGCAGTTCAGCCGCTTTACGAAAAATATACAGATATCTGGGGCGAAGATTTGCTGAAGGCGTTCCAAGATTATTAATTAAGTGGGGGAGAACATAAATGGAAAGAGTGATTAGCAGATTAGAAGAGTGGATTGTTGTAATCGTTTTGTCCATTATGTCCACCATCGCCTTTGTCAATATCGTTTCGAGGGGTCTTCTAGGCCACTCGTTCTCCTTTGCTGAGGAAGTTACAGTGAACTTGTTTGTAGCACTCACTTTCGTCGGAACAGCCATAGGTGTGCGTCAATACGCACACCTTGGCTTTACGCTCATTTATGATCTGGCGAATATCGTTGTTAAAAATATCATTACGATTCTAGTTGGCGTGTTGATGTCGCTTTTATTTGTCATTCTAATTTACTTTGGAATCCAAATGCTTATGTTCCAAGTTGAAATGGGACAGAAAACACCGGCACTTGGATGGCCGCAATGGGTGTTCTCAATGGCAATGCCGATTGGAGCGGCTTTGTGCCTATTCAGGACAGTGCAAGCGACAATCAAAGAATATCGCGAGCAAAATGGGAGAGGGGAGCAATCGGTATGATGGCATTAATTTTATTTGGTCTCTTTTTCTTGCTCGTAATGCTGCGGCTGCCGATTGCTGTTGCGCTTGCTATTTCGTCCATTGCTGTGCTGTTTACAGGCAGTGGGATGTTCGGCCTTGAATTGGTCGCAGATATTATGTATTCAAGCGTGTCCAAGTTTACGTTACTTGCTATCCCGTTTTTCATTTTAGCGGGGGTCATTATGGAGCAGGCGGGCATTTCAAAAAGGTTGATAGATTTTGCGCAAGCATTAGTAGGACATCGAAAAAGCGGTATTGTCTTCGTTACTGTTATGACCGCAATCTTCTTTGCAGCGATTTCAGGATCAGGTCCGGCGACAGTCGCCGCAATCGGAGGAATCCTAATTCCAGCCATGGTGAAGAACGGTTATAAAAAGGAAACTGCGGGCGGCTTAATTGCAAGCTCGGGCGCAATCGGCATCATTATTCCTCCAAGTATCGCATTTATCGTATTCGCGGTCGTTGCAGGTGATCAGATCCCGGTATCGATCGGACGCCTATTTATCGCTGGTATCGTCCCGGGGTTATTGCTTGGCGGCGCTTTCATCCTTGCCGCAATGTATGTCAGATGGAAACAAGAGCGTAAAGAAGGTCCTATTCAAGGGATTGTCCAAAATAAGAAAGCTACAGGCAAAGAGCGAGTAAAAGCGTTTGTCGATGCGCTTTGGGGATTATTGATTCCTGTCATCATTTTAGGTGGAATTTACGGCGGCTACTTCACACCGACAGAAGCTGCGGTTGTTGCAGTGTTTTACGGCCTGTTTGTCGGCTTCGTCATTTATCGCGAACTGAACTTGAAAAAGCTTTATGACATTTTAGTAGCGGCCTCCGTTCAGACTGCGACAGTTATGTTCATCGTCAGTGCGGCGTCAGTTTACGCGTATATCATTACAACGGAGCAGATTGCGAGACAAATATCCGATGCGATGCTTAGCATTTCGGAAAATCCGATCATCATTTTGTTGCTCGTCAACGTCTTGCTGTTGATTGCGGGGATGTTTATCGATGCAATTTCAGCCTACTACATTTTCGTTCCGATTTTATTACCGATTATGCTCCTTTTGAACGTTGATCCAACCGTATTCGGCGTATTCATGACTGTCAACTTGGCGATCGGTTTATTCACACCGCCAGTAGGGTTGAATTTGTTCGTCGCGGCAGGCATATCGGATACATCGATCGGAAGGTTGTCGATAGGGGTTCTTCCTTTTATCGTCGCTTCGCTCATCATTCTAATGCTCATAACGTTTATACCGCAAATATCGACATTTTTACCAGATCTGTTAAACGTCAAATAGGGGGAGTTTGGCATGAAACTTAAGGGGCAGACAGCAATCATTACGGGAGCGGCGAGCGGCATAGGTGCCGAATCTGCCATCCGTCTTGCAAGAGAAGGCGCTAATATCATCCTGATCGATTTGAATCCTTGTAGCAAAACGATCAATTCCATCCAATCGGAAAACCCAGATTCGAAAGTTTTGGAATGTCTAGGAGATATCCGTGACCCGGAATTCGTTAAAGCGGCTGTCGCGCGTGCTTCGGATTCATTCGGAGAACTTCATATTTTAGTGAACAATGCGGGAACTTGCGGGAGACTTGGCATCGACACGATGACACTCGATATTTGGGACCGTGACATGGACACGAATGTCAAAGCCACATTTCTGTTCATCCAGGCGGTCGTATATCCGCATATGGTTGAACAGCAATATGGAAGAATCATCAATATCAGTTCTGTTTCCGGGATCAACGGCGGCGTCACTTCGGGGGAAGGGGCGAATGGACGTTCAGGACCAGCTTATGCTGCATCGAAAGGGGCAGTTATTGCCTTGACGAAATGGGCTGCAAAAGAGCTGGGCCCTCTCAATATTACGTGCAATTCCGTGGCACCGGGGGCAACTGAGACGGGCATCACTTCAGGGGTTCCTTATGATGTCAGTCAGCAAGTGATCAAGCGGATGGGAACACCCGCTGATATCGCGGAAGCGGTCCTATACTTCGCATTGCCGGAATCCGGCTATACGACCGGACAAGTTTTGAAGGTGGATGGGGGCTATAGCTTTGGATAAGCGAATTCAAGCCGTACATGATAAGACATCTAATCGGATTGCCGGGCGCTTAATGAAAGGAATCGATTTATTTGAAGGTATTATAGGTGCTTGCAAGGAGTTCGGGGTGGAAGCGGCTCAATTTCAATGCCTCGGATCTCTCCAGCACGCCACATATGTCCAATTGGATCAAAATGAAGATGGAAGTTTGCAATACTCATCGGAGGTCGTAACCGGTACACCGGTTGAATTGTTATCGGGAACCGGGTTTGTAGGCCTTGATATGGAAGGGGAATTGGAAGTCCATTTTCACGGCATGTTCGTCGATTGCAATAAGAGTTTGAATGGCGGGCATTTTATTGACGGAAAAAATCCGGTCGCTGTCACGATTGAGTTCGTACTCTTACCTTTGAATGACATCCGTATGCAACGGGGATTGGATGAGATTTACGGCATTCCTGTTTTTCAATTTAGGGAGAAGGAGTGAGGGGCATGGAAACATTGGGGAAGTTGGCAATGAAGTCAGCCGCCGCCTATCCGGATAAGGTGGCAATGAAAGATAAAGATCGGTCATTTACATACCGGGAAATGATGGAACGGGTTTTTGCCCTGACATCATATGTCCATGAGCTGGGGTTGCAAAAAGGAGACCGGGTCGGAATACTAATGGCCAATCGTATCGAGCATATCGAGCTTGACGTTGCGACAGCACTCGCGGGAGTCATCAAAGTCCCATTGAATTATCGTCTACATCCGAAGGAGCATGAATATATGCTGAAGGATGCTGATGTAAGTCTCATTATCGGGGATAAAGGATTAATTGAACCGATCGGGACGGATGTCGCTGTCTTGACAATCGGGGACGAATATGAAAAAGCGGTCAATGCGCATATCGGAAAACGTCATTTGGAAGAAGTCGGAGAAGACGATCTGTTTGCGATTATGTATACATCGGGAACGACAGGCAATCCGAAAGGCGTCATGCTGTCACACCGCAATATGATATCCGGCGCTTTATCGCTAGCAGTCGCTTGCGATACGAATTATGACGACATTATTGGCCATGTTGCTCCATTGACGCACGGCAGCAACTTTTTGTCGCATGTCGCTTGGCTGTATGGCTTGACGCAAGTCGTGTTCGATAAATTCGAGCCCGAAGAGTTTGTCAATGACTTGGCGCGAGAACGAGTATCGACGATTTTCCTCGTGCCGACAATGGTAAACTTAATGATTCAGCATCCGAATTTCGATCCGGCAAAGCTATCGACGTTGAAAACGATCAATATGGCAGGCTCGGCGATTGCAGCAAGTAAGCTCGAACAGGCATTATCGCTCGCTGGACCTATTTTCGCCCAAACATACGGGCAAGTCGAAGCACCGATGTGCATTACGATGATGCCGAAGAATGAAATGGGGAAAAGACTTGAGTCATGCGGCCGTACAGGTCTTTTCGTCGACGTGAAAATCGTCGATGACGAAGGGAATGAAGTCGCAGACGGAGAAGTGGGCGAGATTATCTGCAAAGGATCCCTCGTCATGCAAGGCTATTGGAATAATAAGAAGGCGACCGAAGAAACGTTGAAGGACGGCTGGCTCCATACAGGAGACTTAGGCTGGAAAAGTGCGGAAGGGTATCTCCATATTGTCGATCGGAAAAAGGACGTCATCATTTCAGGAGGCGTAAATATTTATCCGCGTGAAGTGGAAGAAGTGCTCAATTTACATGCCGGCGTGAAGGAGACTTGTGTCATAGGCATTCCGGATGAAAAATGGGGCGAGAATGTCGTCGCTTATGTCGTTTTGAATGGAACTGAGGAAGTGACAGAAGAGGAACTCGTCGCTTTATGCATCGAAAACATGGCAAGCTTCAAAAAGCCTAAGGAAATCCACATCGTGAATGAATTGCCTAAAAGCTCATACGGAAAAATCCTGAAACGGGAACTCCGGAACAAGCATGAGGAGGTCAAGGCATGACAAATGTATATGTCCACGGAATCGGAATGACGCAATTTGGGACATTCGTCGACCGGTCAATGAAAGAAATGCTTATGGAAGCTTGCATCCAAGCATTGGAGGATGCAGGCAACCCGAAAGTCGACGCTGTATTCGTCGGGAATTTCATGGGCGGCGCTATTTATAATCAAGAGATCCTCGGTGCAATCGTCGCTAATGAGCTCGGTCTAGGTTTCATTCCGACAGCGAAAGTCGAAGGAGCTTGCGCTTCAGGCGGGATTGCTTTGCGGCAAGGTATCATGGGGATTTTGAGCGGAGAATATGAAACGGTCCTAGTAGCAGGTGTGGAAAAGATGAAGCATGCGTCAACATCTGACGTTACGCAGGCGATCAATGCAGCGATGGACAATGATTCAAATGAAAAGCAGGCGGGATTGACGTTCCCAGGATTTTTTGGCGTCTTGGCAAACCGATATTTCTACGAAACTGGAGCCACAAAAAAACATTTGGCGATGGTCGCGTTGAAGAATCGCGAGCATGCGCTCAATAATCCGCTTGCGCAATTCCAAAAGCCGGCGACGCTTGACGAAATCATGAATGCACGGATCATTACGAATCCATTAGGCCTGTTCGACTGCTCGCCGATGACGGACGGGGCAGCGGCGCTCGTCATCTCAAAGAAGCAATCGGGTGTGCATATCCGTTCATCCGCCCAAAGCTCGGGACCGACGCAAATGCAGGATGCGCAAGATCTATTATCCATTCCAGCTATCCGGGAATCGGGACGCCTTGCTTATGAAAAAGCGGGTGTAGGGCCGGAAGATATCGATGTCGTCGAAATCCATGATTGCTTCTCAATGACGGAAGTGCTCGCAATCGAGGAATTGGGCTTCTTCAAAAGCCGCGAAGGATGGAAGGCGGTTGAAGAGGGACGGACGAAATCGACGGGGGACAAACCGGTCAATACGAGCGGTGGATTGCTTTCGCGCGGCCATCCGATTGGGGCAACGGGAATCGCCCAAATTTATCACCTTGTGAGGCAGCTTCGAGGGACGGCTCCGAACCAAGTGGATGGTGCGAGGCTTGCATTGGCGCAAAACTTGGGCGGAACTGGTTCGTATTCAACTGTGCACATTTTGGAGAGGGTGTGATGATATGAAGATATACAAATGCAATTCATGCAATTACGGAAGTGTTTCGTCGAAATACACATGCCCCGAATGCAGAACTGGCAAGCTTGAAGAGAAAGAAGTATCTCCGAAAGGAACGGTTTTCAGCTTTACGGATATTCATATCGCTCCGGCGGAATTTGCTGGCATCGCTCCTTACACGATCGCTCTCATTCAGCTCGACGAGGCGGATGTGAAAGTGACTGCCAGAATGGATAGCCCCGTGCAGATCGGTGACAATGTCGACTTTGAAAAGGTCGAGGATGGCGCTTATTTATATACGAAAATATGATGGCTTGTGCTTGAAATCGGCTTGGTCGATTTTAGGCACATGTCTTTTTATAAAGGAGAGAATCCGTTGAAAGCTTTGCAAGTGGCGACAGGAATCGTATCGAAATATTTGCCGGTATGGATTGTCCTTCTATCTGTAATCGCATACTTGGTCCCTGATTTCTTTATTCCGATCCGTGGGTTGACAGGCGTTGGGCTCGGAACGATCTTTCTTCTGATGGGACTTTCTTTGTCGACGGATAAACTGATGACGGTCATCAAAAATCCGAAATTTGCCTTTATCGGCGTCTTCCTCAAGTGGACGATGACAGTCGGTGTCTCGATTGTGATTGCGTATTTATTCTTTAAAGATGAAGCAGAAATTGCGACAGGCGTCATTTTGGCGGGGACAGTTCCAAGTGGTACGTCCGCCAACATTTACACATTCATCGCAGGTGGCGAAGTGGCATTGAGCATCACGATGGCAACGATGGATACATTCATCTCGCCGGTCCTGACACCGACTCTCGTTCAAGTGTTTGCTGGTAAGTTAATACCGGTCGCATTTTGGCCATTGTTTCTCAATATCATTTACATTGTGTTCATTCCATTATTGGCAGGATTGTTCATTCAATGGAAGTGGACGAAAAAGGTAGAAGTCATTAAGCCTTATACATCAGTCCTCTCCCAGCTCGCTTTATTTATCGTTATTTTGTCGGTCATCTCGAGTGCACAGCAATCATTGCAGCAAAATTTATCAGTGTTGCCATTAGTGTTCGTAGCAGTCGTGCTTCAAGTGTGCATTCCGATGGCAGGCGGCTATTTCATTGCGAAGCTGTTGAAGGTCGCTGAGCAGAATGCGCGCGCTATCCTGTTCCATACGGGCATATGCAATACCGCGCTTGCGGCGACACTCGCAATGGAGCACGTCAGCTCACTCGCCGCCGTGCCGGCTGTTGCCAATATGGTCGTCAATCTGACTGTTGGAGCGCTCGTTGCAAGTCTATTTGATAATAAATTTAAATTGCCGAAGACTGAATCTGTAGTTATGAGTAAATGAATTCAGCACGACGGCGTATGCAGCCCCTTGATAGTTCATACGTTAAAGTATTAGCTATCAGGGGGTTGCATGTTGAAAAAAAGGATAATGAACGTAGTGGCTGTCATTTTACTATTGCTCATAATGGCGTCTTGCGGAGGAAAATCAGCAGTCGGTCAATCCGCCCTTACGCCAAAGGACGCTGTCGAACTGGCAACTGCATGGACAGGAGCGGAAGCGATCATCCAGGCCGGTGGATTATACAAAGAAGGCGAATATAAGACATTTGCCTACAAAGGTTCGGAATATCGTTATTTGGCTGCCTACTTGGATTCCAAAAAGAAATTGAGGGCGGAGCTGCAGCAATTCGTGACGAAGAAAAAAGCGAAGCGGTTCTTGAAAGAAAACGGCATTTTGAAACATGAAGGGAAGTTGGCGTCTCCAGAAACCGATGCTCCACCCGACTCATTGCTGCTATGGGATATTGCAACGGCAAGGGAGCTTAAGTCGAAGAAAAGAAAGATGACATTCGAACTTACTATACCGATCGGCGATACCCGAACAGCCGAAACGATCATCGTCAGCTACGTCTATGTAAAAAAATCCGGCTGGCGAATCGATAAATTCAATGAATAGCAGAAGTGCTCTTTTATTCCATCAAAAATCTTGATAAAAATCTTTATCCCACCAAACGATCTTCTCCCACTACTCCAAATTTTACTCATCAACCATTCTAGTCAACAACAAAATTAAAAAATATTTTCAAATTGTCATATTTCCTACAATATGCAATATATCGCTAATGTAAGCGGATACAAAATTAATCATAATTCATAATTGAACAATAATTATAAAAAGACGGTTGACGGGAGCTAAAATACGATATATGATAGCAACAATCTATTTAGATATGTGATTCATTTCACATAATTCATTCAGTTCATAAGGTCTTGGATGATTTGATTAGGAGAGATTGCAATGAGAAGTGACATGATTAAAAAAGGGATCGACCGGGCGCCTCATAGAAGTCTGCTATATGCGACCGGCGTCAAAACGAAAGATTTGGAGAAACCTTTCATAGGCGTCTGTAATTCATATATTGATATTATTCCAGGCCATAAACATTTGAATAAATTTGCTGAAATTGTTAAAGAGGCAATTTGGGAAGCAGGCGGAGTTCCATTCGAATTCAACACGATTGGTGTAGATGATGGAATCGCGATGGGGCATATCGGAATGCGTTACTCGCTGCCGAGCCGCGAACTGATTGCAGACTCTGCCGAAACTGTCATTAATGCACACTGGTTCGATGGAGTGTTCTACATTCCAAACTGTGACAAGATCACTCCAGGCATGCTAATGGCGGCAGTCCGGACGAATGTCCCTTCTGTATTCGTCTCCGGTGGGCCGATGGAAGCCGGCGTCTCTTCATCGGGTGCTCCTCTCTCCCTCACATCTGTATTCGAAGGAGTCGGCGCATACAAATCCGGCAAGATGACAGCAGAAGAGCTTCTCGACATTGAAAACAATGCATGTCCGACTTGCGGCTCATGTTCGGGAATGTTTACTGCGAACTCTATGAACTGCCTCATGGAAATGCTAGGATTGGCGCTTCCGGGCAATGGAACAATCGTCGCCACTTCCGATGAGCGTCATAAACTCATCAAAGATGCGGCGAAGCACTTGGTCCGCATGGTGAAAGAGGGAGTCAAACCACGAGATATCGTCACGAAAGAAGCGATCGATGATGCTTTCGCGCTCGATATGGCGATGGGTGGATCGACCAATACAGTTTTACATACATTGGCGATTGCACACGAAGCGGAAATCGAATATAGCGTCCAAGATATTAACAAAGTTGCCGAACGGGTTCCGTATTTAGCGAAAATCATGCCGGCATCTGATATATCAATGGATGATATTTTTAAAGCAGGCGGAGTCAGTGCCATCATCAATGAGCTTACAAAAATTCCTGGAGCCATCCATCCAGATCGAATCACCATTACTGGGAAAACGATGAGGGAAGACGTCCAGGACTATCATATTACAAACGATCAAGTAATCCGGACGAAAGATAATCCGTACAGTCCGGTAGGCGGCTTATCCGTCCTATTCGGAAATATCGCTCCAGACGGCGGAGTCATCAAAGTCGGAGCAGTCGATCCATCCATCAAACAATTCACTGGTGAAGCGATCGTCTTTGATTCCCAAGAGGCTGCGCAGGAGAACATCGACAACGGTACTGTCCGTGAAGGGTATGTCGTCGTCATCCGCTACGAAGGTCCGAAAGGTGGACCGGGAATGCCGGAAATGCTCGCTCCAACATCGGCAATTCAAGGAAGAGGCTTAGGAACAAAAGTGGCGCTCATTACAGACGGTCGTTTCTCCGGGGCATCCCGAGGAATTTCCATCGGCCACATTTCCCCGGAAGCAGCTGAAGGTGGTCCAATCGCGTTAGTCGAAGATGGAGATATCATTGACATCGATTTGACGAACCGGACAATCGAGCTGAAAGTTACAGACGAAGTGCTGGCGGAGCGTAGAGCGAAGTTGCAGCCATTTGAACCGAAAATTAAAAAAGGCTATTTAGCCAGATATTCAAAACTCGTTACGTCCGCAAGTACAGGCGGCGTCATGAAGATATAATAAATCGATGATGGGGCAAAAGGGGATAGATCCTTGCATTCACAGAGAGCCGGTCGTGCTGGAAGCCGGCAATGCAACTATCCGCGATATCACCCCGGAGTGGAGTGCTGAAAAGGAAACTTAGTAGGCAATCCCGGGCTTGTGGAAAACAGGCTCGTTATCAGCGAATGGACGTTTTGTAACGTCCGTTCACGAGGCGGCGGATGCCGCGAACAAGGGTGGTACCATGAAAAGCTTTTTCATCCCTTATACGAAGAACAAGGTTTCTTTGTGTGGGGAGAAAAGGCTTTTTCTTTTTAAATAAAATGATCAAATAGAATAGTAAGGAGGGGTCCGTATATGAGTGCGGAAGTTCAAACGAAGCAGGCAGTAATGGAAATGGCGCCTGAGCCTACAGGTGAAAGACGGAATATTCAACCGATGGATGGATCTGCTGTCTTGATTCAAGGGTTGAAAGACCAAGGTGTCGAAGTTATTTTCGGTTATCCCGGAGGTGCTGTCCTACCAATTTACGATGCATTATACAAGGATCCGATTCCACATGTGCTTGCCCGTCATGAACAGGGAGCCATCCATGCAGCGGAAGGCTATGCGCGAGTATCCGGCAAACCGGGCGTCGTCATTGCGACATCGGGACCTGGCGCGACAAATCTGGTGACAGGAATTACGGATGCGATGATGGATTCATTGCCGCTCGTCGTTTTCACTGGACAGGTGGCTAGCACCGTCATCGGGACGGATGCATTCCAAGAGGCAGATGTCATCGGCATTACGCAGCCAATCACAAAGCATAACTACCAAGTGCAGGACGTTGCGGATCTCCCGCGAATCATCAAAGAGGCATTCCATATCGCTTCAACGGGCAGACGCGGCCCAGTTGTTGTCGACATTCCGAAAAACGTGGCTACAGAAATTTTCGTCACGGAGGAGGAACGCAATGCCGAGGTGAATCTACCGGGATACCAACCGACAACTACTCCGAATTACTTGCAAATACAAAAGGCGGTAGAAGCGATCCGCTTTGCACGGAAACCGCTTATCCTAGCCGGTGCGGGCGTGTTGCACGGCCAGGCGATGGAAGAACTAAAAACATTAGTCGAGACGAAACGGATTCCAGTTACGAACACATTGCTCGGACTTGGCAGCATTGCAGGAGATCATGAATACTTCCTTGGCATGGCAGGCATGCATGGAACGTACACGGCAAACATGGCAATTAGCGAATGCGACGTGTTGATCAATGTCGGAGCTCGATTCGACGACCGATTGACAGGCAATCTGGATTCATTCGCACCGCATGCAAAAGTGATCCATATCGACATCGACCCTGCGGAAATCGGAAAGAATGTACCGACTGACATTCCGATCGTCGCGGATTCAAAAGAAGCATTGAAAGCATTGCTCAACCAAGAATTCGATGCACCGGACACTGCAGATTGGCTTTCATACTTGAAAGGGTTACAAGAAGAGGCGCCGTTATGGTACAACACCGACGAGCATGAAGTCTTGCCGCAAGAAGCAATCCAAATGATCCATCGCATTACGAAGGGCAATGCAATCGTCACAACGGATGTCGGACAGCATCAAATGTGGGCGGCTCAATATTATTCATTGAACAATCCCGATCATTGGGTTACGTCTGGCGGCCTCGGAACGATGGGCTTCGGATTCCCGGCAGCGATCGGTGCGCAAATCGCGAAGCCGAATGAAAGAGTTATTGCTATCGTCGGCGATGGCGGATTCCAAATGACAGCTCAAGAACTATCTCTCTTACAGGAAATGAGAATCCCGGTAAAAGTCGTGATCTTGAACAACGGAGCGCTCGGAATGGTGCGCCAATGGCAGGAGACATTCTACGATGAACGCTACTCACAGTCATTGATTCCAATACAGCCTGATTTCGTCAAGCTAGCGGAAGCGTATGACTTGAAAGGATACCGCATTACGAAAAAAGAGGACGCAGAACAGATTTTCCGGGAAGCCCTCCTATCGGATGAACCGGTGCTTATCGATTGCCGGGTGAAAATGTTGGAAAACGTCTATCCGATGGTGGCGCCAGGAAAAGGACTACAAGATATGATCGGGGTGAAGAACGAATGAAAAGAGTCATTACGGTTACAGTCATTAATCAAAGCGGAGTATTGAACCGGGTGACGGGATTGCTTATGAAACGGCAATTCAATATCGAAAGCATAACCGTCGGTCATACTGAACAGCCGGGCATGTCGAAAATGACATTCATCGTCCACGTAGAAGATGAACAGAAAATCGAACAGCTCGTCAAGCAGCTGCAAAAGCAGATCGATGTCATCAAAGTGAATGACATTACTGATAAAGCAATTGTCATGCGGGAACTCGCACTCGTGAAAGTCGTCTCACCACCGCATGCACGCAGTGAAATCAACAGCATCGTCGAACCGTTTCGCGCAACTGTCATCGACTCCGGGAAAAACGTCGTCACTTACCAAGTGACGGGTGCCCCGGAAAAGATCGAAGCATTCATCGATCTCGTCAAGCCGTATGGCATCAAAGAATTAGCAAGGACCGGAGCAACGGCATTCACCCGTGAAATCCAAAAGGTCAACTCACCACAGTTATCCATTTTAAAATAAGCTTTGTTAAATTTTGTAATTCTAGTTGATTGTAGCGAAAGCGTAGCGTTGCGAGCAGGATTAACGGAATGTCCGCTTGTAGCGAAAATCAACAGTATTAAATAATAAAAATAAAACCCAAAATCGAGGAGGAACTAACAATGGCTAAAATGTATTACAACCAGGATATCAATGAAGGACTACTACAAGGAAAAACGATCGCAATCATCGGTTACGGCTCACAAGGGCACGCACATGCACAAAACTTGAAAGAATCAGGACATAACGTAGTTGTCGGCGTACGCCCAGGTAAATCTTTCGATCAAGCAAAAGAAGACGGACTTAACGTAAAAACAGTTGCCGAAGCGGCTGAACAAGCAGACATCATCATGATCTTGCTTCCTGACGAAAGACAAAAGCAAGTGTACGACGAAGAAATCCAACCAGCTTTGAAAGCGGGCAAATCACTCGTATTCGCACACGGATTCAACGTCCACTTCGGACAAATCGTACCACCAGCAGACGTTGACGTATTCCTCGTCGCACCAAAAGGACCAGGACACCTCGTCCGCAGAACATATGAAGCAGGCGCTGGCGTACCGGCACTATTCGCAGTATTCCAAGATGTTTCAGGCCAAGCGAAAGATGTAGCACTTGCATACGCAAAAGGAATCGGCGCAGCGCGTGCTGGCGTACTTGAAACTTCATTCAAAGAAGAAACAGAGACGGATCTATTCGGTGAGCAGGCAGTACTTTGCGGCGGATTGACTTCCCTCGTCAAAGCAGGCTTCGAAACATTGGTAGAAGCAGGATATCAGCCTGAGCTTGCTTATTTCGAAACGATGCATGAATTGAAACTCATCGTTGACCTCATGTACGAAGGCGGCATGTCCGGAATGCGCTACTCGATTTCCGACACTGCTGAATGGGGCGATTTCGTATCCGGCCCACGTGTAGTTGACGCTGATACGAAAGCTCGCATGAAAGACATTTTGACAGATATCCAAGAAGGTAAATTCGCAGAAGGATGGATCGCAGAGAACGAAAACGGTCGTCCGAACTTCAATGCATATGAAGAATCAGAAGCAAAACATCAAATTGAAGTCGTTGGTGAAAAGCTTCGTGCAATGATGCCATTCGTAAATGAAGGCAAGAAAACAAAACAGGAGGAAGTGGTGGGTAGTGCGAAAAATTGACATCTTTGATACGACACTTCGTGATGGTGAACAATCAGCCGGCATTAATCTGAACACGGCAGAAAAGATGGAAATTGCCCGCCAACTAGAACGTTTTGGTGCTACGGTGATCGAAGCAGGATTCCCTGCTTCCTCACCTGGTGATTTCGAAGCAGTGCAGCGCATTGCGAATACAGTTAAGAACTCGACAGTGACAGGCCTTGCCCGTGCCATGAAAAGCGATATCGATACATCATGGGAAGCGCTGAAAGGCGGACAGCAACCACATCTCCACGTATTTTTGGCAACTTCTCCAATCCATATGGAACATAAATTGATGAAGACGCCTGACCAAGTCGTGGATATTGCAGTGGAAGCCGTAAAATACGCAAAAAAATTCTTTCCTCTCGTTCAATGGTCAGCAGAAGACGCATTCCGTTCCGACCCTGAATTCCTCGTCCGGATCATCAATCAAGTAATCAAAGCTGGTGCGACGACAATCAATATCCCTGACACGGTCGGTTATGCAACGCCGCAAGAATACGGTGCTCTATTCAAATTCTTAAAGGAGAATGTGACGGGCATTGAGCGCGTGAAGCTATCTGCACATTGCCATAACGATTTAGGGATGGCTGTCGCAAACTCCATCGCAGCGATTGAAAATGGTGCCGATCAAGTCGAAGGCACGATTAACGGGATCGGTGAACGGGCTGGAAATGCAGCGCTCGAAGAAATCGCAGTCGCCCTCCATATCCGCAAAGATATTTATGGATTTGAAACAGGCATCAATCTACAGGAAATCAAACGCACAAGCCAATTGGTCAGCCAGTTGACAGGCGTCGTCATCCAGCCGAATAAAGCAGTCGTCGGAAAGAACGCTTTCGCACACGAATCGGGAATTCACCAAGACGGCATGCTGAAAAACCGGGAAACATATGAAATCATCACTCCGGAACTGATCGGTGAAACGACAGCTCCTCTAGCACTCGGCAAACATTCCGGACGCCACGCATTCAAGGACCGCGCCATCACAATGGGCTTCGAGCTAAGCGACGCACAATTAAATGAAGCGTTTGCGGAATTTAAAAAGCTCGCCGATCGCAAAAAGGAAATTACCGAAGACGATCTATTTGTCCTTTTCACAGGAAAGCAAATTGCGAACGCTGATGCGGACATTTATGAACTGACGAATGTGCAAGTGCAATACGGGACTTCCAACGTCCCGACAGCGACCATTTCAGCAAATGTTCCTTCCGGGGAAAACGTCGTCGTTGCAACAACAGGCGCTGGCTCCGTTGAAGCAATCTTCAATGCACTCGAACTGCTCGTGAAAGGGCAAGTCAACATATTGGATTACCGCGTAACTTCTATCGGCAAAGGGCGAGACGCTCTAGGGGAAGCCGTCGTTAACTTGCGTTTCAACGGCGAAACATTCACTGGCCGCGACATCTCCCAAGACGTCCTGGAAGCATCCGCCAAAGCCTACTTGAACGCAATTAATAGGAAATTAGTGGAAGATCAAGTGAAAGTACTGGAAACAGTTAGTCAATAACGGTGTGGGGAATTGCTTTATGCGTGAGAATTGCGGATTATGCGCGAATTAATGCGTTTATGCGCGGATAAAAAGTTTTATGCGTAATTACTGCGATTTATGTGCTTTTCACGGAATTTATGCGTGAATTCAACTGTTTATGAGTTTCTGAATTAAAAGAAAATTAATATTAAATATTATTTGAAGGGATTGAAGCGGAAGGCGGCGACTCCTATGAAAGCCGTCACGAAGAACGGCTTTTGCGAGCAAAAGCAGTAGCGTTGCGAGCAGGTTTGATGCTCGCCCACGGAAAGCGTCCGCCTGAAGCGGAAATCCCGATTAGATATATATTTTTATATCACTGAGCCAGAAAGTTATGCAAATGGGAATGACAACAAGGAGGAGAAGTTCAATGGAAAAAAGAGTAGCTGTATTACAGGGCGATGGAATTGGACCAGAAGTGACGTCGGCGGCAGTACGTGTTCTTGAAGTGGTTGCAAGACGATTCAACCACACATTCCAATTTAATTACGGTTCAATCGGAGGAGCGGCAATTGATTCATTCAATGATCCGCTTCCGAAGGAGACAGTAGAACTCTGTGAATCAAGTGATGCAGTACTCTTAGGGGCAGTCGGTGGTCCTAAATGGGATAACAACCCATCGGAATTGCGTCCTGAAAAAGGATTGCTCGCCATTAGGAAGCATTTTGACCTGTTTGCGAACTTAAGACCGGTAAAGGCAGTCCCTTCCTTGCTCCAAGCTTCTCCTCTCAAAGAGGAAATTGTTCAAGAAGTCGATATGATGATCGTCCGTGAATTAACGGGCGGCATCTATTTCGGGCAACCGAGCCGCAAAACAGAAACATCCGCAGTCGATACGCTTGTCTATACACGTGAAGAAATCGAACGTATCGTTGAAAAGGCATTTGAGCTCGCGCGATTAAGACGAGGAAAAGTCACTTCTGTCGACAAGGCGAACGTCTTGGAGTCTAGCAAGCTTTGGCGGGAAGTCGTCGAAGAGAAGCGGAAAGGCTATCCGGATGTCGAAGTCGAGCATCAGCTCGTCGATTCAGCGGCCATGAAGTTGATTACGAACCCGAAATCTTTTGATGTTGTCGTCACTGAAAATATGTTCGGAGACATTTTAAGCGATGAGGCGTCCGTCATTACTGGATCGCTTGGCCTGCTTCCATCCGCAAGTGTTCGCTCGGATGGGTTCGGCCTTTATGAACCAGTTCACGGATCTGCGCCAGATGTTGCGGGTAAGGGTGTTGCAAATCCGGCTGCAGCCATTTTATCAGCCGCAATGATGTTGCGCTATTCATTCGGAATGGAAACGGAAGCGGCAGCGATCGAAAAAGCAGTAGACACAGTGTTCGAGGATGGTCATTTTACTATTGACCTAGCGGGAGACTCAGACCGTGCCCTTTCGACAACTGAATGGACGGATAAAGTGATTAACGAGCTTGATCTGCAGTTCGTCTCAAATAGCATCATGTTTTCCTATGTGTAAGTAAATAAGAAAAGCAAAATGAATTAGAAAGGAGAAGCTCAAATGGCGAAGACGATCATCGAAAAAATTTGGGATCAACACGTTGTATACGAAGAACAGGGGAAACCTGACCTATTATATATCGACCTTCATTTATTGCATGAAGTGACTTCTCCACAAGCGTTTGAAGGTTTGCGGCTCGCGGGACGGAAAGTTCGCCGTCCCGACCTCTGCTTCGCGACGATGGATCATAACGTTCCAACTCGGAATTTGCCGACGATCAACGATCCAATTGCTAAAAAGCAAATTACGACGCTAGAGAAAAACTGTGAGGAGTTTGGCATTGAACTTGCCGATATGGAGCACCCGGATCAGGGAATCGTCCATATAATCGGACCTGAGCTCGGTTTGACCCAGCCTGGGAAGACGATTGTTTGCGGAGATAGCCATACATCGACACACGGTGCATTCGGCGCCATCGCATTCGGAATCGGCACGAGCGAAGTTGAGCACGTCCTTTCGACACAGACGTTATGGCAATCAAAACCAAAAACGATGGAAATACGGATCAATGGGAAGCTTGGCTTCGGCGTCACTGCTAAAGACGTCATCCTTGCGATCATCTCGAAATTTGGCATCGACGTCGGAACAGGACATATCGCCGAGTATACAGGTGAAGCGATCCGTTCCATGACGATGGAGGAACGGATGACCATTTGCAATATGTCGATTGAGGCTGGGGCGAAAGCCGGTTTGATTAGCCCGGACGAGACGACAATCGAGTATTTGAGGGTGCGTCGTCATGTCCCTGAAGGAGAAGCGTTCGATAAGGCTGCGGAACAATGGCTCTCTTTGGCAACTGATGAAGGAGCAGTATATGATACAGTTCTTGAAATCGATGCAGATGAAATCGAACCATTCGTTACGTGGGGCACGAATCCTTCGATGGGTTCAGGCATAAGCGCCCAAGTCCCGTCGACTGATGACTTTGACAATGAATCCGATAAAGAAGCATTGAAAAAAGCGCTCGCTTATATGGGGCTTGAAGAAGGAACACCGCTCTCTTCGATTGAAATCCAGCATGTCTTCATCGGTTCCTGCACGAACGCACGCTTAAGCGATCTACGGGCTGCTGCGGAAGTGATCACGGGACAAAAAGTGCATCCGAATGTGACAGCGATCGTCGTACCAGGTTCACGTACGGTGAAACGGCAGGCGGAAGAGGAAGGCTTGGATAAAGTCTTCATCGAATCAGGATTCGAATGGCGCGAATCAGGCTGCAGCATGTGCCTCGCAATGAACGATGATGTCGTTCCGGCTGGCGAGAGATGTGCATCGACATCGAACCGAAATTTCGAAGGCAGACAAGGTGCTGGCTCCCGCACTCATCTAATGAGCCCTGCAATGGCGGCAGCAGCTGCGATTTCGGGACGTTTCACAGATGTTCGAGAAATGAAATTGGCCCACGCTTAACAAAAGCGAAGGGTGGCGGTTAACTGCGACAGGCATAAGGCGGATCTGCGAAACGGCGCTTTTTGCCGTGTAGCAGAGCTGACTTATGACCCGAGCAGTTGCCACCCGGAGTCTAGACGATAATAAAAGCGATTGGCATGAGAAAGGATGATTCGATGAAACCGATCAATGAAGTGCGCAGCGTCATGACCCCGCTCGATCGAAAGAATGTAGATACAGACCAAATCATATCGAAGGAATTTCTGAAGCGGATCGAACGGACCGGCTTCGGAAAATACCTTTTCTATCATTGGCGTTTCCAAGCAGACGGCACAGAAAACAAGGAATTCGTCTTGAACGACGACCGTTTCAAAGACTCGAAAATACTCGTTGCGCACGATAATTTCGGCTGCGGTTCCTCCCGGGAACATGCGCCATGGGCGATCCTTGACTATGGATTCGAAGTTGTCATCGCACCGTCATTCGCGGATATTTTCCATAACAACTGCTTCAAGAACGGCATCTTGCCGATTCGTCTACGCGTTGAGGAAGTCGAAGAGCTTTTATCGAAAGGCCAAACAGATTCTTATACATTGGAAATCAATCTTGAACAGCAGACGGTAACAGGCGAAGACGGCAAAACATATTCATTTGATATCGACCCGTACTATAAGCAAATGCTGTTGAATGGTTGGGACGAAATTTCGTTGACATTCCAATATGAAGAGCATATCGCTGCATATGAAAAACAGCATGCATAATTACAGATCCGCCTTCCATCACTACTGGAGGCGGATTTTTTAATGAAGTTCTCAATTCTTGTAATAAATCTCAAAAATAGTTCTCATTTTGACATCGAATCTATCACATTCTCTGTCTACTACTGTCGAAATAGTATACAATAGATGAAAACATGCAGATAAATGACTATGACATATATACTAAATTTAACAAGGGGTGGGCACGTGTTTGTTTCTGTATTAAATGATCGACAATCCGTCTCGATGCAAGTCCGGGATACAAATAGCATGTCAGGCGACGGCTGGAGAAAAGTGTGGGGCAAGGAAGCTGCCGCCATCAATCCGCTAGCTGCTGTGAACCAAGGACGTAATTCCTTAATCCTAGAAGCCGTGCGTACGAATGATTGGTCGGACTACCACAATTTCCAAGCAAAACAGCATCCTGCCTGGTATGACAACGTCGGCGGAGTTATGAAGCAAAATAAGCTCTATTACGGCAATCTTATCGATGTGCAAAATCGTTCGTTGAAAGAAGCGATCCAATCAGGCGATAAGGAGGAAATTGCGAAACGGCAAGCGCATATGAATGAGCTGATTGCAGATTTCAAAAACGCTCCGGGGGAAGTACCGCACGTCATCGCATTTGCCCAAGATCCAGCATTGGCAGAAGCGCATGGCATACCGAAGCCATCGAGCGCTTGGTTTAACTCACCTTATAATAACGCACTTGCTGCGTCACAAGGCCGTTTTGAAGATAAATATTGGTATGAAAACCCTTATTTTGCGGATCATCCAGACGAAATGAATTTCGCATTGGAAGCTGTGAAAGAATATAGACCTGATATCGTAAAAATTGCCGCCTCCATTAATAAAGGCGCTTACGAGCGGAATGTCGCATCTTCTTCATTCAATGCCAAGCCGGTCGAACAAGCAGTTATTGAAGAAGTGAAGGAAAATGATCAGGTGGAAAGTGCCAGAATCGTGGAGCAAGCGTCAACTGCACTTGCGGAAGCGACTGCCGTGAAAGTGGAGCAATTCGCCCGCCAGTTTACTACACAAAATCTTGCGATGGAGCTGTTTGCGAAGAAAGAGCAGTCAGACACGCAAACAAGCTTTGATGCTTTACGGGATAGATTAAACCAACAAGCGGCAGAACGAAAATATAGCATTGTGTAACAAGAAACGTGCAAGCCTCCCAGCTTGCACGTTTTACATGAATCGTATAAATACGCATAAAAACCGCCATATAAGCATAAATGCCCCGAAAAACGCATAAATGAATCAAAAGAAGCATAAACGCATTTAAAAACGCATAATTCGCCAAAAAAGCTCATAAAAGCCTATACATGCGCATAAACACGCAGAAAAGCTTATAAAGCATAATGTACAAACTAGCAACCTCCTAAAATCTAGGGGGTTTTTGTGTCGAATTTTATGGTATGATAGGACAAGATTTACGAAAAGGATGGTAGTAGGAGGGTGAAAAAATAGTGATGAAAAAAAGAATGACGACGGTCGTACTAACGAGCGTATTCTCTTTAGCGTTAGTGTTATTCGGATGCAGCCCGACGGATGCGAATACAATAACGATCGACCAAAACTTTTCTGACATACATAATGAGTTTTGGGCTAAAAATGAAGTGACGCAGCTTGTCGATATGAGCATCATTAATGGATATCCTGACAAACAGTTCAGACCGGCTCTTGAAGTATCGCGTGGCCAGGCGGCAAATCTTCTTTCAAGCGCGCTTCAATTACCGGAAGCCCCATATGAACCGGTTTTCAAGGACGTCAGCAGCAAGTCTTCCCATTTAAAAGGGGCGATGACTACTTATAAGGCTGGTATTTTCCTTGGAAAAGAAGACGGTACATTCGGCGTCGCGGATTCATTGACACGTGAACAAATGGCGACGGTCATCGTGCGTGCCTTCGACCTGCAAGATACAGGCGAAGAAATCCACTTTAAAGACGAAAATCGGATTAGCGCATCGCATAAAGACGGTGTAAGAATCCTTGCACAGCACGGGATTACAACCGGAAAAGAAGACGGCACCTTCGATCCGAAAACAGCGGTGAATCGTGCAACATATGTTGTTTTCCTTCATCGTGCGATGGTCGAAACCGGAAAGATCGAAGAAAGCAAAGAGATCGTCTTTAATAAACCACAAACGCTCGGAAACTATGAAACGGTCCGACATGAACAAAATTTCGTCGAAGTGCCGATCTCAGGAGCAAGTAAAACATATCTCCGTTCCAATTATTATTTACAATTTGCCGGTGAAAAGACGAGAAAGCACGCCCATTCAACGGATACAACCTACACATATAAAGTTGGCGGATTGTCCCAAGCCGAAGTCAATGTTACAAAACGACAGCTGGAAAACGGCGACTATTTCATTTTCACAGAACTGAGAAACCCTCAGCGGATGCCGATTACAATCGATGTCGTCCAGACGGAAGGCAATGTGGAAAAAGGGATACTGAGGGAGTACAGCCGCTATCCGATTAAAAAAGAAACAGACGGCACTTTCGGTTTCGATCTGACGACGTATCCGACAGGTGTATTTGAAAAGACAACAAACAATGGTGACAAAGCGCAACGGATGATCGGAAAAGCGTACCGCTCAAAAGAGTTGACAAAATCGTACCCGAACGGCGCAAGCAGCCATACTCGTGAATTGCTGAACGAAAGTGAGTCATTCAGCGGAATCCTTCTTGGAGATACACAGCTTTCTGTCTATACATTGAAGTCGGGCGGCTATGATATTGTCGATCAATGGCTTCTCGTTTCCGACGAGCTTCTCTTCTCCAGCCATCAAAGCATGGATCGGTGGATGCTTGAATCCGCTACTTATTATAAGAAGCGCAATAAATGGTATACAGCAAACGGACCGTACAATAAAATGGCGACGACTATTGAGCCGATGCCGAAATCAGGCAGAGGATATGGCCGAAACTTGCTGCTCGTGAAAGAGGACCGCACGATGGCAATGTATAATGAAACGAAAGAGCGCTACTTTGAAAGCTTGCTATTCAATTCATTCGCGAACCTCGACATTTTCCGTGGAGAGCAAACGTATTGGGAAACCGAAGTAACGAGCACGTATTTAAAAAATCTGTTCGGCATTACAGCTCCATTCGTGGATACGCGATTCAACGAACAGATCGCTTTATTCCTATATAATGGAGGAAAGGCGTTTGGACATGACGACTATACGGTCGGCTTGAAAAATTACGCAAACCTTCTCGTATCGCAAAAAGGGAAAGGCAATATTATCAAAGTCGATGCAAATTCGTTCTACATCCAAGACTACTTCCCTGCGAAGCAAAACGTGAAGACTCATAGTTCGATGAACCATCTGCTTGGGGGAATGAACATCCTGTTGCTTGCTTACAAGGAACTTGGCGATCCTGTCTACTTGCAAACAGCGGAGAGCATTCAATCCGCTCTTGAGAAGGATGCCGATAAATGGATCCGACCGAACGGTGATATTTGGTATAAAATTTCGCCGGACCATACATTTGTCGGAGAGGATTACGTGCATTTGACGTTGGAGGATCTCATTCATTCGTATGAAATGTGGTCCAATATCGATCCATCCAAAACGGCCGTCTTTGAGAAGTTGATCCGTTCGAAGGCAGGTTATATGGATAAGAATAATAAAGGTTACACAACGAAAATTAAAGAAGGTCTCGACCGTATCGGCATGCCGGAATTATTGCCAGCAGGCGCGGAACATACCGATGCATTATAAATAAAGAAAGTCCCGTACGATGAAAATATCGTACGGGACATTTGTTTAGTTGATTTTATTCACTAGATCGGAGCGGATCCATCCATAATCGGAAGGAGGGTTAATATCCGCTAACACTTTGTACCATACATATCCGTCGCTGCCCGCGACTTCTTCGACGATGACGACTGGATAGCCGAACGAAGCTTCAAAGCCGGGATCTTTCGGTTTGTATGTAAACAGTTTGTTGTCGGCACGTACTTCAGGGCTTGTTCTGACATTGACCCCTGTCGGACCTGTGTAATTGATGCTTCCTAATTGCACTTGCTTATAATCGCGCCCGCCAAGGAATGTATCCATTTTCCACATATGGCCTGCGATTTTACTTCCCCAGTTCGGGTCGGATGCGTATTTCACGTTGATGCCGACCGCTTTATTGCCGGGAACCGCGCCATTCGCATGTGCACCGAGAGGGTTTGCATAATTCAAGTTCATATAGCGTTGAATGAAAGCATTAACACTATTCTCAGGAGTCACGTAAACTTCTCCTGTTTCAGGAGTAGAGTCAAAGACTTTGATACCAAAAATATTATTCTTTGTTTGTGCATTCGCGCTTATGCCGTAATCGCTTTCGTGGATTGCTGTTGCAAGGATGAACATTGCGTTGACACGGTACGTCTCTTCCACCGATTTCAAGTATTCACCTAAACCGATCAGTTTCGAGTTGACTGTTGCATCTTTGTAACGCGCGATGCCAGTACTTTGTCGGTCTGCAAGCGCCCAATTGATATAGGAATCAAGCTCCGCCGCAGTATAGGTCGTCGGCTGTCGAACGGATTGGAATTGGAAATATGGATAATAGGTAATCACGTTTTTCGATCCGAATTCCATAAAGTGAACGCCATCTAAGCTCGTATACTTCTTGCCGTTTGGCATGCCAGGAGCGGCAGGTCCGACGTTATAGACGCCTCTTGTTTTACTAATATTATCATAGGTTGAATGAGTCAAAACGCCACTGATCACTTCATAGTAATCATAGCCTGTGACAAGTTCAGAAGGAACGAGGTCAACTTCGTTATGTTTTGCATAAAAGGTTGAACCAGCGACTTCGACAATGGCATAGTCCGCTCCACTGCCGATGTACTTCATTTCGCGGCCTTTCGTAACATACGTCACTTCATTCCGCAATGTCTTATCACTGTAAAGGGATGTGTATTGCTTCGGATTTTGCGCGCCGAATGCACGGCCCGCTTTCATCTTGATGACATCGCTTCCTTTTTGGATGACCCGAATGGATGAAGATGCATTGTAGACTGCCAATGCATCTTCATATGTTTTGTACAATGCGATTGTCGGGACGACTTGTCCGTTTGAAATCGAGCTTACTTTGTAAATTTCCGGATCCACTTCAGGCGTCTCAGGCACAGTAGGTTCTGTCGGTTCAGTCGGCTTCAAAAGCTCGGCTGCTGCATTCATTCTGAAAAGGAATGCTGCTGCATGGGCGATTGTTGCGCTATCTTGCGGTTTGAAATAAACACCGTTCTTCTGATGATCTCCTCGGATAATGCCCAAGTACACTGCCGCTGATACAGCTTCGCGGAAGTTAGGCGAAATCTTATGAGTATCTTTGAATGTAAAGTTCGTCTTTTGAATAGGAAGATCCATATAACGGAATGCTTTATATATCATTCCTGCCATTTGTTGACGAGTGATCTTATCATTCGGTTTGAACGTACCGTCGGGGTAGCCTGAAAGCAGACCCGCACCAGCTGCGTTTTGGATTTCAATCGTCAAACTTGAACCTGCTTTTAAATCTTTGAACGTATATTTCGTAGATGCAGGCAATTCCAAGGCGCGTGCGAGATACGAAGCAAATTCGCCCCGAGTGACAGCTTTATTCGGATTGAATTTACTGTCTGTCCGAATAACATTTTTCTGGATCCAATAATTTAACTCCGTTTCCATTTGGTGTCCCGAGACCGAGCTCGCTTCCACCGGATTTTGGAATAGAGGAGTAAACATCAGTAGCATGATCAAGGCAAAAGTTATTATTTTTTTCACCGATAAACCTCCTTTTGTACATCATCTATTATAATATCAGATTCTTTATGAAATAATAAGGTGTAATTTGGTGAGATTTACCGATTCACTAGAAATAAATTGTTCTGATAGTTTACTAGAAGTGAGAAGGAGAGGGTTTTTGGCAACTTCATGTCGATTTTTTTGAAAATGCAACTAAACTGTAAGCCGCAACGTCGTATAAGATGCTATAATGACTAAGGGTCATACCCATTAACCTATTGGAGATCATTCGTGGAAAGGGTTTTATTGTTAATGACAACACTTACAAACAAATTGAAGGAAAAAGATACAGTTTATTTCTTAGTCGCATTGGCGGTCGTCATAGTCGCACTTTTCCTTCCGTCGTCCATTGCACTCGTCGCGACATCATTGTTTTTTGTTCTTTTTGCATTTTTTAGGCCGCAGCAGAGCCTGTTATTTCTCGTCATCTATGTAAGCATCCGCCCATTGCTCGTGGAAGTGAACTCAGGGCTGAAGCTGATCGGTGATTTGATCACTTTCATAGCGTTCATCAAGATTGTTATTTCAAGCGGACGTAATTGGAAGACGTTATTTTCATTCAAATGGTTCGAATGGGCGTTTTTCGCATTACTGATTGCGGGATCAATCAGCGGGTTGCTTCAAGACGTTCTGCCATCAGCAATCATCTTCCAAGTTCGGACATTCGTCATCATGTACTTGCTTTATTACATCATTGCAAGAATGACATTGCCTGATGACTGGTTGAAAAGGCTCGCTTGGGTAACGGTTTGGACGAGCATGATCTCCTCCATCCACGGCCTCATTGAAAAGCTTTCGATGCGCCAGCTGCTATTGCCGGATGTGTGGAAATATAAAACGTTAAGCGCAACGAACTTCGTGCGCATTTACGGATTGCCAGGCAATCCGAACTCTTTGGCGCTACTATTGCTATTCGGAATCATGTCGTTGCTGTTCTTGCAAAACATTTATAAAGGCGAAAAATATAAATGGTTCTTGAACATCAACCTAGTGCTGTTCGTCGGGGTTTTCATCTTAACGTATTCACGTGGAACATGGATTTCTGCTTTCATTCTTGGAGCAATTTTCATCCTAACTACAAAGAATTGGCAGTTGCTGAAAAGGCTTGTCATCGCAGGTATCGCTTCGATCATCCTGATCTATTATCCGGTGAACTTGGGCGTCAAGTTGGTGGCAAAATTCGGATTTGAACCGGAGGAGGTAGACACAGGCAGCATCGCCGGCCGATTCGGTGAAACGTTCGATCAGCAGAACTTGACGCTCATGTCTGAAAGCGGCCGATTCTTCTATATTAAGAAAGGCTTTGAAATCTTCAAGGAATATCCGGTCGCAGGTTCCGGATTCGGTTCATTTGGCGGCTCCGCTACATTATCGTACGGTTCGCCGATATACGATCATTATGGAATTCGTTCGGATATTTACGGAGGCAAGTATTTCTATTCGGATAACCAATATATCCAAATTATTACGGAGACAGGAATTATCGGCGTCATCCTATTCGCAGCCTTCCTGCTTGGCATGTTGTACTTGTTCTGGAAGGAACGGAAAACACCGATGGGCAAATTCATGATTGCGCTTTGGTTCGCAACTGGATTCTCCGGTTTCTACTATAATATATGGGAGCTGAAGCTTTACACGATGTTCTATTTCATCTTGTTCGGCGTCTTCGCTTCCATGACGAATCAATACTCGAAATTCAAAACGAAAGATATTTGACTACTCACCATCCAGCTGCTTCGCTGGGTGGTCTTTTTTTTTTGTAATGAATAAATCTACTGAAATTCCATTCTAAAACATCCTCAGCCAGTCTCCTAGTATTGCATTCAATTATGACGATTCCTTCCTGAATCAAACAGTAATTACCAGTCGAAATACGTCGAAATCTAGACATGACAGTACTTTGGCCGCTATTTCCTTCTTATGGATTATAGTAATTTGTCGAAACGTTTGGTAAGCTGGACATTGATTCATAGAAAGGAAGGTGTCGACTTATCATTAATAAAGTAGATTCATTGAAAAATTTCGGGAAAAAGGTCGCGATGACAGCGGCTGCTGTTTCACTTTTAGTGGCAGTGCCAGCTGGAGCATCTGCGAACACGCAGACAGTGGATAGCTATCCGGTTTCATCCGGAGTGACGTATACGCATTACACGCATTCGGGAACAAATCATATTAATCATGTAAGTGTCAATTTGAATGACCCTTACACGAAGCTCGATATCGGATTGCCATCACCTCTTGCGAAACGGGATGCGACGACGACGCTTGCAAATAGGGATACACGTGATGGAAACCGTGTAGTCGGAGCAGTGAATGCTTCATTTTTCGACATGAAATCGGGATTGCCGATGTATTTAATTTCACAAGGAAATGAAATTGTCAACGGCGGCGTCATCTCTAGTTCACGTGAATATTATGTCAACAAGCCGATTGCTTTCGGTGTCATGAATGATGGCCGAGCGGAAATCGACGAGTTCAATTTCAACGTATCCATAAACCATCAAGGCACGGATTATAAGATGACTGGGTTGAACCGTGAAAGGCAAGCCGAAGAGACAATCGTATTTACACCACAACATATTTCGTCTGCGACCGGGTCGAATGAATTCGGCATCGAAATCGTCGTAGATACTGGTGAACCAATTACGTCTACATATTACGGGCAGCAATTGACTGGAAAAGTTGTGCAAGTAAGAGATTATGGGTCAAAAGAAAAAATCACGATTCCGAAAACAGGCTTTGTCATTTCCGCACACGGTAAAAAGCCATTAGAAAGATTGAAGGAAATCAAAGTAGGGGAAACTGTTTCTCTTAATTTATCAATAGACTCGAAGTGGATGGATTCCTCCTTCATGTTGGCAAGCGGGCCGATGTTGTTGAAGGATGGCAAGCCGTACATTACGATGGATACTTCAAACTGGCGTGCAAAAGCGATGACGGCACGCACGGCAATTGCCATCAGTAAAGATAAAAAGAAAGTCGACCTTGTCACAGTGGATAATAAAAGCGGATACAGCAACGGCATGACGCTGACGCAATTCGCGAATTATTTGGCAGCTCAAGGTTACGACCGTGCGATCAACTTTGACGGGGGCGGCTCGACAACGATGGGCATCCGTAAACATGGCAGCAATACGGTCGTTCTTGCAAATCGAACGACAGATTCAAGTCAGCGGAAAGTGTCTGCAATCATCGAAGCGATTAGCACAGCGCCGCTCAGCGACCCAGCACATATTAGTGTTTCACGTGGACAAGTCGGTGAAATGCTCGTTGGCGCAAGCGTCCCGTTGACGGTCAACTACGTGTTGGATACGTATTACAATCCGTTGAAAGTAGATCCATCTCAATTGTCGATTACGTCAGCTAACGGCAAAGCGTCTGTTTCAGGCACAACATTTACAGCAACAGCAGCAGGAACTGATCGTATCAACGTACAATATGGTACAGCAACACAATCATTCCCGATCACAATTGTCGAAGCACCTGCGAAGTTGACGATTTCACCAAGCACATCGTCGATCGAACCAGGTTCGACAGTGACATTTAAAGCAACCGCAACTGATGCTCAAGGAAAGCCGGTCATTTATTCACCTGAACAATTGACGTGGAGCGTCAGCGGTGATGTCGGTGCTATTACGGAAACAGGAACGTTCAAAGCGTCCAAAGTGCCTGGCAAAGGGTCCGTAAACGTGAAGCTCGGAACGAAAACAGCGACACTTCCGATTGAATTGTCAGATGGAATGCCTGCATTTACGGATATCCCATCAGATTATGCATACTATACGGAAATCCGTTTCTTGAAAGACCTCGGTTATATTAAAGGGGACCTGGACGGCAAGTTCAATCCAGGACAAACGTTATCAAGGGAACACGCCGCTGTCATCTTGAGCCGTGTCTTCAACTTGGATACATCTGTCAAAGGTGCTCAAAAGTTCAGTGACGTGCCATCAACACATCGTTACTTCAACGAAATCAACGCCATTGCTGAAGCGAAACTCGTTGGAGGTAAAGGGGACGGCACATTCGACCCTGCTGGTCAGTTGACGCGTGCACAAATGGCTGCAATTCTTGTGAAAGCTTACGAGTTGCAAGGGGAGTCCGAGAAGAAATTCAAAGACGTGCCTTCAAGCCACTGGGCGTACAAACAAGTTCATATCCTGGCAAACCATAAAATTACGACAGGGAATGAAAAAGGAAACTTCGAACCGAATAAACCGGTAAACCGCGCGCAATTCAGCGCATTCCTATACCGCGCCATTAATCAATAATGAAAGATTTGCCGACGGATCGCATTGACGGTCCGCGGCATTTTTTTCTTTATGGTGGAAGCATTATCATCTAGCTGCGGGCGCTGGAAGGATGCCTTAATTTCTGCAAAAACCGCTCTACAAGACGGCTTGTGCTAAGATGTGCTCGTAACGCTTCGCTTTTACTCGCAAAAGCCGTTCTTCGTGACGGCTTTGGCAGGCGCCCTTCGCTTTTGCATGTTATAATATATTCACTATTTGTAGAAGGATGTTGGATTATGAAAATAGGAATTGTAGGGAATTACGGCAACGATAATAACGGGGACGAAGCGATCTTGCTCAGCCTCGTAAAACAAGTAACATCCACTTTCGATATCAGTACATCACAGCTCACCATTTTCAGCAATAATCCGCAGCAGACGGCAGAGCGCTACGGTGTGGAAAGTTATCCGCTTTATTATAAAAAAGGTAACGCTGTCAAGACGTTCATCGAGACATTCCGCCAAAATAAACGAGTCGTGAAAAAGCTGGACTTGCTCATTATCGGTGGTGGCGGCATCTTGATGGACTTGTACCGCCGGGAAGCGCCATTGTACGGATCGTATGCAATGATGGCGAAACAGTCGAATACGCCATATGTCATTTATGGTTGCGGGGCTGGTCCATTGCATACGTCGTTAGGAAAATGGTTCATCCGCTATATGTGCAAACATGCGGAAAGTGTATCTGTCCGTGACCCGGAATCCGCTGAGTTATTGCGGTCGATCGGTGTCAATGAACAAGTCGATGTTATCGGCGATCCTGCGTTTTCATTACGTGAAGAAGGCTCTGCAGATAAATCTGATGCACCGACTAAAATTGGTGTGACCGCTGTCCCTTATTACAACGCCGATTACTGGCCGGAAGGGAATCCCGATATCTATCAGAAATACGTTGAAGGCATGGCGAAAAATCTGGACAAGCTCGCATCTGGACGAGACGTCGAAATTACATTTTTCGCAACGAAATTTCCACAGGACGCCAATGTGACGAAGGATATTCAAGAGCTCATGACGGAACGTGAAAAAACGACAATTATCGACGAAAATCTATTGCCTTCCAAAATTTTAGAAGTGACAGAGCAGCAAGATATCGTCATCGGAACCCGGTTGCACTCGTTGATATTAGCGACTTGCACCGAAACTCCAGTCATGGCGATTTCATACCATCATAAAGTGAAAGACTTCATGAGCTTGGCTGGGCTGGATCGCTTTTCATTCCCGATCGATGAACTCCATGAAAACGACGAGTATTTCCTCGGTGCGTTCAATGAAATGAATTCTGATTGGAAGGGGACTTTGCAGCAAACCGAACAGCTGTCGAAGAAGCTGTATGATGAGGCAATGAATGGAACTGTTCAATTTACGAATGCGTTGAATAAATGATAGAGTGTGCCGCCGGATAAGTGCTTATCCGGCGTTTTTTTATGGAGTAAGCGCTCAAGAATCCTTCCCACGTCAAAACTCCCATCATCAAAACCCCAACATACACTTCACATCATTCACATACGACTGGCTCACCGGCAGTTCCGTCCCATCCACTAACGTCACTACGAGATTCGAAGAGAAATCGCGGGAAATCCGTGAAATCCTGGCCGTGTTCACAATATAAGAGCGGTGAATGCGCAAGAAGATTTCAGGCAGCCGCTTTTCCAATTCCTTCAGCGTGCTCGACACGCTGAATTGACCGTCCTCTGTATAGAAGAAAGTCTTTTTCTGATAGCTTTCGATATGGGTGATCTGTTCAATCGGCACTGGGTACCATTCGTCGTCGAGCTTTCCGGTAAGCATCCGCAGTGGGTTAATTTGATCAGGAGTAAGGATGACGACGAGTGCAGCTTGTTCCCCGTTTATTTCAATCGGCATCCAATCCCCTTGCAGACTAGTTATTTGATGCAAGATTTCCTCGTGTAAACTTTTCTTCTCCATTGATCCATCTTCCCCTTCATCGATTTCATCGAGCTATTTCCTCATTCATCCTCTGAAACTATCCATTTGTCGGAATGCACAGACAGTTTTAATCTTCTGTTATATATTAATGTATAACAACTTTAACTGTTGTGGAACAGTAAGAAAGTATCAATTACTCTATTAATCGAAAGGTGTGGTTTGAAATGGCGAATCAGAAAGGACGAATGGAACAAATTGAACAGTTGGAAAGAAGCTGGCAGGAGGAACGTTGGTCGGGAATCGAGCGCGGATACAGTGCCGAGGACGTCATCAAATTACGCGGATCTGTTCAAATTGAGCATACGTTAGCGGAAAGAGGGGCAGAGCGGCTTTGGAAATCGCTGCACGAAGAGAATTTCATCGCTGCTCTCGGCGCATTGACGGGCAATCAAGCCGTCCAACAAGTGAAAGCGGGACTCAAAGCGATTTACTTAAGCGGTTGGCAAGTGGCAGCGGATGCGAATGTGGCAGGACAGATGTATCCCGATCAAAGCCTATATCCGGTGAACAGCGTACCGAACGTTGTGAAGCGGATCAATCAAGCCCTGCAGCGTGCAGATCAGATCGATCATGCGGAAGGCAGGACGGACGAATTCGATTGGTTTGCTCCGATTGTCGCTGACGCGGAAGCCGGATTCGGAGGTCCACTAAATGTGTTCGAATTAATGAAAGCGATGATTGAAGCGGGAGCTGCAGGCGTCCATTTCGAAGATCAACTCGCTTCCGAAAAGAAATGCGGTCACCTCGGAGGAAAAGTTCTTCTCCCGACACAAAACGCAGTCCGGAATTTAATTTCAGCGAGACTAGCGGCTGACGTATTAGGTGTTCCGACAATCATCATTGCGAGGACGGATGCCGATGCAGCGGATCTGATCACAAGCGACATCGATGCTCGGGACCATGAATTCATTACCGGGGAGCGGACGCCGGAAGGATTTTACCGGACGAAAGCCGGTATTGAACAGGCGATTGCCCGCGGCCTTGCATATGCGCCATACGCCGATCTCGTCTGGTGTGAAACGTCGACACCTGATCTCGAGGAAGCGAAACGTTTTGCGGACGCTATCCATGAAAAGTTTCCAGGCAAAATGCTCGCTTATAATTGTTCACCATCTTTTAACTGGAAAGCGAATTTGGATGACGAAACAATCGCCAAATTTCAGCGGGAGCTCGGCAAGATGGGGTATAAATTCCAATTCGTCACGTTGGCAGGCTTCCATTCATTGAACCATAGCATGTTTGAATTGGCCCACGGCTATAAAACTGACGGGATGGCGGCGTATTCAAAGCTGCAGGAAGCTGAATTTGCGAATGAATCAAAAGGATATACGGCGACCCGCCATCAACGGGAAGTCGGAACGAGCTATTTTGATGAAGTTGCACAAGCTATCTCGGGAGGCACATCTTCAACGACAGCTATGAAAGGGTCGACAGAAGAGGCGCAGTTCGTCTAATCCAAATCCATACATTATACGAAAGGATGATTCAACTGACTATTCAACAGGAGCGTTTCAATATGGATGTGCTTGGTGAGATGACTGTAGCCACGGAGGAAATTTTAACGCCTGAAGCGCTTGAATTCATTTATAGCTTGCATGAGCAATTCAATGGCAGGAGGAAAGAACTGCTTGCAGCGAGGGAATTGAGGCAGCGAAGATTTGATGCTGGCGAGAAACCTGGCTTTCTCGAGGAAACAAAGCATATTCGCGAGGGAGATTGGACGGTCGCACCGATTCCATTTGATCTGCAAGATCGGCGGGTTGAAATTACAGGACCTGTCGATCGGAAAATGATTATCAACGCCCTTAATTCCGAAGCGAAGGCGTTCATGGCGGATTTTGAAGATGCAACTTCGCCTACTTGGTCGAATATGGTTGAAGGACAGCTTAATCTGAAGGACGCTGTGAGACGGACGATTTCATTCGAGCAGGCGTCCAATGGAAAGAGTTATTTTTTGAATGAAGAAACAGCAGTGTTAATGGTAAGGGCACGCGGACTGCATTTGGACGAAAAGCATATTCTCATCGACGGCGAGCCGATGGCGGGAGGGTTTTTCGATTTCGGACTTTATTTCTTTCATAACGTAAAAGAATTGATGGGGCGGGGCACAGGTCCGTACTTTTACTTACCGAAGCTCGAAAGCCATTTGGAGGCGAGGCTGTGGAATGAAGTATTTGTCTTCGCACAGGAAAAGTTAGGTATACCGACAGGCACGATCCGGGCGACGGTGTTAATTGAAACGATTCCGGCTGCATTCGAGATGGATGAAATCTTGTATGAATTGCGAAATCACATAACAGGACTAAACTGCGGGCGTTGGGATTATATTTTTAGTTTCATTAAAAGACTTCAGGGCCAGCCAAATGTCATATTGCCGGATCGCGGTCAAGTGACGATGACGTCGCCTTTCATGAGAGCTTATACGCAACTTTGCATCCAAACATGCCACCGGCGCAACGCGTTTGCAATGGGGGGGATGGCGGCACAAATTCCTATCCGCAATAATCCTGAAGCGAACGAGGAAGCATTCCGGAAGGTCGCAGAAGATAAACATCGTGAAGTGACGGACGGACACGACGGAACATGGGTCGCACATCCGGGGCTCGTCCCAATTGCGTTGGCTGAATTCAATGCTCATATGGAAACACCGAATCAAGTCCACCTGAAACGTGAAGATGTGCAAGTGACAGCTGCAGATTTGCTGGAAGTGCCGATTGGGACGATAACGGAGGAAGGATTGCGGATGAATTGCAGCGTCGGCATCCAGTACATTGCTTCGTGGTTGAAAGGGAATGGAGCTGTGCCGATCAATCATCTAATGGAAGACGCAGCAACTGCGGAAATTTCCCGCTCCCAAGTATGGCAATGGATCCGTCACCCACAAGGCTGGCTAGTTGACGGCAGAGAAATCAATATTGAATTGTTCAAAGATATTTTTGCGGATGAAATGAAGAAATTGAAAGAAGCAGTAGGCGAAAAGGAGTTCCGTTTCGGCAAATTTAACGAGGCAGCCGATCTGTTCGTCGAATTGACGCTGCAAGATGAGTTCGAGGAATTTCTGACGCTGCGTGGATATACAAAATTATCATAGGAAAAGGAGGAGGTTCATAATGGTGAAAACGACAGGCGTGAAAGGGAAATCGAAAAAGTATTGCCAAGAATGCGGGTGCGAAATCGTCGAGAAAGTTGAATCCCTGCTCTATGAGTGCGAGCGCTGCATCGGCAAACATAAGGAATAAGACGTGGCCCGGTCTCCCTTAGAGGAGAACGGGTCATTTTAGTAAAAGGGTTTCACTCCCTCTCTGGCGAATGATGATGATATGATAGAAGGGAATAGTAAATGTAAAGGGGATGTTAGGATGCGTAATGAAGAGATGCTTTTAATTCCTGGACCTACGCCGGTCGTCGATTCGATTTACGACGCAATGGCAAGTGAGACAAGAGGGCATACTGATCCTCGCTTCGTCGAAATTTACAAGCGTTCGATTGAGCGTACACGCGAGATGTTCAAAACGGACGGGGAAGTATTTGTCATCGCTGGATCAGGGACAATCGGCATGGAAATGGCGCTCGTTAATACGGTTGGTGCCGGAGAGCGGCTGTTAGTCATCAGCCATGGCTATTTCGGAGACCGTTTCATCCAGCTCGGGAAGGCATTCGGAATTGAAATCGATGTCCTCCAAGCTGAGTGGGGCAAACAAGTTGCAGCTGAAGAAGTGGAGCGCCAATTATCGGAGCATACATACAAGGCGGTGACGATCACGCATGCAGATACGTCCACCGGAGTGGCTGCCAACTTGGAGAAGCTTGTCCCGATCGTAAAAAAGCACGGCGCGCTCGTAATTTTGGACGGGGTTTGCGCAACTGCTGCGATGGAAGAAGATATGAGCAAGGACTATGGCGAAGCAGGATATAAGATTGATGTCGTCCTGACTGGCTCCCAAAAGGCAATTGGTGTTCCACCGGGACTTGCGATTGTTGCATTCAACCAAACTGCATTGGAAGCGCGCAAACAGCTCGGACGCATTCCAGCTTATTATTGCGATATTGAAAATTGGATTCCAATCATGCACGATCCGTCCAAATATTTCGCGACGCCTCCTGTAAACTTGATTTATGCTTATGACGAAGGGATGAAACTTGTCCTTGAAGAAGGATTGGAAAAGCGTTATGCAAGACACGAGGCATATGGACACGGCGTAAGGGATGCACTCCGTAAATATGGCATGGAGCCATTGGCGAACGAAGAAGTTGCCGCATCGACATTGAGCTGCTTCCTATATCCGGAAGGAATCAATGACGCTGAATTCCGTGCCGCTTTGGCGAAGGAAGGACTCGTTGTCGCAGGCGCGTTGGCGCATTTGGCAGGCAAAGCATTCCGCGTCGGCCATATGGGCAACACTTCGGAACAAATGCTCATTTCAGCAATCGAAAAGATCGGCGAAGCGTTGAAAGAAGCCGGTCGCGATGTGTCGATCGATCAAGCCGTTAATCAATTCAAAGAAGCGACAGCATCGCTCGTTTAATAAAATCAAGCCCCCCATTCCATCGCTTGGGATAGGGGGCTTTTCAATCCTCCTGAAACTCCTTCAACACTTTTACCGCCACATCCGGTACATCTGTAAATATCCCGTCTGCGCCGATTTCAATCATATGTCTAATGTCCTTTTCTTCATTCACTGTGAATGGATGGACATGCAGCCCTTCTTCGTGAGCATTCTCCACTAATTCTTTTGTTGCTACTGTCTTATCGATACCGATGCCTGAAGCGTACTTCGCAACATTCCCCAATCTCTTTTTCGTTAGCATCGTTTCATTTTTCGCCGAATACAGTTGTATAAGCGGAATGGCCTGCTCCTGTTCATGGATTTTCATCAAAGAATTGGCATCGAATGATTGCAGGATCACTTTTGGCATTTCTGCGTCATCCAAAGGTAACAGCCCGAACTCCAGCAGCTGCCCGAGCAACGCTTCCTCGATTCCCGGGTAAGAGGCGGGTGATTTCAGTTCGATATAATAATTGACATCATCTTGGAAATACGAAAAAATCTCCTCCGTACTGACAATCCGCAACGGGTCAATTTCAAGTGGGAAAGAAACCGGCAGCTTCCCGTCGTAACCCGATTCGCGCTGTACATCCTTCAACTCCTGAAACTCGGCCTGCGCTACCGTCTTCTTGCCGTTCGGCGTATGAACGATGGAATCGTGCATGGAAACAAGTTCCCCATCCTTCGTCATATGAACATCCAATTCAATATAATCGGCTTCCATCTGGACTGCCAATCCATAGGACAATAAAGAATGCTCCGGCGCGTAGGCGGAAGCCCCGCGATGTGCGATCACTAAAAATTTATCTTCAGGTAAGGAAGTCGCTTCTGAAGTAGTTGAACATGCTGCAAGAAGGGCGAGTAAGACGAGAAGTATTCCTTTTTTCACGTATATTTCCTCCTTGGTCGTAAAGTAATTGTAAAGAATGAGAAAAAAGGAAGGAATTATGACTTCTTTTAGCGAAATGTGTTACTAGACTACTTTTTCAGACTACTAGAAAACTTTTAGCAGAAAGGATTTTGATCAATGAAACGGGTTGAACTGATAGACGTCTCTAAATCATACGATAAGCAAGTGGACGTTATATCCAATATAAACGTAACGATCGAGCCCGGCGAGTTTTTTGTCCTTGTCGGTCCTTCAGGCTGCGGTAAAAGTACGATGCTCCGTATGATTGCAGGCCTTGAAGAAATTACAGGAGGAACATTGAAAATTGGAGAGAAAGTCGCGAATAATCTATCACCCGATAAACGTGACCTTTCTATGGTTTTCCAAAACTATGCCCTTTACCCGCATTTGTCGGTCCAGCAAAACATTACATTCGGCCTCGATGTAAAGAAGATGAAAAAGGAGGAACAGCGGAAAAAGGCGAAAGAAGTGGCAGAAATGCTAGGCTTGACCGAATATCTCGACCGGAAGCCGCGTGAACTTTCCGGAGGCCAGCGACAACGGGTAGCCTTAGCGCGAGCGATCGTCAGTGAAACGCCAATCTGCCTGATGGATGAGCCGCTTTCGAATCTTGATGCGAAGTTGCGTGCCCATATGCGCTCCGAAATTAGAAGGATACAAAGAAGTCTTGGCATTACGATGATTTACGTCACCCATGACCAAGTGGAAGCGATGACGATGGGTGATCGAATCATGATTCTCCATGAAGGGAAGATCCAGCAAATCGGCAAGCCGATTGACATTTACAATTATCCTGCAAATCCATTCGTCGCGACGTTCATCGGATCGCCTCCTATGAATCTCGCTAAGGCGGAATACAATGAATCGACTAGACAGCTCGTTATCGGCAATGAATTCAAGCTGAATGTCCCTGTCGATGAAATCGGAACACTCCCAAGGACTTCTATGACAGTCGGAGTTCGTCCTGAAAACCTTCATCCTGTAACGCCTGAAACTGAGTCAGAGGACGTTTTCCATGTCGAAGTGACGAATGTCGAAATACTTGGGAATGAAACGGTCTTTTCATTCAAACTCGGCGAGGAGGAATGGATGGCGAAATGGACCGGCCAATGGCATATCGGCATCGGCGATCGTCTGCCAGTTCGGATGGAATTTGAATCATTGTCCATCTTTGACGAGCAGAGTGGGGAACTCATTAAGAAAACAATTGACTATGGCAATTATGTTACGCAGCAAGAGGTGTCGTCATGACCCGGTTTGCAACAATGTGGAGGAAATCCATAGACGGCAGGACAGCTGCCCTTTATTTATTGCCATCTATCATTCTATTTTCCGTCTTCGTTTTTTATCCGATGTTCCGGACGCTCTATTTAAGCTTTTTCCTGACAGATCAAACGGGTAATGCCGCCATCATGGTTGGATTTGAAAACTTTCAATACTTGCTTGGTTCGTCCGAATTCCAAAATAGTATGAAAGCGACAGCGCTTTTCGTATTGTATACTGTTCCGATTACAATCATTCTGGCGTTGTTCTTTGCATTGCTCGCTAATGAAAAATTGAAGGGAATTGGATTTTTCCGGACGATGTATTCGTCGACGATGGGCATCTCCGTCGCTGCTTCATCCGTCATTTGGCTGTTCATGTTCAATCCGAGCATCGGGATGTTCAACCGATTGCTAAGCGTCTTTAATTTCCCGCAAATCCAATGGCTTCTCGATCCGGAATGGGCACTATTATCCGTATCGATTTCGACAATTTGGATGAATATCGGTTTTTCATTCCTCATTCTTTTAGGCGGTTTGCAAAACATCGACGAGCATCTTTACGAGAGTTCGAGAATCGACGGTGCGGGCTATTTCTATCGGTTGAGACGCATTACGTTGCCGATGCTATCGCCGACGTTGTTTTTCATTATCACCATTTCCTTGATTAACGCGTTCCAGACATTCGGCCAGATCGATATTTTGACGAAAGGCGGTCCTTCGCAGTCGACGAACTTAATCGTCTACTCGATCTATCGGGAGGCGTTCATCAATTACCAGTTCGGAACTGCCAGTGCGCAAGCCGTCATTTTATTCCTCATCATATTAGTTGTCACCATCCTCCAATTCAAATTGGGTGAAAGGAAGGTGCATTATCAATGAAAATGGGGCTCGCTTCGAAAATATGGATCTATTTCTTACTGATTGTCACTTCGGCATTCGTCTTCTTCCCGGTATTGTACGCATTCATGATTTCATTCATGACGGGTCCGGAGATCATCCAAGGAAAGTTTTTCCCGGAATCGATCAACTTTGACAATTACGTCAAAGTGTTCAGCCGGTTGCCGTTGCTGAACTACTTGCTGAATAGCTTTATCGTCTCTGTGAGTGTCATGCTCGGTCAGCTCGTCGTCTGTAGTCTGGCTGCTTATGCGTTCGTCTTCTTCAAGTTCAAAGGGAGGGATTTCATTTTCTTCCTGTTCATATCGACAATGATGATTCCTTGGGAAGCAACGATGATTCCGAACGTGTTCACGATCCGTAAGCTTGATTGGTTCAACACGTATCAAGGGCTCACATTACCGTTTTTTGCGCTTGCATTCGGTACATTCCTTCTTCGCCAGCATTTCCTTACGATACCGAAGGAACTGCACGAAGCTTCTCAAATCGCAGGGCTGAGCCGATTCCGCTTTTTCTGGCGGGTTGTCCTCCCTATTTCGAAAACAAGCCTTGTCACGTTGGGCGCCTACGGTTTCCTGACGACTTGGAATATGTATTTATGGCCGCTGCTCATAACGACAAACCAATCTGTTCGGACTGTACAAATCGGCCTGAAGCAGCTGCAGTCCCAAGAAATCGCAACCGAATGGGGGGTGGTCATGGCAGGAGTCATCGTAGTCATCATACCGACGCTGCTTTTACTGTTCATCGGACAGAAACAGCTGCAAAAAGGGTTATCCCAAGGTGCATTAAAGTGATCAATTCTACCAATTAAAAGGGGTGCATGGAAATTGAAGAAACTAATCAGTTCTTCTCTATTTTGGATGCTGATTCTTGCGGTTGCACTTTTGACGGCATGTACGAACAGCGATAGCGATAAAAATACGGATGAACCAACGACGAATGACTCGACATCCGGAACGGAAGGGACAAATGATGATAGCGCCGCGTCCGGCGAAAAAGTGACAATCGAATTTTGGCATGCGATGTCAGGCACTGGGCAAGAGTCGATTGACGCCATCGTCAAAGGGTTCAATGAATCTCAAGACAAATATGAAGTGAAGGCAGAATTCCAAGGATCCTATGAGGAATCGTTGACAAAGCTCCGCGGTGTCGGCGGTACGAAAGATGCTCCAGCCATTACACAAGTGTTTGAAGTCGGAACGAAATATATGATCGACAGCGGCTATATCGAGCCGATGCAAAAGTTCATCGACGAAGATAATTATGATCTTTCCCAGCTTGAGGAAAATATTTTGAACTACTACCGTGTAGATGGCGAGCTTTATTCAATGCCGTTCAACTCCTCAACGCCGGTAATGATCTATAACAAAGATGCTTTCAAAGCAGCTGGACTCGATCCGGAAAAAGCTCCTGAAACGTTCGCAGAAGTGATCGATGCGGCGGCGAAGCTGAAAACGGATGAGATGTACGGGTTTTCCATGCTGACATACGGCTGGTTCTTCGAGCAGCTCGTAGCGACGCAAGGCGGCTTGTATGTCAATGAAGACAACGGAAGATCGGGCGATGCAACTGAGGCTTTATTCAACGGTCCTGAAGGGCTGAATGTATTCCGCTTCCTCGATACGATGAATAAAGCAGGCACATTTGGTAACTTTGGAACGAATTGGGATGATATCCGTTCCGCATTTGCAACGGGTAAAGTTGCGATGTATATGGACTCTTCCGCTGGTGTAGCAGGTGCTATCAATAACGCTCCATTTGAAGTCGGCGTTGCTTACATTCCGCATGCGGATGAAGTTCAACGAAACGGCGTCGTTATCGGCGGTGCTTCGTTATGGATGTCAAAAGGAATTGCAGAAGAAGAGCAGGAAGCGGCTTGGGAGTTCATGAAATACATGACAACGCCTGAAGTCCAAGCGAAATGGCATCTCGACACAGGCTACTTCGCTATCAACCCTGCAGCATATGACGAGCAAAGCGTTAAAGATAAGTGGGCGGAATTCCCACAATACAAAGTGACAGTAGATCAGCTTCAAGACACGATTCCTGGCCTTGCAACACAAGGTGCGCTCATTTCTGTATTCCCTGAATCAAGACAGCAGATCGTAACGGCCTTGGAAGAACTATACCAAGGGAAAGATCCGCAAGAAGTGCTTGATAAAGCTGCAGAAGGAACAAATCGTGCAATGGAAATTGCGAACAAGACAAAACAATGACAATAGGCTGTCCGGTAATCGAGTGTCGATTGCCGGACGGCTTTTTCGGAATGAAATAAGTGAATGTATATTCATCCATATTTCCAATTATGGGGATATATAGAATATCGGATTAATAGAAATGGTTTTACGTGCATCATTGCACTTAAAATAAAATTACAGTAGGGGAGATGGAATCATGTCTTTCATTCGAAAAGCGGGAATGTGGATTGCCGTCATGGCGCTTGCATTCAGCGGTTTTTCAATGTCTGTCGTAAAAGCGGCAGGAGCTCAAGATGTGACACGCGGGGAATTCATAGCAGCCGTCGTGGAAGCGCTTGAACTGGAAGTGGGAGATGGAAGCACGATCGAATTTACGGATGTCGACGAAACGTTGGCTCCTATCATTGAAGCGGCACAACAACACGGATTTATAAAAGGTGCCACTTCGACCGAGTTCAAACCTGATGAGAAGCTGACTCGTGAGCATGCGTTTCTAATCGCATCACGTACAGTGAAGTCGGAGGAAGCCTATCCGGTCACGTTATTAGATCGTTTCAAAGATAAGGCGGACTTCAAAACTGATGAACTGGAAGAACTGGCGAAAAGTGTCGGTTTGGATCTGTTTAGAGGCTATGAGGACGGTACTGCGAAGCCGCAGCAAATCGTAACAAAAGGCCAAGTGAAGAAAATAATCGACAGGATGCTCGCGGTGTATAATGCTGCACATGAAGTGGAAGAAACGAATAAAGACGCAGTCGCTTTACGTATTCTCGGCACGAGCGATTTGCATACGAACTTTGTAAACTATGATTATTATCAGGACAAGCCGACGAATGAATTCGGATTGGCGAAAACAGCTCTTCTAATTGAAGCAGCACGTGCAGAAAACCCGAACAGCCTATTATTCGACAATGGAGATTTGATTCAAGGAACTCCGCTAGGCGGATATAAAGTGTCTGTCGATCCTTTGGAAAAAGGAGAGCTGCACCCTGCACTCGCAGCACTGCAAGCTCTCGACTTTGATGCTAGCACATTAGGGAACCACGAGTTCAACTACGGACTCGACTATTTGGATCTCGTATTGGCAGAATCACCATTCCCAATAGTAAATGCAAACGTCTATGATGCTGAAACAGGCGAGAACCGCTACACGCCATACGTCATCATTGATAAAGAAGTCGTAGATGGCAATGGAGAAACTCATGAGCTGAAAGTCGGCGTCATCGGTGTCGTAGCTCCAGGCATCATGCGTTGGGACCGTTCCCATCTTGAAGGGAAAGTGACTGCAGAAGACGCGGCGGATACTGTTGAAAAATTCGTTCCTGAAATGAAAGAAGCAGGAGCAGATGTAGTCATCGTCCTATCTCACTCAGGTATGGGAGATGAAATCCATACGAAAGAGGAAGATGATGTCGCCTACCAAATTACTGCAATCGATGGAGTCGATGCAGTTCTAACAGGCCATAACCACTCCGTATTCCCTGGTGATTATGCGGATCTGAAAAACGTCGACAGTGAAAATGGTACTGTCAATGGAACACCGATCGTCATGCCGGGCAAATTCGGAAGCCATTTGGGCGTGATGGATCTTATTCTTGAAAAAGACGGCGATAGCTGGAAAGTAGTAAGCGGCAAAGGGTCACTCCGTGAAATCGATTCCGAGTCCGATGCGGCTTCGGAAAAAGTGATCGCAGCTGTGAAGGAAGCTCATGAAGGCACAATCGAGTATGTCCGCAGCCCTGTCGGCAAAACGACATCTGCGATTACGAGCTATTTTTCATTAGTGAAAGATGATCCTTCCATTCAAATCGTAACAAATGCACAAAAATGGTATGTAGAAGAGCAATTGAAAGGCACAGAGTATGAAAGCTTGCCGATCCTTTCCGCAGGTGCTCCATTCAAAGCGGGCGGACGCAATGGGGCAAACTATTACACGGAAATTCCTGCGGGCGAAGTCGCCATTAAGAACGTCGCTGACTTGTATGTATACGACAATACAGTGAATGCAATCGTTCTAACAGGCGCGGACGTGAAGGAATGGCTTGAAATGTCTGCGGGTCAATTCAATCAAATCGATCCTGCTTCAACAGAACAGCAAGATTTGGTCAATCCTGAATTCCGTACGTACAATTTCGATGTGATTGACGGCGTGACGTATGAAATCGACGTCACACAACCGGCGAAATATGATTATGCTGGCAAAACGGTCAATGCAGATGCAAACCGTATCGTCAATTTACAATACGACGGCAAGGATATTGATTCTGAACAGAAATTTGTCGTTGTAACGAATAACTACCGCGCTAGCGGAAGCTTCCCTGGCGTCGTCAATGCATCCGATAATATCGAATATGCATACGAAAACCGTGAAGCGATCATGGATTACATGATTGCAGAAGAAACGATCGACCCGTCAACGGATGACAACTGGAAGTTCGTTCCGGTCGCTGGCGATGTAAAAATCGTATTCGAAACATCAGAGAAAGCGAAAGACCTCATCCCGACAGATAGTGGAATCGAATTTGTCGCACCGACAAAAGACGGTTTCGCTAACTTCTCCATCCAATTGAAATAAGTAGTTGATCGTAAGAAGAGCAGGGAATATTCCTTGCCCTTCTTTTCGATTAAAAGATAGGATTATGGGTATCGTTATGGTAAGAATGAAAGTGGAGGAGTTGCTCACCATGAAGGACAACCGTTTTCAAACGAACCCTAATGATGAAAAGGGAGAAGCATTCACAGGAATGCCAAACGCCAAACGTTACCCAGACTTCGAGCCCGAACAGGACGCGGACAAGCAAATGATGCAATATCGCAATTCAACCGAATGCAGAGAACAGCCAACGGATCATAAATGGGAACAATAATACTAAGGCCTATGCTTCTTCCCGAAGAAGCGTAGGTTTTTTTATGTCTTCCATAATTTTCAAAGTTGGAGTATAGTGTGAAAGAGACTACTAATTTTACGACTGGGGATAGTTGTTTGAAACGTATTGCTATATTGTCCTTAGCATGCAGCTATTTATTAACTGGGTGTATAAAAAATAAAGAAGAATTCGTCCGTCCCGATGACTTTGCCTTACTACAATGCAATCCGTTTGCTTTGAATTTGAATGAAAAATCTTCCGACATGACAATCGGCATGATTGGGGACATCCTGTTGCATTATCCGCTTTATACATACGATAACTATGAGATTTCGTTCAGTGCAGTGAAAGACGAGATGAACGACACCGACTTTCTGCTCGCGAACCAAGAATCATTGCCGGGTGGAAAGGAGCTTGGATTGTCTGGCTATCCGCTGTTCAATAGTCCGAAGCATATTATTCGAGATTTGAAAGCGAATGGTGTCGATCTGCTATCTATCGCTAATAACCACACGCTCGACCGGAAGGAAAGCGGCTTGTTAAAAGCAATCGGTCATATGAATGAATATGAAATGCCATATATAGGTGCGTATAAGTCTATTGAGGACCGGGATACTAAGCGGATCTTTGATGTGAAAGGCGTGCGCATTGGCGTTTTGGCCTATACATACAGTTTGAACGGAGCTGCTATTCCGAGAGGGAAGGGATATTTAGTTTCATTAATCGACAAAGGCCGCATGGAAACGGAAATTAAGGAAATGAAAGAAGAAGTCGATATTACGGTCGTCTCCATTCATTGGGGCGATGAATATACGTTGCAGCCTTCCTCGCGCCAAGAGGAGCTTGCTGAGTGGCTTTCGTCGGAAGGTGTTGACATCATTTTCGGCCACCATCCTCATGTATTGCAACAGCATACGAAAATAGGGAATACGGAAGTGTTTTATTCGCTAGGAAACTTCTATTCCGCGCAAGCATTCGATTCGACGAACATCGGCGGCATTGCAAAAGTGCATGTATCGACTATGGAGCTAGCAGGTAAACGCTTCGTGCAAATAGATAAATCGACATTTTATCCGACAGCTGTCGTCAAGGACGAAAATAAAAGATTTATAGTCTTACCATTGAAAGATGCCAATACTCAATCTAGTTTTAATGAAGAATGGGCGACGAACCATGTTGGCCTTCCTTCTAAATGAAAACATGCCCTCTGCTTTGCAGAGGGCATATTCTCATCCAGCTTCGGGAGGCAAAAAGATTGCCTTAATTTCTGCAAAACCGCAGAAATACGGCAAATCGAACCTTACACAGTTCGATTTGCTCGGGTCATTAGTCGTGCCGGCTGCACGGCAAAAGGCGCCGTTTCGCCACTCCGTCTTATGCCTGTCGCAGCTAGACGCCCCCTCCGCTTTTGTCTGTTATTCGGCTTTTTTCACTTGTTTCGTATTGTAAATATAGTTCGAAACGATTTTTGCAGCTTGTTGATGTGTTGTGAATTGATCCGGCATGAATTTTCCTTCGTAGCCAGTAGCGATTCCAAGTTCATGCAACATAGAAATTGCATTTACCGCATCATCTGCATACTTTCCGAAATCGGAATAAGGTGCTTTCGCAGAAGCAGTATATTTCTCGCCAGTATAGTTTTCAAATGCACGTTCAAGAATTAAAGCGAATTGTGCACGTGTCACTTTATCGTTCGGGTTGAATTTGCCGTCATTGCCTTTAACGATGCCATTTTCGTAGGCAGCCGCAATATCAGCTTTCAAATCATCGGAAAGTCCGTCAAGATCCGAGAATGGCGCTTTGCCTTCCGCTGTTAAACCGTTCGCTTTGACGACCCATGATACCATTTCAGCACGTGTAATTTGTACGCCTGGTTTGAATGTTGAATCCTTCGTCAAAATGTCGCGGTAGTACAGATCAGAAATGTATGGATATGCCCAATGTCCAAGTGATACGTCGCTGTATGGAACTGTTGCAATGATTCGACCTTCAAGCCCTGTTGTAACGTTGCCTATCGATTTAATATGATTAGCAAGGTTTTCCCAGTCGCTGAAACCAGGTTCACTTGCACGGCCATCTTCGTACGCTTTTCCAAGAGCTTCAAAGCCGTCTCCACCTTTAGCAGTGAAAACGTTCGTTGCCGCTTTGTACATCTTGTCCGCTTCCACTTCTTCGCCATTGATTTTCAATGAAACAATTCGTTTGCCCGGCTCCGCAGTACCATCAAAGATTACTTGCATGCCAGCGACATGAAGGAACCCGCCGCTTTCCTTTGGATATTCCTTAACAGAATGCTCGAATGTTTCACGAAGTTCCGCACCGCTCAATTCCATGATCGCTAGGCTGTTGCCGAATGGCAGGACAGTGAGGACTTCACCATAAGTGACTTCGCCCTTGTCGATGGAAGTACGGATGCCACCGCCGTTTTGGAATGCAATGGCAACGTCAGGGTCGATTTCCTTCGCTTTTGCAAGCATTCCATCTGTAATAATGTTTCCTAGATTCGTTTCACCTGCACGGACGCCGCCCAAATCGCGCAAGCCGCTTAGGAATACATCGGCAACACCGCCGGTAGGTGAGTTTTTGATCGCTCCAACCTTATCGGCGTATGGCTTCAGCATTTCTTCAGCTTCAGTGTCTTTTTCTCCTTCTTTTGTGTCGACTTCATGAAGAACTCCGTTGTACTCTTTGATTACTCCATTTTCATCGAATGTAATATCCAATTGTCCAAGGAATTTTTGATGCTCGTTTGCTTGTACAATGATAACTGGTCCTGCTTCGCCTTCAACTTCATACGGTTCATCCAATTTGGTATGTGTGTGACCGCCAACGATAATGTCGATGCCAGGAACATTTTCAGCAAGCAATTTATCATTATCGACAGCATCGCTATCGTTAAACCCGATATGTGTCAACGCAATAATCTTATTGACGCCCATCTCTTCAAAAGCTTCAACTGCAGCCTTAGCTTCAGTGATGTAGTTTGTGAATATTATTTCTTTTGGACTGGAGATATCCACAGTTTCTTCAGTCGTCAAACCGAAAATACCGATTTTTTCCCCGTCCACTTCCTTTACAATCCCGTTAAAGATCTTACCGTTCTCAGACTCCTCGGTTACTTCACGTAATTGAAGGCCCTCAAAATGGCTGTCAGCAGAAAAATCGACGTTCGCCGAAACGAATGGAAATTCCGCTTTTTTAATGAAGTCAGCAAGTCCTTTATGGCCGTCTTCGGAACTTCCAAGATCAAACTCGTGGTTTCCAAAAGTCATTGCATCGTAGCCGAAATAATTCATGAATGCAAGGTCGGCTTGTCCTTGGTATTCATTGAAATAGAGGGATCCTGAAAATACATCGCCTGCATGCAGCAATACGTTATGCGGCACTTCCGCTCGTTTCGCTTTCAATAGTGCGGAGAAGTAGGGGATGTTGTCCAATTGCGCATGAGTGTCATTCGTGTGGAACACCGTCATTGAGAAATCTTTTGACGCTTCTTCTGCGGAAACAGCAGCAGGAGTAATTCCCGCCATACTGAACAGCAACATGGACGCAGCCGCGCCTTTAAAATACTTCGTTGACATAATGCACCTTCCTTTAATGGATTTTTCTCCACCAGTATTCCAATATAATTAACAAAGCTGGAATAATGATGAAAACTATTCATTTTAAGTTTATCATTATCATATTTAAAGGACAAATGAATTTTCCGTAAATTTATAGGTTCATAGAAAAAGCCGGGAAGAAGTAAATTCACTTCTTTCCGGCATAATAGATCACTGTGCTGCGTAATATTGTACAAGCCCTTGATAGATTGCTTCTGCGTAAATTTCTACGTATTGATCACTCGATAACTTATTGAAATCATCAGGATTCGTAATGAAACCCAGCTCAACAAGTACAGCAGCAACATTGTTATTACGAATAACATAGAAACGTTGGTCGCGGACACCGCGATCATTCATATTGGCGTCCTTCACAAGATTTGTTTGAATCTTGCTTGCCAACAGCTTGCTCTCTGAAGCATTCGGATTCGTGGAAGAGTCATAGTATACTTCCGCTCCTTTTGCTGCTGATGAGCCTGCTGCATTCACATGGATGGAGACGAAAGCTTCTGCATAATGTTTTTTAGCGAGCTCTGTACGCTGTTCCAATGTCAAATACGTGTCATTTGAACGCGTCATCACTACCTTTGCACCTGCATTCTTCAACTTGCTTTCAACAAGCTTTGCAACCTTTAATACAACGGTCTTTTCATTTAATTTATTGCTCGAAGCGCCAGGGTCTTTTCCGCCGTGACCAGCATCGATGACGATGATTCGATCCTTCAATGGATTGCCTGTCTGGTTGATAAGCTTCAAGTAATTTTTATGGACATAGCCAGGACCGCTTTGCAAATTGATTTTAGCCCAATTGCCGTTTATTGATTCGATAGTAACCTTCTGGTTGAGTGATAGCTTTCCTACGACAGCAGATGTGCCATCAGGTGATTTTCTAACATTCAGCACTTTGGCTGTTACTTTTCCGACCAATCCGCTAGTGGGGGAGGAGTTGTCCAACTCTTCCTCAGGCTCAGTCACTTCAGGCTCGGATACTTCAGGCTCTTCTGGTTCCTCCAAAGCTACATCATCGTCGGATGGTGTTTCAGTTCCGACTTCAACTGTGTAACGGCCATGAATATATCCATTTTTACCGTCGATTAGTATGAGTAGCCAGTCGCCTGTCTGTCCAATGACTTCGACGATTTCGCCATCTTTCAATCGACTGACCACATCACCGGTAACTGCCGGATGAGTACGGACGTTCAAGTTGTCTCCGCCAGTTGACACTTTCGCAAAATATGTTCTCGAAGTCTGTTCAGGCAATTTGACAGCAAGCTTATAGTTGTCATTTAAAGCACGGGCTACAAACAATGCAAATTGCGAACGAGTTAAGAGATCATTCGGCAGAAACTTGCCGGCATCACCTTGTGTAACGCCACCGTAGTACAAACCATTGATTTGTTTTGCATAAGGGTGGTCTTTCATGTCGGTTAGCATAAGCGGACGATCGACTGTCACGTTCTCTGAAAGATTGAAAGCGACGGAAAGGGCATATCCCATTTCATCCCGTTTCAATTTTTCATTCGGACCAAAGCTTCCGTCGGCTTTTTTCTTGAAATAGCCGAGTTCCACTGCACGGCTTGCAAATTCATATTGCTCAGTGCCTGGTTTCAGATCTTTGAACTGTACGTTTGGCGTAGGCATGTCCTTTTTGCCGGAAGCAATGACGAGCATCTTTGCCGCATGAGCACGTGTCAAATTGTTGCCGGGATTGAACTTATCTGCTTGATTGACGATACCCAAATCAGCTATGTAATGTACTTGTTCGTAATACTCCTTCTGAGGTGAGATATCCGAGAATTGAAACTTTGCCGAAGAATGTCCAGGGACGATGGAAACAAGAGCGAAAAACAGTAAAGCAATAGCTGCCCATTTAAACGTTTTCATGGTGTCCTCCTAAATAAGATGTAGATTAAGTTTACCAGTATTATCAACGTAAATCTATAGAGAATTTACTATTTTAATAGAGTTGTTTTGAAAAAAACCGAGTGTCCAATACTACGGAACACCCGGTTTTTAGGCTATCAATGAAGACGATCAAGAATCTTCTGGAACTGCTTTTCAGTCAATTTATCGTTAAGACCGAAAGATCCATCTTCATATCCGCTTGCAATATGGTTATAGGCTAGTATATTGATATATTCATTAGCCCAATGATCTGCAGGAACATCAGTGAAAGATGTATTTGTAGAACCTTGTAGATTGAAAGCTTCTACGATGACTTTTGCCATTTGCGCACGAGTCAATGAATCATCGGGATTGAATTTCCCGTCATTTCCGGTAAATAGACCGGCACTTGCTACTTTCGAGATTGCCTCGTATTGTGGATGATCTGCCGCTACGTCAGAGAATGATACATCAGTCGCGTTTGATTCTAGGCCAAGTTCATTTACGAGCGTCTCTGCTATTTTAGCGCGAGATACATAGTTAGGTGCAGTTGCCGTCGGTTCTTCGAAGGCGACTGTTTTGTCATTCTTGAAATCCGCGACGCGACGTGCGCCTAAATAACGTTTAGCCCAGTATGCAGGGTCGTTGACGGAAGAAATCATGACACCTTTGGATGTCGAAGCATGGATGAATCTGCTGGAGCCGATATAGATTCCGACGTGTGAGACTCTGTTCCCGAAAGTGTTGAAGAAGACAAGGTCTCCAGTTTTAAGATCGCTTTTCTTAACAGCTGTTCCCATAGCAAACTGTTCGCCAGTCGATCTTGGAATATTGATGCCTTGCTTTTTAAAGACGAATTGCGTATATCCTGAGCAGTCGAATCCGGAAGTGGTTGTGCCTCCATAGGCATAAGGCGTTCCTATGTAGGTCCGCGCTGTACTGACGAGCGAAGTCGGTGAATTCGCTGAGGCCATGGCTGGTATGGACGTTGCTAACAAAAAGCATGCCAAAAACGAGAAAAACAGTTTCTTCATATGGTTCCCAAATTCCCCTTTCGCACGTTTACATACAGTGTGCTTTTATCTGAGAACATCCTACCATAGCTAAACCTTCATTTCGGTTACAGTTACATTACAATAACGTTACATTCTTCGACTAGTGTCGAAAATGCGCTCATATCAACGTTTCTTAAAGGGTGAATTTTGTAGGAAAGTTTAATTATAATAAAAAACTACTGTTATTCATCAATTTTCATCATTTTTTTAGGTATTTCACCCTGATTTTCAACCTAGCGAAAATGGTATATGACAGACATGTTACAAAAATGAAAGGAACATACTTATGGTATAATCGTTTAATGTGTATAGAGTAAAGACTTACAGTAGATGGGATGAGAAATAAATGCGCAGAATCGCAGTTTTCAGCAATATGTACCCTTCGGAGAAGCACCCGACGTTCGGTATTTTCGTTAAAAATCAGGTGGAGCTGTTACGCTCAAAAGGAATTCAAGTCGATCTTATTGCAATCGATGAGCCAGGAAAAGGGAAAGCCGCCACTTTGAAAAAATATATAGCTTGGTTTCTAAAGTCGATCGGTTTTTTATTACGCAATAAAAGGCATCTATCGTTGACACATGCACATTACGCATTTCCGACAGGAGTCCTTTCATTAATAGGAAAGAAACTTTTCGGAATCCCGTACGTTGTGACCGTGCATGGCGGAGATATCGATAAAATGGCCGCGAAAAGTGAGCGTATCGCGGATTATACGCGAAAGGTCCTACAAGGGGCGGAAGCGGTCATTACGGTAGGGGAACGATTGAAGAACGATGTCATCACAAGATTCGGTGTAAAGGAAGAGTATGTCCACGTCATGAGCATGGGTGTCAATACGGAGATCTTCCAACCGATGCCGAAAGAAGCTGCGCGTAAAGAGTTGGGCATTCCTTCGACCGAAAAACTACTATTATTCGTCGGGAATATGATCGAAGCGAAAGGCGTGCTCGACCTTGTCGATGCGTTCCACATCGTGCGTAAAGATCATCCTGAGGCTGCACTTCATATGATCGGGTCGAGTAAAGACGAAAGATTCATGGAAACATTGGCGAAGCGGCTGCTGTCGAACGATGTCCGGATTTCCCATCAGGAACCGTTGCCACAGAAGGAAATTACAAAATGGATAGCTGCAGCGGATGTTTTCGTTTTGCCTTCTCATCATGAAGGCTTCGGGCTTGTTGCGCTCGAAGCGATGGCGGTCGGAACAACGGTAGTCGGAACTGACGTCGGTGGCCTTTCATTCCTACTTGACAATGAAGCCGGTATTCTAGTTGAACCGAAAAACCCGGAATCTCTTGCGGTCGGATTGAAACTAGCATTGGAAGAGCCATCGGAAGCGAGACAGAAAATCGCCGAAGATAAAGTGGCGGAACATACGTATGATGTCATTGCCGAACGATTGACGGCAATCTATGACGCTGTGTCGAAAGGAAAGAATGCAAAATGAGTAGAATGATGAAAATCATCGGCACAGTTGCCATCATCAATATCGTTGCTAGGCTTTTTGGCTTTTTGCGTGAAGTGGTCATCGGGAAACAGTTCGGGACAAGCGCAGCGGCGGATGCAATTGCTACTGCCTATACGATTCCGAATTTCATTTACCTCGTCGTAGGCGGTGGGCTGACGACGGCTTTCATTTCCGTTTATCATTCATCGAAATCAGATAAAGAAATTTTCGTCCGGAGAATGTTCACGTCGGTATTGATGGCCGCGACGATTATCACGGTCCTTGCTGTTATTTTTGCAGGCCCATTATTGCGGATCGCATTTAATGATTTATCGCCTTCACAATTTGAATTGACGTATACGCTATTCCTATGGATGATGCCTTCAACGATCATTCTCGTTCTTTCGACATGGATGAGCGGTTTATTGAATCTGAACGATAAATTTAAGCTGTCGAGTATTGCAATCCTCGTTTACAATGCTGCATTCGTCATCATTTCTGCACCTCTCGTCAAATGGTACGGTCCGACTGCATACGGAATCGGAGCTTTATTAGGTGCGGTGCTGATGGGCGTCTTTTTATTCGCTGGCATCAAAAAAAGCAAGCTCTATTCACTGAAGCCAACACTTGGCAAGTCGGAAGATGTGAAGCGAGTATGGATCATCGCATTGCCGATTCTACTAGGCGGCGCATCGATGCAATTCTATGCGTTCATCCATAGAATTGCTGCCGCTGGATTAAGCGAAGGCGTCATCTCAGCTGTCAACTACGCGTCCAAGCTGAGTAACTTCCCACAAGCAATTATGATGACAGCTGTCACGACTGTTATCTATCCGATGTTAAGCAAGAAGGAAGGCGAAGGGGATAACGAAACGATTAAGAAACTGTATAAAAAAGGAATGCTCCTGCTAGCTGCATTAATTGCACCCGCAACAGCAGTCGCCTATTTCTTCGCAGATCCGCTCGTTCGTATCATTTTCGAACGTGGAGAATTCGACGAAGCATCGGTGTTAATTACAGTTCCGATCTTCAAGGTATTCGCGTTGTCAATGTTCTTCCTTGCGGCGAACACATATGTGACTCGTTTCTATTACGCAAAAGGCAACTCGATGCTGCCTGTCATCTTCAGCCTTATCAGTGTGCTAGGCATTAATATTGCTATCATTTATTTGTTCATCGACTCTCTCGGTCCTACAGCAATCGCATACGGAACCGTCATCAGCTCCGCTATCAACTTACTCATGCTCGTTATTTATGCAAGGTTGAAATGGAAGCTGTAAACAATATATCCCGCCGCAGATCGACTGCGTGCGGGATATTTTTTATCTATTATTCCACATCGATTTGAGCTATTCTGAATAAAAGAAGAAACGAGATTAGGAGAGATGACGATGTCTATTGAAAAACAGATAGGGGAATGGTTCGACCATTTTCATGCGAATCCAGAAATTAGTTGGAAAGAGGTTGAAACGACGAAGAAGATTGCTGAAATTCTAACGAAAATGAATGTACAGCACCATACATTCGATGATGTGACTGGCGTAGTGGCGGAAATCGGAAGCGGGGATCGGATCATCGCAGTACGGGCCGATATCGATGCGCTTTGGCAAGAGGTGGACGGTGTTTTCCGGGCGAACCATTCGTGCGGGCATGACGCCAATATGTCAATGGTGCTCGGCGCGCTCTCCTTTTTGCAAGAGCGACAATTAGGCAGTCGCATCCGTTTCATTTTCCAGCCGGCGGAAGAGAAAGGGAATGGGGCTAAATCGATGATCGAAAGGGGAGCGATCGATGGTGTTTCCCATTTATTCGGCGTACATTTACGGCCGCAAGAAGAGACTCCTTTCGGCAAAATATCGCCTGCGATCCATCATGGAGCTGCACTTTTCCTTGAAGGGAAAGTGATAGGTGCGGATGCTCATGGTGCACGGCCGCAGCAAGGGAAGAATGCGCTTGATCCGATATTCGCGATTGCACAATTCCTGAAAACAATCCACTTCTCGCCGTATGAAGCATATTCTGCAAAATTGACGAAAGTACAGGCGGGTGGCGAAAGCCTGAACATCATTCCAGGGAATGCCCTGTTTGCTATTGATACTCGTGCCCAGTCTAACTCGGTGCTGAATGAATTGAAGGAGCGCATCGATGCTGGAATCCATTCGATCGCACAGCTATACGGTGTACAGATCGAATTGAATTGGTCGGATTATACGCCTGCCGCAGAAGTGTCCGAAGAAGCCGCTTCTATTGCGAAGGAAGCGATTGTGGAGGCGCTTGGGGAAGAGGCGCTTGCACCTGCCATTATCACATCAGGCAGCGATGACTTTCATTTTTATACGATTCACAATCCTGAGCTAAAAGCAGCCATGATCGGGATAGGAGCGGATCTAGGTCCAGGCCTTCACCATCCGAATATGACATTTAAGCGAGATGCGCTCGAAATGGGAGCGAAAGTGTTGGCGGCGACGTTGGCAAAAGCTTCATTTGGCGTATAAAAACAAAAACTCCATCTACCGGACGAGCGCCGGGAGGATGGAATTTTTCAATATATCATCTATTAAGTTTAATCAGAATTAAGTGAAATTTAATTGCTTATTGAGCATATTTAAGTATAATTATTGATAGACTCCTTTTTTCATAGCGTCAATACCTCCATAAGAGCTCCATTTTTCTTCATTTTTGTAAGCGCTTACGAGAAGGGAAATTGAAAAAATGAGGGGGAACGAAAGTGAAAAGAAATCGTGTAAAAGTATTAATGTTCATGCTGCTAGGTGCTTTGCTTGTTTTATCAGCGTGTAGTGGAGGCGGGAAAAAGAATATTGCAATCGGCCCGCCAGCAAGTGAAACGAACAATCTCTCCAAAATCATTTTGGATGCTTATGGAATTGGTGACGGCGACTATACAGCGTTCCAAGAAGGTTTCGGAGATGCAGCTGACGGCGTTCAAGACGGCAATATCGACATCTCAATCGGAATTTTGGGTCTCCCAGCGGCAAGTATCGAAAGCTTGCAAGCATCTGCAGGAGACGTGAAAATGTTAAGCCTATCTGATGAAGCAATTAATAAAATCGAAGAAGAATCGGGCTATCAACGTTTCACAATTCCTAAGGATTCCTACGATTTTTTGACAGAAGATGTGGAGACTGTAACAGCCTACGCTATATTAATGGGTAACACAGACACGATCGACGAAGAACTCGGCTATGAATTAGCAAAAAGCATGATTGAAAATGCAAGCGAAAATACGCATGCGCAAGCAAAACAAATGATTTTGGAAAATGCATTGAATGGTGCTGAAGGGCTGTTAATCCACCCTGGCGCGAAAAAGTATTACGAGGAACAAGGTTTGACGGTCGATAATGAAGTGGCCGAACTGACAGCTACAGCAGGGGATCGAAAAGAAGAATTTACGCTAGGCACAGGCAGTCAAGGAGGAACGTATTACCCGCTTGGCGGTGAGATGGCAAACCTTTGGAATAAGTATATTGACGGTATTAACGTTACAAATATGGAAACAGGGGCTTCTGTAGAAAACTTATCGTCAATTAGCCAAGGCCAAATGGATTTGGGCATGACGGTCCATGTTCCTGCACTGAACGCTCGAAACGGAAAAGCTGATTTTGAAGGTAATCCTGTGGAAAACGCAGCGTTCATCGGACATATTTATCCAGAAGTCGTCCAAATTGTAACGAGAGAAAAAACGAAAATCAGCAGCTTTGAAGATGTGAAATAAAGGTTAATTTGAGACGGTAAACCGGTTCATTCCAACATAATATAGTCAGATCGAGAAAGGCGGCAAAATATGAAAAATCATAAGGTGGTAGATGCACAAGAGATACTTGAAAAATTTGACAAGGAAAGTCAGTTCCGTGTCCAAATCGGTAGATGGGCATACGTCGTTACCTTTCTTGCAGTTTCACTCACAATCTTCCATCTCTATACGGGGGCAACGAGTGTTCTGCCATCGCAACAGCAAGGAGCCATCCATCTTGGTACAGCTTTAGGGATCATATTCCTTCTGTATCCGGCAAAGAAGGCATGGAGAAAAACGCAGAAAAAAGTCCCTTGGTATGATGTGTTGCTGGCGTTTACGGCAATGTATGTGGCGTATCATAAAATATTTTTTTACGATTCCATTCTCCAAAGCAGGGTATCGGGCTATAGCTCAATAAATATCATCATTTCTATCCTGGGCGTATTACTCGTATTAGAGGCGACACGAAGGACAGTTGGTCTTCCTATCGTCATCGTTGCGAGTATCGCGATGCTCTATGCAATGTACGGAAACCTTGTTCCGACTCGTATCTTATCTCACCAAGGATTTTCGCTTGACCGGACGATGACGAACCTTTGGTATCGCGAAAGTGGTGTTTTCGGAACTCCGGTTCAAATTTCCGCGAAATTCATTTTCCTGTTTCTGTTTTTCGGGGTTCTTCTTGTCAATACGCCGATCGGTAGGTTCTTCAACAATCTGGCGTTTTCATTAACCGGGCGTTATACAGGCGGAACCGCGAAGACAGCTGTTGTGGCAAGCGCACTTCAAGGAACAGTATCTGGAAGCTCCGTCGGAAACACTGTGGCGACTGGAAGCTTTACGATTCCAATGATGAAAAAGGCTGGTTTTAAGCCGGAATTCGCTGCAGCAACAGAAGCATCCGCTTCGACAGGGGGCCAAATCATGCCTCCTATGATGGGGGCTGCTGCTTTCATCATGATGGAATACCTTGGCGTCAGCTATTCAACGATTATGCTGGCTGCTCTTATCCCGGCTATCCTGTACTTCACGGGGATTTTCATCGGAACGCATTTCGAGGCAAAACGGCTAAAAATTCATGGGCTGCCAAAGTCCGAGCTGCCGGTTTTCAAGAAAATCTTTGTACGAGATGGTTACATGATCATTCCTCTCTTAGTCATCATCGTTACGATCATGTCCGGCTTCACACCGCAGCGTGCTGCTTTATTCGGAATCCTTTCCGCTGTCGTTATATGGATTTTCAATGCGTATTTCAGAAAGGAATCAGAGTTTAGTTTAAAAAGAGTCATTTATGTACTGGAGCAAGGAGGAAGGGTAGCTCTTCCTGTCATTTCGGCTGTTGCAACAGCTGGCATTATTGCAGGTGTTGTAAGTATGACCGGATTAGGAGCAAAATTTGCTTCGGGCATTATCGCCCTATCAAATGGCTATTTGATTTTGGCGCTATTCTTCACAATGATTGCTTGTATTGTGTTAGGAATGGGATTGCCGACAACCGCCAACTATGTTGTAACTGCAACGATTGCAGCTCCAGCGCTCATCAATGAATTCGGCATTGCGCCGATTGCTGCACATATGTTCGTCTTCTATTTCGGAATCGTAGCGGACATAACGCCGCCGGTCTGCTTAGCAGCCTATGCGGGAGCAGGGATTGCCAAGGCGAACCCGTTCAAGACGGGAGTAACCGCTGTAAAGCTGGCGATTGCCGCTTTCATCATTCCATATATATTCATCTATAATCCGATTCTCGTCTTCGTTGATGTCACTCCAGTGAAGCTCATACTTGCCATCGTCACCGCGTTGATTGGCATGATGGGGGTCAGCAGCGCTGTCATTGGATTCTTCGTACGGAATGCACGCATGTGGGAACGGTTTGTCCTATTTGGTGCCGGTTTGATGCTTATCATCCCGGAGTTGGTATCAAGTGCTATTGGACTTCTGCTAATCGCGATCATCTGGTTCATTCAGAGGAAAAGGCCGGAAGAAGAGGAAAAGCAGGCTGTTAAAGAAGTTGTTGTATAAGAGAAAAGCTGTCGCCCGAAAATGGGTGACAGCTTTTTACGTATTTTACATGAAGAAATTCTCTTCGCCTATACGGTCATACAATCCGCTCTTCTTAAACAAAGACAGCTTCTCTTTCGGCAATTTCTTCACAATAATTCTCACATTCTTTTTGCTAGCGCCATCTAATAAAGCGGATAGCGCAGCCTCGCCCGTCGCGTCAATCATTGATAGATGCTCCAAATCCAAAATGATTTTAGCTGTTCCTTTCGAAAGGATGTCGGGCATCTTATCCTCAAACGCCTTTGCTGTCCCGAAAAACAACGGTCCCTCAATTATAAACTTCGTAATATCTTCTCCGAATCTATAAGTTTCAACATCGGAAATTTTGTCTGAAACAATATGAAGCTTGCCACTCATCTTTCTCAAAAACGAAATAGCTGCTAATAGAATCCCGACTTGGACAGCTACTGTCAAATTGATGAAAATCGTAAGTAAAAATGTCGTTAGCAGTACGATTGAATCGCTAGATCTGACGGACAAAATATGAATGAATGCTTTTCTTGCACTCATATTCCAAGCGACGAACATTAAAATAGGAGCCATCGCTGCCAATGGAATATAAGAAGCGAACGGCGCAAAAACTAAAATGAACAATAAGACGAAAATACTTTGCACCATGCCTGAAACTGGACTGACAGCGCCTGAACGGATATTCGTCGCTGTCCGCGCAATCGCGCCTGTCGCGGGAATACCCCCGAATAACGGAGAAATAATATTCGCGATTCCTTGACCGAACAGCTCCCGCTTCGAGTCATGCTTCGGTCCCTCTTTCATGCCATCTGCAACGACTGCCGACAACAGTGATTCGATTGCACCGAGCGCGGCAATAATCAATGCAGGCTGCCAAAGGCTTACTAGTTTGGACAATGTGATTTGGGGAAATTGGAAACCCGGTAATGATTGAGGAATACCGCCAAACGCAGTGCCGATCGTCTCCACTTTTCCGGGGTACAACAAGACGGATACTATGGTTGGAATTAATAGAGCGAAGAGCAGCAACGGGAGTCGAGGAGCGACTTTCGGCAAAATGAAAATCATAGCTAGACCGATTACTGCGGTGAGCACACTGAAGACGTTTATCGTATGAAGATGCTTAGCGACATCGGTCATATTTTCATGAAAGAACTCCTTGCTTTCCAATCCTGAAAGGCCGAGGAAGTTTCCGAATTGCCCTGTGAAAATGATAATTGCAATTCCTGAAGTGAACCCGATCGTTACAGAGCGAGGCACAAAATGAATGAGATTGCTAATGCCTGCAAAACTCATGATCACTAGGAAAATACCTGCTAGAAACCCAGCAATTAAAAGGTCTTCATAGCCATATTGCAGGACAATTGCTAGAAGGATAGGGATGAAAGCACCCGTCGGACCGGCAATTTGAAAACGGGATCCACCTAAGAGGGCGACGAGAAATCCGGCAATGATCGTCGTATATAAGCCATACTCCGGTTTAACGCCTGAGGCAATTGCAAAAGCCATCCCGAGTGGAATGGCTACGATACCGACAGTGATCCCTGAAAGTAAATCTTTCCGAAATCCAGACGCATTATAATCAACAAAACGCTGATCTTTGAACAAGGCGGTCACACTTCTTCCACTGTATTTGTAAAAATATTTCCTATCTTCATTATAATTGACAAACGCAGTGCTGACAAGGTCCCATACTAAAAGTCGATAGTCCTACGCTTACTACAACAGAGGGCCGCCGCAAAAAGTCAGTTTTGCTGTCTTTCTGGACTGCCCCTCAAAAATCTATGCAAGTTCGGTTTCTTTCAATACAATATGATCATATCCCAATCGTTTCACTAGCTTCGTAATATGCGGCTGCTCGACCCTCGCAACCCGCAATGCTTCCTCCTGAGCAAACGCCTCGCGAGTCTCACCGTCGAAAAGCATCTCGCCATTGCTGAAAATAATCGTCCTTCCGAATGTTTCCGCGACAAAATCCATATCATGCAAAATGCAGATGACTAGCTTGCCTTTTTCATAGAGCGAATGAATGATTTCTTTCACCTTCGCCTTCCCGCATGCATCCTGTCCCATCGTCGGTTCGTCGAAAATGACGATATTTGTATCCATTGCAAGTATCGACGCCATCGCTACCATTTTTCGTTCCGCAAGACTCAAGTCATACGGACTCTCTTCCGCTTTATCCGCAAGGCCGACTAGCGCAAGCATCTCTTTTGCATTTGCAAGAGCTTCCGCCTCTGTTTGTCCGATGTTCAACGGACCAAACATTACTTCATCGATCACTTTATGTTTGAAAATCTGGTCGTTTGGATTTTGGAAAATGAGTCCGATCCGGCTTGCCAATTTAGCAGCGGTCGTTTCGGATAACCACATTCCATTCAGTGAAATTTCACCGGAGTCAGGCTTCAACAATGCTTTCAATAGTTTTACGAACGTCGTTTTTCCGGCTCCGTTTTGCCCGATAATCGCAATTGGCTCACCACTCAACGAGACGTTCAGTCCGCGAATGACATCCCGCCCCTTTTCATAGCTGAAATGAAGATTCCGGACAGTTAGGGTAGCAGTCGTTATTTTATTTGAATCCATTTTATCTACCGGCTGAAATTGAATTTCCCGCTCCATTGGCATCTCATTTAAAGATATTGGATAATATCCCGTCGCTTCATTCCGCAAGCTAAGAGCTCGTGCAATCTTTACGTAGACAGGAGGTTCGACGCCGAATTCATGCAAATCTTCTCTTGAAAAGACTTGGTCAGGCTTTCCATCTTCGATTAACTTTCCGTCATGCATCAAGAGAATCCTGTCAGCGTATGCCGCAAGCTTCTCCATTTTCTGCTCCACCATAATAATCGTCATTCCGCCATCTGCCAACTTTTCAACGATGCGGAACACTTCCTCAGCACCTTGCGGATCAAGCTGGGAAGTCGGTTCGTCAAGAATAAGGACGTCAGGTTTCATGGCGATGACGCTTGCAATGGCGACACGCTGCATTTGTCCGCCAGATAACGAAAATGGATTCTTCTCTTGCAATCCTTCAATATCAAGCATCTTCAAACTTTCACGAATCCGCTCATGCATGACATGACGTGGTACGCCTTGATTCTCCAGTCCGAACGCAATCTCATCATAGACAGTGAACTTGGCTCCTGTCATTTGCGAGAAAGGATTTTCGAACACGAGCCCGACACGAGCGGTAATTTCACTTATGTCATGTGATAAAACATCCATGTCGCCAATATACACATCGCCTCCATAGGCACCTTTAAAAAAGTGGGGGACGAGCCCGCTCAACGCGTAGCATAATGTCGTCTTCCCGGCTGTATTCATGCCGGCGACTCCAATGAATTCGCCTTTTTTCACTGTTAATGAAATATCATTGAGTGCAAAATGGGAGCTATCTGGATACTTATATTTCAAATTCTCTACACGTAAAAGACTCATGAAATGACCCTCCATACGATGACAGCCAAAAAGAAGGCGATCAATGCAATTCGCAGCGGCAACCGATATCGATAGTTTGCCCTCTCATATAAAAAAGACCGTTTCCCTTTGGCATTGAATCCGCGAATTTCTAGTGCGATAGACCGTTCGCGCGTTTCTGTAAGTGAATTCAGGACGACTGGACCAAGGAGGGGAAGGAATGACTTGAATCGCATCCAAAGTCCGCCTTCCGTCTCCATGCCTCGAGCCCGCTGTGCATCAGTTATTCTGCCAGTCAAAGCAACCATTTGCGGGATGATCTGTAGAACTGACAGCAACACATAACCGAACTTCGGCGACATACCTTTTTGCAGCAATGCTTCAACAAGATCATCAGGCTTCGTCGTCAAAATGAGTACGCCGAAAGCTGCGACCATATTGACGACCCGGAGCGTGATGAGAAAGGCGATTGAAAAGCCTTCCTTGTAAATCGCTACCGGACCAATTTCGAAAAGGACCGTCATTCGATCGGGATGAAAAAAACCTTGAACGATGATGATCGAGACAATTAATAGAAAGCTGACCCCGATAACCGGCAAAATGGATTTGGCCACTTTGCCGATGGACAAGATGATGAATGTGAAAAGAAGGATTCCGAACACGGCTAGATGGTTAGATAAAATATATGACGATGCAATGGAAATGAAGACGAATAAAAGCTTTGTCAAAGGATCCGCTAGATGGACCGGTGAATTCCTATGCACGTATAATGTCATGTTGTTCATTCGAATCCCTCCTGCAGGGAATGCTTACAATCTTTCAATATCACTTTGGTTGTTATACATAAGCTTCACGTTTTTCGGTAACCCTTTGAAAATCAAGAAACTGAGCAGTACTGTGACCACTTTGTCGGGCACGTCGACGACGATGCTGTCCGCGAATGAAGCGAGCCAAAGCGGCATGTCTTTTGCAAGCATCGTTGCAAATAATGCATCGCCCCAAACGTTTCCGGTCGTCCCTTCCCAAAAGATAATATTGAGAGGAGTCGATACGATGGCCGCGATGAATCCAACGACTACCCCAAGGACGATTGCTTTACCGATATTCGAAATCCACCCTCTATACGCCATAATCCCGACGACGATTCCGATAACAGCCTGGGTAATTGCATATACGAACGAAACGGGATTCGTTGTAAACCCATAGACGATATTATTGACAATCCCTACAATTGCGCCGACAATCGGGCCTGCAAGCATACTTGCAAGAGCTGTCCCGATGGCGTCAATCCATAATGGCAGTTTCAGAACATCTGCAAATAATTTCCCCAAAAAGTTAATGCCAACCGCCGCTGGAATCAATACAAATGCAGCCGTTGAAAACTGCAATGACCACATACGCTTCTTTTTCATTTGTATTCTCCTTTTCTTTTATAATCAAGATAGATGTCATGACACATGACTATACTAATCTAATATGAAGAAATAGGGAAGCAATTTTTAAAAATATCTACTTATTCTCATCTTATGCGGGCAACTCTATTTGGGCGTCCAAACTTACGGACATTAAAAAAAGACCAAGAGAAGTTCATCTCTTGGTCTGATGCTTGTTATCTAACTGATTGAAGTTGGGTGAAGCGGGTGAAGCCGACAAATTTGTCTTTCCAGTAAGCGGAATCGACTGCTGTGATTTCAACTTTTTTTGTTCCGGCATGAATGAACATGCCGTCACCTATATAAATGCCCGCATGCGAAATGCCTTCGCGATACGTATTTTCAAAGAAAACGAGATCTCCTGGAACTGGCTCGTCCACAGGCTGTGAATTCATGAACATGCTGACAGTGTCCAATCTTGGCAATTGGAGTCCTGCATTTGTGAACACATAATAGATGAATCCACTGCAATCGAACCCTTCAGGAGTAACACCGGCCCATGCATACGGCGTATCAAGAAGCGGCAGTGCCACTTCGACAGACGCAATTTGAATGTCTTGAGCTGATTTCGACAAATTCGGCAAAAGAGGCTTGTCCTTTTCTTCAACCGATTTGAAGAAGCTTGTAGATGAAGTCGACTTCGCGACCGTCAAGCCTTTATTGATCTCTTTCGTACCGACAGTGTTTTGTTTCTCTGGCTGCTTCGTCGCAGCTGGCTTTTTCACGAGCAGTTTTTGAGAAACCTTTATGGAATCAGAAGTAAGATTATTCATCTGTTTCAATTCATCTACAGTCAACTTATGCAGGGAAGCGATTTTCCATAGGGAATCACCAGTTTTAACAGTGTACTCTTCAGTGGCGGCTTCCGCATTGCCGGCAGCGATACATGTCGCAAGAGCAAAAGTGGCCATCACCGAAAAAACTTTCTTTTTCACGCATATTTCCCCCTCTTAGACAAACTTCTATAATTCTATCTTACTAGTATTCTATCCGTAACACAAGAGGGTAGAAAGATGGTGAAACGTGAAAATTTATGAAATAAAAAAACGCTGTTTAGCGCATTGTAAACAGCGGGATCCTACTATTAGAATGTGTATTGCTTCAATAAGTTTTCAAGCTTCAGCGCAAGACCGATATTGCCTTTCACTTTTAGTTTTCCCATCATGAAAGCTGCTGTTGAATTCAAGTTGCCGTCGAGCAATTTCTTAAAATCGCCAACACTCATCTTCAATGCGCAATCGACTTCACCCGGGTCGCCATGAAACGTTTCCGCCTCCCCATCTGCAAACTTCAAGCCGTACATGCCGCCGTCCTCGCCAGCTAAATCGAAAGAATACGACGCATTCATCCCCTCAATTGGTCCTTTATCAGCGCTCAGCTGCGAATCAATTTCAGTCCAGATTTCTTCCATTGTCATCTTTTCCAAATTCATTAGGGAACACCATCCTTACTGTTGAATGAGTGATTATTCATTCACTATACCATATGCTGTCCATAATCATATATATAAATCTCGAAAGAATCCGAATAAAAGTAGACAAATGCGCATATCGGACTGTACACGCGCATAAATACCTTTTTTCACGCATAACATCTCACAACCGTGCATAAATCACTAAATCCACGCATAATCGCTTGCAATAACGCATAAACCGTCCTAATTGCTCATAACCTGATAATTTCACGCATAAACAGAAAATCCATACGAACAGAATTATGAAAAAGTACGTATTATCTCTCAAAAAACATGGGATTTTGTCGATAGAAAGGGGTAGGTATAGTAGTAGGTAGAAAGGGGTTGCATAAGTCCGATGAATCGTACTCAGGAAGAACTCAACATGATTTTGGAGGAACTTCAAAAAAAGCAGGAATTCATATTTATGCAGGCGAAGCAGTCGGACCTTTCACGAAAATCGATTGCCCCTGTCTTAGAAGAATTATGCATTCGCATATCTAATATAATGGCTTGCGATCGAGTGAGCATTTGGTTATTTAATGAGAAACGAACGATTTTGAACGCACAAATTACATTCCACAAAAATAGATCGACTCATACGTCTGGAGAAACAATCCGTGCCGAAGAGTTGCCATCTTATTTTGAAGCGGTCCAACAAGAGCGGATTTTAGCGGTTTCAGACATTGCAATCGATCAGGCGACGAAGGAATTGGTAACCCATCCATTCTGCGTTAATGGGGAAGTGAAGTCCCTAATTGACGCATCAATTATCTTAAGCAAGGGGATCGGCGGAGTCGTCACTTGCGACTCAACCGAACTGAGAAAATGGACTTATTTTGATAAAGTCCTTATTGCATCCATTGCAGATATGCTTTCTTTTATTTTTGACCGGCTTGAGAGAATCGAAGTGGAGGAGCATGTGCATAGGCTTGCATATGTCGATCTATTGACCGGGCTCAATAATCAATATTCATTCACAGAAAAGGTTATGGAGCAAATTGAAGGATTCGAAAAAGGGCAGCGCGGCATCTTCATATATCTCGTAATCGATCAATATACCGATATGCAAAGCGTGCTCGGACCTGATGGCGCGGATCAAATATTAATGATAACAGCGAGTCGATTGAAAAGATTGTTCCCACAGCCTGCTGAAACCGCAAGATTGGCTTTCGATCATTTCATCATTTTTCTCCCTTTTGAAGGGGAATTGGAATGCGAAATGGGTAAGATCGAGCAGATTGTGAATCGATTGAAGCGTCCGATGCATGTAAGCGGACAAGAAATGTATTTGACATTCAGCTATGGGGCCTCCGTCTATCCGGAACATGCGACAAACGTGAAGTATGGTGTTCAGGCGGCATATATGGCATTGCAATCAGGAAAAGAGGCGTTGGTTCGGAAAAGCGGGAGCCTTTACAATCCAGAGATGCATACATATTTGAAAGAGACGATGCTTTCAGAAATGAACTTGCGTAAAGGCCTTGATTTGAATGAATTCAAATTGCACTATCAGCCGCAAGTGAATTGCAGGACAGGAGAAGTGATAGGCTTTGAAGCGTTGATCCGGTGGCAGCATCCGGAACGTGGCCTCATTTTTCCAGGGGAGTTTATCGAGCTCGCCGAATCGACGGGGCTCATCATACCGATTGGAGAATGGGTGATCAAGCAAGCAGCCAAACAGATCCGAGGTTGGAAAGAGCAGGGATTGAAGAATGTAACGGTGTCGGTCAATCTATCACCAAGGCATTTCCTTCATCATAATCTACCATCCTATTTGGATACATGCATCGCCGAAGCGAACATCAAACCGAAAAACATCATGTTGGAAATAACGGAAAATGTCGCTTTGGAAGATACAGAAGCTGTCGCCAACCGGATTAATCTCTTACGAAAAATGGGTTATTCCGTTTCCATCGATGATTTTGGAAAAGGGTATTCTGCATTCATTTATTTACAACATTTTCCGATTCAGCAGATTAAAATCGATCGCCAATTCATCAATGGACTCGGAAATGATCCGAAAAGCTCCGGCATCGTCCAAACTATCATTCATTTAGCCGAAATGCTCGGCCTGCAGACAATTGGTGAAGGTGTCGAAACGAAAGAGCAATGGGATCTTTTGAAGGAGTTCGGCTGTTCTGAGCTGCAAGGGTTTTATTTCAGCAAACCTCGTCCTGTCGAAGAAATTAATGAACTGATCTATCATCATAGACGAGGCGGAAAATTGCTTTTGCCTTCTGTGTTATAATAAAAATAAGCCTTACGCAACGGAAATTTCCGAAGCGTAAGGCTTTATTGTCGTTACAAACATTATGCTCGCAGCGCTATGCTTATGCTCGCAAAAGCCGTTCTTCGTAACGGCTTTCGCTTTTGTCAATTAACGACCAATCGGCCAGTCGAATGGTAAAGATCCCGGTGGGGAATGTTTGATAATGTCGATGACTGGAATTGTATATGCGAAAAGGATAAGAGCGACTGTGATTCCGATCCATAGATACCAGTTTTCCAAGATTTTTGGAGTCGGATCGGCATCCACTTCTTCTTCCGCAATCGGGAATTCCTGTACGCCGCGTGGTGCAAAGAATGCGAGCTGGATGAAGATATAGATCATCATGATGATGCCGATGAATAGAATCGTACCTCCGACAGCTTGTGCAATCTGATAGCTGATCCACGTATCAACTTGCGCGCCGCCAGCGTAATTCGAGAAGTTTGAACGTCTTGGACCGCCAAGGAGTCCTTGAATATGCATCGATGTAGACATGATCGTCATCCCGACTGTCCAAACGATCGTTTGAATGATTCCGAGCTTATTTAATTTTGGTGTCAATCGTCTGCCCGTCAAATGTGGAACGAGCCAATAAGCAATACCGAAATACGTCAAGATGACTGTCGTCGCAACCGTCAGGTGAAAATGACCTGTTACCCAAATTGTATTATGGATGAGCGTATTCATTTGGTGGGATGCATTGACGATACCACCGGCGCCGCCAGGAATGAATGCGACCATACCGATGAATGGTGCAAGGAAACGGACGTCCTTCCAAGGTAAATGCTTGAACCAACCGAAAAGCCCTTTATGACCTTTCCGACGGCCTGTCGTTTCAAATGTCGCAAAGATCGAAAACGCCGTCATCAACGTCGGTATGACAACCATGAATGTCAAGACGACTTGGATGAATTTCCATGTCGGATCAATCCCAGGCTCTGTCAATTGGTGATGGAAGCCGACCGGAATCGAGAACATGAGCAATAGGATGAATGATAGCCTTGCAAGCGAGTCACTGAACAATTTGCCGCCAATAATTTTCGGGATGATTGCATACCATGCCATGTATGCAGGGAGCAGCCAGAAATAGACGAGCGGATGGCCAAAATACCAGAAAAGCGTACGACTCAATAAGACGTTGATTGTCGCCGCGTACCCTAAAGACCAAGGAATGAATTGAATTAAAACAGATGTAGCGACACCGAGAGATGCAATGAACCACATCGCCATATTGATGACGACCATGAATGCGAGCAACGGGGATTTTTGCCCCGGATTCGCTTTCTTCCAAACGTACAGCTGACGGAAGTTGACAAAAACCGCTATCCAGCTGCCGACGATGACCAATGCCAAACCGATGTAAAATGCAGCATGTGCGCGCAATGGTGCATAGAATGTGTACAGTACGTTCGCTTGGCCGACTAAAATCGTCGTCGCTGTGATAATTGTACCGATGAGCATCGTCCAAAACGCAACCCAGCCCCATTTATATTGTTTGTCAGAAATGCCGACCGTTTTCCCCATGAGGGCAAATTGGAAACCGACGATGAAAAATGTTGTTAAGACTAATCCTAGAATGACGCCGTGCACCGTTAAAATCGTGTAGTAGTTAATTCCGAATGGCAATTGGAATTGGCCGGAACGGGACAATGTTTGCAAGAGCCCCATAAGGCCACCGATAAGCAAGGAAGCGAATGTGACATGCATGAACGCCATGTAGAGCCGGGCTTCCTTCTTCGGAAACAGATAGTTTTTCAACATCATTCATACACCTCCACGGTTGCAAACATTTGATGGTGGCCGATTCCGCAATACTCATTGCAGACGACTGTAAATTCGCCGGTGTTTTTCATGACCGTTTCAAGTCGGCTTACGTGTCCGGGCTCAACCATCATGTTGACATTCGTGCCTGCAACTTGGAACCCGTGCACGACGTCCTTAGTAGTGATCTGGAATAAAACAGTGGAACCTTTTGGCACACGGATCTTTTTAACAGGTTTTCCGTCCGCATCTGTGCCGAAATCGTAGTTGAACGCGGAAGCAACAATATTGACGGTATATTTACCTTCCGCCACTTCACGAAGGCCGAGATTTTCAGGTTTGAAAGATTCATGCGCTTCGACGTTTTGTGGGTCGATCGTTTCGATATGACTCATTGGATGTGTCCCTTTCCAGAAAGCTGCGAATCCGATAATTACTAGGAACAGTGCGAGAGAACCCAATCCGAACGTGAGCCAAATCTTTTCGTATTTGTGCAAATGCATCGTATTTCCTCCTAATGAGACTTATTATCTAGATAAAAAAAGTGCGTAAAGGCCGAACCATGTTACTAGGATGAAGACACCTAACAGCATGACTGAGATGAAGGTCCCTTTCAGATTGATGCCGGTATGAGGATTGCCGGATGGTTCTGCCGGGCGCTTCTTGGAATTGCCTGTAGCCATACTTTCCACCTCCTGCATTGAAGTTGTTAGCTCATACTTTTATCATAAGCACGAGGGGGAAATAGAGAATTAGGGAAATCCCTATGAATCTGCAATTTACGAAAGAGTCCACATTTTGTTCACATCGTCTTCAAAAATTAGACATATACGTTTTCGCTAACTAGATGTGTTTCGGAAGAAAAGGAAAGGGAATAGAAGTGTGGTCAATCTTTTTGTGTAAATTATTCGTTTTATTGACCATACTGTTTTTGGAAATTAAAATAAGACAGTAAGACCAAATCTATAATGAAAGTCGGTTGAGAAGAATGGAAAAATGTAAACTTATTCAAGTTGAAAATCCTGATAAAGGAGCGGAACAGTTTTATCAGTTGATAAAAGAAGAGCTTGACCATAATCGACTTCATGTGCTTGGATTGGCAACAGGAAGTACGATGATCCCTGTCTACAAGAAATTGACGGAATCGGAGCTGGACTTCTCGGATGTGACCACATTCAATCTCGATGAATATGTCGGCTTGCCTGCATCCAGCCCGAATAGCTATGCATACTTCATGAAAGACAACTTATTCAACAAGAAAAAATTCAAAGATACGAATATACCGGACGGCATGGCAGAGGATCTCGAAGCAGAGTGCAAACGCTATGAGCAAGCGTTGCAAGAAGCAAAACTCGACATCCAACTACTAGGCGTCGGTGAAAACGGCCATATCGCGTTCAATGAACCTGGCACTCCGAAAGATTCCGTCACACACGTTGCAACATTGACAGAATCGACACTCGGCGTAAACAGCCAATACTTTGAAAACGACGAGAAAATCCCTAACACTGCATTGACAATGGGGATCGCTTCTATTATGAGCGCCAAAAAATTGGTTCTCCTCGCATTCGGTGAGAAAAAACGCCCAGCGATTACAAAAGTGCTCGAAGGCAAAATCGATCCAGACTGGACGATCACATACCTTCTCGAACATAACGACGTTACAATTATTACAGACTTAGAATTTTAAATTTAATGGAAAGCCGTATCCTTGTCGGATGCGGCTTTTTTTTTGGGGGGAAATGACAAGAATGTTTCAAATAGAATATATTGTGGATTTTTGTAATATTTTTGTTACTGAACTGTAATATTGGACGAGCATAGTACATGGTAAAGTAATCTCAGATGATTTATTCAGATAAATAAAAATTCGGGGGATCATATGAGAATACTTTCACGCATGCAAAAGTCGATTGCATTTTTTGCGATTGTCTTTGTATTATTATTCACACCTATCATTGGTCAAGCTGAAGCATCATCATCCGACTCGGCTTCAATTACAGAAACGGCTTCGAGCCTAATTGGCACTCGGTATGCTTATGGCGGCACAACGACAGCTGGATTTGATTGTTCCGGGTATGTAAATTATGTCTTCAATCAACACGGCATTAAGTTATCCCGCACTTCATCCGGTATGTATGCATCCGGGGAAAAAGTCGACAAGAGCGATCTTATCGAAGGGGATCTCGTGTTTTTTAATACAACTGGCAAAGGGGTTTCCCACGTCGGCATCTATGTGGGCGATGGTAAATTTGCACATGCATCAACATCAAAAGGTGTTCGTATTGACGAGCTAAACGATCCTCATTATTGGGGTAAGCGATATGTCGGAGCGAAGCGCATTTCAAGCGCTAATGACGTGGCATTCAATAAATAAAATTCAAAACGGATTCCTCTATGGGAATCCGTTTTTTTATTGTGCGCCCAGCATGGGCGTAGTCTATAGGGTGCAAGTCCCGAACTGTGAAGGCAGAAGTAGCAGTTAGCTTAACGCAAGGGTGTCCATGGTGACATGGAATCTGAAGGAAGCGAGCGGCAAACCTCCGGTCTGAGGAACACGAACTTCATATAAGGCTATGTATGATTGGGTGAGTTTGCAATTCAAAACAAAGCCCTTTCTGCCGAAGGTCATATGTAGTAAATGAAGCAGATAGATGGAGGGAAAGACTACGTTCTTACCTGGGGAGGTCTGATTGGTATGCCAAGTACACTTGGTAACCTACTCAGTGATGGGTAGCTGAACAATCAGAAGTCAGCAGACGCCATAGTACCATTCGAACTCGAGAAGAATGGGAAGGGCTGAACAATTAAGAGAGAACAACATCTTGGCATTCAGCAACCTGCGAAGAACACAGATAACCGATAAGGCATGCTTGAAGGAGGAAGTGGTGAATTCCACGGGGGACTTCGAGATGGTGGAGCAGGACTGGCATAAGAAGAACCGTTGTTCACGGAAAGAGGCGTAACGCATGTTGATGGAGCGAATACTGTCACGTGAAAACCTGCTTTCTGCCCTGAAACGGGTGGAGCGCAATAAAGGAAGCCACGGTGTGGATGAAATGCCCGTACAAAACCTACGGAAGCACATCCTAGAACATTGGGAATCCATGAAAATGGAACTTCTTCAGGGAACCTATGAACCGCAACCTGTCCGCAGGGTCGAAATCCCGAAACCTGACGGGGGTGTGCGTCTATTAGGTATCCCTACCGTGATAGACCGCTTTATCCAACAGGCGATAGCCCAAGTATTAACTTCTCTATATGACCCGACATTCTCAGACCATAGTTATGGATTTCGTCCTAATCGAAGTGCTCACGATGGAGTCAGAAAAGCAAGAGGGTACATACAGGAGGGAAATCGCTGGGTTGTCGATATCGACTTGGAGAAATTCTTTGATAAAGTGAACCATGACAGACTCATGGGGACACTTGCGAAACGAATCAAAGATAAACATCTTCTTAGATTAATCCGTAAATATCTCAAATCGGGCATCATGATAAATGGTATCGTGACAATGAGTGAAGAAGGGACTCCGCAAGGAGGACCTTTGAGTCCACTCCTTTCCAACATCGTCCTTGATGAACTTGATAAGGAATTGGAGAAGAGAGGGCATAAGTTTGTCCGATATGCCGATGACTGCAATATCTACGTGAGAACACAGAAAGCAGGTAATCGGGTCATGAGCTCCATCACTTCATTTATTGAAGGTAAACTTAAGTTGAAAGTGAACCTGAATAAGTCCGCAGTTGACCGGCCATGGAAAAGGAAGTTTCTTGGCTTCAGTTTCACAAGTGGTAAGGAACCGAAGGTTCGCATTGCCAAGGAAAGTGTGAGGCGAATGAAGAACAAAATCCGTGAAATCACTTCAAGAAAGATACCTTATGCGATGGAATACCGGATCGAGAAACTTAATCAATATCTGATGGGATGGTGTGGATATTTCGCACTGGCTGACACGCCAAGTGTGTTTATTAAATTTGACTCGTGGATTAAAAGAAGACTACGAATGTGTATGTGGAAGAACTGGAAGAAACCAAGTACAAAGGTGAGAAAACTCATTGGACTAGGTGTCCCGAGGGGAAAAGCATATGAATGGGGCAATTCACGTAAAAGTTACTGGAGAATATCTAAAAGTCCGATACTACACAGAACCCTTGGGGACTCGTATTGGAGTTCCCAAGGGCTTAAAAGTCTGATATCTCGTTACGAAGACTTGCGTTATCAATCTTAATTGAACCGCCGTATACCGAACGGTACGTACGGTGGTGTGAGAGGTCGGGAGTTAATCACTCCCTCCTACTCGATTTTAATGGAGTGGGAGCTGCGTTATTTGCGTTTTGACGATCAACTTTTGATCAATGGTACATGGAACCCAATTTCATTTACAAGTTGTTTTTTGGGTTAACATATATTACAATATATATTACTAAATTAGAGAGGAGGCAAAAGTGATGGAAACTGTATTCACAAATGTAGTGTTGGAAAAAGGTGTAAAATCATACATGTTACTTGGGGGATTGCTTGCAAAGGGACCAGTCTGTCCTTTTTTAGGCAAACTTCATATTGAAAACAGTGACCGGAAGCTTTTTGCATCCTTACGTTCAAAATAATATGCTCAGATGATTTAACGAATTTTGATTGAAAACGATGTAAAGTTGGGACGCCGGCTCTGTTTGGCGTCTCTTTTTGTGCATATAAATCAAAATGTACAAGATTATCTATTTCATAGAGTATTATGCATTTTTTAGGCGCCGATAAAATCGGTGCCTTTTTTGCATTTTAAAGGAGAGAGATAAGATGAAGATCTTTTTGTGGATTCCGGGTTAGCGGATTTGAAAATAATAAAGACCAATGAATAGAAAAGTAATTAAGGAAGTGTGATCGACATGTTACTACATGTAAATGATATTAGTAAAAGTTATGCAGGTGAACCTGTACTTTCAAATATATCAATGAAGATTGAGGCAGGCGAACGTATTGGCATAGTAGGAGCCAATGGTGCCGGAAAATCAACCTTACTACAAATTATTGCTGGAGATATCCCCTACGAGGGTGGAGCGGTTTATTTGAGGAAGGAAATAAATATTGGTTATTTGCGTCAAAATAATGGACTGCAAATGGAGAATACAATTTGGGATGAAATGCTGAGTGTTTTTTCTAACCTTATTCAAGTAGAACAAGAACTTAGGGAGATAGAGAAAGAAATGGGGGAACCTTCATTACTTGATAACCCTAAGGAATATAATAAAGTTTTAAATCGTTATGCAGCAAAATCTGACTGGTTCATGCGGCATGGGGGCTATGAAATTGAATCGAAAGTTCGTAGTATTCTTCACGGAATGGGGTTCGAAAACGTTCCTCGGGAAACAATCATTAAGAATATTAGTGGTGGTCAGAAAACTAGACTAGCTTTAGCAAAAATACTATTAGAAGAACCAGATTTGCTTATGCTAGATGAGCCTACAAACCATTTGGACTTTGCTACCTTATCTTGGTTAGAAAATTATTTACGCTCATATTCCGGGGCAATTATAGTTGTCTCGCATGATCGATATTTTTTAGACGCACTCGTAACAGGAATTTATGAGATCGAGCGGACAGTAGCTCAACGGTACACCGGTAACTATTCGAAATATGTGGAGAGCAAAGAAAAAAATCGTGAACTTCACGGTAAACAATATGCCATGCAACAGACTCAAATTGCGAAAATGGAAGACTATATTCAACGTAATATTGCCATGGCAACATCCGCAAAAAGTGCAATAAACAAAAGAAAGCAGCTTGAGAGGATTGAACGAATAGATAAACCACTACGAGAACTAAAGAGAACCCAAATGTCATTTTCGATAGAAAATTCATCTCATAAGGAAGTATTGCAAGCTAAAGATGTCTGCATTGCTATCGGTAAAGAAAACAGCCAAAGCACACTATTAAAAAATATAAACTTTCATCTATACCGTGGTGAGAAGGTAGGGTTAATTGGCTCAAATGGTATTGGGAAATCAACTCTACTAAAGACATTAATAGGAGATTACCCACTAGAGAATGGAACAGTAAAGTGGGGGGGGCGGGATTACTATTGGTTATTACGATCAAGAACAAGCTACTTTACATCCTAACAACACTATATTAGATGAGGTGTGGAACACATTTCCGTTTCTTGAAGAGGCCAGAGTTCGTGCTGTGCTTGGAAATTTCTTGTTTACCGGTGAAGATGTGTTCAAAAGGATATCTTCACTTAGTGGCGGTGAAAAAGCACGTGTTGCACTATCTAAACTTATGTTACAAAAAGCAAACGTTTTAGTAATAGATGAGCCTACAAATCATTTAGATTTATTCAGTAAAGGGGTATTGGAAACAGCACTTATGGATTACCAAGGCACAATGTTATTCATTTCTCATGACCGCTATTTTCTTAATAAGTTAGCTGACCGAATAGTAGAGCTCACTCCAACGGCAGCTAATCTTTATAACGGTAATTATGATGATTATATTGAGACTAAATCACAAAAAGGTCTAGCTATTAACAAATAGTTGCCCTTTTCAAAAACAATACGAGACGATTAAAAAAGGAATTAGGGGAAAGAGTCCTCAGTATCACCAATCATCAGAACGAGTTAAAAAGTGTTGTTTAAACTATCTGGCAAAGTGGAGAAAATGGGAACGAGATCTTGAATTAAGCTCATTATTGACCAAGTTGTTCAGACAGGAAAATTAGTCCAGCAAAATAGTGTATTTCATAAAGGCAAACTAGGAGGCAATTTTTATGAACAGAGTAAAAAATAAAGTAGCATTGGTAACAGGGTCCGCTATTGGTATAGGGCAATCAGCGGCATTGCGTTTGGCAGCCGAAGGAGCTAGCGTTGTTGTAGCTGATTTTAATGAAGAAGGGGCAAAAGAAACTGCTGAAATGATTAAAAAAGATGGTGGAGAAGCTATTGGCATTTTTCTTGATGCAAGTGATGAAAATTCTATAAAATCAGCGGTAGAAAAAACAGTGGAGAGTTTCGGGCGCATTGATATTTTGGTGAATAATGTCGGGGTGACAGTTGCTAGAAAGGACTTAGACGTTCTTAATGTTGATTTAGATTATTGGGATCAAACAATGAGAACCAATTTAAAGAGTATTTTATTAGGTAGCCGATTCGCAATTCCTTATATGCAAAAAAACGGAGGCGGCGTGATTATAAACACATCTTCTATGGCTGGTCAAATAGGTGATTCTTCAAGAACTGCTTATGGAACATCTAAAGCGGGTGTAATAAATTTAACCCGTTATATCGCTACACAATATGGGAATGATTATATACGATGCAACGGAGTGGCTCCAGGACTGATTTTAACCCCAACAGCTAAAAAAGATGTGACTCCGGAAATACTGCAGATTTTAGGAAAATATAATGCTTTACCGTATCAAGGTGAGCCTGAAGATGTTGGCAATATGATATTGTTTCTAGCCTCTGATGAAGCAAAATTTATTACTGGTCAAACCTTTGCTGTTGATGGAGGGCTTTCTATAAAGAATCCAACTGTTAATGAAGTACATGAATATATTCAGAGCTTAAGTTAATTTCATGTATTTGAGTCTTATCCACTAAAATATTTTACCCCCATCCAAAATAGGATGGGGGTATGTGTGTTGGAAGAATTAATTTTAAACATCTTTTCCTGTTCGATTTCCTCAAAATCGCGGCTTTCACATTCTATCATTATTGAGGTACACGGATTGTCCAACGGGAGAAGTCGGGCTCCTCTTTTTGAACCATTTCCTTCGGATAAATGAACGTCCATGGTTTCGACGTGTTCGCTTTAACGGAAAGCGGTGCTAAATCGAATGAGCCGCGTGCGACGATTTCGCCTGTCGCATCGACAAGTTCCAATGGAAGCTTTTCGATATTGATCTGCTTTGAGTGCCCATTGCGGATGAAGATGGATGCTGCAATGCTTCCGTCTTCTTGTTTTTTCACTTGGAAACCTGCGAAGTTCACTTCGCGCGGCTTCAACTTCGGCATATTTTCAACTACTTTTTCAAGCGCCTCTTTTTGCTCGGCAGTTAAGCCGTCTTCCCAAGCTTGTTCCAACTCAAGTTTATGGGGCACCATCGATTGTACGTTGAATGCGAGCTTCCAGTTTTCAGCAGGCGGTTCTTCAGCAAAGATGTTTTCCTTCGTGAACACGAATACCCAAGGGCGAGCGCTCTTCCCTGGAATGTCGCCCAATTCCTTCAAATCGAATTCCTGAGATGCCAACGTTTTCCCGTCTGCATCAAGGAGCATCAATTCGACAGAGCCGACAGAAATCGACTGTTCCAATGAAGAACGGAAAAATGATTTAACGAGCCAGCTTCCATTTGCTGGTTCGACATCGATGTCGATGCCGGAAAGGGAGATTTGGTTCGGCTTCAAAGGTTCCAATTCGTTCGCAAGGAAACGGAAAACATATTCCTGTTCTTGAGAAAGAGCCCACTCCGGATGAAGGGAAAGTGTTGTTTCCACTTCATCCGTGCCTTTAGACTGTGCGCTGCCTTCTAAGATTTCTTCTGAATCAATTGTGCTGTCTGAACCCGTTTTTTCGGTTTTCTTAAATAAGTTGAAAAGTTTCATGATTCTTGGGCCTCCTGTTGTTGTGAAATAAGCTTCATAAAGCCGATAACTTCGGATGCGATATTCCGGCGCAGCTTCTGATAATGCGTGCCGAATAATTGCAAACCTTCGCGTTGATAAATACGCATCGGATCTTCTTGTCCATATGACCGCAATCCGATACCTTCCTTAAGACGAGCCATCACATCTAGATGTTTCACCCACATCGTGTCGATATGGCTCAACATCACTTGTGGAATGATTTCGTTCACTTGTTCATTTTCGGCAAACGAATCAAGATACGCAAACAGGTCGGCAACCGGCTCTTCATAAAACTTCAATACGTCTGCTGTCCGTTCCAAATTACGTGGGAGCGTGACCGTTTCAAGTAATAGTCCGTTCATCGTCCGCTCAATTCGGTCGAAATCAAAGTTATCCGGAGTTTCATGTTCCGGGCAGCTATCATAGACGACGAATTCTACGGCCTCGGACACCATTGTCTTCAATTGATCGAGAAGGTTCGTACGTTCAAGAACTTTATCCCGCAACGAATAAAGAACGCCGCGTTGATCATTAATGACATCGTCGAGTTTTAAGTTGTACTCACGCATAGCGAAATGTGCACCTTCAACGATCCGCTGTGTACGTTCAGTCAGCTCGTTCACATCAGTGTTTTGGACGAGTCCATCTTCATTCACAACGACTTTTTTATTGAACTTCTCAAGATCTTCCTTCGCGAAGCGTTTGAACATGTCATCTTCAAGCGAGAGGAAAAATTGGCTTTCGCCGTGGTCCCCTTGACGTCCTGAACGTCCGCGCAGCTGGTTGTCGATCCGTCGGCTTTCGTGCTTCTCCGTGCCGAGGACGAATAGGCCGCCGAGTTCTTCGACGCCTTCACCGAGCATAATATCCGTTCCGCGTCCCGCCATATTTGTAGCAACTGTAATATGGCCTCGTTGACCCGCTTGGGAAATGAGATCTACTTCTTGCTCTACGCTTTTCGCATTCAATAGATGATACTCAAGTTTTTCACGGTCTAAAAACTCCGCAACCTTTTCAGATTGTAAAATAGAAGTCGTTCCGACAAGCACCGGTTGTCCTTTTTTATGGCGCTCCGCCACTTCCTTCGCAACCGCTTCATATTTTTGGTCGATTGTCTGATACACCCGGTCTGGTGAATCGATGCGGGCACGAGGACGGTTCGTTGGAATTTGGATAACTTCCATGTTATACACTTCACGGAATTCCTTTTCCTGTGTCTTTGCCGTCCCCGTCATACCGCTAAGCTTCGGATACATCCGGAAATAGTTTTGAATTGTAATTTGCGCTTGGGCTTTATTTTCATCAGTGATCGGCAAGCCTTCCTTCGCCTCGATCGCTTGGTGAAGACCATCGGAAAGGGTACGGCCTTCCATGATCCGGCCCGTGAACATATCGACAAGCTCAATCTTGTCATCTTTCACAATATAATCGACATCACGTTTGAAAATGACGTAGGCGCGAACGGCTTGAATCATATAATGATAGAGTGTTTGATGCTCAAGTTCGTACAGATTATCGATGCCAAACGCTTTTTCCACTTTCTCGATGCCTGTTTCCGTTAGTGAAGTCGCTTTCGTTTCTTCATCAAATTCAAAGTCCACGCCTTTTTTGAAACGCTTCGCAAGTCTCGCTGCGATGAAATGAAGATCAGGATCCGCTTGCATTTTACCTGCAACGATCAACGGCGTTTTCGCTTCATCTATTAAGACGCTGTCCACTTCATCGATAATGGCGAAGTGATACGGACGCTGAACCTTTTGGGAAGTATGCTGGACCATATTGTCACGGAGGTAATCGAAACCAAACTCGGTTCCAACGCCGTATGTAATATCAGCCATATATGCTTTCTGCTTCGCAGGTCCTTGCATCATCGGGACGTTCAAGCCGACCGTCAATCCGAGAAAGCGGTGGATCTGACCGATTTGATCATAGTCTCGTTTTGCAAGATAGTCGTTAACAGTAATAACGTGTACGCCTTTTCCTTCAAGCGCGCGCAAATAGGATGGAAGGGAAGCGACAAGCGTCTTTCCTTCACCAGTCGGCATTTCAGCGATATTGCCTTCAGCCAATACCATTCCGCCGATCAGCTGCACGTCAAAATGACGCATGCCCAATACCCGCTTGGATGCTTCGCGGACAACAGCGAATGCGTCTGGAAGGATTGCCTGTACGGTTTCGCCTTCTTGGATTTGCACTTTGAACACTTCTGTCATATGTGCAAGTTCTTCATCAGATAATGTTTCGTATTTTGATTCTAAGTCATTTATGTGTTGGACAACTTTACGATATTTGCGAAGTTGTCGTTCGCTCGTTTGATTTGAACGTTTAAAAATTGATAACATATGATGGACGCTCCTTTATTTAATCCTTCTATTAAGGATACAGGTTCTATTTTATCAAACTATGTACGAAAAGACTACCTTGTTAAGAAATCGGAAGCAACAGAGTGGCGTACTCTATCTTACAAAAGGGTAAGGTAGTATTGAGTGTCCAATTTCACTAACCTGGGTGCTTTCAATTCAGAGCTGTGCTATAATACTTGTGGCTAACTAAATTATTGTTATTTACGGGGAGGAAGGACATGTTATTCCTTGCAATGGCTGCTGCATTCATAGCTTCCATCATACTGACTCCGCTCGTCATAAAATTCGCGTTCCGTATCGGGGCAGTTGATCATCCGAATTATCGGAAGGTGCATGCATCCGTCATGCCGCGTATCGGAGGGATGGCAATTTTCGGTGCGTTTGTCATCGGTTATTTATTGCTTCGTCCATCAGATGAGCATGCTATCGGAATTCTTGTTGGAGCCGTCATCATCATTATTACAGGCTTCCTCGATGATATGCTTGAAATTACCGCCAAGACGAAGATGATCGGCCAACTGGCTGCAGCGATCGTCGTCGTTACGTGGGGCGGCTTACAAATTGAATTTATTAACTTGCCATTTTTCGGCCCGCTTGATTTTGGCTATTTAAGTATCCCGATCACGATTCTTTGGATTGTCGGCATTACAAATGCTATTAATCTCATCGACGGATTAGATGGACTGGCGGCGGGTGTTTCCACGATCGCACTCATATCCATCTCTGTCATGGCGATGATCATGGGAGAAATGTTTGTTGTCGCGACAGCTGCCATTTTGGCTGCTAGTGCACTAGGCTTCCTGTTCTATAATTTCCACCCAGCGAAAATATTCATGGGGGATACGGGAGCTTTATTCCTTGGCTATATGATTTCGGTATTGGCGCTGTTAGGATATAAAAACGTCACGATGATTTCACTTATCATTCCGATTATCATCCTTGGCGTTCCGATTTCGGATACGTTCTTCGCCATCATCCGTCGTGTGCGGATGAAGCAAAAGATTTCCGCGCCGGATAAATCGCATTTGCACCATTGCTTGTTACGAGCAGGATTCTCTCATCGGCAGACTGTCCTGATCATCTATGGGCTTGCTATTCTTTTCGGTGTAGCGGCAGTTCTTTTCTCGCAAGCGACTGTATGGGGCGCGATTGTACTAATCATTGTCATGCTTCTCGCAATCGAGTTGTTCGTTGAAATCATTGGTCTCGCCGGAACGAATTACAGGCCATTATTGAATTTAGTTCGTATGATTGGAAAATAATGAATGCTGTAGAATACGGTGATATGCGAAACTTCGCATATCACTTTTTTTATTGCGTACATAAAAAAACACCCCTCTGAAATAATCAGTGGGGTGTATTAATCAATAATCATCGCTGCCTTCAGCGGTTTCATCCGTTGTTCCGACAACATTTGGATTGTTGCTATCCGTTAAAGAGGAAGAGTCTGGAATTAAGCCTAAATGGGCTTTCAGTAGCTGACTCACATTCTCTAAATCATTTTCGTTCAATTTATAATAATAGGTACCTGTTGACCAATCATCATAGCCTTGCAAATTGAGTGAGTCGATTTGCGGCATGCCGCCTTTTGCATATTCCCAGAAGGAAGTCATTTCTTTGAAAGTCATGTCGGTTTTCATATTGTCTCCGACCGCTTCAATGACGTCACCGTATTTTGCGATGGATTTGACTGATACCATCTCTTTAATGATTGCTTGTAAAATCATTTGTTGGCGTTTTCCGCGCTCGAGATCACTGTCGAGCTTACGTGTACGCGCTAATGCGAGGGCATGTCTACCATCAAGCGTTTGCACGCCTTTTACTAATTGAATCGTGTTTTTGTCGTTTTCGTCTTTTTCAAGCCTGTTATACGGAACATCGACCTCAATGCCGCCTAATGCGTCGACGACTTCGATGAATGCATTAAAGTTCATTTTCACGTAGTAATCAATTGGGATATCAAGCATTTCTTCAACTGATTCGATTGATGCATGCGTTCCGCCAAATGCATGGGCATGAGTGATTTTGTCTTTATACCCGACTTTCGGGATGTAGACGTACGAATCACGCGGAATGCTAAGCAATTTCACTGACTTTTCCTCTGGATTGAACGTAGCGACGAGAAGGGCATCCGAACGACTGTGGCTGTCTCCTTGCATACGCGCTTCACTGTCATCCACACCGATCAAAAGGACAGATACGTTGTCCTTCGCAGGCTCCACTTTCGCTTCGGCCCTCAATTCGGATTTCTGTGTAGCAGGAACGGCTTCGTACGCTCGGTCGACTGCCTGCTCTGCTTGGTTTCTTAACGAAAGTCCATAGGCTGCAATTGCAAGCAAGGCAGTTAGCGAAACTAATAACCCGATTTTAATAGCTAGACGACCTTTAGATGTCTTTTTTTTCATTTTTCTATAGTCTTTTCTTTTCATAGCTTGTTTTGGCCTCCACCATTGGCTAAGGAATCTTCCCAAGCAAATTTAATGTTCAATGAACAACGGAAAGTTGACGCAAACAAGAACAGAATCCTGCAAAATTCACAATGAATCGTCAACTTTCCCCATTATACTATTAAATTCCCTGGTCGTATACTATTATCACACATCGAATTCGAGGAATGAAGTTGAGACTTCAGAAATTTCTGCTTGGCCGTTCGTCAATTCTGTCATCCAACTAATGAATGCATCAGTTTCTGCTATAGGAACATTTAATAGTAAACTGACGTCCTCTTCGTATAAAATTTCTTTAAGTGGATAAGGCGATTGCCTCGCTTCATTCTCAACTTTGCCGAGCCATGTATAATCGATGGATACTTTGATGAGCGCGTGAAGTTTGCGTTCGACGACGCCTGTCGCGGCGATTCCTTCGGTAGTTGCGCGACCGTACGCACGGATGAGGCCGCCGCCTCCTAATTTGATGCCTCCAAAATAACGTGTTACGACAACAGCAGTATCTTTCAGCCCTTGCTTCTTTAGTACTTCCAGCATGGGGACTCCTGCTGTGCCCGAAGGCTCCCCATCGTCGTTCGCTTTCTGGATTTGATCGTGCTCACCGATAATGTAGGCTGAACAGTTATGTGTTGCAGTATGATGCATCTTTTTTATATCTTGAATGAAGCCCATTGCTTCCTGCTCCGTCTCAACACGTTTGACGTACGTCAGGAATCTGGATTTCTGAATGACGATTTCACTTTCCCCTGCCAATTTGACTGTTTTATAATCTGCTCGCATTTGCAGCACTCCTATCACTTGTAATACAATCTTAATACGCAATTAGTTTTATGATGATATAATAATAAAGTGTATAAGGAATCAAGGAATACTGCAACATTGCCTATGTTTAGCTTTTTTCGCATTCCAGAAGGGAGGGGTTGAGATGGCAGAAAAGACGATGGATATCCAAAACTTGGAAAAAATATTCGACAATATGGTTAATGTGATGGATCAATCCAAAAATGACATCTTCACTATAAGCGAGCAAAGCCGTCAAACCTTCCAAGAGATGCAAACCGAACTTGTTATTATTAAAGAAGATATTTCCCGGGTAATCACTGAAGGTGATTATTTGGAGGATATGACTCGCCAATCTCGACGACGGCTGGCGGATGTTTCTAAAAACTTTATGAACTACTCTGAAGAAGAAGTGCGTCAAGCGTACGAAGTTGCTAATGATTTACTCGTCAGATTATCAATCAACCGGATGGAAGAAAAGCAATTACGTGTTCGGCGGGACGAGTTGGACCGGCGCATTGTCGCCCTTTTGGAAACGATAGAAAAGGCGGATCATCTTGTCAATCAAGTGACGACGGTCATTACATATTTGACTTCTGATTTGAAAAAGGTCGGGGAAGTGCTTGAAACAGCCCGGCAAAAACAAGAGTTCGCCATTCAAATTATCCAAGCTCAAGAAGAGGAACGCAAACGACTTTCGCGCGATATCCACGATGGTCCAGCGCAGATGCTTGCCAATGTGCTACTTAGATCGGGACTCATCGAAAAGACGTTTGCCGAAAGAGGTCCAAATGCTGCCTTGTCCGAACTCAATCAATTGAAGGAGATGGTCCGGAACGCCCTTCTTGAAGTCCGACGCATCATCTATGATCTACGTCCGATGGCATTGGATGACCTCGGCTTGATTCCGACGCTCCGAAAATATTCTTCGACGGTCATGGAATATGAAAAAGGTATCACAATCCATTTCATGAATAATGGAACGGAGAAAAGATTTGAGTCAAGCATCGAAGTGGCGATTTTCAGACTCGTCCAAGAATGCATCTCAAATGCACTTAAACATGGAAATTCAAGAGATGTTTGGGTGAAAGTCGAATGGCTTCGTGATACAATGAATATTGTCGTGAAGGATAATGGAAAAGGGTTTGACCCGAATCAAACTAAAGATAAATCATTTGGCATTATAGGGATGCGGGAGCGCGTCGAACTGCTAAAAGGCGAGATGAAAATCATGTCGACAATTGGCAAGGGCACAACTGTATTATTCCGTATTCCGTTACATGAAAATATAATTGAATAGGGTATTGGGAGGGAATGACAATGACGAAAATTTTAATTGTAGATGATCATCAGCTATTCCGTGAGGGAGTTAAGAGAATCCTTGATTTTGAAGATTCATTCGATGTAGTAGGAGAAGGAGACGACGGCAGCGAAGTTGTTGAGCTATACCGCCGCTTTGAGCCGGATGTCGTCTTGATGGACATCAATATGCCTGGAATGAACGGAGTGGAAGCGACGGAAAATCTGAAAAATGAATTTCCGGAAGCGAAAGTGATCATGCTTTCCATCCATGATGACGAATCATATGTGTCACATGCATTGAAATCGGGCGCGCTCGGTTATATGCTGAAAGAAATGGATGCAGACGCAATTGTACAAGCAATCAAAGTCGTCGCAGCAGGCGGATCTTATTTACATCCGAAAGTGACACATAACCTCGTGTCGGAATTCCGCCGCCTCAGCGAACGAGAACATAAAGGATCTTTCCAACAAAACGATATCCGCCGTCCGCTTCACTTATTGACGAAGCGTGAATGTGAAGTATTGCAGCTGTTGACAGATGGACAAAGTAACCGGACGATCGGGGAAACGCTTTTCATTTCCGAAAAAACGGTTAAAAACCACGTTTCGAGCATTTTGCAGAAAATGGGTGTCAACGACCGTACACAAGCGGTCGTCACAGCAATCAAAAACGGTTGGGTTGAAGTAAAATAATGTTATAATAAAAGGGGCCTTCTTATGGAAGGTCCCTTTTACTGTATAGGAGGAAGAATAATGAAAAAAATGTTCGTTTTCTCAATGCTTATATTTGTGCTTATTCTTGGCGCATGTTCGAAAAAGGAAGATACTTCGTCAAATCAAGGTTCGGTGAATGACGGAGAAAAGCCGAGTGAATTTGGTTCAATTGATCATGGCGTAGATGAAAATAACGATGACAATAAAGTCGGCTTCAACTTGTCAGGCGGCACGATTGAAGAAGCTGCAAACGTGCCAGCGGACGAGAAAGAACTGATTATCAAGTCTTTCGATACATATATCCACGCGTTCAACAATCAGGACATCGATGAATATATGAGTACACTTTCCGAGAAGCCGAAAAGCTTCAACTTGGAGGAAGAGCGCGAGTATATCGAAAGCGCATTTGAACAGTTTGAACTATCCCGCGAGGCAAAGGATGTTACAATTGTGAAGTTTGATGAGGAGACAGGTGAAGCCCAAGTATTCGCCAATCTGGTGACAAAAATGAAACAAAAATCCACCGGCCTAGAGACGAACCGCGACGGCAGACAAGTCACCGTCTTCACAAAAGAGGACGGAGATTGGAAAGTGAACTCCGTTTATTATATGGAAGAACAGAAATAACGTTTATTTACAATTAGATATCCACAAACTAAACTGCCCAAGCGAAACTGCGAGGGCAGTTTTTTATTCTGTTTATGAAATTATTAGTATTCGTTCTTGATTTTTTTGGAGTGGAAGGCGGTGACTCCTGAGGGAAAAGCACGAGCTGAAAGCCCCGCAGACGCGAAGCGACGAGGAGATTGAAGCCGTGCCCCGCGGAAAGCGTCCGCCTGAAACGGAAAGTAACGGCTTTTACGTTCCGAAACGGTTAATATTACCTTCCTCCACTATATTGCTTTCCAGAGATGAAGAAGGTATAATGAGAACAAATGTTCCTTTGAAGGGAGGAAAACGTAATGCCTTTAATTCCAGCGAAGGCATTGCCTCATTTTGAAAACATGATCTACTTGCCGATGGTCCTGATCGTGTTGCAGCGCGATCGGGAACTATTTGAAAAGGGCCCCTTCAAATTGAAAGGGCCCTACTTGAAAAGAATTGACGCTTCGATCAAACAGGTCCAAAGCGAGCTGCAAGAAACGACGTTTTATTTACGACGCCATAATATGAAAGTGATTCGGAAAACGAGGGATAGCATGTTCACGGAATACATTTTCATCCATGGCGGCTACGAAGACCACCGTCGCTATTTGAATGTCCGACTTCGCAATCGCACAGAAGAATTATTGGACCTGTATTTTACAAGGTCGGATAATCATTCGGCGGGTCGTTAGGCGGAAACAGGAAAGAGGAACGATCAAAGGCCCTCTGTTTTCTTATGAAGTTCCTCTCAAGCAATTTTGCCAACGAATATTGGCGATACATCGTCGTAATTGAAATTCCTAATTTGTACTTTTTCCCATTCTCCAATGTGACAGCAATGCCTAAGCCGTCAGTCTCGAAAAAATCGATTGCATGGGAGGAAATCCATACATTTTGGTCCGATGAAGGAGATAACGTTGGAATAAAGATTAATGGAATGCCGAAAGCGTTTGCCGTCAGTAGAGGCGCCTTCTGCTTATTATCCCCAAATAATAGCCTAGACGTGTTCATAACATTTTTATAGCTCGCACCATAGAAAGTGCAGGAACCGCTTACAATATGTATCGGTTTTTGCAGGACTGTAAGAGTCCTATTCCGCTCAATCACCCTTGTGAAGATTTTATTGCCTTCTTCAATTGGTAGTAGCATGAGGGTATCGAACGATAAATAATACCTTGTTACGACTTCAGTCAAATCCACTTCCTCCTATCCTAATTATTCCATCCCTCACATAGTATTATAGGATAAGAAATTAGAAAAACAAGTATTTTAAATGAATAATTTGAACTATTCGGCAAGAAATACAATTCTACTATTTAATTGAATGAAAAAACCCCCGTCAATAAACGGGGAGTTGAAGTATTATTCAGCTTGGTAATCCAACGCAGCAGCGCCGAGCGTTTTCGCTGCAAGCAGCATCGCCTGCTCCTCAAAATCGAATTTCGGATGATGATGGGGATATGTTTCCGCTGGCTGAGCGCCGGTGAAGAAGAATGTGCCAGGCACCTTTTCCAAATAGTAAGCAAAGTCTTCTCCGCCCATTTGCGGCTTGCTTTCCACAACGTGCTCGACGCCAGGAATCGTTTCAGCGACGCGTTTCAAAAGCTCGGTTTCTTCTTTATGGTTCACGACAGCAGGGTAGCCGCGGAAATAGTCGAACCGGATTTCACAGTTATTGGCAAGTGCCGTGCCTTCCACGACCCGTGCCATTTCCCGTTCCATCATATCGCGAACGTCAGGATTGAAGGTGCGCACCGTACCGCCGAGCTTCGCAGAATCGGCGATTACATTGAACGCATTATCCGCGATGAATGACGCGATCGTCAATACGGCGGCATCAATCGGATCGACGCGTCGGGATACGAGCTGCTGAAGGTTCATGACGAGCTGCGCACCGATGACGACAGCGTCCTTCGTTTGGTGAGGCGCCGCTCCGTGGCCGCCTGCACCTTGAATTGTAATCTCAAACCGATCCGCAGCAGCCATGACCGGCCCTGTTAAATATTCGATTGTTTTGAAGGGGATGAGCGACCAAAGATGTGTGCCGAAAATGACATCGACACCATCAAGACAACCGTCCTCAATCATCGAAATGGCCCCGCCTGGAGCGAATTCTTCAGCATGCTGGTGAATGAAGACGTATTCCCCCGCGAGATCTTCCCGCAGCTCATGGATTGCCTTCGCCAATTGCAGTAATGCAGCTGTATGTCCATCATGCCCACAAGCGTGCATGACGCCTGGGACCGTCGATTTGTAAGGGACGTCTTTTTCATCTTGGATCGGCAATGCGTCGAAATCAGCACGCAAAGCGACAGTCTTGCCGGGACGCGCTCCTTTGACTCGGGCGACTACACCGTTGCCGCCGACGCCAGTGCGTACTTCAACGCCGAGGTCTGCGTAAAAATCATGGATATATTGTGCGGTCTTCTCCTCTTTGAAAGATAATTCTGGGTGCATATGCAGATGTCTGCGGATGACGACCATATCTTCGTAAGCTAGATCTAATTTCTCGAACAATTGCTCATTCATTCAATTACCCCTCTCGAAACGCTTTTATTTATACTTTCACAATTATAACAATACGTTTCGAGGGTCGCAATGCGATCAAACGATCATTCTTTCAAAGTGAGAGAGCGATGCAACGGGATTACCCCAGCCTGATTGAAAACGCTTGTCAAGGAAGGCAACCTAAGATCGCCACGTCCTGATGGTGCCTTAATTTCTGCTGAGAGCGCAGAAATACGGCAAATCGAACCCTTCGCCGTTCGATTGGCAACGGTTGCATGACCTACTTCGTGTAGGCCTCAACAACGGATGCGAGCGTTTGCCAACAGGCTGGATCATTCTTGGGTATCTGTTTTCGCAGTATAAGTCGTTATATATGATGCACTTGCAAAAATATGTGTCGTATTGCCTGCGAAATCTTTCATATTGAGTGAATGAGGAGAGTCCTTGAACGCTTGCGAATTTTTCCAGCGGTCATAGTCGATCGCATCTTCCCATTCAGTCATTACAATATATGTGTCCGAATCGAGTGGGCGAAGCAGACGAAAAGCGATGAAACCTTTCTCGCTTTCAATCTTGCCGGTGTTTGTTGAAAAGCGATGCTCGAAGACAGGCCGACCTTCATCCGTGACAGGTATGTTGTTGAAGACAAAGTAACCTTCTTCCTTCAATTTGCCGGCAGAGCTAACGACTTCATACCGCCTTGGTGCCTGGAAGACAGACTTTCCTTCTGTTTCATGCACGAGAAGCGACCGTCCGCCGCCATGCATGAGAATCATCTCTTCATTAGAATGACGCTGTTGAATCTTTTCCATGAAATCAATCGTACCGCTAGTCAAATACATATACATTCCCAAAACCTCCTGCCAAAATTAAGTAGTACTCATATTTTCCCTTAACCGGACAATTAAAACAAACATTGTCGAATTGATGGCAGCAAGGATGAAAAGTGAGCACAATTTCATGACAAAACAGCTCAAACACTATACATTCAAAGTAGAAACGTCTATATTTGAAAACGAATATGTGAACTTCGATAATTATTATAAAGAAAGTGGGAATCGATTTATGACAACATTTAACGATACACTGCTTCGTGCTGCTAGAGGAGAAAAAATCGACCATACGCCAGTTTGGTTCATGAGGCAAGCGGGCCGTTCTCAGCCTGAATACCGTAAGATCAAAGAAAAGTATTCACTAGAAGAGATTACGCATCAGCCGGAGCTTTGCGCTTATGTGACAAAGCTGCCTGTCGACAACTACAACGTCGACGCGGCGATTTTGTATAAGGATATTGTGACGCCGCTTCCAGGAATCGGCGTAGATGTGAAAATAAAAGCGGGCGTTGGCCCAGTCATTTCAAATCCAATCCGTTCGGTGCAGGACGTTCATAATCTCGGGGAGCTCTCTCCGGAGGATCATATCCCTTACGTTATCGATACTATTAAAATCTTGAAAGAGCAATTAACTGTTCCGCTGATCGGCTTCGCGGGCGCGCCATTTACATTAGCGAGCTATATGATTGAAGGCGGCCCGTCAAAAAGCTATAATTTGACAAAATCTTTCATGGTATCTGAGCCGGAAGCATGGTTTGCGCTTATGGATAAATTGGGAGATACAATTATTACGTCCATTAAAGCTCAAGTGAAAGCGGGAGCAGCGGCAATCCAAGTGTTTGATTCATGGGTCGGCGCGTTGAATGTCTCCGATTACAGAACGTTCATTAAACCTGTCATGACACGCATTTTCAGTGAGCTTCGCGAATTGAATGTACCATTGATCACGTTTGGCGTTGGAGCTAGCCACTTGGCGAATGAATGGCATGACCTTCCTGTAGACGTCGTCGGTTTGGATTGGCGTTTATCTATTAAGGAAGCTGGGGAAAGAGGATTGACGAAGACATTACAAGGGAATTTGGATCCTTCGCTGCTGTTGGCGGATTGGAATATTATCGAGGAGCGCGCGAAGGTGATCGTTGAACAAGGCGTCGAACACGGCAGTCATATTTTCAACCTTGGTCACGGCGTTTTCCCAGAAGTCCAACCGGCAACATTGAAACGACTCACAGAGTTTGTTCATGAATATAGCGCGCAGCTTCGCAAATAAATTACGCAAATAAATTGTAATGAGGTGCAACTGATGACAAAAAGGAAAATGGGACTTTTAGTCATGGCGTACGGAACGCCATATAAGGAAGAAGATATCGAACCGTATTACACGCATATCCGGCACGGTCGTCCACCTGCACCGGAACAGCTGGAAGATTTAAAGTCGCGTTATCAAGCAATCGGGGGTATCTCGCCTCTAGCGAAAATTACAGAAAATCAAGCGAACGCGCTTGGCGACCGTCTGAATGCAATGCAGGACGAAATTGAATTTACCGTTTACGTCGGTTTGAAGCATATCACACCGTTCATCGAAGAAGCAGTTGAAAAGATGGATGCTGATGGCCTCAAGGAAGCGGTGTCCATCGTATTGGCGCCACATTACTCGTCATTCTCCGTGAAATCATATAATGGACGTGCGAAGGAAGAAGCCGAAAAATACGGTATTTCCATTACATCGGTCGAGAGCTGGTACAAACAGCCGAAATTCATCGAATACTGGTCCGACAAAATCCGCGGTTCGTATGAAAGCATGAGCGAGGCAGAGCGGGAAAAAGCATGCCTCATCGTTTCAGCACACTCCTTGCCTGAAAAGATCAAGCAATTCGGAGATCCGTATCCTGATCAATTGGAAGAGACCGCCAAATTAATTGCGGAAGCTGCACAAGTTGAAAACTATGCAGTCGGCTGGCAGAGTGAAGGGCAGACGGGCGAGCCATGGCTCGGACCGGACGTCCAAGATTTGACACGTGATTTGCATGAGAAGAAAGGCTATTCAACATTCGTTTATACACCGGTCGGCTTCGTTTCGGACCATTTGGAAGTCCTTTACGATAACGATTACGAATGTAAAGTCGTATGTGATGAAATCGGTGCATCGTATTACCGTCCGGCAATGCCGAATACGGACCCGCTATTCATTAGCTCAATGGCAGACGCAGTTCTTGAACAATTGAAAGACGCCTAATGGCAGCTAGGAAGTGATGATGGACATGAGTGAACAGAAGAAAAAGGTCGTCATCGTAGGTGGAGGGATCACCGGGCTTTCCGCGGCATTTTATATGCAAAAAAAAGCACGAGAAGAAAACTTGCCAATTGAAGTGATGCTCATCGAAGCGACGAATCGGCTAGGTGGGAAGATTCAGACGGTCCGCCGCGATGGTTTTGTCATTGAACGGGGACCTGATAGCTTCCTCATTCGAAAGAAAAGCATGGATACGTTCGCGAAAGATCTCGGCATCGGTGAAGATCTAGTACGCAACGCAACAGGGCAAGCGTATATACTCGTAAACGATCGTTTGCAGCCGATTCCAGGCGGTTCTGTCATGGGCATCCCGACGAAGGTTGGACCATTCCTGAAATCGGATCTGTTTTCATTAGCAGGCAAGCTGAGAGCGGCTGGGGATTTCGTCTTGCCACGTTCAGGAATTGAAGGAGACCAGTCGCTCGGTCACTTTTTCCGTCGTCGATTCGGAACGGAAATTGTCGAGAACCTCATCGAACCGCTGCTCTCGGGAGTGTATGCGGGCGATATCGACCATATGAGCTTGCAATCGACGTATCCACAATTTTACCAAGTTGAAAAGAAACACCGCAGCCTCATCCTCGGGATGAAAAAGACGACGCCGAAGCAAGTGCCGCAGAAGGACGGGCATGGAGCCTCCAAAAAAGGGGCTTTCCATTCATTGCGGAACGGTCTTGAATCGATCGTCGAGGCGGCGGAGCAACAGTTGGAGCCTGGTACGGTAAGGAAAGGGATTCGCATCGAAAGCATTTCCAAACAGGAAAATCAAACCGCCCTCGAGCTGAATACGGGGGAAAAGATTATGGCCGATTCGGTCATCGTGACGACCGGTCATATGGCGGCAAGCCAACTATTCGCTTCACACGGACTGCTTGAAGGGCTGAAAGAAATCCAGACGACATCCGTCGCGACAGTCGCTCTCGCATTTCCTGAAGATGCAGTCGTCCAAGACACGGAAGGAACCGGCTTTCTCGTTGCAAGAAGCAGCGACTACTCCATTACTGCTTGCACATGGGTCCATCGAAAATGGCCAACGACAACGCCGAAAGGGAAAATCCTTTTGCGCGCATTCGTCGGGCGAGTAGGGGAAGAAGCGATCGTCGATTTGCCTGATGACGAAATCGAACGGATCGTCCTTGAAGATTTGAGCAAAATACTTACAATTAAAGGCAAGCCGGACTTCACGGTCATTACGCGATTCAAGGAAGACCGCCCTCAATACCGGGTCGGCCATCGTCAACGAATAGATGCTGCCCGCGCAGAACTGAAAGAAGTATTTCCGAACGTCAAATTGGCAGGCGCCTCTTATGACGGTGTCGGACTACCGGACTGCATCGATCAAGGCAAAGCGGCTATGGAAGAGGTTATCGCCGAGTTATTCGCGAATTAAATCGAAAAGTCCGCCCTCGCGCGGACTTTTTACATTGGAAGGAATTTTGTATGAAACAGCTATTCTTTATTATTAGTACAGCAATTTTATTGTCTGCTTGTTCCATCGGAAACGAATGGGACAATCCGATGCCTGAGGAAGGTTTCCTCATTATCGGGCATCGTGGCGCTTCCGCATATGAACCGGAAAACACGATGCCATCCTTCGAGCTCGCTGACGATTTGAGCGCGGATTATGTCGAGCTTGACGTTCATTTAACGAAAGACAATGAACTGATCGTCATGCATGATGATGACGTGAAACGGACGACGGAAGCTGCCGGGAAAATAAAAGATTTCACACTTGCCGAATTGAAAGAATTGACCGCGAATCAGGAAAAAGGCGAGAAAGTGGCTGTCAATGGCAAGGACGAAGAGGCATATGAAATTCCGACATTGCGTGAAGTAATCGAAGAGATGAAAGGTGAACTCCGGTTTGTCATCGAGTTGAAGGATACAGAGCAATATCCACGCGTTGAAGAGGTATTAGTCAGTGTGATGAAGGAATATGAGTTGACGGGTGTCGATAATAAAGGATATCCGAAGGCGGTCATCCATTCATTCGATAAAAAAGCATTGAAACATGTGCATGAAATTGATTCAACGATCCCATTGTTGCAATTGATCTCCTTTGACGAAGGGGAAGAAGCAGAACTTTCGCAGAAGGAATTGAAGGATATTTTGACGTACGCTTCAGGCATCAGCATAAGCTATGAAGCATTGACACCTCCTTTCGTCAATACGATGCATGACGAAGGCTTGGCTGTATATGCCTATACGGTGAATGACCCAGAAGCTGCCCTCAGGTTGCAGGCAATGGGCGTCAACGGAATCCATACGGACGAGCCTGATATATTGAGTGAATAGGAAACAGCTGAGACACATGATCTCAGCTGTTTTAATTTTATAGGATATTGCATTCGTCACATTTATTGCTGTAGCATTCATGCTGTTCCTCGATTTCTTTTCCACATTCGGCACATGTTTTTGCAGGCAGGTTCTTAAAAAACTCAATGACATTCTCTAGCATCGACGTTCCCTCCTGTCTTTTGTACTAATACTAAATGGGCGTATTGTTTATTGTGATATAACAGTATGAGTAAAAAAATTAGACGATATTGCACTCGTCACATTTATTGCTATAGCATTCATGCTGTTCTTCGATTTCTTTTCCGCAATTGGCACAAGTTTTCGCAGGCAGGTTCTTGAAAAATTCAATGACATTTTCTAGCATCGGTGTTTCCTCCTGTTCTTTTTGTACTAATACTCAATAGGTATATGGGCTATTATTATATAACAGCATAAGTAAAAAAATTAGACGATATTGCACTCGTCACATTTGTCCCGCATTAACTATCTGTAAGCTTCCCAACAAGTTGGGAAACAACAGTCAGTAAATGCCCGATTGGTTCAACTAACAATCAGTGGAAAACCCTTACTGATTGAAGTTTCACTTTATCGCTATAGCATTCATGCTGTTCCTCATTTTCATTTCCACAAACATCACAGGCTTTGGCAGGCAGGTTTCTGAAAAACTCTACGATACTCTCGATCATTTCATCTTCCTCCTATTGTTCTATAACTAAATGTAATAGTGTGATTGTAATATAACAGAGAAACAAAAGTCAAGACTTATTCGTTCTTTTCAGATAAAATAAAAGTGAATTCATTTACATAGGGAGCGATTATCGTGTATTTCGTTGACAATAAAGGCATTACGGATCCAAGAATTAACCTTGCGATCGAAGAGTATGTATTGAAAAGCATGGATATCAACAAAGATTCGTTTTTACTGTTCTATATCAATGGACCGTCGATCATTATCGGAAAGAACCAAAATACGGTTGAGGAGATCAATACAGAATTCGTCGATGCGAACGGCATCCACGTCGTACGCCGGCTTTCCGGCGGAGGCGCTGTATACCATGACTTAGGGAATCTCAACTACAGCTTCATTACAAAAGATGACGGGGAATCATTCCGCAACTTCAAGAAATTCACCGAGCCGGTCATCAAAGCATTGGCGGATATGGGTGTCAAAGCGGAATTGCTTGGACGCAATGACATTCTCGTCGAAGGACGGAAAGTTTCGGGCAATGCGCAGTTTGCGACGCAAGGCCGTATGTTTACACATGGCACATTGATGTTTGATACGGAAATCGAGCGTGTCGTATCTGCATTGAAAGTAAGAAAGGACAAGATCGAATCGAAGGGGATCAAATCGATTCGCAGCCGTGTCGCGAACATTTCGGAGTTCATCGAAGAGCCGATGACGATCGAACAATTCCGCATGGAAATCTTGAAGTCTATTTTCGAAGGCGAAGAAAACATCCAATATTGGGAGCTGACCGATGAAGATTGGGACAACATCCGAGCTTTATCCGCAGAGCGTTACGGAAACTGGGACTGGAACTACGGTAAATCCCCGAAATTCAATATGCAGCACTCCCATCGCTTCCCTGTCGGCGGCATCGATGTGCGCCTGCAAGTTGAGAAAGGGAAGATCGAAGACGTCAGCATTTACGGCGACTTTTTCGGCGTCGGCGATGTAACCGTTGTTGAAGAAAGCTTAAAAGGCGTTCAATACAATCGTGATTCCATTACGAAAGCACTCGACGCAATCGACATCCCGACGATATTGGGCGGCATTACAAAAGAAGAATTCATTAATTTAATCTACTAAGTTGAAAACCGGTGCTGAGCCGGTTTTTTTCTTTTGCTATAGTTTATGCGCGATTGCTTCTGCAGGTGTGGTTATCTCAGGTTTGGATGCAAGTTATGAATAGCTGAGTGGTGATAACCTTTGTCCGAGTGGTGATAAGGCCTTTCTAAGTGGTGATAAACCTCTCCTGAGTGGTGATAAAGCTTGTTTGAGTGGTGATAAATACTGCCCGAGTGGTGATAAATTATCCGCAACGGTGGTAAAAGGCGGAGAATCGCTGGTAAAGCCCCTCGCATCGGTGGTAACACGACAAGCAACGGTGGTAAAGCCCTCCGAATCGGTGGTAACACACCGAATAACGGTGGTAACCCATTTCCTCCTCGCCCGCCGAGCGTGCATTCCAGTTTTGCGATATAATGTATGGAATAGTGAAGGGGGAATTTGCGATGAGGAACCACCGTATCTTCATTGTTGAGGATGATAAAAAAATTGCGCGGTTGTTGGCGGATACGTTGCGCAAATATCAATATGATGTAGCAATCGTCGAGGATTTTGATAATGTGGAGGCGGAATGTGCGGCGTTCGATCCGCATTTGATCCTGCTCGATATTAATCTGCCTTCGTATGACGGCTATTATTGGTGTCGTCAGCTTCGGCAAACGACAACGTGCCCAATTATTTTCATCTCCGCGCGCTCGGGCGATATGGACCAAGTGTTTGCGCTCGAGAATGGAGGGGATGATTTCATTACGAAACCTTTCCATTACGAGATCGTCCTTGCGAAGATCAGGAGCCATTTACGAAGGGCGTTCGGGGAATATGCGCCGAGCCAAGGAGAACGAACAGTAAAGCTTGGTTCGCTCGAGCTGTTTATCGAGAGGATGGAGCTGCATTTGCGGGATGAAGCAATTCCGCTCCAGAAGAAGGAGTGCGTCATCCTTGAGCTGTTGATGGATGCTTCCCCGAAAGTCGTATCAAGGGAGACGCTGCTTGAGGAATTATGGGATGACCAGTCGTTTGTCGATGAAAACACGCTCAATGTGAACATGACGCGCGTACGGAAAAAGCTGACGGATTACGGCGTGCAATCTGTCATCGAGACGGTCCGCGGGTCGGGCTACCGCTTCCTCGTCGCACCGGAGGAATCATGAAACAAATTATTTTATTCCTGAAAGAGCATTTATCATGGATCATATTTGAAATGATGCTCGTCACATTCGTCCTTGTCTTATATTGGCTGGACGGCTTTAGAGGTATTAATACAGCGATTTACTCGATCATTATGACCTTGCTGCTGACGTCGGGCTTCCTCGTCGGGAGATTCATTATGCGGCGGTCGTATTATGCGGCAATTTTGCGCAAACCGGAAAAGATGGAAGACGCGCTTATCCGAAACGTTCAGACGACTGAACAGCGCCAATCGACTGTTTTCATGCGCGACTTGTATGGGTTGTATCAGAATGAAGTTCAATCGCTGTATGCATCCCAGCATCGGCAGCTTCAGTTCGTGAATCAATGGGTGCATCAGATGAAGACTCCAATTTCCGTCATCAACTTGCTGCTGCAGGAAGATGGCGAGCTAGACAAGCGAAGCATCCGGGAAGAAGTCGATAAAATCCAGCGCGGTCTTGACGTCGTGCTCGTCAACGCGCGGCTTGAGACGTTCGAGGAAGATATGCAGATCGAACGTATCGGCTTGAAAAGCCTCATTCAGCAAATTGTGACGGACCATAAACGGCTGTTCATTACGAATGGCGTATTTCCGGTCATTTCAATCGACGAGTCGCTCGTCGTTGCAACGGACGCCAAATGGATGAAAATTGTCATCGGGCAGTTCATTACGAATGCTGTGAAATATACATTTGAAAAAGGGAAGCGCGTTTATTTGACTGCGGAGCAGACCGAGAAAGGCTTCGAGCTAACGATACGGGATGAAGGGGTCGGCATTCCGGCGTCCGATTTGAAGCGGGTGACGAAGGCGTTTTTCACAGGTGAAAACGGTCGGCTCACCGGCGAATCGACAGGGATGGGCCTTTATATCGCCGATGAAGTGTGCTCGAAGCTCGGGCATCCATTGACGATTGAATCGGAAGTGGGGCAAGGGACTTCCGTCAAGATTCTGTTTACAAATGGAGAGATAGGTGAAGCGGATGAAGAACTCGATCGTACAGCTGGATCAAGTGACGAAGATCTATGAAGGAAAAGTGATGCACCGCGCGTTGAATCGACTTGACTTCGAGGCGGATGAAGGAGAGTTCATCGCCATTATGGGGCCTTCTGGAAGCGGGAAGACGACGTTGCTGAATATCATTTCGACAATCGATATGCCGACATACGGGCGTGTCATTATCGACGGGGTCGAGCCCGAAGCATTGAATACAAATGAACTAGCACTGTTCAGGAGGCATAATTTCGGCTTCGTCTTCCAAGACATCAATCTGCTAAAAAGTTTGACGGTGGAGGAGAATATCGTCCTGCCGCTCACGTTGGACGGGCTGCCGATCATGGAGATGCAAAAACGGGTCGACCGGCTCGCTGGACAGCTGAGCTTGAAAGAGATCCTCAACCGTCGTCCGGATGAGTTGTCGGGTGGGCAGGCACAGCGAACCGCAGTCGGAAGGGCGCTGATCCATAAGCCGAAGCTCATTCTCGCTGATGAACCGACCGGGAATCTCGATTCGAAATCGGCAAAAGAAGTTCTGGAATTGCTAAGCCTCGTGAATCAAACCGAGCGGACGACGATCATCATGGTGACGCATGACCCGATCGCGGCGAGCTATTGCGATCGCGTGCTGTTCATAAAGGACGGCGAATTTTTCAATGAAATCTATAAGGATGAACGGCGCCAAACGTTTTTCCAGCGGATTTTGAACGTACTTAGTTTACTTGGAGGAAATGTCCATGATTTGCGGATGCTGTAAAACGAACAGTCGAATAGGGAGGAATGCTTCATGACGTTTCGCCAGTTCGCTTTCCGGAATGTCATGCGCAACCGGCGGATCTACGCTGCCTTTTTCATGGCGAGTGTTTTTTCGGTCATGGTGTTTTTCCTTTATTCCATGCTTCTCTTCCATCCGTCGATTGAAGGGAGTGCCGTACAGGACATTGCGGTGCTCGGCATGGGGATCGCTGAAATTGTCCTTTACATATTCACGATGTTTTTCCTGTTTTATTCGATGCGGGCCTTTTTGCAAGCTCGAACGAAGGAGTTCGGCGTCCTTCTCCATTTAGGGATGGAGAAACGGCAGCTGCACCGGCTCATTTTTATCGAAACGCTCATTATCGGCGCGGCATCGATCGGAGTCGGAACATTTTTAGGATATATGTTTTCGAAGTTCTTTTTCATGGTTGTAAAGAGGATTGTCATGCTGCCGGCACTCCCTTTATATTTATCGTGGAAGCCGTTCGCATTGACGGTCGGTGCTTTCCTAAGTCTATTCATCATCATTTCGTGGGTCGCACCGGTTTTCATTAAAACAGGCAAGCTCGATGTATTGATTCGTGGAGATGGAACTGGCGTGGAACAGCACGGCTTTTCAAAAATCCGCGGGGTGATCGGACTCGTTCTTCTCGGACTGTCCTATGGAATGGCAGCTTTCACGTCAAACAGCATCGTCATCGGACTTGTCTTCATGCTGCCACCGCTCGCGACGCTCGGCACGTATTTCTTTTTTACGGATTCATTGCCGTTCCTCCTCCATCTTTTCAAAGTGCGGAAGGAGTTCTATTGGCGGCATTTCCGCCTGCTCGCGATTTCCGAAGGCGTCATCCGACTGAAAGAAAATGCTCGGATGTTTTTCATCGTGACGATTGTATCGACGGTCGCCTTCATGTCTGTCGGGATCCTCGCTTCACTCACTTCATTCGCTTCCCAATATAGGGAGTTAAACCCGCTCGGCCTCGTATACGAAAGTTTTCCGGGCAATGACATGGAGCAGGAGCATATTAACCGGCTCGGGTACGAACTGAGGAAGAACGAAATCGACTACACATACGTGCGATTTCCAGTGTTGAAACAGCGGTCATCTTTGACGGATTATACCGTCACGATCATCAAGCTTTCGAGTGTCAACAGGCTTTCGAAGTCATTTGGCAATCAAGCGTTTGAACTGAAGGAAGGGGAAGCGCTGTTCCTGCCGCCGACCGCTACCACATTCGAGCAGCTGAACAGGCAATCTGTCGAGACGGTCCTCGAGGAAAGCGGCATCCCAGTGCGCATCAACGGAGCCTATCCATACGAATTATTCCCGGCGCATGCAATCGGCACGAATACGATTATTTTAAATGATGTTGATTATGAAAAATTAGCTTTACTCGTCGAGCCGTCGTCCATCTATCACGCCTTCGATATTCCAGACTGGCAGAGGACGAAAAACATCGGGCTGACGATCGAGCATTCAGTGACCGAATCGATCATTATGGGAACGCGCGGCGAACTGCTTTTCACTTTCGACAATCCCGGCATGAACTATTCTGTCATGCGGACGACGTTCACATTGCTGCTGTTCATCGGTTTATTGCTGGCGGGTGTTTTCCTTCTTGCTGCGGGAAGTTTCATCTATTTCCGGCTCTATACGTCGCTCGACAGTGACCGAAAGGAGTTCGACGTGCTCCGTCGCATGGGCATCACCGACAGGGAATTCAAGAAGATTGTCAATCGGCAGCTCATTCCGCAATTTTTCGTCCCATGGGGCGTTGCGCTCGTCCATAGCTCTTTTGCGTTCCTGTCGCTTCAAGTGATCTGGGACGCCCTCGCGGAAATTTCCATTGTCCGCGAACTGATCATGGTGCTCGTCGGCTTCACAGCGTTGCAAGTCATTTATTTCTACCTCATCCGCTGGCGCTATTTAGCCCATATCCGAACACCGGAGTAGATGGGGAATGAAATGCGCATAAATGTCTTGAAAACTCCATAAATCATTTCAAAAGCGCATAAAACCGTTTAGAAGTCCATAAATAACAAAATGTACGCATAAATCACATCAGAAACGCATAAATGCAAAAATCGGCGCATAATGCCTTCCCGCGAACGACAGGGAAGGCATTTGTTTTCCTGAAATAAAATACGAGAAGATGCTAACTTGCAATTTCCATAGATTTTCTAAAAGTATTGTGAACTTTTAATTTTTCTTATATAATGATAGATGGGTTAAATGAATGATGATTCATTCAATTACAAGGGAGGATGTTCACGATGAATTTGGTAACACAAGTTTATGAAACATCGAAGCTGCAACCTGGGAAAACGGCCTATCACTTCATGGGGAAAGACACATCATATGCCGAGTTCGACCAGTCCGTGTCCATGTTTGCAACTGCACTGCAAGACTTGGGAATCGAAAAGGGCGATCATATCGCATTATTGCTAGGGAATACGCCGCATTTCCTTATTTCGCTTTATGCGACAATGCGAATCGGGGCGACGGCAATTCCAATCAATCCGATTTATTCGCCTGACGAAATCTCGTACATTTTACATAATAGCGACGCGAAAGCGGTCATCGCGCTCGATCAGCTGTTGCCGCTCGTCGAGAAGTCAGCTACGCTATTTCCGTCGATCGGTCATTATATCGTCTGTGAAATGAGCGCAGAAGCAGGTGCGAAAGTGGCGGCGCTTTCGGATAAGGCAAGGGCGAAAGTGAAACTATTTTCTGAGCTTATCATAACTGGACGGCCAAATCTCGAGCCAATACCCGTTGATGAAAATGAAACCGCTGTCATTCTTTATACGTCTGGAACGACGGGCCATCCGAAAGGCGCGATGCTGACGCATAAAAATCTGTTCTCGAACGCTCGCGATGTCGCTGATTATTTAGGGTTCTCGGAAGACGACAGGGTCGTCGCAACGCTCCCTGTTTTCCACGTATTTGCGCTAACCGTCGTCGTGAATGCACCATTGTTGAAAGGGGCGACAATTGTGCTCGTGCCGCGATTCAGCCCAGCGGATGTATTCCAGACGATCAAGGAACAGCAAGCGACTGTATTCGCAGGCGTGCCGACAATGTACAATTTCCTATATCAATTCCCGGAAGGCGATCCGGCAGACTTCAGTACGATCCGTCTTGCGATTTCCGGAGGATCATCATTGCCTGTCGCATTGCTGCATAACTTTGAGAATAAATTCAATGTGAAGGTTTCAGAAGGATACGGCTTGTCCGAAGCATCTCCAGTTACGACATTCAATCCGTTCGACCGCGAGCGTGTCCCCGGTTCGATTGGCACGAACATCGTCAATGTGGTGAATAAAGTCGTGGACGAATTCGGGGATGAAGTGCCTGTCGGCGAAGTCGGCGAGCTCATCGTCCAAGGGCCGAACATCATGAAAGGCTATTATAAGATGCCGGAAGAAACGGCTGCAGCCATCCGTGAAGGCTGGTTATATACGGGGGACTTGGCTCGGCAGGATGAAAACGGATACTTCTATATCGTCGACCGCAAAAAAGATCTGATTATCGTCGGTGGCTACAACGTCTATCCGCGTGAAGTGGAAGAGGTTTTATTCACTCATGACGATATTGTCGAAGCAGCGGTTATCGGTGTGCCCGACCCTGATTTCGGCGAAGAAGTCCAAGCATTCGTCGTGTTGAAAAAAGGCGCTGTGGCAGACGCTGGGAAACTGAAAGCATTTTGCGCCAACCGTTTAGCGAAGTATAAAGTGCCAAAAACGATCGAATTCCTGGACGAGCTTCCTAAGAATACCACGGGGAAAATATTGCGTAGGTCGTTGAAAGATCAAGTGAAGTTATAAAGAGGAGAGCCCTTCCGCGAAATGTGGAAGGGCTCGTTTATTTTGGCGAGGGCTCCATTATTTCATCAAGGGTTCATTCATCAGCGTTCAAGGACGAATGTTACAGTTGGACTAGGTACAGCGTGTGTGTAGTTTTGAGAGTATGAAGGATTTTCACCTTTCTTGGCGAATAGAGTCAGTGGGGGGGAGATAAGTGATATCAACATTTACAAAGGGACAGTATATTGGTGAATTCAATTTAGGGCCTGGTACTCCAAATATGAGGTCTGGTGTAGATCGAATTGTAGGAATGTGCAAAAGAGAAAACGGAACTCAAGAAGTCGAAATCCATCAGGTTCTGTGGTGTGGTGAAAACAAGTACGCGGTTATTTTAAACTATTATAAAGCATCTAAGTCTACTATTTATTAAGCACTCAATTCTTTGGGTGCTTTTTCTAAGCCTGAAATAAAGGAGGCGGATGGTGATGTGAAGCTTGGGGCTTTGAAGAGCAGAAAGAGCTGCGATAAGTGGTCGAGGGCTGCTCCAAAATTCCTTGTTCAAGGTCCATTCCCCCATCCGTTATCCAAAATAATAAGCCGAAATCTCCCGAATGAACGACTCTTCCAATTCGCCTTTCTTTTTTACAAGAATGAACGTCGAAACGGTCGGCAAAGGGAACAAATCGAAATGAGGCCGCATAAGCCGCCCTTCCGTCAGTTCGCGCCGAACGATCGAGTGGGGGAGGAACGAGACGCCTAACCCTTCCTGGATGAACCGTTTCGCGATATGCGCCTGCGTCACTTTCATCGTGCGGACCCCCGTCACATGCTTATGCAGCATGACAAGCAATTCTTCCCAGTAGACCGGATGATGATGTGTCAATAAATAATTTCCGAGCAGCGCTTCCTCCACGTCGACAGGCGGGCCGCTTTCCTCGTCGTAACTGTCCGTCGGAGTAATAAATACGATCGGGTCGTCATAGATGCATATCGATTCGATGCCTTTCAACGTCGCGTCCAGCGCAGAAATGCCTAAATGCACTTCGCCCGAATCGACGAGCCGCTCAATCATCTCGGATTCCTCGACACGGATCGTCAGCTCCACATCGGCATGACTCACCATGAACGTCCGCAAGAAATAAGGCAAAATCGTCTCCGCCATAAGCGGTGAAATGGCGATCGTCCACATTCGGCGATAGCCTTGCGCAAATGCGTGCATTCGATTCACGCTTTCATCCAGCCCCGCCAGCAGTTTCTCTGCTTCCGCGTAAAACACTCTTCCTGCATCAGTCAACGTAACGCGGTTGTTGATCCGGTCGAAAAGCCGGACGCCAACATGCTCTTCCAGCAGCTTAATATGTACTGTGACGGTCGGCTGTGATAACAGCAATCTCTCCGATGCCTTCCTGAAATTCAACGTCTCCGCCGCCACAACGAATGTTCTTAGCCATTGCGTATCCACTCATACTCACCTCTTGATTAATAAAATTAATCAAACCATTCCAAAACATTCAATTTACCTAATTATACCTTCCGCCTATACTGAAGAAAAGGAGGAATGACTTATGTTTCAAAAAGGCTTGAAAGATGTCGTTGCAGTACACACGAAAATTGCTTCCGTAGAAGGGGATATCGGTGAACTCCGATACCGCGGAGTCCAAGTGAGCGAACTGGTCGCCAATCATTCATTCGAGGAAATTGCACACTTCCTTTGGAACGGAAAATTCCCAGACCGAAACGAATCATATACTCTTCAAGAAGGTAGGGATTTACCAGCGCATGTTAAAACAATCATCGACGCTCTACCATCCGAAACGCCGTTGATGGACGTAATGAGAACAGCAATATCGGCATATGCGCATCTCGATTTCACGAATCAACCAATCGAACAGCAAGCACGCCAACTAACGGCTGCACTTCCGGTTATCATCGCGAGGCACTACCGGAATGCAAACGGACTGCCGATTATCGAACCTGATCCGTCCCTATCTCATACCGCCAACTACTTATGGATGTTAACCGGCAGAAAACCTGCAGATGTCCACGTTGAAGCGCTCGAAACATACTTGAAATTAACGATGGAACACGGCATGAACGCCTCCACATTCGCAGCGCGGGTCACGATTTCCACAGAGTCCGATCTGACAGCGGCTGTCACGTCAGCGCTCGGTACGATGAAAGGCCCTTTGCATGGCGGCGCGCCGTCAGCCGTCATCGAACTGCTTGAAGAGATCGGTACAGAGGACAACATCCGTCCCGTCATCCAAGCTAAACTGCAAAACGGCGAACGAATTATGGGATTCGGTCATCGCATCTATAAAACGGAAGATCCGCGTTCAATCTTATTACGGGACAAATGCGACAAACTAGCCGGTCAAGACGGCTGGCTAGACCTCGCGACAGCAGCTGAAAAAGAAATCATCAAGCTTCTCGAAGCATACAAGCCGGGGCGCAAACTGTACACGAACGTCGAATATTATGCAGCTGCAATTATGCGCGCGATCCAAATGCCGCCCGAACTCTTCACTCCGACATTCAGTGCAGCAAGAATGGTCGGATGGACGGCCCACGCCATCGAGCAATTGAGCGATAACACGATTTTTCGCCCGCAATCCGTCTACGTCGGAAAAAAATCTTGAAATAATGCAAAATTAAAAAGGGAAAACTCCTCCGGCTGTCGAAATATGTAGAATAGAAAAGAAAAGGGGGAATTCCCATGAGAAACTTACAAACAGAAGATTTATTCAAACTGCAATCCGTCACGAACCCGCAGCTTTCACCTGACGGAAAAGAAGCGCTATTCATCAAAACGCATATCGACGAAGAAGAAAACAAATATATTTCCAACCTGTATCATATCGACCTCGAGACGAAAGAAACGACACAATGGACATACGGAAACCACCGTGTCAGCTCGCCAAAATGGTCAGCGGACGGCAAGCAGATCGCTTTTTTGTCAAATCGCGACGATAAAAATCAGCTATACATCCTTTCCGCCCGCGGAGGCGAAGCGAAGAAGCTAACATCATTCGAAAAAGGTGTTTCCGGCTTCGAATGGTCTCCATGCGGAACGAAAATCTGGTTCGATGCTTCAGTGAAAGAAGGCAAAACGTTCACGGACAAAGAAGAGAAGGATGAAAAGAAGAAACCGGAACCCGTTCGCGTGACAAAAATGAAGTATAAAATGGACGGTGTCGGCTTATTGCCTCAGGATTCATTCAAACAAATTGGTGTCATTGATATCGAGACTGAGGAAGTGACGCAATTTACGGAAGGCAATCACCAGCATACATTGCAAGCTGTTTCGAATGACGGAAAGCAAATTGTCATCGGCGTAAACCGGAACGAGAATTTGGACTTTGAATTCCGTCAGCCGCTCTATTTGGTCGAAGTCGATTCGAAGGAAGAGACAGTCATCATCGATGAGGAAGGTTATTATGGCGGCGCAAACTTCTCATTCGATGACAACTATATAGCGTTCGTCGGCTCGGACCGCGCGTTCCAAAATGCGACACACGGGAATTTGTATGTGTACGATACGAGGCGCGGCAATACGATCAACATTACGGAAAGCGTCGATGCTCCAGTTGGCGACTATACTGTTGCGGATCATCAGCAAGGGGCGAGCGCGCCAGCTGCCGTCTGGACGAAGGACAATGATTTGTACTTCCAGCTTTCGTCGATGGGCGACGTGCGCCTTTATTTTGCAACGCTTGAAGGGGAATTGTACCCGGCGTCTCAGGAAAACGAGCATGTTTATGGCTATGATGTGAATCGGGAAGGCGATTTCGCATTGCTTGCGGTAAGCTCTGCAGTGAATCCAGGAGAAATTTATCAATTGACAATCGCGACGGGCGAAAGAGAAGCCGTCACTTCATTCAATAAAGACTATTTGCAGGAAGTTCAACTTGTGGAACCGGAAGCAATCGTCTTTAAAGGGCCAAAAGATTGGGATGTACACGGTTGGCTCATGAAACCGGCGAACTTCAAAGACGGGGAGAAATATCCGCTTATCGTCGACATCCACGGCGGACCGCACGCCATGTTCGGCAACACGTTCTTCCATGAAATGCAGCTGCTTGCAGCAAAAGGATACGGCGTGCTTTATATCAATCCGCGCGGCAGCCATGGCTACAGCCAGGAATTCGTCGATGCCGTCCGTGGCGATTACGGCGGAGGCGATTATGAGGACATCATGGCATCTGTCGACTATGTGTTAGCGGAAAATGAGTGGATTGACGAAAATCGTCTCGGCGTTACGGGAGGCAGCTATGGCGGCTTCATGACGAACTGGATCGTTGGCCATACGAACCGTTTCAAAGCGGCTGTCACACAGCGCTCGATCTGCAACTGGATTAGCTTCTTCGGTGTATCCGACATCGGCTATTATTTCAGCGACTGGCAAATTGCCGCAGACATGAAAGACGTCGAAACGCTCTGGAAGCATTCCCCGCTAAAATACGCGGAAAACGTGGGGACGCCGCTGTTGATCCTTCATTCGGAAAAAGATTTCCGCTGCCCAATCGAACAGGCGGAACAACTATATATTACATTAAAGAGCATGGGGAAAGAGACGGAATTCGTTCGCTTCCCAGATGCAGACCACAACTTATCGCGGACCGGCGCACCGAATCTGCGAATTGAACGTTTGAACGAGATTACGGGCTGGTTCGATAAGTATTTATAAGAACCGGAGGAGTTTTTTTGACTTATACAGTAGAAGGCGTAACAATTCGCCCGATTAAAGATGAAGATTTGTATCGCATGTGGGAATTGAGTTTCAAAGAGGAAAATCCTGAATGGAAGAAATGGGACGCTCCGTATTACCCGCATGTATCGATACCTTACGAAGCGTTTCTTGAACGGAAAGACCAAATCATCGGGCAAGGCGATTATTGGGGCATCGAAGTGGACGGCGAGCTTATCGGAATGGTGAGCTACTATTGGGAGCACGAGCCGTCCCTCTGGCTTGAGATGGGCATCCTTATCTATGAGCCGAAATATTGGAGCGGCGGCTACGGAACGAAAGCGCTCACGATGTGGATCGATCATTTATTCAACGAAATGCCGCTCGTCCGCGTCGGCCTCACAACTTGGTCCGGCAACATGCGTATGATCCGCGTCGCCGAAAAGCTCGGCATGACGATGGAAGCGCGCATCCGCAAAGTCCGCTATTGGAACGGCGTCTACTACGACTCGGTTCGGATGGGCATGCTGCGGGAGGAATGGGAAGCGCATAAGGCGAAATGAGATGGTCGAAGCTAAAGCAATTGGCGGAAGGATTTCTATGCGAATCTCTTCAAGGGCGAATCCAATACCATTGGATCATTCATCGGAAAAGCCATGATCAGCCGGGAACATTCCGGATGACATTGGATGGTACGGAAATCTACCGGGCCTCCGATATTCCCTTCAATATTGCCGTCAACACCCGCGGACAGGAATTGACCGAGGAAAGAGAGATCGACCCATTACAATGGGACTCCGACTGGCGAAAGATGTGGGAGTCGAATGAACGGAAGCTGCTGCATGCGGCATACGACGATGCTGAGACGGAAATGAAAGAGCGTGGCGTATACCCGTCATGGGAAATTATCCGGCTTCTGTTCGACTACATTCAAATGCCATTCGAAGAAGCGCTGACCCATGAGCACCCCTTCATTCGGGCAATTTCCTTACTCGACCGGCGGCTAGGGAAGAGAAGATGGAAAAAGATTGAGATTCATAATGAAGATGAACTAGTGAAGCGGAGTTATGCGCTTCGCAATGAACTATAACAATGAAGAGAGGCGGAAATTCGCCTCTCTTTTTTTAAAAAAATTAATGAGTGATTACTCACTTTACAAACCGAATCTCGTAGAATACAATGGAGTGAGTAATCACTCACTATTAAAAAGAGGTGACCATCGATGAAAGAAAGCGAAGTATGTGTCTCCATCCGCCACGTCTCCAAAAGCTTTGGCAAGCATCAAGTCCTTCAAGACATCAATCTTGACATCTACGAAGGAGAAATCTTCGGCTTGCTTGGACCATCCGGAGCTGGGAAGACGACGTTAGTGAAAGAGCTGGCGGGACTCGACGAACCGACGGAAGGGGAGAATCATTTATTCCACGAGAAGATGCCTTCTCTGAATCTCATTAAACGAATTGGATATATGGCGCAATCGGACGCTTTATACGAGGAATTGTCAGCGAAGGAAAATCTTCAATTCTTCTCGGAACTGTACGGATTGAAAGGGCAGAAACAAGCGCAGCGCGTCAAAGAAGTGATGGAGCTCGTCCAGCTTTCGGGCGACGTTACAAAACTCGTTTCGAACTACTCCGGGGGAATGAAAAGACGCCTTTCCCTCGCGATTGCACTACTCCATGAACCGGAATTGCTAATCCTCGACGAGCCGACTGTCGGAATCGACCCGGTCCTACGGAAAAGCATTTGGAACGCTTTCACTGATTTGAAAGCGCAAGGGAAAACGCTTATCGTTACGACACATGTCATGGATGAAGCAGATAAATGCGATCGACTCGGTTTAATTCGCGACGGAAAACTCATAGCAGTCGGCACGCCGGCAGAGTTGAAAAAGCAAACGTCTTCCGCAACAATCGAGGAAGCATTCCTCGTCTTCGGAGGTGGGGAACGATGAGAGTGATGGCATTAGTAAAACGGATTCTCCGTCAACTTGTCAGGGACAAACGGACAATTGGGCTGCTCATCTTTGCGCCGATCCTCGTGCTGACGATGCTCTATTTCGTCTTTAACGGTGACGATTACACACCGAAAATCGGATTGGTCGACGTAACGGAAATGCTCGTTGATCAAATCAACACAGAAGGGGCGCAAGTGACGACCTTCGAAACGGAGGCGGAAGCAAAGGAACGACTAGCCGCTCAGGAAATCGACGGCTATTTGAAAATCGAAGACAATAAACCGTCCATCGTTCTGGAGGGAAGCGATCCTAGTGTCACAGGCGCTACGATGAAATGGCTGCAAAGCGCATTGCCGAAGCATCCGCAAGCAGTCGATATTCCGGAATTGGATGTTGACTACTTACACGGCTCCAGCGATATGGGGCAATTCGATTATTTCGGTCCAGTGCTGCTCGGATTTTTCGTGTTCTTTTTCGTCTTTCTCATCGCGGGCGTATCATTCCTACGCGAACGGACAACGGGCACACTCGAGCGACTTCTTGCTAGCCCGCTTCGCAAATGGGAAATCGTCGCCGGTTACGTCATTGGCTTTGGACTTTTCACAACAATCCAGTCTACAATTATAACAGCGTACGCAATTTATGTGCTTGGCATGGTTATGGAAGGAGCCTTCTTCTACGTGCTCCTGATCATCCTCATCCTTGCGATGACCGCATTGACGCTCGGCATCTTGCTTTCCTCATTTGCGCATAACGAGCTGCAAATGATGCAATTCATCCCGATTGTCGTCGTGCCGCAAGTATTCTTTTCCGGCCTGTTCAATTTGGAGACAATCGCCGAGTGGCTTAGCTGGATCAGCTATTTGACGCCTCTTTATTATGCTGCCGAAGCGTTGCGCGACGTCATGGTAAGAGGTGCCGGATTCGGTGACATTTTAACAAACGTGCTCATACTTGCAGGATTCTGCCTGCTGTTCATTGCAATTAACATCGCCGTGCTACGCAAATATCGCAAAATGTAAGAGGAGGCCGTCATGACAGACGAAAACCAACTGCTTGAGGAAATGCTGCAGGAAGACGACAGCCTGACAGATAAACAAAGAAAAATCCTCGTTGCAGCGACAGAAATGTTCGCGGAAAAAGGTTTCGCCGCCACATCGACGAATGAAATCGCCAAAAAAGCGGGCGTTGCGGAAGGCACGATCTTTCGCCATTACAAGACGAAAAAGGACCTGCTTCTTTCCATCGTCACACCGATGATGGTGAAAATGCTCGGTCCAATCATCATTAAAGACTTGAACAAAGTGCTCGACAAAGAATTCGAGCACTTCGAAGACTTTGTCCGAGCGATGATTAAAAACCGCCAGGAATTCCTCGAGAAAAACTTGAAAGTCGTCCAGATCTTTCTCCAGGAAATCCCGTTCCATTCCGAACTGCGCGATCAATTCATCGAACATATTGGAAAAAGGGTCGTCAAACGCTTTATCCAGATCATCGAGCATTACCAATCAAAAGGCCAGATTGTCAAATTGCCCGCAACAACCGTCGTCCGCCTCGCAGCCTCGACAATTATGGGCTACTTCGCCGCCAAATACGTCGTCGGCGTAAAATGGGATGACGAAGAGGAGATCAATCAAATGATCCACTTCCTCAAAAAAGGTCTAACTCCCGACGAATGAGAAAAGAAGGTCCCGCACCTTCTTTTTTTGTTGGAATCAATCCGATTCACGCATAAATCCTCTGAACCGCGCATAAATCGCTCCAATCACGCATAACTTCCCGCATACGCTCATAAATCCTCCTAGAAACGCATAAATCCCGTGAATCACGCATAAATCATTTCAAATGCGCATAAAACTTATCTCTTAACATCCCTATTCAATATTATTTTAACCATAATCGATAATTATTTATTGATTATCGATAAATAACAAGTTATAATCAAATCATTATAAAGATGCGAGGTGCTTTTTATGAAACGAGGATCAACATTATTTTTAAAGATGGCAGTGTTTCTTATCGGGATGCCGGTGCTTGCATTATGTATATACGGGATCTATTCATTAATTAATAATCCATTCAATCCGGAGTATGCCTACATCCTCTATCCAATTGCGATAGGCATGTATGTGTCTGTCATACCGTTTTTCACTGCATTGTATCAGGCATTTAAACTGTTAAGTTATATCGACAAGAACGAAGCATTTTCCGAGCTATCCGTAAAAGCTCTGCAGAAAATCAAATTCTGTGCCATGACGATGCGCCAGGTCTCATCATCTTCGGAATGGTTCCAGTTTTCGCTTCGCTCGTGATCGCGGTCTTCGCTGCTGTCCTGCAAAGATTGCTGCAAGAAGCTATTCATATAAAATCAGAAAATGATTTAACGGTCTGAGGTGAAACCAATGGCGATTATAATAAACATTGACGTGATGCTAGCAAAAAGGAAAATGAGCGTAACAGAACTAACAGAGAAAGTCGGAATTACAATGGCGAACTTATCGATATTGAAAAATGGAAAGGCAAAAGCGATCCGATTTTCAACGTTAGAAGCGATATGCAAAGCTTTGGACTGTCAGCCTGGCGATATTTTGGAATACCAAAATGATGAAGAGTAATAACAAAAAGTCGGTTCCTATCCATTAGGAATTCGACTTTTTTGTAATGAAAAGAGGATCTTTTAACGAACCGCTCATATATTCCTCCAAAACCGCATAATCCCTCGTAAGTACGCATAACTCCTTCCAAAACCGCATAAATCCACTACTTCACGCATAACTGCCCGGAATCACGCATAAAACCTCCCGGATAGACATAAAGTCCTTCGTTAATAATACAACTTTCCTACAGTTCCTTAATTTTCCTTTAGATGTTACGATAAATAGGAAGCTCCATACTAGGGGGTTACGAAACATGCCAGTATACAACGTAATGGAAGAAGTCGTCCAAGCCGTATTGCAGCAATACGAAAAAGAACTACATCTTTCGTGTAGTTGCGACAGATGCAAAGACGACATAATGGCAATCGCACTTAACGAACTGAAACCGCGCTATATCGTCAACAGTGAATTAAGCCCATTCATACGCGCTGCCCACGTCGCAGACCGGCAAGGCGCAACGAATATCCTCTCCACCGTCGTGAAAGCGGCACGCATCGTCTCTGCGAACCCGCGTTGCGAAAACGCAAAAAAAGAGTAGGCAGGGAGAAATCCCAACGCCTACTCACTTCGAAAACAACGACATCACACTATGGATATTCTGATTCACCTGTTTCACAAGCAGATGGTCCCCTTGTTGGCGGATATCCAAATTCACGAAATTCATCATTTCCTTCGCCATATCTGTATCCTCAAGCAACGAAAGCGACTTCGTCAAATTATTTTCGAACGTCAACGCATTCGTCAAATGATGCTCGACCGCCTCCATATTCGAACCAATCCGTGTCAAATGGCTGGAAACTGTCTTGATTGCATCATCGATTTTCGTAATGAGCTCATTCGCTAAATCGCGCAATTCTAACGATACATACTTGCCGTTATCCTGGCGAAGCCCCAAAGCTTCAGCACTGACATCCACAAGCGTTATTTGCATTTGCTGCCCCGGATTCGCCCCGACTTGCAACGTCAACGAACCTTCTTGGCCCAATATCTTCTTCGTATTGAACTCCAGCTTCGAAGCCGTATCATCGACAGCGCCAAGCAAATTCTCAAGCTCCACTTGACTCGCCGCCCGGTCATTCACCGTAAGCGTATCATTCGAACTCATTACCGCAAGCTCACGCGCCCGCTGCAACAGGCCATTCACATTATTCAGCCCTTCATTCGAAGCCTCAAGAAGGGACAGCCCGTCTTGCATATTGCTCTGCGCCCGAGAAATCCCACGAATCTGCGCACGCATCGTCTCTGAAATCGACAGACCCGAAGCGTTATCACTGCCTTTCGCAATCTTCACGCCGGATCCGAGCTTCATCAAACTCTTCTCAATCTGACCTGCATTCCGCATCGACCGATTCGCCGACACCGCAATTTGCTCACCGCTCATAACACGCATTCCATCACCCCAATTCAAACTTCTGCACGATCTCCATTTATATATCGGACGAAAACGATTGAAATGAACAGAAAAAAGCCGATACAAAAAGAAAAAGCGACAGGAGGCACCGACATTGACAACCGTAGACATCGAAAAAGCAATCCAAATCTACAAAGAAGCGAGCGCCTCCACATTATCGATGATGGAATACGTCCTCCTCCTGCTCAACGAACTACAAAAAAACGTTCAGCAATGCAAGCAAGCGATCGGGGCAGGAGATGCCGACGAACGCGACCGTACATTGCAAAAAGCACAAGACTTCTTATTCGAGCTCATGACAACAACTGACCACGAAGCCGAACGAAGCGACCGGCTTATGTCCATTTACCTTCACATGAACCAATGCCTCGTCCAAACGCATATGACCAAAACGGATAGTCTGCTCGACCACGTCGAGGAAATGACTGTTCAGTTAATCGCGTCATGGCAAGTCGCCAAACAAGTAACGCGCCGCAGGAATTTCACGACAGACCGCCTTTGAACGGTAACTTTTTGGTATATAACGAGAACTCATTCCACATAAATAAGAAAATCCCGGAAGTAAACGAGAACACTCGCTACCCCGGGATATCCCATCATCATTTCCCTTTAAATTCCGGTTTCCGCTTCTCCGCAAAAGCCGCTAACGCCTCCAACCGATCTTCCGTCGGGATAGTAATTTCATACGCTTTCCGCTCGATCGCAAGCCCCGTCTGCAAATCGGTGTTCATTCCATGCTTAATCGCGAATTTCGCTTGCTGCAACGCAATCGGTCCATTCGCGAGCAGCCCCTCTGTAAACTGGTCTACCGTTTCGAGTAAAATATCCGCCGGAGCGACACCCGTCAACATGCCGTATACAAGCGCATCATCCGCTTTCAGCCGCCTCGCCGTCAAAATAAGCTCCATCGCTTTCGCCTCTCCGATCAATCTTGGCAGCCGCTGTGTCCCGCCAGCTCCTGGAATGATTGCGAGCCCCGTTTCCGTCAGTCCCATTACTGCCGAATCCGCCGCGAACCTGAAATCACAAGCTAAAGCAAGCTCCATTCCGCCGCCGAACGCATACCCGTTTAACATTGCAATCGTCGGCTGCGGCAAATTTCCCACCATGGTAAACACTTCGCCGATCTTGTAAATATTCCGTTTCACTTGCGAATCCGTCAGCAGCCTTCGCTCCTTCAAATCAGCCCCCACACTGAATGCACGGTCCCCAGAGCCCGTAAAGATGACAGCCCTGATATCGGGATTGATGCGAATCGACTCGATCACTTGTCCTAGTTCTGACAGCATATTGTAATTGAACGCATTCATCGCTTCCGGACGGTGCAACGTCACCTTCGCGACGTGCCCCACTTGTTCAAATAGTAGTGTTTCCATTGTGAAACCTCCCATTTCCTCTAACTTTCTTCCAACATATCATTTTTCTCAATCGACCGCTATTAAAATAGTTTGAAAATTAATAGTAAAAGAGGACCAGTTTTGGTATACTGATTGCATTGAGAGGTGGGAACATGGAGGCACATATATTTGTAGGAAGACAGCCTATTTTGGACACCGAAGGGCACATTTATGGGTATGAACTGCTGTACCGTAATAGTGAAAAAAACAGCTTCCCGAATATCGATCCTGAGCAGGCAACAATCCAATTGCTTATCAATACGTTTTTATCAATTGGCGTCGATCAGATTTCGGGGGATTCTAAGTCATTCATCAATTTCTCCGGTGACCTGCTCATTAAGGACATTTTTTCAAGCTTGAAGCCGGAATATGTCGTCATCGAAATTTTAGAGGACGTTGAAATTACTCCAGCTCTCATCTCAAGAATTAGGGAGATCAAGCAGGACGGATTTCAACTTGCGCTCGACGACTTTATCATGCAAGACCAATACGCCTTACATACCGAATTATTTGAGCTGATCGATTATGTGAAAGTGGATTTTCTCGCCGTAGACGAAAAGGGTAGACGTGCGATTGAGAAATTCATTAAACAATATCCTCATATTCAAATGCTTGCGGAAAAAATCGAAACTGAAGAGCAGTTTCAGATTGCAAAAAAGAGCGGATATGATCTGTTCCAAGGGTATTTCTTCGCCAAGCCCGAAATTATCAAAGGCGTCGAAATTCCTGCGAACCTCAATTTGCATATGCAAATTATTAACAGGCTGAATGAAACGGACCCGAACATCGACGAAATCGCAAATCTCATACTCCATGACATCTCACTGACGTACAAATTGCTGCGATTTATAAACACGATGAACTTTAATATTCCGAAAAGCGTCGGCTCTGTCAAGCAGGCGATTGTCTTGATCGGCTTGCGTGAATTGAGGAAATGGATGCGGATTTTAATGCTGCAAGATATCGGTGATCATTCATCGAGCGGCCGCATTAAAGCGCTCGTTTCCTATTCGATGTCACGTGCAAAAATGTGTGAACTCATCGCAGTCCGCACAGGGTATCCGAATGGAGACGAGCATTTCTTCGTCGGACTTTTTTCATTGCTCGACGTCATTATGAAGCGCGGCTGGGACAATATTATACCGATGTTCCCGTTTTCCAAGGATGTGGCGGAAACATTGCAAGGAAAGAAAACCGACTTGAGCCCGTACTTGGAACTTTCCATCGCGACGGAGCGGTTTGAATTGGAAAGGATCGAGAGAATCGGAAAACAGTTCGGTGTGTCGAAAGAGGAGATTGCTGCGTTTTCGAATAAAGCGAACCAGTGGGCGCGAACTCTTGAGAGGTGAGCTTTTAAAGCTTTTCATTTCACCTGCATATCAAGTAGAATATTATGCAGGAGTTGATTTGAAGTGAAAACAGCAATTGTAACAGATAGTACGGCATATTTGCCACCATACATAATGGACAAGCTCGATATCCACGTCATCCCGCTGACAGTGACGATTGACGGACATGCCTACGAAGAGGAAGTCAATCTGACGTCAGCGGATTTCTATGATAAAGTTCGCGGCGAAGGACCATTGCCGAAAACATCCCAGCCGCCCGTCGGGAAATTCGTCGAGCTATTCGAATCTTTGAAAGCGGACTATGATGCCGTCATTTCGATCCACCTTTCGAGCGGCATAAGCGGTACATACGCAGGTGCCGGCCAAGCAGGAGAAATGGTGGAAGGCCTAGACGTCCGCACGTTCGACTCGGAAATTTCGTGCTATGTCCAAGGATTTTACGTCATCCGGGCAGCTGAAAGGGCGAAAGAAGGTGCTACTCCTGATGCAATTATGGCGGAGCTCGAGGAAATGAAAATGACAACGCGCGCCTACTTCATGGTGGACGACCTTGCACATTTACAGCGTGGCGGCAGACTGTCTGGCGCACAAGCATTGATCGGCGGCCTATTGCAAGTGAAGCCAATCCTTCATTTCCAAGACAAAGTGATCGTCCCATTCGAAAAGATCCGCACACGCAAAAAAGCGATGAAACGCATCGCCGACATGCTCGCAGAAGACGCTGAAAAAATGCATCTCGACGCAGCAATCATCCACGCCAACCAACCTGAAGAAGCGGAAATCTGGTTAGCGGAACTATCCGAACGCCTTCCTGATGTCAATTTCACTATCAGCCACTTCGGCCCGGTCATCGGTACACATTTGGGTGAGGGATCGATGGGGCTTGGATGGACTCGGCGAAAAGCGTAAGCGGCCGTCTAGATGCGACAGGCATAAGGCGGACCTGCGAAACGGCGCTTTTTGCCGTGCAGCAGGGCTGACTTATGACCCGAGCGTCTGGCCGCTGGAGTCTAGACAAGCGGAAAGCGTAATGCTTGATTCAGATAAGGGCTCAATTAATTGTACAAAGGCTCATTTATTTTGAGGAAGGCTCAATTAATTGCACCAGGGCTCATTTATTTCGAAAAAGGCTCAATTAATCCTACAAGGGCTCCTTTATTCCAAGGAGGGCTCTATTAATCACTTAAAGGAACAATAGGTCAAAAGCATTCTGCGCGGCACAACGCATCATTAACCAAGTTCTTGCCGCGTACAACTACAAAATTAACAAAAGTGGGGGTGTGAACATGACAAAACCATTCAATCCGGCGATTCGTGATTTTCTGAACGGCCGGATTTGGTTGCGCATGCACACCCCTTTTCCACGTGAAGAAATCGATGTGCTTATTGACGCAGGTCATATTCAAACAATCAAAGGCATCGAATCAAAACCATCTTTTCTGAATCAAAAACGCCACTTCTGCAACCGGTGTGAAAACGATGATCCGACCCGTTTCACGACATTCCACTGCGCCAAATGTGAAGGACCGTGCACGTATTGCAGACAATGTCTGAAGATGGGGCGTGTTTCTTCTTGCACGGAGCTCATCGTCTGGATTGGCGAAAAGCCGGAATACCCGACGAACCACACAATCGCCTGGCAAGGCACACTTACACCCCATCAGCAAAAAGCATCCGACGAACTGACTGAAAGCCAAAACAAACGAGTGTCCCATCTCATCTATGCCGTTTGCGGATCAGGGAAGACGGAAATCTTGTTCCAACCTATACATAAGCTGCTCATCGAAGGAAAACGTGTTTGCATCGCGACGCCTCGCGTCGATGTCATTCTTGAACTCGAACCGAGATTGCGCGCAGCTTTTCCTGAAACGAAAATCGAAGCGTTATACGGCGGTGCCAAGCCGACAATGGAAGCTTCCCAGCTCGTCCTCGCGACAACCCATCAGCTATACAGATTCCGGCACGCATTTGATGCCGTCTTCGTCGACGAAGCGGACGCTTTCCCATACAAGGCTGATGCAACATTGCAAAAGGCTGTCCAAAAAGCGGTCAAACCGGGCTTTCCAGTCCATTACGTCACAGCAACACCTTCAGATAAGCTCCTGTCGGATATCAAACGGATGGGCTTTGTCTCCATCATTAACCGCCGCTACCATGGCCATCCATTGCCTGTCCCGACATATATCCCGTTATGGAGCTACGAAAAGCAAATCCGAAAAGGCGTCCTTCCGAAAAAACTTATCCAATGGACGGAACAACGGCTTACTAACAAGGAACCATTCCTCATCTTCTTCCATCATATCGGATTAATGGAGGAAGCAGAGCCTTTATTCCAGCACATCGATCCGCGCATCCGCTCTGTCCACGCGTCGCTTCCGGACCGGAAAGAGCATGTGCAAGCGTTGCGGAATAAAGAACTGCCAGGTCTGTTAACGACAACAATCCTTGAACGCGGCATTACAATCCCGAATGTCCAAGTGGCGGTCGTCGGTGCTGAGCAACAAATCTTCGACAAAGGCGCACTCATCCAAATTGGCGGCAGGGTCGGACGGTCAGTAGATTATCCGTCCGGTGATTTCATCCTGTTCCATAACGGCATCACATATGCGATGGACGAAGCGAAGACGGAAATTGACAAATTAAACAAAGGAGGCGTCCGCACATGAATTGCCTCCTTTGTGAGCAGAAACTTGCCTCTACACCGAGCTGGCATTCTCTCTTTGCCATTGAAAAGACATCATTAATTTGTGAAAACTGTTCAAAAAGCTTCGAACGGGTCGACATAAAAGAGGAAGGCGATCCGATCGATCACGTCACTTCTATCTATACATACAACGAACCGATGCGCGAATATCTCCACCAATACAAATTCCTCCAAGACGTCGCACTCGCAGGCGTATTCGGAGAGGAAATGCGCACGGAACTGACAAGGAAGGACGCCATTATCGTACCGGTCCCAATGCATCCGCAAAAGAAAATCGAGCGAACTTTCGCTCACGTCGAGGAAATGCTTAAGGAAGCACGCATTCCATTCGAAGACCTACTCCTTAAGACAAACACCGAAGTGATGGGAGAGAAAACGAGAGAAGAGCGGCTTGCCATGCGCAATTTATTCACAATCAAACCCGGAAGCGAAATCCAAAATACGACCTACATACTCGTCGATGACATTTACACAACTGGCACGACGCTCCGACAAGCAGCAACCGTCCTGAAGGAAGCTGGCGCTAGTCGAGTGGAGGCAGTCACGCTCATCCGTGCCGAAAAATAGGAGGAAATTATTATGGCAGACTTACGAAATTGCCCAACTTGCGGCGATTTTTTCAACTACACTGGTATACGCGAAGTATGCGCCAAATGCGCGCGCGACGAAGAAGAAAAGTACGAGGAAGTGTATCGCTTCCTAAGAAGACGTGAAAACCGCGCCGCAACAATCGAGCGGATCGTCGAAGTGACAGGCGTCACCGAAACATTGCTGCATAAATGGGTACGGAAAGGCCGCCTGCAACCGGCATTATTCCCGAACTTGGGTTACCCATGCGACAACTGCGGCAAGCTCACGACAAAAGGCAAACTTTGCGTAAACTGCACTGAGGAACTGAAAAGTGGCCTGCGCCAATTCGAAGCCGCTCAAGAATTCAGGGAAGCAGTCCAAAAAAGCGAATCTGGCACATATTTGGCAGATCGAAACCGAAATGAATAAGGATTCCATAGCATTACGACCATTACGCATCGACGATTATGAAGCCGTCCTCAACTGGAGCAAGGACGATCTATTCTGTGCCGCAAACGACTGGGATAGAAATCGCGATGCAGAGGAGCTTTATCAATGGTGGGTTCATTGTGTAAACATCCAAGCGGAAGATTTCATCAGAATGGGAATTGAATACGAAGGCAAACTGATCGGCTATGCCGACTTGGCGAATATAGAAGGGAACGCCGCCGAAATAGGCATCGCAATCGGTGACTCTTCGATATGGGGACAAGGCATCGGATATCATTCGACGTTCAGTTTAATGAACTACGCATCCTTGAAACTAGGAATCACAGATTTTATTGCAGAAACAAACGATTCAAATATCCGCTCACAAAAAATGCTGCACAACCTTGGGTTCAAGGAAGTGAGCAGGATCGGTAGCGAAGAATATATGGGGAAAGACAGCCAGTTGATTCAATTTAGGCTTACAAACGCATAAAACCTAAGAACTACGCATAAATGCCGAGAAAAACTCATAAATCTCAAAATGTACGCATAAAACTCAAGAGATACGCATAAATCCGCCCAACCACGCATAAACGCTCTACACCGACTTGCAGAAGTCGGTTTTTTCCTCCTTCTAAAGGAAACAATAAGCTAGGACTACCCCTGCAAAACGCACAAACTTCGTTTTCCTTCAAAAGACCCTAAACGTTGTCACAAATCTGCCGAAATAAGAGGTAAGACCAAATTGACACATCGAAAGGAGCGAGACATATGAAAATCAATAAAATTAACATCCCTCCCGTCAACCCTTACCGGACGAATCAACTGAAAGCCGAGCAAGCGAAGGAACAGGCGAAAATCAAAACGGATAAACTTGAAATCTCATCCGAAGCGAAGCAGCTCTCCGAAACATCACCGATCACAACACAACGGAACGAGCGCGTGCAGCAGTTGAAAGCAGAAATCGAATCAGGGAACTACAAAGTGGACGCTGAAAAACTCGCTTCCAATCTAATTAAGTACTACAAAAAATAACCAAAAGAAATACGATAAGAGAAAGCAGGGGTCTCCATGTCAATAGAAACAATCCTTTCCATACTCGACAACTTGGAAAAACTGCATAAGAGCCTGCTTCGCATTGCAAACGAAAAAACTGCGCTCATTAAAAACGGCGACATCAGTGGCATCGACCAGCTTATGAAAGACGAGCAGGCACATCTTGCTGCCATCGTCCAAATGGACAATGACAGGCAAAAAGCGGTCATCGCCTACTTGAAGGGACAAGGACGTCCCGTGCCGATGAACCCGACAATCGCCAATCTGATCGAAGCAACACCCGAACCGGAAAAGAACCAACTTGTGGAGGCGAAGGACCGTCTCCTGCATGCGATTCATGAATTGAAATGGCAAAACGACTTGAACCAAAAACTGACATACCAATCCCTTCAATTCGTGAATCTGTCGCTGGACATGATCCGCCCGCGTCCGGAATCGGCTACCTACTCAAAAACTGAAATCAACGGCAGAAAAGAGAAGAAGGAACTACCAAACTTCGACTCACAAGCCTAAGGAGGAACACAATGCGCTCCACATTCATGGGACTCGAAACGAATAAACGCGGACTGTACACACAACAATCCGGACTCTATACAACAGGACACAACATCAGCAACGCCAACACTCTTGGCTACACCCGCCAACGCGTCAACATGCAAGCAACGTCCGGCTTCCCTGGTGTCGGCCTCAATACACCGACAATGCCCGGCTTCCTCGGAACAGGTGTTGAAGCAGGTTCGATTCAACGTATCCGTGATGGATTCGTCGACCAGCAGTTCAGACAAGAATCGAACAAGCTCGGCTATTGGGAATCAAGATCAAAAGCTATTTCACAAATGGAAGACGTCCTGGCAGAACCATCCGCATACGGTCTGCAGCAATCATTAAGCGACTTCTGGCAGTCCCTACAAACACTCGCGGCAAATCCGGAAAATGGTGGGGCACGCGCTGTCGTCGTTCAAAACGGGAAAGCAGTGGCGGATTCATTCAACTACATGCATAAATCTTTGTCGGAAATCCAAACGAATCTTGGAAAGGAAATCGGTGTCTCCACAAAGAAAATTAATACCCTTCTAGAACAAATAGGATCGCTGAATAAACAAATCTCGGAAGTCGAACCGAACGGGTATATGCCAAACGACTTGTATGATGCACGAGACCAATTGTTAGATGAATTGTCCACATATGTACCGATTGAAGTCAGCTATGAAAAATCCGGAGGACGAGCTTTGGAAATAGCTGAAGGTACGGTGACGGTCAAGATAAAGACGTCTGGTGATCCAATCACGGTAGTGCAAAAGAGTAGTTACTCAAAACTGACACCAGAAGGAACAGATGGCACTGACTCTGAAGGTAATCCTATAGGGGATATGAAGGGATTCACTATCTCTGGCGGACCTGCGGAAGTAAATACATTAGATGTAAACGATATGCAGCTAGCAGGATCGCTTAAATCATTGGCGAATTCTTATGGTTATGAGGATAGGGCAGGTGTAATTAAAGGCCTATATCCTGAAATGCTAGCAAAGCTAGATAAAATGGCAGATGCATTTATGAAGGCGTTTAATGAAGTTCATGCATCTGGGCAACCGCTTCCTACACCTGAAGGTCAACCTACTAAAGAAAAAGTTGAGGATTTCTTTGAAGGCTCTGGAGCATCTGGCATCAAAGTGGCCGATGCCATCGAAAACGATCCTAGTAGAATCAATGCTTCAAGTGCAGCAGGTGAAGTTGGAAATGCGGAAAATGCAAAAAAATTAGGGGACGTACTCTTTAAACCCCTAGGAGATTTAGAAGGATCTAGTATACAAACCTATTACTCAGGCGTAATCGGCGAGCTTGGCGTTCAAGGCGAACAAGCGGTGAAAATGTCTCTAAACTCGGTAACACTTCTAGGGGCAGTCTCCAACCGCCGAGACTCTATCAGTTCTGTCTCGCTCGATGAAGAAATGACAGATATGATCAGATTCCAACAAGCATACAACGCTTCTGCCCGCATGATTACCGTCATGGACGAAACACTTGACAAAATTATCAACGGCATGGGCGTTGTCGGTCGATAAGAAGGGGGAAACAACTAAATGCGTGTAACACAATCAATGCTATCGAACAATATGCTCCGCAATTTAACGTCGAGCTATAATAAAATGGGCAAGCTGCAAGAACAGCTGAGTTCCGGTAAGAAGGTTAACCGTCCATCCGATGACCCTGTCGTTGTTATGAAGGGCATGGGCTACCGGATGCAAGTTGACAAAGTCGCCACTTACCAGAAGAATCTTGGTGAAGTGAACAACTGGCTCGACAGTTCCGATGATGCACTTGACGGCGTTGGGCAAGTCTTGCACCGTGCAAAAGAACTTGTGACGAATGCTGCGAATACAGGGACGATGACACCTGAGGATCGTGAGAAGATTAAGATTGAGCTAAAGCAACTTCAAAAACAAATACAAGACTTGGCTAACACTAAGGTTGGGGATAAATATATCTTCAGCGGCACGATGACTGACAAACCCTTATATAATAAAGCAACGGGTAATAATGGGGATGTCATTGGAATTGAAACGGATCCAGCTTTCAAAAGTAGTGTAGAAATAGAAGTGTTTGATGGAGTATCCTTAAAAGTGAATACGGATGCTGCCAATTTATTTAAAGGCATAGATGATCTGTTTGGGAAGCTTACTGAGGACGGCGATGGAGTTGACTTCAGTGCAGCACTACAAGACATAGAAAATCAAATGGATGCTGTCCTTACAGCTCGTGCAGACATCGGCGCTCGCTCCAACCGCGCAGAACTCATGCATAACCGCCTAGAAATGCAAGAAGGCGCAGCGAAAAAACAGCAATCCGAAAACGAAGATATTGACTACGAAAAAGTAATCACTGAAATGCTCACTGAGGAATCGATCCATCGAGCTGCTCTATCTGTTGGCGCACGCATCATCCAGCCATCACTAGTAGACTTTTTACGATAATAAATAATGAAGGCGTTTGGATACACTCCGAGCGCCTTTCCAAAAGGTGAAGCGAATGAATATTCCACAATTGCAAATCCAAACGACAAGGGGCATTCTAGGACTTCAAATCGACAAACCGATCCAAGAAATCGAGCAGCCCAAAGCGACTCTCACACAGAAACAACCTGCCGCTATTTTGGAAATGTCTTCGACAAGACCACAACTATCACTTGATACAACTGAAGTACGTGCGGATATTGACTTGAAAAGTCCGTTGAGGCGTTCAGCCGAAAACGCCCAATACGGATTGCAACAACTCATGGAAGGCATCGCCCGCCGAGCACAGGAAGGCCAGCAGCTCGTGCAGATCGAAAACGGAGGCGGGGCAATCGCCGATATCGCTAAACAGAATGGTACACCGCCGCCAAAGCAAATGGCCTTCAAATTCGTCGGCGACCGGACAAAAATCCAAATGTCCTTCCAACCAGGCTCACTTAACATCAACGCAACACCGCAAAAACCGGTGTTAGACGTCCAAATCAACAAACCGATCCATAACTATACACAAGGCAAAGTGACCGGTGTCATGGAACAGTATCCTTCCATCCAAATCGATTGGAAACTATGAAGAACGTAACCAAAACGTTCTTTTTTTATGCAAGAAAACTAGAACATGCTATGCTATTCAATAACTGATCGAATCAGCAAAGGAGCGAAAACATATGAACATCCAAACAAAATTCCATGGCGAAATCGAAATCCATACGGACCAACTATGGAACTTCCCAAAAGGTATTCCAGGATTTGAAGACGAAAAGGAATTTATTCTTCTTCCTATTGAAGGAAACGATATTTTCCAAGTCTTACAGTCTTCCAATACATCATCGGTTGCGTTCATCGTCACTAATCCATACACGCTAGTCGCAGACTACTCATTCGACATCGATGAACCGACAATCGAACTGCTCGACATCGAAAAACCGGAAGATGTATTCGTACTAGGCATTCTAACACTGAAACAGCCATTCGAAACATCGACCATCAACTTGCAAGCACCACTCATCTTCCAAATGAACAGCAGAAAAGCAAAGCAAATGATCATAAACGACAACCGTTTTACTACCCGCCACACAATTGGCCAACCGAAGGAGGCAAAATGACATGCTAGTCCTCTCTCGTAAAACAAATGAAACAATCAAAATCGGCGATGGCATCGAGATTCGCATACTTGAAGTTAAGGGCGACACAATCCGAATCGGCATAGAAGCTCCGAAAAATGTAGACATCCTTCGAGGTGAACTCATCCAGTCAATCACAGAAACAAACACAGAAGCACTTACATTAGACACTTCCCTCTTCTCTCAACTAACAAAGAAAGAGCAATAACACTTCAAAATGGATGCCTTGGAATACTTCCAGGCGTCCATTTTCAAACCGCAATAAACTTTCCTTATAATAAACCAAAATTCAACAAAAACTTTTAGAAAACGCTAAACTCCTAACCAACTTGTCCGATACTAATATTGTAAGCGGCAGTAACGAGTTCGGCCGGCTCTTACTCCGTGAGCAACAAATTACTTAGGGTCACAAGGACGTGAACCCATAAACACTCAAGGAGGAAAATTACAATGAGAATTAACCACAATATCGCGGCACTTAACACACACCGCCAACTAGGTGCTAACAACACACAAGCATCTAAGAACCTAGAAAAACTATCTTCAGGTCTTAAAATCAACCGTGCAGGAGACGACGCAGCAGGTCTTGCAATCTCCGAAAAAATGCGTGGTCAAATCCGCGGTTTGGACATGGCTCAGAAAAACTCACAGGATGGTATTTCTTTAATCCAAACTGCTGAAGGTGCACTAAATGAAACACATGCAATTCTTCAACGTATGCGTGAATTGGCTGTGCAATCATCCAACGACACAAATACTTTAGATGACCGTAAAGAAATTCAAAAAGAAGTTGAACAATTAAAAGCTGAAGTGAACCGCATTTCTGAAACTACTGAGTTTAATACGAAAAAATTACTGAACGGTAGTCTTGGTGTAAATGGAACATCAAGTGATAAAGATGTATTGGGTGTTGTTACTGCAACAGGTCTTACAAAAGGTGATTATAATTTTACAGTAGACACAGCTGCTACAAAAGCAACTGCAGCAGCAGGTGGGACAGATTTCACAACAGCTTCAGACGTTTCTGGAAAAGAATTAGTTATTAATGGAACTAAAATTGATTTTAGCGGGATGACAAACGCTGATACAGCCGCAATTGTTGCGAAAATCAATGAATATAAAGACGTTACAGGTGTTGAAGCGTCTGGTACTGCAGAAATCACTTTAACACAAACATCTTTTGGCTCAGATGCTGAAATAGTTTTAGGTGGAGCAGATGCAGCAGAATTTGGTGGTACTGTTGCTGCAGGTGTTGATGCAGTAGTTACTGTTGAAGCGCCAAATGGAGCAACAGAACAAGTAACAGGTATTGGCCAATCTATTACCTATAAGGGTGCTGAGTTTACTGCCAAAGGTGCTGCGACTGACACAGCAACTGTTTCAGTTACTGGTGGCGGAGCGTCGCTACAAATCGGTGCGAATAAGGATCAACATATGAAAATCGATATCAGTGAAATCAGTGCTAATGTCCTAGGGGATAAGGCGAACGGTGATTATGTAAAAGATATTAATTTATTGACGAAAGACGGTTCGAATGACGCTATCAAAGTATTGGACGATGCTATCCAACAAGTTTCCGGTGAGCGTTCAAAACTTGGTGCATTCCAAAACCGCTTAGAACATACGATTAATAACTTAGGTGCTGCTTCCGAAAACTTAACAGCTGCGGAATCACGTATCCGCGACGTGGATTATGTCTTAGCTGCTGCGTAAGCAGTGACAGACAAAGTCGTCCTGACTGGTAACGGTCAGTGAGTACGATCGGGTGAATTGCTGGAAACCCCTGAAGCTTTCTTCCCCACAACGTAACTGGAAACAGTAAGCGTGACGGGTTGAAAAGAAGAGAGATTGGGCAATCAGCAGCCAAGCTCCTGTCTCGAAAGAGTGGAGAAGGTTCAACGACTAGGGTATACCATCTACAGCACAAGCCATGATGATGAAATCCATAGGAAACGCAAGACTGAGTACCTTGCCGATCCGAAGTGCCCGACCCCTACCGAGCAATCGAAGGGTGAAGATATAGTCTGGTCATTAGTGAAAGCTAATGTTCGCACGATGGCGAAAGAAATGATGGAGTTCACAAAGAACAACATCTTGACTCAAGCAGCACAAGCAATGTTGGCTCAAGCACAACAAACACCACAAGGAGTACTTCAACTCCTACGGTAATGTTGTACGGGCGTCTTAACTGGTAACAGTTAAGATTATCACTGGGTGAATTGCTGGAACCTCCTGAGAGCTCTTCTGCCACAGCGCAACTGGAAACGGTAATCGCGATGGCTTGAAAAACGAAGAGATTGGACAATCAGCAGCGAAGCCCCTGTCGGGAAACCGTGGGGAACGTTCAACGACTAGGATATACCGTCTAAGGCATCCGCTACGACGATGAAATCCGTAGGGTGTTACGAGTCGTAACATTCGAAGTGCCCAGCCCCTTATATAAGGGTGAAGATATAGTCTGACCTTGTTAGAAATAACGAGACAAGTCGCAAGCAAACCAACAACCACAAGGCGTACTTCAACTTCTACGTTAATCTGGTTAATAAAACGCGGTCCGGGATTTCCGGCCGCGTTTTTGAATAAATTCATTTAGGAATGTGATCAATGAAAAATTTAGCAAATATGAATTATATAGAATTAGATGGACTAGAGGTAAAAAAAGAACTTATTGAAGAGGAGCTAGAAATTTCTAAGTTCAATGAAGGCTTAGGTATGGAACTAAATGAGTTATTGAAAGATAACAAGTCCGAAGAAAAGATATTATCGATATTGGAGAGTATTATTTACTCAGATTCATCTTTCCAAGTAACGGATTTCGGTGAATTTCCAAGTAAAAATTTGTATTCATTAATGAAGAATTCAGAGATTGATGAAGGGGAATTCAGAAAGCTCATCAAAATTTTATTTATGAATGGATATATTGATTATTATAAACCCGTCGAATTTGATATTGAAAACGAATCTGAAGCGGTGCTATATGATAATAATTTTTTAATTATAGATCCTACAACGCAATATAGATATAATTTACATAGGCTTTTCAAAAAAGAAAAGCATATTTTTCTTGAAGAATATTTTCATGAGTACCAAGGGAAGGATTCTGAAATTCGCAATTACTATAAAATACTTTATTTTGGTAGTATTTTAGATTTAATAAGTTCTAATGAATCCCAAATAAAATTAACAAGCAAAGGACTACATTACTTACATTTAAATGCGAGTAAACGGACTGTCAAGTTAATGGAAGAGCAAAAGAATATATTGGAAGGTATAAATAAGACAAAAATAAATCAAACACATTTGTTAGAAGAATTCGAACAAAACAAAGAGTCACAAGTGCAGGATATTGAAAAAATAAACAAATTAATAATAAAACATAGTGATAAAATCGATGATTTTTATAAAGATGTAGCAACTATACTTTCCATATTGGTTGCTGCATTTGCAGTCCTTGGTGTAAATATAAGTGCAATACCTAAAATCGAAAGTAATTTTACGGCAAATATATTAGCCATGAACCTTTCTATAATATTGTGTCTATTAATTTTGTTTTATATATTAAAAACATTAGTTTTTGATTCTAAAATTGAGGATAATAAGTTTACAATCTTCTTAATCACAACAGTAATTGGAATAATAGCTGTGTTTGTTTATTTAGAATATAATCATGAAAGTAACATAGACATCATTGAAAAAAAGGTTAATGAAATTATTGAAAATTATTCTGAGAAAAATAAGCAAGAAGTAAATTTATTAAAACAGGAATTGGAAAAGCTGCAAAAGTAAAATAAAAAGCAAAAACTTCCACATTGTTGAAGCAAAAGACAAAACACGGCCGGGGTTTCCAGCCGTGTTTTTAAATTTTATGCATTATATAAACTATAAATAGGGTAGTTGAAATGATGATTCGTTTATTGAATTACTACAATTACTAGGAAATACTATTCAATTTTCATTTTTTTGAAAGAAACTTGTAAATTGCATTGAATTCTGTCTAAAACACTGCCTAGTCCCTCTAATAAAATTCACCAAACTGTATTCTTTCGCGGAGGACCAGCCTATATAGATAGCGAAGCGGTTGTCCATACAATTAACTAATTGAGGTGAAGAAAGGTGGAACAAGGCTGGATAAGAGTACATAGGTCATTGTTGGATAAGCCAATTTGGACGAATGCGACGTCGGATTAGAAAGTGATTTTGGTAACGTTACTGATGATGGCGACACACAAAGAAAGGCAGTGGAAATGGAAAGGGGTTTCATATTCGTTGCAGCCGGGTCAAATGATAACGTCACTGCCGTCTCTTGAGCGAAAATGCGGCAAAGCTGTTAGCGTGCAGAAAATCCGTACAGCTCTGAAACGATTTGCGAAATATGGATTTTTGACAGACGAATCAACAAATCAAAATCGGCTTATTACCATTGTGAATTGGGTTATTTATCAACGTGATGACAGATCTAGAACACGCGATGTAACAGACAGTCAACAGACCGCTAACAGACAGTTAACACCTAACAAGAATGTTAAGAATGAAAAGAAAGTAATAATTAATTATCCTACAGCTGTTTACGATGAATCATCCGGGTATACTCAACTGGCACTGGCGTTACTTGAAGGAATTCGTAGCAATCATCCCGACCTGAGGGAGCCCAATCTGGGGAAATGGACAAATGACATGAAGCGCATCGTTGTGAATGATCAGCGAACAATTGAACAGGTCCAGCATCTTATAACTTGGTCACAGCAACATCATTTCTGGCGGACAGTTATCCTTTCCCCTACAGCTTTGCGGAGAAATTGGGATCAGATGGTGGCGCAAATGAAGCAGGAGCGTGGTATGAGCAAGGGACAAGTATATCAGTTACCGAAAAGGCGAGTGGAAGAATTCGTGTTAGATCTAACGAAAGGGGAAGCATAGTATTCCTCAGGAATCATTATGCACTTTTGTAAAACTGAAATAATGTCCATACTGACCGATATAAACAATAGTACTGCAAAATTGGATTTGATGGAGGAAACATTTTGAAATTAATTATTGGCAAGCAACATATTGAGTATAAAGAGAAGCCGTCAGCGGATGATGTGATTGAACGGATTAATGAGAGCGTGACGGAAGGGTATTATTTCAGCCATTTTATTTCAGATGGTACGGAAGTTTACGACGAGCACGAGGAGTTTTTGGAGAGCAACTTGGAGGAGATCAAGGAGCTTGAAGTTGTTATTAAGACAGAAAAGGAATTCATGAATGATGTCCTTTTGTCAGCAGAGGAATATTTGCAGCGTGCAATTCCTGAAGTGAGCGCACTTGCTAATGACTTCCAACGTGTTCCGACGAGCGATACATGGGACAGATTTGAAATGCTGTTAGGCGGAGTGGAATGGCTGAACGATATGTTGAAAGTCGTTTGCAATAGCAAAGAACGCCCTTCGAACTCGGAAATGTATCAACAGGTGACATCCAGCATGCAAGCAGAGTTGTCGAAGCTTGGAAAAGCAGTTGAAAAGAAGAAAAATGTTCAAATTTCGACAATCATTAAGAATGGACTGCTGCCGATTTTTGAACGGTTGAAGAAGGAATTTGGAGAGACGATTGATTCGGAGTTTGTTCGTAGGGATTTAAATTAATTCGAAAAGACTTTTTGATTTAAAGGAGAGCGGTTATTAGTACCGTATTAAAAATGGAACGCTGATAATACAAACGATCATATACGAATAACGAAAAGCATTGACGATCACACAAAAGATCATCAATGCTTTTTATTTTCCCCATCAATCTATCATTTTTCCACCTCCCCCGAATATATATAGTTGTAACAATCACCGACAACCTATTCTCGGACAAGCACCACTCCGAGTCCCAAAGGAGGAATCCACCAAATATAAAGAAAAGCCATAACACAACTCGCTCCACAAAATTGAATAAAGGGGGAACTTGCAAATGAAAAAGACATTCACGCTTCTTTTTCTCACTATGATTGTCTTCGCACTCGTCCTTTCCGGTTGCGGAGGGAAGAAGGCGAAGAAAGGGAATGGGGAAATCATCGTTGCGGCGATTTCGGAGCCTGATTCGGTTGATGTGCACCGGACGTCGTCGATGGGAGATGCGAACTCTGCGTTGTATGATCCGTTGATGAAGTATGACGATGATGGGAATATCGTTGGGAATTTGGTGAAGGAGTATACTGTTTCGCCGGATGGCAAGGAAGTGACATTTGAACTGAAAGAGGGTGTTGAATTCCATTCCGGACAGCCTGTGAATGCCGAGGCTCTGAAAAAGTCGTTTGAGCGGTTGATGGAATCGTCACCTTTCAAAACGAATGCAGGCGACATCGAAAGTATCGAAGTTGTTAGTGAATATGTATTTAAGATTCGATGGGTTGAGCCGTTCGCTCCGTTCTTCACGAATGCCACTTCGGATTATTTATCTCCGATTGATGTATCAGTTCTTGATAGTAACGGAGAAGGATTCGAAAAAAATCCTAGTGCCACAGGTGCTTTGAAGCTTAAGGAAATCAAGCGTGGAGATTCGTTAGTGTACGAGCCGAGCGATAAATTTGACTGGGGATCGGATGGGCCAGGCTTTGAAAAAGTGACATTCCGTTTCATTCCTGATGAAGAGACACGGATTCTTGAATTCAAAAAAGGAAATGTCGATGTGTTGGGCAGCGTTCCATACCAATATATCGAAGAGCTTGAGAAGGAAGATGGTGTGACGATCGTACGGGTTCCGAATTATGTGTTGAGCTATCTTGGATGGAATAATAAAAAGCCGATTTTTCAGGATGTACGCGTAAGACAGGCGATTGCACTTGCAATTGATCGGGATTCGATCATTACGAACACGTTTAGAGGCGAAGCGAAGCCAGTATATGGACCGCTGCCGCCAGCGACGTTCGGATATAACGAGGAAATCGAAGAGATGGCTCGTAATAAATATTCGAGGGATCTTGATAAAGCGAAACAATTATTATCTGAAGCGGGTTGGAAAGATACGAATAAAGACGGCATCGTCATGAAGGATGGCAATCCGTTCAAAGTGGACATGTGGGTCGATGATGATCCTGCAAACCAACGCGCAGCGCAAATCATTCAAAATCAATTGAAGGAAATCGGAATTGACCTATCCATATCGGTGAAGGAATCAGCAACAATTATCGAGCAGACGCCGAAGGGTGCGCATGAAATGCTTCTATGGAGCTTCGGTTGGCTGGACGCAGATGTGTTGAACTTCCTTCTATTCGGCGATGGAAAATCGACTCGTCTCCATTATGAAGTGGAAGAGATTTATAGCTTACTGGAAAAAGGCGCAGTTGAAATGGATCAGGAGAAACGGTTGAAGCTGTATGAGGAAGCACAGAAACTATTAGTTGAGCAATCTCCATGGGTTCCTCTATATGTAAAAGAAAACATTACAGCAATCCGGAATTTTGAGGGATTTGAGATTCATCCGAAACGTAATCTCATTATGTGGGAAAACGTCAAAGTGGCAAAATAGTCGATTTCATGGGAACGCAGTCTTGTATTAGACCGTGTTCCCGTATGTATAGGGGTGCATGAAATGTCGTCTTATTTACTGAAGCGTCTGTTGACGATGGGAATCACTTTGATTGGCGTTTCGTTGCTTGTCTTCTTCATGATTCATCTCGTGCCGGGCAATCCGGTAACGTATATATTAGGTGATTTTGCAACGGAAGAATCGATTCGGGAGCTGGAAAGCCGACTCGGATTGGACTTGCCGATCATTACTCAATATTGGACGTATATGTTAAATGCTGTTCAAGGAGATCTCGGAACTTCCTACATTACCGGTTACACAGTAGTGGAGGAGATCTTAAACCGTATCCCGATTACAGCCCAATTGGCATTGTATAGTGTCGTTTTCGGGTCGATCATCGGGATTTTGATGGGGATCATTGCGGCTGTGAAGCAAAATACGATTTACGATCAATTGGCGATGCTGATAGCGCTCGTTGGGATTTCTGCACCAGGTTTTTGGATTGCGTTGTTTTTAATTCTCCTATTCTCCTATCAGCTCGGCATTTTCCCGATTTCGGGATATAGCGGGTTCTACTCGCTCATATTGCCTTCAATTACGCTAGGACTAGGGACAGCTGGAACGATTGCTCGGATGACGCGCTCAAGTATGCTCGATGTCATAAAGCAGGATTATATAAGGACTGCGCAGGCAAAAGGGGCAAGCCTCTACAGACTCATTTTCCACCATAGCTTGCAAAATGCACTCATTCCGGTTGTAACCGTCATCGGAATGCAGTTCGGTTATTTAATGGCAGGAGCAGTCGTAACGGAGACAGTGTTCGCGTTGCCTGGCCTAGGCAGCTTAGTCGTGTCCGCAATTTCAACGCGAGATATTCCAACTGTCCAAGGATTGCTTTTGTTTATGGCTTCGATGATCATACTTGCGAATTTAATTGTGGACTTGCTTTACACAAAGCTGGATCCGCGTATTCGATTTGACTGACGCTTGGGAATGAAAGGGGGAATGGGAATTTGAAACAGTTGGACACCGGGAACGGACCGGTTGTTTATGTAGAAGAAGTTGAAACGAAAACGCACTCGAAGTATCGGAGTTTTTGGAAGAAGCTCAAGAAGAATAAAGGCGCTCTCGTAGGAGCCGGGATTCTCCTGTTCTTCATTACAATGTCCACCCTTGCACCGTTCATCGGTCCGTATCCTGTCAATGAAATGATATTCGAAGACAGTTTACAAGGGCCAAGTGCTAAGCATTTGCTAGGGACGGATGAATTCGGGCGCGATTTATTCACAAGAATGTTATATGGCGGATGCGTGTCGTTGCTAATGGGGCTAGTTGCCGTTTCCATTTCGGGGACGATCGGCGTCATATTAGGGGTCATCGCAGGCTATTATCGAAGGCTTGATATGTATATTATGCAGCTCATGGACATATTGATGGCTTTTCCTTCATTGCTTATGGCGATTGCCATCGTTTCGATTCTTGGGGTCGGGTTGACGAATGCGATGATTGCAGTGGCGATATCAGTCATTCCTTCATTCGTAAGGGTTGTCCGAGGCTCTGTCTTGTCCGTTCGAGAAACGGAATATGTGGAAGCATCAAGAGCGTTAGGCGTGAAAAACTGGAAGATCATCGTGAAACATATTTTGCCGAACGTCGCTTCGCCAATTATCGTACTTGCAACGATTCAATTCGGGAGCAGCATTTTATCCGCCGCGGCACTTAGCTTCCTTGGATTGGGGGCACAACCGCCGAATCCGGAATGGGGTGCGCTTGTATACGTAGGTAAATCATTTTTAAGCCAAGCATGGTGGATGACATTATTCCCGGGGCTTGCAATTATGCTCGTTGTTTTAGGCTTCAATTTATTGGGTGATGGGTTGCGGGATGCTTTGGATCCTAGGCTTAAATAGTGGGGGCGATCAGGTTGCTAAAGGAAAAAATCGAATCGTATATCAATGGAATTGACGCCACGTTTGGCATTTCAATCAAACATTTACAGACAAACGAAGAAGTTCATATACAAGGCGACCGTTACTTTCAAACTGCAAGCGTTGTAAAGGTACCGATACTTGCTGCTTTATATGATGCCATCTATCAAGGTGAAATCGATGTCAACGAAAGGATCGAGCTACAAAGAGATGATCGAGTCCCTGGTTCCGGGGTTTTTCAGGAAATGGATGTTGGAATATCCCCGACGATTAAAGACTTGGCAATGATGATGATCATCGTCAGTGACAATATGGCGACGGACAAGTTGTTGTCGATGGTGAATGCGCAAACTGTACAGAATTATATGCGATCCCATGGACTGGAACATATTCATGTTAAACATTCGATTTGGGAGCTGTTAAGTTTGTGTGCGGGTATCTCGCCTACAGAGTATAGTGATGAAATGTTCGATCAGATTATCAACACATTGATAGCAGGCCATTATGATCGAGATAGCATCGTTTTTCAAGATAGCACGGAAAACAATGTAAGCACAACCCGTGATATGAACTGGTTAATGGAGAAGATTGCGAGAGGGGAAATCTACTCTGAAGCGTGTTCAACCGATATCCGCAATATCCTCCTCCGCCAACAATATACGCAGCGCATTCCGGGTTTATTGCCAAGAGGCACGAAGGTCGCCAATAAAACTGGGAGTTTAGGAACGGTGTATAACGACACGGGTATCGTCTATTTGCCTGATTCGAAAGGTGAATTTGTCATCACAGTATTCTCTGTCGGCAAAACGCTCGACTACGAAGGGAATGAACCGATCGCCCGTATTGCGAAAATCGCCTTCGATTATTTTTTGGAAGGGGCGGCTCGGTAGATGGAAGAGCTTTTAAGAGTAGAAGATATGCATATTTTCTTTCATGGAGAGAAAGGTGACGTCATTCCTGCGGTAAAAGGACTGAATTTCCATATCCATGAAGGGGAGACGCTTGGACTCGTTGGAGAATCGGGATGCGGGAAGAGCTTGACGTCACTTTCGATTATGCAGTTGATTCCGAAGAATGCCGGGTTTACGGAAGGAAGAATTTTGCTTGACGATACAGATGTGAATACATGCAGTGAAAAAGAAATGCGGGCTATCCGTGGGAATAAAATGTCAATGATCTTTCAAGAGCCTATGACTTCTTTGAATCCGGTTCATAAAATCGGCAAGCAAATTGGCGAAGTGCTGTTATTGCATGATGCGGGTGACCCGAAAACAATTGAAGCTCGAACGATAGAAATTCTGAAGAAAGTCGGCATACCTCGCTCTGAGAAAATTGTCGATGAGTATCCTCATCAGTTGTCAGGAGGTATGCGTCAACGTGTCATGATTGCAATGGCGATGGCATGTAACCCAAAATTGTTGATTGCAGATGAACCTACAACGGCATTGGATGTAACGATACAAGCGCAAATATTGGATTTGATGGATACGTTGCAGAAGGAATACAAAACTGCAATCCTTTTAATTACCCATGATTTAGGTGTTATAGCAGAAATGGCGGATCGTGTAATGGTCATGTATTACGGACAGATTGTTGAAGAGGCGGATGTTAGTTCATTGTTTAAGAAGCCGAAACATCCATACACAGTAGGCTTATTGAATTCTGTGCCAACTTTGGAGGCTGAGGATGAAGCGCGGCTGAATCCAATTCATGGAACTGTTCCGAATTTAGGAGACATCCAGGCAGGCTGTCCTTTCAGGGCAAGATGTGAAAGGGCATTGGACAAATGTAAAGAAGAAAATCCGCCTTTATTCCAATTGGGTAACCACTCAGTCAGATGTTGGTTGTACGAGGGGCAGGCGGTACTGGTATGAGCGAACCGTTGCTAAAAGTTAATGATTTAAAAACACATTTCCCAATCGGTAAGGGCTTGTTTAAAAGAAATAACGGATTTGTGAAAGCAGTGGATGGCATTAGTTTTCAAGTATACCGGGGCGAAACACTTGGCATTGTCGGGGAAAGTGGATGTGGGAAATCGACGATGGGACGAAGTATATTGAGATTGATTGAACCGAGCTCTGGTTCTGTCCAATTCGAAGGCCAGGAAGTGACAGAGTTGAATGGTTCTCAATTACGGAATTTGCGGAGTGAAATGCAAATCGTCTTTCAGGATCCGTATGCATCTTTAAATCCGAAAATGACGGTCGGCGCTATATTGGACGAGGCCTTGTCGACCCATCAGATTGGGGGAAATGCGAAGCGACGAAAAGAGATGATTGCGGAATTACTGATGAAAGTCGGTTTGAGTCCTTCGCATATCGGACGCTATCCGCACGAGTTCAGCGGAGGGCAAAGGCAACGGATCGGAATTGCGAGGGCCATCGCGGTCAATCCCGCTATTATTATTGCGGACGAGCCAGTTTCGGCATTGGATGTTTCAGTACAAGCCCAGATTCTGAACTTATTCGAAGAGTTGAAGGAGACATTGGGGCTGACCTATATTTTTATCGCCCATGATTTGAGCGTCGTCAAGCATGTCAGTAATCGAATCGGCGTCATGTATTTAGGGAGGATCGTGGAGCTTGCTGAAAAAAAGGAGCTATTCAAAAATCCTTTGCATCCGTATACGCAAGCTTTAATGTCAGCGGTCCCTTCGTTAGATCCAGACATGAAGAAAGAACAAATTATATTAAAAGGTGATGTCCCAAACCCTGCTTCACCACCTTCAGGATGTCCGTTTCATCCGCGATGCCAATTTGCCAAAGACGTTTGCAAAACAGCAGTACCGAAGGAAATCTCTATCAATCCAGTAAGAACCGTAAGTTGCCATATGTATGATGAAGAATACCGTAACAATTTTTAAGGTGCTTTTTATGGTGCCTTTGTAAGAAAAAATGCACTACAATTGCATAGAGAAAAACAATAAGTCAACTATCACGTACGATGGTTGACTTTTATTAGTATTTATATGCTTTGAGATAAATAGTCATAATTGCACCTTGCACAGGCACCAAAACAGGGCCACCGCCCTCCGTCACAATCCCGCCACCATCTCATGACAAGATTGTGAATTAATAACACAGACCTTTGTAATTACTGGAAAACAAATTATATTATAAATATAGGGATTAATGTACTACTAAGGGGAGGTTTTTGTATGATGGGTGGGTTTAAAGGTTTATTCAAGGTGGATCGGTCAGAAGGGGTTTCTGTCATTGATGAGCAATTCGTTACGCTTTCCTTTCAGAATGAGCAAGTGGAGCGACAAGTGGATTTCATCGATTTGAGTGTCGATGATTTACAAGTTTTGAAGCAAGTTGGTATTGTGATTGCACCTCATTTGGAAGAGATTGTTGATGGATTTTATTCGAGGGTATTGGCGATTCCTGCGCTTAAAGGAATCATTGATGTACATAGTACGACGGATCGGTTGCGGACGACGTTGCTGAACCATGTGAGGGAAATGCTGGAGGGACAGTTTGATGAGGCGTTTCGTGAGCAGCGGTTGACAATTGCTAAGGTTCACTATCATATCGGCCTGGAACCTCAATGGTATATGGGCGCTTTTCAATTGCTGCAGGATGGCATCGTTCAATTCGTGATGACGGAAATTACAGATCAAAGTCTAGCGAATCGTTTTATCCGAGCGCTTGCAAAAGTGTTCAACTTTGAACAGCAAATTGTGTTGGAAGAATACCATCGCAGCTATTCGGATGGGATTGCGCAGGAGAATCGGAAGGTCCGCGAAGAGATCAAGTCTTCCATTGGCTTTATGAGTGATAATATACATTCTTTGATAGAGAATGCGCGCGAATCGGTAGAGAAATTAGTCAAGAGAGCGGACGACGTTTCGGGGATCATTCATAAGACATCTGAACAATCGATGGTTACAAGGTCAATGGCGCAGGAAGGATACAGTCAGATGGAAGTGCTGAACGGGAAAATCATGCAAATCCAGACAGGCTCCGCTGAAATTCAAATGATGGTGAAGCAAGTGACGGAGTCGTCCAAGGAAGTTTTGGAGGTAGTTAATATTGTAAAAAATATTGCGGACCAGACGAATTTATTGGCGTTGAATTCAAGCATCGAGGCAGCGCGTGCGGGTGTGCATGGAAGGGGTTTTGGCGTTGTCGCGCAGGAGATCAAGAATTTGGCCGAGATGACGAGGGATTCTATTTTTCGGATTACAGAGTTAGTCAGGCTGAATCATAAAATGATTGATGAAACAGTACATACGCTCTCCGCTGTCGATGACCGAATTGCAGACGGAAGGCAAGGCTTTGAACAGATGAAAGAATCGTTTGAGAGCATCGTGAAGGCGATGGATGAGAATATCACGTATGTGAATCAGGCAAACGCGGATATGACTCAATTATTAAGTGGCATTCAGGATACAGAAGTGACGACGGACCGTATTATCGATGCGGTGGAGGAGTTGAATGCATCGGCGAGTCAGTTGATTCAATAATTATTCCGTTCTACTGCACCAATCATTGCACGCTTAAAAAAATGCAACCAAAATCAGCTTTCGAACGAGTAGTTTACTCGAATGAATAGCTGATTTTTATGTTATACTGGGTAGCTCGCAGTACTTGATATGAACTGCCACCAATATTTGAAAATGATGAAGTTGAGGAATGCATATGTCGAATGAACAATTGAAAAAAGGGAGTCTTTTAGCGTTTTTGCCGCTTATTGTCTTTGTTGTCCTGTTTATTGGGTCAGGAATTTTGACGAAAGACTTTTCAAATATGCCTTTGAATGTGGCGATGCTTATAGCGGCTGCTGTGGCGCTCGTAATGAATCGGCGAGAGACGTTCAGTAAAAAGGTCGATGTATTTATGAAGCATGCGGGGCATCCGAATATAATTTTAATGGCAGTCATTTTTCTTTTAGCAGGTGCCTTTGCTGGAGTGGCGAAAGGAATGGGAGCCGTTGAGTCGACGGTCAATCTAGGATTGTCTCTGCTACCTGCGAATCTGCTCATTGTCGGCTTGTTTGTCATCGGCTGTTTCATATCGATTTCGATGGGGACATCAATGGGCACGATTGTCGCGTTGGCGCCGATCGGGGTAGGGATTGCCGCTCAAACGGACATCCCTGTAGCGCTTGCCATGGCAACGGTCATTGGCGGCGCGATGTTCGGGGATAACTTGTCGATGATTTCGGATACGACAATTGCGGCGGTCAGGACGCAACAGACAAAAATGAAGGATAAGTTTAAAGTGAACTTCTTTATCGTTCTTCCGGGAGCGATACTGACGATGATTCTCCTTGCTTTGTTGACGCATGGCAATTCAGCGGAACTTACCGGTGAATACCCATTCGAAATTATAAAGATCTTGCCGTATTTGGTTGTTTTAGTGGCCGCATTGTTAGGCGCGCATGTATTGATCGTCCTCGTTGGCGGAACGATATTTGCCGGTGTCATTGGCTTGCTGGATGGTTCTTACCAGTTGGATAGCTTCTTGCAGGCAGCATCTGTTGGGATTATATCAATGGAGGATTTAGCGATTGTTTCTATTTTGATCGGCGGAATCGTCGGGATCATTCAGCATAATGGAGGCATCGATTACTTATTGCGGGTCATCACCCACAAGATCAAGTCGAAAAAAGGCGCGGAATTCGGGATTGCGGGATTAGTGAGCGTGGCGGATATTGCGACTGCTAATAATACAATCGCCATCATTATTACGGGGCCGATTGCAAAGCGCATTGCCGATGAGTACGGTATCGATCCGCGTAAATCCGCAAGTTTGCTTGATACGTTCTCAAGCGTCTGGCAAGGCGTCTTGCCGTACGGTGTCCAAGTATTGGCAGCGGCAGGCTTAGCGGCGATTTCACCGTTAAGCATCATCGTTTATTCGTTTTACCCAGTACTGATGGGGATTTGCTGCGTTGTGGCGATATTGATTGGATATCCGCGGTTTAAGAAAGCAGGGTAGGAATTTGGATTGAATTGATGAAATCAACCGGAATAGTCTTAACACAAATAATAAATCCCGCCTGGCTCTTAGCCAATGCGGGATTTATTTGTTGTTTCACATCTTGAAACGGTCAATTGCAAGGTTCAGTTTTTCACTCAAGTCTGTCAGTAATTCTGCAGCATCTGTGACTGATTGTATTGCCCTGAGCTGCTCGTCGGTTGAGGCGCTAACTTCTTCACATGCGGCTGCTGTTTCTTGGGATGTGGCCGCCATCGTCTGGATTGTCATTGCCACTTCGTCTTTACGACGGGCTACGCTCTGAATTTCATTGGAAATCGAATCGATTGAAGCCTGCATATTTTCCATCAAATCGGAGAGTTGGGCGAATGTCTTTTCCGTTTCCTGGACGACGCTTTCTTGGTCTCGGAACGTAGCGATTGTTTCATCCATCTGAGAAGTTACGAGTCGGGATTCTTCCTGTAACTGCAAGACGGTCTCTTTAACTTCTTCCGTAGCACGCGCAGACATTTCCGCAAGTTTCCGGACTTCTTCTGCAACGACTGCAAAGCCTTTTCCGTGTTCGCCTGCACGAGCCGCTTCAATGCTTGCGTTCAGTGCAAGAAGGTTTGTCTGTGAGGAAATATCAGTGATTGTTTCCATGACTCCACCGATTTCCTTTACCTTTTCACCAAGGGCACTAATGGCGTCGTTCATAGACTTCAGATTTGTGCCTGATGATTCGAACTTCTGTTGAAGATTGTGCATCTGGGTTTGGCCATTCGTGTTCATCTTGCCTGTCTGCTCCGCTACTGTCTTCATTGAAATCGCACGTTCCGTAATATCGTTAATCTGCCTGCCAAGTTCATCTGCCTTTTCAGTGACCGTTTCGGCATCTTCCGCGGATCTGGAAGCGCCATGTGCAATTTCATTGACGGCATGTGCGACTTCCGAGCTTGACGCACTCGTCTCTTCTGCCACGGCACTCAAACTTTCAGAGTTTGTCTTGACATGGTCAGCGGATTGATTAACAACGGAAATAATGCCATGCATGTTGACAATCATTTTGTTGAAGTTTTCGCCAAGTTGTCCAATCTCATCTTTCGTACGGATATCCGATTGGACGGTCAGATCGCCTTCTGCTACTTCATCCATCAAGCTTCGAAGACGTGCAATCGGTTTAAGCATTCTGCTAATGAGGAAGTACAGGCCGATTCCGACTACGACGAGTGTGGTAATTGAAATGATGAAAATTGAAAATAGCAGCTGACGGGACATTTCCATAAGGTTATTCTCTTCATACACTGTACTGACCTTCCAACCAAACTCGGGAATGGTTGAATGGACGTTGATCATCTTGTCTCCGTTCTCATCATTGTATGTCTCATTCCCTTGGTCAGAACCGTACATATTCTTGACATAGGCAATCTCCATCAAGTTTTCCCCGCCTTTTGTTGGATGCGCAATCGCTGTGCCGTTTTCGTCAAAAAGTGCGGAATAGCCATCATGCGGAATATACGTCGAGTTCAGCATTTCGGCGATAGCGGTCAACATGAGGTCAACCCCGGCCACACCGACTACAGTTCCGTTCTTCTCGACAGCAATGGAAGCAGTAATCATGAAATTGCCGCTGACCTCATCGATGTACGGTGACGACCATTGAACCTTGCCCGGTTCAGCAATCGCGATTTCATACCATGGACGGCTTGTCGGATCGAAGCCAGTCAAATCCGACACCGGATAAATGTTGATATGCTTAGAAGGTAGTGCATAATAGACTGCCACTGCATCGGAATAGACGCCCAAGAAGTTTTTCAGTCTTTGAATCAACTCCGCTTCACTTACACTTGAACCACTAGGGCCAGCGAAGTTCATAATTTCATCCGAGTCAGTAAGTGCATCTATTCCTTTCGAATATTGTGCAAGGAAGTTTTCCACAGAGTAACCCATCTGGCTCGAAATAGCGTCGCTTGAATCGATAACACTTTCCAGCGACCGTTTCTTCACCTGGCCATTAAGCATGAAGGCCATGAGTAAGGTTCCCGCAAAGAATAGAATTAGAGCTGTGAAGATGATCTTAATTTTTAGTGATTTGACCATAAATATTCACCCTTCCTAGTAAATTTGATCTATATATGTTATTTCGACAAATTCTGTAGCGATTCAAGTGATTTCCCAACCGGGTGAACAAAATAGTTTCTCTTATTAATTTTTATATTAGAAACGCTTTCTTTTCGGTGAATGAGTAAAGAACTATTCAGATTATAAGTTACAAATGTATAACCAAAACCAATAGGTCAACTGTCTCAAATGACGGTTGAGTTTATTTTTATTTTTATAATTTTAGTTGAATTGTCATAAATGTGTCTTGCACAGGCACGACAATGAGCCGATTTTTTGTCGATTTGTGTAAGATAATAACCCCGGATCATGTTATGATAGGTAGACATAAAAAAACGTCCTTAACAGATAAATAGATATAGGAAAGTATTTCAAATGGAAAGGGGCTGAAGAAGTTGAAGAGTTCACCAGTAACCCAAGAAACGATCTTGCAAGCAATTTTAGAGTTATCGAACCAGCTGAAGGAAACTAAAGTGGAATTGAAAGAAGAAATTCAAGAAGTGAAGACGGATGTCAAAGTCTTAAAAGATGATGTCAAAATCTTGAAAGAAGATGTGAAGCGCCTCGAAGACAAAGTAGAGAAGATTGATGCAAAATTCGAAGTATTGAACTCATCACTGCTCTCAACTCAAGCAGACGTACATCGATTAAAAAAGGGGTTTTATGATCACTAAAACTTCCGCTAAGGTGCAATCGGCATCCAGCGGAAGTTTTTTTATTGTCATATAAAAAACGAGTATTCTAAAGTTTTCCTCCATTCTATCGAAAGTATCGTATAATAGAAGAAAAAAACGGGGGAATTCCATTGGACTACTTATATAACCCATACCCAACAACTCGCCATACCGTATTCGCGCGGAAAGGGATGGTGGCGACATCGCAACCGCTGGCGTCTCAAGCGGGCATTGAAGTAATGCAGAAAGGCGGGAATGCGGTCGATGCTGCGATAGCAACTGCCGCTGCGCTTACGGTCGTCGAGCCGACAACGAACGGACTTGGCGGCGATGCGTTTGCGATTGTATGGATGAAGGATAAGCTGTATGGCTTGAATGCGTCCGGGCCTGCGCCAGAAGCATTGACGCTTGACGCAATGAAAGAGGCAGGGCATGAAAAGATTCCGACATTTGGATTCACGCCAATTACGGTGCCAGGGGTTCCCTCTGCTTGGGCGGAGCTATCGAAACGATTCGGCAAGTTGCCGTTGATCGAATCGCTTGCTCCTGCAATCCGTTATGCGGAAGAAGGATATCCGCTCACTCCAGTTTTAGGGAAGTATTGGAAAATGGCATACAATAAATTCAAATCGCTAGACTCTGCTGAGTTCGACGAGTGGTTCAAAGTGTTCGCGCCGGATGGCCGAGCGCCGGAAATCGGAGAAATGTGGAAGTCGCCGGATCATGCAAAGACATTGCGTGCTATCGGTGAAACGAATGCAGAGTCATTTTACAAAGGAGCGCTTGCGAATTTGATTGACGCTCATGTAATCGAGAACAATGGTTATCTCCGTAAATCAGATCTTGAAAACTATAAAGCGGAATGGGTTGATCCGATTTCGACGAATTATCGAGGCTATGATGTGTGGGAAATCCCGCCGAATGGGCAAGGTGTCGTGGCGCTAATGGCACTTAATATATTCTCTGAAATGAATCCTGCCGCAGCGGGAGACGTTCAGTCGTTGCACGAACAAATCGAGTCGATGAAGCTCGCTTTTACTGACGGAAAAGCATTCATTACCGAACAACAAGACATGCCGATTGATGTGAAGGAATTGCTGTCGAAGGATTATGCGAAGAAACGTGCCGCGGAAATTAAAGAACGGGCAACTGTTCCGGAGCCGTTTGAGCTTCCTCGAGGCGGAACGATCTATTTGGCGACTGCGGATGAAGAGGGAAATATGGTTTCATTCATCCAATCGAATTATATGGGCTTCGGTTCGGGAGTTGTCGTGCCGGGAACAGGAATCGCGCTCCAAAACCGAGGAGTTGATTTCTCGCTCGACCCAACACACCCGAATGTCTTGAAGCCGGGCAAACGGACATATAACACGATTATCCCAGGCTTCCTCACGAAAGATGGACAAGCTGTCGGCCCGTTCGGAGTCATGGGCGGTTTCATGCAGCCACAAGGCCATTTCCAAGTCGTCGTCAACACGGTCGACTATCATTTGAATCCACAAGCGACGTTGGACTCGCCGCGCTGGCAATGGATCGAAGGGAATAAAGTGCACGTCGAACCGAACTTCCCGAACCATATTGCGCAAGCGCTCGTCCGGCTAGGGCATCAAGTAGTGCCGACATTGGACGGCGGTTCCTTCGGCAGAGGGCAGATCATTTGGCGCGACCCGGAAACCGGCGTCCTCGCAGGCGGTACCGAAGCTAGAACCGATGGATCGATTGCCGTTTGGTGATGAAATTTTAAACTAATCATAATACCTCCTTTTCAGTTTCCACAGCGAAGCTGAAAGGAGGTATTTTTTATAGGTGTCATCCAATTCAGAACCTTCTATGTTAAAATAGTTAGAAAGAGATACTAGGGTAGGTGAGAATCGATGCAGACAAAGCCCATTTTACTATCCAAACTGATGCCGCCAACGCCGTCCGCCACGTATATGCGGAGAGCTTCGTTCATTAAAAAGATGAAGATGGCGAACCGGGTGAAGCTGACTTTATTGCATAGCGGAGCGGGGTATGGGAAGAGTTCAGGACTTTCTGCTTATTTCCATGATACGAACGCTGAATACAGTTGGTATTCCGTGACGGATGAAGATGATGACGTCCTTCCGTTCATTACATATTTGACGCAAAGTATCCGTCGTGTCGTGCCGGAATTCGGGGCTTCCTTGTCTGAATGGGAGGAGCCGACGTTGCATCCGAAGGAAATGGATCTTGAACGATGGCTCGCCCTTTTCATGAATGAGCTTTGTGAATTCGACACCACTCTTTTCATTGTCATCGATGATTTTCACCACGTCGACCATGTGTTTTTAGTCAATTATCTCGTCGAAAAGATGATCGGTTCATTGCCGCCGAACATCCATCTCATCGTCGCGACGCGGAACCGACCGCGATGGGCGAGCCTCGTCAAATTGAAGGTGACTGGCCAACTGAACGAACTAATGGAGGAAGACTTTCTATTTTCGGAAGAGGAAGTTGCGGTTTTTTACGAGGATTATTTCGAACAGACCCTAACAGAAGCGGAGGCGGCATCCGTTATTCGTTTGACGGAAGGATGGGCGATTGCGGTCAATTTGCTTGCGCTTCATCTTGCCGGGGGTGAAACTCATTTGCCGACTGCGATGAAGCCCGCGTTGCATGAGCTATTTGCCTATCTATCCGAAGAAGTGTTCAACCGGATGAGTGAGGAAGAGAAAGATTGGTTACTGGCTTTCTCGATCTTTCCGACATTTTCTTTGCAGCTTGTCGGTGAGTTTTATGGCAATGAAGCGGCAAGTACACTTGAGCAATTGGCGGAACGACATGTGTTCATCCAAACTCTCGGGGAAGGGACGTATCGTTACCATGCTCTCTTCCATCAATTTTTGGAGCGCAAATGGCAGTCGGTCAATCCTGATCAATTTTATACAACTCAAAAACAGGCGACTGAGTTTTATATTCGGCAATCAAACCCGATCCAAGCCATTTCTCATGCCGTCAAAAGTGGTGATCCCACATTCATCGGTCAAATTATTGTTAACAATGGATCAACCTTAATCAAAGCTGGCCAGTTTGAGTGGCTGCTCGATATTATCAAAGGCTTATCGCCGGACATTCTTGAAAGATTTTATCCACTCTATTATTTTGAAGGAGAGGCGCATCGGTACCGTGCTTTTTACGAGAAAGCGAGAGTAGCGTATACGGCGTGCATCGAGGCGGCGGAAAAGCAGTGCGATGATTATTATGCAGGTCGCGCACATGCGGGAATCGCGAATATTTATCTTGATACGATCCAACCTGGACTCGCAGATCCGTATTTGATGAATGCGATTCTTTTCGCGGAGAAGAGCGAAAGGACAAGCGAATTGGAAATGGAATTATTGAAACGTCAATTCGCAGAAAATCTCGTGAATCTCGGTAAAGCTTCAGACGCTGCAAAATGGGTGCAGCATGAAATCCATGACGTGGCCATTCTTCGTGAAGGGAATTTGGATGCTAGGATTGCGCTCCGGACCGGAAAATTACGGGAAGCGCAAGCGATTTTGACGGAACGTATCGATGATTCGACGTTGCCTGATGCTCATCGGGAAACCGATATTTTACTGTCTTTGATTTATTCGATGACGGGCGAGAACGAACTCGCTTTGGAGAGTGCAACAAGAGGAATCGAGCTTGGAAAAGCGGAGAAATCGGGTTTCATCGAAGCTGTAGGGCTTATCAGGATGGGGCATGCGAGAACGATAGCCAACCCGGCTGATGTAGCCGTTGCGAAGGAACATTATCTCCGGGCAATCGAACGGATGGATGAGCTGAACGTGTCGCGAGGGAACGCGGAGCCTTATATGGGCTTGTCGATTGTGGCGGCGCGGCAAGGCGAATTTGCGGAAGCGATCCGGTACGGAGAAGCGGGCTTGCGGGAGACGGAGAAGGTCAATGATGGTTGGCTTTCCGCATTAATTCATATTGGACTCGCAATCGTCCACTTTTACGGAAACAATGATTTGGACACGGAACACCATTTGATTGAGGCGAATCGTTTATTCCAAACATGTGGAGATGTATACGGAGAAATGGTAACCGCATTTTGGTCAATGAACTTGTATGATCGAACCGGCAATGAAGCACGTTTTTCCAAGCACGCCGACCGATTTTTTTCACTTTGTCTGGATTATTCCTTCTTTCTAACGGCAGACACTGTTTTCGGCCCGTTTGACCGCCAGTCCATCCATCCTTTAGTGCTCAAGTCGGCACGTTTCCATATAGAGCACACTGGCATTCAGCACACCATTCATCTCCTTGGATTGGAAGATACCACTTCGCATCCAGGCTATAAAATCGAAGTCCAACTTTTAGGTCCTTTCATGATTCAACTTGGGCTTGAAGAAGTCGACGACCGGAAATGGCAGCGGGATAAGTCGAAGGAAATCTTCCTATATTTATTATTGAATAAAAACCGTTTCGTCCCGAAAGAAGAAATCATGCAGGCGCTTTGGGAAGATGCCGACGACAAGAGCGCCGACCGGGATTTTAAAGTGGCATTGAATGCCTTGCTGAAAGTGATTGAACCGAATCGAAGTGCCAGGGGAAATCCGTTTTTCATTCTCCGAAAACAAACGATGTACCGGCTAAACCCGAAAGCAGACATCCGGACAGATCTTGAACGATTCAAACAATACGTAGAAGCTGGTCTATCTGAAAAGACAGCCGAAAAAGCAGTCGACCAATTGTTGAAGGCAACTTCGCTGTACAAAGGAAAGCTCTTCGAGGAAAAGCTATCCGTCGAATGGATTACACAAGAACGCGAGCGCATCGAACTGCTCTACATCCAAGCACTCGAACGCCTTGCCCAGTCCTATACGAGACTGCAAAACTATGGAAAAACGATTGAATGGGCGGAGAAACTTTTGCGGATTGATCAAACATGGGAAGAAGCGTACCGCTTGCTCATGTATGCACATTATCAACTCCAAAATCGCCCACAGTCCATCAAATGGTACCGCAAATGCCAATCCGTTTTGCAAGACGAACTCGCCATTGAACCAATGGAAACAACCGAGCAGATGTACAAGATGATTATGAATGAATTATAGAGCTTTTAATAATAAAAGAGACAAAAAGGTGAAGGAAAGCAAATATTCCTTTACCTTTTTCTATATTGTATTTATTTAATCTAAGAAGCATCTTTGATTGGAGCGGAGGGCGGCGACTCCGGCGGGAACAGCACGAGGTGAAGACCCTGGACCGAGCGCAGCGAGGGAAGCGGCTGAAGCCGTGCCCGCGGAACGCGTCCGCACGAAGCGGAAATCAACTTTGCAATCTGCGTTTGTAACTCTTTTGCAACTCCTCTCCCATAGAGTAATAGACAGGAAGAAAGCGTTTACAAAACGAATGGGAGAGAGGAGTTGCAGTATGAAGAAGCAATTGTGGTTAGTTCTATTATTTGCAATGATGCTAGTCATTAGCGCGGCTTGCAGCAAATCGGAAGAAGGAGATGCATCGTCTTCTGAAAAGGAAACGCCATCGAATACAACGCCTGTATCGGGAGAAGCAAGTAGTGAAGAAGGCGGCACAATCAAAATCGGTGTCCTCGCCTCATTAACTGGAGCGCTCGAGTCATACGGAAAGCAAACAAGACAAGGCTTCGAGCTCGGTCTTGAATATGCGACTGGCGGCACGATGGAAGTCGCAGGCAAGAAAATCGAAGTCGTTTTCGAAGATACCGAAACGAAACCTGAAGTCGCTGTCCAAAAAGCGACGAAGCTTTTAGAAGAGGATGAAGTTGATTTCCTCGTCGGTTCTTCTAGTTCTGGTGACACACTTGCTGTTCTTCCGTTAGCGGAAGAATACGAGAAAATCATGATCGTCGAACCGGCTGTTGCGGATAGCATCACAGGTTCAGAATTTAACCCGTTTATTTTCCGGACGGCGCGTAACTCGTCACAAGATGCTGTCGCTGGAGCCGCTGCTATCGCTGGGCCAGGCGTGAAAATTGCAACGTTTGCACCGGATTATTCATTCGGATGGGATGGCGTAGCGGCGTTCAAGAAAGCTGCTGAAGATTTAGGAGCAGAAATCGTGATCGAAGAATTTGCGGATCCAGCAGCAACGGATTTTACATCCAACTTGCAAAAGATTATTGAAGCAGACCCTGATTATATGTTTGTCGTTTGGGCTGGGGCGAACTCGCCTTGGAACCAGATCGCTGATTTGAAGATGCAAGAGAAAGGCATCAAAATCTCGACAGGTGCACCGGATATTCCTGCACTTTCCATCATGGAGCCGCTCGTCGGAATGGAAGGGTTCTCGGTTTACTACCATACACTTCCTGACAATGAAATTAACGATTGGTTAGTCGAGGAGCATAAAGCGCGCTATAACGGCGAAGTTCCTGACCTATTCACGCCAGGAGGTATGACAGCTGCGATCGCAATTGTCGAAGCGTTGAAAAAGACGGATGGAGACGCGGATGGCAATACGTTGATCGGTGTTATGGAAGGTATGTCATTCGACACACCGAAAGGTACAATGACTTTCCGTGCGGAAGATCACCAAGCACTGCAAACGCTTTATTCCATCAAGCTTGAAAAGCAGGATGGCGTACCATATCCGGTTCCAGTGCTGATCAGGGAGCTTTCGCCTGAAGAAACTGAGCCGCCGATCAATAACTGATCACCTATAGGAAATGAAATATGGAAGGACAGTGAACTCGCTGTCCTTCTCAATCACATCAAAACAGTTTGATCCGATTGAGAAGGATGGGGAAGGAGGAGAACGAGTGGAACCGATTATCAGAACAGAAAACCTGACAATCCGATTCGGCGGGCATACTGCCGTATCGCATGTGAATTTTGAAATGCCGCCACGGCACTTGAAGTCGATCATCGGGCCGAATGGCGCGGGCAAGACGACATTTTTCAATTTATTGAGCGGAGAGCTGAAACCGACGGAAGGGGATGTCTTCTTCAAAGGAGAATCGATGGCTCCTTTATCAGCAGTTGCCCGGACGCGGAAAGGGCTTGGCCGTTCATTCCAGATAACGAATGTGTTTCCGAATTTGACTGTGCTGGAAAATGTCCGGCTCGCAGTCCAATCAAAGGAGAAGATCCGGTATCAAATGATTCGGCATTTTATTCATTATAAGCAGCTCATCGAAGAGGCGGAGAAATTGATTGCCCTTGTACTGCTTGACGGAAAAGAACATGCCATCGCAAGCCAATTATCCCATGGGGAGAAACGGAAGCTTGAAATCGCGATGCTTCTTGCGCTCGATACGGAAGTTCTGTTGCTCGATGAACCGACGGCTGGGATGTCTCTTGAGGAAGTGCCAGCGATATTGGACGTCATCCGGAAAATTAAACAAACAGGTGAAAAAACGATTTTGTTAATCGAACACAAAATGGATATGATTTTGGATTTATCGGATTCCATCATGGTGCTCTTCAACGGCAAACTGCTGGCGGATGGGAGCCCAAAGGAAATTATGGACAACGAAACTGTACAAAATGCATATTTGGGAGGCCTCTACGATGAAAACCTTGCTGAAAGTTGATGGCATCCATACTCATATTGGCCAGTACCATATCCTTCAAGGCATTTCCTTCGAAGCACGTGAAGGGGAAGTGAGCGTTCTTCTTGGTCGGAACGGAGCGGGAAAGACGACGACACTAAAAACAATTATGGGATTGACGCCGGCTTCAAAAGGTACGGTTCAATTCATAGGACAGGATATTACGAAAAAAGCGACGTACACGATCGCAAACGCCGGAATCGGCTATGTGCCTGAAGACCAAGGCATCTTCGGCGATTTGACTGTCGAGGAGAATATGAAAGTAGCTATGCGGAAGGAAGACGAAGCTGCGTTTGCGCGACAAGATTATGTGCTGGAACTTTTTCCGGATTTGAAGAAGTTTTGGAAGAAGGACGGCGGCCATTTGTCTGGCGGGCAGAAGCAAATGCTTTCGATGGCAAGGGCGTTCGTCAATGACAGCAAGCTGCTCCTCATTGATGAACCGTCGAAAGGATTGGCGCCGATCGTCGTCGAGAAGGTGATGGAAGCAATTACTGAAATGAAGAAAAGCACGACGATTGTGCTCGTGGAACAGAATTTCATTATGGCAAGCCGGATCGGCGACCGTTATACGCTCATCGACGACGGAGAGACGGTCCATGCAGGGGATATGGCAGATTTAATCCACAACGAAGAAATAAAACGCAAATACTTAGGAATCGGATGAAGGGGGCTGCACGATGGATTTACTTATCAATTTAACGATAAACGGTTTGGCGACGGGCATGCTCATCTTCCTTCTCGCTTCCGGTTTGACGCTCATTTTCGGACTCATGAGCGTGCTGAATTTCGCGCATGGGGGGCTGTTCGCGTGGGGTGCGTTTTCGGGTGTATGGTTCTATACGATATCGGGAAGCTTCATTGTCGGCATTCTTGGCGCTATCCTTACAGGAATCATTCTCGGTTTCATTACCGAAAAGTTGATTATTACGCCGGTGTACGGCAATCACGTTCAGCAGATCCTCATTACGCTCGGCTTCATGCTCGTGCTTGCTGAAATGCTGAAAGTCGTTTGGGGACCGAATCAAATCGCGGCGAAAGTGCCTCCGTATTTGGCGGGAAGCTGGGAATTCGGGGATGTCCTCATCATCAAATATAGGTTGTTCATCATCATCGTAGGCTTCGTCATATTCGGCATTTTCCAATACATGCTGCAAAAGACAAAAATCGGCCTAATCGTTCGGGCTGGCGTCTTGGATAAGGATATGGTTCAGGCGCTAGGCATCAATATTAAGCGTGTTTTCTTGTACGTCTTCATGGCGGGTGCTGCGCTTGCGGCGTTGAGCGGTGTTCTGTTTGCGCCGTATTCAGGTGTCATCTACGCGGAGATGGGCTTTGAATTTGCGATTTTGGCGTTCATCGTCGTTGTCATCGGCGGGATGGGCAGCTTCCCAGGCTCGTTGTTTGCCGCCATTTTGGTCGGCCTCGCGGGAAGCTATATGGCGTATTACGTTCCCGCTCTATCACTTGCGGTCAATATGTTGCTTATGGCAATCGTATTAATATTCCGTCCGCAAGGGCTTTTCACAGCAAAGGGGTGACGGCATGAAAAACAAATTTCAATGGAACAACTTGTTTCTCGCAATCATTGTGATTGTGCTCGCCGTTTTCCCGCTCGTTTCGGATTCGAGGACATGGACGATTCTTTTAACACAGATTTTCATCTTTTCGATTTTGGCGATGAGCTATGATATTTTGCTCGGCTATACGGGCATCGTCTCATTCGGGCATGCGATGTTCTTCGGGATGGGGGCGTATACGACCGCCGTCATGCTAAAAAGGATGGAGCCGACGATCGGTGTCTTCGTCCTGTCAATCGTTTGCGGAATGCTGCTTGCAGCATTGATCAGTTTCTTCATCGGATTAATGACGCTGCGGCTGAAAAGCCATTTCTTCGCGATGCTCACATTGGCCGTTTCAGGATTGTTTTTAGTGCTAGCGGAAAAATGGCGCACGGTGACGCATGGGAATGACGGATTTACGTTCAAGGCACCCGAGTTTTTCAAGGATCGGATGATGTTCTACTTCGTCACGCTCATCTGTCTCGTGCTCGTCTACTTGCTGCTGCGGAGATTCGTCAATTCGCCATTCGGGCGTGTACTCGTCGCTGTAAGGGAGAATGAACAGCGGACAAAGTCGCTCGGATTTAACACATTGCATTATAAAGTTATCGCATCCGTTGTAGCTGGTGTCATCGCAAGCTTGGCGGGCTCGCTATACGCAGTCTCTCTGCGATTCGTCAATACAAGCGTATTGACGATGGATATTACGCTTGACGCATTGCTTATGACAATTATCGGGGGCGTTGGAACGCTGATCGGCCCGATTGTCGGTGCAGGTGTCATCGAATTGGCCCAGCATTATTTATCCGGCCTCGCGAAGGATTATCCGATCTTTGAAAGGTGGATCATATTCTTCGGAATCGTTTATATTCTGGCGGTCATCTTCTTCCCACGAGGCATCGTCGGGACGATACGCGAGAAGTTCTGGAAGCGTAAAACGAAAACGCGTCCGCTCGGGAAGGAGGAAGTCTCATGACGACTATCGGTATTGTCAGTACAGGCACGTATATCCCGTCGACAAAAATGACTGCAGAGGAAATTGCGGACCGGTCGGGGTTGCCGGTGGACGTTGTGAAGACAAAGATGGGGATAACGGAAAAACCGATACCTGGAGAGCACGATCATACTGTCGCGATGGGCGTTTGGGCGGCACGCGAGGCGCTTAGGAAAGGGCAGGTTGACCCGAAGGAAATCGACGTCATCATCTATATCGGGGAAGAGCATAAGGAATACCCGTTATGGACAGCCGCCATCAAAATGCAGGAAGAGCTTGGCGCTTATCACGCATGGGCGTTCGACGTAGCACTCCGCTGCGGAACTGCAATCATGGCGATGAAAGTGGCGAAAAGTCTTATGCTTTCCGACCCCGAAATCCGGACGATCCTTCTCGCAGGAGGATATCGGAACGGCGATTTCATCGATTATGAAAATGAAAGGACCCGCTTCATGTTCAACTTGGCTGCAGGGGGTGCCGCGATGATCTTGCGGCGCGACCATCCGGAAAATATCGTTATGGAGGCGGAGCTTATTACGGATGGATCCTTCTCGGAGGATGTCGTCGTTCCTGTTGGTGGTACGAAAAAGCCGCTCACGTCGGAAGATCTTGAGAACGGACTTTACCGTCTTGATGTGCTCGACCCGATCGGAATGAAAGCGCGGCTTGAACAGAAGTCGATGGAAAACTTCTTGAAAGTCATTCGCAGTTCATTAGAGAAAAGTGGGTTGACGGAGAAGGACTTAAATTACCTTGCAATCTTGCATATGAAAAAATCAGCACATGATTACGTACTGCGTGAGCTCGGTCTTCAGGAAGAGCAATCGGTTTATTTACATGAATACGGCCATATTGGGCAAATGGACCAAATTTTGTCTTTAGAGCTTGCTCAAAAGGAAAATAAATTGAATGATGGAGATATCGCTGTACTCGTCAGCGCAGGCATCGGTTACGCATGGGGAGCGATTACGGTGAAATGGGGAAAAAGCGAGGGGGAGAAGGAAAATGGCACTTCAAAAAGTGGGGCTGAATAAAGTGACTTTGGCGAACACTGAACAGATTGCGTATCGGGAACGGGCAGGCGGCGAGCAAGTCGTCATCCTCGTCCACGGCAATATGACATCGTCGAAGCATTGGGATGTCCTCATTGACGCGATGGATCCAAAGTATAAAATTTACGCGCCGGATAACCGGGGGTTTGGGGAATCGACTTACAACGAAAGAGTGACAGGCATCCGCGATTTTTCAGAAGATCTGCACGGGTTCATCGAAGCGTTGGGTCTGAAAGATTTCCATTTAGTTGGCTGGTCAACAGGCGGCGCGATATGTATGCAATATGTGGCGGATCATCCGGGGAAATGTGAAAAGCTCGTCCTGCTTGCATCTGCTTCGACGCGTGGTTATCCGTTTTTCGGGACGAAGGAGGATGGCAGTCCGAATCTTGAACATCGCCTCCAAACGATTGAGGATGTCGAGCAGGACCCTGGCAAAACAATACCGATGCAAGGTCTGTATGATACGAAAAACCGGGACGGGCTGAAAGCAGTCTGGAATGCAGTGATCTACACGCATAATCAGCCAGATGCAGCGAAATACGATGAATACGTTGAGGATATGCTCACGCAGCGGAATTTGGCGGATGTGTATCATTCATTGAACACATTCAATATTAGTCCGCGTCATAACGGTGTGAACGAGGGCAGCAACCAGGCGAAGGATATTGACATCCCTGTGCTTGTCTTGCGAGGGGACCGGGATTATGTCGTCAATGCACAAATGACGGAAGAAATTATGGAAGATCTCAGCGACAATGCATCGTTCGTTTCCCTTGAAGATATGGGGCATTCGCCGCTCGTCGATAATTTAGACCAACTAACGAAAACAATCGAAACGTTTTTGGAGTAAGGAGAGGACAGCATGAGACTATCGGGAAAAGTGGCAATCATTACTGGTGGTGCGAACGGAATCGGCCTCGCTGCGTGCGAGCGTTTTGCGGAAGAAGGGGCTTCCGTCATTATGGCCGATTTTGATGAGAATGCAGGGAAAGAGCAGGAATCGTTTTTAAAAGAAAAAGGGCATGACGTTACGTTCGTACAAGTAGATGTCGTTAACCGTGAAAGCGTCGCAAGTCTTGTAGAACAGACGCTTGATCAACACGGCAAAATCGACGTGTTGATCAATAATGCGGGCATTACGAAAGACGCGACACTTCTTAAAATGGATCCTGCTGATTTCCAACGTGTGCTGGACGTGAACTTGACTGGTGTTTTCAATTGTACACAAGCAGTTGCACCTCATATGATCTCAGCAGGTGCAGGGAAAATCATCAATACGTCTTCTGTCAGCGGTGTGTATGGGAATTTCGGTCAAACGAATTACGCGGCGACAAAGGCGGCGGTCGTCGGGATGACGAAGACGTGGGCGAAGGAATTAGGGCGAAAAGGGATTAATGTCAATGCAGTGGCACCTGGTTTCACGGCGACGGCAATGGTCGCGAAGATGCCTGAGAAAGTCATCCAACAGATGGAATCTGTCGTATCCTTGCAACGGCTCGGAAAGCCGGAGGACATCGCGAATGCATATCTTTTCTTAGCGAGCTCAGAATCGGACTATGTCCACGGCCACGTTTTACATGTTGATGGCGGCATAATGATGTAAGAGAAGGAGGGGTTCCGCGTGTTCCATGAGCATGGCTGGATATTGAAAAGGGCCGCACTCTCCGCGGAACGGCCCGCATTGATTGACGTCCATTCGGAAACGTGCTGGACTTACGCGGACTTGAAAAATCGCATCCTTCGATGGGTATCCTTTTTCCGGGAGCGAGGCTATGAAAAAGGGGAGCGTATCGCTGTTTATTCGCCGAACAACCCGGAACTCTTTGCCGTGCTGTTTGCTTGCGGCCTGCAAGGATTAATATACGTTCCACTCAATTGGCGGTTGAGTCAAATTGAATTGCAGTCTTTGCTTGATGATTGCAAGCCGATCCTGCTTCTTTTCCACGATGATTTCGAAGATCGTATGGATGGATTGTCAGCGAAAAGTTCCATTTCGCTTTCCGTTATCGAGAGAGTCCTTACACCAGTAAGGTGGCAGCCATCCGGTCTTCATGATCGCTCCGATACGTGGATGATCATTTATACGGGCGGCACGACCGGGTTGCCGAAAGGGGTTATGCTTTCCAATGATGCGGTCAATTGGAATGCTTTGAACACGATTACGAGCTGGGGATTGTCAAGTCGCGACACGACGATCAGTTATATGCCGCTTTTCCATACTGGTGGGCTTAATGCATTAAGCATTCCATTGCTGATGGCTGGCGGAACGGTTGTTGTCGGACATAAGTTCGAACCAACGGAAGCGCTCGTCGCAACAGACAAGTACGAAGCGACGATATCGTTGTTCGTCCCGACGATGTACCAATTGATGATCGGAACATCCTATTTCAGGCAATCTTCATTTCCATCTATGGATGTTTTCTTGTCCGGCGGAGCGCCTTGTCCGCAGACGGTTTACCATTCATTCCGAGCTAAAGGGCTGCGATTCAAGGAAGGGTATGGAATGACGGAGGCGGGTCCGAATAATTTCTTCATCACCCCCGAGGTGGCGAAGGACAAAGTTGGCTCTGTCGGGAAAAGCATGATGTTCAATGAAATTCAAGTTGTGGACGAACAAGGGAATTGTTGTCCGACCGGTGAAATCGGCGAATTACTGTTGAAAGGTCCACATATATTTTCTGGCTATTGGAATAAACCACGTGAAACAGAGCAAGCGTTGAAGGAAGGTTGGCTTCGGACAGGTGATCTCGCTAAAATCGACGAAGACGGGGACGCGTTTATCGTAGGCAGAAAAAAAGATATGATCATTACAGGCGGAGAAAATGTGTATCCGCAAGAAGTGGAGCAATGCCTTGTTACTTTTGAAGGCATTCGCGAAGCGGCTGTCGTCGGTTTTGTAGATGAAGTGTGGGGAGAAACAGTCGTTGCGTTTGTCGCGATTGACGGTGAGAATAGGTTTAATGAAGATTCATTGATTACGCATTGTAAGGCTTCGTTAGCCTCCTATAAAGTTCCGAAAAAGTTCATCGTGCTACCAGAACTGCCTAAAACCCATGTTGGGAAGATTGACAATGGGAGCTTGTGCAAAATGCTCATGAAATGATAGGTGTCTCTTAAGCCTCTTTTGGCTCGGAGACACTTTTTTATTTCCAATCAAATTTCCAGTGTTGGCTCAACTTTTTTTGACCAAGGCCGATAGAAAGAGTAATGGGATTTTCAAAAACAAGGAGGCGGGAGTATGGTCGGACGCATTGGGGGAGCGAATGGCACGCAGCAAATTAGTGCAAAAGTGGAAAGCACAGCACTTGATAGGGGAATCGCGGTAGCGGAAGTGCAAGCTATTACAGTACAAAACGAACAGCAAGCTGGAGAAGAACGTCAACTGCCCGTTGAAAAAGCGCAGCAGATGACCGATAGTATGAATAAGTTCCTCGAAAGCGTAAACACACAATTACGATTCAAATTGCATAATGAACTAAAGGAGTACTACGTGACAATCGTCGACTCGAAAACAGACGAAGTGGTCCGAGAGATTCCTTCGAAAAAACTGATGGATATTTACGCGGCCATGAAGGAATTTGTCGGATTGCTCATCGACCGAAAAATTTGAGGGGGTTACTAGGACATGCGAATTAGTGGGTTAGCAACAGGAATGGATACGGAACAGATTATTAAAGATATGATGACAGCGAATCGGATCCCTTTGGATAAGATTACACAGAAGAAGCAATACTTGGAATGGCAATTGAATGATTATCGGGCAGTGAATAGGCAATTGTTTGATTTTAGTCAGAACACGTTCAGTAATATGATCTTGTCGACGAATTTCCAAGCGAAAACGGTTAATGTGTCATCAAGTGATGTTACTATAAAGGGAGCAGGCTCTACAAGTGACTTTGCTGGGACAATTAAAGTTACACAACTGGCGAAGTCATCAACAGCGAAGAGTTCGGCGGCAATTGGGACAGACGGTTTTACAGTAAACTCAAAGTTGGAGGATTTACCGAATGCTGTTTTTACAGCTGATGGAAAAATTGAAATAAATATTAGTGCATTAGATGAAAATGGAGAACTTCAACCACTAAAAGAACCACTTAAATTCGATAAAACAGATACTCTTCAGACAGTGATAAATAAAATAAATAAAGAAACTGGTGTTAATGCTTTCTTTGATCCGAAAACTAGACAAATTGCAGTCACCTCCAAGCATGGCGGCGCATTGCCCACCGACGAAAAAGAAATTCAACTGACTGGAAACTTGGCTGCAGCCCTTAATTTAGAAGGGGTGGAAGTCGTTAAAGGTCAAGAAGCTAAATTCTCTATTAACGGACTTGATATGACCCGCTCAACAAACAATTTCAAATTGAATGGATTTGAATTTACATTGAATGAAGCAAATTCGAAAGATATCTCATTCAGTTCAACTGCGGACACCGATAAAATCTTCGAATCCGTCGTCAAATACGTCGATGAATATAACAAACTCATCGAAGATTTGAACAAGCAAATTCGGGAGCCGAAATATCGAGATTTTCAACCACTTTCTGCGGAACAGAAAAAAGATATGAAAGAGAAAGAGATTGAGCTTTGGGAAGAAAAAGCGAAAAGCGGCACATTGCGAAATGACTCCGAAATTTCCACGATGCTCACAAAAATGCGGACTGCGTTGATGGGTTCGGTGAACGGAACAACTTTGAAGGATATTGGTATTACCACATCAAAAGCATATTTAGATAATGGTAAATTGGTTATCAATGAGGACGAATTGAAAAAGGCGATTGCTGAAGATCCGAATAAAGTACATGAGCTATTTGCACGCGACGCTAGTAAAGATGCAGATCCGACCAAAAATATTGGGTTGGCCCGGCAATTACGTACTGCGGTTGACGAGGCCCAAAGTGCAATCGCAAAGCGGGCCGGTAAAGTCGGCGACGTAAATGATACATTTACATTAGGCAAGACGTTAGATAGCATGAATAAACAAATCGCCCGTTTCGAAGAGCGTTTAAAGATGACTGAAAATCGACTATGGAAACAATTCACGGCTATGGAAACGGCTATTCAGCGGGCGAACGCCCAGTCTGCAAGTCTTATGAGTGCATTAGGGCAATGATTTTTATACAATCAATGAGTAAGAAATGGATTCCTCTGGTGTTTGGGTGGGATCCCCTAAAGGAGATATGCAATCAATGGCGATTAACAATCCATATGCAACGTATCAGAATAACTCTGTGAATACATCGACGCCTGGCGAATTGACGCTCATGCTCTATAATGGATGCTTGAAATTCATTCAACAGGCGAAGAAGGCAATGGAACAAGGCAATATCGAGGAAAAGAACACGGCAACTCAAAAGGCGCAGGCCATCGTGTCCGAGTTGATGGTAACGTTGGACATGTCCGTTCCGGTTTCCGAAAATATGATGGTGCTCTATGATTTCGTCAATAACCGCCTGATTGAAGGAAATATTAAAAACGATATCGCGCTCTACGATGAAGCTGCCGAAATTATTACGGAGTTTCGCGATACTTGGAAGCAAGTGATCCAGATTAATCGCACGAAGCAGTACGCGAATACGGACGAAATATGATACGGCCGGCAATGATCCGGTGGCAAGAGAGTGCCCGGCAGCTTTTGTCCGCAACAAGCCGCACCGAGGAAGAACATCGGGATGCCGTCATAGACGAAATCAACAAACTGCTCGATGAAAGAGATGCTTTGCAGGCAGAAATCGTCGCTCCTTTCGCGCCGGAAGAAGAGGCATTGGGCAAGGAGCTCGTCGCACTCGAAAAAGAAGTTGCTGCTGCTCTTGTCGCCTTTACTAAAAGGATCCGCACAGACATTACTGCGGCACAATCCAAGAAAGAACATGTCAAAAGTTATGTCAATCCATACGGGAAAGTTGCGCGTGATGGAACGTTTTACGATACGAAACAATAATAATGGGACGAAGGAATATAGTATTTTCCTTCGTCTTTTTTTGTCCGCAGATTGAAAGTCATTTCTAGTCACCGCTAAGTCTAATTCACACTAATTTAATATGGAACAAATTTACTATTCATGATACATTGAAAATAGAGACAAGGGATTAACTATACCGGCAAGGGGGAATGGAAATGGCAACTGAAAATGTGGATACATTAATGCAGGAGCAATTTGCGAAGAAAAATTTCATATTATTCATCACACTCGGCGCGTCAAGTTTAATTGGTGCAATTTATTATTTTTTGACCGGGCAAGATGCGTTGAAGACGATCAGCATGACGATTCCGCTGACAATGTCGGTCATCCTCTTTCTGTCATCTCGAAAAATCATCATTGTTGAAAAGCTGTTTCCATGGGTGATCATCGGTATTACCGCGCTTGCCGCCATTTTCAATGGAATTGTCGGGGACCCGTCCATTGCGACTGCAGGCATTGCTTTTTTCATTGCAGGAATCGCTAGCGTACACGCTTCAATGCGGATCATGTCGTACGGCTTCGGTCTATCCATCCTTGTTATGATCGTATTTTTGATGAACTATCCATATCAGGAACAGATCGAGTCAAGCAAAGGGAGCATGATGCTTCCTCTTATCCTCTTGGCTGCCGGACTGCTTATCCAAATTAAGCAGACGAAAAAACTGGAGTCACGTGTGAATCAATACACGACAAAACAGGCGGAGCTTGCGAAAGAAGAGGAACGGAAGCACCGTAGTTTGAATGAAAACGTTGAGCAAGTAGCGGATGATCTGACATCGATCGGCAATACGGCTGAGCGCCATCTTTCTTCCCAACGAGAATTGCTGGACATTATGAATGCGATTGCGGCAGGTGTAGAGCAGGAAGCCGAACAGATCGGCAAGATTGCTGAAAATGCGAGTCGGACGCAGAACGATGTCATCGATATGCGGAATGAGACGCAATCGATGGTTGGGGAAGCCGCAAAACTAAGGACGGAATCCGATGAAGTCGTTGTCCTGATGCGCAATGTACAAACCGGCATGGAAGAGGTTGAACAGCTGTTGAATGATTTGAATGAATCATTCGGCGCACTAACCCAAAACATTGAACGGACAAATGCACTAGCAAAATCGATTGCGACGATTACGGAGCAGACGAATTTACTTGCTTTGAATGCGTCCATTGAAGCAGCGCGCGCAGGAGATCATGGAAAAGGTTTCGCGGTAGTAGCGGAAGAGATTCGGAAGCTCGCCAATATGACAGCCGAGACGCTAGCGGAAATAAACGGCAACTTGAATGACGTCAATACGATGAATGGCCGCTCCCGTGAGAATTTAACAGCAAGCACCGGTAAATTGAAATCACAAGGGACGATGACTGTTCAAGCAGAAAAGAAAATTGAACAGATGCATCAAACGTTGGACGGGCTACATAGGAAGTTTGAAATGTTTGATTCCAAAATGAAAATCATATCGGAAGAGACGTCCGAAATAGGTGAAATGACTGGCACATTCGCGGATCTGCTTATGCAATCAAGCGCTTCACTAGAAGAAGTGAATGCAACGGTGCATGCGACAGTCGCAGATAACGAGCAAATCGTCAAGACTTTGGATGGAACGATGAGACGGACGAGGGAGATGGCTGAAGTTAGATAATACTCCCCAGATTTGGTATACTGAATATAGGGAATAGATAAGGAACAAGGTGATGAAATGCTGTATAAACGACATGAGTATTTCAGGCATTCATTCGGGACTCCGCTGAGTGCAACATTTCGGATCGTAATAGGAGAAGGCGCGAATGAGTCCAATCCGGGAGACTGTTTGTTGCTCGATATCAGTCCAGGTGGAACGAAAATCGCAACCGATTTCGATTTACCTACGGAGAATGGGCCAGTTACCGTGCGGCTCCACTTCACCCTTTTCGAAACGCCGATCGATGTGGAAGGAAAGATTGCATGGAAAAAGCAATCCGTCGGCGGATTCCAGTACGGTATCGATTTTGTTGAAGATCCTTCCATGGAGAAGTTGATCGTTGATGATCTGAAGCTGCGCAGGCGGACGGAAATCGGGACAACGGACGGGAAGAAGAGCTAAAAAAACTCCAACGTGATGAATCCGTCACATTTCGACAAGATTTTAATTTTTCTTCGAATGAAAAGAAGGAAATTAAAATATAGATGTAGAAGTATACATTAACGGTTAATTAAAGGAGGAGTTCATATGCTAGACTTTAACATCCGAGGGGAAAACCTTGAGGTAACTCCGGCAATTCGTGAGTACGTCGAGAAGAAGGTACTGAAGCTCGAAAGATACTTCACAGAGGGCGCGAACGCAACAGCCCACGTAAACCTGAAAGTGTATAACGACAGACAGACTAAAGTAGAAATAACAATTCCGATGAAGAATTTGACTCTTCGAGCTGAGGAGCGCCATGACGATATGTACGCGGCAATCGACTTGATCGTCGACAAGCTCGAACGTCAAATTCGGAAATATAAAACAAGAGTGAACCGTAAATTCCGCGAACGCGAAGGCGTCGCAGCCTTCCTGCAATCCGTCGAGAGAGAAAAGAACGGCAACGAAGAGGCTACAGCTGATGAAGTTGAGTTCCAAGTCGTCCGTACGAAGCAATTCGATTTGAAGCCGATGGATCAAGAGGAAGCAATCCTACAAATGAACATGCTTGGCCACAGCTTCTTCATCTTTACTGACGCAGAATCTGACGGCACAAACATCGTGTATAAACGGAAAGACGGTAAATACGGATTGATTGAAACGAATTAATCGTCTAAGAATCGCCCCCGGAGAAATCCGGGGGTTTTATTATGGACGGGAAAATATTGTTATGCATCTTTTGAGCCGTTTATGCGTCTTAATCATTATTTATGAGTGTTTAAGCGAAATTATGCGCGCTTCTTTGGATTTATGCGTAAGGAACAGCGTTTATGCGCTATTCGGATCGTTTATGCGTTTTTAAAGTTGCGCACTGTTTTAGAAAAACGATTTTTCAAAAAATCTGTACGAATCTACCCGGACTATTTGCACGGTGCTTTTCAGAGTGTTAAAATGAAGGGTGAACTTAATGAGGATGTGACGTAAATGCTTGGCGTATTGAATAAAATGTTTGATCCGAATAAAAGAGATTTAAAACGTCTTGAAAAGATTGCAGATAGAGTCGAAGAGCATGCGGCCGAAATGGAGCGGCTTTCCGACGAACAATTGAAAGCGAAAACGGCGGAATTCCAGGAGCGCGTTGCAAACGGCGAGTCGATTGATGACATTCAGCCGGAAGCATTCGCGGTCGTTCGTGAAGCTTCACGCCGAGTGCTTGGCATGTATCCGTTCCGTGTGCAGATCATGGGTGCGGCTGCGTTGAACGAAGGGAATATCGCAGAGATGAAGACCGGGGAAGGGAAGACGTTGACGTCAACGCTCTCGGTTTATTTGAATGCGCTTGAAGGAAAAGGCGTCCATGTCGTAACGGTGAACGAATATCTTGCTAGCCGTGATGCGACGGAAATGGGTGAGCTATTCGAATTCCTTGGCATGACAGTTGGCTTGAACTTGAACAGCTTGTCGAAAGAGGAAAAGCGCGAAGCGTATGCAGCGGACATTACGTATACGACGAACAATGAGCTTGGATTCGACTACTTGCGTGATAATATGGTTTTGTATGATGAGCATAAAGTGCAACGGCCGCTTCATTATGCTGTTATTGACGAAGTCGACTCCATTTTGATCGATGAGGCGCGTACGCCTTTGATCATTTCCGGGCAAGCATCGAAGTCGGCAGAGCTATACCGTTTGGCGAACCGTTTCGTCATTACGTTGAAAAAGGAAGAAGATTATTCCTATGACGAGTCGACGAAAGGTGTCGTTTTGACGGAATCGGGTATCGAAAAGGCGGAGAAGGCTTTCGGCATCGAGAACCTATTTGACTTGAAGCATGTAACATTGAATCATGCGATCAATCAATCATTGAAGGCGCATGCGAGCATGCATATCGATGTCGATTACGTCGTACAAGAAGGCGAAGTGGTTATCGTCGATTCATTCACAGGTCGTTTGATGAGCGGACGCCGTTACAGCGATGGCTTGCATCAGGCGATTGAGGCGAAGGAAGGCCTTGAAGTCCAGAATGAAACGATGACACTTGCAACAATTACGTTCCAGAACTTCTTCCGTATGTATGACAAGTTATCGGGAATGACGGGTACTGCGAAAACGGAAGAGGAAGAGTTCCGTAATATTTACAACATGAACGTCATCGCGATCCCGACGAATCGTCCGATTGCGAGGGACGACCGTCCGGATTTAATTTACGCGTCAATGGACGGTAAATATAAAGCTGTTGCCGAAGACATTAAGGAACGCCATAAAAAAGGGCAGCCTGTCCTTGTCGGTACAGTGGCAATTGAAACGTCTGAAATCATCTCGAATTTCTTGAAGAAATACGGCATTCCGCATAATGTATTGAATGCGAAAAATCATGGCCATGAAGCCGATATCATTTTGGAAGCGGGGCAAAAAGGCGCCGTGACGATTGCGACGAACATGGCGGGTCGTGGTACGGACATCAAGCTAGGCGAAGGCGTGCAAGATCTTGGTGGACTTGCGGTTATCGGTACGGAGCGGCACGAGTCACGTCGTATCGATAACCAGCTGCGTGGACGTTCAGGTCGTCAAGGAGATCCGGGTGTGACACAGTTCTACTTGTCTCTTGAAGATGAATTGATGCGCCGTTTTGGTTCTGAGCAAATGAAAGGCATGATGACGAAGCTCGGAATGGATGATACAACGCCGATCCAGTCGAAAATGGTGTCGCGTTCCGTTGAATCTGCTCAAAAACGCGTTGAGGGGAATAACTTTGATTCCCGGAAACGTTTGCTGCAATATGACGATGTGCTCCGTCAACAGCGTGAAATCATCTATAAGGAACGTAATGAAGTGCTTGCGTCCGAAAATATCCGTGAAGTTCTTGAAGGTATGCTGACGAATGTCATCGATCGTGCTGTTGCGATGCATGCACCTGATGAGAAGGAAACGGAATGGAAATTGAAAGGCCTTGAAGATTTCCTAGGAGCGAACCTTCTTCCTGAAGGCCGGTTGACGGCGAAGGATATGGAAGGGAAATCCGAAGAAGAATTGAAATCAATGATTCACGATGCGGTCATTGAACGATATAATGAGAAGGAAGCCGAAATGTCAGATGACCGGATGCGCGAATTTGAAAAGGTCGTCCTTTTACGTGCAATCGACTCGAAATGGACCGACCATATTGACGCGATGGACCAGTTGCGTCACGGTATCCATTTACGTGCATATGGCCAGACAGACCCACTTCGTGCGTATCAATCAGAAGGCTTCGCCATGTTTGAGGAAATGGTAGAGGCAATCGAAAACGATGCCGCGAAATATGTCATGAAGGCTGAAATCCGCAACAACCTCGAGCGCGAGGAAGTAGCGAAAGGGCAAGCCGTCAACCCGAAAGAAGACGGCGAAAAAGTGACGAAAAAGCCAGTGCGCCGCTCGGTCAACATTGGTCGTAATGACCCCTGCCCTTGCGGAAGCGGCAAGAAGTACAAAAACTGCCACGGCAAATAATGCTGTCCGGTATAACACGCACCAACTTGACTTCCCATCAGCGAGCGCGGCAAATCGCGTTTGCTGATGGAAGTTTCATTTATGTCACTTCAATTTTTTGAAGTCACTTGGATTGAAGCGAAAGGCGGCGACTCCAGCGGGAAAAGCGTGTACAGGTGAGACCCCGCAGCCGCTTGCGACGAGGAGGCTCACGGACCGCCCGCGGAAAGCGTCCGCCTGTAGCAGAAATCCCATTGAACACATTTTTTATTTTCAGGAGGAACAACTATGATGGAATTATCCGATGTACGGAACGAGCTTGACAAAACAGCTAAGAAATTAGCGGACTTCAGGGGGTCTCTTTGACTTAGAAAACAAAGAGGCACGTATGCAGGAATTAGACGAAGTGATGCTGGAGCCAGGTTTCTGGGATAACCAGGACAGCGCGCAAAAAGTCATTTCGGAATCAAATGCATTGAAAGCGTCAGTTGGCTCATTCCATGAATTGAACGACACGCAGGAAAACTTGGAAATGACGCTTGAATTGCTTCGTGAAGAAGCCGACGAAGAGCTTCAGGAAGAATTGGTCTCCGAGTTGAAAGAGTTCAAGAAAAAAATGGAAGACTTCGACTTGCAAATGCTATTAAGCGACGAGTTCGACAGCAGCAATGCCGTCTTAGAAATCCATTCAGGCGCGGGTGGAACGGAGTCTCAAGACTGGGCTTCCATGCTGCTCCGTATGTATCAAAGATGGGCGGAGGATCAAGGCTATAAAGTGGAGACGCTTGACTATCAAGCCGGCGACGAAGCTGGCGTGAAGTCCGTCACACTTTCCATCAAAGGCCATAATGCATATGGCTATTTGAAAGCCGAAAAAGGCGTTCATCGTCTTGTCCGTATATCGCCATTCGATTCATCAGGTCGTCGACACACGTCCTTCTCTTCTGTAGAAGTGATGCCTGAATTTGACGGAGACATCGATATTGAAATCCGCACAGAAGACTTGAAAATCGACACGTACCGTTCAAGCGGCGCGGGCGGTCAGCATGTCAATACGACGGATTCCGCAGTTCGGATCACGCATATTCCAACTGGCGCAATCGTAACGTGTCAAACGGAACGTTCACAAATCAAAAACCGTGAGCGTGCGATGAACCTCTTGAAAGCGAAGCTCTACCAAATTAAGGTGGAAGAGGAAGAAGCGCGTTTAGCTGAAATCCGAGGCGAGCAAAAAGAGATCGGCTGGGGAAGCCAGATCCGTTCATACGTGTTCCACCCGTATTCCATGGTGAAGGATCACCGTACGAACGAAGAGACAGGAAACGTAGGCGCAGTCATGGACGGCGAAATCGATATGTTCATTAACGCATATTTACGTTCGAAAATTTCATAATAACATTAAAAAGTGCACTCCGGTGCGCTTTTTTGTTTAATCTACATGGTGCGAATAAGATATCGATCATTTCCCAGCTGTTATCGATCATTTCCGAAGAGTTATCGATCAATTTCACTGGAATATCGATTATTTCCGGACTTTTATCGATCATTTCCCAACAGTTATTGTCATTCCGGGACTAATGGATCATATAATTAGTCGACCCCACAAGTCAGCAAATCGCATCTCCAAAGGTTTGAAATCCCGTTTTCCGTCTATAGTAATAGATAAAGGTGAATGGGAATCCGCTAGGAGAAAAACTTACCAATTTGTCATCAATTTGATAAAAATGGGCACCTTCCCTCGCGGTGTATTATCCCGTTCCTTTGGTATACTAAGCTATGTAGGATAATTTTTTTACGACGGGAGGAAACAACATGAAGAACAAGCTACTAGCAACGTTGTTTGGTGCAGCGCTTGTACTTGGCGCATGTGGCGGCGGTAATAACAATGATAATGCCGGTGAAGGTGATACGGCGAGCGTTGACGCAGACAAAGTTTTCCAATCGAACTGTGCGACTTGTCATGGCGGCAATCTTGAAGGACGTGGAAATGCTCCGGCATTGGCGAACATCGGATCCGAGCTTTCCGAAGATGAAATTCACGATATTATTGAGAACGGACAAAATGGCATGCCAGGCGGATTGATCCAAGGCGAAGAATTAGATGCTGTCACAAAATGGCTTGCTGAAAAGAAATAATTTATTTTAGAAAAAACGCAATGGGTGAATTGACCTGTTGCGTTTTTTGTATGAAAATGAAAATAAGTGGAAATTCCGAGCTCGAACTATTGCACCGATATTACATAGAACCATCTTTTCTGCTGAAAATCATTGCTTAAAATCAAATAAACATATATTATTTTCATACTGTAAAAGGGAAGCTCGCGCTTTTCGTGACGATTTGACACTAGGAATAATAACGCTGTTGAATTGTGTCATCTCAAATGAAACATATCTGTAATACTTAGCAAGCCTTATCATGTTATAATAAATTTGTCGGCAAAAAATGAGGAATACAATACGATTCAGGTGGTTTTTACATGATTGTAATGAAAGATGTTTATAAGAAATACCCGAACGGGGTTGTTGCGGCTAATGGCATCAACGTCGAAATCGGTCGAGGCGAGTTTGTTTATGTCGTTGGACCGAGTGGCGCGGGGAAATCGACGTTCATTAAAATGATGTATCGCGAGGAATCCCCGACAAAAGGCGACATCATTATTAACGGTATTAATCTTGCGACGTTGAGAAATAAGAGAGTCCCTTATTTGAGAAGGCAGATTGGCGTCGTATTCCAAGACTTTAAACTACTTCCTAAGTTGAATGTTTACGAGAATGTCGCGTTTGCGCTTGAAGTGATTGAGGAATCACCGAAGCAAATCCGCAAAAAAGTGAATGATGTGTTGGCGTTAGTCGGATTGACACAAAAGGCGAGAATGTTCCCGAACGAATTGTCGGGAGGCGAGCAGCAACGGGTTTCCATTGCCCGCTCCATCGTCAATGTTCCGAAGGTCGTCATCGCGGACGAGCCGACGGGGAACTTGGATCCAGATACATCTTGGGAAATTATGAAGATATTTGAACAGATCAATGCACGCGGCACGACAGTCGTCATGGCCACGCATAATAAAGAGATCGTAAATACAATCAGACATCGTGTCATCGTCGTCGATGGCGGCATGATTACGAGAGATGAATATGAAGGGGTATACGGTTATGAAAGCTAGGACGATGGGGCGGCATCTCAGGGAAAGCCTTAAAAGCCTCGGCCGGAACAGCTGGATGACGTTCGCCTCTGTCAGTGCAGTAACAGTTACACTTCTGCTCGTCGGGGTGTTCATCGTCATCATGATGAACTTGAACCAATTGGCGGACAATCTAGAGAACGATGTGGAAATCAAAGTCATCACAGAGCCGGCGGCAGATGCCGAGGCGATTAAAACATTAGAAAAGCAAGTACGGGATACACCCGGTGTAAGTGAAGTCATCTATGCAACGAAGGACGAAGAACTGGATAAGATGATAAGTTCTTTCGGGGATGAATTGAATCTTTACAAGCAAAGCAATCCGTTAGGAGACGCTTTCTATGTAAAAGCGACGGATCCCCATAAGACGGCCGAAGTCGCCATGAAGATCGATACGTATGACAATACGTACCAAGTCGTTTATGGCGAAGGAAAGATCGAGAAATTGTTCAATGTGCTCAATATGAGCAGAAACATTGGAATGGTGCTTATCTTGGCCCTATTATTCACTGCTATGTTCTTAATTTCAAATACAATCCGTCTCACAATTGTTGCGAGAGGACGAGAAATCGAGATTATGAAACTAGTAGGCGCCACGAATAGCTTTGTCCGCATTCCATTCGTTTTGGAAGGGGTTTGGCTTGGTGTTCTTGGGTCGATCATTCCGATGGTCGTCATTTCTGTTTCGTATTACGAGCTTTACTCACAATGGCAGCCAAGATTACAGAACGAGTTATTCCAATTGTTAAGTGCTACACCTTTCATTCTCCAAGTGAATGCACTTCTTCTGTTCATGGGTGTATTTATTGGAGTGTGGGGCAGTTTCATGTCTGTCCGCAAATTTCTTAGAGTCTAATAAGCTATCACGCAAAAGAGGGAGCGCTGTAGTCCCTGGCCACGGCTCGATTATGAACGAATCAACCTGCAGCACTAGCTTAAAGGGGGAAATAAGAAGTTGAACAAGCGTAGATGGATCATGGCTATGTTTGCCGTTGTCTTGCTGATGACTACAATCGTAGGCGAATCAGGAGCTTTGGCGAGCACATTGAACGATTTGAAGAAGGAACAAAAGCAAAACCAGCAAAAGAAACAGAATTTGAAGTCAAGCATTAACAACAAAGACAATGCGATTAAAACGACTGAAACTGAAATTGAAAAGTTTCTGAAACAAATTAGTGCGTTGAATAAAGAAATCGAAGAAACAAATGCGAACATTAACCGCGTCATCGACAAGATCAACAAAACGACTGAAGAGATCGAAGAGTTGAAAGCATCTATCGTGGATCTTGAAAACAAGATCGCTGAACGTGACGTTGTCCTTCGGGAACGCGTACGCGCCATGCAAGTGAAGGGCAACGATGTAAGCTACATAGACGTCTTGCTCGGGGCAAACAGCTTCGCTGATTTCATCGATCGCTTTTCAGCAGTGACAACGCTGATGGATGCGGACCGAGATATTATGCGGAGACAGCAAGAAGATATCGAGCAGCTGGAAAAAGAAAAAGCGCTCGTTGAAAAGAAACTGAAAGAATTGGAAGATGACAAAGCGAAGCTTGATAAGCTGAAAGCGAATTTGAAATCTAGAAAGCAAGAGAAAAATAAAGTGATTGACCAATTGGAAGCGGAGCAGGAAAGGCTTTCAAGAGAAAAGAAACAATTGGAAGAAGAGCTACACGAAGCGATTGAAATCGATGCACAACTAGAGAAGAAAGTAATCGCCGAACAGAAACGCATAGCGGAAATCGCCCGTAAAGAAGCGGAGCGTAAACGGAAAGAAAGAGAGGCAGCCGCAGCAGCTAAGCCAGGCTCGTTGCCGCATGTTTCAAACGGCTTCTGGACAAAACCTGCGAATGGTCGATATTCATCTTCATTTGGTTGGCGTGTCCATCCGATTTATAATACGAAGCGCCAACACCGTGGCGCAGACATTGCCGCACCGATTGGAACGCCAGTCGTAGCAGCTGGTGATGGTGTCGTTTCGTATGCTGGTCAAATGGGCGGCTACGGGAATGTCATTATGATTACCCACTCGACGAACGGCAGCATTTTCACGACAGTGTACGCGCATCTATCGAAAATCGGCGTCAGCAGTGGACAAGTTGTCGACAAAGGCACGTATATCGGTGCAGTCGGAAATACGGGAGCATCGACGGGTCCTCACTTGCATTTCGAAATGCATATCGGGAACTGGACAGCATCCGGTCCAAGCGCTGTGAATCCACTTAGATACGTATCGTTTTAATTGAATAAAGCTATTTAGGAACTGCACCTCAATTTGGAGGTGCGGTTTTTTTGTTGCTAACATTTTTATATTTGACGAAAGTTCACAAAGTCTTTCCATTTGTCCTAGATACTTGAAGCATTATGCTCGCATCGTCGTTATTTTTGCATTAGCATATACCCATACACGTATTAAAGGGGAGTAAACTTGGATGACAGTCACTAAACTGTTTTACATCGTCAATCTCACGGTTCCATCATCGTGGATTGCTCTCATTATCGCATTTATTCTTTCATATATTGCTATCCGGCTGAAATTCGGGAAAGAGACCGCAAATCGGTTCGGTGACGCCATTTTTTATCTTATCATCATATGGAAACTGTCGGTGATCATTACAGATTTCAAAATCGTCATTCAAGCCCCTCTCTCGATTGTTTATTTCAATGGAGGGATTGTCGGGTTTATCCTCGGTTTGGCGTTCGTCGCATTTCGGACATGGCTTGATTGGAAAAATGGTCGAATTGATAAGGATATGCTCACTGCACTATTCATGGGTGCCGTATCCGTCCAAGCCGTATTCCAACTGATGATGGTGCTGTTGAATGAAGGAAGCTTGCTCGCACGAGTCGGAACGGCAGTCGTATTTCTCGGCTATCTATTTTTCATTTGGAAAAACGTCGAGGTAAGCGGAAGCCATATCGTTCATCTTTCATTGCTGTTCATGGCGGTGCATGTATTTGTCGCTGCCATCCAGCCGAAAGGTTTGATGAATCCGCCATTGCTTGTGACATTTTTTCTCGGTCTATTTTTTATTTTGATTTTTGTGGATAAACGTACACTTGAACTAACGAACGGGGGAAAACAGGATGAATAAGAAAGTGATCGGTTACGTAATCGCTGCATTGCTCATCGGATCGATGGTAGTCATTATGATCAACCAAAACGTGAAGAAACCCGAACCGATTGATTCGACGAGCGCGCTCATCGAATCGAAGGACGGATCCGAAGATGAATCTGCAGCTGGAGAAGTAGGACTGAATTTCGGAAATCTACCTCCGGATTTCAAATTGACGACATTAGATGGCGATCCGCTCACATTGTCCGATCTGAAAGGGAAAAAGGTCGTCCTGAACTTCTGGGCGACTTGGTGTCCGCCATGTAAGGCGGAAATGCCACATATGCAAAATTACTATTCGAGTTCAGCGGAAAAAGATAATGTAGAAATCGTTGCAGTCAATTTAACGGACAGTGAAAACCGGGGGGTGAAAGTCGTCCAGGAATTCATTGATTCATACGGCTTGACGTTTAAAATTCCGTTGGATGAAAAAGGGGAAGTCGGGCAAGCGTATCAAGTATTTCAAATTCCAACGACCTATATGTTGAACACAGACGGCACGATCTCCCAAATCGTAAAAGGACCAATGGATGAAGCGACGCTGCAAACCCTTATAGACGATCTTGACTAATGAAAGCCGGATTTCTGTTGTCGTAACATGACCATTTCGTTCATATAGTGGACGGAGGAGGGATGTTATCGATGCGCAGAAGCCGGTTTTTAGTTTTTGCGATATTAGCGGTAATCGCGGCAGGCGTCTTTCTAGTGTTGGACGGTTGCTCCGCGGACAAGGGAAAAAGTGCGGATTCGACATTGAAAGGGGCATTCCCCGTCATTGACGAAGCGTATAGCATCATTCAGGAGAAAGCGGTATACCCGGTCGAAGGGGACAGGCTCATTGAAGGTGCGCTGCGCGGTATGGCGGATGTAATTGGAGATCCGTATTCCACGTATTTTTCTGAGGAGGAGGCGGCATCGCATAGAGAGTCGCTTGCCGGGGAAAGGGTCGGAATCGGAGCGGAAATTACGAGGTCTGGCGGCAGGTATATTATCGTAGCACCAGTTAAAGGTTCGCCTGCTGAGAAGGCGGGGCTACAGCCTTATGACGAAATCGTCCGCATTAATGGGGAGCCGCTCGGTGGATTGACGCTGCAGGACGTTGTGAAGAAAATCCGGGGCAAGGAAGGAACCGCTTTGGAAATGACGATTTACAGGCCGGACTTGAATAAGCATCTTGAGTTGAAAGTGATGCGTGACGTCATTCCTGTAAAAACGGTGACAGCTGAATTGATGGAGGAAAGGGGCACGAAGTTCGGTTACATAGCGTTGACGATGTTCGGTGATGAGACGGCTGCCGAATGGAAAAAGGCTACCGATGAACTGATTAAAGGTGGTGCCGAAGCCCTCATAATTGATGTACGTGGGAACCCGGGAGGTTATTTACGAGCTGTCGGTGAAGTGGCGGGAAGTTTATTGCAGCAAGATACAGTCTTCGCTTACATGCAAAATGCGAAAGGTCAACTGACACCGCTCGTCGTGGAGCCTTCCGAGAAATTTAAGTTTGATGAAAAACTGAAAAAGATGCCTGTCGTCTTGCTTCAGGATAAAGGAAGCGCATCGGCAAGCGAAGTGTTGAGTGGTGCATTGAAAGACTTGAAGAGGGGCTTCATCATTGGGCAAGTGAGCTTCGGTAAAGGGACGGTCCAAGATACGATGGAGCTTTCGAATGGCGGTGAGATGAAGCTGTCTACACATAAATGGCTCACTCCGAAAGAGACGTGGATCCATGGAAAAGGCGTCGCCGTAGACTTGGAGTCAGAACAGGATCGGCTATTCACAGAGCATATCCGTTTCTCGACAGACGTCTATGCAGTCGGCGATTATCATGAGGATATCGCTTACGCGCAAAGGCTTCTTGTAGGTCTCGGCTATTCGCTCGATCGGGATGACGGCTATTTTGACGAGTCAACATCCGTCGCTGTCCACGAGTTCCGGGTAAATGCAAAAATATCACCAGAAAGCATCATGGACCGGAAATTCTTCGCCGCGATCCGCGAACAAGTCGAGGACTTCCGAAAAGATAAAGAAAACGATATCCAACTGCAAGTCGCGATTGGTTATATACATCATTTGTTGAGTGATTGAAGTAGGTAGGAGATCAATTAATCTTGCAAGGGCTCATTTATTCCGACAAGGGCTCAATAAATCGCGTAAAGGTCCATAAACTTGACCATTCCACGCTCCCTGCATACCAGCAGGGAGTTTTTTACTGCGCATATAGGACGAAGTGAGAGAATTTTTTCAGCTGTCTCACACGCGAGCCGTATCTTTTGATACAATAGGGAATAATCATGTTTTCGGGGATGGGATGGTGACGGTTGATGAGTGAACAAGTACTGATGGATCTGTTAGAAGCTATTGCACTATTTTTCCTGAATCCAGTTTGGTTGGTTGCCATAGTGGCGGCGGTCGGGCTAGGGTATTTCCGGGTAAAGCGGGAACGGCGCAGTTTCCTTGTGCGACTTCATCCCGGTTTGACGGAAATGAAAAGATTGCTCGCTGAATCGTGGTTGCCGGCGCTAATCGTATCCGTAGTCATCTGTGGAGTTGGCTTATCCGTCGATGTCGGCTGGATTGCGTTATTTTCGGCAGTTGCCATATTGTCGATGATCTCGTTTTATTACCAAGCCGCATCACCGATCTATTTTGCAGCGATTGCATTTTTCGGTTTGTTTGCTCTACAGCAATGGGGTCCGGAAACTCTCGCATATCGCGGTTGGTCGCTCGGTGAAGTCGATTTTTTCGGAGATTTGGCGCTGACGGTATCTGTCATTGCGGGACTTTTCCTCCTCGTTGAAGGCTTCCTCATACGTCGTCATACTGCCGCTTATGCCTCTCCTTTTTTGGCGAAGACGAACCGGGGATTGCGTGCAGCTGCATATAAATCCAAACGGCTATGGCTGTTGCCGATAATATTTCTCGTGCCAGGGGACCTCATCTCGGCATATGCGCCATATTGGCCACAATTTACAATTGGCGCAGCCGCATTCAGTTTTCTTCCAGTTCCGATCATTATCGGATTTTCACAAGTTGCAAGAGCGAGCTTTCCGGATGTGCTGTTTCCGAAAGTGGGACAAGCGGTTACCGTCATTGGTGCTGTTGTTGTCGTCGTTGGGGCATTTGCATGGTGGATGCCGATTCTCGGATGGGCTGCGTTGAGCATCGGAGTCGTTGGCAGGGTGACGCTATCGATCCTTGTCGCTGTACGGGAGAGAAAAGGTGGATTTGCAGCTGCTCCACAATCGGCTGGTGTCATCATCGCTGGCATCTTGCCGGAATCGCCTGGTGAAAAACTAGGATTGATTCCTGGGGAATGTATCCGGGCGGTAAACGGCATTCAAGTGTCGAATGAAAAGGAATTGTACGATGCGATTCAAGTGAACGCTGCCCATTGCCGTCTGCAAGTGATCGGCCGCGACGGTGAAGTACGGCTTATGCAACAAGTGCTCTACCGACATGATCATCACCGGTTAGGACTGCTTGTCGTCCGGTAATTGAAAAGTAAAAGGTGTGGTGGAAAATGGATATCGCTGCATTGGAAACAAAATTGATACTCGCTTTGTTCTTGCCCGGATTGCTCGTTGTGTTTTTCACGCGTGTCACCTTCCATCATTTTGTCGGGCTCGCATTGACGATTGCGCTCATTGCGGCATCGGTTTATGCGGGTTACACGCATAACTGGATTTTATATGTAGCGGATGCGCTTTCGCTGACGGTCGGTTTCTGGTATGCAACACGGATGGTGAAGAAGGCTAAAAAGCAAGGAAAACAGTTGGATGAATGAATAAGAAGAGGCCGCTCCATAACTGGAGCGGCCTCAGCCTGTTGACAAACGCTCGCATCCGTTGTTGGGGCCTACAGGAAGTAGGTCATGCATCCGTCGCCGCAGGACGCGGCGCTCTAAGGATGCCTTCCCTTTTCGCTCGTCCGCTCATGAACTTTAGTTCTATTCGCGTCTTCGCTTGACTTCGCGCGGGTTCGCAGGAAGCGAGTCATGCAACCGTCGCCACAGGACGTGGCGCTCTTAGGTTGCCTTCCTTGGCAAGCGTTTTCAATCAGGCTGAGGAAATTCCTGTCCATTGCTACTTGTCTAAAAAAAGTATGATTGCGGAGGTCTGCATATTGGCGCAGCCTCCGCATTTTTTGACGCGATTCACATAAAAAAGCTGTAGATGGCAAGTACACCGATTGTGCCGAGGACGACGGGCATGACACCGCCGCCTAAAAAGGCGATGAGGAAGGCAGTTGCAGCACCTATGATGCCGAATAGGATATTTCCTTCCTGGACGAAAATGATGGCAGGGAAGATGAGTGCTCCGAGTACGGCGTATGGGATGTTGCTGAGGACGCCGCTAATGATCGGGGGCAATTCTTTGCCGTCAAGGAATGTGAGGGGCACCATTCGTGGGATGTACGTAACGAGCGCCATCCCGAATAGCATCCACCAATATGTTGGTCCCATTAGTATTCCTCCTTTTCCTTATGCAAAGCATGCGTGCTTTTGCCGCGCCGCGTGTAGATGATTTCGATGAGTATCGCCGACCCGAGCGTCGAGACGAGGATCGCCCAGCCGGTGGAAAGCAGTTCACCGATATAGATGATGCAGTGGATAACTGCAGCGAGTGCTGCAAGCATGACGATTTTGCGGTTCCCTTTCATAGCTGGGACGAGCAAGCCGATGAACATGGCGTAAAGGGCGATGGACATGGCGACTTGCAGGAAGTCAGGCAGATTCGCACCGACGACGTGGCCTGCCACCGTGAAGGTAACCCAGCTTCCGTATGCGATGATTGTCACACCAAATGCATACACGGTAGGGATTTTCCCTTCTTTTCCTGTCGCAAGGACGGAGAATGATTCATCTGTAATGCCGAATGAGTAGATCGCTTTGACCCATTTTGGCGCGCGATGCATCTTTTCATTTAGTGAAGCCGTCATTAGAAAGTGACGGATGTTGACGATGAATGTATTGATGACGATCGTGAACGGGTCGACTCCGAATGAGATGAGATTGAGCGATATGTATTGGGCTGCACCGGCGTAAACGAACATGCTCATGGCGGTCGCTTCGATGAGTGAAAGACCTGTCGTTTTGGCGAGAAGGCCAAAAGTAAGTGCGATTGGGAAGTAGCCAATTGCGATGCTGAGTCCCGCTTTTAGGCCAGCGATGAATTGATTTTTCATGATTTTGTCACGTCTTTCTCATTATGTATGATTGAAATTATACTATATTTTGACGTTTTGGTGTTATTCTATAAGGAAAAGGGAATATTCGATAGTATATTGATAGCAGGAATCGGGATGGCCGATTGTTGATAGGCGAGGGTGTTGCACATGGATGAATGGTTGGATGTTGATAAGATTATTGAATTGTCAGGGCAATATAAGGCGTTGGGGCCGTTTATCGGGCTCTTGCTGCCTTTCATTGAGTCCTTTTTGCCTTTTTTGCCACTATTTGTGTTCGTTTTTGCGAATGCGGGCGCGTATGGGCTTTGGTATGGGTTTATTCTGTCATGGGCGGGCACGGTGGCGGGATCGTACACCGTGTTTTTGATTATCCGAAATTATGGGCGTAACCGTTTTTTACGTTTTTTAACTAGGAATGCCCGCGTGCAGCAGTTGATCGGCTGGGTGGAGAGGAATGGGTTTGCCCCGCTGTTTTTGCTCATCTGTTTTCCGTTTACGCCTTCCGCGTTAGTGAATCTCGTGGCGGGCTTGTCGAATATGAAAAAGAAGACGTATTTGCTCATTTTGATGGCGGGAAAATTTGTTATGATTTTCACGATCAGCTTTATCGGATATGATTTGAAGGCATTGTTAACGCAGCCTATTCGGACGGGAATCGTCGTTGGCATCATCGTTCTTCTTTGGTTAGTCGGCAAATGGCTTGAGAAGCGGCTTGATCGGAAAGTGGAAGAGGAATCGAGTTCGATTTTTCAAGAGGAAGAGGATCGCGATTGAGTGGGGTTATGCGTGAGAATCTCGTTTTATGCGCGTTTTGTGCGGTTTATGCGTGAATAAATAGATTTATGAGTAATTCTAGCGTTTTATGCGTGAATAAAACGAATTATGGACTTTGGGAGCGATTTATGCGCGAATTTTTGAATTTATGCGTGTTTCGTAGGCCGCGGGAAGTTTTTATGTCTGCTTGATGGATGGATTTACCAATACAATGTTAATAGTTCCTGTCCTCCTTAACTTTCGGTACAATGAAAGAAAGGAAGATAGGATTTTTTATCTTCATTCAGCAGGTTTTAAACACCTGCTGAATGAAGATAAAGCCTCCGGCGGATGTCACAGATTTTGAAGGGAGTTAAGTGCGCTTCTAGTGCCTTAATTTCTGCACAGAACGCAGAAATTCGGCAAATCGAACCCTTCGTTGTTCGATTCGCAATTCAAAATCTGGACGCAATTACGCCGAGGCGTAATTGATTTTTAGGAAAGGGGAGAGGGCCATGTCATTACGGTTTGTGACCGGTAGAGCCGGGACGGGGAAAACGACGGTTATTGAACGAGAAATTGCTGAGGAGCTTGACCGGGATCCGTTGGGGCCGGCAGTTATTTTGATTGTTCCTGACCAGATGTCGTATTCGATGGAGCTTAGCTTATCGGTAAACTTCGGCTTGAATGGCTTGATTCGTGCGCAAGTTTCCACGTTTAAGCGGCTCGCGTGGCGTGTGCTGCAGGAAACGGGCGGCATTACGCGGAAGGAAGTCGACGGATTCGGCTACAGGATGCTTGTGCGAAGCGTGCTTGAAGAGAATCGGGAGGAGCTGAAGCTGTTCAAGCAGGCCGCAAATAAACGAGGCTTCACAGAAAAAATCGGCGACCTTATGAAGGAGTTCAGCCGCTATTGTCTCGACCGGGAAACATTGGCTGCGTTCCGAGAACAGTTGGCTACAGCCGATGCGCCAAGGACGTTGCAGGATAAAGTAAGCGATCTTTCATTGCTCGTATCGAAAATCGAGGAACGTCTCGGCACGTCTTATGTTGATAGTGAAGGTCATTTGGCGTTGCTCGCTTCCCAGATTAAACATTCGGAGCTTATGAAGGGCGCACATATTTATATAGATGGGTTTGAAAGTTTCACAGCGAGAGAATATGAAATTATTACGGAACTGATGAAGTACGGAAATCGAGTGACGGTTGTATTGCCGATGGAATCCAATTTGTCGGGGCATGCGGATCATGAGTTGTTCTTCAATCCTGTACGTACGTCTATGAAACTGCGGGAAATTGCCCTCAATGAATCGGTCGAAATTGAAGAGGGGATCCAAATGGGACAGCCTCTCCGATTTGAAAATGACGAGCTTCGCCACTTCGAGAATGAGTTTGAGAAATATCCTCCGAAAGAGAGACCGTCGGAAGGGGCGGTTTCGTTAATCGAGGCGACGGATCGACGGGCGGAAGTCCATGCTGTGGCGAGAAAAATACGGGAACTTGTCATGAAAGGCGAGCGGTATAAAGAGATTTCGATTTTGTACAGGCAGCCGGACAAATACGATGAGCTCATTGAAACGATTTTTTCGCAATATGACATTCCGGTGTTCATTAGCCGGAAAAAACCGATGCTCCACCATCCGCTCATCGAATTTTCAAGATCTGTCCTTGAAGCCGTGACGGCAGGCTGGACATATGAATCTATTTTTCGCGCAGTGAAGACAGATTTGTTCTTTCCGCATCGGGAAGATAAGCTTCTTTGGCGTGAGCGGGCGGACCGTCTCGAAAATTACGTGCTAGCGAACGGAATTTATGGCAATCGGTGGTTCGATGAGTCACGCTGGAAAGTGAAGCGGTATCGTGGACTTGAATTGCATACGACTGTGCAGACCGATGAGGAGCGGCAGTTGGAGCAGGAGCTGCATTTGGTACGGGATTTGATCCGGGAGCCGCTAGCGCAGTTTGAAGGCAGGCTGAAGCGGTCGAAAAGTGGTCGTGACGTCGCAGAGGCGCTGTTTTTATTTATGGAATCGCTGCAAGTATACGACAAGATCATCGACTTGCGAGCTGATGAAGAGCGTGCAGGCCGACTGTTGAACGCGACTGAACATGAGCAGGCTTGGGATTCGTGGATCAATGTACTTGACCAGTTTGTCCTCATGTTTGGAGATAAGAATATGGAGTTGAAGGAAGCGGCGCGGATTTTGGATGAAGGGTTCGATACGCTCGAATTTACTCGCATTCCGCCGTCCCTCGACCAAGTGACAGTGACGACGATCGAACTTGCGAGTCTTATGGAAATCGATTGCGGATTCGTTATTGGCGTCAATGACGGCGTGCTGCCGCAACGGATTGACGCGGAAGGGCTTTTGTCCGACTCGGACCGTGAATGGTTCACGATGAGCGGCATTGAGCTTGCTCCTTCATCGAAAATGAAGCTTATGGATGAATCGTATATGGCATACCGGGCGTTCACGTCAGCGAGGGAAAAGCTGTTCATTTCCTATCCGATTGCGGATGAAGAAGGAAAATCACTATTGCCTTCGCTTTATATCGCAAGAATCCAGCAGCTATTGCCAGGAATTGAGCTCCAGTTAGCAGTGTCGGATCCGTCTGAGCTGTTGAATGATGAGGAGCAGGCGGATTACATTATCCACCCGCGGACTGCATTGCCTTACGCATCGATGAAAGTGAAGGAAGCGGAGCATAGCGGCGAGCTATCGGCCGAATGGCGGGCAGTGCTCGCTTATTATGAAGATGATCCGTTATGGTCATCTGTCTTGGACTATATTACGAAGCCGATGACGGACCGGAATGAAACGGAACGGCTTGCACCTGCCATTACGGAAGGGTTATACGGTAAGAATTTTGTATCGAGCGTTTCACGGATCGAATCGTATTACAGCTGCCCGTTCCAGCATTTTGCTTCTTACGGACTTGGATTGCAGGAACGGATGGAATTTACACTTGAAGCTCCGTCGATCGGAGATTTATTCCACGCAGCTTTAAAGTGGGTGTCGGATGAAATGAATCGGACGGGAAGGTCATGGACTGAGTTGTCGAAGGAGCAATGTTGGCAATTGTCGAGAGACGCGATGGAGCATATCGCGCCAATGTTCTTCAACCGCATTTTGCTGTCGACGAGTCGATACCATTATATCCGCCGGAAATTGACGCATATCGTCACACGGACAATTTTTGCGCTCGGCAAGCAGGCGACAAAAAGCATGTTCCGACCGATTGCCATCGAAGCGGCATTCGGACCGGGTGAGCAGCTGCCGCCTCTTGAAATTCCACTGCGCCGTGGCAATCAAATGAATTTGCGCGGAAGAATCGATAGAGTGGATGCGACTGAGATCGACGGACGAAATTATGTACGGATCGTCGATTATAAATCATCCTCGAAGCAGCTCGATTTGACCGATGTCTATTACGGTATTTCCTTGCAAATGCTGACATATCTTGATGTCGCTGTGGAGCATGCGGAAGAGTGGATCGGCTTTAAGGCGGATCCAGCGGGAGTGCTCTACTTGCACGTCCATAACCCGATGATTCGGACGGAGCTTGAGCTGACGGAGGAGTTGGTTGAAGAAGAAATATTGAAATCGTATAAGATGAGGGGCTATTTGCTCGATGATCCTGAAGTCGTCATGGGGATGGATGCGCAGCTTGGCAAGACGTCGGCAGTCATTCCTGCTGCCTTGAAGACGGATGGCTCATTCACAAAAGCTTCGAAAGTGTTGTCGACGGATGACTTGCAAGTCGTCCGGAAGTTTGTAAGGCAGCGCCATCAACAGGCAGGGGACGGAATGCTTGCTGGAGATACTCGGGTGTATCCATACCGTTTGAAGGATAAAATGCCTTGCCAGTATTGCTCTTATCGTTCAGTTTGCCAATTCGACCCGACGAATCCCGAGCAGAAATACCGGCATTATGAAAGCATGAACCCGGAAGAGTCCCTTGAAATGATGCGGAAGGATGTGAATGATGATGGACATTCCAGTTAAACCGGCGGACGTGACGTTCACGGATGCCCAGTGGAAAGCGATTTGGGCGACGGGGAAAGATGTGCTCGTATCCGCTGCTGCGGGTTCCGGGAAGACGAAGGTGCTCATTACACGGATGATCGAGAAAGTATTGAGTGAGCATAATCCAATCGATGTGGATGAATTGCTCGTCGTCACATTCACGAATGCCGCGGCTGCTGAAATGCGGCATCGGATGGCGGAAGCATTGGAAGAGGCGATTGCGGTCAATCCGGAATCCATTCATTTGAGAAGACAATTGAGTCTGTTGAATAAAGCACAAATTTCCACATTGCACTCTTTCTGTTTAAACGTCGTCCGCCAATATGCATATTTGATTGACATTGATCCAGGGTTCCGCATTGCGGACAGCACGGAAGCAGCCTTGCTGCGCGACGATACGATAGGTGAAGTGCTTGAAGATGCGTATAATGCCGACAACCCGGAAGCGATGTATCGTCTTGCCGACAGCTTTACGTCGGACAGGAACGACCAGTCGATCGAGACGCTCATCGATAAGCTGTATGATTATTCACGAGTACATCCTTCACCGGAAAGATGGCTGCGGATGATTCCGATGCAATACGAACTGGACGAAGACGTGACGATTGATGAGCTTGACTTCATCGGACCGTTGAAGACGGCGATTCGTCATACACTCGAGGAAGCGATCCATCTGACGGAAGATATGAAACGGATTGCACTAATGCCGGAAGGCCCCGAGCCGTTAGCGGCAACGGCTGACGCTGATTTGCAATGGGTTCGGGAAGCGAAGCGTCGGATTGAAGAAGGGACTTGGGAGGAGACGTATGCATTTTTCGGATCACTCACTTGGGTGAAAGCGGGAACGATCCGGAAAAACACATGCGATGAGGAGCTGGCGAAGCGAGCAAAATCTCTTCGGGATTCCGTGAAGAAGATCATCAATTCATTGAAAGAATCGTATTTTACGAGGACACCGAAGCGTCTTTTGGATGAAATTCGTCTTATGGCGCCGATGATGCATACGCTAGTCGAACTTGTCATTGATTTCGGCAAAAGATACGGGGCAGTCAAAATGGACCGCGGCCTTGTCGACTTTTCGGACTTGGAGCATTTCGCATTACAAATTCTTGCAATGGAAAAGGACGGAGAGCTTGTACCTTCCGACATCGCAGTTGATTATTTGAATCGGTTCGCGGAAGTTCTTGTCGATGAATACCAGGACGTCAACTTGCTGCAAGAGGCAATCATCCAGCTTGTGAAGCGTGGCAGCGAAGCGGATGGGAATTTGTTTATGGTTGGAGACGTAAAGCAGTCGATTTATCGGTTCCGATTAGCAGAACCGGGACTATTTCTTGGGAAATATAATCGTTTTACGTCGGATGATGGGGAAAATGGTCTGAAAATCGATTTGAACGCCAATTTCCGGAGCCGTAAGGAAGTGCTGGACGCGACGAACTTCATCTTCTCACAAGTGATGGGAGAGCGGGTCGGCGAAGTTGAATACGATGAAGCCGCCGCATTGAAATACGGCGCACGCTATCCAGAGAAGGAAACACCTGCCGCCTTGACGTTATTATATGAAGCGGATGAAGAGGATATGGAAGATGAAGCGACGGAGCTGACGGGGCAAAGCTTGAAAAGTTCACAGGCGGAAGCTCGGTATATGATTCGGAGAATTAAAGAGCTGATGGCGTCTGGTGAGGAAGTGACGGATGCATTTACGGATAAAAAACGTCCGCTTGAATATCGTGATATCGTCATTCTCATGCGTTCGATGACATGGTCGGGGGAAATCGCGGAAGAGTTCAAGCTTGCGGGCATCCCGATCTACGCGGAGCTCTCGCGCGGCTATTTTGAGGCAATTGAAGTGATGATTATGCTCAACACGCTTCGTGTCATTGACAATCCGTATCAGGATATCCCGCTCGCGTCAGTCCTTCGTGCGCCATTCGTCGGCATGACGGAAAACGAATTGGCACAAGTACGGCTCGCCGCAAAGAACAAGCCGTTTTACGAGTCCTTGAAATTGTTCATAGCGACGGGCGGAGCGGGAATTGCTGCCGAAACGCAAGTGAAATTGCAGCGGTTCTTCCTTATGTTTGAAGACTGGCGCAATTTGGCGCGACGTGGTTCATTGTCGGAGCTCATTTGGCAAGTGTACAACGATACGCATTACTATGAAATGGTCGGCGCGATGCCGAATGGCAAGCAGCGGCAAGCGAATTTACGTGCGCTGCATGACCGCGCCATTGATTATGAGAAAACGTCCTTCCGTGGACTTTTCCGTTTCCTCAGGTTCATTGACCGGATGCAGAAGCGGGGAGATGATCTTGGCGCTGCCCGTTTCGTGAGCGAGACGGAGAATGTCGTCCGGATTATGACGATCCACTCATCAAAAGGACTCGAATTCCCTTATGTGTTCGTCGCGGGAGCGGGAAGACAGTTCAATAAAATGGACTTCAACGAACCTTATTTATTCGACCAGCATTTTGGGTTGGCGGTAAAGGCAATCGATCCTGAATTGCGCATTACGTACACATCCCTTCCGTTCCTTGCGATGAAAGAGAAGAAGGAGCTCGAAATGCGTGCTGAAGAGATGCGAGTACTTTACGTAGCGATGACGCGTGCGAAGGAGCATCTTGAATTGATTGCCACTGTCAAAGATATTGAAAAGGCGATCGGGAGTTGGCAGGACGCCCAATTGATTGAAGCGGGCGAAATGCTGCCGGAATATACGCGGTCACGGGCGAATGGCTATTTGGATTGGATTGGACCAGCCATTGCACGCCACCCGGATTTCGAGAAATTCGGGTTCATGTACGGAGGGCGTGCCATCGATGATCCATCGAAGTGGGAAATTGCGGCGTATCCAGTTTCTTCATTCAATACGATGGAGGAGCAAGAGGAGGAAGTCGTCGAGAGGCCTGTGCCGACATCAACGGATGATGTGATCAATGCGGATTGGTCCAAGGAAGTGAAACGAAGATTCGACTACGTCTATCCATTCATAGCTTCCGTGGAGAAGCGTTCCAAGCAGACGGTGAGCGACTTGAAAAGGGTGGCGCTGCTAGAGAGGGAGCCGGACTTCTATGATTTCTTCACAACGAAGGATGATGAAGTGAGCACTCCTTATTTACATGACCGCCCTGCCTTCATGCAATCTCGGGCGTTGTCGGGGGCTGAAATCGGAACGGCGATGCATACGATCATGCAGCATATCGATCTGTCGAAGACGCATACAGTGCAAGACGTGGACCGGTTCATCACCGAGCTGACGACGCGTCAACTGGTGACGGTGGAAGAGGCGAATGCAGTCGACGTGAAAGCGGTCGTCCAATTTTTCGGAACGCCGCTGTTCAAGAGGTTATCAGGATCAATGAGGATGCTTAAAGAAGTGCCCTTCACGTACGCATACGACGCAAATGACGGAGATCATCAGATCTTGCAAGGGATCGCCGACTGCATATTCGAAGAGAAAGATGGCTGGGTGCTGCTAGACTATAAAACAGATCGGATCCGTGGAAGGTTCCGGTCCGATGAAGAAATACAAATTGAAATGCAAAAACGTTACGGCATCCAATTGAGCCTTTATAAAAAAGCGGTCGAATCGATTGCCAGTATTACAATTAAAGAAATGGTCCTCTATTTGTTTGACGGGGAGAGGATTGTGCATGTTCAGGAGGAGACAGTTTGAACGTATCACCAACTATAGGGAAACGCATTGAAGCGTTGGATACACTGAGGGGCTTTGCGCTCCTCGGCATCTTCATCGCGAATATGCTCATTTTCCATTCACCTTATTTCTATATCGATCCGCATTCCTATTTTAGTACACCGAGTGATGTGGCATCGTACAAGCTGATCAATATTTTTGTAGAAGCGAGCTTTTACCCGATTTTCGCAATGCTGTTCGGGTATGGATTGAATATGCAATACGAAAAAGCGATTGCAAATGGAACTTCTTATGTGCCGATGATGGCGAAGCGCCTTGTGATTCTAATGGGATTCGGCCTGATTCATGCATTGTTCGTATGGTCTGGTGATGTTTTATTCACGTATGCAATCATGGGCTTCATTATGCTGGCGGCAATTAGGATTCCGAAAAAATGGCTTTTTTGGATTGCGATCATCATCTACTTGATCCCAACACTCCTTTTCATCGGCTTAATCTATTTACTTGCGAAGCTTGATCCGAATCAGCTGATGGACGGCTTTGTCGATATTCAGCAAATTGAATTGGCAATTACAGCTTATGCACACGGCACATATGGCGAAGCATTCGTTTTCCGTTTTTCGGAATGGCTGTTATACGGGTTGACGAACTCCTTCTTGGGCATCTTTATGGTGCTGCCATTGATCATGATAGGCGCTGCATTCTCGAAGGGGAAACTGTTTGAACGTGCAGCTGAAAAGAAAAGTAAAATCGCTATTGTCGGCGTCATTGCTTTAGTTGCCGGGATTTTCATAAAATCATGGCCATATATGGATAGCCACGCTTATCATAATTTATTGACCCAGCAGCTGATCGGCGGTCCGATTTTAGCGATCGGTTATGCATCTGTCATCATCCTGCTTTGCCAATTGCCGATATTCCGCACGATCTTCCGGCCGATTTCTAAGGCGGGTCGCATGTCATTGACGACGTATTTAACACAATCGATTGTCGCAACGATCCTCTTTTACGGATACGGCTTTGGTCTATATGGAAAAGTAGATTTAGAGACAGGTACGTTGATGGCTGTCGGCATTTTTGCGATTCAAGTCATTTTCGCCGAGCTCTGGTTGTTGAAATTCCGGATGGGACCTTTCGAATGGCTTTGGCGGAAAGGGACGTACGGGAAAAACATGCCGAAAAAAGAGGAGAAAGTGCAAGCTTTGTAGAATTGTAGAATAGTATTAAAATTTGTTTTGATTAGTTGAAAAAGTTTTCCATATTATAAGGAAGGATGGGCTTTTACATGAAACTTTTGTCGTTCCGGTTTGAAGGAAGAACATTATTCGGTCCGAAAGTGAAAAAAGAGGAAGCGGTCTGGGATGTGAAATCGATTGCCGAAGCGTTCGGTGAAACGGATTTCCCTTCAACAATCATCGAAGGCATTGCAGGAGGTTTGGAGTTTGTAGAAAAGGTGAGGAAACTCGCTGAGCAAGCTCGGAATAGTGAAAATCCGGAACAATTCAAGTATGCATTCACGGAGGTCGAATGGCTGTCCCCGATTCCGCGCACACCGAAAAACGTCCTTTGCGTCGGCAAAAACTATGCCGAACATGCCGCTGAAATGGGAGGGGGCGCGCCGCCTGAAAAGTTAATGATCTTTACGAAATCGCCTACTGCGATCGCTGCAGACGAGCAGGAGCTTCCGGCGCACGCAGACCTTACTGACAACCTCGATTATGAAGGGGAATTGGCGGTCGTCATTAGCAAGAAAGGGCGCAACATCCCGAAACAGCTCGCGTATGACCACGTATTCGGCTACACGATTGCGAATGATATAACGGCGAGGGACATACAATATGGCCATAAGCAGTTCTTCCTTGGAAAAAGCTTGGATGGCTCTTGCCCAATAGGTCCTTATATCGTCACGAAAGATGAGATTCCGGATGCACATAATCTTTCAATCGTAACAAAAGTGAATGATGAAGTACGTCAAAACGGAAACACTTCCGATATGATTTTCAAGATCGACGAATTGATTGCCGAAATCTCGAAATTTGTTACGCTCGAGCCGGGCGACGTCATTTTGACAGGCACGCCTGCAGGGGTCGGAAAAGGATTTAATCCGCCGAAATTCCTGAAAGCAGGCGACACGGTGAAAATCTCTGTAGAGGGCATCGGGACGCTCGTCAATCGCTTTGTATAAGCTCGTTTCCTACTCTGGAAAGCTTTTCTATGTTAGTATAAAGAAGACTTCATCTTTGTTCAGCAAAGCACTCCTATTTCTATAGGTAGCTAGATGTATCCCAGCTATTTTTACTCAATGGGTATTCAAATTCCTGTTGAACAAAGATAATGCCTCCGGCGGATGTCACGGATTTTGAAAAGAGTTTAGGAAGGCAGGCAACCTTCGCCGCGTCCTGATAGTGCCTTAATTTCTGCACAAAATACAGAAATACGGCAAATCGAACCCTTCGCAGTTCGATTGGCAACGGTTGCATGACCAACATCCTGTTGGCCTCAAGCCCAAATCAAAATCCGGACGCAATTACGCCGAGGCGAAATTGATTATTGATGAGGTGAACAGTTTGGACTTTTTATCGAGCACGCCCCATTTTCATATTTTCACATGGGTCGTCGGCATTATCATTTTCCTCGTTTCGGCAGTGATGGCGAACGGCACAAAAGGAAAAAAAATTACGCACATGATTGCACGCTTATTTTACATTCTTATCCTTATTTCTGGGGTCGCCCTCTTCATAAAAGGGATGGACTACGGTAGAGGAGCAGAATACGGCATTAAATTCCTGCTCGGTCTATTGACGATCGGAATGATGGAAATGGTTCTTGTCCGCTCTGAAAAAGGGAAGAAAGTGACAACGTTCTGGATTTTGTTTTTCGTCTTCCTTTTTGCAACAATGTTCTACGGCTTCAAATTGCCAATGGGCTTTGAATTTTTCTAATATGAAATAAACATGGGAACCGTCGGTAAAATTGCCGACGGTTTTTTTTGGTGTGTTACCGCTAGACTTCGAGTACGCCCTCCGCTTTTGGTTATTCACAAATTCGCCCCATTTCTAATGGATTTTTCATTCCATTACATGGCGGGGCGCGTTTTGTTTTGTTAAAATGGCAAGAGATAGCTTGTCTGAGGAGGCTTTTTTCGTGAAAGGGAAACGTTTGATTGGCGTAGCTGCCATTTTTTTATTGTTCATTTCTACAATCATGCCTGCTGCCGCTTCTGCCAAGGCCGAGCGCGACATACTGGATGAAAGTATATATGACCTGCTCGTAGACCGTTTCAATAACGGCGCACGCAATAATGACATCGATGTCGATATACATAATGGCAACGCCTTTAATGGCGGCGATTTCGCCGGTGTACAAGCGCGATTGCAACATATTATCGATATGGGCTTTACGATGATTTCGTTAGGACCGGTCTTCAAGACGGAGACGTATGATGGAAACGGCGTTCTATCCTATTCCGAATTGGAACCCCATTTCGGTACGGGAGAAGAATTGGATGCGTTAGTCAAGGAAGTCCATGATAAGAAAATGAAAGTGATTGCCGATTTTCCTTTAGGGAAAGTGAGTGCGGAACATGAATGGGCGAAAGGACAGACATATAAGTTCGTCCATTCCGCAGATGGCACGGTGGATTGGAATCAGTCCGATGAAAACGTCCAGAACGCTTTAATCGATGCGGCGGTAGATTTTATCACAACTTACGATCTGGATGGAATCCGACTGACGAAGCTCGACGGTTTTGATGAAGCGTTCCTGAATAAAATGATCGACGCAGTCCATGACGCTAAGGAAGGCGCTTACGTATTGACGAATGAAAAAAGCGGGGCCGCTTTTGACCTGCAGCCGAGCGATGAAAAAATGGAAGCGCTACGGCAGTCATTCGTCAGAGCAGATCCGGATTCAACTCCGCTAAATATTTTCAAAGATAGCGAAGAACGCGGATTGCTACAGTACGATGATTTGACGGGACCGCGTTTCACGTATGATATCGTGGAAGCCCGGATGTTCCCGCCGACCCGTTGGAAAGTGGCTGCAACTGCATTATTTACGCTTCCTGGTGTACCACTTATGACATACGGAACGGAAATAGCAGTCAACGGTAAAGAAGCACCTGAAAGCCATCCGCTTTTCAATTTTAAGACGGACATGGAATTCAAGGATTTAATCGGCAATTTGAATTTGCTCCGTAATGAATCGGAAACTCTTCGAAACGGTAAATTCGAATTGTTGCATAATGAAGATGGCTTCCTCATCTACAAACGGACTTCGGAAGATGAAACATGGTTGATCGCCATTAACAACACATCGAAAACATCGAGTTTGGCAATTCCTGCCGAAAAGATCGGTGCGAACAAGAAATTGCGTGGAGTATTGGATGGCGATCTAATTAGGGAATCTGATGACGGCATGTTCCGTGTCGTCTTGGACAGAGAACTTGCGGAAGTGTACATCGCAGATGATGATAAAGGATTCAACACTCCTTATTTGATTGCGTCAATTCTCGTTTACGTTCTTTTCCTTGGTTTCTTGTTCCTCGTCATTAAAAAAGGACGAGAAAACAGGCGAAAGGAAAAGGAAACGGCATAATGAAATGAAAATGCCTTTTCGGACTTGGTGGCGACCATGTCTGAAAAGGCATTTTATGATGGAGATTATTTTATTAATTGACTTTATTCAAAAAGAAAATTGCAATCGTACCAGGCCCTGAATGTGATCCGATAGCAGATCCAATCATATGAATTTCGACATTTTTCGGCTGTAATTTCTCTTCGATAAGTGCTTTCATTTCAAGAGCTGTGCTTTCGTCATCCCCGTGACTGATGGCGATTGTCTGTTTCGAAAATTCGACTCCCCGTTCCTCCATCAGTTCAATGATGCGACGAAGCACTTTTTTTCGGCCGCGGTGTTTTTCAATCGGAACGAGCTTTCCGCCTTCGACATGAAGGAGCGGTTTAATGTTCAATAGGCCGCCGATGAATGCGCTCGCCTTCGATACGCGTCCGCCTTTCGCCAAGTAATCGAGATCGTCGACTGTGAACAGATGCTCCATATGGGCAGCCATGTCACGGATTTTACGTTCAATCGTTCGTACATCATCGCCTGCATCTCGTAAACGGACTGCTTCCTTCACGAGAAGGCCATGTCCTAGAGAAGCGCAGCGTGAATCGATAATGACGAGGTTCATGCTCGGATTTCCTTCTTTCACTTGGTCCTTCATCATAACAGCTGTATTATACGTGCCTGATAGCTCGGACGAGAAAGCGATGTACAGGCCGTCTTCTCCCGATGCGGCAAGCTCTTTCCAAGTGGAAAGAAACAGTTCGGGTGATGCTTGCGATGTTTTTGGATGCTTTCCGTTACGGATGGCGCTATACACTTCCTTGGAATCAATCTCAAGGACATCATCGCCTTCCTTGTCATCGATTAACACACGTAATGGGAGAAGCGTCACATCGTTTTCATCAAAAAATGATTTCGGCAAATCTGAACCACTGTCAGCAAAAATTCTCATTGTAAGGTCCCCTCACATTCTTTTTATATTTTGTTTGTTAATAATAACCGTTCTTTCAGTACTTCGGCAATTCCATCTTCGTTATTTGTCAACGTCACTTCATTAGCAATGGATTTCAGTCTATCTATCCCGTTGCCCATCGCGACGCCGACACCTGCGTAATCGATCATTTCGAGATCATTGTCTTCATCGCCGAAAGCGATAATACGCTCCCGCGGGATTCCAAGATATTTTGCGACATGCGAAATGCCGACTGCCTTATTCAATCCGTGGCGTACAATTTCAATGACATCCCACGGTGCACCCCAACGCCTATGATCGATCGCTTCAGCGTGTACTTCCGCCAAATGTCTCCTGATTGAATCAACATTATTTGGATCTGCTTGAATAAGCAAACTCGTAGGCTCGACTTGCAAAGATTCGCGGATATCGCCATGTTTGATGACCGGAGCTCCGAAACTGAGAATATCCAAAAGCTTTTCATCATGATATTGCAAGTATACATCGTCCATCACTTCTGCAATGATATTACTAAAACGGAAATCCTGCATCGCTTCGACGACGTCATTTACAACGGGAAGAGCGATAGTTTCGTGGACCGTTTTCCATGAACGGTCGGTCGGGTTGTGGACGAATGCTCCATTAAAGTTGACGATCGGTGTATTTAGGCCAAGCTCGCGGTAGTACATAGAACTTGCACGATACGGCCGGCCGGTCGCAATCATCACTTGATGGCCTTGTTCTTCCGCCCGCTTTAATGTATATGCAGTTTTCTCCGAGATCACTTTTTCGTCCGTTAGCAATGTCCCGTCCAAGTCAAGGACAATCAAATGCGGTTTCATAGTTCCGCCCCCTTTGAAAAGTTTCTTTGTTGTATACCCAATTCATCAAGCTTTTGCAGCTTGCTATTATAATGTCCAGTTTATCGTTATCTATCTTGGCAAGTCAAAACATTCCGGCAGAAAACCGTCCTTTTTGTTTTTCTAGTAAAACTTTGGTACGATTTAGAAAAAGTACAGAAGGTGTTCGAATGATTGTCAAAGAGGAAAATTGGAGCAATATACCATTACTGCATATTGTGGATGAAACTATGGAAAATAGCAATATACCTACTGTCATCTTTCTGCACGGTTTTACGAGTGCCAAAGAGCATAACTTGCATTACGCATATAATATCGCGAAGAAGGGATTCCGCGTCCTGTTGCCTGAAGCTCATTTACATGGTTCGCGGGATGAAGGTTTGGATGAAGTCCAATTGAGCTTGCGTTTTTGGGAAATCGTCCTCACATCGATTGAAGAAATGGATGTGCTATATAAAGAGTTGAAGGAGAGAGGCGTTTCGAAAATCGGAATGGGCGGCACTTCAATGGGTGGCATTACTACGCTTGGCTGCTTGACCGCTTATCCGTGGATTGATGTAGCGACAGTAATGATGGGAGCACCGGGATATGTAGAGCTTGCCAAAGCACAAATGTCTCAATTTGAGCGTCGCGGCTTCAAATTGCCGATTACCGACGTAGAACGGAAATCACTTCTTGATACACTCGCTATTTTTGATTTAACGAAACAAAGACAGAAGCTTAACAATCGTCCCGTATTCTTTTGGCATGGACAAAACGATACGACTGTCCCGTTTGAGCCGACATTTAACTTCTACAATGCAGTGAAGAAAGATTACGCGGATGCACCTGAGCAATTCGAATTTTTCAAAGATCCGACTGCAGGGCACGCAGTTTCAAGATCTGGCATGCTTCGGTCGGTTGATTGGTTCGCATCTTATTTGAATGAATAAGCCATCCTTGCTATGATGAAGGCAGAACAGATTCGGAAAGGGGAATTTCAATGAATGATGATATGAAAGGCAGCTTAATGGGTGCCTTGGAAAACGTGATCGATCCCGAGCTCGGAATTGACATCGTCAACTTGGGACTCGTCTATGATGCAGAACTGGACGAAGAAGGTACAGCTAAAGTAACAATGACATTGACATCACTCGGTTGTCCAATGGGACCTCAAATCGTCGCCAACATTAAACAGGAACTACAAGAGTTGCCTGAAGTGAAAGACGTGGATGTCAATATTGTTTGGAATCCGCCATGGTCAAGAGAAAATATGTCACGCTATGCAAAAATGGCGCTTGGCGTGCGTTAATTAAAACAAGAAAAAGGTTGTTTGACTTATCGTCAAGCAGCCTTTTTTCTGTTGTGTTTAATAAAAATAGCAAAGGGAAAAATGGAAACAGATTGCTTTACTTATAAGAAGAAAAAGCATATAATTTAATTAATCAAAGATAGTCAAAGTCAAACGATGAGGTGATTGTATATGAGAATGGATGGCGTACAAGAAGACCAACGTACACCACTTGAACAATTTGGCCGAAATCTAGTTGAAGATGTGAAAAACGGCAAAATGGATCCAGTCATCGGACGGGATGAAGAAATTCGGAATGTCATTAGAATATTATCAAGAAAAACGAAAAACAATCCCGTGCTGATCGGGGAGCCTGGTGTCGGTAAAACAGCGATTGTCGAAGGGCTTGCCCAACGGATCGTCAAAGGCGACGTACCAGAAGGGCTGAAGGATAAGCAGATTTTTGAATTGGATATGAGCTCGCTCATCGCCGGCGCCAAATACCGTGGGGAATTCGAGGAGCGGTTGAAAGGCGTTTTAAAACAAGTGAAGGAAAGTGATGGAGAGATCATCCTTTTCATCGATGAAATTCATACAATTGTCGGGGCAGGCAAGACAGAAGGCGCGATGGATGCCGGAAATATGTTGAAACCGATGCTTGCGCGCGGTGAACTGTATTGCATCGGGGCGACGACGCTCGACGAATACCGGATGTATATCGAGAAGGATCCGGCATTGGAGCGCCGCTTCCAACAAGTTATGGTGCGCGAACCTTCCGTTGAAGATACGATTTCAATCCTTCGTGGCCTGAAAGAACGTTTTGAACTGCATCACGGCGTTCGCATCCATGACCGCGCATTAGTTGCGGCTGCGACATTATCTGACCGCTATTTGACGGAACGGTTCATGCCGGACAAAGCGATTGACTTAATGGATGAAGCAAGTGCAATGATCCGGACGGAAATCGACTCGATGCCGCAAGAACTTGATTCTGTCACTCGACGGATCATGCAGCTGGAAATCGAGGAACAGGCATTGCGGAAAGAAAAAGATGCGATTAGCCAAAATCGTCTTGAAGCATTGCGCACCGAGCTGCAGGAGCTGAAAGATTCTTCTGCCGGTATGCGGGAGCAGTGGAACAAGGAGAAAGAGGCGTTGCGCGATATCCAAGCGAAACGGGAAGAGCTTGACCGTTACCGCCGTGAATTGGAAGATGCGCAAAATCGTTTTGATTTGAATAAAGCCGCTGAACTCCAATATGGCAAAATTCCAGAGCTTGAAAAACAACTTCAAGAATTGGAATCGCCGCTTGCGAATAGCTCGGACAGCCGTTTGCTCCGGGAAGAAGTGACAGAGGACGAAATTGCAATGATCGTTGCTCGATGGACGGAAATTCCGGTCACCAAGCTCGTCGAAGGGGAACGGGAGAAATTGCTCCGACTCCGAGAAACATTGGAAGAGAGAGTTATCGGTCAAGACGATGCCGTGCAGCTCGTCACAGAAGCGGTTTGGCGTGCACGTGCCGGCATTAAGGACCCCAATAAGCCAATCGGATCCTTCCTGTTCCTCGGTCCTACCGGCGTAGGGAAGACAGAGCTAGCGAAAACACTCGCTGCAACGTTGTTCGATTCGGAAGACCACTTCATAAGAATCGATATGTCCGAATATATGGAGAAGCATAGTGTATCTCGTCTCGTCGGAGCGCCTCCGGGTTATGTGGGCTACGAAGAGGGCGGACAGTTGACGGAAGCGGTACGACGGAATCCTTACTCGGTCGTGCTTCTTGATGAAATCGAGAAAGCGCATCCTGATGTATCGAATATTCTACTGCAAATATTGGATGACGGCCGGATTACGGACAGCCAAGGGCGTCTCGTCAATTTTACAAACACTGTCGTTATCATGACGTCCAATATCGGTTCCGCATACTTGCTGCAAGGCCAGTTTGATTCGGATGAGCATGCCGCAGAAGACTTGGTCATGGCAGAGCTGCGCCGCCATTTCAAACCGGAGCTGTTGAACCGGATGGATGATATCATCATTTTCCATTCGTTATCAGGCGATTCATTCCGTTTGATTGCACGTAAAATGCTCGAGGATCTTGTTAGACGGCTCGATGAACAAGAAATCGACTTGGAGTATAGCGATGATGTGCTAGACTGGATTGTCAAGGAAGGAACGGACGCCGAGTTTGGTGCAAGACCGTTGAAAAGATTCATTCAACGCCACGTCGAAACTGTCGTCGCGAAAGAGATCATTAAAGGCGACTTGAAAGATGGCCAGAAATTAGTGTTGAAGTTGGAAGATGGAAAAATAAAGATTGAGAAACAATAAAAAAAGCCTTGGTGCACGGCACTGACTATCTTTTTTGAGACAATTAAAAAACACCTTATTATGCAGCCAGTTGTCGGTATTGTACCGGCGATTGGCTGTTTAATTTCGTTTGGATGCGGATATTGTTATAATAAGTAATGTATTCTTCGACAATTTGAATCACATGCGCATTCGTTGTGCGATGGATTCCGTCGAGGTAAAACGTTTCCGACTTTAGCGAGGAGTGGAACGTTTCGATTGGAGAATTATCAGCGGGCGTGCCTTTTCGGGACATGCTCATGGTAATTCTCTTTTCTTTTACTGCCTTTTGATAGGCATATGATGTATAAACCGAACCTTGATCGCTATGCAAAATACAGCCTTCCGGCAAGTCAGGTAATTGATGCAACGTATCCAGCACAAAGGCAGTATCCTGGATGGAACCGATGGTCTGGGCTACAATTTCTCCATTGTAGACATCTAGGATACTTGAAAGATACATCATAGATTGCCCGAAGGGCAAGTACGTAATATCCGTCACTAGCTTTTCCAAGGGTTTAGACGCAGTAAAATCCCTCGCCAACAGATTCGGTGCGACATATGCAGGCTGCCCAGTACGTTTCCGTTTCTTCACTTTTACACGGCACTGCCAACCATGTTTCTGCATGACGCGCTGTACTGTCTTCTCGCAGGCCCCAGGAAACAGTTCCGCAATCTTCCGGTAGCCATATATGAATTTATGCTTCTTACACAATTCCCCAATCTGTCGATTCCGCGCCTCCTTTGGCGTTTCGTTCCCTTCTTGAGCTTTCCAGCGATAATACGATGATCGACCGACGCCCAAGTGTCTGCAGATTTCTCCTATAGTCATATTTCCACTTAATTCTTCCACTAACTGAATCACAACTCTTGGCGCCACTTCCTTTCCAATTCCGCGTACTTTTTTAACACTTCCACCTGTTGTTTCAGATATCGATTTTCAGCCTGCAACCTCGCTGTCTCACTTTCATACCCGGGTCCTTTGCCGAAGGCATATTGCTTGCCGACCGGTTGTGCAAGACGATGCAATTCACCATTCCGATACCATTTCATCCAAGTTTTCAGCTGTGTACGGTTTCGGATATTCAGTTCCTCCATAACTTCTTTTACAGGAACACCCGCTAACCTCATTTGAATCGCCTTTAATTTAACTTCTTCTGGATAACTAACTTTAGTTCCCATAGAAAAAACACCTCCACGTTGATGTATTAAGGTTCAATACCCGTTTTTCAACGTAAGGTGTTTTTATTTGTCTCATATTCTCAGGTCAGTGCGCACCGATTGCAAATCGGTCGCCAAGGTTTTTCTGCTTCCTGCACCAAAAACCATACAAATAAAAAACCATCCACAATGAAGTGAACGGCTTTACGGATGAATCAATAATCTGCGACTTGCTCGTCAGGAATGATAGCTGTAATGCATAGGACGATAACTGACAAGATGACCGAAACGATAACTCCGCCCATGAAGTCGAAAGATGCGATACCGGCGATTGAACCGGCAACGTAGTTCAACATCGTTACAAGTAGAAAAGACCAAACAAACGTAATGATATATTTCATCAAATTCACCTCATTGTAACTATTTCCTTGTTCATCATACCATAGCACCACCAATCAATAAACAAAATTATATGCAATCTATATTTTCTTTGGCGAAATCGTGTCGACATATTGAAAAACGACATGTTATCTTCTATAATTAATACCAGGTACTAATAATAGATGATAAGGAACGGGGTATGTAATATGAATGCAGGGTTGATCGGTGTAGGTAAATTTGTTCCTACGCAAGTTGTGACAAACCATGATCTTGAACAGCGCATCGATACGACAGATGAATGGATCCGCACGCGCACAGGCATTGAAGAAAGACGCATTGCCGATGACAATACCGATACATCCGACATGGCGTATAGCGCAGCAGTGGACGCTATTGAAAATTCAGGTCTCCATCCGGAAGATATCGAAATGATCATCGTAGCAACTGTGACGCCAGACCGTCCATTCCCATCCGTCGCAACGATGATCCAAGAGCGACTAGGTGCGAAAAATGCGGCGGCGATGGATGTATCTGCGGCTTGTGCGGGCTTCATGTACGGCGTTGTCATGGCGAAACATTTAGTTGAAGCCGGAACATATAAACATGTCCTCGTCGTGGGTGTCGAGAAACTATCGAAAATTACAGATTGGGAAGACCGCAATACGGCAGTCCTTTTTGGAGACGGTGCAGGTGCCGCGGTAGTTGGAAAAGTGAGCGAAGGCCGTGGAATCCTTTCCTTCGAATTAGGAGCGGATGGTACGGGAGGCAAACATCTATACCAAGATAAATATATCCATATGAACGGACGTGAAGTATTCAAGTTTGCGGTCCGTCAAATGGGCGAATCAGCTGTAAATGTAACGGAAAAGGCAGGTCTAACGACAGATGACGTCGATTATATAATTCCGCACCAAGCGAATATTCGCATTATGGAAGCATCTCGTGAACGGCTAGGACTTCCTATTGAAAGAATGTCCAAATCCGTCCATAAATACGGAAACACGTCAGCTGCATCGATTCCAATCTCGTTATTCGACGATTTGCAGGAAGGCCGTGTCAAAGACGATGACGTCATCGTCCTAGTCGGCTTCGGCGGCGGACTCACATGGGGCGCCCTATGTATAAAATGGGGAAAATAAAATCGGATTACTATATAATAAACGAAGCGATATAACTAATTATTAATTGTAAAAATGAAGGGGAGTTTTCAATAATGGAAAAACGTCGTGTAGTCGTTACAGGAGTTGGAGCAGTTTCTCCAGTAGGAAATTCCGCGGAAGAATCATGGGAAGCGGTATTGAACGGAAAATCTGGAATCGGACCACTCACAAGACTGGACAGTGAACAATTTCCGGTAAAAGTAGCGGCAGAAGTGAAAGATTTCGATATCGAAGAATACATTTCTCGAAAAGACGCGCGGAAAATGGACCGTTTCACGCATTACGCATTGGCGGCGTCCATCATGGCAATGAAAGATGCAGACCTTGAATTGGATGAAGAGACAGCATTACGCACTGGCGTCTGGATCGGTTCAGGCATCGGCGGCATGGAAACGCACGAGCAGCAATTCAAGACGTTCCTTGAAAAAGGATACCGTCGTGTCAGCCCATTCTTCGTTCCGATGATGATTCCTGATATGGCATCAGGTCAAGTATCCATCCATTTTGGCGCGAAAGGCATCAACTCATGTACAGTGACAGCATGCGCATCCGGAACGAACTCAATCGGTGACGCATTCGAAGTAATCAAACGTGGAGATGCAGACGTCATGATCACAGGAGGAGCTGAAGCACCGATCACAACGATGGCGGTGGCAGGCTTCTGTTCAAACACAGCATTATCCCTAAACCCTGATCCGGCAACAGCTTCACGTCCATTTGACAAGGAGCGGGACGGTTTTGTCATCGGGGAAGGCTCCGGCATTATCATTCTTGAGGAATACGAGCATGCGGTGAAACGCGGTGCCAAAATATACGCGGAAATCGTCGGATACGGCTCAACAGGCGATGCACATCATATTACTGCACCGGCTCCTGAAGGAGAAGGAGCTGCACGTGCAATGCGCCAAGCTCTTGAAGAAGCGGACATTAGCCCGGATAAAATCGATTACATTAATGCCCACGGTACGAGCACACCGTATAACGACTTGTTCGAAACGATTGCTGCGAAGACGGTCTTCGGCGAACATGCGTATAAGCTCGCAATGAGCTCTACGAAATCGATGACTGGACATTTGCTCGGCGCTGCAGGCGGATTGGAAGCCATCTTTACGGTGAAGGCGTTGCAAGAAGGGATTATTCCTCCAACAACGAATTATGTGAATGAAGATCCTGAATGCGACCTCGACTATGTCGTCAATAAAGCAAGAAAAGCGGACATCGAATATGCGATGAGCAACTCTCTCGGCTTCGGTGGACATAACGCTTCACTCGTATTCAAGAAAATATAATTTTTTTAGGCGAGTAGCAATGGTCAGGAGTTTCTTCAGCCTGATTGAAAACGCTTGCCAAAGAAGGCAACCTAAGATCGCCACGTCCTGTGGCAACGGTTGCATGACTCGCCTCCTGCGAGCCCGCGCGAAGTCGAGCGAAGACGCGAATAGAACTAAAGTTCATGAGCGGACGAGCGAGACGAGCAACAACGGATGCGAGCGTTTGTCAACAGGCTGAAAGCTCCCCTTTTGGAACTCTTCTAAAAGGGGAGCTTTCTTTCATACACTGGAAGAAAAGAAAAAGGGCGATGTATATGATGCGTATCTTCCTCTTCCTCATCAGCTACGGACTTATAGTCGTTACTGTCACACATATGATTTTCTATTTCAATTATCTTTCGCTTGGATATAGTTGGCAACGGATTTTGCTGTTCATTATCCAAACGCCCGATTTCACGCTTTTTGTAATGGCGGTCATACTATTAGCGATTATCGTCTTCTTCCAAGCCCCATCGCGGACTCCATTTTTTTGAGAGTGGCAGATGCAATTTCATTCGCTTTTTCAGCGCCTCTGTCAAGATGTACATCAAGCTCGGAGGAATTTAGAAGCTCTTCATAGCGCTTTTGGAAAGGTGTAAGATGCCCGATGACAGCTTCAGCGACACCGGCTTTGAACGCGCCATAGCCAAGTCCTTCATACTTCGATTCGAGATCGGTAATTGAGATGCCGCTTAATGCCGATTCAATCGTCAGCAAGTTGGACACCCCTGGCTTGTTTTCAACATCGAATTTGACGAAACCATCCGAGTCCGTTACAGCACTCTTGATTTTCTTTTCAATTTCCTTCGGTGTATCTAATAGCGTAATCGTTCCTTTTTTGTTCGGATCTGATTTGCTCATTTTCTTCAATGGATCTTGCAATGATTTAATGCGAGCTCCATTTTTCGGTATGCGCACTTCCGGGATGGTTAACACTTCGCCGTATCGTTTATTGAAACGTTCTGCCAAATCTCTTGTCAGTTCAACGTGCTGCTTTTGGTCTTCTCCGACAGGAACGATATCTGAATTGTAAATAAGGATATCCGCGGCCATTAAAGGCGGGTATGTGAGAAGGGCTGCAGAGACGCCTTCTTTCCCTTCGGATTTATCTTTGAATTGAGTCATGCGCTCAAGCTCGCCTATATACGAAATGCATTGCATCATCCATCCAGCTTGGGCGTGCGCCGGTACTTCTGATTGAATGAACAGCAAAGATTTCTCTGGATCGATTCCACTAGCGATATAAATGGCTGCAAGCGAACGGATTGTTTTTGCCAATTCATCAGGATCTTGCTGTACTGTAATGGCGTGCTGATCGACGATGCAGAAACGGCAGTCGTATTCATGCTGAAGTTCTGTAAATTGTTTAAATGCACCGATATAGTTCCCTAATGTTACTGTTCCTGTGGGCTGAACACCCGAAAAAATAGTTTTCATCCAATATACCTCCTCTGATAGTAGCTAATTTCTGTTTCAGGCGGACGCTTTTTGAGCCTGCTCGCAACGCTGTCGCTTGTGCTCGCAAAAGCCGTTCTTCGTCACGGCTTTCGCCGAAGTCGCCGCCTTCTACTTTAATCAACTCAATCACTGTAATAAAAATAAAAATAAAAAAAACACCAGTCATCCCTAAAAAAGGGACGACTGATGTGTATCAACCGTGGTACCACCCGAATTAGCCTGCGTGCAGGCCACTCAAACCCCTTAACGCGGGGGGACGTGAATGGCTACTGGAGAAGCAATCCTTTTTCGCCAATCAAGCTCAGGAACCCAATTCCTCTTGTTCGCCATACCTGTTTGCACCCACCACAGGCTCTCTTCAATGCCGTAACAAGAATACTCTTTCCGTCTTCGCTTTTCGTAATAGTTGTCAAAAGTATAATACGACATTTGAAATAAAGCAACTAAAAAATTTTGATGTAAGAACTAGGTCTAGAAGTGGGATTTGACAAAAAAATAGGTTTTTCGACTCGATATCCAGGGAATAGATTACTTTCCCTATTCATTGTATTTTTGCTCTGATAGAATGATTGAAAGAGAGGATGTGTCGTATGAAAAAAATGAAATGGATGACCTCTTTGATGCTTGCAAGCGCAGTTGCCATGCCGATTGCAGTGCAAGCTGACGAGGCGAAGACCGATTTTGAATTTGCTGAACGTACATATGGATTTGAAACAATAGATGAAGGAATTGTAGCAAGCTCAAAATTATTTCGTTACGATTCCGGACTCGTATTTGAGTACCCGGATGCAGTGAGAGGAATTTACGTCACGGGACATTCGGCAGGGGGTTCCCGATTCGATAGATTGTTAAAACTGATCGATTCGACAGATTTGAATGCAATGGTCATCGATATTAAGGATGACTTCGGCAACTTAACGTATAAGCCGCAAGAGAAATCGCCATTATTCAAAATGGATATTGGAAAACCATACATAAAAGATCCGCGTAAAATGTTAGAGACGCTTGAGGAGCATAAAGTCTATCCCATTGCAAGAGTTGTAGTATTCAAGGATAGTGTGCTTGCGGAGCAGCAGCCTGAATTGTCATTCATGGATGGAAATGAAGTATGGAAAAATGGTAGAGGCGAGTCATTCGTCAACCCGTTCATGAAAGAAGTGTGGGATCATAATGTTGATATAGCGATTGAAGCGGCGAAAATGGGATTCAAGGAAATCCAATTCGATTATGTTCGTTTTCCGGAAGGATTCGAAAAACGGCATGAGACATTGAAATACTCGATGGATGACTACGCGGAGTCGGATCTTGATCCGGTTCAGCGGAGAGTTGAAGCAGTTACGGATTTTGTGGCATATGCACGAGAAAAATTGAAGCCATATGATGTGGAAGTATCCGTCGATATTTTCGGCTATTCTGCTACTTTGCCTGAAGCGCCTGGAATCGGACAAAACTTCTCGAAGATTTCTGAGAATGTTGATGTTATCTCGTCAATGATTTATCCGAGTCACTGGACGTCTTATTTTGGCATTTCCAAACCCGACCTCGAACCATATCGACTTGTGACCGAATACGCAAAAGTAGAGAACGCCAAGCTGGGAGCTCTTGATAACCCGCCGGTTTCACGTCCATGGCTTCAAGATTTCAGCGCACCTTGGCTCGGAAAAGGGAACTATCTTCGCTACGGGAAAAAAGAAGTAGAAGCACAAATCAAAGCATTGAAAGAGAATGGAATCGACGAGTATCTATTATGGAATGCAGGGAATAATTATACAGAAGGTGTAGATTATACGCCGTAAATCACATCCGGAAGCCTTCGTTAATAGGTTTCCGGAAATTTTTCATTGTTTACTGAAACTTTTTATCCTTCCATTTCGTACTACTAAGTGTAGAAAGTCGTTTTTCATTCAACGAATTCTAAATGAGAAAATGTTTTTTTTGAAGTAATGATGTTTAAACAATTCATTCGCCGGGTATAACAGTAAAGAAGTGTCCAAGTACATAACTGAAGGAGCTGTAAACCCTACAATATTGCGAAAATGTGACAAAGAAATCATCTGTTCCACTTTTCTTTGAAAAAGTGTATTCATTGAGAATGAATATGTGTATAATAGGAGTTAAGCTCGTTACTTTAAAATTATTCTAATTTAATTTTCTAAATATAAGATAGTTAGCCGACTGAAAGGAAGTGTCAGCGAATGGGAGTTACATTATTTACCTCACCTAGTTGCACATCATGTAGAAAAGCGAAGGCGTGGTTGGAAGAACACGAAATTCCGTATTCTGAAAGGAACATCTTCTCAGAGCCTTTGAATATCGATGAAATTAAACAAATTTTGCGGATGACGGAAGACGGAACGGATGAAATCATTTCAACGCGTTCGAAAATCTTCCAAAAACTAAACGTAGACGTAGAAAGCCTACCGCTGCAACGTTTATATGAACTAATCCAAGAACATCCGGGCCTATTAAGAAGACCAATCATCTTAGATGAAAAAAGGCTTCAGGTAGGATATAATGAAGATGAAATCAGACGCTTCCTACCTAGAAAAGTAAGAGCCTATCAGCTTCTTGAAGCGCGGCGCATGGTAAACTAACTTAAGACATAGTAAAGCTGATAGGGAGATGACAGGCATTTTGCCAATCCTATCAGCTTTTTATTTTCGGCTAGACTCCGGGCGCCAAAGACTCGGGGTCATAAGCCAAAGCTACTGCGTGGCAAAGATCGCCACTCCGTATCTTTGTCATATGCCTGTCGTCTTTAGGCAGGCGCCCTGCGCTTTTGAATATTCTCCTTGCTTATCATGCTGATGTTCTCTACAATGCTAATAACATAATTCAGCAAAAGCGGCTGAATTATGTTAGCCTCCGGCGGATGTCATAGATTTTGAAGGGATTTAAGGAGGGTAACCTCAGTTCGCCGCGTCCTGCGGCAAAGGTTGCATGACCAACATCCTGTTGGCCCCAGGCGCAATTCAAAATCTGGACGCAATTACGCCAAGGCGTAATTGATTAATATCCGTACACCTGAGGATAACCCTTTCAAAACCTCATGGACGGTCATATAGTAAGTATAAGCATTGCAGGTTTATTGCGAAAATAACGAAATGGGCTCAAGCCTGTTTGTAGGAAGGGAGAGAAAAGGGATGGAAATAGAGCGAATCAATGATAATACCGTAAAGTTTTACCTTTCGTATATAGACATTGAGGAACGGGGCTTTACACGGGAAGAGGTTTGGTACAATCGCGATAAAAGCGAAGAGCTCTTCTGGGAGATGATGGATGAGATCAATGACGAGACCGAATTTGAAGTAGAAGGTCCGTTATGGATTCAAGTCCATGCGATGAATAACGGAATTGAAGTAACAGTGACGCGAGCGCAAGTTTCGGAAAATGATGAATCGGATGGCCAATTCGGTTTAGATGATTCCAGAAAACCTTTCGAACCGGATCCCAGCATGTTTGCCAATTCCGAACAGCTAATGAGCGAATTGAATGATGAGCCAGTTGTTTGGACGTCCGATATGTTCGTCTTTGATGAGTTTGAAAATGTCATTTCGCTGTCAAAAGTCATTCCGCAATATGCAGTTGAATCATCTCTCTATTCGTTTGAAAGTAAATTCTATTTATACGTAGTTTATGATGAATCGAAAATGGACGATGATGATAAATCCGACTACTGTAGTCTCATTTCTGAATACGGCTCGTTATCCCAAGTGACGATCCACCGTCTTGAGGAATACGGAAAAGTCATTATGGAATCTGATGTAATGGCAACTGTAAATAAATATTTCGGCTAATAACAATAATACAGCTGTTCCCCAGTAATAATGGGGAACGGCTTTTTTGTTGTGAAATGAATTTATAGTTGGTTCCGGACTTAAATGCCAGTTAAATAGAGTAAGATTCATAATGTTTGAAATAACTTGCCCCGTTTCCTACAATACAATTGAAAGGAGTGAGGGCCATTCTTACAGCTTGTTCGGAAGAAGGTCGACTAATTATTTTATCCCCCGAACTGAAAAGGCAAGAACTGCGAAAATGGAGGCAAACCGAGCGCTTTTATTGCCCGCAATGCAAAAGTCCGGTCCAGTTGAAAGTCGGCGATATTGTCATACCACATTTTGCCCACCGAAAAGATACAACTTGCACCGCTTCTTTTTCCGAAGGAGAATCCCAACAACATCTAAGCGGCAAGCGGTTATTGTATCAGTTCCTAAAGAAAGTCGGGCAAGAAGTCGAATTGGAGCCGTTATTGAACAAGATTTCACAGCGCCCCGATTTGCTCGTCAAATTAGGAAAAACGAAGTTTGCGATTGAATTCCAATGCAGTACAATCCCCATTTCCCATCTAGAAGAGCGGTCAGATGGATATCGTAGAGCTGGCATGGAACCGATTTGGATTTTGCATACACCTGCAAAATTCGTTAATTACCCAGAAGGTGTCGGCATTTTTCAGTTTTCTAAGTTTCAAGCGTGGTTCATCGTCAGCACCCCGCCAGAAGGAGACGTTCTCCTCACATTTAATCCCCACACACAAACATTTCACTATTTCAGTAGTTTACTGCATGTAGCTGGACAGCGGTATATCGGAATACACCGTGTTCTTCCCGTCGAGTTTCAAATTTTCCCTTTCGCGCGCCCGAAGTCACCAACCGAAAATATAATTCAACAATATGGAAATCTTTATGTGACACATCGACAAAAGGATTTGCAAAACAGGATTTTATTGAATAGAAAAGGCATCAAAGACCCATTCTTAAGAAGCTGCTATGAAATGAAAATGCTCCCTACACAGCTGCCGTCATGGATTGGTGTACCGATTATTGGAAATCAATCATTCCGCGAAGCGGATGTTGAATGGCAGTTCCGTTTTATTCATTTTCTTAAGCGGAACAGTATTCCGTTTACAGATATTTCAACGTATGCAATTGAGCGTTTTATCCACGGATTTGATAGGAAATTCAACGGACAAATAGAAGCTTGTGAAAACTATCTTGAATTTTTAAGCCGGTTGGGCATAGTGTCGGCTACATCAAAAACAGATTTCAGTGAAAATGTAATTTTGCAATTAATTTCAGAAAGATTTCTTGCAAATGAGGAACGGAATTGAGAGAATAAAAATGATTCGATTTACGAAGAAAAATGATGGGGAGGATTTTGAATGTCGACAGAAACGAAGAACAAAGTGTTGACGCGTGATCAAGTGAAAGTAGAAGGAACATGGCGTCTCGAAGATATTTTTCCAAATGACGAAGCATGGGAAAAGGAATTCAAGGAAATTGAAGAGCTTTCAGGACAAGCAGAAACATTTAAAGGTACGTTAAGTCAAGGTGCAGATGCATTGTTCGCTGCGCTTTCATATCGAGATACGATTTATCAAAGAATGGGGAAACTGTATACGTATGCCCATTTGAAAGGCGACCAGGATACGACGAACAGCTTCTATCAAGCGATGGAAAGTCGAGCGAAAACATTGTACGTCAAAATTTCGACAGCGCTTTCTTACTTCGCACCTGAATTGCTTGCTATCCCTGAAGAGGAATTGAACAGCCTTGCGGAAAACAACGATAAATTGAAAATGTACAAGCATGAGTTCGAAGAAATGAACGCTTACCGTGCACATATCCTCCCGGCTGAACAGGAAGCTATCTTAGCTCAAATGGGCGAAGTGACGGGCAATTCTTCGGAAACGTTCAGCATGCTAAACAATGCAGACTTGACGTTCCCAACGGTGAAGGATGAAGACGGGGAAGAGGCAGAGTTGTCACATGGCCGGTATATCCGTTTCCTTGAAAGCAAGGATGTCCGCGTGCGTGAAGACGCATTTAAAGCGATGTACAGCAAATACGGCGAATTCAAGAACACATTCGCTTCCACATTGAGCGGAAATGTAAAACGTAATAATGTCAATGCACGCATCCGGAAATATTCATCTGCGCGTGAAGCTGCATTGTCGAACAACCATATTCCAGAACAGGTATATGACAACCTCGTCAACACGATTAATAAAAACCTTGAATTGCATCATCGCTATGTTGCATTGCGTAAAAAGGTCCTCGGCTTGAATGAGCTCCATATGTGGGATATGTTCGCGCCAATGGTAAAAGACGTGGAAATGAAAATTCCATATGAAGAAGCGACAGAAACGATGCTTGAAAGTTTCCATCCGCTTGGTGAGGAATATACTTCGATCGTCAAAGAAGGACTTGAAAACCGTTGGGTGGACGTCCGTGAAAATAAAGGGAAGCGTTCAGGCGCTTATTCATCTGGATCATATGGAACAAACCCGTACATCCTTATGAACTGGCAAGACAACGTAAACAATATGTTCACGTTGGCGCACGAATTCGGTCATAGCGTGCATAGCTATTATTCGAGGAAGAATCAGCCGTACAACTATAGCGGTTATTCCATTTTCGTTGCAGAAGTTGCATCTACTGTTAACGAAGCGATCTTAAACGATCATTTATTGAAAACTATCGATGATAAGCAAAAACGCATTTATTTATTGAACCACTGGCTAGAAGGATTCCGTGGAACGGTCTTCCGTCAAACAATGTTCGCTGAGTTCGAGCATCTGATCCATCAGCTTGACCAACAAGGCGTTGCATTGACTGCTGACAAATTGTCGGAAGAATATGGTGCATTGAACAAGAAATACTTTGGAGATGCAGTGGAAGAGGATAAGGAAATCGCTCTCGAATGGGCGCGCATCCCTCATTTCTACTACAATTATTATGTGTATCAGTATGCGACAGGCTTCAGTGCTGCAGTGGCGCTTAGCCATCAGATCTTGTCAGAAGGGCAGCCTGCTGTCGACCGTTACATCAATCATTTCCTAAAAGCAGGTTCATCGGATTACCCGATCGAAGTGTTAAAAAAAGCAGGAGTCGATATGACAAGCACTGCGCCGATTGAAGAGGCGTGCAAAGTGTTTGAGGAAAGATTGAACGAGCTGGAAGAATTGCTTGGTTAATCCAAAGCAGTGAAAAAGAATCTGACGTAGCGCTTTTAGCGGCTGAGTCAGGTTCTTTCGTTTAGTCTGTTTTATGATTATATTGGTATAATAATAAGTTAAGCGCTTTCATTTTGGTTAGTGAGTAAATGTTTATTTTTACAACTTCTTGAAAGTCTTTAGGTATAGGGTTTATCTCATGTTTTATTTGTGACAGAGATGTGAAATTTCATGTGAAATGTTGATGTTACTATTATTTTATGATAAGTTATAGATGTGAAATAAATCACATACCAAACATACACCCCTTTTGTTTGAACGTGAACATTTCTCCCATTCCCTTTGTAAAAGAGCATCCCTCTCCCCCAAGAGTGGATGCTCTTTTCTTTTTTATTGTATACATATTTATTACTGCGCGTCTAAAGCAGGTGCCCCTGCGTCCAAAACGGATGCCACCGCGTCCAAAGTAAGCCGCTGTTCGTCCAAAACGGATGCCACCGCGTCCAAAGTAAGCCGCTGCGCGTCCAAAACGGATGCCACCGCGTCCAAAGTAAGCCGCTGCGCGTCCAAACTAGATGCTGCCACGTCCAAATCAATCCGCTCCACGCTCAAAATAAGAAGTCATCCCACACTCAATGCGTCCGCCTGGAGCGAAAATCCGGCGTTTGTTTAATATAATATAAAAAAGCAGATTGCATGGGATTCGACGACCATGCAATCTGCTTTTTTTCAATTAATGCGTTTGCGCCATAATGTCATGTTTGTCAAAGGCAGTCTTTCAATCTTTTGGAGAAGAAGCTGCTTCTTTAATTCGCGCTCGGCCGATTTTTCCGGGATGTTGTATATTTCTGCGATCTCTTTCGTTGAGAGTGAATCGAAACGCTGGAACAATTCATCCAAAGTCGGCGGGGCGTCTGGTGCGATTTCGTAACCGACCATCTCTTCCAAAATCTGTTCATATATATCATAAGAATGTAATCCATTCACTTTCAAACCTTCATCTTCAATGTTTTCATTGAAAAAAACAAAAGATGGTGCATCCTCAACTTCCATTTCATTCGCTAAATGCAAATCGACTTGCATGGAACGCAACACGTGGTGTGATGAAAAATCGAGAATGAATTCGTCAACATCCAAATTAATACTTTCTGCTATTTCAACGAGCACTGAAAAGGAGAAGACGTTCCTCTTTTTCAAATATGTGTATTCGAATAGCTTCGAAAGAAATCGGAATCCTGCACGCTTTCCTTGGAACTCCGCTGCTTTCAAGGCGATGCTCGGAAATGCAGGATGATTTTTATCGCAAGCTTTCGCATCATTCAAGTTGACGAAACAGCATGAATTCGTCTTTGTTAAGGAAGTTCTAAGAACGACTTTCAACGTGAAATAACGTTCATATTCGACTTGCAATCTGCGCAGCAATGGCTGTAGCGCCCAACTGTTCATGCATAATGGGTCTACGAATACGTAAATTTCGATGGGCTTTGACAAGGAGGCTGAAGAAGTAGCGCTGCTTTCCAACAGAGTTTCCCGGTTCACCGCTCATCCTCCTCGCTTCTATTCACCATATGATTTGCAGTTAGCGCGAGTCGTTGATAATACACGTCCCGCAATGGTCCTTCCAAGCCTACATCATCCATCGCTTCCGCCATACAGGCGAGCCAAGCTTTTGCACGTGTAGGAGTTATCGGAAAAGGCATATGACGCGCTTTCATCATCGGATGGCCGTGCTCTTCCGTGAATAAATTCGGTCCGCCTAAATATTGTGTTTGAAATTGTTTTTGCTTTCGTGCTGTTTCCGTCAGATCTTCAGGGAAAATCGGATATAAGTCCGGGTGGACAGCCACTTTTTCATAAAAACGATCGATGAGCTCCGACAATTTTTCAGCACCGATTTCCTCATAAGGAATCAAAGGTTTTCGAGTCATGTATGTCAATCTCCTTTGTTCTGACTGTATGGACATTTTATCAACCAAACAATTCTTTCACAAACATATTGCTTTCAACTGAACTGGGAAGCTGTCAGACTTCAAAGCGATTGTAGTAGTTTAGAACTTTAGATACATATTGTTCTGTTTCCTTGAAAGGTGGGATTCCACCATATTTTCTAACATTGCCAGGACCCGCATTATATGCCGCCAATGCCATTTCGACATTGCCGAACTGGTCGAGCATTTGCCGTAAATATTTCGCCCCGCCCATTATGTTTTGCTCAGGATCAAATCCGTTTTGTACGCCTAACAGTCTAGCAGTCCCTGGCATGAGTTGCATTAAGCCCATGGCACCTGCTCCACTGACCGCTGAGCTGTTAAAGTTGGACTCCTGTTTAATGACGGATGAAATCAAGTTCTCTGGTAAGCTATATGTTTCTGCCGCCCGCTTAATGAAATCAGTGAAGTCGTTTTCTCCAGCAAATATTGAAGTTTCATTGTTCAATGTCTGAGAGTTGAAGATAGCCGATTGAAGGCCATCTGGTACATAAACACTATTCAGACCTGCATATTGGAGACCGTTCATCGACTGAAGTCCTCCAAGCATGCCGAACGACTGTAATGGAAAAGTATCTGTTCGTGTAGAATCTTCCGTCATACCAGTTAATAGATCATTTATCATTACGCTGAACAGCGAGGAAGGTGAATCCTGACTGTTCGCGAACGTTTGCACCGAACCAAGTGTCTGCATCGCCTGTATGTCCATCAAAGTGCGTATTGCGCGTGCATCCATTTTGCTACTCCCTTTCTTTAGGACTATCTACTGTTGCTTATGAATTAAGTATATCAAGTTTGACATAAAAACGCATGTTACAGACTGCACCGAAGGCTCTCATATGGTAGACTGAACGTAAGATAATTGAAAGGAAGAAGACCTATGCGAATTCAGAACCGAGTACTAAAAGGGCAACAGAGCGGCGATGACATCCTGTTTTTGTTGGAGGCTGAAGCTGACCGTCCGACCGGCTCCCCTGCAAAGAAAATGATAACCGATTCCGAAGAACATTCATTTGTCTATTTAATGGACGAAGATGAAGGGTATACATACATACATTTCCCGAAAGACACTTGGCCATATATGGCGCTTGCATTGCAAGCCGGAACAGATCCGTTCCTTCTGTGGAACGATGAAAAAATTCCCTTGCCAGGTTTTGTAGAAGAGCTGACGATGCTCGTCTATAATATCGAAGGGAACGACAATTATGGAGAGGCATTCACGACTGCGGTGGAGCAGGAATTCGAGGCCTTCCTCCAAAACATCAACTACTAGTTTGGAGGGCTACTCATGAAGGAGTGGAAGCAATTTCTTGAACCGTATAAACAGGCCGTTGCCGAACTGAAGGTGAAATTGAAGGGGCTTCGCGCGCAGTACGAACTCGAAGGAGTCCATATGCCTGTAGAATTCGTGACTGGCCGAGTGAAACCGCTCGCAAGCATTTATGATAAAACACTTGAAAAAGGCATTCCTTTCCAACCTTCCGCGGAGTTGGCGGAAGAATTGCCGGATATTGCGGGTGTCCGTATCATGTGCCAATTCGTTGATGATATCGGCAAAGTTGTTCATACATTACGACAGCGCACCGATATGCAAGTCGTTGAGGAAAGGGACTACATTTCTCATAAGAAACCGAGCGGATACCGTTCCTTTCATATGATCATCGAGTACCCGGTACAGACGATCCACGGGGAAAGGACGATTCTCGCGGAAATTCAGATCCGTACGTTGGCAATGAACTTCTGGGCTTCGATCGAGCATTCCTTGAATTATAAATATCAAGGTGAATTGCCGAACGAAATCAGACATCGACTGGAACGGGCAGCAGAAGCCGCATTCAGATTAGATGAAGAAATGTCGTTGATTCGGGATGAAATACATGATGCCCAGCAATACTTCAGCGCATTTAAAGAAACTGCTGAAAGGGATTACGGCAAAACGAAACGGAAAAGGGGAGTCAATGATGAAATTCGCCATCCAGACGAGAAATGATTCATTATCGAATCGGTTAAAAGATGAAGCGAAGGATTATTTGACTGATTTCGGCTTAGTTTTTGACGAAGATGAGCCTGATATCGTTTTATCAGTCGGCGGGGATGGCACTTTACTCCATGCTTTCCATAAATATATCCACCGACTGAAGGATACTGCATTCATCGGCATCCATACTGGGCATCTCGGTTTCTACGCAGATTGGAAGCCTGCTGAAATGGAAAAGCTTGTCTTGTCCATTGCCCGGAAGGAATATAACGTCATCGAATATCCCCTTCTCGAAGTGACGATCAACTACCGGAATTCGGATAAAGTTGCAAAATATCTTGCGCTCAATGAATCGACGGTGAAATCACCTGAAGTGACGTTAGTCATGGACGTGGAGTTAAACGGTGTGCATTTCGAAAGATTCCGCGGGGACGGACTATGTATGTCGACGCCATCTGGATCTACCGCCTATAATAAGGCTCTCGGCGGCGCGATTATCCACCCGTCTTTGCACGCCATCCAACTGACTGAAATGGCTTCGATCAACAACCGGGTTTTCCGGACGGTCGGATCTCCGCTCGTTCTGCCGGCGCATCATAGTTGTGTGCTAACGCCGGTCAAAGGGCCTGATTTCATGGTGACGATCGACCATTTGCAACTATTGCATAAAGACGTGAAGTCGATTGAATACAAAGTGGCAGATGAGAAAGTGCGGTTTGGCAGGTTCCGCCCGTTCCCGTTTTGGACGAGGGTCCACGATTCGTTCATCGCGAGTGATGAGTAAAGTGGTTGTGGATAAAAAGAAGTTCACCCTGGAATTCATTGTCGATCAGGACAAAGTTATCCTCCGTGAATTCCTTCATAGCCATGGGATTTCCAAACGGACTTTAACGGCAGTGAAATATGACGGGGGCTGCCTGCTCGTGAACGGGACGGAGCAGACAGTAAGGCATATGCTCAGTAAAGGCGATAATGTCACAGTTCAGTTTCCACCGGAAGAGCCAAGCGTCGGTCTTGTGCCTGAAACTGGCAATCTAGAAATCGTCTATGAAGATGAAGCGATTTTGATCATCGATAAGCCTGCCGGACAAGGGACGATCCCTTCACGCGATCAACCGAACGGGACAGCCGCCAATTTCGTAGCTGGAAAGCTCGAAGCTGAAGGCGTTCTATCGACTGTGCATATCGTGACGAGGCTGGATACGGATACGTCGGGAATTGTTTGCATAGCAAAAAACCGGCATATTCACCATCTGCTCAGCGAACAGATGCAGACGACCGGTTTTGACCGCAGTTATATTGCGATTGTGGAAGGGTATATAAAGAATGACGCTTTTACGATTGAACAGCCGATCGGACGGAAGGATGGCAGCATTATTGAAAGGACAGTCCGGCAAGATGGACAATACGCAAGAACGGATGTCAAAGTAGTCGACCGCTTTGAACGGAACGGTGCGCCGTACACAATCGTTTCCTTGAAGCTGCATACTGGGCGAACACATCAAATAAGAGTCCATATGCAATGGCTTGGCCACCCGCTTGCTGGAGACGATTTGTACGGCGGCTCTCTTCAATTGATCGATCGTCAAGCGTTGCATTGCGCTGCTATCGGTTTCCGACATCCGCTGACGGGTGAACCGATGACCTTTACAAGTGGTTTGCCAGCGGATATGGAGCTATTAATTCCTCAATCAAAGTGAGTGAACTTCTCCGGGATGAATGTTTGCTTTGATGGAACGGAGACAATTTCCATTTCAGGATAGCGGACGGCGGTCAGTTTGCCGCCAAATACGCATCCTGTATCGATATTGACAGTCTGGTTGACGAACCGTGCATCTGTTACTGGAGTATGCCCGTAAACGATCCACGCGTCGCCAAAATACTTTTTCGCCCAATCTCTTCGAACGGGACGGCCGTCCGGAAGCGTTTCGCCGGTCGTATCCCCGTAGAGGACGAACGATTGTATTTTCTTTGAAAATGGTTCTCCGATCATCTGTTCACGAATTCCTGCGTGTGCGATAATTAGTTTTCCGCCGTCCGGATTTTCGTATAATGGCAAAGCTTCGTAGAATTGCCTATACCGATCCAGAAACCGCATTTTGTCTTTAGGAGGCAGGGCATTCAGCTCGGCCACAGTCGTTTCAAGCCCGTTCTTCAGCTGGACATTGCTGCCTTTCGAGAAACGGAACAGTTTGTTGCAATGGTTGCCGGGGGAATAAATAAGTCGGTGATCATCCTGCAGTTTGAACATCAATTCCAAAGTTTTTAACGAGGCCGGACCCCGATCCATCGCGTCTCCTACAAAAGCGAGCTGCCTTCCATCCTTATGGAAAGGCAATCCCGATGTGAATGAATAACCAAGCTTGTCAATTAGCGACAGCAATTCATCATAACATCCGTGTATATCACCAATAATATCCAGTTTCATATCGATTCTCCTTTGTAGAGATTCTCTTTTCATTATCATACCTTTAGGAATGCATTCATGCATGTCGGAGCGGAAAGGAAGGTGCAGCCATGACTGTAAATGAAGAAATTCGCGATGAAATTATTATCGACGAAGAAAAACTTATAAATTCATTGGAACAGCAAGATATTAAAACGTTCCGTGATGAATATTTGATGCTTCACCCATATGATCGAGCTGTTTTTTATGAAAAGGTGGAAGCAGAACAACGAAAAATGATGTATTTTTTCCTCTCTCCGAAAGAGTTGGCGGAAATATTCGAGACGAGCGAAATCGATGAAGATGAATATAAGCAGTTCCTTCAGGAGATGGACACGACTTATGCCGCGGATATGATTTCTCACATGTTCGTCGACAATGCGGTAGATGTCCTGAAAGAACTTGATAAAGCGCAGATTGCCAGCTATTTAACGTTAATGAATAAAGAAGCGGCTGCACAAATCAAATCGCTCTTGCATTATGAAGAATATACTGCCGGTTCGATCATGACGACGGAATACGTTTCGATTCCGCAATATTCGACTGTTCGCTCCGCAATGACGATTCTTCGGAATGAAGCGCCATCAGCGGAAACGATCTATTACGTCTTCGTCGTCGATGAAGATAATCGTTTAACGGGCGTCGTTTCGCTTAGGGATTTAATCATTACGGACGAAGATACGTTAATACAGTCGATTATGAATGAGCGTGTCGTCAGCGTACTCGTCTCCGATGACCAAGAAAACGTCGCAAGGACGACCCAAGACTATAACTTGCTAGCGGTTCCAGTCGTAGATTTCCAACAGCATATGTTAGGGATCATTACAGTCGATGATATTATCGACGTATTAGACGAAGAAGCATCCGATGACTATTCCAAGCTCGCCGCCGTATCCAATATGGACTCCTTTGACAAAACATCGTTTTCTGCTGCGAAGAAACGGATTCCATGGCTGATCATTCTGTTAGTGCTTGGTATGCTGACAGCGAATTTAATCGATCTTTTCACCGATACGATTTCGCAAGTCGCATTGCTCGCTGCATTTATTCCATTAATTGCAGGTACTGCTGGAAACAGCGGGACGCAAGCATTGGCGGTCGCAGTTCGCGGTATTGCAACTCGTGACGTTGAGGATGAAAGCAAGTTCAAACTGCTATTGCGGGAAGCGGGCACAGGCTTGATTACTGGGCTAATTTGTGCGATTTTCGTTGTCGGCCTCATTTTCATATGGAAGCATGAATTCATTATCGCGTTGCTCGTCGGGGCGGCCATTTTAGTTTCCATCTTTGTTGCAACGATTTCCGGATCGTTCATCCCGCTCTTCATGCACCGGATGAAAATCGATCCTGCTGTCGCATCAGGTCCGTTCATTACGACATTGAATGACGTCATTAGTATTATCATTTATCTTGGATTGGCAACGATGTTCATCGGCAGCCTTTGAACAGGGAAAGAACTTCATTCCGAATAGGCGCATATACTACGGAAAAAAGGGGGAATCAACATTTCCTACAATGAACCGTTACTATTTGTGCAGGGCCCGCCCGTCTATGTAAAGGTGGCCGTCTATGAGGAAGAAAGCACGTCAGTCTTTGTTCCGAACGATGTATCCGAGAGAGAGGCAATCGACGTCAACTCATCCGTTCAAGCTGAAAGCCATGTTGTCAACCCCGCCATCATGAGCAAAATACGCTATTTGAGCGAACCATTCCGGAAACAGGCCTATAAGCCTCTTCAATTCGTCATAGAAGGCAACGTCGTGAAAGGCGCGATCCATAAAGTCGAGAATGATATTCTGTGGATCGAAACGGAAAATATGATTTCTGAAGTTGAAATAGCAAAGATAGAAGACGTCCTCTGGCGCGGGCAGCCATTTGATGAAAGATATTAACAGGACGGACCAGCAAATGGTCCGTCCTGTTTTTGGGTATAATAAAATGAAAAACTGCCCGATCGGATTCGATCGGACAGAGTCAGCATCACAGGTTATTCCTTCAATCGTCGTCACAATCGATGAAAACGTCTTTCACGCATTGGATTGCACAGAAGCATTTTAAATCGACAGTAACGCAAGTGCCTGTCGCTTCAAAGTTTTCTACTTCGCATACTGCATCGAGGTCTAATTTGCCGTCTTTGAACAAGTCGACTTTTCGTCCTCTAGCATCACGCGGTTCAAGTACTTGGATTGTTGCGCAGCAATTGTCGAAAATATTTTGAACCCTGAAGAAGATCGAGAAACATGTTGCACAGTCTCTTCGACCTTGGTCGGAGGTCGTTGCGACATCATTATCGTCGAACCTTCTTCTTCTTTTGAACATTGCTTTGAATGGATTACCTTTTTCGTCCAATAGCATGAATACACGCGTATTGGCCCGTTGACGTGCAGGGCTTACAAGGCTACCGAGCGGAGTCAGGAAACAGTCAGTTCTGCAATCGTCGCAATCGAGATCATCGCGGATATCCTGCACACGCTTAATGGCACGGACAACCTCGCAAATGCAATTGTCGTTGCGCCGTACATCTCCGACTTCTTCATTTCTTCCACATCCCATTCATTCCACCTCCTTTTCTCAACTCCTTATACTTTATGCGCTTGATTGCTCAGGGCTAGGGCAAACATCACGCAATGAATAAAAAACAACAGCAATCGCCATACTGTTAAAAAAAGGGGATGGTGAATATTCGTCAGCTCATAACGGTGCTATGCTTAGTTCTTCTACTGTCTGGATGTATTCCGAATGAATACAAATTCGAAAATCATACAGACGAGGACGCAAGCAAAATGGAAGAGTTACTGAAGGGAGATGATCGTATTAAAGGGGCTGCTGCTCTGTTTTATGAAGATCATTTACTCGTTGGAATCCGTGTAAAAACTTTTTCCAGGTTTAATAAAAGAAAAATTGCCGATGAAATCGAAAAGAAGTTGAAGGAAGAATACCCGGATCTATCGGTTTTCGCTTCTGCGGATAGCAAGATTTTAACAGAAACGAATAAACTCATCTTGAAAGACGATGAAAAGGGAATGAAGAAAAAAATTCATCATTTGATATCACTAGCGGAGGAAGAGACATAATGGACAAAGACAAATACGCGAAACTGGAGCAGGGGATCACTCCGAAGCCGCCATTACTCAAAAACATGATTAAAGCATTTCTTGTAGGCGGCACGATTTGTCTCATCGCGCAGTTCATTGCACTTTTCTATATGACCTTCTTCGATTTCACTGAGCGGACTGCGAGCAATCCGACAGTTGCTACGATGATTTTCATCTCTATGCTGTTAACTGGATTTAGCCTCTATAAAAAAATTGGTCAAGTTGGTGGAGCAGGAGCGGCAGTCCCGATAACTGGGTTCGGTAATGCGGTTGTCTCTGCGGCGATCGAGCATAAGTCAGAAGGCTATGTGCTAGGTGTCGGAGGTAATATTTTCAAATTGGCTGGTTCAGTCATCGTGTTTGGTGTTTTTTCAGCCTTCCTCGTTGCCCTTATTAAGACGATTTTAGTGAAGATGGGAGTCGTTTCATGGTAATGAAAGGCTTGTTGACATTCCATTCGACCCCTTCCATCGTTGCAACGGGCGTAACAGCAGGACCACTTGAGAAGAAAAGTCCATTTCACACAGGCTTCGATAAGATGTATGAAGACGAAAGATGCGGCATGGAAACGAATGAACAGGGACATTCAAAATTGATGGAAGATGCATGCATGATTGCGTTAAGCAAAGTGGATAAAATTCCATCGGATGCCGATTTTATATTGACAGGGGATCTTGTCAATCAAATGACTCCTTCCAGTTTCTGTGCAACGACAGTTGGAATCCCGTATATCGGCATGTTTTCAGCATGCGCAACTTCAGTCTCGACATTGCTTCTTGCAGCATTGTTGACGGAAGCAGGAATGTCGAAATTGACAATTGCCGGTTCATCTAGCCAACATAATGCGATCGAAAGGCAATTCCGATATCCGATTGAATACGGCGCACAAAAAGGCAGCACCGCACAATGGACTGCGACAGCAGCAGGAGCGGCAGCAATTGCACCTTTCCAGGAAGGAGTTCCTTCCATAGAATGCGGAACGATTGGCATAGCGATTGATATGGGAATGACAGATCCATTGAATATGGGAGCCGCCATGGCGCCCGCAGCAGCTGATACGTTGAAGCGGCATTTGACTGGCCATGGAAAAGCTGCGAGTGATTATGATTTGATCATGACAGGCGATTTGGCTAAAGTCGGTTTTTCAATATTTCAAGAGCTAGTCAAAAACCAAGGAATTACCGATTTTCAGAACTTCAGTGATGCAGGGATGGAGTATTACGGTAACAATCCTGATTTCATGGCAGGCGCGAGCGGGGCAGGATGTTCAGCCTCCGTTTATTTTTCGGAAATTTATAAGAAGATGATGGACAAGGAATATAAAAGAGTACTCCTGATTGCGACTGGTGCGCTTCTTTCCCCATTATCGTACCAACAAGGAGAAACGATTCCGTGCATCGCGCACGCGATCGAACTAACGATGAAATGAGTGGTTTGATTGTTTTCGATTTACATTACCTCTTTTATAGTCGGCGGTCTCATTTGTATCATTGGCCAGCTGATGTTTGATGTAGCAAAGCTGACACCTGCACATACGCTCTGCATCCTTGTCGTAGCAGGCTCCGTATTGGATGGCTTTGGCCTGTACGAACCGCTCATTGATTTTGCAGGAACAGGTGCAACAATTCCAATCACATCTTTCGGTAACGCATTGACGCATGGAGCGCTTGCGGAAGCTGAAAAACACGGTCTCATCGGCGTGCTGACAGGGATGTTTGAAGTGACAAGTTCTGGAATCAGTGCAGCGATCCTATTTGGCTTCATTGCTTCATTTCTTTTCAAATCAAAGGGTACCAATTGAAAAATCTGTGCAAACGCCCCCTTCTTCTCTCCGCTATCTGCATAGGATAGACGGAAGGGAAGGAGGGATTTTTATGTTCGGTGGATGCTATTCTGGCGGAGGATTTGGCGGCGGCTATGGCGGGTATGGAAAAGGCTATGGCGGTTCCACTTTCGTACTGATTGTTGTTCTCTTCATCTTGCTAATCATCGTTGGCAGTAGCTTTGTCTAAGGAGGAGGGATGACAGGATGAATGACTCGTTTTTTAAAAAGATAGAATCAAAAACCGGCGTTCCGATGGAAGAAGTATTCGCATTGGCGAATGCAATTCAATATGCGGATTTCAGCGACGAGCGACAAGTGCGGAAAATCGTTAGAAAAGTAGGCCGACTCGCAAAAAAAGAAGTCCCGCCACATATGGAAGATGAACTCGTGAAATCAATTGTAAACAACGGCAAATCAGTAAATTTCAATGATATTCAGCGAATGATGGGTTAACCTAATAGCAACTGAATGATGTCTAAATACCCAAACCTATTGCATTGTCCACATAACCGATGACCCGAGCTGGAAATAGATTATGCCTAGTATTAGAATCAAAAAAATAGGTTAAAACAATCATTTTCAGTCTACTATGTTTCATAAACTATAAATAAGGTTAAAGGGTATGTGAGAAAATAATGTAAAGGGGTGTGGGGAAATGGGCTATATACTACCGGTTCAGCCGACGCAAGGTGAAATATACGCGAATCGAATGAATGCAGTGCGTAACAATTTCGCATATGTCGATCGGGTGGAAAAAGTTAAAATGGATCCGGATTTGATGGATAAATTCGATGATACGCTTCGAAGCGAACAGGAGCGGATCATGGAGGAAAGGGAACCAATTACTGAAAACTCCCGCCCTCCTTACTTGAAAGGGTTCATCTATCCAAATCCAGCCAACCTATCGCCTGAAATTGCGCAGCTTGTAGGAAAAGGACTCGCGGTAAACGAATATGTGTAAATGCATGAAGGATGGAATCTATATCCTGTAGCAAGGATTGAAGCTGACATCCAAAAAAGAGCAGACTCGCAACCGGTAAACGGAAGCGATCTGCTCTTTTTATTTGCCGAATTAGTTGGCGGTAATTTCCTTTTCCATTGCACGGTGCGGAATATCCGCATCCATGAATTCAGGTGACGTAACTGTATACCCGAGTTTTTCATAAAAAGGTACGGCATAAGATTGTGCGTTCAGTACGATTTTCGTCATTCCGACAGATTTTGCATGTCTTTCAAGTTCATGCATTATCAAATTCCCGAGATGCTTTCCGCGCAATTCTTTCACTACGCACACCCGCTCTACTTTAGCGATTCCCGAATCGATTTCCCGGATGCGTCCAGCTCCGATCGGGCGCTGTTCATCATAGACGATGAAATGGGAAGCGGTTTTATCAAACTCATCAATTTCAAGACTAATTGGTACACCTTGCTCATCCACAAACACTTTTTTCCGCACGTCATACGCATCTGCCCGTTCACGATCGGAACGGGCAATCTTTACTTCGATCAATCTTTAGCTTTCCTCGCCGAGACGGAAAGTTTCATAAACTGTCCAAGACCCGTCTTCAAGTTGATAGAGAAGGTGGATGCGATCGATAGTCTCGGTATGGTCTACACCAAACATTTTAATTTGACCGATAATATCGTCATGTTCACCAGAATTCAATTTTTGTGCGATTGTAATATGCGGGACGAAGGAATATTCAGGTTTTTCACCGAAAAAGTCTTCATTTAGGTCTTTATGAAGTGAAAGGATATCTTCATTTGGTGTAACTTTAAAGAAAATCGTATTGGTAATAGGTGCAAACGTGCTTACTTTCGATACATTCAATTCGAAAGGCTTATGGTTGCGAACAACTTTCTGGATAGCTTCCGCAACTTGTTCGATCTCCTTATCATCTGCCTCAAAAACACCTTTGACGGTCATGTGAGGCGTAATAAGTGCATAATGTGGATCATAACGTTTCCTATACCCATTCGCCAAATCTTGAAGTTTCTTTGAAGGGAAAGCTACAATACCATATTTCATAATAAAAGACCTCCTCGTAAAATGTTTACATACATCTTAGAAATAATTATAGCAGAATGAACTACTCTTTGAAATGTTTGGCATCAATCGTCTTGAAAGGATTCCTTAATTGCTCTTCGAACGTCCTGTTGCCAATACTTCCATGTATGGTTCCCTTTAAATTCTTCATAGAAGTATGAAAACCCTTTTCTTTTAACCAACTTATGCAATTCCCTGTTCGGAGTGAGGAAATCGCGGATGCCATCTTGAGTCGTTTTTACTTCCGTTTCCTCTTCGCCGATGACATGGTAAACGGAAAATGCTGATGGATCTTTGAATCCTTCCACTTTCTCCATTACATAATCATCGACATAGGGAGAATGAAGAATCACCTTCCCGAAGCAGTTCGGATATTTCAATGCGGTCAACAGCGAAATCGTTGCAGCCAATGAATCGCCGATCAACCCTCGGCCGGCGCCGACTTGGTAGGTCGGATAATTTTCATCGATATAAGGGACAAGCTCATGCGCAAGAAAACGGATATAATCTTCATGCCGGTCGCCTTCCGGATGGTACATCCTTCTGCGTTCCTCGACGCTTTTATACGGGATGCCGACAACAATCATATTATTGATGTCGCCTTCGTAAACTAATTCGTCCACAACTCGTCCGATTCTTCCATACTGAAAATAATCTTTGCCATCGGAAGCAATCAGAACTGAATACTTGTAAAGTGGTGAATACTGATATGGCAGGTGGATGAGAAGTTGCATATCCTCATCGAGCGCCTTGCTATATAAGTTTATTTCTTCAATTTTTCCGTACTCCATCCGCAAGTCCTCCCAGTTGTATGATGTAAGAAGATTGTAACATAAGTGAATGAACAGGTATAATGCTTGGATAACCTGTTACATGTTGGAAGGAACAGTCGCAAAATTGAGTAAACATCTGAAATGCTGCTGTCATATTATACGTGACGGGCAAAGGATAGAATGAGGAGGTAGTAATTATGTTCACTGGAAAAAACATTGTCCATTCCGATGTTGTTGCAAAAGCTACAAAAGAAGCGTTGATCCGAAGAGGTGTCACATTGGAAGATATCGCTAAAATCGTATACGAAATGCAAGTGCCTTATAACGAAGGTCTTGACCTTGCCGAATGTGTAGATTCAGTCGAAAGAGTGTTGCGGAAGAGGGAGCTTCAGCATGCAATCCTTGTCGGAATCGAATTGGATGAGCTCGGGGAACAAGGGAAGCTTTCAGCGCCGCTTCAACAAATCGTCGAATCTGATGAAGGGCTCTTTGGCGTGGATGAAACAATCGCATTAGGGGCTGTCTTTACTTATGGATCGATCGCCGTAACGACATTCGGCCATCTCGATAAAAATAAAATCGGCATTATCAATGAGCTTGATACGAAAAAGGGGAATGGCGTCCATACATTCCTTGACGATCTTGTTGCGAGTGTCGCATCGTGTGCCGCTTCAAGGCTTGCTCATCGAAAGAGAGATTTGGAAGAAGCAGGGATCACATATCTGGATGAAAAAACAAAATGAAATAATAAAAATGCTAATGACTTAAGGAAGATGAGGCGGTTGTCTAATCATCTTCCTTTTTTTATTATTTTGGAATGAAATCGCTTGCAAATTATAGACTATTTGTAATAATGATTGACAACTGAATCATAATTCGTGTTAGAATAGGTGATAAGTTGCAAAACTACTACTATACAAAAGGGGAGAAATATTGTATGAATAAGAGAATAATCCGCATACTTGCATTAGTTTCGATGCTTACATTGCTTGTTCTATCAGCGTGCGGTAAAAAAGACATTGAATATCTAAGTATTTTGACTGGTGGTACGCAAGGTACTTATTACGCACTTGGGGGAGCAATGGCAGAAAACATCAGTGAGGATACTGGTATTAAAACAACTGCTGAAGTTTCACAAGCATCTGCTGCGAACATGACTGCTCTTAAAGACGGAAACGCTGAACTTGCATTCGTACAGACGGATATCGCTTATTATGCGTCTAAAGGTGAAATGATGTTTAAAGGCGAAGTCATCGACACCGTTTCAGCAATCGGTTTCCTATATCCTGAAACAGTTCAATTAGTTACTACTGAAAAGTCTGGAATTAAATCATTTGCTGACTTAAAAGGTAAAAAAGTATCTGTAGGAGCACCAGGTTCAGGAACGTATGCGAATGCTGAACAGCTTCTTGAAATCCATGGTTTGACAATGGATGATATCCAAGCACAAGATTTGGACTTCGGTGAGTCTACAGAGAGCTTGCAAGCTGGTCAAATCGATGCAGCATTCATCACTGGTGGTACTCCAACAGCTGCTGTTGAAGCTTTGAACGCAACAGCGAAAGTATTTATCGTTCCAGTAGAAGATGCTAAAGCTGATGAATTGATTGCAAAATATCAATACTACGCAAAAGAAGTTATCCCAGCAGGAACTTATGGAATTGCTAATGACACACCTACAGTATCAGTTGGTGCAATGTTAGTAATCCAAAATGATATTCCAGAAGACGTGGCTTATAAAATCACAAAATCGATTTATGACAACGCATCTAAATTGACGCATCCGAAAGCTGCGTTGATTAAAGCGGAAACTGGACTAGACGGTGTCGGTATTCCAGTTCACCCAGGTGCACAAAAGTACTTCGACGAACAAAAATAATTGAATTCAAGCAGTTTGAAGATCGGGGCGGTGAAGCGATATGCTTCATCCGTCCCATTCTTAATTGCCACCCGGAAAGGAAGAAGGCGGATGAAATGGAAGAAAGTACTTCCGCCCGTCATTCTGCTATTCACGCTCCTTATCGTCCTCGCCTTTATTTTCCTGCCAATACATAAGGTGTTCTCATTTACGGAATATCGAGCCGATCATCCGAAAACCCACTATGTAAGGATGAAAAATGAGCAGGAATTTCAAATAAGGTATGTACACTCCATCTTTTTAACTGATGTAATTGAGTCCTATAAGGTGACCAATCAAAATGCCATACAGTTATTATCTATGCAATATGAAGATGTTGGAATTGGCTTGCCGGGATACGCGGAAGAAGGCCAAACGTTATCTGTCAAAGATGGTTTGTATACGCTTACCTTTGAGCATAACATTATTCAGTCATTCGTCCTTTTTGTTGGCGATGTTGACGCAGATCTTGCTTTCCGCTATGAGGGACTTGAAGTGGATTTAAAAGATCATTTAACAAGAGGAAAATCGTACACATTCTGTGTGCAACGCCTATCATTTTACCAAATGATGAAAGGAGTAATGATAAATGGCTAAAAATAAAAAACAGAAAGAAGAAATACAACTTAATTCCGAAATTGAAAGTAATGAAATGTTAACAGAAGAACAGCAGTTGGAAATTTTACAGAAGTACGATCCGGAGTCGAATACTCGGAATGTTAAAGGGATTTTCAAGATTATCGTGTTCGTTGGATTACTGGCCTTTTCGCTTTTCCAATTATACACATCCATCGGAACACCATACACTGCCTATATTCAGCGTTCCATTCACTTAGGGTTCGCATTGTCTCTTGTTTTTATTTTATTCCCTGCAAGAAAGAAACCGGGTGTGAAAAAAGACAAGGTTCCTTTCTACGACGTAATCCTATCCTTGCTTGCGGTTGCGGTTGGGTTGTATTGGCCGTTATTCTATGGTGACCTAATTGGCCGTGTTGGGCGGGTATCCGAAATGGACCTCTTCATCGGAATCGTTGCGATTCTTTTAACATTAGAGGCTGCACGTCGTGCGGTAGGTTTACCTATTACAATCATTTCGAGCATTTTCTTGGTATATGCATTTTTTGGACCGTATTTTCCAGGATTCCTTTCGCATCGTGGCCAGGATATAAAGAGTATTGTGCAGCTGATGTTCTATACGACGGATGGTATTTTAGGAACGCCAATTAGTGTTTCTGCGACATTCATCTTCGTGTTCTTGTTATTCGGGGCTTTCCTCGTAAAAACAGGCGTAGGGAACTACTTCAATGACTTGGCTGTTGTATTAGCGGGTCGTTTAACTGGTGGACCTGCAAAAGTTGCAATCTTCTCGAGTGCATTGCAAGGAACGATTTCAGGAAGTTCCGTTGCAAACGTTGTTGGTTCAGGTTCATATACAATTCCTATGATGAAAAAGTTAGGGTATCGTAAGGAGTTTGCAGGTGGGGTTGAGGCAGCTGCTTCAACTGGAGGACAAATCATGCCACCGATCATGGGGGCCGCTGCATTCCTGATGGTTGAATTCATCGGAGGCGTAACTTATTGGGAAATTGCCAAAGCGGCAGCTATTCCTGCTTTGCTTTACTTCACAGGAATTTGGATCATGACGCATTTTGAGGCGAAGCGTGTCGGTCTTCAAGGCATGTCAGAAGATCAAATGCCGGATCGGAAGGCGACATTGAAAAAGATTTATCTATTATTGCCGATTTTAGGAATTATCCTATTCCTATTGCTTGGAATTCCGACGATGAAAGCGGCATTATTAGGTATTGTTCTTACTTTAGTCGTCAGCTTCTTCGATAAGTCTACTCGTCTTGGATTTAAAGATATTATTATGGCGCTTGTTGATGGTGCACGTACTGCATTGGCTGTTGCGGCAGCGACTGCGTGTGCCGGTATTATCGTTGGGGTTGTTGTTAAAACAGGGTTAGGGTTAAGTCTTGCAAATGGACTCGTTTCGGCTGCAGGTGGAAATATCCTATTGACGCTTATGTTCACAATGTTGGCAGCGCTAGTATTAGGGATGGGTTCACCTACAACGGCTAACTATGTCATTACGTCTACAATTGCGGCTCCCGCCATCATCCTATTGCTCATGGGTGGTGAAATGGGACCAGGTACAACAGTTCCAGTCGTAGTCGCCATTTCTGCTCACTTGTTTGTGTTCTATTTCGGAATCATCGCGGATATTACGCCGCCCGTTGCACTGGCAGCATTCGCAGCCTCGGGCATTTCCGGCGGAGATCCGATCAAAACGGGAGTGGTTTCCGCAAAGCTAGCGATTGCGGCATTCATCATCCCCTATATGTTTGTTTTCAATCCGGCCATGCTCATGATTGACGCAAGTCTCTTTGAGATCTTATGGGTCACCTTCTCCGCAATCGTCGGTATGATTGCAATCGGTGCGGGCATGATCGGCTATTGGTACCGGAAGTGTAATTGGATCGAGCGTATTCTCGCTGTCGTAACAGGGTTGTTGTTGATTTACCCGGAAACGATTACGGATATTGTCGGTTTAGTCCTCTTCGTCATCCAAGTTGCTATCCAGTGGAAAACGAAGAACAATACACCGAAAAATAAAGCAGCAGTCGCATCATAATTAATAAGGCTGTCACATTGTCAACTAGACAACTGTGACAGCCTTTTCTAATAATAGAAACGCATAAATCGCCACAACGACGCATAAACACTACGAAACACGCATAAACCCGCTGCTACACGCATAAACCGCTACAACGACGCATAAATGCTGCAAATCACGCATAACCCCACCCGCATCATACCCCCAATAGGAATAAAATCACCGGTATCGTCACTATGCTGATCATCGTCGTCACAAACGTCGTGAACGAAACGAGATCCGGCTCTGTTCCGAACTGCAATGCGAACATCGTCGTATTTGCCGCCGCAGGCATGGATGCTTGGATGATCAAGACCGCTCGAAGTGTGTCATTCACAGGGAGGAACAGCAAAAGCAGCATTGCTATAGCAGGTGATGCAATCATGCGAATAATTGTAACGACTGTAACATATCGATACGTTACTTTCTTCCTCGCAATTGCAGCCAACTGCATCCCTAAGACGAGCATGACAGTTGGAATCGATGCGTCTGCCACCAAGCTGATCCCTTCCATTAACGGTTCCGGCAATCGAATTGTAAAGAATTGCAGGCAAACGCCGAGCAATGCCGCGTAAATAAGAGGCATTCTAATGACTCGTTGCATTGCATCCTGCCATGTAGCCCGCTCATTACTTCCAATGGAAGCAAAAAATATGCCAAATGTATTCATCAATAAGGATTGGAACACCATCATGATAACTGCATAGTCGAATCCGACAGCGCCTAACGCGAAAAGCACAACGGGAGCCCCATAATTGCCGCTATTCATGAACACGCCGCCTAAAATCATCGCAGACTGTTCAGAACGGGACGCTTTCATCACCCTTGCGGTAATCAAAACAATTAGGAAAAGAATAAGAGATAAAAGCAAACTGAAAAGGATGATATAAAAATAATCCCACGTAAGAGGGTTTCCGTAAAATGTCCGGAAAGCCAAAAAAGGGGACATTAAATATAAAGCGGTTGTAGAAATGGATTTAATATTGAACCCTATCAGTTTTTGTCCAATGAATCCAACTGCAAAAATGAAAAACACCGGGAAAATGATGGAAAGAAGCTCCAAGCTGTCCAACTCCCAACTTATATATACAAGTATTCTAAACATAATTAGTTGGAAACACCATGTATTAATTCATAGGATAAAAGATTTGGAGTCAATTAATTAAAAGTTTATAGACTATTGAAATATTACAATAATATGTCTATAGTGTAATAAGACAAACAAAAATATGGAAAAAATGAATACGTAAATATCAATAGGGAAGTTGGGATGAATCGGAACTAATTAAAACACGAATTCTTAATATCCACCTTCTTCGGGTGGAAGCAACTGTAAGAACAAATTGAAAGGCGGAATAACAAATGCTGAAATTATCAAATGTATCGATTACGTATAATGATAGAGCTGTTCTCGATAAATTGGACCTTACCGCAAATATAGGGGAAATCATCGGAGTGGCGGCACCTAATGGTACGGGGAAATCTACAATGTTCAATGTCATGGCGAACTTTGTGAAGCCCGATTCGGGACATGTGCTATTTGATGGTAAATACGCGTACCGAAATGAAAAAGAAGAATTATTGATCCATAAGAAGTTGTGCACGTTCCCTGAACAGAAAGATCTGTTCGAGGAACTGTCGGGAGTGGATCATTTGAATTTATATGCAAACATGTGGAAAGGATCATCGAAACATGTTCCGGCAGTAATTGAACGTCTTCATATGGGCAATTATGTTAAACGGAAAGCGCGGACATATTCATTAGGAATGCGGCAGCGCCTATGCTTTGCTATGATGATGGCTGCAGATACGCCAGTCATGCTAATGGATGAAGTGATGAACGGCTTGGATGTCGATAATGTAGCGTTAATTTCAGAATGCTTAATGGAAATGAAAAAGAATAAGCTCATCTTTGTTGCCTCCCATTTACTATCCAACTTGGATCTATATGCAGATAGGGTTCTTTTTCTCAAAGACGGAAAGTTTGTACATGAACATAGATTTACAGGTGAAAATGATGTGTTCCTTAAAATAGAAGTAACTCCGGAACAATACGAAGCATTGAAAGAAAAAGTTGTGCTTCCGCAAGGCTACATCTATTTAGCGAAACACTTATTATGCATCCCACTTAAGGGGATGAGCGAGTCTGAACAGACAAAGTGGATCGAGCGGATGCTCGATTATAACGAAAAAGAAATGGCGGTCGGTCCTATGGGGACGGTGGAATACTATGATAAGTACTATTCAAAGAATGTTTAAAAGTACTGCGGTGCAATGGTAAATGCCTTACCTTTATGCGCTTTTTTCTCAATACTTAACGACCAAAAGGGGAAGCTGGGATGAATCGTAATTATTTGAAGCATGAATTTCTTATTACAGTGAGAAGCAGACGGAATATACCTTTTCTATTGTTCATAGGTGTATTGCTGCTGAGCTATTGTCTCATTCTGTTGCCGAACGAAGAAACGAAAGAAACATATAAACCTGACGAAGTGAGAAGTTATTTAACAGATCTCGAAGTGGAACAAGAATTCAGGGAGGCGAAGGGGAATACGGGCATTATCTTAATGACGGGCATGCCTGTCTATTCCATAAATGCATACTATTACAAGCTGAATCACGCAATGCTTACAGCATATGAGGACAACAACTATCCCCGTTTCCTTTATTTAAGGAACTTTTCCTTAGTAGGAAATGAATATGAATATACATCAGATGAAAACCTTTTTGCGCTATCTCCATACCCGGGGAAAGATCGATCTCATTTATATAAGCAAACGATGATGAGATATGAAGATTATTTAACGAATGACTACCCCATTACATATGGTTTGATGTATGAAAAGACAGGGTTGCAAGCATTGCAAAAGTTCCTGCTGACGAATGGGGTTCTATTCATCCTATTTTGTGCGATCTTTTTTAGCAGTGATATGTTATCGAGGGACCGCAAAAATCGGTCAGTCCTGCAAGGCGTTCCTTTATCCTGGTATCGCCAATTGAACTTGAAATCAATATCCGCTTTCTTCTATTCGTTGCTCGTTATTATCGGAATTCTTGTTGCGGGGATTGTCGTGATGAGCGTGCAATTCGGTTTTGGTTATTTCGATTTACATGTACCTATCATGATCGCACAAGAAACTTTCACGTTAGAGGATTATGATGTCATTTCAATTGCTGCCTTTTTAGGGAAAACATTGATAGTCGTCCCTCTATTAATCTTCCTCTTTATCCGATTGAACGTCATTTTGGGTCTTCTGTTTAAAAATGAATGGCTCGTCTTGCTAGTCAGCAGTTTAATTCTCTTCTCGGACCGCCTTTTCGTTTCAAGGACGACAAGAGAGATATTCGGAAAAGATATTAGTTTCTTTCCTCAAACGTATTTTGATTTCGGGAAAATTGTAAATGGGGATAAGAACTTTCTATTAAATATAGAGACGATTACGTATATGAAAGGTATTATCGTATTGCTTGTCACGATTGCTGTAATTGAACTTGTGCTGTTCATTCTTTCAAAGATCATTAATAAACGACGTTTCTATTTTGCGTAAAAATATGTTACGAGGAAGGATACAATTATGTTTTGGAAGTATTTATTATTTGAAACAAAGCTATTGCTCCATAATCGGAAAAACTGGTTGCTAGGAATTGGTCTCATCCTGTTTTTCCCTTTGTACTACTCCCAATACAGTCAAATTGATATTAAAGATATGCAGAAGCTCAAAAACGAGGAAGCACAGCATTTCCATACAGTGTTCAATGCGTTTCCTGAGGAATTGCGGGATACGGCTGAAGGAGAAGCGATTTATACCAACTTGACCCAACAATCTTCATTGATTAATATGCAAAGGTTTTATTTATGGAAGAAAGACGATTATGACAAATATATTGAAGATGGCATTAAATTGAACGAATTGCGCCTTGAATTAGATGAGTTAGGAAACAAAGGAATCCATCCGAACTATGTTATTCCAAAGGATGTCATACAAAAAGAATTGGCGATCTTGCGCTATTACAAAGTACATAAATTGCCGCTTGTCCCAAATCCATTCGTAGCAAGCAATTATTTGCCTGTTGCATTGAGCATGATCAGCGGTTTGCTATTTTGCATTTTCGTTTTAATAATCGGAAGCAGCATGTTGTTGAATGACCAGCAACATCGATCCGTTGTTGGCGGTTTCCCTATATCTTTCATGCAAAAAGTTAGCGGCAAGGTAGCCATCCATCTAGTTCAAGTTATATTATTCCTAGGTTTGGGCGTTCTCATCGGCGGTTATTATGTTGCCCAAAAAACGGAATGGGGAAATTTCATCGCGCCTATCCTTATTTATCAAGACATGGATTACATTGCGGTGTCGACAGTCAGGTATTTAACTTACATGTTCATCGCATTTGCGTTAATTACCTTATTCCTGTTGCTCGTATTTGTTCTCATCAATGTCATGACGAAGAATTTGTACGCGACAATTTTGGCGATGCTTGTCATTTTACTACTGCCTGATGTAATGAGTGTCGCAGATGTTAAATTCAATTGGCTGTATCCATTGAAATTTATCGACATCAGCTCCGTATTGAATGGGGAAGCAGCTATGGAATTCGGCAATGAAAAATTGGACTTCAAACATTCATTTCGTTGGTTAGTAGGTCTCAATCTGCTAGCCGTAGCTATTCTGTACGGGCGGAATAAACTTCTATACATCCGAAAAGGGGAAGTCGCATTAAAATCAAACTGATAAGGCAGCGGAGGATGCGACTTCATCTGAGAAAATAAGGAACGGTGGAGTATTATGAAAAACACGATGCAGCAATGGTTTCAACTGTTAGACGGCAAGATGGGCTCAACACTTTTAATCGCCTCATGCATACTGATCCTGTCGGCATGTCATCCTTTACAAAAATCGGAGACCGAAAAAGTAGGTCCTTATGAGAAGAACTTTGAAATTGTCGGTTCTGAAAAGGATGCATTGATCGGGAAGGTGAACCCGGCAATTTTCACGACCGTGGATCGGAGCAACGAAAACGCTGAACAGGTTGAAAGTGAGGTCTATACGAAAGAAGGAGTCAAGTTTACTCTTCAACCGGGGAGATATTCAATCTCGGGATATCCTGCGGGAAACATTTTTATTTATGATGAAAACGGAGAGCTTGTAATCCGTGAAATTGTAGGGCATACAGGGGGAGTCGGTAGTTTGTCGGTCGACATTGATGGTACGTATACTGTTTTTGCGGACGGCGGGTATGATCACGTCAGTTTCGTACCGATGCCGACACAGCTATCTACTGACTTAAATGCAGGTATTTGGGAAGTCGGACTGGATATTGAAGCTGGTGACTATATATTCGGCAGCGAGTACGGTCTCGGATACTTGGAACTTCACGAAGAGGGGAAGGAACCTGTCCTTTATGAAGTAATTGGTGGCAATGAGACTGGTTCAAAAACTCGCGTGAAATTGACGGATGGGCAAAAGCTAAGGGTTACGGGAATCTCTCTCGTAAATTTTAAGCCGGTGGACGAATAAAAGAAACGGTAGATCTAACATGATCTGCCGTTTTTCAATAAATCGACGAAAGTGAGTGGCTTATAATGCAAAATGTAATTGACTTGGAGAAAGTAATGTTTCGTAGGGGCAATAAAGAGATTCTTGCAAATATCGATTGGACGATCAAAAAGAATGAGCATTGGGCGATTTTAGGGTTGAATGGATCAGGTAAAACGTCGCTACTCAATATTATTTCCGCACATCAATTTCCGACTGAAGGAGAGGTTCACGTTCTAGGGAACCGATTTGGCGAAACGAATTTACCGGAATTGCGAAAAGAGATCGGCTTTGTAAGCAGTTCGTTGGAGCGATTCGCTCAAATGTTTCAAAATGACACGGTCGAGCGAGTTATTATTAGTGGAAAGTTTGCGAGTTTCGGCTTGTATGAGCATCCATCTTCGGCTGATTGGGAAAGAGCAGACGAGCTGTTGCATGATTTTCGGTTATCCTACTTAAAAGGAAAGCGCATTAACTTGCTTTCGGAAGGTGAAAAACGTCGGATTTTAATTGCTAGAGCACTCATGAATAAACCACGAATGCTCATTATGGATGAACCGTGTTCCGGTCTTGATATTTTATCAAGGGAGCAATTTCTACATACATTGCAAGTTGTTACGAAAAATAACTGCCATCTCGTCTATGTGTCGCACCACGTCGAAGAATTGATGGAGGACATTACCCATGTCCTTCTTTTAAAAGAAGGAAGAATTGTGGCATCCGGAAAGAAAGAGGACGTCATGACTGATGAATTGCTATCGGAAACATATAAAGTACCGGTAAAAATCCGATGGGATGAAGGCAGACCATATCTTTCGATCAAAAGAAGTGCCCCTGTGGAAAGTTGACCGAATAGAAATGTTCACGTAAATGTACGTTACCGTGCGGTGCTTTTTTTCTTTCTATAATACAATGGTTGTAATGATATGAAGAAAGGAACGAGGTGCCTGTGCAACTCACACTCACATTCATCATTTTAGGAATTACAGTCGTTTTATTCATGACGAATAAAATACGTGCCGACCTCGTCGCTATTCTCGCCTTGCTCGCTTTCGTCCTGACGGGAATCTTAACACCGGTTGAAGCGTTGTCAGGTTTTTCCAACTCAGTCGTCATCATGATCGCTGCCTTATTTGTAATAGGAGCCGGTATTTTGAGGACAGGGCTGGCGCAAATGGCTGGTACATTATTATTGCGGTATTCAGGTGATAGCGAGAAACGGCTGTTCATTCTCCTATTGGTCATTGTCGCTTCGGTCGGCGCATTCATGAGCAATACAGGAACGGTCGCTCTCATGCTGCCGATCGTTATTAGCATCGCTATCAGTATTAACAGCAGTCCGTCGAAGTACTTGATTCCGCTTTCCTATATGGCAAGCTTCTCAGGTTTGCTTACGCTGATTGCGTCACCGCCCAATTTGATCATCAGTCAAATGCTTGTCGATAATGGGTATGAAAAACTTGGCTTCTTCCAAGTCACCCCAATTGGCATCATCGGAGTTATCGTCGGTCTCATCTATTTGTATTTGGTTCGAAATTCATTGCTGCCGAAAGGGAAGAAGGCTTCTAATTCAAATCAGGCCCAAAAGCTGTCGACGAAGCGATTGGCGGCTGACTATCAGCTTGGGGGAAACTTGTATGTAGTGAAAGTTCCGGAAGGGTCTGAAATGATTGGGAAGCGGCTCGCTCAATTGAAGATTCCCGCGACGTATAAGCTATGTATTTTAAAAATAAGCAGGAAATCGAAGGAAGGTCTGAATTTATTGCCGATGACCTATCAAGAGATGGCCGGGCCAAACAGCATCATTCAGCCGAAGGATCGACTATACGTGCAAGGGTCCGCCGAAGATGTAGAAAAGTTCGTTGGAGATTATGGTTTGGCCATTGAACAAGGAACGTCCGAGGCAGATGAACTCGTATCTAAGCAACTGGGCATCGCGGAAGTGCTCCTTACCCCGCATTCGAAGTTAATAAATGAGACGCTCCGAACAATCAACTTCCGCGAAAAATACAATTTGAATATTTTGGGCATCAACCGTCAAGGTGAGTATGTCGTGAAAGATATGTCGAAGCAAAAACTCCGGTTCGGGGATGCTCTTCTCGTGCAAGGTTCTTGGGATTCGATCGAATTGCTTTCACGTGAAACGAGCAATGTCGTCGTCATAGGCCAGCCGAAAGAACATGCAAGCATGGCGGCTGCGAGTGGGAAGGCATCGATCGCGGGCGCAATCATGATTTTAATGGTTCTCCTCATGGTGTTTGAAGTATTTCCTGCAGTCATTTCAGTATTGATTGGCGCTGCATTGATGATTTTAACAGGCTGCGTACGGAATATGGATGATGCATACGGGCAGATCAACTGGGAGAGTATCATCCTTATCGGTGCGATGCTTCCAATGGCAACCGCGCTTGAAAATACAGGCGGAATGGTACTGCTTTCGGAAGGGATCATCCAATTGCTCGGCGGGCTTGGACCATTGGGCGTGCTAGGGGGCATCTTCCTATTGACGATGACTTTCGGCCAATTCATTAGCAATACCGCAACAGCTGTCTTGTTCGCGCCGATTGGATTAAGCGCAGCCCTCAGCATCGGCGTTAGTCCTTATCCGTTTCTCATTGCAGTTGCAGTCGGGGCAAGCATGGCATTCTCAACTCCAGTCGCCTCACCGACTAATGCGCTCGTCATGACTGCTGGCGGCTACCAATTCAAAGACTTTGTAAAAATCGGCGTACCGCTTCAATTGATCATGCTTGTCGTCATGATGATTGCTATTCCAATATTGTTTCCGTTTTGAACCGTTACCGGTTTGCAAGAGTGCTTGTACATGGTAAACTGAATTGAATGAATATTAGGGAAGGGGTTATTGGAATGGCAGTAGAAGTCTATCTGAATTTCAATGGAAACTGCAGGCAAGCGGTGGAGTTTTATGCGGAGGTATTCAATACGGAGAAACCTGAAATTATGACATATGGGGAGACTCCACAACATCCTGATTATCAACTGCCCGAGGAAGCTAAAAACTTGGTCATGCATACAAGGCTGAACATCAACGGAAGTAGAGTCATGTTCTCAGATACTTTTCCAGGCTCGCCTTTTATCGAAGGGAATAATATTAGCCTCGCCTTTGTCAGCAATGACATTGAGTTAATCAAAAATGCCTTCGATAAGCTGAAGCAAGGCGGAACTGTAGTGATGGATCTTCAGGAGACATTTTGGAGTAAAAGCTACGGTTCGTTGAAAGACCAATTCGGCATCGAATGGCAATTCAGCCACGAAGAGTGAATAATCGAAAGTAGAACGGCGGGAGATTGCTTCCCGTCGTTTTATTATTGCAATTTACGCGTCTAAAGTTGATCACTCCGCGTCCAAAGCAAGCCGTCGCGCGTCCAAAATCGTTAACTCCGCGTCCAAAGCAAGCCGTCGCACGTCCAAAGTCGTTAACTCCATGTCCAAAGCAAGCCGTCGCACGTCCAAAGTCGTTCACTCCGCGTCCAAAGCAAGCCGTCGCACGTCCAAAGTCGATCACTCCACGTCCAAAGCAACGTCCCGCGTCCAAAGTCGATCACTCCACGTCCAAAGCAAACCGTCGCGCGTCCAAAGTCGATCACTCCGCGTCCAAAGCAAGCCGTCGCACGTCCAAAGTCGATCACTCCACGTCCAAAGCAAACCGTCCCGCGTCCAAAGTCGATCACTCCGCGTCCAAAGCAAGCCGTCGCGCGTCCAAAGTCGATCACTCCGCGTCCAAAGCAAGCCGTCGCACGACCAAAGTCGTTAACTCCACGTCCAAAGCAAGTCGTCCCGCGTCCAAAGTCGATCACTCGGCGTCCAAAGCAAGCCGTCGCGCGTCCAAAATCGTTCACTCCACGTCCAAAGCAAGCCGTCGCGCGCCCAAAGTCGATCACTCCACGTCCAAAGCAAGCCGTCGCGCGTCCAAAGTCATTCACTCCACGTCCAAAGCAAACCCCTAGCCAGTCCATTCTTTCATCGAAATCCCGACAATGATACAATAATAAAAGACAATTGCCATTGTGAAAGGAAGACACATCTTGAAAATCAAAGAAATCGAAATCCATGCCATCAACCTGCCTCTACATGAACCCTTTATCATAAGCTACGCAAGATACGACACAATGCCTTCCATCATCGTCAAACTGACGACGGACACTGGTTTTGTCGGATATGGCGAGTCGGTTGCAGATGAGCATGTCACAGGCGAAAGTTGGGAAAGTACATATGCTGTCCTCAAAAATACGCTTGCGCCGAAGCTCATCGGCATGAATCCTGCTCAAATGGAAAAGATCCACGAGCGTATGGATGCAGAAATTTACGGAGTGCCAGCAGCGAAAGCCGCAATTGACATTGCTTGTTATGACGCAGTCGGAAAAGCGCTAGGTGTTCCTGTCTATGATCTGTTAGGCGGGAGATACCACGATGAATTCCCGATCACGCACGTACTGAGCATCGGTACGCCGGAATATATGGCCAAAGAAGCGAAACAGCGCGTTCAAGAAGGCTATCGTTCGTTGAAAATGAAAGTCGGCACCGCTGTACTGGAAGATGTGAAAAGAATTCAAGCAGTCCGCGAACGTGTCGGGGAGTCAATCGCTATCCGCATTGATGTAAATCAAGGCTGGGTGAACAGCTCGACAACGTTGCAAGCACTACGAAAACTTGAAAATTGCTCACTCGATTGGTTGGAACAACCGGTGAAAGCAGATGATATCGATGCAATGGTGGAAATCAAATCGAAAACGTCCGTGCCTGTCATGATTGACGAAGGCTTGCGCGGAATTCGTGAAATGAGAGAAATCATCGCCAAGCGTGCCGCAGACAAAGTGAATATCAAATTAATGAAATGCGGAGGCATTTATCCGGCAATGAAGCTCGCTCATATGGCGGAAATGGCAGGAATCGAATGTCAAGTCGGTTCAATGGTTGAATCGTCAGTCGGATCCGCAGCTGGATTCCACGTTGCCTTCTCGAAAAAAATCATGACGAGCGTCGAATTGACTGGGCCATTGAAGTTCAGCGAAGATATCGGAAACTTGAAATATGACGTTCCTTTCATTCGTTTGACGGAAAAGCCGGGCCTTGGAGTCGATGTGGATGAAGCTGTCTTGGAAAAACTGACTGTCTTTTCGGAGAAGGTGGTTGGATGAAGAAAGAATTAATCTTAAGAAATGGCCAAGAGGTGACGATTAGAGAATTGACTCTAAGTGACCTCGAATCAATTAAGGAATTGCAGGAAAAAGTGATCGCTTCCCTGGAAATCACTTCTTTTTTACAACCATTGTCCGACGAGGAATTCCGTTTCATATTAAACGGCAACGGTTCAATGATCGGCGCCTTTCATGACAACCGTCTCATTGCTTTTAGGGCGATGCTCGAACCGGAAATTGACGAACATCATTTAGGAAGAGATGCCGGCTTGCTGGAATCTGAACTTCCATTAGCGTTGTATTCGGAAGTGACAAATGTAGATCCGGAATATAGAGGGAATAGTCTACAGCGAATTCTTGGAGAACTCCTCATGGAGCATGTTAACAGAAATCGTCATCGTTATGTGTTCGCAACCGTTGCTCCTTTCAATATTGCAAGCTTGAAAGATAAATTCGCGTTAGGAATGCACATCATAAAATTAGAAAAGAAATACGGAAATCTATTAAGATACACATTGATGAAAAGTCTGTGTGAAGATGTAAAAACGGAAACGCTCACTGTTATGGTAGACATGTCCGATGTTATGAAACAGCAGTCGTTATTGGAGGACGGGTGGATTGGCATTGGCTTGGAAAAGGACGACGGAGCGTGGAAAGTGCAATTCCAAAAGGATGAATAAATGAAGTAAAACCGTACAGAGTGAAACCACTCTGTATTGTTTTTATAGTGAAAAAAGACTACTTTTATCATGAATGAAATACTGAATTGATCCTCCAGGGTACTTCCGACTGTTTTTTTACATTCTATCTACCTATATCTATACGGGTGATAGATAGTAGTTTATAATGTTGAAGGCTACTATTATAGGAGGAAAACAATGAGATATTCAGTAAGGAAAAAGTTGTGGACAGGGTTTTTATCTTTAGTCATTTTAATGATGGCTGCCGGAGTTTTGATGTATAGTACCATTCCATATATGAGTGATAAATACAACTTCCTAATTGATGACCGGATGGAAAAAGTCATTTTACTGGAGCAGCTTGCAACCAACCAAAACGAGCTTTCGAACGACATACGTGGATATTTACTATATAAAGATATCAATTATTTGAAAAACCGACGGGAACTGCTGGAATCATTTGACGACAAAGTGAAGAAGCTCGACGAAGCATTCCAAGCAGAAGAAAGCCAGGCAATATTGGATGAATTAAAGGCTGCTGCAGCTCAGTATCAAAAGCTTACTGATTCCACTATTGCAGCTTACAACAGTGGACGTGAGGACATTGCGATTGAACTGGCTGGACAGGCGGAAGTTCATCAGACAGCGATAACAGAAATAGCGGATCAGTTGATTGACCTTCAACGTTCTGAAATGCTTCAAACAAAAGCTGAGATAGAGAATACACTGAAACAAGCAGGTCTCTTCTTAATTGGGATTCTTGTCCTTGTAGCAGTTTTAAGCATTATTATCGCCTTTGTCATCAGCAGAATGATTACGAAACCTGTAACGAAAATGACTTATGCATTAAAGCAGCTAGCTGATGGGAACTTTGCGATCGATCCTTTGTCTATTAAGAATAAGGATGAAATCGGAGACATGGCGACAGCATTCAATGACATGACGTCTGATCTACGTACAATCGTTACGAATACACGAGATTCCGCGCATCAATTAGCCGCACAGGCCGAGCAATTGACGGCAAGTTCCGAAGAAAGCCTTGCCGCTTCAGAAATGGTTGCTGAGATTGCTGAGAAGAATCTAGTGGCAAGTGAAATGCAAGTGAATCTTGTGAATGAATCCTCACAAGCAATGGGTGAAATGACAGGCGGCATCCATAAAATTACCGAAGATAATGAAGCGATGCTTTCGTCATCCAACGAAGTATCCCGGCTTGTAGGAGAAGGCGCGGATCTTATGAAAAATGTAAATGACCAGATGTCCGCCATATCTGCAACGATCAGCGAATCTGCCAACGTCATCACTGACTTGGCCGTCCATTCGGAAAAGATCCGTAATGTCACGGGTCTCATAACAGGGATTGCCGAGCAAACGAACTTGTTAGCATTGAATGCCGCCATAGAGGCGGCACGGGCTGGTGAGCAAGGTAAAGGCTTTGCTGTTGTCGCCAATGAAGTACGGAATCTTGCCGAGCAATCGAAGGAGTCTGCTGAAGAGATAGGACGGATGATCGACACTGTCATTCAAAATGTCTCAAAGGCTGTGGACAGGGCAGAAGCTGGCAACGAACGTGTGCAAGAGGGCGTCGGCATCACCGAGCAGGCTCATGCTGTCTTCGATCGAATTGAATTGGCATCGCAGGATGTCAGCAATAAAGTCGAAACGGTTTCTGCTGCTATTGAACAAATCCGCTCGATGGCGAGTCGAGTGACAGATGGTGAGAAGAAGGTGCATGAACTTGCCGTCCAGGCATCTGCTGAAGCTCAGTCAACGAGCGCCGCGACGGAAGAACAACTAGCTTCCAATCAAGAAATAGCTTCAAGTGCACAAACACTTTCCGAAGTCGCAGAAAAACTGCAAAACGATATGGGACGTTTTACAGTATGATAAAATCTCCACGCCAAACAAACGGCGTGGAGATTTTTTATTTAAAGAAGGCATCTCTCTTATCAAATAATTGCAATTGATAATCGTTATCACTTACTGTATAGTGGATAGTAAGAATACAAATAATTGAAAAAGGGGAATATATAATGCAAATCTATTGGACGAAAATAAATAAGATTATTGAAGAGACTCCTGAAGTTAAAACGTACTTGCTCGACTGTCCGGATGGCCTTACTTGGGAAGAAGGCTCTCACATCCACTTGGCACTGGAAGGTTTTAATGCTGGGGATAAACCAAACCGTAGCTTGATCCGCCACATGTCCATCTCCACGTTGCCGCTTGAAAACTCAATCGGCATTACAACACGCATCAAAGAGCAGTGCTCTGAATTTAAATCGACGTTAAGAAATCATAAAATTGGCGATGAAGTTGCCATATTTAAAATCCATTCGAATGTACCGCTGAAAAGAGAAGACAAAAATGTGTACCTACTCTCTTCAGGTGTCGGATTGGCAACTTTCAGACCGCTCGTACTCGATTATTTCGGCCGTGCTGATAATGTCAATCAAATCCATTCCCTGAACATCGATTCAACAAAAGACTACTTATTCCCTGATGTTTTTGCACCTGCAGCTGATAAGAAGTTCACAGTCCAGTTCGTCGATAATCGTAAAGACTACTATGAAGAAGTGAAAAACCTTGCTGCAGATAAGGATGGCCTCTTCTATGTTGTCGGCAGCGACGAATTCCTCGTACAGAATATCGAAGTGCTACGTGAGCAAGGCATTAAACCGGAACAAATTATGCTCGACAAGCGTGAACAGCAACGGACTGAATTTTTCCCTGTTGAATTGTCAATGTAAGAAAAATTGCTTAAAAACAAGTATGTCCCCGTTTTCAAAACGGGGCTTTTTTAATTTACGTGAAGTATGATTATAATGATTCTGAATAAATCATATTGCCTAAAACATCCCATAATGGTACAATCAATTTCTGTTTCAATTTAAACCCCAACATCTCATCTAGAAAAGCAGGACGCAAAATACGCAAAACGGAGGACTGTCTATGCAGAAACATCCCGATTTTGAGTTCGAATTGCAGCGCCTTGACTACACGAAGCACTACATGCAAAAGCTCTTGGAAGAGTCGATGCGTGATGTGCAATCCTCGCAAGATGAAATCCGACATGCGATGGCCGACTTGGACTACTTGGATTCCAGTTTAAGCTACATCAATATTTTGACGAACACCCGATTTTTTGAAATGGCCCGCTCCCAAAAGGAAGGGCTTGAAGCGATTCAGCAAAAGCCTTATTTCGCCCGCATCCATTTCCAGACGGAAGGGGAGAAGGATGAGTTCCTTTATATAGGAAAAACATCCGTCTTTCATCAGGAAACCCAGGAACCAATCATCGTTGATTGGCGCTCACCTGTCGCGAATGTTTACTATGATGGCAGACTAGGAGACTTGACGTATAAAGTGCGGGGCGAAGAAATTAGCGGACATCTTTTTTCGAAACGGCAGTACAAAATCGAAGAAGGAGAATTGCTGGACGTCCTTGATATTGATTTAACGACGAATGATGAACTGCTTCAGGAAGCATTATCAGGGAAAGCGGATGTCCGTTTAACGGAAATTGTTTCAACAATCCAAGCGGAGCAAAACGAAATCATCCGGGCGAATTTGAAGCAGCCGATCATTGTTCAAGGCGCAGCGGGCAGTGGGAAGACGACGATCGCCCTTCATCGGATTTCCTATTTCCTTTATACGATGGGAACAGATTTTCCTTCGGAGAAGCTGATGATTTTAGCTCCTAGCCGATTGTTCATGGAATATATCGGTGAAGTGCTGCCTGAGTTAGGGGTCGGGCGGATATGCCAAACGACATTCGCCGAATACGTCCTCGAAGCTACAGGACTGAAACTGAAATTAGCAGATCCGAATAAAAAGCTGGAGCTGTTGACCGCAGCTAAATCTGTAGATGAAGAACAACTTTTCATTGCACGCATGAAAGGAACGCTTCACTATCGTAAAATCATGCAAAATTATGTAGATAAGCTGGAACAAGAAACAGCGGCCCTCTTTGAAGACGTCTATATTGAAAAATACCGAATTATGCGGGCAACCCGTTTGAAGAAGTTATTCCTAGAAGACTTCAAATATATGCCACTTGAAAAAAGGATCGAACGTATTAAGCTCATTATGCAGAGTGAAGTGATCCGAAAGCGAAAACAGCTGTACAAGCTCTTATCCGACAAATATGAAGAAGCGCTCGATAAAGCGTTGTATGGCATCCGTGACGATGAGAAGCGGAAGGCACGTATTACGAGGGTCATGGATGAGCGTGACGAACGACTTCCTTCTATAGAAATGGAAGGGAAGAAAACTGTTTCCTCTTACATGAAGAGGTTTAAAAAGTTCAATATTAAAAAATTGTACAGGGATTGGCTAACAAACCCTCAATTACATAAAGAACTGGCATGCCACTGGTCCGATTCGGAAAGGGATGCTTTTTTTGCCGCTCATCAAAAAGAGTCATGGGAGACGGAAGACTTGGCAGCCCTCTATTTTCTACACGCGAAGTTGAAAGGTGTAGCCGATAAATGGAAAATGCGCGTCGTTTTCATTGATGAAGTACAGGATTACAGCGAATTTCAGCTGGCCGCATTGCAAGACGGATTGGAAACGGATATGTTCACGATGGTCGGGGATCTGGCACAAGGAATCCATAGCTATCGAGCGTTGACTTCATGGGAACCCGTTCAGGAAATGTTCCCGCGGGCCACTTATACAACATTGCAAAAAAGCTATCGGACGACAATCGAAATTATGCAGTTGGCAAACAAGGTTCTGGAGCAGATGGAAGAGGATCTTCCGCTTGTCGAACCGGTTGTCCGCCATGGAAGAGAGCCGGAGTTTTACGAAATGCAAACACTTGATGCATCCAAGGTGAATGAAATTCATAAAGCGATTATAGGCAGGGGACATCGATCGATCGCTTTAATTTGTAAAACAAGGAAAGAGGCTGCGACTATCTTTGAATATCTTGAAAAAGCCGGCTTACCTGTCCAATTGTTAGGCGAGGACTCCGACATAAACGGCGACTGCCTGTTAATCGTGCCAAGCCATTTATCAAAGGGCTTAGAATTCGACGCTGTCATCATCGCCGCTTTCGATGAACCATTCCGTGACCATCCGATCGATCGGAAGCTGTTATATGTCGCAATGACAAGACCGATGCATGAATTGCATTTGCTCTCAGACTCGTTGCGACCATTAATAACACCGAAAAACGCATAAAGTAATCTAGAAGCGCATAAATCAAAGGAAAAACCCATAAATGAAGAAAAGCACGCATAAAGCTTTCCAAAAACGCATAAATCGTTTTAAAAGCTCATAAACCGAAAATTTCACGCATAAATCATAAATACATTCTCGGGGGGAGAATTAATTGCCGAATCCTTTTCATCATTTAGCAAGAGGGATATTCATAAAGAATAATCAAGTTTTGCTTGCGCAAGCCATTGGAGAAAAAAATACATTTTTACCGGGCGGCCATATTGAATTTGGCGAAAGTGCAAAAGATGCATTGGTAAGGGAAATTGAAGAGGAACTAGGTATAAGTTGTACAGTAATTAATTTCCTTGGTGTAGTTGAACATAAATGGGAGAGAAAAGGCGTTATGAATTGCGAAGTAAATCAGGTGTTTCAAGTTGCTTGCGAAAAACTAACCGCAAGTATGAATCCACAATCATGTGAATCCCATCTCCGATTTTTCTGGTGCAGTGCAGATGATCTGGATAATTGTAACCTACAACCGTATCCTTTTAGGCATCTGTTAAAAGATTATATGAACGGAAAAAAGAACACCTGGTGGGAAAGTACATTAAACTATGAAATTGAAGATTCGAATAGAAGTTAGAGTATTAGGTGACTCATCTAAGGAAAATAGTAAATGGGAAAACGCATGGGTATATATAAATTCATGCGTTTTTAATTTGCCTAACCTATAGTGTGTAATGACAGCCTATGAAATAATCTTCAAGTCCCTCAAACTTTTTCAATATGAATCTCGAATATACTTATAGGCAAAGATATTGGAAAGCATGTGATCAATGAATGGATAACGACCTACGCTGGATCAAACAGATAAAGAAGAATGCCAGTGAGTCTGCGGCGAATAATCTCGTCTCGAAATATTACAAGGAGATGTATGCTTTTCATTACAAGCAGACGCTCGATCCGGATCTGTCCATGGATGTAACGCAGGAACTATTCATTGCTGTCTTGCAATCTATTCATGCATACGACCCAAAAAAGTCGTCATTCAGGACGTGGCTATACAGGATTGCCTCAAACCGCATTGTCGATTATTTTCGCTCGAGACATTATCGGTATGCACAATTTACTCAGCCAATCGAAGACATCCATCAGGAAGTGGAAGATGAATACAATCTGGAGATCGAGCTTGAGCATAAAGAACAATTCGAACTTGTAAATTCAGTGGTGAATCGGCTTGACGCACATTCTCAGCAAATCATCCGATTGAAGCTATTTGGCGATTATACGTTGAAGGAGATTGCGGCTATTGAAGCAATCCCTTTATCTACAGTTAAAACGAGATACTACGCAGCATTGAAATGGATCCGTAAAGAAATGGAGGTGGAGAACATTGAAGAAAGATAAATTCAGTATCCCAATGCCAGACGACAACACTATTGACAGGCAAATCAGTCAAATTGTCTCACAAGGTTTAGTGAAGAGAGAAACTTTTTCATCCTATCTACATTCTATGGTGCAACAAGTCGGATGGCGGCATCTGTTTTCAGATCGATTGGAGCTCAGCTTCATTGTATTAATCGCCATCGGATTATACAGCCTATTTCTCATCATACCAATTCATGGCGACGTGCAAAATCTGTATGCGTATATTTTCCTTTTATCACCGATTCTGTTCCTTGCCTTTTCGATCTGTACGTATATGAATAAAACACAGAATGCCACTTATGACGTGGAAATGGCGTGTAAATTCAATGTCTATCAAGTCATCGCCTTCCGTATGCTATCGTTCAGTATTTCTACAATGATACTGAATACGGTTGCGATTGCATTCATTGCCATGAAATACGAGGAAATCGAATTCATCCGTGCGTTCATGATTTCCGGCACATCACTGTTCTTGTTCTCGATCATTCTTTCGATCGCCCTCATGAACCGAAGGACAAAAGGGATTGTCATAGTGACAATAACAGTATGGCTTATAGGGAACAACATCTTGAGATCGGTCAATAACGAATTTTACAATGGAGTGCTTCTTCATTTGCCAGTATTCGTCTATGCAGTTGTTCTGCTCAGTTGCCTGATCATTTATATGAACTACTTGAAAAAGCTAATTATCTTCAAGCAGACGGAAGGGGTATTGTAATATGTTAGTCGTGAAAGATGTGAGCAAGCGATATGGCGATTTTACCGCATTGCAGCAGATCAATTTGGAATTCAACACGGGTCTTTATGGATTACTTGCCCCAAATGGAGCAGGAAAAACAACGCTGATCAAAATGCTGGCAACCTTAATTACGCCGAGTGAAGGGGAAATCCAGTATAACGGAAAAATCATCCTCGAGATGGACGAGCAGTACCGTGAACTGTTAGGATTTTTGCCGCAGCAATTCGGTTACTACAAAAACTATTCGCCAAAGCAATATATGCTGTATTTAGCGGCGTTGAAAGGGATCGGAAAAAAAGACGCCCTACAAAAAATCGATGAACTTTTGGAGAAAGTAGCGTTAAGTGATGTTGTGAATAAAAAAATGAAAAAATTCTCCGGTGGAATGATACAACGTGTCGGCATCGCCCAAGCATTGCTGAACGACCCGAAAATCCTCATTTTGGACGAACCGACAGCAGGCCTTGATCCGAAAGAAAGAGCACGCTTCCGACACTTGCTCACTGAACTCGCCCGCGAACGACTTGTCATCATTTCAACGCATATCGTTTCGGATATCGAGTCGATTGCGAATGAAATCATTATGATTAAAAACAAGCAGTTGCTTTACAAAGATTCAGTGGAAGAGATTTGTGCAACACTTAATGGCAATGTGTTTGAAACAACAATAGATTTTGAGGGGTTAGAAGCATTCCGGAAAAAGTACGTCCTTCTTTCTGAAAAGCAGGAGTATGGCAAGATGATCGTTCGATTTATCCACAAAGGAGTGCCTGAAGTGGAATGGAATTCCGTTCCGCCGCAACTTGAAGATGTGTTCCTTTACGAATATCGCGATGAAATCGAAGGGGAACTATGATGCGCATGATTATCAATGAATGCAAGAAGGCATTAACCTCGCCTATCTTGATAGCCCTGTTCATTGTCTTTTCCGCCTTTAATATTTTCGTCATCATCAGTTCCTCCGACCATAAAGAAGAATTGAAAATGGTTAATGAAATTATCGACCAATACGGCAGGGATATTACCGACGATTCGTTGGATCGATTCGAAAGTGACGTTCATATCGACTTGGAGGAATTAAACAGAATGACAGCATCAGAGTTTGCGAGTGTCTATGAATTTCTTGACGGCTTGCGGTTTGAGGACCGAGAGAAATATAACGAAAAACAATGGGAGTTTTTCAACCGACTGCAGCTTAAAGAAATGTATTTGAATATGGCCAAGTCAATTGATGAAAGCTATGGGGAAATTGATATGCAGAAAATGGCTGAAGCAGAAATTATAAAGTATGGCCTTAGTGGCAAATCTGCCGAAACACTTCAGCATGAATACGAGAAATTCTCCGAGCGGTTTGAGGAAATGGTGAATAACGGCGAGCATAAGCAATGGTTTTTCGCAGGGAAAGCATATTTCATGCATAGCTTTCTATTCAAGACGGTTTTCCTGCATATCATTATCGAAGCTCTTATCTTGATCGTCCTGACGACTGCATTGATTACAACGTATGAGTTTGAAAGCAAGACACATCTAGTTGCGTATGCCACAAAACGCGGCAGAAGGCTAATGAAGAACAAGCTTTTAGCGTCTTTAATGGTTGCGACAATTATTGCAGTTTTCCTTTTCGCAATCACACTTGGTACGTTTTTCACTGTCTTTGATTACTCGCATGTATGGCAAACATCCACTAGCAGCGCGTTTAACTGGGAATACAATTTCCCATATGTCGCTTGGTGGGATCTATCTGTGGGGGCCTTTTTAATCGGGGTCATTGCACTCGTGTTCATCGTGTTATTGCTTTTTGTCGGATTGACTTTTGCAATATCCATCATGGTGAAAAACAGTTATATTAGTTTCTTTTTTATGGCAGCCCTATTTGTTCTCATGTGGCTACTACCAAGCTTCATGCCAACTTCATCAATCCTGTTATTCGTTTTTGCATATACATTACCGACATTACTATTGGCAATCGGATCCTCGTTCATGGGAAGCAGCGGTTTGATCATGTTTAAAAACTTTGAATGGATGACAATCAGCTGTTGGACGATTATCACGATTGCAGTCAGTTTCATGTCATATAAACATTTCAAAAAGATCGATTTTTCGTAAGGAGGTGCAACAATGAGGATTTTATGGAATGAAATGAAGAAGATTTTTACGTGGAAGACGATGTTATTGCTGTTATTTATCAATAGCGTACTTTATTTTTTATTGATTGAGTTTTACATTGAGCATTTCCCGAATGGAAGTGAAGTTTATTCGTACAACATCGGAGTTGAAATGGTAGAGAAATATGGCGCTACGATGGATGAAAATGAATTTATTGATTTCGAAAAGGTGTACGAGAAAAAAGTAGAAGAGGCAAATCAGTATTTGCAGTCTAGGGGGGATTTTATAGCAGAAGGTTTAGGTACATATGAAAAATTCCAAGCATATGATTGGCAAAATTCATCACAAAAGGCGAGCAGCCTTCGAAGTGAGGTTTTCTTCGAAAGTGACATTGATCTATTTTGGGAGTTACAAGAGTTTGAAAGACTGATTGACTTTTATAATTATAGAAAAAGTATTCCCGATGTAGTTACTGATAATCAGCGAGCACGTTTACATGAATTGATTGCAGAAGAAAAATTCGGAGTTTACACGGAGATAGCAATGAGCAATTTCAAACATTTCATTGCCAATGTTGGCGCAGCTATCCTTTTCAGTGTTGTGTTAGTCATTTCGCCGATGATCTTAAAGGACCGATCGAGAGGGCTCCTTCCATTACAGTACACTTCGAAAAAGGGAAGAAACCTTTTAAAGACAAAACTCCTGGCAGGATATATCGCCACATTCCTTGTGATAACTGGATTGCTGGCAGTCTATTTCAGCTTATATTCTTTGAATAATACGTCTATGTTTTTCAAAGTTCATGTCAACACATTTATTGCGAATGAATCTTGGTATGATCCTACTTTTTTCCAATTCATCATGCTATGTGTCGCCGCAATTTACTTGATCGGATTCATTTTCGTAACGCTTTCAATGAGTTTCTCAAATGTTGTTCCGAATTTAGTCTCCTTAATCGGTATTCAAATTCCGTTCATAGTCGGCTTCCTTATTTTCGGACTGAATCGATTATTGCCAAATATTATCCTTATCTGGAACCCAAAATGGCTAGCCCCTATATCTTACGGCAGCATAACAATCATGTGCTTTATTATTGTTTACTGCCTTGTGAAGCGCGAGAAAAAGATGGATATTTTGATCTGAAAAACACATCCTTATCGTCAAACAAGAATGAATAAGAAAAGTCGATTCCAAGCCTACTGGAATCGACTTTTTAGTCTTTACCGCTACTAGAATCGATTAAAATTATTAAATTTTGGAGAGTGACACACTTTTTAGTCCAATAATAAATCATCAATTTCAGGATCAACAAATAAATTTACTTTTCTACTTGAACCTCCAGTTACGTCACCTTTTATACTTCATTTAGTTACTCAACAGTAACAAAATAATTAATGCTAATGGAGGTCGATGTTATGAAAAATGTGAGTTTGTTAAATAGGGTAATGGCAAGCCTGATGCATCTATTCTCACTACTGCTAACCTTTGTTTTACCAATATTGGTATACTTAGTGGCGAAGAACAGAAATAAATACTTTGCAGATCATGCAAAAGAAGGGATGAATCTTCACTTTACTTTCTTTCCAGTCTTTCTCCTCTTGAATTTAATTTCCTTAAAATGGAGAGCGGCATCAGTTTTTTCTTATGGGCTTATCGCTTTGGAGACAGTTTTGATTTTAATTGCAGTATTGAATACTTTAATAGGGAAAAAGTTTTCTTATCCCGTTATTCGTTATTTCAAAGTTTGAAAGGTGGACTATGTAGAAAAAGAGGTGAGGAGATTTGTCAGGTATAGGTGTTTTTACTATAGGAGAGTTCATGCAAAAGTCTGGTGTCAGCATTAGAACTCTTCGATATTATGACAGTATAAATTTACTCAAACCAAGTGATTATACAGAAGGGGGACATAGACTTTATTCCGAAGATGATTTGTATACTCTTCGAAAAATAAGATCCTTACAGTTTCTTGGTCTTTCCCTAAAAGACATTCACAACATACTTCAAAAGAACTCTGTGAAGGGTGCCGACGTATTGAAGTCCTTAAACCTGCAAAAACAGTTATTTGAAGCAAAAAGTCTTGAAATCATGACTATTCTTTCTGACATAAATCATCTCATGGAAACAATAGAGGCTGAGGAAATTATTAATCTCAATATATTTAGTGCGATGGTTCAAAAATTAATGTTTGAAGAAGATACACAAAAATGGTTTGAGGATCACTTTTCTAAAGCAATCACAGATGATGTTTTAAATATAAGTAAGCCGGAAGAGATTGATTTAGATAAAAAATGGACTAAAGCTTTATCTGAAATCAAGCATTTAACGTTAACTGGAGCCATACCGTCTGCTCAAGAATCGCAAGAAGCAATTGAATCGCTTCTATCACTCATGAATAAAACCTCGAAAGGGAAATTGGAATTGATTGTAGAAAAACTACCATCTGCAAAACCTTTATCATTCCCAAATCCTTTTACAGAAAAGGAGCAAGCGTTTTTAAAAGAGGCTATGGAAGTTTATCAGAAAAATAATCCCTCATAGTAGGTCATATGTGAGGTAATTATCTTAAAGCGAAAAAATATATCGCATAGATGAGAGTTCTAGTGTATCTGAACGAAAAAGGTACTCAGAATTTGAACTAGAGCCGATAAAGGGAAGTGTGTATTAGAAGTTGAATTTACAAATTCAGCAGGCAGTGCACAATATGTTGGGAATATAATGATCCAGTAGTATTTAATCCAAATGAAGAAAAATGGGGTGATGAGCAAATGGGCAGTAATTTCGGTAAGTACGACATACCACCTACACTCCAAAGATTAATTGACTTACAAAATGTTCTTGGGGACGATGAACATTTTTACCATGGACTTAATTTTTACCTTTCTCTTGATGATTTCAGATATTTTAACACGCCAAGTGATGTGGTTGTATTTGGAAATATAGGTATGGACGGTATCCATTATGGATTCCTTACTGATTTCAGTTCTGTACCTGATCTTGAGGTAGCGCCTATTGTTTGCGTAAGTCCAATGGATTTTGAACGTCCCACTCGTATAGTGGCCAAGAATTTATGTGGATTTTTAAGAGTTAATTTAACTGACGGGGAACTGTTTTATAATCAGTTCGAAAGCGAAGAGAAGTATTTAGATGCTAAAAATCAATGGATTACAGAGGCTGCAACCCCTCAATTTCAACCGTCTGAAAATGAAATATTGATTCGAGAGAAAGTCACCAACTTTTTGATGGAGAATATTCAGATGCCTATTATTAACAATCCGTATCATTACGTTCAACAAGTGGAAATGGAACGTCAAAGAAATGTGGTTATTCAAACACAAGATAGACTAGGTGTTACTATTCCACTCTCTCAGGAAGAAAAACATGTAATATTTCCAATTCACAAAGACATAAATCCTGATTTGATATTGTTGCAGGAATACCTCTATACCTCACCAGTTGCTTCACGACTTGTATTATTTAGGGATATTCAGCTCAATTATACGTTGCAAGATAACCAAGAACTGTACAAAATAGTGGCTGACGCAATGGTCAGTATGGAACTTATCGATGAAGCCACCCGATTATCCGAAATAATATAAATTACAGCCGTATTAAAGATGCTGAGCAGAAGACATTTCACGATTGTTTGACGCCGGCACCTTATAAGAAGTGTAAAAGACAGGCTGCCAATCGGGGAATTCATTTTATTTGCAAGGGTTCACACTTGGCAATCCGGAATCAAAAGTCATCTCGTATTTTGGTGAAGCGTATACGAGGAATAAGAAAGATGATGGAGAGACAACCTTATCGTACGGAAATTAATCGGAGTTTACATTCAGGGAAGGGAAGCTAGGATTTATTAGCTACCTGAAGGTCGATGAAGAATATTTCAATCAAGTACTTGCTGATTTTGAAGGAGTTGACCTCTATTCGGAGGAAACTTCCCAAATGATTAGCACAGAGCATTCAGCAACAGGGGACCTTATTGTCACTCTACACTATCACGAAACTAGTTGGCAGTGGAAGCGTCTCACTATGGGACGCTTCTCTTTAATTACATGAACAGGCAGGAATTTCTGCAGTGGTGTTGAATAGATTAGGAAAGTAGGACAAGTTATTGTACTAATATTGAAAACATCACAGTGCAATAAATGATCGATATGTTTTAAGTGTCGTGTAGAAATGGGGTCATGTAAATGTTCTTTGTTCAAATGTCTGGCTTCCCTGGCTCAGGAAAATCCACGCTTTCACGACAAATTGCCAAGAGGACAGGAGCCGTCATCATAGATCATGATGTTGTAAAATCAGCTTTATTACAATCAACAGAGAATTTTTCGATGGATGACAAATTTGCTGGAAAGGTCTCGTACAATATTGATTGGTCATTAATTGAACTTCATTTATCACAAGGCCATAGTGTCATATTTGATAGTCCATGCTTTTATCACGAAATGATTGATAGAGGTATAAGCTTGTCTAATAAGTACAATGTAAAATATAAATACGTTGAATGCCTCCTGGATGACTTTGGAAAGGTGAATGAAAGACTAAGAAGTCGTGAAAGAATGGTAAGTCAAATAAGTGAGGTGACTTCAGAAGAGGTTTTTAAGCAAGCGGTAAAAAACAGCAAAAAACCAACTGAGCATCAGTGGATTGCTGTTGACACTGGACGACCGTTAGATAGCTATATTGATGAGGTTGTAGAGTACATAAATGAATGAAATGAAATATTTTGCTTATGAAATCATAAAAACTAACATGCGAAAAAACATCATAATAGAAAATTTCGCATGTTAGTTCAATTATTGGGATTTCTATTTTGTGGATCACCCTATGATCAATTCCACTTTTTCAAATTCACATGATCTGGCGTACCTTCTTCACCAATGATAAACTGCAGTTCAAAGTCATTAAAATGATAACGGATGTTTTTCTCTCCAGTCGACTCGATTCGGCGACTGTCCGCAGGTTTGCCGAGTTGCTCAATCAAATCTTCTTCAGTGATGCCGCCTAGATTTGTTTGGCGTTCCACGTTTGTTCCGAAGTAGCGTGCTTCCTCCAGCACGTCTTTTCCATCATATTTGAATGCGACTGACGGATTGCCCATTGAACCATGGTAATGATCATAGCCGCCTATCTTTTCCTCAGGCTCTCCGATTGCTTTGACTATGTCATTCCGTGTCGTCTTACCAATTATGAATCCTTGGTCTGGGCGGTAGACTTTCCCTTCTTTCGCATCATTGGCCAAGTCGTTGAGCGTATCAATCGCCATTTGTTTTTGTTCATCCTCCACGGATCCGGCAGAAGAATTATCGGTATTTCCTGCAACGGTTGATGAGTCGCTGTTGGTTGTACCGTTATCCGATGTTCCTGCATCGCCTATATCGTCGGTAACTGGTGGATTGTTCTCCACCGCTTCCTTCCCGTTCTCATCGTTCGCATCAGTGCATCCCGCGATAAGGATAGAGATTGTTGCTATTAATAGGATCCATTTTATCGGTTTCATAAACCATTACCCCTTTTACAAAATGTCTGTTCTATTCATTATTTTACCCTTAATGAGCCAAATGATAACGATGATATAAAATCAAGGCGATCCGTTTTCATTACAACAACGGGCAGGAACTTCTTCTGATTTGTGGAATAGAAAGGAGAGTAGGGTGAACTTGTGAAAGGTAAACATTCTATTATTAGTCTTGTCATTAGTGCAGGCTGAGAGTTGTCAATCTAGGAAAGGCGGCTGTAAGAATATGAATTCAACAATTAAAATACCGATAAGCCCCATAGCGAACCTGAACGAAGAGCTGAAATCCGCAAATCCGATTTCGATTGCAATCGGACAAAATAACGATGTATTCGTCCTGCTGGCGGAAGAGCGGCCTCCGTTAATTAACGGCAGTTTCCCTGCAACTGTTACGGAAGAAAGCTACAGTTATCATGTCGTCCATCTGAAGGACGGGCAGAAGACGGTACTGCATTTGCCGGAAGAGAAGTGGAATTATCATTACATACAGCCGATTGACGATGGTCATATATTGCTTGTCGGTGCGCGATCGTACTACCATGGTCCACAAAATATTGAGGAAAACGCACGTGTGTATGATAAAAATGGGCGTTTGATCCGGTCATTTTGTTTAGGCGACGGAATTGAGCATGTATACGTGACAAATAATCAAGAAATTTGGACAGGGTACTTTGATTAAGGTGTTTTCGGCAATTACGGCTGGGAGGAACCAGTCGGACGGAGCGGGCTTGTTGGCTGGGATGCGTCAGGTCGTAAGATGGATTCGCTTGAAGAGGACAGTGAATATTCCATTTTTGAGTGTTTGGCGCTGAATGGTGATGATGACGGCGGGATTTGGTTTTTCTTCAGTATTGATTCGAAGATTGGAGTGCGGAAAGATGGACGGACAGTATATTATTCGCCAGAAGGGATGGGTTTCCGGTCGTTTGCAATGAACGAGGAGACGATAGTAGCGTATCGCAATAGATGGGGAAGGTCACTTTTTGAGATGCAGCGTGAAGGCGATGAATTTAAGGTTGTCCATGAAATCGAGCTGATCAAGCCGAATGGTACGGCTGTGGAACCCCAATTAGTGAGCAACCGGGAGAGCAGGCTGCTGTTTTTAGACGGAGATGAGCTGTATATGTATGAATCGAAGTCGGGAGCGTGACGAAATGCAGCTGTCGTGCTCAAAGGTTTTATTCTTAAAACGGAAAGAGTTATGTAGTGAGTAGGTTCACATATGAACGAGTCTGAAAGAATAATACATAGTTTTTTAGAGTAGCTGTCACAAAATCCTTTCCTCATTCGTTTTGATTACAGAACAAATTAGGAGGGGTTTTTGTGCTTAACTATGATGTTGCAATCATTGGTGGTGGATTGGCTGGGTTGACAGCAGCTAATTTTTTGGCGAGTGAAGGAAAAAAGGTCGTTGTTTTGGACAAATCAAAACGTCTAGGTGGAAGGGCGATGACAAATGATAAAAATGGGGTTCTTATGAACTTGGGACCTCATGGATTGTATCTATCAGGGGATGCTGCAAACATTATAACTGAACTAGGAATATCTCTTCCAGGTGGGAATGCTACGAAAGATATTCATATTCACGGCATTTTAAATCACGCCGTTCATGTCATTCCAACAGATTTTTCATCGATTATGTCATCACCACTTCTTTCGTGGAAAGCTAAATTCATGCTTGGCAAATTAATGTTAAAGATTATGAGATTAGACATTTATTCCATTCCGGAAGTTTGCCTTAAGGAGTGGGTGGATTCTGAAATATCCGATCCGATGGTGAGGCATATATTTTACTCAATTTGTCGATTGACTTCCTATACGAATGCCCCGACTTTACAGCTTGCAAAGCCAGTTTTAAAGCAGGTGAAGCGTTCATTACATGCAGGTGTTTTATATATCGATGGAGGTTGGGAGACAATTGTTCAAAAACTTAAGAAGCAGGCAGAGGCGCGGGGTGCTGAAATAGTAACGAATAAAAATGTAACAAATATTGAACATCACGAGCAATATCAAATCATACGATGCTCAGATGGTACGGTCATTCAAGTTCCCAATTGCATCATTACAGCCCCTCCCAAAGAGGCAATGAACATGTTAAGTGGTGCACAACATACTTCTTTGCGTTTGTGGAATGAACAATCAATTCCTATTACGGCATGCTGTTTGGATATCGGGATTAAAAAGTTGCCTATCCCAAAACATCAATTTGCGATAGGACTCGATCAAGCTTTGTTTTTCACAAACCAATCGAGGGCTGCGAAGTTAAGTGAAGGCGGGACATTAGTTGTAAGTTTAGCAAAATACCTTAATCCAATGGAAGAAATAAACGTAAACGCAGATAAGCAACAATTAGAATCAGTAATGGATTTGCTTCATCCTGGATGGAGAAAAGAAGTCGTGGTGCAACAATTTTTACCGAAAATAACGGTAACGTATGATTTTCCACATGTAAGACGAAAAGAAAATCCGGGTCCAAGCATACCAGAAATGAAAGGAATCTTTATAGCAGGAGATTGGGCAGGACATGAAGAAGTATTAGCTGACGCAGCTGTTGCAAGTGGGAAGCGTGCAGCATTAGAAATCTTACAAGCAAACGAAATGATGTTAGTAAAGGAAGGTTAATCATTTTGGAGACTGAACAATTGTATCAGACGTATAAACTTTTGTTGTTTTCAATCGCCTACCGAATGACGGGGAGTATTGCAGATGCAGAAGATCTTGTCCAAGAGGCGTTCTTAACATATGACCGTGTTAGTAGTGAAAAAGTAATTGAAAACGAGAAAGCTTATTTATGTAAGATTGTAATGAATAGCTCCATAGACAAATTGAGATCGGCTGCAAGTAAGCGCGAGGTTTATGTTGGAGAGTGGCTGCCAGAACCATTGGTAGATGTAGGAAATGACCCTGCACATAATTATGTAATGAAGGAATCTATCTCGACCGCTTATCTCTTGCTTTTACAACAGTTAACTGAAGATGAACGAGCTGTCTACTTATTACGGGAAGTTTTCCAGTATAGCTATGAAGAAATTGCTGCTATTATTGAAAAGTCCTCTACCAATTGCAGACAGATTTTTCATAGATCTAAAAAAAGCATGGATAATCGCCCGAAAGCTTCTACACTGGATTTTCAAACAATAAGAAGCAGCGTAGAACAATTTACGGTAGCACTTCAAAAAGGGAATATCCCTAAAATGCTAGAGTTGTTGAAGACAGATTCTGTATTCATTTCTGACGGAGGCGGCAAAGTAAAAGCTGCGCTAAATCCAATCTATTCATCAGAGCGCATTGTCCTATTGTTTACAAGCATTATGAAAAAGCTGCCTGAAAACGCAAGAATGGATTTCGAAGTTGTAAATGGGTACCCAGGCGTAGTCGTGTCAATTAATGACTATGTCGCTTATGTCGTCTCGATGGAGTTTCAAGACGATAAAATTAAGAATATATATATGGTATCAAATCCGGATAAATTGGAGCACTTGCAAAAATGAATGAGGCACGAGTATGATGGATTTTTTATTGAATAAAATTACGGGTGGAAAACAGCAAAACGCTATTCTCCACCCGTTTTTTTATGAGTTCTAGACCTTCCCAGAAAGGTTCTCAATCATGTACAAAAGTTCTCAATCCAACTCACCTAAACTCACTTCTTGTCCTTATCCTCATAAAACACATTGAAATTCGGATCAATCGTGCCGATATTCAAATGCCTTGCCTTATAATCGCGCAGCAACTCGAAGAACTTCTTACTTAAGAACATGATGACGATCAAGTTGATGAAAGTCGGAATCGCAGTCGTGATATCCGCAAAATACCATACAGCTTTACCAGGCATGTCATAGTAGACGGCGTAGACGACCATGAGTAATCCCGGTACTGGATAGAGCCATTTATAGAACGCGATAGTTTTATTCTTCACCTTTACCTTCTTCTCTCCGCCGAACAGATGACGCAAAATGATTTCGTAATACGTGTACCAGCCGGTCGTCGTCGTCAATCCGAATAGGAAAACGGAAAGGGCGATGATGTACCTGCCTGTTTGCCCGATGCCTGCTTCAAATGCCGATAATGTAAGTGCCGCTCCGTCAAGGCCGGATGACCAGACGCCTGTAATAATAATTGTGAATGCGGTCATCGAACAGATAATGATCGTATCGACAAATACTTCCATAGCCCCCCACATACCTTGTTTGACGGGATGATTTGTTTTCGCTGTTGAGTGGATCATAGGCGAAGTACCCCAACCTGCTTCGTTACTGTAAACCGCTCGGGCCACACCCATCCGGATTACTTGAGCAATGACTGCACCCGTAAAGCCACCGACTGCGGCCATTCCTGTAAATGCACTATCAAAAATAAGTACAAACACTGGGCCAATTTGGTCGAAATTCCTGAGGATGATAAAGAGAGAGGCCAGAACATAAAAGATACTCATGAAGGGAATCAGTTTCGTCGCAATTTCGCCGATCCGTTTAATTCCTCCGTAGATGATGACGTAAATAAGTGTCACGTAAATGAGAGAAGAAGGAATCATGCCGATGTTGAATGTCGAGCTGACAGCTTCAGAAACCGTATAGTTTTGAAGGGTAATGAAAAATGTCGTGAAGATACCGAATCCGAAAAGAATAGCTGGTATTTTCCAATACTTAAATTTCTTTTCCTCGCCTAATCCTTTTTCCATGTAATACGTCGGCCCGCCATAAGGATTGCCTTTTTCATCGGTGCCGCGATAATGGACAGCCAATGTGACTTCTACCGTTTTTGTCATCATGCCTAAGAGTGCAGTAATCCACATCCAAAATACCGCTCCGGGACCACCTACCGCAATGGCGGTCGCTACTCCGCCGATATTGCCGACCCCGACACTTCCTCCAATTGCAGTGCTGACAGCCTGGAATGGCGTCAATATGCCTTTTGCATTTTCAAACTTTTCCTTTTTTGTGAAGAGCTTACCGAACGTCGCTTTAAAAATATGAGGTAAATAACTAATCTGAAAGAACTTGCTGCCGAGTGTAAAGTAAAGCCCGACAAACAATACTGTAAAGATGAGCGGCAACCCCCATAACCACCCCACGATTGTTTCTAAAATCTTGTCCATTCTTTTTCTCCTCTCTATTGAGTCAGAATCTTTTGTCTACTGTATGTGAATAGAGATAAATTGATTACTTAATTTAGAGATATGAATAAATTAAATTCATAGTATAATATTGGAAAGGGGGATGCTGCTATGCCACATGTTCACAGTTACTGGGGAATGCCTGATGAAAAAACAATGAATGGGATTTTAATAGTACATAATCAAATTTTTGCAAACGGCGTTGAATTATTGGAGAAAGTCGTAATTCGACCGAATGTCCTTGTTGTTGTCGCCCTTGAGAAGGATGAAGTGGTCGGCTATAAGATTGGATATAGTCTATCAGAAAACCGCTATTACAGCTGGTATGGGGGAGTTCACGAGGAATATAGAGGAAGGGGGATTGCCTCCAAGCTTATGGAGCTCCAACACCGTCTTGTAAAGGATGCAGGTTATGAAACAATCGAAACGAAAACGAGAAATAAATGGAGAAATATGTTGATATTGAACATAAAACATGGATTTGATATAATGGAAACTTTTACTGACATTGAGGGAATTCATCGGATTGTATTGGAAAAAGATCTATAGAGAATAAGGAAAAAAGGTGAGCTTGAAATGAAAAGAATATTGATTGGATTGTTCGCGGTTATAATGTTTTTGACTGGCTGTGGTAAAGGATATTGGATAATGAATAAGAAGAACCTTGACGATGAGCCGGCGGTCAGGATGTATGTGAACTACTTGCAAAATGATAAGACAGAGCGAAAAGGCTTCAAGGTCATTGATATTGCAGAAGGCAAAAAGATGGTCGTCGTTTCAACAGGTACGAGCGATCGTGAATTGGAAGCGGTCAGTGTAGAATACTTGGAAGACCAAACAGTTGTCACTGTTCGAGAAAATGAAGCAAACAGCGATGAAGTAAACCCTTATATTCTGATCGGTCTTGAACATCCCGTCAGCAAGTTCAAAGTGGTCAATGAAGATGGAGAAGAATACGAGATCGGTTTCTAATATTATTAAAGGGGGGGGGGGCGTTAGCCAGCCCCCTCGGTTTTTGGATTACCATTTTTTATAAGGCAAGAACTTTCCGTTTAATGTAACAACAACACGATCACCAGCTGGATCTTCCTCTTTATCGATATCCATTGTAAAATCAATAGCGCTCATAATACCGTCGCCGAATTTCTCATGAATGACAGCTTTCATCGTTGTTCCGTATACTTGCAAAATTTCATGGAATCGATACAGTAATGGATCGACAGGAATTCGTTCGTCCAAAGATCCTTTCATTGGGTATTCCTGTAAAGCATCTGAAATGGAAGGGTCTAAATCTAGCAAGTTAACTAACGCATGAACTTCTTCAGCATTCATCGAAGCCTGCCCCATGATTGCGGACGCTACCCAAACAGGGTGACGACCGACAGTTTCTGCGATTTCATCAAACGTTAATCCTTTTTCTCTCTTCGCAAGCAAAATTGCCTCAGTTGCCATTTCTTTTGAATACTTTTCTTGTTTGCCCAAATGAATCCTCTCCTTTGAACTTGTTACTAATAGCGTAACACTTCTAAAATTATAGAGAGCATGTATATATGAATCTTCAATGACATCTAATTACGTCATAACAAAAAGTTATGAAATATTATAATAACAATCGAATTTTCTTATCTGTATTGGAGGAGTATACTTAAGTTATACACAGGGGGTGTTCTTGATGGAATATATTTCGCTCTTTTTCATCGGTGCAATTGCAACGACAATCGGTACGTTAGCGGGAGGCGGCGGATTGATTAGTCTTCCTGCGATGTTGCTGCTCGGCGTGCCGATTCACTCTGCTATTGGCGCGAACAAAGTATCTAACACGGTCAGTTCATTCTCAAGCTTCCTTTTCCTTTTAAGACATAAGCAGATTTCATTGCGAGAATCTTTCTGGATTATACCTGTAAGTTTAATAGGTGGAATTAGTGGTGGGTTCATTGCAACAAAGCTTTCAGAAGATCACTTATATATTTTGGCGATTATTCTTTTATCATTTGCATTCATCACATCGTTCATCGGAAAAGGGGATTTCGGTGGGCATGAGAAATTGAAATTTGGTAAATGGAGTGCGCCTGGATTGTATGGCATCGGGATTTACGATGGACTATTCGGTCCCGGGCAAGGCACATTGATGTTGTATTTATTCGGCCATTTAAAAGTGGCGTATATAAAAGCAGTCGGTTATGTTCGTCTGGCTACATTCTCAAGTTGTTTCGGGGCGGCGATCACTTATATCGCAGCAGGAAAAATCATTTGGCCGCTTACACTTATGTTAATGTTAGGGTCAATTACGGGAGCGCAGACTGGCGTCCGGATTGCGGAAAAACTGAAACCAAAATTTGTGAAGCCGATCTTACGAGTTGTGACAGTTATGTTGATTGTACAAATTATCGTTGAGAATATTGGATAATAAAAATAAAATAGCAAGAATACGAAAGCTGTCCGAAAAATTTCTGGACAGCTTCAATGATTATTAGTGCTCCTTCAATTCCGAAATCGAAACTTCTGACCTTTCCTCCATAGCTTGGCGCAAGTGAACAGTAGCAGTTCGATCATCCTCGTGAACTTTATCTATCCACACCGAAACTCCGTTATAACTTACCATGATCTCATCCGGTGAGGACACAATTTGACGCGCTCGTTGACTATCCAAAATAATTCCCTCCTAATTAAGATCTATGCCCAGCCCTCTTACTATGGATGAAAAGCTGGAGCTTACTCATCCCTTATATAGGTAGATCTTCAGGTTATCGCTTTGATCTACTGTTGCCAATAAGATGTCCGATGCTTGAACATTGTGCAATGTCATTTTATTCTGCAACCACTCCATATCCTTGCCTACATTGCTCAAGGACTCCCGATCAATTCTTCCTTCTTTCACAACGATAATTGGAAATGAAAATGGGTTCGTAACGATTTGCATATCAGTAGGTGTCAAAGCTTGATATTGAGGGGAAAGGAAGAGGGAAATGGTTCCGTCCGGTTCCCATAATGCCAAAGCTACTTTCTCTATATCTTCGATTTTTTCTTTGCGCAGTTCAGATAATAAATGATCAATAGTAATACGAGCTTTTGCTAGGTTCGAATATATCAATTCACCATGTTTGATAAGTGGATATGGGTCGGGTTCCACCAACTTACGCAACTTACCCCATTTTAACGTTGCATACACGGAAGAAATATACAGGACGATTAATACAGATGTCGTAATCAAGGAGCCCTTCATCCCTAGTTTTTCATCGGATAGAGGGTGTGCTAATATATTTCCGATAATTAAGGCGACAGTAAAGTCGATCAATCTCAATTGGGAAATGGAACGTTCACCCATTAGCTTCGTTGCAAATAATAAAAAGAAAAAAGCGATAACCGCACGCAACACCCATTGGATTGCTGTCAGTGTTTCTTGGCTTTGAAAAAAATCCATCAATGCTCACTTCCTAGTAACATGCATTTGCTCTGCTGGATGTAGTATGTGAGGGGAAGATGGTTATGATACGTAAAGATAATTGAAACGGACTGCCATCAGATTCTTACTAGGTGGAGTTCATACAAAGAAGGTGAAAGCATGATCTGGACAATGGGAGTAACAACGGACGATGAATTCATTTACGACTTCCCAATACATGAAATCTCTAAGCTCTCTTTACAATGGTACTGGGTGGACTTTGACCAGCCGGATGCAGAAGAGGCATCATTGCTTCAATCGTACTTCGCATTCCATCCGCTCGCATTGGAGGATTGTTACGGCCGCATTCAGCGCCCGAAGTTGGATCATTATGACGGCTATACATTTTTTGCCTTGCACTCGATCTGCAATGAAGATTTTAGTGCGGAAGAAGTGGACCTGTTTCTAGGCGATAATTATGTCATCTCCTTTCATTACACACAATTACAGGAAATCGACAAGGCGAGAGAATCCATTATGCAAAATCCAATGATATGGGAGCGGGGACATGTCCACGTTACTTATGAAATTTTGGATAAAATCGTCGATCAATACTTTCCAATCCTTTATAATATCGAAGACCATTTGGACGAAATCGAAGAGAAATTATCACCGAAAACCGTCCAATTATCGATGGATTATGTATTTGAAGTGCGTGGAGACCTATTACGCCTCAGGAGAACGATTTATCCGATGAGAGAGCTGCTGTACAGAATGCTCGAGTCGAAAAGATTGGATTTCATTCCCCATGAGCAAACGTACTTTTCTGATATATACGACCATCTTATCCGATTAAGTGACATGATCGATTCCAATCGACAGCTCACTTCGGATATCCGTGATAGTCAACTATCCATCAATTCCAACCAAATGAATAGCGTCATGATGACGTTGACGATCATCTCCTCAGTCTTTATTCCGTTGACTTTCATTGCGGGTTTATATGGGATGAATTTTGATTGGATGCCGGAGCTCCATTTCCGATATGGCTATCCGATCGTTCTTCTCACAATGCTTCTTATTGGAATTGCAATGATTGGTTGGTTTACGTATAAAGGATGGTTCCGGATCAATAAATCATAAACGAAAACCCTCTCGATCTCATGGAGAGGGTTTTCGTAATGAAAAGATTTGGATGGCTTCATATTTCGGAGTTTTTGACGGATGGATCTTGAAGAGTGAAAACTCATCGACGTGAAATGGAATAGGTGTACATGCTTCTTTTTGTATCGGGAATTCTCCATTGACCTTGCGCTTTTTTGCAATTGTAATATGTGGAGTGAAACGATTATCTTGTTCGATTCCCAACTGATCGGCTCCAATTGACGCGATGGATTGCTGCAATGCATGTAGCTCATTCGATTGCTGAACGGATAAATAAACGACGCGAGGACCTGTTGGAGATCCGAAAAATGATAGACCATCTATGGTCAGCATGAAATCGCTATGATTGGTGGCGATTGATGAAAGATTGGCCTTCAAAGGTTCAACTTTCTGTTCAGGAAGTGCACCGATGAACAGCAAAGTAATGTGCAAATCATCCAAATGGGGAATCGCTTTATAGATGTTTTGCAATCCGTATTGCTCCCTGTATTGATTTACAACATGCTCGATTGTAGCAGGAGCTTTGATTCCAATGAAATAATGATGCACTGTTTTCGCCTCCTTATAACTAACTCGTCTCCTATTGTAGCCTATTTTCGATTTTGTGAAACATGAGGCATGTGCCCGTATGTTCCTATGTTACATATAAATAAGAATGGTGACTAAAACTATTCGGAAGGGGATTTTATTGGACGATAGCCAAAACCGAAAAGACGCTCAACTGGAACAGTTCCGCGTTAATAACTACGGGAAGAAAATGACGACGAACCAAGGCTTGAAAGTGTCAAATGATGAAGATTCATTGAAGGCAGGGGTGCGTGGTCCGACATTATTGGAGGATTTTCATCTTCGGGAGAAGCTTACCCATTTCGATCATGAGCGGATACCAGAAAGAGTTGTACACGCGAGAGGATTTGCAGCGCATGGAGTATTCGAATTATACAGATCCATGAAGGAGTTTACGAAAGCAGGATTTCTACAAAATCCCGGTACAAAAACACCGATATTCACTAGATTCTCAACGGTTGTCGGAAGTAAAGGCTCACCAGATACAGTAAGGGATGTACGCGGATTTGCGACCAAGTTTTACACAGAGGAAGGGAACTTCGATCTCGTCGCCAATAATATGCCAGTCTTTTTCATTCAAGATGGTATGAAATTCCCGGATATCGTCCACGCCATCAAGCCCGAACCGCATAATGAAATGCCTCAAGCGGCTTCTGCCCATGATACGTTCTGGGATTTTGTTGCGAATAATCAGGAGTCGGCTCATATGATCATGTGGCTTATGTCTGACCGGGGTATTCCAAGGAGCTTTAGGATGATGCAAGGATTTGGTGTGCATACGTTCCGCCTTGTCAATGCGGAAGGGAAAGCTACATTCGTCAAATTTCATATAAAACCAATACTTGGCGTCCATTCTCTCGTTTGGGATGAAGCACAAAAGGTCTCCGGGAAAGATCCGGATTTCCATCGACGAGATCTATGGGAAAACATTGAGCATGGAAATGTAGTGGAATATGAAATCGGAGTGCAAATGCTCAGAGAAGAAGACGAGTTTATATTCGATTTCGATATTTTGGATTCGACGAAAATTTGGCCAGAAGAAATTATTCCTGTCCAGATGTTTGGCAAAATTACATTGAACCAGAATGTGGATAATGTCTTTGCTGAAACAGAACAAGTCGCATTCCATGTCGGCAACGTCGTACCTGGCATCGACTTCACAAATGATCCACTACTACAAGGAAGGCTTTTTTCTTATTTGGATACACAATTGATTCGTCTTGGTGGACCGAACTTCGTCGAAATTCCGATTAATCGACCAATATGTCCGTTCCATAATAATCAGCGGGATGGTTTCAGCCGCCAGCGAATTGACGTAGGGCAAGTCAGTTACCATAAAAATTCATTGGCACGGAATACACCGTCCACTTCAACTTGGGAAGAAGGAGGTTATGTCCATTACGCTGAAAAAGTAGAAGGGCGCATCATTCAAGGGAGAAGCGAATCATTCAATGACCATTTCTCGCAAGCGCGCTTATTCTGGAATAGCATGACAGAACCGGAAAAGCAACATATAACTGATGCTTTCATTTTCGAAGTGGGGAAAGTGAAATCCGTCGACGTCAGACAGCAAGTCGTCGATATGTTTGTCAACGTCGATAGGGGATTGGCGATAGCGATAGCGGATGCAGTTGGGGTCAATCGCCCAACCGGGGAAAATGTCGACGTTTCAGCGGCTTCACCAGCCCTTAGCCAAGAACGGACACCGAGATATCCGAATACGCTTAAAGTCGGCGTGCTAATAGGTGAAGGCTTCAACGGTAGAGAGGTGAAAGCGGTCGTTAAAACATTATTGAACAACGGGGTTACTGTTGATATCGTCGGCGAACGTTTAGGCAGCCTTACGGGAGCTGACGGTGTAAAAGTTGTGATGAATGAAACCTTTGCAACGACTTCACCCGTCCTTCTTGACTCGATATATGTTGTCGGTGGAAATGCTGCAAATCAGGCAAAGTTTGAAAAGGATATCGAGGATTTTATTAACGAGACGTATCGGCATTTTAAACCGATTGGCGTAGCTTCTACAGGAGAAGCCATTTTTAAGAAATCTGATGCAAGACCAGGGCCTGGCGTCGTTATTGCGTCAGCATCCGGTGCCGATTTCCCGAATGATTTCATTCAAGCCATTACGCAACAGCGTTTTTGGAACCGAAATATCTATTCCGATTGAAATATCCGCTCCAATCCCTTTTGGAGCGGTTTTTCTGTATAATCAAGCAAAGGGGGAATGACAGTTGATACGGACACTCATTTTTGATTTGGATGATACGCTATTATGGGATCAGAAAAGCATTGCGACAGCATTTGAGAAAACTTGTCAATACGCTGCGGAAGGGCATGACATTGATGCATCGCAATTGGAAGCTGCGGTTCGAGAAGCTGCAAGGGAACTGTATGCAGCGTATGATACATATGCCTACACGCAAATGATAGGAATCAATCCTTTCGAGGGATTATGGGGAACATTCGATGACCCAGGCGAAGAATTCGAGCGGATGAAAGAAATCATTTCAGATTATCAGCGCGATACATGGACGATAGGGCTTGAAAAACTTGGGATTGATAACGGGGAATTCGCTGAAACGCTAGCTGCGCGGTTTATTGAGGAACGAAAAAATTCGCCATTTGTTTACGATGAGACATTCTCCGTCCTAGACAGGTTAAAAGGCAAATTCAAACTTGTCCTTTTGACGAACGGCTCTCCTTCCCTACAACAAACAAAATTGGAAATCACCCCAGAGCTGGCTCCTTATTTCGATCGAATCATCGTTTCGGGCGCATTTGGCAAAGGGAAGCCGGATTCATCCATTTTCGAGCATGTGTTAGAGGAAACAGGGACATCTGCTGACGAAGCTCTTATGGTTGGCGATAATTTACTCACAGACATTTTAGGTTCTTCCCGTGTAGGAATGCGTTCCGTTTGGATTAATCGGGAAGGGAAATCGGTGCATCCGGACATTCAGCCGACGTATGAAATAAATCATTTAGATGAGCTTTTTCCAATTTTAGAGAAGATGAAAAGGTGAGTCCCCATTGGTGGGGCTCACCTTATTAACTTGCAAAGGTCATTTAATCGCGTTCAAGGTCCATTCTTTTGAACAAGGGTCCATTCTTTTGAATACAAGAGCCCATTCTCTCGAATCAATCCTCCATATTAAAGATCAATCGCCTTCACTTCATAAAAGTCTGCAAGCTCAGTCAAATCTTCAAGTTCCGCCTGTTCCACCTGATTATCAATCGTGAGCATCATGATGGCATCACCGCCTACAGTCGAACGTCCGACTTGCATCGTTGCGATATTGATGTTTTTCTGTGCTAACAACGTACCGACACGTCCGATTGCTCCAGGCTGGTCTTTATGTTTGATGAACAACAGATGACCTTCAGGCACAACATCGACCGCGTAATCATCGACTTTCACGATGCGCGCTCCTAAGCCGTTCAGCAATGTGCCAGCCACGCGATGTGTAAACGTTTGAGTGACGATTTCCGCAGTGATCAAGTGAAGGAATCCTTTACCGGTCGTCGTCTTATGCTCATTCACTTTAATATCGAATCTCTCGGCTAAGAATTTCGCGTTGACGTCATTGACATGATTTCCGAGGTTCCGTTTTAAAATCCCTTTCACCGTATTGCGCGTCAGGGCACGCACATCGTAGTTGGCGAGCTCCCCGGCATATTTGATGTTCACTTCTTCAATCGCTTCATCGGTCATTCGTGACAGGAAAACTCCCAGCTTTTCGGATAAATCGAAGAAAGGCGCGATTTTTGCCATCACTTCTTTCGGGACGGAAGGAAGGTTGACTGGATTTCGGACGGATTCTCCTTTAAAGAAGTTCACGACGTCCATACTTACATCGATAGCGACGCTTTCTTGCGCTTCCACTGTGCTTGCCCCTAGATGTGGCGTAGCTATGACTTCAGATAATGTGAGTAGTGGATGATCGACGAACGGCTCCGTTTCAAAAACGTCAAGAGCAGCACCCGAGACTTTGCCTGACAAAATGGCTGCGTAAAGCGCATCTTCGTCGATGATTCCACCTCTAGCGCAATTAATGATCTGTACGCCATCTTTCATTTTCGTAAATGCCTCTTCATTCAATAAATGTCTAGTCTCTTTTAATAAAGGAGTATGGATTGTAATGAAATCAGCAGCCTTTAATACATCTTCGACGGTACCAAAGCCGATCCCCATTTTTTGCGCCTTTTCCTCCGTTAAAAATGGGTCATATGCAATGACGTTCATCCGTTGACCTTTTGCACGGGCTGCCACTTCCGCACCGATTCTTCCAAGTCCAATGACGCCGAGCGTCTTATTTTTCAACTCGACACCGATAAACGACTTGCGATCCCATTTGCCGTTTTTCAATGAGTTGAACGCTTGTGGAATCTTTCTTGCCAACGCCGTCAGCATCGCGATTGTATGCTCAGCTGCGGAGTTTGTGTTGCCGTCTGGTGCATTGACGATGATGATGCCATGTTCCGTGGCGGCATCCAAATCGATATTATCGACCCCGACACCTGCACGTCCAATTATTTTCAAGTTGCTCGCAGCTTCAATCACTTCTCGTGTCACTTGTGTTTGACTACGGACGAGCAAAGCATCGAAGCCTTTAATCCTTTCAAGGAATGCTTCTTTCGACAAATCGGTGGCAACTGTAATCTCCAATCCTTCCGCTTGCCGTAGTGGATGGATACCTTCTTCGCTTAGCGGATCGGCTATTAATATGTGGTATGTCATCGATTATTCGCTCCATTCTCCAAATAGATTCGCTGTGCTGCCGCAACTCCTTTGCCAAGCTCAATATCCTTTCCGGATTGGATCAAACCGATTTCGATCATACTAAGTGTCTGCAAAACATCGGCAGGGGAGCAATAGCCCATATGTCCGATGCGGAAGATTTTCCCTTTCAAATGCTCTTGTCCTCCTGCAACTGCTAGTCCGAATTTCTTTTTAATCACTTTCCGGAATTGCTCCACGTCGAAATCGTCTGGCTTGACGGCAGTAACTGTATCGGATGCATCTTCATCATTCGTTAACAGCGGGATATCGAGTGCCTTGAAAGCCCCGCGCACCATTTCCTTCATGAGGGCATGTCGACCGAATACGTTTTCTAGCTCTTCCTTTTCCATCAAGTCAAGCGCTTGATCGAGCCCGAAAAGAATGGAAAGGGCAGGAGTGAAAGGCGTCGTATCCTTTGCCAAATTATCTTTGTACTTTGCCAAATCCAAATAGAAACCGCGGTTCGGATTTGAATGAATGACATCCCATGCACGCTCGCTTACCGCAATGAACATCAATCCTGCTGGCAGCATGAATGCTTTTTGAGAACCAGTCACCATAATGTCGATAGCCCATTCATCCATTTTTGTTTCGACACCTCCGACACATGAAACGCCGTCCACTATGATGAGTGCATCGGAAACTTCTTTCACCGCGGCAGCCAGTTCGTGGATTGGATTCATAACACCTGTAGATGTTTCACAGTATGTTGCAAAAACTGCGCTTACTTTTGGAACAGTACGGAGATGCTGTTGAATTTCAAGTGGATTGAAAGCCTTCCCCCACTCGACTTCGTATTTGTGCACGCGGATGCCATATGCTTCGCAAATATTCACAAAACGTGCGCCGAATGCACCGGTAACAATGACAAGCACTTCATCCAAAGGTTTGACGGCATTGACGACAGCCGCTTCCAATCCTGAAGTTCCGCTTCCCGTAACAATCAGTACATCCTGTTTTGTCCCAAACACTTTATTCAGTCGTGGTTTGATGGAACGGATCAATTCGGATGTCTCATTGCCCCGATGGCCAATCATTGGCTGGGCCATCGCCCGTTTAACACTTGGCGGAATCGGTGTCGGTCCTGGAATTCGTAAGTATTGTTGATCTTGCAACATGTCAATCTCCTCCTTTAGGTAAATGAAAAAAGCCTTCCGTCCCTTGCAAAAAATTGCAAGGGGCGAAAAGCTTTAAGCTACGCGGTGCCACCCTTTTTCGCTGTCATTTTGACAGCCTTCATTGCATGCATAACGGTCATGTGCCGGATGAACGTACTTTACAAGTTTCAGTCCATCGATTCAGGAGTGCTGCCTTACGTCAGAAACGCTGATTTTCACCAACCATCAGCTCTCTAGAGATTCCGTTCCGCAAAGCCTGTCTCCGTCCAAATCATTGATCGAGTTATTTAATTAGTCACAATCATAACACGGTTCTTCTGGATGTCAACCTATCATTCGTGTATTTTTTAAAAAACATTACGAAGTTCTTATTAAGTAGCTCCTTGTTCGTTTAAATACGAACGATATTATATTTTTATTATAAAATATTCGTCTCTAAATGCAATTCAAGTAAATTAAAGAAAAAATATATTGCATAATATGTTATCAAACATTCGAAAAATGTCAACTTAAATTATTTTACGCCGATTTGGTGTATAAAATATCCCGTTCTTCACATCATAAATGCAGTTCCATAAACAACAATGGAAAAGTTTAAGAAAAGAGGGAGAACAATTGGGCATTTTAAATGGAAATCCGAAAAACGAGCCGTTACACTATGGAGAAGTTATTGGTTGTTGGGCGTTTGCTGGAGCGAACAAAGGGTTAATCAGCGGATATGAGGCTTTCATTAATCATGCTGGTGACAAGGAATTGATTGATCTGCTGAAAGAAGCGGTAGACATGATGAAGAGTGAAAATAAGGAAGTCGAGAAAGTACTTAAGGAGAACGGAGTGACACCTCCACCAACATTGCCTGAAAGAGCAGATGCAAATGCGGAAGATATTCCAGTTGGCGCACGTTACATGGATCCGGAGATTAGTGCAGCCATTTCCATAAACGTCGGTCAAGGACTAGTCTCATGCAGTCAAGTAATTGGCCAGTGCCTGAGGGAAGACGTTGCAATGATGTTTAGTAAATTCCATGCAGACCGACTCTTATTCGGAATGAAATTACTCCGCCTGAACAAGGAAAAAGGTTGGATCATCCCACCTCCTATGCATGGAGCAGCCTTCCAGAATAAATAAGTTGAAGCGGCTGATTTTTTTCAGCTGCTTTTCTTATGCTTACTTTTCAGAAGAATATGGTAAAATGGCAATTGTAAGTCATTAAAGGGGGATTTGAAATGGTGTTATTTACTAGAAAAGAAGATGTTGTTGAGAATTTTCATGGAACCGAAATTCGTGATCCATACAGATGGTTGGAAAACCCGGAAGACCCAGAAGTACAGCATTGGGTTGACGACCAAAACAAGCAGACACAAGACTTTATCGCAACCTTTCCTAAACGCGAAAACGTTAAAAGTAAACTGACGGAAGCGTGGAATTTTCCAAAATATACAGTTCCGAGAAAGGAAGGGGATTATTATTACTTCCATAAAAACGATGGACTTCAAAACCAAGCAGTATTTTACCGTTCAAAAGATCTGAATTCAGAGGAACTGGAAGTCGTGTTGAATCCAAATACGATGAATGAAGAAGGCACAGCTGCCATTACGAATCTATCATTCACAAGTGATGGAAAGAAGTTAGCATACGGAATTTCACTCAACGGAAGCGACTGGCAGGAAATTAAAGTGCGTAACTTGGAGACGGGGAAGGATGAAGCCGATTTAATCCGTTTTTGCAAATTCTCGAGCATTGCTTGGAATGAAGAAGGGACCGGCTTTTACTACAACCGTTTTCCCGATCCAGCAACAGTTTCTCCAGAAGAGCAAAGCTTTTACAATAAAGTGTTCTGGCATGAAGCAGGTACGTCCCAAGAAGATGATGTGCTCGTCTACGAAGATGCGGACAATAAAGAGTACTCCTTCAATCCGATATTATCGGATGACTACAGATATCTGATCCTTAACGTTTGGAAAGGTACCGAAAATAAAAGCCGGATTTATTATAAAGACCTTGAAAAAGAGGAGGAATTTGTTCGCCTGTTTGATAAAGGGGATGGAGAGTATTCATTCATCGGAAATGAGGGAAATACTTTCTATTTCGTTACAAATGTCGACGCACCACGTGAAAAAATTATCGCAGTCGATCTCGAAAATCCGTCTAAGGAAAATTGGATTGACATTATTGCAGAAAAAGACGATGTATTATCATTTGGAAAAATTGTAAACCGTCAACTCATCGTATGCTATTTGCACAATGCTTATTACGAACTGAAGATTTTCGACTTGGATGGCAAGCATGTAAAGGACGTACAATTGCCGGGTTATATTTCATTGACTGGTTTAACAGGGAAGAAAGAGGAAGCATGGATGTACATCGGTTATACGTCCTACTTGTCGCCGAATGAGATTGCTAGCTATGATTTTGAACAAGGTGAATTGACTAGAGTTTTTCAAGGTGAGAATAAATTCGACACAGAAGGATTTGAGACCACACAAGTTTTCTATGCATCAAAGGACGGTACTAAAATTCCAATGTTTTTAACGCACAAGAAAGGTTTAGTTCAAAGTGGAGAAAACCCAGTTGTCCTATACGGTTATGGCGGATTTAATGTCAGCTTGACCCCATCTTTTTCGCCTGCAGTGCGCATGTGGATTGAACATGGCGGCGTCTATGCCGTTGCAAACTTGAGGGGCGGCGGAGAATTCGGAGAAGAATGGTACAAGGCAGGAACACTTGCGCAAAAACAAAATGTTTTTGATGATTTCGCTGCGGCTGCTGAATGGCTTATTTCCGAAGGGTATACGAAGAAGGAAAAGCTTGCGATCATGGGTGGCAGTAACGGTGGTTTGCTCGTCGGGGCAAGCATCACACAACGACCTGATTTGTTCGGGGCTGCAATTTGCCAAGTGCCAGTCACTGATATGCTCCGCTATCACAAATTCACAGTAGGGCGCTATTGGGTGACGGATTACGGAAATGCCGAAAAGAATGCCGAAGATTTTGCTTTCATGATCAAATATTCACCGCTTCATAACGTCAAGGAAGGCGTTGACTATCCACCGACTTTAATAACGACTGCTGATACGGATGACCGTGTCGTTCCAGCACATGCGATGAAATTCGCAGCGACTTTGCAGGCAACTTATGAAGGGGATAACCCAATCTTACTCCGTGTCGAAAAAAATGCAGGTCATGGGCTCGGAAAACCAACCGTCAAAATTATCGAGGAACAAACAGATGTCTTCTCGTTCTTATTCAAGACGTTGAACGTACAACTATAAGAAGAGAGGCTGTCTCAATGCCGAGACAGCCTCATTTTTGCCGTTCCCAATTCCGAAGGGCAGGAAATGGATCGAAGGCCCATTCAATCCGGCCGTTGTATTTATACACTCCATAATGCAGATGCGGCGGAAACTTTCCAGATGTCCCTACTTTTCCGTATCCTGTGCTGCCGACGAATCCAAGAAGCGTTCCGGGTTCTACAATGTCGCCTTCCTTAATGCCTTTATCAAAATACGCTAAATGGGCAAAGTAATGATATGTGTTATGGTTGTCGCGGATGCCGACGCGCCATCCACCGTATTCATTCCACCCTAATACTTCAACGACGCCGTAGGAAGTGGCAACGACGGGAACACCATAGCCTGCAAAAATATCCGTTCCTTCATGGATACGGCGACCACCCCAACCGCGGCTTGAGCCCCAAGTGCTGCGATATGTGTAGTGGTGACCTTTTGGAATCGGGAATACATGCTTATCCAGTTCGACAGTTTCAAAATGCTTATACAACTTGGCGATTGTCACAATCTGATTGACGGTCGCTTCCCGCTTATAATAGTGCCATAATGCCGCTTTGAATTCATTTTCATCGGGTCCGTACATGGCTAAATGTGAAGCCATTGTTTGCAGTACATCCATTGGGTCAGACAAGTCAGCCATTCCGTCTCCGTTGCCATCCGTCCCTTTGCCGCCAAAAAGCGTAATAGTCGTGGCGGAAGCGTCCGTATAATCAGGATTCAAAGCGCCGAACCAATGATCAACAGAGTACTGAATGGAAATAGGTCCTTCCACCTTCGTTAGATCGTTGCGAACTTGTTGGATATTCCGTTCAAATTGATCGATCGCAGCAAGGTGGTACCACGGAACGAGTTCACTTGCGAATTGCAAATAAAATCCCATCCGCTCCTCCATAATCTCCTTTTCGCTCCGTTGCTCGGAAGCAAAGGCGATGGCAGGCGTTAGACAAAGACAGATCATTATACATACCAAAGCAATCATGTAATGGATACGCAAGGGGAAACCTCCTTTGTTGAATGATTAGAATTCCCCGATCGTTCGATTTCATGACTTTTTTGTTTCTGCTAAAAATCGTCATCGTATGGTGGAATCTACGTTGGGTGATATACTTTAGGAGAGATGAAAATAGAAGGAGAGAGTATGAATGGAAAAACTTCAATCGGTTGAGCAGTTTGAGCAATTGAAAAATGAGGAGCGGACGATGTTTATGTTTTCGGCGGATTGGTGCCCGGATTGTAGGGTAATTGAGCCATTCTTGCCTAGCATTGAGGCGGATTATCCGGAATATACATTCATTTATGTTGACCGTGATGATTTTATTGATGTTTGTCAGCAGTTGGATGTGTTTGGGATCCCGAGTTTTATTGCTTTCCATAATGGGGAAGAGGTTGGGCGTTTTGTAAGTAAGGATCGGAAGACGAAGGAAGAGATTGAGGAGTTCATTAACGGTTTGGATGCATGAAAAAAGAGATATCGCTAATCCTTAGAGGGATGGCGATGTCTCTTTTTTTATGGGCCCGATTTCGCTACAGGGATTGCTTTCCGCATCCTGCTCGCAAACGCCGTTCTTCGTAACAGCGTTCGCTTCAGTCCTCTCCCCAATGCATTTTTATTTAGAGAAAAAATTAGCCATTTTTTCTGGGTAGTCGGTGAAGATGGATTGGACTCCGGCTTGTTTTAGGATTGTTGCGTATGTTTCGTCGTTGACTGTGAATGTTCTGACTGGCATGCCGCTTTTTATGACTTCGGTGATGGATGGGCGGACTGCGGCAGGGAAGAGGATGTGAAGGGCATCCGCCGGTATTTTTTGTAGATAGTCCAACGGGTGGACGAGTACTTCCATGAATAATGCAGCTGTCTCGATTTGAGGATTGAGTTGCTTGACGAGCTGGATGGCAGTGTGGTCAAAAGATGAAATGATAACGTGGGATTCCAGTTGCCTTTCCGCAATTAATTCAAGCACTTTTTCGACCATTCCTCCGTATGGGAAAATATCTGATTTCAACTCGATGTTCAGTTTATGATCCGTCGAATCGAATACATCGAGGACTTCCTTCAAGGTTGGGATTTTTTCACCTTGGAATTCGGGTGCAAACCAGCTGCCGAAGTCATATGTTTTCAATTCTATCAAGGACATATCTTTCACATAGCCTGTTCCATTTGAAGTCCGGTCGATTGTTTCATCGTGGATGACGACGAGTTCACCATCCTTTGTCATATGTACATCGAATTCAACTCCAAAAACAGGGAGACGAGCTGCCTCCTTGAAGGCGGCAATCGTGTTTTCCGGATAGTTTCCGGATGCGCCCCTATGTGCAATAATCTTCATTTAGCTTCCTCCGTTTTCAAATATCAGATCATTTTTCTCGCAACAAAAGGGACACGGTCTTAACCGTTGCCCCTTCATTCGGAAATAGTCAATCCCAAGTTTTATTTGCTTCGATTTCTTTTTTCAGGATTTCCGCACCTTTAGGACTTATATACATGCCATTTGAAAGTTTTGTGTTTTCGGGGGTGATTTCTCCGGTTACGATGCACGCCGCATCCACCACATATTTTCGAAGAATGATCATATCATCGTCAACAAAGATTTCCATTGGTGCACCTTTTTCGAGCTTCAATGTATTTCTTAATTCTTTTGGGATTACAATCCGGCCAAGATGGTCGACTTTCCTGACAATACCTAAACTTCGCATAGTATCCTCCCTGACATTATGTTTTTGTGTACTTTTGTCTACAATTATACCAGTTAATTAGAAAAATACAAAAAAATGAATATACTCTCTTCTAGTCTCCTATTCTCTCTATTCCTCTTATCTATGCTTTAAAACGTTTCTGAACAACGTTTTTTCTGATAGAATAGTTAAGTCTTTTAAGAAAGGAGAACAATTATGTCATTCATCCAGAGAAAGTCGGTTGTTTTCGACTATGTCCAAATCATTATCGGAGCGACTTTGGTCGGTCTTTCGTTCAATATATTTTTATTGCCATCGCGCATTGCGGCGGGCGGCATTTCTGGTGTCAGTACGATCCTCTATGAATTATTCGGATACAATCCCGCATACGTCCAATGGCTTATTAATATCCCACTTATCGTTGTCGGGTTATTGCTTGCAGGAAAGGAATTCAGTGCAAAGACGATTGTCGGTACTTTTTTCGTACCATTTGTCATCTATTTGACGCACGGACTCCATTTGAATGTTGATAATCCGCTACTTAGTTCTATTTACGGCGGTATCATGCTCGGAATTGGACTGGGGATAGTGTATAGGGGGAATGGATCGACAGGAGGCACTGCCTTAATTGCCCAACTACTGAAAAAGTATACGGGCATTTCAAGCGGGTTTTCCCAATTGATTGTTGATGGGATTGTCGTTGTCACATCCGCTTTCGTATTCAATTTTGAACTTGCATTATACGCGCTTATGTCGATTTACGTAACGAGCAAAGTAATCGATTTCGTCCAACTGCAAACTTCACCGACAAAGCTCGTTCTCATCATTACGGAAAATGAAGAGAAAATCCAATCGGTCATTCAAAATGAAATTGACCGGGGTTTGACGAAAGTGAAGTCGACGGGAGGATATTCGAATGACGAGAAAACAATGATCTTTTGCGTCGTGGAACAGTCAGAAGCCGTCTACTTGAAAAAATTGCTTCAAACCGCGGAACCGTCGTCATTTGTCATTTTCTTGAACGCTTCAGAAATATTAGGACTTGGTTTTTCAAAAGCGAAAATTCATCGATGATAAAAAATCAGTATACAATTCGGATAATGATGATATAATAGTTTCAATTGAATATTTCTTATCAAGAGAAGCTGAGGGATTTGGCCCGATGAAGCTTCAGCAACCTCTGCGTCCGCAGGAAGGTGCTACCTCCAACAAGATGTTAAATCTTGAGAGATAAGAACGGAGAAGTTTTAAGCGAATCCTCGTTCCTATCTTATGGAACGGGGTTTTTTTAACGTCTAGACTTCGGGCGCCGTAGGCTTGGGTCATAAGTCAAAGCTGCTTTGTGGCAAAAAGCGCCACGCCGCATCTTCGCCTTATGCCTGTCGCCTATTGGCAGGCGCCCTGCGCTTTTGAATAATAAGGGGGAGACGAAATGCCAATCAATATACCTGAACATTTACCGGCACGCGAGTTGTTGAAAGAAGAGAGGATTTTCGTAATGGATGAAGGGCGGGCGACAACACAGGATATCCGCCCGTTAAATATTCTTATTTTGAATTTAATGCCAGAAAAAGAAAAAACAGAGCTTCAGCTGCTTCGACTGCTCGGCAATACGCCGCTGCAAGTGAATGTTATGTTTTTAAATACCGCAACGTATGAATCAAAAAATGTAAGCAAAAATCATTTGGACTCTTTCTATACAACATTCGAACACATCAAAAATAGACGTTATGATGGATTGATCATAACTGGAGCGCCGATTGAACATCTTGCGTTCGAGGATGTCGTTTACTGGGATGAATTAAAACAAATTATGGATTGGTCCAAAACAAATATCACTTCGACACTACATATTTGCTGGGGCGCACAAGCTGCCCTTTATCATCATTACGGTATCGATAAATTTGAATTGCCAAAAAAGCTATCGGGCATTTATAGTCATCAATTGACCGATCCGACTGTCGAATTGGCACGTGGCTTTAACGATCTGTTCTATGCACCCCATTCGCGGTATACGTCAGTGTCAATCGAGGAGATCGAGCAAGAGCAAGACCTTCAATTATTGGCAGTTTCAGAAGAAGCCGGCGCATTCATCATCCTTTCAAAGGACGGCAAACAGATCATGATTACGGGACATTTGGAATATGACGCATGCACGCTCGGCGAAGAATATGAGAGGGATCTAAAAAAAGGGATCGAAATTGAAATTCCTGAAAACTATTTCCCAGATGACAATCCAAAAAAGCAGCCATTGAATACATGGCGCTCCCATACACATCTTCTTTTCTCAAACTGGTTGAATTATTACGTGTATCAAGCGACACCGTTTGAATGGGAATAATATTTATAAGCAAAGCAGGGATTTTAGCGATTCCTGCTTTGCTTTTTTAATGCTGTATATTTTAATAGTTCAATCACACACTAGCTCTAGTGGAGGTGTGAACAGATGATTTCAGACGCAATTGAAAATATGGATTTTTGGGAAATGCTTTTTAGAACAACTTTTGCTTTTATCATTCTTATGATACTCGCCAGATTGATGGGGAAAAAACAGATTTCCCAGCTAACATTTTTCCATTACGTTACAGGTATTACAATAGGATCCATTGCTGCCGAGATATCTGCTCAATCAGAAACCCCTTTTTTAAATGGGGCAGTTGCGATGATTTGGTGGGCTTTATTAACGATATTCGTGAACTTATTAACGATGAAATCGAAAAAAGCGAGAATCATATTCGATGATCAGCCTACGATTATAATCCATAGAGGAAAAATAAGTGAACAAGGGATGAAGAAAGCCCGCCTCACATTGAATGATCTGAATATGATGCTCCGCGAGCAAAGTATTTTTACGGTCACAGACGTGAACTATGCCATTCTCGAAACGAACGGGCAATTAAGTGTCATGAAAAAAGCGAGCCAGGAAGCCGCTACCCGCAAAGATGTTAAAGCGCCTGGCCAAGAGCCAAAGTATATCCCGACAGAAATCATTTCGGACGGGAAATTGATCAAAGAAAACTTGACCGAGCTGAGCCTAACAGAAGAATGGGTATATGAGCAACTAAAGAAAAATGGAATCGGTAAAGTGGAACAAGTGTATTATGCGGAAATCCTTAAAGACGGAAGCCTCCATATCGATCAGCGAACAGAAGAAAAATAATTCAAGCTATAATCGTATTTAAAAACCGGGGGCTAAAATGTCTTCATGCCCCCGACTGTTAGTATTTCTATATATATGGTATAATGACTGACAGTCATTCAGTGGAAGGGTGGACGGCAATTGGATAAGAAAGAAAGAATCATAAAAGCGGCTATTGAAGTTTTTCGTGAGCAAGGCATCGAGAAGACAAAGATATCCGATATCGTGAAAGTGGCAGGGATTGCGCAAGGAACGTTCTATTTATATTTCCCATCGAAGTTGTCACTCATGCCAGCAATCGCTGAAGTCATGGTCGAAAAAACATTGGAGATTGTGATTGACAGAGTGTCGGATGATGCATCATTTCCAAAACAGATGGAGCAGCTCGTCGACGCAATTTTCGAAGTGAGTAAAGAATACCATGAAATTCAAGCACTCATATACTCAGGATTGGCATCAACGGAGCATCTGAAAAATTGGGAAACGGTTTACGCCCCATTTTACCAGTGGGTGAGTGATGGTCTCCAGCAAGCGATTGACGAAGGAGTAATCCGGAATTCCGTTAATCCCGACAGGACAGCTAGACTTGTCATCGGCCTAGTTGAATCTGCTGCTGAACAAATTTATTTATACGATACAGACAAAGAACACGAAGCGATCATCCAAAAGAACGAAGTGAAGAATTTTTTGAAACATGCCCTTGCCATTGACTAAATGGTTATCGGCTGGAAGTTATTATTACTAGGCAACTCGTCATCATTTAAAATGAATGACAGTCAGTCATTGAGTCAGGAGTTATTTATATGAACAAATCTTGGATTTATGTAGCGCTAACTAGTTTTTTTGAATTGGTTTGGATATTTGGTTTTAACATTGCATCTGAATGGTGGCATTGGGTTCCGATCATTGTTTTCATTGTTTTCGATTTTCAATTCCTGGCAAAAGCTTGTGAAAACCTTCCTACAGGCACCGTATATGCAATATTTGCAGCGGTAGGAACTGTAGGAACAGCTTTGATGGATGTTTTCTTATTCGGCGAAACGCTTGGAGTAGGCAAACTATTTTTCATTGTGATCTTAGTCATAGGAGTTATCGGATTAAAAATTGCTGATAATGCGGATGAAAAGAAAGGAATTGTGAAGTGATGGGTTGGTTATTTGTAAGTGTTGCAGCGATAAGCGAGTTTGTCGGCGTTGTCGGGTTGAATAAATATAGCGAACAAAAGACGTTCTTGAACGCGATTCTATTCGGCGGCGGCTTTGGATCAGCGTTCGTGTTTCTTTATATGTCTTTTAATTATTTACAAGTAAGCACAGCATATGCTGTATGGATAGGCATCGGAACAGCTGGCGCTGTGCTTATCAATATGCTGTTCTTCGGTGAATCAAAAAGCAAAGGACGTATCGCGAGCCTGCTTCTCATTATTATCGGTGTTGTCGGATTGAAAGCTTTATCATAAACTCTTGATATGTGAATGTAGAAAGGGGGAAGCGACTTGAAATATAAGTTGCTTCCCTCTTTTATTATGTCAAAGTAACTAGTAAGTTATATGTCAATATAATACAATTAGATAAAGTGTATATTTTTTTTACTTTCGAACAATTAATGACGGATCTGTATTCAAAGGAGAAGACGATGAACTATATCCAAGAGCTTAGAAGTATTATTGGAACGAAACCGATTATTGCACCCGGTTCAGCAATAACTGTGATGAATAATGAAAATGAATTATTACTGCAATTACGGTCAGACACACTCGATTGGGGAATTCCTGGCGGAGGTATGGAGTTGGGGGATAGCTTTGAAGAGACAGCTAAAAAAGAATTGTATGAAGAAACCGGGCTTATAGCAAACCAATTAGAAATAATAGGCGTAGCTTCAGGCAAGGAATTTTATTATAAATTTCCTCATGGAGACGAGATTTACAATGCAACTGTCATATTCAAAGCTGGCGATGTAACAGGAACATTAGAAAAAGATGAAGAGGGTTTGGAGATCGGTTATTTTCCATTAGATACATTGCCTGACTTAAACTACACTACCGAAAAAATATTGGAGAAGATTGAGTACTTGAAGTAGGCAATACACCAGACGAACTAATGCTTAATGAAAAGGAGAGTTGCGAGGGGGAGGGGTGTTATGTTCAGTGAGAAAAAGAAGTTGAAAGATATTATTATTTTCTTAGTAGCAGTCTTACTAATCAACGGTGGGTTTTTGTATTATATCCATTTCTACACACCTAAAAATTCACTTGAATTATATCAAGATATTAATTCTGCGGACAGTATGGAAGAGGTGCAACAATTATTCTTAGACGGTTATGAACCAAATATTTCAGAAGATGATTTAACATATATCCAAGATCATACGGCTAATAGAGTAGGGCAGTTTACACTCTTCGAGTACAATGCAAAGTCATATGTAATTATGACGTCTCCCAGAACTAAAAAGTTAAAGGTTCTCGCTGTGGAAGAATTGCCTGAAGATATTAGAGTATTCTTTTCGGAACTTAATTGAGAATTTGCTCGACTTATGGGCAGCGATAATTGAATATAGTTGTAAGGAAATTGTATGGAAGTACCTATATGAAACTGAATTTAAATGGAGGAGTCATGTTAACTTCTACAATAATCCTTGGTTGGATAGGAGTATTAATATTTTTGATTATTATCTCTACATTTAAGAAGATGGCAAAAAGTAATGAATATGCTTTCTTGCATCTCTTAATGGCACTTATGTATGCAATGTGGCTTCCTTTGCCACTGGCGCTGCATCTTTTATTAGGTTCAGACACTTTGTTAGTGGGTACGATCTTTGGTTTAGCCTATTTATTTATGTTGGTTATATCAATGGCACTTCAAACGGGTCATATTGCATTTATAAATAAGCACAACGAGGAACATTTGATACCAGAAAAACATGCAGAATATATGATGGCAACATTGACTAACCCATTTGAAAGTTTAATAGGCGTTTTAAAATGTTTATGGGCCATATTTTTAGCAATTTCCTTCTGGGAAAATGGCGAGATTTTGATGGTGAGTATCATGCTCTTATTTGGTTTGTTCATTTTTTATTATTTGTTTATCACGATAGACGCCAGTTTAATGAAGCGGGTGAAACTGTTTTCCAAAGTGAAGCCTGATATAGTTTTAGTCAACCTTGAAATTTTAATCTTTTTTATTATTTTGATGTGCTACGTCACTCTCGGGGCTTTGAATTAAGGTTAAATTGGTTGGCCAGTAGTTACTTATGAATGGATTGAAAATGATAAATTCTTGATTGAATCGTTCGATTTTGAGGTGATTAAGAATTGGTAAGCTTCAACTACAATGAAAACACGTAAGATTGAAGTCTTAATAAGCAAAGTAAAGCGGTTAGACTCTTTGATTGAAGGAGAATACGGGGAGGGGTAGATTTATATACAATTCATACTTGAACAATCGGTCATAGTTTAGAAGAAATGAAGAGAGTTGATTGTTTGAAATTCATTGAGTTTGGGATAGGAAATACTTGGCTTGTCAGGACGGAGATAGAGTTAGCAGATGGGACTGAATATGAGGAAAAAGGAATAGTTGGACCCATCCAATGTCATTCTATATATTTTAGAGTTTGGATCGGGAGGACTGTTCTTATCTTTGATTCAAAGGAAGGTTTTATAAGAAGTAAGAAATCGCGAAAAGCCATTAAATTAATTATAGGCGTAGTCAGTAGTTAAAACTATGTTGTTTTGGACTGATATTGCCTTTGGGAAGTCTGTTTTGAGAGGGAAGTGAAATTGATAATGTGGATATTCCTAATGCCTATTCTAGCGCTTTTAACTCTTGGTCTGCTGGTTGATTGGAGAAGCAAAAGAAATAGGAACATTCATCAGGAAACCATTAACCCAGATACAAAAATAGAAGAAAGTTTGAATTACACAATAGAAGGTGACCGAAATTCACCGCAGGGTTATTTATAAACGTTTAATAAAAAGGGCGGCAATTGGCTGCGCTTTTATTTTTGGTTTTGGAAGAACCAGGGCGAATCACGACAAAGCAAGTAAAAAGACGATGGGAGGAGATAGTGGCAGTCTATCTTTAAAGAGCATGGTTAGCTATTTAACAAAGCTCATCATTCATTCCTTATAGGGAAATAATAAGCAATAAGGAGTGAAAATAAATGAAAAAATTCTTTATAGCCATATTCGTCACGCTTTTATTTTGTCAAACTGAAGTAGCGCTTGCAGTTCAAAGGGTTGTTACCTCATACATTATCTCCGATGTATGGTATGAAAACATTTTTCTTATTGCAGATAAAACAGATACAATGACGACTAAAAACTTTACTGTCCAAGTAGGTGATGAATTATTTTACAACTTCCCTAATTGGAGTAATGAAAAATTCAAACCTAAATATATTTTATGAGGATATTAATACTGATGAATTAAAAGATATTATTGTTGTGCTGATTTCGGGTGCGGGGTCTGGAATATCCACTAAAGAAATTCATGTATTAAATCAACTGCAAGATCCATACAGAAGATACAACGAGGTTCCAGTCGAATCTGTTACAGATGCCGTAAGACGGCTTGTAAAGATGGAGCAAACAGGGGATGAAATTTCAATCGTGATTGGTAAAAAGGAATATGAAGTGGATTATACTAAATTCAATTACTATACTCCGATCAATTTACCTCAAATAGGAGCAATCGAGGAGTATATACCTGAAAATGGAGTCCTTTACGGCTATACTGCTGTATTTGTTTCAATTCCCGAGGCAAGTATAGGCACTTTCAAAGTAAAATACGGATGGGACGGAAAAATGTATAAAGCCGATTCTGTCACATTTGTTGAACCAGAGCATCTAATTAAATGACGGACACGATTGCCGATCCAATGCTTTCAATTAAAGGGCCATATTGTGAAACGATTTGAATTGTTATCCGTATAAATGAGTAGATAGTAAATTAAGAATATGCAAGACAACATCATTTCTTCTGAGGGGGAACAATATGGTCGCTGAGATGATCTTGGCGGTAATTTTTATGATTCCGCTGTATGCGTTCTTTATTTGGACCTATAATTGTCCCGAAGATAGTTTTTTGTTTGGAAAGCGATGGCAGTTCGAAGAGGAACCTGAAGTTTCTCCAAATGTGGTCCTTTATTTAAAATTTGCTTCCATAGCAACGATGATTGGTACTCCTATCGTTATTTTTAGCATCTTCTTGAAACAGTCTATTTTCGGCCTTGTTTTATTGACATTTATAGTTGTCATTGTTGTTGGTGCGTTTATAATATTTACAAGAGAATAAATAATATTGGTCTAAATTTAGTAACATAGGAGGTTCTCTTTGCATCCAACGGAATTCATTGAATGGATGATAGTCGGTGGCATCTTCATTGTTCTTCTATTCGTTTCATTTGTTCTGAAAGGCAAAGCCAGAAAGTTCGTTAGGGGATTGGCTATTTTCTCTCTATTGTCATTTGCAATCATTTATTTTGTACGTCCTTATTGGATTGATATGCAAATTGAGAAAGAAATAGAGTATATACAGATGCACTTAGAAGAAAAGTATCCTGAAGAAACATGGAGTTATAAGACAGTGCCTCACCGTGAAGCTGATTATAAACATTTAAATCCATACTATATAGGTGTGATATTTCAAAATGAACCAGATGTGGAATATCAATATTTGGCACGTACTAAAGATGATGTTATCCAGGCAGGCTATTCAGTTAAAACGTCATTGCAAATTGACCCGCTACATTTTGAGAAGGTCCCTGAATTAAATGTGAAATAAAAGAACAAAAAGGATTTCAAGAAACTTGAAGTCCTTTTTGTTTATTGTTTATATAATCGTCCAATTTCTCTCCTCAGCAATCCGCTGCAAGCGCTCCTCAGGTCGAACAGCAACCGGGTTTCCAACTAGCTCAAGCACAGGGAGATCCGAAAAGCTGTCTCCGTATGCAAAGCTATGTTCCCAATCAACTTGCTTTCCTTCAAATGTCTTCATAATCATTTCGGTTTTTCGTTTGCCTTGGATATGATAAATTTCCGTTTCGCTATCAAACGCGCCATCTGCTGTAAACGGTATGTCAGTTCCGATGATCGTATCGAACTGAATGCCATCCGTCACTGCATCCAATAATTGTTTATACGCACCGGATACAAGCATGACATGCATACCTTCTCTTTGATGCTGTCGGACCTTTTCCACGACTTCTTCATTGAAAGCTTGTCGCATGACTTCCTTCATTTCATCGAAATATTGCTCATACTCCGCTTTGGATAAAGTGTATAAGGCGTTTGCGTAAATTTGCATCGATCCTTCCCTCATCTTCGCTTCCGGAACGATTTTTATTTTGTAGCCTATGTAGAGTGGAAGAATCCTTCGAAAGAAAGCTTTATACTTTGAGCTATGTGTCGGATGGTGCTTCAAATGATCCATTAATAATTGAAAAGTCTCTTTTGAGTAAAGAGTACCGTCAAAATCGAATATCGCAACTTTCATTGAATAAATCCCCCTATTTATATCAACAACATTTAGTAATGATGATACAGCGTTTGAAATGAAAGGGCAATTTGTGGATAATTGATGGAGAGAGTGAGGAGACAGGACATGCATAAGAATCAAAAGAAAAGAAGGGAAGATACCTTCCTTTTCACAGTGAATGAAGAAGCGGAGTTATTACCGTTTTTATTAGAAAACATGAAAAAGAACAGCCGAAATTCCATCAAGTCGATGTTGACGAGAGGACAAGTCTTCGTAAACGGCAAGACAGTAACGAAGCATAATCATCAACTGTTGCCGGGACATAAAGTGGAGATTCTCGCGAATAAAGCTGCTTTGAACGAAAGCAAAATTACTGGTTTGACAATTATCTATGAGGATGACTCAATTATTGTCATTGATAAGGAGGCAAGCCTTTTATCGATGGCCGCAAAAGATAAAAACGAAAGAACGGCATTTAGCGAAGTCTCCGCTTATGTTAAACGTCAAGACTCAAGGCAAAGAGTTTTCATCGTTCATCGATTGGACAGGGATACATCAGGTGTCCTCCTGTTCGCGAAAAGCGAGCAAGTGAAAATGGAATTACAAGATCATTGGGATGAAGTCGTAAAAGAAAGGATCTATACGGCATTAGTGGAAGGGAATGTGCGCAAAGAGTCAGGCACAATCAAATCGTGGTTGAAGGAGACGCGGACATACAAAGTCTATTCGAACCCAACGGACAATGGTGGACAACTCGCCATCACTCACTTCCGTAAATTAAGATCAAACCGCCAATATTCATTGCTTGAGGTCAAGTTGGAAACAGGTCGGAAAAACCAAATCCGCGTCCATATGGAAGAAATCGGCCATCCCGTCGTCGGAGACAAAAAATACGGCTCGACAGTCAATCCAATCAAAAGACTCGGTCTGCATGCAACGGCATTAACGATCGTTCATCCAGTAACAAAAGAAGAAATGAAATTCGAATCCCCGATTCCATCATCTTTTATCAATAAATCAGTATGAAGAAAGCTGCCCTGACATATAAGTCAAGGCAGCTTTTTCTTATTGCACCGTATGATTTGGCATGCTTGGCTGACCTACAGACGAGGCGTATGCATTCAAAAGCGCCTGCATATCTTGTTGGGCAAGCTGCGGGACTTGATAATAATGATGCTTGTTTTGATAAATTGACAACTCATAAGCCATCTCGATGCAGTTCGGAATTGAATCCTGCAATACACGCCTTACGACCGGATTGCAAGTTTCAAGAGCCGCCATCGTCTTCCCAGAAGCACTAGTCTTTGCAGATCCTAGAAGGAAACCTGAAATGATTTCGTCTGAAATTTCACTTGCATTTTGAATCGGTTTCTTTGGCTGCGATTGCTTCATACCATAGACAAAATCATTACCTTGCTTCATTTTGTAGATGCCAGTCGGATGCGATGGGTCCTTGCCCGTTTTGAAAGCTTCCACCGTAATATTATATTCATCCAACGTAAAACGGTACTGCCTGTCTAAAATGTCGAGCAACTCAGGGTCCTTTACATGCGGTCGTAAAATCATTGCTTGATTCAATGCCGCGATCGTATTTGATAGAACCTCATGGACATCGAATAGCTCATGTCCCCCATGATTCATTTGTGGCGGGACTGCCCCTGTATGCATGTTTTGATGCATTTCACCGCCGAATTGATTTTGTGTCAATATATACATCCTCCTTTGACAATGATTTTTCAATCGGAAATAGTATGGCTTCAAAGACAATGCGTATGCGCGTAAAAATTTCTAAATACGCATAATCCCTGACTATGAAAAATAGCATATGATAAAGGACATTTTGTCAATGAAAGGCAGTGGATGAATATGCTAATACATGTTGTGCAACAAGGGCAGAGTTTATATGGAATCGGTCAAACATATGGAATCCCATATGAGGATATCGCAAGAGCGAATGAGTTAATCGATCCTTCTCGTATCGTTGTTGGGCAAGCGCTCGTCATCCCGGTTACTGGCAGTTATCATTGGGTTCTGCCTGGACAATCGCTTTATATCATTTCTCGACTTTACGGCACAACAGTGGAGGAACTTGCCAGAGTCAATGGGATTTCACCAAACAGCATTTTGCAAATAGGGCAACGATTGTATATACCTCAAAGAACGAAGCCGGTAATAGATGTTTTCCTTTATGTAGAGCCGAGAGAGGCAATAATGCAATCAACCGTCCAAGAAGTAAGAAACAGGGTTCAAGATTTGACCTACTTGGGAATGTTCAGCTATGAGGCACAGCGGGATGGATCGCTAAAGGCACCACCGATTGACGATATTCCTGAAATTGCTGCAAGAGCAGGTGTTTTAAATGCAATGGTTGTCAGTAATTTAGAGAACTTCGCGTTTAGTGCAGATTTGGCCCACATTCTCTTTACAGATCAGACAGTGCAAAACCGGTTATTTGAAAATATACTCCAAACCGCTAAAAGATTCGGCTTCAGCGACATTCATTTCGACTTTGAATTTATAAGACCTGCGGACAGGGAATTGTATAATACGTTTCTCCGGAATGCACGTGCCCGCTTTCATCCCGCCGGCTTGACGCTATCCACTGCATTGGCTCCGAAAACTGCAGATGATCCGACAGGACTGTATGGAGGGATTGATTACAAAGCGCATGGGGAAATATGTGATTTCGTCACATTGATGACGTATGAATGGGGTTATTCATACAGCGACCCTCAAGCTGTCAGTCCAATCAATCAAGTGCGCAGAGTTGTGGAATTTGCAGTGAGCCAGATTCCGCGAGATAAAATCTTTCTTGGGCAAAATTTATATGGATACGACTGGATGTATCCATATCCACCGGAGACCGGAGTAGCTGCAAGGGCGCTCAGCCCGCAGCAAGCAATTAATTTGGCGATTAGCCGGAATGCGAATATCCAATATGATGCTGTTGCACAGGCGCCATTTTTTCTCTATTGGGATGATAACGGCGTACGGCATGACGTTTGGTTCGAGGATGCGCGCAGTATACAAGCGAAATTCAATTTGCTTAAAGAATTTAATTTACGGGGAATAATGTATTGGAAGCTAGGATTAGCATTCCCTCAAAACTGGCTGCTACTCACAGAAAACTTCACAGTCCGAAAGCGATAATTAAAACGAACCATATGTGCTGCGGCACATATGGTTCATTTGATGAGTCGACTATTTTTCTTTTGAAATGTAATTTATTGCGTTTTGGAAAAAGTCCATATCCGGATTGATCAACAGAGCAGGTAGGAATGCGAAAGCCATTAAAATAACTAAATTGGCTCCTAGTACGGCGCGCAGCAATTTGCTGAATTTCATAAAGCATCTCCTCTTTCTCTTTTTAGTTGTTTTCCAAATCGCAATGGCGTTGGATATACCTAATAATAATCTATGTTCAGAAATGTGAAAATGATTTTATTTTCGTTCTACTAATTTCGACAGGATTAGTGAAACAGACATATTATAGCCATAGTAAAGATGAGCAAAATGAAAAAGTTGTTGTATATATTCATATTTTCAGTAATACTTAATAAAACGAATAATGATTTTGAAATATTAATTTCCGTTGAAATATTTGACACTGGTCAATTTTTCTTCGGTATTTTCAAGAAAGGATGAGGCAAATGACAAATATGGAAAACAACCGAGAAAACCGGAATCGGGCGAATGATTACGTTCATGAAGTTTATGAACTGGTAAAGAAGAGAAATCCGGATGAAAAGGAATTTTTACAAGCTACGAGAGAAATATTCGATTCGCTTCGCCCGGTCTTTGCCAAGCATCCAGAATATATTCGAAACGGCATCCTTGAGCGTATTACCGAACCAGAACGAATTATTTCATTCCGTGTCGCTTGGGAAGATGACAAAGGGAAGGTGCATGTCAATCGTGGATTCCGTGTACAATTCAATAGTGATCTTGGTCCTTACAAAGGCGGCCTCCGTTTCCATCCTTCCGTAAACAATAGCATCATGAAATTTCTAGCGTTTGAACAGATATTCAAAAATGCATTGACAGGGCAGCCGATCGGGGCAGGGAAAGGCGGCTCCGATTTTGATCCGAAAGGGAAGTCAGAGCGGGAAATCATGCGCTTCACTCAGAGCTTCATGACCGAGTTAAGCAAGCATATCGGCCCCGATATTGATGTTCCTGCGGGTGATATCGGCGTCGGTAAACGAGAAATCGGTTATATGTTTGGCCAATACAACCGCTTGAAGGGCGGCTATGAGGCAGGCGTCCTAACCGGAAAAGATCCGAATCATGGAGGCTCGTTAGGACGGAAAGAAGCGACTGGATATGGCACCGTCTATTTCGTCGAGGAAATGTTGAATGAAAACGGACTTTCTTTCAAAGACAGTACGGTCGTTGTATCAGGATCCGGAAATGTATCAACGTATGCTATTGAAAAAGCACAACAGCTTGGTGCGAAAGTCGTTGCATGCAGCGATTCGGGCGGCTATATTTATGATAAAAATGGCATTAACCTCGACACTGTAAAAAGGTTGAAAGAAGTCGAGAACAAGCGAATTTGGGAATATACGAAAGAACATCCGGATGCCGAATATCATGACGATTGCTCGGTGATCTGGTCCATTCCTTGCGACATTGCACTTCCGTGCGCAACACAAAACGAAATCGACGAAATTGCAGCTCATATGCTAATCGCTAACGGCTTAAAAGCACTTGGCGAAGGCGCCAATATGCCTTGCAATATTGAAGCAATCGATATTTTCCTTGAGAATAAAATCCTTTTCGCTCCTGCAAAAGCGGCAAACGCAGGCGGAGTAGCAGTATCTGCAATGGAAATGTCACAAAACAGCATGAGGCTCGCATGGACAGAAGAAGAAGTGGACATGCGCCTAAAAACAGTTATGGAAAACATTTATGCAAGCTGCAAAGACGCAGCAGAACGGTTTGGCAAACCGGGCAATCTCGTCATGGGCGCGAACATCGCAGGATTCCTGAAAGTAGCCAACGCAATGGTCGCCCACGGGATAAGATGAATAACCGAAACTACCTTACATTTGCTTGTAAGGTAGTTTTTTTGAATTGAAATCTCTGCAACTACGCATAAATCTCCGAAAACGCTCATAAATCTTCATAACTACCCATAAATCTCCGTAACCACTCATAAATCCGTATATTCGCGCATAAACCACAACAACCGCTCATAAATCTCCATACCCGCTCATAAAACTAATTATCCGATTCATCAATAATTTTTCAAATTCCTCATACAAATCTATTGCTATTCAAAAAATGTATGTTATTATAAAAATACATAAAGATGAATAAAGATACACTCGATTGAATAAAGGAGGACGAATAAATGGGAAATAAAAAAGTCGTATTAGCATATTCTGGTGGTCTTGACACTTCAGTGGTTCAATGGTTAACGGATAAAGGGTATGACGTAGTCGCTTGCTGCTTGGATGTCGGTGAAGGAAAAGATTTGCACTTCATTCAACAAAAAGCATTGCAAGTCGGTGCGGTGAACAGCTACGTCATCGATGCGAAAGAAGAGTTCGCTCAGGATTATGCATTGCTCGCCTTGCAGGCGCGCACATATTATGAAGATAAATATCCTCTCGTTTCAGCGTTATCACGTCCTTTGATTTCCAAAAAACTTGTTGAAGTCGCGCATAAGGAAAATGCGATGGCAGTAGCGCATGGCTGCACTGGAAAAGGAAATGACCAAGTTCGTTTTGAAGTTGCGATCAAAGCGCTTGACCCTTCACTTGAGGTCATTGCACCAGTACGTGAATGGAGCTGGTCGCGGGAAGAGGAAATCGCGTATGCGAAGGAGAAGAACATTCCGATTCCGATCGATCTAGACAGTCCGTATTCGATTGACCAAAACTTATGGGGACGCAGCAATGAATGCGGAATTCTTGAAGACCCGTGGGCAGCACCGCCTGAAGATGCATTCGGTTTAACAGTATCGATCGAAGAGGCTCCGGATAAGCCGGATGTTATTGAAATCGAATTTGTAAAAGGTGTGCCTGTCAGCATTGACGGAAAGAAATATCCATTAAGCGAACTGATTTTGAAATTGAACGAGGTTGCCGGTAAACATGGGGTAGGAAGAATTGACCACGTCGAAAATAGACTCGTCGGCATTAAATCACGTGAAGTGTATGAGTGTCCGGGTGCCGTTACTTTGCTGAAGGCGCATAAGGAATTGGAGGATATCACGCTCGTAAAAGATGTCGCTCACTTTAAGCCGCTCGTTTCTCAGAAGCTAAGCGAACTAATCTATAACGGATTATGGTACTCGCCGCTTCGAAATGCGTTGGAAGCCTTCGTGAAAGAGACGCAGCAATATGTCAACGGAGTTGTACGTGTGAAATTGTTCAAAGGGCATGCGATCGTTGAAGGAAGAAAATCATCCAATTCACTTTACGATGAAAAATTGGCGACATATACGTCAGATGATGAATTTGATCAGTCCGCAGCTGTCGGCTTTATCCAGCTTTGGGGCCTGCCGACGGAAGTTCATAGTACGGTGAATAAAAAGCAAAAAGTGAAAAACTAACTAAGTTGTTGCCTCCTGCAGGAATGAGCGGGAGGCTTTTTGTGCGTAGGATATAATTCCTAATCTTGCTAACTAGCTAATAATAATCAATTTACGAATTAAGGAACATTTATCCTTTTTTTGTAGTAGAATTTCTATGATGCATTAGATTACCAATCTTTGAAAGTTATTTACGACAGGGAGGAAGTTTAGGTGGAGGATGTACAAGAAACGAAAGTGCAGAGGAAGTCGCCCGCACTTTTGATTGCAGTGCTGACAGCCGTGCTTTTAATAGGTGTCGGATCGGTTTCCGCATTCTTTCTTTTAAACAAGTCACCAAAAGTGAAATACTTGCTAGCCGAGACGAAAACGTTCACGCAAATGGGAGACCTTTTCCAAGAACGCTATCAAAATGAGTTTGACTGGATGGATGTCCAGAAGAAAAAGCCGGTAGAAACGACCCAAGATCTTTCCTTTGAATGGAATGATCCAAACGCAGATTATAATATGGTCGAACTGCAAAGAATTCTTAACAACACAACATTTACAATGAAACAAACAAAAGATTCCGTGAAGAAAGAATGGGAAATGGATTTCAGCGGGAAATTTGGCTCCGTTTCTTCAGATTTCGTGACGTTTTATTTTACTCCTGAAAAGATGATGGCAGCGATGCCATTCACCGATAAAATACTCTTTTTCATGGATGAAGACTTCGGTAAAATGATGAAGGAAGCGGACGCTTTTTACGAAGGTCCGGAAAAGCTTGGCTTATCCCGTATTTTTGAAGAACAATTTTCTATGAATGGAGAATTCCAAAAGTACGTGAATGAGGAATATATGGAATACCTTTATCACGAGTTGCCTGAAGAGGCATTTACAAGCGAAAAAGAAGAAATTGAAGTGTTCGGCGAGAAGATGAAAACAGAAAAAGTGGCAATGAAGCTTTCAGAAGAACAAGTGAAAACTTTGCTAGTAGATCTATTTAAGAAAGCACGCGATGATGAAAAGCTGAAAGCGCTTTTGAAGGAGCAAATCGCCTTTTCGACGATGACTGACGATGTATCTGATCAGCAACTTACCGATATGATTACTGATTTTGAGGATTCACTTGATGAAGCGGTTGATGAAGTGAATGGGTGGCATATTCCGAATGGTCTCGAATCGACGATCTGGCATAAATCGAACAGCATCGTTAAGCGGGAATTTGCTATGTCATTAGGAGTAAATGAAGATGAAATTTCCTCATTGAAAATTGCAGGTGTCCAATTCTTAGAGAAATCTGGTCAAAAATGGGATTATTCATTCACAGGAACAGACTCGTATACGCAAGAAGATGAGACCGTCAAATTCACAGGCGACTTAAGGTGGAAAGACGGAAAGTCGGACGATACTATGACAATAGCTTTGCCAGATGCCGATGCTACGTATAAAGGAAAAGAAGAATTGGACGGAAAAAAACGTACATTTAATCGTGAGATATCAATTTCTGACGGAAGCTTTTCTCCTAAACTCGTTTGGAGCGGTACAGCAGAACATGAAAAAGATTCGATGAAGGCGGATCATGAATTCACAATCATCGACCCGTCTGGAGCTATTTCCACATCAGACATTTACCTTCGGCTAAAACAAGAAGCGAAAATTGCGAAGAAAGTGGATATGCCAAATGACTCCGACAACCTCGTTGATGTCGGTAATATGAGTGGTGATGAGTTGGATGATCTTGGAAACGATTTGTCTGCAGAATTCGAGAAATGGGTAACGGATCTGATGGGCGATCTCCAAAGTGAGCTAGAAAACTTCTGATGATTGGAAGTGAGCTGTTTGCAATCGATACGAAGGATATTATTTTTCACGAATGAAAACTTGAAACAGTTGAAGAAGAAGCGGGCGACCCTTCTTCTTCTTTTTCTATTTCCAATTGTATTAATTGGAATGTTGGTCGGCCTTGCTGCGGGTCTGATCATACCGACCGAGAACTCTCCAATCCGTGTCGCGTTAATTGACGAAGATCAGACGAAGGAATCGAAGCTGATCAGCACATTGTTGACGGAAACGGCTAACGAGCAGACGTACATAGAAGTCTTTCAGGCATCGGGAGAAGAAGCCGAGCTGTTGATTGAAAGAAATGAAATTAGCACTGCTTTTTCATTGCCAAAAAATTTCACCGACGACCTATATGAAGGGAAATCGGTAACAATCCCGATGGTCGGAAATCCATCGAGACCAATCGATAGCTTCATCGCAAAGCAGCTGGTCGATAGTTTGGCACGCTACATTGCTGCCGCCCAGGCGAATATTTTAGTGATCAACGACTATGCAAAGGAAACTTCGATGCCCCGTGATGAGCGGATGGAAATGATGTTTGATCAATTCGTTGATTTTACGCTCTTTACATTAGGCAAAGATAAGCTTTTAGATGAAGAAGTATTGAAGAATTCGGCAACAATGTCGCCGATGCATTACTTTGTGCTGTCAGGCTGGTTCCTTGTCTTCTCGGTATGGCTATTGTCCTTTTACATTGTACTTGAAAAGGAAGAGTCAAAAGCGATGGCAACGAGGCTGAAATTATTCGGCGTTAGCGTTGGCCAGCGGGTTGCAGGAAGGCTGATCATTTCGCTAGTTACAAGTTCATTGCTCGCAGGACTTGCTTTTTACGTCATGATTAATATTCTTCAAGTTGAATTTTATGCTGTCGATATGATGCGTTTTGGTTTATTTACATTGTTGTATGCTTTTATCCTTCTTTGCGGCATTGCTATGATCGATGTATTGTTGCCATTAAAGAAGATTGTTCTTTTTGTACAATGCGCATTTGTTTTCGGCGTTGTAGTAGTGAGTGGTGCATTAATTCCTACTCTTTATTTTCCGCAAGTTTTTCAAGAATTGCTTCCTTATTTGTTCTCACCGATTGCACTTGGATGGATGATAGATCTTGTGCTGGAAGGGCGTAATTATGCGGATTTCACTTCATTAGCAATTTATGCGCTCATTGCATGTATCGCCTTATGGCTGTCGCTCAGCTGGAAAGAGAGGTGGAGCAGATGAATCGACTACCCGCTCAATTTTTCAGGTTGAAAAAGGAATGGAAAAGTGTAATCTGCTGGCTGCTTGCTCCAATATTACTGACCGTGTTCGTTATGAAGACATTTGGTATATTGCAAGACGAGTCGAAAGTTCCGATTGCGCTCATCGTTGAAGATTCTTCTCCGTTGGCAACGCAGTTGGCTGAAGAAATAGAGAAAAATGAAATGTTGTCCGTTCGACATTTAGAGCTCGACGATGCCCTTCATAAGTTGAAGCAGCATGAGCTCGACAGTGTTTTCGTCATCCGGGAAGGGTACGGCGAATCCGTATTGGCGAATCGGCGGAATGGATTGATTGAAGCTTATTCTTCCAATCGATCCTTCGCATATCCGGCGATTTCAGAAACGATTATGTCTCTTGCCCAACAAGATATTTCAAGGTCGAAAGCGGCAGGGGTCATCCAACAGCTGTTTAAAGACTATGGCATGGAAGATGATTGGGATTATGAAGAGATCATTCAAAAAAGTATAGAGAAACAGAAGAATGAAAGTCTGCTCCACACAAGTTTTTCATACGGCAAACAAACGGGACAGCCTAATGAAAAGCCGATGGAGCTTTTAAACAGCAAAGCAGTTTGGGCGTTTTTCACAATTATCGCCGCCTTTTTCCTTTTCGATTGGATGATTAAGGAAAGCAGACCTTCGATGCAAGTGAGATGGTTATACACGTCTACCTCATTTAAAAGCCATGCAGTACGAATGTTAGGTTTGTATTCAGTGTTGACGGTTGTATCGGACGTGCTTGCCTTGATTGTCTTCCACTTTGTATTGCTGGAGATGGTCACTTCGTCTATCATTCTTCCGATGCTCGCGTTTAGGGTGACGTTGAATCTATTCGCCTTTTTGCTTGCGGTCGTCTACCGTCAATTGTTTATGTACTACATAACGGGAATTGCCGTAGCGCTTTTATTGACGGTCACGGGAGGAGCTATCGTACCGCTCGACGCTTTATCGAGAAGATGGGAATGGGTGGAGGTTCTCAGTCCTGTACGCTCATTAATGACTACGACGATTCCGATAGGCTGGCTCGTGTTGTTAATGTTGCTGTTGGTTGCATGGGTGGTGAAAGGGGGAAAACGAATTGCTTGAAGTGAAAGGTGTCCAAAAACGATATAAAAGGAAAACTGTGCTGAAAGATGTTTCGTTTCAAATGAATGAAGGCGAAATAGTCGGCCTAGTCGGCGAGAATGGAGCCGGAAAATCGACATTATTGCAAATTTTAGCGACGGCAATGGAACCTTCCGTTGGCGAATTGCGTTTAGATGGTAAGCGATATGAGGATGATTTTAAGCAGTTACGGCAAATAATCGGCTATGTGCCCCAAGATATTTCGGTTTGGGAAGAGTATACAGTCGAAGAGAATATGCGTTTTTTCGAGAAGCTCTCATGGAAAAGGAGAACGCCCGAAGAATGCAGGAATCTCTGTCTCGACATGCAGTTGACACAGTGGAAGGAACCGGTCCATTCACTGTCCGGGGGAATGAAGCGCAAGCTCAACTTGGCCATCAGCCTGCTGCATGACCCGATTCTACTTTTATTGGACGAACCGACAGTCGGGATTGATTTAAAGTCAAAAACGGAGATTGGAAGTTATTTGCTGAACTTAGCTAGGAAAGACGGAAAAATGATTCTTTACACGTCCCACGACATGGACGAAATTACGAATGTATGCGACCGTGTCTATTCAATCGGAGACGATCCCTTTTATCCATCCTTGCTTAAGGAACGCGGCATTGGCGTCGAAAGGTTATCCTGAAGGAACTTGCCATTTTTTCAGCGGATCCCTCATATACTAAAATTGACTTGAATAGGTGATCAAGTGAAGAAAACAAAGAAGTTGGGGATGACGATAGGAATTGCAGCGGTTTTACTCGGGTTAGGAACTTGGTTCTGGTTAGGTAAATGGATGACAGATGGACAGAAACCGTTGGCGGATGGATCAAATGAATATGCAATCATTCTTGGTGCTAAAGTGAACGGGGAGACACCTTCGCTTACTTTGCGCTATCGGTTGGAAGAGGCGTTAGCCTATGCAGAATCATATCCTGATGTGAAATTCATTTTATCAGGAGGGCAAGGGCCGGACGAGGACATTGCCGAAGGAGAAGCGATGCGGCGGTATTTGACAGAGAATGGCGTGCAGGAAGAACGGCTGCAGCTCGAAACCGAGTCGACATCGACGTACGAAAATATCCTTTATTCAAAGAAGCTACTGCCAGAAGAAGTAAATGAAATAACGATTATCACAAGTGACTTCCATCTTGCGAGAGCAAGGATGATTGCTGACAGTTTCGGCCTCAAGACAGATGCTTTGCCAGCCAAAACACCACAATCCGTAGAAGCGAAGCACAATGTTAGGGAAAGACTCGCACTTATTAAGACGGTTGTTGTTGGAAAATAAAAAAAGCAAACAGCCCGCGTCCAAAGCGGGCTGTTTTGCGTTCAAAGGGAGAGATCGCGCGTCCAAAGGTAGAGGTCGCGCGTCCAAAGCGAGAGGTCCCGCGCTCAAAGTGAGTTCCTTCCTACATCAAAGTACTTCAATCGAATGGAAAGTCGGCTTCAATCCATCAAACGTTGAAATATATCGGAAACCGATCGATCGCAACAGCTCGAGTGACTCCTTGAAATCGAAAGCGATATCCTCAGGCTTATGTGCATCCGATCCAAGTGTGATGATCTCCCCGCCGCATTCCTTATAGAGCCTCAAAACATCGTCACTCGGCAATCCGTTCGGCAATCCATATCGCACTCCGGATGTATTCAACTCAATCCCTTTTCCAGCAGGAATGATCACGTTAAATATTTCACGCAACACATCATGGAAGTCATTTTCGACTACCTTAGGGGCATACCGTTTAATCAAATCAACATGTCCTAAAATGGAATAGTTCGTAAAGTTTTTCACGCAATGCAGCAATTCGGTGTAATACTTCAAAGATGCTTCCTCTACTGTAATCCCCTTGAAGAGATCCCCATAATGCAACCCTTTCCGAGCAACCGTATGCATCGAGCAAATAATGAAATCAAATGACTCAGCATTTAGCATTTCGTCATAACGTCCCAATAAATGCGGCTGCACACCAATTTCGACACCTTTCATAATGCGAATCTGCCCGTCATACCGCCTCCGCAATTCATCGATCCGCTCACCGTATTTCCTTTTATCGAAATCAAATTCAATTGAATCATCGGGATAATCATAATCGATATGTTCCGTGAAGCAGATTTCCGCAAGTCCTTTTGAAATCGCTCCCTTCACCATTTCTCCCATGTCTACATTACAATCTCTTGAAAATGAACTATGCATATGGTAATCAAACATTTAAAAAATTCCCCCTATCAGTTGACAAATAAGAAATATAGATTTATAGTACGTTATAACTTTAATGAGGTAAAGTGATAAAGCGAAAGTAAAAGGTGGTATGCAAATGATCCCGAATTTGACTGAAGATGAAAAGTTTGAACAAGTCACGAGCGTATTGAGCAAACGTTTTTCCACTCACGGGTTCCATCGAGTCAGGACACCGGCATTTGAACGTTATGACCTTTATTCCAAAGTGACGAGCTCGGTGAACCGGAAAGAGATGGTGAAAATAGTCGATCCTGCTGGGGATGTACTTGTCCTCAGACCGGATGTGACGATTCCGATTACACAGGAATTGTCTCACTCTGAAACCAAACTGACAAGCGAACGCCGCTTTTATTATATACAGGAAGTGTTTCGGCGGTCATCTGATCCGACTGAAAAAATTGAAAGGACACAATCCGGTATTGAATATTTTTGTGAAAGGTCACCAGAAGTCGATGCAGAAACGATTGTCTTGGCCTTGCAAACGATGAAGGATTTGAAGTTCCAAGATATTAAGGTTGAAATTGGTCATACCGCTTTTTTTCAAGAAATGATCGCAAAGCTACCGTTGACCGAATTGCAGATAGATCAGTTGAAAGCATTGATTCAAGCAAAGAACAGTGTTGAAATTGCACCGTTACTGAAAAATGTAGATGCAGATCCAGATATGAAATATGCCATCATGCAAATTCCACACCTCTACGGAAAGCCGGGAGATGTCCTCCGTCGTGCAAAGGAAATATCTACAGCTTTTCGAATGGAAGAAACCCTTTCATATGTCGGGGAAGTTTGCAGGAGGTTATCTGCACAAGGCTTTGAAGAGCAAATTGTCATCGACTTTGGGTTGATCAACCGAATGGACTATTACTCAGGCATCCTATTCCAAGGGTATGTTGGACATTTTGGAAAGCCGGTGCTGATGGGCGGACGATACGATCGTTTAGGCCATGAATTTGGAGCCGATTTGCCGGCAATAGGATTCGCTTGTGAAATCGAATCATTGTTAAAGGCTTCCGATAATCAGAAATTGTTGAAAGGATAGGAGGAGAATGAAGGATGGATACGATAACGATTGCAATGGCAAAAGGGAGGATCGCAAACCAAGCGCTTTCCTTATTGGAGAATTCCGGAATCCTATTTTCGGACTTTGATGAAAAAAGCAGGAAACTCATCTTCACAGATGACGAGCAGAGCATCAAGCTGATCTTCGTAAAAGCAGTCGATGTTCCGACGTATGTTGAGCTCGGAGCGGCGGATATCGGGGTGATTGGTAAGGATGTCGTATTGGAAGACCCGAAAGATGTATATGAACTATTGGATCTTGGCATCGGAAAATGCAAACTAGCGGTTGCGGGCTTCCCAGGCGAAAAAATGATAGACAAACCTAAGCTCACTGTAGCATCGAAATATCCGAATCTGGCAAAAATACATTTCGAACAAAAAGGCCTCCGTACCGAAATCATCAAGTTGAACGGATCGGTAGAATTAGCGCCGCTTATAGGTTTAGCAGATTACATCATCGATATCGTCGAAACTGGGGCAACGTTGAAAGAGAATGGATTAGTTGTTCTCGAAACAATTGCAGAAGTGAGCGCAAGATTGATTGTGAATAAAGCAAGCTATGCGATGAAGACAGAACGGATACAACAATTCATAGCCGACGTAAAGAAAGGTTTGGAGGTGTATTCATGAAAATTGTCACTGGGACCGACTATACGGTGGAAATAAAAAAGCGGAACAAACAAACTACTGATTTGGAATTCGATAGGAAAGTGCTGGCGATTATAAACGACGTCCGCTTGAATGGAGACGCGGCAATACATACGTACACGGAGCGGTTTGACGGTGTGAAACAAGAAAGCCTAATTGTTACGAATGACGAATTCAATGAGGCATACACGCTCGTCTCCCAAAGCTTTATTGCATCTCTACTGAAAGCGAAACAAAGAATCACTGACTTTCATGAAGAACAGCGGGAACGTTCATGGTTCATCCGACAAGAAAAAGGAATTTTACTCGGTCAGCAAGTGTCCCCGATTGAAAAGGTCGGCATCTACGTGCCCGGTGGGAAGGCAGCCTATCCGTCAACTGTTCTGATGAATGCTATCCCCGCAACAATTGCTGGGGTCGACCATATTGCCATCACGACACCGCCGCAGCGGGACGGGAAAGTGAATCCACATGTGCTTGTGGCGGCGAAAGAGTGCGGTATCGATATTGTCTATAAAGTGGGCGGAGCTCAGGCGATCGCCGCATTGGCCTACGGAACGGAATCGATCGGGAGAGTGATGAAAATAACTGGTCCCGGCAACGCATATGTAGCTAGGGCGAAGAAATGGGTATTCGGTGACGTTGCGATCGATATGATCGCAGGTCCGAGTGAGATTTGTGTTTTGGCGGATGAAACGGCTAATTCTGTGTTCGTGGCGGCAGATCTGCTGTCACAGGCGGAGCATGACGAAAGGGCAGCGGCCATTTGTGTGACGACTAGCGAACAGTTTGCAGGCAAGCTTGTGGCGGAAGTCGAAATCCAGTTGTCTAAACTGGAACGGGTGGATATTGCAAGTCGATCCATAAACGATTTTGGCAGAATCATCGTTGTTGATTCGCTGGAGGAAGCGATTGGCGTTGTGAATGAAATTGCACCGGAGCATTTGCAAATCATGGTGGAAAATCCGATGGAACAACTGCCGTTTATCAGGAATGCTGGCGCTATTTTCCTCGGACCATTTTCCCCGGAAGCATTGGGGGATTATATGGCGGGACCGAATCATACATTGCCGACTAGCGGAACTGCCGCATTTTCGTCTCCGTTAGGCGTTTACGATTTTCTTAAAAAATCGAGCATTATTCAATACACGGAGGAAGCGTTCAATGAAGTGGCGGATGACATCATTGTTATGGCGGAAGCGGAGCGGTTGACGGGACACGCCGAATCGATCCGACTGCGGAAGGAGGAAGCGGAATGAGAAGCTGTGAAATTTCGAGGAACACTACGGAAACTGCAATTGATCTTGAGTTTGCAATCGATGGAACAGGTAAAACCGATATACGGACGGGAGTCGGCTTTCTCGACCATATGCTGACATTGTTCGTGAAGCATGGCAGATTTGATTTGATAGTCGAATGCAATGGTGATCTCGCCGTCGATCAGCACCATACGGTCGAAGATATCGGTATTGTGCTTGGGCAGGCGTTCAACCGTTGTATTGGAAGAAAGGAAGGGATCGAACGGTATTCGATGGTGTCGACTCCGATGGATGAGGCACTTTCAACCGTCTCACTCGACATAAGCGGGCGCTCTTTTCTCGTCTATAATGTCGAAGGACTGAAAGACAAAGTGGGGGACTTTGATACCGAATTGGTGGAGGAATTTTTCCTCGCGTTCACGAGACACGCAAATGTGACTTTGCATATCAATTTGCAATACGGAAAGAACACCCATCACATTATAGAATCGGTTTTTAAAAGTTTTGGAAGGGCTTTGCGTATTGCGAGTTCAATAAATCCTGAAATAGAAGGGGTTCCATCGACAAAAGGCATCTTATAAGGGGGAGTCGTCATTGATTTTATTTCCGGCAATCGATATTAGAGGTGGCAAATGCGTTCGTCTCATACAAGGCGATTACGCACAGGAAACCGTCTACCATGAAACACCTTCGGAAGTAGCGAAAGAATGGGAAAAGCAAGGGGCCGAGTACATACATGTCGTCGATTTGGACGGTGCAAAGACCGGTACTTCATTGAATAAGGAAGCGATCGCGCAAATTGCGAAGGCTGTAAAAATCCCTGTACAAGTCGGCGGAGGGATACGGACGATGGAAACGATCGATTCACATATTGCAAACGGCGTCAGCAGGGTCATTATCGGGACGGCAGCCATTCAGAATCCGGGGTTTGTCGAAGAAGCGGTCGCCAAATATGCCGAAAAAATCGCAGTGTCGATTGATGCGCGAAATGGATTTGTCGCAACAAACGGCTGGATGGAAACGACTGATGTCAAAGCGGTCAAGTTGTTGCGATGGCTTGAGGAAATTGGCGTCAAAACGGTCGTTTATACCGACATCATGAAAGACGGTATGCTGCAAGGTCCCAATTTCGACGAGCTATATGTGATGAACAAAGCATCAGACATAAACGTCATTGCTTCAGGTGGGGTATCAACCAATCTTGACATCGTGAAATTGAACATGATGGATCTATATGGCGCTATTATCGGAAAAGCATTGTATGAAGGGAATCTATCCTTAGAAAAAGCATTGGAGGCGGTGGGGAAATGAAAAAACGAATTATTCCATGCATGGACGTCGATAACCGTAAAGTCGTGAAAGGAAAAAAATTCTTAGATGTTCAAGAGGTGGCTGACCCGCTTGAACTCGCACAAAAATATGTCGCGGATGGCGCGGATGAACTCGTTTTTTATGATATATCCGCCTCTACGAAAAACCGGGGAATGTTCCTTGATTTGATCGAAGAAATTGCAAAAGAGGTCCCGATTCCATTCATCGTCGGTGGTGGGATTCGGACAATCGAAGATATTGAAAAAGTCTTCAGCATCGGCGGGGATAAAGTTTCCATTAATAGCGCTGCGTTACTGAACCCTGAGTTGATTCGAGAAGCTGCTAGGAAATTCGGTTCCGAACGAGTTATGCTTTCGATGGACGTAAAGAAGACCGCTCCTGGAAATTGGTCCGTCTTTGCAAAGGGAGGCATGGAAGAAACGGAAATCGATGCAATCGAATGGGCGATAAAAGGGGAGCAATTGGGCGCCGGTGAACTCGTCGTTAACAGCATTGACGGTGATGGCGTCAAAGAAGGGTATGATATCGAGCTTTACAAAGCGTTGGCTGATGCTGTTAATATACCGATTGTTGCAAGCGGCGGGGCGGGCAAGCTGGAAGATTTTACAGAAGTATTGACGGAAGGAAAGGTGAGTGCAGCCCTTGCAGCTTCCGTATTCCACTTCGATGAAATTAATATCGGTGAATTGAAGACGTACTTGGAAGAACAAAAACAAGTTGTTAGGAATGAATCATGATGAATTTCGATGAACTCACATTCGATGATAACGGTTTGATTCCAGCTATCATTCAGGACGAGACGACAGGCGAAGTGCTTATGCTCGCATATATGAATCGGGAATCCATCCAAAAGACACTCGAAACGAAAGAGACTTGGTTTTACAGCCGTTCCAGACAGGAGCTTTGGAATAAAGGAGTGACTTCCGGCAATCGCCAAATTGTTAAACGGCTATTAGTCGACTGCGATCAAGATGCAATCCTCTTGCATGTGGAGCCGCTAGGACCCGCTTGCCATACGGGTGAAATGACATGCTTCTATACAAACGGATTTGAAGAAGATCGTTCAGTGCGTACAGTCGTCCATGAAATCGTAGACGAAATCAAGGAACGTCGCGCAAACCCGATTGAAGGCTCTTACACTTCGTATCTGTTCCGGGAAGGGGTAGACAAAGTGTTGAAAAAGATTGGGGAAGAATCGACGGAAGTCGTCATCGGCGCGAAAAATCGGGATAAGGATGAATTGACGAACGAACTAGCAGATTTGACGTATCACACACTTGTCCTGATGGAACTATTGGACGTTTCAATCGATGATGTGAAGTCGATTTTACAAAACAGAAGGCCACATACAGGCAAGGGGTCTCAAGATGAATAAGCTTTGGAGTGAAATTGCGAAACGGGCCGCTCCTTACGTGCCAGGAGAACAATTGAATGAGCCAGACATCATCAAGTTGAATACGAATGAAAACCCTTATCCACCAAGTCCGCTTGTTAAAGAAGCGATATTGGAACAATTGGAAGGTCAACTACGCTTATATCCATCTCCGACAGCAGAGAGCTTACGCCTTGCCATTGCAAAAACTTACGGCGTTTCAAAAGACGAAGTGTTTATTGGGAACGGGTCGGATGAAGTTCTTGCTTTTTCATTCATGGCCTTTTTCCATCCAGACAAGCCAATCCGCTTTCCGAACATCACGTATAGCTTCTATCCTGTATACGCAAAACTGTTCAACATTCCATATGAGCCCATTCGTGTAAATGAAGACTTCACGATCCCTGAAGAATCTTTCTTCAACTCGGAAGGCGGTGTCATCCTTCCGAACCCGAATGCACCAACAAGTCTTTATATGGAACTTTCATCGATTGAATCAATTGTAGCGAATAACCCCGAAAAGGTCGTCATCATTGATGAGGCGTATATCGATTTCGCAACCGCATCCGCTGTGGAGTTAGTGAAGTCATATGACAATCTACTCGTCATCCAGACAACATCAAAATCCCGGTCGCTTGCAGGCATGCGCGTCGGTTATGCGATCGGCCATCCCGATTTGATTGAAGCGCTCGTGCGGATCAAGGATTCCATCAACTCGTATACGGTCGACAGGCTTGCAATCGCCGGGGCGACGGCTGCATTTAAAGATCAGGAGTATTTCGATTCAACGATTAAAAAAATCAAGGAGACGCGGGATCGCTTTACAGCAACGTTGAAGAGAATGGGCTTTCATGTTCTCCCGTCACAGGCAAATTTCGTTTTTGCCTCCCACGCGGAAAGGGCAGCGTCAGAGTTATATGTACAGTTGAAAGAAGAAGGAATTCTCGTGCGCCATTTCATTCAGCCCCACATCGAAAACTATTTGCGCATATCGATCGGAACGGATGAACAGATGGATTGTCTGCTAGAGAAACTGGAAGAGATTCTAACGCTAGTTTGATAATAGGATAGCAATGCAGGATAAGGAACTGTTATACTGTAGTCAAATGGAATGTTTGGCACAAAGGGGGAGCCTCCAGTTTGACGACACCAAAATTTATTGATATTGCACTCATCATCTTTTTAGGTTATTTTGCAATTGACCGTTTCATAAAAGGACAGACGGGCATCGCCATCTTCTTCACGGTCTTGGCCGTAATGAATGTATTTGTACTTGTCATGAAAATAAAACAGGATAAAAATAGAACGAATGAATCAAAATAAGAAAAGCTGACATTGTATAATGCAGCTTTTTTCTTCTGTTTTTGTAACTATTATGGTATAATGACTGAATGCAAATCTGAGAAGTGAGGAATTGACATGAAAAAATCAATTTACGGCTTGACGTTGGATCAATTGACAAATTGGCTAGTCGAAAATGGACAAAAGAAATTCCGTGCTGCACAAGTATGGGACTGGCTTTACAAAAAGCGCGTCACCAACTTTGCAGATATGTCGAATATAAATAAAGAATGCGTTCAATTAATGGAAGATAATTTTGTAATAGAGACGCTTGAACAGTCGGTGAAGCAAGTTTCAAGCGATGGAACGATTAAATTCCTTTTCAAAATGCAAGACGGGAACTTGATAGAGACCGTTCTGATGAAATTTCCATATGGGTTCTCAGTATGTGTTACGACACAAGTCGGATGCAATATCGGCTGCAGTTTCTGCGCGAGTGGTTTATTGCGTAAAAACAGGGATTTGGATGCCGGGGAAATCGTCGGGCAAATTATGAAAGTTCAACAGCATCTTGACGACGTAGGCAATGGAGAACGTGTCAGCCACATCGTCGTTATGGGAATCGGCGAACCGTTCGATAACTATGTGAACTTGATGAACTTCTTACGTGTCATCAATGACCAAAAAGGGTTATCGATTGGTGCTCGACACATCACTGTTTCAACGAGCGGTTTGACACCGAAAATCCGTGAGTTCGCAGAAGAAAATATTCAAATCAACTTGGCTGTTTCTCTTCATGCACCGAACAATGATCTACGGACGAGTATTATGAAAATCAACAAAGCATACCCGATCGAAAAGCTGATGGACGCAATCGATTATTATTTGGAAACGACAAACCGTCGGATCACTTTCGAATACATCCTATTGGATGACGTAAACGATCATGTAACAGAAGCTGAGCAATTAGCAAAATTGCTTTATAACAAACGTCATTTGTCGTACGTCAACCTCATCCCGTACAACCCGGTCGATGAGCACGGACAATACCAACGAAGCAAATCTGAAGCGATCAAATCATTCCACGATACGTTGAAAAAACGCGGCATCAATTGCGGAGTTCGCTGGGAACAAGGTTCGGACATCGACGCAGCTTGCGGACAATTGCGAAGCAAGCAAATTAAGAAAGAAAAAGTGGCGAAATAAATACACAAAAACGCATGCTTCAAAATGGCATGCGTTTTTGTTTTGCACAAGGCCTTCATTCACACATTGATTTTTTTATTTTCCTCACTAATCAACTCTCCATTTTCCGCTAACGGAGCAAAACGTGCATTGAAGAAGCGGAGCGTCGGTGGCTCGTAAACCATTCTCAATCCGCAAATTGCCTCTCTTTTCTCATATAACGCCAATATGGAATCGACAACAACATCCATATGATTATTCGTATACACTCTTCGTGGAATCGTTAGCCTCACCAACTCAAGGTTCGGCCGATTGTGCTCGCCCGTCTTGCTATCACGTCCTGCTGAAACAATGCCGCGTTCCATGCTGCGAACTCCGGAATCCAAATAAAGGGCAGCGGCAAGCGCTTGTGCAGGGAATTCTTCCTGTTTCAAATGAGGAAGGAAAGCGCGTGCATCCAAAAATACCGCATGGCCGCCAATCGGTTTCACGATCGGAATGCTTGCATCCAATAGCTGTTGTCCAAGATATCTCACTTGGCCAATCCGATGCTCGATATAATGATCATCGACTGCCTCGCGGATCCCAATCGCCATCGCTTCCATATCACGGCCCGCCATTCCGCCGTAGGAAGGCATCCCTTCATAGACAACGACGAGCTCGCGTGATCGGATATACAAATCCTCATCATTCATCGCAAGAAATCCGCCTATATTTACAAGGCAATCCTTTTTGCCGCTCATCGTACAACCGTCGGAATATGACATCATTTCCTTCAATATATCCGCAACAGTGTGGTCTGCGTACCCATCCTCGCGCTCTTTAATAAAGTAAGCGTTTTCAACACAGCGCGTCGCATCGAGCATGACATCGATATTGTGTGACTTGCACAGCTCATATACTTCTTTCATATTTTGCATGCTGACAGGCTGGCCGCCCGCAAGATTCACCGTAACCGCAAGACAGACGTAAGGGATCTTTTCGGCACCAACTTGTTGAATCAAATTGCGCAGTTTTTCCAAATCGACATTTCCTTTGAAAGGCAGGTCAATGGAAGGATCATGCGCTTCATCAATGATGATGTCGACAAATGTAGCACCGTTCATCTCCTGGTGGGCACGCGTCGTTGTGAAATACATATTGCCTGGTACGTAATCGCCTTCTTTGATTTTCAGCTGCGACAAAATATTTTCTGCGCCTCGTCCTTGATGTGTCGGCAATACGTATCGATAGCCGTAAACATCCCTGACAGCTTGCTCCAATCGCTTCCAGCTCTTGCTTCCAGCATAGGCCTCGTCGCCTGTCATGAGCGCTCCCCATTGCGCATCACTCATCGCCGTCGTCCCGCTGTCCGTCAACAAATCGATGTACACATCGTCAGAGTCAATTAAAAACGTATTGTATCCGGCGCGTTCGAGAGACTGTTTTCGTTCCTCGTAAGAGAGCATGGAAAGCGTCTCCACACTTTTAATCTTATAAGGTTCAGCAGTTCTTCTTTTCAATAAAAACATCCCCTTTTGAAAATTTTCTCCCCACTTCACTATATCCCTTATAATTCTACTATTCAATCAATTACCAGTGAATTACAATAAAAAGCCGCCATTTATATATATGTGGCGGCCATTCGATAAATCCTATTCCTTTAATTTTCTGATTCCTATAACGATGAATTGCACAATGATGCCAAGCCCAAATCCGAACGTCGTAATGATGAATAAGGAAAGGACGCCGATTAAATCGCCAAACCCGCTTTTATCCATAAGGAAGCTCCTGAAAAACTCGGCAAATCCTAGAAGAAGGGCAGCCATGAAAATCCTGAAGGCAATCTTCAATTTATAGAAAAGCAAGGTCGATGCTAGAATACCGACAATTAAACTGAATACCCCGAACGTCAAGTAATTCTTTACGACCAATTCTGTCCCTAAAATCGTTCGAATTCCTAAGATCAGAAGAACGAAGGAAGTCAGACCTGTGAAAAAACCTATTTTCCATAACTTTTTATCCAATGAAGTGCACCCGCTTTCAGTACATATCATAACGGAAAAAGGGAGCAAAGTGTAGAGTATAGATGCGGAAAAAGCGGCTGCTCCTTCTCGAAAGGGAAGGGAACAGCCGCTTAGTCTACAATAATAGTGTACCGATGATTATTTCTTCGCAATCAATACGAGTTTTCCGTGATCGAGCTCTTTCTCCGCATCAGCTGCGTCCTCTGCTGTCAATCCAGCTGCTTCCATCTTACTGCGGAGCTCATCTCCACGGGATGTGAACATGTTTTTCATGCTGTCGAGGAATCCTTGTTCCTTCACACCAACAGATTCTGTATCAAGGGCATCTGTAATGTTTGCAGTTCTTTTTTTATCATGAGCGAAGATATAAATATCATCATGTGTATATCCTTGCGTCTCCAATTCCTCGATTTCTTTTTTAGCCTGTACTGCATTCTCGACAATTTTTTTTACTACCATAAGAAATTACCTCCCAATTGTATTTGTTCTATCTATACCTCAAATAGGACAAATTAAAACAAAGGGAAGAGTGTTGCGGTATTTCAATAAGCGAAAGGATCTCCTTTAAGACGCTTATATGATTTGATGAATTCATTAGGATTTTCATTCACACCAAATGTGAAAACTCCGCGATTCGTATGGAGATAGAAAAGTCCTGTACCATTCGAAAATGGACGATACGAGACGTCATGGACATGCTCCAGCGAAAAAGTATTGTCAGAAGAAGTGATCGATTCTTCATATAAGAAAAGTTTTCGATCCATCTGCCGATGCTTTTGCTCAAACCAATCGATTGAACGCTCGATGATGAAATAGTTTAAAGATGAGATGGATTCTTTCAAGCGGATTCCTCCCAAGAAATGATATGCATCTATGCTACCAGTTTTACGCTTTGCCGCCAATCAATCCGGTATCATTTGACGAGGCGTTTCACTTCATCGAGAATCTGTTCTTCAAATGACTCTTGCATATAACTGTATTCATTCACAATATATCCTTTTTGATCAATGATATAAAAATTCGATCCGTGGATGAACTGTCCGGACGCATCCGGCTTTTGTACAATCGTTTGAAATTGATTCAACGCAATCTTTTCAATCGCTTCCTGAGAATAGCCCGTCAATAAATGCCAGTTCGATTCGTCTTCTGAGAACTGTCCGATGTACTCCTTCAAAACTTGCGGAGTATCGATGTCCGGATCGACCGTGAACGTTACGAATTCCACTTCAACGTCTTCTTCCTTGAATGTTGTTTGTAGTTCGGACATTTTGCGTGTCATTGGTACACAAACAGTTTTGCAATTCGTGAAAATGAAATCCGCAATCCACACTTTTTCGGCGAGTTGATCAGTACCGAATGGCTTTCCATTTTGATCGGTAAATGAGAAAGAGGCAACTTTCCTGCCCGTTTTGTTAGTCTCGCTGCATGCGGACAAAAGAAGTATTGCAATGAAAAGAACGGACAGCATTTTACTTGTTTTCATTGTTCATCCCCATCTTCCATTTTATTCACAAAACGGACAGTAACAGTAGTTCCAGTGGCATTGTCGCTATGAATGGAAAAAGTTCCACCATGGAGCCGGATGATCTCCTTCACAATCGAGAGCCCAAGTCCCGACCCTCCAGTCGTTCGGTTCCTTGCTTTGTCAGTACGGAAAAAACGTTCTCCGATCCTGTTAATATCTTCTTCAGGAATGACAATTCCTTCATTAGTCACTTTGAAAGCGACAATTTCTCCTTCGCTTTTCAACTGAATGCCAAGCTTTCCACGATCGAAGGAATATTTGACTGCATTGTCTATAATATTGTAAAAGACTTGTTGAATTCTTTTCGGATCTCCAACCAAAATAAGGTCTTCTTCAATATCAACTTGCAGTTCCAATCTTTTTTCAGTGATCAGGATGTTGAATAAATCAAGCGTGTCCAAAATAATTTGCGCGATGACGATCGGCTCTTCCGCGAGTACGTATAACTCTTCCTGAAGATGATTCAGCTCAATGAGGTCATTGATCAGTTTATTCAAACGGACAGTCTCTTTTTCAATCGTTGTTAAATAGCTTTCTGCTTCTTCGGGCGATGAATAAATCTTCTCCTTCAGCACATGCGTGTAGCCACCAATATACGTTAAAGGCGTCCGCAATTCATGGACAAGGTTTGACGTGAATTCTTTTTTTCGTTTTTCCTGCTCTTCTAATGAAAGACTCATCGAGTTGAATGCTTTCGCCAATTGTCCGATTTCATCCTCGCGGTCCGTTTCGATCCTGCTGCTATAGTTTCCTTTCGATACTTCCGTTGAAAGACGCTGAAGCTCCTGCAACGGTCTGAACAGAGATTGCCACGTCCGATTGAGACCGAGAAACAGGAGGAAAAAGAACAATGTCCCGACGATGACAAGAAGGGGAATGCTCTCCCGAAACACGTCTTGAATCGCTGCAAGCGGAACGTATATATAGATGAAACCGATTAGCCCTGTTTCGCCCTTTATCGGAAAAATGGCTCCAAGAATTTCACGGTCCAGTTCCTCGACATATCCCTTTTTCATAATGTAGGCGCCTTTATTCAAACTTTGGCGATCTTTATTATCGATAAGATTTTCATAATTGATCTTATACGGAAAGTATGATGAGAGATCATCCAAATTATCGACGACAATTACTTCATATTCGGAGACGATGTTGTACCATTGGATTTTTTCAATAATTTCATCGCTCAATTCGCCATAATGGTAATGGGATGCAGTGCGCTTACCTTGATATACGATCGATTCCTCAATACTTGATAGGTAAAGCTGAGAATAAAGGAAGTGAATGAAGAAAAAAGAAAAAAGAATCGTGAATGCAAGGCTTGCGACAAGGATAATTAAAATCTTCTTGCTCAATGTGAGCTTTTTCATCATTTCACCTCAAGCTTATAACCGATGCCCCATACCGTTTCAATCATGTTGCCCGCTTCACCAAGTTTCAATCGTAAAGTTTTAATATGCGTATCGATCGTCCGGTCGGTGCTTTGGTGATGATCTCCCCAAACGATGCTTAAGATCTGTTCTCTCGTATAAACGCGGCCCGGTTTCTTTGCAAGAGTTTCAAGGATGCCGAACTCTTTCACAGTCAATGAAACCGGTTCATTGTCCAAAGTGACCTTATGCGCAAGGTGATCGATAACGATCGGACCGACTGTTAATACCCGTGACAAAAGCTGGTGCTGATACGATCTTCTTAAAACCGATTCAACTCTTGCAATGAGTTCGCCCGGCATGAACGGCTTGACGATATAATCATCCCCGCCAATCTTAAGACCTTCTACCTTGTCCCATTCTTCTCCTCTGGCGGATAAAAAGATGATAGGGATATTCGTCGTCCGCTTCAATTCTTTCGCAAACTCAAATCCATTCATATACGGCATCATGACATCGACAATGCATAAATGGGGCTGCAGCTTGTACACTTTTGACAAAGCGTCCATGCCGTCTGTCGCTTCTTCAACAATATAGCCTTCCGGGGCAAGGAAAGTGCGTACTAAATTTCTCATTTGCTGTTCATCATCTATTATTAAAATCGTATATGGATTCATCAGAATATCCTCATTTCGCACATATAATCAATTATAATATACTTGTCAGTTGTGAAATACTTATGAATAGGTCCGCTTCATAATTACTTCGTATTTACTTGATAATATCATACTAGGTTACATATATTTTTCAAAAGTAGAAATGGCGGAGGTATTCATTGATGAGAAAAAGATACAAATTGCTTGGCCTGCTTATCGGATTAACCATGTTGGCTGCCTGCGGAAAAGAAGCTGATGACGGATCGGCGGTGGAAGTGCTCCCGTTGGAAGTGGAGCTGACAGTGACAGAACAGGCAGAAGTCGGTGATACAGTAAATATGGAAGCGCTCGTTACGTACGGAGACGAAAAAGTGGATGATGCCGATAAAGTCGTCTATGAAGTCTGGGAAGAAGGAAAGAAAGATGACTCGGTCATGATCGACTCGGTTAATGAAAAGGATGGCACGTATACAGCGGAAACAACATTTGACCATGACGGCTTATTCAATATTCAAGTACATGTAGATGCGAAAAATTTACACACGATGCCTGTGAAGCAAGTGACAATTGGTGCAGGAGCAGAAGCACAAGCGGAAGATGAGGAGCATGGCCATGGACATGATCATGGACATGCGGATGGATTTGCACTCCATTTTGTGAAACCGGAAAATGCAGTTGCTGGTGAAGAGACGGAATTGATGACTCATTTGCAGATCGATGGAGAGCCCCTTGAAAAAGCGAATGTTCGTTATGAAGTTTCAAGCGACGTCCTCGGCGAAAAACATCTTTGGATTGACGCAGATGAAACAGAAAAAGGCGAATATATTGCGGAGTACTCTTTCGAAGAAAAAGGCATGTACACTGCGAAAATTCATGTGAAAAATAGTGAAGGCTTGCATGAGCATGAGGAATTTACATTTGAAGTGAAATAAGAATGTCCCGATCATCCAACTGTATTGTTTGTGACTGTATCGTGAATTCTTATTTAAGGACACAAAGTTTGCGACCGTTACTTATGGAATTACCGATTGGGAATCGATATGATAGAGGTAGATTCAGAAGAGGAGCGATGAAGTATGAATGAATTACCGGAAAAAACTTGCTCAGTTGAACGACTCGTTACAATCCCTGCAGATGTCGAAAAAGTATTGAAGGGTGAAAAAACAGCGACGAGAAGAAATGGTGTCTACGCGTATCCGGATGAAATCATGGTGTTGGACGGAAAAGAGTTCAAAGTCGATAAGCTATACAAGCAGACACTCGGTGAAATGACGGATGAGCATGCGAAACAAGAAGGGTTCGCAAATTTGGAAGAATATAAGCAATCTATTCTTGCCTTGCATCCGAAAATGCCGTGGATTCCGACAATGAGCGTGTGGGTACACGAATTCAGCCCAGTCGCTAAGTAAGATGTCATGAAGTTCATGTATGGGACAATGGTATTTGTCCACGTCGTCTCCGCAGTCCTTGCCATCGGTCCATTATTTTTACTAATGCCGACGATCAAAAGACTGCGGAACGTCGATCTACCAACTGAGAATGCATACTTGACGATCATCAAAGTCATTATCAGGTTAGTCATGCATGCCGGTCATGTGCTCGTCGTATCAGGCGCATTGCTGTTGCTGATGGGGCCATGGCCTTGGTACACTTCTTGGGTAATTGCAACACTTGCCATCTTGCTCATATCTGGTGTATTCCTTTCAAGCGGATTTACAAAGGTGCTTAGAAGATACCATCTCCCCGATAGCAATAAAGGGGAAATTCTGACCGTCCTGACGAAGACGTCTTGGATTTACATCGGATTGATGCTCATCATGCTTTGGCTCATGGTGCAAAAACCGATGCTCTGGTGAAATGAATAAAAGATTACATAAAATGAGGACAAGCAGCGTTTGCATGCATGTCCTTTTTTAATTCTTTTAAAAGAATCGTGACAATTCAATTTTTTACGTATATAATTCTCAAAAAGAAATGGGGAGATTTGGATGAATATTGTTCAATATGAAGAGGCAATCCAATTTGCGGAAGTGGCAGAGCCAATCATAGCGAAAAATGAGGATGTGTTCAGCCTTTTCTTCGGCGTGTTGCAAGCGATTAAAGCGGGGAAGTATGCAAATCCTTACATGGCCGCCGTAACGGAAGGGAAAGAAGTCATTGCGCTATTGCAGATGACACCGCCACATCCATTGAATCTTGTTTTAGTGGATGAGAGCAGGAAGGATGAAGTGATTGATTTTATTGTCCGGGAATTACGTGGAAATTCGATTGCCGTTCCATCTGTCATCAGTTTGAAACAATGGGCGAAATCTTTTGCAAATGCGTGGGAGAATGAAACAGGGGAAACGCAAAAACTGCTTATGGACCAAGGACTTTATCGGTTGGATGAGGTTGAAGAGACACTCGAAATGAGTCCCGGAAGCTGGAGATTCGCGACAGTTGCAGATGCTCCACTCATTGAAAAATGGTTTGCGTTGTTCGAGGAAGATACGAATTTGGATAGAACGTCACCGGATATCATTCGTGAAAAGGTGTCTGCATTTTTAGATGCTCGAGAAGTTTTCCTCTGGGAAGTCGAAGGGAAAGTCGTCTCGATGATGAAGAAATCAAGACCAACTGCAAACAGTGTCACTGTTTCTCTTGTCTTTACACCGAAGGAGGAGAGGAAAAAAGGGTATGCTCGAACGATGGTCGCACAAGGTTCGAAGGAGCTTTTAAAGGAGTATGAATTCTGCGTGCTTTATACGGATATGATGAACCCGACATCGAATAAAATTTATAAGGAAATCGGATACAAACATATTGCCGATTCTATTCATATTGGATTTGAGAAGTAAGGAAGCGGTTGGCGCATAAATAAAGCGGTTACGCGTCCAAAGGAGCTGCTTGCGCGTCCAAAGGAGCTGCTTGCGCATCCAAAGGAGCTGGTCGCACGTCCAAAGTGGCAGGTCGCACGTCCAAAGTGGCAGGTCGCACGTCCAAAGTGGCAGGTCGCGCGTCCAAAGCAGCAGGTCGCGCGTCCAAAGGAGCTGGTTGCGCGTCCAAAGGAGCTGGTCGCACGTCCAAAGTGGCAGGTTGCGTCCAAAGTGGAGGCTCCTTCGTCCAAAGCAGCAGGTCTAGCGTCTAAAGACGATAATCACTATAATCCACCCGAGTCACAACACAAAATAAGACCACCTCATCCGAATAACCGATTCGGTAGTTGGGGGAAGAGGGGATTATCATTTTAATTTGGTTTGGCTTATTAATTTCTTTTATTACGATAATTATATTTTTGATTTTATCGGTGCGGATAATAATTTCATTCATTAAAAAGAAGCCATTCCCTAAGAAATTATTGATTGCAACGTTATTTGGAATTGTTTCGGTATTAGCAATCTATATATATAAGGTGTATTTATTTACATTTGATGATATTGATAAAGAATTTATACAAAACGGACCTGGTCCTGTTTTATCGCCGAATGGGGAATATACGGCTAGTGCTTATTACGAACCGTATGGCGGTGCAGCAGGAGGAGTTAATATGTGGGTAGAAATAACAAAGCACCGTGAAAATGATAATAAGAAGATCATTTATTATAGCGATGCAAATGATAATATCCTTATAGACTGGGTAGATGAAAAAACGTTATTCATAACAAATGCAGGACCTTATAACAACAGTATAAAATTAAATGTGGAGCAAGAGATTTATCATGATAGAGGGTTGGCGTGTCGGAGTTGGCTAATGAAAGACGAGTATGAAACTTGTTATCAAGAGTAGTTGTTATTAAACTTACTGGCTCTTTATTAAAATAAAGATAGTAAAAAAAACGCTCAATCTGAGCGTTTTTATTATTAATTCAATGTTGGAGGAATGTTACACCTCACTCGCAGAAAAAATCCCCAGCTTCTCAATTCTACGAACAGCTTCAGCAATACGCTCTTCGCTTGCTAGGAGGCCGACACGTACATAACCTTCTCCGTGGGTACCGAAGCCGTGGCCTGGGGCAACGACGACTCCTGCCTGTTGAAGGAGGATATCTGCAAAAACCTCGCTTGAATAGCCTTGTGGAACAGGGAGCCAGGCGAAGAACGATGCTTTCGGCGCCTCCACATCCCACCCGATTCGTTTGCATTCGGAAATTAAGACATCCCTTCGCCCTTCGTACAATGCAGTCAATTCATGCACGCATGACTGATCTTCGGTCAAAGCAGCGATGGCGGCATGTTGGACAGCAGGGAAAAGGCTGATGAATAAGTGGTGTTGCAACTTATTGATCGCTTTAATCATCTGGCTATTTCCGACAGCAAAGGCAACTCTCCAGCCGGCCATATTGTACGTCTTCGATAATGTGTACATTTCAATTCCGATCTCTTTTGCACCCTCCGCTTGCAGGAAGCTGACCGGCTTCTCACCGTCAAAACCGATTCCACCATATGCCATATCATGCAAAATGAAAATCTCATTCTCCTTGGCGAATGCAACCGCTTCCTCAAAGAAGGGGACTGTCGCCACTGCGCTCGTCGGATTGTTCGGGTAGTTCAAATACATAATTTTTGCTTTCTGTTTTACGTCATCAGATAATGCCTCAAAATCCGGCATGAATCCATTTTCTTTCAGCAGAGGCATCGTTTCATACGTGATGTTGGCAAGACTGACACCGGATAAATAATCGGGATATCCAGGATCTGGAAGCAAAAGTAGATCGCCTTCATTCATCATCGCTAAAGGTGCTTCGACAAGTCCTATTTTGGATCCGCCTAAAATAGCGACTTCCGTTTCTGGATCAACATCAACGCCATATTCTCGCTTATAAAATTCCGAGACTGCTTTTCGCAATTCAGGAATTCCGTTGAATGGCGAGTATCCATGCGTTTCAGGCTTCTCCGCGGCTTGCTGCAACGCCTTAATAATATGAGAAGGCGTCGGTTGATCAGGATTGCCTCTCCCTAAATTAATAATGTCCAACCCAGCTGCTTTGGCGGCATCCACTTTTTGAACTAATGATGAAAAGAAATGGGGTGGCATGTTTTGTACACGATTAGAAATCAGCATGTAAAAACCTCGTTTTCTTAGTTTTTTGACTCGTCTGACTAAGATGTGCTTTCATTCTACTATATGTGACGAAGGAAACTCAACATGATTTTTCATCGAAAAGGAAAAAGCCGCCACCCTCGAAAAAATGGGGTGGCAGCTTTAACACTATTATTTATTATTCATGATGAACGTAAGAAGGGACATCCAATGATCGACTTGTCGTCCCATAGCAATATGGTCAGTAGATTCCTTCTTCAGCCTCTTATCAAGATTTGCAAAGAAACGGATGATTCGAACCGGCTTTGTTTCATCATCGATGATGATTTTCATTTCAACGGTGGCAATTTTACGGTGGATCGCTTTCTTCGCTAGCGACATCTTCTTATCAACGATTGGTGTGATAGATTGTCCGAGCGCTTCGATCCGATCCATCGTACCTTCGACTTCCTTCACGACCGTTTTCTGCCGGGTGCCGTTTTCATACACTTCCACGGCCAGTATTGCGGAATATGGATAATCTGAAAGTATGTAAGGCATTTTGACAAATGCTTTTTTGACGGGCTTCCCATCTATAGGGACAGGCTCCCAAAAATAAATTCGACGATTTTTTTCATCAACAACGATTTTTGAAAGAAGATCATCCGCGATGAATGCATGTGATTCAATATAGTTCGTTGCTTTCGGTTGGAACGTGTTCAAATAATCTCTCTGCTTTGCTTTCAACTTTTCTTCCGCCCGTGTGGAAAGGAATAAAAAGAGTGCAGCAAAGCCAAAGAACGCCGCGAAAAATAGGAAACCGGGAAGGAAGGCGTCCCGCTTTATGAAATAAAACATTGCAGCAGTCCCGATGATTGGTGCAAGACAGCCGAACCGGACATACCAATTGGATTGTGTGGAAGACAAGTAAACCCCTCATTTCAAAAATGATAAACTAGCAGCACGAATAGATTTGTATTTATCATATCGGATGGAAAAGCGAATAACAACTTCAATTAAAAAGCTGTCCCCTCCATGGAAAGGACAGCTCAGCCAAAATCAGTTCACTTGTGCAGTTTCAATCTCTTCTGTCAATTCTACTAGCTGATCAATCAATTCACCGATATACGCAATCGTATCAAGCAATGGTTGTTCAGTCGTAATATCGACGCCTGCCATTTTGGAAAGCTCGGCAGGGGATTTCGTGCCTCCTGCTTGAAGAACTTTCAGCCAATCTTCAACTGCAGGTTGACCTTCCTCCAAAATACGTTTAGACACTTGTGTGGAAATCGTCAATCCTGCACTGTATGTGTACGGATACAAGCCCATGTAGTAATGCGGCTGGCGCATCCATGTCAATTCAGCACCTTCGTTGATTTTTACGTCGTCTCCCCAGAATTCCTCGAGAACTCCACGCTTCAGGCTGTTCAGTACATTCGCATTCACACTGCCGCCAGCATCGATGCGTTCATACACTTTTCGTTGGTACGCTGCTTCCAATAAGTGTGTGACGAAGTTATGGTAGTACGTACGCGCTACGATAGAAGAAATAACCCAACGTTTAAATTTCGGATCATCCGAGTTAGATAGCAAATGGTTCGCCATCAACATTTCGTTCATCGTCGAAGGAGCTTCAATGAAGTACATAGATGGACGTGAATTGAAAATGTTCTGGTGTTGGTGAGCATTGTAGAAATGCCCTGCGTGTCCAAGCTCATGCGCCAGTACAAAGACATCTTCCATGCTGCCTGTCCAGGAAATCAAAATATAAGGATGGACTCCATAAGGGCTTGAACAGAATGCTCCAGTCGATTTGCCGGCATTTTGTGCAAAATCAGTCCAGCGCTCTTTATAGGAACGATCGATCATATTCATATAATCATCACCCATAATAGCAAGCGCGTCATCGATATATTTCTTCGATTCTTCAATTGTGATTTTCGGTTCATAGTTAGGATCCAATGGAATCTTCAAGTCTGAGAAAGTCATCTCGTCGAGTCCATGGACCTTTTGAAGAAGTTTTGCGTATTTACGCATATGCGGCGCAAGATGCGTCATGATCAAATCGATTTGACGGTCATACATGGAGCGGTCAACTTCTTGGTTGAATAGAAGATATTCGAAAACATTTTCATATCCTCTCAAATCGGAAGTTGTTTTCTCCTTTTGTAAATGCATATCGTAAGTTTTAGCAGTCGTATGCTGGTACTCTCTCAATTTCGCATGGAATGCATCATATGCGGTTCTTCTCTTCTCTGTATCCGTTTCCGATTCCCATCCGCCTTCGAATGTCGTATAGCTTAACGGATATTTTTCGCCGTCGACTTCAAAATCTTCGAAGTTCATGTCGACTAATTTAGTCGTATTATACAATCCGTATGGCGCGTTCAATACAGAAGAGAATGCTGCCAATGTCTTTTCCACTTCCGGATGAAGCTTATATGGCTTTTGACGAATCAATTCTTCAAGATAGTTTTTATACTCCTCGGATTGATTCATCGCTTTTTCCAATAGCTCACTTGATACTTCGGATAGTTCACTCGTAAAGAATGAAAGCTGGCTTCCGAGCTTGGATGCAGTCGAGCCGTATTTACTTGCACGCATTTGTGCTTCATCATTTGTTTGATCGACGCTATGCGCCAAGCTTTGGTAGGCTCCGATTGGTGTCATTTTGCCCATGATGGAAGCATATCCATCTAAAGCTTCGATGATAGCTTTCTCATCAGTAATTTTCCCTTTGAAGCGTTCTTCAAAGGAAGCAACTTCGTTTACAAGCTGGTCAATCGCTGCATTATAATCCTCTTCCGTTTTGAAAAGGTCTTCCAAATTCCATGTTTCTTCAATGTTCACTTCTGAACGTGGCGGTAAACTTTTCACCATTCCTATCTCTCCCTTTTAGCTCGTAATTATTACGGATGTCGAACTAATGATAGTATATAGCAAACTAATAGAAAAGTAAAAATGAATCGGTATTTCTGTCATCTTATTTCTTCACTTGCTTTTCAGTCGTTCGATTTCATCTGCGATTACGAAGGCAAGATCTTCATTACCGAAAAGTTGGAGAACGTCGAGCATTGTTTCGTTGTCGATATAGATATCGTCGAATCCATCGTCGCTTTCGATAACTTCCTGTAAAGCGGCATTTTCCATTTGGTATGGATATGCTTTTTTATAGAGTGTATGTGGATCTAATTCATTGTTCGAGCACCATTGCACAAATAGACGAATCATGAGCGTTTCATCTTCCTTATATTTTTGGATGATTTGTTCATCGATATTTCTGAATTCCATTGTCCATCCCTCCGGTGATAAGCTATGATTCTTAGTATATACGAGCAGGGGGGAATTCAATAATGAATCGAGTAGATGTTGTATATTCTGTCATCCTAAAAAAGGGAAAAGTACTAATGGTGAAGAATAGGAAATATGATAATTGGACATTGCCCGGCGGGGGAGTGGAAAAAGGGGAGACATTGGAACAGGCGGCAAAGCGTGAAGTATGGGAGGAAACCGGGCTAAATGTGACGATTGGTAGATTGCTGAAGGTGAATGAGGCGTTCAGACAGAAGGAAAACAATCATGTATTGTTTTTCACATTTCTGGCGGAAGCAATGGAAGGGGAAGTAGCCATTCAAGATTCGGGCGGTATTTTAGATGTGGAATGGAAAGATCTTTCATTTGCGAATGAAGCCATGCCTTATTATGAAGGCGGGATTGAAGGACTGCTTGAAGCGTCGATCTCCTATCATTATCAAGGAGTGCAGGTTTGATGAACCAGCAGGAAATGAGCGAAAGAAATAAAATAGGGTGGAATCAAAACGCTTATGATGCATGGGTAGCACGGCATGGTTCACCTAAAGACTACGCAGATGTATTAAAGGAAGACCCGTCCAAAAAGGTCAGCTACTATTTGAACGGAATTGGGGATGTAGAAGGAAAAAGAGTCCTTAATTTACTTGGCTCAAAAGGAAATAAAGCAGTCTGCTTTGCGCTTCTTGGTGCAGACGTCACAGTAGTAGATCTATCCTCTGAAAACCAACGATACGCTATGGAGCTCGCAGAAGCGGCAGGGGTTTCGCTAACTTATATTGTCAAAGATGTTCTTGAATTAGCCGAAGAGGAAATGTCACCTTTCGATATCGTCATTCTTGAAATGGGAGTACTTCATTATTTTGTTGACCTACACCCGTTATTTCGGAAGGTTTCCAAGCTGATGAACGAATCGGGAATTTTTATCGTAAGAGATTATCATCCTTTCGTTTCAAAAACGCTGCGCGTTATAAATGGAGAAACTGTACTGGAAGGTGACTATTTTAGTGAGGGATATGTGGAGGTTGATGTAGCCTATTCGGCTCTTTTGCCAGAAAAAGCGCAAAACAAATTAGAGAAAAATGTAATTAGGCAGTGGATGCTATCTGAAGTGGTCAATGCTCTTGTTCTTTCTGATTTAAAGATAAGAAAAATGAAAGAGGACAAAGGCGTGTATTGGGCATTTCCAGCAGGTTCACCAGAAGGGATTAGCGAGAGGCTTCCTGGGACATTTACAATTATTGCGTCAATCGCATAAGTTTATTACGTAAAAGGGGAATGGGTCATGGGGTATATTGAGGAACTTAGAGAAACGGTCGGAAACCGGCCCTTATTGCTGACGGGTGTAGGCGTGGGCGTGTTCAATGAAAAAGGGGAAATTCTTCTGCAGAAAAATTTGGATGGTCGCTGGGGAATTCCAGGTGGATTCATGGAGCTCGGGGAATCTGCGGAAGAGGCTGGGCGAAGGGAAGTTCTTGAAGAGACGGGGATACAAACGGGACAGATGGAACTTGTAACCGTCGTTTCAGGCGCACAAACACATACCGTATTGAACAATGGCCACGAATATTATTCGGTGACAATTGTGTATGCAACGGATGATATTCGTGGCGGTGAACTGAAAGCTGACGGTGTTGAGACATCAGAAGTCGGGTTCTTTAATTTGCAGGAGCTGCCGGAAAACTTAAACCCGATGATACGGGCGATGATTCATCAATATGCTGCGAAACGAAAATGAGAGATGCATTAATTAGAACCTTTATGCGTGAATATAGCAGATTATGCGTGGATTTCTAGTTTTATGCGTTTTTCTGAGGTGTTATGCGCGTTTCATTCGAGTTATGAGTCTTTCTAACGGTTTATGCGTAATTATAGCAATTTATGCGTGAATACTTGCTTCTACTCACCGCCGATACAGGTTTATGATTTATTTGTGACGAAAAAGTGGACAATCCAGTCGACATCGAGTGGGCCGTCGACTATTTCATAATAGAGCAATGAATTTTCAACGATCAAATTCTCCGCAACGATGATTGTAACTGTTTTTCCGTCCGAATCCTCTAAGCTGATAGTGAATTCGTCAATATTATCATCTAGATTGATCTCTTCGGGCTTCAATTTCTTTACATGGTAGCTTTGCAGGAACTGAAGCAATTCGTCTACTTTATGTTCATCATGGATGCTCCACGTCTCAGCTGGGGAACCGTGCATCGTAGGCTTCGTGAAAGTGAGCGAACTGAAATCGGCATCCAATGTTTCAAAAAACTCATTGAAACTTTTTTCATTAAAATCATTGATAGTCTCGATCATTGCATACATTCCTCCGATTAGGAGTGCGATGAGCAAGAAAGCGCGCATTTTCATATCAATTCCTCCAGTCTTCGTTTGTATAGTATACGCAACGGTTGCTTATATGGAATAGTACTCATGCTATGATTCTGGAGGAAGATTCATTAATACGAATGCGATAGTTTATAAAATAGTTTTGCCTATCAGGCGAAGGAAAGATTAGTGTTATAATAGTATTCGAATAATAAAGAATATATGGAGGGTGAAAAATGACGAAAGTTGAAAATGCGATACAAGATTTCTATGCAGATGATTTTGCTTGGTGCTTCGGGTGCGGGCGGCTGAATGAGGATGGGTATCATTTTCGTACAGGCTGGGACGGCGAGAAAACGGTTACATATTATGAACCATTGGAAAAACATATGGCGATTCCGGGATTTGTTTACGGCGGATTAATTGCTTCGTTCGTTGATTGCCATGGAACGGGGTCTTGCGCGCTCGCATTGTATCGAAAGAATGGACATGAACCTGGTGACGACGCGGAAGTTCCTCGATTTGTCACTGCTTCTTTGAACGTGAATTATTTGAAGCCGACTCCACAAGGGAAAGTTTTGAAGGCGGTCGGAACGGTTGAAGAAATCCACCCGAAAAAATGGAAAGTTGACGTCGAAGTGTATGCGGATGATGTTATGTGCGCAACTGGGCAACTTGTCGGAGTTGTCGCGCCTGCAACGTTTACAGGAAAATAAGCAGCAAAAAGCGAAACTTTTATTGCATTTCTTTCGTAGCAGTAGAAACAATGTACAAGAAAGGAGAAGTGAGAAAAGATGCTATATGTTATGGGAATAGTTGCAATCGTCATGTGTGTGCCGATAACGGCCATCATCACCGATTACAAACGGAAGACGATGAAATTTAAAGCGGAAATGGTTCGGGAAGAAATCGAACTCGAAAAAATGAAGCAACAAAATTTCATCATTGAAACCGAAAAGATGAAACTTGAGTTGGAGCAAATGAAACTTGAATATACGTCTGGCAAAAATGATTTGATAAAAATCGACGAAAGAGTGGGATAAGAATGTCTGATAATTCGATGCCTCCATACAATGATCTGATCGGCGATATGTTAAAAAAACGTGAAAATGAAAACGGCATGGAGAATTTGAAAGGTTTCGGAAAACCGTTGTCGAAAGAGTATTTTTCTGGCGACACATTCCAGCACTTTCAAAAGATAGCTAAAGACGCTGGATATAAACCGCATTGGTTGAAATTGCAGCACGAAATTAGCGGCATGATCAATGAGTTGGCAGTACTTTCATCGAGCGGCGAACAGGGCACACTTCAAAAACGCGTCAATGAAATAAATGAAAAGATTGCTGAACATAACAGACATTGTCCTCCTCCAATGTTGAAAGGCCGTATATCACTTGATTCCTTAGATAGGGCGAAAGAAATTTGGAGTTAGCCCCGAGTCATCCGATGCGTCGAGGCTTAGGATTGTTCGTTTTTTGCTTCCTCTTTTTATTGGCGGGATGCAGTCCGGCGTCGCAAGAATCGAGTAAAGAACCTCCGCAGTTCAGCGAGAGGCCACAAATTTCAGATCAACCGGAAATCGTTCTCTCACAGGTAGATGCGTTGATGGAAGACATGACATTGGAAGAGAAGATCGGCCAATTGCTTATCGTCGGTATGAAAGGGAAGACGTACGGTGATGAGTTGGACCGTCTGATTCGTCAACATCATGTCGGGGGGATCATTTTATTAGGAAAAAATATATCGTATCCTGCAGGAATGCTGAAATTATTGAATGATAGCAAACAGGCAAATGCCGATTATAAAATTCCTTTGTTCATTTCGGTCGATGAAGAAGGAGGACGTGTATCCCGCTTGCCATCCAGCATGAAAAAATTGCCCGCAGCAGAATATTTTGGTCGTACGGGTGATGAAACGCTTGCTTATGAAACGGGCACATATCTCGCAGAACTGTTGCATGCCTTCGGTTATAACATGAACTATGCACCTGTGTTAGATGTCCATAGCAACCCGAAAAATCCTGTCATCGGTGACCGTTCATTTTCGTCCAATCCCGAGGAGGTCGCAGATTTAGGCATGGCAGTCATGCAAGGGATGACGGATAATGGTATTATTTCTGTCGTGAAACATTTCCCTGGGCATGGGGATACACATGTGGATTCCCATCTTTCATTACCAGTCATTGATAAGTCATTAGCGGAATTGCATGAAACCGAATTAATACCTTTTCAGCGGGCAATTGAGGAAAATGCAGATGTGATCATGGTGGCACATATTATGTTTCCAGAACTAGATGACATGTATCCTTCCTCTTTATCGAAAAAAATAATTACAGATTTACTTCGTGAGGAAATGAATTTTGAAGGTGTCGTCATTACAGACGATATGACGATGGGAGCAATCGTGAATGATTATACGGTTCCTGAAGCTGCAGTACAGTCTTTTCTTGCTGGAAGTGATCTGCTTTTGATTGCAGGCGATTATGAAAACCAGGTAGGTACACTCAATGCATTGATGGCTGCGGTGCAAGAAGGGAAAATATCTGAGGAGCGGATCGATGAAAGTGTGAAGCGGATATTGAGGCTAAAGGAACGGTATAAGCTGAAAGACGCTCTGATTGAAGAAATTGATGTAAAAATGATCGAACGGAAATTCAATGAATTATTAGGATGAAAGTGAAACTTCCTCCTTCGTTATCCGTAAAGTATAATATAGTAGAAAACAAGGAGGTACACAATATGGAAAATACAGGATTGAAAGTGTTGGTACATGCTAGCGCATTTTTCGCACCATTCCTTGTTCCGTTCATTATTTATTTGGTTGTGGATGATACAGAGGTAAAGAGAATATCCATTCAAGCGTTGTTGTTTCAATTAGTTATGGGCGCTTTAATTTTCATTTCAGCTATTTTGATCATATTCTTGATCGGCATACCGATGATAATCGTTTTCGGACTGATGACGATCATCGTACCGATATTAGGAATTGTGAAATCGTTGCAAGGTGAAACATACAATTATCCAATCGTCGGCAGATGGTTCTGATCTACCCCCCTTTTCGCGAAAGCGGTCTGGGGGCTTTTTTTATTCCCTTTTTCATTCATGTTATGAGTGGAGTTTGTATATGTTGGTAGTAGCAATTGTACGTACAAATTTCAAGAAAGGGGAGAAACATGAAGATCAAATTTAATCTTGTTACGCAAATTTTTATCGCCTTTGTGTTAGCCATTATTTTAGGCAGTATGTTCGGCAGTTCCATTGATTTTCTTAAGCCATTTGGGGATTTATTTTTAAGGTTAATTAAATTCATCATCGCTCCGCTCATTTTATCCACATTGGTCGTCGGTGTTGCCGGCACGTCCGATCCAAAGCAGCTTGGAAGAATCGGTATCAAGACAGTCATCTATTATTTAGCGACTACTGCCATCGCCATCATTATCGGTCTTGCCATCGCTTTCCTAATTTCGCCGGGTAAAGGCTTATCGATTTCATCGGACGGCTTGGTCGCTCCAGAATCCGCTACGCAAGAGCCACAAAGTGCCATCACGACAATATTGAATATCGTTCCGGATAATCCATTTACCGCCTTGGCGACAGGAAACATTTTGCAAATCATCTTCTTTGCCTTATTTATCGGGCTAGCCATCACGTTAGTCGGAGAAAAAGCGCGTCCCGTCTATACGTTTTTTGAAGGGTTCGCCGAAGTTATGTACAAAATTACAGGGATTGTCATGAAAGTTGCGCCAATCGGCATTTTAGGTTTACTTGCCCCAGTTATCGGACAATATGGTCTATCGGTTCTTTTACCGCTCGTCAAAGTGATATTAGCAGTTTACATCGCTTGTATTTTACATGCCGTCATCGTTTATTCGACAGCGGTTAAAACATTTGCAGGTATGAGTCCGAAAAGGTTTTTCAAAGGGATTTCTCCAGCAGCACTTGTCGCTTTCAGTACTTGCAGCAGCTCGGGGACATTGCCTGTGACAATTAAAAACACGAACGAAAATCTCGGTGTCCCAAATAAAATATCAAGCTTTGTCCTTCCGCTCGGTGCTACTGTCAATATGGACGGTACGGCTATCTACCAAGGAGTTGCCGTTGTTTTCATCGCTCAATTTTTCAATTTGGAATTGTCGTTCCTTCAATTGCTGACGGTCGTCCTCATAACCATTTTGGCATCGATAGGGACAGCCGGCGTCCCTGGAGCTGGTATGATCATGCTAGCGATGGTGTTGACATCTGTAAATATGCCGCTTGAAGGAATCGCATTAATTGCCGGCATCGATAGGGTGCTTGATATGATGAGGACATCAGTGAATATTGTCGGCGATGCATCAGCTGCCGTCGTCGTTGCGGGAACGGAAAAAGTATTGGATAGTGAATAAAAAGTGAAAGACCGGAATCCGTAAAGGACTCCGGTCTTTATTAGCGTTGGAGGCGTTGTTCAACTTCAATTACGACATCTTGAACGGACATTCCGTGAATGCTGACGACTGGAAAATCGAATTGATCGACGTTCACATCGCCAATCGCACGTACGACGCCGATGTCATAGCCGTTCAGATTTTCATCACTTTCAAACATTTTCACATCATGCCCTTTTTCCTCCAATGCTACTTTCACATCGTCAAATGGGTTTTCTACTGCAATTTTCGCCATTTTAGACACCTCCGCTTTAGTAAAGTGATTCCGTTCTTTGTTTTCCCGGAATTGTCTCTACTAAACACGTAGATTAATATACAAGAGCTCTTCTACCTTCCACAGGGGCTTTCATTATTTCACTCTCGCGAAGCTTCGTTCACTCCGCTATTTTCATTCCTCGGTTTCCTAAAGCCTACGAAAGCATCGATAACTGTTGTGATGATTGATGCAAGACCCACTCCCATAATGATCAAATGGACTTGAGGGATAATATCATCAGGTGATCTTTGAAACACCTCCGCCAGGACATCGGCAATATGAGGCAAGATGATCGATGGATTGAGAAGAAGGAAAATAATAAGGATTGTCCAAGCGACATTAATGATGAGATTGCCGTAAGCCAGCCTTCTTGTCCAATTGGGGGATAATGATTTGTAAGAGGCCAGAACGATTTCCATCGTGAGCAACAGTAGTGTTACTGGAAACAAAGTCATCAGTGAAACATTGCCGAAGGCTGTCATTTCAACTTCAATCCTTTCAAATGCTAGTACTGTGTAATCTACCCGGAAATCGCGCGTTTTAAAACGGTCGGCTGCGTGGAAATATGATTTTGGCAGATTCTTAACATTCGCACTTTCGATTGCTGTATACTGGACATATTGTTCAAATTAATTAATAAAGAGTGGGGATTTCGTTGACATCTAGTAAACAGACACAAAATCCAGCCAACCCGGTTTATCCGATCATGTTTGCGATCGGGGCATGCCATTTGCTGAATGATACGCTTCAAGCGGTCATACCGGCGATGTTTCCGGTGTTGGAAAAGGAAAGAGGTTTAAGTTTTACACAGCTCGGATACATCTTTTTTGCGTTGAATATGGTTGCATCTGTCCTGCAGCCTGTCGTCGGCTATTTCAGCGATAGGAAGCCGATGCCCTATGCACTTCCTATTGGTATGACATTCTCGCTCATTGGAATGGCGGGTTTGGCAATCGCGCCAAGCTATTGGCTCATTCTCCTGTCGGTCATCATATTGGGGCTTGGCTCCGCGGTATTCCATCCGGAAGGCTCGAGGGTGTCCTTCCTTGCAGCGGGGACGAAAAGGGGGCTTTCCCAGTCGATTTACCAAGTCGGGGGAAACTCAGGACAAGCATTGGCACCGCTGATCAGCGCATTCGTTTTAGTGCCGCTTGGGCAAAAGGGGGCAGCTGTTTTCATTGCAGTGGCGGCTCTCGGGATTTTCATCTTGTCCAAGATTTCAGCTTGGTACAAACGCCAGCTGGAATTAGATAAAAAGAACAATCGTAAAAAAGTGTTGCTTTCTTCAATTGGCGATTTGACAAAAAAACAAATCAGGATTGCGCTCGCTTTATTGTTGACAATTATTTTTGCCCGTTCCTTTTACGTTACGAATGTCACTAGTTTTTACATTTTTTACTTGATGGATGGCTATGGATTGAAGATTGAGCAAGGCCAGCTATACATATTCATTTTCATGGCACTTGGTGCTGCTGGCACATTTTTCGGTGGACCGTGGGCAGACCGGTTTGGAAGGAAAAATATAATTGTATTGTCGTTATTAGTCCCATTGCCTCTCTGTCTTTTGCTCCCGCACGCTCCGCTTTGGGCGGTTGGGGTATTGCTCGTAGCGATTGGGTTCTTTATCATGCTTAGCTTCACTGTTACAGTTATTTATGCGCAAGAGCTTGTACCGACCAAAATTGGGACGATGGCCGGTTTGACGGTTGGCTTGGCGTTTGGAATGGGAGCGATTGGTGCTGTTGTAATCGGGAATTTGATGGATTCGATCGGCATCTTCCCAACGATGGTCATCGCCTCTTTCCTTCCATTCATAGGACTTGTAGGACTTGCTCTGCCAAAAGATCGAAAAATTACGTCGCCTACCGCTCAATAATAGAAAAAAGTTTTACCGTTTGAATGGATTGACATAGAAATACTAATGCTTAAGGCTGCCGATCAGTTGGCGGTCTTTTTTGATGACTTTACAGGAAAGTCAAATAGGCGTATACTTTATTAGTTACCTAAGTAAACAATGAGGTGTTGAAAATGAATCCATTAATTCATGAGTTGTTTCAGCGATCACGTTTATTGAGCAAGGAGCTGAACCAAGCACTGAAAGAACATGGTCTGTTTGCCGCGCAATGGACAGTTATTTACTCTGTTTATCAACATGGTGAGATGACATTAACGCAAATATGGAAATACTTAAATGTAGAGGCACCAACTATTACACGGACTGTCAATCGATTAGAGGAAATGGGCTGGCTTGTGACGCGTGAAGGGAAGGATAGGCGCGAAAAAAATGTCAGCTTGACAGAGAATGCGATTTTGCAGCTTTCCGATATTAAAAAGACAATCATTCGGTTTGAGGAGCAAAGTTTGAAAGGTCTTTCGAAGGAAGAGGAAAAGCTTCTCATGGAATTATTGAAAAAAATATAAGTTAAAGGAGAATGATTCTTTGAATAATAAAGAACCTATTTGGACGAAGCCGTTTATTAGTTTGTTCTTGACAAATTTATCTGTTTTTATTGTGTTTTATGGCTTAGTCTCGACTTTACCGCTTTACGCAAAAGATGCGCTGAGCAGGACGGACGAAGAAGCAGGCCTGTTAATGACAATCTTTTTAATTTCCGCTATTATCGTGCGTCCGTTTACTGGAAAACTGCTCGATATAGTCGGGAAACGAAAAATGCTGTTAGTCAGCTTATTCTTCTACCTCATTTGCACGATCCTCTATTATTTCATTACACCATTCGGAGGCTTGCTTGCCTTACGTTTCTTCCAAGGTGTTTGGTTCAGCATTGTAACAACGGCGGCAGGTTCACTCGCCGCGGATATCGTCCCGCCAACGAGGAGAGGGGCAGGGCTTGGCTACTTTGTTATGTCGACGAATTTGGCGGTCGTTATTGGACCATTCATTGCCCTTTTCGTTATCCAAACATATTCCTACGATGCATTGTTCATCTTAATGAGTATCCTTATGATTATCGGGGCGGTCGTGGCTCTTCTTATTCCGAAAATGGATAAAGCGCCAGTTGAAACGAAGACAAAAGGTTTTACATGGAACGACTTGTTCGAGAAAAAAGCGTTGCCGATTGCATTTTTGGCGAGTGTAATTGCATTTTCCTATGCCAGTGTCCTTTCCTATTTGTCGATCTATGCGCAAGAGAAAGGCTTATTGCCGCTCGCGAGTTTCTTTTTTGTCGTCTTTGCAGCAGTTATGCTCATTACTCGACCATTCACTGGTAGAATTTTTGATGAAAAAGGACCGGCATATATTTTGATACCTGGATTCCTATGCTTCTTCTTCGGTTTGTTCATCTTATCTTTCATGGATTCCGCGGTATTATTTTTAATTGCTGGAGCGTTTGTCGGGCTCGGCTATGGAGCGCTTGTACCGAGTATGCAGACGCTCGCAATCCAGTCGACGTCCCATCAAAGAAGCGGGTATGCGACTGCGACATTCTTTACTTTATTCGACTCAGGGCTCGCTGTCGGATCGTATGTGTTAGGATTTATCGCAGTTCAAATGGGATACAGGAATGTATATTTGATATCTGCCCTTCTTGTGCTTGCAGTTTTAGCTTTATATGGTTTGATTATCCGAAAACGGCGAAGTTGAAAAACATCGCCGTTTTTCATTTTTTGAATTGTACGTTACGATAATACAATTTAGGGTATAGACTCTGTAACTATGTTTATGGGAGTCGATTTTGTTTTGGACAGAAAGTTTTGGAAGAATCCGGTGTTTTCGATATCGGCAGTCGCTATATTAGTGCTTGTCATCCTAGGAGCTGTCGTTCCAGTTCCGTTTGGGGAGGTTGCAGGGCAATTATACGGTTTTACGACTGCGAAGTTCGGTTGGTTTTATTTATTAACAGTTTTCATTATCGTTGTATTTTTAATTGGATTAGCAATTAGTAAATTCGGTGCGATACGTTTAGGAGGGGACGAGGAAAGGCCCGACTATCCATTTTTCACTTGGATTGGCATGCTATTCTCAGCTGGATTTGGAGTCGGACTCGTTTTCTGGGGAGTCGCGGAACCGATGAGCCATTATTTCACTTCTCCTCTTACAGGTGTCGAGCCACAATCTGAGGAGGCAGCACGCATTGCAATGGGCTATTCGTTCTTCCATTGGGGAATTTCGCAATGGAGCATTTTTGGTATTGTAGGGCTTGTTATCGGGTTCCTTCAATTTCGAAAAAGGAAGGATGGTTTAATTTCTACAGCGCTGGAACCATTGGTCGGTACGAATCGGCATTTAAAGACAGGCATCGATTCATTCGCCGTCATTGCTACGGTTATGGGAATTGCAACATCGCTTGGCATGGGTGTGTTGCAGATGAGTGGCGGTCTGGAGTACGTATTTCATATTCATACAAAGAATACGTTTTGGATCCAGTTGATCATTATTTTAATCGTATTTGTCGCCTATATGCTTTCAGCCTCAAGCGGTTTGAATAAAGGAATTGCGTATTTAGGAAACTTCAATTTAGCGATGGCCATCGCATTACTTATCTTTTTCTTTTTCGTCGGCCCGAAAGTTTTTATTTTGGAAGGCTTCACATTGGCAATAGGGGATTACATAAATAACTTCATTCGATACAGTTTGCGGCTGCAACCTTATCAAGGCGGAACCTGGGTTAGGGAATGGACGATCTTCTACTGGGCATGGACGATAGCATGGTCGCCATTCGTTGGAGCATTTGTTGCGAGAGTATCGAGAGGCCGTACGATCCGGGAGTTTATTGCCGGAGTGATGATTATTCCTCCTGTTTTCGCTTGTATGTGGATTGCGACATTGGGCGGGACAGCATTATATAGCGATTTGAATAATGGGACGCAGATCGCCGAGGCGGTAGATGCGGACGTCACTTCCGCTATATTTGAAACACTCAACCATTTGCCGTTTACTGGTGTTGTTTCATTTTTATCCATTGTACTCATTTTTACATTCTTAATAACATCTGCAGATTCTGCGACTTATATATTGGCAAGTATGACGACGAAAGGGAGCTTGTTTCCTCCTCTTATCGTCAAGATGATTTGGGGCTTTCTCATGTCTGCGATTGCGGCAGTATTACTTTACGCGGGCGGGCTGGAGGCTTTGCAATCAGCATCTCTTGTTTCTGCACTGCCGTTTACTCTATTTCTCATTTTACTCATTTTTTCTTTAGGTAAGTTGTTGAGGAAGGAGCCGATTACGGTGAGGCCGACTGATATTAGACGCTTTGAGAAGATTGAGAGGGAAGTGAAAAAGAAGGCGAAGCGCAAGGAGCGGAAATGAAAAAAGTGGAGGTGGGGGAATCCCTGCCTCCGCTTTTTCATTTTCCGTATAGTCGATTCAGTGCTTCTTTAAAGGCCGGTTTGATGTTTGTTTCAGGACGGATCGCTTCTGTCATTAGCTCTGCTTCCTCAACATTCTCTGCTTTGCCTAATTCAAGCAGTGTGGCTGCCGCCAGTGTGCCTCCACGCCCTCTTCCAGTATTGCAATGGAAATATACATTTTTCCCTTCTTTGTAAGCTTCCATCACTTTGTTCACAGCTTCTCGGATGGAGTTGTCCTGTTCAGCAGCATCATCCAACAATGGTTGATGGATGCTTATGTCGCTCGGTAATGAACCTTTCACTTCTGCACGCAAATCATAGATAACGTCAATCTTTTCATTAGCCATCAATTCTTCGATCGCATCAACACCACCGAAGAAGATCCGATCGGTCACTAGTGCCTTATACGGTTTGTTTGTCATGTATCTCACCTTTTTTCAAATTCTTTTTTTCTTTTGCTGTAACGGAGTAAACAATTTTTTCGGGAAGCTGGAGGCAGTTCAACTGTCCGCCGTATACGGCAGCACCATCGATGCCGATTATTCGATTTTTACCAAAGAACACTGAATAACCTTGCTTGTCCTTATGTAAGTTCTTTGTCGGGGTATGGCCGAAGATAACCGTCTTCTCTCCATTATATCCGTTGTGGAAGACGTCTCGAATCCAAATGAGCTCATAAGGATCTGTTTCTTCGATTGGTTTTTCCGGATGGACGCCCGCATGGACGAAAATCGTATCATCCCATTCTAAATAATAATCGAGGGTTTGTATGAACTGAATATGTTCCTCCAATTCAACGGAATGGATTTCTGGTTTGACGAAAGGATCTTCTTCTCCGACTTTAAATTCTTCTTCGGAAAAGCCATAACTTTTCAATGTTGCATCTCCGCCATTCCGGTTAGTCCAGTTCTTCCAAGCCCGTTCCTCATCGGTTCTGAATGCCTTTACCAACATTTCATCGTGATTTCCTTTTAGAACAATTGCTCCTTCGCTTTTCAACTCCATCACCTTGTCAAGCACCTCTTTGGAATGGGGTCCTCTATCGATATAGTCACCTAGAAGTATGAGCTGATCCTGAGTGGAATCATACCCAGTTGTTTGCAACAGCTTTTCGAATAACCCCAACTCTCCGTGAATATCGCTGATGACAAGTGTTCTCTTCATTGAAATCACCCTTTCCTGACAATTTTCATGAAACTACCCAATAGCAATGGTATCATTAACTAAATTATCGTGAAAGTAGGAGGAGGGTTTCTATGTGTGGCCGCTTTACTTTATTTGCCCCGTATTATGAAATCATCGAGCGATTTGATATTGAATCGGCATTTGCCGAAAGCGATTATATACCGAGTTACAATATTGCTCCTTCCCAACAAGTAGTTGCAATTATTAATGATGGGCGGAAAAATCGTTTGGGTCATCTCCGTTGGGGATTGATCCCACCATGGGCAAAGGACGAAAAAATCGGCTATAAAATGATCAATGCGCGTGCTGAAACGGTGGCCGAAAAACCGACCTTTCGGAAAGCGTTCCAGAAACAGCGTTGCATACTTCCTGCAGACTCATTTTATGAATGGCAAAGGAAAGACGGGGAGAAGATCCCGATGCGCATCAGGCTTAAAAATGATGAACTGTTCGCCATTGCAGGATTGTGGGAATCATGGAAGACTCCTGATGGAAAGATCATTCATACTTGTACCGCTATTACGACTGAACCAAATGATTTGATGAAGCCGATTCATGATAGAATGCCGGTTATTTTGAAAAAAGAGGATGAGGCTGCATGGCTTGATCCTCGGAATGATAATATTGATTTCCTGGGGAATATGTTGCGGCCATTCGACGAGAGGCAAATGGATGCGTATAGTGTTTCATCTGCAGTAAATTCACCGAAGAATAACGAAGAAGCGCTTATTGTGCCTGTTTATTGATTGAAATTTGAAACGAATCTCTTTCTCCTTCGTCTACTAGTTAACAAGGGAGAGGGGTTGGAATAGCTTGAGATGTAAGCGTATTATTCCTATAAGCGTATTGTTATTAGTTTTATTATGGTGGAAACCATTAGACGCTTCCGCATGCTCGTGCGTCATGCCACCGCCACCGGAAGATGCACTAGATCAGGCAGATGCTGTATTCAGCGGTGAAGTGGTAGAGGTGATCGAGAATAAGGGGATTATGCGTGGGTATGGAAATGTCGTTCATTTCAAAGTTGATAAGGCGTGGAAGGGAACTGATGAATCTGAAATGGTCATCACTACCGGATATGGCGGTGGTGATTGCGGCATTTCTTTTGAAGAGGGACAGCAATATCTCGTATATGCATCAGCGAGCAATATGTATGAGGCGGGCACTTTATCTACCACGATTTGCCACAGGACAACTGAAATTTCCGGTGCAACTGAAGATTTGAACGCATTGGGTGATGGACAGGAAGTAAGCAGTACACATGGAGGTCAAGATGAAAAGGATTCCTCCTTCCCCTGGTGGGCGTTTGCTATATTTATTGTCGGATTAATCTTCATATTCATCGGTTTCCAATACAAAAAATTAAAGAAAAATGCGCGCAACTAAAGTCGTCATGAAGAGCGAGTAATAGCGCAGCGTTACGAGCACATACTGCACGCATTTTTTCATCTCTATTGTTACGTAAAAGACATCATCCGATCTAGAGGGCCTTGCGGTTGAATGATATCCGCGATATCAAGGATCGGAATCGGGAAGTAAGGGAACCCCCAGACGTATGGTGTGATTTCATACAATTGGAAATAGATGACGAGAGAGGTATCGGCAATATAGAAATCCTGATCTGATCGAATTTCAGAAAATGGAGGATCTAATAATTGTACGTCCCATTTCTTGATGTCCACACGGATAATGTCGGACAGCTTCTTCACATAATCGCTTCCTGGTTTGAATAAATCCTTCAGCTCATATTGCTTGCCAGTTTTCGTATCGAATGTCAATGACTTTATGATTGTCATACCGTGGGCACCGCCTGTGAATGAATATACGATTAAATTCAAACTGAAGATGCCTCGCTGATTGTTCTTAATTTCGAAGTTTGCCAGCAATTCAACGAGAGCGGGATTGTAAAATTGCTGTTCAATAAGGAGTTCATTAAGAGTATGAATGATCGCATTGTTTATTTTCCGTTGAATGATTGCATCGTTCATTTGTGTTACAAGTGGATAATATACATTAATTTTAGGCGATGTATTGGGAAGCTTTTTTATTAATATAGAAACCGGGAAATCCATCCAGGCAACCCCTTTTCTTTTCATAAGTCCTCTAGTATATGAGAAGAGGAATGGGAAATACCCCTTTTGAAGGGAAACTCCGATTAAGAGCGAACGGCATAACATTTCACAATCCGTTCCGAATTATGGTAGGATTTAGATTCACAAAAGAAGAGGACGTGAAAATGAATGATCTCAATTACAATTCCGAATCCGGATGTAACAATTCAGCAACGCAAGCAAGAAATGAGTGCAGATGAAGCGCCGATCAAACCAATCAATGGTTTTATCGATCTTCATGAAATTCCACGCGACAAAGGAGGACTCATTCTTTTTTACAATAAAAGTGATGAATTGTTGTTTGCAGGGAAAGCAAGAAAGCTTCGTCAACGTGTGAAAAAGCATCTTGAAGATACTACATCACCAATTAAAAATCATCGAAATGAAATCAATAAGATTTCCGTCATCATAGTTGATGATCCGATGGAACGGGAAATTTATGAAACTTATATCATCAATACATTACGTGCAAAATATAATGTAGATAAAGTGTTTTTTGAATAATTGACGACAGACCAGCTATAGCGCGATCCGACGGGGCACCCATTTAAAGGGTGTTCCGTTTTTTTATTGTCAGATGTAAATCTCGTTGAACTTACTGTAAAATGAATGGTAGATTGTATTATTCCTGATGAGTACGGAGAAAATTATGCGTCATTTAGAGAATGAAAATATAAATTAAGTAGGGGGTAATGGTAATGAAGTTTTTTCACACTGCCGATTGGCATCTTGGCAAATTAGTGCAAGGCGTATATATGACTGATGGGCAGCGGTATGTCCTTCGTCAATTCGTAGATGCCGTTCGCGAAGAAAAGCCCGATGCAGTCATCATTGCGGGTGATTTGTATGATCGGGCGGTACCACCACCGGAAGCGGTTGCCTTATTGGATGATATACTTTGGGAAATTGTTATGGAGCTGAAAACGCCTGTCATTGCGGTCGCAGGCAACCATGATAGCCCTGGTCGTCTGCAATTTGGAAGCAGACTGATGCAATCGAACGGCTTCCATATTGTCGGCCAAATGTCTGCGCAACTTGAACCAGTCGTTCTGACGGATCAATTTGGAGAAGTTCATTTCCACTTGGTGCCATTTTGTGACCCGTCGATTGTTAAGCAGTTATATGAAGACCATAATGTCCTAGACCATCATACTGCGATGGAAAAAGTGGTCAAAAATATTCAAGAATCGATGGATAACACTGCTCGTCATGTGTTCGTTGGACATGCCTTTGTCACGCCTTTAGGTGAGGAAGAAGAAAATACGAGCGATTCGGAGCGTCCGCTTGCAATTGGCGGAGCGGAATACGTGGCGGCCCACTTGTTTACACCGTTTCATTATACAGCGCTAGGTCATTTACATCAGGCGCATCATGTCCTCGATGAAAAAATTCGCTATGCAGGTTCTCCGATGAAATATTCCATTTCAGAAGAAAGGCATGCAAAAGGGTTTTTCATTGTGGAGATGGATGGAGAAGGAATTGTGAAGGTAGAAAAAAGAGGACTCACTCCTTTACATGACATGCGTAGAGTGGAGGGCACGATAGAGGAAATCCTCGCACATCCGACTAGTGCGGATTATGTATTTGTTACGCTGCAAGATGAAACTCCTGTTTTATTTCCGATGGAAAAAGTTAAGTCCGTCTATCCGAATGCGATGCATATTGAAAGGAAACTAGTAAGGACATCAGCCGCACTCGAGCATGAAGCGGCAGTTATGAAGGAACAGCCGGATGATCTGACGCTTTTCCGGTTCTTTTATGTCGAGATGAATGATATAGAACCTGACGCTGAAACGGAGAAGATCTTTGCTGAAGTGTTGCACGAAGTTAAAGGGGGCGTCGAAAAGTGAAGCCGATTCAACTGACGATGACCGCTTTCGGGCCGTATAAGGGAACAGAAACGATCGATTTCCGGAAACTTGAAGAACATAGATTATTCGTAGTTTCCGGTGCAACTGGCGCAGGGAAGACGACGATCTTCGACGGAATCTGCTTCGCATTGTATGGACAGGCAAGCGGGGAAGACAGAACAGAATATAGATCGATGAGAAGTGATTTTGCGGATGATGCAGTGCAGACAGCTGTTGAATTGATTTTTGAAATAAATGGCCGCACTTTTCGTATTATGAGGCAAATACCTTATACGAAAAGCGGAAATAAAACAGAGACAAATGCGAGATGTGAGTTTTTTGAGATGGTCGATGATGGAGAAGTTCCTTTTGTCGATCGTCAAATCGTTTCGGAAATCAATCGGAAAGTCGAGCAGCTTGTTGGTTTTACACAAGCCCAATTCAGTCAAATTGTTATGCTTCCACAAGGCGAGTTCCGTAAATTCCTAACTTCCGATACGGAAAATAAAGAAACGATCATGCGGAAGATTTTCAAAACAGAAGAGTATAGGGAAATCGTCAACCGTTTAAAGATGAGAAGAGATGAAGCGAATCATCAATTGATGGATGAGAAAAGGAAAGTGGATGGGTATATCCACCAAATTAAGAATCTCGTACCCCCTCGGGAGTCACTCATTTTTGATGTTTTATCTCAAGAATATACGAATATATCGCAAGTGATAACTGGTCTTGAACAGGAAATCGAGTATTACACTGAGAAATGCGCTAAAGATGAAGTGAATTATACAGCTGCCTATCAAAAGCATGCTGAAGTTTTGGAGACATACCATGCGGCCAAAAATTGCAATGAGCAATTTGAACAGTTGGAGCAACGTAAAGCCGTTCTTGACAAGTTAAAGGAAGAAATCCCATCTGTTGATCAAAAGCAAAAGCGGATAGAAAACGCCGAACGGGCATCTTTCATACATGAAATTGAAGGTCAGTTTCTCATATTAGATGAGGAAGCGAAATCGAAGAGAATCGAATTGCAAAATGCGATTACAGCTGTACAAGAGGCGACGAAATGGCTGGAAGAGAAAGAGCTGGCGTATAAGGTGGAAGAAGGAAAAGAGAAGGAAAGAGGGGCGGCGGCAGAAAGAATCATCCGCCTGCGAGATCACCTCCCTGCCGTCACTGACTTGGCAGAAAAGGAAGCAAATGTACGAAACTTAAAAGTGAAGATCGGAAAACTCGAAAGCGATTTTTCTACAACATCAGAAAAGGTTGAGGCAGCAAAAAAACAAGTAGCCGACCTGAATTTACAAATTGAGAAATTTGAACAGGCGATTATTCCTTATGACAAGCTATTTGAACAATTAAATACGACCAGATTGCATTACAAAGTCGTTCGGGATTATGAAAACTTGAAAAAAGATTATGCAGTTTGGATGCAAAAGAAAGAGGCAGCATTCACCAAATTCAAGCAGACGAAAAATGAGTTTGAGAATATGCAAAATGCGTGGTTGAATGATCAAGCTTCATTTTTGGCACAAACGTTAAAAGAAGGGGAACCTTGCCCGGTTTGCGGAAGCGCTCACCATCCTTCAAAAAATCATAAAAATGATACCGAGGCAGTCTCCCGTGAGAAACTCGATTTGAAGAGATCGAATTTAGCAAATGTTGAAAGTGAATTTAGGTCTGCTGAGGCGAAAGCGGAAAGTGTCCTCGCCCAGGTTGCCGCTAAAGAACAAGAAATGGGAGAACTTCACATTCAGGACAGTTTAGAAGCATTGTTTAACATAGGGCAGGAAACTGCTGAGAAAGTTGAACAATTAAAACGTATTCGTGAAGAGCTCGTTTCGTTAAAAGAGCGGCAAAAAGTAAAAGATCGGGAACTGACCGATTGGATTACAAGGAAGTCGGAACATGAGCAAGCATTGTTTGAACAAAAAACGCTTTTTGCACAACAGTCTGCTTTGTTGGAGAGAGAGCACTCTTCTATTCCGGAAGAGCTGCGGGATTTAGTGCGGCTTCAAGCAGAGATCAAAGAAACGGAGTTACGGAAACGTCAACTGGATGAAGCTTGGCAATCGGTGCGAAAAAATCTGGAAGAGGCGAGAGAAAGACTAGCGACAAGCGTAAATTCCGAACATCATTTGAAGAAATCATTTGATGAAAGCATCGAAAAAAGAGAGAAAGCGGAACTCCGTTTCAAAAACGCTTTACAAGCTTCCGAATTTAAGACAGAGGCAGAATATCGGCAAGCAAAAATGTCAGATGAAGAAAAGCTTCATTTGAAGGAATATATTACGGATTTCAAACAGCGTCTTCATACTACGAAAGAAGCGATCAAAGATCTTGAAACGAGCCTAATGGGCAAAGAGAAAACCGAATTGGAAGGGCTTATAAGTACAATTCAATCATTGAAGTCCACTTATGAAAAAGCGTTCGCGGATTGGAATCATTCAAGCGAATATGAAAAAGCATTGCTCCGTTTAAAAGTCGATATAGAAAAGACATCACAGGGCGTGGACGATTTGGAGCGGAAAGTCGGAAAGATAACGGACTTATACGATGTTATACGCGGACAAAACGATTATAAGCTATCATTTGAACGTTTTATTCAAATCGATTATTTAGAGAGGATCATCCAATCTGCTAATGAAAGGCTGAGAAATCTATCGAACGGACAGTATGAATTGATCCGCAGCGACCGTCAGGAAGTGCGCGGAAAACAAAGCGGCCTAGGCTTGGACGTGTATGATGCATATACAGGGCAAAACAGGGATGTGAAGACGTTATCGGGCGGAGAGAAATTCAATGCATCCCTTAGCTTGGCATTGGGCATGGCGGATGTCATCCAAAGTTATCAAGGTGCAGTGTCCATCGAAACGATGTTCATCGATGAAGGATTCGGCACATTGGATGAGGAAGCTTTACAAAAAGCGGTTGATACACTCGTTGATTTGCAAAAGTCTGGCAGAATGATCGGCGTCATATCTCATGTGGAAGAGTTGAAAGCTGCATTCCCGGCAATACTAGAAGTTCAGAAATCAAGGGAAGGACATAGCGTCACTCGATTTGTTTTAAAATGATATTGGGAGCAGGCTGGAATTATACAACCGCCTGCTCCTTTTATATTTATCTTTAACAGAAATGAATGACAAAATGTTATATTCAAAGAATATTTTACTATTGCATTTTACAGTAAGAGAGCTTATTATTAGACAACAGCGATATATTGCATACGTTATAAAACAAAATCTACAACATGAAGGGACTCAAATACCATGCAGAATAAACTGTCTTTCTCCTCATATCTATTTATCGGCATCATGCTGTTCGCCTTATTCTTCGGTGCTGGAAACCTTATTTTTCCTGCTCAATTGGGACAAAATGCAGGAACGAATCTTTGGCCAGCAGTCATCGGCTTTCTTATTACTGGAGTAGGATTACCTTTCCTCGGCATACTTGCAATGGGCTTTTCAGGCAGCCGGAACTTGCAAGATTTGGCAAGTCGAGTTCACCCAGTCTACGCGGTACTTTTTACATCATTATTATATTTGACGATTGGACCGTTCTTTGCAGCTCCACGGACCGGGGCAGTCGCCTATGATATCGGCATCTCTACATTCATTCCTGAAGATTTCGCTCGTATCGGTTTGTTTGTCTTTACACTTATCTTTTTTGGATTAACATTATGGTTATCGCTTAATCCGGCAAAGATCGTTGATCGTGTCGGGAAGATTATGTCGCCGGCCATCATTGTATTATTGCTTGTATTGCTAGCCATGGCATTCATTAATCCAATAGGTACGATTCAAGATCCTGTGGATGCTTATACAGGCGGGGCGTTCATGAAAGGCTTCATGGAAGGGTATAATACAATGGATGCATTAGCATCGCTCGTATTCGGTATTATCGTCATTAATGTCATCCGTTCCTTAGGCGTTACGAATAAGGTGCAAATTTTTTCAACTACAGCTAAAACAGGTGTAGTTGCAGCGGGATTTCTTGCGCTTCTATATGTTGGAATTGCGTATCTTGGAGCAACAACTACAGAAAAATTTGGTATATTTGAAACAGGTGGACCTGTACTAAGCGGCGCATCCGCTCATTATTTCGGCACTTTCGGATCGGTCATGCTTGCAGTAATCATTATATTGGCTTGCTTGACGACGAGCATCGGATTAGTAACTGCTTGTGGAGAATACTTCCACACGATTATACCAAAGGTGAGCTATAAGGCGTTTGTCACCATTTTTACAACATTTTGCTTCATTGTATCAAACTTCGGATTATCAAATATTATTACGTATTCGATTCCGGTATTGATGTTTTTATATCCGTTAGCGGTCGTTCTAATGTTGTTGACGTTCACTTCGCCATTGTTTAATCATGCAAGATTTGTCTATGTGAGTGCGACTGCTGTAGCGTTTTTAATTAGCACAATTGACGGCATCAAAACACTTTACGGCACGCTTGGATTTGCTGAAGAGCAGTGGCCGAATTGGCTTTCTTCCATCGTTGCGTTTTACAATCAAGTTTTACCATATTACAGCGAAGGCCTTGGCTGGCTTCTCCCGGTAGTAATTGTAATGCTGCTTACTGGCATTATCGCTAAGTTGTTTCAGCCAACCCCGTCTGTTAGATAATAAGTAAGAAAAAAGTACTCCGTATTGGAGTACTTCAGACTGTAGACAAACACCATGAATTTTGGTGTTTGCCTATGGTCTTTTTCTTTTAAAATAGTAGAGATAAAGCTAACAGTGTTGATTTCCACTGCGAGTGGACGCTTTCCGCGGGCACGGCTTCAGCCGCTTCCCTCGCTGCGCTCCGTCCAGGGTCTTCAGCTCGCGCTGTTCCCGCAGGAGTCGCCGCTCTCCGCTCCAATCAACGGAGTTCGCTACTAACCGAATGAGGTGATGGATATGATGACGATGAATCAAATTAATGAACGTGAACAGTTAGAAATGCTAACCATAGAGCAGTTGGTTCCTCAAGACCATCTGGTGCGCAAACTGGATGCGGCCCTTGATTTTTCCTTCATCTATCCATTAGTTGAAGATCTGTATTCAACCATTGGGCGGCCTAGCATAGATCCTGTCGTACTCATCAAGATGACATTCATTCAGTATACCTTCGGCATCCGCTCTATGTGCCAGACAATCAAGGAAATTGAAGCGAACGTGGCATATCGCTGGTTCCTTGGCTTCGGCTTTCATACAGAGGTTCCACACTTCTCCACGTTCGGGAAGAACTATGTCCGTCGATTTGCTGATACGGATCTGTTCGAGCAGATTTTCTATAAAGTTCTAAACGAGGTGGCAAACCGTGGACTTCTCAGCCCGGAAAATGTCTTTATTGATTCAACCATGTGAAAGCGAGTGCCAATAAGAGAAAGTTTGAGAAGAAGGTTGTGCTCAAAGAGACGCGGGCTTATGAGAAGAGGCTCCAGGAGGAGCTCAACCTGGATCGGGAAAAGAATGGGAAGAAGCCTTTTTCACCGGAAAAGTTTGAAAAGGAAGAGTACAAGGAAATCAAGGAGTCGACAACAGACAGGGAAAGTGGTTATTACGTTAAAGATGAACGGACAAAGCAGTTTGCTTATTTTTTCACGCTGCCACGGACGAAAAGGGGTTTGTACTCGCAAACATCGTCACGCCAGGGAATGTCCACGACAGCAACATGCTTGTACCATTAGTCCGGAAGATCATCGACCAAGTAGGACGTCCAGTCGTCGTTGCCGCTTACAAAACACTAGCCATTACCAACTTCCTTTTAGAGAATCAGGTTCTTCCTGCACTTCCGTACAAACGACCAATGACAAAAGAAGGCTTTTTCAGAAAACACGAGTATGTCTATGACGAGCATTACGACTGCTATCTCTGTCCCGAAGGACAGGTGCTAACCTACCGAACAACAACGAAGGAAGGATACCGCCAGTATGCATCGACGCCTTCTATTTGTGCCGCGTGTCCAGTGATTGGCCAATGCACGCAAAGTAAGAATCAACAAAAGATGATTCAGAGGCATGTCTGGCAGGACTATTTGGATGTAGCTGAGGACTTGTGACATAATCATGAAATCAAGGAACTATACGGAAAGCGCAAAGAGACGATTGAGCGCGTCTTTGCTGATGCAAAAGAAAAGCATGGCATGCGATGGACAACCCTACGGGGACTTGAGAAAATGTCCATGCAGGCGATGCTGACTTTTGCTGCTATAAATTTGAAGAAGCTGGCAAGTTGGACGTGGAGAGCGCCGGCTGTGAAGGTTGAAATGATGACCTTGTCTTAAGGGATTTCCAGTTGATTGGAGTGTAGGGCGGCGACTCCTGGGGGATCAGCGCAGCGTGAAGACCCCGCAGGAAAAGCCGTAACGAAGAACGGCTTTTGCGACCAAAAGCGAAGCGTTGGGAGCAGCACCTCCGAGGAGGCTGAGGGCAAGCCCCCGGAAAGCGTCCGCCCGAAACGGAAATCAACGTTATTTCAGTCTACTAACAGTTAAAATTCACATGTTTAAGCAAAAGGGTTGGAAATCTACGATTTCCAACCCTTTTGTCTACAGTCTGAAGTACTCAGTATTGGAGTACTTTTTTTAATCTTTTTTCATGGAATTGAATTCGTCGATGGCACGGAGCCAGTTTTCACGCATGACGGCAGCCGCTTTTTCTGCATTTCCTTCTTTTAGGAAGCGGATAATGTCATTGTGCTCTTCAATCGACTCTTCTGTCAAAATGATGGAGTTATGGAAGAATAGCCGGCGCACATGAGTTTGTAAAGAAGCTACGATGGAATGTATAAAGCGGTTTGACGCTTGGTCGACGATGATCTGATGAAAGTCTTCATCGATTTTCAATGCGGTAAAGAAATCCCCTTCGTGGACTGCTTGGGCGAAACGATTATTTGTTTCTTCCAGTTCCTTTACGGCGCTTTCATCCAAATGTGGAATTGCAAGTTCCGCAGATAATGCTTGCAAAGCGGCTAGCGGTGGTAACAGATCATTAATGGACTCTTTATCCACCTCAGTCACTTGCGTCGCTTTTCCGGGATACATTTTCACAAATCCTTGTACCTCGAGCAATTGAAGTGACTCACGGATGGGCGTCCGGCTTACACCGAGCGCTTCTGCCAATTCAATATCGTTCAACTTTTCACCTGGCTGCAATGTTCCATCGATGATCCATTGCTGTAATTGGGTAAACGCACTTTCTTTTGCTGTTTTTCGTGTGGGCTTTTGATGCTCCGAAGGTATTGGCATTACTAGTCACCATCCTACATGCAATTTGACTATCATGTCTTACTTTGTTTCTAGTACTATTAGTATACATGATACGAATGAAGGAAGAAAGGGATGATATGCAATATATCGGATTTAGATTTCACGTGAATAGACGAGGGAAATATCTTCATCCTCTTCTGTCGCTCCGTAAGAAACCTCTTCTTTTTCAAATGAAAAGCCTTTCGCTTCATAAAAAGGGATTCCATACATATTACCTTTGGCAACCGAAACCCATTGCCGAGTCGCTCCATATGTATGCTTTTGAATCTTTGTATAAAAATCAAGCAGTCTTGATCCTATTCCAGTTCCCCTGATTTCAGGAGCTACATAAAAGACGTAAATCTCCCCATCGGTTTCATCTCTCATCCCGCCGCCGATCACTCCAAGGATGTTTCCCTGCCTTTCAGCAACAATATAGCCGTGCCAGTATTTGTCGATTAAAGCGACTTCCTGTTTGATGCGTTCGACATTGTAATATTTCTCGATTAATCGCTCAATATAAGCCTCTGAAAACAGTTCTCCGTAAGTGAACCACTGGCATCTAGAAAGCAAGTCAGCTAAGGTTTTTGCCTCGTCTCTCCTTGCTGTTCTCACTAAAATTTCTGACATGTTCCTTGCGCCTCCAATTGTAATAATCACTTTTCTTTTGTAATGATAATGGCTGCAAACTGTAACACGTATGTAATATTCCACTGCTAATCTATGGATAGACTAAAAAGGCGGGGAGTAGAAAACTTGAAAAAACATATTGTGACTATCATTTTTACAGTAGTGTTATTGATCGGTAGTACGACCGAAAGTTTTGCAGCCTCTTCAACGTATAAGGTCAAAAATGGTGACACGCTATATAGCATAGCGGAAATGCATAAGATCACCGTTAACGAATTGAAAGCTTGGAATGGCATGAAGTCGAACACCATACATCCGAATCAAAAATTGAAGGTCGTGAAGACCGATACAAACGTTGAGAAGCAATCGAAAACTAAAAAGGTAGCGAAAACACCATCGCGATCTGAGGACGACAATGTAGTGAAAGAAATAACAGTTTCTGCCAGTGCTTATACAGCGAATTGCAATGGCTGTTCCGGTATCACTTCAACTGGCATCAACTTAAAGCGCAATCCTGACGTTAAAGTGATTGCTGTTGATCCTTCCATTATACCATTAGGCACGAAAGTGTACGTGGAAGGGTACGGGTACGCTATCGCGGGAGATACTGGAGGCTCGATTAAAGGAAATAAAATCGATGTTTTCTTCCCGAGCAAAAGTGAAGCGTACAAATGGGGCAGAAAACAAGTGAAGATAAAAATATTGAAATGACGATAATAAGCCGATCCCTTCATTGCCGAGGGGGTTGGCTATTTTTATTTCTCCAAGCATTCCTCCACCATGGTAAACTAGTGTAAAACATGCGATTGTGAAAGGGGAAGTCAGATGAATTTTTTTATAGTTACCGGTGCATCTAAAGGAATCGGCTTTGAATTAATGAGACAGTTAAAATCAAGAGGAGACAAGGTAATCGGCATTGCGAGGACGAATGAAAACGAAGCCGCTCACATGGTGACTGCAGATCTTTCGCAGACCAATCAATTGGATGACATCATTGCGAATATAGTGGAAGAGAATCTTTCATCCTCCACGTCGTTCACATTGATCAACAACGCGGGAACAGTGGAGCCGATCGGTTTAGTCGGAACGATTGACGAAACGAAAATGGCGCAAGCGCTTGCTGTTAATCTGACCGCGCCTATGATTTTATCGAATGCCTTCATCTCTGTTCTTGAAAAGTTTGAGGGACGCAAAAGGATCGTAAATATATCTTCAGGGGCAGGACGGAATCCATACGAAGGATGGGGCGTTTATTGTACAACGAAAGCGGGGCTCGATCATTTTTCGCGAGTCATATCTTTAGAACAGGAGAAAGCGGAGTTCCCTGTGGAGATCATTTCGATTGCCCCTGGAATTATCGACACCGGCATGCAGGAAACAATCCGGGCAAGCAATGCGGATGATTTTCCGTTGCACGACCGTTTCGTTGACTACAAGCAGCAAGGGCATTTAAGCAGTGCGGAAGAGACGGCGCGCAAACTGATAGCCGTTTTGGATCGCGAGGACCTCGGCAAGCTGGGACCGATCGCGGATATACGGCAAATCGGGAAATGAAAAAACGCTTGGATCCTAAAAAGATCCAAGCGATTTATTATTCGGCTACTCGAACGACTGCATCAAAATCTCTCACTTTTTCGATTGCGATCAAAAATGGGGGATTTTTTCGTTGGTTGAGCAATTCATAGCGGGCAACGTGAACATCGGCCTGGTGGAGAGATTTCACATATGCGAGCAATGCATCCCGCTCTTCCTTTCCGCCTTCATGTCCATCATAGACGGATATCGTAATGATTCCGCCTTTTTTCAACATGCCAAGCAGCTTATCGAGCGCTTCAATTGTAGAGTCGGGTTTTGTAATGATGGACAAATCTTCACTATATGGAAGATAGCCTAAATTGAACATTGCACCACCAATCGGCTTCGTTACGTATTGATCCACTTTGGCATGGCTGTCCAAAATCAATGTGACGCGGTCGTTCAGCGTATCCAATCTGTTGGCGGTCGCTTCGAGCGCTGCTTGTTGGATATCAAAAGCGTACACTCGTCCTTCTTCACCGACGAGCTCCGCCAAGAATAATGTGTCGTTTCCATTTCCAGCAGTCGCGTCAACTACCGATTCACCTGGCAACACAGTTTCGCTGATCAATCGCTTTGAAAATGGTAAAACCCGATGCAATAAAATTTGACTCATATATGTTCAACCGCCTTTCCGAAAAACTTTCCTTGGTAGCTGTCGCGGCGTTTTAATTCTTTGTCGATGCCGTTCAGCACATCCCACTTCGACGCACTCCACATGGGACCAATCATTAAATCGAGCGGTCCGTCTCCGGTAATCCGATGGACAATCATTTCAGGGGGAAGAATTTCAAGCTGATCGACGACAAGGGTAATATATTCATCCATAGTCAGGAACTCAAGCATTCCTTTTTCGTATTGTTTCACCATCGGTGTTCCTTTCAGTAAATGCAATAAATGAATCTTAATGCCTTGTACATCCAGCTTTGCCACTTCTCTTGCCGTTTCCATCATCATCTCTCTGTCTTCTAGCGGTAGACCGTTGATGATGTGCGTACATACGCGGATGCCGTGCCGCCGCAATTTTTCCACGCCTTCCACGTACGTTGCGTAATCATGCGCTCTGTTCACGAGCTTCGCCGTTTTTTCATGAACGGTTTGTAAGCCTAATTCGACCCATAAATACGTTCTTTCATTCAATTCGGCTAAATACTCGACGACATCATCGGGAAGGCAGTCGGGGCGTGTGCCGATTGATAGTCCGACAACACCGGGTTGAGCAAGTGCTGCTTCGAACTTCTCTTTCAAAACAGGAAGCGGGGCGTGTGTATTCGTGTACGCCTGAAAATAGGCGATATATTTGCCTTCCTTCCATTTTTGGTGCATTTTATCACGGATTTCCGCGAACTGGTCATCTATCGATTTTGCCCGGTCTCCTGCAAAATCTCCAGAGCCTGCAACACTACAAAACGTGCAGCCGCCAAATGCGACCGTACCATCGCGATTTGGACAGTCAAAGCCTGCATCCAGCGCGACTTTAAATACTTTGAATCCGAATTCATCCTTTAAATGTCTTGACCATGTATGATACCGTTTCCCTTCTGTCGGGAACGGGTAACTGAAGTCTGCCATCTGTTTCAACTCCTCTAATCGTACATTGTATCATGTCGGATTCAATCAGTGTCATCTGAATTGCGGAACATATTCCGTTTTTGTTGTCCGAAACCAGAAAAAGGAATACACTCGAAATAGCTTTTGGCAGGAGATAAAGATCGGAGGCGAAATAAATGCCTAATAAAGTTTGGCTTCTCATTATAGGGATGTTTGTCAATGTCATAGGGAACTCGTTCCTATGGCCTTTGAATACAATTTATATGCATGATTACCTCGGCAAATCGTTGGCGGTAGCGGGGCTTGTCTTAATGGCGAACGCTGGAGCGGGTGTCGTCGGGAATTTGCTTGGTGGATTTTTATTCGATAAGATCGGTGGATTCAAATCAATCATGGCGGGCATTGTCATTTCGATTTTGGCACTTGCTTACCTTGTGTACGACCATAGTTGGTATCCGTATATCATTTTGCTAACCATTTTAGGATTCAGCGGAGGCGTCATTTTTCCGAGTATGTATGCGATGGTGGGGACTGTATGGCCTGAAGGCGGCAGGAAGGCGTTCAACTCGATTTATTTGGCGCAGAATGTCGGCGTCGCTATCGGTCCAGCGCTCGCTGGTCTAGTAGCTTCTGTCCATATCGATTATATTTTTTTGGCGAACTTAATCTTTTACGCTATTTTTCTTTTTATCGCTTATTTTGGGTACAAAAAGCTTGAAATCGCACCCGATCGCCATACGGACGTCATTCGGGAAACAGCGCGAATTAAGAATAAAGCACCTTTTTATGCATTGCTCATTTTAGTGAGCGGCTATTTGATCACGTGGCTCGTCTATTCACAATGGTCGACGACAATTTCCACGCATGCATTATCAATTGGCGTAACGTTGAGAGAGTACAGCTTTATTTGGACGATTAATGGACTGCTGATCGTTGTCGGACAGCCGCTTATCAAACCGCTCATTAAACGGCTTGAAAATCAGCTGAAAGCACAAATGGTCATCGGAACAGTTATTTTCATCGTCTCGTTCATCGTTGTCAGTTTTGCTGGCTCATTCCAAATGTTCATCGCTTCGATGGTCATCCTCACATTTGGTGAAATGATCGTCTGGCCAGCCATCCCGACGTTGGCGAGCCAACTTGCACCGAAAGGGAGAGATGGGTTCTACCAAGGAATTGTCAACTCCGCTGCAACGATCGGACGCATGATCGGACCATTGGCAGGGGGCATCCTCGTCGAAATCCACGGTATGAAAATGATGCTTTTGCTATTAACAAGCCTCATGGCCATTACAATCGTAACGACTCTACTATACGATCGACCGTTGAAATCGGTAGAAAAACCGGAAATCCAATAATGGGTTTCCGGTTTTTTAAGTTTCGGAGATTGCGTCCTATACAATAGTTTGATTAAATGAATATAGGATATTTGCAATTTTTCTGAAGTATGTAAAGGGGGAATGCTGGATGAAACCAATTTATTCAACAGCTATGGAAGCGATTTCACAAATTCAAGACGGATCCACATTAATGGTGGGGGGCTTCGGACTTGTCGGGATACCTGAACAACTCATTTTAGCACTCGTTGAAAAAGGCGTTAAAGATTTGACGATCATTTCGAATAACTGCGGCGTGGACGAATGGGGACTCGGCCTTTTATTGAAAGAAAAGCAGATTAAAAAGATGATCGGCTCCTATGTAGGAGAAAACAAGGAATTTGAACGGCAAGTATTATCTGGAGAAATTGAAGTCGAATTGACTCCGCAAGGGACTCTCGCTGAAAAGATACGTGCAGGCGGTGCTGGAATTCCCGCATTTTATACACCTGCAGGAGTTGGAACGACTGTAGCGGACGGCAAAGAGACAAGAGTGTTTAATGGCAAAGAATATGTCCTAGAGGAAGCGCTTGTTGCCGATTTTGCATTGATTCGCGCAGCGAAGGCGGATAAGATCGGAAATTTGATCTATAACAAGACTGCTCAGAATTTCAATCCGATGATGGCAGCGGCGGGCAAGATTACAATTGCGGAAGTGGAAGAGATTGTAGAAACGGGACAGCTCGATCCTGCAACGATCCACACACCGAGCATCTATGTGCAAGGTCTATTCCAAGCAAAACAGGAAAAACGGATAGAACGATTAACGACTCGATAAGGGAAGGGGATGTTCACGATGAATTTCAGAGAGAGAATTGCAAGACGCGCAGAAAAGGAAATAAACGATGGTGATTATGTAAACCTTGGAATAGGCATGCCAACTTTGGTTGCCAACTATATTTCTGATGATAAAACGGTTGTGCTTCAGTCGGAAAACGGACTTCTTGGAATCGGGCCATACCCAACGGAAGATGAGGTCGATCCGGACTTGATCAATGCGGGCAAGGAAACGGTGACGACAATCCCTGGATCTGCATTTTTCAACAGTGCAGAATCGTTCGCGATGATCCGTGGAGGGCATGTAGACGTGGCGATTCTCGGTGGAATGGAAGTGTCTGAAAAAGGAGATCTTGCGAACTGGATGATTCCTGGGAAAATGATCAAAGGGATGGGCGGTGCGATGGATCTCGTGCATGGCGCGAAGAAAATCATTGTCATTATGGACCATGTCGCAAAAGACGGCTCAGCAAAGATCAAAAAGGAATGCTCTTTGCCACTGACTGGAAAAGGTGTCGTCCATAAAATCATTACTGAACGCGCCTTGATCGACGTAACGCCTGACGGACTGGAGTTAAAAGAAGTGTTCGAAGGATTCACCGTCGAAGACGTCATCAATTCGACAGAAGCGGAATTGAAAGTCAATATTGGTTGAGCACGAAATGCCAAGTCCTCGATAATGGACTTGGTATTTTTTTATCTATCGAATAAGTGGAGTTATCTATTGAATCTGGCGACTTATCTATCGAATCGAATTAGTTATCTATTGAATACGTGAAGTTATCTATTGAATCAGGAAAGATATCACCAAAAAGGGACCATGGACTCATCCGTTTCCTAGTGACTTCCATTAAATTATAAGACATTTAGTTGTAATTTGTAACACTTTCGGGTACACTACAATAAACTGAATTCAAATAGCGTTGGCGTTGAAAAGGAATTAGTAATCGGACCGGTCGATTGAAGAGAGCAGGCGGTTGGTGCAAGCCTGTACGACTACGATGAACTCGCCTTTGAGCCTGCATCGGTGAACGAAAAGTAGCCAGTGCCGTTTTCCGCGTTAAGGAATCAAGTTGGGCGGCATTGCCGTCAATTTGGGTGGCACCGCGGGAGTACATATACCTCTCGTCCCTTATTGTTTTAAGGGACGGGAGTTTTTTTATTTCCGCAATAACGCGATTTGAATGTAATGGGAAGGAATGAACAGAGATGAGTTACAAGCATGTGGAAATCGAAAAGAAATGGCAGCAATATTGGAAGGACAATAAGACGTATAAAATGGTGAACGACGAATCGAAGCCGAAGTTTTATGCGCTTGATATGTTCCCATACCCATCCGGGGCAGGACTTCACGTCGGCCATCCGCTTGGCTATATCGCGACAGATATTTTAAGTTCATTCAAACGGAAGCAAGGCTATAATGTCCTTCACCCGATGGGATGGGACGCGTTCGGCTTGCCAGCTGAACAATATGCGATTGACACGGGCAATGACCCAGCAGAATTCACTGCGAAAAATATTGCGACGTTCAAGCGCCAAATGAATGATCTTGGTTTTTCTTATGACTGGGATCGTGAAGTAAATACGACAGATCCGAAATATTACAAATGGACGCAATGGATTTTCATCCAATTGTATAAAAAAGGCCTTGCGTACATCGATGAAGTGCCGGTCAACTGGTGCCCTGCACTTGGTACGGTCCTTGCGAACGAGGAAGTGATCGACGGTAAATCAGAACGTGGCGGTCATCCGGTTGAACGCCGTCCGATGCGCCAATGGGTATTGCGCATTACGGAATATGCAGATCGCTTGCTTGAGGATCTGGATGAGCTTGATTGGCCAGATAGTTTGAAAGATATGCAACGCAACTGGATTGGACGTTCTGAAGGTGCTCAATTGACGTTCGATATTGATGGAACTGAACTTTCATTCGAAGCATTTACGACACGTCCAGATACAATTTTCGGTGCAACATATGCTGTCCTTGCCCCTGAACATAAGCTTGTCGATAAAATTACGACTGCTGAACAAAGGGAAGCAGTTGATGCTTACTTGGATAAAGTGAAAACGAAAAGCGACTTGGAACGGACTGACCTTGCGAAAGAGAAAACCGGTGTATTCACAGGCGCTTATGCAATCAACCCTGCAAGCGGTGAAAAGATGCCGATCTGGATTGCAGATTATGTCCTTGCTTCATATGGAACTGGTGCCATCATGGCGGTTCCTGCACATGACGAAAGAGACTATGAGTTTGCGGTTGAATTCAAATTGCCGATTGTGGAAGTCGTTGCAGGTGGCGACATTTCGAAGGAAGCATATGTTGGCGATGGCGAGCATATCAACTCCGATTTCTTGAACGGTCTAGGAAAAGACGAAGCGATCGAAAAAGCGATTGCGTGGTTCGTCGAAAATGGAAAAGGCGAGAAGAAAATTACGTATCGTCTACGTGATTGGTTGTTCTCCAGACAACGTTATTGGGGTGAACCGATTCCAATCATCCATTGGGAAGATGGCTCGATGACTCCTGTCGACGAATCCGAATTGCCATTGATGCTACCAAAAACGGATAATATCAAACCGAGCGGAACAGGAGAATCTCCGCTTGCGAATATTGAAGAGTGGGTCAATATCGTTGATCCGGAAACTGGCATGAAAGGCCGTCGTGAAACGAATACGATGCCGCAATGGGCAGGCAGCTGCTGGTACTACTTACGCTATATCGATCCAGATAATGACGAAATGCTAATTGATCCGAAACTGGCAGAACGCTGGTTGCCTGTCGACATTTACGTCGGTGGTGCGGAGCATGCAGTGCTTCACCTTCTATACGCACGCTTCTGGCATAAAGTGCTTTACGATATCGGTGTCGTACCGACGAAAGAGCCATTCCAAAAACTCTTCAACCAAGGAATGATCCTTGGGGAAGGGCATGTGAAGATGTCCAAGTCGCTTGGCAACGTCATCAATCCAGACGACATCGTTCATTCACACGGTGCAGATACGCTTCGTCTATACGAAATGTTCATGGGGCCACTTGATGCATCGAAGGAATGGTCGACAAACGGACTAGACGGTTCTCGTCGTTTCTTAGACCGTATTTGGCGCCTATTCGTCAATGAAGACGGCACACTAAGTTCAAAAATTGTTGGCGAGCCGGGCGGTGCCCTTGAAAAGGTGTACCACCAAACGGTTAAGAAAGTGACGGAAGACTTGGAAGGCATGCGCAACAACACTGCCATTTCACAAATGATGGTATTCATCAATGAAGGGTATAAAGCAGATTCGATTCCAAAAGAATACGTCGAAGGCTTTGTTACATTGATTTCACCTATCACTCCGCATCTTGCTGAAGAGCTTTGGGAGATGTTAGGTCATGAAGAATCCATCGCATACGTTGCATGGCCAACATTCGATGAATCGAAACTTTTCGATGATACAGTGGAAGTCGCCGTTCAAATCAACGGAAAAGTCCGTGCGAAAATTGATGTCGCTAAAGACATTACAAAAGAGGAACTTGAAAAAGTTGCCCTCGCAGACGAACAGGTAAAGCAATGGATTGATGGGAAAGAATTGAAAAAGGTCATTGCAATTCCTGGAAGATTGGTTAATATCGTGGCAGTTTGATTCCAATAAAATAGAAATCCGAAGAAATGGATGCGTCCATTTCTTCGGATTTTTTGATTGCGTCCAAAGCGAGCCGTTGCGCGTCCAAAGTAAGCTACTCCGCGTCCAAAGCGAGCCGTTGCGCGTCCAAAGTAAGCTGCTCTGCGTCCAAAGCGGGCCGTTGCGCGTCCAAAGTAAGCTGCTACACGTCCAAAGCTGGCCATTGCGCGTCCAAAATAAGCTGCTATACGTCTAAAGCAAGCAGCATCACGTCCAAAGCAATCCTCTTCCAAATCAAAAAAACACCAGAATCTGGTGTTTTAAAGGTATTAGCCTTCCTCCTTCGCAAATGCCCCTGCATTCATCCCTGCAATCCGCCCAGTAACGAGCGCGGAAGTAATATTATATCCGCCGGTATAACCATGGATATCCAAAATCTCACCACAGAAGAAAAGCCCGTCTTTTTTCCGGGAAGCCATCGTTTTTGGCTCGATTTCTTTCGTGGAAATGCCCCCACCTGTGACGAATGCCTTTTCAATCGGCTGCGTGCCGTTCACAGTCATCGGGAATCCTTTCAGCAACCCTGCAAGTTTGCGGATTTTTTCATTTGAAAGTCCTGCACCGATATCAGCTTCATCGATGCTTGCACGGTCAAATAAAAACAGCAGCCATCGCTCTGGAGCGATTCCTTTCAAACTGTTTTTTACCGCTTTTTTCGGGTCTTCCTTCAGCATCGTATGGATCATTTGAAAAGCCTTTTCTTCATTCAGCGAAGGAAGGGAGTCAATCCGCATTTCGACGGGCTGTTTTCCATTTTTCATCTGCTCCTTCACGACGAATTGGCTGCAACGCAATATTGCTGGGCCGCTCAGTCCGAAGTGGGTGAAAAGCATATCCATCTGATGGGTGATAAGCGTCTTCCCTTTAGCATTCAAAACGGAAACAGCAACATCGCGCAATGCTAGTCCTTGCAGTTCCTTTGATTGGATAAACGGCTCATCGGATAATAACGGCACTTCTGTCGGGTAGAGCTCCGTCACTGTATGTCCAGCTTTTTCCGCCCATGGATAGCCATCTCCTGTACTTCCGGTTTGCGGGACCGCCTTGCCGCCTACCGCTACAACGACTGCATGAGAACGGATTTCTTCACCATCTTCAAGCCGCACGCCCAAAATCCGTTCATCGTCCATCAGTAGTTTTTTCACCCGAGTCGTCAACCTGACTTCCACATGCAAGCGATCCATTTCCGATAGCAAAGCATCCACAACATCCTTCGCTTTATTCGAAACAGGGAACATTCGGCCGTGATCCTCTTCTTTTAACGGAACGCCAAGCCCTTCAAAAAATGCGATGATATCCTCATTATTAAAGACAGAGAACGGACCATACAAAAACCTTCCGTTTCCGGGAATGTTTTTCACGATTTCCTCCAAGGGCAGACGGTTTGTCACATTACATCTTCCACCACCTGATATCGATAATTTATTCCCAAGCTTCTTCCCTTTATCAAGAAGGAGAACTTTGCCTCCGTTTTCTGCTGCAGCGATCGAGGCCATCAGTCCTGAGGGACCCCCGCCGATGATTATGACGTCATACATATATGGAACCACACTTTCAGTTTTTCTCCATTATACATTAAGTGTCCGTTAATCATTGTGAAAAGTGCCGTCGGGGGGTAAACTGATAAGTAGCTTTGTGGAGTAGTTCTTATGATTGGAAGGATCAACTATGTCATCAAATCTTGTTAAAGGCACGGCCATTTTAACGATCGGCCTCTTCTTATCGAAGGCGCTCGGTCTTTTATATGTTATTCCGTTTTATGCGATTGTCGGTGAAGAAAATATTGGTTTATATCAATACGCATACATTCCATACAACTTAGCTTTGGCAATTGCAATTTCAGGTGCTCCTCTCGCCATTTCCAAATTCATTTCGAAATATAATGCGATGGGCGACTATGCAACTGGGCGCAAGTTAATGAAATCAGGAATGCTTGTCATGACAGTATCTGGCATTCTCTCATTTCTAGTCCTTTTTTTCATGGCCGAACCAATTGCCCATCTTGTACGGAAGAGTGAAGACCAGATTTTCACGATAGAAGAAATTACATCTGTCATCCGTTCGGTAAGCTTTGCTTTGCTTGCCGTTCCGCTAATGAGTATCGTACGAGGGTATTTGCAAGGGAATCAAAAATTTGAACCGACGTCCGTCTCACAGCTTGTCGAACAGATTGTCAGGATTTTAGTTGTCCTTGTCGGTGCTTTTATTGTAGTAAATGTACTGGATTTGTCTCCGCGGACAGCAGTGAATTTTGCGGTATTTGCAGCATTCATCGGTGCGCTTGCTGGTCTTGTCGTCTTATATAAATACTGGCTAAAATACAAACCAGAATTCACCCAGCTTTATGCTAACAGTCCACCGGCAAGCAATGTCACTTTCGTCGATATGTACAAGGAAGTGATCGGGTACACGATTCCATTCGTCCTCGTCGGTGTTATCAATCCTTTGTATCAATTCGTTGATATGATTACGTTTAACGGAGCGATGACAAGTATAGGACTTGACGAAGTCACTGATGTCTATTTGACGATGCTCAACTTCTTAACCCATAAGGTCGTAATGATTCCAGTAATGGTCGCGACAGGATTTTCTATGGCGCTTATTCCGGTCATTACGGGATATTATACGAAAAAGGATCAGAAAGGCATTACCCGTTCATTAGACCAAACATTTCAGATTATGCTTTATTTAACAGTGCCTATGGTTCTTGGACTCATTGTCCTATCGAATGAATTTTATACATTCCTTTACAGCGAAAGTACTGTCGGTTCGAGTATATTAGCGTCATACGCGCCTGTCGCAATCCTGTTTGGGCTTTACTCAGTAACTGCCGCAATCCTGCAAGGAATTGACAGGCATAAATGGATCGTCTTCACTTCGCTAACAGGCCTATTATTCAAAATGATTTTGAATATCCCGCTCATCAAGCTTTTCGAAGTGAACGGTGCTATTGCTGCCACGGCGATCGGATATGCCATTGCGGTCGGGATCAATATTTATGTCATTTCACGGGTCCTTCACTACCGTTCAAGAATGGTATTCAGACGCCTAATTCTTATTGGGATTTTCAATGTGATCATGCTTATTGCAGTTCACTTTACATTAAAAGGATTGCTTGCAATTAGTCCTGTAGAAGGCAAGATGCAAGCATTGTTATATGTTTTAATTTGTGCGGTTGTTGGAGTAGTTGTTTACGGAGCTCTTTCTTTGAAATCGGGGCTTGCGCAAAAGCTGTTCGGCGATCGATTGACGAAGATTACAAAGAAGCTTGGCTTTGGAGGGTAAGAAATGCGTCTCGATAAATTATTGGCGAATATGGGATTCGGTTCCCGTAAGGAAGTGCGCCAGCTGTTGAAGAAAGGTGCCGTTCAAGTGAATGCTGTACCGGTGAAGGATGCGGCGCTCCATGTCAATCCGGAAAAGGATGAAGTAACGATCCTAGGTGAACGGGTCGACTATAAGGAATTCATTTACTTGATGTTGAATAAACCACAAGGTGTCATCTCTGCAACCGAGGATAACCGTGACAAAACCGTCATTGATTTGCTGAATGATGAACATCGTCATTTCGAACCGTTTCCTGTAGGAAGGCTCGATAAAGATACGGAAGGGTTTTTATTGATTACAAATGATGGGAAATTGGCGCATGAATTATTGTCGCCGAAAAAGGAAGTTCCGAAAACGTATTATGCCCATATCAATAGTCCGGTGGATGAAACCGATATTGAAAAGTTTGCGGAAGGGTTGACGTTGGATGATGGCTACTTCACGAAACCAGGCGAACTCCGCATCTTGCAATCAGGCGAGACATCGGAAATTGAACTGACGATTACAGAAGGAAAGTTTCATCAAGTGAAGCGGATGTTCGAAGCAGTCGGGAAACGAGTCGTCTATTTGAAACGATTATCGATGGGGCCGTTGGAATTGGATAGTGCCTTACACTTAGGAGAATATAGGGAGCTGACCGAAGAGGAAGTTGCAATGCTCCGAGATGAAAAAGGCTGAACCGGATGTTCCGGTTCAGCCTTTTTCATATTTTGTAACGTCCAGACGCAGGGCTCTGAAAGACAATCACCCTGCTCTTTTGTTTATTGAAGTGATGTCATGAGGGCAATTTAACTTTTTTCTTCGTTGTCGTCCATTTTCCGCGGGCCGGGCTTGTAATGAGCTCGTTGTATTCGAGGACATTCAAGTCCCTTTGCGCTGTGCGGTTTGTGATGCCGAATTCTTCAACAACATTTTCCGTTGTGACAATACCCCTGTCAAGGATATATAAATATACGTCCTTGATGCGGGTAAGCATACGATCAGTAGCTGGATTCAACTGTGGAACCACTCCTTCATCTTCATTTTCCAAAAACGATGGGCATGAGACTATTGAATGTACCGTATGTTAGTTGAATTGCCCCCGACAATGCACTCCTTTCATCAGAACGTTGCGTCAGATGCAATGTTCTGACAATATAAGTATAACTCATTTTTAACAATAGTACATGGATTTTTTGTTAAAGTTCTGTAAGAAATGTTTTGCTCTTTATTTTCTAAGCTGAACATGTAAAAATAGGGTATTAGGAAAGAGGGTGCTTGGATTGGTTAATTGGAATGAAAAAGTGTTGGAAAGAGAAGAACTTCTGATTGATGATTTAAAGCAATTGGTTTCCATTCCGTCCGTACTTGACGAAAGCTTGGCGACAGAGGATGCACCGTTTGGACCTGAGCCGAAGCGTGCGCTCGATTGGCTTTTGGAGGAAGGCAGGAAAGCAGGCTTTACTGTGAAAAACATCGACAATATGGCTGGCCATATTGAAATGGGAGAAGGGAATGAGCTGCTTGGCATCCTTTGTCACGTCGATGTTGTACCTGCTGGCGGCAATTGGACATTCGGCCCGTTTGATGGAACTGTAAAGGACGGAAAACTGTTTGGCCGTGGTGCGATTGACGATAAGGGGCCGACAATCGCTGCTTGGCATGCCATGAAATTAGTGAAGGAAGCTGGCATACCGTTGAATAAAAGAGTCCGGCTTATTATTGGCGCGGATGAAGAAAGCGGTTTCCGCTGTGTTCGACGTTATTTTGAAAAAGAAGAGATGCCGACAATCGGGTTTGCTCCAGATGCAGATTTCCCGATCATCAACGCAGAAAAAGGAATCTCTACGTTAGTGTTTACCCAAGAGACGAAAAAAGCTGATGGGCAGCTTCTTCATTTTAAATCGGGGGACCGGACGAATATGGTGCCCGATTATGCGGAAGCGCATATTAAAGGGTTCGATTTCAAGGATATTCAAAGTAAGTTTGAAAGCTACACGAATATCCATGGAATTGTGGCTTCCATCGTCGAGGGAAACGGCGAGGCAATTTTACGTTTTCACGGCAAATCGGCACATGCGATGGAGCCTGATAACGGTGTAAATGCAGCTGTCCTTCTCGCTGCGTTCCTGAATAAGATTTTCGAAGAGGGCGAATCGAAGGATTTTACCCAATTTATTCTCGACGCATTTGGGACAGAAACTCGAGGTCGCTTTCTAGGGTTAGCTTATAATGATGAAATTTCCGGGGATACAACATTGAATGCCGGTATCGTGACCTTCACTCCCGAACAAGGCGGTCAAGTGCTAGTGAGCATGCGGTATTCTGTCACATATCCGTTTGAAGATAAAATCGGAACGTGCAATGACAGGCTAAAGGATTCTACATTCGAGATGACTGTGAAATCGAACTCGAAACCGCATCATGTCGATGCAAATGATCCATTCATTACAACATTGCAGGAAATTTACACGTCCTATACGGGTGAAGAGGCGGAGCTATTGGCGATTGGCGGAGGCACATACGCCCGAGTGCTTGATAAGGGTGTAGCTTTCGGTATGCTATTCCCTGGACGGGACGATGTCGCTCACCAAGCGGATGAATATGTATATATAGAGGACTTATTGAAGGCGACAGCTATTTACACGGAAGCAATTAGCCGTCTTGCATCCGATAAAGGGGAAGGGGAAAACAAATGACGATTTATTTTATTGATGGGAAGTTCACGAGCAAGGATAGTTTGAACATTTCTGTAGATGATAGGGGATACTATTTCGGTGATGGAGTGTATGAAGTCGTTAAAGTGTATGATGGGGAATTGTATACAGCAGAGGAGCATTTTGCGCGCCTTTGCCAGAGTGCTAAGAAAATCAAAATGGCAATTCCTTATTCGGAACAACAGCTGATTGACATTGCGAAAGAATTAGTTAAAGTGAACGAAGTGAATACCGGCCATATTTATTTGCAAGTGACACGAGGGGCGTCTCCGCGGATCCATCAGTTCCCTGAACTATCAGTTGCTCCTGTTGTGACCGCCTATGCAATCCATAATCCAAGGCCATTGAGCAATATTGAAGGCGGTGTCTCAGTGAAGTCGGTTGAAGATGTCCGCTGGCTGCGCTGCGATATTAAGAGCTTGAACTTGCTTGCCAATGTCCTTGCGAAACAAGAGGCTTATGAAGCAGGCTGTGCAGAGGCGATATTTATCCGTGACGGACTTGTCATGGAAGGATCATCCTCCAATGCATTTGGTGTGAAAGACGGGGTTGTCATTACACATCCGGCTACAAATCTCATTTTGAACGGAATTACTCGCCAAGTTGTATTGAAGCTTTGCGCTGAAAAGGGTATTCCTGTCGAAGAAAGGGCATTCACTCCCGATGAAATGGCTGCGATGGATGAATTTTTCATCACTTCGACGACTGCCGAAATCACTCCTGTCGTGTTGATCGATGAAAAACCAGTTGGATTCGGAGTGCCTGGGGTAATAACAAGACAATTGCAAGAGGCATTCGCACGGCAGATTCCATTGACCGTGGCGGGGGAATAATGAACTTTGCCTACTGATCGGAGTGGATGAAATTGGCGCAACTCGTCAAACTGCTTGATTATGTATCTCGCTATGAAAATGATTTATCACGTTATCCGACACAATATATCCGCTTGAAAAACTCCCAGTGGAAACGGATGAAAACTCAATGGGAGCATGGTGCTGACTTGTCGGATTGGCAGTATATTCCCGATGAGACGGAAGAGCAGGCTGAGGAGGGGAAGTGGTACTCCCCTCTCTTCCGTCTCTTTGGCAATCGAAAAGGTCGTTCCGAAGAAACAGAGCCGATTGAGACAGCGAAAGACGAACAGGATGAAGTAGGTATATTGGATTTTAATCCGAACATCATTTATAATCCAAAAACCGAGCAGCAGCTTCGAAAGCTTTACTTGGACCAGCTATTCCATTTCCAGTTGAAATGGGCAAGCTCGACGATGATGGAAAAGTCGAATTTGGATGCAAGCTTTATGAGGGATACATTGTTAAGAAGCTTTACCCAACAGCTTCCTGACAGCTATCTTCTGTTCTACTATCCGATTCTCAAAGTGAAAAAAGCACCTGTTGAACTTGACATTATTCTTGTCACACCGATAGAATGCCTATGCATCACCGTGTTGGAAGGGGAGGACGCTGCGGCGTTCATTGGAAATGGCGATCGCTTTTGGACGAAAAAATTCGGAGATAAAGAATCCAGGGTATTGAATCCTTTTATCGGACTGAGTCGGATGGAAAAAATAATATCTGGAATTTTATCGTCGAATGACATCGATTTCCCTATTAAGAAATTAGTCATTTCGAGAAATGGTTATATCGATTATCCGGGATTGCCATTCGATACAGAAATCATTGATCGAAAAATGTACGGAGCTTGGTTCGACTCGCTACGGAAATCGACTGTTCCGATGAAGTTCAACCAATTCAAAGCGGCCCAATCGATTTTAGATATGGGACAAACTACTGCAATGAGCAGACTTTTTGAAGAGCAGACGGAGCAGGGAGAACCTGATAATAACGAATAGAAAAGAGTGTAATGAATTATGCGGCTACGCAATAAACCGTGGGCAAAAGACTTCATGGCAGAACATCCTGATGTACTGATCCATGAAGAAGAAGGAACAACAATCGATTGGAAATCGGTTTTCGGCAATGAAAATCCGATCCATGTTGAAGTCGGGACGGGAAAAGGGCAATTTATCATCGGAATGGCGATAGCCAATCCTGACGTCAACTATATTGGAATCGAGCATTTTGATAATGTCATCGTGTCTGCTTTGGAAAAGGTGATAGAGGCAGAAAAGCCTTCCAACCTACGCCTTTTAAGAGGAAATGGCGCGAATCTAGGGGATTTATTCCAAGCCGAGGAATTGGACCGGATCTACTTGAACTTTTCCGATCCATGGCCGAAATCCCGCCATGCAAAACGCCGGTTGACCCACGAATCGTTTTTGGCACGCTATGAGAAAGTATTGAAGAAAAGAGGGGAAATCCACTTTAAGACTGACAATCGAAAGCTTTTTGAATACTCGCTTGTTTCGATGTCTGCTTACGGGATGATCCTTCAAGATGTGTCACTTGATCTGCATGCGGAAATGCCTGAGGACAATATTATGACTGAATATGAAGAGAAATTTTCAGCAAAAGGGCAACCGATATATCGTTTGGAGGCAATGTTCAATAATTAAAGACAAGTGAAAGGGGAGGTTTTGTTTGGATACATACGATTTTCACGATATGAAACTTGCTTGGCTTGATGGGGGAGTCAATTTTCTTGATGGCGGGACGATGTTTGGGGTCGTTCCGAAAGCTTTATGGTCGCGCAAATATGATGTCGACGAAAACAATTTGATAGAGCTGCGGACCGATCCAATTTATATTGCCTATGAAGGAAAGCATATCATCATAGATTCAGGGATCGGGAAAGGGAAACTTACGGACAAGCAGAAACGCAATCTCGGTGTCCATGCTGAGACGAAGGTGGAGGAAAGCTTGGAGGAGCTCGGATTGACGCCTGCTGATATCGACATTGTCATCATGACTCATTTGCATAATGACCATGCTGCAGGGTTGACCGGCTGGAAGGATGACGCGCTTGTATCGGTTTTCCCGAACGCTGAAATTCATGTATCTCAAGTTGAATGGGATGAGATGAGGAATCCTAATATCCGTTCAAGGAATACGTATTGGAAAGAAAATTGGGAGCCGATCCAGCACCAAGTGAAAACTTTCGAAGGCCAGGTGGAAGTATTACCGGGCATTGAGATGATCCATACCGGAGGCCATAGCGACGGACATAGCGTCGTTAAGCTGACACAAAACGGTGAAACGCTCATTCATATGGGTGACATAATGCCGACGCATGCTCATAGCAATCCGCTATGGGTGCTCGCTTTTGATGATTATCCGATGACTTCGATCTTTGCAAAGGAAAAGCTAATGAAAGAAGCATTGCCAAACGGATATCGATTCATTTTTTATCATGATGCAGTTTATCGTCTCGTCCAGTGGGATGAAAGCGGCAAGGAAATCATCGAATCAATCGAACGCACAAAATAAGAAATAGAAAAAGCAACAGATGAAGGGAAGCTATGCTATGCTCCTTCAACTGTTGCTTTTTGTATGCATCATTTTTGTATCAATTCAACGACAGTGCCCGTTTGCGAATTCGCCGCAAACTCAAATTGCTCTAGTTCACCATTCCGGATTCTTGTGACGCCGCCTCGGTATACTTCCATAGACAAAACATTGTTAGTAAACGGCTCAGGTTTCATGACAATCCAAGAGCCATCAATCGGACCTTCTTTTTTGAAGGACTCCTTCACTGCGTTCAAGACATGTTCCGCCGGAGTGTTCGGGTTCATCTTCCCGATTGCTTGATTGACAACCAGTCCGGCAGCTACACCTGTCAAAACCCCTGCTACGAAATCTTTCACTTTCATGGCTAAGAAACCCCCTCCATCAATCTTCCCCAAGTGTACCATATTTCAAAAAAATGTTTAACTGCTGAAATATTAGTTCGGAAAGCTAAATATTATGATGGAAAGTTTCAAATACGTACACTATACTAGAAGAAGTACATATCGAATTGGGGGAAACTTTTCATGAACAACGAAACGTTGACAATGTTCCAAACATTGACCGAGCTGCCTGGCGCGCCAGGAAATGAGCATATGGTTCGCAAGTATATGCGTGAGGAGCTAGCGAAGTATTCCGATGAAATCATCCAAGACAACCTTGGTGGTGTGTTCGGCGTACGAAAAGGCCCAGAGGACAGTCCACGCATCATGGTAGCCGGCCATATGGATGAAGTCGGTTTCATGGTAACTGCTATTACAGATAACGGCATGCTTCGCTTCCAACCGCTTGGAGGCTGGTGGAGCCAAGTGCTGTTGGCGCAACGTGTCCAAATCATTACAGATGAAGGCCCGGTTATTGGTGTCATCGGTTCCATTCCACCACATCTGCTCAGTGACGAAGTTCGGAATAGGCCGATGGATATTAAAAATATGCTCATCGATATCGGAGCTGACGATAAAGAGGATGCGAAAAAAATCGGCATCCGTCCCGGCCAGCAAATTGTGCCGATTTGCCCATTCACGCCGATGGCAAACGAAAAGAAGATTTTGGCGAAAGCTTGGGATAACCGTTACGGATGCGGCTTGGCAATCGAATTATTGAAAGAAGTTCATGGCGAAACATTGCCGAATACCCTTTATTCAGGAGCGAATGTCATGGAGGAAGTCGGGTTGCGTGGGGCGCAGGCTGCTGCACGTATGATCAACCCGGATCTGTTCTTCGCCTTGGATGCAAGCCCGGCAAATGATGCCTCAGGGAATAAGAGTGAATTTGGCCAGCTTGGAAAAGGGACGCTACTGCGTATTTTTGACCGTTCGATGGTGACTCACCGTGGTATGCGTGAATTCATCCTTGATATGGCAGAAACGCATAAAATCCCTTATCAATACTTCATCTCAATGGGGGGAACGGATGCAGGACAAGTGCATATTTCTAACGAAGGTGTACCAAGCGCCGTAATCGGAATCTGCTCTCGCTACATCCATACGTCCGCTTCCATCATCCATACAGATGATTACGCAGCAGCGAAAGAGCTTCTCGTAAACCTGGTGAAAGCATGCGATAAAACGACAGTTGAAACAATTAAAAGCAATATGTGATTGAATCAATGTCGAGTAACAATAGAGCCATCCTTTCAGATGCAATAAGGATGGCTTTTTTCGACGGAAAGGAGAACAGCATGAAATTCATCATAGGATCTACTAATCAGGCGAAAGTGAAAGCGGCAAAAGCAATTATTGAAAGCTATTTTCCAGGAAGTGAACTGTCTACGGTGAAAGCTCCTTCCGGAGTAAAGGAACAGCCTTTTGGAGATGAGGAAACAAGGACGGGCGCATTGAACCGCGCAACGAATGCCGCTAATGAATTAGTAGGGGCAATCGGCATCGGATTGGAAGGCGGAGTACGTATGCTTGGTGACGAGATGTTCGTTTGCAACTGGGGAGCGCTCGTACTGCCGTCCGGTAAGTCTTTTACAGCTGCAGGAGCTCAGATCCCTCTGCCTGACGAAATCGCTTCCGAATTACAAAAAGGCCGTGAATTGGGTGTTGTTGTCGATGAATATTTCAAGGCAAGTGGCATCCGGCATAGCGAAGGCGCTATCGGGATGTTTACAGACCAGACAATAACCCGTGATTTGCTGTTCGAACATGTCATGCAATTATTGATTGGCCAATTAAAATACTATAAGAAGGCTAACTAAATCGCGATATTTGCATATAAGCATTATTATCTTTAAAATAGGTAACGGTATTTGATTAAAAATGTACGATTGGAGGAAGCTGAATGTTCCGCCTGTGGAAATTCTTATTCCTGGCATTCCTATCCATTAGTGTATTAACCGCATGTGGTAAAACTTTCGATGAACAAGCCGCCGAGGCGATTCTATCAGCAAAAGAGGCCTTTCAATTGCATGATCAACATGTGAATGATGAAGTTCATGGAGTTCCTTTATATAAACCAGCTGGATTTACGATTGAAGAGAAGTCCGATGCTCAAAACATTGTTATGAAAAAAGGCGACGAGACATTTCTCCTTTTCATTAATCCGAATGAAGATAAGAATAGCAGACTCTTTTATGATCTGTTAACAAGAACAGAGGATGATAAGCGGGTTGAGGAAGTATTTACCGATGATGGGTATTTCGGTTTCGCATCGATTGTGAAAAAGGGCGAGGATCAAGTCGAGCTCGTTGCAAGTGTCGGTGGAATTAAGATGACAACGATTACAAAAAACAAAAATATTGAAGTGAATATGGGCAAAATGATGGAAATTGTACGTTCCATCGAACAAGGCTCGTAATCCATTGACTAGGCGGTCACCCGACGCAATTGCGGCGAGCGGCCGTTTATTTTTGAAGAAAGGGTGAAAGGTATGAATTCACAACAACTAGTGGAACTATTAAAGGAACATTTGCCGTCCGAAAATCTGCAATGGCGTTTCGATCGGAAAACTGATAAAGTCCGTTTAGAGCATTCTGTTCTGAAAAAAGGGATGGATATTTCCTTGCCGGAAATCCTTGCGAAGTATGAAACAAAACAAGAAGCGGCAATCAATGAAGTTGTCTATACGATAAGGGAAACTTTCAAGGCGATGGAAAAAGAACAGAAAGACGGATTTGTGACAGAGAATGCAATCTATCCGGTTATTCGCTCTACTTCATTCCCTCAAACGTCGAAAGCAGGAGATCGTTTTATCGTAAAAGACCACACTGCGGAAACGAGAATTTTCTATGCTTTGGACTTGGGAACGACATATCGTCTTATCGACGAATCAATGTTAGATTCCATTGGCATGACGGAGTCGGAAATAATAGAGTCGGCGCTGTTTAAAGTTAGAGCATTGCCGACAAATATGAAAAAGGATGAAGTTGCTGGCAATATGTTTTATTTCGTCAATAATAATGATGGATATGATGCGAGCCGTATTTTGAATCAATCCTTCCTAAAGGATATGGAAGAGAAAATTGAAGGACATATGACTGTTTCGGTTCCCCATCAAGACGTTCTCATTATTGGCGACATTCGAAACGATACAGGATACGATGTCCTTGCACAAATGACGATGCAATTTTTCACAGTTGGAGCGGTGCCTGTCACGTCCTTGTCATTTATTTATGAAGATGGTAAATTGGAACCGATTTTCATTATGGCAAAAAATCGGGTTGCTCGAAAGGAAGGGAAAAGGAAATGAATATTTTTTACAATCAAAACGGAGTGGGCGATGTGCTTTTCATCCAATTAACGACTGAACGCCCAAAGTATAAGGAAGTAGAAAAAAAGAAGGATATAGCTATTATCAAAGACGAAGAAACGAATAACGTCGTTGCTTTCAACGTCTTCAACGCATCTACTTATGTGAAGGTCGAAGCCGATGGTCAAGTTGAAACGACGGAAGAAATTGTCGGTCAGCTAGAGGAAGCACTAAAGGCGAATGGTGTGGAGCTTGAATTGGATGTGGATTTCAGTCCTAAGTTCGTAGTTGGACACGTCGTTGAAAAAGAAAAACACCCAAATGCAGATAAATTAAGCGTCTGCAAGGTCGACGTTGGGAATGAAACACTTCAAATCGTCTGCGGTGCGCCAAATGTCGATGCTGGTCAAAAGGTTGTCGTGGCAAAAGTGGGAGCGGTCATGCCATCCGGAATGGTCATTAGAGATGCAGAACTTAGAGGAATTGCATCATCGGGCATGATTTGTTCAGCAAAAGAGCTGGGCATTCCGAATGCTCCAGCTGAAAAAGGGATTATGGTTCTTTCAGAAGATGCGGTACCCGGAGAAACATTTGTAATATAATTTGTAATATATTCACTTAATCCAGTAATTACGCCAAGTCGTAATTGATTGAACGTACTGTTTACAGCAGTACGTTTTTCTTATTTTGGCCATCTGATTGATTTAGTTGATGAAAACCTGCTAAAATAGAATGATCGACTTGAAAAGAGTGATAGATTTGACTTGGATTAAAAAAATGATGAATCGCATATTTGATACTGAAAAAAATGAAGAATTCGAAGAAGATTTTGATGATATTGAGCTGGAAGAAAGTAAAGAAGAAGTACGTCTCGAAAAGCCTGCATTTCGTTTTCCAATCATAACCGATGCTGAAATTTACGGATGGGAACCCGATCCGGAAAACGAACGAAAAAAAGCAGATAATTTAATTACGGATTTGGATAACGACGGCTTCGAACCTGTACCGTTATATAAAAATGAAAGATGGCCGGGTGGAAATGAAAAACCGAAAATTCACAGGGCGACTGCACCGTTAAAGTATCAAAATAAATACCAACCAGAACGGGAAATCATTCCGAAGCAAGCCCCGAAAAAAGAGACTGCCGTTGCAGAAGATAAAGAGGAAAGTAATTCGGCAATTATTCGGAAAAAGAGCAGCCGTCCATTCACGCCAACCGAGGTGCCGTCTCCGATTTATGGTTATTCAAGGCCGAAAGTAAATAAACTAGAATCACAGCCTGACCTAACAAAGGCGCAAGCTGTATCTGAAAAGGCATTTATTGAAAATGAAGCTGATTTCACTAGTGAGCAAACTATTGTGGAAGAAGAAATCCGCCGCATTGATTTGGAAGAACATGCACATACTGTAGATAAAGAAAAGTTGGCTGACGAAGTCGAAGAAACGACGCTAGCCGAATCGGCAGAAGAAGAGTTTGAGCCTATACCTCTGCCCACTGCCGAGGAAGAGCTAGAACTTGATTTACCTTCGAATGAAATAATCGAAGAAAAGCTTGAGCCTGACTATACAACGGCAACCCCAGCTGAGGAAGAACTCGAACAAATGGAATCAATAGCGTCATTAGCAGCAGAAGAAGAAGAGCTCGAGTCAACGGAAGCAATGGAATTACCAGTAGAAGAAGAGCTCGAGCCGACGGAAGCAATGGAATTACCATTAGAAGAAGAGCTCGAGTCGACGGAAGCAATGGAATTACCAGTAGAAGAAGAGCTCGAGCCGACGGAGGCAATGGAATTACCGGTAGAAGAAGATTTCGAGCTGACAGAAGTAACGGAATTACCGGTAGAGAAAGACTTCGAGGCAACTGAAGCTTCTGTATCAATTTCAGATGAAAAGTTTGAGTCCGACTATGCTATGGAGCAAAAAATTGATGGAGAGAATGAGCCGGCTCATTCTCCGGAAACGATAACTGACGAAGTGACTGTGCCTGAGCGAACGGAACAGAAAAAAGAAAAAATAGTGCCATTCAATGTCATTATGCTGAAAAATGATAAACTGAAATACGAGGAACGGGAAAAAAGAATAACCAATTACTCCAGCATTGATTCCACAAATAATAATATCGAAAGAACAGATGCTATTAAAACGGAATCAAAACAAGTTTCAGTTGAAATGGATGATGCTCCTGAAGAGATGGAAGAACAACCTTATTATGCATTCCCTTCAAAAGGCTTTCTTATTCAGCCTGAAGAGCATATAGAAGATACGGATTGGCTTCAGTCTCAGTCTGAAAAGCTGGAAGAGGCGCTGTCCTATTTTGCAGTACAGGCGAATGTCATTGAAGCGGTGCAAGGCCCAACCGTCACGAGATTCGAATTGACGGTAGGCCACGGAACAAAAGTGAGTAAAGTCCGTAATCTAACTGATGATCTTAAATTAGCGCTAGCAGCGGAGGATATCCGAATTCAAGCGCCGATTCCAGGGACCAGCTCCATCGGCATTGAAATCCCGAACCGGAAGCCAAGAGCGGTCCGGATTTCGGAAGTGATTGAAACGAAACGCTTTCAAGATTCCGAATCTCCATTAGAAGCAGTCTTAGGACTTAGCTTGACGGGTGAGCCGGTAACATTGGATTTACGGAAGATGCCACATGGGATGATTGCGGGAGCGACCGGATCTGGTAAATCAGTGTGCATCAATTCAATTTTAATTAGTTTATTGTATAAAGCGTCACCTGCAGATTTAAAGATGCTGCTCATCGACCCAAAAATGGTGGAACTTGCTCCATTCAATGGCATTCCGCATTTATTGAGTCCTGTCATAACCGACGTGAAAGCTGCGACTGCGGCACTGAAATGGGCGGTCGGTGAAATGGAGCGCCGTTATGAACTATTTGCTCATGTCGGAGCGAGAAATATTGAACGATATAATGAAATGGCAGAGAAGGACCGCAAGTTTTCTTTGAAACTGCCTTATTTACTCATTGTTATTGACGAGCTTGCGGATTTGATGATGATGGCCCCTGCGGATGTGGAAGTTTCCATCAGCCGAATCACCCAAAAAGCAAGAGCATGCGGAATCCATCTGATCATTGCGACACAAAGGCCATCCGTCGACGTCATCACTGGAACAATCAAGGCAAATGTCCCGACCCGTATCGCATTTTCAGTTTCCTCTCAGATTGATTCTCGCACGATCATTGATACACCAGGAGCTGAACGGCTACTTGGGAAAGGTGATATGCTATATCTCGGAAACGGTCAATCCTCTGCGATGCGGTTACAAGGTACATTTGTCACGGATGCCGAAATTGAACGTATAATAGAACACGTTCAGAACGAAGCAGAACCGAATTATTTGTTCGGTCAAGAGGATTTATTGGCGAACACGATGGAAGAAGAGGAATCTGATCCTTTATTTGCCAATGCTTGCAAGTTCATAATCGAGCAAGGCAGTGCTTCTACATCCTTATTGCAACGCAACTTTAGCATTGGCTATAATCGCGCAGCAAAATTGATGGACCGCATGGAAAAACTAGGTTTCATTTCCGAGCAAAGAGGAAGCAAGGCGCGGGAAGTTTATTTGACGGAAAGCGAACTTAACCATTTTTTAAACGGCAATGAGAAAACTGTTTAAGTGTGAAAAATACAAAAGACGATTCGTTAGAAATGGAATTGGGAATAGAGAATACTAAAAAAGAATGGGGGATTAGCCGTTAAAATAGTTTTCGGCTGATGTTCCAGAATGTGGGAACAGTTTTGATCCCGGGAGGTTGCATTATGACATTGTACCATTTTACAGGAATCAAAGGATCGGGGATGAGTTCCCTAGCACAGATCCTGCATGATTCATCTTATGCAGTACAAGGCTCTGATGTGGAGAAATATTTCTTTACGGAAGATCCGTTACATGATAGAAAAATAACCATCTTACCTTTTGATGAAAATAATATTAAGCCTGGGATGACGGTTATTGCCGGGAATGCGTTCCCCGACAGTCATCCTGAAATTGTAAAAGCCCATGAATTAGGCGTAGAAGTAATACGCTACCATGAATTTTTGGGTAACTATATGGAAAAATTCGTTTCAGTCGGTATTACGGGGTCCCATGGAAAGACATCGACAACGGGACTGTTGGCACATGTCTTGTCCGGAAATGCCCCAACATCTTATTTGATTGGGGACGGCACGGGCAAGGGTGTCGAGGATAGCGAGTACTTTGTTTTTGAAGCTTGTGAATACAAACGCCATTTCCTTGCCTATGAGCCTGACTATGCGATCATGACGAATATCGATTTTGATCATCCGGACTATTTTAAAGATCTTGATGATGTAATGGATGCATTTGGCCAAATGGCATTACACGTGAAGAAAGCAATTATTGCTTGCGGGGATGACATTCATTTGCAACAAATCAAAGCGAATGTTCCTGTTGTCTATTATGGCTTTGATGAAGTGAATGACTTCTCTGCAAAGAATATAGTGAAATCGGAGAAGGGTGCGTCATTTGATGTGTATGTGCGGAATGAGTTTTTCCATACATTCACAATCGCGTTGGCGGGTGACCATGGAATTTTGAATTCATTAGGCGTCATTGCATTATGCCACTATGAAGGAATTCCGGTTGCAGGCATTGAAGCGAGATTGGCGACGTTTAATGGTGTGAAAAGACGATTTACCATAACAGAGTCTTACGGTAGAACAATCGTTGACGATTATGCCCACCATCCGACGGAAATCAAGGCGACATTGCAATCTGCAAGGCAGAAGTATCCTAATAAAGAAATCATTGCGATTTTCCAACCGCATACGTTTACAAGGACAGCAGCATTGCTTGAGCAATTTGCAGATAGTCTTTCAGGGGCCGACCACGTCTATTTATGTGATATTTTTGGCTCCGCCAGGGAGAAATCAGGCAATTTGTCGATTGACGATCTTGTCGGTAAAATCCCGGGAGCAAAACATCTCGAATTGGATAATATCGACGTGCTCGATGTACACGGAAACGCAGTTTACCTATTCATGGGCGCGGGCGATATTCAAAAGTATTTGAACGTCTTCGCTGAACATACTAAAAAAGAAGAAACAGCTTGATCCCCACGGGTCAGCTGTTTTTTACATTTTTACATATAAATCTTTATCACAATATCCAGAAATAATTTATTTCGGAAAAAATGAAGGAGATTTGAAAAGAATGTCGAAAAAGGTTAGAGTAGGCGGCGTTTATTTACCTCATGTAAAGGGTAAAATTATTTATGGATGTTTATCGGGAGGAGGATTGCCATGGAAGTATTACTGTATATTGCTGCCATAGTGGCTGCAATCGCATTTTTGATTTTATGCATTAGCCTTGCAATGACATTAGGTTCATTGAAAACAACATTACGAAGCGTTTCCGAAACATTGAATGGCTTGACGAACCAGTTGGAAGGGGTAACGTCGGAAACGACTGAACTTCTTCATAAGACAAATGCCCTTGCCGAGGATATTCAACAGAAATCCGAAAAATTGAACACTGTTGTTGATGCAGTGAAAGGGGTAGGGGACTCTGTCAGCAATTTAAATAGTTCAGTTCGCCGAGTCACCAATTCTATCACTGTCGAAGCCGAGAAGAACAGTGATAAAATAGCCCAAATTGTTCAATGGAGCAACGTCGCATTCGGCATCATCGGTAAAGTGAAAGATATGAAAACGGAAAAATCATCAGGATGGACTGTTTATAAAGCAGACTCGAGTCAAAAAAGGCTGCCTAGTCCGGATGGACGTTAATAACCGGAAAAAATCATAACGGAGGGATTCACATGACTGAAAAACTAAAACCGAACTATAACGATGCTCATTTTGATCACCAATATTACGGAAACCAAGAATATAAAAATACTTTTGGTGAACCATCCCAATTGCCCGTCAGCTATCCATACCGTTCTAATACAGACGATTTCTATGATGAAGACAATTCCGGTGCAGGGAGCTTCTTATTAGGTGCTCTCGTAGGAGGAGTTATCGGAGCGGCTGCTGCATTGTTCCTTGCGCCAAAAACAGGCAGGGAAATGCGCGATGATTTTTCGGAGCAAGCTGTACAGCTTAAAAATAAAGGTATTGAATTGAGTGCTGTTGCGAAGGATAAAGCGACGGAAATCACCTCAGTTGCGAAGGAAAAGACGGATGGCCTGACAAAAACGATTCAAGAACAATCTGGACAACTCGTAGATAAAGTGAAATCGATGGCGAATAAGACTTCGGTTCCTATGGATGATGGAACAGCCTCTTCTGAAGGTGAAGAAGCAATCGATTTTGTCTCGACTTCAACGGAAAAGGATAAAAATGCCGTTGAGGATCAATCGACGAAGAACAGCAATGTTTCCTATGACAACAGTGAGAATATCGGACAAGAAAAGAATGTAAATCAAAATCATATTTCAGTTGAAAAAGAAAAGTGAAATGAAAAGCCAGGCAGCCCTTATTCGGTGCCTGGCTTTTAGTATGATTTTTTTAGGAGTCGAACTTAATCTCTAATGCATCCCCGCTGAAAATCGGATCATTGAAGCCGATCGGTTCTCCATTGCGCAGCAATTGATAGGAAGTGGATGCTGTCTTCGGCAAAGTATAGTCAATGAAAAGGAAAACATCGCTGAACAAAAACGATCTGCTAGGAGCTTCTGCCAGTGTTAGACGATCCCCTGGACGAACAATCTCAGAAACATCCGCTTGCTTGCCGTTCAATAAAATAGCTGACCCGCTGCTTGCCATCGTCACGGGCTTTCCGTTGAATGTAATCGCTGTCGTTTGAGCCGGATGATTCAAAGAAGAAACGACTTCGCCAACGGTTGGTGGATTTTGAATACCTAACCTGACCTCATCCCCATCGTTCAATAGCTGCTCAGGTGAGGCAGGCATATTGCCGATGAAAAACTGAGTTGTCCATTTTTCCAGTAGCGTTCTTTTATTGTTCACGTATATTTCAAATGGCTCAATAGTTTCAATACCGAGTTGCGAGAGGACTTCATTCAGTTTCGTAATGTAGGAATAACTTATTTGATCCCTATCATGCACGATTGTATCAAGATCAACTGGAATGCCGTTGCATTCAATACGTGGTACGATTGTATGTTTACTTTCATTGATCGTCACCTCGATTGGAGAAATTTCACCAATTAAATCTCGAATGGTTGCTGATGCATCATTCCCGTCCCTTCCAGGCTCGAGTTTAATTTCATCCCCGTTTGAAATGAAATCTTTCGTACTTGCAGGACTTCCATTCAACAATATCGTGGATGATCTGCCATGTTCTCCGGGAATTGTCATAAGGCTCCCGTTCAATGTAACTGACATTCCCATACCAGGTTTTCCGTACAGTTGTCTCGCTTTAATATTTGCTGCAAGCAATGCGTCACCGACCGTCATTTCTTTTAACTCAAATAAGCGTATCGTTTTTTCGTTCACCATAACAGACATATAATGGATAGGTGCTCTTCTCGCTGCAATCGCAATGCCGATTGGCGTGACGAGGGCAGGTGTCGAAATAATCCCATCCGACAAAGTGACTTCTGACAATGCATCCAGCCCACGTATACCTACCCGATTTTCCGGTAAATCAAGTCGGCTGCTCAATTCCTTTGTTAAATGAGGTGTGAGGCTGCCTCCGCCGACAACCATGACAGCTTGAGGTGATTTACTGTTATTAAGTCTTTTGATTTCTTCTGCGATGCTCGTCGCCAGCTTTTCGATAGAAGGCTTAATGGCGGCAATAACTTCTGAAGAAGGCACTTGCTGTTCAAATCCGAGAATATCAGTAATTGCAATTGTTTCGTCTGTTGCAAGAGAGCGTTTTGCGAGTTCAGCTACCGGAAAATCGAGAAGGTAGTTGTTGCTGAGCGCTTCTGTAATTTCATCCCCAGCAATCGGAACCATGCCGTACGAGACGACTGTATTATTATTCGTTATCGCAATATCCGATGTTCCTGCGCCGATATCGACGAGCGCCACATTCAACCGGCGCATGGAAGGCGGAATGAGAACATTAATGGCGGCAATCGGTTCGAGCGTCAATGCTTCCATCTCGAGTTCAGCCCGTTTTAATGCAGATAGAAGCGATTCGACGACGACGCGAGGAAGGAATGTTGCAATGACTTCGGCTGTTGCGGTCCTACCGGCTTGATCGATCAGACTGCCGATTTCATCTCCATCCAGCTTGTAATGAAGAACTGAATAGCCGACACAATAATAATAGTCATCAGCGGCAGATGCAGAAGATAATAATTTTTGTTGTGCTTGTTGTACAGCGGCTAATTCAAGCCGGTTAATATCTTCTGAAGTGAAAAGCGGTTTCCCTGCAATATCGATCGTCATGGAGCCTTCCATCGTTTTCAGCGCTCGTCCTGCGGCGGCGACACTTACTTTTTTCAGCGCCCCATGGCGTTCTTCCAGAATGGCTTTGATTTCAGATATGACTGTTGCGACGCTTACAATATTATGTATTTGCCCGTCAATCATCGAGCGTTCCTTATGTTCAATTGTGACGAGATCGGCAACGTGATAAATACCGTCCTGTTCGGTCAGAATGATGCCTACGACAGAACGAGTTCCAATATCGAGTGCAAAAAGTTTGTTCGACAGAATAATACACCTCTTTTTCGTCAAATACTAACGAAATTAAACAATTTATAAAAATGACGTGACTTTTCAAATACTTTTCATTATACTAAGGACTATTATATAAAAATGTAACATAGAATTCCCACTTCGAAAAGGGAATGATGTGTACGGGGAGGAGACATAATGATGAGACAAAATGATTTAGATCAGCTTAGAGGTCAAGTAGATGAGTTAAATACTAAAATTTTGGACTTGATCAATGAACGTACAGCGGTTGTCCAAGAAATTGGCAGAGTGAAAGAAAAGCAAGGTGTCAACAGATATGATCCGATCCGTGAAAGGGAAATGCTTAACGCATTAGTCCAATCGAATAATGGCCCGATTCCAAACGGAGTTCTAGAACAAATTTTCAAAGGGATTTTCATGTCAGCATTGGAAATTCAAGAAGATGAGCAACGCAATGCATTGCTTGTATCCCGTGAACGCAAGCCGGAAGATACAATTGTAGACGTCAATGGACAAAAAATCGGTAATGGGGAACCGACATTTGTATTCGGTCCTTGTGCCGTTGAATCATATGAACAAGTTCTTGCGGTTGCACAATCCATCAAGGCAAAAGGTTTGACAATGATGAGGGGCGGCGCGTACAAACCGCGTACTTCACCTTATGATTTCCAAGGACTTGGCCTAGAAGGATTGAAAATTTTGAAACGTGTAGCCGATGAAACTGGCTTATCGATCGTGACGGAAATCATTACGCCTTCCCATTTGGAAGAGGCTCTTGATTATATCGATGTTATCCAAATCGGGGCACGCAATATGCAGAACTTTGAATTGTTGAAGGAAGCAGGCATGGTGAATAAACCTGTCCTCCTGAAACGTGGATTGGCAGCTACAATTGATGAATTCATCAACGCAGCTGAATATATCATTTCTAAAGGCAATAGCCAAATTATGCTTTGTGAGCGCGGAATCCGTACATATGAACGGGCGACACGTAACACATTGGACATTTCTGCAGTTCCAATTTTAAAACAGGAGACACATTTACCAGTATTCGTTGACGTCACTCACTCAACAGGCAGAAAAGATTTATTGCTGCCAACTGCAAAAGCGGCAATTGCGGTAGGTGCGGACGGAGTTATGGCAGAAGTGCATCCTGATCCAGCTGTTGCTCTATCCGATTCTGCACAGCAAATGGATATTAAACAATTCGATGAGTTCTACGCGGAAATTCAAAGATTTATGAATACCCATCAAACTGTCTAAGCAAGGGTTGTTATTTTAATTATTCTATAAACAACGCCGGACCTTTAAAGGATCCGGTGTTTTGTTTATAATGAAGGTAAGCGAATACATACGGATGGGAAGGAGATTCGTCAATGGCAGTTACTATATATGATGTAGCACGGGAAGCGAATGTTTCCATGGCTACAGTTTCACGTGTTGTAAACGGAAATCAGAACGTAAAACCGGCAACACGAAAAAAGGTGCTTGAATGCATCGAGCGCCTCGGTTATCGTCCGAACGCTGTGGCGAGAGGTCTTGCGAGTAAAAAGACGACAACAGTCGGCGTTATCGTTCCGGATATTTCAAAAAGCTATTATGCCGAACTTTCCCGAGGAATTGCGGATATTGCGACGATGTATGAATACAATATCATCTTGTCCAATTCAGATAAACGGGCGACGAGGGAAGTGGAGCTCTTAGAAGACCATCTCGGCAAACAGGTTGATGGACTTATTTTCATGAGCGATTCGCTTTCAGAGGAAATTCGATCAGAAATGGCAACAGCGAATGTGCCAATTGTTTTGGCAGGTACATTAGGAACTGAAACGGATTTGCCGACGGTGAACATAGACCATGAAGAAGCTGCATATGAAGCAGTGAGGAAATTGATTGAAAATGGACATAAACGTATCGCACATGTGAGCGGACCGATGTCCAGAGACATCAATCGATTGTGTAAAAAGGTTGGATATGAAAGGGCATTGAAGGAAGCAGGTCTTCCGATCATTGAGGAATATTTCATTGAAACTGATAATACGTATGATGACGCTTATGAAAAGTGGTCCATTATACGAAACCTTGAAGAGCAGCCGACTGCCATTTTTGCCGGCAATGATGAAATTGCAGTAGGTGTTTTAAATGGAATTAGAGATGACGGCTTTTCAGTGCCGGATGACTTCGAATTGATCTGTTTCCAGCATACGTTGCTGTCGCGTGCAGTAAGGCCACAATTGACGGCTATCATCGTTCCGCTGTATGACTTAGGGGCGGTTTCGATGCGTCTGTTGACGAAGCTGATGAATGGTGAGGAAGTCGACGATATAAATGTGATTTTGCCGTATCATAAGGAAGAACGTCAATCGACGAAATGAAAAAAGCTGTTCCGCGAGATTTGAACTGAACCCCAAATGGTAGACACTTTTAAAAAAGTGACCCCATTTGGGGTTTTTTCTGTCTAAAAGCCTAGGTATACTAAAAATAACTATCCTGACAGGAGTGTTTTCAATGAGTAAAATAATTTTCAATGAACACCAACGTAGACTATTAGAAGCTAATCCAAATGTGAATTCAGTTTCGGATCGTTCTATTCAATATAAGCCAGAGTTTAAAATAATAGCTGTCAAAGAGAATCTGAGCGGTAAAGGTCCTTCTCAAATTTTTATTGAAAATGGATTTGACTTAGAAATGATTGGTACGAAGAAAGCTAAAGAATCACTTAGTCGTTGGAGAAGAACATATAAGCTTCACGGTGAAGAGGGATTTTTTGAGGAGCGCCGTGGAAAAGGAAGTACTGGGCGTCCATCAACTAAAGGAGTATCTCCTGAGAAAAAACTTGAAAAAGCTGAAGCACGAATTAAATATCTTGAAGCTGAGATCGAGTTGTTAAAAAAGCTAGAGGAACTAGAGAGGCAGGCGAGGAAGTAATACTGACATCCGGTGAGAAATATCAGGTGATTAATGAAGTGATTCGTAAATTTCAATTAAAGAGGTTCACAGCTCACCTGTGTAGAGTGGCAAAAGTACATCGAAGTGGTTACTATGCATGGCTAGAAAAGTCGGAGAGTCATGCCATCCGCGAGGAAAACGACTATCAAGATTACCTGTTACTTAAATGTGTTTATGATGCATTCAAGGGGAAAATCGGCTATCGAGGCTTCTATATGGCGTTAGAGGAGTTACTGGAGACCCCTATGAATCATAAGAAGATCCTTCGTTTAATGCGTAAGTTTAATCTCTTTGCCAAAATACGAAGAAAAAATCCTTATAGAAATATAGCTCAGGCTACTCAAGAACACCGTACGGTACCAAACCTCTTGAATCGACAATTCACTCAAGATGAACCGGGCAAGATTTTCGTCACAGACATTACTTATCTCCAAATGAAAACTGGACAGACTGCTTATCTTTCCTGTGTAAAGGATGTAGCTAGCCGTGAAATAATCGCTTATGAACTTTCGGTAAGCTTAAGTATGGGAATTGTATATCGAACCTTAAGGAAGCTAAAGGAAGCATTAGACGGAAATGTCCATCCAGAGGCGATGATTCATTCTGATCAAGGTTTTCACTATACGCATCCAGAATACCAAGCACGTGTTAAAGCAATGCAACTCACACAATCCATGTCCCGAAGGGGGAATTGTTTGGACAACGCACCTATCGAATCATTTTTTGGTCATTTTAAGGACGATGTAGACTACAAGGAAGCATCCAGTCTGTTAGAGTTAAAAATAATGGTAGATGAATATATGGGACACTACAACTCCACGCGCAAACAATGGGATTTAAAAAAGATGACTCCGGAACAATACCGAAGTCATCTCTTAGCTGCATAGATTAAAACGTTGTTTTTTTAAACTGTCCATTATATGGGGCTCAGTTCAATTATCCGGAACAGCTTTTTTCATTTGAGATTTATTGCTGACTTCGCACGATATGTAACGCGCGTTCAAGCATTTGAGCATTCTTCTCCATAATTTCCGCTTTTCTTGGAATAGGCTCGTACAGCGGATTTGGATCTTCCCACGTTTCAATGAAAGGTACAGGGGAATCAGCTTGCCAAGCAGTCAGCCATTGTTCGGGCAGTCTTCCTGCAGGCGCAGGATACTGCTTCATGGCGAGCCAAATATGCGACCATGCCCTTGGAACGACACGCCAAATATCATAACCTCCGCCGCCAACAGCAATCCAGCGTCCCTCACAATAACGCTCGGCAATTTCACGTGCCATCCGTGGTATTTGTTCATAAATCTTCATCGTTCCGTACAAATGGGTAAGGGGATCGAAAAAGTGTGCATCGGCTCCGTTTTGTGTCAATATTACATCCGGCTTGAAATAAGCGGCGACTTCTTCAATGGCGGTTTTGTAAATTTCAAGAAATGACTCGTCCTCTGTAAAAGCATCTATCGGGAAATTGAAAGAAGTCCCATAACCTTCTCCGTTTCCTCGTTCGTTTATAGCTCCTGTTCCAGGGAAAAGGTATCTCCCTGTTTCATGAATGGAGAGTGTGCAGACGTTTGGATCGTCGTAAAAAGTCCATTGGACACCGTCGCCGTGATGTGCGTCGGTATCGATATAAAGCACACGGGCACCGTATTTCTTTTGGATATATTTTATGGCGACAGAGCTGTCGTTGTAGACGCAGAAGCCTGAAGCTTTTCCTTGGAATCCATGATGGAGCCCTCCTCCCAAATTCAAAGCGTATTTCGCCCTTCCTTCCATTACTTCATCGACAGCTGTCAATGTCCCTCCAACAAGCATAGCACTCGCTTCGTGCATATGCGGGAAAATGGGGGTGTCTTCTGTTCCAATGCCATAAACGGAGCCGACGTCTTCACTAATAAGTCCCTTGCCCGCCCTTTTGACGATGTCGATGAACTTCGGGTCATGCACTAATAATAATTCCTCATCAGTCGCAGATCGCGGTATAACAATGTCTTCATCGGATATGGCACCGCTTTTCTTCAATAGATCCAGCGTCAAAACAATCCTCTTTTGATTGAATGGGTGGGTATCCGAAAACGAATAGCCAAGTTGTTCCTTGGAATAAATAAATACAGCATCTTTCATCATAGGTCAATGCCAGGTACATTCGGCCAAAGGACTTCAAATCCATTGTTTCGCAAGCCATCTATGACATTGAGCGGATTCATCGTCTTCACACGAATGACAAGAATTTTATTATTTTCATTTTCCTTATCAGGATAAACAAGAACACTTAGCACATTCAATTTATGCTCATGGAACACTTTGGACACTTCAAAAAGGATGCCGGGTATATTGGGAACACGGACTTCGATCTGGGAACCGGGCTGATGAACCCCGGTCAATTCGATATACTTATATAGTAGGTCCGTCTCTGTAATGATGCCGACAAGTTTGCCGCCTGTGACGATGGGAAGACAGCCGATGCGGTTATCGTAAAAAATGACAGCCGCTTCTTCTACAAAATCCATCGGATGTCCGCTAATTGGGTTTTTCGTCATAATTTTAGAAAGTGGCGTTTTGTAAACGGTTACATGGCATGAATCAGAATAAAGGGAAGGAACGACATCTTTCAAATCACGGTCTGTTACGACGCCGACAAGCCCTTTATCTTCGGTTATAATTGGTAAATGCCTGATCTTTTTCTCTTGCATGATCAACAAAGCGTCGTTTACAGTATGGTCCGGTGAAAGGGAGATGACGTCCCTTTTCATAATCTCTTCAATTAGCACTAGAATATCCTCCCATCAATACATGAATCGGTTCATGAAACGAAGACTGTCGAATTGTTGAATCGATTCCTGATCCACTCGTTTTCCGATTCTTGCCATAAGGCAATTAGCCGGATGTGAGCTAATTTCCGGATCATCGGTTGCGTAATATTCCAACCCGCCAACGTTCATCATCTTTTCCATAACTTTTCGGTATTCCCATACATTCAATTTCGTTCCTTTTAAATCCCAATGCCAATAGTACTCTGTTGTAATTATAATATAATCTTCCATTGCATCGTCCATCATGGACACTTCAAGCAATGCCTTTCCGACTCCGCCGCCTCGATATTTAGGAATTACTTCGATTGCTCCTAGCTCAATGAAATTCTCCATCTTGCCTTTCGACCATCTTTCTAGAGGGTCTGGATACAAGTACGTAACATAACCGACAATTTCATTCATGTCGCGTACGATAAGTATCCGTCCTTCCGGGAGATCGGCGATTTCAATCAGTGCTTTATGCTGCTGTTCAGGCGGTCTGAAAGCAATTAAATCGTTATGGAACTCAAGGTTTGCCAATTCTTTTCCAGGAATTGGGCCTTCAATTACGAGGTCGCCATTCTTATGTTTAACTTCCATCGCATTATACGTTTTCTTATGCTCCAAACTTATCACCGTCCTACAAATAAATAGACCTTATACATAGTATACAACAATTATATATGAGGTAGAGAACTTATAAGCAACAATTAAACGACAATACTAAAAATATCAATTTATTAGCAAATAAAGAAATGATAATGTAGAATAAGAGAGGTAAATGTTTCACGAAAGGGTGATAGGAATGGAGATTAACATTTTACCTGTAATGCAGGGGGATTATCAATTACAGGATTATGACCAAACAGCGAAGGATTTCAAATGGTCTGACGTAGAGAAGGAGTTCAGCTGGCATGAGACCGGGCTTATCAACATTGCGCACGAAGCTGTAGATCGTCATGCGAATTCCTATCGGAAAAACAAAGTTGCACTCTTCTACAAAGATGCGGTACGCAAGGAAGCGTATACTTACAATGAAATGAAAAGAATGTCCAATAAAGCTGCAAATGTATTGACGAACCATTCGACATTGGAAAAAGGGGACCGCTTATTCGTTTTCATGCCACGTTCTCCTGAATTGTATTTCGCGATACTCGGCGCATTGAAGATGGGGACAATCGTCGGGCCGCTATTCGAAGCATTCATGGAAGGTGCAGTCTATGATAGACTATCAGACAGTGAAGCAAAAGCGATTGTGACGACACCGGAATTATTGGACAGGATACCAGTAGACAAATTGCCTCACTTGAAAACAATCTTTCTAGTCGGCGAAAATATTAAAGAAGATGATAAGTATATAGATTTCCTTAAGCATTTCAAAAATTCGTCACCATACTTCAAAGTGGAATGGATGGATCGAGAATCTCCAACATTGCTTCACTATACATCCGGATCTACAGGAAAACCGAAAGGCGTTCTGCATGTGCAGGAGGCGATGGTGCAGCAATTACAGACGGCACGTTGGGTAATGGACTTAAAAGATGAAGATGTTTTTTGGTGTACGGCGGATCCGGGTTGGGTTACAGGGACTGCATATGGTATTTTCGGACCGATGCTTGCTGGTGCGACATCACTAATAGTCGGTGGAAGATTTTCTACAGATAGTTGGTACGGAGCTATCCAAGAGTATGGAGTAACGGTTTGGTACAGTGCGCCGACAGCATTCAGGATGTTGATGGGAGCTGGTGCGGGACCTTTAGAAAAATACGATTTATCTTCATTGCGCCATATTCTATCAGTCGGTGAACCGTTGAACCCTGAAGTTATCCGTTGGGGAATGGAAGTGTTTAAGCTTCGCATCCACGATACTTGGTGGATGACAGAAACTGGTGCGCAAACGATCTGTAACTTCGGATCTTTGCCGATTAAAATGGGCTCCATGGGCAAAGCAGTGCCGGGGATCGAAGCCGCGATTGTCGATGACCGAGGGCAAGTATTGCCGCCGAACCGGATGGGCAACTTAGCGATTAAAAAAGGCTGGCCAGCTATGATGAGGCAAATTTGGAATAACCCAGAGAAATATGATTCGTATTTCTTAAATGATGAATGGTATGTTTCCGGAGATTCCGCCTATATGGACGAGGACGGCTATTTCTTCTTCCAAGGACGGGTTGATGACGTCATCATGACAAGCGGCGAACGTGTAGGACCGTTTGAAGTGGAAAGCAAGCTATTAGAGCATCCGGCGATTGTCGAGGCGGGGGTTATCGGAAAGCCCGACCCGGTCCGTGGTGAAATCATTAAGGCGTTTGACGCACTTCATGAAGGATATGAACCGACGGATGAGCTCGAAGAGGAAATTAAACAATTCGTTAAAAAGGAACTTGCGGCACATGCAGCCCCAAGGGAAATTGAATTCAAGGATAAGCTTCCGAAGACGAGAAGCGGAAAAATCATGCGCCGTGTACTAAAAGCATGGGAACTGAACTTGCCGACAGGCGACTTATCGACGATGGAAGATTAAATGAATATAACAAAAGGGACTCCCGGTTGTGGGAGTCCCTTTCTACTTAATCATCGTCTTCATTATCGCCGTCTGAAGGAGGTTTATTACCTCCTCCGTTGTTGCCATTACCGTTACTACCATTGTTCCCGTTATTTCCGCCGTTATTCTCGTTTCCATTAGTGCCGTCACCGTTTTCATCGCCATCGCCTTCATTTCCTGGAGGTGTCGGCGGTGAATTCTCATCATCTGGCGTTTCTGTTTGTGGCGGTTCCGGGTTATCGACAATTACGATATTGGATCCTCCGGATAATAGTCCGGTAATATCAACGGCTCTTACATAGTAATCGCCTGGGCCGACATCTAACGAATTTGCTGATCCGTCAATAACTGTTGCAATCCGATCATTGTTCCGATACACGTAATAGCCGATTACATCATTGGAAGGGGAATCAGACCAAACCAATGTCGAACCGCTAAGAGAGGCGCTAACTCCTCCCGGTGCTGCATCGTCGGCTGGGAAAGTCGCTCCCGATACGACGCTTGAAGCAAACACAGACATGGATGGGAACAGCTTCGAAGCATCACCGCCCCAAGGTCCGAGCATCCGGTCAATGAACGCCTGGTTAACCCCTGTTCCTCCTGAAACGATAAATTCAGCAGGTGTTGAAGGGAGCGCCATGTAACGGCTGCCTTTCACGGAGACATAGGAAGCATTGATAATGCTGTCATCCGGTTCTGTAGGCAACATTACTTTTGAATTGAACAGATCAGACCTAACCAATCCAGCGGATGTACATGCAGCTGATGGGGCCAATCCTGAAATTCCACAAAACGCTTTCGAAACGACTCCTTCTGGTTGTTTGAAGGTGCTGCCTGCTCCGACGATATCGGGTTTTATTTCATTCACTTTATTCATCAATCTTCCGAAGAGCATTGTCGTCCGGGTTGTCGGATGCATCGCGCCGGATTTTCGGGTGTACAATTTACGCTTTTGATCCTTATAGCCAAACCAGAGGCCCATCGAGACGTTCGGATTGTACCCGACTAGCCAAGCGTCGCCGTATCCGTTCGTCGTCCCGGTTTTTGCTGCCAAATCGGTTTTGAAATTCATGAATCCAGGCAATTGCTGTCCTGTTCCGCCAGGTTTTATAACATCTCTGAGCATATCTGTTACGATATACGAAGTTTCAGGGCTGAACACATCAACAGGTTCAATCTTGTGTTCATACACGACATTTCCAGACATGTCTTCGATTCGTTCAATGATGTAAGACTGTATGAACTTGCCGCCATTCGCGAAAGTGGCGAATGCGTTTGTATTTTCTTCAACGCTGACTCCTACATCCATTCCACCATATGAAACGGATAGATGGACGTAATCCCCCTTCGTGAGTTTGGTGAAGTTCATCTTCTCAAGAAACTCTGCTGGCCGTCGATCCACGATTTCCTTGTAAAGTCTTGCTGTCGGTAAGTTGAGGGATTCAGCTAACGCCTGCCTGGCTGGGATAATTCCGTTTTCCACGTTAGCATTATAGTTCGTTGGCGCCCAAATTGTTCCGTTGTCTGGCACTTCGAATTTTACGTCGACGACAGGGCTTCCTGCACCGATTACCCCATATTCAATTGCTGGAGCATAGACGAGAAGCGGTTTCATGGAGGATCCGTTTTGCCTGAAAGCTCTTGTCGCATGATTAGTGTTCTCAAGATTATGGTCGCGTCCTCCGACAAATGAGAGGATTCGGCCTGTCTTGTTTTCGATCATAATAGCTCCGACTTGTACAGGGTCATCTTTCATAATGACTTCGCCTGTGCTGATATCCTTTTCCTCACGTGTGTAAGTGAATCCGTAGTTCTCAAATTCCTCTGCGACTTTATTCATTCCGTCGTAAAGATCTTTATCTACTGTCGAATAAATCCGGTACCCTCCCGTGCGCATGTCGCGCTCCGCTAAGATGCGGTATTTTTCTGCGAGTTTTTTCTCTTCTTCTAGACGTTCCGCATCAATACCATCTTTCTCAGCGAGAATCCCGGCTAAAATGTCCTTCGTGCGTTCTTGGATTTCTTGGGTCAAATATGGATATCTCTCGGTTGCGCGTTCCGTCTTTTCGCGAAAGTCTTTTGTAATATCGTAAGCGATCGCTTCTTCATATTGCTTTTCGGTAATATAGCCGGTTTCCTTCATACGGAAAAGGACCGTTTTCATCCTGTCGATTCCGGGCTTGATATTTTCTTCCTTCTTCAAGCCGCCGCCGTAATAGTTGCTCAGGAAAGGGGTATATGCAAACGGTGCTTGAGGAATTCCTGCGATATATGCCGCTTGGGGAAGATTGAGTTCTTTTGCCTTCACGCCAAAAATACCTTCAGCGGCAGTTTCGATTCCTGCAATATTTTGTCCCATGGCATTTCTTCCATATGGAATGATATTTAAATAGGCTTCTAGAATCTCATCTTTATCCATGAAATGTTCAAGCCGCATGGCGAGAAGGATTTCTTTCGCTTTCCGCTCATAAGAAACTTCATTCGTGAGAATCTGATTTTTGATCAGCTGTTGGGTGAGGGTCGAGCCACCCGTCTGGCTGGATGAATTCGTCACGTCTTGGAACAGTCCGCGGAAAATCGCTTTCGGGACAATTCCATCATGTGTTTCAAAATACTCGTCTTCCGTTGCGAGAACTGCATCAATGACGAAAGGAGAAACATCTTTCAATGTCGTTTCTTTCCGTTCGATATCTGCACTAACTTTCCCTAAATATATGTCGTTGGCAAAGTAGATTTCCGAAGTCTCTTCGTAATTGAAGATATCTCCTCGCATTTCAGTTTTCGAACGGAGCGGTTCTTTCGCGACTAATGATGCGAAATAACCTGCACCGACGGAGGCTGCAAAAACACCTAATGTCAGACCGAAGACGAGGAAGAGGAGAAAGAGATTCCAAATTACTCCTGATGTGATACGGACTCCCTTTGCCCATCCCTTTTTCTTCAATGATTCAAATTTTTCTTCTATAAGATCTATCCTGTTTTTACGTTTTTCGCGCAAGTTTTCATCCCCCCTAAAATCTTTCCTATTATAGCACATTTCGTGCAAATCAATAGAAAATGTTTGACAAAACGATATTTTAGACTACAATAAGGTTTAAATCATTTTTCACATGGTGAGAAAGCCGGAGTAGGAACGGTCGATCCGTATAGAGAGGCAGCGGTTGGTGGAAGCTGTCCGGTACATCGTTTACGAATTACAGCTTTGGAGTGTGACGCGTACGCGGCGATAATGCGTCTTAAAGCGGAGAATTTATATGTTCTCAAGCCGGGTGGTACCGCGTTATTTGACTATGTGTCTAACGTCCCTGCATGATTCGATTGAATCGTGTAGGGGCTTTTTCAATTTATAGGAGGGATTTTGATGAAAAGCGCATTGCTGGAAGACTTGAAATGGAGAGGCCTTCTGTATCAGCAAACTGATGAGGAAGGTCTTGAAAAGGTATTGAATGAGGAAAAGATTTCATTATATTGCGGCGTCGACCCGACGGCGGACAGCTTGCATATCGGTCATATTGTTCCTTTTCTGACGCTTCGCCGTTTTCAGCAACACGGCCACCGTCCTATCGTTCTGGTGGGCGGAGCAACCGGCATGATTGGGGATCCTTCCTTCAAGGCGGACGAGCGGCAGCTTCTGTCAGATGAGCAAATTACGAAAAACGTGGCGGGCATCCGCGGACAATTGAAGCACATCTTTGATTTCGAAAGTGAAAACGGTGCTATCTTAGTTAACAATAAAGACTGGTTCGGGGAAATGTCTGCCATCAGCTTCCTTCGAGACTATGGAAAGCTGTTAAGCATCAACTATATGCTCGCAAAAGAGAATGTTGCATCCCGTCTGGAAACGGGCATCTCCTTCACGGAATTCACGTATATGCTCATCCAAGGTGCCGACTTCAATCATTTGTATGACAATTACGGCTGCCGTGTACAAATTGGCGGATCCGACCAGTGGGGCAATATTACGACAGGTCTTGAAATTATCCGGAAAACGCATGAGGAAGAGACGAAAGCGTTCGGCATTACAATTCCTCTCGTTACAAAAGCGGACGGTACGAAATTCGGTAAAACAGCTGGTGGATCCGTTTGGCTGGATGCAGCAAAAACATCCCCTTATGAATTCTACCAATTTTGGATCAACACAGCTGACGCTGATGTTATCAAGTATTTGAAAATATTCACATTCATGGACCGTGAAGAGATCGAGGCGCTAGAAGTTTCCGTACAGGAAGAACCGCATTTACGCAAAGCGCAGCAAGCACTTGCTGAAGAAATGATGCGTCTCATCCACGGTGAGGAAGCACTCGACCAAGCAATCCGCATTTCGAAAGCGTTATTCAGCGGAGACTTGAAAGCATTGACTGTTGAGGAAATGAAAGACGCATTCAAAGATGTACCGACGTCCGAAGTGGATAAGGCAGATAAGAATATCGTCGATTTCATCGTCGAAGCTGGCGTGTCTTCTTCTAAACGCCAAGCACGTGAAGATGTGACAAACGGTGCGATTTCGTTGAACGGAGAAAAGGTAACGGACCTCGCATACGAAGTTACTGCAACTGATCGTCTAGATGACGCGTTCACAATCGTTCGTAGAGGGAAGAAAAATTATAAAATGGTGAGATTCATCTAATGCAAAAAGGCCATCCTTTAAACGGGGAATGGCCTTTTTGTATAGGTGGAAAGTCAGAGTCGGTGGTAAACAATCTAAAGTCTGTCGCAAATTGCCGAGTCGGTGATAAACTCTCAAGAGTCGGTGATAAAATGCATCGAGTCGGTGATAACATCTCGAGAGTCTGTGATAAACCATTACGAATCGGTGATAACACGTCTTCCGGGAAGCTTTTTACGCTTTCATCTTCGCTGGTGTCTTTTTCCGTGGCGCCGGCTTCTTCTTTTTCGTCTTATCGAGCGATGCTTGCAATGCTGCCATCAAATCGTTTGTATTCGAAGGAGAAATCGCTGGCTTCTCCGTCTTGGCAACGGTCGTATTGCCCGCTTTCTTCTCTTCGATTAATTCCATAAGAGCCGTTCGATACTCGTCCGTATATTTATCGGGATCGAATGCGGTCGTCAGTTGATCGACTAGCAAAAGCGCGGTATCAAGCTCTTTTTTCACGACGGTATCTTCATCTGGAATATTCGGTACCTCTCCCACATTTCGCACTTCATCGGGGAAATGAATTGTTTCCATCAACAAAGCGTCTTTATAAACTCGTACTACCGCCAGCTGCTCCTTCGAACGAATGATTATTTTGGCAACACCGATTTTGCCGGATTCCTTCAAAGCTTTCCGCAATAGAGCGTATGCCTTTCCGCCGTTTGCATCAGGAGCCATGAAATAGCTCCTTTCGAAATAAATCGGGTCAATTTCCTCCAACTTTACAAAATCAATGATTTCAACAGCTTTATCTTCATTTTCCTTCTTCAGCTTTTCGAGATCTTCATCATCGAGAACGACAAACTTGTTTTTTGTGTACTCATACGCTTTAACGATCTCTTCGTTTTTCACTTCTTTATCACAAATCGGGCATACTTTTTGATAGCTGATCGGGGAATGGCATTCCTTGTGAAGTTGGCGCAATTTAATATCATTGTTTTCAGTAGCCGTATGAAGCTTGATTGGAATATTGACAAGACCGAAACTGATGCTGCCTTTCCAAATCGTATGCAATGAAATCACCTGCTTTTATTTTTAGTATGGAAAGCTGACGCATTCCTATGTATACGAAATAAGTTCCGTCAAACAATAAGGATAATACATAAAACTTGGAGCGATCAGATGAAACCGATGCTAATGATGGATGCAGATGAAGTGCCAGTAGGGAAAGATTGGCTATACGAAGCAAAATATGACGGATTCAGAGCAATTCTTCAATGGGATAAAAAAGGAATACAGCTGTTCAGCAGAAATGAAAAATTACTGAACGATATGTTTCCGGAAATAATTGAGGAATGTCGCTGCATCGAAAATTTGATAGAGCCTTTTCTGCCCATCACATTTGACGGTGAATTGGTCTGCTTGCAAAACGATTTCAGAAGTGAATTTTCCATCGTGCAAACGAGAGGGCGTATGCGAAAGAAAGATGTGATTGAACAGCACTCAACAATATTCCCTTGCCAATATATCGTATTCGATCTGTTGATCCTCAAAGGAAAGAATTTGACCGAAGCTGCGCTTGAAAAGAGAAAGGCACAGTTGAAGAAATGTTTTGAACAACTGGAGTTGCCCGTTAAAGTTCATTATCATGACGAAAGTTTAATTCGGTTGGTAGAAACGTTTACAGATGAAAAAGAATTGTGGAAGCAGATTTCGCTGAACAACGGAGAAGGGATAATCGCCAAGCGGAAGAAAAGTATTTGGAGCAATGAAAAACGGACGAATCAATGGCTAAAGGTGAAAAATTGGAGACTAGTTACAGTCATTATAACGAAGTTCGAGCAAGTCAATGGGTTCTTTACAGGCGCTGTCTATAAGGATAAACAGTTAATTGAAATTGTGACGTTCAAGCACGGATTGTCAGAAGAAGAAATGAAGACGCTAAGCGAATTGTTTCTCGCAAACGGTCAAAACATTGGAGATTCTATTTTTGAAATCACGCCTTCTATTTGTGCAAACATTAATTGTATCAGCTTTGATGGAAAGCATTTACGCGAACCACGTTTCCATTCCTTTCAATTTCATATGAATGCTGAAGAATGCCAATGGCGCCATATGCTGCGACAGCTGAATCCGATTCCTGAAAAAGTCCAAATTACGCATCCTGACAAACCGGTTTGGCCGAAAGTGGGCTTGGAGAAGGATGACTACTTGCTTTATTTGCAAATGGCTGCGCCTTATATGCTCAAATTTCTAGAAGAACGACATTTAACCTTAATCCGTTTTCCGCATGGTGTCCCAGGTGAGAAGTTTTATCAGAAAAGCGTTCCAGATTATGCCCCCGAATTTGTAAAAACATCAAGAGATGAGGATATTGACTATATCGTCTGTAATGACATTACGACATTGCTATGGCTAGGGAACCAGCTTGCACTCGAATACCACATTCCTTTCCAAACGATTCATACGAATATGCCGACGGAGATCGTTTTCGATTTGGATCCACCATCAGTAGATGAATTTTCACTATCCGTAGAAGCTGCAGTACGGATGAAAGCAATATTCGAACAGTTCCAGCTAAAATCATTCGTTAAAACATCAGGTGGAAAGGGGCTGCAAGTATATATTCCGCTTCCATTCAACAAATTCACCTATGAAGATACCCGCGTCTTCACCAAATTCATCGCTGATTTCCTCTGCGACCAAGAGCCGCAATGGTTCACGACAGAACGCCTGAAAAAGAACAGGGGAAACAAACTTTACTTGGACTATGTGCAACACCATGAAGGTAAAACAATCGTTGCCCCTTATTCGCCTAGAGGAAACGAACTTGCAACAGTCGCTACCCCGTTAAATTGGGATGAAGTAGGGACATCGTTGAGACCGGCGTTATTTACAATCAATAGCGTAATGGGACGTATGAAAACAATTGGTGATCCTTTTAGGGAATTTAGAAAAGTGGGGGATGCGCAGCCGTTTGCCGTTGTTCTTGAACAGTTGAAACAGTTGTTAAAGGAAAAATAGCACCCTTGCCGTAAATTGTTTACAAAAAGCAGAATTTTGTGATAAGGTTTACTCTATATACTACCAACCATATAGTTTGGTAGGTGCATATTGGAGTAGCGGAAAAGGGGGAGTATCATGGAAGTACCTTTAATTTTGACTCAGTTTTTAGATCATGCTGTTAAGCTCTATGGGGATAAAAAAGCGATTATTTGTGATGATAGGGTATTTACTTATCGAGAAATGAATGAACGTGTCAACCAATTGTCAAGTGGTCTTCGGGAATTAGGAGTGAAAAAAGGCGACCGAGTGGCTTACCTTGCACCAAACACTGTAGAAATGCTGGAAGGCTTTTATGGTGTGTTTCAGCTTGGGGCTATCATGGTCCCGTTAAATATCCGTCTAAAACCAACGGATTATCTCTATATTTTAAATCATAGTGAATCCAAGGTTTTGTTTGTAGATCAGGACTTGTACAATTTAATCCTTCCCATTAAAGAAAAGTTAGAAACTGTAGAGAAGATTATTGTTCATTATCATGATGGCAATTGTGATGAAATAAATTATGATGATTTTTTGCAAATGAATTCTAAAGATATTTTCCAACGTGAAGCATTGGAAGAAACCGATGTCTGCAGTTTACTTTACACGAGTGGGACAACTGGAAATCCAAAAGGTGTGATGTTGACGCATCGCAATAATTATATCCATGCGTTAACGTGTATGCATCATTTGCGTGTAACCGATGAAGATGTTCTAGCGCATGTGTTGCCGATGTTTCATGTCAACGGTTGGGGCTCACCGTTCTACTATACAGCAAACGGAGCGACTCAAGTTTGTTTACGAAAAGCTTCTCCAGAAAGTATTTTTGGTGCGATTAAGAAACATGGTGTTACGGTCATGCATATGGCTCCGACCGTATTGAATTCATTATTGCAATATCACGATGAGCACCCTCTAGAACATAAACATAATACGCGCGTATTTATCGCGGGGTCGGCACCGCCAACAGCATTTGTTACTAGAGTGGAAGAAGATCTTGGTTGGGAATTCATTCAAGTATATGGCATGACGGAATCGAGCCCGTTAAGTACCATCTCCAGAATACGTTCTCACTTCGGGGAGTTTTTAACAGACGAACAGGCTCATTTAAAAGCAAAAGCAGGCTACCAAATGATTGGTACAGATGTACAAGTGGTTAATGAATTAGGAGAAGAAGTAGCTTGGAACGGAAATGAAATTGGTGAACTCATTGTCCGTGGAAATGGCGTCATGAAAGGTTATTGGAAAAATGAAGAAGCGACAATGGAAGCCATTCGTGATGGCTGGCTCCATACCGGCGACATGGCTACTGTAGACGAGTATGGCACTGTTGGAATCGTTGACAGGAAAAAAGATGTCATCATCTCTGGGGGAGAAAATATTTCTTCCATAGAAGTCGAAGGTGTTTTATATGACCATCCAGCAATCCTGGAAGCAGCAGTCATTGCAGTACCTCATGAAAAATGGGGAGAAACACCTCATGCGTATGTTGTTTTACGTTCAGGGCAAAACGCCACAGAAGAGCAGCTAATTCAATTCTCAAGAGACAAGCTAGCTCATTTTAAAGCAATAACGGGAGTCACCTTTGTAGACGAACTGCCTAAAACAGCTTCCGGCAAAATATTAAAAGTTCAGTTGCGTAATGAGTATTGGGAAGCGTATGGAAAAGTAGATAGATATGTAAATTAGAGTAAAACAATATAATTGAAATGTAAGAGGATTTAAACCCTTGAAATGTTGAACAATTTTCAAGGGTTTTATGTAATCCACTGTGATCAGTCGAATAATAATGAGGATAATAATGTGAAAAATATTTTCTAACCGTATGGGAGAGCACATATATGAATGAACCAAAGATGAAAGAAAATGATAATAGTGTAATTGAATTTATTGAGAGTGTGGAGAGTGAGAAGAAGAAGGCAGACGCATATCAATTAGTAGAAATTTTTGAAGAAGTAACTGGTTATAAGGCAAGAATGTGGGGGCCAAGTATTATAGGATTTGGCAGCTATCATTACAAGTATGCATCTGGCCGTGAAGGCGATGCCCCTTTAGTGGGTTTTTCACCAAGAAAGGCAAAAATTAGTCTTTATTTAGATTATGAAAGTGAGGAAAGAGAAAAATTGCTAGAAAGCTTTGGCAAACACACGAAAAGCAAGGCATGTATTTATGTAAATAAAATTGCTGATATCAATATTGCTGTTTTAAAAGATTTAATTAAGCACACAGTAGAAAAATACCAGAAACTTTATCCGAATGAATAAAGGTAATACTTCAAGAAGGCGCTATTCATTAATATATGAAACAATGCTTTAATAAAGGAGTTGTATAAAATGAATGAAAATATAGGTACAGAAGTAAAACGCTTTTCAAAAGCAGAAAACATTCTATCACAGATCAATAGTAAAACTAAGCTGGGCGACTTACGAAAAATCGCGAAGGACATTAAAAAAGATCACGAACTAGCTATGGAACTTTGGTCAACCGAAGAGTTTTTGCCCAGACTGTTAGCAATCTTAATTATGGATAAAAAACTTCTTTCACAAGATGTACTAAAAAAGCTTGATAAGGATATGCAGACTCACACTTTTGATGAGCGAAATAACTTAATGGATTGGTTAATGGCTAATCAGCTCACCAAAGACAAGAAGAAAATTGCATTGATGGAGTCATGGGAAAATAGTCCTTCTGCTCTTCAAAGGAGAGCTTTCTGGTATTATCAAGGGCGATTGAGATGGACTGGACAAACACCGCCTGATAACACCGCATACTTGCTATCTGCATTAGAAGCAAATATTACGCAGGAAGAACCGGAAGTTCAATGGGCTATGAATTTCACCGCAGGCTGGATAGGCGTTTATGATGAAAAGAATCGTGCACGTTGTATTAAACTTGGTGAGAAAACGGGTCTTTACAAAGATGAAAAAGTAGCAAAAGGATGTACTCCCAGCTATTTGCCGGAATTCATTACAATTGAAGTTAACAAACGACATAATAGATAAATCCACTATCTCTTTTGTGATTATTTTGCAAAATAAATAAAAACGAAAAAACCCCTGAAACGTTGATTTAACAACATTTCAAGGGTTTTATTAGCATTAAAATGCTTAATGCTAATATTAACGAGAGTAGAACTCAACGATAAGAGCTTCGTTAATTTCAGCAGCAAGCTCGCTACGTTCTGGAAGACGTACGAATGTACCAACTTTAGTGTCAGCATTGAATGTAACGTACTCAGGAACATAGTTGTTCACTTCAAGAGCTTCGTTTACAACATCAAGGTTTTGAGATTTTTCACGAAGAGAGATCTCTTGACCAGGTTTTACGCTGTAAGATGGGATGTCAACGCGTTTGCCGTCAACTAGGATGTGACCGTGGTTGACGAGTTGGCGTGCTGCACGACGAGTGCGTGCAAGACCCATGCGGTATACTAGGTTGTCAAGGCGAGTTTCAAGAAGGATCATGAAGTTTTCACCGTGTTTACCAGGCATTTTACCAGCTTTGTTGAAAACAGTTTTAAATTGACGTTCGTTCACGCCGAACATGAAACGAAGTTTTTGTTTTTCTTGTAATTGCATTCCGTATTCGGAAAGTTTTTTACGTTGAGTAGGACCGTGTTGTCCTGGTGCGTAAGGGCGTTTTTCGATTTCTTTTCCAGTACCGCTTAGCGAAATGCCAAGACGACGGGAAAGTTTCCAAGATGGACCTGTATAACGAGCCATGAGAGACTCCTCCTCTGTTTTGGTTTTATTTTGTTGTAAAATAAGAACCAGATGTATTCAATCCGTGTGCCATTCTATAATCTTGCATCCTCGCCTCAGCAGCCTCAAGGTTACGCGATGCACCTTACTAAAAGGAATAGACTGGACAACAGGGATCATACAACTGCTGCAACTATTTTACACAAGGAACATCATAACAATTATTCGCATGTGAGTCAAGCTCTTTACATGACGAGTCAAATTTAAGAGAAAGAAACGATTGAAAAACTATAAAAAGTAGGTTGTATGTATTAGAATGTGTATATAGGTATTAATTACGAGGTACGTAAAATGAGGGTGATGGCAAATGAACGATCATGAAATGACATTATATGAAGTGAAAAGCGCTGTTTTTGATTTGTTATCAAATCTGAACGATGAACAACCTCTCGAAGATAAGCTTGCGAAATTCAAGGAGCTGTTCATGGATCAGTTTGAAATCATGGATGCTGAAATACTTCTGTACGATAATAATCGGTTCGTGCCGCTGATTAATGGTGACGCCACGCAGAAAAATGGTACGACGGGTCAGGAAGCATATACAAAAGACCATCCAATTTTCAACGTCTCATTCATGTCGCATGCTTCTGGCGGGGAGTATGAATTTGCTGACGACTCACTCATCATAAGGGATATCCATCTTGCTCCTCTTGGCGCGCTGCTATTTAAGGCAAGTGAGAAATGGCATGCATTCGCCTTGACGGACCATTTGAAGGATTTAAAGAAAGTGTTTGGCACGTTCATTAGCCAAGCTGTCAAAATGCACCAACTCTCAGTGAAGGAGAAGACTTACCGCCATTTATTCGAAGTGGCAGAGCTTTTCAACTCAACGATGGAAAGTGATGTCATCCTGGAAGGGCTTATGGAAGCCGTGACCGAATCATATCCGGCTTACAATGTAAATCTGCTCTTGTCGAATGAACAAAAAGGAAAAACGAATGAATACCGTTTGTTTGACTATGCGAATGAAAGGGCATCTGCGATCGATGCATTCCTGTCAGGCGATTTAACAATTGAAAATGCATCGGATATATCAAGTGTTCTAATGAATGCTCCAATTCGCGGAAGGCAAGGAATCTACGGCGTATTACAGATTACAGCCCCAGGAGATACAGAATTCACAGTGACGCATAAAAGCTTTATTAGATCGATAGCAAATGCTGCCGGAAGTGCACTGGAAAATGCCAGCCTTTACGACCAATCCCATCGGCTTGTGGACGATTTGCGTTTAGTGAATGAAGCATCAAGGAAGTTGAACAGCAATTTGGAGCTTGACGAAATGATTGCCTTTCTCAAAGATCAATTTCTTCATGCATTCCGCCCGAATGAGATAGCATTTGTATTTTATGACGAGAAATGCGACTATTTAATTTCTCCGTCGAGCACTCCCTTTTTCACGAATGATACAGGGAAAAACTATATCGAAGCGATATCGGCCCGTTTTTGTAAAGGGGAAGAAGCTGTATTTGACGCAAATGCAAAGTTTTGTACGCAAGACGGCGATTTATATAAATCGCTTGCTGCCCTTTCGATCAGCAATGGCGGAGAAATGATAGGGTTCGTAATTCTTTTACACCGGGAAGAGTACTTTTTCTCCTTCGATAGCTTTAAATTAATGCGTTCGCTCATTGGTCATTCTTCATTAGCCATTTCAAATATTATGCTGCGCGATCAGTTGCAGGAGCTTGTGAATAAAGATCATCTAACTAAATTATTTACCCGTTCCTATTTAGATGAAATTGTAACTTCTTCGATGGATAAAGAAGAGTCAGGCGTATTCCTGTTAATGGACGTGGACAATTTCAAATTAGTAAACGACTCTTACGGGCACACGACAGGAGATTTGGTATTGCAGCAAATTGCTTCCTTTATCTTAACGAAAGTGGGAGAGAGAGGGATTGCAAGCAGATGGGGCGGAGAGGAAATCGCAATTTTCGTCCCATCCACGACCATTGAGGAAGGCGTCGTTTTGGCTCGACAACTTGTAGAAGGAATACCTGCGGCAACAGACCCTCAAGTAACCGTATCAATTGGATTGGCAGGTTGGTCTCCACAGGACGGGAAGTCTTATAAGGAGCTTTTCCAATCAACGGATCGAGCGCTATATCACGCAAAAAATTATGGAAAGAACCGTTTTGTTCTGCACGGAGCAGCTTCGGCGATAAATTGTCGCTGAAGTTGCTCTTTTTCTTTTTCGGTAAAGAAGGTAAAATGAAAATAGGGAATGTAAGTGCTTACAAAAACGAAGGGCGGAATGGAAATGAATAAACAGACACTTCATAAAGATACTCTTGTCATCCATGAAGGCTATGATGATTCAAAGCATCATGGCAGTTTGGCGGTGCCACTCTATCAGACTTCGACTTATTCATTTGAAAATGCAATACAAGGGGAAAAGCGCTTCGCGGGCGAAGAAGCGGGGAATATTTACTCGAGACTCGGCAATCCGACTGTCAGCGTTCTTGAAGAAAGAATAGCAGCACTTGAAAACGGAGCTGCTGCACTTGCTTTCGGCTCGGGAATGGCGGCAGTCAGCTCCATCCTCGTTCACTTGACGAAGGCGGGAGATCATATCATCTGCTCTAGGGGTATCTATGGGTGTACATTTGGCTTTCTTGGAATCTTGCAAGAGAAATATAATATTACGCATAATTTGATCAGTATGACGACAGAGGAAGAGATAGAAAAGGCAATCACACCTGAAACCGTGTGCATCTATGTGGAAACACCGATCAATCCGACAATGGAATTGGTTGACTTGCAAATGGTGTGCAATGTAGCACGGAAGCATGGATTGGTTGTCGTCGTCGATAATACATTCACATCACCATATTTGCAAAATCCAATTGACTATGGAGCGGATTTTGTCTTGCATAGCGCAACGAAATATATTAATGGACACGGCGACGTCATCGCTGGATTGCTCGTCGGAAAAGATGCTGATGAAATGCAGAAACTTAAGATGAGTGTTCAAAAAGATTATGGGGCCATCATGTCTCCATTTGACGCATGGCTGCTCATCCGTGGATTAAAGACACTGCCCGTCCGGATGGAGAGGCATACAGCAAATGCTGAGAAAATCCTCGGCTATCTAAAAGGCCAGCCACTCGTCGAAGACATCTATTATCCGTTTGATGCTGGTAACCCGCAGTTTGATATTGCCAAGCGTCAAATGAAAGCTGGCGGCGGTCTCATTTCATTCACGGTGAAAGGCGGCAAGGAAAGCGCACAATCGTTCATCGATAGCCTTTCTTTGATCAAAATTGCCGTCAGCCTAGGAGATGCGGAGACACTCATCCAACACCCTGCGACGATGACGCATTCAGGTGTGCCGGCAGCGGATCGCTTGCAAATGGGCATTACAGATTCATTGCTTCGTCTATCTGTCGGTCTAGAGCATGCGGACGATCTCATCGCCGACCTGGACTCCGCTTTCATCACATTAGGACAAAAACATTCGACACATGCATAAAAAATGCCCGGCGTACTTATCATACGTCGGGCATTTTGTTATTCAATTATATATGCTTAACAAGTACACTCACAAATTGCTCAAGTCCTTTTTGATCGTCTTCATTAAAACGCTCATATTCCGGACTATCGATATCGAGTACGCCGATCACTTCGCCGTCTTTAATCAACGGAACGACAATTTCGGAACGGGATGCGGCATCACAAGCGATATGTCCTGGGAATTGGTTAACGTCCGGAACTACAATGGTCTCTTTGTTTTGAGCGGCAGTCCCGCAAACGCCTCTACCGAGAGGAATCCGGATGCACGCAGGCAAACCTTGGAATGGACCGAGTACAAGCTCGTCCTCGCTGTCCATCATATAAAAGCCAGCCCAATTGATGCGGTCGAAAAATTGATTTAGCAAAGCAGAAGCATTGCTCAAATTTGCATAACGGTTGCTCTCGCCAGAAAGCAATGCATCAAGCTGTTTTGCCAGTTGCTCATACTTTTCCTTTGGAACGTCCGAATAAGTAGTTGTCGTAAACAAAAAAAGCACCCCCTAAATATATTACTCTTCAGTATACGTCCCTCGTGGATTTTCTACAAATTTCGCGGGAATCGGCCTCGAAAAATCCTTTTTCCCTATAATTCGTCCAAAATCGTACGAAAATGCTTTAAACATGTTACTATATAAGATAATATTATTGTAAATAGTGGTTAAAAGTTCATTTCAGTGACTTCGGAATAGGGGGATCACAATGGTGAAATATTTCATCATTCCAATTATTGTTCTACTTGTGCTTATTACCATCGCCTTTTTATTCAGGCGTAAACATATTAGCGAAATAAATAAACTAGAACATGAAAAGATGCAAATTCAAAACAAGCCGATATTTGAAGAGATGATGAAGGTTAAACAATTGAATATGACAGGCGAGACAGAAGAGAAGTTCGAACGGTGGCGCAATGAATGGACAGAAGTCGTCGACGTACATATGCCGAAAATCGATTCCATGTTATTTGACGCGGAAGACTTGATCGATCGGTTTCGTTTCAAAAAAGCGACAGCGATCGAAAAAGAAATCCAAGATAAAATCCGCCAATGTGATAAAAGGAAAAATGACATTTTGGATGAGCTGAACGAATTGATCGGCAGTGAGGAAAAGAACAGGATTGAAATAGAAAACTTACGCGAGCAATATCGGTTAGCCCGGAAAACAATTTTAGCCCACCAGCACTCGTACGGAATGACTGTCACTCCATTGGAGAAGGAGCTCGAATCATTCACCCCTAAATTTGAGGAGTATGATGAATTAACAGCAAATGGGAACTATCTCCTTGCCCGTGAAATCGTCATTACCTTGTCTTCAAAAGGGGAAAGGTTATCAACGCTAATTCATGAAATACCTTCCTTGCTGACGGAGCTTCAAAACAAGATTCCAGCCTCCATAAGGGAATTGCGGAATGGCATTCGAGAAATGGAAGAGCAATCTTATAACTTGGCACATCTTGATTTGCCGAAGCAATTACATGAAATCGAGGACGCAATGGGGGAACAATTAACGAGGATGGCCGAACTTGACATTGATACGGTAAGGCAAAATGTTATGGAAATGAATGATCGCATTGATGCTTTCTACGATTCATTGGAAAATGAAGTGAATGCAAAGCATTATGTGGATTATCATTTTGCTGACATCGAAGAATCTTTGGAAGCCATTATACGATTGACGAAGGAGACATCCGACGAGGCGGTCTATGTCCAACAAAGTTATCGTCTTGATGAAAAAGAAGCGAAATTACCGCAATCAAGCTTGAAAAAGTTGGAGACAATCCAAAAACGTCATGATATGTTGAAGGTCATGATGGCCGAAGAGGAATCCGCTTATTCATTCATGGAAACTGAACTAAAAGGGATTGCCGATGAGCTTGAAGAAATTGCCGAGGAACAAGAAAGTCTTGCAAATCGGATGAAAAATCTTCGGATAGACGAAAACAATGTTCGAAACAAATTAAATGACCTCGCACGGGATTTGCAAAATGCCGATCGGAAGCTTCACAGAGGAAATATTCCTGGAATCCCTGATGAAATGGATGCCCGGCTTGAAGAAGCGGAGGAGCAGCTCTTCCTTGTAAGTCAAAGCTTGCAGGAAGTCCCGTTGAATATATCGGTTGCTGAAAGTTATTTAGGAAATGCGGAAACCGCTGTAAAAGAAGTGAATGAAAAAGTTGATGAGCTTCTGGAAAACGTAATGCTTGTTGAACGGATCATCCAATACGGAAATCGTTATCGCGCCTCCAATTTGGAGATGCATGAACGTTTGCTTGATGCAGAAGAATCCTTCAGGCAATTCCGTTATGCGAAAGCACTGGAAGAAGCTGCAACGGCCGTAGAAGCCGTTGAACCGGGCGCAATGAAGCAAATTGAAGAAATGTTGAAAGAACAAGTCTAATGTTGAATGACAATGACAAGCCACCAGCATAATGAGTGCAGGTGGCTTTGTTGCGCGAAAAGCAGAAGAAAGGAAAATCTATATGATTTATTTTGATAACAGTTCAACGACACAGCCTGATGAAAGTGTGCTTGAATCTTTCATAGCGGCCAATATGAAATATTACGCGAACCCAGCTTCGCTTCATATATTTGGAAGGGAAACCGAAGTCTTATTAAAACGCTCAAAAGAACAAATGCTCAGCCTCGTTGGTAATGAAAGCGGCGAAGTCATACTAACATCGGGCGGTACAGAAGCAAATAATTTGGCAATAATCGGTCTCGCTGAAGCATATCGAGGAAGAGGAAATCATATAATCACGACGCAAATTGAGCATCCTTCCATTTTGAACGCATGCCAAAAGTTGGAGAGAAGTGGATTCGAAGTTGATTACTTGACGGTAGATGCCCAAGGTCGCATCTCGCTTCAGGAATTAGAGAATACGGTGAAAAAAGAAACCATCCTCGTCAGTATCATGCACGTCAATAATGAAATTGGAACGATTCAACCAATCCGACAATGCGCTGAAATCATTAAAAACAAAAGCCGTGCAATTTTTCACGCTGATTGCGTCCAAAGCTTTGGAAAGCTGCCGGTCAATATGGATTCACTTCAATTGGATGCCATCACCTTGTCCGCACATAAAGTAAATGGGTTAAAGAACTCTGGTGCATTAATTTTGAAAAAAGGCGTTACACCGGTTGCCATCAACTTTGGCGGTGGTCAGGAAAATGGATTGAGAAGCGGAACCGTTTCAGTTCCAAATGCGGTAGCAATGGCTAAGGCGATGAGGATCAGCGCTGTTCAAGAGGAGAGAGCTGATTTCCGAGAGTGGCGAAATTTGCTGATAGAAGCTTGCCGGCCAGATGAAAATATTCGGGTCCTATCACCGGATTATGGGGCGCCGCATATTTTATCCATTGCATTCAAATCGATCAATGGAGAAGTTGCTGTGAACTACTTCCAAGAGCAAGGCATTATCATTTCAACTTCAAGCGCCTGCTCATCAAAAAGTAAAAATGCAGGACATGTTATAGAGGCAATCGGTTTAGAAAATAAGTTTAAAAACGGGGTCATTCGTATAAGTTTCGGCAACACTAATACAAAAGACCAAATAGATGAATTTATAAACGTGCTAAAAAGCTTCATGGATTTGATTGAGAGGGGAATGTAACTGATGGAATGGAAAGAGATCTTAATTCGATACGGTGAATTATCTTTAAAAGGACGAAATCGAAACCAATTCGTTCGCAGATTAAAAAATAATATAAAAGATGCTTTGACTGATTTGAAATCTGTTCAGCTGCGTGCTGAACGAGATCGAATGTTTTTACTTGCAGATGATGAAACGGATATGAAGGAAGCGATTGAACGCTTGCCGCATATTTTTGGCATCCAGTCATTTAGTCCGGTTGCTATGTGTGAAGCGGATCTAGATGCAATTAAAAAGAAGGCACTCGAAGTGATCGGCACCGAAGATACTGAGGGCAAAACATTTAAAGTAGAAATAAAGCGGGCAGATAAAACATTCCCATATGTTACTGGAGAATTGCAGCAGGCAATCGGAGGACATGTACTACATCATTTCCCGGAGCTTACAGTTCAAATGAAAAAGCCTGATATTATGTTGCTCGTCGATATTCGAAAAGAAGGAGCTTTTCTGACGTCAAAAGTTTATAAAGGGGCAGGTGGCATGCCTGTTGGTTCGAATGGGCATTCATTGCTTATGCTTTCCGGAGGTATCGACAGCCCGGTTGCGGGTTATTTACTTATGAAACGCGGCGTCTCAATCGATGCAATCCATTTTGCGAGCCCTCCATATACGAGCGAATTAGCAAAACGAAAAGTAATGGATTTGACCGAAAAGCTGTGCTCGTTCGGAGCGCCGGTCCGTCTCCATGTCATTCCTTTTACGGAATTGCAGCAAGCAATCGTCCAGCAGGTGCCTGATAATTTATCGATGACGACGACAAGAAGGATGATGCTGCAAATCGCAGATAAAGTTAGAGAAGAGATCGGTGCCTTGGCAATTGTTACGGGAGAAAGCCTCGGACAAGTTGCGAGTCAGACGCTTGAAAGCTTAACTGCAATAAACGAAGTGACCGCAACACCTATCTTGCGTCCTTTGATCGCAATGGATAAGCTCGACATAATTGAGATTTCCCAACAGATCGGAACGTACGAAACTTCAATCAGGCCATATGAGGATTGCTGTACAATCTTTACCCCAAGCAATCCAAAAACAAAACCGAAGCTCGAGAAAGTTCAGCATTTTGAAAGCTTTTTTGATTTCCAACCATTGATTGAGGAAGCGGTGCAAAACAGGGAGATCATCGAAGTGTGGCAACAGCAAGAGAAGGATGAATTCGAGGGTCTTCTTTAAAATAAAGAAATTATTACCAAAACACCTCCTGCATGAATTTCCGGAAACGGTCCATTCTATATGCACAAGGAGGTGACAACGACATGGCGAACAACAACAGCGGCAACTCAAACCAACTCCTAGTTCCAGGGGTACAACAAGCACTTGACCAAATGAAAAACGAAATCGCAGCAGAATTTGGTGTAAACCTTGGACCAGACTCCACATCGCGTGCCAACGGATCCGTCGGCGGAGAAATTACTAAGCGATTAGTGCGTCAAGCCCAACAACAAATGAAGGGTTTCCAACAATAACGAGTTTATGAAAGCTGTCCCGGAATTCCGGGGCAGTTTTTCTTTGTTTCATTACACAACAGTCTTGACGGAGAAGGAATGGATTATTCAAATAACTGAAAGAAATGTGAATATGTTTTGAACTTTCCCCGAGACGTTTGTATAATTGAGTAACACGTAAAAGGGGGAGATCAGATGAATCGTGAAGAATTACTAGCACCGGAGGATTATAATCTCGTTTCTGAATTTGAAAAGTATGCAACAGGCACCGAAAAAAGTGCTTTGATTTACGTAAATTCAAACGGTCAGGAACAGGAAATTACATATGATGAATTAATGGCCTCAGCGAATAGAGCGGCAAATGTATTTGTAGAAAGCGGATTGAACAAGGGGGATGTCATCCTCGTAATGGTTCCTCGGACCATCGATGCGTATGTAACATATATCGGCGCATTGAAGGCGGGAATCGTCGTCATTCCAAGTTCTGAAATGCTCCGTTCCTCTGATATTGAATATCGGTTGGAACATAGTCAGGCAAAAGCGATTGTCGCTTATGAATCATTCATGGACCAGTTTGAAGCGGTGAAAAATTTACAAGGCGTTCAATTGTTTGTAATTGGTGAAGCACGAGAAGGCCAAAAATCATTGACGCATTTGATGGATTCGGCTTCTTCCAATTTTGAAGCCTCCCATACTAAGTCTTCAGATATGGCGTTTCTATCATATACATCAGGGACTACAGGAAAACCGAAAGGAGTCGTCCACACGCATGCTTGGGCATACGCGCATCTGCGAACAGCTGGTCCAAACTGGCTTGGCATAAAGGAAGGAGATGTCGTTTGGGCGACCGCAGCGCCGGGATGGCAGAAATGGATTTGGTCTCCTTTCCTGTCCGTTCTAGGAAGTGGGGCGACTGGCCTTGTATATAACGGAAAGTTTGACGTGAAAACGTATTTGGATTTAATTAAGAAATATGAAGTGAATGTGCTATGCTGTACACCGACCGAATATCGGTTTATGGCCAAAGCTGAAAATTTACAGGATTATGACCTATCTTCCCTTCGCAGTGCAGTGTCAGCGGGCGAGCCGTTGAACAGGGAAGTGATCGATATTTTTGAGAGAACATTCAATCTTGCAGTTAGAGATGGGTATGGGCAAACGGAAAATACACTTCTAGTCGGAACGATGATCGGAATGGAAGCAAGACCGGGCTCGATGGGGAAACCGACGCCAGGAAACCGAGTTGACATTATCGATGAAGAAGGGAACCCAGTAAGTGCTGGAGAGGTGGGGGATATTGTCGTTCACGTATCCACGCCAGCTCTCTTCAAAGAGTACTTGAATGACCCTGAACGGACGAAAATGCAATTTAGAGGCGAATATTACGTGACAGGGGATCGGGCGAAACTCGATGAAGACGGATATTTTTGGTTTGAAGGACGGGGCGATGATATTATTATCAGTTCCGGTTATACGATTGGGCCGTTCGAAGTCGAAGATGCGTTGACGAAACATTCGGCGGTTCGCGAGTGTGCCGTCGTCGGCAGCCCTGATGAAGTGCGGGGCAGCGTCGTAAAAGCGTTCATCGTTTTGCGTGATCCTGAGATGGAGCAAAGTGAAAGTCTTGTGAAAGAATTGCAAGAGCACGTGAAAACGTTGACAGCTCCATATAAATACCCGCGTAAAATTGAATTTGTCTCGGAATTGCCGAAGACTGCCTCAGGAAAAATCATGCGGGTCGAATTGAGGAAATTGGAACAAAATAAATGATTTTAGTAGACCGTCCAACGCCGTAATGGCAAGGGCGGTTTTTCCTTTGCGGGTTTACGAATAGTTTTGGAAGGACTATAATTGTCCTATTCGAAAGGAGGGTGCCTGAATGCAGTCTGAAAAAAGTGGTATCCTGTGGGTTGTCGGATCCTTTCTCATTTGGGGATTCATGCCGATATATTGGAAACATCTTGAACATGTACAAAGTGATGAAATTCTTACAGGGCGGATTATGTGGGCATTTATTTCCACGATTCTTGCTGTTCTGATCATGAGAAAGGGCAGGCAGCTTATAAATGATGTCCGGGAGCTATGGAAAAGCCAGTCGCAATTTTGGAGCCTATTTATCGCATCCGTGCTTGTCACCTCTAATTGGTTCATTTACATATGGGCTGTCAATCACGATTACATCGTGCAAACGAGCCTTGGTTATTATATCAATCCTCTCGTATCCGTCTTGCTTGGCATTTTCTTTTTGAAGGAGAAGCTTTCGTCTTCACAGAAAATTGCATTCTTACTAGCCTTTACGGGCGTCATCATCTTGACTGTTTCATACGGCAAGTTTCCATGGATCGCTTTAAGTCTTGCTATGACATTCGCGATTTATGGATTTATTAAGAAAAACGTTAAATTGGATGCTCTTCGCGGATTGGCAATCGAGACATTATTCATAACACCATTCGCAATCGGCTATTACATCTTTCTTTTCATGAAAGGGCAAGCCGTATTTTTACAAGTGGATATAAAAACGGATATTCTGCTCATCCTTACAGGAATTGCAACTGCGCTTCCGCTTGTCATGTACGCGCAAGGTGTACGAATGGTTCCTTTATATGTAGCGGGGTTCATACAATATATCGCACCTACTTTGATGCTGTTCATAGGAGTAGTCATATACAAAGAGTCGTTTGGCGGTATCGAAATGTTATCATTTTCATTAATTTGGGCGGCGCTAATCCTCTTCACGGTTTCGAAGATATTTGAAACGGTTTCTACAAAAAGGAGCGCTCATGAATCTTCAAAGTAAAATGAAACGTTTTTAAGACATGAACGTATATAATGGTGGAAGAAAGAAGGGGGAATTACATAATGGCAATGAAACGATGGATTGCAATCATCGTAGCTGCAGTGCTTATATTCATATCAATAGGCATTAACTCACTTTCGTATTTATTCACGAGAGATTTCAGCGGCTTTATGGAAGAAATGGCAGCAGGCAATGCGGGCTATAGCGAAGTCGTCATTGAACAAGGAAAAGGAAGGGATCGGATTGCAGTCCTAACATTGGACGGAGTTATTCAGGACGTTGGCAGCTCCTTGTTCGCATCAGGTGGGTATAACCACCAATTATTCATGTCCCAGCTTCATGATATCCTGAATGATCAAACAGTTAAAGGCGTTGTCTTGTCAGTGAACACACCTGGTGGTGGCGTAGTTGAATCTTCGGATATTTACGATGCCATCAAAGCAATCCAAAACGATAGGGAAATTCCTATATATGTAGCAATGGGCGGATTAGCCGCATCTGGAGGCTATTATGTATCAGCACCGGCAGAAAAGATTTTCGTTCACCCAGAAACGATCACTGGTTCCATCGGTGTCATCATGGAAAGCGTCAATTATGCCAAGCTAGCTGAAAAGTATGGAATTGATTTTAATACGATCAAAACTGGTCCTTACAAGGACATCATGAGCGGTTCCCGCGAAATGACACAAGAAGAGCATGATATGCTTCAGGAAATGATCAATGATTCATACGAGCGATTTGTCGCGATCGTTGCAGAAGGTCGAAATATGACGACGGAGCAAGTGAAAAAGGTTGCGGATGGCCGCATTATGAATGGGAAGCAGGCAATCGAATCCGGTCTTGCTGATGGTTACGGCAAAATGGGCGACGTTATCGATGCGATGAAAGCAGATTACGAGCTGGAAAATGCAACGGTCTTCGAATACACGCCGATGGATAGCGTATTTTCACTTTACGGAGTCGAAGTCGGGAATCTTTTCGGTCGCAATATGGAATCTGAGCTGATCGGTAAATTGTTATCGGATTATGATGCACCACGGATGATGTACTTATATGGTGAAAAATAAGGAGGGGATTAGGCATGACGGATCATATTGAACAGAACCAGCCGATGAATGACAATCCCGAGCCGAATCGCCTCCCTGAATACGAAATCATCCGGACGGAGCGATTCAGACCGAAATTTGCAGGTTTCTGGACACGATTCTGGGCATATATCATCGACTTGCTGATCGTTTCATCGATTAGCGGAATATTCATAAAACCGATATTCAGAGTGTTGGATATTAAAATATCCAATCCATCATTCCTGTTATTCAGCCCGTACAAAGTGACGCTCCTCATCCTTTTTCTTGCCTACTTCGCTCTCATGACGAAAATTGCTGGTCAAACTGTCGGCAAAATGATTTTAGGAATAAAAGTCGTCGGGCAAGATGGTGAAAAGCTCACTTGGGGAACAATCCTGTTCAGGGAAGTGATCGGCAGGTTCATTTCAAAGCTTCTTACAATCCCTTATTTGCTTGTAATTTTTATGCCGAAAAAGGAAGCGTTACATGACCTGTTTGCAGACACGTACGTTGTTCATGAACAAGCATTTGAAAAAGAAGTCATTGAGGCTAGGCAGGAACGTAAGGGCGAAGAGTTGCATACGGGAACAATTGTTTAGTAGAATGAATTGAAATGAGAAGGAGGCGTCTTCATGGTAAACGTAACTTTTAAACAAAACCCGGTCACATTGCTCGGAAAAGAAGTAACAGTAGGCGACAAAGCTCCAGATTTCACAGTACTATCCAATGATTTACAACCGGTCACGCTGAATGATTCGAAAGGGAAAATCCGTTTGATCAGCGTTGTACCATCACTCGATACCGGTGTTTGTTCTCAACAGACACGAAAATTCAACGAAGAAGCAACTTCTTTCGGAGATGATGTTGTCGTGCTAACAATTTCTGTCGATCTACCTTTTGCACAAGCAAGATGGTGTGGAGCGGAAGGCGTCAACAATGTTCAAACATTGTCCGACCATCGCGACCTTTCATTCGGAGAAGCATACGGTGTCGTTATGAAAGAGCTACGGCTATTGGCGCGTTCCGTTTTCGTTGTCGATAAGGATGATACAATCGCTTATGTTGAATACGTAAGTGAAGGAACGGATCACCCAGACTATGAAAAGGCAATAGCAGCTATAAATGAATTGACTAAATAATTGGCTGGCCCACTCGGAAACGGGTGGGCCACCTTACCGTTACACACCTTATTCAATGAGGTCATACTTGGGATTAGAGGGATTAGAAATGGCAACAAATACAGAAATTATCTTTACATTTTTAAATGAATATGCAGAATCAAAAAAAGAGGATCTTTACTTAGAAGCTGTCATTAATGCTTGTAATGAATGGCTCTCAGGCGAAACAATGCCACGTTTGACCCCGACTGTATCAAAAGAGGAAATTCGCAGAGGAATCCAGCTAGCTGTCCTGAAAGGGATGAAGCAGAATGCTCAGCCGAATCATCAAATGACACCGGATGCTATTGGTATGCTGGTCGGCCATTTCGCAAACAAGCTGATGCAACATAAAGAACAAGTGACGTTGCTTGACCCAGCTGCGGGGACAGGCAATTTGCTTTTCACAGTTATGAATACAATCGGAGATAACGTCACTGCGACATCTGTGGAAATAGATGAGCTGTTAGTCAGATTGTCCGCTGTCACTGCAGATCTTTTGGAACAGCCTGTCCGCTTTTTCATCCAAGATGCATTGCGTCCATTGCTTGTCGATCCGGTCGACTTGGTCGTATGTGATCTTCCGGTCGGTTATTATCCGGATGATGACAATGCACTTAACTTTGAAATGATGCCAGCGGAAGGGCACGCTTTTTCCCATCATCTTTTCATAGAACAATCAATGAACCATTTGAAGGAAGGCGGATATGCGGTTTTCCTGACGCCTGCATCCCTTTTCGAATCCGATCAATCAGCAGAGCTTCACCGCTATTTGAAAAAGAATGCGGTCATCCGGGCAGTCCTTCAATTGCCGGCTTCCTTATTCAGAAGCGCTGCACACGAAAAAAGCATTTTCATACTTCAGAAACCGTATGCTGAAATGAAAGCCGCTCCGGATGTTTTGCTGTCCAAAGTACCGAATATGTCGGATAAGTTAGCAATGTCACGTTTTCTAGAGCAAATCAATGATTGGGTCAATGAGTCATAAAAGAAGAATAACCCGTTCCAATCCATTCATGGAGTGGAACGTTTTTTTTTGGATGGGTTTAATGGGTCTAAGGTCCTGAAATGACAATAACTCTTGGGAAATGATCGATAACTTACGGGAAATGAACGATAACTCCGTCGAAATGATCGATAACTCATAGGAAATGATCGATAAGCTTAAAAAGATAAACTACTGAAACAAATCGAGACAGCGAATAAGAACCTGCCCAACTTTCAGGCAGGTTCTTCTATTGCATATTAATCTTCTTCAGGAGTACGGACGACAAGTACGTCACAAGCTGATGAGCGGACAATGTTTTCGGACACGCTGCCAATTAGGAAGCGTTCCACTTTGTTCAAGCCGGTCGCTCCGCAAATGATGAGATCTGCTCCAAGCTTCTTGGATAGGTCGCGTGAAATCATCGTTTTCGGCGAACCGTATTCAACGACGATGTTTACGTTCTGCAAACCAGCTGCTTCTGCCTCTTGTTTGTATTCAGTCAACAATTCCTCAGCAAACTTTTGAGCCCGTTCTGCGATGGATCGATCGTAAGCTTCGACTGCTGCGTAAGATCGAGTATCGATGATGTTCACCAAGTTCAATGTCGCATCATTCCGCTCCGCGATGCCCATTGCTTTTTTGAACGCCCATCTGGATTCCTTCGATCCATCCACAGCTACGATAATTTGATCGTATTTTAATACCATTCCACTCACTCCATCCTGTAGATTTATATTTACAATTACTAACTTCGATAAAATTCCGGAAAACCCTTTCCATTTCAAATAAAACCGAAATTGAGCGTAAAGAATTTGACCGAAATGTGACAGTCTCATTTATATATATTCCCTCTCCATCTTATTAAAAACATGAAAAAAGGATCTGTCTATTCATAATTAAAAGGAAGGAGCAAATACATAATGAATCTGAAAATTTGTTTATAATCAATATAGAGAGCAAATTTGTATAACTTCTGATAGAATTGACTGTACATTGGCTATTGTCGAAATGTCGATTTGTGGCCAACTAATTTTCATATATTTAGGAGGATCAGAAATGCGTATTGGGATTCCAAAAGAAATCAAGAATAACGAAAATCGGGTGGCGATGACACCTGCAGGGGCGTTCAACTTAAAGTCTGCAGGCCATGAAGTGTTGATTGAAACTGGTGCAGGTCTTGGTTCTAGCTTTACGGACGAGGACTATATCGAAGCAGGTGCGACAATTGTAGCGACTGCGAAAGAAGCATGGGAAGCTGAAATGGTCATGAAAGTAAAAGAACCGCTTGCTTCCGAGTTCGGTTATTTCCGTGAAGGTCTTATCCTCTTCACTTATCTACATCTAGCTCCTGAATTGGAATTGACAAAAGCTATGCTAGATAGCAAAGTTGTTGGTATTGCCTATGAAACTGTGCAAGTGAACAATTCTTTGCCGTTGCTAGCTCCGATGAGTGAAGTAGCAGGACGAATGGCTACGCAAATCGGTGCGCAATATCTTGAAAAGATCAACGGAGGAAAAGGAATTCTTCTTTCTGGAGTCCCAGGCGTTTCTCGCGGACATGTCACAGTAATTGGTGGTGGTCAGGCAGGAACAAACGCGGCGAAAATCGCAGTCGGCATGGGTGCGAAAGTGACTGTGCTTGATTTGTCTGTAGACCGTCTTCGCCAGTTGGATGAAATGTTTGGCGACAGCATTCAGACGCTTGTGTCCAACCCGTTTAATATCGCTGAATCGGTAAAAGATTCCGATCTAGTTATCGGCTGTGTATTGATCCCAGGTGCTAAAGCGCCGAAATTGGTTTCAGAAGAAATGGTAAAATCAATGAAGCCAGGCTCAGTACTTGTCGATATCGCAATCGACCAAGGCGGTATCTTTGAAACGTCTGACCGCGTGACAACTCACGATAACCCTACGTATGAAAAACATGGTGTTGTACACTATGCAGTTGCGAACATGCCAGGAGCTGTTCCACGCACATCGACGATGGCATTGACGAACGTTACTGTTCCATATGCTTTGCAAATTGCGAATAAAGGTTACAAGCAAGCTTGCTTGGATAACGCTGCATTGCAAAAAGGAGTTAACACTTTGGACGGCCATGTTACATATAAAGCTGTTGCGGAAGCGCAAGGCTTGGAGTATGTACCGGCTGAAACACTTTTAAGCAAATAATAAAAACGCTGTCCGATTTTATCTCGGACAGCGTTTTATTATGTTCAAGGTTGGATGATCTGCAGTTCTTTCGGGAATTTCGTTAGCACTTCAACACCGTCAGCTGTGACGGCAACATCATCTTCAATGCGGACGCCAGTTATTTCTGGATGATAAATACCTGGTTCGACAGTAAAGACCATACCTTCTTCGAGTTCCATCTCATTCGTTCCTGTAACTGATGGGAATTCATGGACGGAAATGCCGAGCCCATGCCCAAGGCGATGTGTGAAATATTCACCGAAACCTGCCTCAGTAATGACATCGCGAGCGGCTTTATCCAAATCGCGCGCCTTTACGCCTGGTCGGATTAAATCGATTGCCGTCTGTTCCGCTTTTTTGACGGTTTCATAAATCTCACGCTGTTTTTCGGATGGTTCGCCGAATGCGACAGTTCTTGTAATATCTGAGCAATATCCTTCGTAAACGACACCGAGATCGAACAGGATGAAATCACCTTTCTGGATTTTTCGGTCACCAGGCGTTCCGTGTGGTGAAGCAGTTTTAGGTCCTGACAACACCATCGTGTCGAAGGACATTTTTTCCGCACCTTTTTTCTTCATTTCAAATTCGATTGCCATAAGGATTTCGAGCTCGGTTTTACCTTCAGCAATTTCCTTGCAGCCGACTTCGATTGCATAATCCGCCAATGCAGCTGCCTTGCGTAGTTTTTCAAGCTCTGCCTCGCTTTTAATGTTTCTCATTTTATTCAATTGTTCATCAAGACGTTGGAAAGAAGCACCTTCGAAAAGCTGTTCCATCCGTTCCAACCGTTCCACCGTCAAATGCGATTTTTCAATGGCGATGTTTTTCAGAGATACTCCTCTTTTTTGTGCTGCAGAAGCAAGAACTTCCCACGCGTCTTCTGTATCTTGATGTCCGACAGCTTCAGACGTCCATCCAGATGCCTTCAAATCAGGAACTTCCATGAGCGGACAAATGACAAATGGATCCGCTTCTTTAAAAATCATGACACCTAATAGTCTTTCATGCGGTTCACTTCGGAATCCGGAAACATAAAAAACATTGTCCGGAGTTGTAACGAATGCCGCATCTACATCGTTTTTCTGCAAGTACTCTTTAATTTCGTTAATTTTATCCAAACTTATCCCTCCTATTTCAACACACTTATCATATCAAAAAAGAGGGTTTACCGGTTAAATATCGAAACAGTATGTATGAACAGATTTGGAGGGATATGCAAATGAAGATTTCTTATCATGGACATTCTGTCGTGAAAATTGAAACTGAAGGGAAAACGATTTTAATTGATCCGTTTATCACTGGAAATGAACTGACGGATTTGGATGCTTCCGATCAGACACCAGATGTGATATTGCTGACACACGGTCATAATGATCATGTCGGAGATACGATGGAAATTGCGAAACGATGTAACCCGCTCATCGTTGCACCGAATGAACTTGCAGTCTATTTAGGTTGGCAAGATTTGAATACCCATGGAATGAACATTGGAGGTTCATACGCATTCGACTTCGGAACAGTGAAATATACGAAGGCTTTCCACAGCTCTTCCTATACGACTGATCAAAATGAATTCATTTATACTGGGATGCCTGCTGGAATTTTATTCACCGCAGAAGGAAAGACGATCTACCATGCAGGGGATACATCGCTTTTCGGGGACATGGCCTTAATCGGAAGACGTCATTCCATCGATGTCGCGTTTTTGCCAATCGGCGATAATTTCACGATGGGTCCAGAAGATGCGGCAGAGGCAGTTGAATTACTGAATCCGAAGCTTGTCGTACCAATACATTACGATACGTTTCCGCCGATCAGACAAAATCCACAAACATTTAAAGATCTCGTCACTTCCCATGAAGTAAAGATAATGAAGGCTGGGGAGTCAATCGAATTTTAAAACAGCAACCGATCCGGACAGCTAGAACGCCGGGTCGGTTTTTCATACCGCTGAATGAATTAACTGTCTCGGTCTTCCTGCAATCACTATTCTTTCCGATGTATGATAAAATAGGGGCAGGTAAAAAGAGAAAAAGGTGAAAAGATGTCGACAAAACATGAGCTGATATTACGCTATATTGAAGGGTTGGCCGTCGGCGAAAAAATTTCAGTCCGCCAAGTTGCCAAGGCACTATCTGTCAGTGAGGGAACGGCATATCGGGCGATAAAAGAAGCTGAAAACCAAAAGCTAGTCAATACGATCGAACGTGTTGGCACAATCCGTATTGAAAAAAAGAAGAAAGAGAATATCGAAAGGCTGACATTCGCCGAAGTCGTCAATATCGTTGATGGAGTGGTACTTGGAGGACGTGATGGTCTCCATAAAACATTGACCAAATTCGTCATCGGGGCGATGCAGCTTGATGATATGAGACGGTACATAGACGCAGGCAGTTTATTAATTGTCGGAAACAGGCACAAGGCTCACGAGCTTGCTTTAAGCGCAGGCGCAGCTGTTCTTGTGACAGGAGGATTCGATGTTGCCGATGAGGCGAAAAAGCTTGCAAATGAATTGAATTTGCCCATCATATCATCCAGTTATGACACATTCACAGTTGCGACGATGTTGAACAGGGCGATTTACGATCAGTTGATTGAAAAGGAAATTCTTCTTGTGGAAGATATTTTGACGCCGCTTTCTGAAACGATCACTTTTTCGCCGAAGGATACTGTGGCGCATTTCAATGAAGTGAATCGGAAAACAGCACATTCTGGATATCCTGTCATCGATCGGAACGGGAAATTGATCGGAATCGTTACTTCCCGCGATGCAGTTGGAAAGCAAGGGACGGATCTCATTGAGAAAGTGATGACACAACATCCGATTACCGTAAATGGTAAAACAAGCGTAGCCTCCGCAGGGCATAGCATGATTTGGGAGGGCATTGATTTAATGCCTGTTGTGAGCGATAGTGGAATTCTCGAAGGAATCATTAGCCGCCAAGATGTCCTAAAGGCATTTCAAATGACACAAAGGCAGCCGCAACAAGGGGAAAAAATCGATGATATTGTTAAGAACCAAATGAAAGCCATGTCTGATCAGCCCCAAAATGTAGAATTTACTGTCGTTCCCCAAATGACAAACCAACTAGGGTCATTGTCATACGGTGCATTGACGACATTGTTGACCGACGTTGGAAATCGTGCAATTAAAATGCATAAACGTGGAGAAAGTGTTCCGGAAAATATGACAATTTACTTCATTAAGCATGTACAGCTCGGAAATACTGTCACGGTAGAGCCGAGAATCCTCCATATGAGTCGAAGATTTGTTAAAGTGGACTTTGATCTTTTTTCGGATTCCGAGTTGATCGCAAAAGCGATGGTCATGTATCAGCTATTCGAAAGATGACAGTGGAAATAAAAAACTGATGCGGCAGTCGCATCAGTTTTCATTCAACTTTGTCTCTTCGTCGATAAATTGTTTATAGTGCTTTGCAGCTTTACTATTAAAGAAAATGATATAGGCGCCAAAGACGATAAAAAGACCAGAAACGACATACGTTGCAACACCTTCGAAAAGAAGAAGCTGGTTTATGCCGAAAAAGAAAAGTAGACCGCCAAGAAACGCTCCGGCCCTGCTTGCAAAATACTTTTTACGGATCGGGAACATTTGACTTGTTCTGAATTGGCGTGTTTTAAAATAAAAATAGTAGACGCCTGAAGCAATAATAAGAAAGACTAGTATAAAATTAAACGTTTTCATAAAAGAGCCTCCATCGAATAACTTCTTTCATTGTAGCGGCTTTTTTCACGGAATGCGAACAGAAATCATTGAAAACCGGAGGAATCGCAAATTGAGACGACAAATCATCGACACAATTGAACAATATGAAACAATCATCATTCACCGTCATGTCCGACCCGACCCGGATGCATACGGATCGCAAGTCGGCTTGAAGGAGTTAATAAAAACAAATTATCCTGAAAAGAAAGTGTATGCTGCAGGCATGCATGATAACTTGCTTACGTATTTAGCGGAGCAGGATGAAATAGGGCTTGAAGAATACAAAAACGCGCTTGTCATCGTTACCGATACCGGTAATACAGAGCGGATTGATGCGGAATATCATGAGAAGGGCGACTTTCTTTTAAAAATCGATCATCATCCAAATGTCGATCCGTACGGAGATATGAGATGGGTAGATACCGAAGCTAGTTCCACATCAGAAATGATTTATCTTCTTTTCCAGGAAGGGGAAAAGCATTACGGTTGGAAAATGTCTGATGCATGTGCCCGTTTGTTATTTGCTGGCATTGTGGGAGATACAGGAAGATTCCTTTTCCCGAGTGCGACTGTTAGGACGTTCGAAATCGCGAGCAGTTTAATCAAATATGACTTTGATCGTACGAAGTTATATGCAGAAATGTATGAAGAAGACCGCAGATTGCTCCATTTAAAAGGCTTTATGTATCAACAATTCACAATTGACGAAAATGGAGCTGCCTTCATTAAAATCGACAAATCGATTCTAAAAAAGTTTGATGTCACTGCTAGTGAAACGTCTCAACTTGTCGGCTCTCTCGGCGATGTGAAAGGGATTTGCGCATGGGTGATTTTTGTCGAGGAGGACGATCAAATTCGTGTTCGATTCCGCTCGAAAGGACCTATTATCAATCAACTTGCTGCCGAATATGATGGAGGCGGACATCCGCTCGCTTCCGGAGCTTCAATTTATTCATGGGATAAAGCGGATGAGGTCATTGGTAAATTGAAAAAATTATGTGCGGAGAAGTAACGGTTCGGAGGGATTTTCATTGGTACTTGTCTATCCACAAATTGTGACCGGCGCTGATCTGCTGCGCGGCATTATAAAATTAGATCATCTGGCCCCGCTTCTGCAAAGGAGAGGGGCTAGATCTGTTGGAATCGTCAATTCAAAAATGTATGGCGTTCGTTCATTTTGCAAGGTGATGGAAAAGTACGGCATCCAACCTGTCATTGGATTGTCCATCCAGTTGGAGCTGGAAGACGGATCTGACATTTTGCTATATGCGTATGCTAAAGATGATAAAGGCTATAGCAATCTTCTTAAAATAAGCAGTGCGATTGCGACAAGGGAACAGGAAACGCTCCCGTTGAAATGGCTGCAAGCGTATAGCGAGGGTTGTATCATCATATGCCCATTGACCGATCGTTCGTGGGATGATAAGCGAGGAACGGACACGATCGAGACAATCCGAAAAGCTTGCCGAACGGTCTATATCGGCATTTCACGGCCAGGCAGCGTAAAGCATATTGCCGAGAGTGAAATTAAAAAGATTGCGGAAGAAACAGGGACAATCATTACCGCTTACCACGAATCAAGATATATTGCCGAAGAGGATGCTTTCGCATTTGAAGTTGCGACAGCGATCCGGTCCGGCTATAAGCTCAATGATCCAGCTCGTCCGAAAATGGATATCTATGATGCCTATGTGCCTGAAGAGCAAGAAATTCTACATTGGTTTTCTGATCGTCCAGAATGGATTGAAACTATGGCTGAAATCATGTTGTCATGTGATGCGAAATTACCCCCAAGCCGTACGTTAATGCCTGCTTTTCCCGTACCGGAAGGACATACCGCAGCTTCCTTGCTGAAAAAGAATTGTGAGGAAGGATTGATCCGTCGGCTAGAGAAGGTAAGTCCGGTTTATTATGACCGACTCGAAAAAGAGCTTCAGGTCATTGAAAACATGGGTTTTTCCGATTACTTTCTCATCGTAGAGGATTTCATGCGTTTCTCGAAAGAGAATGGGATATTGACTGGTCCAGGAAGGGGCTCTTCAGCAGGATCACTCGTCGCCTTCTCTCTAGGCATAACAGATGTAGATCCAATCAGATATGGACTAATCTTTGAGCGGTTCCTCAATCCGGGCAGAATTACAATGCCGGATATTGATATCGATTTTGCGGATAATCGCCGCTCTGAAGTTATTGAATATGTAGCAAAAAAATACGGAAAAGCTCATGTTGCCCAGATCATTACATTCGGTACACTGTCGCCCAAATCTGTAGCACGGAACGTCGCACGCGTATTTGACTTTTCCAATGAAGAAATGTCTTTCTTATCTAAGCAGATTCAAGAGGGTCATAGCAAAAGGCTTGAAGAGTCTGTTAACAAGTCGAAAGCGCTTCAAGACTGGGTTGCAATGGATCCTGTCCGTGCTAAATGGCTACAGGCAGCGAAAACGTTGGAAGGCTTGCCGAGGAATGCCTCCACACATGCGGCAGGAGTCATTTTGTCACCGATGCCGTTAGTCGAAACAGTTCCTCTTCAAAATAGCGGGGACGATATTTACTTGACGCAATGGGCGATGGGGGATGTGGAGGAAATCGGCTTGTTGAAAATGGATTTCCTCGGATTGCGCAATTTGACGTTAATGGATCGGATACGCTCGATGATTCAACATGATACGGGGAAGATACTTCATTTCGAAGACATTCCCTTGAATGACTCTAAAACTTTTGATCTTTTCAAGAAAGGTGACATGACAGGGATTTTCCAATTTGAGTCAGATGGGATGAGAGATGCATTAAGGCTTATTAAGCCTGATGAATTCAGTGATCTGTATGCAATCAATGCATTATACCGTCCTGGTCCGATGGAAAATATCCCTTTATATAGCCAAAGAAAAAACAATAAGGAAAAAATCGAATATTTACATCCGCAGTTGGAGCCAATCCTTAAGGAGACTGCAGGAATTATCGTCTACCAAGAGCAAATCATGCAAATCGCTGTTCAAATTGCGGGCTATACAATGGCGGAAGCGGATCTGTTAAGAAGAGCAGTCAGTAAGAAGAAGCGTGAAGTGCTTCGCCAGGAAAGGGAGCATTTTGTCAAAAGTGCAGTCCAGCACAATTTCCCTGAACGCTCCGCAAGTGAAATATATGATTTGATCGTTAAGTTTGCCGATTATGGATTTCCGAAGAGCCATGCGGTGGCCTATTCTTTGATTTCCTACCAATTGGCCTACGTCAAGGCGAATGCGCCGGCTTATTTTTACGCTGCGTTGTTGTCAATGTCGACTGGCAATCAAGAAAAAACGATGGAATACATCCATGAAATTAAGAGGAAAGGTATTGAAATACTCCCTCCGTCCATCCAAAAAAGCAAATACTCCCACGTCGTTGAAAAAGGTTCCATCCGAATCGGATTAGGATCGATCAAAGGAGTGACCCCGTCATTTTATAATATCGTGAAAGACGCACGGGCTACAGGAGGCTGGAAAACGCTATTCGATTTTTCAGCTGCGATCGGCGGAACACATTTTACCGAAAAGACAATCATCCCTTTCATTAAAGCGGGAGCACTCGATGAATTTGGGGAAGATCGGTCCGTTTTGCTTGCTTCAATTGAAGCCGCCCGAAACCATGCCTTATTCGTCAGTCCCGATGGCGATGACTTGCTTCACGATATTATTTATTCAGTCGCAAAGCCAAAGTATTCACCAGGCGGGTCGATGCCGAGATTTGAAATGCTTGAATATGAACGTGAAATGCTAGGCTTCTACTTATCCGAGCATCCGGCACTAGAAATGAAAAAGACATTGATGGAACCAATCGTAGATCTCGTTGTCGTACCCGATGCCAAAGAACGATCGATGCTACAGGTCGCTGGAATGATAAGGGAAATCAAACGGATTCGAACAAAGAAAGGCGAGGCGATGGCTTTCCTTACTCTCCAAGACGAAACCGGTGAACTATCATGCACAATCTTCCCAAGACAATACGCCGAAAGCAATCCCCTATTACAGGAGCTTGCAATGGTGCATATCACCGGAACAATGGAAAAGCGCAACGGCCAAACACAACTGATTGTGCAACAGGTTAAGAGGGTTTAGTTATTGGTCCCTCTATTAATTAATGATTATGGAAGATCTGTTTGGAGAAGCGTCCGCTCGACTCCTGCTGGAAAGCGAGACAGCCGAGACCCAGCAGGAGATAAGCGACGATGCGGCTCGGTGCTCGTCCGCGGAAAACGAACGGTAAGCTTCGGAAAAGTTGCACAAACCAATTATCATGAGACATGTAACATCATGTCTCTTTTTGTCTTTTCATCATTAATTCCTAGAAATCTCTTTACGATGCCATCACTTTTCTGTATGCTATAACAAGAAGTGGTCAGACCACTCGGATTACGAATTTCCAAGAGGGGCGGCCGTATGCAAAATACAAAACCATCATCAAAGATGTTTCTCGATATCGTTGGAGAACTCAGGCTAATGATCAAGGCGGAAGGCATAAAAGCAGGAGACAAACTGCCTTCTGAACGTGTTTTGGCGGAACGTCTACAAGTCGGAAGATCGACAGTCCGCGAAGCATTGAGAAGCCTCGAGCTGCTAGGACTGATCGAAACCCGTCGAGGCGAAGGGACATACCTTGCCGATTTTAAAAAGCACCAGCTTGTTGAAGTACTCTCAACATTCGTCATGCAACAACCTAAATCGGCAATGGATGTGACAGATACGCGCATCATACATGAAAAAGCGGCAATTCAAACGATTTGTGAGGACGAACAGAAACGCAATCTTCCAGTTTGGGAAGGGATCCTCATGAAAATTGACGAGGATGGCGAGGTTTTTCGGGAAGATATCATGCGAGAAATGATTGTCGCAACAGATAACCGATTATCATTGAAAATTTGGTTTATACTGAAACAATATAGCAAGGTGCCGTTTGAGCATATGACAGCAGAAAAAGAAAATGACATTGTAAGAGCTATGCTCAAACATTTAATGGACGGAAGCGTCATGGAAGCATTACAAGCCTATGACCGATGGATTGAATATATCGAGGGGGAAAACAAAGAATGATCCGTGAATTTTTTACGAAGAAGAAGCAAGCAATAACGATACCTTCGGCCGATGCGAAAAACGACGTGCCGGAAGGAATAATGACGAAATGTCCGGAATGTAAACAAATCATCGTAACAAAAGATTTAATGAAAACCGCGAAGGTTTGCCCGAAATGCGGTCATCACTTTAAAATGACGGCTTGGGAGCGTGTTGAATGCCTATTTGACGAAGATACATTCAAGTCAATGGACGACCATTTGAAATCCGAAAATCCGCTGAAATTCCCATCGTATACAGAGAAAATCGCATCCGATTCTGAGAAGACAGGATTGAACGAAGCAGTTCTTACCGGAATCGGAAAAATTGGAGGAAATGAAGTTGCAATTGCCATTATGGATTCTCATTTCCGGATGGGTTCCATGGGTTCGGTCGTCGGAGAAAAAATCACCCGTGCAGTTGAAACTGCTACGGAAAAGGGTATTCCTGTCATAATTTTTTCAGCAAGTGGTGGAGCACGTATGCAGGAAGGTGTATTATCACTAATGCAAATGGCGAAAACGAGTGTCGCATTACAACGACATGCTGAAAAAGGATTGCTATATATTTCCGTCATGACCTATCCAACAACTGGCGGTGTTTCGGCAAGTTTCGCTTCTGTAGGCGATATTAATATTGCTGAACCAAGAGCGTTGATTGGCTTTGCAGGTAGACGTGTAATCGAGCAAACTGTACGAGAAAAGCTGCCGGACAATTTCCAAACTGCCGAGTTCTTGTTAGAGCATGGACAAGTCGATGCGGTTATCGATCGCCGTGAATTGACGGAAGCCCTTGCAAAACTGATTGGGCTGCATGTAAGGGAGGTAAACTAATATGAGCAAGACGTTGGCATTCGAAGAACCAATTGTGAAACTTCGGGAAAAGATCAATGAGCTCGAAGAATTCACTTCAACAAATGAAGTCGATCTAACTGACGAAATCGGTAAGTTGAAAACTAGATTAAGTAATTTGGAGACGGAAATTTATAGTAATATGGAACCGTGGGACCGTGTGCAAGTAGCGAGACACCCGGAGCGCCCAACGACGAGGGATTATGTAGCTGAACTATTTGAAGACTTTATGGAATTGCACGGGGATCGCTCATTTGGAGACGATGCAGCAATCATAGGTGGAATAGGATCCTTCGAATCAATGCCTGTAACGGTTATCGGGCATCAGCGGGGTAAAGATACGAAGGAAAACGTGAAACGCAACTTTGGTATGCCTCATCCGGAAGGGTACCGGAAAGCTTTGCGTTTAATGAAGCAGGCTGAAAAGTTTGGCCGTCCAATCATCTGTTTTATTGATACGAAAGGTGCTTATCCAGGAAAAGCAGCTGAAGAGCGTGGACAAAGTGAAGCGATTGCCCGCAATCTTATTGAAATGGCTGGATTGAAAGTACCGGTCGTTTCCATTGTCATCGGAGAAGGCGGCAGTGGGGGTGCGCTCGCTTTAGGTGTCGCAAATCACATTCATATGTTGGAGCATTCGACCTACTCCGTCATTTCTCCTGAAGGGGCGGCTTCGATTCTTTGGAAAGATGCGAGCCTTTCAAAACAGGCAGCGGAAGCAATGAAAATTACAGCCCCTCATTTAAAGGAAATGGGAATTATCGATGAAATTATTCCAGAAGTACTTGGTGGTGCGCATCGGGATCCGAAAGCACAGGCAGTGGAAATGAGGAAAGTGTTACGGTCTTCATTAGAATCACTTTGTAAAATGGATGCAGATGCAATTATAGAGGATCGGTATAATAAGTTTCGTAATATCGGTGTGTTTTCAGAATGACAAGGTGCGGGCATAACCCGCATCTTTTCGTTGCGTTTAGGCAGGCGCCCTGCGCTTTTGTTTGTTATACATAAAGTAATCGATATGAAGGGGTGGTCTGTTTGAAAAAGATCGGAGTATTGACTAGTGGGGGAGACGCGCCTGGCATGAATGCTGCTGTCCGTGCGGTTGTGCGGAAAGCTATTTATGAAGGGTTTGAAGTAGCTGGTGTTTTTAATGGCTATCAGGGACTCATCCAAGGAAAAATCGAATTGTTGCAGCTCGGGTCGGTCGGTGACATTATTCAACGAGGAGGAACGATGCTCAGGTCCGCACGCTCTCCGGAATTCATGACCGAGGAAGGGCGTGAAGAAGCGGTCCGCCAGTTGAAGGCGCATCATATCGATGGCCTTGTCGTCATCGGTGGAGACGGATCATTTAGAGGTGCGTTCGAATTGGTGAAAATGGGGATTCCATGTGTTTGTGTTCCCGCGACAATCGACAATGACATTAATGGGACAGAATTCACGATTGGTTTCGATTCGGCCCTAAATACAGTTATTGACGCGATCGATAAGATTAGGGATACCGCGACTTCGCATGAACGAACGTTCATAATCGAAGTAATGGGCCGCGATGCTGGGGATTTGGCTCTTTGGTCTGGACTTGCTGGCGGTGCTGAAACAATTCTCATACCTGAAGAAGGCTATGATATCGATGAAATCATAAACCGGTTACAAAGCGGTACGGGCCGTGGGAAGAAACATAGTATCATTATCGTAGCGGAAGGTGTCATGTCTGGTTCATCGTTGGCTGACCTGTTGAAGGAGAAAGCGGGAATCGAGACGCGTGTATCTGTATTGGGACATATCCAACGTGGAGGTTCTCCTTCTGCTAGAGATCGGGTCATTGCGAGCCAATATGGGGCAAGGGCGGTCGAAGTGTTAGGTGAAGGCCGTGGTGGTGTAGCAATTGGTATGCAAAACCATAAGGTGGTAGACTATGATTTAGAAGTGGTATTTGCACCAACAGATCATACGTTGGATATGGAACTTTTTGAGTTATCCAAAGTATTGTCAATTTAAGTAAACTAAAACATTTGATGAGTACAATACGAAAGGGCGTTTTTGTGATGAGAAAGACAAAAATTGTGTGCACAATCGGACCAGCTAGCGAATCACCGGAGTTACTAGAACAGTTGATAGAGGCAGGCATGAATGTTGCACGGCTTAACTTTTCACATGGTACACACGAAGAGCACAAGGCCCGCATAAAATCCATCAGGGAAGCGTCAAAGAAGACAGGCAAGGTCGTCGGAATTCTTCTTGATACGAAAGGTCCTGAAATCCGGACGCATTCTATGAGAAACGGACAAATTGAATTAATTACCGGTCAGCATATCGATATTTCGATGACTGAGGTGGAAGGTACTGAAGATGTATTTTCTGTTACATATGAAAAGCTGATCGAAGATGTGGACAAAGGTTCTGTCATTTTATTGGATGACGGTTTGATCCAACTGGAAGTTGTCGGAAAGGATCTTGAAAAAGGGCTGATCCAAACGATTGTCGTCAACTCGGGCACATTGAAAAATAAAAAAGGAGTGAATGTACCAGGTGTTTCGGTACAGCTCCCTGGAATTACCGAGAAAGACCGAGAAGACATCTTATTTGGAATCCAAGAAGGTGTGGACTTTATTGCTGCTTCTTTTGTGCGCAGAGCTTCTGACGTTATGGAGATAAGGGAATTATTAGAGAAAAACGGTGGAGCGCAAATCCACATTATTCCTAAGATCGAGAACGGTGAAGGTGTCGACAATTTGGATGATATATTGACGGTATCGGATGGTCTGATGGTTGCAAGGGGCGATCTCGGCGTGGAAATTCCGGCGGAAGAAGTCCCTCTCGTACAAAAGAAAATGATCGAAAAATGCAATCAAGCTGGCAAACCAGTCATTACAGCTACACAAATGCTTGATTCAATGCAACGCAATCCACGTCCAACACGAGCAGAAGCAAGTGACGTTGCTAACGCAATTTTGGACGGATCGGATGCAATTATGCTCTCAGGTGAAACAGCGGCCGGCTTGTATCCGGTTGAATCCGTCCGCACGATGGATCGTATTGCGAAAACAGCTGAAGATGCTGTCGATTACCGCGCAGTCGTATCTACCCGCCGACGAGAAAAGCACGGCAATATGACAGAATCAATCGGTCAAGCAGTAGCTTATACGGCCATTAATTTAAAAGTGAAAGCTGTGCTTGCCCCTACGGAAAGCGGTCATACAGCTAAAATGATTGCTAAATATCGCCCAGGTTGTCCAATCGTCGCTATTACAGCTTCAGATGAATGCTCCAGAAAATTGACGCTCGTCTGGGGAATCTACCCGATTATTGGGGAAAGGGTACATTCAATTGATGAGATTTTACAGGAGTCCGTTGAGGAAAGCGTAAAGCATCAATACGTTACCCACGGCGACGTTGTCATTATTACGGCAGGCGTACCAGTCGGTGAAGCAGGAACGACGAACTTGATGAAGATCCATGTTATCGGCGATATGCTTGCGAAAGGTCAAGGAATTGGAAAGTCGGTGGCTTTCGGTCAAGCGGTTGTCGCTCACAATGCACAAGAAGCGTTAGCTCACGATCTGAATGGGAAGATTCTTGTCACATATTCTTCGGATCGTGATATGATGCCTGCAATTGAAAAATGTGCTGGATTAATAACAGAAGAGGGCGGCTTGACGAGTCATGCGGCTGTCGTTGGCCTCAGTTTAGGTATCCCTGTCATCGTTGGAGTCGAAAAAGCGACTGAACTTATCATTGATGGAAAAGACATAACGATGGATGCAGAATCCGGAGTCATTTATAATGGACATGCAAGGGTTCTTTAACAAATAACAAATAATGAAAAAAGGCTGTCTTCCGAATCAATTCGGAAGCGGCCTTTTTAGGATTGGGGTTGTCGTTGAATGAAATGGCTATTACCGTTATTTATTCTCGTGCCAGCTGCGGAAATCTTCGTCCTGCTTTATTCGGGGAAGACAATTGGAGTCATACCGACCCTTCTTCTCATCCTCATTAGCGGATTAGGCGGGGCTTACTTGGCAAAAAAACAAGGTCTTAAAGCTTTGACTGATTTGAGGAATAGGATGGGAACAATGGAGGCCCCCGGAAACGCTGTCATCGACGGCGTCTGTATTTTCTTTGGCGGCATTTTATTAATCATGCCGGGTTTTATTAGTGACATAGCTGGACTTTTGCTTTTATTCAAATGGCCAAGAAATATGATTCGACCATTTATCGTTGCTTGGATATATAAAAAGATGAAACAAGGCAGGATTGTCATTCGATGAATGATGGATGCTTTTTCAATTTCAGAGCAGCAAATAATAAGAACGGCGTCAAAAGTATACCCGCTAATCCGAATAGATAGAGCGAGCACACTGTAATGAAAAAAGCATGGATCGGCTTCACACGAAAGGCGGATGCCCACATATAGGATTCAGCCAATTGCCTCGTTGTGACGACGAATATATAGAGCAGAGCGAGCGAAACACCGATGAATATTTGATTGGAATAGAGGAAAAAAGCCGACATCGGAATTAGGAATAGTCCGATGCCTAACAAAGGCAGACTGTCGGCGATGGAGACAAGGAATGCGCTGCCGATTGGCGATTCAAATCTGAGGACCGAAAATCCTATGCTAAGGATAATGAAAGTCAAAAGAAACAATCTTGCTTCCACGAATGCGAATGTCCCGAACAATTCTCCGGATTTTGTAAAGATGCGTTTGGCTGGCGCGCGCATACTTACGGGAAAATAAACGAGAAACCAAAATTTGTTTTTGCCTGATTCACGCAGTGCAAAAAAATAGGCAACGATGAAAATGAACATGCTGAAAATTCGTTGGAAAAAAGTAGCTGTAAACGCAATGGCATATTCGAGCAACGCATGTCCATATTCAATAATTTTATCTTCCAGAAATTTGATGACTCTTCCAGTCAAATTCGTATTTCCTGTGTATGTTGATAAATGTTTTTCTAGAAGAGGTACTGTATCCATCAATCCATGCAGTGCGATGAACGAAAAAGTGCTGAAGATAAATAACATGGAAATCATGACGAAAAAGGTGGCTATTGTTAAAGGTAGTTTTGTCATCGCCCGGACTGCTAGTAAAATAGGTGCAGTAAAATAGGCTGCTATTATTGCAATTCCTACCGGAGGAACTATGAAGATGAAAATCCCTGCGACAATTGCGGGTAACCATTGCGTGGCAAGCGATTTGAAAGTTTGCTGTCTTATGTTTTTTATCAAGATTTCATCCTTTTTTCTGTTATTCTACAAATAAAACAAGCGTTTCCATTCACAAAACTGTAATATTTGCTTATAATGGTCAATGTAAGCGTTTCAGACAGTACTAAATAAAATGTAGTTTTGCCGGAATTTGCTAGATTTTGTAGACAATCCGGCAAAAAAGACTGAAGGAGCGATTTAAATGACAGCATCAAAAGGATTGGAAGGAATCGTAGCGACACAGTCCGCCATCAGTTCAATTATTGATGACACCCTTACATACGTCGGTTACGATATCGATGATCTTGCAGTAAATGCAAGCTTTGAGGAAGTTGTTTATCTATTATGGCATCAGCGTCTGCCGAAAGCGGACGAGCTTGCGGAATTGAAACAGCAACTTGCGGACAATATGTCGGTTCCACAACCTGTTCTCGATCATTTTAAGACATATCCAATTGGCGAAGTTCACCCGATGGCAGCGTTGCGTACAGCAATCTCCCTCCTCGGATTATACGATGAACACGCGGAAGATATGTCTGAAGAAGCCAATTATCAAAAAGCGATTCAGCTTCAAGCGAAAGTGGCAACGATCGTTACTGCTTTCTCTCGCATCCGTAAAGGTCAAGAGCCAGTTGCTCCAAAAAAGGAACTTGGCTATGCAGCAAACTTCTTGTATATGTTAACAGGTGAAGAGCCTGAAGACATTGCAATTGAAGCATTCAATAAAGCATTAGTTCTTCACGCCGACCATGAATTGAACGCTTCCACTTTCACAGCACGTGTTTGTGTGGCAACACTATCCGATATGTATTCCGGCATTACGGCTGCAATCGGAGCGCTTAAAGGACCACTTCACGGTGGTGCGAACGAGCAAGTCATGAAGATGCTCATGGAAATCGGTGAAGAAGAAAAAGTAGAATCTTATATTAGAGAAAAACTTGATAATAAAGAAAAGATTATGGGCTTCGGCCACCGTGTGTATCGTAAAGGCGACCCGCGTGCGAAGCATCTACGTGAAATGTCCCGTAAGTTGACAGCACTCCGTGGAGAAGAAAAATGGTACAATATGTCACTTCAAATTGAATCAATCGTAACTGGCGAGAAGAATTTGCCACCGAACGTTGATTTCTATTCAGCTTCGGTATATCATTCACTTGGTATCGATCACGATTTATTCACACCTATTTTTGCAGTTTCCCGATTCTCAGGCTGGACGGCGCATATTTTGGAGCAATACTCCAACAATAGACTGATTCGTCCACGTGCAGAATATATCGGACCAGACATGCAAAAATACGTACCAATCAACGAAAGATAACTTGTACCTGGTGCGATTGCCCAGTTTCACAAGTAATACATCGGGGCTGCAGCATTACGATCTGCCCCCTCATTTCGAAATGGAGGAATAATAAAATGGCAAAAATCACAGTAACTGATGGCGTACTTAACGTTCCGGATCATGCAACAATCCCATTCATCATTGGTGACGGTACTGGCCCTGATATTTGGAATGCAGCTTCACGCGTAATGGAAGCGGCAGTCGAAAAAGCATACGATGGCCAAAAGAAAATCGAATGGAAAGAAGTACTTGCTGGAGAAAAAGCATTCAACGAAACTGGAGAATGGCTTCCACAAGAAACTCTTGACACGATTGATGAGTACCTTATCGCTATTAAAGGTCCTTTGACAACTCCAATCGGTGGCGGGTTCCGTTCTTTGAACGTTGCGCTTCGTCAAGAGTTGGATCTTTATACTTGCTTGCGTCCTGTTCGTTATTTCGAAGGAGTTCCATCTCCTGTTAAACGTCCGGAAGACTGCGATATGGTCATCTTCCGTGAAAACACTGAAGATATTTATGCTGGTATTGAATACCAAGAAGGCTCCGATGAAGTGAAAAAATTGATTTCATTCCTTCAAAACGAAATGGGCGTAAACAAAATTCGCTTCCCAGAAACTTCTGGCATTGGTATCAAGCCAGTATCTGAAGAAGGTACAAAACGACTTGTTCGCGGTGCGATCAATTACGCGCTTAAAGAAGGCCGTAAATCGGTAACGCTTGTTCATAAAGGAAACATCATGAAATTCACAGAAGGTGCTTTCAAAAACTGGGGTTACGAAGTGGCTGAGCAAGAGTTCGGCGATAAAGTATTCACATGGAACGAATATGACAAGATTAAAGATGCGGAAGGAACAGACGCTGCAAACAAAGCACAAGCTGATGCAGAAGCTGCTGGCAAAATCATCATTAAAGATGCGATTGCTGATATCTTCCTACAACAAATCTTGACTCGTCCGAAAGAGTTTGACGTTGTTGCAACGATGAACTTGAACGGTGACTATATTTCCGATGCGCTTGCGGCTCAAGTCGGCGGAATCGGTATCGCTCCAGGCGCGAACATCAACTACGTATCTGGACATGCGATTTTTGAAGCTACTCATGGTACAGCTCCGAAATATGCTGGCCTTGACAAAGTGAACCCTTCTTCTGTTCTACTTTCAGGCGTTATGATGCTTGAGCATATGGGTTGGAACGAAGCTGCAAACATGATTACTGCTTCAATCGAGAAAACGATCGCTTCTAAAGTTGTAACTTATGACTTCGCTCGTTTGATGGATGGAGCTACAGAAGTGAAAACTTCCGAGTTTGCTGATGAATTGATTAAAAACCTATAATAGCCATACAACCGGGAAGCCTTGGAGTTTCCCGGTTTTTTTGTGTGCTGTTTGTTTGCAACGCTAAATTTGTGCTAGAAACGTTTTGCTTTTGCTCCCTTAGGGTCGCAGAAAACTTTGCTCGCAAGTAAACGCCGTTCTTCTGAACGGCGTTTACTTGCTCTTTCCAAGTGAAAATTGATACACTTTCTATAACACTAATTCCATGTAGGTAAAGAAGGGGGAAGCAAGTTGATATTAGGTAAAAAAAGGCGGATTGGAAGGGATATCGATAAAATCGATGAAGGTGAAAAGCTTAAGCTTACCGAGAAGATCGAAGATAAGGATTTACTTCTCTACCTAGGTTTGACAAATGATTCAAATCCGCTGTATATTCAGCATGATTATGCATCCCAAACCGAATTCGACAAACCGATTGTACCGACGATCATGTTAAATGGAATCATCACTTCCGCCATTTCAAAATACTTGCCAGGACCGGGATCGCATATTACGGAACAGCATTTAACTTTCCCGAATCATGTGTATCACTATGAAACAATAAATTTTCTATTTGAAGTGATCCGAGTGGAAAAAGAGAAACGGTCCATCGTGATTCTAATAGAGGCGACGAATGAAGATGGAAAAACAGTCATTTCTGGTACAGTAACAGTCATTCCGCCATCCATCCGGGAAAACCTGACATCTGATGCAATGGAAAATTTCTGATTTTCTGTGCATATATATAAATGAAAGTTAGCATCTAAGGGGGACTTGGGATATCGTGCAGAAAATATTAATCGTAGACGATGAGCAGCCGATTCGTACATTATTGGACTACAATCTGAAACAGTCTAACTTCGAAACAATTATGGCCGCAGATGGTGAACAAGCTGTATTGAAAGTGGAAAATGAAAATCCGGATTTAATTTTGCTTGATCTTATGCTGCCCATAATGGATGGAGTAGAAGTGTGTAAGCTTCTGAGACAGAAGAATATAAATACTCCTATCATAATGCTGACAGCAAAAGGTGAGGAAACCGACAAAGTTTTAGGATTGGAAATCGGGGCAGACGATTATATGACGAAACCGTTCAGTCCACGTGAAGTTGTTGCAAGAGTAAAGGCTGTCCTACGACGAAGCGGCGAGCGTACAGGCATTCATGAGGATGATGGGCAAGTATTGCGTACGGGCCCTATTACTGTGCATCCTGAGCAGTACGAGGCTTTTCTAGACGAGAAACCATTGGAATTCACCCCGAAGGAATTTGAACTCCTCGTCTATTTTATACAAAATAAAAACCGAGTGCTCACTCGCGATCAATTATTGAGCGCAGTTTGGAATTATGACTTTGCAGGTGATACTCGGATCGTTGATGTTCATGTGAGCCATTTACGTGAAAAGATCGAAGAAAATACAAAAAAACCTATTTTTATTAAGACGGTTAGAGGAATTGGATATAAATTCGAGGAGCAAAAATTGAAATGAAAGGTCTTTATTCCCGACTTTTTATCGCTTTTGCCGTCATATTTTTGATTCTATTGACTGGTCTTGGGATTGTCCTTGGCCAGTTTTTTTATCTTATTGATCATGCGATCACTCTGCAAGTTCAGCAGAAATATTGGATTTTCTTAATTGTCATCTTGTTAATAACTTATTTTCTGTCTCTTGTCTTATGTGCCCGCATCCTCAGGCAATATGCAAAACCGACCGATTTAGTTACAAAAACTGCCGAGAAAATAGCTCGGGGGGATTATTTGGCGAGAACGCCGATTGATAAGCTCGGGAATCATAATGAGCTTGGCATAGCGGTGAATCAGATTGCGAGGAATTTACAAGAAACTTCAATATTGCGAGCGATGGAGAAGGAACGTCTGAAAACATTGATTGAAAGTATGGGGAATGGCCTCCTTATGTTTGGAAGGGAAGGCTCCGTAAATTTATCAAATGGGGTATTTGAAAAAACTTTCGGATATAAGCGGGATGAGCTGATTGGAAAAACATTCATGGAGATCGGATTGCCCCAAGGTATAGAAAATTTAATTGAAGATGTATTCTTGACGGAACAAGTACATGAAAAGCAAATCCGGTGCGGCGAATACCATTTTAATGTATACGGTGCGCCAGTTATAGGACGTCATGGCAATTGGCTCGGCATCATTGTAGTGACGCATGATATTACAAAGCTAGTGAGATTGGAGGAAATCCGTAAAGATTTCGTCGCGAATGTTTCACATGAGCTGCGCACACCAATCACTTCTATTAAAGGTTTTACAGAGACTTTAATGGACGGTGCAATGAATGATTCAGCTGCATCTACAGAATTCCTTGGGATCATCAAAAAGGAAAGCGATCGATTGCATTTATTGATTGACGATCTATTAGAGTTATCAGGAATTGAACGGGAAGGCTTTCAATTACAATATCGGAACGTGTTTATCTCAGATATCGTTGAAAGTGCGTTGAAAATTGTTTTCGGATTGATCGAAAGAAAGAATATGAACACCATTATAAATATCCCATCAAATATTGTTGTTGAAGCGGATTCCGGCAGGCTTATACAAGTAATGGTCAACTTATTGACAAACGCCATCAATTATTCAAAAGAGAATACGACCATTACAGTCAACGCGTTTGAAACTGCTAATGAAGTGATTATCGAAGTGAAGGATGAAGGAATGGGAATTGATCGAACAGAGCTTCCGAGGCTGTTCGAACGTTTTTATAGAGTGGACCGTGCACGAAGTCGAGATTCTGGCGGTACGGGTCTTGGGCTCGCAATCGTTAAACATTTGATCGAGGCGCATAAAGGGAAAGTGACTGTTGAAAGTAAAGTAGGAGTTGGAACCGCATTTACAATATATTTACCAAAAAAATCCGCTTAATGCGGATTTTTTTTGAAACCTAATTCTCCTCCGACCGTATGTACAGATATACATAGAAAAGGGGGAAAATGAAATGAGCACACGCCGAGCATCGGTAGCGGCCGGTCTTGTCATCGCTGGAGTATTATTGCTCATCGTTGCTTTTACAACATGGTATACGGTGGACGAATCTGAACAGGCCATCGTCATCACTTTCGGAAAAGCAGACACGCCTGTAACGGAATCGGGTATGCATTTTAAACTGCCTTGGCCGATCCAAAAAGTTGAGAAGCTATCAAAAGAGACGTTTAGTCTTCAGTTCGGATATAAGCAAGATCCGGATGGAACACTTGTCGCATATGACAAGGAAACGAAAATGATTACAGGAGACGAATATATCGTTCTTGCAGATCTAGTAGTGCAATGGAAAATTACAGATCCTGAAAAGTACTTATTCAACTCGCAAAATCCACAGGAAATACTACATGATGCGACTTCCGCATCTATCAGGTCGATTATCGGTAGTTCGACAATCGATGCGGCTTTGACAGATGGGAAAGCGGAAATCGAAGCAAAAACACGTGATTTATTAACATCGCTTATGACGAATTATGACATCGGCATTTCGATTCAAGGCGTCAAATTGCAAGATGTTGAATTGCCGAATGCTGACGTTCGCGCCGCATTCACTGCAGTAACGGACGCCCGCGAAACGAGAAGCACAAAAATCAATGAAGCCCAGCGGTATAAAAATCAACGGGAGAACGAAGCGAAGGGGGAAAAAGACGCCATAATATCCCGTGCTATCGGTCAGAAGACTGCCCGTATTGAGCAAGCGCGAGGGGACGTCGCCCTTTTCAACGACTTGCATGCAGAATATGAAAAAAGTAAAACGATCACCCGCCAAAGGTTAATAATCGAGACGATGGAGCAAGTGTTGCCGAAAGCAAAAATCTATATTATGAACGATGACGGCGAAACATTGAAATACTTGCCGTTGCAACAAATGGAAAGCCAAACACCACCACCTGCTGAGCAGAAAACGGAAGGGGGCGGCAACTAATGACGAACGACAATAATCCATTCAAGAGCATTGAAGAGAAATTTAAAGAAATGCAAAGTGGAAAACAGAAAAAGACGCCAGGTGCAGATAAAGTCATTACTCCGAAAAAACCGTTCAATACGAGGAAGTTTGTAAGAAGAGCAATCACACTCACAGTAATCTTTGCGATTGCAGTCATCCTTCTTGCCAATGTGTTCGTTGTGAAAGAAGGCGAATATCGGGTAGTGCGTCAATTCGGTGAAATCACAAGAATCATCAAAGAACCAGGATTGAACATGAAAATCCCATTCATCCAATCAGTGACAAGCTTGCCGAAAAATCAAATGACATATAATGTTTCCGAAGCAGAAATCAGTACAAAAGATAAAAAGCGCATTATCATTGATAATTATGCTGTATGGAAAATAACAGATCCAGGAAAAATGATTTCCAATGCGCGAAACATTATCAATGCGGAAGCGCGTATGGAAGAATTCATCTATTCCGTCATACGGAATGAAATGGGTCGATTGGATTACGTAGATGTCGTTAATGAAGAAAATTCCAAGCGAGGAAATTTGAACGACCTTGTCACGAAGAAAGTGAACGAATTTCTTGATGAAGGTAATTTTGGCATCGAAGTGATTGATGTGCGGATTAAACGGATTGACCTTCCGCAAGAAAATGAACAGTCGATTTACACGCGGATGATTTCAGAGCGCGAGTCGACAGCACAGGATTATCTTTCTCAAGGGGATGCAGAGAAGAAAAGAGTAGAAGCGGAAACAGATAGATTAGTCCAAGAGATGCTCGCGACTGCGAAAAAAGATGCAGCCATCATCCATGCTGAAGGAGAAGCAGAAGCTGCCAAAATCTATAACAATGCATTTTCTAAGGATCCTGAGTTCTACAATCTATATCGTACGTTGCAATCCTATGCACGTACAGTAGGCGATGACACTGTCATCATCATGCCAGCTGACTCGCCATATGCGAAAATACTGACAGGATACTTGGAATAATAAATGACGTCATTTTCATTTACTCTAGCCCACGTGGTAAGATAAATGGAGATGACGTTTTAACTTAATCCAGCAAAAGGTCCATACTGTTATAAGTGGTTGGATGAATGCAGAAATACCAACGATTCAATGAAGCTCAATGATTGCTGTATTAAGTTAAAGCCTCCGGCGGATGTCACGGATTTTTAAGGGAGTTTATCGAGCAAGCTCGATAAAAATCCGGACGCAATTACGCCGAGGCGTAATTGATTAGATGAACGAACAAGGGAGTGGAATTAGGTGACAAAAAAGAAAATAGTACTGTTAGATGGAAATAGCTTGGCGTATCGTGCGTTTTTCGCATTGCCATTGTTGACGAATGATACAGGTATCCATACAAATGCCGTGTACGGCTTCACGATGATGCTGCAAAACATATTGGAAGAAGAGAAGCCGACGCATATACTCGTTGCCTGGGATGCGGGTAAAACGACGTTCAGGCATTCGACATTCAGTGAATATAAAGGTGGCCGACAAAAAACTCCACCTGAGCTGTCGGAGCAATTCCCTTATTTGCGGAAACTGCTGAATGCCTATCAAATCCCTCAATATGAACTCGATCAATATGAAGCGGATGATATTATCGGCACGTTAAGCAAGTCGGGAGACGAAGAAGGCGTGGAAGTCGTCATCATTTCTGGCGACAAGGACTTAACACAGCTTGCAAGCGATCATACAACGGTGTGCATTACGCGAAAAGGGATTACAGATCTTGAAAAGTATACACCTGAGCATGTCATGGAAAAATACGGAATCACGCCGCCACAAATCATTGATATGAAAGGTCTTATGGGAGATGCTTCTGACAATATTCCAGGCGTACCGGGAGTAGGTGAGAAGACCGCCCTTAAATTGCTGAAGGAATACGGTACTGTCGAAAAAGTATATGAATCATTAGATTCTGTTTCAGGAAAAAAACTGAAGGAGAACTTGACGGAGAATGAAGAGCAGGCATATATGAGCAAAAAACTCGCAACGATCGAAGTGGATGCGCCTATCGAAATCTCAATTGCTGATTTGACATATTCAGGCCCTGACGAAGAAAACGTCAAAAAGATTTACGAGGAATTAAAGTTCAAGACATTGCTTGAAAAAATGGAATCTCCGGTTGAAAGTGGTCCTATAGCAGAAATCGACGTTCAAATCGTCGCGGATGCTGAAACGATTGTGCTTGCGGATGAAATGGCGATTCATGTTGAAATGATGGATGAAAATTATTTGTCTACGGAAGTGACAGGCGTCAGCTTAACGGATGGCAAACAAGCGCTTTTCATTCCAATTACAGTCCTGCAACAATCAGAACGTTTACAAGAATGGCTGCGCGATGAAAATAAAAGGAAATTTACGACCGATTCAAAAGCAGCATACGCTTCTTTACTGCGATATGACATAGAAGTGAATGGTTTTGAATTCGATTTATTATTGGCGACGTATATTGCGAATCCTTCTTCTTCTTATACAGATGTTGCATCTGTTGCTAAGGAATTTAATTATTCTGATGTGCAGCCTGATGAAGCTGTGTACGGGAAAGGCGCAAAAAAATCATTACCGGAAGAGAAGGTGCTTGCGGAACATGCTGGCAGGAAGGCTCAAGCCGTTTGGAAACTAAAACCTATTCTTGAAGAGAAGTTGCGTGAAAATGAACAGTTTGAATTGTATCATGAGCTCGAAATGCCACTCGCAAAAATTCTTGGAAAAATGGAATCTACTGGTGTTAAGACGGACTTGGGAATACTTCAACAAATCGGCGTTCAGCTTTCCACAAGATTATCTGAACTCGAATCGATTATCTATGAAATGGCAGGACAACCTTTCAATATCAATTCTCCAAAGCAGTTAGGTGAGATCTTGTTCGAAAAGATTGGATTGACGCCTATCAAAAAAACGAAAACGGGCTATTCGACTGCGGCAGATGTGTTGGAAAAGCTTGAAAGCGAGCATGAAATCATCAGTTTCATATTGACGTATCGTCAGCTTGGAAAACTGAATTCCACTTATATTGAAGGATTATCAAAAGAAATTCATGAAGATGGAAAAATCCATACGCGATTCCAGCAAGCATTGACGCAGACGGGTCGATTGAGCTCGATCAATCCGAACTTGCAGAACATCCCGATTCGACTTGAGGAAGGCCGGAAAATCCGTGCAGCATTCGTTCCATCAGAGCCGGGCTGGCTCATGTTCGCTGCCGACTATTCACAGATCGAACTGCGAGTCCTTGCCCATATGTCCCAAGACGAAAAAATGATTTCCGCTTTCCGGGAAGGGGAAGACATTCATACGAAAACAGCGATGGATGTATTCGGTGTTGATAAAGATGGCGTCTCGTCTGATATGAGGCGGACTGCAAAAGCTGTCAACTTTGGTATCGTTTACGGGATCAGTGACTACGGATTGTCCCAAAGCTTGAATATAACACGTAAAGAAGCCGGTAAGTTCATTGAAACGTATCTCGAGACATTCCCTGGCGTAAAGCGGTACATGGAAGACATCGTCTCTGAGGCGAAGATGAAAGGCTATGTCGTCACGATGATGAATAGACGAAGATACTTGCCAGACATTACGAGCTCGAACTTCAATTTGCGTAGCTTTGCGGAAAGAACGGCTATGAATACGCCGATACAAGGGACAGCTGCCGATATCATCAAGAAGGCGATGATCGATATGGACGCAAGATTGAAAGAAGAGAATATGCAAACACGAATGCTGCTTCAAGTGCATGATGAATTGATTTTTGAAGCGCCTGAAGAAGAACTTGAAAAACTGAAGAAAATAGTACCGGAAGTAATGGAATCAGCATTGGCGCTCGATGTCCCTTTGAAGGCGGAGTGGGCGTTCGGTCTCTCCTGGTACGAAACGAAGTGAGGAATAGAAATGCCAGAACTGCCTGAAGTTGAAGGTGTCGTTCGCGAATTGTCGCCTACCTCCATTGGCCGCACAATTTCTGAAGTGCATGTTTCCGATGTAATAAGGAAATCCAAGGAGTTGGGCAAGGAAGCAATCGTCAAAGGGAAAACTCTTGAAGATTTTATTGAAGGGCTTGCAGAAATGACGATCGTGGACGTCACTAGAAGAAGTAAATATATTTATTTTCATTTAGAAAAGGAAGGGATTCCTTTCTTGCTTGTCAGCCATCTCGGAATGTCGGGTGCTTGGTTCGTTGTAGATTCCTTGGAAGATGTCACGGAGAAGAAATTCAAGAATCATATCCATGTCGTCCTTAATATGACGGACGGAGGATTGCTCGTCTATTCCGACATCCGCCGGTTCGGAGAACTGCGGCTACTGCAGAAGGAAGAGGATTATTTGCCATTGCTGAATATGGCTCCTGAACCGTTTGACGAATTTGCCGTCGTCCATTTCTTATCCATGGCATCATTACCGAAATATGCACGGAAGCCGATCAAAGAAGTGATAATGGATGGCCATGTCATTTCAGGTTGCGGCAACATATATGCGACAGAAGCGCTTTTTCGAATGAAAATCCATCCCGGACGAGCGACGGAGCGGATCAGTGAAAAAAGGAAACGAGAATTGTTCCAGGAAATCGTTAATGTCCTGCAAGAGAGCATTGATGCGGGAGGAAGCTCCATTTCGGATTATCGGAATATTAACGGGGAAGCGGGAACGATGCAAACCCGTTTGAAGATGTATGGAAAGAAAGTGTGTGGAACATGCGGCAGAGAAACGAAAAGCATGAAAATTGCAGGAAGGACATCTGTCTATTGTCCACAATGCCAAAGGTGAGGAAAGGTTGATTTCAATGATCATCGGTTTGACAGGAAGCATTGCAACTGGTAAAAGTACCGTGTCGCGAATGTTGAAACAAAAAGGCTACCCGATCGTTGACGCAGATGAAATTTCAAGGGCAGTCGTAGAACCTGAAAGCCCTGTTCTTACGTGTATCGCGGAAACGTTTGGATCTGATATCCTTCTACCGGACGGGTCGCTGAACAGAGAAAAGCTCGGTAGTCTTATTTTCGATGATGAGGAAAAGCGAAAAAAGTTGAACGGGATTATCCACCCCGCTGTCCGAAAAGAAATGCTGCGACAAAAGGAAGAATGGTTGGAGAAAGGATCTAACACGATCATTATGGATATTCCACTCCTATTTGAAAGCAAACTCCAATCATATGTGGATAAAATTATCGTCGTTTCAGCAGCACCTGCCGTTCAAAGGGAACGTCTAATTGCCAGGAATGGCTATTCTCAAGATGAAGCGGATGCCCGTATCAATTCTCAGCTTTCGATAGCGGAAAAGGAAAAAGGCGCGGATGCAGTCATTGATAATAATGGATCATTGGAAGAGACTGAAAATCAGCTGGATGAATTATTGATTAAATGGAATGCATTCAAATAATCCTATTCTCTGAAAAGTAGAACATTGTTATTTCGTTCACAAACTCTTTGCACCCGGTTAAATTGTGCTATACTAATTATCGGATAAAGGATAAAAAGTATATAACATTACGCGGGAGGATTTTTTCATGACTACTTCGATAGCGATAAACGGTTTCGGGCGGATCGGCCGCATGGTTTTCCGTCAAATTATCACGAAGGATGACGTTGATGTAGTAGCGGTAAATGCATCATATCCGGCAGAAACTCTAGCTCATTTGATTAAGTATGACACAAATCACGGAGTTTTTGATGGTGAAGTCGTTGTGGAGGAAAATGCTCTTGTTGTCAATGGGAAGCGTGTCCAATTAATAGCGGAGCGTGACCCATCCAAGTTGCCTTGGAAAGAGCTTGGTGTCGATATCGTCATTGAAGCGACGGGAGTATTCAATGAACGCAGTAAAGCTGCCCTTCATTTGGAAGCCGGAGCTAAGAAAGTCATCTTGACTGCTCCAGGGAAAAATGAAGATGTAACGATTGTTCTAGGTGTGAATGATGACAAGCTTGATATTGAAAAACATGATGTTATTTCGAATGCAAGCTGCACGACAAACTGCCTTGCACCAGTTGCGAAAGTGTTGAATGATTCATTCGGCATTGAAAACGGGTTGATGACAACTGTTCATGCTTATACTAATGATCAGAAAAACTTAGATAACCCGCATAAGGACCTTCGCCGTGCGCGCTCTTGTGCGCAGTCGATCATCCCGACTTCAACAGGTGCTGCAAAAGCACTTTCGCTCGTATTGCCTGAGCTTGAAGGGAAAATCCACGGCATGGCACTTCGTGTTCCAACTCCGAACGTGTCACTGGTCGACCTCGTCGTTGATGTGAAAAAAGATGTGACAGTGGAAGAAGTGAATGAAGCATTTATTAAAGCAGCTGAAGGCCCACTTTCAGGAATCCTTCGTTTCACGACTGAACCACTCGTATCGATTGACTTCAACACAACAACAGAGTCTGCGACGATTGATGGTCTATCAACAATTGTCATGGGCGATCGCAAAGTGAAAGTACTTGCTTGGTATGACAATGAATGGGGCTATTCTGCACGTGTTGTTGAATTAGCTATTAAAGTAGGAAATGAATTGAAATCCATAGTGAATTCATAATTGGAAAATGAAAAACGTCCAAGTCGATAACTCGGCTTGGATGTTTTTGTTCTTTTATGGATGTATGAATAAAATGTTTGGGATTTGATTGGTAATTCTAGCTTGTTAATAATACTATTGATATCCATTTCGGTCGGACGCTTACCGCGGGCACGGCTTCAGCGGCTTCCTTCGCGCAAGTGCTCGCAAATGCCGTTCTTCGTTACGGCTTTCGCTCAGTCCAGGGTCTTCAGCTCGTGCTGTTCCCGCCGGAGTCGCCGACCTCCACTCCAATCAAATGGTGTAAACCTTTATTCTAAGCTGTTAGATTGGCATACCTTTTGGTTGTAATTTTAACACTGCCTTTCTCATTTCAGGATTTTTTCCTGCTAAAACTAAGGCTGTTCTAACTTCCCCTACCCAGATCAAGGCGACCATCCCATTTTTCAATCCGGTATTTTTTTGTGAGATTTTACAACCATACGCTCAATTTGATCATTGAGATCGACCCTAGCTTCTTCGCTTAAACTGGGGTCTATTAGTTGGTCAGAAAAAAATCTCTATTGCTTCGTCATTGTACTTTAGAGAGTTTCTCGTTGATTGGAGTGGAAGGCGCCGACTCCTGTGGGATTAGCGGGACAGGCGAGACCCCTCAGTGGAGCAAAGCGACCGAGGAGGCCACCGCCCGCCCCACGTGAGCGCGCGCCTGGAGCGGAAATCAACACTTCTAAGACTTTACTTTTTAAATGCCCACTACAAATTGGCTCAATATTAATGGATCCCTTTCGATTTTTTCGATGAACTTCTGTTATAATCAATATACTATACGGAAATGCGGAGGAAGCAGAAAATGATATGTCCAGCTTGTCATTATAATGGCACCCGGGTCATCGATTCTCGACCTGCCGAAGAGAATCGATCCATCCGAAGACGCCGTGAATGTGAAAGATGCGCATTCCGATTCACGACATTCGAAAAAGTGGAAGAAATGCCGCTCATCGTAGTGAAAAAGGATGGCACAAGGGAAGAATTCAGCAGTGAAAAGTTGTTGAGAGGGCTCATCCGGGCATGTGAAAAACGTCCAGTTGACCTCGAGGCAGTAAAAAACATTGTATATTTAATAGAAAAAGAATTGAGAAGTTCAGGTACTGTTGAGATTGATTCTAAGGATGTCGGCGAAATGGTCATGGAAAAATTGGCAGATGTCGATGAAGTTGCATATGTACGGTTTGCATCAGTCTACCGCCAGTACAAAGATATAAACGTTTTTATCGAAGAACTGCAGAACTTGCAGAAGAAAAAAGATGAGAATTGATTTTGAATAAAGGAAAAAAGGAGTTCCGACAATATGCTTTACCAAGAACTACAACCAGTCGATACGTTCACGATCAAATTGTCACATCCATTTTCGGATTATGACCGGCAACTCCTCACATTGTTTTATCAACCATTAATCGGCCCTGACGCTATGAGTCTTTTCATGTCTCTTTGGGCTGATGCGGAACGAAATAAGGAAAATGAGTTTAATCATTATTATTTAATGAATTTATTAACAATGCCGTTAGTGAAAGTATTTGAAGCGAGAATCTCCCTCGAGGCGATCGGCTTGCTGCGTACATATTGCAAACAGGAGGATCAGGATCGTGCGTTCTGCTACGAATTGCTGCCACCGATGGATGCAAAGTCGTTTTTCGAAGACCCGCTTTTGTCTACTTTCCTTTTCAGCAAGATTGGCGAGCAGGCATACCGAAGTTTAAGAGCCCGCTTTACGGTCGTAGATCCGATCGATGAACAGTACAAGGAAGTATCTCGTACTTTCTTGGATGTTTTCAAACCTATTCGATACAGTGCATCCGAAGGGATGGAAGAGGGCGGTCAAATGATGGGTCGCAATGAATCACCGGGAATTCCTTTCGCTTATTCCGACTTTGATTTCAATTTGTTCCGTTCAGGACTTTCCGAACAAATGGTACCGAAATCCTCCCTCGCCACAGTGTCGAAGGAATTGATCGAGAAATTGGCATTCCTTTATTCATTGACACCGCTTGATATGCAGAAAGTCGTTATGATGGCGCTCGATGCAAACAGTATGCAGATTCCGGAAGATCGACTTCGAAAGGCTGCGGTTGATTATTACAAGATCAATATTTCGCGAAACGTACCGACAGTTGAAAAGATATTCAAGAATGTCGAACCTGCGAAAGAGGCTGAGCCAAAATCTCGAGAAGATGAACTCTTATTTTATTTGGAAAATACATCACCTCGTGAAATGCTACGGCATTTAAACGGAAAAGAACCTTTTCCGGTTGATCTCCAATTGGCGGAAAGGCTTATTAACACTCATGGATTGTCCGTCGGCGTCGTAAACGTTTTATTGCAATATATGATTTTACGAAACGACGGAAAGATCACGAATAATTTTGCGGAACGGATCGCCTCGCATTGGTCGAATAAAAAAGTGGAGACTGCCAAAAAGGCAATGGAGTTATCCCGTACCGAGCACGATCAATATATGAAGTGGTTGAATGAAGGGAAGAAGAAACCAGCCAGTCGGAAGCCTACAAGGGAAGAGAAGGTGCCTGAATGGTTTTACAAGAAAGAAGAAACGGAACAGAAGGAGCCGAAAAACGAGGCAGATCCAGATATAGATGAAAAAAGACGCCAGCTGCTAGCGAAACTGGATGCAATGAGAAGTGAGGTGAAATAAGTTGGAACGAATCGGAAATACATTGAAGCGTGTATTGAACGCTTCAGAACTGACAGCAAGATACGAGCAATTACGGAATGAAGTGATGGAGTCCGAAGGCGTCCAACAATTCATTTCCGAGAATTCGAGTGAAATCGATAAAACGGTTGTCGATAAAAGTTTAGGGAAATTATACGAATATACAACAGCTTCTCACCACTGTGAGAAATGCCCAAACGTTGAAGGCTGCATTAACGTAATGAAAGGATTTGAGCCGAAGCTTATCCTAAGTCAAGGATTCATTGATCTTGATTATGTCAAATGCCCGAATAAATTAGTCGAAGACGAACGTCGTAATGTATCCAATATGATTGACAGCATGTATATGCCGAAGGATGTCATGGAAGCGCGATTGCATAACGTAGATTTGGAGCACGACAATAGCCGGATTATTGTCGTTGAAGCGGCTGCTCAATTTTTGAGTGAAATAAGTGAAACAGGAGAACTTCCGGAACGTGGACTTTACATATACGGGCCATTCGGAACGGGGAAATCCTTTATACTTGGTGCGCTTGCTAATGAGCTTGCCAATCTTCGTATCCGGACAGTCGTCGTGTATATACCGGAATTCCTTCGTGAAATTAAACAATCAATCCAAGACCAGACGTTGAATGAAAAAATTGACTTTGTGAAAAAAGCGAAAGTGCTTATGCTCGATGATTTTGGAGCTGAGTCCATGTCTGCTTGGGCACGTGATGAAGTGATTGGAACGATATTGCAATATCGAATGGCAGAAAAGCTTCCGACCTTCTTCACATCCAATTTCAATTTTGAAGAGTTGGAGCACCATTTGACGTACACGCAACGCGGAGAAAAAGAAGCGGTTAAAGCAGCACGTATTATGGAACGAATTAAGACAATCTCTAAACCCGTTCAATTGAAAGGGAAAAATCGAAGAAACATGTAAGCTGACATCCACCACTTGCAATTGTCTGTGACTTTCCTTATACTAATGGATATCATATTTGAAAATGTGTTGAAGAGGACATGAATCGGTTTTTCTACTTACAGAGATCAGGGTCATTTGGCTGGAAGCCCTGAAGTGCAGAGGATCGATTTACCACCTTGGAGCAGCATCGGTGAACCATTTACATAGCCGATGACGGACCCCGGCCCGTTAGCCGTTTCAAGCTTCATCTTTCCGGTTGTATAACCGGATGGAAGGAAGAAGGGTGGAACCACGAGCAACAGCCTCGTCCCTTTACCGGGATGGGGCTTTTTTGTTGTTTTTTATTGATTAGGGAGCTGCGTAGATTGAAGCGAAAGGCGGCGACTCCTGGGGGATTAGCAAACGCGCAGCGTTGCGAGCAGGGAATCAGGATGCCTTAATTTCTGCAAAAAGCGCAGAAATACGGCAAATCGAACCCTCCGCTGTTCGATTGGCTCACGGATCGCCCGCGGAAAGTGTCCGTCCGTAGTGGAAATCCATTTTCAGTTCGCATAATCCGGTGCTCGTAAGTAAATAAAATAAGCAAGGAGTGTTTGTAATGGCAGAGAATATTCAATTGAAATTTCCAGATGGAGCGATAAAAGAGTTTCCGAACGGCACAACAACAGAAGAAGTGGCAGGCTCCATCAGCCCAGGGCTACGAAAAAGCGCGCTCGCAGGTAAAATTGGCGACCAGCTCATCGACTTGAAAACACCGATTGAAAAAGACGGTAATATTGCAATCATCACACCACAATCACCGGAAGCGCTAGAAATCCTGCGTCACAGTACTGCCCATCTATTAGCTCAAGCAGTAAAAAGAAAATTCCCAGACGCTAAACTAGGAATCGGACCGGTCATCGACAACGGATTCTACTATGACATCGATTCACCTACGCCAATTACATCTGAAGACCTTCCTGAACTGGAAAAAGAAATGAAACGGATCATCGGCGAAAATCTTCCGATCACACGAACTGACGTATCCCGCGAAGAAGCTGAAAAACGATTCAAGGAAATTGACGATCCGTACAAGCTTGAACTATTGGAAGCAATTCCTGAGGGCGAACAAGTTTCCATTTATGAGCAAGGCGAATTTTTTGACCTTTGCCGTGGTATCCACGTACCTTCGACAGGCAAGCTGAAAGAATTCAAACTATTGAGCATCGCGGGCGCTTACTGGCGCGGCGACTCGAAAAATAAAATGCTTCAACGGATTTACGGAACAGCCTTCTTCAAAAAGGACGAGCTCCAAGAACATTTACGTATGCTCGAAGAAGCGAAAGAACGCGATCATCGTAAAATCGGCAAGGAATTGAATTTATTCACGAACTCCCAAAAAGTCGGTCAAGGTCTTCCGTTATGGTTGCCAAAAGGCGCTACAATTCGCCGCATCATCGAACGTTATATCGTCGATAAAGAAGTAAAGCTCGGCTATGACCACGTCTATACGCCGGTTCTCGGAAGCGTTGAGCTATACAAGACATCCGGTCACTGGGGACACTATCAGGACGGCATGTTCCCTGTTATGAGCATGGATAATGAGGACCTTGTTCTACGTCCGATGAACTGCCCGCACCATATGATGATTTATAAAAACGGCATCCACTCTTATCGTAACTTGCCGATCCGTATTGCTGAGCTTGGTACGATGCACCGCTATGAAATGTCTGGTGCGTTATCGGGACTGCAACGTGTACGTGGTATGACTTTGAATGATGCGCATATTTTCGTTCGCCCTGATCAAATCAAAGAAGAATTCAAACGTGTCGTTCAGCTCGTCATCGATGTGTACAAAGACTTCAATATTAATGATTACTCGTTCCGTCTATCGTATCGCGATCCGGAAGATACAGAAAAATACTTTGACGATGATGAAATGTGGGAACGTGCACAAAGCATGTTGAAAGAGACGATGGACGAACTCGGTCTTCCTTATGTCGAAGCAGACGGCGAAGCTGCCTTCTACGGTCCGAAACTTGATGTGCAAGTGAAGACGGCAATCGGCATGGAAGAGACACTTTCAACTGTCCAACTTGACTTCCTTCTTCCTGAACGTTTCGATCTCACGTACGTTGGGGAAGACGGCAAGCACCATCGTCCAGTCGTTATCCACCGAGGCGTCGTTTCTACAATGGAAAGATTCGTCGCATTCCTGATCGAAGAATACAAAGGCGCATTCCCAACATGGCTTGCACCGGTTCAAGTCGAAGTAATCCCAGTTTCACCGGAAGCACATTTCGACTATTCAAATGAAATTCGTGAAAAACTCGTCGCAGAAGGATTCCGAATCGACCTAGACAGCCGCGACGAAAAAATCGGCTACAAGATCCGCGAAGCACAAGTCCAAAAAATCCCTTACATGCTCGTCCTAGGAGACAAAGAAGTAGAATCCGGCGAAGTAAACGTAAGAAAATACGGCGAACAAAAATCAGAAAGCATGCCATTCGAAGACTTCTTGAAAATGTTGAAAGCCGATGTATCACATGATAATTAATAATTAGTAGATGTTGCGTTTAAGCGTCTAAAAAAAGCATTTTCATTGTTATTAAGAAATACCGTTGATTGAAGCGAAAGGCGGCGACTCCTTCGGGAAAAGCGTCAACAGAAGACCCCGCAACGAAAGCTGTAACGGAGAACGGCTTTTGCGAGCAAAAGCGTGGCGTTGCGAGCACAACTAGGGGATGCCTTAATTTCTGCAAAGAACGAAGAAATACGGCAAATCGAACCCTTCGCTGTTCGATTGGCTGAAGCGACGCCCGCGGAAAGTCCGCCTGAAGCGGAAATCAACTGTACTGCAATCTTTGTTTTAAAGTTTTATGTTGACAACGTAAAATCAAGATGATAGACTTAGTAAGGTTAATGAATACAGTTTGTGGTATAAGAAGGAGCTGCCCGCTTCTCACCTGATCGACGCACACCGTTGTTGACAGGTCAGCACATGAGTGAACGTGCCGTGCATGTAATTGCACGTACACATAAGCGGGTAGACAAAAGTTACTTTTGTCTACTTTTTTTATTGTCCGGCTCTTATTAAACGAATGAACTATGGGACCGTCGGAATGCTGGACGGTGTACCCAAACCGTGTATTCGCGAGACAACATTCGGAGGTGGATTACTATTAGCAAAGACATGTACGTAAATGAGGGCATCCGTGCCCGCGAGCTTCGCCTCATTGACCACAACGGCGACCAGCTTGGAATCAAATCACGCAATGAGGCACTTGAAATTGCAGCACGCGCGAATTTGGATCTTGTCCTTGTCGCTCCAACAGCAAAGCCACCAGTAGCCCGCGTTATGGACTACGGTAAATTCAAGTTCGAGCAACAAAAGAAAGAACGCGAAGTAAGAAGAAACCAGAAAGTCATCAACATCAAAGAAGTGCGCTTAAGCCCGACAATTGATGAACACGATTTTCAAACAAAACTTCGCAATGGCATCAAATTTTTGCAAGCAGGCGACAAAGTGAAAGCGTCTATCCGTTTCCGCGGACGTGCAATTACGCACAAGGAAATTGGACAACGTGTTTTGGACCGCTTTGCAGAAGAATGCAAAGAATTCTCAACGGTTGAAGTTAAACCGAAAATGGAAGGACGGAGCATGTTCCTAATACTTGCCCCGACTGCCGAAAAAAAGTAACGCGAACGATTTAGGAGGAACAGATCATGCCAAAAATGAAAACTCACCGCGGATCCGCAAAACGTTTCAAGAAAACTGCAACTGGTAAAGTGAAACGCGGCCGTGCATACACAAGTCACCTTTTTGCCAACAAGTCTACTAAAGCGAAACGCCACTTGCGTAAAGCTGCACTTGTTTCTTCAGGCGACTACAAACGTATCCGTGAAATGATCACTTACATGAAATAATCTTTGAACCATAACACATTCTTTAGGAATAGCAGGAGGTAATGAACTATGCCACGCGTAAAAGGTGGAACAGTGACGCGCAAGCGCCGTAATCGAGTATTGAAATTAGCCAAAGGTTACTTTGGTTCAAAACATAGACTTTATAAAGTAGCAAACCAACAGGTCATGAAATCATTCAACTATGCATACCGTGACCGCCGTCAGAAAAAACGTGACTTCCGTAAACTATGGATCACACGTATCAACGCGGCAGCACGTATGAATGGTCTTTCATACAGCACATTGATGCACGGTCTTAAATTGGCTGGCATCGAAGTAAACCGCAAAATGCTTGCTGATCTTGCAGTAACAGATGCACAAGCATTTGCACAACTTGCAGAAACAGCGAAAAAATCAGTTGCAAAATAAGTGATTGATCAACAAAAAGCCTTGCACCGTTAATCGGTAGCGAGGCTTTTACTGTTGGAGAAAAAATTAAAAAGAAAACTTCTAAACTTACTATAGTTCTTCTTCCTAAGTCCAATCAATAAAGTGTAGAATAGGAAGTAGGGAGTTGAATATATGAATAGTATGATTATCACTTGGATCATATTTATATCAATCTGGTCCTTCATGATGATGGGCTACGATAAGAAGCAATCAAAGAAGCGAGCACGCAGAGTGCCAGAAAAGACATTATGGCTATTTGCCATCGTCGGCGGCGGAATCGGTTCGTATTTGGGCATGATGGTATTCAGTCATAAAACAAGACACACAGAATTCCGAATCGGTTTTCTACTGCTCGCGTTAATCTACATAGGCGTCATCATCTATCTTCTAGGCATCGATCCATTCGGCGTGAATCGTGCATAAAGGAAATAAGAAAAGCTCGCTCTGTCAACGGGCTTTCAGCCTGTTGACAAACGCTCGCATCCGTTGTTGGGGCCTACAGGAAGTAGGTCATGCATCCGTTGCCAATCGAACGGCGAAGGGTTCGATTTGCCGTATTTCTGCGGTCTTTGCAGAAATTAAGGCACCTTTAGGACGCGGCGCACTTAGGATGCCTTCCTCAGTTGCTCGTCCGCTCATGAATTTTAGTTCTATTCGCGTCTTCGCTCGGACTCTCAGGATGCGAGTCATGCAACCTCGCCACAAGACGTGGCGCACTTAGGATGCCTTCCTAGGCAAGCGTTTTCAATCAGGCTTTCATCAAGTCTTCAATCGGATTTTTCCAGCTGATTTCAGCTTTGGGATAATTGGAAGTGATCTCGGATGATAAGAAATAAAAATCATCTTTCGTAAAGCCTTGAAGCTTCGTTTCATCTTTGACCCAAACGAAAATAGAAACGACATCAAAGGAGTCTTCCGTAGTTCCTAAATATTTTTCACCTTCAAAGAGGGCACCTTTATATGTGATAAAGAAATTTTTCCTTACATTTTTTACATCATCATAGAAGTAATATTGCTCTTTTTCATACGCCTCGTCCAACTTTCGCTTCGGATCCAATAAATAGCGGATACCGCGATAAAATAAATAGACGATGAATGCAATGATAACAATGCGGATCAGTAATCCCATAACAGCATCCCCTCACAAAAATAGATATAGTCTTCTACTTATACGGGCGGGAATCGGTTTGGTTTCAAGATATTTAAGATTTTGGAGGTTTTTTTATGGAATTGACGACATTATTTACGATGCAACGTGAACTGGATGCATACATCCAAACGAATCAAGTTGTAAACGAGGATGTTTTTAAAGAAAAAGGGTTGGCCCTTCTCGTCGAACTTGCAGAATTAGCTAATGAAACAAGATGTTTTAAATTTTGGAGTACAAAGGGACCTTCAGAACGAGAAGTTATTTTAGAAGAATATGTGGACTCCATTCATTTTCTCTTGTCTCTCGGCATCGAAAAAGATTTGGATGGATTGGAAGTATGGCCAGAAGGCGAAGTTGAAGGCGATTTGACGAATGTCTTTTTGCAGACAATCGGCTCTATCCAAAAGTTTTTATTGAAAACTGATATGGAGAGCTATGAAAATGTTTGGATTCATTATGGAGCAATAGCGAACAGGATTGGGTTTTCTTATAGTGAAATAATGGAAGCCTATTTGGAAAAAAACGAGGAAAATTACAAACGCCAGCAAACTGGCTATTAATAATTTGATAGAAAAATAAATTAAGATTGACAGAAGGAACTAAGAAAAATAATATAGAGATAAGTAAATAGGAGGAGGCATCACCGTGAACGATTGGAGTAAAGAAGACTTTGGTATTAGATTAAAGGCCCTGAGAGAGCAAAGAGGCCTATCAATGATGGCGTTTGGGGCGGCAATCGGCACATCCGCCAGCAGAATCAAAGATTGGGAGAAAGGTAAAAATGCCCCTTCCGCAGCATGGATTGCAAAGATATCCGAGAGATTCAACGTTTCAACAGATGAGTTGATTTTAGGAGACCCTAAAACTTCACGCGCATTCACTGCGAGTAGTTCGTCAAACGTTGATATGCTTTATGAACGGCTGCGCGAAAATTTGATCATCGCTAAAGAAGTGGATGAGCAAGACGAAAAACTAGATCAGCTATACAGCACTCTTGATGCGGAGAATAAAGAGCGATATCGGAGCGGCAGAGGAAGAAGGCTTGCTGAGCGAGAGCTTCTTTCCATTCTAACGGAATTACCGAAAAAGGACGTACTCGAATTATTGGAGCTCGCAAAAATAAAGAAACGTTGGCAGTAAGCTGAATGCCTGTACGAAAACGAAGGAAGCGCAATGGCATCCTATTATTCTTCATTCTTATATTGCTTTTTGGACTTTATTTATATAAAGAGAATACGACCATAGGGGTGACCTTCGTGGAGCTCGAAGCTTCCGGTCTTCCCGAAAGCTTCAATAATTATCGGATTGTTCAACTGTCAGATATCCATGACTCGATGTTTGGGGATAACCACTCAGATTTAGTGAGTAAGGTGAAATTATTATCGCCAGATGCCATTTTCATCACTGGAGATTTCATTGATCGGAATCGTTATGATCTTGAGCAAAGTTTGGAAATCGTCAAGCAGCTGCATGATGTAGCACCATTCTATTTCGTAACCGGCAATCATGAAATTTCTACAAATGATGAAAAGCATATTAAAGGGGAACTATCTGGATTAGGCGTGCAAGTGTTAACAAATGAATCAAAGATAATTGCAAGCGGCGAAGGGGAACAGATTGTTATAGCCGGCATTGAAGATCCATTGTCCAGCAATCTCGATGAAGAGAAGTATGTTGAACAAGTCATAGATTATGCATTTAAAGAGGTCCAGGATGATCTGTTCAAAATCCTTTTATCGCATCGACCTGAACAGTTCAACGTATACGTTGACCGACAAATAGACCTCGTTTTCAGTGGGCATGCTCATGGTGGGCAAATTCGAATTCCGGGCATTGGAGGCTTAGTAGCTCCAGGTCAAGGATGGTTCCCTAAATTCACATCAGGTATCCATGAAATGGATGGAACGACTATGATCGTAAGCCGCGGCCTCGGAAATAGTATCGTTCCCATACGGGTGTTCAATCGTCCAGAAGTAGTTGTCGTAACATTGAAATCATCAAATGAATAGCTAGCTGTAGACGCAAAGGAGATCTATTCTTTGCGTTTTTTTTATTACTATGAATGTGATAATTATTGGCGGATATTGTATGATAGAATAGTATATAATTCATAGAATATTTTAAACGGGGGGGTTGTTGTGTGAAGGCGGTCATTCATGTAAATGGTCAATTGAAAATAGATGAGATGGAAGAACCGATTGCAAGAAATGGTGAAGTCGTCGTAGCACTTCATGCCGCGGGGATGAATCGAAGGGACATTAAAATACCTGATCGCCGCGGGGATGCAAAGGAGCTGTTAATTCTTGGTTCTGATGGCGCTGGTGTCATCGAGTCTATCGGGGAAGGGGTAGACAATTGGGAGATCGGTGATGAAGTGATCATTAATCCATCTTTACGTTGGTTTACACAAAGTGATGCACCTCCTGCAGGATTTGAAATTTTAGGGATGCCGGACAATGGAACATTTGCCGAAAAAATTGTTATTTCTGCTGAACAGATTGAGAAAAAACCTGCCAATCTCTCGATGGATGAAGCGTCTGTTTTAGCGTTAGCAGCATTGACAGGATACCGGGCATTATTTACGCAAGGTGAGTTGAAAAAGGGCGATACGGTCTTTATTCCGGGAGCGGGTAGCGGTGTCGCGACATATATGATTCAGTTTGCCAAAAATGTTGGGGCGCGTGTCATCGTCAGTTCACGCGTTGAGGAGAAACGACAGAAAGCGCTAGAGCTTGGTGCTGATTTGGCAGTTGATACGAACGGCGATTGGAAAGAGGAACTAGTGAATGAAACAATCGATCTCGTTATCGAAAGTGTTGGAAGAGCAACATTCAACCGTTCGTTGGAAGTATTGAAACAAGGCGGGAGAATCGTTGTATTTGGCGCAACGACTGAGGATGTCGTCGAGCTGGATTTACGGAAGTTTTTCTACGGACAATACCAGCTATTTGGCTCGACGATGGGAAGTAGGGATGAGTTGCGGGCAATGTTGAAGCATGTTGATGAATACGGCATTCAACCTGTCATTGACAATGTATATCGTCTCGAAGATGGCTTGGAAGCATTCAAGGCGCTGGAAAACAGCGAGCAGTTTGGAAAGCTTGTATTGCGCATTAAAGAATGAGCAGTTTTGAAATTTTTATTATAAAATCATTTTATATTGACATGTATTGATAAAAGAAGGGTGTGGCCATATTGACTGAAAAAGCAAAACCATTAACGGACTTAGCGATCGCAGCTTCTGCTGTGATGCAGCCAATAGCGGATATCGCAAGAAAAGCGGGGATTCCCGAAGAGGCGGTTGAACCCTATGGACGATACAAAGCAAAAATCGATGTATCGAAATTGCCGGCTACGAAATCATTCGGTAAAGTCGTGCTTGTAACAGCGACAAGCCCGACACCTGCAGGTGAAGGGAAATCAACAGTGACTGTTGGCCTTGCAGATGCGTTGGCAAGATTAGGAGAAAAGTCGATGATCGCTCTCCGCGAGCCTTCCCTCGGACCCGTGATGGGTGTGAAGGGCGGCGCTGCTGGCGGCGGATATGCTCAAGTATTACCTATGGAAGAAATTAATTTGCATTTTAATGGCGATATCCATGCTATCACAACTGCGAATAATGCGCTAAGTGCGATGATCGATAATCATATTCATCAAGGAAATGCATTGCAGATCGACCCGCGCAGGATTACATGGAAGCGTGCAATGGATATGAATGACCGTGCATTGCGCCACATTACAATTGGTCTCGGGGGTCCTGGACAAGGTGTACCGCGGGAAGACGGCTTCGATATTACAGTAGCTTCTGAAATTATGGCAGTATTCTGTTTGGCAACAAGTTTATCCGACTTGAAAGAGCGTCTATCTCAAATGGTAATCGGGTATACGTATGAAAAGGAAGCTGTTACAGTAAGGGATTTAGGCGTAGAAGGTGCTTTGACACTACTATTGAAAGAAGCATTCAAGCCAAATCTAGTTCAGACGATTGAAGGGACGCCTGCTTTGATTCATGGCGGACCATTTGCAAACATAGCACATGGATGCAACTCGTTAATGGCTACGAATACAGCTAGAAAATTAGCTGATATCGTTGTGACGGAGGCAGGATTCGGATCCGATCTAGGCGCTGAGAAATTCATGGATATCAAAGCGCGAAAAGGCGGATTTGCCCCGGATGCTGTCGTACTTGTGACAACGATTCGTGCTTTGAAAATGCACGGAGGGGTTGCGAAGACGGATCTTGGAAAAGAAAATGTTCAAGCTGTCACGGACGGCATTGTGAATCTTGAAAAGCATGTGGAAACTGTCCGTTCCTTCGGTGTGCAGCCTGTCGTTGCATTAAACCGCTTCATCACAGACTCCGCTGCAGAACTTGACTTCATCATGAAATGGTGCGCTTCCAATGGCGTCCGGGCAGCTGTAACGGACGTTTGGGGGCAGGGTGGAGCTGGCGGCCAGGACTTAGCGAAACAAGTTCTCGAGCTGTTAGAAGAGCCGAATAATTTTGCGCCTCTTTATGATGTTGAGCAGCCGGTTATTGATAAAATTACGGCAATTGTTCAAAAGGCATATGGTGGAAAAGGAGTTATCCTTACTGATAAAGCTAGAAAGGATTTATTGCAAATCGAACAAAACGGTTGGGATATCCTGCCTGTCTGTATGGCGAAAACGCAATACTCCTTCTCAGATGACCCTAAGAAGCTCGGAAGACCTACAGATTTCATGATTACAATCCGTGAAATCATTCCGAAGCTCGGTGCAGGTTTCCTTGTTTGTCTGACGGGGGATATTATGACGATGCCTGGACTGCCGAAAAAGCCGGCAGCCCTTCAAATGGACATCGACGAAAAAGGAAATGCGATTGGACTCATGTAATCGCTTCTATAGCGGTAAAGTCAAAGAGCTGTCACTTTTTACAAGTGATAGCTCTTTTATTCGGATTAATAGGTAAAATAGTCTAGTTATTTGGAAGAGTATGGGCTATAATGATTCAAAGGACTTGAAAGTAGAAAGGGTACGATAAGTGTGTTCAATAATTTCAGATGGAAATTGACGATCGTCCTGATTGTGTTTTCGCTTATTCTATCATTGTTTATAGCATTATTTGACTATAACAAGTTACGGAAAACTGTCTTAGAGGCTCAAGACACGAAGATTTCCATGATAGAGGACAAAGTAGTTAACAACCTTGCAACGATCGATAAAGTGTACGACCTATTTGATGAACAGACTGCGGAAAAGATGGAATCATATTCAATGGAGCTTCTTGAAAAATATAAGGAAGATCCCGATTTCCAAAAGTGGGATTTTACATCGTTAAAAGAGCAATATAAAATGGACATATTTATTCTCAATGATAAAAATACAGTCATACATAGCAGCTTCACCGAAGATATCGGATTGGATTTCCAAAAATGTTGTCCGGGATTTTCTAGTCTGTTGGATGAAAGGCGAGTAGGTGATTCGTTTATCACTGATGGCATGGATATTCAGTCGAAAACAGGGGAAGTTAAAAAGTTTAGTTATACACCTACACCGGATCATAAGTATTTAATCGAGTTAGGGGTTCTACTAGAAGACCATGAGATCTTTAGGCAATTCAATTTCCTGCAAACGATTGATGAACTCGTCCAAGAATATGATGATATTAATTCTATTAAGGTATACAATTCTGGAGGTAATGCGCTAGGTGTAAAAACTGAAGACTTCAAACAGCAATATATCCAACAGCCGCACAAAAAAGTTTTTGAAAAAGTGCGGGGAAGTGGAGAGCCTGATGAATTGGTTTTAGTTGAAGACGGAAAACGGGTAACATACAGATATATTCCTTATTCAGCAGACGAGCGGAAGGGCTTTTCCACTGATCGAGTTGTCGAGATAGCTTACAATAATCAAGTGATGACAGGTTTGCTTGCAGGGTATAAGAATCAATTTCTTCTTCAATTGTTTGTCATCCTTATTGGATCGATCATCCTATCCTTCCTTATTGCTAGACTGGTTGCGATGCCGATACATCTTGCCTTTCATGATAGTTTGACAGGTTTGAAAAACAGGGCGGCTTTTGAAGACGAAATTACAAAAAGACTTGAACGAAAAAATCGGAAGCTAGCTTTAATGATGATCGATTTGGATAATTTCAAATCCGTCAATGATTATTTAGGGCATGGCGAAGGTGACAGGATATTGAAAATCGCGGCAGCAACTATCCAAGAAACAGTTGAAGCCGGTAATTTTGCAGCAAGAGTCGGTGGCGACGAGTTTTTACTTTTACTTGATTTAGATGAAACGCCTAATATAAAATCGCTCGCGGATGATTTGCTTCAACGGATTAATGAAAAAATGGATTTTCACTTGAATGAAAAAAATATCCAAACTTCAATTAGTATTGGAGTTGCTATCGCAACAGAAAATGATGATTTTGAATCACTCTACGAAAAAGCGGATCAGGCACTTTATCAATCTAAAGAAAACGGTAAAAATCAATATAACGTCTTTGAATTAACGACATAAAAAAAGGGGCTGCCGGTTATTGGCAACCCCTTCTTATTATAGAGCTTTGTCGTCAACAGAACTCAACCATGCTTCGATTGTGCCGATAACAGACTCGACACATCCATCTTCAAACGGTGAAATCAAATTCGCCTCTTTTACAAGCTCCGTAAATGGCTTAGACCCGCCAAGTTTGCAGAGGTGTAAATAATCTTTCCATGCAGCTTCGCGATCTTCAAATGAACGCTTCCAAAATTGGAACGCGCAAATTTGTGCCAATGTGTAATCGATATAGTAAAAAGGAGCTTCATAAATATGCGACTGGCGTTGCCAAATCGCTCCCGCTTCCAGATAAGGATTGCCGTCGTAATCACGCATCGGCAAATATGTCTTCTCAATGCGTTTCCACTCCGCTTTACGTTCAGCAGGCGTCATTTCTGGATTTTCATAAATCGCATGCTGGAATTCATCTACTGCCACACCGTACGGTAAAAATAGCAGGCCGCTGCTCAAGTGTGCGAATTTGTATTTTTCCGTATCGTCCTCAAAGAATAGCTCCATCCAAGGCCACGTGAAGAACTCCATACTCATTGAATGGATTTCAGCCCCTTCGTGAGTCGGCCATACATATTCAGGAATCCCTATATTACGGCTGGAGTACACTTGGAAAGCATGGCCTGCCTCGTGTGTCAGAACGTCGATATCACCCGATGTGCCATTAAAGTTCGAGAAGATGAAAGGCGAATCATAATCATCAATGAACGTACAATAGCCCCCCGTCTCTTTCCCTTTCTTTGCTTCCAAGTCGAGAAGGTGCTTGTCTGTCATGTACTTGAAAAACTCGTCCGTTTCAGGTGAAAGTTCTTCATACATCTTTTTCCCGTTTTCAATGATCCATTCAGGGGAACCTTTCGGAGTTGCATTCCCACTCAAGAAGTTTAGAGACTGGTCGTAGAATTTCAATTCATCGACGCCGATTCGCTCAGCTTGACGTTCGTATAATTTCGTTGCAAGCGGTACAATATAGTCTCGTACTTGGTCACGGAAGTTTTTCACCATATCCGCGTCATAGCCAATTCGGTTCATACGCGCATAACCGAGTTCTACAAAGTTTTTGAAACCTAATTTCGTTGCGATTTCATGTCTTACTTTAACGAGGTCATCATAAATACGGTCAAACGCATCGCCGTTTTCTGCATAGAACGAGTAGGCAGCTTCCATAGCGGACTTCCTTACACTTCTGTCAGTAGATTCGGCATAAGGTCCGAGCTGAGCAAGGGTTAAGGTTTTTCCGTCGAACTCGATTTGAGCAGAAGCGACAAGCTTAGCATACTCAGAAGTGAGCTTATTCTCTTGTTGAAGGAGAGGAAGCACTTCCGGCGAAAAGGATTTGATTGCGTTGTCGGCTAGAGCGAACAGCTGTGTGCCCCATTTCTCTTCAAGCTCCTTACGGTAAGGTGTCTTTACAAGCTCTTTGTAGAAGGCGGTTCCAAGTTCCTGGAATTCAGGACCGATTTCATCGAAATACTCCCGTTCTTTCTGATAGAACTCATCATTCGTGTCGATGGAAGAACGGATATACATCAAGTTGGACTGTGTAGAATAGTTGCTACCGATGGCATTCAGTTTTTCAATGACTTCATTTTGTTCATCAAAGGACCCTGCAGAACGGAATTGTTCTAGCAAGCTATCGAATTCTTGTTTAATGCTTTCCATATCAGGTCTTTTGTACTTGAATTCTTCAAATGTCAGCATTTTCATTCCCCCGTAATCTATTAGTGTGAATACAATTCACTATCTTCATTGTTAACTAACCATTGTGAAAATGCAAAAGAAAGATTGCAAGTTTGAGCAGATATTTCGCCGATAGGGAATACGTGACCAGTTAGTGTGGTTTGCTGTAAGATGGGAATGAAAACATTATGTGAGGATGAGCTTACTTGGAAATTATTGAATATAGTATGATTGAACTCATTGATCCGACAGGCATTCTGTCGGGGAACCGATATGAATTTCGCATTTATGTAAAATTCGACGAGGAAGATGAGCTCTATAATGAAAAGGGGACGGGCATCCGAGTGATTTATGCGGTTAATGAAGGAGAAGGGAAAGTGGCTTCCTATCATCTTTTCGACCGTGCGACAGACGAAGTTCTCGATTTTGACTTGGAGGATGAGGAAGTCGCTGAGCTGGCCGCGTTTTGTAAGGAACAATTAGAAGAAGAGTAAGCGGAGATGCAATTGCGATAATTCAATCGGAAAATGGTAATAAAAACGGTCCTATAGACCAGAAAAATCGTTGAAACGGCTTCCTTTCAAAGGACATACCAGTTTCAACGATTTTTATTTTAAAACGTAAAGCGATTCACTTCTTTTTGAAGATTCTCCGCAAGACCAGCAAGAGTTTGTGAGCTTGTTGAAATCTCTTCGTTGACTGCCAATTGCTCTTCTGTCGCGGCACTTGTTTCCTGTGCTGTAAACGCGGTTGACTCTGCCAGTTTCTTCACTTCCATCGATGAGTGGGCAATCGTGCCGGTCATGGAGCGGATTTGCTTAATCGCTTCTGTAACGGTCGATACGTTTTCATTCACCACACTAACGGATTGCTCGATTTCAGTAAATGTATTCAATGAATGATGAGTGGCCGTTAAGCCGTCTTTTACACTGTTGCTTCCCGAATTAATTGCATTCACTGCCTTTTTGGTCGCATCTTGGATGGAATGGATCATGACGCCGATATCTGCGGCAGATGATTTAGACTGCTCTGCAAGATTGCGCACTTCCTCGGCGACGACCGCAAAACCTTTTCCATGTTCTCCTGCACGAGCCGCTTCGATTGCTGCGTTCAATGCTAATAGATTTGTCTGTTCCGAAATAGCGGTAATTAATGAAGTAACTTGTTGAATCTCCGCGGACTGTTTTGCCATCGACTGGATAATCGCGGATGCTTCTTGAATGATCGTGTCGGTATCCGACATTTGACCGGATAACCTTTCAATCGTCGAAGAGCCGGCTTCCACATGGGAAATGACCGTTTTCATCGCTTCGAGCATCGTCAAGTTGCTGTCTGCGATTTGATTGACGTCTTCTGTCAACTGAGTGACTGAATCGACGGTTTCATTCACCAAATCAGACTGGTTTTCACTATCCCGCATATTTTTCTCCGAAGCGGAAGCGACCATTTCAGATGAAGCAAGGCTCTCTTCGGAACTTGCCGATAATTGCTCCGCTTGCGCAGCCAACTGATGAGAAGAAAAACGGATTTGTTCCATCAGATTTTTTAAATCATCAGTCATTTTATTGAATGCGTTTGCCATTATTCCGATTTCATCTTTACTACGGATGTTGACATGTTCTACTGATAAATCACCTGTTGCAATCTTTTCGATTGCAGTCGTCATCCTTTTAACAGGATTCGCTATACTGCGGCTAATCATATATCCGACAATCAATGAAATCAAAACGGCTAGTCCGATGAAAATAAAAGTTAGCAAATGGATAAAGTTCGTCATTTGCGATAATTCATCACCCGAATTTTGCATTTCTACCTTTTGATTCTCTTTCAGCGCTGTTGCCTTCTCCATTATTTGCAAGTTTACATTATTTGCTTCTCGTAAAAGGTTCCTATTCTGCGTTTCATTTGCCCTCATTAGACTATAGCTGATGTCATCAACCATTTGGCTGAATTGCATATGTAATTGTTTAATTTCTTCGACGACCACTGTATCATTCGTATAACTAAAAGCTTCACCCATCTCGTTGAGCAATTCGGTCGCATGGGCAGTCGATTCATCACGTTGGCTGACAAATTCCGATGTTTTAAATAAAACATAACTGCTGATCGCAATATATCTTTCTTTTTGTGCGCTGATCAGTTCGTCGGATAAATTCACTTTATGGGCCCGGTCGTCGATTAGTTTTGCAAACTCATCATTCATCTTTTTCGTTGCGAAGAAAGATGCACCCCCCATGATGAGCATAATGGCAAGAAGTATGGAAAATCCCGCCCAAATCTTTTTTGATACTGATAAATTCATGAAATTAGTCCCCCCAAAAATCTCTATATACAGTACATACATACTATTATACTTATTTGAGAAAATAATACTATACAAAAATTAAAAATATTAAGCGTAAACAATGAGTGAATTTATTGATTAATTAATTTATTGGTACCAAGTCAAATTATGTGTTTTTTATTGAAAAATAGTAGATAATGTGTAGAGTAGATATGTAGGGGATAATGATAAAACGGATTTTTCGTACATCAGCCAAATTTAAAATACATTGGAGTGTTTATAGATGAGCAACGAAATTGTCGACATTACAATTATTGGTGGGGGACCAACAGGACTTTTTGCTTCTTTCTATGCGGGCATGCGTGAAATGTCCGTTAAAATTATTGATAGTTTGCCGCAACTTGGCGGTCAGTTAATTGAGCTGTATCCTGATAAATATATTTATGACGTTGGTGGTTTTCCGAAAATTCTTGCGAAGGATTTAGTAGCAAATCTTGTTACACAAGCACATTATTCAAAGCCTGAAATTCACCTAGGGGAAACTGCTCTTTCAGCGACACGCGATGGAGATCACTTCATCCTCCAAACGGACAAAGGCGTACATTTGACTCGCACGATTCTTTTAACTGCTGGTATCGGCGCATTCCAACCGCGTAAAATCGGTTTGGCTGAAGAGGTTGAATTTGAAGGCAAGACATTGCATTACGGAATTAAAGACCTTACACTCTTTAAAGATAAAGATGTTCTTGTATGCGGCGGCGGAGACTCAGCGGTAGATTGGGCGTTGATGCTTGAAGATATCGCTTCGAATGTTTCACTTGTACACCGTCGTGAGCGTTTCACAGCGCATGAAACAAGTGTAAACCAATTGATGTCGTCGAAAGTAAATGTGCTCACTTCCCGTGCTGTTAAGTCGATTGCTGGGGAAGATGGCATCGTCAATGAAGTAGTCATTGCACAAAAGGATGGATCGGAAGAGGCATTGCACGTCGACCACGTCATTGTCAACTATGGCAATATTTCTTCTCTAGGTGCAATTAAAGAGTGGGGGCTTGAGATGGATCGCAACTCGATCATCGTCAACTCTCGAATGGAAACGAATATCGAAGGCATCTACGCAGCAGGGGATGTTACATCTTATGACGGAAAAGTGAAGCTTATTGCAGTCGGCTTAGGGGAAGCTCCGACAGCCGTGAACCATGCGAAAGCATTCATCGATCCGAAAGCAAGACTGCAACCACTGCACAGTACGAGCGTCTTCAACTAAAAAAACCGGCATATGCCGGTTTCTGACTGTAGACAAACACCTTGAATTTTGGTGTTGCCTACAGTCTTTTTTCTTTTTAAATAGAGATAAAGTTTGAAATGTTGATTTCCACTGCGAGCGGACGCGTTCCGCGGGCGCGGCTTCAGCCAATCGAACAACGCAGAGTTCGATTTGCCTTAATATCTGCGGTTTTTTGCAGAAATTAAGGCAGCCTTCACTTCCTGCTCGTAACGCTACGCTTTTACTCGCAAACGCCGTTCTTCGTAACGGCGTTCGCTGGAGTCGCCGCTCTCCGCTCCAATCAACAGTGTTTTCCATTAAATGAATGAGGTGATGGATATGATGAAGAAGAATCAAATTAATGAGCACGTCTCCACGTTGGGAAGAACTATGTCCGTCGATTTGCAGATACTGATCTGTTCGAGCAGATCTTCTATAAAGTTCTAAACGAGGTGGCAAACCGTGGACTTCTCAGTCCAGAACATGTCTTTATTGATTCTACCCAAACGAAAGCGAGTGCGAATAAGAGAAAGTTTGAGAAGAAGGTTGTTCGTAAAAAGACGCGGGCTTATGAGAAGAGGCTCCAAGAGAAGCTCAACATAGACCGGGAAAAGAATGGGAAGAAGACATTCCCGCCGGAAAAGTTTAAAAAGGAAGAGTACAAGGAGATTAAGGAGTCGACAACAGACCCGGAAAGTGGTTATTACGTTAAAGATGAACGGACAGAGCAGTTCGCTTATTCTTTTAACGCTGCCACGGACGAAAAGGGATTTGTACTCTTAAACATCGTCACGCCAGGGAATGTCCACGACAGCAATTTGCTTGAACCAATAGTCCAGAAGATCATCGACCAAGTAGGACGTCCAGTCGTCGTTGCCGCTGATGCAACTTACAAAACACCAGCCATTGCCAGTTTCCTTTTAGAAAATCAGATGCTTACTGCTCTTCCGTACAAACGACCAATGACAAAAGAAGGGTTCTACAGAAAACATGAGTATGTCTATGACGAGCATTTCGATTGCTATCTCTGTCCGGAAGAACAGGTTCTTACATACCGAACAACCACGAAGGAAGGATACCATCAGTATGCTTCGACACCTTCCATTTGCGCCTCATGTCCTGTGATCAGCCAATGTACAGAGAGTAAGAATCACCAAACGATGATTCAACGTCATATTTGGCAAGGCTATTTGGACGTTGCTGAGGATTTTCGACACAATCATGAAATCAAAGAAATATACGGAAAACGCAAAGAGACGATTGAACGTGTCTTTGCTAATGCAAAAGAAAAGCATGGCATGCGATGGACAACCCTTAGGGGAATTAAAAAAATGTCCATGCAGACGATTCTTACTTTTGCTACCATAAATCTGTAGAAGCTGGCCAGTTGGACATGGAGGGCGTCGGCTGTAAGCATAACTTGAACGATGCCGATGTCTTAAGGGGGGCATCCAGTTAATTGGAGTGAAGAGCGGCGACTCCTGGGGGATCAGCGCAGCGTGAAGACCCCACAGGAGCAAAGCGACGAGGAGGCTGAGGGCAAGCCCCCCGGAAAGCGTCCGCTCGGAACGGAAATCAACGTCGCGTCAGTCTAACGTTTTTGTGTCAATGCGCTAATAATACAAAAGGGATGAAGATCGAATTGATTTTCATCCCTTTTGTCTCCAGTCTGAAACCGGCATATGCCGGTTTTTTCTTTATAACAAAAATGCAATTGCAATTATGACGAGCAATGGAGCGATGATAATTAAATATCCGATCGGATTTCCGAAGTTCATCGTCCAACCGACCCCGAACCTCTTTTCTACAAAGATGGAAGGGTCATTTTTATTTACATAAAATACGCCTGCTTTCCAATGGGCGTCATCATCAGCGTCCGTTACCCCAGGAACTGGTTCCTCGTCAATTTCCAGTTGAACACGGGATCCCCCTTGACCTACTTTGAACGCGTACACTGCGGTTGCGCACAATATGATGAGAAGGAATCCTAATGGCATTACCATCATGAGAAATGGGCCGCCTATATTCCCGTGAATTGTCGTCAGTTGAAGGAAGCCGAAAAGAATTGTCATAGATATTGACGTTAAAAAGAGCAACCAGCTTGTGTACTTCCTAAACGATAGCTGTTGAATACGCGAAGAACTCCGCTTCGACGCGTTTAGCTTCACTCCAGACTTCTTCGTAGATGCATTGATCATTAGCATCATCCCTTGCATGACAAGAAGAATGATGAGAAGGGCAATGACGGAAAAAGGGTTTTTATCAGTGAATGCGTCCGGTTGCCCATTTGGTCCCCAATGGGTCGGAATAAGATCCGGTATCGCGCCGTATTGAGTCACAGTATAGCCGATCAAACCGAGTGTAATCGGTATTGGCAATGCAAACATGAGAGAGGGTAGCATTTCATTATTGGAGCGGCTCGTCAAGTCAGCTACTCGCACCTTTTTCAAGTTTTCCCCCCATTTATGCTCACGCTTTCTTTTCGTCGTTTTAATGTGAAAATACAAGTACAAAGCCATGCTGATAAGAAGAATTCCGAACTGGAGGATCAACCCGATGAAGACGACGCGTTCCTCTTCTAATTGATTCCCAAGCCCCCAAAAAAGAAGAATAAGAAGACCGACTGCGCCTATTAGAAAGATAATTGCCGAATAGGTCTTCTTATAGGTTGCGAGCCTCGTATCATCAGTATGACCTTCAGGTATCGTCACTCCGAAGACGATCGTTTTTTTCAGGAGGAAAGGAATCGCCGCCTGCATAACAGTCAAAAATAGAATGATAGCCAAAAATATTGAGAGTACCATTGTCATCCCTCCGTTAGTTCTGAAATGATTGATGAGGTAATTGATAAAATCTGTTCTTTATTCATGCCATACACGATCGATTCTGCAACGAGCGGTTTCAAATGCAGTTTAATGAGTTCCAATTGCATGTCGCTCGGTCCGCTTGTAGATATTGAATTAATGACTGCGCCTGACTTTGGAATGATTTCAATTATGTTTTTCTTCTCGAGCTCATGATAGGCTTTGTTTACTGTATGCATATTGACGCCAAGATCTGCTGCGAGAGACCGGACGGAAGGCAATACCTCGGATGCTTTCAATGTTCCGGTTGCAATCAATTCAATCAACTGATTTGCAAGTTGAGTATATATCGGTATTTCTGATGTTGGTTCAATTTGGATGAACATTTCATCCCTCCATTCTGTTCTAATATCATTATAACAGAAGTTGCGCTTAAAATATACCTTGAAAAGGAAAAACCCCCTGAACAAATAGTTCAGGAGGAAGTTTCCTCTAACTCTTTAACGGTAACAAAATCATAGCCCTCATTACTTAAATATGTCAGAACTGCATCTAGACCATCAGCAGTCGATTGATGAATATCATGCATTAAAATGATGCTTCCATCTTTCACATTCTCTTTTACTACTTGAAGAATCCTTGCGGAGTCACGATACTTCCAATCGAGTGTATCGACATCCCATAAAATGATCGGCAATCCCGTCATATTATGGACGGCATCATTGACAGCTCCATAGGGAGGTCTGAAAGCTTCAACTTTTTGTCCGGTCACTTCTTCTATAATCGCGGAAGTCTTTTCGATTTCTTTAGCGATGCGGTCAGGACCTAGTTTTGTCAAGTCGGCATGAGTCCAAGTATGGTTGCCTAATTCATGACCAGCTTCCATCATTTCATTGACGATATCAGGATAATATTCGACACGGCTTCCGAGCATGAAGAAGGTTGCCTTTGCATCATGCTTTTGCAACGTATTCAAAATTTGTCTCGTCACTTTTGGATCAGGACCGTCGTCAAATGTCAACGCGACTTTTTTTTGGACAGTTGTCTCAGGCTGTGAAGTTTCGGATTCATCCTTTTCTGTAGATGCGTCCGTTTCGGAAGATGAATCTTTTGAGTTTTCTTCAATGTTTTCTTCTGTATCGACTTCTTCCTTATCTTTATCAACGATATCGACTGCCTCTTCTTTATCTTCGGGCTTAAACGTTGAGGCTAACAGTTCTTTAATTGCATCAATAGAAACAGCAATGATAGGAGGTCCAACAATGCTATTAGCAATTGTGTTTTCGTCAAAGTAGAAGATAATTGCATCGTCCGTAATGGAAAAGTTCCTATAATTCATCCATCGCGGCTCAGTAAATCTTTCTAGATCTTTTTGGATAAGATATCCCTTTAACGATTCATCCTTTAAAATCTCACCCCGGACTAACGAAGAAAGGCTTTGTAAACGATCGGAGTCGCCTTCGAACAGATCCCTAATTGTAAAGCTTTCGCCCGTTTCCGGATTTAAATGGAATGAGCGGATTTCGGTCTTTCCAGTGTCAGCATCACTATATCTACTGCTTGTAACAAGGACAAAGGAATAGTTCCCAGAAGCATGTGGCAGCGTTTCATAAGAGATGTTCAATTCTCCTGTCGTTTTATTATCCTGTTGTTTTTTCTCGGTCAGCGTTTCCAAATAACTAACTTGAACTTCGTCAATATAGTTTTTGACTTCCGAATTGAAATTGTTATGTATACTTTGCGGATATTGAATAGCAAAAGGAGCATTTTTATCATTTGATGTTTTTGTTACGATTTTGATACCAGGATAATTTGAATCTATTTGTTCTGTTTCGAGTGGGGAGGAGGACTTTGCTTCCTTCTCGGACTGTGAGGCGGTATGGCCATTTTCTGTCATGAAAACAAGAAAAATGGCACTTAGTGTCAATAGGACAATGGCTACGGAAAAAGTGATGTCAATCCATACCGAACGTGCTTTATGACGCTTTCTTTTCATGTTGCGCGGCTCCCTTGCTATTTTAGTGATTCAGAAATCTAGCAAACTTCCTGCTCGATCTACCTGTAAAGTTAGACGGGGCGACTCTTTAAATAGTTTCGGAAAATCAGGAAAAATGTCGATTCTTTTATACTATTAGTATACAACACTTTTGCCTAGGTTTGGGATGGGTAAAAAAGGACGAATGAAATAACAACTGAATAAAAAGAATGAATTCATACCACTTTTTCAAAACATGAATTTATGGTATACTGTCAAGTGGTCCGGATCTTGCAAATACGGGCGAGCAGTTGAGTGTTTACAATCGAATATTGTTAAACCGATCAAGCTGTTATTTCTACTGCAAAGAAAACAAACAGAAGGTGGTCGAAGAAATGGAAACAGGAGCATATCGGGTATTGTTGTACTATAAATACGTACACATTGAAGACCCAGAAACATTTGCTGCCGAACATTTGGCTTTTTGTAAGGAACTTGGATTGAAAGGCCGTATTCTAATCGGTGAGGAAGGCATCAACGGTACTTGTTCTGGAACTGTAGAACAGACGGATGCTTATATGGAGAAGATGCATAGCGATGAGCGTTTCAAAGATCTTTGGTTCAAGATCGATGAAGTAGATGGACACGCGTTTAAGAAAATGCACGTTCGCCATCGTAAAGAAATTGTCAACCTTAGCCTTGAGGATGACATCAATCCATTGGAATTGACAGGCCAGTATTTGAAGCCTGAAGAATTCTTAAAAGCGATGCAAGATGAAAACACTGTAGTGTTTGATACAAGAAATGATTATGAATATGACCTTGGACATTTCAGAGGGGCGATTCGTCCGGATATTGAGAATTTCCGTGATCTTCCTGAATGGGTCCGTGAAAATAAAGAACTATTTGAAGGTAAAAAAGTTCTTGCGTATTGCACTGGCGGAATTAGATGTGAGAAGTTCACAGGCTGGATGAAGCGTGAAGGTTTTGAAGACGTTGCACACTTGGAAGGTGGAATCGTAACGTATGGAAAAGACCCGGTAGCGAAAGGCCAACTATGGGACGGTCAATGTTATGTATTCGATGAAAGGATTGCTGTTCCTGTGAATCAGGTGGAGCATGTTATCGTCGGTCGTGATCATTTTGACGGGACGCCATGTGAACGTTACGTAAACTGTGCAAACCCTGAATGCAATAAAAAAATTCTATGCTCTGAAGAAAACGAGCATTTCTATATGCGTAGCTGTTCGGATGAATGTCGGACACATCCGCGCAACCGTTATTTTGTAGAACAAAACTTGACAGTTGAGGAATTCAACAAACGGATTGAAGCCATTGAGAATAAGCGTAGCGAAGCAACTGCTGCAATGTAAGAAATCAATTCACGCTCGGGTGGTAATACAACACCCGAGCGTGTTTTATATTTGAAATTTATATGAGGTAGTTTTCGGAGAATAAAAAACCATTGGAATGGACTTAATTTGGCTCATGGCAAAAGGTAAATGGTATACTACTATCATTGAAAAGATATTGGAGGAACTGCAGTATGGAATGGAAGAACATTTATCGTGGATTCCTTATGGGAATCAGCGACTTGATTCCGGGAGTGAGTGGGGGAACGATTGCGTTCATTCTTGGCATATATGATCGATTATTAGTAGCAATTAGCGGCTTTTTCAGCCGTGATTGGAAAAAGCATATCGGCTTTTTATTGCCGTTAGGTTTAGGAATTGGACTGACGTTATTGCTATTCAGCCGAGTCATTGACTTCCTATTGAAAGACTACCCACAGCCGACCCAATTTTTCTTTTTAGGATTGATTATCGGCGTTATCCCTTTTATTTCAAAACAGGCGAATGTAAGAAAGAATTTTAAGGTTGGTCATTTTCTCTTATTGCTTGTAGTCGGCGCAGCGTTAGCTTCAACTGCTTTCATTAAACCGGCGGATGCGAGCGTAATTACATCATTAACAATGCAAAATACAATCGGTTTATTTTTGGCTGGTTGGGCAGGCAGTATGGCGATGCTCTTGCCGGGTGTAAGCGGATCGTTTGTTTTACTTTTATTAGGCGTATACGCGACAGCCATCAATGCGCTGTCAACGTTGAACATTCCGATTATTATCGTCATCGGTGCTGGGGTCATCGTCGGTTTTATCGTAAGCAGCAGGGCTATTCATTTCTTATTGGAGAGATTCACCCATGCCATGTTCGCTATTATAATTGGCTTGATCATCGGTTCTGTTTTCGTTATTTACCCGGGAATACCGGAGAGTGGGACGCCATTTGTTATGAGCGTCATTGCTCTCATTACCGGGTTGATTGTCGCAAACATGTTCAACACAGCCAGCCCATCTACTAAATGAATGCAAGGACGATGATAATCCAAGAAATATGGATGAGAATGACGAGTGTATAGATGATAAGTGCGATGATGAGTAAATTTCTAACAAAAGCTGATGGTTTTGTATATTGCATAAGAATGAATAGCAGTATTGGAAGACTCGCCTTCATCAAATAGAATGCAATGATGTTCATGTCATAAATAGAACGAACGAAAGGGTTAGCTTCTTGAATATGTCCGTATCGGATTCCAAAATCAGTAAATATCGCATCAATCATGCATAAGCAAAATAGAAGAAAACATGTATTCAATAACCGGTTTTTCGAAGCCGGAAGCGCCTTAGCCGTCTCCATTTGTATCACTCCTGACATAATTGGCATTTAGAATGTATCAGTTAGGATATGGAGAGGATGCGAGATTTATTCAAAAGGGCAATAGAAAGATTTTCCGATCATCTATAAATATCGATTTACGACAATAAAAATGCCAACGAAAGAGAAATTTCTTTCGTTGGCATTTTTTATTTATTATTTACTAGTAACTTCCTCTTTCACTAAAACGTCATCCATCGAGAAGCCTAGTGCAGCGGCTACGCCTTCGCCATAAGCAGGGTCTGCTTGGTAGCAGTGGCGGACGTGGCGGTATTTAATTTCATTTGGAGCGTCTCCAAGATTGCGGGCAGTATTGCCGAATAGCAATTCTTTTTGTTCGTCACTCATCAGATTAAATAATTTGCCTGGTTGTGTGAAATAATCGTCATCGTCTTCACGGAAATCCCAGTGCGCTGCATCGCCATAGATTTTGAGCGGCGGCTCCATGAAATTAGGCTGTTGCTTCCATTCGCCGAAGCTGTTCGGTTCATATGAAGTTCTGCTTCCGTGGTTGCCATCCACGCGCATTGCGCCATCTCGGTGGAAGCTATGGACCGGACATTTTGGTGCATTGACCGGAATTTGATGGTGGTTGACACCAAGGCGGTAGCGTTGAGCATCGCCGTAAGAGAACAATCTCGCTTGCAACATTTTATCAGGCGAGAAGCCGATTCCTGGAACGATTGCTGCCGGAGTGAAAGCCGCTTGCTCAACTTCCGCGAAATAGTTTTCCGGATTACGGTTCAATTCGAATTCTCCAACTTCGATAAGAGGGAAGTCGCCTTTATACCATACTTTTGTCAAATCAAATGGATTGTAAGGCATATTCAACGCTTGTTCCTCTGTCATGACTTGGATATACATCTTCCATTTTGGGAAGTTGCCATTGTCGATGTTATCCAACAGGTCGCGTTGGTGTGATTCACGGTCTGTACCGATCAATTCAGTAGCTTGCTCGTCCGTCAAGTTCTCAATCCCTTGCTGGGAACGGAAATGGAACTTAACCCAAACGCGTTCATTATCTGCATTGATCATGCTGTACGTATGGCTTCCAAAGCCGTGCATATGACGATAAGACTTCGGAATTCCTCGATCACTCATAACGATTGTAATTTGGTGCAACGCTTCAGGAAGGGAAGTCCAAAAATCCCAGTTGTTCGTTGCGCTTCTCATGTTCGTGCGTGGATCCCTCTTAACTGCATGGTTCAAGTCAGGGAATTGAAGCGGATCCCTGAAGAAGAAGACTGGAGTATTATTACCAACTAAATCCCAGTTACCTTCTTCTGTGTAAAATTTAAGGGCAAAACCGCGAATATCGCGTTCAGCATCAGCTGCACCACGTTCTCCGGCAACTGTTGAAAAACGGGCAAACATGTCTGTCTTTTTGCCAACTTCAGAGAAGATTTTAGCTCTTGTATATTGTGTAATATCATTTGTCACTGTGAAAGTTCCATAAGCGGCAGATCCTTTCGCGTGCATACGGCGTTCAGGAATAACTTCACGATCGAAATGTGCTAGTTTTTCAATTAGCCATACATCTTGTAAGAGGACTGGTCCTCTAGGGCCTGCTGTCATCGAATTTTGGTTGTCCACTACCGGAGCACCAGCAGCAGTTGTAAGATTCTTTTGAGAATGATTATCATTGATTGTCATTGATAATGCCTCCTTGGATTCATAGTCTACTAACTTCCTCTTTAATATAACACACGTGTTCTGGGAAATCTACAGTTAATTATAATGATTATCGATAAATAATTGATATCGTATAAATACCATTATACTTAACCGAAAAAATGGAAGGGTCTGAAATTTCCAAGAAGGATATTTATACAGGTTTAGGAGGGGAGTGTCCAACATCCAACCGATTGCCCCATTTCCACTTCGGCGTTTTTAGTAACTGTAGGGTTGAAGGAACCGTTATTCTCTATTAATAAAATGACAGTAGATCCAAATGAGAAATAGCCAAATTCCTCGCCTTTTTTACAATCAGTTGAGGAGTCTAATATATGAATACTATTGACATTCAAAGCTCCGACTTTAATTAGTGCCATTCTGCCATTTGCTGTCGAAAGTTCGGAAATGATACGGTAGTTCGTCGCAAACGGCTGATTGCCAAGGCGCAAGCCGAGATCGTTCACTGGAAAAGAGGTTGTCCCTAGTGCATACCGGGATAGCAACTGCCCGTCAAATGGGTAGTGAAAATGGTGATAATGGCTTGGTGATAGATAAAAAACGAAAAAGAATCCACCTTTATATGGAATTGCTCTCTTTTCATCACCTAAAATCTGTTTTATACTATAGAGATGGTTCTTGATCGTAAACGTCTGATCCATATCGATTGTCCCCATTTCTGTGACGATGCCGTCAACCGGAGAAATCAAAGTTTGGGTGCGCGTATCAATCGGCCGTGAACCCTTTTTCAACTTACGCGTAAAATAAGCTTGAAGGCTTTCATAATGATCGATTGGAAATTCGGCTTCTTCCTCGTTAATACGATATGTTCTTGCAAATGGTTTGATAAGCTTTCGGCTTATAGGCGATCTTGCAATCGTTTTTAATAGGGTTGCAGACACGGGGTGTCCGCTCAGTTCGACAAATCGGTTAAAAATCATTTTTTTCATTACGTCCGTCTCCAATGTCTTAAAATTATTTGTTAGAAAGATAATTAAACTGGAGGTATTATTATGTTTTCATCCAGATACTTAGATTATACGAAAATAAAGGGCCAATTGGCGAATGCTATAACAATTACAAATTTAAGTTTCGGAATTATAGCAATTATTCTAGTTGCTAGGGACCTTGCTCATATGAGTCTTGTTTTCATTTTCCTAGCTGCACTTTTTGATCGGTTCGATGGTATGGTCGCACGGCACTTTCAATCCGAGTCTTTATTTGGCAAGGAACTGGATTCGTTAAGCGATATTGTTTCTTTTGGAGTCGCTCCTGCGCTTCTTATCTATATGACTAGTTTGTCCTCTATGCTGTGGGTTGGCATTGCTGCAACGGTTTTTTACATCGCTGCTGGGGCAATACGACTTGCGCGATACAACGTCAAGGAGTTTGACGGAGCATTTTACGGTGTGCCAATTACAGCAGCGGGCGTCTTGCTGACGTTGTCTTACTTCCTGAGCCCTTATATAGGTCCTCCGTTTTTCGTTATTCTAATGGTCATTCTCGGCTTGGCTATGATAAGCAATATCCGTATCGCGAAGGTGTAAACAGTCAAATTAGGAACTTTACATCTCCGTTTTTCAGGCGTATAATTTAATTTGTCCTAATTGGAGACGTACCCAAGAGGCTGAAGGGGGCTGACTCGAAATCAGCTAGGGCGTTCACGCGTCGCGGGGGTTCAAATCCTCTCGTCTCCGTTTTAATTGTAATGAAGCTCTCGTATACGGTTTTTCCGTATTGAGGGCTTTTTTACATACTTTCAATTGGTGACTTGTCCAAATGTCTGTTATTCTATAAGAAAGCATTTTATTGAAAGGATGAGTCATATGTCAGGTCCTGCACTGAAACAACTACAAGCTCACCGCGCTATCCATGAAGGCGGACTATCAGGAGCTGTAAGTAAGACAGAATTGCTCATTGATTTTCTTCAAAAAGGCGATATGGATTTAGCAGATCGTGCGGCCGATGAATTGATCGATTATTGGAAATCAAGAGTGATCAGCCATGCCGATGCAGAAGAGGATGGGCTATACCGAGAAATTAAAAATGAAAATCCGGAATTGGAAGAAGCAATTATCCAGTTGACGAGAGACCATGATCTCCTTAGGATCATCGTAGAAGACATTGAAACGCTACGCAAAACAGAAAAGCTCAGTCCGACCGTTTTACAAAAGTTTTATGCTCTTTTGGTTGTCAATGAAATACATAGCCGAGACGAGGAACGGATGCTGCTGGAGTAAAGGATATGGAAAAAGCGCCGGAGGATGGGTGCTTTTTTCTTTGATTTTCTATAAGAGGTGATACTAATCGAACAAATAACTTCCGTCTTATCTTCCTACTTTGGCTTTTCTTCCTTCCGTACAGGCCAAGAAAAAGCCATTCGAAATGTATTAAACGGACAAGATACACTTTGTGTCATGCCGACCGGCGGAGGAAAATCCATCTGCTACCAAGTTCCAGCATTGGTCATGGAAGGCACTGTCCTCGTTGTATCTCCGTTGATTTCATTGATGAAAGATCAAGTGGATGCCCTTCATCAAATCGGTATTCCCGCGGCATACATCAATAGTACTTTGTCGACAGAGGAATATTTCGGGACAGTTGAAAATGCAGTAGAGGGAATGTATCGTCTACTTTACGTTGCTCCGGAACGTTTTGAATCTCCGTCTTTCATTCAGCAAATTAACAAAATGGAAATCCCCATGATTGCGATTGACGAGGCGCACTGTATTTCGCAATGGGGGCATGATTTCAGGCCGAGTTACCGGATGATGAGTAAAGTCATATCCTCATTCGATCAAAAGCCGGTCGTTTTGGCATTGACGGCAACCGCGACACCAGCTGTACGCGATGATATTTGCGACCAATTGCAAATCGAACATGAAAATACAGTTATGACAGGCTTTGAAAGAAGCAATCTAACTTTTTCTGTTATTAAAGGACAGGATCGGGACAAGTTCGTCAAAGACTATATTAAAAAGAATGATGGGGAAGCGGGCATCATTTATGCCGCCACCCGTAAAGCGGTAGACCAGATCCATGCAACGCTCGTGAGGAGCGGAGTCGCTGTTGCAAAATACCATGCAGGATTATCTGATGTCGTCAGGCAATCTGAGCAGGAAAGATTCCTCATGGATGAGGCAACTGTTATGGTAGCGACGAATGCATTCGGTATGGGCATCGATAAAAGTAATATAAGATACGTCATCCATTATCAAATGCCGAAAAACATGGAAAGCTATTATCAAGAAGCAGGCCGTGCTGGCAGGGATGGACTTGACAGTGATTGCACTCTTTTATTTTCCTCGCAAGACGTAATTACGCAGCGGTTCCTTATTGACCAATCGCAAGATCAAAATCGAATTCCAGCCGAACTTGAAAAGCTGCAATCGATGATTGACTACTGCCATACGGAATCCTGTCTTCAAAAGTTTATCATTTCGTATTTCGGAGAGACGGACGTGCAGGATTGTGGACGTTGCGCAAACTGTACTGATACCCGGGAAAGTTTTGAAGTAACGGTTGATGTGCAGAAAGTGTTGTCATGCGTTATACGGATGGGCCAACGTTTTGGCAAAACGATGATTGCACAAGTGCTCACTGGCTCGCGAAATAAAAAAGTGCTTGAGTTCGGCTTCAATAAATTGACTACGTATGGACTCATGAAAGAACGGAATGCGAAAGATGTTTCGGACTTCATCGAATTTATTATATCTGAAAACTATCTAGGCGTAGAAAATGGACAATTCCCGATCATTTACGTTACCGAACAAGGCAAAGATGTCTTAACGGGAAAAGTGAAAGTGTATCGAAAAGGGACTGTCGAAACGAAACAGATTGCAAAAGACGATCCATTATTCAATCAACTGCGTGCTCTTCGTATGGAACTTGCTCAAGAAGCGGGCGTGCCGCCATTCGTTGTCTTTTCAGATAAGACGTTGCGGGACATGGCGACGAAAATGCCGATCACAGAAGAGGCGTTTTTGGAAGTGAATGGAGTCGGTGCGGCGAAGTTGGAGCGGTACGGTGAAGCATTCATAGAGGAAATTAAATCGTTTTCTGTTCAAAATAGCTGAGCTTAATATGAAAAGCCGGTTCAATGATCGTTATAATCATGAACCGGCTTTTTTGGCAATAACTTTAAACTGTCATAGTCATTCTGTTAAGGCTAAACTCTTTTTCATACCTAAAACCGTATAGATAGCTACGATTAATAAGATGATGCCTGTAAGCATGAAACCGCCTTTGAAAGTCAGATCCAAATAGCCGATAAGACTGGAGCCGGCTACAACTCCAATCGAAAAGAATGCATAAAAATATCCATAAGCCTTTCCGCGGAATTCCGGGGATGAAGAATCGATGAGCAAGGAATTGATGGAAGGGAATAAAAATGCAAAACCTATGCCATACAATGCCATTGCCACGTAAAGGAACTGCAACTCAGTAACTTGACTGAGAAATAACATACTTAATCCCATCATCGAAATACCGAACGCCAACGTTATCATCGGCCGTACTTTGTCGAAAATGCGGTTAATTGGTAGTAGGAAAATCAGGATGGCTACGATGCCAAATGTGCTGAGCAGCATACCTGTTGATTTTGTATCAAATCCTAGCGCTTCAACCTTTAAAGGTAAAACTAAAGCTAATACACCTTGTGAAAACATAAGGAAAAACGCGCCTGCAAATGCGCGCACCATGCCGGGATGCTTGAACAAATAGCGCACCCTGAAATGTTTCGCATCCTTCGTTCTCTGCTTCTTACTAAATGAAACAGAACGCAGCAGGAAAAATGCAGCAATTGCAAGAATGAACATAATGACACCATTCACTGTCATGATGAAAGGAGTACCTGTTTTTGAAGCGACGATCCCGCTATAAGCAGGCCCGATAATTGCTGCCATCCCAACAAATGCACCTGAAATTGCTACGCTACGACCTCTTTTAGACTCTTCGGCACGATTTGCAAGAAATGTAAAAGCAGCAGGGACTATCAGACCTTCCATGAAACCATGGACGAACCGGATTCCTAGCAAGGAAACAGGTCCCGTTGCGAAAGAATAGAAGAGTAGGGAGATGCCTGAAGCAAATAGGCCGATTAGCAAGATGATAAATGGTCCTTTACGGTCTGTCATGAAACCCGAAATGACATTTCCGATTGTATTGGAAAATGAATACATCCCGACAGCCAAGCCTGTCATAAAGGAAGATGCACCTAACGACAGGGCAAAAGGACTCATAATAGGCAGTTGCGAAAATAAATCAAAAAAGGAAAAAAAGACAATGATATAAACAAAAGCGCGCATGTGGTATCCTCATTTCAATTAAGTTGAATCATATTCTACTTTACCATGTATGACGAAATAGGCAAAAGGACAGCTTGTGAACAAAAGAATCATTAGCAAAATGAACGACGAAACGATAAAATGAGAGAATACTTTTAGAGAGAGGGCTGGACATTATGGATAATAAAATCAGAATTGGAATCGTTGGATACGGCAACTTAGGTAGAGGAGTCGAGTCGGCAATCGCTCAAAACGATGATCTTGAGCTTACCGGAGTATTCACCCGGAGAGAGCCAGAAGATTTGAAAGTGAATAGTGATGCGCCTGTTTTACGGCTGAATGAAATTGAAAAATATGTGGATGATATCGACGTAATGATTTTATGCGGTGGCTCGAAAGACGATCTTCCTGAGCAAGGACCTATGCTTTCGAAGCTATTCAATACTGTCGACAGCTTCGATACACATGCGAAAATTCCTGAATACTTTGAAGCGGTTGACGAATCGGCGAAGCCGAATGGCAGAACGGCAATCATTTCCGTCGGATGGGACCCAGGCTTATTTTCCATCAATCGTCTATACGGAGAATCGATTCTTCCGGAAGGTGCAACGTATACATTTTGGGGGAAAGGGTTGAGCCAAGGGCATTCTGATGCTGTCAGAAGAATTGACGGAGTGAAAGGAGCCGTTCAATATACGATCCCTGTTGAGTCAGCGGTCGAAAAAGTACGCAACGGATCACAACCTGAACTAACAACACGTGAAAAGCATACGCGTGAATGCTTTGTCGTGTTGGAGGAAGGCGCTGACGCAGCGGAAGTTGAGCGTGCCATCGTAACGATGCCTAATTACTTCTCAGATTATGATACGACAGTCAACTTCATAACTGAACAGCAATTAAAAGAGGAGCACAGCGCAATGCCTCATGGAGGTTTTGTCATCCGTAGCGGAAAAACCGGAGAAGCAAACAATCAAGTCATCGAATTCTCATTGAAATTGGACAGTAATCCGGAATTCACATCGAGCGTCCTCGTCGCTTATGCGCGCGCTGCTTACAGACTAAATAAAAATGGAGAGACTGGTGCGAAAACCGTATTCGACGTCGCTCCAGGATTGCTTTCTCCGAAAACTGCAGCGCAGCTTCGAAAAGAAATGCTATAAGTGTGAAAGCACTTCCATTGTTACCATTTTTCATCTATACTGAATTTGTAATTTTACCCCGCATTAACTGACTGTAGGATTCCCAACAAGTTGGGAACCAACAGTCAGTAAATGCCCGATTGGTTCAACTAACAATCAGTGGAAAAAACACCACTGATTGAAGTTTCACTTTACTTAGGAGGGCGAAATAAATGTCGAAAATGGATGACACATTAGTCATGTTAAAAGATTTGACGGACGCGAAAGGGATACCCGGCAATGAGCGTGAACCGCGTGAAGTCATGAAGAAATATATCGAGCCATTTGCTGATGAAATCGAATATGACGGACTTGGCTCATTAATTGCTAAAAAAAGCGGTGATGCTAATGGACCGAAAGTGATGGTAACGGGTCATTTGGATGAAGTCGGCTTCATGGTAACGAAAATTGATGATAAAGGATTCATTTCTTTCCAACCGGTTGGCGGATGGTGGTCTCAAGTCATGCTTGCCCAACGTGTAACAATCGTTACGCGCAAAGGGGATACAGTGACGGGCATCATCGGTTCAAAGCCACCGCACATCCTTTCTCCTGAAGCACGTAAAAAACCGGTTGATATTAAAGACATGTTCGTTGATATCGGTGCAACTTCGAAGGAGGAAGCGATGGAGTGGGGAGTTCTTCCTGGCGATATGATCGTTCCTCATTTCGAATTCACTGTCATGAACAATGACAAATACTTGCTTGCGAAAGCATGGGATAACCGTATCGGATGTGCGATCGCAATTGACGTCATGAAAGCACTGAAGAACGAAAACCATCCGAACATCGTATTCAGTGTCGGTGCCGTACAAGAGGAAATCGGGTTGCGCGGTGCAAAAACGGCTGCTGCAAAAGTGAAGCCTGATATCGGCTTTGCTGTTGACGTAGGTGTTGCTGGTGATACGCCTGGCGTAACTTCAAAGGAATCGACAAGCAAAATGGGCGATGGGCCACAAATCTTGCTATATGACGCATCCATGGTCTCTCACAAAGGATTGCGTGACCTTGTCGTCGATACAGCAGAAGAACACGGCATTCCTTACCAGTTCGAAGCGATTCCTGGCGGAGGAACAGATGCGGGGTCAATTCATGTTAGCGGGAACGGTGTACCGTCTTTAGCGATTTGTATTGCAACGCGCTATATCCATTCACATGCTGCGATGCTACACCGTGATGATTACGAAAATGCAGTGAAATTGATTGTCGAAGTGATCAAGAAATTGGATCGCGAAACAGTTGATAAAATCATTTTTGAATAATGAAGGGAAAGACCGTGCCTATAATAGGCGCGGTCTTTTTTATACATTATTTGTTGTATAAATGTATATTGGTGAATACTGCAATAGTGAATAAAAAACCTTATATTAAGCATACTCCTGACTAACTAAGTATTTTTAATGTACTCATAATAATTCATTTGACTTTATAAATATGCGTACATATAATAAAGCTAACAACCATATTTAGGATGGAGATGATCAATTTGGTCAAAATGCATATATCCACATTGAAAACGGCGAAAAAAATTGAAAGTCAACTTAAAGGCCGTGATCTTTTAACGCTGCTAGATTATTCGAGTGAGGAAATCGATTATTTATTGCAAAAAGCTTTAGTGATGAAGAAAGATACAATCGTTGGAAAATGTCCCCCCATACTGCAAGGGAAGACACTTGGCATGATTTTTGAAAAGCATTCCACGCGTACAAGAATTTCCTTCGAAGTCGGAATGGTCCAGCTTGGTGGCCATGCGATGTACATGAACGCTAATGATTTGCAAATTGGGCGCGGGGAATCCGTATATGATACCGGGAATGTATTGTCTGGTTACTTGGATGCAGTCATGATTCGTGCAAATTCACATGAAATGGTGGAAGAGCTTGCAAAGCATTCATCCATCCCGATCATTAATGGACTGACGGATATGTACCATCCATGCCAGGCGCTTGCAGATTTACTGACGATCACTGAAGTGAAAGGGTCTATTGCAGGCAAAAGACTTGCATATGTCGGTGACGGGAATAATGTTGCCCATTCATTAGTCATTGGGGCAGTTCGTATGGGAATGCATATCGCTGTTGCGACTCCAAGAGGGTTCGAGTTTAACGAAGACCTGTATGTCAAAGTACAAAAAATTGCTGAAGAAACAGGCGGTTCTATCATGCAGACGTATGATCCAGTTGAGGCGGTAAAAGGTGCGGATGTCGTCTATACGGACGTATGGGCAAGTATGGGGCAGGAGGAAGAGGCCGCTGCGCGACTTGAAGCGTTCAAAGGGTTCCAAATAAACGATACCCTTGTCGCCAATGCGAAGAAAGATTATATGTTCCTACATTGCTTGCCGGCTCATCGCGAAGAAGAGGTTGCCACTTCCGTCATTGACGGACCGAATTCGTACGTATTCCAGCAGGCGGAAAATCGTCTGCATGCGCAGAAAGCTGTATTGGCATCGTTGCTGTAAGTAAATGTTAAAAGCCACTCCAAATGGGTGGCTTTTAACGTTTCATTATTAACCTGCAGAGAAAGCCTGCGCGAGTTCGCCGCTGATTTTCGTCTTTTCCTGTTCATCGGCATTAACCCATAGCTTTTCAAAAAATACACCTAGACCTGGCAATAAATGTTCTTCGCCTCGCTGTAATGCATCTTCCACGACGCTCCGAATATCGGTCGCGGAGTTATTCGTCATATTAGCGGTGATGGCGTCACGAATTTGGAAATTCATCATATCATCCTCCTGATATCATTTTGTACACAATGATCGCCAACTATACGGACATTTGTTACACTAGAAGAAAAAGGATGTAGCTCAATACATGAAAAGAATCGAATCGACACAAAATGCACTCGTGAAACATTGGAAAAAGCTTGTAACCTCAAAGAAAGACCGCGATAAATCGGAAGAATTCATCGTGGAAGGATTCCATCTTGTGGAAGAGGCGCTTAACACAGATGGAACAATCCTTCATTTGATTGTCAGGGAAGACTTGGAGCTGCCCGTAGAATGGAAAACCGATCATCTCCAGCTGATCCAAGTGACAAAGGCTGTCGCTAAGGAGCTGGTTGAAACGGAGCAGTCCCAAGGGATATTTGCACATTGCCGTCAGCCGGAATATACAGATGACGAGGCTGCCGGCTGGAAAAAGCTTTTATTTATCGATGCCGTACAAGATCCAGGAAATATCGGTACGATGATTCGGACAGCGGATGCTGCTGGTATGGACGCCGTTATTCTCGGAAAAGGGTCAGCGGATCCATTTAATCCTAAAACGGTCCGATCGGCTCAAGGTTCTCATTTCCATATTCCTGTAGTGAAAGGGGAACTTGGGGATTGGATCGACAGAATGAAGGCGGATAGAATTAAAGTCATCGGTACTGGATTGCAAAATGCAGTCGATCATTACAATGTAGGTCCATTGAAGGAATTTGCACTTATCGTCGGCAATGAAGGAAGCGGAGTCGCTGCTGAATACTTATCAAAAGCCGACGATATTGTGAAAATTCCTTTGTATGGCAAAGCTGAATCTTTGAATGTCGCTATTGCTGCCGGGATCTTGCTATACACTTACGGGAAACAATGATATCGATGTTGATGTCCTAAACGAAATCGGGTATAGTAAAGTTGTATATAACTTTCGAAAAGCTATGACCGGGAAAAGTAAACAGATTGCAACCGACAGGAAATCGGCGCCTTGACTGAGAGCGCGGATGGGAGAATACTGTTGAAGTTCACCCCGTGAGCTGCCGCTTGGACCAGTGCAAACTGTAAAGGCGTGCCGGTAGAGGGCCGTTATTCCAAATGAAGTGATTATGCATTTTGTATTTTGCATAATAATCAGGGTGGTACCGCGAACTCGTCCTCGTCCCTTTTTAGGGGCGGGGTTTTTTTATTTTGGCTCTGGTTATTCGACATTGTTGATTTCAGGTGGTTGTTGATTGAAGCGAAAGGCGGCGACTCCTGCGAAAGCCGTCACGGAGAACGGCTTTTGCGACCAAAAGTGTAGCGTTGGGAGCAGGATGCCTTAATTTCTGCAAAGTGCGCAGAAATACGGCAAATCGAACCCTTCGCTGTTCGATTGGCTCACGGACCGCCCGCGGAAAACGTCCGCCTGTAGCGAAAGCCGTAAAGTAGAACGACTTTTGCGACCAAAAGCGATAGCGTTGGGAGCACCGGCCCTGCCGGAAATCGACAGTGTTAATTAACTAAGCCGTAATTTTGAAAGGAGAATGACAATGGAACAGCAATTGCAACAATTGAAAGAAGAAGCATTGACGAAAATCCAGGAAGCGACGAGCGTCAAAGAATTAAACGACGTCCGTGTCGCTTACCTTGGCAAGAAAGGACCTATTACCGATCTATTGAAAGGAATGGGAAAACTTCCTGCTGAAGAACGTCCTAAAATGGGAGCTCTCGTCAATGTCATCCGTGAAGCGGTAACAGAATCACTGGAAGCGAAAATGACAAAGCTTGAAGAAGAAGCGATCAATGCGCAACTGGAAAAAGAGGCGATCGACGTCACATTACCTGGCCGTCCCGTTCCAACAGGTAACCATCATCCATTGACTCGTGTTGTTGAAGAAATCGAAGACTTTTTCATCAGCATGGGCTATGGAATCGCCGAAGGCCCAGAAGTAGAAAAAGATTATTATAACTTTGAAGCGCTTAATTTGCCGAAAGGGCATCCGGCGCGTGATATGCAGGATTCATTTTATATTTCCGAAGAGGTTCTTCTTCGTACTCATACATCTCCGGTTCAAGCGAGAACGATGGAGGCGAAAGGCGGAACTGCTATCAAAATCATCTGCCCAGGCAAAGTATATCGCCGGGATAATGACGATGCGACGCATTCCCACCAATTCACGCAAATCGAAGGACTCGTTGTCGGCGAGGATATTCGCATGAGTGACTTGAAAGGGACACTCGACCTGTTTGCGAAAAAAATGTTCGGCGCTGACCGTGAAATTCGTTTGCGCCCTAGTTTCTTCCCGTTCACTGAACCGTCAGTAGAGATGGATATCTCTTGCTTCAAATGTGGCGGCAACGGCTGTAATGTTTGTAAAAAGACAGGGTGGATCGAAATCTTAGGCGCAGGTATGGTGCATCCGAACGTATTGAAGATGGCGGGCTATGATCCATCCGTCGTTACAGGTTTCGCATTCGGCATGGGACCTGAGCGGATTGCAATGTTGAAATATGGTGTGGAAGACATCCGTCATTTCTATACGAATGATGTGCGATTCATATCACAATTTCATCGGACGGAAGCTTAAGGAGGAGAAGACATGTTAGTATCTACAAAATGGTTGAATGAATATGTAAATATTAATGGAATTGATCCTGCAGATCTTGCAGAAAAAATAACTCGTTCAGGAATAGAAGTTGATTCAATCATCGATCGCGGTCAAGGAATGACATATGTTGTTGTTGGCCTCGTAAAAGAATGCGTGAAGCACCCAGAAGCGGATAAATTGAACATATGCCAAGTGGATGTCGGAGAAGAGACGACGCAAATCATCTGTGGAGCACCGAATGTCGCTGAAGGCCAAAAAGTTATCGTTGCACGACCTGGAGCTGTTCTTCCTGGCGGCATGAAAATTAAAAAGGCGAAGCTGCGTGGTGAAGAATCGAACGGGATGATTTGTTCCTTGCAAGAGCTAGGGATTGAAGGGAAACTCGTTCCGAAAGCATATGCGGAAGGTATTTACGTATTGCCAGAAGGCGCAGTGCCTGGGGAAAATGCACTTTCATTACTTGGGTTGGACGATACGGTGCTTGAATTCGATTTGACGCCGAACCGCTCGGATGCGCTAAGCATGTTAGGAGTCGCATATGAAGTCGGTGCGATTTTATCCCAAGGGATTGCACTGCCGAAAATTGACTATCCTATAGCGGCGGAAAAGGCGGAAGACAAGCTGAAGCTGCGAGTAGAGGCTGCTGAAGATAACCCGATGTATGTCGCAAAAGTCGTAAAAAATATTAAAGTGGCCGAATCGCCATTATGGCTCCAAAATGCTTTGATGGCAGCAGGCGTACGCCCCCATAATAATGTTGTAGACATTACAAACTATGTTCTTATGGAGTACGGCCAACCGTTGCATGCATTCGACTACGACAGACTTGAGACAGGAGAAATTGTCGTTCGTCATGCCAAAGAGGGTGAAATAATAACGACATTGGATGATGCTGAACGGAAATTACAAGGACATAACCTTGTCATTACGAACGGTGTAGAGCCTGTAGCACTTGCTGGTGTCATGGGTGGAGCAAATTCTGAAGTCCATGATGGGACGACTACTGTTGTTATTGAATCTGCTTATTTCGCACCTTCGTCAGTTCGCCGCACTTCCAAGGAAGTTGGTCTACGAAGCGATGCAAGTACCCGTTTCGAAAAAGGTGTCGATCCGAACCGTGTACAAGAGGCTGCTGAACGCGCAGCTCAGCTGATGGCTGAACTTGCTGGCGGGGAAGTCCTTGCTGGGTCTGTCATCTTTGATGAACTTGATAAAACAGCTGAGCGCATTACTGTTTCACCGGATTATATCAACAGCCGCCTTGGCATGAAAATTTCGATGGAAGAAATGCTCAATATTTTGGACCGCCTTCGAATTCCAACAGAAGCAATCAATGGACAGCTTGTCATCGATGCTCCGACACGTAGGCAAGATTTGAAAATTAGGGAAGATATCATCGAAGAAATTGCACGTATGTATGGATACGATGAAATTCCTAAAACACTTCCTATATCAGAGTCAACGCCGGGAGGATTGACGCCATACCAGGCGAAACGTCGTATCGTTCGTCAGTTCCTTGAAGGGGCTGGGCTGTATCAGGCAATCACTTATTCATTGACATCGAAAGCACATGCGCAATCGTTTGCTTTGGAAACGGCTCCGGTAACGGAATTGCTCATGCCGATGAGTGAGGATCGCAGCGTACTACGTCAAAGTCTAATTCCTCATCTATTAGAAGCGGCTACGTATAACGTCGCGCGCCGTATCGACTCAGTCTCTCTATATGAAACAGGCTCAGTATTCCTTGGCGAAGAAGAGGATGGCCTTCCACGTGAAGTGGAGCATTTGGCGGCAGTCTTGACAGGCAAATGGGTCGACCATGCTTGGCAAGCTGAAACGAAAAAAGTTGATTTCTATGTTGTCAAAGGCATCGTCGAAGGGTTGATGGACCGCTTAGGACTTCTTCATGACTTGTCATTTGAAAAAGCTGTAATCGATGGCATGCATCCGGGTCGGACTGCAAATGTTCTATTACGAGGCGAGCGAATCGGCTTGATCGGCCAAATCCATCCGACGGAACAAAAGAAACGTGACTTGAAGGAAACGTATGTAATGGAATTGAATCTGAAAACTGTTCTCTCTGTAAATACGGATGAACTTCTATACGTTCCTGTTCCACGCTTCCCATCCATTTCACGGGATATTGCACTCGTTGTTGCAAGAGAAACTTCCGCAGGCATGCTGGAAGCAACTATAAGACAGGCGGGCGGCAAACTTCTGAAAAATGTGAAGCTATTCGATCTATACGAAGGGGACAATGTAGAAGAAGGCAAGAAATCACTTGCGTTCTCATTGACTTATTTCGACCCTGAGCGTACTTTGACAGACGAGGAAGTCGTCAAAGCGCATGAAAAGGTATTGAGTGCTTTAACTGTAGAGGCAGACGCACAGCTTCGCGGATAAAACGAAAGACCGCTTATGGAGTACATTTCTCCATAAGCGGTCTTTTTTATTTCCGTGTCCAAAGCGGCCTGTCAGCGTTTCTTCGCTGCGATTTTTTTCGCCTTCTCGGCATTGGCAAAATGCCATTTCGTCATTGATTTTAATGTGGCTTCTCCATTTTTTAATAAAATTTTCGCTGCTGCTTCATCCACGATTTTTCCTGCACCTTTAGGAAGTGTGACACCTGCAATCCCGCTCAACCGGTCCATCTCCTCCAAAAATGCAACTCTTGCAATAATGGAAGCCGCAGCAACTGCTACGTGCAGCCCCTCAGCTTTCGTAGAAAACAATACGTTTTCACGAACGATTTCCGGCTCGTTTTTAATATGGTTATAGTAAATTCCACGTTCTGCAAACTGGTCGATCAAAATATAATCGGGCTTGTTGTCATTCATTTTCCGAAGAACGTGTTTTAAAGCCTGATTATGGAGCAATGCTTTAATCTTGCCTTGCGACCACCCTTTTGCTTGGACCTCGTTATATTTCTCGTTTGTCAACGTGAGGACGCTATGAATAAGAGTTGCTTGCAGATCAGGGGCGATTTTCTGCATCAAATCATCATTCAATTGCTTGGAATCCTTGACGCCCAGTTCGCGAACGAGTTCGATTTGATCCGAGCTGACGAAACTGGCGGCAACCGTGACAGGGCCGAAAAAGTCACCAGTCCCCGTTTCATCAGAGCCGAGGACCGAAAGCTCCGAGAATCGCTCAGGCAATGTTTCGCCTTTCACTTTCGGCGCACTTGTTTTCATAGGTGATGACTGTCCGCCAGAACCTCCCCAAAGGGCAGTTTCCCGTAGTGCCCCTCCGCCTTGAAACAGCACTTTTCCCGATTTATAAACAGTAACAGCCACATCCGGCAGTTTAGCCGCAAAGACGACGCCTGGCGCATTTCGTATAACTTTAAAGGGTGTATAATGCGACATTAATTTTTCCAACTTTGCTTTATCCAATTGAAGAACACTTTGGCTCATATATTTCGTCCTTTCCCTTACTCTCTTTCCATATTGTACAATAATTCGGAGTGTCTGTAAGCGAATCCATCGCCTTCTCTTTTCATCTAAAACGATTTCGTGGTATGATGAAAGCAAGGTTTCAACTTGCTTCTGCATCTAGCTGAAGCAAGTTGAAGCCTCCGGCGGATGTCACAGATTTTGAAGGGAGTTATGGGTGGCAGTCTAAGTTCGCGACGTCCTGTCGCAACGACTGCATGACCGACATCTTGTCGGCCTCAAGAGCAATTCAAAATCTGGACTCAATTACGCCGAGGCGTAATTGATTTAGGGAGGTTTCATCATTGGCAGACGAGCAGAAGACGCGCGTAGCGGTTGACATATATGGACAGACATATACGATTGTCGGCAGTGAAACGAGCAATCACGTCCGGCTCGTCGCTTCGATGGTCGATGAGAGGATGAAGGAGATCAGTTCTCGTAATCCTTACTTGGACAGTTCCAAAATTGCTGTCCTAACCGCTGTAAATAGTGTACATGACTATTTGAAATTAAAAGAACGCATTGAGCTTTTGGAAGAAGAATTGAATAAGTTGAAGGGTTGACGGTCGTATATGCTTGATTTAATCATATTATTCCTCTTTTTAGGGGGATTGATCACGGGATTTAGACGGGGGCTTATTGTACAGCTTATACATATGACAGGCTTCATCATTGCTCTTATCGTCGCTTACATATATTACAAACCATTGTCTGAGAAGTTCGTTCTATGGATTCCGTACCCGGGGGTAACCGCAGGATCCAAATTGAGTTGGACAGTCGAACAACTTGACTTGGATCAGACGTTTTACAGGATGCTGGCATTTGTTCTCATCTTTATCGTTGTCAAATTCGCATTGCAGTTGATTGCGTCCATGTTCGATTTCCTAAAGTTCCTTCCAGTATTAGGATTTTTATCTCGTTTCGGTGGAGCGATTTTAGGATTTATAGAGTTTTATATTCTTATATTTCTACTACTCTATCTATTGGCAATGCTGCCGCTTGATTTCATCCAAGAAATGATTGGCAGATCGCTTTTAGCTGATGCGATATTCGAACATACTCCGATCATCTCAGAAACGGTAAAAAAATGGTGGTATATTTATACGAAGTGACGTATCACAGCTTGTACAAAAACGCAGGCTGTTCTATATGAACGATCTGTTCGGCTTCCCCCCTGGTTGGAGGGAAGCCTTTTTTCAAGAAGGATTTGGAAAAAATGAAGGGGTGGTTACTGATGAACAAGAAAACAATCATTCGCACATTTGAAAAAATCGCGTTATATATGGAATTGTTAGGGGAAAATCCATTTAAAGTGGGAGCTTTTCGAAAAGCCGCGAACGTGCTTGAGCTTGACCCGCGGAGCCTCTCTGAGATGGATGATATTTTGAAATTGAAGGGAATCGGAAAAGGGACAGGCGCAGTCATTATCGACTTGATGGAAAAAGGCGAGTCCGATTTATTGAAGGAGCTTGAAGAGGAGGTCCCTAAAGGGCTTATTCCCTTATTGAAAGTTCCGGGGCTTGGTGGCAAAAGGATTGCGAAACTGCGGGAAGCGATCGGCATCGATTCGATTGAATCTTTGCGACATGCGTGCGAAGCAAACAAAGTGAGCGTGCTTCCGGGATTTGGGAAAAAGACTGAGGAAAAGATATTGCATGAACTTCAACAGCTCGGGACCCGAAAAGGGAAACTACCCGTTTGGCAAGTGGAGTCAATTGTGAAAGCGATCGAAGAGGAATTGCGAGGGGTTGAGGAAATTACCCGTTTTTCCGTAGCCGGAAGTTTCCGTCGAGCAGAGGAAGAAAGCAGCGACGTCGACTTCATAATTGTTACGGATGAACCCGCGGCAGTTAGGGAAAAGCTGATGGAAGTGCTGCCGATTGAAGAAACCGTAGCGGCTGGAGATTCCAAGTTATCCGTCGTTCTTGACATGGCTGATTTGGTCGACGCGGATTTCCGCTTCGTGTCCGAAGAGCAATTTGCGACAGCGGTTCACCATTTCACAGGCTCGAAAGACCATAATGTAAAAATGCGTCAACTGGCTAAATCAAAAGGGATGAAAATTAGTGAATACGGTGTAGAAATGGAAGATGGAACCGTAAAAACGTTTGAATCGGAAGCCGATTTTTTCGCCTTTTTCGATCTGCCATTCATCCCGCCTTCCATGCGCAAAGATGGAACGGAAATCGACCGAGCGCATGAAATTGCAGATGTCGTTACATTCGAGGATATCCGAGGCGATTTCCATATGCATACGACTTGGTCGGATGGAGGCTATTCCATACGGGAAATGGTTGAAGCGTGCAGAGCACGGGGCTACTCGCATATGGTCATTACAGATCATACCCAATACTTGAAAGTAGCGAATGGATTGACGCCTGAACGAGTGCGAAACCAAATTGAGGAAATTCGGAAGTTGAATGCGGAATATGATGATATCGAGATTTTCTGTGGGACAGAAATGGATATCCTTCCGGATGGGTCTCTTGATTTTGAAGATGATCTTTTACGTGAGTTGGACTTTGTCATCGCTTCGATCCATTCGAATTTCAATCAGTCGCAAGAGCAGATTATGAATCGACTACATGTGGCGATGAAAAATCCGTATGTTTCCATGATCGCTCATCCGACTGGCAGGATAATCGGACAGAGGGACGGTTATAATCCTGACGTGCCCCAGTTGATTGAATGGGCAAAGAAATATAATAAAATACTTGAATTGAATGGCAATCCGCACCGTTTTGACTTAGCCGTCGACTATTTGGAAATGGCTCAGGAAGCGGGCGTTAAAATTGCTGTAAATACAGACGCGCATGCGATCGATCAATTGGAACATATGGAAATTGGAGTGAAGTATGCGCAAAAGGCATGGCTGAAAAAAGAGACGGTGGTCAATACGTGGCCGCTTGAACAATTCATCCGGGAGATCATCCGGAAATGAAAGGAAGTGTCAGGCATTGGAAAACCGTGTCTTGAAAACACTTGAGTTTGATAAAATCCGGGATGTCGTCGCAACATATTGCACGTCATCTGCAGGACGAACATATATGGAAAAATTAGTTCCCGTCAGCGACTTTCAAGAAGTTGTCCGATTGCTTGAGGAAACAGACGAAGGGCTCTCTATATTGAGAGTAAGAGGGAACGTACCAATGGGTGGCATTAGCGACATCCGCCCGCATGCAAAACGTGCACAAATCGGAGGTGTCCTTAGTGCGTATGAATTGATGGAAACTGCGAATACGATCCGTGCAAGCAGGATTCTGCGACAGTTCATCGAATCGGTTGACGAGGATGAAGATATTGAAATTTCTCATTTCCTGGCGAAGAAAGAGGCGTTGCCGATCCTCACTGGACTCGAGCATGAAATCAATGCTGCCATTGACGAAAATGGACATGTCGTCGATAGCGCTTCAGGAACTCTCCGATCGATCCGTCAAAGTTTGCGTATCCAGGAGGGGCGTGTAAGAGAAAAGCTAGAAGGCTATACAAGAGGACGAAATGCTTCAAAAATGCTTTCCGATTCCATCGTGACAATCAGGAACGATAGATACGTCATTCCGGTAAAATCGGAATACCGCTCTCACTTCGGGGGAGTCATCCACGATATGTCATCATCGGGGCAAACATTATTTATTGAGCCTGATGCTGTCGTCCAAGCGAATAATGAAATCCGTAACTTGAAGATGAAAGAGAAGGATGAAATTGAGAAGATTTTGCAGGAGCTATCTATAAAAGTTCAAGAAGTGGCTCATGATCTTTTTGTGCTAGTCGATATTTTATCGGAAATTGATATTATTCTTGCCAAATCGAAATATGGGATTGCGCATAAATGTACAAAGCCCGAAGTGAATAATGAAGGATATATCCGTCTAGCGAAAGCGCGACATCCTTTGCTACCGGTCGAACAGGCAGTTGCCAATACGATTGAATTTGGCAAGGATATTACAACAATCGTTATTACTGGACCGAATACAGGAGGGAAGACCGTCACGTTAAAGACTGTCGGCCTATGCACATTGATGGCTCAGGCTGGACTTCCGATTCCCGCATTGGATGGTTCGGAAGTTGCCGTTTTTGATTCTGTCTATGCAGACATTGGCGATGAGCAGTCCATTGAGCAAAGTCTCAGTACGTTCTCATCGCATATGGTAAACATTGTCGATATCCTGAAAAAATTCGACTCCCGTTCATTGCTCATTTTTGACGAGCTTGGCTCAGGCACTGATCCGCAGGAAGGGGCCGCACTTGCTATTTCCATATTGGATGAAGTGCATGGCACAGGAGCACGGGTAATGGCTACAACTCATTATCCTGAGTTAAAAGCATACGGTTATAATCGCCCTGGCGTGGCGAATGCGAGTGTGGAATTCGATATCGATACATTGAGCCCGACGTATCGTTTATTAATCGGAGTACCCGGCAGAAGTAATGCTTTTGAAATCTCGAAGCGACTCGGTCTTCATGAACATATTATTAACCGGGCGAAAAAATTCACGGGAACAGACCGTGGAGAAGTAGATTCGATGATTGCTTCATTGGAGTCGAGCAGAGTCCAATCAGAAAAGGATGCTGAACAAACACACGCGTTGCTTATCGAAACAGAAAGGCTGAAACGCGAATTGGAAGAGAAGCTTTCCGAATTCGATGGTATGAAAGAAAAACTGATCGAGAATGCAAAAGAAAAAGCGAAAAAAATCGTGGACGAGGCACGTGTCGAATCGGAAGCCGTCATTTCCGACTTGCGTGCATTGCGCTTGAACGCAGGTGCAAATGTTAAAGAGCATGAATTAATTGAAGCACGTAAACGACTGGAAGGAGCCGCTCCTGAAGATAAAAAGAAAAAACTGAAAGCGAAAGCGGCTCCTAGGCCATTAGAAGTCGGCGATGAAGTAAAAGTCATCACATACGGACAAAAAGGCACGCTCATTGAAAAGGTTTCTGCAAAAGAATGGATCGTCCAAATCGGCATCTTGAAAATGAAGCTTGATGAATCAGTACTGGAATACACTAAGCCTGAAAAAGTGAAAGATACTGTTGTATCCGCTTCTGTAAAAGGACGGGATTCATACGTCAAACTGGAACTCGACCTTCGCGGGGAGCGGTATGAAGATGCATTACATCGTACTGAGAAATATTTGGATGATGCGTTGCTATCCAATTATCATCAAGTATCGATCATTCATGGAAAAGGAACAGGAGCTTTACGGCAAGGAGTCCAAACATATTTGAAAAATCATCCGCGTGTGAAAAGTTACAGATACGGGGAAGCGGGCGAAGGCGGCCATGGGGTTACGGTCGTTGAACTAAAATAAAAAGTTATACAAAATTGAAACTTTCCTCGTCTTCATTCGTAGAGGTTAGGATGAATGAATTTCAAAGGAGTCAAATAAATGACGGAAACTGGATTTTGGAGCCATCCTCTTGTAGAAACGACAGGTTATTTCAGTGTAGTAGTCCTTTGCCTCGTCGTTTCGATGGTGCTTTTTGAACTTGTAACAAAGTATAAGAATTGGGAAGAAATCCGAAAAGGGAATTTAGCTGTTGCGATGGCTACCGGCGGGAAGATCTTCGGTGTTTCGAATATTTTCCGTTATTCAATTGAGCAGCATAATACATTGCCGCAAATGATTGGATGGGGCTTATTCGGTTTTGTCCTGCTCGTCATCGCGTACATCCTTTTTGAATTTCTTACACCGAAGTTCAATATTGACAAGGAAATCGAAGAGGATAACCGTTCCGTCGGCTTCATTTCGCTGACAATATCGGTAGGATTGTCCTTTGTTATCGGTGCCAGCATTTCATAGGAGATATGATATGGAAAAATTGTCTAAGATTTTAATTGTTGTTTGTGTTCTTTTTGTTCTTGTAGGAATATATTGGATGTTCACGAATACGCCTTGACTTAAATTTTCTAGTCAAGGCATTTTTTCTCTATGAAAATAATATTCTATTTGAAAGCGGATTCATTTATCGATATAATATTTAAAGAAGGAATTTTCTAAGTATTGTAATGGAAAAGGGGGCGTTACAATGACAGGAAGGCCATGGCTGGATATGTATCCGCCGGATATACCGAAAACGATCGATTATGATCGGATTCCGCTTCAAGAATTCTTAACGAGATCGGGGAATAAGTTTCCTGAAAAGACGGCAATGCATTTCATGGGCAAGGATATAAGTTATAAAGAATTCCATGAGTCGGCATTGAAGTTTGCCAACTATTTGCGTTCGCTAGGTGTTGAAAAGGGGGACCGCGTCGCAATTATGCTTCCGAACTGTCCTCAAAGCGCTATCGCCTACTACGGCATCCTTTATGTTGGGGGAATTGTCGTGCAGACGAATCCACTTTATACAGAAAGAGAATTATCCTATCAGATGGTGGATTCCGGGGCAAAGGTAATCATTTCGCTCGATATTCTATTTGGACGCATTACGAAGATCATTAAGGAAACAGAGTTGGAGCATGTCATCATAACGGGAATTAAAGACTATTTGCCGTTCCCTAAAAATCTCATTTATCCATTCATCCAAAAAAAGGAGCATGGGATTATCGTGAAGGTGGAACATAGGGGTATGAACCATCTTTTCACAGAAATTATGAAGATTGCAAAACCTGACCCGGTTTCATATGAATTTGATTTTGACGAAGATGTTGCACTGCTCCAATATACGGGAGGGACTACGGGACCGCCGAAAGGTGTCATGCTCACACACGCCAATTTGATCAGCAACGCGCAAATGTGTAATGCATGGCTCTATAAATGCGAAGATGGCGAAGAGATTGTCATGGGGATTTTACCGTTCTTCCATGTGTATGGCATGACGACCGTTCTTGTCTTATCCGTCATGTCAGGCAATAAAATGGTTCTTATCCCTAAGTTTGACTTCAATACTGCGCTCAAAGCAATCGATAAACAGAAACCAACGCTCTTCCCGGGTGCACCGACAATCTATATCGGGTTGTTGAATCATCCGGAGCTTTCGAAGTACGATCTTTCTTCTATAAAAGCTTGTATAAGTGGATCTGCTGCTTTACCAGTCGAATTGCAGGAGAAATTTGAAAAGATAACCGGCGGAAAGCTCGTAGAAGGTTATGGCTTGACAGAAACATCTCCAGTCGCCATTGCGAATTTCATTTGGGAGGAAAGACGTGTAAAAGGGTCGATCGGTGTTCCATGGCCAGATACGGATGCGTGCATTTTAGGTCCGGAATCAACAGAGCCCCTGCCGAATGGGGAAGTCGGGGAAATAGCGGTAAAAGGACCTCAAGTGATGAAGGGCTATTGGAACAGACCGGAGGAAACCGCCGAAACGTTCCGCGATGGATGGCTGTTAACCGGAGATTTAGGGTATATGGATGATGAAGGTCATTTTTATGTTGTCGATAGGAAAAAGGATATGATCATTGCGAGCGGTTTCAATATTTATCCACGTGAAATCGAAGAGGTGCTGTATGAGCATGATGCAATCCAAGAATGTGTAGTCGCCGGCGTTCCAGATCCATACCGTGGTGAGACAGTAAAGGCATATATTGTTTTAAAAGAAGGGAAATCGGTGACAGAGGAAGAATTGAATACGTATTGCCGTGAACATTTGGCTTCATTCAAAGTGCCGCGTAAATATGAATTCAGGAAAGAACTGCCGAAAACCGCAGTCGGTAAAATTTTGAGGCGCGCACTTGTAGATGAAGAGAAAAAGAAGATGGAGCAGGAATTACAAACTTCCTGACGAAAGACTTGACGATAACCGAATAAACGATTAATATGAAAATATGAATGAACCATCATTCATATTTTCTTCTTTTTGGTGGTGAAAAAAATGAAACGTGATAAACCTAAATATAAACAAATAGTTGATGCTGCCGTCATCGTCATTGCTGAAAATGGTTACCATCAGGCGCAAGTCTCCAAGATCGCCAAGGAAGCAGGCGTTGCAGACGGAACGATCTATCTTTATTTCAAAAATAAAGAGGATATCCTTATTTCCGTTTTTCGTGAGAAGATGGGCGTCTTTGTAGAGAATGTGAAAGAGATTTTGAAGAAGGAAATCTCTGCTACGGAAATGCTTGCCAAGATGATTGAAAACCATTTCAGTTTGCTCAATGGTGACCGCCACCTAGCCATTGTAACCCAGTTGGAACTACGGCAATCAAACAAAGAACTTCGATATAGAATTAATGAAGTATTGAAGGAGTACTTGACATTGCTCGATACCATCTTAAAAGAGGGCATCGAAAAGGGTGAGTTTGACGAGCGGATCGATATTCGGTTGGCCCGTCAAATGGTTTTTGGAACAATCGACGAAACAATCACATCATGGGTAATGAATGATCAAAAGTATGATTTGATGAAATTAGCACCAGAAGTCCATCGCTTAATTTTAAACGGAATGAAAGCTTAAATCTCGATTTTTCATGATGTAGAAAAGAGCATTTCGGAAAGGGTGGGGTAGAATGGAGTTTTTGAAAATCGATGTTGAGGATGGAGTGGCGACTGTCGTAATCAACAGACCGCCGGCCAATGCTTTATCTAGTAGTCTTATTCAAGAGATTGATAAAGTATTGGACGAAGTGGAAAATGATGATTCTGTCCGCGTTATCGTGCTTCACGGTGAAGGTAAATTCTTTTCGGCAGGGGCCGATATTAAGGAATTCACTACAGTGACGTCCGGCGAACAGTTTTCTCAGCTTGCTGCAGCAGGGCAGGACGTTTTCGAACGAATGGAAAGCTTCAAGAAGCCGATCATTGCAGCAATTCATGGTGCTGCACTTGGCGGTGGATTGGAGTTGGCAATGGGATGTCATATTCGGGTTGTCACAGAGAAAGCTAAACTCGGTTTGCCTGAATTGCAATTAGGGTTGATTCCAGGCTTTGCCGGAACCCAGCGCTTGCCAAGGTATGTCGGAGTAGCGAAAGCGGCGGAAATGTTATTGACGAGCGAGCCGATCACTGGGGAAGAAGCGGTACGATGGGGACTAGCCAATCATGCTTTACCGGATGAGGAACTGCTTCCGAAAACTATGGAAATGGCAAAGAAAATTGCGAAGAAAAGTCCGATTGCCATGAAAGCTGCACTTCGTATGCTTCAATATACGAAAACAGATTCGTTCTACGAAGGGGTGAAGGCAGAGGCCGGTTCATTCGGTGAGGTTTTCGTCTCGGAAGATGCAAAAGAAGGAATCCAAGCTTTCATTGAAAAAAGGGAACCACAATTCAAAGGGAATTAAATAAGCCAGGGAGGTATGCAATATGAACATTTATGCATTGGTGAAACGTACATTTGACACTGAGGAGAAAATCGCTGTATCAAACGGTAAAATCGCTGAAGACGGCGCTGAATTTATTATCAATCCTTATGACGAATACGCAATCGAAGAAGCGATCCAAGTACGAGACGAACATGGCGGTGAAGTAACAGTCATCACAATCGGCGATGAAGAAGCTGAAAAACAGCTTCGTACTGCATTGGCAATGGGGGCGGACAAAGCTGTCCTGATCAATACCGAGGACGACTTGGATGAGATGGACGAGTTCACTGCAGCGAAAATCATCGCGGAATACTTAAAAGACAAAAATGCGGATTTAATCCTCGCGGGGAACGTCGCAATCGATGGGGGCTCCGGACAAGTCGGGCCACGTGTTGCGGAATTATTAGGGATCAATTATGTGACTACGATTACGAACCTAGAAATCGACGGCACTTCCGTAAAAATCGTTCGTGACGTTGAAGGGGATTCTGAAACGATTGAAACGTCCTTGCCATTATTGGTCACTGCACAACAAGGATTAAATGAGCCTCGCTATCCATCTTTACCAGGAATCATGAAGGCAAAGAAAAAGCCGCTTGAAGAACTGGAATTGGATGATTTAGACCTCGATGAAGATGATGTGGAAGCGAAAACAGAAACGATTGAAATCTATCTTCCGCCTCAAAAAGCGGCAGGGCGCATCCTTGAAGGCGATTTGTCCGATCAGGTAAAAGAGCTGGTTGATCTTCTAAATAAAGAATCCAAAGTGCTTTGATTTGATTCGGCTGAATCAAATCGAAAGGATGGCAACCTAAGTACGCCACGTCCTGTGGCGAAGGTTGCATGACCTACGTCCTGTAGGCCCGCGGATGTCACGGATTGTTAAAGGTGTTTTTTCGAGCAAACTCAAAAAAATCCGTACGCAATCAAGCCGAGGCATGATTGATTGTTGATTTTTCATATTGTTAGGGGAGGGACTTTAAATGTCTAAAAAAGTAGTAGTACTTGGTGAAGCTCGTGAAGGAGCATTGCGTAACGTTTCATTCGAAGCAATTGCAGCTGCGAAAACGGTAGCAGACGGCGGAGAAATCGTCGGTTTGCTATTCGGCGACTCAGTTCAAACATTAGGGGAAGAAATGATCAAATACGGTGCGGACCGTGTCATCACTGTGGAGCACCCGCATTTGAAACATTATACATCAGACGGATTCGGCCAAGCATTCATGGCTGTTTATGAGCAAGAAAAACCAGACGCTATCGTGTTCGGTCATACTTCATTAGGGAAAGATCTATCTCCGAAGATTGCTAGTAAACTAGCTTCAGGTTTAGTATCCGATGTAACAGCAATCGAAGGAGAAGGCGATGACGCGGTATTCATCCGTCCGATCTATTCCGGTAAAGCATTTGAAAAAGTGAAAATTAAAGAAGGTCTTCTATTCTTCACGGTTCGTCCGAACAATATCGAGCCGCTTGAAAAAGACGAAAGCCGTTCCGGTGACGTTTCTTCTGTTTCGGTTGACATCACGAACTTACGCTCAGTCATTAGCGAAGTCGTCCGCAAGTCGACGGAAGGCGTTGATCTATCAGAGGCGAAAGTTGTCGTCGCTGGCGGCCGCGGTGTGAAAAGTGCAGAAGGCTTTGCACCTCTAGAAGAATTGGCTCAATTACTCGGTGGTGCAGTCGGTGCTTCCCGCGGAGCATGTGACGCGGATTACTGCGATTACTCGTTGCAAATCGGTCAAACAGGTAAAGTCGTAACACCGGATCTATACATTGCTGCGGGAATTTCAGGCGCGATCCAGCATATGGCTGGAATGTCGAACTCAAAAGTAATCGTCGCCATCAACAAAGATCCAGAAGCAAACATTTTCAAAGTAGCAGACTACGGCATCGTCGGCGACTTGTTCGAAGTCATCCCAATGATGATTGAAGAAATCAAGAAAATCAAAACGAATTGATTAAGTAGAGGCTCCTGCAGAAGCGGGAGCCTTTCACCTAATTGAAGCAGATGTTTCGCCCGTCTATATTTGACATGCTATAATGCAATCATAGTTGGATTTACTAAAGGAGGAAAAGAATAAATGGCTATTACACATGCAACTGACCAAGACTTTAAAGACCAAACAAAAGACGGCCTCGTGCTTGTTGACTTCTGGGCAACATGGTGCGGACCTTGTAAAATGATCGCTCCTGTATTGGAAGAGCTCGACGGTGACCTAAACGGCAAAGCGAAAATCGTTAAAGTTGATGTCGATGAGAACCAAGCGACTGCTGGAGAATTCGGCATCATGTCAATCCCGACACTTGTCCTCTTCAAAGACGGAGAAATTGTCGATAAAGTTGTCGGTTTCCAGCCGAAAGAACAACTTGCAGAACTGATCGAAAAACACGCGTAATGGATTACTTGAAACCGGGAACCTTTAGAGGAACCCGGTTTTTTGGTAGGTGAAGAAGATGAATGAAAAAATAGAGCATAAACTATCCTTACTGCCGGACTTGCCTGGCTGTTACTTAATGAAAGACCGCCAAGGCACCATCATCTACGTCGGTAAGGCGAAGATATTGAAAAACAGGGTCCGCAGTTATTTTACCGGATCCCATGACGCCAAAACACAGCGCCTCGTCGGGGAAATCGAGGACTTCGAATATATTATTACATCATCTGATATTGAAGCGCTCATATTGGAGTTGAACCTCATCAAACAGCATGACCCTAAGTACAATATCATGCTGAAAGATGACAAGACGTACCCCTACTTAAAAATCACTTCAGAACGGCATCCTAAACTAATTGTGACGAGGCAGCTCAAAAAAGATAAGGGGAAATATTTCGGACCCTATCCGAATGCCACAGCAGCGCATGAAACGAAAAAGCTGCTAGACCGTTTGTATCCATACCGGAAATGCCATCAGCTGCCCGATCGCGTCTGTCTTTATTACCATTTGGGCCAATGCTTAGCCCCTTGTGTGAATGAAGTAAAACAGGAAACATATAAAGAAATGGTGGACGATATTAGCCGCTTCCTGAATGGCGGTTATAAAAGCGTAAAAAAAGAGCTGACGGAAAAGATGGCAACTGCTGCCGAAAATCTTGAATTCGAACGTGCAAAGGAATATCGGGATCAAATCGCTAATATTGAAGCGGTCATGGAGAAGCAAACAATGATGATGAATGACTTCACAGACCGTGACGTATTCGGGTATGCAGTAGAAAAGGGTTGGATGTGCGTTCAAGTATTTTTTGTACGCCAAGGCAAATTAATTGAAAGGGATGTTTCCATATTCCCTTTATATCAAGATCCAGAGGAAGAGCTGCTAACATTCATCGGCCAATTTTACGGAAAGAGCGGTCATCTTCTGCCTAAAGAAATCTTACTGCCGGAAGGGATCGATCTAGAAATCGTTCAACAACTATTGAACGTGAATGTATTCATCCCTCAAAGAGGCAAGAAAAAAGATCTCGTGAAATTATCGAATAAAAATGCTCAAATTTCATTGCGCGAAAAATTCCAGCTCATTGAACGTCAGGAGCAGAGGACAATCGGGGCTTGTGAAGATCTAGGAGAGGTGATGAGGATTTCTACTCCACTGCGAATCGAAGCGTTTGATAACTCCCACACTGGCGGCGTTGATCCGGTATCGGCGATGGTTTCTTTCGTTGACGGAAAACCGAACCGAAAAGATTATAGGAAGTATAAAACGAGGACTGCGGCTGCCCATGACGATTATGGGGCTATGCGCGAAGTGATCCGCAGACGGTATATCCGCGTGTTAAGAGATCAGCTGCCGCTGCCTGACTTGATCATTATTGATGGTGGGAAAGGGCAGATGGAAGTTGCACGTGAAGTCATAGAGGATGAACTTGGTTTGTCTATCCCGATCGCGGGCCTTGCGAAGGATGATAAGCATCAGACGGCTCAATTGCTGTACGGAAATCCGGTTGAGGTCGTCCCGTTGAAACGGACGAGCGAGGCGTTTTATTTGCTGCAACGGATACAAGATGAAGTGCACCGCTTCGTCATTACGTTCCACCGACAACGCAGGGATTCCAATTCATTGACGTCTATTTTGGACGGATTGCCTGGAGTCGGACCGAAACGGAAGCAGCAACTGTTAAAGCATTTCGGTTCCATAAAAAAAATTCGGGAAGCAACAGCAGCCGAATTGAACGATGCAGGTCTTCCGATAAAGGTTGCGGAGACTGTAATGGAGTATTTTAAGGAAGACAATAAATAAAGGGCTCAAATCGAATGTCGATGAGCCCTTTTCCTGTCTAGCAATCCATTAGGTTGTTTTCCCTTTGAAAGAGTGTGATTTTAGCAAAGTACTATTATACGTTTGTTTTCAAATCCCATTTCACGAGAAAGCGGACTTGTTTCTCTTTCAGGAATTTTTCACCATAGCATTCAGTCAGAAAGCCATTCAGTTTCTGGAACTGTTCAGCAATGAAACCGGCTTCTAGCTGGTAAGATCTGTTTTCCAACAACGTCGCGTCGCTTTGTTCGAGAATGAACAATGCTTCGTCCTTCGCAGTTTTGCCATCGTAGGCGATGAGTGGACCCCAGCCGGCTTCCTGAAAGAAATCGGGAAGCTCGTCGATTGAGAAGATTGGGAACTTCCTCGCCACGTCTTTCCCGGACCAATAAAGGATTTCATCTTCATGTTTACCTAGTATGTTCGGGAGCACATGGTCTTTTATGATTTCATATCCTAATCGTGTCGGAGTTTCGAATGTTTGTTTATCCAACGATTATGCAGTCCTTTCAGGAGAATCAGTTTGTGGATTGAACTTTTTAACAGCGGTCTGAAAAAGCTCACATCACCTTGACCTCCTCAAAAGTGAGGAGTACAATGAACATGTTATCATATTGTACCATTAAGAGGCATGCCGTGAACGTCCTTCATTTGTACAAACAGTGACGACGCATTTCGGACATATCTCTTAAATAAGGGAGGGTAAAAGACTTGTCGAGAGAATCAGATTTTTACTTGCGCCGACTTCATTCATTGCTCGGAGTCATTCCGGTTGGGTTGTTCCTCACTCAACACTTGGTCATCAACCATTTTGCAACGCGCGGTGAAGAAGCATTCAATAACGCTTCCAATTTTATGGGCAACTTGCCGTTCGTCCTGTTCTTGGAATGGTTCATTATCTACATTCCGTTAATGTTCCATGCGTTTTATGGTGTGTACATAGCTTTCACTGCAAAAAATAATGTTCAGCGCTACGGAACATTCCGCAACTGGATGTTCATGTTGCAACGTGTAACAGGTGTTTTCCTAGTCGTGTTCATAGCTTGGCATATTTATGAAACGAGAATTCAAAAAGCACTTGGAGCAGAAGTGGATTTCAACATGATGGCAAACATCTTGGATAATCCATTCATGCTTGCATTCTATATCGCAGGCGTGCTTTCAGCGACATTCCACTTGGCAAATGGCCTATGGTCGTTCGCTGTGACATGGGGGATTGCACAATCTCCACGTTCGCAAAAAATCGTTTCCTATATTACAATCCTAGCATTCTTAGTACTCTCCGTAATAGGTATGCAAGCCTTATTGGCATTCGCCTAATACAATTTTAGTTCCTGAATTACAAGTATATGTAAAATTTGAGGAGTGAAACAATAATGGCAAAAGGCAGATTGATTGTCGTCGGTGGCGGACTTGCCGGCTTGATGGCAACTATCAAAGCTGCGGAAGAAGGGGTCGGGGTTGACCTGTTCTCACTCGTTCCGGTAAAACGCTCCCACTCCGTTTGTGCACAAGGTGGCATTAACGGCGCAGTGAATACAAAAGGTGAGGGAGACTCTCCAGCAATCCACTTTGATGACACTGTATATGGAGGAGACTTCCTTGCGAACCAACCTCCAGTCAAAGCAATGGCTGAGGCAGCTCCAGGGATCATCCACTTGATGGACCGAATGGGTGTCATGTTCAACCGCACACCTGAAGGATTATTGGATTTCCGTCGTTTTGGCGGTACGTTACATCACCGTACAGCTTTTGCTGGCGCAACTACTGGCCAACAACTTCTATATGCATTGGACGAGCAAGTTCGTCGTCATGAGGTGGCGGGTCTTGTTCAGAAGTACGAGCATTGGGAATTCCTTGGAGTCATTATGGATGATGAAGGAATTTGCCGAGGCATCAAAGCACAAAATATGCAGTCTATGGAAATTAAAGCATTCCCTGGTGACGCGGTCATAATGGCGACTGGCGGTCCTGGAATCATTTTCGGTAAATCAACAAACTCAGTAATCAATACAGGTTCCGCAGCTTCGATAGTTTATCAACAAGGGGCTAAATATGCGAATGGTGAATTCATTCAAATTCACCCGACTGCTATCCCTGGAGATGACAAACTTCGTCTCATGAGTGAATCTGCTCGTGGTGAAGGCGGTCGTATTTGGACATATAAAGACGGTAAGCCATGGTACTTCCTTGAGGAAAAATATCCTGATTACGGTAACTTAGTACCACGTGACATTGCGACACGTGAAATTTTTGATGTCTGCGTTAATCAGAAATTGGGTATTAACGGGGAAAACATGGTATACCTTGACCTTTCTCATAAAGATCCGCATGAGCTTGACGTTAAACTTGGCGGCATCATTGAAATCTATGAGAAGTTCACTGGCGACGATCCACGCAAATTGCCGATGAAAATCTTCCCAGCAGTCCACTATTCAATGGGCGGACTTTGGGTCGATTACGAACAGCATACAAGCATTCCAGGACTGTTTGCAGCTGGTGAATGTGATTACTCCCAGCACGGTGCGAACCGCCTAGGAGCGAATTCCTTGCTATCTGCCATCTATGGCGGAATGGTTGCAGGTCCGGAAGCGGTCAAGTATATGCGCGGCGTAAAACGCACTGCGGATGAGCTTCCTTCAACATTGTTCGATGCAGCTGTGAAAGACGAACAGCAAAAATGGGACGCAACGTTGAAGATGGATGGCAATGAAAATGCATACATGCTTCATCGAGAACTTGGAGAGATCATGACGGATAACGTAACGGTTGTTCGTTACAACGATAAGTTACAAGAAACGGACTACAAGCTTCAAGAGCTTCTTGAACGTTACGAAAACATCAATATTGTGGATACACAACAATGGTCTAACCAAGGTGCGACATTCACTCGCCAGTTGAAAAACATGCTATACTTGGCACGTGTTATCACATTGGGAGCATTGAATCGTAATGAGAGCCGCGGTGCGCATTACAAACCGGAGTTCCCGAATCGTGACGACGAAAACTTCTTGAAAACGACAATCGCAGAGTTCGATGGAAAATCTGCGCCGATCCTTTCTTATGAAGAAGTGGATGTATCCTTGATTCCGCCGCGTAAACGTGACTATTCAGCGAAGAAAGGAGATTGACATAAGTGACTGAGCAAACAACTGCTGTCCTTGAACAGCCAACTGCAGGTAAAACGGTCAAATTTGAAATCCAGCGACAAGACACACCTGATTCAAAACCGTATATGGAAAGCTTTGAAATCCCTTATAGACCGAATATGAACGTCATTTCCGCTCTCATGGAGATCCGTCGTAACCCGGTGAATGCTGACGGGAAGAAAACGACACCAGTCAACTGGGACATGAACTGCCTTGAAGAAGTGTGCGGCGCATGTTCAATGGTGATCAACGGACGCCCTCGCCAATCTTGTACGGCTTTGGTCGATCAATTGACACAGCCGATCCGCCTTGAGCCGATGAGAACGTTCCCGGTTGTACGTGACTTGATCGTTGACCGTGAATTCATGTTCGATTCACTCAAAAGAATAAAAGCTTGGATTCCGATCGATGGCACTTACGATTTGGGCGAAGGTCCACGTATGCCTGAGCGTAAACGCCAATGGGCTTACGAATTGTCTAAATGTATGACGTGCGGTGTCTGCCTAGAAGCTTGCCCGAACGTCAACGACAAAACGAACTTCATCGGACCTGCTTTATTGTCACAAGTCCGCCTTTTCAACTCGCATCCAACAGGTGCAATGAACAAAGACGAACGTCTTGCAACAATCATGTCCGATGGAGGAATCGGCGAATGCGGTAACTCACAAAACTGTGTCGTCGCATGTCCGAAAGGTATTCCTTTGACAACTTCCATCGCTGCAATGAACCGCGCAACGACAGTACAAATGTTCAAAAACTTCTTCGGAAGCGACCATATGGTTGACTAATAATAATCTCTTGAAAGAACTGTCCAGAAAGTCGAAAATGACTTTTTGTGACAGTTCTTTTTGTAATAAAGAAATCCCTCGTTCAAAGCAAGACGTATATTTTGGAAATCTGATGTTGTATTGGATGTTTGCAGCATATTTGCTATAATAAAAGAATGAATGTTCATTCATTTTTGTTTTGAATGCAGATTATTTGGTTTGGAGAAGCGTCCGCTCGACTCCTGCGAACGCCTTTACGAAGAAAGGCGTTTGCGAGCAAGATAAGAATGCCTTAATTTCTGCAAAAAACACAGAAATACGGCAAATCGAACCCTTCGCCGCTCGATTGGCTCGGCGCTCGCCCGCGGAAAGCGAGCGGTAAGCTTCGAAAAACTATATTAAAGGGAGTGGGAATGTTGAGGATTGCTTATATTGAAAACATGGAAAAGTGGAGTGAGGAGTTTATTTTTTCAGTACCCGTCACTGTACGTTTCTCAGAAACGGACATGTACGGCCATTTAAACAACACAGTCAACTTCGCATACTTTGAATATGCGAGGATCGAATACCTAAAGCACCTTGGCCATATGCAAGACTGGCTGGATCCGAACGGAACGACCATACCTGTCGTTGCAGATCTGCAATGTGACTATATGAAACAAGTATTCTTTGATGAGCAATTGTCGATTTATGTAAAAGCAGCATCTGTCGGCAATAGCTCTGTCGACATCCACTATATGGGGAAAAATGCAAAGGGGGAAATAGCATTTACGGGAAGAGGAACGATTGTCCAAATCGATAGGGTAACAGGCAAATCTGTTCCTTGGAAAGACGATCAAAAATCCGGTTTTTCCTTGTAAAATGATGAACGAGCCGGCACAGCCTAAACCATCTTCACATATTGTAAAGTGAACGTGGATAGGAGGGGGCGCGTCTTGACAGGAGAAATGAAAAACCGTTCTTTGCTAACAGCAAGGGAGCGAGAAATCTTTCATCTATTAGTAGATGATCATACGACGAAAGAAATCGCAGGACGGCTCGGCATTAGCGAAAAAACCGTCCGGAATCATATTTCGAATACCATTCAGAAATTGGGAGTATCCGGAAGGGCACAAGCGATTGTCGAATTGTTGCGATTAGGGGAACTGAAACTGAATTAAGCAAATCTATTGTCGTTCCTTGAATAGCTGACTCGTTATGAACCGTCATATACATGTATATGCTCAGTTCCCTGAAAAAACATGATATACTTATTATCCTTTTTAAAACTGTTGCGTTCTATGATAAAAAAGGTGACAATAAGTAGACAGTATTCGTTTTCAGGGAGCTGGTATATGTGACGGAAGATAACGCAATGAGTCTTGACGGTGCCGAGAACATTGCTCGGATGGAAAAGGAACTTCGATATATATCTGGGATCATTAAGCAACAAGGTCGAAAAATATTAAGCAATTATACGATTACACCTCCACAGTTCATTGCTTTGCAATGGTTGTTCGAGCATGGGGACATGACGATTGGAGATTTGTCGAATAAGATGTATTTAGCGTTCAGCACGACGACAGATCTTGTCGATCGCATGGAAAACAACAATCTTGTGAAGAGGGTGCGTGATGAACAGGATCGCCGCGTCGTACGCATCCACTTACTAGGTGAAGGTGAACGTATTATCGAAGAAGTAATCGACAAACGTCGGAAATATTTGAATGCAGTTCTCGAGGATTTTTCAGAGGTAGAAATAAACGAGTTTTCCCGATTGTTGACTAAACTGCACAAAGAGATGATCAAGGATTGAAGATCCCGAATAATGCACCAATCGGAGTCATTGATTCCGGTGTCGGCGGATTGACCGTCGTAAAAGAAATTCTACATTTTTTACCGAATGAAACAATTATTTATATAGGCGATGATGCGCGTTGTCCATACGGGCCACGTTCAGTTGAAGAAGTAAAGGAATTTACGATGGAAATGGGTTCTGCTCTTGCCAAAATGGGTATCAAAATGCTGGTTGTCGCATGCAATACGGCTACAGCGGTGGCTCTGGATATGTTACGTGAACGGTTCCCTTTCCCCGTCTTAGGTGTAATCGAACCAGGTGCTAGGGCAGCTGCGCTTGTATCATCAAACAGAAAAATCGTTGTATTAGGTACAGTAGGCACAGTCAAAAGTAAGGCATATGAGAACGCCATTTCTGCAATTTCAGCAGATGCGGATGTTATTCCGCTTGCCTGTCCCGAGTTTGTTCCTCTTGTTGAAAGTGGGGCATACAAGCAAACGGACATTCAACCAATTATAAAAAGGACATTAGAGCCGATTGCACATTTGGAGTTCGATACGGCCATTTTAGGCTGTACGCATTACCCACTTTTGCATGACCAAATTCAAGAACAATTGCCGTTTGGCGTGAAAATTGTATCATCGGCGTATGAGACGGTGCGGGATGTGGAGAATATCTTAACTGGATTAAGCATGGCTAACATCTCCGGTGAAAGGAAAGAGCCGATATTTTATACGACTGGACAATTGGAAGGATTCGAATCGATTGCGATCGATTGGCTCGGTATTGAAAATCCTGATGTCAGACATATTGTTCTGCAGAACCCTGAAGCTTAAATTAGGCTTCAGGGTTTTGCTATAGCGAAAATGAATATGGTAAGATGGAGGACGAATTTGATTTGTGGAGGGTATCCAATATGAGGCATGATGGAAGAACTGCAGATATGGGAAGGCCAGTATCGATTGAGACGGATTATTTGATCCATCCGGAAGGCTCGGTTTTAATTTCTGTAGGGAATACGAAGGTGATTTGCACAGCATCCATTGAGGACAGAGTTCCACCGTTTTTAAGAGGAAGTGGACAAGGTTGGGTGACCGCAGAGTACTCCATGCTCCCTCGTGCTACCGGTCAGCGGACTCAACGGGAATCCTCACGCGGAAAAGTAGGCGGAAGGACGATGGAAATTCAGCGCTTGATCGGACGCGCGATGCGTGCTGTAATCGATCTTGGAGCGCTTGGAGAACGGACGATATGGATTGACTGTGATGTGATCCAAGCAGATGGTGGGACAAGGACAGCATCCATTACCGGTGCGTTTGTTGCCATGAGCATCGCTGTCTCTAAATTAGCGAAGGAGAAGGGCTTAAGCCAATTCCCAATTAAAGACTATTTAGCTGCTATCAGTGTAGGGAAGACGGAAGAAAGCGTCTTGATTTTAGATCTTGATTATCCTGAGGACTCGGCAGCGGCTGTTGATATGAATGTCGTAATGACAGGCGCAGGAGAATTTGTCGAATTACAAGGGACTGGTGAAGAAGCGACATTCACAAGGCAGGAAATGAATGATCTCGTCGAACTCGCGGAATTAGGTATTCAACGATTGATCGGCATCCAAAGGAGTGCATTAGGAGAAATCGGCACGCTTATTGGCGGAAAGGGCGGCGAAGAACAATGAAGAAAATATTAATTGCGACAAATAATAAAGGGAAAGCGAAAGATTTCGAAACACTTTTCGGTCCATTCGGTTTCGAAGTGCAAACATTGAATGATCTTGATCAAGACATTGATGTTGAGGAGACTGGCGTTACATTTGAGGAAAACGCGATCTTAAAGGCTGAAACGGTTTCGAAGTTATTAGGCATTATGGTCATCGCAGATGATAGTGGATTGGAAATCGATAGACTGCAAGGGGCTCCGGGTGTCTATTCTGCGCGTTACGCAGGCGAGCCGAAGAATGACGATGCCAATATCGACAAAGTGCTGTCCGAGCTTCAAGGAGTTCCAGAGGAAGAGCGCACGGCTCGTTTCCGTTGTGTGCTTGCTGTTGCAGGTCCGAGTGTGGAAACTGTAACATTTTCGGGAAGCTGTGAAGGATTGATTCTTGAGGAGAGAAGAGGAACGAACGGTTTCGGTTATGACCCGATATTTTATTCTCCTGAGAAGGGACAGGCGATGGCTGAATTGTCTCCGGAGGAAAAAGGATTGATCTCACATCGGGGTGCAGCCCTTCGACAGTTGAAGGAGCGTTTGCCGCAGCTGCTAGATTCGTTAGGGGAGAAGCAATGAAAATCATCGTCTTGAGCGATTCGCACGGCGATAAGGAAACGGTGAAGGCCGTTTCCGCATTGCAGGCGGATGCTATTTTTCATTGCGGAGATAGTGAACTATCATCGGATGATCCAATTTTGCAAAATCTACATATCGTAAAAGGAAACTGTGACAGAGATCGACGTTTTCCGGATTCGATTGTAGTTGAAGTCGGTGACAAGAAAATTTGGATGGTCCATGGGCATGAGCATGATTGCAAACGGACGATGCTGCCTTTATATTATGAAGCTCAGGAAATAGGCGCAGATATTGTTCTTTTTGGTCATTCGCATTCGTATGGTGCTGAGCTGAGTGAAGGAATATTATTTGTTAATCCGGGAAGCACATTGCTCCCAAGAGCAGGTAAACAGCCGACTTTTGCTGAGGTGGAATGGAACGATGGATACAGAATTTCCTTCAAAAACATGGATATGGAAACAGTAATTACAGTTGAAATGAAAAATATCGCAAATTAGCGTTGACTTTTCCAATGAGCATGCCTATAATAAAACTTGTCGTTAGGCAATCAGTAGTTGCCAAACAACATGTCTCAGTAGCTCAGTTGGATAGAGCAACAGCCTTCTAAGCTGTGGGTCGGGGGTTCGAATCCCTCCTGGGACGTATCAAGGTTCAGATAGATTAAGTCTGAACCGAAAGCACTTCATACCCTTTAATGACAGGGTGTGAAGTGCTTTTTTCTTTTTTAGCATACGTTAGAAGAGGGAAGAAAAAAGTTTCTAAAGCGAAGCAACTTTTCTGGAACAACTTTTACAAGCATCTTCAGAGAGAAATGATCAATTGCAAAAATAGAATTTCAAATAGAAAGTAGTGGTGGATGAGTAACTTCAGAGAGGTGATACTGGGATTTCAGCAACTTAATGAAAGTGATTCCTATGAGTGTCTGCATAGGGTCCCTAGAACTTTGCAAAACATTTTTTGAAATAAATGTTGCAATCGATAGAATTAAAGTGTATATTATTAAACGTCGCATTTTCCAAAGAGCGAAAACGATGCCTAATTATCTATTGATACTAAGATAGAAGATCTTGCGTTTCTGAGATAAGAAGGAAAGAAATTAAATGAAAAAAGTTATTGACGCTAAGAGAATAACTTGATACAATATAAAAGTTGCCGAGAAAAATCGCGACAACGAAATGAACCTTGAAAACTGAACAGCAAAACGTCAACAAATAAAGTCTCATAGCCGACCCTGTCGGTGAAGAGACAAAACGAATCTTCGGATTCAAAATTGACATCTTAAATGATGCCAGCAAGAAACTCGAGCTATTCAAGTTTCTCTTCCGGCTGGGGAGACGTAGTGCAGTGCTAGGAGATGAGTGAGAGAGGGAAGGAGCGTACATCAGTACGTGACTGATCGAACGAAATCGACAACGCAATGCGTTGCGTATCGCCGGCCGGTATTATGGAGAGTTTGATCCTGGCTCAGGACGAACGCTGGCGGCGTGCCTAATACATGCAAGTCGAGCGGATTGAAGGGAGCTTGCTCCCTGATATTAGCGGCGGACGGGTGAGTAACACGTGGGCAACCTGCCCTGCAGATGGGGATAACTCCGGGAAACCGGGGCTAATACCGAATAATCGGTTCTTCCGCATGGAAGAACTCTGAAAGACGGTTTCGGCTGTCACTGCAGGATGGGCCCGCGGCGCATTAGCTAGTTGGTGGGGTAACGGCCTACCAAGGCGACGATGCGTAGCCGACCTGAGAGGGTGATCGGCCACACTGGGACTGAGACACGGCCCAGACTCCTACGGGAGGCAGCAGTAGGGAATCTTCCACAATGGACGAAAGTCTGATGGAGCAACGCCGCGTGAGCGAAGAAGGTTTTCGGATCGTAAAGCTCTGTTGCGAGGGAAGAACAAGTACGGGAGTAACTGCCCGTACCTTGACGGTACCTCGTCAGAAAGCCACGGCTAACTACGTGCCAGCAGCCGCGGTAATACGTAGGTGGCAAGCGTTGTCCGGAATTATTGGGCGTAAAGCGCGCGCAGGCGGTCCTTTAAGTCTGATGTGAAAGCCCACGGCTCAACCGTGGAGGGTCATTGGAAACTGGAGGACTTGAGTACAGAAGAGGAAAGCGGAATTCCACGTGTAGCGGTGAAATGCGTAGAGATGTGGAGGAACACCAGTGGCGAAGGCGGCTTTCTGGTCTGTAACTGACGCTGAGGCGCGAAAGCGTGGGGAGCAAACAGGATTAGATACCCTGGTAGTCCACGCCGTAAACGATGAGTGCTAAGTGTTAGGGGGTTTCCGCCCCTTAGTGCTGCAGCTAACGCATTAAGCACTCCGCCTGGGGAGTACGGCCGCAAGGCTGAAACTCAAAGGAATTGACGGGGACCCGCACAAGCGGTGGAGCATGTGGTTTAATTCGAAGCAACGCGAAGAACCTTACCAGGTCTTGACATCCCGCTGACCGGTGTAGAGATACGCCTTTCCCTTCGGGGACAGCGGTGACAGGTGGTGCATGGTTGTCGTCAGCTCGTGTCGTGAGATGTTGGGTTAAGTCCCGCAACGAGCGCAACCCTTGATCTTAGTTGCCAGCATTCAGTTGGGCACTCTAAGGTGACTGCCGGTGACAAACCGGAGGAAGGTGGGGATGACGTCAAATCATCATGCCCCTTATGACCTGGGCTACACACGTGCTACAATGGACGGTACAAAGGGCTGCGAACCCGCGAGGGGGAGCCAATCCCATAAAACCGTTCCCAGTTCGGATTGCAGGCTGCAACTCGCCTGCATGAAGCCGGAATCGCTAGTAATCGTGGATCAGCATGCCACGGTGAATACGTTCCCGGGTCTTGTACACACCGCCCGTCACACCACGAGAGTTTGTAACACCCGAAGTCGGTGGGGTAACCCTTACGGGAGCCAGCCGCCGAAGGTGGGACAGATGATTGGGGTGAAGTCGTAACAAGGTAGCCGTATCGGAAGGTGCGGCTGGATCACCTCCTTTCTAAGGATAATTACGGAATATGAACCTCCGGTTCATACGTTGACGTTTTGCGTTCAGTTTTGAAGGTTCATCTTCTGATGACCTTTCAAAACCTTGTTCTTTGAAAACTGGATAAAACGACATTGAAGCAACAAAACATCAAGTAATCAACCGAGTCGATCACTTTTGTGATTGAACAATACTTTTTTAACGAGTAGATTGTGTGCTTATCGCTAAGTACCACTACTCACCCGAGGATTGCGAGAAGCGAGCAGGACGAGGAAGCGACCGAACAAGGACCGGAGCGTGCTTACGCACGTGAGGACCGGAGTGAAGGAGCTGACAAAGTAATGCGAAGCTTATCGAAATCCGTATAAAGGTTAAGTTAGAAAGGGCGCACGGCGGATGCCTTGGCACTAGGAGCCTATGAAGGACGGCACTAACACCGATATGCTTCGGGGAGCTGTAAGTAAGCTGTGATCCGAAGATTTCCGAATGGGGAAACCCACTGCCCGTAATGGGGCAGTACGTTCACGTGAATACATAGCGTGAACGAGGCACACCCGGAGAACTGAAACATCTAAGTACCCGGAGGAAGAGAAAGAAACATCGATTCCCTTAGTAGCGGCGAGCGAAACGGGAAGAGCCCAAACCAGGAAGCTTGCTTCCTGGGGTTGTAGGACACTCTATACGGAGTTACAAAGGGACGGATTAGACGAAGCGGCCTGGAAAGGTCCGCCATAGCGGGTAAAAGCCCCGTAGTCGAAAGTTCGTCCTCTCCAGAGTGGATCCTGAGTACGGCGGAACACGTGAAATTCCGTCGGAATCCGGGAGGACCATCTCCCAAGGCTAAATACTCCCTAGTGACCGATAGTGAACCAGTACCGTGAGGGAAAGGTGAAAAGCACCCCGGAAGGGGAGTGAAAGAGAACCTGAAACCGTGTGCCTACAAGTTGTCAGAGCCCGTTAATGGGTGATGGCGTGCCTTTTGTAGAATGAACCGGCGAGTTACGATTCCATGCAAGGTTAAGCAGCGAATGCGGAGCCGCAGCGAAAGCGAGTCTGAATAGGGCGAATGAGTATGGGGTCGTAGACCCGAAACCAGGTGATCTACCCATGTCCAGGGTGAAGGTAAGGTAACACTTACTGGAGGCCCGAACCCACGTACGTTGAAAAGTGCGGGGATGAGGTGTGGGTAGCGGTGAAATTCCAATCGAACCTGGAGATAGCTGGTTCTCTCCGAAATAGCTTTAGGGCTAGCCTCAAACGAAAGAATCTCGGAGGTAGAGCACTGTTTGGACTAGGGGCCCATCCCGGGTTACCGAATTCAGACAAACTCCGAATGCCGATGATTTATGTTTGGGAGTCAGACTGCGGGTGATAAGATCCGTAGTCGAGAGGGAAACAGCCCAGACCGCCAGTTAAGGTCCCCAAGTATCCGTTGAGTGGAAAAGGATGTGGCGCTGCCCAGACAACCAGGATGTTGGCTTAGAAGCAGCCACCATTTAAAGAGTGCGTAATAGCTCACTGGTCGAGTGGCGCTGCGCCGAAAATGTACCGGGGCTAAACGGATCACCGAAACTGCGGATTGACACCTATGGTGTCAGTGGTAGGAGAGCGTTCCAAGGGCGTCGAAGCCAGATCGTAAGGACTGGTGGAGCGCTTGGAAGTGAGAATGCCGGTATGAGTAGCGAAAGAAGGGTGAGAATCCCTTCCACCGAATGCCTAAGGTTTCCTGAGGAAGGCTCGTCCGCTCAGGGTTAGTCGGGACCTAAGTCGAGGCCGAAAGGCGTAGACGATGGATAACAGGTTGATATTCCTGTACCACCTCCCCGCCGTTATCAGCAATGGGGGGACGCAGAAGGATAGGGTGAGCGCGCTGTTGGTCATGCGCGTCCAAGCAGTGAGGTGTGGAACGAGGCAAATCCCGTTCCTATAACATTGAGCTGTGATGGCAAGGGGAATTGTCCCCGGAGTCCCTGATTTCACACTGCCAAGAAAAGCCTCTAGCGAGGCGGGAGGTGCCCGTACCGCAAACCGACACAGGTAGGCGAGGAGAGAATCCTAAGGTGATCGAGAGAACTCTCGTTAAGGAACTCGGCAAAATGACCCCGTAACTTCGGGAGAAGGGGTGCTCTGGTAGGGTGTTAAAGCCCGAGAGAGCCGCAGTGAATAGGCCCAGGCGACTGTTTAGCAAAAACACAGGTCTCTGCAAAACCGTAAGGTGACGTATAGGGGCTGACGCCTGCCCGGTGCTGGAAGGTTAAGAGGAGAGGTCAGCGCAAGCGAAGCTTCGAATTGAAGCCCCAGTAAACGGCGGCCGTAACTATAACGGTCCTAAGGTAGCGAAATTCCTTGTCGGGTAAGTTCCGACCCGCACGAAAGGCGTAACGATCTGGGCACTGTCTCAACGAGAGACTCGGTGAAATTATAATATGCGTGAAGATGCGCATTACCCGCGACAGGACGGAAAGACCCCGTGGAGCTTTACTGTAGCCTGATATTGAATTCCGGTGCAGCCTGTACAGGATAGGTAGGAGCCTTGGAATCCGGAGCGCCAGCTTCGGAGGAGGCAATGGTGGGATACTACCCTGGCTGTATTGGACTTCTAACCCTTGCCCGTGATCCGGGCAGGAGACAGTGTCAGGTGGGCAGTTTGACTGGGGCGGTCGCCTCCTAAAGTGTAACGGAGGCGCCCAAAGGTTCCCTCAGAATGGTTGGACATCATTCGTAGAGTGCAAAGGCATAAGGGAGCTTGACTGCGAGACCTACAAGTCGAGCAGGGTCGAAAGACGGGCTTAGTGATCCGGTGGTTCCGCATGGAAGGGCCATCGCTCAACGGATAAAAGCTACCCCGGGGATAACAGGCTTATCTCCCCCAAGAGTCCACATCGACGGGGAGGTTTGGCACCTCGATGTCGGCTCATCGCATCCTGGGGCTGTAGTCGGTCCCAAGGGTTGGGCTGTTCGCCCATTAAAGCGGTACGCGAGCTGGGTTCAGAACGTCGTGAGACAGTTCGGTCCCTATCCGTCGCGGGCGCAGGAAATTTGAGAGGAGCTGTCCTTAGTACGAGAGGACCGGGATGGACACACCGCTGGTGTACCAGTTGTCTTGCCAAAGGCATCGCTGGGTAGCTATGTGTGGACGGGATAAATGCTGAAAGCATCTAAGCATGAAGCCCCCCTCAAGATGAGATTTCCCATTACATTTGTAAGTAAGATCCCTCAAAGAAGATGAGGTGGATAGGTCCGGGGTGGAAGCGTGGCGACACGTGCAGCTGACGGATACTAATCGATCGAGGACTTAACCTTATCAGTTAAGAAGTACGGTTGAACTTGAGTTCAGCAACAATGTTGGTTTTATCCGGTTTTGAACGAACAAGCATCGTTCATACATAGTCTGGTGACGAAGGCGAAGAGGTCACACCCGTTCCCATACCGAACACGGAAGTTAAGCTCTTCAGCGCCGATGGTAGTAGGGGGCTTCCCCCTGTGAGAGTAGGACGTCGCCGGGCTAACCAATTCATTACATAAGCTAGTCGAAGACGAATAGGACTGTACAAGTGTACTTAACTGAACGTGCGAAGATGATGCAGTGATGAGAAGCTTATTGCGACTCTCCGTTTAAAGTGGGAGAAGCAAGCAGGTCGCGGAAGCGATTGAAGGAAAGAGGGAGCGTACTTCAGTACGTGACCGAGTGAGTGAATGAAGCTGACAAAGAGATGCGCAGCTTATCACACTTTAAACATGGAGGATTAGCTCAGCTGGGAGAGCACCTGCCTTACAAGCAGGGGGTCGGCGGTTCGAACCCGTCATCCTCCACCATATCGTTTTAATTTACGTATTATGTGCCTGTGTAGCTCAATTGGTAGAGCAACTGACTTGTAATCAGTAGGTTGAGGGTTCAAGTCCTTTCGCCGGCACCACATTTTGAGCCATTAGCTCAGTCGGTAGAGCATCTGACTTTTAATCAGAGGGTCGCAGGTTCGAATCCTGCATGGCTCACCATTTTTACTGTTTGACTTTTATATGATATGCGGGTGTGGTGGAACTGGCAGACACGCTAGACTTAGGATCTAGTGCCGTAAGGCGTGGGGGTTCGACTCCCTTCACCCGCACTCTCAATGCAGTACGATTTATTTCTAATTCTCGGAATCAGTTATTACGTTATATAGCGCCCGTAGCTCAATTGGATAGAGCGTCTGACTACGGATCAGAAGGTTATGGGTTCGACTCCTGTCGGGCGCGCCATTTACATTATTTCGAGAAGTAGCTCAGCTTGGTAGGGACCAAGGGGGCGCAGGTTCGAATAAATCCTGAATCCCAATCAATTCATGGGGCCTTAGCTCAGCTGGGAGAGCGCCTGCCTTGCACGCAGGAGGTCAGCGGTTCGATCCCGCTAGGCTCCACCAATAAACGCTTATATCAAGATTCTGGCGGCGTAGCTCAGCTGGCTAGAGCGTACGGTTCATACCCGTAAGGTCGGGGGTTCGATCCCCTCTGCCGCCATCTTATAGTGCTTTTAGCTCGGTTGGTAGAGCAGTCGGCCTATAACCGTCTAATCACAGGTTCAAATCTTGTGAAATTCATCAGTATCTATATTTTTCACGGAGGAATACCCAAGCCTGGCTGAAGGGATCGGTCTTGAAAACCGACAGGGGTGTTAAAGCCCGCGGGGGTTCGAATCCCTCTTCCTCCGCCATTATTTTAAAACAAACATACAATTTACGTAAGATTTATAGTTCCTACAACTAACATTATCGCGGGGTGGAGCAGTGGCAGCTCGTCGGGCTCATAACCCGAAGGTCGCAGGTTCAAATCCTGCCCCCGCAACCAAAATGGTCCCGTGGTGTAGCGGTTAACATGCCTGCCTGTCACGCAGGAGATCGCCGGTTCGATCCCGGTCGGGACCGCCATTTATTTCATTACATAGTATTTACGATTTGATGATTGCGGATTTCTAAGTAACTCTATAGAAATTATCAGCTTTCTATGTCAATGTGGCTCAGTAGCTCAGTCGGTAGAGCAAAGGACTGAAAATCCTTGTGTCGGCGGTTCGATTCCGTCCTGAGCCACCATTCCTTGCGGGTGTAGTTTAGTGGTAAAACCTCAGCCTTCCAAGCTGATGATGAGGGTTCGATTCCCTTCACCCGCTCCATGGGCCTATAGCTCAGCTGGTTAGAGCGCACGCCTGATAAGCGTGAGGTCGGTGGTTCGAGTCCACTTAGGCCCACCATATTCCGCAGTAGCTCAGTGGTAGAGCAATCGGCTGTTAACCGATCGGTCGTAGGTTCGAGTCCTACCTGCGGAGCCAATTTTATACGGGGAAGTACTCAAGAGGCTCAAGAGGCGCCCCTGCTAAGGGCGTAGGTCGCGAAAGCGGTGCGAGGGTTCGAATCCCTCCTTCTCCGCCATAAGTTCATCAGTTGGCCCCTTGGTCAAGCGGTTAAGACACCGCCCTTTCACGGCGGTAACACGGGTTCGAATCCCGTAGGGGTCATACAATAAAAAATATCCTATCAAGTTATTCATAAACTTGATAGGATATTTTTTTTTCCATCCAAGCCTGTCTAAAATAACAGGATTTTTGAACTAGCTATCCTGTACATGAATTCATATCAGCAAGTCGTTCCATAGTGCCGTTGGTGTTCAGGCAAGTCCTAACAAGATCAAATGAGGAAGTCGGATTTTGCTTTGTGCTTCCACCACTATTAAATAAAGGTATACGGAATGAAAAGTGTAAGGAATTTCTGACTGATAGGTTATAATTCTATTGATTAAATGAAGGGCATAGTTTTTCATGTGGCTACAAGACAATCACACACTATTATCAGTACTATACTATTTGCTAAACAGTCCTATTCAATTAGATTCCTATTGGTCACTCAGAATAGCTGAAGGGATTAGTAATAATAGATAATACGGGAGAGTGGTTGTCATTACAGTAACGAAACATCCGAATGATTCAAGATAAATGAAGTTGAGGCGAATTAGTGGCTATGGAGCAGCCTTAGCAGTTACGCCATATTTACTAATTAAAATCATTTGGACTTTTGGTCTGTTCCTGCCGACTGAGCAAATGGGTGAACCGAGTTGGCGAATAATTAACGATGTCACTGCAGTTCTTGCAGCAAATGGTATAGCGTTGGCAATAGCGTTTTGCAGGCCATTGGGTGAGAGGCTTCCTGCGTGGATTGTAGCTTTGCCTATATGGATGGTGTACAGGATTGCTCGTGCCGATGCTGTTATTAGCACAATTCTTGGTCCAGCGGCAATTATTAAGGATCAAGAGGCTGGTGCCGCAGATATCTGGATATTTGAGTAGGTATTTGATTATATTCCTTTTTTGGTATAGGAATCTTTCTTCCAATCGCCTTGGCAGGTTACGTAAAGGCAAGATGGCCTGAAGCTCTTGGCGGCAAAATTTACTACCGAGAGCAGCCTGGAAACACTCTTTAATTACAGAAAACTTTGGCTGTAATCGTAGCTTTCGGTTGTATTCTCCTTGGAGTCGTCAAATTGTACGGGGCTGCTGGCGGTACGATTGGCATAGATCCTACCTATATTGATGCATGATCGTGATTTATGGTGGCATCTGCTATCGTTGAGTGTAGTGTATGGTCTCTTGAGGCGCTTATGGCATACTAGTTTTGACATACCGCCGTGGATCCAAGCGGTTCCTACTTCCGATGATGTAACCTGGATTTCATCGGAAATGCTCATTACAAATGACCTCTCTTCCGCTTTAACCGCTACTCGGCTCGATGCTTTACCTTCCCTAGAATATCCCGTAGTACTGGTGCGCTTGACCCGGACAGGCATCGTTTGGGTGTGATAATGGGAATGCTTCTTCTTCTGATATTGCATGATCGCCGTCTAGCGATACGTGGTAATTTAGATGATATTGGTAAACTTGTATATCGAATCTAACAACAATTAGAAGATAAAAGTGGCCGTAAACGTTGGTATTAAGCTTTTACGGCCACCTTTTTTTTTGTAGAAGTGTTCGAGAGAAGAGGCAACTACTATAGAATCTCTATACTTTCTAAATAAATAATGGAATCAAGGATAGTCACAGTTGTATCGCTTTTTCTTTTTAACATAGTACGTTAAAAAACGATTAATTATTTGTCGTGCTATAATTTCTCTAGAAGATTAATTTTAATCACAGGAGATATTGTATGTTACCTAAGCATGTAACCCAAAAAGATTATAAAATAGATGCGGCGGCTTTATTATTGACTGCTTTGCTGACAGCGGCCGCAGGGGAGTTAAAACTTATTCCGTTCTACGGAGAGACATTCCGTTTCAGTTTAGGCACGATTACTTTTTTTCTGCTTCTCCTCATACGACCTGCAGGCTCTTTACTGTTGACAGGTCTAGTTACAGGCTTGACTGTCGTTGTCTTCCGAGTCAGCTTTGATATGACGGCGACGCCTGCGACTTTCTTGGAAAGCTTCCGAAATCATTTGCCTGTCTTGTTGTATTATATTGTCTTTACGTTAGGCTTCCATATCGTTCGTCTTGACAACTACCGGTCGGCACCGCTTTTGTTAGGGGCATTTGCGGTACTGTTTGAGTTTATAGGCAACGGTGTAGAAAATGTCATGCGCATATGGTTGCTGAACCGTGAAGCCCTCATGTGGAAAGATTGGGTGTTGCTAGGCGGCGTGGCCACACTTCGTAGTTTTTTTGTCGTAGGATTATATAGTTCTTTCATGTTGTCTGAGCAAAAAAAGCGCATGAAGGAAATGCTTGGAATTGGTTCGAATTTGTATGCGGAGTCGCTTTATTTACAGAAGTCGATGAATCATATTGAGCAAGTGACAGCTGCAAGCCATGATTTGTATCGGAAATTAAAACAAAACGAATTGCATGACTTAAGTGTGCAGGCACTTGCCATTGCACAAGAAATCCATGAAGTGAAAAAAGACTCTCAACGCATACTGTCAGGATTGTCTGCAATTACGAAAGAAACGAGTACGGAGCGCTTTTTATTATCCGATCTGTTTGATATCGTTATCACATCGAATCGTAGATATAGCGACTTATTGAAACGCAAGGTCGATTTCCGTTTAAAGATGATGGTTGATTTTGAAACGAATCAGCATATCCCGCTTTTGGCGTTATTGAATAACTTGACAGCCAATGCCGTTGAGTCGATCGCTACCACGGGTATTGTTGCCTTTCAAGTGACTGAGGAAGCGGATAATCTATGGATTAAGATCCAGGACACAGGTAAAGGCATTCGAAAAGAGGATATCCCTATTCTATTTGAACCGGGGTACACGACGAAGTTTAATGAACAAGGAGTGGCGGCAACAGGCATCGGCCTTTCCCACGTTAAACAAATCATTCAAATGCTGCGGGGGGAAATCCAGATTGAAACACCAGAAGAAGGAACGATCTTTCAAATTCGGATCCCTTCTCATATTATTCGAAAGGAAGGTGATGAAACGTGCGTTATTTCATCGTAGATGATGATTTAGCATGCCGGCGGATGCTGGAGCAAATTATTAATGAAGAAGGGCTTGGTTATGTGGCTGGCGATGCAGAAACTGGGTTGAAAGCAATTACGCCCGTTCTTTCTACACAACCGGACGTCGTATTGATCGACTTCCTCATGCCTGCACTTGATGGGATTGAAACGATGGAGCAATTGAGAAATCAAGGTTTCCAAGGGCAATTCATCATGATTTCTCAAATTGAAAATAAGGAAATGGTCGGCGAAGCATATGAAAAAGGTGTAGAGTTCTTTATTCATAAGCCGATTAATCGTGTGGAAGTGCGCAGTATTTTAATGAAGACGAAGGAGAACTATCAACTTCAAAAATCGTTGCAAACGATTCGTGACTCGCTCGCGAATATCGGCGCACCTTTAGAACAACCAAAACGAAAAAGTGTTAATGATATCGTTCGATCCATTTTGAATGATATGGGAATTATCGGTGAAACGGGAAGCGATGACATCGTGGCGATTATGGAGATTCTAATGAACCGCCAAGATCGGATAGCGCTATTGCCCCATTTAAAAGATTTGTATGAGTCGGTTGCTCGAGGAATGCAAAATGTCGATGTTGCGAAAGAAAGTAAAGCGATTGAACAGCGGATTCGACGAACAATCGTCGCAGCAGTCAACAACTTAGCATCAATGGGAGTTGTCGATTATACATCGCCTCAATTCGAATATTATGCACCACGCTATTTTGACTTCCAGGACATACGCCTCCGCATGAAGCAAATCGAAGAAGATCTTCCAACACCCGCCCGCGTGAAAATCAATATTAAGAAGTTCCTGCAAGTGCTTTATATTGAAACGGAAGAAATGTATACGAAGCTTTAACAGTATGACCGATTTTTATGAACATTCGACAGTCGGAAAAAATGTTTCTATGATTTGTCGGATTTTGTAGGATTCAGTAAGACCTCCTTACACTAATGAAAGTGAAGAAAACGCTTTCAATGGCAAAAGAGGGAGGCAACTAGATGAAAAAGAAATTTAGAATTCCATTAGCTTATCAAATACTTATCGGATTAATAGCAGGGATTATCGTTGGGGCAATCTTTTATGGCCACCCCGGAATAGAAACGTATTTACAGCCGCTAGGTACAATCTTTATTAATATGATTAAAATGATTGTTGTGCCAATCATCGTCTCGACGTTGATCGTTGGGGTTGCAGGTACTGGCGATTTGAAACAATTAGGCAAACTTGGCGGAAAGACAATGATCTATTTCCAAGTTGTTTCATTAGTCGCGATTATCGTTGGTTTATCTGCAGCAAATATTTTCAAACCAGGTGAAGGCATTGATATGTCGACATTGGCAAAAGGCGATATTGACTCATATGTCCAAACGACTGAAAGTGTCCAAAACGAAGGATTTATGGATGTCCTAGTCGGCATCGTTCCAAGCAACATTATTCAGTCGATGGCATCGGCTGATATGCTTGCAGTTATCTTTTTCTCCGTATTATTCGGATTAGGAGTCGCTTCCATTGGGGAACGTGGAAAGCCTGTACTTGCCTTTTTCCAAGGTACTGCAGATGCGATGTTCTGGGTAACAAACCTGATTATGAAATTTGCTCCGATCGGTGTATTTGGTTTGATCGGTGTAACTGTTTCGAAATTTGGACTCGAATCATTAGTGCCGCTCGGTAAATTGATGATTCTTGTGTACGCAACTATGATTTTCTTTGTCATCGTCATACTAGGCGGAATTGCGAAGATTGTTGGTTCAAGTATCTTCAGCATTATTAAACTGTTGAAAGATGAACTTATTTTAGCTTATTCGACATCCAGTTCTGAAACTGTTTTGCCGAAGCTTATGGAGAAAATGCAGAAATTCGGTTCTCCGAAAGACATCGTGTCGTTTGTTATACCTACAGGTTACTCCTTCAACTTGGATGGCTCGACATTATACCAGGCACTTGCAGCGATCTTTATCGCCCAAATGTATGGCATCGATTTGAGCGTTATGGAACAGGTCACATTAGTTTTAGTACTGATGGTTACTTCTAATGGTATTGCTGGTGTACCTGGCGTTTCCTTCGTAGTATTGCTTGCAACGCTTGGCACAGTAGGAATTCCTTTAGAAGGACTTGCATTCATCGCTGGTGTTGACCGACTGCTCGATATGGGACGTACAGTAGTTAACGTTCTTGGGAATGCATTGGCTACAGTGGTTATGGCTAAGTGGGAAGGTCGCTTCCGAACAGAAGACAATAGCAAACATACACCGGTGGACCCGGTTGGTGAATCAATTTAATTGTACAAGCAGTAATTAAATACAAAAGAACGACTGGAAACTTTGTTATATCAATGTTTCCGGTCGTTCTTTGTTTGATTGTTAGGAAGTTGTATTTACGTTATTCGATAAGTACAATGGAAATACAAGTGAGATTGCGGCGGGTGATGCAAACAAAGCAGCAGGTATACATTATTTATGAATAGGGGTTAGTAAAATGAAAATTAGAGGTTTTGGTGGGGTCTTTTTGAGATCTAAGGATATATATGTATTAAAAAAATGGTATGAAGAAACACTTCAGATTTCAATGAATGATTGGAATGGCAGTATTATAAAACCGGATGCAGATAACGAAACGGTATTTTCTCTTTTCGAAGAGGGGAGTAGTTATTTTCCAGTAGAACAGCCCGTTATGTTTAATTTCCAAGTCGAAAACATTGAGGGGTGGCTGGAGCACTTCGAGAAAATTGGAGTACCACTTGTAAAAGAACCTGAAAAAAGTGAGTATGGGACATTTGTTTGGATTTCTGATCCAGAAGGAAGATGGATTGAGATTTGGGAGAAATAATAAACAGCGGATCGCCAGTATAGTACGGGCGTCCGCTGTTTCTTCATTGATTAGCGAGCAAATTGGCAGAACAAGCAGGGATTGATGTGTTTGGCGTCGGAGAAAGTCATCAAACATACTTTACAACACAAGCCCATACTGTCGTGCTTGGTGCTATTGCACAAGCAACTAGCAAGGTTGAAATCACAATTGTGACAGCCGGTACAGCCAAGCATTATTTAATGGTCGAGCAACAATTAAAACCAATTTTAGCGTATATGAAAGCTCACAACGTTCTAACGTTTGTATTTATTGAGGAGAAAGATTTTTCACGTAAAGAAATCGTGAATGATGATATTCTTTTCCGTTTAGACCGGTTAGTCGAAGATACGGTTATGACAGTCGAAGCTTATGAGTTCATCCGTGCGAAAAAAGACGAAGAATATGACTTTTAATGATATATATAAGGATGGCATTAACCTTAGTAAAGTCGAAGGTAAATGCCATCCTTATTTTCGTTTAACAATACATTTCATTACTTTCATTGTTGCAAAGCTCGATTGCATTTTTAAGCAACCGTATATCAGAATATATAATTGATCTTAATCTATCAGGACATCTCATGACATCCCTCTGTAATTTTTGAATTTCAATTTCCAATAAATATAATGCTTTTATGACACTCACCCCTCTATGGCTTATATACCCACTTTTCGATAGGGTCAAACAGCCTAACAAAAAAACGATAATAGGTGTTATAGACTATCCGTGGTGTTACGAGTGGAATGATTGATAAATTTCTTAGAAATAAAGGTTGATAGAAGTGGAAAGATGGGTATGTATATAATATAAAGTATTACTAACAAACAGTAAAAGGACGGCTCAATATGTCGAAAATAAAGGCAGGGAAGAGGTTATGGTATAACTCCTCCCTGCTTATTATTTGTCATGTAATACAGTCCTTTTTACCAGCCATAGTCACGTAGTCATTAATAGAAGGAGTAATACAAATGGAAAGTTTAATTAAAGGGATTCCGAATGAAATGTATCAATCCATGTTAATTCATAGTCCCGATCCTATCTTTCTAATAGGAGAAAAAGGAAAAATGTTTTATGTAAATTCAGCAGCTACGGACTTATTTGGCTACTCTTCTTCCGAATGGGAAGACATTAACTTACGAAAGATTATTGACCCAAAATTCATGGATGAAGCAGCTCACTTTTTCGCTAAAACAATGAACGGGGAATATTGTTCCTATAGCGTGAGTGCCTACGATAAAAAGGGGAAGTCACTTCATTTGCAAGTGAAAAATATACCGTTATTTATTAATACACAGAAAACGAAAAATATAATGATTATCGTTAATGATGTTACCGAACTCGTTGAAACGAAGAATGCATTGCAAAAAACAGCACAACAATTAGGGTTCTTTTACGAGTCGTCGGCAGAAGCGATGGATATTATCGATTTGGATGGCAATGTCTTGCAGGTGAATAAAGCCTTTGAGGAAATGTATGGATGGAAAGAGGAAGAAATAGTAGGGAAACCGATGCCGACAATCCCAGTGGAACGAATGGAACAAGTGAAAAGAGACCGTGCACTTGTATTGAAAGGCCTAAGCATTAAAGGGTTGGAAGTGGATTGTTATAAAAAGGATGGCACATTGATACCTGTCAGTATTACGTTATCTCCCCTTCATGATGACCAAGGCAATGTTATCGCATTTTCAGGAATCTCACGTGATATTTCCGAGAGAAAACGATACGAAGAGGCATTGATACGCAGTGAAGAAAAATATCGTTTAATTGCCGAAAACATGACGGATCTCGTCACAATTGTAGATGCAAAAGGAGTCATCATCTATGCATCGCCTTCCACAACTCGGGTTTTAGGATTTCCATTGGAATACTATGATAGGAAAAATGCCTTCAATATAATCCATCCGGAAGATCTACCAGAGGTCAAAAAGTTGTTCTTTTCTTTATTCCGTTCAAAAGGCTCTGCTGATATGGAGTTTAGGTATGAACATAAAAAGAAAGAATGGATATGGCTTGAAGCGAAAGGATCTTATTTTGTAGATGAAGAAAAGGGTGAAGGTTTTGTACTGGTCGTCTCCCGTGTCATCGAAGAAAAAAAGATGATGCGTGAAAAATTGACGCAAATGGCATTCCATGACGAATTGACAGGATTGCCGAATCGGAGACTATTCCAAGAAATCATGCGCCAAACATTGAAAGAAGCTAAACGGAATAAAGAAAAATGTACTTTGTTATATATGGATATTGATGAATTTAAATGGGTGAATGATCAACTTGGCCATTCCGTCGGTGATGAGTTGTTGAAACAGTTTTCTAAAAAGGTTAGACTTTCGCTTCGTGAAAGTGATGTATTTGTTCGTCAAGGCGGAGACGAATTTCTCGTCCTTCTTCCTAATACGGATGAAAATGAAGCGATAACGATTGGAAAACGAATTTTAGATAGCTTGCAGGAATTATGGCAAATCGGAGAACACTCATTTACAACGACTTCAAGTATTGGCATCGCGGCGTACCCAAAAGACGGCATTTCAATGGATGAATTAATTGGAAATGCAGACAGTGCATTATACAAAGCGAAAGAAAACGGTCGGAACACATATAGGACTTACTCTAATTAAAATTGGGTTGACAAAAAAGTTGTATGAACGACTTTGTTGTCAACTTTTTAATACATACTTATATAATCTGAAGTGAATAATTCATTTCCGGTTGGAAAATGCTATATGTTATAGTGGATGGATGAAAGAAGGTGAATCCAGTGAGGCATAGATATGGAAGGCTAATTAAAAAGGATAACATCGTCGTGTTTCCTGGTGCCTTGGAACGGCTGATCGAAAAAGGATTGGATGCAGTAGAAGATACCGACTACGCGGAAGCTGTTGAAGCGTTCGGACAGGCGTACCATTTCGACCCTGACAACACCCGATTATTGGCGCCTTACGCAGTTTCATTGTACGAAACAAAAAACTTCCCATTGGCGAAAGAAGTGGCAACAAAACTATTACATAGCGGAACGACGGATTATCTTGACGCCATGGAATTGTATTTAGCAATTAGTATTCAACTTCAGGATTACGAAGAAGTCGAAATGACGATTGAAACTCTCCTAGATGAAGGTATCGTCCCACCCGACACAGTGAAGAAATTCAACTATTTACGGGACTTGAATAAAAGACTCTCCTATAGATATATACGTGAAGAAAGAGAACCCAAAAAACATGACTTGTTCACATTAGATGAATTCGTGCAAGAAACAACTGAAACACAGCAGAAAATGCTTGCAGTTTTTGAAAATAGCGAGTTAGATCAGACTATCAAAAAACTCCTAGCGCAAATTGTCGGAACGGAAAACTTGCATCCGATCGTCAAAACATATGCACTTGTTCTTCTACGTGATTCAGGATTTGAAAAGGAAGTGACAGTCCGGAAATTTGGGTATTCAAAAACTGTCATTCCTGCAGATCTCGAACTTCCGAGTCAAGATGAACGTTCGATTGATGTAGTGAATCAGATAGGAGAGCTATTTGAGAAAGACCCAACTAGGATGCAAATGGCGATTGATGCAAGTCTGCGTTATGGAATCATTGCCTATCCTTTTTGTTGGGATGGATTTACAGCTTGTGAAGTTGCCGATGCGTATACAGAATACATAGAAAGCATGTTCACTGGTGAGCCGGTTACTGACACGGAATTGAATTCTTTGATCAGATCTGTCGATGAACAGACAGATAGATGATATGCAGGAAATCTGTTGAAAGATCGAAAGTCTATGATATACTGTAATGGTTGTAAATAGCGTATAAACGTGAGAAAATATATTGGTCATTATGATTCGGAGGTATTAACATGTCTGTTAAATGGGAAAAAGAAGAAGGAAATAAAGGGACGCTTACAGTTGAAGTTCCTGCTGAAACAGTAGACGCAGCAATCGACGAAGCATTCAAGAAAGTTGTAAAGAAAGTTCAAGCGCCTGGCTTCCGTAAAGGAAAAATGCCTCGCAAAATGTTCGAAAGAATGTATGGTGTAGAAGCGCTTTATAACGATGCTCTAGATATCATCCTTCCAGAAGCGTATTCAAACGCTCTTGACGAAGCTGACGTAGAGCCGATCGCTCAACCAGAAATCGAAATCGATGAAATGGAAAAAGGCAAAGCTTTAGTATTCAAAGCACATGTCACATTGAAGCCAGAAGTGAAGCTTGGAGACTATAAAGGCCTAGAAGTGACACGTCAGGAAACTGAAGTGACAGACGAAGAAATCGAACAGCAATTAAAAGATCGCCAGACAGCATTAGCTGAAATGGTTGTAAAGGAAGACGGCGCTGTTGAAAACGGCGATACTGTCAACCTCGACTTCGAAGGATTCGTCGATGGCGAAGCGTTCGAAGGCGGTAAAGCTGAAGGATACGACCTTGAAATCGGTTCTGGTTCATTCATCCCAGGATTCGAAGAGCAAGTCGTCGGTATGAAACAAGGCGAAGAAAAAGACGTTGAAGTCACTTTCCCTGAAGAGTACCATGCAACAGAATTGGCTGGAAAACCTGCTGTATTTAAAGTAAAAGTACATGAAATCAAATCGAAGGAAGTTCCAGAGCTTGATGATGAGCTTGCAAAGGAAATCGATGAGAGTGTCGAGAGCCTTGAAGAACTTCGCACAAAAATGAAAGAACAGACTGAACAAGATAAGAAAGGCGCATCTGAAACAGCAATGCGTGACGATCTTGTAGAAGCTGCAGCAAGAAACGCTGAAATCGATATCCCTGAAGTAATGATTGATTCCGAAGTGGACCGCATGATGGATGAGTTTGGACAACGTCTACAAATGCAAGGCATGAACCTTGACTTGTACTTCCAATTCTCAGGTCAAGATGAAGCTGCATTGCGCGCGCAAATGAGAGACGATGCACTTAGCCGTGTCCGTGTTTCCTTGACGCTTGAAGCAATCGGCGCTGCTGAGGGTATCGAAGTGACTGAAGAGGAAATCAATGCTGAGCTTGAAAAAATGTCTGAACAATTTGGTATGGAAGTTGACCAAATTAAACAAACACTAGGCGGAACAAGAGTACTTGAAAACGACTTGCGTTTCAACAAGACAGTTGAATTCCTAGTTGAAAATGCAAAAGTCACTGAATAATGGGTAATGAAAAATACAAGGTGCGGGTTTCCGTGCCTTGTTTTTCATAGGCGAGGATTTTTGGGAAAGCATAGTAGAGCAGTTCTAAATAGTTGATAAAAACGGGGGAATCTTGTAAGATTGTCACTTGAATAGGGGTGAGCTTGATGTTCAAATTTAATGATGAAAAAGATAATTTAAGTTGTTCTTTTTGTGGTAAAACCCAAGACCAAGTACGAAAACTCGTTGCAGGTCAGGGTGTTTATATTTGTGATGAGTGTGTTGAACTTTGTGCGGAAATCGTCGAGGAAGAAGTAGGCCTTGATGAACACTTCGAGCTGAAGGATGTTCCGAAACCACGTGAAATCCAAGGCATTTTAGATGAATATATTATCGGCCAAGATCGAGCTAAGAAATCATTGGCTGTTGCAGTTTACAACCACTACAAACGTATCAATACAAATAGCAAGGTTGACGATGTGGAAATTGCAAAATCGAATATCGTCTTAATTGGACCTACTGGTAGCGGTAAAACGTTGTTGGCGCAAACATTGGCGCGTATTCTCGACGTTCCTTTCGCTATTGCAGACGCAACTTCATTGACAGAAGCGGGTTATGTCGGTGAAGACGTTGAAAATATTTTATTGAAATTGATCCAAGCCGCAGATTTCGATATCGAACGTGCTGAAAAAGGGATCATCTATATTGACGAAATCGATAAAGTTGCCCGTAAGTCGGAAAACGCATCGATTACGCGTGATGTATCGGGTGAAGGTGTACAGCAAGCCCTCTTGAAAATTCTAGAAGGCACGGTTGCAAGCGTTCCACCGCAAGGCGGCCGTAAACATCCACACCAAGAATTCTTGCAAATCGATACGACTAATATCCTGTTCATCGTCGGCGGAGCATTCGATGGAATGGAAGAAATCATTAAACGCCGTACAGGGCAAAAAGTTATCGGTTTTGGCACGAATGCAGATGAGGAATTAAAAGAGGAAGCGTCCTTGCTTTCAAAACTGATTCCAGAAGATCTACAACGTTTCGGACTGATTCCAGAGTTCATCGGCCGTTTGCCAGTTATTGCAACATTAGAGCAATTGGACGAAGCGACTCTTTATCAAATCCTTACAGTTCCGAAAAATGCAATCGTTAAACAGTACCAGAAGATGGTTGAATTGGATGGCGTTACATTGCGCTTTGAAGAGGATGCTCTTATGGAAATTGCCAAGGAAGCGATTGAACGGAAGACGGGCGCACGTGGATTGCGTTCCATTATCGAAAACATCATGTTGGATATCATGTATGAGCTTCCATCACTTGATGAAGTGACAGAATGTATCATTACGAAAGATTCCGTCCTGAAAAAGTCAAGTCCGATCCTTTATCGAGAAGATGGAACACAGTTAGATCTCGATCAAGAGAAGAATACGGCCTGAAAATTGGAGGGATAAAGCTGACTCCGACGGAGCGATACATTCGCTCATCGGTTGTCGGCTTTTTCCACCTTATATGATTTGTACATAATGGATATACATAACTTATGGAGGTGACTTCCGCATGCCAAATCAAGAAAAGCTGAACGTGCCTTTATTGCCTTTGCGCGGGATGTTGGTTTACCCGACGATGGTTTTACATATTGACGTCGGGAGAGAGCGCTCCGTATTCGCGGTAGAACATGCAATTGCAAACGGCAATTACATCATGCTTGCTTCACAGAAAGATACGAGCGTGGAAAATCCGGAAGCTAATGACTTATACCAAATTGGTCTCTTGGCTTATGTAAAGTCATTGACTGAACTGAACAATGGAACGTACCGTCTCTATATCGAAGGCATTGAACGGGCGGAATGGTCTAATTATGAAGAGGCGGATCTCTACCCAGTTGTTGATGTGAAAAGAATTCCTGATGATACAGAAGTGGATGCGGAATGTATCGCCCTAATGCGGATTTTATTACCTTATTTTGAGAACTACACTAATTATTCAGCAAAGGTGTCACAAGAGACATTCGATTCCATTGCTACAATTGAAGAGCCGGGCAGATTTGCAGATATGATCGCTTCCCATCTTCCACTAAAATTATCTGCTAAACAAGAAATACTGGAAATTACTGATGTAAAAAAGCGTTTGGAATTTCTGATCAATAAATTGCATGATGAACAAGCGATCCTTGCGTTGGAACGGAAAATTAACGCTCGTGTGAAAGAAGCGATGGAACGGACGCAGAAGGAATTTTATCTTCGTGAGCAGATGAAAGCTATTCAGAAAGAACTTGGCGACAAAGATGGAAAAAGTATTGAAGTCGTGGAGCTCACGAAAAAAATTGAAGAAGCGGGCATGCCCGAAAATGTGAAACAAATAGCATTTAGGGAATTGGATCGCTATGAAAAGGCTCACTCTGCCTCCGCTGAAAGTGGAGTGATCCGGAATTATATCGATTGGCTCATCGCTTTACCATGGTCTGATGCATCGAAGGATCAATTGGATATTAAAAGGTCCGAGGAAATATTGAACCGCGACCATGAAGGTCTTGATTCAGTCAAGGAACGTATTTTGGAATACCTTGCTGTCCGCCAAATGACGAAATCATTGCGTGGACCGATTCTATGTCTTGATGGACCACCAGGGGTCGGGAAAACTTCACTTGCTCGTTCGATTGCAGAATCATTGGACCGTAAATTTGTCCGGATTTCACTTGGCGGCGTACGTGATGAATCTGAAATAAGAGGGCATCGTCGTACATATGTCGGTGCAATGCCAGGACGTATCATTCAAGGTATGAAAAAAGCTGGCAAGATTAATCCTGTTTTCCTGCTTGATGAAATAGATAAGATGTCCAATGACTTCAGAGGAGATCCGTCCTCGGCCATGCTGGAAGTTCTAGATCCTGAACAGAACTCGACGTTCAGCGATCACTATATTGAAGAGCCATATGATTTGTCGAATGTTTTATTCATCGCTACTTCCAATGATTTAAGTTCCATTCCTGGACCTTTACGGGACCGCATGGAAATCATTTCGATTCCGGGATATACTGAACTGGAAAAGCGGTCTATTGCGAAAAACCATCTTATTCCGAAACAGTTGAAAGAGCACGGATTAACAAAATCACAAGTCCGTTTTAGCGACGATGCAATCCGGAATATTGTCCGTTATTATACACGTGAAGCCGGCGTCCGGGGGTTGGAGAGGGAAATTGCGAGGATTTGCAGGAGAGCGGCAAAGCAGATCGTAACCGGAGAAAAGAAAAGTATTACGGTCAGCGTAAAAACTCTCGATGCACTGTTAGGCAAGAAAAGACACACTTATGGACAAGCAGAAAAGAAAAATCAGGTCGGTGTTGCAACTGGTTTAGCATATACGACTGTCGGAGGGGATACACTTCAAATCGAGGTTTCATTGTCTCCCGGCAAAGGTAAACTCATATTGACGGGTAAATTGGGTGATGTCATGAAGGAGTCCGCGCAAACTGCGTTGTCGTATGTTAGATCAAAGGCTGTGGATTTTCATATTAATCCTAATTTCCACGAATCGAACGATATCCATATTCACGTTCCGGAAGGCGCTGTCCCGAAAGATGGCCCATCTGCAGGAGTGACAATTGCGACTGCCCTCGTTTCGGCGTTAACAAAACGTCCGATCAGGCGGGAAGTTGGTATGACAGGCGAAATCACGCTCCGTGGCAGAGTGCTGCCAATCGGCGGAGTGAAGGAAAAGTCTTTAAGCGCACATCGCGCAGGCTTGACGACAATTATTTTGCCAATTGCAAACGAAAGAGACATCGAAGATATACCAGAAAGTGTGCGTAATGAGCTTACATTCAAGCTTGTCTCAGATGCTGAGGAAGTATTGGCGTACGCATTGGAGGAGGCTTCCGAATGAAAGTCAATCAAGTTGAAATGATTATGAGCGCAGTAAAACCTGAGCAATACCCGGATGACGGCTTCCCGGAATTTGCACTGGCTGGCCGTTCGAACGTTGGGAAATCTTCGTTCATCAATAAAATGATCGGAAGAAAAAGCTTGGCTCGTACATCTTCGAAGCCGGGTAAAACCCAAACGTTGAACTTTTACAAAATCGAAGAAAAATTATTTTTCGTCGATGTACCTGGCTATGGGTATGCAAAAGTATCGAAATCGGAACGGGAAGCTTGGGGAAAGATGATTGAAAGGTATTTAACGGGACGTGAACAACTTCGCGCCGTCGTTCTTATCGTTGATCTTCGTCATCCACCAAGTGCTGATGATTGTATTATGTATGACTTCTTAGGTCATTACGATATCCCTACAATCGTTATCGCGACAAAAGCGGATAAAATTCCGAAAGGCAAATGGGAAAAACATAAGAAAATCGTGAGAAATGAATTGAATATGCGAGCTGGAGATCCTTTAGTCCTTTTCTCTTCTGAAAAAGGGATTGGAATGGATGAGGCGTGGCGTGAAATAGAAAATAGAATGTAATGGAAATCCGGATGAGATCTACGTTCATCCGGATTTTAGATTAAGCGAACCTTATTACATTAGAATTATTACAAAAACAGGGAATGAACCGTTGATAATTCAAGAGTTAGTCACAAAATTGTCCGTTATAAAAAGCATGATATGTTATAATCGTATATGTTAAAAAGAACGGGAGAGGTGTGAACACCTTATGTATACTATCGTGGTCGGTGTCAACCACCGAACAGCTCCAGTAGAAATCAGGGAGAAATTATCTTTTGTAGAGGCTGAACTGCCAAAGGCTATGGAAGCTTTGCAAAAAGAGAAGAGTATTTTGGAAAATGTCATCATATCTACGTGCAATCGTACTGAAATATATGCAGTGGCGGATCAAATCCATACTGGCCGTTATTATGTAAAACGGTTTTTAGCGGATTGGTTCGACATGGAGCTTGAGGAATTATCCCCTCATTTGCTCATTTATGAAAATGATGCAGCTATTGAACATTTAATGCGTGTATCAGCAGGCATCGATTCGATGGTGCTAGGTGAAACGCAAATTTTAGGACAAGTACGCAACAGCTTCCTGGAAGGGCAAAACATCGGAACGACAGGAACAGTCTTCAATGAATTGTTCAAAAAGTCGATTACACTTGCGAAAAGGGCACATTCAGAAACTGCTATCGCAGATAATGCTGTTTCTGTATCTTATGCCGCAGTCGAGCTTGGCAAGAAAATCTTTGGTTCATTGAATAATAAGCATATTGCCATTCTTGGTGCAGGGAAGATGGGCGAATTGGCCATTAAAAACTTGCACGGCAGCGGAGCAGGAAAAGTGACAGTCGTCAACCGTACATTGTCGAAGGCGGAAGAAATGGCGAAGCAATTCGGAGGCGTAGCGAAGCCAATGCAGGAATTACAATGCACGTTATTGGAAGCCGATGTTTTAATCAGCTCAACGGGTGCAACCGATTTTGTCATTGATTTCGAATTGATGCAATACGTCGAGAAGCTCCGTAAAGGAAAGCCGATTTTCATGGTCGATATCGCGGTGCCTCGAGACTTGGATCCTAGAATTGGCGACTTGCCGAATGTTTTCCTTTATGACATTGATGACTTGCAAGGAATCGTCGAAGCGAACTTGGCGGAGCGTAAACGCGCTGCGGAAGAAATAGGTTTGATGATTGAAGAAGAAGTTGTCGACTTCAAGGAATGGATTGCGACGCTTGGTGTTGTGCCGCTCATTTCTGCATTACGTGAAAAAGCACTCTCAATCCAAGCGGAAACAATGGCAAGTATTGAAAATAAAATGCCGAACTTAACGGAACGTGAAAAGAAATTATTGAACAAACATACGAAGTCGATCGTCAATCAAATGCTGAAAGATCCGATCTTGCAAGCTAAAGAGCTGGCACTGGATGAAAAGGCAGCAGAAAAATTGACCTTGTTCAAGCAAATATTCGGATTGGCTGATGACGCGGAAGAGGAAGTCGTCCATGCGAAAGCCCAATCCATTGTCAAATCGCCTAATTTAGCCGAGGCGTAATTAATTAGTTTTAGATTCTTGCGAAAGGCAGAGGTTGCATCATGGCCGAAATGACTATGGCGAGATTCCACGAAGTAATCGTCGTCCTGTATGCGGTGAGCCTCGTATTTTACTTCATTGATTATTTGAACAGTAATAAAATCGCCCATCGCAGTGCATTATGGATTTTATCGGTCGTCTATGTGATGCAAAGCGGCTACCTCATAGCGCGGGTGATTGATACACAGCGATTCCCGGTCCTTTCCCTTTACGAAGGGATCTATTTCTATGCTTGGCTGCTCATATCGTTATCGATAATCCTCCAAGTGTTTTCAAAGGTTGGGTTCGCTGTTTTCTTTTTAAATGTTATCGGATTTATTTTTATGACAATCCATACATTCACGCCGACACAAATTGAAAAATCGCCTGTCGGAGAATCGCTCATTTCAGAATTGCTTTTCATTCATATTACATTTGCGATTCTTTCGTATGCGGCATTCGCGATGTCTTTCGTTTTCGCAATTCTTTATTTGCTCGTCTATAAAGTGTTGAAAAAGAAAAAGTGGACTAAGCAATTCGGACGGCTCCCATCACTGCAGCAATCTTTATCGGGGATGAAAGCATCTATTTACACGGGAATCCCGGTATTGTTCATCAGCCTTGTGCTAGGGATTCAGTGGGCGACAGTCGCGTTGGATGACTGGATGATTTCTGACATGAAGATTATCGGGTCTTTCCTCGTCATTATCCTTTATAGTTTAGTATTGTTTTTACAAAGAAGAGGTAGACTGACAGCGAACGATTTTGCTTGGGCGAACGTCTTCGCTTTTCTTTTTGTTATCGTCAACTTTTTTCTTGGAAGCAGATTATCGCAATTCCATTTTTGGATTTGAGTTTTAAGAGTACTTCAATAGGAGGAAGATCATATTGAGAAAAATCATCGTAGGATCGAGAAGGAGCAAGCTCGCTCTAACACAAACGAATTGGTTTATCGACCAAATGAAAGCAGCGGGTGCGCCTTTTGAATTTGAAGTAAAGGAAATTGTGACAAAGGGGGATAAGATCCTCGATGTAATGCTCTCAAAGGTGGGAGGCAAAGGCTTATTCGTCAAGGAGATCCAGCAAGCGTTATTCGACAAAGAGATCGACTTTGCTGTCCATAGTATGAAGGATATGCCAGCTGTTTTGCCTGAAGGGCTAACAATCGGATGTATCCCGCCGCGGGTTGATGCTCGTGATGCATTCATTTCAAAAGGTCATGTGAAATTCATGGACTTGCCGGTAGGGGCAGTCGTTGGAACTTCTAGTTTGCGCCGCAGCTCACAGCTGCTCATGCTACGTCCAGATCTTGAAATTAAATGGATACGAGGCAATATCGATACCCGATTGAAGAAAATGCAAGATGGAGAATATGATGCGATTCTGCTAGCTGCCGCAGGCTTGAAGCGGATGGGGTGGAGCGACGATATCGTTACTGAATATATGTCCATCGAAGACTGTATTCCCGCAGTTGGCCAAGGAGCGCTTGCGATTGAATGCAGAAACGATGATGAAGAACTGCTTGCCGAACTGAAAAAAGTTTCCGACGATAAGACATGGCTTGAAGTTGATGCGGAAAGAACTTTTCTATCCGAAATGGACGGCTCTTGCCAAGTTCCGATTGCAGGATTTGCTGTTCATGATGGCGAGGAAATCGAGTTTACAGGGTTTATCGCTTCGCCGGATGCAAAACAAGTCTTCAAAAAGACGGTTCGCGGTACAAATCCGATCGAGGTAGGCAAATCTGTCGCGTCCACTCTACGTGCCGAAGGGGCTGCAGAAGTGATTGAGAAAGTGAAGGCGGAAATGGATGCCTGATTTGCCTTTGAAAGGTGAATCTGTAATTTTCACAGGGACACCGAAATCACTGGAAGTTTTCGATCTTGTTAAGGAATACGGAGGCATCCCATACTCCTTGCCGCTCATTCAAGTGAATGAAATTGAAGAGCGGACTGATGAATTTGAACTGAAAAGATGTAAAGAATTTGATTGGTTAATTTTCACAAGCCAAAGTGCTGTGAAAGCATTCCATTCAAAAATGAAACGCTTCGATGTAACATCTCAACAGTTTCCATCCAAAATTGCTGCTGTCGGTACACAGACCGCGGCAGCGTTAGAGAAGATCGGCTTTACGGTGGAATTTATTCCGTCCATTTTCAGTGCCGACGTTTTCGTCAAGCAATTCAAGCCTACGGAAAACAGAAAGCTGCGTGTGTTGTTTTTAAAAGGAAACTTAGCGGGCAGCATCATCCGTGAAGAACTACCGTTTCAAGTGGAAGAATGGACAGTCTATGAAACAGATGCCAAATTGGATTCGGTAGATTCAATTATCGAGATATTGAAAACCGAGAAAAACAACACTGTTTTATTCGCCAGCCCCTCGGCGGTGCGCGTTTTTCAAGAAGGCGTCGTTCCCGTTGTCGGTTGGAAAGGCTATACGCTCGGAGCGATCGGACATGTCACTGAAAAAGCTTTACTTGATGCAGGGGCAGAAGTGGATGTAAAGCCTGAAATTTATACTCTTAAGGAACTCGTCATAGCTTTGGCGAAACGAAAGGAAGATATCCAATGACTCAACTACAATTCCGACGTAATCGTCGACTGCGCAACTCAGCAACAATGCGATCGATGGTAAGGGAAACAATTTTGCATAAAGAGGATTTTATTTATCCGATGTTCGTCATCGAAGGCGAAAATGTGAAAAATGAAATCAGCTCGATGCCGGGTATTTACCAATTGTCACTTGATCGTTTGATGGAGGAAGTGGAGGAAGTCGTTTCATTAGGCATCCCTTCCGTCATCCTATTCGGCATTCCTGCAGAGAAAGATGCGACTGGCACAGGAGCTTTTGATGATGAAGGGATTGTACAGCGCGCGACTCGTCTTATCAAAGAGAAGCATCCATCGTTAGTTGTCATTGCCGACACTTGCCTTTGTGAGTATACGGATCATGGGCACTGCGGAGTCGTTCATGGCTCAGACGTATTGAATGATCCATCGCTTGAACTGTTGGCAAAAACTGCGGTCAGCCAAGCAAAAGCGGGAGCAGATATTATCGCTCCTTCCAATATGATGGACGGATTTGTTATCGCCATTAGGGAAGCTCTTGATGAAGCTGGTTTTGAAAATGTGCCGATCATGTCATATGCGGTTAAATATTCTTCAGCTTACTACGGACCATTCCGTGATGCTGCTGATTCAGCTCCGCAATTCGGCGACCGTAAAACGTATCAAATGGATCCTGCCAACCGGATGGAAGCACTTCGCGAGGCGGAGTCTGATGTTATGGAAGGCGCGGACTTCCTAATTGTTAAACCTGCTTTGTCCTATTTAGATATTATGCGTGATGTAAAAAACAACGTCCTTCTTCCTGTCGTCGCATACAATGTGAGCGGTGAGTATTCGATGGTGAAGGCAGCTGCACAAAATGGCTGGATCAATGAAAAAGAGATTGTATTGGAAACATTGACAAGTATGAAACGCGCAGGTGCGGATCTTATTATGACATACCATGCAAAAGACGCAGCGCGTTGGCTGGAGGGAAAATGAATGGGAAAAAGTTATGAAAAATCTAAGCAAGCGTTCGAGGAAGCAGTAAAGTTAATGCCAGGTGGTGTAAACTCTCCTGTCCGCGCTTTCAAATCGGTCAACATGGATCCGATTTTCATGGAAAGCGGAAAAGGGCCGATCATTAAAGATATCGATGGCAATGAGTACATCGACTACGTCCTTTCATGGGGTCCGTTGATTTTAGGGCATGCCGATCCAGATGTCGTTGAGAGCATCAAGAAAGTGGCTGAGACAGGTACAAGTTTCGGAGCGCCGACATTGTTGGAAAATGAACTTGCGCAAATTGTAATTGACCGTGTTCCTTCCATCGAGGTTGTCCGCATGGTTTCTTCAGGTACAGAAGCGACAATGAGCGCATTGCGTTTAGCTCGCGGATATACAGGCCGCAACAAGATTTTGAAATTTGAAGGCTGTTACCACGGCCATGGCGATTCACTTCTCATTAAAGCAGGATCTGGCGTCGCTACGCTAGGTTTGCCGGATAGCCCAGGAGTTCCTGAAGGCATTGCGAAGAACACGATTACAGTGGCGTATAACGATATGGATGGCGTACGGACTGCATTCGAACAGTTCGGTGATGATATAGCAGGTGTCATTGTCGAACCGGTTGCAGGTAATATGGGAGTTGTACCACCAGAGCCAGGCTTCCTTGAAGGGTTGCGTGAATTGACCGAGAAGAACGGCACATTGCTTATTTTTGATGAAGTGATGACGGGCTTCCGTGTTGATTATAATTGTGCGCAAGGTTATTTCGGAATTACACCGGATCTCACTTGCCTCGGCAAAGTGATCGGCGGCGGACTTCCTGTCGGCGCATATGGCGGTAAGCGAGAAATTATGGAAAATGTCGCACCTGCAGGAACTGTTTATCAAGCAGGGACATTATCCGGAAATCCGATGGCAATGACAGCAGGCATTGAGACGTTGAAAAAATTGACTCCTGCTTCATACGACCATTTCAAAAAGCTTGGTGATCAGTTGGAGGCTGGCTTCCGTGAAGCTGCGACGAAATACAATATCCCGCATACTGTGAACCGTGCTGGCTCTATGATCGGCTTTTTCTTCACAAATGAAAAAGTATACAATTATGACCAAGCGAAAACATCCGACTTGGAACTGTTTGCAGAATACTTCCGTCTTATGGCGGAAGAAGGCATTTTCCTGCCGCCTTCCCAATTTGAAGGCATGTTCTTATCAGCAACTCACACGGAAGCGCATATTGAACAAACCGTCCAAGCATTCCATAAAGTATTCGCCCAATTGGCGCGATAATCCCACACCACCCGTTGTCGATCGACTTGGGTGGTTTTTTATTCTACCTATCCTTCTCGATGCATATAATGGCAAGTGAATGAAACCGGGGAGGGAAATGGAATGAAAAAGCTACAATGGAATATGGAAGAAGTCTTTTATTTTCCTGAAAACGTCGGAGTGCCAAAGGATGCACGTTTAGTTAAAGTGAAAGCAGGATTTACTGAAAAGCGATCTGAAGATGCGGTCCGGCTTTCTGGAATTTATCATATCGCCGCCAAGGTCGATTTCACCGAAGGAGAGCGGGGTGAGACACTTCCATCAGACGCTGTATTTGTAGATGATGTGGAGCTTGAGGGAGAAACGGGCTATTTCGAATATGCGGTGCCTTTATATATCGATTTGCCTCCAGAAGTTGAACATCCATTGCATATTGAAGCGACTGATGTCAAAACAACATTTGACGGACAAGGTTCCTTCACAGTTGCTTGGAATGTGAACTGTACGTATGGAGAGGATTCGACCGAGGGAACTGCAAGTAATGAACAAGCGGCAAACACAAGTAATGAAACTGCCTCCAACGAAACTTCCAATGTGCAGACTGCCAACAACAAATCTTTATCAGAAGCGAATAAAGAAGCAGAATCCGTAGAAGAGAAGACGGAAGCTGTAGCAGTTCAAGAAACACCAAAGGAAAAAGTCGCAGCAGGGATGCAAGAGCAGGAACAAGTCGTTCAAGTTTCCGAACCTCGAACAGCGCAGGCTGTACAAAGTCGGGCAGCAGCTGAGCCTGTCCAAGTTCTGCAGACAACTGCAATGCATGACAGCAGCTCGTGGAATGACCATGATGATATGCTGTCATACATCGCAACGTTGCCGGATGAATGGACGACGACAAGATTCCGCTCAAATGATATCTTTGTAAAGGAGGAAAGTTAAACCTATAAGCGTGCATAATAGGAGGAAATCACCCGTGGTAGGGACGATTAAAACCCTAATGAGCTGAAAAACAGCGATTGGGATGATGATACCTTTGCAATAAAACCTTGTCTTCCGTAGCCACGGGGGCAATAAATAAGGATTATATCCCTTTCTCATAATTACCTTCCTTTCATATTTACTTGACGAAATCTCCTCTAATCGAATATAATACTCATAACTATATAATGATGCTTTGATCGGGAAAGTACGTAAGTTTCATTTATCCAAGAGAGGGCGCCGTCGGTGAGAGGGCCTATAAATGAATTTACAGAAAGTCACCCAGGAGCAGTTTCCGTGAATTTTGAGTAGCGGAAGCCGGTTTGAAACCGTTATTTATTATTGAGGCGCAAACATTTTTTTAGTTTGCGTGAATAAAGGTGGTACCACGGATAACTCCTTCGTCCTTTTTGACGAATGGAGTTTTTTTGTATTCACTTTTAAAAGCAGTACGTGCAAGTAAAGAGGAGGAGTTCATATGTCAACAGAAAACTTGTCAATGCCAACGAAATATGAGCCGCAATCGATTGAAGCGGGTCGTTACGAATGGTGGCTGAAAGGGAAATACTTCGAAGCACAGCCTAAAAGCGGGAAAGAACCGTACACGATTGTCATTCCACCGCCGAATGTTACAGGAAAGCTCCATTTAGGGCATGCTTGGGATACGACGTTGCAAGATATTCTTATCCGTATGAAGCGGATGCAAGGTTATGATGCTTTATGGCTTCCAGGAATGGACCATGCGGGTATCGCGACACAAGCAAAGGTTGAAGAAAAACTTCGTGAAGAAGGAAAATCCCGTTACGATCTTGGACGTGAAAAATTCCTAGAGGAAACATGGAAATGGAAAGATGAATACGCTGGCCATATCCGTGCGCAATGGTCGAAATTAGGTCTAGCACTTGATTATTCAAGAGAACGCTTCACGTTAGATGAAGGATTGTCAAAAGCTGTCCGCGAAGTTTTCGTAAAACTTTACGAAAAAGGCTTTATTTATCGTGGTGAGTATATTATCAACTGGGATCCGGCAACGAAAACTGCGCTATCAGATATCGAAGTTATCCATAAGGATGTTCAGGGTGCATTCTATCATATGCGCTATCCACTCGCTGACGGAACGGGAAGCATCGAAATTGCAACGACGCGTCCTGAAACAATGCTTGGCGATACTGCGGTAGCAGTACATCCGGAAGACGATCGTTATAAGCATTTAATCGGCAAAACGGTTACATTGCCAATTGTCGGACGGGAAATTCCGATTGTTGCAGATGATTATGTCGACATGGAATTTGGAAGCGGTGCAGTAAAAATTACACCGGCACATGACCCGAATGACTTTGAAATCGGCAATCGCCATAACTTGCCTCGCGTTCTTGTTATGAATGAAGACGGCAGCATGAACCAACTTGCAGGCAAGTACGAAGGGATGGATCGCTTCGAATGCCGAAAAGCAATCGTCAAAGATTTACAGGATCTCGATGTTTTATTCAAAATCGAAGATCACTTGCATTCTGTTGGGCATTCTGAACGTAGTGGAGCTGTCGTCGAACCATATTTGTCAACGCAATGGTTCGTTAAAATGGCGCCGCTAGCAGAAGAAGCAATCAAACTTCAGCAATCCGAAGGAAAAGTCAACTTCGTTCCGGAACGCTTTGAAAAGACCTATTTGAACTGGATGGAAAACATCCATGACTGGTGTATTTCTCGTCAGCTTTGGTGGGGACATCGCATTCCTGCTTGGTACCATAAAGAGACAGGCGAAGTGTACGTTGGACACGAAGCGCCTGAAGATCTCGAAAACTGGAACCAAGACGAAGATGTTCTTGACACATGGTTCTCGTCTGCATTATGGCCGTTTTCGACGATGGGCTGGCCGGATCTGGACAATGAAGAATTCAAACGTTATTATCCGACAGATGCGCTCGTAACTGGTTACGATATCATTTTCTTCTGGGTATCCCGGATGATCTTCCAAGGCATCGAATTCACTGATCAACGACCATTCAAAGATGTACTCATCCACGGTCTTGTCCGTGCAGAAGATGGCCGGAAGATGTCGAAATCACTCGGCAACGGAATCGATCCGATGGAAGTGATTGACAAATATGGAGCGGACGCATTGCGTTATTTCTTAGCGACTGGTTCATCGCCAGGTCAAGATTTACGCTATTCAACTGAAAAAGTTGAAGCAATCTGGAACTTTGCGAATAAAATTTGGAATGCTTCACGTTTCGCTTTGATGAATATGGATGGCATGACGTATGAAGAAATCGATCTGTCAGGTAAGAAATCTGTAGCAGATGCATGGATTTTGACAAGATTGAATGAAACGATCGAACAAGTAACGAAGCTTGCCGAGAAATACGAATTCGGCGAAGTCGGCCGTGCGCTGTACAATTTCATTTGGGATGATTTCTGTGACTGGTATATCGAAATGGCGAAATTGCCGTTGTACGGTGAAGACGAAACAGCGAAGAAAACGACACGTTCGGTTCTTGCATACGTCCTCGATAACACGATGCGCCTCTTGCATCCATTAATGCCGTTCATTACGGAGGAAATCTGGCAGAACCTTCCGCATGAAGGGGAGTCGATTACGGTTGCTGCTTGGCCAACAGCTGATCCTGCATTGACAGATACAGAAAAAGCATCTGATATGAAGCTGCTCGTAGACCTTATCCACGCAGTACGTAATATTCGTGCTGAAGTGAATACGCCGATGAGCAAAAAAGTACCGCTTTATATTTCTGCGAAAGATGAAGCAACTGTTTCTGTTTTGGAAGCGAACCGCAGCTATATCGAACGTTTCTGTAATCCGGAAACACTCGAAATCGGAGTTGGTATTGCAGCGCCAGGCAAATCGATGTCAGCTGTCATTACGGGGGCTGAATTGTTCTTGCCGCTCGAAGGATTGTTGAATCTTGATGAAGAGATCGAGCGATTGAAGAAGGAATTGGCGAAATGGGAAAGCGAAGTGAAACGTGTTCAAGGGAAACTTTCCAATGAGCGATTCATTTCAAAAGCTCCTGAAGCAGTAGTTGCAGAAGAGCGTGCGAAAGAGAAGGATTACTTGGAGAAGAAAGCGGCAGTTGAACGCCGTATTGAAGAATTAAAAGAGATTTAATTAAGAAAAAGAGTTGGTCCTCCAGCAGTGGAGTTGACCAACTCTTTTTTTTTGCGAGCGCTCATAAATCTTGCTAAACGCTCATAAAATCGCGCAAGTGCTCATAAATCGCGAAAAGCACTCATAAAATCGACAAAGTGCTCAAAAATCTCAAAAAGCGCTTATAACCTATACAATTCACTCTTCACATACTCCAGCACTTTCTCAGCAACTGAAAAATCATGCGTCATGTAAAGGGATCTTGCGCCAACCGGGTCTTCAATCTCATTCAACATCCAACCTCCGTCAGGCAATAACAAAAAGTCGATGCCTATATAATCGCTTTTTAACGCTTGTGCTATCCTACAGGCCTCTTTTTCCTGCCAAGACGAAAGAGTGTATTTCTCCACAGTCCCGCCAAGGGTAAAATTCGACTTGAAGGAGTCATTTCCAATTCGTTTGACAGCTCCTAACACTTCCTTACCGAGCATAAAAACACGGACGTCCGCAGATTCCGATTCGATATATGGCTGTACAATTGTCCGTCTACCTTCGAATCGAGCGAAAAATTCTTTTGCTTCATTCTTTGTATGGCAAAGAAAAACTTCGCTGCCCCCATGTCCATCAATTGTTTTCAACACAACAGGGTAAGGGGGAATGTTTAGTAAAGAGCTAGCCCTTTTTGTTGGAACTGCAGGAACCCCTAACAACGAAGCTAGTTCATAAGTTTTCAACTTATCATTTGCGATTTTGTTCACTTCCGACCGGTTGATCATCCGGAATCCTGCAGACTCCCATTTTTCCGAAAGCTCACGATTTCTGTCTCGGAATAAAATGAAATCGGAATCATCATCCGGCTCTTCCTCATCAATTAGCAACGTCAATGCAATATCCATCTTCGTTGCATGTATCATTAAATCATCGATAAATCCGCGATTGCGTTCCGCTTCCTCTAATGTGTAATAAACATGCCCTTTCATGTAAGCTTACCTAAAATGTAATCAATCATCTTGTCCGCTACGTTGATGCCCGTCACGTTATAAATATTGCGGATATGCGCTGCGGCATTCACTTCGCAGACGAGTGGTGCTTCATTTTCTCCAAACAAAAGATCGACACCCGCAAATTCTGCACTCACCGCATCAGCCGCGCGTATCGCCAATTGTTCCTGCTCGGGAGTTAGGTCAATCATACTAGCCACTCCGCCGTTTGTAATATTTGCTCGAAAATCCGTTTCAGAAGACCGATACATCGCCGCGACAATTTCGCCGCCAACAATATTTACACGGATGTCTCGTCCTCTGCTCGTCGCAATAAACTGCTGAAATACATAATCGACTCCACGCAATTCATCTACTTTTGTAAAGAAATGCTCTTCTGTTTCAATCAAATACACTTTCATGCCGAATGAACCGTGGCCTTCTTTAATAATCATCGGCAAACCTAGTTTTTCAAGAACCTTTTCATAATAGCCCGATCCTTCAATTGTGAAATTCGGATACACTTTCGGCGCGATGATTGTTTCGGGCATTGGAATATCATTCTTTGCCAGTTGTATGTATTGCTTCGCTTTGTTATCACATGTCTCAATTACTTCGGGGTCATTAAAGACAGGGATACCAGCATTTTTCAAAAATGTGGCCAGCAGGATATCTTTATCAAGAAAGACGACAAAGTCAGGTCGGACTTCCAGCTTTTCATTAAGGGCCATAAGCACTTCGTAGTTCTTTTTCAGGGTAGCGTTGACACCTGCCCGTTCGGCGGCGTCTCGTAAAAGTTCCGCCTGATCGCGAAATTTATCGCTCGTCAAACTCCCATTATAGATGACCCAACAATTTTTCATTTCGTTCCCTCCGGCCGTGATATACTATTTCTAAGCTGATTTTACCATAAGGGGCGAGTGAATTGATTCCAAAATTTGATGAATATAAAGAGCGATTTGGCATAGTTAGTGATGTTGAAATAAAACCGGGTCTTGATAGCATCCGTGCAGCACTTCGAAAGGTTGGGAACCCAGAAAAGGGCCTACATGTCATTCATGTGGCGGGAACAAACGGAAAAGGCTCCACGATCGCTTTCATGGAATCCATCTTAAAAGAGCATGGATTTTCGACAGGCGTCTTCTCGTCACCGGCGTTGGTAGATGTGCATGACCAAATTCGTATAAATGGACTCCCGATCAGTCCGGAAGAGATGGACGAGACGTTCCTCAAAATGAAAGAGTCAGGATTGAGCGGAACGTTGACCGATTTTGAATTGTTGACAGTTGCGGCATTCCTTACTTTCGAACGGTTAGCTCCTGATTATATCTTGCTCGAATGCGGGATGGGGGGCAGTTTAGACAGCACGAATGTCGTTTCGCCGCTCGTATCAGTCATTACATCAATTGCGCTTGACCATATCGGTTTTCTTGGTGGAACGATTGAGGAGATAACTGGACATAAGGCGGGGATTATTAAAGAAAATACGACTGTAGTCATTGGTCCGCTTCCAAAAGAGGCTATGAACGTCGTTCGAATGAAAGCGGAGGAGACGAACAGTGAAGTTATTGCTTACGGAGATGATTTCACAACGAATGATGAAGAGTTAATCGGGAAATCAATTCGAGTGCCAATCCGTGAACGTAGGCTGAAAGGACCTCATCAAACTGTCAACGCGGCACTTGCAATTGAGTCGTTGCTGCAAGCAGGACTGGAAGTGGATGTTGAACTTCTTGCAAAGGGCGTGGCGACGGCTTCTTTGCCGTATCGGTTCCAAGAAATCGCCGACGGGGTTGTTATAGATGGAGCGCATAACCCCGCTGCCGCTAAAATGCTTGCTGAGACGATCAAATCTGAGTTTCCCGGAGAAAAAGTCGACTTTGTCATCGGCATGTTGAAAACAAAAGATATAAAGAAAACATTAGATGAGTTGATTCCTGTAGCGGCTTCCTTTACTTTCGTCACGTTTCCTCATCCACAAGCTGCCACTGGAGAGGAATTAATGTCTAGTTGTCAGTATAATAGAAAAAGGGTGACAAAACATTTTGATGATACTATAATACTAAGAAAGGGAAATGATAGGAAGATAATAGTCGCAGGTTCGCTTTATTTGGTCAGTAGTCTTTTGAACTAGGTTCACCTATAAGACATGATCACTTTCAATTTGGACAACACCATATCATTTCGCATGTATTTCATATATTTTTTAAGGGGTGAATGAACGGTGTCTGAAAAAAAGTGGTCTACAATCTTACTTTTTATTACTTGGTTGCTCATCGTTCCACCTGGAATTGCTTATTTCCTTCTAACCCGGATGCCTGAAAGCATCAATGTTGTCTACTTGATGCTTTTTATTATTTTTGGTGTGTTAACTGCTCTATTCCCAATCAAAAGGAATGGACAACCTGTCACGTTAGTCATGTGGGTCACATTACCTGTTTTCCTCATGTATGGAATTGCGATTGAAATGGTCGTTATGCAGTTGTCTATTCTCGCAAGCCTCTTTGTAACAAAAAGGTACCAGAAGCAATCACATCGATTTTTCCTGAATTCCATCATGATGTTCATTTTATCGATTGTCGCTGCGGGCGCATTTAACGTAGTCGGCGGCACAACTGGTTCGATGGACTTTTGGCCACTTCTAATAGGCGTGGCGGTATATCGGCTTGTCCATACAACAGCAAATATTGGCTTGTTGAATACATATTTTAAGATGAGGGGGGCAAAGAATCCTTATACGAAAAAAGATCTGCTTTTTGAGTATTCGACGCTCATTCTCATTTTGCCATTGGCTTTAACATTTTATTTAATGCTGAACATGGTTGGCATCGCATCTTTCTTACTGCTAGGTTTTCCTTTTTTTATGACGATAACGATTATTCGCTTGTATGGGCGTTCTGAAAAAATTAATGAATATATTAAGAAAGCTGGCAAAATCGGAAGTGAACTTTCTGTCATGACGGACGAAGAGACAGTGACAACGCAGTTCATTACGAAGACGAGTGAATTATTCAAGGCAGATTATGCATTACTTTTCACGAATCATGATCAATGGCTGGAACTGGAGAAATGGTATGAAGGAAGGCATTTTGTCGATCGGCCATATCAAACTGTCCAAATCGGGGAAGGGATTGCAGGGATGGTGTTGGAGAAAAAGGAACCGGTCATCTATTCGAAGAGAAAAGACTGGGAGCAATATGCGACAACTTCGCTTTTAGAAGACTTGGAAAGTGTTCTTTGTATCCCATTGGCGCATAACGACAAAACAAATGGCGTTCTTCTATTAGGATCCAATAGGAAATCTGCTTTTGGAGATTACCAGCTGAAGATTTTGGATTTGCTCGGATCATATTATATTGTTTCTTTAGAGAAGGCTCGATATGTACAAGAGGCATTGCAAAGAAGCGAAAGATGCGCATTGACGAAGCTGTACAATTATCGCTACTTGGAAGAAAAGCTGCACTTTGAAATGGAACGGATGCGCTTGGGAGATATCGATGATTTATCCGTCGTCATGCTTGATATTGATCATTTTAAAAAAGTGAACGACACATTCGGCCATCAAAGCGGCAACGATATTTTATATGGATTTGCAAGAATCTTGGAGAAAAACTTACCGGACCTTGGAACAATCGGGCGCTATGGAGGGGAAGAGTTCGTCTATATATTGCCGGGCTTTTCGAAAGCGGAAGCAGTTGAATTTGCTGAACAACTTAGATTGCTCATACGAGAGCATGCATTTACAATCATTCCCGATTTGGGTGATGATAAATATCCGGTGAAAGTATCGATCACATCAAGCGTCGGCGTTGCGAACGCACCAACGGATACGGACGAAGCGATGAATCTGCTTCGCAATGCGGACCGTGCATTATATATAGGTGCGAAGCAGGCGGGAAGAGACCGGGTGGCTGAATACGTTAAATGACGAAGGGGGAGGGATAGGAATTGATAGTTACAGCTAGACAAAAAAGAGCTGTGTATGTTTTGTGGCTCCTTGTTGTTCCTTTAATGTTTTACATTGCCCTCAACTATTTTCCGTCGAAGTCACTTAATTACGTAGAGATGGTCATTTATTTAGCTATCCTTATCGGGACGTTAATGACTTCGATTTCACTGGATAGGGTAAGCATGACGTTGGAGAGATGGGTTATCTTCTCGCTGTTTTTTCAATATGGCATTGTCGCTGAAATGATGTACATGCAAATTGTAAGTTTTGTACTGCTTTACACGATGAAGTCTTCGACACCGAAAGCGTTCAGGTTTGGATTTAACTCTATTAACTTTGCGATTGTTTCTGTAATAAGCAGTGCAATATTTTATGCTTTCGGAGGTTCACTTCAAGAAATGTCATTAGGGACATTCCTACTGGCTGGCTTTATTTATGCTTCTGCCTATTCATTGGTCAATAGTGTTGTCATTTATATGTTTTTCAGATGGATGAAGATAACTACAGCAGGAATGAAGAAAGTAGTATTGTGGGATTATGTTTCTTCAATTCTCCTTTTACCTTTCGCTATTACTTTTTGTCTTCTCTTGCAACAATTCGGCAGTAAAGCATTTTTGCTCATTGGCGTTCCGTTTATTATTGTTTTACTCGTTTCAAGCAATTATATGAAATCCGATAAATTGAATGAAGTATTGTCTTCATCAACGGTTATCGGTCATCAGCTGGCAGATAGCTTACGAGTTGATGATGTTATGCACACATTCATCAATAAAATTAATGGTGTAATACCTTATGACAGCGCCTATATCGTCGATTTAAGGATGGGTGAAAATCTTGTCATGCTTGCTCATAACGAAGGGGAATTCCGAAGCGGGGTTGCTAATAATTTTTCATTTCCGCAAAAGATGTCTGATGGAGATGGCTTGGACTTGGAAATGACTAAGTTTTTCTTGAATAAAAAAAACGTTGCCTCACTAAGAGGATATACGTTTGGCGACGCTGTGGAAAGTGTTATGGCGGCACCCATCAAAAGAAATCAGAAGACGGAAGGTTTCCTTATTCTAACATCACAACAAAGATACGCGTTCGAGGAAGTACATGTAAAGATGGTGGATCTGTTAACAGGCTATTTTGCAACCGCGGTTGAAAGGGCAAGGTATTATGAAAAAACAGTAGAAAAAAGTGTGAGATGCGGCTTGACTGGACTTTATAATTTCCGTTACTTGGAGTCTAAATTGGATGAGGAGATGATACGCTATCATACCGGGGAAATTTCTACATTGTCTACGATCATTTTGGATATCGATCATTTCAAGTCAATCAATGATACATACGGGCACCAAAGCGGGAATGATCTGCTCTGCGCATTCGCAGCTCTATTAAGGAGTTGCCAAACATCCGAAATGACTTTAGCTAGGTACGGTGGCGAAGAGTTCGTAATAATCATGCCGAATTATAAAAAAGAAGATGCAGTGGAGTTTGCGGAAAAGATTCGAAAAGAGATGGAAGAGTCTAGCTTCGAAATCATACCGGACCTATCCGAAGACAGGGTACCTGCAATCGTCGAAATGACAATCAGTGTTGGTGTCGCTACATTACCGATGGATGCAAAAGATGGTAAGGAATTGCTGCGAAATGCAGACCGAGCGCTTTATATTGGCGGGAAACAAGCAGGTCGCAATCGGGTAGGCGTTTATGAAGAAGAGTATGTGGGTATATTGAATTGAGACTGGCAGATGACGCCGGTCTTTTTCTGTGATTTTTTTACTATTGAAAGAGACTAGTTGATTAGTTTAAAAGGATTTTGTATGCTGTAAGTAATAGATACATAAAAAGGGAGGCGATGTTGAGATGAAAAGCCATAAAGGAAACGAAAAAGGGATGACCCTCGTCGAAATCCTGGCCGCGCTTGTCATCTTAGGCATCGTCTTTGTTGGGTTTATGACGATTTTCCCGGAGATGACGAATTTTAATGAGAAAACGGGGACCAAGCTGAGTGTAATGAACGAGGCAAGGGTGCTTCTGGATAACTATAGAAACTCATCATACTCTCTAAGTGATTTCACTTCGGAAAATGGTTATATCGATAAAAATGAGGCCTGGATCCGAACCGAAAAAAGTGAATTTGGAGAAGTGGAATATAGAATTGAAAAACAAGCCGCATTGCCAGCGGGGGATGCTGAAGGTGAGTTGAGTCTGCATGAAGTCAATATATCGATTCAAAAAGATGACAAAGTTATCAGTGAGACTTTCGGCTATGTTGAAGTTAGTAGATAATAAACATAACAATAGTTCACGGCAATCAGGGATGACGCTAGTAGAGGTATTGGCCGTACTTCTATTAACCGCACTTGTCATTATATTAATTTGGGCAACAATACTTACAAGCATGAATTACAATATAACGGAAACAAAAAAATTAAGAATGCAGCAGGAGGCTAATTATATAATTACAGAACTTCAACAAATTCACCGAAAATGTGATGCATATAAGTTGAAGGAGAGAGACGGGGAAATTTGGATGACGGATTGTCTGGGAGCTGTCACTCAATCAGATAAGAAAATCGGTTCAGGATCTGAATTTGAAATTAGTGGATTACCAACAGAGCACGAAGTTAAAGCGAAAACAACAGATTCTTCTTTGTATGTTGACCTAGTAGTTGCTGATCCGAGTAATTACAAACTAGAGGTAAGTGTCTCAACAGTCATCTCTAGATATAAAGTGGAGAAGGAGGAGTGAAGAATGCGGAAAAGCCATAACGAACAGGGATACGCATTATTAACAGTCCTCTTTTTAGTTGTTTTCATAATGGTAGTTTCAGCTGTCTTTATAAGAGGTTCACTTGGAAATGCAAAGCAAGAAATCAAAGTGGATGAGAACCAACTTACAGTAATGGCGGCCGAGGCTGGGGTGGATTATATTATTCAGGCCCTTGTTAACGAGTATTATCAAAAAGAAATTGAGCTAGATAGCTTAGCGAGGAATTTAATTCAGGCTACACCTAACAATAAAAAAGTTGACTACAACTCCATTCATGAAAAATTAAGCGGAGAACTCATTGTCTATTTGCGACAAAAGATAGATGAAATAAATAAAGACACTATAAGGTTTCCTCAAATATTTTTAGATAAATATAGTTATCAATTTGATAACATGAATTTAACACGTTCTGGAGATCGTCAAATTGTTTTCTCAGGCGAATCTAAAGGTATTGTAGTTGATGGAGGAAAAGAAGTAAGGATAGCCTTTAAACAAGTATTCATAATACCTGATTATGAAAATGCAAAAGGGGAAAGCGGAAGTTTAAGTAATCCAATTGATATGACTAATTTCTACCCTTCGGACATTGGTGTGGATGAATGTAAAAGTGATGATTTGAGAAATAAGAAGTGTAAAGTGGGAAATGGTTCTAAAGTGAAGAAGATTTGGAACAAATCGACTGTTTATTTTCCTTTTCCCTACTTTCAGCCAAATGGAAATCTTGATATCCGTTCTTCAACTATATACTCTAACGGAGGGATGGTAGTTTCCAATTTCAATCAATTTGAGGATTCAACAGTTTCTGTTAACGGTAGTTTAGAGGTGCATAGCAATATGAATGGTGTTAAGAATTCCACTTTAAAGGTAAGCGGTAGCTTCAAAAGCTTGATGAACGTAAAAATGGAAAAATCAAATTTTTATATAGCTGGAGCCTTTCATGCAGTTAAAAAATTTGAGATTAAAAGTAATTCGTTAGTTTGTATTGGCGGAAATGTTAAATTCGATGGTGATTTAACAATTTCTGATGGAAGCAAATTGTTTTACGTAATTGAAGAGAATAAAAATAATCCAACTCTGGCTGGCTTGGCAGATGCAGTTGGGGTTTCATCAAGTGAAATATGGAAAAAGTGTGGGGGAGGAGAAAGTATTGAAGAGGTTCAATGGAAAAAGCCACTAACAAAAGACGTAACCTATTATTAATAAATTAAAATTGTTTTTCAGCAATTGGACTACTACAGGAAAATCTTTATATATACTTTTATGAACCTATAATTAAGTAAATAGATTTTTGGATTTAAGTTTCAGCTAATTGCTTCAACATTCTGTAGAAATATGCTAAAGGCTAAGTGTTAAAAACTAAATAACAGTTCAGTTATATTTGCCGAATGCATTAAATCGGCTAGTCGAAGATGTAATAAACTTATCAACGTATAGCCAATGAACAATTAATACCATAATTTCCGGATGCTTTCAATTAGTAAGATCCTACCTAGAAAGTAGATTTTAAGTAATGGATTAAGTATCTTTTACTTTATAGCCAAAGGGTGATTGAACGGATGAAAAATAAACTACAAATATGGGGTTTGCTATTGGTAATGCTTTTACTTGCATTATCTGCTTTCTCTTTTCAGAGCGCCTATGCGAATGATGGCTTCTTCAAGAGTAAAAAATTTACCAACCATACGTATATCGGACCTTTCAACATTTCAGACAGTAAAACAAAACAAGCCAAATCCAAATTAGAATCCGATTTTTCGGTGCTTCAGTCTAAATTGGAAGTGAATTTGATTTATCAGGACATTCTGTTCGAACTTCCGCCTGAAACAATCTCATTCAATATCGACATGTCCTTAGCTAATGCGAATTCAGGTGAAGACAATCCAATCATTGCAAATATATCGCGCGATGGATTGAAAACAGTTCTTAATCAAGAACTACCGAGCATTCAGTTCTCAGAAAATGCAATCGAATCGGTTTCTGAAGGAATTGAAAAAGAGCTACAAACAGGAATCCTGCCAAGAAATGTTCATATTACTGACTATCTAGCAAATGATATATCTAATGAAGTAGTAGCATCTTCAGAATATAGTATTGACGCAATATCTCCGTCTCTATCCAAAGCAATCCATGCCCTTAACGGAGTGATCATTCAGCCATATGCATCGTTTTCAATGATGGAGCTGTTAACAAGTGAAGAAGTTGGACCGCTTACGGATGAAGAAATGACATTGCTTTCTTCTATTCTATACTCTGCCGTTTTACAGACTAATTTTGAGATTGATGAACGTAATATTAGTGCTTCCTTATCTTCAAACATCCAACCGGGCTTTGAAGCCGCGATGAATCAAACTTTAGGCCTTGATTTTAAATTCACAAACCCGAACAAGACGGGATTCACTATGGATGCGGCTTGGTCTGCTGGAGCAATACGTCTATCGATCGAAGGCATGCCGTTCTATTACACATACGAACCCAGCACGACTAATATTGAAACATATAAACCAAGAATTGTTCAGCAATACAGTGCATTCATTGATGAGGGACAAGCCGTTGTTTCTCAGGATGGAAAGGAAGGCATTGAAGCAATCGTTAAACGGACACTCTCTGTCGACGGTCAAATTGTTGACACTGAAGACATTTCCGAAGATTTTTATGCACCAATTAATCGAATCGAAATCCATCCATTATTAAAAGGGGATACTTCGGTGACTGATAGTACAGATAGCGAAAGTACCACTCCTCCGCAAAACGGTGAAGCTGCTACTGACACGAAATCTGGAAATATCGACAGTGGAGAAATAGAATCAAGTGACTCCAATAACTCCAACAATATTAACGGCTCTCAAAACTCAGACAGTGAAGATGGGACTGTCAATGAAGGGGCAACTGAAAGGGAAATAATTTACGATAAAAGCGGCCTTCCGATATCAGGGAAATGATATACGTCTAGAAGTGAAAGAGGGATGATGATGGCGACAACACGGAAACGATTAGGCGATTTACTTGTTGAATCGGGTCTCATTACAGACTCGCAGCTTCAAACTGCATTGGAAGAAAAGCCGAGGGATCAAAAACTCGGGGATGCACTTCTTCAGAGAAGTTATATTACGGAACAGCAATTGATTGAGGTGCTGGAATTCCAACTTGGGATTCCACACGTCAATCTTTTCAGGTATCCGTTCGATCCAAAGCTATTCAATGTCGTTCCGAAAGAGTTTGCGAAGCGGAATTTGCTTGTCCCATTGAAGGCGGAGGGGGACAGGCTATTTGTAGCGATGTCCGACCCGATGGATTATTTGGCCGTCGACGACTTGCGTTTGTCGACAGGTTTTCACATTGAAACGGCGATTGCCTCAAAGGACGATATTTTACGGACGATATCAAAGTATTATGAAGATGACTTGCTTGAAGACTTTTTTATCGAGCAACCTGAGGAAACGAGAGAGCAGCAAGATGAATTGACGGATCTTGATTCGCCGATCGTCCGACTTGTTAACCAGATATTGTCATCCGCGATTACACAAAAGGCAAGTGATATACATATTGACCCACAGGAGCATCAAGTCGTCATAAGGTTGCGAGTAGATGGGATGCTAAAGACGGAACGCTATTTGCCAAAACATATGCAAGCAATGCTCACAGCACGTATTAAAATCATGTCGAGTCTCGATATTACAGAGCACCGAGTTCCACAGGACGGAAGGATTAAGGCAACAATTGACTTCCGCCCGATCGATTTACGGGTGTCAACACTGCCTACAGTATTTGGCGAGAAAGTCGTTATGCGGATTTTGGATTTGAGTAGCTCTTTGAATGACTTAACGAAATTAGGCTTTAGCCCCGTGAATTTGGAGCGGTTCATGAAGGAGATTGAACGACCAAACGGGATTGTATTGATTTCCGGTCCAACCGGTTCGGGTAAATCATCTACTCTTTACGCGGCACTTAATAAATTGAACCAAGAAGAAGTGAATATTATCACTGTAGAGGATCCGGTAGAATATCAACTGGAAGGCATTAATCAAATCCAGGTTAATCCCGCAGTCGGTTTAACTTTCGCAAATGGTTTGCGATCGATCTTACGTCAAGACCCTGACATTGTCATGGTCGGTGAAATTCGTGACCGAGAAACGGTGGAAATCGCAATCCGCGCTTCATTGACTGGTCATCTCGTCCTTAGCACGATCCATACAAACGACTCTATCGCTTCTATCACTAGATTGATCGACATGGGAGTCGAACCGTTTCTTGTGACAGCTTCTGTCAACGCAATTATCGCGCAACGGCTAATTCGGCGTGTTTGTCGAGATTGTGGTAGGGAAATGTCGGCGTCGAACCGTGAAAAAGAGATTTTTGCGAAACGTGGCAAAGAGATCGAAACGGTTGTCCGCGGGCCAGGTTGTGCCGCTTGCAATATGACCGGATATCGTGGACGTGTCGCCATCCATGAGGTTCTTATTATTAACGATGAGATGCGTGAAGTGATCAATAACCACGGAACTCCCGCAATGCTGCGTGAAATTGCAACGCGAAATGGTACTATATTTTTGATCGACGATGGATTGGATAAAGTGAAACGTGGCATTACGACGACTGAAGAAGTGCTGCGTGTTTCACTTTTGGAATAGGGGTATAGAAATGAATGAAATGATAGATTCAATATTGAAAAAAGCATTTGAACTGAAAGCGTCTGATATTCATTTGACAGTCGGCGTGCCGCCTGTCTTCAGAATCCATGGGGAATTAAAGCGTTACGGTGATCAGCCCGTAAATGATTCTTACACGGACGAAGCGGCTAAAACGACAATCCCAGAAAAGTTATTCAAGACATTTCTAGAAAAAGGGCAAATCGATTATTCATATGAATTGAAAGATATCGTTCGCTTCCGTGTGAATGCGTTTCAACAACGTGGTTCGATTTCGTTAGCGTTCAGGACAATCCCTACTTTAATTCCTTCAATCGATGAATTGCAAGTGCCTGGGTCTTTAAAGTCGTTGGCCGAAACTCCTCAAGGGCTCATATTGGTGACAGGACCAACAGGATCAGGGAAGTCAACGACACTAGCGGCGATGATACGTTATATGAATGAAACGATGCGCAAACATATTATCACTCTTGAAGACCCGATCGAGTATGTACATTCTCATCAAGCATCTATCATTGACCAACGGGAAGTTGGCTTTGACACAAGTTCATTCGCTGACGGATTACGGGCTTCTTTACGACAGGATCCCGACGTCATCCTTGTCGGGGAGATGCGGGATTTGGAGACGATTTCAACCGCTATTACTGCTGCTGAAACTGGACACCTTGTCCTGGCAACACTACACACGTGGAGTGCGGCTTCAACGATTGATCGGATCATCGACGTCTTCCCGCACGGTCAGCAATCCCAAATCCGTGTTCAGTTAGCTGGCGTATTGACAGCTGTATTATCGCAACGACTCTTTCCAACAGTAGACCGGAAGGGTAGAAGAGTTGCTACTGAGTTGATGATTAACAACTCTGCGATTTCGAACCTGATCCGTTCGGAAAAGGTGCATCAAATTCCGAATATCATTCAGACGAATCGTTCAATGGGAATGCATATGATGGAAACTTCGGTCAGACAACTTCTTGACCGCGGACTTATTTCTTACGAGACAGCAATGCCGTATATCGAAGGTGATGACTGACAATGGCTCGATTCAAATATGATGGTCGTGATGCCAAATCTAAAAGATCCGGCGTTGTTGTCGCTGTGAATAAGCGGGAAGCCGCATTGAAATTAAAGAACCAAGGAATCCGTGTCACTAATTTAACGGAACAAGCCGAAACGGTTCTTACTAAAGAAATCCATCTCGGAAAACCGATCAAGCGAACACAGTTCATTATGTTTCTCCGCCAATTTTCGACATTGCTTCGAGCAGGCGTCACGATTGTAGAATCGATTCGCATACTATCTTTGCAAGTCGAATCGAAGCCGTTCCAAAAGATTTTAGTTTCTATTGGTGATGATCTCAGAGGTGGCGGGGCGTTGTCGGATACGATAATGAAACACCCAAAAGCCTTTGAACCATTGGTCATCAATATGATCAAAGCGGGGGAAATGTCAGGTACGGTCGATGATTCTTTGGACAGACTTGCCGAACATTATGAGAAGGCACATATGACGAAGCAAAAAGTCATTTCTGCGATGTCTTACCCGATCGTCGTAGGAATCGTCGCAATCGGAGTTGTCATTTTCCTGTTAACTTTCGTCGTCCCGATGTTCGTTGATCTTTTCGCAAGCGTTGGAGGAGAACTTCCTTGGCTGACACAGTTTGTCTTGAAGGCAAGTGAATTTATGGTTGGTTATTGGTATGTATTCATCCTTTTGGTGGCTGCAATTGTAGTTGGTATATTGATGATGCGCAGCAATAAGGAAGGGAAGTACATACTTGATTCATTCCTATTACGAATCCCGATTTTTGGCGACCTTATGAAAAAATCAGCTCTTTCGACGTTGACGAGAACGCTTAGTTCTTTATTTGCAAGTTCCGTGCCGATTTTACAGGCATTGTCGATGACGGAGAAAATTGTAGAAAATGAAGTCATTTCGCGGGTTGTCGGTGAATCTAGACAGTCATTGGAAAGAGGCGGTTCATTAACAGAACCGATGGCGGGCCACTGGGCGTTCCCTCCGTTAATTCCACATATGATCGCAATTGGGGAACAGACAGGGTCACTTGATGCAATGCTCGGTAAAGTAGCTGATTTCTATGAAAAAGAAGTCGATGCCTCTACAGATCGGCTTAAAGCATTAATCGAGCCTTTAATGATAGTTCTTTTGGCAGGTTTGGTCGGAACTATAGTACTTTCGATTCTATTGCCGATGTTTAGCTTATTCACTGAAATAGATAATATGTAACGAATTTTGTCGAAAAATAAATAGTTATATAAATAGGTAGGTTGATAGTTTCATTTCTACTAGTAGTTTGGTATTCTTAATTTGAAAATGAAAATAAGGTAGAATAAGGAGGAAGAATGATGAAAAAGTTTTTACAAAAACGATTGAAAAATGAAAAAGGATTAACGCTTGTCGAGCTTTTAGCGGTAATTGTCATTTTAGGGATTATTGCAGCGATTGCTGTGCCTGCGATAGGGAATATCATTGAGAACACTAAATATAATGCTGTTAAAGCGGATGCTATTAATGCTTTAAATGCAGCCAATATATATTTCGTGGAAGATGACACCGAGGATGATGTAACTATTAAAGAATTAGTTGATGGTGGGTATCTCGATAATAAAGGAAAATTGGCGGATACAATGAAAGTCACGAAGGCAAATAAGTCAATTAGTGGGGTATCATCAGAATATTCCGATGGTAAAACTGTAACATTTACTGATGGTGCTGCAACACTAGAAGCGATTAATGCGGACAAGCAAAAAGGAAGCTCTGATGGCAATAAAACTATTCCAGGAGCATCCGCAGAACAACCGAAGGTAGATTAATAATCGGATTTAGATATATTCAGTTAGGAGAATATACATGCCACTATTCAACCGCCGCAAACAGCCGGCAACACTTACAATTGAAGATGATGCCGTCCGGTTTGTCCGGTTGAAGTCGACTGAACCGTTTGTCGTTGATTGTGCGGAGGAAGTTGTGCTTCCTCCTAACACAGTCGTCGAGGGGAAGATTGTCGATGCAGAAGCGCTTGTGGTCATTTTGGAAGGGCATTTGAAGGAGTGGGGCATCGCGAAGCGTGATGTCCAATTCCTTGCTCCCGATACATATGTGATGATTCGTAAAGTGCCTTATCCGGATGATGTTGAACCGGATGAGCTAAAGGGGCATTTTTTCATTGAAATCGGTTCGACGATTTATTTGCCGTTTGATGATCCGGTTTTTGACGTTATCCCATGCACGTTGAATGAAAAAAGCAAGGAAGCGATTTTGATTGCATCGAAGGAAAGTATTTTGGATCAGTACGAGGACGTTCTTAAAGCGGTTAAACTCAATCCTGTCGTTGCTGATATCGGACCGCTCGCTCTTTATCGGCTTGCGTACAAAGTGTATCAATTTTCAGGGCATGAGCATGTTTTGATCGCCGATATGCATGACGGTGTTTTAACTGTATCAATCTTCCATAAGCATTACCCACTTTTCATGAGACCGGTCGATTTGTCACAATCAGCCGATCTTTCGATTGTTGCGGATGTCCATGCAGATCCCCATTCCATTACGCCGACAACGATTGTAATGGAACTTGAAAAGCTGATGAATTTCTATCGATATAATTTACATAACGGAAATGCTTCCATTACCCATTTGCTCGTTAATGGCGAATATAGGGATATGGAAAATTTATTGTCCACCATACGAGAGCGGTTTTCAATCCAAGCGGAACGCTTGCTGAAAAGACCGTTGGAGCTTCAAGATGGACGACAGTTGCCCGCAACCTTCAACCGGACGATCGGTTTGGCATTGAAAGAGGTGTAGTACATGCTCGTTGATATTAATTTATTGCCCGAAAAGGAAAGGGAGCGATCGACGCTCCTTATCGCTGCACTCATTGTTTTAGGTGCGGCTATTCTTTTTTGGGCTGTTCTTTTTATACTATCCCTTTCTTTGTCGAAAGAGGCAGCTCGGACAGAAACGCAAATCACGGCAATGCATGCAAGCCAAGAAGCGATTCGTGAGGATATCCAGCCTTCAACAAATGCAGATGATCGTGAAAAACTTGCATCGACCGTAGAATGGGCGGAGGCGAATCGGTTCGATACATTGCCTTTATTGCGCGAAATGATCGCTTTATTGCCGGAGCGCGGATTCTTTGTTTCATTCGAATTTACAGCACCTCACGAGTCAACAGTCATCGTCCAATTCGACAACAAATCCGACGCAGCCTATTATTTAACGAGAATCAAATCTTCGACAGTTGTCTCTTCGGCTACGATGGAGTCGTTAGTCGCTGAAAGTTTGGATGAGGAAATAGACTTGACGACGCTGCCGCGTTTTGAAGCGACCTATCATATTGAATACATAGATGAACGTGGTGCTGTCGTCGAAGTTGAAGGTACAGAAGAAGTTGAAGGAACGGACGAAGTAGAAGCTACAGACGAAACAGTTGAGCAGGAGGTTGACTCCGATGAGTAATATGACAAAACGTCAAAAGGAGATGGGACTGCTCATTTTGGCGATCGTATTTCTAATCGTCCTCGCTGCATATTCGTATTTTCAAATCTATGCTCCTGCGAAAGAGTCGAGTGAACGTGCAGAGCAGACGTTGGTGAATGAAAGAGATGTCCTTTTTGCATTACAGCGGCAAGAGGCGCAGCAAAGTCGATCCGGATTATCTAATTCTCGTCCTTTGCAGGAAAAGCTGCCTGTAAAGCCGCTTGAGGATCTAATTCTCCTACAAGTGCAGAAAGCGGAAGTGAAATCAGATACACTAGTGAATGAAGTGAATTTTTCACTTGAAGAAACGCTAATGGAAAATCCGCCTGAGCTTGTTGAGAATGTGCAAGCTGTCGTTACGGAAGTGCATTTACAGGCGGATAAATATAGTCAGATCGATCGGTTCATCGAAGAAATTGAAAAGATGGAACGAATATTCATTATGGATCGTATTGAATTCACGGCGCCTGCGGAAGTGAGGACGTTCGAACAGGAGAGCGACTTGATGGATCTCACAATTACTTTCCATGCGTTTTTCCGGCCGGATTTGGGTAATCTTGAAAATGAAGCTCCAAAAGTGGACGCGCCGGTGCCGGCAGGCAAACAAGATCCGACGCCGATTAATCAAATGCCTGGATTGGGTGATCATGAATGAGTATTGTGTGGGTAATTTTAATTTTCATATACGGCATCATTTTCGGCTCATTCTTTAACGTCGTCGGCCTTCGTGTACCGAAAAAGGAATCGATCGTTTCACCGCCATCTCATTGCACTACGTGCAATCGGAAGCTGCGTGCGCTCGATTTGATACCGATCTTCTCCTATATTGCTCTGCGCGGAAAATGTAGGGGATGCGGACAAAAAATTAGCCCGATGTATCCTTTAATGGAATTCCTAACTGGGGTTTTGTTCGCATTTTCTTATTACCATATCGGTTTTACATATGAATTGATTATCGCTTTGCTTTTCGTTTCATTGCTCGTCATCATTACTGTGTCAGATATAGCGTATATGATCATTCCGGACAAAGTGCTTCTGCCGTTTGCCATCGCGTTTTTAATCCTTCGATGGATCATTCCGACGTCGCCTTGGTGGGATAGCTTGTTAGGAGCCGCTGTCGGTTTTATCGTGCTCTTTCTCATTGCTGTCTTGTCGAAAGGCGGAATGGGCGGAGGGGATATTAAATTATTCTTTGTCATCGGTCTTGTGCTCGGTACGATAAATACGCTTTTAACGTTGTTCCTCGCGTCGCTGATTGGCTCTGTCGTCGGCATATACGTGCTGAAGAAAACCGGGAAAGGCAAGAAGACCCCTGTTGCCTTCGGACCATCCATTGCAGCGGCAGCGGTCCTTTCGTATTTCTTCGGAGCAGACTTTGTCGAATGGTATCAGCAATTATTCATTTAAGTCGATAAATTATTTAGGACAAGGCGACATACGTCTTGTTCTTTTTCATGTCCAGTTTGATACGGTTACTAAAAACGGGGTGGACTGGCATGAATTTCAGAAAGAAATATTCGAAAGTGACAGTTGCGATGGCGATGCTTCACGGCGTACTAATCGGCATCGCTGCAGTAGTGATAGTAGGTTTAATTATCGTCGGGACGAATGGGATAGGGAAGGAAAAAGCGGTCGAACAAGAGACAGTGGCGGCAGATCCGCCGACTTCCGGTGAAACAACTCCGGCATCCGGTCCAGCCGTTTCTGCAGATGAAGCCCCACTCAAACTGTTTGCTAAGCAGCATGGAGTGTTTTCATCCGTAGAATCAGCGAAAGATTTCCTTGCGCAAGATGTAAGTCTCGCAAAAGCAGCCATTTTACAAATCGGAGGACAGTTCTATGTGTGGAGTGAGGTCGGCATTCAGGAAGATGAAATTGAAGTGAGCGAATACGAAATGACGTTTAGAAAGCCATTTTTCGTTGATGCATCGTCATGTTCCAACGTGGGCGCTGGAAAATTAATAAGCGTTTTAGCTGAAACTGAATTAGCTAAAATTAAAGTTTTGACAACTGCCGCAGATGGAGAAGCGGATGATGAAAAGATCGCTGAATTCCACAAGAACATACTGGGTCTAACAGCGTTCACTTCGGATTTACGTATTATCCGACTTCACCTAATTTCGAATTATTCCAATAAGGATGGGTGCGCGAAAATTAATTTTTAAAGCTGGAAAACGGGGCAAAATCAAGTTATTGCCGATTTATGAAAATTTCCATTATGCTTCTTCTACAGTATGATAAGGATAGAAAAAGGAGGTTGCTTATATGGAATTCATGTCGGAAGTACCGATTATTTTAGCTTCTGGCTCTCCAAGGAGACAGGAGCTGCTGAGAGACATTGGCATTCCCTTCGAAACGATGCCGAGCAATGTCGAAGAAGTTGTGGAATGGACGGAAGGGGATTTCGAGGAGTACGTCCAGAAGCTTGCGATGAAAAAAGGAGCTGCCGTTTCGAAAGAAAAACCGGATGCCGTCGTCGTTGCGGCGGACACGATTGTTGTGTTTGAAGGGGAGGTCTATCCGAAACCATCTTCGAAAGAACAGGCCGAAAGCTTCCTAAGGAAGTTTTCCGGTAACACCCATTCGGTTTTCACGGGTGTGTGTATTCTTGGAAGCGGATTGTCGAAAGTGTTTTCGGTCGAGACAAAAGTGACTTTCAAGAAACTAGATGAACAGTTGCTTCGGGCTTATGTCGACTCAGGCGACCCATTGGACAAAGCAGGCGGATACGGCATCCAAACAGCGGGTGCGCTTCTTGTCGATGAAATTGAAGGGGACTATTTGAATGTTGTTGGATTGCCTTTATCGAAACTGGTCGAGACATTACGCAATGAAGGCATCATCCTGTTGAAGGAAGGTGAATGATTCTTTGACAGTCGATGTGAAGAAGCAGATGATGATCCGGGATGTACATATCGCGGATAGACCCCGCGAAAGGCTTATTCGCCAAGGTGCCGGAAGTTTGTCGAATCAGGAGCTCATGGCTATCCTGCTGAGGACAGGCACGAAGGAAGAGTCAGTCTTGATGCTTGCCAATCGGATATTGAAATCCTTCGACAGAATTCAAGATTTTAAAGATGCGACCGTGGAAGAGATGACGGCCATTAAAGGCATCGGAGAAGCGAAGGCTGTCCAAATCCTTGCTGCAGTGGAGCTTGGAAAGAGGATTTATCGTAAACATTCGGAAGGACGCTATGTCATTAAATCGCCGGAAGATGCCGCTGCTTATTTGATGACGGATATGTCTTCCCTTGTCCAAGAGCATTTCGTCGTTCTTTTTTTGAATGTAAAAAATGAAGTGTTGCATAAACAGACGATTTTCATCGGTAGCTTAAATTCATCAATCGTCCATCCTAGGGAGATTTTCCGTGAAGCAGTGAAACGATCCGCCGCCTCAATAATTTGTGCACATAATCATCCAAGTGGCAACCCCACGCCTTCCCCAGAGGATATCGAGGTTACAGATAGGCTAGTTGAAGCAGGCTCCATTATCGGAATCGAGCTGCTGGATCATCTTATTATTGGCGACCATCGTTTCATTAGTCTTAAGGAAAAGGGGTATATGAGTTAGCAATTAACTCCTAAACTGGAAACAGATTTATTTGTATAAATAAGTGAGAAAGTGCCTATAACCCTACAGTATAAAGGGAATTCTATAGCTTGACGGGGTTGCATTTGATAGGAAGGCATTAGCATCAAAATACTTACTATTGCTATTGACACTGTGAATTTGTTCTCCAATCCGTTATAATGTGGTGTATGATTTCAAGAAGACCATTTTATGCGGTCGAATAGAAAGGAAGAACAAATTTGTTTGGATTAGGATCAAGAGATGTCGGGATCGACCTCGGCACAGCAAATACATTGGTATTCATTAAAGGAAAAGGGATCGTTCTTAGAGAACCATCCGTCGTAGCGAAAAACACAGTGACGAATGAAATCGTGGCAGTCGGTTCAGCGGCTAAAAATATGATTGGACGTACACCGGGTTCTATCGTGGCGACTCGACCAATGAAAGATGGAGTTATTGCGGATTTTGAAATTACGACAGCAATGATCGAGCATTATATGAAAGAAGCGACAAAAGCTGCGGGAAGCGCTTGGAAGAAGCCTAACGTCATGGTATGTGTTCCTTTCGGCATTACATCTGTCGAACAGCGCGCAGTTATTGATGCGGCAAGACAAGCCGGTGCTAAAGACGCGTTTACTATTGAAGAGCCTTTTGCTGCTGCTATCGGTGCTAATTTACCAGTTTGGGAACCTACTGGCAGCATGGTCGTCGATATAGGTGGCGGTACGACAGAAGTTGCGGTCATTTCTCTTGGAGGAATCGTTACGAGCGAATCGATTCGTGTCGGCGGTGACTCGATGGATGGCGCGATCATAAGTTATATCCGTAAAGTGTATAATTTGACGATCGGTGAACGTACTGCGGAAGCTATTAAAATTGAAATCGGTTCTGCGAAAGTATCTGCTAAACCTGAAAAGATGGAAATTAGAGGTCGTGATCTGTTAACTGGCCTACCAAAAACATTGGAAATCTCTTCAGATGAAATCGTTGAAGCACTTCGTGAATCTATTACACAAATTATTGAAGGCGTTAAGAAAACATTGGAAGCTACACCACCTGAACTTTCTGCGGACGTTATGGAACGTGGAATTGTCTTGACAGGCGGGGGAGCGCTTCTTGAAAACTTGGACAAGGTTATTTCTGATGAAACGAATATGCCTGTTTTCATCGCTGAAGATCCGCTTGATTGCGTAGCGATTGGAACAGGGAAAGCACTCGATAATTTCGAAGTGATCAAAAAGATGCAAGCTAGGTAATGAGGGAGGATTTGGGCAATGCCGCGATTTTTTTCGAATAAACGGTTAATTTTGCTGCTTGTGGGCGTCATTGTCCTCGTGGCATTGATTTCATTCTCCTTAAAAGACAGGCAGAATGCCACCCTTCCAGAGCAAATAGTGAAAGACGTCGTCGGTTTCGGGCAATCTCTTTTCTCGAAACCGGCACATTATATTACGGGCACATTAGATAAAATCGATGGCATTTTGAATACATATGAAGAAAACAAGCATTTAAAAGCGCGATTAAAAGAATATGCCTCTACTCAAGCAGAACTGGCGGATGTGAAGGCGGATAATAAAAAACTCCGTGAAATCGTTGACAAGAAAGAAAGTCTTAGAGATTATGAGCCTATTCAAGCGACTGTCATTTCGAGAAATCCCGACCAATGGGAAGAAAAAATCATTATCGATAAAGGTACTGCTGCAAATGTTGAGCTGAATATGGCCGTCATAACCGCAAACGGCCTCATCGGAAAAGTCGTGCTTGTCACTGCTTTCACATCAACAGTGGAACTGTTATCGACTGAAAACAGCAACTTCCGGGTTGCTGCAGTCATTCCTGGTGAAGAAGCGATTTTCGGTTTGATAGAAGGATATGACCCTGCCCGCGGCGAATTGATAATGAAACGTATCGATTCGAATTTTGACGTCAAGGAAGGTCAAAAGGTTGAATCATCCGGTTTAGGCGGAATCTTCCCGAAAGGTTTGCTCATCGGGGAAGTGACTGAAGTGTCAACGGATGATTTTGGATTGACGAAGTTAGCCTATATTCGTCCGGCTGCAGATTTCTCCATGTTGGATCATGTAATGGTCGTTCAGAGGTCAACCGGCGTTACAAGCGGTACAGACGGTATAGTCCCTGGTGAGGACGAAGAGGGGGATGATGGATCATGATTAGGTTCATAATCCCTCTTATTGCTGTCATATTATTTTTCCTCGAACCGGTATTCAGTCTCTTCTCACCTGTGTCGATTGCAGATGTATCTTACACTCTCGTCCCTCGTTTCGTTATCGTCTATCTGATTTTCATCACCGTCTATTATGGACGGAGACGTGCAATCCTCTATGGAATCGTACTTGGACTCTTGTATGATATGTATCACATTGATATTATTGGTATATATACTTTTTTATATCCGGTAATCTGCTATCTTGCCGCTTTGATCATCCGGCAAATCCATCGCCATATCCTTACCGTCATGCTTTTATCAATGGTGATGATTGCGTTGCTTGAACTGTTGTCGTTCTTCTTTGCCAGCCTGATTGCATTGACGGCAATCGGCTTCGAAGAATTTATCGTCATCCGACTTATGCCGACAATAATTGCCAATTCTATTTTCGTGGCGATGTTCGGGTATTTATTCAAACGGTTGATCGATGAAAGAGGACTGCAAAAAGCCGGAATATAATCAAGAAAATTGTGAGGGACGCAAATGACGAAACAGCACTATGTAACAATAAAAGGGACAAAAGACGGGCTTGTCCTCCGACTTGACGACAAATGCGCTTATTCGGACATGATTGCAGAACTCCGCAATAAAGTCAGCGAAAATAGTCTTGAAGGGCTTGCTGAAGTGAAGGTGCATACCGGAAATCGTTATTGTAATGAAGAAGAGTTAAAGGAAATTATGAATGTCGTTCACGAATCGCCGCATTTACGAGTTTCCAAGATTCAAAGCGAAGTCATTACAATAGAGGAATGCAACCGTAAAGTATTGGAGAATCAATCGGAGACCTATATCGGCATCGTCCGCTCAGGTCAGGTCGTTAAAGCTGATGGAGATCTTGTCGTAATCGGCGATGTCAATCCGAACGGCCGTGTCGAGGCCGCGGGAAGCATTTACGTATTAGGAAGATTAAAAGGGATCGCTCATGCGGGTGCTACTGGCAATGAAGAAGCGGTAATCGCGGCTTCGTGGCTTGAGGCGACGCATTTGATGATAGCGGATAGACTGGAAACAATGACTGACGAGCTGACAATTTTGTCAGAACAACCGGAGATGGAATGCGCATACATACATCCGAACGGTTTCATTGCCATCGACCGTTTACAGGAGCTTCGGATTCTCCGACCTAATCTGTCGACATTCAAAGGAGGGAGCTAGTGTGGGTGAAGCAATCGTTATAACGTCTGGAAAAGGTGGAGTCGGTAAAACGACGACATCTGCAAATCTTGGGACAGCATTGGCTCTTCAAGGAAAAAAAGTGTGTCTCGTTGACACGGATATCGGCCTCCGCAATCTGGACGTCATCCTCGGTCTTGAAAACCGTATCATATACGATCTCGTCGATGTAATTCAGGGCCGATGCAAAATCCATCAAGCGCTCGTCAAGGACAAGCGATTTGAAGATGGACTCTTTTTGCTTCCGGCTGCTCAGACAACTGATAAAAATGCAATTGAACCAGAACAAATTAAAGAATTGGTCAACGAATTAAAACGTGACTATGATTATATTTTAATAGACTGCCCTGCAGGTATTGAGCAAGGATATAAAAATGCGGTTGCCGGTGCAGACCGTGCAATCGTCGTCACAACACCTGAAATTTCAGCAGTGAGAGACGCAGACCGTATTATTGGTCTGTTGGAGCAAGAGGACATTGAACCTCCGAAGCTGATCATCAATCGGATCAAAAGCCGTCTAGTCAATAGCGGCGATGCTTTGGATGTCAATGAAATTACGACTCATTTATCAATCGATCTGCTTGGAATTGTCCTCGATGACGAAAAAGTCATTTCCTCATCGAATAAAGGAGAACCAGTCGTAATGGATCCATCAAACCCGGCAGCAATTGGCTACAGAAACATTGCCCGCCGGATCTTAGGCGAATCCGTACCACTCATGTCATTAGACGAAGGCAAACCCGGATTCTTCGGGAAGTTGAAATCTTTATTTGCTAAATAAACGGGAACCCTTGATAACAAGGGTTCTTTTTTTGTTGCGTTCATCGAATGTCTATAATAAACAGTTTCCTTGGACATTTGCCCATAATATTCATAGTACACCCGTCATATACTGAGAAAAAAGGTGGTGTGGCGGGGTGAAATGGAAAACAAAATGGGTCATTGCAATCATAGTAGCGATTGGCGTATTCAGCTTTGCCAAATTAGAAGAAATCGGAGTCATCAACAAGCCTGTTACCCAATATATAACGACAGGCAAAGATTTTCTCGTCATGAAAAAGTGGGTCGCTTCCATTATAGGAGATCCAGAAGAGGATGCAATTACAGTATCCGCCGAATCTGTAGAGGAACTTCCATTCGCAGCTTATGAGTCGATGCAGCCTTACAAGGATGGCGTAATCGCTTCCTATGCTCATCCGATGCCGATTATCGCACAAGGGGACGGGCTTATCGTATTCACTGGATTTACCCGGCAATCAGGCAAAACAATTACGGTGTTATACGATGATGGAGATGAAGTGACATATGGATTTGTCGGATCGATTTCGAAGCTCCCTTACTCGACCGTAAAAAAGGGGGACACGCTTGCCCTTATGAACGAAGAAGCAATCTATTTAAAAGTGAAGCGGGAAGGAGTCGTATTGGAGGCTGAAGTTTTGGCTACTTATTTCTCGGAAGATTCGAAATGAAGCTTCGTCTCCATCCTATATTGGCACCCTTTTTCATCTTGCTGATGATTACAGGGGGATTAGCGTTTTACGCTCTCGTCTTCATTTCACTTCTCGTTCATGAAGGCGGCCATATTTTTACTGCGAAATTAGTTGGCATGAAGGTCCGCTCGTGCACAATCATGCCGTATGGAGGAGAACTGAGGATACCTAATAGGCACTCTTACGGGAGAAGGCAAAGAGTGTTCGTTGCCATTGGGGGTCCTGTTGCTACATTCTTTCTCCTCCTGCTGTCGAAGGTATTTTCTTTTCCAGGGAACGAACAATTCCTTCGCATTCAAGTAGCGATTCTCTTGCTGAACTTATTGCCTATTTTACCTCTAGACGGTGGACAGGCTATTAGCGCTATGCTTGAAACAGATGAGAGGAAATATAAAGTGAGATCTGCATATCTCATTTTTTCCATATCGGTTTTAATAGCGGGCAGCCTTTTGCTTCTTCTTGGACTTCCTGAAACGATCCTCTTTCTTACTCTTGCTTTATTTTTATTGATTCAAAACATATCTGCCTTCAAGTTTCGTAAGTACGAACAGGCTTATGAGCAATTGAAAAGAAAACAGTTGACGCCATGAGTTGTGCGTGGTAATATTTTAATGTTATTGTTTGTAGCGCACCTGTGCTACAACCGCACTGACAAGGTACAAGCATCCGTTAGGATCACCTTTGAAGGCGAGTCTGAGTCTATTGAGGAGGTGCAAGTATGTACGCAATCATTGAAACTGGTGGAAAACAAATCAAAGTCGAACAAGGCCAAGAAGTCTACATCGAAAAAGTAGTCGGCGAAGCTGAGGAAACTGTAACATTCGACAAAGTTCTATTCGTTGGTGGAGAAAACGTGAAAGTCGGCGCTCCATTCGTGGAAGGTGCAACGGTTACTGGTAAAATCGTTAAGCATGGCCGCGGCAAAAAAATCACGGTTTTCAAATACAAGCCGAAAAAGAACTACCACAAAAAGCAAGGTCATCGTCAGCCATACACAAAAGTTGTCATCGAAGGCATCAACGCGTAAGCCGACATGATCAAAATCAGTATTAATGAACAACCATCCGGCCGGATCAGCTCATTTGAGATGAAAGGCCATGCCGATTTCGCAGAACATGGAAAAGATCTTGTCTGTGCAGGCGCATCCGCGGTTTCATTTGGAGCCGTCAATGCTGTCATTGCACTCACTGGCATAACTCCTGGCATCCAACAAGGATCAGATGGAGGTTATTTGAAAGTGGTTTTTCCGGAAACGGAAAAAGATAAGGAAATTCAATTGATTGTGAAGGCGATGATTGTTTCATTACAGACGATTGAACAAGATTACGGGCAACATATAAAACTTATTTTTAACCGATAGGAGGTGGCACTGATGTTACGTTTGGATCTCCAGTTTTTCGCATCGAAAAAAGGGGTAGGTTCTACAAAGAACGGTCGTGACTCCGAATCGAAACGTCTTGGCGCTAAACGTGCTGACGGACAATTCGTTTCTGGCGGCTCTATCCTTTATCGTCAACGCGGAACAAAAATTCACCCAGGTGAAAACGTTGGCCGCGGTGGGGACGATACACTTTTCGCAAAAGTTGATGGCGTAGTTCGCTTCGAGCGTTTTGGCCGCGACAAGAAAAAAGTGAGCGTGTACCCTGTAGCTCAAGAAGCTTAATGTTATGACTAACATTGAAAGGACTGCATTTTACGTGCAGTCCTTTTTTATTTTTGGTTTTATCTACAATTAGTACCGATCCATTATCACCGAAGTACATAACACCAATAAATTAATCCATATCTTTGACGAATTTTGTGAAAGGGATGCTATACTGTAGTATATGATACATTTGGCGGTGAGAAAATGGAATCGGAAGACTTGACGATTGGGAAAGCACTGAAATTTGCACGCCATGATTTTTTAAATGAATTGCAATTAATGTTATTATATATGGATCTCGGGAAAATGCCTGAAGCCCGAAATACGCTATTAGAAGCGACGGAACGCATGCGGCACCTATCCATGTTGGAAAAGCTTCGCCTGCCGAAGACGGAAATTTGGCTTAGTACATTTGAATGGAGACATACGGCTTTCTCGAAAAAGTTGCAATGCGACATTATAGCAGGAAACCGGACTGCAAATGATGAAGTGATTGCCGATTATTTAGAACGGTTAATCGGCATCGTCGGAGAATCAGTCGATCCAATGGATGAATATATCGTCCATATCGTAGTAAAAGCTACTGAAGAACAATGGTCGCTTCAATTGACCATCGAAGGGCCTCTCTCATTTACCGAATCGCCAAATTTACCACATACGGACGATGGGTTTGAAATGAGTGGAGTTTTGCAAGAGAAGCAATGGACGTTCACATTAAGTGGACGATAGGAGGAAAAAACATGTTTGTCGATCACGTTAAAGTATATGTCAAAGGCGGCGACGGCGGCGATGGAATGGTCGCATTCCGCCGCGAGAAGTACGTAGCCTACGGAGGTCCTGCTGGTGGGGACGGAGGAAAAGGCGGGGACGTCGTTTTCATCGTCGATGAAGGATTACGGACGCTGATGGATTTTCGCTATCAGCGACATTTCAAAGCCCCGCGTGGAGAGCACGGAGGCAGTAAAAACAAGCACGGCAAAGGCGGAGAGAACATGGTCGTTAAAGTTCCTCCGGGTACGATCGTCAAGGACTTAGAAACTGGTCATATCATCGCTGACCTCGTAGAACATGGCCAGACAGCCGTCATCGCGAAAGGCGGACGAGGCGGACGAGGGAATTCACGTTTCGCTACACCGCAAAATCCTGCACCTGAGTTATCGGAAAAAGGAGAACCAGGTGTCGAACGGGAAATTACACTTGAATTAAAAGTGCTTGCAGACGCTGGTCTCGTCGGTTTTCCGAGCGTCGGAAAGTCGACATTATTATCTGTCGTATCCGCAGCAAAACCGAAAATTGCCGATTACCATTTCACAACGCTCGTGCCGAATCTCGGAATGGTGGAGTTGGAAGGTGGAAGGACATTTGTTCTTGCCGATTTACCAGGTCTTATCGAAGGAGCGCATGAAGGCGTCGGTCTCGGCCATCAGTTCTTGCGGCATATTGAACGGACAAGAGTCATCATCCACGTCGTCGATATGTCCGGAATGGAAGGGCGGGATCCGTACGAAGATTACATTACAATCAACGAAGAACTGGAGAAATACAATCTTCGCTTGATGGAACGTCCTCAAGTCATCGTTGCAAATAAAATGGACATGCCGGAAGCAGAAGAAAACTTAAAACTGTTCAAAGAAAAGCTTGGCGATGCAGATGCAACGATTTTCCCTATTTCTGCGATTACACGTGTGGGCTTGGATCAGCTGCTATTTACAGTTGCCGACTTGCTTGAAACGACTCCGGAATTCCCGATGCATGAAATCGAAGAAGAGGATGAAAATCGTTCAGTTCTTTATAAGCACGAAGCTGAAACTGCCGACTTCAAGATTACGCGAGATGATGATGGAGCATATGTCCTATCAGGATATACTCTCGAACGTCTATTCAAGATGACCGACTTCAACTTCGATCAATCTGTCCGTAAATTTGCACGTCAAATGCGTGGAATGGGTATTGACGACGCTCTTCGCGAGCGAGGTGCGAAAGACGGGGATACTGTTAGAATCCTCGACTTCGAATTCGAATTCCTCGAATAAGGTATTATCGAGGATGAGTAATGAATTGTTGCAAGGAGGCATTCAATGAGGCCATTGGGGGAAGGGCAGTTTTATCTTGTAAGGGAAGATGTACTTACGGAATCGATGCTGAAGATGTTAGAGGCGAAAAGGCTTCTAGCGAGCGGGGAGGAAAGGACAATCCAGGAAGCGACGAAGCGAGTCGGATTGTCCCGCAGTGCTTATTATAAATATAAGGATACTGTCTTCCCGTTCGAATCGATCGCTCGTGAACGAGTGTTGACGATTTTTATTCAACTCGAGGACCGGAAAGGATCGCTTGCGACGATTCTTCGGATCATTTCGGAGGCGAAATGTAATGTGCTGACCATTCACCAGACAATCCCGGTGCAAGGTCGTGCTAATATTACGTTGTCACTTGATGTCACCGAGATGCAGATCAAAATGGAGGAATTTATGCAAAAGTTGAAAGCGCCGAATTTCATAGATTCCGTCCATTTGATCAGCTCGGGAGCTCTTTAAAGCGTTGTAGCTGGGTAACGCTAAAAGCGGAGGGCGTTTATCGGGGATAGCGCCCTAGGCGGACAACATAGATAGAAAAATAAAGTAGAGCAACTAGATGGAGGAACTGGGATGAGCGAAAAGGATTACAAGCCAACGGTCGCCTATTTGGGACCTGAAGCATCATTTACTCATGTGGCGGCAACTCACCTTTTTGGAACAGAAGGCTTAGTGCCCCAGCCGACGATACCTGATTGTATAGAAGCTGTAACTGAAGGACATGTCGCCTATGCGATTGTACCGCTTGAAAACGCGTTGGAAGGCTCAGTGCCGATGACAATTGATTATTTATTCCATGGTAGCGAGTTGTATATCAATGCGGAAATTTCGATTCCGATTGAACAGCATCTGATGGTGAATAAGAAGCAGAAGGATCATTTAGAGAAGCTCGAATCGGTCCATTCTCATCCACATGCACTTGCACAATGCCATAAATATTTGCAATATCATTACCGCCGTACGCCTTTGATTCAGACAACATCGACAGCTGCAGCTGCAAAGTATATTTCTGAAAATCCGGAGCTACGTATCGCCGCAATCGGAAATCGATTGGCTGCTGAAAAGTACGGCTTACATATCGCTGAAGAAAATATACACGATTTTCATTTCAACCATACACGGTTTGTCGTCTTATCATTGAGAAAAGGCCATTTGGAAGTTCCAGGTCATTCAGAAGCGCCGAAAACGACATTAATGATAAAGTTACCCGAAGACGACCGTTCAGGTGTGCTTCATCAAATATTATCAGTGTTTGCATGGCGGAAGCTGAATTTAAGCAAAATCGAATCACGGCCCATGAAAACTGGGTTAGGAAATTATTTTTTCATCATCGACGTGTTAGAAAGCGAAGAGCACCCGATGATGAGAGGCGCCCTCGAGGAACTTGCAGCGCTTAATTGCACGGTTCAATCATTCGGTTCATATTTTCCATATGAACATAGACCTTCAAGCTAATTTTTATTAGCTTGGAGGTTTTTTCATTTGAAAGGTAAGAAAGCCTAAGGCCATCAATTTTTCAAATGAATAATCGAGACATTTCCACAATATACATACTAAGAGAGAGGGCGTCTTTCTTAAATTTGCGTCACATAGACGGGCGTTCGTTCATACGATGGATTGATGGAAGGGGGATTTTGTTAGTGGATGTCCATATTGTTGTAAAAGGGGATACGTTGTGGAAAATTGCACGACAGTACGGTATCCCTTTTGAAGATTTGAAAAGGGTGAATGCCCATTTGGCAAATCCGGATTATATCGTTCCGGGTATGAAGATTTTTCTGCCAAAGAAGAAAACTGCACCTCTGCCTAGTGAAAAAGGCAAAGAAAAAATGCCTGAGAAAGTAAAGCCTTCTACGCCTCCTGTAATGGAAAAGCCGAAGCAACCGGTTCCATTGCCTAAAGAAAAACCGATATTTGAAATGCCGAAGCCGCCATCCGTGCCGAAGCAGCCTATGCCTATGCCTAGTGCGCCTGTTCAGAAGCCGCCTGTTGCGACACCTCCGCCGGCTCAACCAGTTCAACCTTTGCCGTCTATACCGCCTGCCGTTCCGACACCGCCGATGGCAATGCCACAATTTTTCCAACCAATTATGCCTGTACCTTGCGGGTGGATGCCTATTTACGATGCGGATTGTGTACCGCTGCCGTTTCCAAGCTTCACTCAACAAATGCCGGCGCCTATGCCAACGCCAGCCATGCCGCCACAAGCCATGCCTTCTCAAGTAATGCCAGCGAAGGAAATGCCGACAACGCCAGCTAAATTAGGAGTGAAACCACCTTCGATTGAAATTACCGAAGACCTGGAAGAATTTGAAGAGTCACCAATCTATCCAGGAAGAGGACCTGGAGTTTCCCCGCCTTATCCGGTCAGAGGATGGGAATTGATGGAGTCACCGATGATGCCACTTGAATCACCAGAAGATATGGTTCAATACCCGCAGGAGCAGGGATATGTGCCCCAAATGGTATCACCGGAGTTTCAAAATCCAAGCGAGATGATGATGCAACCTCAGCAACCATTCTTTTTCGGTTATCCATGTCCTCCGATGCCTATTCATCACTGTGGATGCCCTCACCATGGATTTTACGGGTTTGGTCCAAATGAGATGCAAGCGAATTATATGATGCCGATGCAAGTAGGTCCGATGCAAATGTATCCTACACAAATGAATCCAATGGAAGTAAGTCCGATGCAAATGAATCCAATGCAAATGAATCCGATGCATATGCATCCTTTCTATCCTATGGATAATCACGGATGTGGTTGCTGACCGGCGTATGGCGCTGGAAAAGAATATCCGGAAAGTAAAGAAAAATGTATGGAAGATGGTCGAAGGGGAATCCGCCTATTCGTTAAAGAGGTATACGACGCGTTCAACAGCGGTGAAAGTAGAATATGTACACCGACAGTTGCACGCGATCCGATTTCCTAATATTGTACCGATCATTCCGACAGAGGATCCGTTATTCATCATGCAGCCGTGGATTGAAGGAACAAAGCCCGTCAACTTCAGACGGCGGATCGATCGGACCGATTCCTTATTGGCTCTTCAAGCGCTGCATCGGACAAAGGAGCAGATCGATTGGGACGCCTCCCCTTATCTGCATAGATATCAGCTCTTGGACAAATGGCAAGAAAGATTAGAACGCTTTATTGATAATCGGGAAGCTTTCGGGAAATTCATAAGGAAACAAGCGATTGATGAAATAATCATGTATGGGGAAGAGGCTCTTCCCATTCTGAAAAAGAACTATCGGAAGCTTTCGGGCTATACGTTGCTTCATGGGGATGTCGTACATCATAATATTCTTCGTGATGGAAACGGTTTAATTCGCTTCATCGATTTCGACCTTGCGTGCACTGGGCCCCCTGGAACCGAATTGGCGCTTTGGATGCACCGCGTCTTGCCAAATGTCTGCTACAATTTGGAGTTCCTACTGGCCGAGCAGTTGTCTTTAAATGATCTCGATAACGCATCTAAATCTATGCTCCTGTATCCGAATGAGATGTTAAGGGAATGGTTGCATCTTTTAAATATGCCGGAAGCGAAGCAGGAAAATCTTTCTAGAAAGCTCATCCCCTTTACGGAGTATGCCCTCTCTTCATGGCCGAAGTTATGGTATGATGTAGAACGGAACATGAAGTAGGAGGATGCATAATGGCTGGCCATTCAAAGTGGAAAAATATCCAAAACCGTAAAGGCGCGCAAGACGCGAAGCGAGGCAAAATCTTTCAAAAGATGTCGAGGGAACTATATGTTGCTGCAAAATCGGGTGGAGGAGAGCCTGACATGAATCCCGCACTCCGTCTTGCAATCGAGAAATCAAAAGGCTTCAACGTGCCAAATGATGTCATTAAAAGAGCTATCGATAAAGCGACTGGCGCAGGTGCGGATGAAAACTATGAGGAAGTCGTCTATGAAGGATATGGACCTGGAGGAGTAGCTGTTCTTGTTTATTGTCTAACAGAGAACAGAAACCGTACAGGACCGAATATCCGTGTAGCTTTCAATAAAAATGGCGGAAGCTTGGGAGAAAGCGGATCAGTCGGCTATTTATTCAACCGTAAAGGACGCCTGTTTGTCGAGCGTACTGCTGACACCGATGAGGAAGCAATCATGCTTGCGACGTTGGAGGCGGGTGCTGAGGACATCGAGTCGACAGAAGAAGGCTTAGAAATTATTACAGAACCGTCCAGCTTCATGGAAGTAAAAGAAGCTTTGGAAGCTGAAGGAATAGAATTCATTTCGGCGGAAGTTGAAATGATTCCGACGATCTATACGGAATTGCAAGGCGATCATGCCGACCAATTTGAAAAGATGATTGATGCATTAGAAGACGATGATGATGTACAAAATATTTATCATAATGCAAGTCAATGAATGAGCCGCCTCTCCAGCGGCTTTTTTTATTTTGCGGCTTTTTTATTGTCCAGCTCCGGATGGCAGCAGCTCGGGTCGCTTCGGTCTTGAAGCAAAAGGCAAAAAGCGCCTTTTGTCCAAGCCCTCCATCGAAAGCCGTAACGAAGAACGGCTTTTGCGAGTAAAAGCGAAGCATTACGAGCACATCTTTGCCCTGCTGTCGCAGCTGAACGCCACCCTCCGCTTTTCTATGTAGAAAACCCGTTCGTATGCTATAATAGTTTCGATACTTTAGGGGGAGAATGGCTTGTACGATTATATAAAAGGAATAATTACCCGGGTGACACCCGAATACATAACGGTTGAACAAGGCGGCATCGGTTGGCAGATCATGACGCCTAATCCATATGCCTTCCATCAAACGGAAGAAGTACAGCAAGTATTCACTTATTTACATGTGCGTGAAGATATGCAGTGGCTGCTCGGATTCAAGTTGATAGAACAACGTGAATTGTTCAAGAAGCTCATCACTGTTTCCGGAATCGGTCCGAAAGGTGCTCTCGCCATTTTGGCAAGTGGCATTCCTTCTCAAGTCATCGGTGCAATTGAAAGGGAAGACGAAGCATTCCTCGTCCAGTTCCCAGGCGTCGGGAAAAAGACGGCACGTCAAATCATCCTTGACTTGAAAGGGAAGCTCGGGGATTTATTCACGGAAATTGAATTGCCGGATACTGACGTGACACTGCTTTCATTAGCCGAAAACGGCGCGTTGGAAGAAGCAATCCTTGCTTTGCAGGCGCTAGGCTATTCACAACGTGAACTGGCAAAAGTGAAGACAGAGATGCAAAAGGAAGACCTAGATACGGAAGGCTATATGAAGTTAGCACTGCGTCTATTATTGAAACAAAAATAATAAATCGAAATAGGAAGGAGGAGCGGTATGTATGGAACGGGTCATTTCAAGTGAACAATCCAATTATGACGACAGCTTCGAACAATCATTACGTCCTCAGACATTGCATCAGTATATTGGGCAAGAGACTGTAAAAGACAATTTGAGCATATTCATCCAAGCGGCAAAAGGCAGGAGCGAAAGCTTGGATCACGTCCTTTTGTATGGTCCGCCAGGTCTTGGGAAAACGACGCTTGCAACTGTCATAGCGAACGAAATGGGCGTCAATGTAAAAATGACGAGCGGGCCGGCGATCGAAAGGCCGGGCGATCTCGCAGCGGTCGTTTCATCATTGGAGCCGGGCGACGTCCTATTCATCGATGAAATTCACCGATTGAACCGATCAATCGAGGAAGTGCTTTATCCGGCAATGGAAGACTTTTGTCTCGACATTGTTGTTGGGAAAGGGCCATCCGCCAAATCAATACGTCTCGACCTCCCGCCATTCACATTGATTGGGGCGACGACGCGAGCTGGTTCTTTGTCCGCTCCGCTTCGTGATCGTTTTGGTGTACCGCTCCGTCTGGAATATTATGGGGAAGACCCATTGAAGGAAATTGTAATTAGAAGTGCAAGCTTGTTCGATGTTGATATCGACGCCAATGCAGCAGTTGAAATAGCGAGGCGCTCGAGAGGAACGCCGCGAATCGCCAACCGTCTTCTGCGCAGAGTGCGTGATTACGCACAAGTGCGTGGTGACGGCAGTATTACAATGAATATTGCGAAAGAAGCGCTTGAAATGCTGCAAGTCGATTCACATGGTCTCGATCACATTGATCATAAATTGCTTGTCAGTATGATTGAACGATTCCGTGGCGGCCCGGTCGGGATCGATACGATTGCCGCAAGCATTGGCGAAGAGTCCATCACGATCGAGGACGTTTACGAGCCATACTTGCTGCAAATCGGTTTCCTCCAAAGAACACCTCGCGGCAGGATTGCTACTAGACTCGCTTATGACCACTTCGGTTACACGCCGCCCGATTCGATGACGTAATAAAAGATGTTCAATAATTGATAGAAGGAGTTCACCCGCATTATGGATGTAAATGATTTTGATTTTGAATTACCGGAAAGCCTCATTGCACAAACGCCTCTCAAAGATCGGACAGCGAGCAGGTTGATGGTTTTGGATAAAGTGACGGGAGACGTAAAACATCGTCAGTTTCGTCAAATTGTGGACGAGCTGCAGGAAGGGGATATCATTGTTTTGAACGATACAAGAGTCCTGCCTGCTCGTCTTATTGGCACAAAGGAAGATACAGGCGCGTCGATTGAAGTCCTCCTTCTGAAAGAGACTGGCTCGGACGAATGGGAGACGCTCGTGAAGCCTGCAAAACGGGTGAAGGTCGGAACTGTTGTAACGTTTGGAGACGGCAGATTGGAAGCAGAATGCACCGAGATCCTCGAACAAGGGGGAAGAATATTTAAATTCCGGTACGAGGGCATTTTCTATGAAATTCTCGATTCTCTCGGGCAGATGCCCCTTCCTCCTTATATAACAGAGACGCTTGATGATCAATCGCGTTATCAAACCGTCTTTGCGAAAGAAAGAGGCTCCGCCGCGGCACCTACTGCGGGTCTTCATTTCACCGAGGAGATCTTGCAACAAATAAAGGACAAAGGCGTTGGCGTCGAATTTATCACATTGCATGTCGGCTTAGGAACATTCCGCCCTGTAAGTGTAGATTCGATTGAAGACCATACAATGCATTCAGAGTATTATCAAGTGACTGAAAAGGCGGCAAACGCAATCAACGAAGCAAAGGCGAGAGGTGGAAACGTCATTGCGATTGGCACGACTTCTGCAAGGACGCTAGAGACGATCGCTTCGCAAAATGACGGAAAAATCGTGCCGACTAGTGGGTGGACGTCAATTTTCATCTATCCCGGGTACGAGTTCAGCATTCTCGATGGTATGTTGACGAACTTCCATTTGCCGAAATCGACGTTAATCATGCTTATTTCGGCGATGGCGACACGTGAAAATGTGCTCGCCGCCTATAAAGAAGCGGTGAAGGAGAAGTACCGTTTCTTCAGTTTCGGGGACGCGATGTTCATCAAGCCGCACAAAAAGTAAAGAGGTACTAATCCTCGAAATAGAAAGGATCACACGAAATGGCAGCAATTACTTACGAACATATAAAAACATGCAAGCAGACAGGAGCTCGGCTTGGCATCGTCCATACGCCTCATGGTTCTTTTGAGACACCGGCTTTCATGCCTGTCGGAACTCAAGCGACGGTGAAAACGATGTCTCCTGAGGAATTGAAAGAGATGGGTGCCGGAATTATCCTCGGCAATACGTATCATCTTTGGCTCCGCCCGGGAAATGATATTATAAAAGAAGCAGGCGGCCTCCATAAATTTATGAATTGGGATCGACCGATTTTGACGGATTCAGGCGGTTTCCAAGTGTTTTCATTGAGTGAATTCCGTAAAATCGAAGAGGAAGGCGTCCATTTCCGCCATCATTTGAATGGCAGCAAACTTTTCCTAAGCCCTGAAAAAGCGATGGAAATTCAAAATGACCTAGGTTCGGATATTATGATGGCTTTCGATGAATGTCCGCCGTATCCTGCAACATTCGAATATATGAAGGCTAGTGTCGAGAGAACGTCGAGATGGGCAGAACGTTGCTTGAAGGCGCATGCACGTCCTGAGGACCAAGGGCTGTTCGGGATCGTGCAAGGCGGCGAGTTCGAGGAGCTGCGCAAACAAAGTGCTAAAGACCTCGTCTCGCTCGATTTCCCAGGATATGCAATTGGCGGTTTATCCGTAGGTGAGCCGAAAGACGTCATGAATCGCGCTTTAGAATTTACGACGCCATTATTGCCGGAAAACAAACCCCGCTATTTGATGGGGGTCGGTTCTCCTGATTCCTTGATCGACGGAGCGATTCGCGGAGTCGACATGTTTGACTGCGTATTGCCGACACGTATCGCACGGAACGGGACGTTGATGACGAGTGAAGGCCGCCTCGTCGTGAAAAATGCGAAATACGAACGCGATTTCGGACCATTGGACCCGAATTGTGATTGCTATGCTTGTAAAAACTATAGCAGAGCGTATATCCGCCACTTGATTCGTGCGAATGAAACATTCGGCATCCGTTTGACGTCCTATCATAATCTGTATTTCCTTCTACGGTTAATGGAGCAGATTAGGGATGCAATCCGGAATGATCGTCTTGGCGATTTCAGAGAAGAATTTTTTGAACAATACGGATTCAACAAACCAAATGCAAAAAACTTTTGAATCTTGTATAATAAACCGAGAGAAAAGGGGGGGAATAGAATGAATGATGGTAGTATGCTCGGGACGTTGCTTCCGATAATTGCGATGTTCGCAATCATGTGGTTCTTGTTGATTCGACCTGCACAAAAGAGACAAAAGCAGACAAAGACAATGCAAGAAAGTTTGAAGCGTGGCGATAAGGTCATTACAATCGGCGGTCTTCACGGCGTAATCGATGCTGTTGACGATACATCTGTATTTTTGAAAGTCGCTGACGGCACAACATTGCAATTCGATAGACAAGCTGTCGGACGTGTTGTGGATGCAAGTGCATCTTAATAATGTCCATGTTCAAAGAGGCGGATTCACAGTATTGAAACTGTGAACCGCCTCTTTTTCATCCTAAAAAATCGGCGAGGATACCCCTACTTCAATCGTGTGAAGGAAGTTAGCCCAACGATAATTGGGGGAGGAATTGCCTCAGATACGGTATGGTACGCTTAAAATAGGTAAATTTTGTACCATATCAAGTATCTGAAACTTACGCCTTGCCTCCTCCTATCTCTATTTTGGCTATTTAACATTTACTGAAAATTCGGTATAATAGAGATGGTGAAAGGTGGTGAAGTCATGTCAACAAATACTGCAAAAATACAAATCTACGTTTCTGATCATCACACTGAAAGTCTAAGGATGACAACTAACGCTTATCGGAAGGCTTGTAACTGGTTATCCAAACATATATTTGAAAAGAAAAATGTAAATCAAGCAAAGCTTAATGATTTGTACTATAAGCAATTACGTAATCGTTTTGGTCTAAAAAGCCAAATGGCTCAATCTGTGATGAAAACTGTCATTGCTCGTTACAAGTCCACTAAATCGAATGGGCATGAATGGTCTTTGATTGAATTTAAATCTCCTGAATATGACCTTGTTTGGAATCGAGATTACTCACTAACTCAAAATCAATTTAGCGTAAATACATTGGATGGCCGTTTGAAACTAAATTATGAGCGTAAGGCTATGAAGAAATACTTCAATGGCACTTGGAAATTCGGTACTGCAAAATTGGTGCATAAGCATAATAAGTGGTTCTTACACATCCCAATGACAAAGGAGTTCCAGGAACTGGATTTTGTAAATGTAAACCATATCGTTGGTGTTGATTTAGGAATCAACTTTCTTGCGACTACTTATGATAGTCAAGGAAAGACTGCCTTTTACAATGGAAAGGTTGTTAAACATAAGCGTGGTAAGTTCACAGCCACTCGTAAACAATTACAAATACGACAAACACCGTCTGCTCGTAAAAAACTAAAACAAATAGGTTCAAGAGAAAACCGTTATGTAACTGATGTCAATCATCAAATTACAAAGGCACTCGTTGACAAATACCCTAGAGGTACGATGTTTGTATTAGAAGATTTGACTGGTGTTCGTTCTGCAACTGAAAAGGTACGGGTGAAAAACCGCTATCTTTCTGTATCGTGGGCTTTCTACCAATTCCGTCAACTACTTGAATATAAAGCTGAGATGAATGGCCAAAAGGTAATTACAGTAGACCCGAAATACACTTCTCTAACTTGTCCGAAATGTGGACATGTGGAGAAAGCAAATCGAAACAAGAAATTACACATCTTTACGTGTAAAGATTGCCAATACCAATCAAATGATGACCGTATAGGAGCAATGAATCTACACCGTAAAGGGATTGAATATATGGGTGTAGTTGCCACAGGAGCATGACTCCTTTGGCAGGGGCGAAGTCAACCGTCCTTATGTTCCACCATACTAAGGTAGGAGAGCATCGCTCGTTTGCACTACTGGGTAGGAACAAGCGTAGTTGCTATCTACGAGGGTAGAAGCACTGTCAAACTCTGACAGACGCAAGCCCCCACTTCAAACAACCTGTAAGGGTGTTAAGTGGTGGGGTGTTGACTTGGGTATATTCCTGAACGGGAAAAGGCATGCTTTCCTGAAGAGGAGGGATACTTAATGAATGATCTTCTAATCATCGGATTCAGGACAATTTTGTTATATGTGTTCATCCTGATCATTCTCCGGCTGATGGGAAAACGGGAAGTTGGAGAATTGAGCGTCATCGATGTCGTTGTCTTTGTCATTATGGCGGAGGTCGTAGCAGTTGCATTGGAATCGCCCGATAAAAAGTTGAGCCACTCCATTTTTCCGGTGCTCCTTCTACTGGTAATCCAGCTTCTGACATCTTTCCTTTCCTTAAGGAGCAAAAAATTCAGAGATGTTGTCGATGGTGACCCAACATTGATCATACAAGATGGAATCATCCAAGAAGAGCAGATGAGAAAACAAAGATATAATTTGGATGATTTATTTCAACAGCTTCGTGAGCAGCAAATCGGATCAATCCGCGATGTGTCCTATGCGTATTTGGAGCCTTCTGGGAATTTGTCGGTCTTCACATATGAAAACGCCCAACCGGTCCTTGCTCTCATATCCGATGGAATCATTCAAAGCCGCCATATCAAATTGATCGGGAGATCCGAAGATTGGCTTATTCAAGAGTTGAAAGAGCAAGGTGTAAGTGACGTGGATCAAGTCTTTTATTGTTCATTCGAAAATGGGAAGATACACATTCAACTGAAAAAAGCTTTTCAATAATTTTTTATCAATCTTTTTAGCATGAAAACATCATTTTTCTTCACTTGCCCGAAAAGCAGCAAAATGACGAGAAGGAATGCGGTCGTAATGATGCATTCGGTCAACAGACCAAAATTGCCGATTGGTATGAAACTAGGACGTATGACAGCAACCATGATAAAGGATACATAAGGCAGGGCGAACATCGTGAAACCGGCCGCTGCTGCTTTGTTTTTCCGTAAAGTTGCGATATGAAGGAAAGAAGTGACGAGGACTCCGAATCCGATTGCGAGCACTGCCCCAGTTTCCTGTAAGCCGGGCTGAGAAGCTAAAACGAACATGACTCCCAGTTTAGCGATACCACCATATACTGAATTCATCATTCCTGCCTTTGCATCCCCAGTTGCTTGCAAAATGGAGTATAACGGGCTTTGGATGTAATAAAAGAAAAATATAGGGGCAAGCAATGTCATATAGGAACCGCCTTCGCTAATATGAAAAAGCTTCTCGGCAAGCGCCTGTCCGTGAATATAAAAAACAGCTGCAGCGAATGCTCCCGTCAGTGCTGAAAGACGCAGCGCCAAATGGATACGCTCTTGCAATCTTTTCTTATTGCTTGAAGCAGCAGCTCCGCTTACGGCAGGCACAAGCACGACAGACAAAGCGTAAGGAATGAATGAAGGGAAGAGCAGCAAAGGGATGAGAACGCCTGAGATGACCCCGTATAGCGATGTGGCGGCTACTGCTCCGACTCCTGCCATTGATAAGGCACGAAGAAAAATGATTGGCTCCAAGAACCAGGTGAACGTGCCGAATAATCTGCTGCCAGAAGACGGCAACGCAATCGATAATAGCGGTTCCATTGGATAGCGTTCTTTTTTGACGACAGGCTTCCTGTCACGACGTTTATGCTGTTGGTATTTGAACCATAAATAACAGGCGGACAACCCCTCAGCAAGCAATGTGATGCCCATCGCATAAGCGGCATTCATAGGGTTGTTATCAGGGACTAGAAAAATAGGCAACATCCATGTAATCAAAACGATTCGGAATAACTGCTCAATAATTTGCGACCAAGCCGTTTCTTCAATTCTGACTATCCCTTGAAAATATCCTCGGATCAAACCGCAAACAGCTGCGATCGGAATGATGGCGATTCCTACATATAACGTAGTGGAAGTAGCTGCATTTCCTAATAACGTTTCGGCTAAATATGGGATGAAAAGAATGGATAGCGGGATGAATATCGCACCTGTGAAAATTGTGATGAAAGTCGCAGTCTTCATGACAGCGGGAAGCTTTGCAGTTTCCCCTTTCACTTTCAATTCCGCAATCACCTTCGCAACTGCAATCGGCACGCCTAGTTGGACGAGTGACAAGAAGAATATGAATGCTGGATAAGCGGTCATGTAGATTCCGACCGCTTCTTCTCCTGCGACGCGCATGAATTGGATGCGATAGACGAATCCTAATAGTTTGGTCATGAATACGGCAATCATCAGTATGGCAGTTCCACGGATGAAAGTGGACAATAAAAACAACTCCTTCTCAATTCCGGTCATTTCGTATACACTAAATCTATGCATAGGTTTGTCTATTTACGACTGAACGGGAAAGGGATGGAAAAGGTGACGATTCAATTCGAGCAGATATTCAAACATGCGCTGCCTGCTATTCAGAGCAAAAGGGATGAATTCCGTCTTTATGGCTACCACACAGTGACAAATGAAGAAATTTGGAAATTTTGTATTCGTAAAAAATGGCGGAAGAAAAATGTGTCTACGATGCGAATCCATGAAATTGTAAATGGCATCTTGGCATTGACGCCTGCTGAATTCATGACGTATACCCAAATCGAGGAACAAAGGGATTCTAATTGGTTCTCAGATTTGAACAGCGATGAGCTCCAGCTGCTCCTTTCACCGAAAAGTAAGTCATGATTAGATATTCAATGAATGTCCAACTATTTGACAGATGCAATACTCTGTTTCATAATTGGAGTGTTGTATTTTCTTAAAAACTGTACATAGCAAACGTTTTACCGTTCCACGTACAGAGGGGGAACTAATTTATGAAAAAAAGAAGCCGGATCGTATCGTTCCTATTATTGCTTGTCTTGTTGGGTTCTTTAATAGGCGTTACGGTTAATCCGATTATAAAAGATGTAAGGCTCGGACTTGATTTACAAGGGGGCTTTGAGGTCCTATACGAAGTTCAGCCACTCAAGGACGGTCAAAAAATTACGGAAGATGTTGTGGCCGATACAGCTGGTGCATTACGAAACCGTGTTGACGTGCTCGGAGTAAGTGAGCCAGTCATCCAAGTCGAATCCAATAACAGGATCCGCGTGCAGTTGGCCGGTGTGGAAGATCAGGAAACAGCACGTGAACTATTATCCACGCAAGCAAATCTAACATTCAGAGATGCAGACGATAATCTGATGTTGGATGGAAATGATTTGAAAGAAGGAAAGGCGAAAGCCAACTTCGGTCAAAGTGGTAATCCAGTCGTAACGCTTGAGATGAAAGATCCAGATAAATTCGGCGAAGTGACAGCTGAAATTAAAGCTAAAGCTCCTGAAAATGTCATGGTCATCTGGATGGACTTTGAAGAGGGTGTCGATTCATTCAAAGAGGAAAGAATGAAGGAAAAACCGAAATTCATTTCCGCGCCTTATGTAAGTCAAGTTATCAATTCATCCAATGTTGAAATCTCAGGAAGCTTCACAGTGGAAGAAACTAAAAGCTTGGCAGGCATCTTGAATGCAGGGGCATTACCAGTCCATCTTGAAGAAATCTACTCCACTTCTGTTGGTGCTCAATTCGGTGCACAGGCGTTGGATAAAACGATTCTTGCTGGAATTGTTGGTATCTCATTAATTTTCATTTTCATGTTAATTTATTACCGTATTCCTGGATTTGTCGCTGTTATCACACTATCTGTCTATATTTACCTAATCCTTACTGTCTTCACAAGCATTAACGGGGTTCTTACACTTCCGGGAATTGCAGCTCTGATGCTCGGGGTCGGTATGGCAGTCGATGCGAATATCCTGACATACGAGAGGATTAGAGAAGAACTGCGTGTAGGGAAATCAGTGAAGACGGCATTCTCGGTAGGTGCGAAATCTGCATTTACTGCCATCTTGGACGCCAATATAACAACTTTGCTCGCAGCTGTCGTGCTATTTATTTTCGGGACAAGCTCCGTCAAAGGCTTTGCAACAATGTTAATCATAAGTATCTTAGTCAGCTTCTTGACAGCCGTATGGGGCTCACGTTTATTGTTAGGTCTACTCGTTAATAGCGGTATGCTTGATGGCAAGACAGGCCTGTTCGGTATTTCGAAAAGGCGGGTTCACGCACCTGAAGAAGAAGTGGATACCCTTGATCTATCAACGAAATTTGATCGCTTCGACTTTGTTCATTCCCGTAAGAAATTCTATGTCATTTCGATGGCTTTGATTATTGCCGGTATAGTTGTCCTCGGTATTTTCAAATTAAACCTCGGAATTGACTTTGCAGGCGGTACGCGTGTTGAAATTTTATCGGACTCTCCAGTAACGACTGAGGAAATTTCAAGTACGCTTGAAAAAATTGGCCACCCAGCAACTGACATTGTCATTTCTGGTGATACGAACAATATTGGCGTTGTACGTTACAAAGAAGAGTTTAGTCAAGAAACTGTCAATAAGTTCAAGAAAGATCTTGAAGCTCACTTCGGTGCAGACCCGAATATTTCAACAGTATCCGATACAGTTGGTAAAGAACTCGTGCAAAATGCATTGAAAGCTTTGTTAGTCGCTGCGCTAGGGATCGTCATTTATGTCGCTTTCCGTTTCGAATGGCGCATGGGTGTTTCATCCATTATCGGCTTGATCCATGATGCTTTCTTCATGGTTGCGGTATTCAGTATAACGAGGCTGGAAGTGGATATTACATTCATTGCCGCCGTACTGACGATTGTTGGGTATTCAATAAACGATACAATCGTTACATTCGACCGAATCAGGGAAAATCTGAATAAAGTTGGAAAAATCGATAATGTGGATACGTTGGCGGACATCGTCAATAAGTCACTCCGTCAAACTTTGGGCCGTTCAGTGAACACAGTGTTGACCGTCGTCTTTGTCGTAGTCGCACTGATTGCACTTGGAGCAGAAGCGATCCGCCCATTCTCGATCGCCTTGCTGATCGGATTGCTCGCAGGGACGTATTCTTCCATCTTCATCTCAGCTCAAATCTGGTTTGATCTGAAGAAGAAAGAGCTTCAAAAAACAGGCACGTTGAAAGTCGATAAAGAGAAAAAACAATGGGGTTCCGACGAGCCTGTCGTCTAATAACTACGGCTCCGACGACGTTTCAAACCTCAACGGAACAGGGTATACTTAACGTATATCCTGTTTTTATTTTGCTTAAAAAGGAAGGTGGAGAAGAATGAAGATGCAATGGTCGTTAATATTCAGTATTCTTTTCGCCATCATCATCGCTGTATTCGCCATACTTAACGTTGACCCGGTTCGAGTGAACTACTTGTTCGGAGAAGCGCATCTGCCACTCATCCTCGTCATTCTTTTCACAGCACTGCTCGGCGCAGCCATTAGCGGCTTCATAGCAATGTTCAAATCCATCCATGCCAATCGGCAAATCAATGAACTAAAAAAGGAAATGACTGCGAAGGAAATTACGATTGCAACTCAGCAAAATGAAATAGCTGCATTGCAACATCTAGTTGATCCAGCAGCCAATGAGGAGAAGCTTGAAGGAGAAACGTAAACAAAGCATCCTATTCGGGTGCTTTTTTCATGCAGTACAACATAAACGATTTATTTATGGTGAAACTGGCTATCCCCTTTAAGAGTCCGCCATCTTCCGATATAATGGGGATAAGAGGATGTGAGCCATTATGATAGAATCGATGAAAAATTGGACGATTAATCGTCCAGATGAAACAATCGTAAATACATTCATGAAAGAGCTTAGTATCCCTTCCATCCATGCCAAGATCTTAGTATCACGAGGGTTTACGGATGTAGAGGAGACTAAGTCCTTTTTACATATGGAAGACAAGTGCCTGCATGATCCGTTTCTCCTTTTTGATATGGAGAAAGCTGTTAATCGGATTCAACAAGCAATTGAAACAGGGGAAAAGATTACCGTCTACGGAGATTATGATGCAGATGGCGTTACGAGTGTTACCGTATTGACAACGGCTCTTGAACAACTTGGTGCAAACGTCGACTTTGCTATTCCTAACCGCTTCGAACACGGGTATGGACCGAATATTGAGCTGTTCGACGAATTGTACAAGGCAGGTACAAAACTGATTATCACGGTTGATAATGGGATTTCAGGCTTGGAGGCAGTTGCCTTTGCTAAATCCGTCGGTATGGATATCATTGTGACGGACCATCATGAAATTGGTAACGAACTTCCGATTGCTGACGCCATCATTCATCCGCGTCATCCAGAAGGCAACTATCCTTTCGGCGAGCTTGCGGGTGTTGGTGTTGCCTTTAAATTGGCTTGCGCTTTATTAGGTGAAGTGCCGGAAGAACTGTTCGAAATCGCTGCGATTGGCACTGTCGCCGACTTAGTTCCACTAAAGGATGAAAACAGGTTCATCGTCAAGGAAGGCATCAGAAGGATGCGCTTGTCACAACGGCCTGCAATTCAGGCGCTCGTCAAAGTGAGTGGAACCGATCAACATTCGCTTTCCGAGGAATCACTCGGTTTCATGATAGGTCCACGCTTGAACGCGCCTGGGCGCTTAGGAAGTGCGGATCCCGCTGTCGATCTGTTGAAAACGGATGATCGTATGGAAGCTATGTCCATTGCTCAGCAATTGGATACGTTAAATAAAGAAAGACAAGCACTCGTCACAAAAATAGCGGATGAGGCTGAACAGGCGATGATCGACATGTATGGCGATATGTTGCCGTATGTCATTGTCATTGCTGGCGTTGGCTGGAATCCGGGGGTAGTTGGAATCGTTGCATCCCGATTGACCGAAAAGTATTACAGACCATCAATCGTCCTTTCCGTAGATCATGCGACGGGAATCGCTAAAGGTTCCGGGCGGAGCATAGCTGGTTTTGATTTATTCAAAGAGCTTTCGAAAGCTAGTGACCTTTTGCCACATTATGGCGGGCATGAGATGGCGGCAGGCATGTCGTTGTCGATAGATGATGTGGTGGCCTTACGGAATCGGTTGAACGATCAAGGAAAGTTGTGTTTGACGGATGACATGCTAACTCCGCAATTGCAAATAGATGTGCCGCTTGAAATCGGGGAAATCGATGTCGACGTTTTGGAAGCATTGGAATTACTCCGACCATTCGGTGTATCATTCGAAAAGCCTGTGTTTTTAATCGAAAACTTATCAGTATCATCTGTGAGGAAGATCGGAGCAGCAAAAAATCATTTAAAGCTGGAATTATCCGATGGAGCAGATAGCCTTGATGTAATTGGTTTTGGTAATGGATATATCGCTGACGAAATGAGTCCTGGCGTCACTTTATCCGTCACGGGCGATCTGCAAGTGAATGAGTGGAATGGACGTAAAAAACCGCAAATGCTGCTCACCGATATCCAATCAAAGGATCGGCAGCTTTTCGACTTGCGTGGTATAAGAGAGCCAAATCGGTGGGTTTCTATCATTCCAGAGAAAAGTAATTTATTCATCGCCTTCCAGGAAACAACGATAGCCCATTTTCAGCCAATCTTGAAACATGTACAAATTCATCAGTTTGGCCAAGTAGAACTGTCGGAAACCGATCATATAATCATTTTAGATATGCCGTCAGGGACGGAGCAAATGAAAGAATTGATTGAAAGAACGAATCCAAAAAGGGTCTATGCTCATTTCTTCGTGAATGAATCATTGTACTTCGAAGGAATTCCGAGTCGGGAGCATTTCGGATGGTATTATAGCTTTTTGAAGAAGCGGGGAACATTTGACTTAAGGAAGCAAGTACAAGAATTGTCCAAGCATAGAGGTTGGAAGATCGACACAATTTATTTCATGACAAAGGTGTTTTCCGAGCTCGGATTTGTTAAGATAGAGAATGGTCTTGCTTATGTAATGGAAGACGCAGGGAAGAAAAGTCTTTCTGAAGCGCCTTCTTATCAACAGAGAGAGCGTCAAATCGAATTGGAAAAGATGCTTGTATATGCACCATATATGGAATTGAAAAATTGGTTTGATGGAATTTGCAAAGAAACCGTCAATAGGGAGGAACAATTATGGATTTAAAAAGTTACGTGACGATCGTCCCGGACTATCCAAAAGAAGGTATTAGTTTTAAAGACATTACGACGATTATGGATAACGGGGAAGCTTATAAATATGCGACCGATCAGATTGTCGAATTTGCAAGGAAAGTGGGAACTGACATTATCGTCGGTCCTGAGGCGAGAGGATTCATAATCGGATGTCCTGTCGCTTACGCATTGGAAGTCGGTTTCGCACCAGTCCGGAAACCTGGCAAGCTGCCTCGTGAAACGATAGCTGTCGAGTATGATCTTGAATACGGCAAGGATTCATTGACAATCCATAAAGATGCCATCAAGCCTGGTCAGCGTGTATTAATCGTGGACGATCTGCTTGCAACAGGCGGAACGGTCGGCGCAACAGTTGAACTTGTTGAAAAACTCGGTGGAGTAGTGGCTGGATGCGCGTTCCTTATCGAACTGTCGTATTTGAGTGGCCGTGAAAAACTAAAAGGCTACGACATTCAAGCACTTATCACTTATTAATGAAAAAGATCCTCTGCAAAAGTTGCGGAGGATCTTTTTTTGTTCTAAGGGCTTTACATTTTTATCTGTTTATACATACAATAGAATTATCTTTAATTTTTTGCGGAATTAGTCGAAAGGAGTAGAAAAATGGCGAAAAATCGTGACATGACGGCAGAAGATATATTTGAAATCGTTGCCTCATATATGAATGAACAGCATGTCGCGTTCGTCAAAAAGGCGTATGAGGCAGCAGAGGCTGCTCATGAAGGGCAGTTCAGAAGTTCGGGCGAACCATATATTCTTCACCCTATTCAAGTAGCTGGCATTTTAGCAGAATTGCAGATGGATCCTTCCACTGTCGCCGCAGGATTTCTCCATGATGTCGTGGAAGATACCGACGTAAGCCGTGAAGATATCATACGTGACTTCGGTGAAGAAGTGGCGATGCTCGTCGACGGCGTGACGAAGCTGGAAAAGCTGAAATTCAAATCGAACGAGGAAAAACAAGCAGAGAACCACCGCAAAATGTTCATCGCGATGGCGAGAGATATCAGAGTCATTCTAATCAAGCTAGCGGACCGTCTCCATAATATGAGGACATTGAAACACGTTCCTGAGGAAAAGCAACGGAGAGTAGCGGCTGAAACTCTCGATATTTTCGCACCGCTTGCACATCGGCTCGGAATCTCCACAATTAAGTGGGAACTGGAAGACACTGCCCTGCGTTATTTGAATCCGCAGCAATATTACCGGATTGTCAATATGATGAAGAAAAAGCGGGACGAACGAGAAAAGTATTTATTGAATGTGATGGAAACGATTCGTGCGGAAATAGCAGAAATGGGCATTGAAGCTGAAATCAATGGTCGGCCGAAACATTTGTATTCCATATACCGCAAAATGATTCTTCAAAATAAGGAATTCAATGAAATTTACGATCTTTTAGCTATCCGCATCATCGTCAAAAGCATCAAGGATTGTTATGCGGTGCTTGGAATTATCCATACGTTATGGAAACCGATGCCGGGACGGTTTAAAGACTATATCGCTATGCCAAAACAGAACCTTTATCAATCTATCCATACGACGGTAGTCGGACCGGCGGGAGATCCGCTCGAGGTTCAAATCCGGACTGAGGAGATGCACCGGATAGCTGAATATGGGGTAGCGGCACACTGGGCGTATAAAGAGGGGAAAACCGTATCAGAGAAGCCGGATAATATTGATTCTAAGCTGAAATGGTTCCGAGAAATACTTGAATTCCAAAATGAATCCTCCAATGCTGAGGAATTCATGGAATCATTGAAATTCGATCTATTTTCGGATATGGTGTATGTTTTTACGCCGGATGGAGATGTCATTGAAATCCCGAAAGGATCAGTCCCAATCGATTTTGCCTACCGGGTCCATTCGGAAGTGGGAAATCGGACAATCGGAGCTAAAGTGAATGGGAAAATGGTTCCGTTGGATACGGAATTATTCACAGGTGATATTGTCGAAATTCTCACATCAAAGCAATCATTCGGACCGAGTCGTGACTGGTTGAAAATAGCGAATACATCACAAGCGAGAAATAAAATCCGTCAATTTTTCAAGAAGCAGCTGAGAGAAGAGAATATTATTAAAGGCTCTGAATTAGTTGAAAAAGAAGTGAAGCTGCAGGAATTCGACCCGAAAGCCGTCCTCACTCCTGAAAACATTCAAAGGGCCATCGACAAATTCAGCTTTACTTCAGAAGAGGACATGTATGCAGCTGTTGGTTCCAATGGCATCACGGCGCAGCAAGTCGTCAACAGGCTTGCGGAGAAGATTCGCCGGGAGCGCGACCAACAGGACGCGATCGATAAAATCGTATCTGACATGAAAATGCCGCAGCAAATACGAACGACAGAATCTGGCGTTATCGTCAAAGGTCTTGAGAACTTGCTCATCAGACTCTCAAAATGCTGCAATCCGATTCCTGGCGACGAGATAGTCGGTTTCATCACAAAAGGCCGTGGCGTTTCAGTACATCGCGCAGATTGCCCGAATATCCTCACCGATGAAGATAATGATCGGCTCATTGATGTAGAATGGTCGGTTGGCGTGAACAATGAACGCAAGGAATTCCAAGTCGATATCGAGATTTCCGCATTTGACCGCCAAGGCCTTCTGAATGAAGTGATGATGATGGTGGCGGATACGAAAACGCCAATAGTCGCTGTGAGCGGAAAAGCGGATCGAGATAAGCTTGCGAAGATAAGTATGACGATTAAAATTATGGATATTGCCCATTTGCATAGAATTGTCGACCGGATTAAACAAATACGCGACATCTATTCTGTCCAGCGGGTGATTCATTAATCAGGAAGGTGTTTGCATGAAGGTTGTTTTACAAAGATCCAGAAATGCTTCTGTAACTGTTGACGGCGAAGTGACCGGTTCCATCTTGAAAGGATACGTCCTCCTTGTCGGAATAACGCACGAGGATACGGAGCAGGACGCGGACTACGTTGCGAAAAAGATTGCTGGCCTTCGTTTATGGGAGGACGAAGAAGGGAAGATGAACCGTGCCATCGACGAAGTGGAAGGCGAAATTCTTTCCGTCTCCCAATTCACATTGTATGGTGATGTAAGAAAAGGCCGTCGCCCAAGCTTCATCGAAGCGGCAAGACCAGAAAAGGCAGAACCAATATGGAATTATTTCAACGATGCGCTCCGCCAGCAAGGCTTGAAGGTGGAAACCGGAGTATTCGGCGCTATGATGGATGTAAGCCTCGTCAACGACGGTCCTGTAACGATAATAGTTGAATCGAAATGATTAAATCGCAGCCCTGGTAAAACCGGGCTGCGATTTTTAATGCAAAGGCATAATTCCACAATAAAAAAACACCATGGAATTTCAAATCCCATGGTGTTGCAAGTCATTCTGCATCGAAATGATCAAGCAGACCTTGATAAATTCCGTGTGTTGCCTGTTCACGGAACATTTCGGTTGTCAGAATCCGTTCCTCGGACGGATTCGATAAAAAACCTAATTCGATGAGAACAGCATTTTGACGATTTTCCCGCAATACTAGGAAGTTGGCCGGCTGCGCACCGCGATTGCGCAAGTTAATCGTCGAGGCTAGTCCTTCATTGATAGAAGATGCCAACGATTTTTGATTGCTATGCGTGTAATACGTTGTGAATCCAGTGATCGATGTATCAGGATTAGCATCATAATGAAGGCTGACGAATGCATCGGCATTTGATTGCTGGCTGATGGAAACGCGTTTGCGAAGAGAAATGTACGTGTCTGATTCACGCGTCATGACGACATTGGCACCTGCAGCTTTTAGTTTTGCAGACAATAGCTCTGCAGTCGCCAATGTCAATAGCTTCTCGTCTGTTCCTCGCGCTCCGGTAGTGCCGCGGTCATTGCCTCCATGACCCGCATCAACAACGATTGTGAGACCGTTTAACGTGCCTGGTGCCCTAGCTGTATTCTTCTTATCGTCAGTACGTTCCACCTGCGCCACGTTACCTGTTGAAACGACCCACTTGGCAATATAAGCGGTTTCCCCGGAAGATAATAAAACGTTGTACCAATCGCCGTCTTCACTGACGACTGTTAATTTCTCTCCGGCATTCGCTCTTGTGACGATTGACGATGAAGTCGTTGCAGAAGATCTTAAATTTGTACCATTCGTTAATACAGTAACTTGTTTATTGCTAGCTGTCGCTTTGCCGCCGGCTGTGCTTTTTGCACTCAATGTTCCGTGGAATGAATACACCCAACCGGAGGATTTCTTTCCTAAAGAAAGACGGACCCAGTTTCCATCAGTTTCTTCGACTTGGTAAGATTCCCCTTTATGAATTAAGTCGACTCTCTTAGATGATAAGTCTGGATTTTTTCTGACATTCAGCGCATCGACAGATACTGTAAATTGCCCGGGATTCTTCACTTCCGGCTGCTTATTTTCTGTACCGGCTTGTCCCTTTGCGCTCTGTTGAATTTCAGTGATGTAATCAGTATGTACCCATCCGTCAACGTCATTTTTGGAGATGGAAGCCCATTCACCTTGACGTCCTGTCATCACTGCCTCTTCACCGGCATTCATTTGTCCGATGACCGCTGCGTTTAATGAAGGCTCGGTCCGGATGTTCAAGGCATTCACTTTCGATACGGCATTCGTTGCCGTTTGCTTCGTAGCTCCTTCGTTGACAACAAGCCATGAAGCAATCCATCCTGTACCCGCTCCGATTTTGATTTCATGCCAATCGCCTGCAGTGGATAGCACTTCTGCTCGTTCCCCTTTTTTCATAGAACCGGTTACCTGATAGGTGAGACCTGGACCTGAACGGACATTTAGGGATTTCGTATTGATGATGACTGTTTCGCCTTGAGCAGAAATTGTAGGCATCTCACAAACAATCGAAGCGAAAAGGATGATAGCTAGAATCCACTTGCTAAATTTCGACAATCTATCACTCTCCCTTTTTTCCATTGTAGAAGTTTTGTGAAGAAAAAACCACAATGAAATGAAAAAAGGTTGACACTTCGTGATTGAATGATTAAGATTATGTTTAATTCAAAACATCTATTTGCCGAAGACATGGAAAGTAACTGTATTGCAGGCTGACAAGAGAGGGATGGACGTGGCTGAAATCCATTCTACAGACGGATATAGTGAACAACACCATTGAGGCTCCATGCTGAACAAATTTTTTTCAGTAGGTATGGACGGAACCGGCCGTTATCCGGGTACGAGTGGGCATGTATTTTGTGCCAATTTGGGTGGAACCGCGGAAGCTGACATAAGCTCTCGTCCCTTGTGTAAACAAGGGATGGGGGCTTTTTTTGTTCTCCTGGTTCAGAAAAAGCGAAAGAAGGGGAAGTCAAATGAATTTCAAAGTGCCAAGAGGAACGCAAGATATCTTGCCTTCCGAATCGTGGAAATGGCAACAGGTCGAATCGATCATTCGTGACGTATGTGACAAATACCGTTACAAGGAAATCCGTACACCTATTTTCGAACAAACTGAATTGTTTCAACGAACGGTTGGGGATACTACCGATATTGTGACGAAAGAAATGTACACGTTCACGGATCGGGGTAATCGCTCGATGACCCTCCGTCCGGAAGGGACTGCGCCGGTTGTACGTTCATTCGTCGAAAATAAAATGTTCGGCTATCCAGATCAGCCTGTAAAACTGTACTATCAAGGTCCGATGTTCCGGTATGAGCGCCAGCAAGCGGGAAGATATCGTCAATTCGTCCAGTTCGGTGTAGAAGCGATTGGCAGTGCGGATCCGGCAATCGATGCCGAAGTAATTGCTTTAGCGATGGGTGTTTATAAGCGAGCGGGTTTAACGGATATAAAGCTCGTCCTTAATTCGTTAGGAGACCGTGAATCAAGAAACGCTCACCGGGATGCTCTCGTTGCACACTTTACTCCGCATATTGGAGAGTTTTGCAACGATTGCCAATCAAGACTAGAGAAAAACCCACTCCGCATTCTGGACTGCAAAGTGGATCGCGAACATCCTCTGATGGATACTGCGCCATCATTGGCCGATTACTTGAATGAACAGTCAGCGGCTTATTTTGAACAAGTGAAAGGCTATTTGGATGAGATCGGCATTTCGTATGAACTTGATCCGAATTTAGTTCGCGGACTCGATTATTATAATCACACCGCTTTTGAAATTATGAGCACTGCAGCAGGCTTCGGTGCAATTACGACACTTTGCGGTGGAGGCAGATACAATGGTCTTGCAGAAGAAATCGGCGGACCATCCGCTCCCGGCATCGGTTTCGGGATGAGCATCGAGCGCCTTTTGCTAGCACTTGAAGCAGAAGGGAAGTCGTTTTCACAGGAAGCTGAACTCGACGTCTATATCGTCACTCTCGAAGAATCGGCGCACCGGAAAGGCTTCAAAATATTGAACGAATTAAGGAATGCCGGCATTCGTACTGACATGGACTATATGGATCGGAAAATGAAAGCTCAAATGAAATCGGCAGACCGTTTCAACGCGAAAGCGGTCATCGTCATCGGTGAAGAAGAAGTTGAAGGAAAAGTCGTACAACTGAAAAATATGGCCGACGGTTCCCAAGAAACGATTGAAGACACAAGCATCATCGGAAAAATAAAAGAACAGTTGAATTAAGGAAGGTTGATGAACGATATGCAACGGACACATTATTGCGGACATTTGACAGAGGAAGTCATTGGCCAGACAGTTACATTACAAGGCTGGGTACAGAAAAGACGAGATCTTGGAGGCCTCATATTCATTGATCTACGGGACCGTGAAGGGATTGTTCAAGTCGTTTTCAACCCGGATTTCTCTAAAGAAGCGCTTGAAATCGCCGAAACAGTGCGCAATGAATATGTTCTTGAAGTGACAGGAAGAATCGTTGAGCGTGAAGAGAAGCAGAAAAACCCGAAAGTGAAAACCGGCTCGATTGAAGTGCATGTAGAAAAATTGCGCATTATCAATGAGGCGAAAACCCCTCCATTCATGCTAGAAGACGAAACGGATGTCAATGATGAGCTTAGGTTGAAATACCGTTACTTGGATCTCCGTCGTCCGGCACTAGCACGAGTATTCAAAATGCGTTCCGACATTACAAAAACGGTTCGTAATTTCTTGGATGGGGAAGGGTTCCTCGAAGTTGAAACTCCGATTTTGACGAAGTCAACACCGGAGGGGGCGAGAGACTATCTAGTTCCGAGCCGTGTGCATCCCGGTGAATTTTACGCATTGCCGCAGTCTCCGCAATTATTTAAACAAATGCTTATGGTGTCCGGTTTCGATAGATATTATCAAATTGCACGTTGTTTCCGCGATGAAGATCTTCGTGCAGACCGTCAGCCTGAATTCACCCAAATCGATATGGAAATGAGCTTCATGTCAATCGAAGACATTATGGAATTGAACGAACGTCTAATGAAAAAAGTTATGAAAGACGTTAAAGGAATCGATATAGAAATTCCGTTCAAGCGTATGCCATATGATGAGGCAATGGGACGTTTCGGTTCAGATAAGCCGGACACTCGTTTCGGAATGGAACTGCAAGATGTGTCTGAAATCGTGAAGGATTCTAGCTTTAAAGTATTTGCAGGGGCAGTCGAATCTGGTGGGCAAGTGAAGGCAATCAATGTAAAAGGCGCATCGGACAATTACTCGCGTAAAGATATCGATGCACTTGGAGAGTTTGCATCCCGTTATGGAGCTAAAGGGCTAGCTTGGCTAAAAGTTGATGCGGAAGGTTTGAAAGGACCGATTGCAAAATTCTTTGAAAGTGAAGCGGGAGAAGTCTTGGCGAAATCCCTTGAAGCAGAAGCAGGAGACCTTTTATTATTCGTGGCGGATAAGAAATCGGTCGTCGCCGATGCATTAGGAGCACTTCGATTAAAACTTGGCAAAGAGTTGGATCTCATTGACGAAACGAAATTCAATTTCCTTTGGGTGACTGAATGGCCTTTATTCGAATACGACGAAGAGCTAGGACGATACTTTGCTGCCCATCACCCATTCACAATGCCTGCTGATGTCGATGGCCTTGAAGCTAATCCTAACGATGTCAAGGCGCAAGCGTATGACCTTGTTTTAAATGGTTATGAGCTCGGCGGTGGATCGTTGCGGATCTATCAACGCGACGTTCAAGAAAAGATGTTCAAAGCGCTCGGTTTCTCTGGAGAAGAAGCGCGCGAGCAATTCGGATTCTTGCTTGATGCTTTTGATTATGGGACTCCTCCGCATGGCGGAATCGCATTTGGATTGGACCGAATCGTCATGTTATTATCCGGTTCGACAAATCTCCGTGATACGATTGCATTTCCGAAGACTGCAAGTGCAAGCGACCTGCTGACAGAAGCGCCAAGTAGTGTAGATAGCGCACAACTTTCCGAATTGGGGATTTCTATCCAGTCGAAATAAGTAGAATGGACAAGCTATTGAAATAAAAATGTAATAAAATGCGGAAGTAAAATCGTTGAACGCAATTCTTATGTATGATAGGATACAAGTAATACGAATCCTGAAGTGTACGTTTTTTGCAAATCAGTTTTGACCGAACATATTTATCGTAGGGAGCTTTCATTCTGGCTTGGATGGAATGCCCTAGTAAGGGACTTCAGAAGAGACTGATGAAGCACCCACCTGCTGAGTGCGGGTTCAAAACGATACTACAAAGACGGCACATTCGGGATTCGTTTCTATTCTTTTACAAACATTTGGTAGACTATATCCCCCTCTGGCGTCCTGCGGAGGGGTTTTATATTGACTTATATACGGAGAGGCGGAATACCATTGTTGCACCAATTTTCCCGGAATGAACTGGCTATAGGCAAGGAAGGCGTCGACTTAATGCGTCAAACGACTGTTGCTATACTAGGCGTTGGCGGTGTCGGTTCATTTGCAGCAGAAGCCTGCGCTCGCAGTGGCGTCGGCCGGATTATTCTTATTGATAAAGATACAGTAGACATTACGAATGTCAATCGTCAGCTCGTAGCAACATTGTCGACGATCGGCCGGTCAAAGGTTGAAGTGATGAAAGAACGGATCCATGATGTGAACAAAGATTGCGAAGTGATCGGTCTTCATATGTTCTACACAGAAGATACGTACGAAGAATTTTTCAGTTACAAACCGGATTACGTAATCGACGCATCAGATACGATCAGCTATAAAATCCATCTAATTAAAGAATGTGTTTCACGAGGCATCAAAATCATTTCAAGCATGGGTGCTGCAAATAAACTAGATCCAACCCGTTTTCAAATAGCGGATATTTCTAAAACGCACACCGACCCAATCGCAAAAGTGATTAGACTCAGATTGAAAAAGGAAGGAATCAAAAAAGGAGTCCCTGTCGTATTTTCTGATGAAAGTCCAATCGTCATCCGAGAAGACGTCGCCGACACAGTCGGAAACCCGGATGCGCAAATTCGCAAAGCGAAAATGCCACCTGCATCAAACTCCTACGTCCCTTCCGTCGCAGGTCTAGTCTGCGCAAGCTGGGTACTCAACGACATCGTAAAAGACATTCACATCGAAAGAGTAAAGGACAAGAAGTAAGATAGAGCGTGGTTACTTGTTAAGATAATTTAAATGATCGGCATAGGATTCTTTCCTGTGTCGTTTTTTATTTTATTTCTCTCTAGAAAATCGTCAGAAAAGGCGACACCCGCGGAAAGGGAGCCGTTCTGGCGATTTTCAATTTGTTGATTTTTCCCTTGTTCCAACATTCTCCACCTGATACAATCATGTAGTAGGTCAAAATTCATGAAACTTATGCATTATAATATATAAATTGGAAGGATTGAAACCATTGCAAAAACAGGATGGAATCTTACTCGAAAGCGGAACGAACGAACTCGAAATCGTTGAATTCCAAATGGGAGATAACCGCTACGGAATCAACGTCATCAAAGTGAAAGAAATCATTCTTCCTACACCGATCACAATCATCCCACACGCCCATCCATCCATCGAAGGGATCATTCAGCTCAGAGGGGCAGTCCTTCCCGTCGTCAATATGGAAAAAGTAATGGGGCTGCCACAAACAATCGGCAAAAACGAAGGAAAATACATCGTCGCCGCCTTCAATAAGCAAGAAGTCGTTTTCCATGTCCATGAAGTTGCACAAATCCATCGCGTATCATGGAATCAAATTGAAAAACCGGCAGATCTGTACGCTGGGGACGCTTCCCAAGTAATCGGTGTCATCAAACGTGAAAATGACATGCTTCTACTTTTGGACTTTGAAAAAATCGTCGTTGACATCAATCCGGAAAGCGGAATTCAAGTCGAAGAAGTCAGAAAGCTAGGCGTAAGGGAACGGTCTAATAAAAAGATTCTCATAGCAGAAGATTCTCCGTTGCTACGGAAATTATTAAACGACACTTTGACAGAAGCGGGTTACGGTAATATTGAGTTCTTTGAAAACGGTAAAGACGCGTTAGCGTTTTTGGAGAATTTGATCGATGATGGTAAAAAGGTGACCGATGAAATCCAACTTGTCATTACAGATATTGAAATGCCTCAAATGGATGGGCACCATTTCACGAAGAGAATCCGTGCGAACAAAGAACTGGCGATGCTTCCGGTAATTATCTTTTCATCATTGATCACTGACGAACTGAAACATAAGGGAATCAGTGTCGGTGCTAATGATCAAGTAAGTAAACCGGAAATTACTGAGCTCGTCCTCAAAATGGATAAGTATATTTTATAACATGAGAGCACCATCCTCGTTTTTCATCGGTGAGGAGGGTGCTCTTTTTATGCTTTATTTTTCCTTTTTAAATTCCTTCAGCCGTTCATAAATGCCTGCCAGTCGTTTCTCTTCTCCCGCAATAACCGGCTCGTAAAACTCTGCCTGCTTAATTTTATCCGGCAAGTACTGCTGATTTACCCATCCACCAAATGTGCCGACAGGCGTGTCGTGAGGATAACGGTATCCCTCATGCCCAAGCTCAGCCGCTCCCGCATAATGAGTATCCCGCAAGTGAAGAGGGATATCTCCCGTTTTTCCTTCGTTGATCGCTTTCACTGCAGAATCGATCGCCTTATATGCAGAATTCGATTTGGAGGCAAGGCACATTTCAATGACAGCGTTCGCCAATGGAATTCGCGCTTCCGGCATTCCTAGCCGGACAGCTGCCTCGGTTGCAGCAAGCACATGCGGGCCAACTTCCGGTGCTGCCAAGCCGATATCTTCATACGCCATGACGAGCAGGCGGCGGGACACCGCTACGAGGTCTCCTGTCTCAAGTAAATTGGCCAAATAGAAAATAGCGGCATTTACATCACTGCCACGCACCGATTTCTGCAAGGCGGATAGCAAATTATAATGATGCGATCCTTTTTTATCCCCGACAAGCCCGATTCTCCCGATTAAATTATCGATCAGCCAGTTTTCGACAACAATCTTGCCTTCTTCTTCATCGCTTGCAGAAATGATGGATTCCAATAACGTTAGCGCTTTTCTGGCATCACCGTTCACGCCTTCTGCAATTTTACGAATTTGGTCAGCCGTCATCGCTATCGTCATTTTACCTAGGCCACGCTCTTCATCGTGTAATGCGCGTTCAAGCAATTTGACCAAGTCTTCAGGCTCTAACCGGTTCAATTGAAGAATCTCACCGCATCTAGATCTGATGGCCGGATTCACATCGTGAAAAGGATTTTCAGTTGTCGCGCCGATAAGGATGATTGATCCTTTTTCGACATGAGGCAGCAGCGTATCTTGTTGTAATTTATTGAAACGATGGATTTCATCAAGGAACAGTATGACTTTACCTGTAATCCGAGCCTCTGCAACGACATCCTCGACATCCTTCTTCCCTGACACTGTCGCGTTCAATGCAATGAATGGCAAGTGGCTCGTACCTGCAATCGCATATGCCAATGATGTCTTTCCGATTCCCGGCTCTCCGTATAACAGCATAGAAGGGACATGTCCTTTGCTGATCATCCGATAAAGCGCCGTTTCTTTACCAATTATATGTTGCTGTCCTGCAACTTCATCTATGTTTTTAGGCCTCATGCGAAACGCTAACGGTTCATTATGCAATCAAATCACTCCCCCGTACATCCGTTCCACTATTATACACGACGTTAAGCCCGAAGTCATTTGAAGGAAGCCTGACGGCAGGTATGCTATAATATTTTGAAGTGAATCGATGAATTTCTAAGTGAAATGGACGAGAAAAGGACGTTGGTTATATATGAGAATTTCTACGAAAGGCCGATATGGTCTGACTGTAGTTGTGGAACTTGGGAAGAAGTACGGGGAAGGGCCGTTGCCATTACGAAAAATTGCTGAAGAGCATAATTTGTCGGAAGCATATTTGGAGCAGCTCATTCCAGCATTACGAAATAGCGGCATAGTAAAGAGCGTCCGCGGTGCTTATGGCGGCTATAAACTTGCAAAGCCACCGGGCGAAATTACCGCGGGTGACGTAATCAGATTGCTCGAAGGCCCTATCCAGGTCGTAGAAGGAATCGAAGACGACAAAGTTCCGCAACAGTCGTTATGGAATCGTATCGGTGACGCTATACGCGAAGTTCTAGATACAACGACAATCAAAGATTTGGTGGAATCGGATGAATCGACTGATCTTGATGGATATATGTTCTACATTTGAAGTTAATCAGTAAAGGAGTTTTATTATGCAAACGATATATTTGGATCATGCCGCCACTACTCCGATCCATCCAGAAGTAAGTGCGGTTTATATGAATGCGATGGATACAGTTTTCGGCAATCCTTCCAGCATCCATAGCTTTGGACGTAATTCCCGAAAATTGCTGGATGACGCACGCAAGACGATGGCAGAAGCAATCCATGCCGAACCGAATGAAATCATTTTCACATCTGGAGGAACAGAGGCCGATAATATTGCGGTTTTTGGTACTGCCGCTGCCATGAAGGAAAAAGGGAATCATATTATTACGACAGCGATTGAACACCATGCTGTTTTAAATTCGTGCAAGGAGTTGGAGAAAAGCGGTTTTCAAGTGACGTATTTGCCCGTTGATGAAAACGGTAGGATAAGTGCTGAACAAGTTGCCGATGCGCTGACCGATCAAACAGTGCTCGTTACAATTATGTACGGCAACAATGAAGTCGGCACGATTCAACCGATTAAAGAGATCGGCGCAATCGTCAAGGATCATCAAGCTGTCTTCCATACCGACGCTGTTCAAGCATTCGGAATTATGGAGTTGGATGTACATGAACTGCAAGTTGATCTTCTAAGCGTCTCTGCCCATAAATTGAATGGACCTAAAGGCGTCGGCTTCCTGTACCAACGAAAAGGGTTCCAGACGACTCCGCTTCAATTTGGTGGAGAACAGGAGCGAAAAAGACGCGCAGGTACTGAAAATGTCCCTGCCATTGTAGGTTTTGCAGAAGCTATAAAAATAGCTAGAAATGAAATTGAAAATAACAATCAAAAATATAATCGATATAAAACAATCATGACTGACATCTTCCGTCAAGAAGGAATTGATTTCGAAGTAAATGCGGATGAAGTTGATCGACTTCCGCATGTTGTGAATATCAGCTTTCCTGGAACTGAAATTGAATCGTTACTCGTCAACATGGATATGGCGGGCATCGCGGTATCGAGCGGCTCTGCATGCACTGCGGGATCATTGGAACCGTCGCATGTATTATCTGCAATGTGGGGAAGCGATTCACCAAAACTGAGGAACTCGGTACGTTTCAGCTTCGGTCTTGGACTTGATGAACAGTCGATCCGCGAAGCAGCGATGAAAACAACACAAATTATTAAGCGTCTTGTGAAATGAAAAGATAAAGGATGAATACTATGAGAACTACAAATAAACCAATTGCCGAAACACGGGTAGTCATCGGGATGTCCGGTGGAGTGGACTCATCTGTCGCGGCTCTTCTATTAAAAGAGCAAGGATATGATGTTATCGGCATTTTCATGAAAAACTGGGATGATACCGATGAATTCGGCGTTTGCACAGCAACCGAAGATTATGAAGATGTCATCAGCGTATGTAATGAAATCGGCATTCCTTATTATGCCGTTAATTTCGAACAGCAATATTGGGACAAGGTCTTTTCATATTTCCTAGAGGAATATAAAGCAGGGAGAACTCCGAACCCTGATGTAATGTGCAATAAAGAAATTAAATTCAAGGCATTCCTCGACCATGCGATGAGTCTCGGCGCGGATTTTCTAGCGACAGGGCATTATGCGAAAGTCGTCGAAACGGATCAAGGTGTTGCGATGCTTAGAGGAAAAGATGAAAACAAAGACCAAACTTATTTCCTCAATCAATTATCACAAGAGCAATTGCAAAAAGTCATGTTCCCAATTGGTGGTCTTGAGAAATCTGAAGTGAGACAAATTGCTGAACGTGCGGGTCTATCGACTGCAAAGAAAAAAGACTCCACAGGCATTTGCTTTATCGGGGAAAGGAATTTCAAGGAATTCCTAGGGCAATATTTGCCTGCTCAACCAGGAGCAATGAAAACAATGGACGGCAAAACGGTCGGCAAACACGATGGCCTGATGTATTATACGATCGGTCAACGACATGGGCTAGGGATTGGCGGCGCAGGTGATCCATGGTTTGTCATCGGTAAAGACTTAAAGGAAAATACTTTGCTCGTTGGTCAAGGATTCCATCATGACGCACTTTATTCCGATAGCTTGACGGCTATTAACATTGGTTTTGCTACTGCACGCACAATGCCTACTACTTTTGAATGTACAGCGAAATTCCGCTATCGTCAGCCGGATACGAAAGTCACGGTTCAATTAACAGGCGATGGCAATGCAAATGTCATATTTGCTGAACCTGTTAGAGCAATCACACCGGGACAAGCAGTCGTCTTTTATGATGGCGAAGAATGTCTAGGTGGAGGAACGATCGATAAAGTAATAAAAAATGGCATGCAATTAGATTATGTAGGATGAGAGGAAACATTATGGAACACAATGAATTAGGAATCAAAGCCCTGCAAGAAGGGGAATACGAAAAGGCTATTGAAGCGTTCATGAAAGCCGCAGAGCAGGAACCTGAGAATCCGGTCGGCTATATTAATCTTGGGAATGTCTTCGCTTCAGCCGGTGATACAGAGAGGGCAGAACGGTTTTTCCAAAAAGCAATCAGTTTGGATGAAAACGCGGGTTCCGCGCTTTATGGATTAGGAAACCTTTATTATACGAATGAGAGATTCGAAGAGGCAGCAAAATTGTATGAAAAGGCGATTCACGCAGGTCTGAATGAAGCGGATGCTTTTTTCATGCTTGGAAAGAGCCTGAAACAGTCAGACAATCCAAAGCTCGCTTTGCCGTATTTTCAAAGAGCGGCAGAGTTAGCGCCGGATGATTTAGAAATACGTTTAGCGTACGGTATTTTACTAGCGGAAATGGAGCTCTTTGAAGAAGCGAGGAAGGAATTATCGTTTGTCATAGAGAAAGATAAAGAGAATGCGGATGCCCATTATAATTTAGGTGTCCTTTATGCGGTCTCAACCGATCGGAAGGATGATGCACTTTTCCATTTGGAAAAGGCATTCACGATTGAACCTGATTATACACAAGCACGGTATATTTTCGATATGATCAAATTGGGTTAATGTCTAAAATGGGTGAAACGTAAGGCGGTGATCTGTATGGCTGAAGGAAAAGGAAATAATGAAGCGATTTTTATTGTTGGACGGCCAGTCGTCACTATTTTCCATAATCCTGATAATCTCTTTTCCATTGTGAAAATGAAAATAAGTAAAACGAATAGTGGCTATGGGGATAAGGAAATTGTCATTAAAGGAAATTTTCCTCCTTTGGCGAACGAAGACGACTATAGATTGACGGGAAGACTTGTCAATCATGCGACTTATGGGCAGCAGTTCGATGTCCACACGTTCACCAAAGAAATGCCTGAAACCGAAACGGGAATCGTCCATTACTTATCCGGTGATCTTTTTCCTGGAATCGGAAGGAAAACTGCCGACACTATCGTGAAAACATTAGGCAAAGATGCCATTAAACAGATTCTCGAAAACCCTGATGTGCTTGATCGTGTTCCAAAACTGTCGGAAGATCGGAAAGAGACCCTCGTCACCGTTCTTCAGGAAAACCTCGGGTTGGAAAGAAGCATGGTCCAGTTGAATGAGTGGGGTTTCGGTCCCCAGCTTTCGATGCGTATTTACCAGACGTATCGGGAGGAAGTCATCGAGCTGCTGAAAGAAAATCCATATAGGCTGATCGAAGACGTAGAGGGAGTCGGATTTCAACGGGCTGATGAATTGGGAAGACAGCTCGGAATTACTGGCAAACATCCATCACGAGTAAAAGCCGCAATTCTTCATACGATGAACCAAGGAGTTCAGTCCGCTGGGCATGTCTATTTAGAGGCAAAGATAGTACTGCCAGAAGTGAAGCGGTTGCTTGAAACTAGCCAATCAGAAGAAGTGCCATTCGACAATATTTCCCGAAGTATCATTGAATTGGTTGAGGAGAGTAAGCTGTGCGGAGAAGGAAAAAGGCTTTACATTCCTTCACTTTATTTTTCGGAAATTGGCATCGCCTCTAAAATGGAAAGAATTATGGAGAATGATCTTTCCGACAAGTTTCCGGTATCTGAAATCCGAAAGGCGATTGGCGAGGCGGAAGAGAGGCTTGGCGTCAGCTATGCTGAAACCCAAGTGGCCGCCATTGAAAAAGCGCTCCATTCACCTGTAATGATTTTAACAGGTGGACCTGGGACAGGGAAAACGACTGTCATCCGAGGTTTAGTGGAAGTGTATGCAGAGCTTCACGGCCTATCACTTGACCCGAAATTCTATGTGGATAAAGAAGAGACCTTTCCGATCGTGTTAGCAGCTCCTACTGGACGAGCGGCGAAAAGGATGTCTGAATCGACAGGTTTGCCTGCAATGACTATCCACAGGCTTCTCGGATTCAATGGACAGGAAAAGGATGATGCAGTCGGTAGAGAAGTGGAAGGCCGGCTTATCATTATCGATGAAATGTCTATGGTCGACACTTGGCTTGCACATCAGCTGCTGAAAGCCTTACATGATGATATCCAAGTATTATTCGTCGGCGACCAAGATCAGCTTCCACCTGTTGGTCCTGGCCAAGTGTTAAAGGATATGCTTGACTCGGAAAAGATTCCGGTCGTTGAATTGACTGAGATTTATCGACAAAGCGCCGGATCGACAATCATTGAAATGGCTCATATGATTAAGAACGCAAAGTGGACTGATGATGTCACTAGAAAAACGACAGATCGCTCTTTCATAAAAGCAAACGGAGACCAAATACTTGAAGTGGTGGAGCAGGTCGTGAAAAACGCCGTTTCGAAAGGTCACCACATTAGAAACATTCAAGTGCTCGCTCCTATGTATAAAGGACCAGCAGGCATTGATGGATTGAACAAGATGATCCAGCAGATGGTAAACCCGCCTGGGCCTGACCGGAAAGAAGTCATCTTTGGTGATGTCGTCTATCGAATTGGAGACAAAGTGCTACAGCTTGTCAATCAACCCGAAAGCAACGTATTCAACGGCGATATGGGAGAAGTCATTTCCATCATTAAGGCGAAGGAGACAGTCGATAAAAAGGAATTGCTCATTGTTTCTTATGATGGAATCGAAGTGGAGTATGAGCGTAATGATCTGAATCAAATTACGCTCGCTTATTGCTGTTCAATCCACAAGTCCCAAGGAAGTGAATTTCCTATTGTCGTCATGCCAATAGTTCGAGGGTATAGGAAAATGCTTCGGAGAAATCTTTTATATACAGGCATAACAAGGGCTAGAAACTTTCTAATTCTTTGTGGTGAGCCGGAAGAATTCAAAATCGGCATTAACCGGACGGATGAGCTGGAACGGCAGACGACGTTGAAAGACCGGCTGCGAAAGGAATCCACTCTCGAAAACCATCAAGAGACCATAGAAGCTCCGCAAGACGATGAGCCACAAGCTGAACCGATCGAAGCTGTTAGCGAAACTCCGGAAATTCCGGAAGAGTATAGGCTGACGATGGAGACGATTTTCGGAATCGACCCGATGATCGGTATGCAAGGTGTCACTCCTTTTGATTTTCTGGAAGCGAAGGATTGACACGGGGACGGGGATTCCCTATAATCCAAAGTATCATAGAAAAACCGATGACGGAGAAAGTACGCCTATCGCCATGCTCAGAAAGGAATCCCTAGGCTGCAAGGATTCCCATGGCCATTTGCCGGAAAGCTACTCCTGAGAGCAACTAACACTTGCCGTTAGCCGCGTTAAGGCTTCTTGAGATACCGGCTTTCCGTCGGTAAATTAGGGTGGTACCACGAAAAATCTTCGTCCCTTGTACAGGGGCGGGGATTTTTTTATTTTCACTTTATTTATTTTAGTTGGAGTGAAAGATTCGTCATCTAGGATTGGAGCGAAAGCCGTCACGAAGAAAGGCTTTTGCGAGTAAAAGCGTAGCGTTACGAGCAGGAATGCCAAAACGGCTGCCTTAATTTCTGCAAAAAACGCAGAAATACGGCAAATCGAACTCTTCGTGGTTCGATTGGAAAGCGTCCGCCTGGAGCGAAAGCCGTAACGAAGAACGGCTTTTGCGACCAAAAGCGAAGCGTTGGGAGCACCGGCGGAGCCAGAAAATCATTATGTATTCAAATTTAAGGAGGATTACTCATGAAAAAATTAACAGCAGCTGAAATTAGAAGAATGTTTCTTGAATACTTCAAAGAGCATGGCCATAGCGAAGAGCCATCAGCACCACTAGTCCCAATCGACGATCCATCACTTCTTTGGATCAACAGCGGCGTCGCAACACTAAAAAAATATTTTGACGGACGTGTAGTCCCAACAAATCCGCGTATCGTCAATGCACAAAAATCAATCCGGACGAACGACATCGAAAATGTAGGCAGAACTGCTCGCCACCATACATTCTTCGAAATGCTCGGGAACTTCTCAATCGGTGACTACTTCAAAGAAGAAGCAATCATCCGCGCATGGGACTTCCTAACGAATGAAAAATGGATCGGCTTCGACCCAGAATTGCTCTCTGTCACCGTACACCCGGAAGATAATGAGGCATACGACATTTGGAAAGACAAAATCGGCATCCCTGAAGAACGCATTATCCGATTGGAAGGTAACTTCTGGGATATCGGAGAAGGTCCGAGCGGCCCGAACTCTGAAATTTTCTACGATCGCGGACCATCTTTCGGCGACGATTTCTCAGATCCGGAATTATACCCTGGCGGAGAAAACGAACGTTATTTAGAAATTTGGAACTTAGTATTTTCCGAATTCAACCATAATCCAGATCATACGTACACCCCACTACCGAAGAAAAATATTGATACAGGTATGGGTCTTGAAAGGATGGCTTCAGTCATCCAAGAAGTGCCTACGAACTTTGATACAGATCTTTTCATGCCGATCATCCATTCAGTGGAAAAAGTGTCAGGTGAAAAGTATGGCAAGGATGATGTAAAGGACACTGCGTTTAAAGTTATCGCAGACCACATCCGGACTGTTGCATTCGCGATCGGCGACGGTGCATTGCCTTCCAATGAAGGAAGAGGCTACGTCTTAAGAAGACTTCTACGTCGCGCTGTCCGTTTTGCAAAACAATTGGGCATCAACAAGCCGTTCATGTATGAACTCGTTCCTGTCGTAGGGGAAGTGATGCAAGACTTCTATCCACAAGTTAAGGAAAAAGAAGCTTTCATTATGAAGGTCATTAAGAATGAAGAAGAACGGTTCCATGAAACGTTGAATGAAGGATTGGCGATTTTGAACGGCGTTATCGAAAAAGCGAAAGCAAGTGGCAACACGATCGTTTCTGGCGCAGATGCATTTAAGCTCTATGACACATATGGTTTTCCTTTCGAACTGACAGAGGAATTTGCCGAGGAAGCAGGCGTCGCGGTAGATCGTGCTGGATTTGATGAAGAAATGGATAATCAACGGAAACGTGCTAGAGCTGCACGGCTTGATGTCGATTCGATGCACGTCCAATCTGAAGTGCTTGGCAATATCCATGAAAATAGTGAATTCATCGGATACGATCAATTATCTTGCGAGACAAAAATTATTGCACTTTTGCATAATGGTGAATTGGTTGCCCATGCTACGGAAGGCGATGAAATCCAATTCATGCTTGAGCGTACACCGTTTTACGCGGAAAGCGGCGGACAGATTGCTGATAAAGGAATCGTTACGAATGATGCATTCATCATCGATGTGAAAGATGTGAAAAAGGCGCCGAATGGTCAACATTTGCATACAGCTGTTGTTCGTTCAGGAGAAGTTGCTGAGAACGCTGAAGTAGCAGCAGAAGTAAATCCGGAATTACGTAAGATGACGATTAAAAACCATACAGCAACACATCTTCTTCATAAAGCATTAAAAACGGTCCTCGGAGAGCATGTCAATCAGGCTGGATCTTATGTCGGTCCTGACCGTCTGCGTTTCGATTTCTCCCATTTCGGGCAAGTGACGAAAGAGGAACTAGAAAAAATCGAAGCGATCGTCAATGAAAAGATTTGGGCAGATATTCCGGTTCAAATCGAACAAAAACCGATCAGTGAGGCTAAAGAGATGGGTGCCATGGCTTTATTCGGCGAAAAATACGGTGATATCGTCCGCGTCGTATCAGTTGGAGATTATTCTATTGAATTATGTGGTGGATGCCATGTTCCAGCAACGTCTACTATCGGCCTCTTCAAGATTGAATCGGAAGGCGGCATCGGGGCAGGAACGAGAAGGATTGAAGCGGTAACAGGCCAGGAGGCATATCATTCATTTAAAAATGAAGAGACTCTTCTTACAAATGCCGCAGCATTATTGAAATCTAATCCGAAAGATGTTGTGACGAAAGTTGGTGCTTTTTTATCGGAGATGAAAGAGCTTCAACGCGAGAATGAATCACTTTCTGCAAAGCTAGGAAACAGTCAGCTTACGGATATTCTCGCAACTGCTCAACAGGTTGACGATATGACGGTACTAGCGGCAAGGGTAGATGTGAAGGACAATAATGCACTTCGCCAAATGATCGATGAATTAAAGCAAAAAGTAAGTAAAGGTGTAATCGTTCTAGGTGCTGCTGCGGATGAGAAAGTTCTATTGGCAGCAGGAGTTACAGAAGATTTGAAAAATGGGAACTTCCATGCTGGAAAAATCGTCAATCATGTAGCATCTCTCTGTGGTGGCAAGGGCGGAGGCCGTCCGGACATGGCGATGGCAGGTGCGAAAGATACTTCTAAACTTGATGAAGCACTTCATTCCGTGTATGATTATGTCAAATCCGTTTAAACGGAAATGGATGTCGGGTATAGAGCAAGTGGGAAAGGTATCCGATTTGTAAACGGACGATTGGAAAGCGGGGTGTCGACTATGAATTCATACGACAAGACGATGAAATTCAACTTTCCTGAAGAATCGATGGAGCAAGAAGTGAAACAAGTCATGCTTCATGTGCACAAAGCACTGGAAGACAAGGGCTACAATCCTATCAACCAAATCGTCGGTTACCTATTATCAGGCGACCCGGCTTACATCCCTCGCCATTATGAAGCGCGTAACCTTATCCGAAAGCTGGAGAGGGACGAGATTCTCGAGGAACTGGTGAAGTTTTATATCCGTGAAAACGGAGGTAAGACGAATTGAGGGTAATGGGATTGGATGTAGGATCCAAAACGGTCGGTATTGCAATCAGCGATGCACTTGGGTGGACAGCCCAAGGCATCGAAACGATTAAAATCGATGAAAGTACCGGCCAATTTGGCATGTCCAGAATTCAGGAACTTGTAACTGAATATGCTGTCACCTCTTTCGTAGTCGGTTATCCGAAAAACATGAACAACTCTGTCGGTCCGAGAGGGGAAGCATCCGAAAAGTTTGCTGACATGTTGAAAGAGACGTTTGGCCATCCTGTAATATTGTGGGATGAACGGCTAACGACGATGGCTGCAGAACGTATGTTGATTGCAGCTGATGTGAGTAGGAAAAAGAGGAAGACAGTCATCGACAAGATGGCAGCAGTCATGATACTTCAAGGGTATCTTGATTCAAAAAATAGATGAGGTGAATAGAATGGAACATGGACAAGAAACAATGACAGTCGTTGATGAGCACGGTGAGGAGCATGTATGTGAAGTAATCTTCACATTTGAATCAGAGGATTTTGGAAAATCATACGTCTTATATCATATTTTGGGTGAAGAAGAAGTAGGCGATGATGAAGAAGTTGAAATTCATGCTTCTGCTTTCATTCCTTCTGAAGACAACGAAGACGGTGAGCTATTGCCGATTGAAACTGACGAGGAATGGGACATGATCGAAGAGATGTTAAACACTTTCCTTGCAGAAGACGAAGACGAAGAATAATCCATATGTGCACGGACGGAATGGTGCAGGCCATTCCGTCTTTTTCACTGCCATGGACCTATAAATAAATAGTAATTGTTCGGAATGAGGTGATGCTAAATGGATAATGGTTCGAAAAAGGATCAAATGTTTGAAAAAATGATAGAACAGAAGAAAGAAGTAAAGATAGTAAGGCGTATCGTGTTTGTTGTTGCGCTTGTTCTCATCATTGGTGGCTTGATCGGAGGTCGAGCGGTCTATAAATACATAACTGGAGCCCTTCAACCTGTCGATCCCAACTCGGAAGAAGTGATTGAAGTGGAAGTTCCGATTGGATCTGGGTTGACTTCCATTTCAGAAATGTTGGAAGATAAAGGTCTCATCAAGGATGCTAAGATCTTCAAATATTACGCGAAGTTCAACAATGAATCGCAATTCCAGGCAGGAACATACGGCTTAACAAAAGCGATGACGTTGGATGAGTTGATTGAAAGCCTTAAAACGGGGAAAGTGTATAGAACGCCTGTATTCACGATGACGATTCCCGAAGGCTTGACGTTGGACCAGATTGCCGCAATCGTTGAAAAACGGACAAGCATTCCGAAAAAAGAGTTTTTGGACTACGTCAATAATGAGCAAACGATTTCCGATTTGATGGGTAGGTATCCGAACATTCTCACGGAAGAAATTTTGGGCGAGGACGTCAGATATCCACTGGAAGGTTATTTATTCCCTGCGACGTATCCGTTTTATGAAGAAAAGCCGACTGTCGATACAGTCGTTTCGACGATGCTTGATGCAACATCTGATAATATTACTCCTTATTTTGCCTATCTTGAAAGCAATGAAAAATCGGTTCATTGGCTACTCACTTTCGCCAGCTTGCTTGAAAGGGAAGCGACTGCAAAAACGGATCGTGAGACGATTGCCAGTGTGTTTTATAATCGACTCGATGACGGCATGCCATTGCAGACCGATCCGACTGTACTATACGCTTTAGGTGAACATAAGGATCGAGTCCTTTTTGAGGATCTTGAAATCCAGGATCCATACAATACGTATGTAAACACTGGTCTTCCTCCAGGTCCGATTGCAAATGCAGGTAAATCTTCGATAGAGGCTGTTGTGGATCCTTCTATTACAGACTATTTATATTTCCTTGCCGACAAGGAAGGAAATAATCACTTTGCGAAGACCTATGATGAGCACTTGGCAAATCGGGCAAAATATATTGATTAAGTGATTCAAAAGAATGGAAGTGCTTTGAATGAAAGACATTGAAGCCTACATTTCGGAACTGCGGGAAGAAGATAACTCGCTGATTCGTGAGATGGAGGAGTTCGCAGCGCAAAATCGTATTCCAATAATGGACCGTAGCGGAATAGAAACATTTATTGGCCTCCTTAGGATTCAGCGTCCAAAGTTTATACTTGAAATCGGAAGCGCAATAGGCTATTCTGCTATCCGGATGGTATCTGCATTAGAGGGAACTTCAGTCGTTACAATTGAAAGGGACAAAGAGCGCTATGCATCCGCAGTGGAATATATTGAACGAAGCGGTTTCGGGGACAGGGTTACCATCATTGAAGGAGATGCCCTTCTCCTACCAGATGAATCGCTTCCTTCCTTGAAGTATGACGCCCTTTTCATCGATGCGGCTAAAGGACAATATAAACGATTCTTTGAAAAATACTCAGAGCATTTGGCGCAGGGTGGTATCATTTATTGTGATAATATGTTTATGCATGGTGCTGTGATGCTGCCTGATGAAGAAGTGCCAAAACGGAATCGGACGATGATTCGTAATTTGAAGGAATTCACTTCATGGGTCATGAAGCATCCTTATTACGAAACATCATTGCTGCCAGTCGGCGATGGAATCCTGGTTGCTGTGAAAAAGAGGGACTGAGCAAGATCCCTGTAATTTGTGGGAGGAAAAGAAATGGATAAAAGAAAGCCTCTTGTCATTGGTATCGCCGGTGGTTCGGGATCAGGAAAGACAAGTGTAACGCACCGAATTTATGACGTCTTTAAGGAGCACTCCGTTGTCGTCATCGAACAGGACTTTTATTACAAAGACCAATCTCATTTAGAGTTTGAAGAAAGATTGCGGACGAATTACGATCATCCGCTTGCATTCGATACAGATCTGTTGATTGATCATATCGGAAAGCTTCTTGATCGGGAGCCGATTGAAAAGCCGGTTTACGATTATTCGCTTCATACAAGATCTGACCGAAAAATACCGATTGAACCGAAAGACGTCATCATTTTGGAAGGAATTCTCGTACTTGAGGATGAAAGGCTTCGTAACTTGATGGACATTAAGCTCTTCGTCGATACCGATGCAGATTTACGCATCATTAGACGTCTAATGAGAGACATTCATGAGCGAGGAAGAACGATTGAATCGGTCATAGAGCAATACCTCTCAGTAGTCCGTCCGATGCATAATCAATTCATTGAACCGACAAAGCGCTATGCGGATATTATCATTCCTGAAGGCGGTCATAATGAAGTTGCAATCGATTTGATGGTCACGAAAATAAAAACAATTCTTGAATTTGGAACGAAATTGTAATATGATAAAGTCAGAATTCAATATAAATAAGACTATGTCGCATACCTCTTGCAGGAGCGGCATAGTGTTTTTATGAACAGGAATATGAGGAGTGTTGTATGATGGTATCAGAGAAAAAGTATCCGATGACAGCATCGGGTAAGAAGAAATTAGAAGAGGAACTGGAATTCCTTAAAACCGTAAAACGTAAAGAAGTCGTGGAACGCATCAAAATTGCACGAAGCTACGGAGACCTTTCGGAAAACTCGGAGTACGATTCCGCTAAAGAAGACCAAGCATTTGTAGAAGGAAAAATCTCTACATTGGAATCGATGATCCGTAACTCTGTCATCATTACAGAAGACGAAATGAATACCGATGAAGTTCAACTAGGGAAAACGGTTACATTCAAGGAGTTGCCCGATGGAGACGAGGAGACATATACAATTGTCGGCTCTGCCGAAGCAAATCCAATTGAAGGGTTGATTTCCAACGATTCCCCGATTGCGAAAGGCTTGATTGGCCGCAGTAAAGGCGACGAAGTGAAGATTTTGACTCCTGGTGGGGAAATGTCGGTCGTTATTGTTGAAATTAAGTGACCTTAAATGGCCGCCTTCAATTGAGGGCGGCCATTACTCTTTAGCAAGAAGATAGGGGGAAGGATATATGAAAGGAAATGATCCTAGATACTCGCGTGTGAATCGTAAGAAAATGCGCAACAAGAGCAACCAGCTATTGAATATTATGATTGGCCTTGTCGTCGTGCTCATTATTATTGTCGGCGCTTCTATCATCATTGGCAATAATGATGATGACGGAAAAGAGAGTGCCCTTGAAGAAGAGGTACTCGATGATGCCGGTTCATCCACCGATGAGACGCAAGATGCGGAAGATGACTCTATTTCCGAATCCGAGGATGAAAATGGATCGAGCGAAGCAAGTGAAGAGGAAAGTGACGATGAGGGTCAGTCTTCAAATGAAAGTGAGAATGATAACGGGTCAGACAGCAGTGATGAAGAAGCTAAAGATGAAGAGGAGTCTGGCAATGTAACGATTGTTCCGGACAACGATGAAATCATTAAGGAGACTGTAATCAATCCTGGATGGCGACCGATCGGCACCACTCAAACGGGTGTCCATGAATCTAAGTATGACGGAGAATCCGTTGATTGGAATGAGAAGAAGAATGCAATCTCATATGCAGTTGGACATCCAGAAGAAGAGTTGATCTTCTGGAAAATTAAAAATGGCGGAGGTCCTCAGAAGTCGATTGGAATCGCATCGACGAAGGACAAATCAGAGAAGTACCGCGTTAATCTTGAATGGGTCGATGGAAAGGGTTGGAAGCCTGTTCAGATGGACATCTTGAATACATTGGATTTTGAATATTGAACAGTGTCATCTTGCACTAGTTCGGTCGGAGGATTTTAAAGATGAAAATAGCTATTATTGGAGCAATGGAGCAAGAAGTAGAAATTTTAAGAGGAAAAATCGAGAACTCGGAAATCGAAACAATTGCGGGATGTGAATTCATTGAAGGAAAAATCGGCTCCCATGATGTCGTACTCGTGAAAAGCGGAATCGGGAAAGTGAATGCCGCAATTGCGACGACATTGCTTATTCAGAGCTACTCGCCGGATGTAGTCCTTAACACAGGTTCAGCGGGCGGCTTCAAAGAATCTCTTGATGTTGGAACAGTCGTCATTTCAGACGAAGTAAGACATCATGACGTCGACGCAACAGCCTTTGGTTATGAAATCGGTCAAGTACCTGGATTGCCAGCTTCCTACCCGGCAGATGAAAGACTTATCCAGATTGCAAAAGAGGCAGTGGAGGAAATCGGTGAGTATGCACATGCTGTCGGCTTGATCGCTTCCGGTGATGTCTTTATGAGTGACGCCAAGCGGGTTGGAATTGTAAAGGAGCAATTCCCTGCAATGATTGCGGCGGAAATGGAAGCAGCAGCTGTAGCGCAAGTTTGCCACCAGTTCGGAACGCCGTTTGTCGTCATCCGTGCATTGTCTGATATCGCAGGTAAGGAATCGTCCATCAGCTTCGATGAATTTTTACCGCTTGCGGCTAAACACTCTTCGGAAATTGTCATGCACGCTATCTCGAAATTCTAAATTGATTATGGTATGATGAAAGCATGATACATATTGTTGCGAAGGAGGTAGTCAGGGATGTTTTATTTAATGGCTGGAGTATTCTTTGTATCAACAGTTATTGCGGTCGTCATCGCTCGTGAGGTAAGTGCAGACTGATTTTGGCATGTATAAAAGAAGCGATAAAGAGGCGTTTCCTTTCCGAGGGCCATGGCCCCACGTCAGGAAACGCCTTTTCATTTGTGCTGTAGATCTGTTTCATTCGTTATACTCGTGCTTAAATAGCTGATACAGCTTCACGATCGCCCTTTTTTCAATGCGTGAGACATAGCTTCTTGAAATGTTCAGTTGCTGTGCAATTTCCTTCTGTGTCATCGGCTGGTCGTCGAGTAAACCGTACCTTCTTTGGATGATTTCCAGCTCTCTGCCGTCCAGTTTGCCGAGATGGCGATACAGTCTCTCTTTCTGCTCTTTCTGCTGGACAGTGTCAATTGGCGCCTCCTCGTCGGTTTGCAACAGATCGGCTATCTGAAGGGACTGACCATCTTTATCCGTCCCAATTGGATCGAATAATGATACATCCTTCTGCACTTTCTTTTGTGTTCGCAAGTACATGAGAATTTCATTTTCGATACAACGGGCCGCATATGTCGCAAGCTTCGTCTTCCGATCAAGTGTAAAACTGTTAACAGCTTTCATGAGCCCGATTGTGCCGATGGAAATATAATCGTCTAGTTGTTCGTGTTTTGGATGGAATTTTTTTACGACATGAGCGACGAGGCGCATATTCCTTTCAATGAGTTCATCTCTTGCACTTTCATCGCCTTCTGCCAATCGTTTCAAGCAATCAGCCTCTTCCGCTTTCGATAGCGGTCGACGGAACGCCTGCCCCCTGATATAACCGACCATAGCAGGGACTTCGACCCACAGTTGGACGAGTGCCATGACAAACCCGCTCATCGGTCCACCTCCTGTGTCGTTATATGACAGCATATGCGATGACTGCTTGTTTACATTCGATATTGCATAAATGGAAATCGAACAGAATTACGGCTTGGTCCAATCCGTGCCATTGGATGTCAATATGGTATAATCGGAATACAATTAGTGAAATAACGGAGTGGTTAACTTGTATAAATATTTCTTGCCGGATGAATATGTTAAAGATATATTTCAAATCTCACCTGAGAAATTAAAAGAAAAAGGTATTAAAGGGATCATCACCGATTTGGATAATACGTTGGTGGAATGGGACCGTCCAGAGGCGACGCCTGAAATCATTGCATGGGTGAAGATGATGCAGGACGCTGGTCTACAAGTGACAATCCTTTCGAACAATAATATAGGCAGGGTCGAAGCATTCTGCGGTCCGCTTGGCACACCGTTCATTTGCGAAGCCCGGAAGCCGTTAGGGAAGAATTTCAAAAAAGCTCTCGAAAAGATGGGCTTGCAGAAGGAAGAGGCCGTAATGGTTGGTGACCAGCTCATGACAGATATTTTAGGCGGCAACCGTTTTGGTCTACATACGATCCTCGTAGTTCCTGTTGCAAGCTCGGATGGTTTCGTGACAAAATTCAATAGGATGATTGAAAGAAGAATTATGGCAAAACTGAAAAGACAAGGTTTGATTAAATGGGAGGAATAAGGTTGGAACGACTTACATGTATAGGTTGTGGAATTGAAATCCAAACAGAGGATCCGAAAAAAGAAGGCTATGCACCTGCAGCTTCTTTGGAAAAAGAGGAAGTGATTTGCCGTCGCTGTTTCCGTCTTCGGAATTACAATGAACTACAGCCCGTCTCTTTGTCGGGTGATGATTTTCTTGCGATACTGAATGGAATTGGTGAAAAGGACGGGCTTATTATTAAGGTTGTCGATATATTCGATTTCAATGGCAGCTGGATCAATGGTTTGCAACGATTTGTCGGAAATAAAGACATCCTTTTGATTGGCAATAAGTCTGATGTTCTGCCTAAGTCGATTAACCGCAACCGACTGATCAACTGGATGAAAACAGAGGCAGCGAAGCTTGGCTTAAAGCCGATTGATGTAATGCTTATTTCTGCACATAAAGGGCATGGCATGGAAGAAGCTCTCGAAGCTATTGATAAATATCGAAAAGGGAAAGATGTCTATGTCGTTGGATGTACGAATGTCGGAAAATCTACATTCATCAACCGTATCATAAAAAATGCGACTGGCATGGGCGAAGTGATTACTACTTCTCATTTCCCGGGGACTACTCTCGACTTAGTTGAAATCCCGCTCGATGATGGTAAAGCTATTTACGACACACCGGGCATTATTAACGACCACCAGATGGCTCATCATTTGGATGCAAAAGACTTGAAAGCGATCACGCCAAAGAAGGAACTTAAACCAAAAGTGTTCCAATTGAACGCAGAACAGACACTTTTCATCGGCGGTCTTGCGAGATTCGATTTTCTGTCAGGGGATCGCTCATCCTTTACCATACATGTTTCCAATGAAATACCGATCCACCGTACAAAGCTTGAGAATGCCGATTCGTTATATGCAACGCATTTAGGGGAAATGCTTTCTCCGCCAAGTGGTGAGTCTCTAGAAAAGATGCCGCCGCTTGTTAGGCACGAATTCTCGATTAAAAAACCGAAAATGGATCTTGTCATTTCGGGGTTGGGTTGGATTACTGTGCAGCACCCAGGAGTCGTCGTAGCTGTACATGCACCTCGTGGAGTCGATGTAGTGCTCCGTCCATCCCTTATTTAAGGAGGATTGCTTCATGAAAAAATGGTATGCAGTCATTGGCGACCCGATAGCGCAATCAAAATCACCAATGATGCACGACATATGGTTTCAAGAAAATGGAATCGATGCATCATATATACCGGTCCATGTGGAGTCGGATCATCTGAAGGATGCCGTAGCCAGCTTGAAAAGATTAGGCTGCAGCGGCTGGAATGTTACGGTGCCTCATAAAAGTGCAATCATCCCATTCCTGGATCATGTTGACGAGGAAGCAAGACGAATGAACGCCGTCAACACGGTCAAGGTTCTGGATGATGGAACTCTTTTCGGAACGAACACCGACGGACGCGGGTTTGTAAAATCCTTGCAAGAAATCGGAGCCGCACATGATGGCGTCGGCGATCTACTTGTCGTAGGGGCGGGCGGAGCCGCAGCGGGCATTTCCTTTGCGCTTGCGTCTGCGGGTTTTGGACCGATCACCATTACGAATCGCACAATCGAAAAAGCAAAACGAATGACTGAAAGCTTACCGGGAAGTTCCGCTCTCTCTTCGGAAGAAGCACAAGCGGCAATTGAAAAATTTGGTTTGATTGTTCAGACGACTTCGGTCGGGATGAATTTTGCCCAAAGTGGAATGCCGCTTGATCCGACTCGTATATCGGACGGAACAATTGTAGCCGATATCATATATAATCCGTTAGAAACCGAATTTTTACGCCATGCCCGAGAGGCTGGCAGCAAGACAATCAATGGTGTCGGGATGTTTGTCCATCAAGGTGCATTGGCCTTCGAACTATGGACAGGCATTTATCCTGATACTAAGAAAATGATTGAATTAATTTCAAATGAACTTGGAGGAAAATAAATGTTAACAGGTAAACAGAAAAGCTATTTGCGAAGTGAAGCGCATCATCTTCAACCTATCTTTCAAATTGGAAAGGGCGGTTTGACTGAGCCGATCATCAAACAAATCGAAGATGCGCTGGAAGCCCGTGAGTTAATTAAAGTGAGCATTCTTCAAAATTGTGAAGAAGATAAAAATGATATTGCAGCAAAACTTCAAGAGGCTGGAATCGAAGTAGTTCAAGTGATTGGAAAAATCCTTGTACTGTATAAAGAGTCGAAGGAGAAAAAGCGGATCGTTTTACCTTAAGGGGGACAACATGAAAAAGGTCGGACTGTTGGGCGGTACATTCAATCCACCGCATATCGGGCATCTCATCATGGCAAATGAAGTGAAACATGCATTGCAACTCGATGAAGTAAGGCTCATGCCTACTTCAATTCCTCCCCATAAGGCGGATCCTTCAGATGCAACTCCTGAACAACGGTTGCGAATGGTTAAAATCGCCGTATCAGACACTCCTGGTTTACACTCATCTTCATTTGAAGTGGATAGGGGAGGTGTCTCGTATACGTTTGATACGATGAAAGCTTTGACGGAACTAGAGCCGGGCACGGAATTCTTTTTTATCATCGGTGGCGATATGATTGATATGCTGCACAAATGGTATAAAATCGATGAGCTGATGAATATAGTGACGTTTGTTGGTGTAGCGAGACCGGGTACAATAGGGGAAACGCGATATCCAATTACAATGGTTCAAATTCCTGAAATTGATTTGTCTTCGACCTTGATTCGTAACCGAATGCAAACCGGAGGTACTATCCAATTTCTCGTTCCAGATGATATTGAGACATATATCCGACAGGAGGGACTCTATGCAAACCGGCCCGTTACGGATTGAACTTGAAAAAAGATTACCAAGAAAACGATTTGAACATGTATTAAGAGTTACGGAAACGGCTAAGGAATTGGCTTCGCGATTTGGAGTGCCGGTGGAAAAGGCAGAACAGGCAGCTCTTTTCCATGATATTGCGAAATTCATGGAACCTTCCGAAATGCGTAGACTAATTGAAGAGAATGGTGAGGACGCTAGGCTTTTTTCTTTCCATCACGAACTTTGGCATGCGGCTGCTGGATGTATCATAGCGGAGAAAGAATTCGGCGTAAAGGATCCGGATATCCTAAACGCCATCCGCTATCATACAACAGGCAGAGCTGGCATGTCCGCTCTTGAGAAGCTTATTTACATTGCCGATCTTATTGAGCCGGGACGAGAATTTCTGGGCATCGATGAATTGCGCACTAGTGCAGAACAGCAGATTGACGAGGCGATGAAAGCTTGCATCGTTCACTCGGTGCTTTATTTAATCGATCGGCGTGCGGCTGTTTTTCCGGACTCCATCGAATGCTATAATGAACACGTACAACGAATTTGAAACAGCCAACTATGAAAGGAAACGTGAAAATATGCCAACTTTACTTGAAACAGCCTATAATGCAGTAGACGATAAGAAAGGGCAAGACATTGTCGTATTAAATATGGAAGGGATCTCACTCATCGCAGATCAATTCATTATTTGCCATGCGAACTCAGAGCGCCAAGTGCAAGCGATTGCGAGGGAAGTAGCCGATAAAGCTTCAGAAAACGAATTTGAAGTGAAAAGAGTAGAAGGCCTTGAAAATGGAAGATGGGTTCTCGTCGATTTGGGAGATGTAGTCGTTCATGTATTCCATAAGGATGAGCGTGGTTATTATAACTTGGAGAAGTTATGGGGAGACGCTCCATCACTGAACATGGATAATGGGCAATAAAGAAGCTTATACAGATTTCGCCCTCGTCTATGATGAATTAATGACCGATATCCCTTACGATGCTTATGTAGATTTGATTTCCATTGCAGCGGACGGGGTAAAAGGAAAGAAAATCATCGATGTCGGTTGTGGGACAGGGCTGCTTTCAGTGAAACTATCGAAAGCGGGAGCGATTGTTACGGGAATTGATCTTTCTCGAGACATGCTTAATATAGCGGAAAAACGTGCAAATGATCTTTCATTGACAATCGATTTTCAGGAAAAGCCTATGCAAGAAATTGATGGGGCGGAGCAATATGACGCTGCTGTTATTGCAATTGATTCCCTTAACTATTTGCCTGACCGTGAAAGTGTCCTATCAACCTTCAAAGGAATCTATTCGGTCTTGAAAAGCGGTGGAGTGCTCATTTTCGACGTGCATTCCACTTTCAAGACCGATGTCATTTTCATGGAAGGGCCTTTCACGTTCGACAACGACCGTATTGCGTACATTTGGCATACAGAGGAAGGCGATGCGGATCATTCGGTCCTATCGGAACTAAGCTTCTTTGTCAGAGAAGAAAGCGGTTTTTATCGTCGTTTCGATGAAAAGCACCAACAACGGACTTTTCACGTGTATGAATACGTGGATTTATTACGGGAAGCTGGCTTTACGCTAGAACGCATCTTTGCTGACTGGGAGGACGAGCCTCCGCACGAAGAAAGTGAAAGAATATTTTATCAAGCGCGTAAATGAAACTTTCATTTTTGGTAGTAATCATATATAGTGGGATATGACTCCATATGGATGCCTCATAGAAAGGGTGGGAAAGCTGTTTCTATCGATCGTATCCGGAAAATGGCGTAAGATCATCACCCCTATCGCAGCAATCGCTGTACTTTCCGCAATTCTGTTCTTTCCCCGAGGACAGGCCGGCAGTAAACAGACAGCCGCAAGCGGACAAACCCCAATTATTGATGTTTTACAAGAGCAAGACGAAGAACATGAGCAGTCGATTGAAATTGTTGAGGCGGCTCCGTCCATGATTATGGTGGATATTCAAGGCGCCGTGAAATATCCGGGTGTCTATTCACTAAACGAGGGCGATCGTCTCATCGATGCAATTCATGCTGCGGGCGGCTATTTGGCAGAGGCAGACTCCCGAATGCTCAACCACGCTATGAAGCTTCCCGATGAATTTTTTATTTATATTCCGAGACAAGGTGAAGAAGTTGACTTTTCTGATGCCTCTATACTGTCCCATCCAATGCTGGGTGATGAGGCGGAGGATGATGGAAAAGTGAATATTAATACTGCGGATGCTCAGCAACTCATGACGATTCCGGGAATTGGACCAGCCAAAGCGGCTGCTATTATTCAATATCGGGACGAGCATGGTCCGTTCGCTTCACCGGAATCGATAATGGAAGTATCGGGAATCGGGCAAAAGACATTTGAAAATCTTGAGTCTTTCATTACAGCAAAATAATTGATACTGTTTGGAGGCATACATATGGAGCGTATTACATGGGATCAGTTTTTCATGGCGCAATGCCATTTGTTAGCGGTAAGAAGCACATGTACAAGGCTGACAGTCGGAGCGACAATCGTCAGAGACAACAGGATTATTGCCGGGGGCTATAACGGTTCCATTTCAGGCGGAGACCATTGCATCGATCATGGATGCTATGTTGTCGGAAATCATTGCGTGCGAACTATTCATGCGGAGATGAACGCTTTACTCCAATGTGCGAAATACGGTAGTCCTGTTGAAGGGGCGTCGTTGTACGTTACACATTTCCCATGCTTGCAATGTTCAAAAGCGATCATCCAATCAGGAATTAAGACCGTCAATTACGCATCAGATTATAAAAACGACGAGTACGCAATAGAGCTTTTCAAACAATCCGGAGTCGAAATTAGGCATATCCCTTTTGATGAGAGGGAAGTCGATTTCTCGAAGGAAGGGAAGCTAGAGCTTATTAATGACTTGCTTGCAGAAATGGAATCATTAGGCGCGCCCGCTGAAGAACTTGTTCCATTCAAAAGAAGGATGGATGACCTATTCGGCAAGTGATCAGTGAAGTCCGTTTTATTTATATTTGTATTCCGGTCGCCGTATCCGCTTTTGCAGCATACGGCCCGGTTCAAGTTTTACTCCTCAACCTTTTACTTATCCCCATTTTTCTTTGTAGAAAAGAAGCCATCACTCCTATTCTTGCATTGGTGGCGTCATTACTCTCCTATTTTTTCATTTCCATGCAAGTACCTGAAATTAATGAAGGCGGACAGCCAACAATCCTCAATCTTACTTGGACAGATCAAGTTAAAATCGACGGTGGCAAAATGAAAGGCTTTGCAAAAACTGACTCTGGTGATGTCGTTTACGCATTGCTGAAATTTGAAAATGAAGCACAAAAATTGCAATTCCAAAACTTGCATATCCCTTCATATCGTTTTACATTGGAAGGTTCCTTTCAGGAACTTCCGCGCTCCGCACATGAATATTCATTTAACATGGAGCGTTATTTGAACATGTATGGTGCAGTAGGCATGTTTGAATCCGATAGATTGAAAGGATATGAACTAAATACCGGTTTACAGAAAATATTATCTGAGCATAGATGGAACGTGAAGTATCACATTAGGGAAACTTTTCCAGAATCCCTTGTAGTGGAAGCGGAAGCTTTACTAATCGGAGATCGGAGTGGAATGGACGAAGAGGTGGCTTCTAGGTACAGGATGCTCGGAATAACTCATCTTTTCGCCATATCTGGCCTCCATGTCGGACTGTTGACGTTTTTATTTCGTAATCTACTAATCAGATTATCGATCAGGATTGAAACGATTGATAATTTGCTGATTGTTCTATTGCCGCTATATGCAGTTATGGCTGGCGGTGCACCATCGGTTTGGCGGGCTGTGTCCGTGACGATTCTAATCCTGTTGACCGCGACAGGACGATTCAAGATGAGGATGGATGATGCACTTTCTTTGAGTGCAATCGGCTTTATACTTTGGCAGCCGTTCGTCGTATTCCAGCCTGGTTTTCAACTTTCTTATTTGGCGGCATTCTCATTAATTTACTCAACAAAGATTCTATCACGCCCTGCATCCGCAATAATGGTGTCATTTCTCGTGACGATCATTACTCAATTGGCGTTGTATCCGGTTCTTTTATATCACTTTTATGAGTTGTCTCTGTCGTCTTTCTTTGTGAATCTGTTCTATGTTCCTCTTTATTCTTTTGTTATTCTGCCGATGAATATCATTTTACTTTTGTTGTCTTATATAATGCCTCCAATTGCACATGCATTTTTTTTATTCTATGAACCGCTAAGAGGCTGGGTCGAGACTCTTACTGTATTTCTAGCTTCAATCCCGTACCAAATATGGGGGCCAGGCCGACCGGGAATTCTTACGTCCGCATTAGCTGTAGGTGGTACATTCCGGTTTCTCATTGCACTTGAAAGGGGAGTAAATGCATTTCGAGCTATGCCGTTCATCTTAGTTCCTGCGATTCTCATCCACCTCATCCCCTATACTGAATCAGAGATAAGGGTGACGTATCTTGACGTAGGGCAAGGCGACTCAATCGTCATCGAACTACCCCATCGGAGAGGAGTATTTGTCATCGATACAGGAGGAGCAGTGAATTTTGGAGAACCGAATTGGCGCACTCCGGAAAAAGTATTTGAAGTTGGCAGAAGTATCGTTGTCCCATACTTGAAAGGAAGGGGCATTACGACAATTGATAAATTGATTATTTCTCATGCTGACAGTGACCATATGGAAGGTGCGGATGAAGTGCTTGAGGAGGTACGAGTCAAGGAAATCCATATTTCACCGGGCAGTGAAAAAGATAAGACGATGGTAGATGTGCTCCGTTTAGCTGGAGAAAAGAGGATACCGATATTGGCGATGACGGAAGGAGCAGCTTGGTCGGTTAAATCCGTCGACTTGTTCTATATAGCGCCTTCTGGTGGTGCTTACAAAGGGAATGATAGCTCCCTCGTACTTTTCATGACGACAAAAGGGCCGTCGTTTCTTTTTACTGGGGATTTAGAGATCGAAGGGGAGGAGAAGCTTATTAGAAAATATGGGAACTTGGATTGGGGAGAATTGATCCTGAAAGTAGGTCATCATGGAAGCTATACTTCCAGTTCCGATGAATTTATCCGAGCTCTACAACCGGTACTGTCGATTTTCTCTTACGGCAAGGATAACCGGTATGGCCATCCGCACGCAGCAGTTGTGGAGACATTTGAAAAATATCAAGTTCCGACGATGGCTACAGCAGATCATGGCTCCATAACGATTTCCGTGAAAAGAGATGGCAGCTATTCCATTTTGACAAGAGAAAAATGAAAAGGCGGCCTTGTCCATTTCGTTACCGAAATGAACAAGCCGCCTTTCAGGAGTGCTATTAGTGCGCGACGAAGTCTATAATTGTAGCAATAACGAAAATTGCAGAAAAAGCAACGAAAGCTACAATGAAACCGACACCAGAGTCAATTAAATCATTGCGTTTAGACTGTACGTCATGTTCGAACTCATTCATTGCTACACCTCCTAATTCCTTTATAGTATAGATGATACCGGATAAAAAATCTATATCAAACGATCTTTTATGCCGAGTTTATGACAAACGACACAAATTGTTCATAGTCGTGAATCGGTAATGTATAATGGAACAATGTGAGTGACTGGAGGGATTCAGATGGTCAACGCTATATGGAAGAGTATAGGAGAAGGGGAAGTCGAACCTGTTTATTTATTGACAGGCGTCGAACAGCATCTAATTGACACGACAATTAAAAGAATTACAAAGGCAATGCCGGATATCGATGAAAGTTCGGTCATCCGCTTCGATTTAGAAGAAACACCAATAGAAGCAGTTCTTGAAGAGGCAGATACACTACCTTTTTTAGAAGATAGGAAATTGATCATCGCGAATAATGCATCGTTTTTGAAGGCGGCTGATAAAGCAAAAGAGAAAGTTGTACATAATATTACATTGCTTGAAACTTGGCTAGACAATCCTTCGCCAACAGCGACTGTCCTCTTTTTGGCGCCTTACGAAAAACTGGACGGTCGGAAAAAGATCGTAAAGGTGATGCAGCAAAAAGCGGTCGTCGTAGAAGCGATGCCACTGACAGGCCGTGATTTGACGACGTGGATTCAAAACGAAGCGGGTACGAACGGCATTAAAATCAGCCCGGAAAATGCACAAGTCCTCGTCGATATGGCAGGCGACAGCCTTTTGACACTATCGAATGAAATTAACAAAATCGGCATGTATATGAATGGCAATGGCGACGTAACGAAAGAAATCGTCGAAATGCTTGTCCCCCGCCTGCCTGAAATGGACGTCTTCCGCCTGACGGACGCATATATGACCGGCAATGTGAAAAGGACGATATCGATTTATCATGATCTACTTCGAAATGGGGAAGAACCGATCATGCTGACATCTCTCATCGCGGGACAAATACGCCTGATGATTCACGTTAAATCATTAGTGAAAAAGGGATACCAGCAACAACAAATCGCAAAAACTTTAAACGTCCATCCATATCGTGTGAAGCTAATCATGGAAAATAGAAGCATCCCCCAAATGGAAAGGCTCCTTCTCATTTTGCAAAAGCTAGCACATATCGATCACCAATTAAAGTCAACAAGCGGTAAAAGGGAAAGAGTTCTAGAAATCTTCTTTATGGAGCCACTGAGGGTATAAATACAATTGTTATGGTGGGTGGTACTTTAAAGTATAGGTTAGCAGAATTCTTACGAGGATTGGAGCGGAAGGTGGCGACTCCAGCGGGAACAGCGCGAGCTGAAAGCCCCACAGGAACGCAGTGACGAGGAGATTGAAGCCGTGCCCGCGGAAAGCGTCCGTCTGAAGCGGAAATCCGGGTTTATAGCATTTTTATAAATAGAAAAGGCTGTCCTCTTTGTCGAGTTAACGACACAAGTGACAGCCTTTTTTACTTATTGAGCTTTTTTTGTAAGACGTGCTTTTTGACGAGCAGCTGTATTTTTGTGGATAAGACCTTTACGAGCAGCTGTGTCCAATTTTTTGACTGCGTCTTTCAAAAGTTCAGAAGCGTTCTCTTCTTTATTGATGAGCGCAGTGTCAGCTTTACGTACAGCAGTACGCATTGCAGCTTTAATTTGTGAGTTCTGCTCATTCGCAGCAGCACTTTGTTTTACGCGCTTAATTGCACCTTTGATGTTTGGCATTCCATTCACCTCCAATTTCAGGTAAGGCAAGAGTGTTTCCATAATAGTATTCGGATATCTCTTTACAACATTAACATTTTAGCAAAAACCTAGCTTTAACGCAATAAAAATATGCAAAGAATATTTCCTTGACACAACGAGCAAACTGCATGTTGAGGTGATGACAATGGATAAATACGATTTTTACCGTACCGACCTGCTCGTGGAAAACGAGGAAATGGTTCGCCATCGGACGGAAAAAGAAAAGCAGAAATTAAAGGATTCCGAAGGCATACAATTTGACGAACGCAGACAAGGAAGGGTTATCTTGACGTCAGTCAAAATCAATGCTGAAGGCGAGAAGAAAATCGGCAAGAAAATGGGTACCTATTTAACCTTGACGAACCCTACGTTAACGCATACGGATCGTGAAGGGCTACAAGAGATGGCGAATATACTCAAATCGAAACTGACTGAACTGACCGCGGGAATAAAGAATCTACAAACAGGAAAAATCCTTATGGTCGGTTTAGGAAATCGAGAAGTAACTCCAGACGCTGTCGGCCCGTTAACAATGGATCGATTGAAAGAAATCGTTCCTTTATATTATTCGGACGAAGGTAGCGAACTGTTCGTCTACGCACCAGGGGTGACAATTCAGACAGGACTCGAGACGGCCGATTTTGTTAAAGCGTTAGTGAATGAAATCCAACCTGACGTATTGATTGTTATTGACGCGCTTGCTGCCCGTGATAGTTCAAGACTGTGTAAAACAATCCAGATGACTGACACTGGAATTCATCCCGGCTCAGGTGTAGGAAATAGCCGTAAAGAGTTATCAAAGGAGACATTGGGCATCCCAGTCATCGCAATTGGCATCCCGACTGTCGTTGACGGTCCAGTGTTGATTGCAGATGCTATCAATACTCTTTTCAGTTACATCGCTTCCAAAATAGAGGAAGAGAGTCATCCATCCTCCAGGCTATCAGTCGGAAATTGGTTGCATACCCCAAACAAGGATGCGGATCGGACGAAACTAATTCCGATTTTCGGAGATTGGACATCGTGGCCGCACGAAGAAAGGGTTCAATTATTTGAAGAAGTATTATCGAATCACGATTTGAATACATTCATTTCCCCAAAAGAAATTGACTCCTGGGCGGCACTGTATTCAGAAGTATTAACTGATTCCATAAGTGAATGGATTGAGGATATCAAAACAAGTCATTGACCCTTCCCCCCGCGCATATAGTTGAAGACGGGGGGATGTCGCATGAAGAAAAATCTGCAAATATGGACTGCAATCGTATTCGTTCTTTTCCTTTTCCCGGTACTCATCCAATTCATACCGGAGGAATCAAAAATCTCAAACTCCAAAATAATTAAGGAAAATGCCCTCATCGTCTATGCATCAAATGTAGTGGCAGTAGATGAGCCAGTCCCTGAAGTTGAAAGCGAAGTCGAAGTAGATGTCGAAGAAAAACCGAGGCTCGGTAAAGTATTGCTTTATAACACACACTCCACCGAAGCATACAAGCCGATCACCAAAGCGGTGGATGGGAAAATTGCTGTAAACCATCAGGTCGAAAACGTCGTAAAGATGAGTGATAAACTTAAAAGCCTACTTGAAATCAATGGTATGGAAGCAGAAACGCTAAAAAAGGAAGTACCATATGCACGCGCCTATAAGGATATAAGGCCGTTTGTAAAAAAGCAGCTTTCTGAAAATGAGTATGATTTAATTATTGATATCCATCGGGATTCAGTTGGTCCCGATAAGACGACAATCGTTCATGAAGAGAAACGTTACGCGAAAGTCGCTTTTGTACTCGGTTTGGATAATCCTTCTTACAAGAAAAATGAAGCGATTACGAATAGATTGAAAGCAGAAATGGAAAAGAGGATACCGGGTATTACGAGAGACGTCATACCTAAAGGTGGGGCAGGTGTGGATGGAAAGTATAACCAAGATCTTCACCCGAACCTTGTATTATTAGAACTTGGCGGGATCGGAAACACCGAAGACGAGCTGAACAGGACATTAGCAGTCATTTCAGAAGCGATTGTGGAAATGTTCAACGAGAGTGACTCAATGGAGAAATGAATAAAGTCAAAGGCTTTGTGGATAACATCCATGAAGCCTTTTTAGATATGCAAAGACCAATCTTTATCAAAGCGCCGTCATCTGTTAGACTTGATAAGTCAAATGAATGCTTTCATTATTTGATTTTCGGGAATAAGAAAATGTAACATGTTTATCAGTTATTTGCTATAATGCAAATAGCTTATATAGGAGTGAACTGACAGATGAATAATGAAGAAAGATTGGCACGTCAAAAAAATATTAGAAACTTCTCGATCATTGCCCATATCGATCACGGGAAATCGACGTTGGCCGATCGAATATTGGAAAAGACAGAAACAGTGAGCTCTCGAGAAATGAAATCACAGACACTGGATTCAATGGATTTAGAGCGCGAACGTGGAATCACAATTAAATTAAACGCAGTGCAGTTATCATACACGGCGAAAAATGGCGAAGAGTATACTTTTCACTTAATCGATACGCCAGGTCACGTCGACTTTACGTACGAAGTGTCACGAAGCCTCGCAGCATGTGAAGGGGCCATCCTCGTTGTTGATGCGGCTCAAGGAATTGAAGCGCAAACATTGGCGAATGTTTATTTGGCATTGGACAATGATCTGGAAATTTTACCTGTCATTAATAAAATCGACTTACCTGCAGCAGATCCTGATAAAGTGAAGCAGGAAATAGAAGATGTTATTGGTCTTGATGCTTCCGAGGCAGTCCATGCATCCGCGAAAGCTGGCATCGGAATTGAAGAAATTCTCGAGCAGATTGTCGAGAAAGTGCCTGCTCCAATTGGAGATCCGGAAGCGCCATTAAAGGCATTGATCTTCGACTCGCATTATGATCAATACAAAGGCGTCATCGTCAACATTAGAATTGTAGAAGGAACAGTCAAGCCTGGAGATAAGATTCGTATGATGGCGACAGGAAAAGAATTTGAAGTCATCGAAACAGGAGTGTTCACTCCGAAGATTTCCTTGCGGGATGAATTGTCGGTAGGCGATGTAGGATTCCTTTCCGCCGCCATTAAAAATGTCGGGGATACACGGGTCGGGGATACGATTACAAACGCGAAAAATCCTGCGAGTGAACCGTTGCCTGGTTATCGGAGACTAAATCCGATGGTGTTCTGTGGATTGTATCCGATTGATTCGTCCAAATATGTTGATTTACGTGAAGCGCTCGAAAAACTGGAGCTGAATGACTCAGCATTAGAATATGAAGCAGAGACATCTCAAGCGTTAGGCTTCGGATACCGATGCGGATTCCTCGGACTCCTCCATATGGAGATCATTCAGGAGCGGATCGAACGGGAATTCAAGATTGACTTGATCACAACTGCCCCAAGTGTTGTATATAATGTCGTCACAACAGATGGAAAAGAATTGAAAGTAGACAACCCATCCATGATGCCGGATGCACAAAAGATCGATCACGTTGAAGAGCCGTATGTGAAAGCATCGATTATGGTGCCGAATGAATACGTCGGTTCAGTCATGGAACTTTGTCAGCAAAAACGAGGTAATTTCAAGACGATGGATTACTTGGACTCAACTCGTGTTAATATCATCTATGAATTGCCGCTTGCTGAAATCGTATATGACTTTTTCGATCAATTGAAATCGGGCACGAAAGGTTATGCGTCGCTTGACTATGAATTGATTGGCTATAAAACATCGAAGCTTGTTAAAATGGACATCCTGTTGAACGGTGAGCAAGTCGACGCACTAAGCTTTATCGTCCATCGCGACTTTGGCTATGAGCGTGGCAAAGCAATCGTTGAAAAACTGAAGACGCTTATCCCGCGTCAGCAGTTCGAAGTGCCTGTCCAAGCTGCAATCGGTCAAAAAATCGTAGCCCGTTCGACAATCAAATCGATCGGTAAAAACGTTCTTGCTAAATGTTACGGCGGAGATATCTCCCGTAAACGAAAATTGCTAGAGAAGCAAAAGGAAGGGAAAAAGCGGATGAAGCAAGTCGGTTCCGTCGAAGTCCCTCAAGAAGCGTTCATGGCAGTTCTCAAAATGGACGAAGACTGATAGTGAAAAAATTAAAAGGAGTCCAAAATTGGGCTCCTTTTTGCACGACCGGCATTGCCGAAAAGAAAGGGGACACAACAAATGCGAGGCATGTATATTCATATTCCTTTCTGCCACCAGATTTGCCATTACTGTGATTTCAATAAAGTTTTCTTTAAAAATCAACCTGTAGATGAGTATATCGAATCGATCGGAACCGAGCTTTCAATCATGGCGAAGGAAGGCCACTCGTTCGAAGGGCTGGAGACGGTCTTTCTTGGAGGAGGAACACCGACTTCGTTATCTGAAAAGCAGCTGGATCGATTGCTTGAAATTATTCATCAACATGTCGATGTACAATCACTGCAGGAATTTTCTACGGAAGCAAATCCTGATGAATTAACTCGTGGAAAACTGGTTGTCTTAAAAAATGGAGGCGTCGAACGGCTCAGCATCGGCGTACAGTCTTTTGATGAGCAGCTTTTAAAAAGGATCGGGAGGACGCATGGTGCGGACACTCCGAAACGAGTCATCCGTGATGCGCGTGAAATCGGTTTTGAAAACATAAGCATTGATCTCATCTATGGTTTGCCAGAGCAGACTATCCGCCAATGGGAAGATACTCTCGATAAAGCACTAGCATTGGAACTGCCTCATTATTCCGGATACTCGCTTATCGTCGAGCCGAAAACAGTATTTTATAATTTGATGAATAAAGGGAAGTTGCCTTTGCCAGGCGAGGATATAGAGGCAGAGATGTTTTCCATGTTAATTGATAGCATGGATAAAGAGGGCAAACGGCAATATGAAATTAGCAATTTTGCGATTCCTGGGAATGAATCGATACATAATCTTATTTATTGGGATAATGACGAGTATGCAGGAATCGGCGCAGGAGCTCATGGATATTTGAAAGGACAAAGGTATGCAAATTACGGTCCGCTCAAAAAATATATGGAATCTATGGAAAGCGGATTGCGTCCTATAATGGAAGAGCATGAAGTGACGTTGACAGAAACGATGGAAGAGGAAATGTTTTTAGGGCTACGAAAAATGGAAGGTGTCTCCCTTCATTTATTCAAATCAAGATTCGGGAAATCATTGACAGATGTGTATGGCGATGTTCTTGAGGAGCTGTCCGGAAAAGGACTGATTTATGAATCTGAGGGTAGTATAAAATTGACAAGGAAAGGCGTATTTCGAGGGAACGAAGTATTCCAGCAATTTCTCAAATGATCGAGGGTTAATTCGTTGACACTGACAATACGATTTGTTAAATTATGAGTAGTATTAGCACTCATCCTTAAAGAGTGCTAACAGGAGTGATGATTATGTTGACAAACAGACAATTGCTTATTTTGCAACTGACGGTTAACGATTTCATCGAATCCGCCCAACCTGTCGGATCAAGGCAGTTATCTAAAAAACCGGAAGCTCCGTTTAGTCCTGCAACCATTCGGAATGATATGGCCGACTTAGAGGAATTGGGTTATTTAGAAAAGACCCATACTTCCTCAGGTAGAGTCCCATCCGAGAAAGGATACCGTTTCTATGTCGATCATTTATTGACACCCGAAAAGCTGACATTGGAAGACAGTATGCAATTACGTTCCATTTTTCAAAGTCGGGTTACGGAAACGGAAGAACTCATACGGAATTCCGCAAAAATCATATCCGAATTGACGAATTATACGTCAATATTGTTAGGGCCAGATATGTCCATGCATTCAGTGAAACGGTTTTCCATCGTTCCATTGGATGACACGAAAGCGGTCGCCATCATTGTGACCGACAACGGACATGTGGAGAACAGGGTCTTCGATGTTCCGCAAGGCATGCTCGCATCGGATATTGAAAAGATGGTCAATATTTTAAATGAAAGGCTTGTCGGGACGCCATTGAGCGCTCTGCAGAACAAGCTTGCCCTGGAGACGAGAACTGTTTTCGAACAGCATGTGCATCATGCTGGAGAATTGTTTACCTCCTTCCAAAGGGCGATGACAATCAAGCCAGAAGAACGCCTGTATTTCGGCGGTAAAATGAATATGATGAAGCAGCCGGAATTCAACGATCTCCAAAAAATGAAAATGTTCTTCGAGTTGATGGAAAATGGCGTGCCTGCGATGACATTTTTTCAAGATGATTTAAAAGGCATACATGTTCGTATCGGTTCGGAAAACAAACATAATGCAATGGAAGATTGCAGTGTGATTACTGCCAATTACTCGGCAGGCGATACGATGGCTGGTTCAATTGCTATTATTGGACCGAAACGAATGGACTACGGCAGGGTCATTACGATGCTTGACATCCTAAGTGAAAACTTATCCCAAGCATTATTGAATATGACCATTGGATTGGATAGGAGGAAAGATCAGTGACAGATAAAAAGGAAGAAGTGGAAAAAGACGTACAACAGTCAACTGCTACTGATGAGTTGGATACAGTAACGGCAGAGGACATTGCTGCTGAGCAACAAGCAACGGTTGACGAAGCCGGCGATATAGAAGAAGTCGCTGAAGAAGTAGATGAAAAGGATCAGAAAATTAGCGAGTTGGAATCCCAATTACAGGATCAGGAAAACAAGCTGCTACGCGTCCTTGCAGACTTTGAAAATGTCAAAAGAAGGAATGCACTAGATCAGGAAGCGCTTGTCAAATACAAAGCGCAAAGCTTGTTAACGTCTATTTTGCCTGTCTTGGACAACTTCGAGCGTGCTCTTGCTGTCGAAGTAAAAGTGGAAGAAGCACAATCGATCATGACAGGTATGGAAATGATTTATCGCAATCTTATTGATGCGCTTAAAGGGGAAGGCCTTGTCGAAATAGAGGCAATAGACAAGGAGTTTGATCCGAATTTCCACCAGGCTGTCATGACGGGCAGTGATGCCGAAAAGTCATCAGGCATCGTGCTTGAAGAGCTCCAAAAAGGGTATATGTTGAAAGATCGTGTGCTTCGTCCTACCATGGTCAAAGTAAACGAATGATGATTGTAGATTAGTTGAAGATGCATTATTTAGGAGGAATTTAAATGAGCAAAATTATTGGAATCGACTTGGGGACAACAAACTCAGTAGTAGCAGTATATGAAGGCGGAGAGGCGAAAGTCATTCCAAACCCGGAAGGCAACCGCACAACTCCATCCGTAGTTGCATTCAAAAACGGAGAACGCCAAGTCGGTGAAGTGGCAAAGCGCCAATCCATTACTAATCCAAACACGATCATGTCAGTGAAAAGACATATGGGATCCGACTATAAAGTAAAAGTTGAAGATAAGGAATACACTCCGCAAGAAGTATCTGCAATGATCCTTCAATACATGAAAGGTTATGCGGAAGAATACTTAGGTGAAAAAGTGACGAAAGCAGTCATCACCGTTCCGGCTTATTTCAACGATGCACAGCGTCAAGCTACGAAGGATGCCGGTACTATTGCAGGACTTGAAGTCGAAAGGATCATCAACGAGCCGACAGCAGCAGCTCTAGCTTACGGTCTAGATAAGACCGATGAAGATGAAACAATCCTTGTTTATGACCTTGGAGGCGGTACATTCGACGTATCGATCCTTGAGCTCGGCGATGGAGTCTTCCAAGTCCGTGCAACAGCAGGGGACAACAAATTGGGCGGAGACGACTTCGACGATGTCATCATCGATTACTTAGTGCAAGAATTCCGTAAAGAAAATGGTATCGACCTTTCGAAAGACAAAATGGCGATGCAACGCTTGAAAGACGCTGCTGAAAAAGCGAAGAAAGATCTTTCAGGTGTAACGTCAACTCAAATTTCATTACCGTTCATCACTGCGGGAGAAGCAGGACCGCTTCACCTTGAAATTTCATTGACTCGTGCTAAATTCGACGAATTGACAGCACATCTAGTTGAGCGTTCCATGGTGCCGACTCGTCAGGCGATGAAAGACGCGGACTTATCTGCATCCGAAATCGATCGCGTCATCCTAGTTGGAGGATCTACTCGTATTCCTGCCGTACAGGAAGCGATTAAGAAAGAAACTGGCAAAGAACCTTTCAAAGGTGTAAACCCTGACGAAGTAGTTGCTATGGGTGCGGCTGTTCAAGGCTCCATCCTACGCGGAGACGTGAAAGATGTTGTCTTGCTTGACGTAACTCCACTTTCTCTTGGTATCGAAACAATGGGCAGCGTATTTACGAAATTGATTGAGAGAAATACAACAATCCCTACGAGCAAGTCCCAAGTTTTCTCAACTGCTGCAGACAACCAGCCTGCTGTTGATATCCATGTGTTGCAAGGTGAGCGTCCAATGGCTGCGGACAATAAAACACTTGGCCGTTTCCAATTAACGGATATCCCACCGGCTCCACGAGGAATTCCGCAAATCGAAGTGACATTTGATATCGATAAAAACGGTATTGTTACTGTTAAAGCGAAAGACCTTGGAACTCAAAAAGAGCAAAACATAACGATTCAATCAAGCTCTGGTCTTTCCGACGATGAAATCGATCGCATGGTAAAAGATGCTGAAGCGAATGCGGAAGAGGATAAGCGCCGCAAAGAGGAAGCAGATTTGAAAAATGATGCAGATCAGCTCGTATTCATGGCTGAAAAGACATTGAAAGACCTTGAAGGCAAAGTTTCTGAAGACGAAGTGAAAAAAGTCGAAGAAGCTAAAGAGGAATTGAAAAAGGCAGTCGAAGCTGGAAACTTAGACGAAATGCGTACGAAAAAACAATCGTTGGAAGAACTTGTCCAACAATTGTCGGTTAAATTGTATGAGCAAGCTGCTGCGGAAGCCCAAGCACAAGGCGGTTCAGCTGAAGCTGGCGATCAACCGAAAGATGATGGTGTTGTCGATGCTGACTTCGAAGAAGTGGACGATGACAAGAAAAACTAATTGAACGAACGATTGACGGAAAAGTCAAAGTCCGATATTCCGGCTTTGGCTTTTTCTTTTGTTGAGCAATTGTATTCTTGCCAACAGTAGTTTTGTCTCTTTTTTCTGAGCGTGTTACAATGAGTCGTAACTTTTAACTAGAACGGTTATAAGCTTGAAAATGGTTCGTGAACTGCGAATGTCAAAGATTCATGGGAGAGTGGAATAATGAGTAAGCGTGATTATTACGAAGTGCTCGGCGTATCGAAAACGGCGAGTAAAGAGGAAATTAGAAAAGCCTATCGGAAATTGTCAAAACAATATCATCCCGATTTGAATAAAGAAGCGGGTGCAGAAGAGAAATTCAAGGAAGTAACAGAAGCATTTGAAACATTAAGCGATGAAAATAAACGTGCGAATTATGACCAATTCGGCCATGCCGATCCAAACCAAGGCTTTGGTGGATTTGGCGGCTTTAGTGGCGGTTCTGCTGACGGATTCGGTTTCGAAGACATTTTCAGCACTTTCTTCGGAGGGGGTTCGAGAAGACGGGACCCAAATGCGCCAAGAAAAGGTGATGACCTCCAGTATTCCATGACAATCGATTTTATGGAAGCTGTATTCGGAAAAGAGACCGAAATCGAGTTGCCGAGAGAGGAAACTTGTGATACGTGCGACGGAACGGGGGCAAAAAAAGGCACTCCGGTCAATACATGTTCTCATTGTGGTGGATCTGGTCAAATTTCAGTCACTCAAAACACTCCGCTTGGGCAAATGGTGAATCGTCGGACATGTCCGCATTGCCAAGGGACAGGAAAAATCATTCCTGAAAAATGCGGAACTTGCCATGGTTCAGGCCGTGTAACGAAACGTAAAAAGATCAAAGTAACAATTCCTGCAGGTGTCGATGATGGCCAACAGTTGCGCGTGTCAGGTCAAGGTGAAGCCGGCATCAACGGCGGTCCGGCTGGAGACTTGTATATCGTCTTTAGAGTGAAAGATCATGACCGTTTTGTTCGTGAAGGCGATGATATTTACTTGGAATTGCCACTTACATTCCCGCAATTGGCGTTAGGTGATGAAATCGAAGTACCGACCGTGTCTGGGAACGTAAAACTGAAAATACCAGCAGGAACGCAAACGGGAACAAATTTCCGCCTGCGTGGAAAAGGTGTTAAAAATGTTCATGGTCATGGAGTTGGTGATCAACACGTCATCGTCAAAGCCATTACACCTAAAAAAATGACAGAAAAACAGAAAGAGCTTCTCCGTGAATTCGCTTCGATTGAAGGCAACTCGCCGGATGAGTATTCGAGCTCACTTTTTGATAAAATCAAAAGAACAATAAAAGGCGATTGAAAGGGATGAACGTAGTTGAAATGGTCCGAAATCTCCATCCATACGTCACATGAGGCGACAGAAGCAGTTGCCAATATTTTACATGAAGCGGGCGCGAGCGGAGTTATCATTGAAGATTCCGAAGAGCCCGATCGAATTCATGAAGATCGTTTCGGCGAAATTTACGAACTGAAAAAAGAAGACTTCCCTATGGAAGGGGTCATTGTAAAAGCTTATTTGCCAGTCAATAGCTTTTTGATTGAGACGGTAAAGGAAATCAGTGAATCCGTCAACGAACTGGCAGAGTACGGATTGGATGTCGGACTCAATCAAGTGCAGACGAACGAGGTCGATGAAGAGGATTGGGCAACGGCTTGGAAAAAATATTACCATCCGGTCAAAATCTCTGGAAGATTCACGATCGTTCCTACGTGGGAAACATACGAGCCAGTCGATTCTGATGAGTTAATCATTGAACTTGATCCGGGCATGGCCTTCGGCACAGGGACGCATCCAACGACAGTCATGTGTCTCCAAGCGTTGGAGAAATACGTAAAGCAAGGCGACTCTGTCATTGATGTCGGAACAGGATCGGGCGTGTTGTCGATCGGGGCGGCACTTCTTGGCGCATCCAAAGTGCAAGCTTTAGATTTGGACGAAGTTGCTGTGCAGGCGGCGAAAGAAAATATCGCTTTAAACAAGGTGGAAAATGTCGTTGACGTAACACATGGCAACTTGCTGGATTCCATTAAAGAGCCGGCATCCATCATCGTTGCGAATATCTTGGCAGAAGTGATTATGACGTTTTCTGAAGATGCTTATTCGATTCTGCCAGAAGACGGGTTATTCATCGTATCAGGAATCATCGCTCAAAAACGTGACCTAGTGAAGGAAGATCTCCAAAGCAAAGGTTTTGAAATTATTGAATCCGTCTTAATGGAAGAGTGGGTGGCAATCGTCGCATCCAAAAGGGGTGTGTGAAGTTTGCAACGCTATTTCTTAGAGACATCATTTGATAACGATGGAAATGCCTATATTTCAGGCGATGACGGCAAGCACATCGTCAAGGTGATGAGGATGGAAGCTGGTGATTGCATCATCGCAGTCGATAAAGGTGAGGCCTTCATTTCTGAAATTTCCGATATCCTTAATGATGGTGTAGCTGTAAAAAAGAAGGATGCCCAGTTGCCTTCGAATGAGATGCAAGTGAATGTGACAATTGCATGCGGCTTACCGAAAGGTGATAAATTGGATCTTATCGTCCAAAAAGGAACCGAGCTTGGAATGAGGTCAATCATCCCGTTTGAAGCGGAGCGATCCATCGTCAAATGGGATGCGAAAAAAGGAAGTAAAAAGGTAGAGAGGCTCCAAAAGATTGCGAAGGAAGCGGCGGAACAATGTCATCGGACGATTATCCCGGATGTCTTGTCCCCGATGTCCTTCAAGCAGTTGCTTCAGGAGTCCCGAAATTATGATATCCGATTTTTTGCAGATGAAGAAGATGCAAAAGGCACTGATCCGAACAAGATTGCAGATAGGTTGAAAAACGTGTATCATAAACAAACGGTGCTCGTTGTTTTCGGTCCTGAAGGCGGATTGTCTAGAAAAGAAGCTGAGGAAATGCGCAATGCGGACTTCCTATCGGTTTCGTTAGGACCGCGCATACTTAGGACAGAAACCGCTCCGCTTTATTTTTTGTCCGCCATGTCATACGAATTTGAATGAAAGAGGTGAGCAGCTAGTGTCTTCTGTTGCATTTCATACATTAGGCTGCAAAGTGAACCATTATGAAACGGAAGCGATCTGGCAGCTTTTCAAGGATGCCGGTTACGACCGCTCCGATTTCGAGAAAAACGCAGACGTTTACGTAATTAATACATGTACGGTCACGAATACCGGCGATAAGAAAAGTCGTCAAGTCATTCGGAGAGCTATTCGGCAAAATCCGGATGCGGTTATTTGTGTGACTGGTTGTTATGCACAGACTTCCCCGGCTGAAATTATGGCAATCCCGGGAGTCGATATTGTCGTCGGTACACAGGACCGTACGAAATTGCTTGGTCTAATAGATGAATACAAAGTAGAACGCCAGCCGATCAATGCGGTCCGGAACATTATGAAGAATCGGGTATATGAAGAACTCGATGTACCCGCGTTCACAGATCGTACAAGAGCTTCTTTAAAAATACAGGAAGGCTGCAATAACTTCTGCACATTTTGTATTATTCCGTGGGCGCGTGGACTTATGCGCTCTAGAGATCCTGAAGAAGTTATCCGTCAAGCTCAGCAGCTCGTCGATGCAGGCTATCTTGAAATCGTTCTTACAGGAATCCATACAGGCGGATATGGAGAGGATTTGAAGGATTATAATCTAGCCCGTCTATTGCGAGATCTTGAAACCAAAGTAAAAGGATTGAAGCGACTCCGGATCAGTTCCATTGAAGCTAGCCAATTGACTGACGAAGTGATTGGTGTGCTGCGCGAGTCAACTAAAATCGTAAGGCATTTGCATATTCCAATTCAATCTGGATCCAACACGGTCCTCAAACGGATGAGAAGGAAATATACGATGGAATTTTTTGCGGAACGTCTAGATCGTTTACGCGAAGCTTTGCCACATCTTGCAATCACATCTGATGTTATCGTTGGTTTTCCGGGTGAGACGGAAGAAGAATTCATGGAAACGTATAATTTCATTAGAGATCATCGTTTTTCTGAGTTGCATGTCTTCCCTTATTCAAAACGGACGGGAACTCCGGCTGCGCGTATGGATGATCAGATCGATGAAGAAGTTAAGAATGAACGGGTGCATCGTCTGCTTGAGTTGAATGACCAATTGGCAAAACAATATGCTGCTGAATTTGAAGACGAAGTGCTTGAAGTGATTCCGGAAGAGAAATATAAGCTTGATCCGGAAAGTGGTTTGTATGAAGGTTATACAGACAACTATTTGAAAATCGTCTTCCAGGCAGATGAGTCGATGGTCGGCAAAATCGTCAAAGTAAAAATAACGAAGGCTGGATATCCTTATAACGAGGGCCAATTCGTCCGTGTTATTGAAGAGGAAGAAGCCCTTGCGTAAGTAAATTTAGAAAACGGTTCATCCATTGTTGGGTGAACTGTTTTTTAATGCGAAAAATGTCTTTCTTTGCTATGATGAAAGAGGTACGTACAACTGGAGGAGGAATTATTTTGAATCAACAATACGCAGCATACATCGACCATACATTACTGAAAGCGGATGTGACAAAAGAGGAGATCATTCAACTTTGCGAAGAAGCGAAAACATATTCATTTGCATCTGTATGTGTGAACCCGGCATGGGTCAAAACGGCAGCAGAAGTATTGAAAGGAACATCTGTAAAAGTGTGTACAGTTATCGGTTTCCCTTTAGGCGCTTCTACAAGTGAAGTAAAAGCATTTGAAACGAAAGATGCGATTGAAAATGGTGCTGGGGAAATCGACATGGTCATTAATATCGGTGCGCTTCGAAGCGGCGATGATGAACTCGTTAAAAATGACATTGCTGCTGTTGTCGAATCGGCAAAAGGCAAAGCGATTGTGAAAGTGATCATTGAAACTTCATTGCTCACTGAACAGGAGAAAAGAAAAGCTTGCGAACTTTCACGAGCTGTTGGTGCTGATTTTGTCAAAACATCAACTGGTTTCTCTACTGGAGGAGCTACTGAAGAAGATGTGAAGCTAATGCGGGCGGTCGTCGGTCCTGAAATGGGTGTAAAAGCATCCGGAGGGGTTCGCAGCTTTGATGATATGAAAAAGATGATTGAAGCAGGCGCTACAAGAATCGGTGCAAGTTCAGGCGTGCAAATCATGCAAGGATTAGAGGGCAATTCTGCATACTGATAGGCCATCTGCCGTGAAACAGAAAATTTTCCTATTTCGCAAAGATATTTTGAAAGTTTTTTATTGACCACTCACGGATAGTGCGTTATAATTTTTTAGTACAAGGAGTAAAACCTTGTTTCGAAGTGTGCTCGGAGGGAGGGACAAGAGATATGACGAAAACTGTCGTTCGCAAAAATGAATCGCTTGAAGATGCTCTTCGCCGCTTCAAACGTACTGTATCAAAAAGTGGTACAATACAAGAGGTAAGAAAGCGTGAGTTCTATGAGAAGCCAAGTGTCAAACGTAAAAAGAAGTCTGAGGCTGCTCGTAAGCGTAAATTCTAATATCTGTCCATATTAACTAACAAAAATAAGTATGTTATGAATGAAACCGGAAGATCCTATTGGATTTTCCGGTTTTTGTATTGTTTTGACTGAAACTTTTTAACAAGTCCATACGTAAAGAAGGTATAATGGACATAAAGAAAGGGGTGATTGAACGAATGCGTAAAATGATAGGGACGTTTCTCCTGTTCATTTTATTCTTATCCGCGATTTCAATACCTTTTGCGCAAACGGATGCAGCTTCCGAAAAAGTATACCACGTGAAATTAAACCAGGAAGTGGAAAAGGGCCTTCACGCCTATTTGAAGCGTTCCTTCAAGGAAGCAGAAGAAGCTGGGGCGAAAGCAATTATCCTTGAAATCAATACAAATGGAGGCTTTATCGACGCAGCAGGAGAAATAGGGAAATTAATGGATGAGACCGAAACTGATATCATTGCTTATATCAATTACAAAGCACTCTCCGCTGGAGCATACATCGCCCTACATGCTGACAAGATCTACATGTCTCCGAACGGCAAAATCGGTGCAGCTCAAGCAGTTGACGGTGCTGGAAATGCCGTGGAAAACAAGACGCATAGCTTTTGGGTGAAAGAAATGCAGAGCGCAGCAGAATCATCCGGCCGTGATCCTCAGTATGCGGTTGCGATGGCCGATGATTCTGCAGATTTACCTCAATTTCAGGCTGGAGTTGGAGAACTACTGACACTAACAGCAAATGAGGCGTTCGAAGTCGAATATAGTGAAGGTACCGTTTCGTCTTTCCAAGAACTTTTGAAAGTGAACGAGTTGGAAAATGCTGAAATCGTGAAGACAAAAGTAACCTTCACTGAAGGAATTGCTCGTTTTGTTACACATCCAATCGTCGTTCCAATCCTTCTATCAATTGCGGGCTTAGGTCTCGTTGTGGAGCTGTACTCACCAGGCTTCGGCGTTCCGGGAACGATGGCGCTTTCAGCATTGCTTCTATTCTTTTTCGGACATCTTATTGCGGGTCTAGCCGGATATGAAACACTCATTCTGTTCATAATCGGCATTGTGCTCATTGTGCTTGAATTTTTCTTGGCGGGTGGGATAGCAGGCCTCCTTGGGGCAATCGCTATCGTGGTAAGTATCATTTTGGCGGGTGCCAATCCGGTGTTCATGGCGTATTCTGTCCTGATCGCGATTGCTGTAGCCGTCAGCGGGATGGTGATCATTATGAAATTCTTTAGAAGGAAATTGCACTTGCTGAATAAAGTCATTCTGATGGATTCGACAGATACAGAAAGCGGTTATGTATCGAATGTAAATCGGGTCGAGCTTCTCGGCAAAAAAGCTGTGACAATTACGCCTCTCCGTCCATCCGGAACAATCGATATGGAAGGCGAGCGAATCGATGTCGTTTCACAAGGAAGCTATATCGATAGAGGAAAACATGTTATCATTGTGAAGGTTGAAGGATCCCGGATCGTTGTTCGGGAATTCGTAGAAAAGGAGGAAATTGAATAATGGATATAGCAATTGGAGGAAGTATGATTGTAACTATTGCAATCATTATCGGAGCAATCATTATTTTGTCGGTGTTTTTCACGCTTGTACCTGTAACACTATGGATTTCCGCACTAGCGGCGGGTGTACGGGTAAGCATTTTCACGTTGATCGGTATGCGTCTTCGCCGGGTTATTCCGAGCAGGGTCGTCAATCCGCTCATCAAGGCACATAAAGCAGGTTTAAATGTTGCGATTAACCAGCTTGAGAGCCACTACTTGGCTGGCGGTAACGTCGACCGGGTCGTCAATGCATTGATTGCCGCGCATCGTGCAAATATCGAATTGTCATTTGAACGTGCGGCAGCGATTGACTTGGCAGGTCGTGACGTTCTTGAAGCGGTTCAAATGTCCGTAAATCCTAAAGTTATCGAAACACCATTCATTGCTGGTGTAGCAATGAACGGTATCGAAGTGAAGGCGAAAGCGCGAATTACTGTTCGTGCAAACATCGACCGACTTGTCGGTGGTGCAGGTGAAGAAACGGTAGTTGCGCGTGTCGGGGAAGGTATCGTTTCGACAATCGGTTCTTCTGTTGACCATGCTAAAGTGTTGGAAAATCCAGATTTGATCTCTCAGACGGTGTTAGCGAAAGGTCTTGACTCTGGAACAGCTTTCGAAATCTTATCCATTGATATCGCGGACGTTGACATCGGTAAAAACATCGGTGCTGAGCTTCAAACTGAACAAGCGATGGCTGATAAGAATATCGCGCAAGCGAAAGCGGAAGAACGCCGTGCAATGGCTGTCGCGAATGAACAGGAAATGAAAGCGAAAGTCCAAGAGATGCGTGCGAAAGTGGTCGGTGCGGAGGCGGAAGTACCTCTTGCAATGGCAGAAGCTCTCCGGACAGGCAATATCGGCATTATGGATTATATGAACTATAAAAATATCCAAGCGGACACAGGTATGCGTGATTCCATTAGTAAAATCGGTGGGGAACAGCAAAAACCTGACACAACTAAAGAGTGACGTTTGAGCTGAAAATTCCCGGAAAGGGGATGCACAGATGGAGACGTTAATTATAGCAATCGCCATGGGACTTATCAGCATGTTTTTTAAAGGGAAGAAGTCTAATGAGCCCGAGAAGAAGGCACAACCTAAACGGCCACCTGCATCGCAAGGCTCTTCTGAACAACCGGATCCGTTGCGGAAGTTGAAGGAAATGTCCCGAGAGATGTATAAAGAAATTCAACGTGAATTTCAAACGGAAATCGATGAACCTCCTAGCAGGCAGTCATCTGAACGCCAACCCGCCCCGGTCATTTCATCGCCTTCCAAGGCAAGAGAAGTTGAAAGCAGGGGAAGCGTAAAAGAAGTTCCGGTATACACGGAAAAGAAACACGACAGGACATCGAAACGGGAACCGCATCGTGGTCGATTATCGGCTCATCAAGGCACTCTCATTACAAAAGAGATGGTCAAACAGAATGAGATGATCCCGACAAATGAACAGGACTTGATCAAAGGCATTATTTTCTCTGAAATTTTAGGGCCTCCCAAGTCAAAACAATAATCATTGACCCCCTATCCAAATCATAGGCTTGGATAGGGGGTTTTATCTTGAAAAAATTATTTAAAATGAACTCAACTGTAACGATTGAAGAATTTGTTTCGGTCAAAATTACAGGCCCTTATTCTTTAATGAAACTTGGGCCGGATTATGCAACGATTCGTTGCGGTGACCATGTTATCGAAGCTGCGGGGGAGGAGCTAATCGTCGAAACGCTATCGGAGGAGATGGCTGTATTCTCATTTGAAACATTAACATCCGTGACAATTAAAGAAATGAAAGATGGACAGGGCGCCTATGATTCATAAACGGTTTAACGTCATTCTTATTGGAAAAACTGACCCTTCCAGATTTTTGACATTTCTTGCTACATCCGGTGTGAAGGTTTCCGGAATTATGGAGTCCGGGAAAGGGATACGATTCCGTACCGATAAAAAAGGTATTCAATTCATTAGGAAACATAGACGACGGTATAAAATGAAAGTTTCAATCAAACCAGCAGATGATGGGGCGGTTGAAAAAAGGCTTTTCACATCCTTCCGTTTTCTCATTGCTTGCCTTATCCCGCTCGTTGCCTCATTATTCCTTTGGAAAATCGAAATTGAAACGGACGTGCCAGAAGTATCAGAGAGGATCAGCAACAAGTTGGAGGACATATCGATATCGATGTATCGTCCGCTTTCCTTGATTCCGGATGAAGGGGAAATCCGAAGAGCGCTCATGTTGGAGGATCCGTCGCTCTCTTGGGTTCGATTCAAGCGGTCAGGAAGTACATTGACGGTTATACCTATGCTCTCCCCGAAATTGAATGACAAAGTCGAAAAAGTGGGACCTCCTTCTGATCTCGTTGCGCGTACAGGAGGTGTCATAACAGGTTTTCAGTTGAGCAGGGGCGAAAGGGTTGCTCGAGTGCATCAAACGGTTAAAAAAGGTGATTTGCTTGCTACGGGGATATTGGAGCAAGGGAATAAGCGTGCAGTGGTCGGTGCGGAAGGATCTGTATATGCTGATTTTTGGACAGAATACTCTTTTAAAATTCCGAAAACCGTTGATTATCATCTGCTTGGGGAGGAAAATGTCATCATCCATTGGCAATCTCCTATTGTATGGAAAAAGGGTGAAATGCCAGTCTTTCGATCTTTTATTAGAACAGAAAGGCACCGCGAAGACAGGTTTGATCAATTTGAGTTGACGGAAGGCATGGAGGAAGATGTAATCATTCCGTTACTAAAATATAAAATCATGACAGAAACACAAACCGATCTCATCATAAAAGATGAAAACATTTTACACTTGACGTTCGGAAATGATACAGTTGAGGGGACTATATTGTTTTTAATGAATGAGAATATAGCGATAAAAAGACCGTTATCCCAAGGAGACTGAAACTATTGAGCGAACAACTGATTCAACTTCATATCGAGGAACCGAATGAGGCCGTCATGCTTCTCGGCATATCCGATCAAAATATGAAATTGATTGAAGAATCCATGAATATTTCCATCCTTACCCGCGGAGATACGATTTCACTTGCCGGGGAAGAACAAGATATCGTTGCCGGGAAGTATCTACTAGAGCAATTGTTAAAAGTGATCCGTAAAGGGATCAACATCAATTTACGCGATATTTCTACAGCAATCGAAATGGTGAAAAATGGCACGATTGAATATTTTGCCGAGTTATATGATGAAGAAATTGCTCGGACGGCAAAAGGGAAGGCAATCCGTGCGAAGACGATCGGCCAACGGGAGTACATTCACGCAATACGGAAAAATGACTTAGTATTCTGTATCGGGCCAGCAGGTACCGGTAAGACGTACCTCGCAGTCGTTCTAGCTGTGCAGGCAATGAAGACCGGATCTGTAAAGCGAATTATTTTGACAAGACCGGCAGTAGAAGCTGGTGAAAGCCTAGGATTTCTTCCTGGAGATTTGAAAGAGAAGGTCGATCCTTATTTACGTCCTCTTTATGATGCTCTGCATGACGTTCTAGGGGCCGAACATACAGAAAGGCTCATCGAGCGGGGAGCGATTGAAATCGCGCCTTTGGCGTATATGAGAGGCCGTACGCTTGATGATGCTTTCGTCATCCTCGATGAGGCGCAGAACACGACAAAAGCGCAAATGAAAATGTTTTTGACTCGACTTGGCTTTGGCTCCAAAATGGTCATAACAGGCGACAAGACACAAATCGATTTACCTCGTGGCGTTGAATCGGGACTTAATGCTTCTGAATCGATCTTGAAAAAAGTACCTGAAATTCATTTTCAATATTTGGAGCAAGGTGACGTCGTACGACATCCAATCGTCGCAAAAATCATCGAGGCGTATGAAAGTGAGCAGTCATCTTAAAATGACTGCTCTTTCATCATTTCAACAACGAACGAAAAGATAAAGAGAGATAGGGGGAATTGTTTGTGTTCACACCCATCATTAAACTTTTCAAGTCCTTGAAATTCAAATATTTATCAATGTTCGTCATAGGATTAGCAGCTATCGCATTATTTTCCCTGATGTATGGAAATGTAAAGCAAGAAACGTATGAGCTTCATGAATTCAAAATCTCTCCAAAGACAATCCGTTCTTTGAAAACGGTTGAAGATACTGTCAAGACGGAGCAGGAAAAGAAAAGAATCGAATCGGAAGTAACACCGTTTTATCAGTTTTCGGAAGATATCGCGAAGAACAGGGCCGCCATTGCCATAAACTTATTCGATTTCATCATAGATGAGAAGCAACAGAATGTTCCTGACACCGGAAATCCAGATAAAAAAGTGAAAACACGTTCCGAACAAATTAAAGATATTAGGGAGAAGTTTTTAAAACTGGAAGAAGAGGAGCCCGGCCTTCGTTTAACTGATGATGCCATTTCAAGCTTGTTAACAAGAGATGTATCCGTCTTACGCAAAATGCAAAATGAAATATCAAGCATTATTACGGAAGAATTGTCCAAGCCTATCCGAAGTGGTGATTTGTCTACGGTCCGCTACGAAGTGGAAAGGAAGCTCCGTTTGTCCGAAGCGATTCCTCCCGCAGAATTACAGACACTCATCACATTAGGAAGATCGCTTGTTGTTGAAACGGAAACAATCAACAAAGAATTGACAGACAAACGAATTGAAGAGGAAAAAAATGCAGTTGAGCCTACTAGGATTTTGCAAGGTCAAGTCATCGTTCGAGAAGGCCAATTCATCGATTCGGAAATATACAGACAGTTGGAATTGACAGGCCTATTGACAAACCAGTCATCTACGAAGCCGATGGCAGGGCTTATACTGTATGTTGTTTTTGTGTCCGCAATTGTTTTTATGCATTTCACAACATGGCGGGAAGACAATAATAAGAAAAAGAAATCATTACTGATCGTCTATTCCGTCTTCTTCATTCTCGTAATTATGATGAAGCTTATCAGTTTAATTGATAAAGAGTTTGATGTGCAGATTGCATTCCTATTTCCGACGGCACTGGCACCTCTTCTTGTGAAGCTGCTAACGAATGAACGGTTAGCTTTCATGTTGACGATTATTACTGCCGCTACCGCTGGCATTATGCTTCAGGAAGGATTCGCTGCAATCATGCAAATGGAGATTGCCCTCTATATTTTGTTCAGTGGAGTCATAAGCATCTATGTTTTAGGAAATAACGGGCGAAGATCGAATATTTTACGGACGAGCCTTGTCGTGGCGGCGTCTAATATTCTGTTCATAGGTTTCTATTTATTGATGACCCAGTCTACGTATGAGCTGTCTGAGTTGGTATTTTACTTGATAGCCGCAACAGCTTCAGGAATATTGTCTGGAGCTTTGACGATCGGTTTAATGCCTTTTTTCGAATCTGCTTTCGGGTTGCTTTCGGATATGAGGCTGATCGAATTATCAAACCCGAATCACCCTCTTTTGAAAAAAGTACTTACCGAAACACCAGGTACATATCATCATAGTGTGATGGTCGCCAACTTGGCAGACGCCGCATGTGAATCGGTTGGGGCCGATGGATTGCTGGCAAGAGTCGGTAGTTATTATCATGATATCGGGAAGACGATACGACCGGGGTTTTTCATCGAGAATCAACATGGCATCGTTAATCCACATGATGAATTGCCACCAGAAAAAAGCCGTGATATTATTATTGCCCATGCAAATGACGGTGCAGACCTGCTTGCTAAGCATAAAATGCCGATCGAAATCATCAATATTGCAAGGCAGCATCATGGAACAAGCTTTTTGAAGTTTTTCTTTGTAAAGGCGAAGGAATTGGGACAGGATGTAGTAGAGGATGATTTTCGCTATCCAGGACCGAAGCCGCAGACGAAGGAAATCGCCATCATTTCAATTGCGGATAGTGTCGAAGCGGCAGTACGTTCTTTAAAGGAGCCAACACCGGAAAAAATAGCAAAATTAGTCAAATCGATAATCGCCTCAAAATTGAATGACGGACAATTCGATGAATGTGATTTATCGATGAAGGAATTAAAAACGATCGAAAATGTTATTTGTGAAACGTTAAACGGCATTTTCCATAGCCGGATTGAATATCCGGACTGATCAGAAGGAAGGCGAAACAATGCTAGATATTTATTTTAATGATGAAACGGAAAAAGTGACCGAAGACATTACACAACTTGTGGCGAATGTATTGAATCATGCAGCTGGTATGGAAGGGCTTTCCGGCCAACCTGAAGTGTCGGTGACTTTCATGACGGATGAAGAGATTCGAAAAATAAATGCTGAATACAGAGGAAAAGATAAGGCGACCGATGTCATTTCATTTGCGCTTGAGGAAATGACAGAAGGGGAAGTCGCTGTTATCCAAGAAGAGGACATGCCGATCGTCCTCGGTGACATTCTAATATCAGTCGAGACAGCGTCAAGACAAGCTGCTGAATACGGGCATGATGAAAGGCGCGAAATCGGCTTCCTTGCCTTGCATGGATTCCTGCATCTTCTTGGATATGACCATATGACGGAAGAAGACGAAAAGAAGATGTTCGGAAGGCAAAAGGAAATCCTGACATCTTTCGGCTTAGAAAGGTAGGAAGGGGATGCATCCTTTCCTCAAGTCTTTCCATTATGCGCTAAAAGGAATACGACATGGCATTTTGAATGAACGTAATTTAAGATTTCATGCATTTGCTATAGTTGTCGTATCGATTGCAGGTATTTTAACAGGTCTCACTGCGACAGAATGGTGCATCATTTTTATTCTATTCGGTGGCATGACTGCTTTAGAGATGATAAATACTGCGATTGAGCGAACTGTGGATCTTATTACAAATGAGATTCATCCCCTGGCGGAACAGGCGAAGGACGTAGCTGCTGGGGCGGTTTTGGTTTTCGCACTTTTCTCTGCAATCATTGGAATGATCATATTCATTCCGAAATGGTTGTAAATAAACTTATGTAGAGGTGTAATTATGGATAAAATGCTATTGATAGAAGAAGCAAAAAAGGCACGTGAAAAAGCATATGTACCTTATTCGAAGTTTCAAGTAGGGGCGGCTTTGTTGACAGCTGACGGACAAGTAATACATGGCTGCAATATTGAGAATTCAGGCTACAGCATGACAAATTGCGCAGAAAGGACAGCTTTTTTCAAAGCTATTTCAGAAGGCATCATGGACTTCAAAGCTTTGGCGGTAACTGGCGATACAGAAGGCCCAATTTCACCATGCGGCGCATGCAGACAAGTAATCGCTGAATTCTGCAATTCCGACATGCCCGTCTATTTGACGAATTTAAACGGAGTCGTGAAAGAGACGACCGTAGGGGAATTGCTACCAGGTGCTTTCTCCAAGGAGGATCTGGATTATGCAGAAGGAAAGCAATAAATTCAAATCAGGTTTCATATCGATCATTGGCAGGCCGAATGTCGGGAAATCCACATTTCTGAATCGAGTTGTTGGTCAAAAGATTGCAATCATGAGCGATAAACCACAGACGACGAGAAACAAAGTGCAAGGCGTTGTTACGACGGACAGTTCCCAATTAATTTTCATTGATACTCCAGGAATCCATAAGCCAAAGCATAAGCTCGGAGATTTCATGGTGAAGTCGGCGCGTAATACATTAAAGGAAGTCGATGTTATCATGTTCATGGTGAATGCTAACGAGCCGATTGGTGGAGGAGATAGGTTCATCATCGATTTATTGCAAAACACGGAAACTCCTGTATTCCTAGTAATTAACAAAATCGATCTCGTCCATCCTGACGATCTTTTGACGACGATCACTTCGTATACAGAGGAATATGATTTTGCGGAAATCGTACCTCTATCTGCATTGAACGGCAATAATGTCGAAAGGTTAATGGAAACATTGACAAACTATTTGCCCGAGGGACCGAAGTATTATCCGGACGACCAAGTGACCGATCACCCGGAGCGCTTCATCATCTCTGAATTTATTCGTGAAAAAGTTTTACATTTAACACGCGAGGAAATCCCTCATTCAGTTGCTGTTGTCATTGAAAAGATAGATAGGGATGATAGCCGCGGACTTATCGATGTGGCTGCTACAATTATCGTTGATCGGGATTCCCAAAAAGGGATTGTCATCGGTAAAAAAGGTGCCCTTTTGAAAGAGATTGGAACGAAGGCAAGACATGATATCGAAATGCTTTTAGGTTCAAAAGTATTTTTAGAGCTTTGGGTAAAAGTGCAGAAGGATTGGCGCAATAAACCCGGTCAATTACGAGAATTTGGATTCCGCGAAGACGAGTATTGATTTTTCAATTGAGGAGGGATGTCCTTGCTGAACAAATGGGAAGGGATCATCCTTAAAAGCATTCCATACGGCGAATCGAACAAAATCGTCACTCTCTATACACGCGAGGCGGGGAAAATGACCGCGATGGCGAGGGGGGCGAAAAAACCGGCTAGCCGTTTAGCTGCTGTGACGCAAACGTTCACGTACGGATATTATCTTCTTAGGTCCGGGCGGGGAATGGGGACGCTTGAACAGGGCGAGCCGATCGATTCAATGCGACATATCAGAGAGGATCTTGAAGCGACCGCTTATGCTAGCTACATAGTCGAGCTAATCGACCGATTGACAGAGGATCATGGAAATGGACCAAATGTATTCGGGTTGCTGTACGAAGCCTTGCATGCGATCAATGAGCAATACGATCCTGAAGCGATTGCTTTGTTCGTCGAGTGGAAGATGCTGCCCGTCGCTGGCGTCCATCCTGTCCTTCATCAATGCGCGAATTGCGGAGCGACTGAGGGCGAGTTCGCATTCTCATTTCAGGAGATTGGATTCCTTTGCCATCGTTGCTTTCAGATCGATCCTTATTTAGTCAGGATCACTCCGACGCAACTCAGGTTGATCCGCACTTTTTATACAGTGCCCATCGAGCAGGTCGGTTCATTGAATTTGAAAAAACCGACCAAACAGTTCATGAAAAAAATTGTACGGACAATTTATGACGAACAAGTGGGAGTTCGATTGAAGTCACGTTCATTCTTAGATCAATTGGAACGTACTCCTGAGCTGTTGCCACAAAAAGAAAAACCGGAGGAAAAAGGTGAATGACCTTTTCCTCCGGTTTTTTACACTTAAAATACGAGATGCTTCGCAATATAATCTACAACATCCGCGATTGGCATACGAACTTGTTCCATGGAGTCGCGGTGTCTTACTGTAACTTGGCGATCTTCCTCCGAATCAAAATCGTATGTGATGCAGAACGGGGTTCCGATTTCATCTTGTCTACGGTAACGTCTTCCGATAGACTGAGAGTCATCATACTGTGTAGCGAAATGCTTACGCAGCTCAGCATATACTTCTTCTGCACCTTCCGAAAGCTTTTTGGATAATGGAAGGACAGCTGCTTTAATAGGAGCTAGGGCAGGGTGGAAACGCATCACTGTACGTTTGTCGTCTCCTTCAAGCTCTTCTTCGTCGAATGCATCGCAAAGGAATGCGAGTGTCACTCGATCAGCGCCGACAGAAGGTTCGATGCAATACGGAATATATTTCTCATTCGTTACAGGATCTTGATAATGGAAATCTTCACCCGAATGCTCCATATGGCGGGACAAATCGAAATCAGTTCGGTTCGCAATCCCCCATAGCTCTCCCCACCCAAATGGGAATTTATATTCAATATCCACTGTTCCTTTCGAGTAATGCGAAAGTTCTTCAGCATTATGCTCGCGCAATCGAATATTTTCGACTGTCAAACCGAGGTCTAATAGCCATTTTTCGGAGAAGTCTCTCCAATACTCATACCATTTCATATCTTCGCCAGGCTTGCAGAAGAATTCCAATTCCATTTGTTCGAATTCACGGGTACGGAACGTGAAGTTTCCTGGTGTGATTTCATTCCGGAAACTCTTACCGATTTGCGCAATGCCGAAAGGCATCTTTTTACGCATAGACCGTTGAACATTTTTAAAGTTTACGAAAATCCCTTGAGCTGTTTCTGGACGTAAAAAGATTTCATTTGCAGAAGAATCTGTAACGCCTTGTGTAGTTTTAAACATTAGATTGAATTGGCGGATACCAGTGTAGTCCATAGCACCACAATCCGGACAAACAATATTATGTTCTTGAATAAGTTCTTCCATCTTTTCGAACGGCATACCATCTACGACAAGCTCAATACCTTTCTCGTCCAATGCATCTTCAATCAGCTTATCTGCACGATGGCGAGTTTTACATTTCTTACAGTCGATCATCGGGTCATTGAAGTTCCCGATGTGGCCGGAAGCTGCCCATACTTTCGGATTCATGAGGATGGCAGCATCGAGTCCTTCGTTATATGGCGACTCTTGCACAAATTTCTGCCACCAAGCTTTTTTTATGTTGTTTTTCAGCGCGATGCCGAGGGGACCGTAATCCCAAGTGTTTGCCAAGCCGCCGTATATTTCCGATCCAGGAAATACAAAGCCTCTTTGCTTCGATAAATTGACAATTTGATCCATTGAATACATGTGAATATCCCTCCAATTAAAATAAGCACCCATCCCCGGACATGAAGTCCGAGGACGAGTGCATGATGACCCGCGGTTCCACCTCGATTGGCTGCGAAAGCAACCCTCTTTACGAAATGCTGGCTCCAGGCTGCCGTTTCATGCCAGTACGGGCTTCCACTCTCCCCGTTCGCTCAAGGTGGCATTACTTATAGACCTTTCTCCGCCTATTGAATTCAGTATTAGTGTAGCACGCTTCCGCAATCTCTGCAATCCATATCGCTACTACCAGTTTATTTATCATATGTTGTTCTTTATTAAAATGATATCCAAGCCATGTTGATTTCCGTTCCGAGCGAAGCGAATCACGCAGGATGAGCTTTGCCGTATTTTTACATGGTTTTCGTAAAAATTAAGGCAGTGCCTTTTAAAACGGTGCTCGTAACGCTACGCTTTTACTCGCAAAAGCCGTTCTTCGTTACGGCTTTCGCTCTGCACTCCAATCAACAGAAAACATTTTAAACGGGTTCACTTGACGGAGATAATCGATTAATGGAATAACAATAGAATAAGATCTCGAATTTGAAACTCCACTTAATGTATTGGATATTTTTGGTGCGTGGTTGTATCATTGACTAACTATCATTTGTTTTTTTCTGCGTACATATGAAACATTCTAATTGATTGGAGTGGAGATTGGCGACTCCAGCGAACGCCGTCACGAAGAACGGCGGTTGCGAGCACAAGCCTAGCGTTGCGATCAGAATATTGCAGGCTGCCTTAATTTCTGCAAAAAACGCAGAAATACGGCAAATCGAACCCTTCGCTGTTCGATTGGCAGAAGCCGTGCCCGCTGAAAGCGTCCAATCGGAACGGAAATCAATGGTGTATGGCGGAAACGAAGCCATCGGGTTAGGAATTATGGATGTAAAATGCTATACTAAGCAAGATATATTATCGAACGATTAGGGCGGTGATTCATATGGAATTGAATAAGCGCCAGACTGAAATCCTTGAAATTGTCAAAATGGATGGTCCTATCACTGGTGAACAGATTGCAGAAAGGTTAAGTCTCGCTAGAGCGACGATAAGACCCGACTTGGCAATCCTGACAATGGCAGGCTTTTTGGATGCAAGGCCGCGTGTCGGCTATTTTTATTCAGGGAAAAAACCTGTCCAATCAGTTGCAGACGGAATGATCGGAATGAAGGTCGGTGATTTCCAATCCATTCCTGTTGTTGTCAATGAAAATGTAACAGTCTATGATGCTATTTGCCAAATGTTCCTAGATGATGTTGGAACACTCTTTGTCGTAGATAAATCATCCTGTCTCACTGGAGTTCTATCCCGCAAGGATCTGTTGCGAACTAGTCTAGGCAACAGCGAGCTGGATAAAATACCGGTGCATGTCATCATGACAAGGATGCCGAATATTACATATTGCAAGAAACAGGATTCACTCATTCAAGCGGCAAAGAAAATGATCGACCAACAAATAGATTCACTTCCTGTCGTTACAATAAAAGAGGAAGGTTTGGACGTGGTTGGTAGAATTACAAAGACGAATATTACCCGTGCATTTCTTTCGCTAGCTGAAGATCATGAATTATAAGCGTTGCCTTCTGAGCAAAATGAAAGAGGAGTGATACAATGAGAAAGTTGACATTGTTCATCGTTTCCGATTCTGTCGGCGAGACAGCGGATTTAGTTGCCAAGGCAGCGGCGAGCCAATTCAGACAGGATCTCGAAACAGTTTCGACAAAACGTTTTTCCCATGTCGAGGATGAATCACAACTGCGTGAAATCGCATATTTGGCAAAACAGCAAAAAGCAATAATTATATATACGCTCGTAAAGAGCAGTATGCGAAGGAAATTAAAAGAGGAATGCGAGAACAATGGCTTGCAATGCATTGACCTGCTAGGTCCCATTGTCAAGGAGATCGGCGCATCCTTAGATGAAAAGCCATTTGAGGAGCCGGGGCTTGTTCGGCAGCTGGATGATGATTACTTCAAAAAAATTGAAGCAATCGAATTTGCGGTGAAATATGATGACGGTCGTGATCCAAGAGGCGTACTAAAAGCAGACATTGTATTAGTAGGAGTCTCTCGTACATCAAAGACGCCGTTGTCCCAGTATCTTGCACATCGTCGGTATAAAGTGGCAAATGTTCCGCTCGTTCCAGAAGTCGATCCTCCGGAGGAATTATATAAGATTGACCCTAAGAAATGTTTCGGCTTAGTCATTTCTCCAAGCGTCCTTAATTCAATTAGAAAAGAAAGATTAATAGCGCTCGGCTTGAAGGATGATGCAAATTATGCGAGAATCGAACGTATCCAACAGGAATTGCAGCATTTTGAGAAGGTTGTTTCGAAAATCGGTTGTACTGTGATCGATGTATCGAATAGAGCAGTAGAAGAAACTGCCAACCTAATTTTAAGCGAAGTTGCCAATCGTAATTCATAATATACAAAAAGAAGGACCACCAAGTAAAAATGGTTGGTTCTTCTTTTGCGGATTGTGTACAATAGTATATTGTCGCAATACTATTATCATATTATAAGAAAAGTGAAGGATTATGATTTTATTTTGTCGAATAAGCAGGATTTATGAAAACTGTCTCGAATTCAATATGTGAGAAGAGAATGGTGATAGGATGACTAAAATTCCAGAAGAGACAATCGAAGAGATCCGTTCCAAAACGGATATCGTCGATCTTGTCGGTGAATATGTCCAATTGACGAAGCGAGGCAGGAATTGGTTTGGACTTTGTCCTTTCCATGGTGAAAGTACACCTTCTTTTTCCGTTTCAGAAGAAAAGCAAATATTTCACTGCTTCGGTTGCGGCGCTGGCGGCAACGCCATCACCTTTGTCATGGATATCGAAAATAGTCCTTTTACAGAAGCTATCTCCAAGCTAGCCGAACGAGCGGGCGTCGAATTGGACGTTTCCTATAGCGAATCTTCCAAAGGTGGAAGATCGAATGAATTCCAGCATATGATAGATGCACACACGCTTGCGGCCAACTTTTATAGTCATTTATTACTGAATACGGTGGAGGGTGAAAAAGCATTACATTATTTGGAGCAAAGAGGGTTTTCCCGTGAACATATCGAAAAGTATGGTATAGGGTGGTCGCTTGATGATCGGGAAGTACTTACCCAATTGTTAATTCGTAAGAAGTTTGATATGAAGGAGATGGAGCTTGCAGGACTTTGTATTATGAAAAATGATGGAACTGGGTATTTCGATAGGTTCCGGGGACGTATTATGTTCCCGTTACATGACGATAATGGAAACGTAGTTGCTTTCTCAGGAAGAACAATATCCGATTCAAAAGAGGAAGTAAAATACTTGAACAGCCCAGAAACGCCAATTTTTGAGAAGAGCCGATTGCTCTATAATTTTCACAACGCACGTCTTAATGTTCGTAAAACGGGTAAAGTAATACTGTTCGAAGGTTTTATGGACACAATTGCCGCCGAAAGAGCGGGTATTATGAATAGTGTAGCTGTAATGGGTACATCCTTGTCTGACACCCATCTGACCAAAATGAAGCGAATTGCCAATCAGCTGATTATTTGCTGTGATGGCGATAATGCAGGATGGGATGCAGCGAAACGATTTGCTGTCCTTTCCAATCAAAAAGGAATGGATTCAAAAATCGCCTTATTGCCGGGAAAAATGGACCCCGATGAATATATTTCTAAATTCGGTGCCGAATCGTTCGCTGAAAAAGTTATTGGCAATCCACATTCGTATATGTCATTTATTATGGCTTATTATAAAAGGTCTAAAAATTTATCGCATGAAAACGATGTGTTGCAATATATCCATGAAGTGCTAGAAGAGCTAGCCCCCAGAGTATCACCGGTTGAACGAGATTTGATGATCAGGCAATTGTCAGCTGAAACGGGAGTTTCCCCAAACGCTCTCAATGAACAATTGCTGAAAAAGGTCGGTAAGTTGGCTAGTCAGGAAAAGGCTGCGCAACCGGAAGGACAAGCGATACCGATAACAGTGTCCAACCGGAGGATGACAAGCATCGAACGGGCTGAAAGGCTTTTGTTATGCCATTTGCTTAACGATGGAAATTTATTCGACAGAATTCGGGACGACAATCCGGAACTATTCTTTCGAGAAGAATATGCTGCGATTTTCATAAAGCTAGCCGGGTTTTATGAAAAGCACGGCATGCCCGATTTCCATAGATTCGCGGAGTCTTTGGAGGATCGGGAGCTTCGCAAAGTTGTCATGGAAGCCGCAATGCTTGAAAGAGACCCCGAATTTGCTGAACAGGAAATAAAGGATTGCATTCATCATCTTAATAAGCATCGAATTATTCGACGCATCGATGAGATGATTCATGAATCGAAAGAAGCAGAAAAGATTAACAATCATACCCGGGCACTGGAGCTGGCCAGGGAAATTATACAGCTCCGGAAATCATTATCGGCAATGTAGGCCGTATTCCGGTGAATTAAGGAGGAACGGGTATTATGACTAATGAGCAATCAGGAGAAATGGAGCACGAAATGACATTAGATGAAGCAAAAGCAGGTTTATTGGAAGCTGGGAAAAAAGCGGGAGAATTAACTCTAGAAGAAGTGACGGAGAAATTATCCGTCTTTGAAATGGAGCCTGAGCAGTTTGAAGAGTTCCTTGACCAAATCGAAGCCGCAGGCATTGAAATGGAACGTAAGGATGAAGAGGAAACGAACGCAAAGGATGAAGAACAATTTGACTTGAATGACCTAAGCGTTCCACCAGGTGTGAAAATCAATGACCCTGTACGTATGTATTTGAAAGAAATCGGCCGAGTCGACTTATTGACCGGAGATGAAGAAGTGAAATTGGCCATTGCCATAAAAGAAGGCGTGGAAGCAGAAGAAAAGCTTACTGAAATGAAAAAGCCGGATCCTGCCCTTCTTGAGATTGTTGAAAAAGGTGAAAATGCTAAGAAGAAGTTAGCAGAAGCCAATTTACGGCTAGTTGTAAGTATTGCAAAGAGATATGTCGGACGCGGTATGCTCTTCCTTGACTTGATTCAGGAAGGAAATATGGGTCTTATTAAAGCGGTTGAAAAGTTCGATCATACAAAAGGATTCAAATTCAGTACGTATGCAACATGGTGGATCCGTCAAGCAATTACAAGGGCGATAGCGGATCAGGCGCGTACAATCCGAATCCCGGTGCATATGGTCGAGACGATTAATAAACTGATTCGAGTACAGCGTCAATTACTTCAAGATCTCGGTCGTGAACCATCCCCAGAGGAGATCGGCGAAGAAATGGATCTGACAGCAGAAAAAGTGCGTGAAATTCTAAAAATCGCTCAAGAGCCGGTCTCCCTTGAGACACCAATCGGGGAAGAGGACGACTCACACTTAGGGGATTTCATCGAAGATTCGGAAGCACAGTCGCCATCAGACCATGCTGCCTATGAATTACTAAAAGAACAATTGGAAGATGTTTTGGACACGCTGACAGACCGTGAAGAAAACGTATTGCGATTGCGTTTCGGTTTGGATGACGGTAGAACGAGAACGTTGGAGGAAGTCGGGAAAGTCTTCGGAGTTACACGTGAGCGAATTCGTCAAATTGAGGCGAAAGCACTTCGAAAACTAAGACACCCATCCCGTAGCAAAAGATTAAAGGACTTTTTAGAATGATCATCCGCATCGGCATAAAACATGCCGGTGCGTTTTAACTTTGTATCTGAATGATGATTAGGGGCGAAATATGATGAATGATCAGCGGAAAAAGATCATTATGGCTGAAATCAATTACTGGAAACAAAATAAATTGCTGCCTGAGCATTACTGCGATTTTCTCATTACGCTATATACACAAGGGGATCACGACGAGGAAATCAGTGCAACGGAAGCTATTCTGTCAAAAAAGAAAATGAAGAAGAAGGCACGCGCAATCCTCATCCAATCGTTATACATACTCTTTGCATTCGCTGTGCTCGGTATCTCTTTAAAGCTATGGACGCTCTATTTCGAAGGACAGAATATGCTGTTAGTCGGTCTTTTAATCGTGAACTGTTTATTGTGGCTATTAGCTGGAAGACTACTAAAGCAACTATATTTTACAATTTCAGGAGCTGCAGGGTTGGTTTTGATCGTCGTCTTCATTATGAAGTCGGTAATCCCGCATTAACTGGCTGTAAAATCCCCCATATAAGAATTATCAAGGAATCAAAAGATACTAAGAGGGAATTAACAGCCAGTAAATGCCCGATTGGTTCAACTAACAATCAGTGAGGATGAAAGAACACTGATTGAAGTTTCACCTTATCTAGCATCCTTCGAAAGAATGATTGTGATAATGCCGATCATTTCGGTATAATTGAAATGTAAGCGTTCACAACAAAGGGGATGAATAAAATGAATTTCGATTTGACAGATGAGCAACAGATGATCAGGAAGATGATAAGGGAATTTTCCGATGAAGTCGTTGCACCGGGAGCAATTGAACGGGATCGCACAAAGGAATTTCCAATCGAGATATTCAAACAGCTATCTGAAATGGGAATGATGGGATTGCCATTCCCTGAGGAGTATGGGGGAGCCGGAGCGGATACGATCAGCTTTGCAATCGTTACGGAAGAGCTGAGCCGTGGGTGTGCTTCCACCGGTATTACATACTCCGCACATATTTCTTTAGGAGGTGCACCGCTTTATCTATTCGGAACGGAAGAGCAAAAACAGAAATATTTAACGCCAATCTGTACAGGGGAATCATTTGGTGCATTTGGGCTCACCGAACCGAATGCGGGATCTGACGCCGGGGGGACGCAGACAACCGCGTTAGAAGATGGCAATGATTTTGTTATTAATGGATCGAAAGTATATATTACGAATGCAAGCCACGCAAAACATTTAGCGCTTACAGCAATAACGGGAAACAAGAATGACAAGAAAGAAATAAGCGCTATTATCGTACCGACAAATGCAGAAGGGTTCACGATTATCGACAACTATGAAAAGATGGGTTTACATGCGTCGAACACTACTGAACTCGTACTCGATAATGTGAGAGTTCCTAAAGAAAACCTTCTTGGGAAGCGCGGTGAAGGCTTCCGGCAATTTCTAGTCACGTTGGACGGTGGCAGAATCGGAATAGGAGCAATGGCTGTAGGTATTGCACAAGCTGCTTTTGATAGGGCGTTAAAGTATTCGAAAGAACGGAAGCAGTTTGGGAAAACCTTATCTGAATTCCAGATTACTCAATTTAAATTGGCCGATATGGCAATGAAAATTGAATTAGCAAGAACTATGGTTTATAAGGCGGCATGGTTGAAAGACCAAGGACGACCGTTCACGAAAGAAGCCGCCATGTGCAAACTGTATGCCTCCGAAATTGCGATGGAAGTTGCGGATCAAGCAATTCAAATTCACGGAGGATACGGCTATATGAAGGAATATGAAGTTGAACGCTATATGAGAGATGCGAAATTGCTCGAAATCGGAGAAGGTACGTCAGAAGTGCAGCGCATGGTTATTGCAAGACAAATTGGCTGTCACTAAGAAAATTATGTCCAAATTGTCACAAAACGTTAAATGTATATGGATAACTCTTTCAGTTTTCATCTGGATACAGTACAATATTAGTTGTGCACTGTATATTTTTACAGAATAATTCCTGGTGAAGGAGGGTAATTCGATGAAAAACAATCCTGTAGTGCCTTATATCCTGATTTTCGCGCTAGGATTAGGACTTATTTTCTTCATGTCCTTATACGGTATCGAGCAGAAAAAAGAAATCGCTGGAGCGGATGAAGAAGGAAAAACTGAAGAAACAACTGAAGGGGCAGCATCCGAGGATTTTGATCCTGAAGGCTTTGCTCAAGGGAAATGTATCGGCTGTCACGGTGGTGATCTGGCTGGTGGTGGAATGGCGCCATCGCTTGTTGGTCTTTCATTATCTCAAGATGAAGTTCATGACATCATTAAAAACGGTACAAGTGGCGGAATGCCTCCATTCGGTAGCCAAATCTCAGACGAACAAATCGATCAATTGGCAGAGTATATTTTATCACTTAAATAAGTACGGGAAGCCATCGGTGGCGTTTTACAGCCTCCGATGGCTTTTTGAATTCTGGCAAAGATAGTGATATTCCCTTACAATAGTGAGTATTAGAAAGGCGGGGATCTATTGAATTCCGAAAAATTATCAAAAAGGCTAGAAGCGGTCGCATCGTTTGTCGGACAAGGGGCCATTCTAGCGGACATTGGAAGCGATCATGCATATTTGCCTTGCAATTTAGTGAAGGCTGGAAAAATCTCTAAAGCCATTGCAGGGGAGGTAGTGAAAGGGCCGTATGAATCAGCGGTGAGAAATGTCCGCAAGAAAGGTCTTTCAGATGCAATCACTGTCCGTCTAGCGAATGGATTGGAAGCTATTCAAGAATTTGATGGAGTGGATACAGTTTCCATCGCAGGAATGGGCGGACCTTTAATCGCAACTATATTAAAAAGCGGGAAAGATAAACTGCAAAACGTTAAACGAATCATCACACAACCAAATATTCATTCATTGTCAATTCGCGAGTGGGCCGTGCAAAACGGATGGAAAATTATCGACGAGCAGATTTTGAAGGAAGATAATAAAATTTACGAAATTGTCGTCCTTGAAAAAGGACAAGCGGAATATGACGAGTTGGAAATGGTCGTTGGCCCAATTCTGCTCAAACAAAAATCACAGGTTTTCATCGAAAAATGGAAACAGGAATCAGATGAATGGAAAAGAATTCTCGCAGCTTTAGACAATGCGGGTGATACGAATGAAATCGAAGAAAGAAAGAAACAATTACAGAAGAATATCGACTTAATCGGAGGGGTTTTGAAGCATTGAAAAAAGCGAATGGATATGAAATAATTACCCTTTTTGAACAATGGTCGCCAAAACGATATGCGGAAGATTGGGATCCGGTCGGGTTGCATCTCGGTCAGTTGAATCGTCAAGTCGAAAAGGTGCTCATCACATTAGATGTCAACGAAGCTGTTGTAGATGAAGCGATTGAAAAAGGAGCCAATTTGATCATTGCGCATCATCCTCCCATATTTCGTCCGATGAAACATATTTGGACAGACACGCCGCAAGGGAGGCTTGTTGAAAAATGCATTAAGCATGATATTTCTGTTTATGCTGCACATACGAATCTAGATGTTGCTCCTGGTGGAGTGAATGATTTGCTCGCTTCCCGTTTAAAACTTGAAAACATAGATGTGATGGAACCGACCATTTCTGATCCGCTTTACAAATTGGCTGTCTTTTGCCCAGTCGAGCATGCGGATGAATTACGGGGAGAGTTGGCGCGTTCAGGAGCAGGAGCAATCGGAGATTATGCCGGATGCAGCTTTTCGTCCACAGGAACTGGACGTTTCACCCCGTCAGCAGGTGCAGATCCGTTCATTGGAGAAATCGGGAAAATGGAAGAGGTAACTGAAGAGCGTATCGAAGTTGTTCTTCCAGGGCCGCTTCGATCGAAAGTGCTGAAAGCGATGTTGTCGGCACATCCATATGAAGAGCCTGCTTATGACTTTTTTGTGTTAGATCAGAGGACTGAAGAATTTGGGCTCGGAAGGGTAGGCACATTGCAAGAGGCTATGGAGCTTAAAGAGTTTGCCCAATTCGTCAAAGGAGCTCTAGACGTCCCTGCAGTCAGAATTGTAGGCGACGCGTCAAAACTTGTCCGAAAGGTTGCCGTACTTGGCGGCAGCGGCAGTAAATATATAAGATCCGCAAAACGAAAAGGTGCAGATGTATTCGTTACTGGAGATATGGATTTTCATAGTGCACAGGAGGCGGAACTGATGGACCTAGCCATCGTAGATCCAGGTCATCATGTAGAAAAAGTGATGATTGAAGGAGTGGCCCGCCATATGGAACAGGCATGCACGGAAAAAGGCTACGAAGTTTCTTTTATCAAATCAGAAATCGATACGGAACCATTCCGATTTGTATAACAAAAAAAGGCTGTTCCATGTCGATGTACGACGACGGAACAGCCCGTTTATTCTGTTATTCTGTTATTGCATAAGGTTCGATGCGCTTGACCGGTTCTGGATTTTTGATTTTTGGCAAGATCCGCTCCAATTTAAACTTCCGTTCAGGTACATGAGTCGACGGATCTTCCGGGTCGAAGCTTTCCAAGAAAGCAATCACTTCGCGGACAATTAACGTTGGCGTTGATGCTCCAGCTGTGACTGCGACCGTTTCGATGCCTTCCAGCCAATCGATATTAATCTCGGAAACATCTGAAATTCTGTACGAAGGCGTATTGGCAATTTCCACAGATACTTGTGTCAAACGGTTGGAGTTATTACTTTTAGGATCTCCGACAACGATTAACAAATCCGCTTCTCCTGCCTGCTCCGCTACAGCTTCTTGTCTCACTTGTGTGGCAAGGCAGATTTCCTTGTGCACTTCAATGTGAGGGAATTTCTCTTTCAACGCATCCATAATATGAGCAACGTCCCATTGACTCATCGTCGTCTGATTCGTTACAAGCAGCTTTTCATTATCGAGTAAAAGGCTATCGACATCGTCAAGCGTCTCGATCAGATGGACGGCATGGGGCGCGACGCCAATCGCTCCTTCTGGCTCAGGATGATGTTTCTTTCCGATATAAATGATATCGTAGCCTTCTGCAGTCTTTTCTGTGATCAGATCGTGAGTGACCGTAACATCGGGGCAAGTTGCATCAATAGAAACGAGCCCTTTGCGTTTAGCCAATTCTCGAACTTCCGGTGACACGCCGTGCGCAGTGAAAATAACAGTACCCGTTTCCACTTTTTCGAGGATTTCCAACCTGTTTTCACCATCCAACGTGATGATGCCATCTTCCTCAAATGCATCTGTGACATGTTTATTATGAACAATCATGCCTAATATATAAATAGGTCTCGGCAAAGTTTTGTCGAGTGCTGCATTTCTCGCGATTACCATTGCATCGACAACCCCGTAACAATAGCCGCGCGGGGAAATCTTTTTGACTTTCATTCACTCCACACTCCTCTAAAGGGATCTGTATCCATTATAGCGGAGTCAGGCACACGTTTCAAAATTATAATTTGGGAGGCTGAAAGATCCGTGGATTAGAAGCGCCGGGTTGCGGACTTGGTGCGCCGGCGGATGCGGCGTTGGAGGCTGCTCCCGCTGCTCCTCCCGCAGAAGGAAGCGACTGGAAGCCTTTATATAATCTCCACATCGCAGGTAAGTTCTGGAACATGGGAGCAATTTGCTGGACTAGTGGCGCGTATTGTTGTGCGGTATTTAAAAACCGGTTCGCTGTTTGCATGTACATTTCCATCTTGGATGTATTTTGAAACGGAGCCGGTGCGGACGAGCCGAACGGATTTCCCATCGGAGACCCTTGAAAAGGTTGTCTCGGTATTTGGGAGAAGTTCTGCTGTTGCTGTGGGCCGCGGAAAGGCTGCCTCATTGCAAACGGCGAATTTTGCGCACGAGCGAATGGATAGAAGGATTCGTACCTCATGGATAACCCCTTTCATTTGGTCATTGTGAACTTTCACAATCTATACTATGCCAAAATCGCATACTGCGGAACGGAATCATGCTACAATAGGAATACGTTAGGAGGCATACGAATGTCTAAATTCACTGATTATCAATTCAAACCTTTCCTTAGGGAGGCAATTGCCCGATTGGGGTTTGAACACCCTACACCGATACAAAAAGAAATGATCCCTTTAATCCTCAAAGGGTCCAATGCGATCGGACAAGCACATACAGGTACAGGTAAGTCGCACAGCTTCCTTATTCCGATTCTAGAACGTCTGGACGAGGAGAAGGAAGAATTGCAAGCGGTCATCACCGCGCCGACGAGAGAACTCGCATTGCAGCTATATGAAGAATTGAATAAAATGACAGAAAAAACAAGTATCCGAAGCTCGCTTTTAATTGGAGGAACTGACAAGCAACGCTCCATCGACAAGTTAAAATCGAATCCACACATCATTGTGGGAACGCCTGGCAGAATTCGTGACCTTGCAGATGAAGGAGCTTTAGCAATTCATACAGCAACTATTCTGGTAATCGATGAAGCCGATTTGGCATTTGACATGGGATTCATCGAGGATATCGATAAATTTGCTTCTAAAATGCCGACGGACTTGGAAATGTATGTTTTTTCAGCAACAATTCCTGAAAAGCTGAAGCCATTCCTGTCTAAGTATATGGAAAGCCCTGTTCACGTACAGATCGGGAATAAAAAGCCTTTAACAGAAGGCATGAAATATTCACTAGTACCTGTCCGGAGCATGGACCGTAAGAAAAAGCTATTGCATGTTTTGGAAGCTATTAATCCATACTTAGCGATCGTCTTTACGAACACGAAGCAAAATGCCGATGAGGTCGCTGATTACTTAGCAGAACATGGCATAAAGGCGGGCAGAATCCACGGTGATTTATCCCCACGCGAACGTACAAGGATGATGAAACAGATCAGGGATCTCGAATATCAATATATCGTCGCAACTGATCTTGCAGCCCGTGGGATTGACATCCCTGGGGTGAGTCACGTCGTCAACTATGAATTGCCTGATGACTTAGAGTTCTTTATCCACCGGGTAGGAAGAACAGCCCGGGCAGGCCTAGAAGGTATCGCCATCACAATGTATGAACCTTCGGAGGACGACAAAATTGTTCAAATTGAAAAGATGGGCATTCCATTCATCCATGAAGATGTAAAAAAAGGCGAGTGGATTGAAGTCAAGGAACGCCATGCGCGGAAGAAGCGTGTCAAAGAAGTGGATGAACTTGATCGTAAAGCAGCTTCATATGTACGTAAACCGTCGAAGGTCAAGCCTGGATATAAAAAGAAAATGGCTAAGGATATAGAGAAATTCAAGAAGAGGGAAAGGAGATTGAAACGAAGAAATGAAAAATGATCAACCATTGCTATTAGGTTCACATGTTTCGATGAGCGGCAAAAAGATGCTGCTAGGTTCTAGTGAAGAGGCGTTGGGCTACGGCGCTACAACATTCATGATTTATACGGGAGCTCCGCAAAATACGCGAAGAAAACCGATTGAAGAATTGAATATCGAAGCGGGATTATTGCATATGAAAGAGAATGGCCTATCGAATATCGTTGTCCACGCTCCATATATCATTAATATCGGTAACACGACTAAGCCTGAGACGTTCAGATTAGGCGTTGACTTTCTACAGCAGGAGATTCAAAGAACAGCGGCTCTTGGGGCGGATCAGATCGTTCTGCACCCTGGTGCGCACGTCGGCGCAGGAGCCGATCAAGGAATTGCTAAAATCATTGAAGGATTGAATGAAGTTCTTGCTGAAGATTCAACAGTCCGCATTGCGCTTGAAACGATGGCAGGAAAGGGCAGCGAATGTGGAAGAAACTTTGATGAAATTGCAAAAATCATTGACGGTGTTCACAACAATGAACGCCTATCAGTATGTTTTGATACTTGTCACGTACATGATGCAGGCTATGACATCGTTAATGATTTCGATGGCGTGTTGCAAGAATTCGATAACATTATCGGGAAAGACAGAATATCAGTCATCCACGTCAATGACAGTAAAAACGAACGTGGTGCAATGAAGGACCGTCATGAGAATATCGGGCATGGACATATCGGCTTCGACGCGCTCAGTTACATCGTTCATCATCCGGAGTTTATGTCAATTCCTAAAATTCTTGAAACGCCTTTCGTAGGCAATGATGCAAAAAACAAAAAAGCTCCATATCAATATGAAATTGAAATGTTGAAATCGAAAACATTCCAAGCAAACCAACGTGAGCTTTTATTAGTATGAAAATGATGAAAACCCGCTAATTGGTCATTCCAATGGCGGGTTGCTTTTATGTCTTTTTAAATCATATCCAAATATTGTCGGAATAACTCTTCTCCCTTTTTATCCCCGACAGCACGCTTCACTTTTGCGATGAAGCTTTCCGGAATGCCGGTAAAAATCCAGTGGAATGAAATTTCATCAAGCAAAGGACGCAACGCTCTAATTTCTTTTACTGATAAATTGATGCCATATGCATCGGCCAATAATTTGGCTTCTTCATCACTCTTCCTTTTTATTTCATTCAATATTTGCATATAATCCAAATTGCACCATTCCTTCTTAATTAGTTGTGTCCGGCCGAATCTTCCTATATACTTCTACTAGTAATCGTAATCGTTCCTGTTTACATTTTTTCAACAGAAAGGGATTTTACTATATGACAAATACAATAATTGAATGTATCGATGTCAGTTTTCGGTATGAACAGTCTACCGTTCTCGAAGATATATCATTGGAAGTAAAAGAAGGGGAGTTCTGGGCGCTCATCGGGCCGAACGGTTCCGGAAAATCCACTCTGATCAATATTATTTTAGGATTATTGAAGGCGGATCAGGGGACAGTAAAGCTATTTGGCCAAAACGTTGATTCCTTCAGGCAGAGGGAGCGTATTGGATATGTCTCCCAAAAGTCGAATTCATTCAATTCGGGATTTCCAGCGACAGTTCTTGAAGTCGTGAAAAGCGGTCTAACGCGAAAGGTTGGTTTATTTAAAAGTTTTTCAAAGCACGATGAGCAAAAAGCATTGGAAGCTTTGCGCATCGTGAAAATGGACCAATTCGCTTACCAAAATATTGGTGAGTTATCAGGCGGCCAGCAGCAACGTGTCTTCATCGCTCGTGCATTAGTAGGTGAACCGGATTTGCTGATTATGGATGAACCGACTGTCGGAATCGATCAGAAAAACGTAGCTTCGTTCTATTCTATGCTGAATGAATTGAACCGTGAACATGGGATTGCAATCCTGCTCGTTACCCATGAAATCGATCTTGTAACTGAGCTTGCGACACATGTCGCATGTCTCAATAGATCTATCCATTTCCATGGAGTGCAATCGGAATACAAAAAGATGAATGATGTAGACATATCGTTATGGTACGGTCACCCTGTACGGCGCGTCCATCAAGAACAAAGGGAGGTTTGACCGTGATTAGTGCTTTACTCACATATGAATTTCTTCAAAATGCATTTTTATCTGGACTAATTATCGGAGTCATCGCTCCGTTGCTTGGGCTATTCATCGTTGTAAGAAGGTTGGCGCTTATCGCTGATGCATTGAGCCACGTCGCATTGGCCGGAATAGCGGGAAGCCTTTTTTTAAGTCAGTCAGTCCTTCTTTTTTCCGCTTTGAATCCGGTATATTTAGGGATGGTCAGTGCGGTAGGGGGATCATTATTGATTGAAAGGCTGAGGGGTGCATATAAGCATTTCGAGGAGCTGGCAATCCCTATCATCCTTTCCACCGGCATTGGCTTCGGAGCGATTTTTATCTCGTTGGCGAAAGGATTCGGCTCTGACCTTGTCGGTTACTTATTCGGCTCCGTTTCAGCTGTAAGCCGGCAGGATTTATGGATTATCATCATAATCACCATCGTCGTTCTAGCGTTTATTCGATTTTTCTATAAAGAAATGTTCGCTTTGTCATTCGACAAGGAATACGCAAAAGTATCTGGCGTCAACGGAAAGATCATTCAAATGGTCTTCATGATTATCGTCGCACTTGTTATTGGAGCATCAATGAGGATTGTCGGCATCTTGCTCGTTTCATCGTTGATGACGATACCGGTTGCAGCTGCCATACAGCTTGCTAAAAGTTTCAAGGGGGCGCTTATTTACTCCATCGTCATTGGTGAGCTGTCGGTCATTGTAGGGCTGTTTGCAGCATTTCATCTGGATATTGCTCCGGGAGGGACGATTGTCATTACGTCTATCATCATTTTATTACTTGTGTTAGGTTGGAATAAAGTGAAAGGCAAACAGTCTACCCGGAAAAGGAAGGGGGAATTCGCATGACACTCGATGAAGCATGGCGCATTTTGCAAGAACATCAGTTCAAAAGGACAAAAAATCGCGAGACGATTTTAGAATTCTTTTCTGAGAATGACAGGTATTTGACAGCGTTGGAAGTAAGGAAGTTCATGGCTTCTGATAATCCTGGCATTAGCTTTGATACGATCTATCGCAATTTGACGACTTTTTCGGAGCTTGGTATTTTGGAAGAGACTGAATTGAATGGAGAGAGGCATTTTAGGATGCAATGCGATCATGGCGTCCATCATCACCATTTTATTTGCACAGCATGCGGCAAAACGCGGAACATAGCACATTGCCCAATGGAATCGATTACGGTGAATTTGCAAGGCTATGAAGTAGAAGGCCATAAATTCGAAATCTACGGCAAATGTCCGATTTGTGTGGAACAATAAAAAGGAGTAGGGGATTGAACCCTACTCCTTTTTTAGTTCACTTTTTCTTGAATGGGAAACAGCTTTTTGATCCATTGGTCGGCTTCTTGCCAACTTGTCACACGTATAACACCTTCCGGAATGGGTTCGCGGTTATATGGTGTATCAAAGAGAAGGACAGGAATATTCAATTCCTCATGAATCGCGACTGCGTTATCATGCTTGTCTTCAAAAAACGCGTCGACATTGAACTTTCTCGCCGTCTCGATCTTATGATGGCTGCCGATCAGCTCGATATGGTCATAAGGGATTTCCTCACGTTCAAACCAATCAAGCGTACAATCCGTCACGTTTTCGCCCCGGGCGGAAATATAATAAAGCTCATAATGCTCCCGCCATTCGGACAAGATCATTTTCGCATATTCCTGTGCTGGTGACGATTCGTAAATTGTCACTTCCGCTTGACGGTACCAGTCATAAAACTCTTTCTCGTCAACAGGAAAAGCTTTCGTCAAATCATATTCTTTAATATCGTCTAGAATCAGATTGCATCCAAATTGTGCATTGATATGTGGAAGAAGAGAGGTGGGACATGTGACTGTCCCATCGATATCAATGCCGAAACGGATTTTCCTCATTCAGAGGCCCCGCTTTGAAGAAGCAGCTCTTCTTGGCGTTTCTTTTCAAAGTACTCTTCAGCAAGCTTGTCGATCTCCATTTTCAGTTCTTCCACCATTGTTTCCTCAGGCACTTTACGGACGGTTTTCCCTTTCATGAAGAGTAATCCTTCTCCACGGGCACCTGCAATACCGATATCCGCTTCACGTGCTTCTCCAGGGCCGTTAACGGCACAACCTAATACTGCTACTTTCAACGGCGCTTTAATTGTAGAAATATATTCCTCTACTTCATTCGCAATGGAAATCAAGTCAATCTCAATACGTCCGCAAGTCGGACAAGAGATTAGCGTGGCGGCATTTGAAGAAAGACCAAATATTTTCAATAGTTCACGTGCCACTTTTATTTCCTGTACAGGATCTGCGCTCAATGAAACACGCAGCGTATTCCCGATACCTGCTGAAAGCAATGTACCAAGGCCCGCCGCACTTTTGATGGATCCAGCGAACAATGTTCCAGACTCTGTAATCCCGAGGTGCAATGGATAATCGAATGCAGCAGCAGCTTTCTTGTACGCTTCTACTGCCAGGTTCACATCTGACGCTTTCAATGAAACGATAATATCGTGAAAATCAAGGTCTTCCAATATTTTAATATGATGCAAGGCACTTTCAACCATGCCATCTGCAGTCGGATAACCATATTTTTTCAAGATGTGTTTTTCAAGTGAACCAGCGTTTACACCGATTCGAATCGGAATGCCTTTTTCTTTCGCCGCTCTGACGACTGCTTCCACTTTTTCCTGACGGCCAATATTGCCCGGGTTGATCCGGATTTTATCTGCACCTTGCTCGATTGCGATCAATGCAAGCTTATAATCGAAATGGATATCGACAACGAGCGGGATATTGATCCGTTCTTTAATAGCTCCGATAGAATATGCGGCACGTTCGTCCGGACATGCAACACGGACGATTTGACAGCCGGCTTCTTCCAGACGTAAAATCTCTGCCACCGTTGCCTCTACATCATGTGTTTTAGTTGTTGTCATACTTTGGATGAATAGTTCGTCGCTGCCGCCGATTGTCAAATTGCCTACCCGTACAGGACGTGTTTTGGATCTGTGTATTATTTCACTCATGGGTATATTCTCTCCTTACAAACTCATAACTAATATCTATTTTAGCAATCAATCGGATGAAAAAACAAGGGACACCGCTTAAAACATCATTAATTGCAATTATCCTGGCTCGTTTTCGAAAGGGGGAGTTGAACGGAAAGACCGCCAATTAGCTCCTGGTTTCGAAGATGGGGATTCAGGGAATAAAAAGCTGATAATCTTTCTACAAAAGTGGATTCCGGATCTGGGTACATCGCAAAAAGAGATTCGATCGTGTCACCTAGGATTGTTGTAACATGTAAGCTTTCCATTTTCGTTTCTTCACAAGGCTGTTCATCCCCAAAAAACGATGCTAGAGGGATTGTCCCGTCCCCCAAGTCGATTCGGATAATATGAAAGGTAAGAAATAAAATTACGGCTACGAATAAAGTACGCATGAACATTCCCCCTTCCCACACAATATGCGGGAATTTGGAAAGTATTCATCTGGGTACTTTTGGATAATACTTGAGAGCGGCAATTATGTAGCCAATATGGATTAAGGACGAGAAAAGTATGCCGAAAGTTTCCCAAGCTGGCAAGAAATCTAGAGAAATCGTCAGCAGCAATGGAACGGTGATAGCTATGGCGGCAGTCCTCCAAATAAAGCGGTATTCTATACGCCTCTTTATTAACTTGCCGATCCATATACCGATAGCCGCAAATAAGCTGATCCGCACAAATACGTAAAATGTCGCAATGACAAATTGAAAGATGAAGGCCATCGGATAAATAAGCCCGCCGATCGTTTCACTATACTCGGTCAGTTCAGGAGAAGCTTCAAACAATTCGGTATCGCCAATAGTGAAGCGAGTAAATGAAATGAGTGTCATTAGCAATATAAAAAAGAAAGCATAACGGATTACACGTCCGATCGGAAGTAGCCGGAATGCTGCAAGTTTTTTCGGCTCATGGAATGCAGCCAAAAATATCTGATGGAACTTCAAAGTTGGACCTCCTTTACTTACAGATAGTCTACCATGTATGCAAGTGGGAAGTGGGGATATCAAATTCGACAGAAGTATGACTTTTTTCCGCTGGATTGTTAAGGGAATGTAAAGATTTGCCCACTTCTATTTACAATTCGTTAACATAGTTAACATAATGGGAATGCTTAAAGATAATGTATGATGGAGGTATGCTGAGTAATGGAAATAAATTGGCAGGAAGTGCTCTTTCAATTTGTAGGGGGTCTTGGAATCTTCCTATTCGCCATAAAGTATATGGGTGATGGCTTACAAAAAGCTGCAGGGGATAGGCTTAGGAGTATTTTGGATAGATTTACGACAAACCCGTTCATGGGTGTCCTCGTCGGAATTATCGTGACCGTACTCATACAGTCGAGCTCGGGTACAACTGTTATTACCGTCGGTTTGGTAAGTGCAGGCTTCATGACCCTTCGCCAGGCAATCGGCGTTATTATGGGTGCAAACATTGGAACGACGATTACAGCTTTCATTATAGGTCTTGATGTCGGCGCGTACGCATTGCCGATTATGGCGCTTGGTGCAATTCTAATTTTCTTCTTCAAAAAGAATACTATTAAGAACTTTGGTGAAGTTGTATTTGGATTTGGGGGCCTATTCCTCGGTCTTGAGCTAATGAGTGAAGGGATGAAGCCGCTTAGGTCGCTTTCTGCATTCTCTGACTTTACAGTTTCAATGGCTGAACATCCTATACTTGGGGTTGTTGCAGGAACAGTCTTCACACTTATCGTCCAAAGCTCAAGTGCAACTGTTGGGATTTTGCAAGGGCTGTATGCGGAGAACCTTGTCTCGCTTCAAGCCGCATTACCGATTCTTTTTGGGGATAACATCGGAACAACGATCACAGCAGTTCTTGCGTCGATAGGCGCATCTGTGGCAGCAAGAAGAGCAGCGGCGGCACATGTTCTCTTCAATGTAGTTGGAACAGTCGTTTTCTTGATTCTCCTGTATCCTTTCACGCTTTATGTCGAATGGATTTCCGGGCTTCTGGCGTTGGAAAGTAAAATGCAAATTGCTTTTGCGCATGGCACTTTCAACGTTGCGAATACTGTTATACAGTTCCCTCTGATTGGTGCTTGGGCGTTGCTCGTGACGAAAATAATTCCAGGCAAGGATGTTACAATCGAGTACAGACCGAAGCACTTGGATCCGAATTTCATCAATCAATCTCCTTCCGTCGCCATTGGACAAGCGAAGGAAGAAATTATCAGGATGGGTGATTTCGCAGTACAAGGAATGGAAGAAACATATGAGTATTTGAAGACAAGCAACAAGCGTCATGCTGAAACGGCCTACCAAATAGAAGATGCTATCAATAATTTAGACCGTAAAATAACTGATTACCTTGTGGATATTTCTGCGGTTAATATTTCTCCGATCGAATCTGCAAGACACGTCATGCTGATGGATACGGTACGAGATATCGAACGGATTGGAGATCACTTTGAAAATATTATCGAATTGATCGATTTCCGTGAAGTGAACCGTGTGAAATTGACTGAGGATGCTATGAAAGATTTAACAGAAATGTTCACGTTGACAATTGCTACCGTTCAAAAAGCGGTGCGCTCACTTGATATGAATGACGTCGGGTTAGCGAAAGAAGTTGCTGAGCAAGAGGCTTTAATAGATAAGATGGAACGTAAATTTAGGAAAAACCATATTGTTCGTTTGAATGAAGGGCATTGTTCTGCACAATCAGGAATGGTCTTTGTCGATATCGTTTCCAATCTTGAACGAATCGGTGATCATGCTGTAAATATTGCAGAAGCCATTTTAGGCAAACGGGTATAATATAGGGATCAAGGAGGGAAGTCAATGGAAATAGCAGGATGGATTGCGGCTATTGTCATGTTCATCATCGCCTTCATCGGCTTGTTTTATCCGATCATTCCTTCCGTGTTTTTCATAATCGGCGGATTCTTGTTGTATGGATGGATAGCTTCCTTTGAAGAGATGACTTGGTTATTTTGGGTAATCCAAGTGTTGTTCGTCATTTTACTGTTCGGTGCGGATACACTTGCAAACATTGTTGGTGTCAAGAAATTCGGAGGTTCAAAGGCTGGTATGTGGGGAAGCACGATTGGACTGCTAATTGGTCCTTTCGTGATTCCGGTAGCAGGAATCCTAATCGGACCATTCTTAGGTGCATTCCTGTCAGAACTGCTAGTGACACGGACCGGTGTGAAACAATCATTGAAAACGGGTGTCGGTTCAATTGTCGGTTTCTTCACTTCCATCGCTGCTAAAGGTGCGGTCATGTTACTTATGATTGGAATTTTCATACTCTATGTTACGACGTAGTTCATTTCAATTGAATGGCCTCCCAAATTTTGATAATGTTTATTGTGTAGGATAAATTATGAATCAAATGAGGAGGAATGGACAAATGGCTTATAAATTACCAGAACTACCATACGCATACGATGCACTCGAGCCACACATCGACAAAGAAACGATGAACATCCATCACACGAAACATCACAATACTTATGTGACTAACGTGAATAATGCATTGGAAGGGCACGAAGATTTGGCATCCAAATCTGTTGAAGAGCTTATTTCCAATCTGGATGCGGTTCCTGAAAACATCCGTACGGCTGTCCGTAATAACGGCGGCGGTCATGCAAACCACACATTCTTCTGGAATATTCTTTCACCAAACGGTGGCGGAAACCCAACTGGAGAACTTGCAGAAGCTATCGACAAGAAGTTTGGCAGCTTTGATGCATTCAAAGAAGAGTTTGCGAAAGCAGCTGCAACTCGTTTCGGTTCAGGCTGGGCTTGGCTTGTTTCCAATAACGGCGAACTTGAAATCATGTCGACTCCTAACCAAGATTCTCCATTGATGGAAGGAAAAACTCCTATTCTTGGACTTGACGTTTGGGAGCATGCATACTATTTGAACTACCAAAACAGACGTCCTGATTACGTTTCTGCTTTCTGGAACGTAGTAAACTGGGATGAAGTCGCTAAAAACTTCGGTTAATAATCCAGAGAAATGCAACCAAGCATATATCCTGTTCGTCAGGATATATGCTTTTTATGTTTAGAATGCTATAATTCAATCTGTACTAATAACGTAAGGGGAATACATATGAAAAAGCCGATGCGCAAAGTGGACCAAGCAAAAATCCGTCAACGGAAACATATCGCCTTCAGGATGAACCTATTATTCTTTTCAATTTTCATCCTGTTTTCCTTGCTCATTTTCCGGCTTGGGTACTTGCAGATCGTCAAAGGCGAAGAGTATACGAGAGAATTGGAGAAGAAAGAGGAAATTGCAGTCAATACGAGTGTTCCTCGGGGCAGGATCTATGATCGAACTGGTAAGGTCCTTGTCGATAATAAACCTATGAACGCCATAACGTATACGAAAACTACTTCCACGACTTCACAGGAAATGTTGGAAATTGCAGAAGAACTTTCAGAATTGATTCACCAGGATACGAAAAGGGTGACGATAGGGGATAAGCGCGATTTCTGGATATTATTGAATCCCGATGAAGCCGAAGCAAAAGTTAGCAAAAAGGAATTGGAGAACATTAACGAGAGCGGCACTTTATCCAAACAGGATATTCAACGCGAAGTGACTCGTTTGACACGTGAACGGATTACGGATGAAGAGCTAAATTCCTTCACGGATCACGAACTTGAAGTGTTGGCCATCTATCGGGAAATGATGTCAGGCTATGCTTACTCTCCGCAGATCATTAAAAGTGGAAATGTTACCGAAGAGGAGTTCGCAGCCGTCTCGGAACGGTTGAGTGATTTTGAAGGGGTCAATACGACGACGGACTGGGAGCGTGTGAAATTCTCGGACAGTACGATTCTTGGGACGATGACAAGTTCTGTCGAAGGGATTCCGCGAAGCCATCTCGATTATTATTTAGCAAGGGATTATTCAAGGAATGACCGAATTGGTCGGAGCTATTTCGAACAGTATTATGAAGAACTGTTAAGAGGACAGAAAACAATCGTGAAAAACGTGAAGGATCGGACTGGCCGCGTCATTGAAACGAAGACAGTCAGAGAAGGGGAGCCGGGCAGGGACCTTGTACTATCAATGGATAGTGAGTTGCAGGAATCAATGGAGGAACTTCTTTCAGAGAAGCTTCTTGAGATGAAGAAAGACTCTCGATCTGGATTATTGGACAGGGCCTTCCTTGTCATGATGGATCCGAATAACGGAGAGTTGCTTTCATTGGTAGGTAAACGAGTAGTAAAAGATGAGGATTCTGGCAAATGGGAAGTTCGCGACTATGCTTACGGCACGTTTACATCCGCCTATGAAGTCGGTTCCACTGTCAAAGTGGCAACAGTTTTGGCAGGTTATAGCGAAGGGGTTCTTTCGGTCGGTGAAGTAAAAATCGACGAACCGATGAATATTGCCGGTTTACCTAAAAGATCCCTGTTCAATCAGAACGGTCGGGTAGCTGTTGACGATATAACAGCGCTCGGCAGGTCTTCTAACGTTTATATGTTTAAAATCGCCATTTCGTTAGGAAATGGAGTATACAGACCTTATAAGGCCCTTCCAATTGATATCGCCGGTTTTGATAGACTGCGCAACGCGTATGCCTCATTCGGCTTAGGGGTGAAAACGGGAATCGATTTGCCTGGAGAATATACAGGTGTCACAGGAACGGATACGCGTTCCGGTAAACTGCTTGACTTTGCAATTGGACAATTCGATACGTATACTCCGTTGCAACTTGCTCAGTACGTCTCGACGGTTGCCAACGGTGGATACAGAGTTGCACCGAAAGTGTTGAAGGAAATTAGAGAACCTTCGATAGATGGAGAAACGTTTGGCGCTTTATTGCAGGAAACGGAAGTGAAAGTGCTCAATCGGATCAATAATACGGAAAAAGAGATTGAACAAGTTAAAAAGGGTATGCATTATACGTATTACGGCCCTCATGGAACAGCCCCAAAGAGTCTAATGAGCGGAGCTTCCTATACGGCTGCCGGGAAAACCGGTACTGCCCAATCCTACTATTATGGGGATGACCGCAGTAAATATGGGATGGCTTCTGTTAACTTGACACATGTCGGATTTGCACCCGCAGAAAACCCGGAAGTAGCATATGCTGTTGTCATTCCATATGCTTCGACGGATCGAGGCAATTACCGCACTCAAAGCACGGCTATGACGGAGATTGTCCGAACGGCTCTAGATACTTATTTTGATTTGAAGGAAGAGCGGGCAAAGACTAATGATCAAGAAACAACAGATCAAAAAATAGACCGCCGATTTGAAAAAGAGAAAGAGAAAGAGAAAGAAAAAGAGAAGGAAATGAAAGAGAAATGAGAAAAGCTGCCACAACGCAAAGTTTGCGTAGGGCAGCTTTTTTTATTTATTTCGTATTTGTAATAATGCGGGCAATTGTATCAAGATCCATCGTTGTGTCAACTTCATGCACGCCGATTTGAATACGGCCTGCCAAGCTATTGTCAATCAGGTATTGTTCCAGTTCCTTGGCGCTGCCGATAATCCCGGCCTGCTCAAGGTTGTCAGCTACAGATTTCGATGTCGACCCGGCTTCAATCGTCAAGATTACTTTAGTAATCTGCTTCGAAGTTGTTTCGCTATTAGGATTTGATTCTGGCTTTTCCTTACTGGCATTCGAGTCTTGGCTGTCAGCATCTTCTGTTTTAGGGGAAGATAATGTTTGGGCGACAGCTAATTCTTGTTTCACCTTATCTAACTCGGCTTGCAGCTCGTCCAACTGGATTTTGTACTGTTCGGAATCAGTTTGTTCGTGGTCGGTGTATGTGAAATAGAGGATTCCTACTGCAATGATGCAGCCTATTCCCGCACTCCTTAGAACATCCTTTATCATAAGGTTACCCCCCGGGACTTCAGTACGTCGACGACTTCCTCGTCAGATAGGGAAGAGCGTTTCGCTATTTCCGGAATTGAATAACCTTGCGCTTTTAAGGAGAGGATTTGATTGATGATGATTTCGTGTACCGGCTTCGATTTCCGACGCTGTTCGTTTGCGATCGGTCCAACACTGATCATCAATTCCTCTTCAATTGCTTTCAAACGTTTTTTCAATTGATTCGTTTCCTGATGAAGGCTGATTGAAATGTTTTCAATCTCCTCTTCATTTTTACGTTTTGAATTTCCGATGAAGAATGAAAGGATGATGCAAATAATACCTATGCATAGTAAAATTAATTCAATATCCAATATGGTACAACCTCCGGGAATAGATTACTTTGTTCCCATAGTATCATATGCATCTTCTGAATGTAATTTGAAACTTTCTTCTTTACATACCCGTGTGATATGATACAATTGAAAAGTCGTATAAATCATGCTCATATTAATTTATTTTGCCAATGAGTGGGAGGGACAACAATGCGCGTAAATATTACACTTGCTTGCACAGAATGTGGAGAGCGTAATTATATTACAAAGAAAAACAAGCGTAACAATCCGGAACGTCTTGAAATGAAAAAATATTGCTCACGTGAAAAGAAACAAACTTTGCACCGTGAAACGAAATAATCGCTCATGCCAAAACTCTTCACGGGTTTTGGTTTTTTATTTCAGAATGGGGGAATACTTGAATGAGTAAATTGTCCAAACGAAAACAGATGATAACAATCATGAAAGATATGAATCATTCTGAACATGCAAGTCTGTCTGCAGCAATTTTAGAACGGCTTTATGCGTGTGATGAGTACACGTCTGCCCAGACGATAGGAGTTACAATATCACGCTTCCCCGAAGTGGATACGATTGCGTTAATTGAATCTGCATGGAATGCAGGGAAACGTATCGCTGTGCCAAAATGCATACCCGATACGAGGGAAATGGATTTTAGGCTCATCAATTCATTCGATGATCTTGAAACGGTTTATATGGATTTAAAGGAACCGGCTGTCGAACGGACGATTTCCGTTGACAAACGCCAAATCGACCTTCAAATTGTACCTGGTGTCGTATTTTCCGAAGAAGGGTTCAGAATCGGTTTTGGTGGAGGATATTATGATCGCTATTTGACTAACTACGATGGAAATCGGGTATCTTTGGCTTTAGACATCCAGACTTCAAAAGAAGTACCTATTGAAGAACATGATATTCCAGTCAATAAGATTATTACTGAGAAAAGAGTCATACAATGTCGGGAAATACGTGATGCCAAATGAGGGATTTCTTTGATGTCCTGCAACTTCTTAAACGTTTCGGCATTTTTATATATACAGGGAACCAAAAAACAGATATCGAAATGATGATGTCTGAAGTGAAAGAGCTATACGAAAATGGCTTAATAATGCAAGAAGATTACTTGCCAGCTCTACTTATATTAAAAAGTGAGTTGGGCAAAAGGGCTGATTAGAGGTATACTCAACTCATAACCTTTTCACAATTTTTTTGCGGAAAATGAAACTTTTTTATCTCTCATCCGTCTATTAAGTAGTGCATGTACAGGTGATAGGGTGCATTTACATTTGAGGTTTCACTTATGAAAGGAAGATAAAGAATGAAAAGAGTAACTTGGCCCAAGCATTCCGTACTCGTCATTGCAATTATCGCAACATGGCTAACAACGTATATAGGCTATATCACTAGCTTTAATATGAAGATCGATAATATGATGCAGGAATTCATTCTGTTCATGAACCCACTCAGTTTTCTATTATTCATATACGGTATGGCCTTATTCATGAAGAGTACGAAACGTCGTAACATCTATATATTTTCAATCAGTTTAATAACATCGATTATTATGTTCAGCAACGCGGTATTCTATCGATTTTTTAGTGATTTCATCACGTTGCCGGTATTATTCCAAACAAGTAATTTTGGCGATTTGTCATCTTCCATCGGTGCGAACATCCGTCCATGGGATATTTTATTCTTCGCCGACGTCATTATCATTGCATTAGCTATTAAATTCATCCCTGCAGCGGAAAGCTCTGTAAGCCAACGAAGCATTGGCCGTAAGCTATATTTTGTAGTAGCTGCAACGGTGCTGATGGTCAATTTAGGATTATCCGAAGCACAGCGTCCGCAGCTGCTCACACGAAGCTTTGACAGGGAATTGCTCGTGAAAAATATCGGGACATACAATTATCATATTTATGACTTGTTCATCCAATCGAAAACGCATGCGCAACGTGCGCTTGCCGATGGCAGTGAACTTACCGAGGTAGCCAACTATATTAATGCGAATTATGCAGAACCAGATCCCAAAATGTTCGGAGTTGCGGAGGGACGCAACGTAATCTTCGTATCTTTGGAATCCTTGCAAAACTTCGTTATCAACAATGAGATGAACGGCCATGAAATTACGCCATTCCTCAATGAATTGACAAATGATCCAGATACATTTTATTTCGATAACTTCTATCATCAAACTGGGTTAGGGAAAACTTCTGACTCGGAATTCATTATGGAAAACTCACTATACGGTCGAAATGGCGGGGCTGTCTTTTTCACAAACAGTGGAAATACATTCAACTCCATGTCGGAAAGACTAGGCGAGAATGGATACTTCACGAGTGTCATGCACGCCAACAACAAAAGCTTCTGGAACCGGGATATTATGTATCAAGCTCTAGGTATCGAGAAATTTTATGATGTTGAAAGTTATGAGATCGGAGAAGGGCAAGCGGTCAACTGGGGAATGAAAGATATTCCGTTTTTTGAGCAGTCCGTGGAATTAATGAAAACTATGCCTCAACCGTTTTCAACAAGAATGATCACATTGACGAACCACCATCCATTTGATTTGGATGAAGAAGATATGATCATTCCGCCATATGATTCCAATTCGAAAACATTGAATAAGTACTTCCAAACAGCCCGCTATATGGATGAAGCCATTAAAATCTTCTTCGAAGACTTGAAGAAAAGCGGTTTATATGACAATTCTATAATTGTCATGTACGGAGACCACTATGGTATTTCGGAAAATCATAATAAGGCGATGAGCATGTATTTGGATAAAGAAATCACTCCTTTGGATAATGTCGAATTACAAAAAGTGCCGATGTTCATTCACATTCCAGGTTACGGAAAAGGAGAAACGATTGACGAGCTTTCCGGCCAATTGGATATTAGACCAACTGTCTTGCATTTACTAGGCATCAGTACGAAAGAAGACATGCAAATGGGTGCGGACATATTCTCTCCGGATCACGAACCGTTTGTTATTTTTAGAGACGGACGCTTAGTTACCGAAGACTATATTTACGCTCATGAAGTTTGCTATGATATCGAAACTGGAGAAGCAACCGATGCTCAAGCGTGTGAGCCGTATATAGACCGCGCTACAACGGAACTTGGCTACTCCGATTTGATTATCAATGGAGACTTGCTAAGGTTTACAGATAAAGAAGAGGAATAAGCCTATTTTGGCGAAAACGACTAAGTTCTGCACGGGTTCGTTTACCGTGCAGAATTTTTTTGAAAGAAAGATGGAAGGAGGGGATTGCGTGATGAAAAGAATAATAGGTTGGCTTTTGGTGTTCATTATCATCTTGTCTGGGTGTTCGAAGAAAAGCGAACCACCAGCAGAGGAACCTAATTTGGAAGAACCTTCAGATGTTGTCGAAGAGCCAGTTGAGTCGCCAACTCCCCATGTTTTTGAAGCGGATCCTTCCAGCTTTCATTTCATAGCAGATTGGCTTACTGATACTCAAATTCTATACGTTGTGAAAAATAACGGTGTATATAAAGTGAATTATTTTGACATCGAAACGGGAGAAACTGGGCTGGTATATGAGGATGCGTCATTCATTATTGATGTCCTTGTCCACCCTTCCCGTGATTATTTATTAGTACATACGAGCGATCATCCAAACTCCGCAGTCATTAAAATCGTTGGAATGAATGGGACGGTGGAGCATCAGGTGGAAATCGATTCGACGGAGCTATCGATCGAATGGAATCGTGAAAATCCAGAGAAAATATTATTCACTGCTTTCCATGAAGATTGGTCCTTTGATCTTTTTACTTTTGATGGAAGTGATGATAGTCTTTCCGTCGTTGAATTAGATGATCCGTTTCCAAGGTGGGCCAATGATAATAAAATTTTGAGCATGTTGTTCGAAGACCATCCGCTCGATGGTGGGGATATACAGATGTTTCAGTTGGATACAGAGGAAGTTGAGACGACTGGCATTGGAAATGTGATTTATTTTGATGTGTTTGATGACGCTATCGGCGTTGTACAAACCATTGACCCGGATGTTTTTACATATACGATCAGAAACTTAGACGGTGAGGTAATTTCGGGATGGACGTTGCCGGCGGTCAGCAATTACTCGGAGTGGGTAGTCCCAGCAATTGAATGGCTTGATGAGAATCGACTGATTGTAAAAGGGGCAGATAAGAGCGGCCAACTGGATGAATTAGGTGCAAGGTTTAATTTGTATCGGTTTGATAAAGGAAGTCCCGAACTACTAGTAGAAGGGTTGGACGAGGGGCCGTTAAAATGTTCTCCTTCCGGGCAATATTGTTTAAATGGATATACATCGGAAGAGCTCATTGACGTGAAAGTGAAGGAAACGTTTAAGTGGATTGAATTTGATAACTAAAAAACATCCCCTGCAATTCAATGCAAGGGATGTTTTTCAAAACAAATACTAATCAGTGAAGAGTAGGTGGGTATCCTTGGAAGACAATCGTCGCGATTGTAAAACCGCCGAATATAACGGCAGCTCCAAGATTGAACAAAATGCTCAGCACATTACGCTCTTTGAAAGCTTGTACAGTACCGATAACAGCGAAGATTGCAACGAGTCCGAAAATAACCATTAAGATGTTCATGTGGAAGACACTCCTTTCAATAGAGAAAAAATGAATGCCGATTTAGCAATATTCCTCTTCTATTGTACTGTTTGCTCAACATTTTGTCGAGGTTTATAAGTGACGATTGTTTGAAATCCGGTTGTAAGTTCATTACTATCAAAAGTAGGAGGTGTGAAAAATGTTAGAAATACGTACATATCCACTAGGTCCAGTTCAAACAAATTGCTATTTACTTCTCAATGATAAAGGGGAGTGTTTAGTAATCGATCCGGGAGAAGAAGGAGACCGTGTAATAACAGAAATCGAAAAATTGAATGTCAAACCGCTTGCAATTTTTTTGACGCACGCTCATTTCGATCATATTGGTGCGGTTGACCAAGTAAGAAATCATTTTGGCATCCCTGTTTATATTCACGAAACGGAACAGGAGTGGCTTAAGAATCCCGACTTGAACGGTTCTTCTAGATATCCAGGTTTGCCTCTTGTGAAAAATGAAGCTGCGGATCATTTTCTTCAGGAAGGCGAATTACAAATTGGGTCATTCCAATTGGAAGTTCGCCATACACCGGGTCATTCTCCAGGAAGTGTATCATTCATATTCAACGATGCGGAAGTAGCTATTGTAGGGGATACGCTTTTTAGGGAAAGTATAGGGAGGACGGATCTTCCAGGGGGAGATACGAAGACGTTGCTTCAATCGATTCATGAGAAATTATTAACTTTGGATGATGAATTCGTCGTCTATCCTGGCCACGGCCCTTCGACAACTCCTGGAGAAGAAAAAGATATGAATCCGTTTTTAAATGGCTTCTCTTAAGAAGAAAAAACAGCCGCATTGGCTGTTTTTTCTTTTGGACGATTAGTGACCTGCACCTGGTACGTGAATGAATGTCGCATAATAGCTGAATCCTACCATGAAAATCATAAGGTAAGCTCCAAACATGTACATATACATACGCTCTGTAAGATTCAAATATCCAAGCAACAGGAAGAAAATAGTGCTCGCGATCATGATAACGGAAGCTGTCATCATGTCACCGACGAAAAACATTACAGCGAAAATGCCAGTCCAAAAACCGCATAGCTTGAACATGTTATCCATAAGTGCGTCCCTCCTTAACGTAAAACAATACAATGATCTCTTATTCATTATAATGGATAGCAACTCGAAAAGTAAACTCCTATCAAGTTGACATTGTGACAAATACATGTTGATCAAACATATTTGTACTTCGCAAAATTTACTTTTGGACCGAAAAGGCTGTTTAAAATTCAAATTTGAAGCGAAACCGGCGCTTGAAATTTGAATTCACCTAGAAGTATTCCTTTTTCGATTTGTTCAACGTATACTCGTTTTAAGGTGAAAAGCGGTCTTTCACCGTGAAAGAGGGGTGTTCAATGGAAAATCGTGACAATATCGTTGAGAAAAAGTGTTTTGACCTTTTGGAGCGAGCGATTGCCAATGAGGCGACAGACATCCACTTCGTTCCAATGCACGATCGTTATGACATTTCTTTTAAAAAGAATTCAAGACTGGAACGGTCCGGCACATTTCCCCCACAGTTAGCCGCCCGTATGATCTCCTTTTTCAAATTTCTCTCCTCGTTAGATATTAGTGATAAACGAAAACCACAAAGCGGTTCATTTCATAAAAAAATGCAAAATGAAAACTATTCGTTCCGCGTTTCAACTATTCCCTCTATCCAAATGAAAGAAAGTCTTGTCATCCGTATTCAAAGGCATGACCAAATTGTCCCTCTTGATGAGCTCTGTATCGATCCCGTCTGGGAAAAACAGCTCCGGCGTGCTGCTGAAGAACAGCAAGGATTAATTCTGCTGACCGGTCCAACTGGAAGTGGAAAAACGACGACTATTTATTCCCTTACCGCACATTGCGTCAATCATCAAAGGCATGTGATCACTCTTGAAGATCCTGTCGAAAACAATCATTCGCATCTTCTGCAAATACAAGTGAATGAACGATCCGGCATGACATATGCAGCAGGGTTGAAAGCAATTTTAAGACATTCCCCTGACGTCATTATGATCGGTGAGATAAGAGATGCCGAAACTGCAAGGACCGCAGTGGCGGCAGCGTTGACAGGACATTTAGTTTTGTCGACCGTCCATTCAAAAGATCCAGAGGGATGTTTTTATAGAATGATGGATTTTGGAATCAGTCCAGAAGAACTGAGGCAAACAATCGTATGCATATCTGCCCAGCGTCTCATCCGGAAAAAAGATGGCGACGTTGGAGCGGTATTTGAAATTGTCCAAGGCGATTTATTAGATGCGATGGCAAATGGGATCGTTTCGGAAAAACGTGTAACTGTGCCAAAAGAAATGACAATCGATGCAGTCGTGAAAAAATACAGTTTGAAAAAAGAGACTTCCAATGGATAAAGAGAGAAAATCGGTTTTTATTCGATCGGCGTATAGTATTGATAATCGTCCTGCATTTTTAAGTAGACTTTCGGTTCTTATGCAAGAAGGCTACACATTCCATGATGGTTTGGTACTTCTAATGCCACACCATTCTAAGCATTTCAATGAACTGCTAGAACAGATAGAAATGGATTTTAAAGCGGGTCTTGGAGTATCGGATATTCTTAGGAGACTTGGGTTTTCTTCAAGTATCTTGTTGCCTGTCATCATCGCGGAAGTGAATGGAAGATTGGCGGATGCATTAATGGGAATGGCAGATAGAATGAAGAAATCGGAAGAAAGAAAAAGGAAGCTGCGAAATCTCTTACTCTATCCTTTCGTTCTTTTTTCGTTCTTAGCTATATTTCTATTAGTTTTTAAAAGCTATTTCCTACCTAACTTACAAGCAATGGTAGTGACGAGGAACGAGGCGGCAGACAGTATCGTTTCTCTGCTTCCTTTACTCGTTTCGAGAATTCCTGATGTATTGATTGGAAGCGGAGTTTTATTTATCGTAACAGCGGCAATTGGTATTTTCATTTACCGTAGATTGCCGTCGGATAGAAGAATCCGTTTCCTCATGACTATTCCTGTTATTAAATCATTATTTACGAAATTGATCACTCGTGACTTTGCAAGTGAAATTGGCAGTCTTCTTCAGTCGGGACTAGCTATTCAAGACGCCCTTCAAGTATTGGTGGAGCAAAAAGTGAATCCGATCCTAAGTGAAGTCGCTTTGTCGATTAAAAGACATGTCATATACGGTGAAAGTTTCGAAATGGCCATTCAATTGACGGTTGGCCTTCGCGAGGAGTTAAGCGCTTATGCGAAGCATGGGTCTGACACAGGACATCTGGCAAAGGAACTTCTTCTGTTCGGAGAAAACCTTCATGAGATGATTGAAGAGGAATTAGGAAAGTGGCTTGCGTTGCTACAGCCTATCTTGTTTGTAATTTTGTCCATCTGCATTTTGGCAGCTTATTTAGCTTTGTTGCTGCCGGTTTACAGCATGTTTGATAATTTATGAGGAGGAGGAAGGCATTGAAAGTGGTTAAGGAAGAAGATGGGTTCACATTGATTGAAATGATGATTGTTTTACTGATTATATCTGTTTTGGTGATTATTGCTATTCCGAACGTGACAAAGCATTCAAAGTCAATAGATGAAAAGGGGTGCCAGGCATTTGTGAAAATGGCACAAGGTCAGGTAGAGGCATATAAGATGGAGCATCATATCGTTCCAACAATTGAAATGTTGACGGCCGAAGACTATTTGCCAGAAGGTGCAAAATGTCCGGATGGCACTGATATTTCAATTGAAAATGGAATTGTGAGAGCACTCAGCGAAAATGAAGTCGACTAATGAAAACGGGTTCACTTTTCTCGAAATGCTTCTAGTGTTAAGTATCGTCGGCGTTCTCACAGCTGTCATCCTACCTATTGGGGATCGTTGGATTACAAAACAGAGCGAAGAAGAAGCTTTGTATACATTTATCGCGACAATTCATCATGCACAAGCATATGCCATCGCAAACGAAACGTATACGGCAATCAAGTTTCGTAATTCTGGGAAAACCTATAGTTTATATGCACCTAGTTCGGTGACATATTCCACCATTGATTTTCCTGGAGATATGCATTGGGTAAGTGGCGGCAATAGAATCAGTACGGTAGAATTTCATCCGAACGGGCATATTATCAATCCTGGGACGATCATTCTTCGAACTTCGACAGGGGACAAGCGATTAACATTGCAATTACAGTATGGGAGGGTGCTCGTCTATGAAGAATGAAAAAGGGTATTCTTGGCCGGAGTCGATTTTATCCCTCGTCATACTGACAGTCATTTTCGGAACGCTGTTGCCGCTTTATTCACATATGTCTACGCGTTTAGAAATGAAGAAATTGGGCATGCATGCTGCAGAATCCGCTTACCACGGTTCCATACTCCATCAGGGATACGGTCTGATGGCGGGGGAAAATCAAATAGATAAAACTATATACCGATGGTCGGTTGAGGGTGAAGGAATCTGTGTAAGTTATCAATTCATTGAACGGGAATACGAAAAATGCATAGGTATCTGAAAAAACGTAATGAGATGGGTTATTCTTTTCTAGAAGCCTTGTTTCAATTAGTGATCATGGGAATCTTTCTGCAGTTTGTTGTCCTGTTCTTTTATTGGAAAACTCCGATAGAGCGTCAGTTGCAAGACTATTACACGACCGAATGGGAAATGTTTGCAATCGATTTGCAAGCATTGCTAGTTAATGTTGAAGATTTTAAAGTTCTAATGGGAGATAGGTCTATTTCGTTCACGAACGAAAGAGGGAAAATTGAAGTTGGTCAAAATAATTATGTCATTCGTAAAAAGACGAATTCCGCAGGTCATATTCCTTTATTCACAAATGTTGCAAGTGTGGTTTTTACCCAGGACGGACACGAACTTAACGTTGAAGTGACAATGCTTGATGGAAGTAAGAGGGAAAGGAGATTTGCAATTGGGATTCGTCAGGAATGAAAAAGGAACCATTTTAGCCGCTTCGTTAATTTTACTATTTCTCGTCAGCCTCTTTCTCTTTACTATCGTTTCATGGCATACTAATCTATACAGAACATTCGATTCAATCGAATTCCATTATGAGAAAGAAACAACAAAGTTGATGAGGCAAGGCGGGTAAAATATGAAAAAAGTATACTTGGTCGGTTTCATGGGAAGCGGAAAAAGCGCAATTGGCAAGCGGCTCGGGACGCTGTTGGATTTGCCTTTTTACGATATGGATACTGAAATTTCCAATCAGACAGGCATGACAATCCCTCAAATTTTCGAAACATATGGCGAGGAAGGGTTCAGGGAAATGGAAACGGAGTTCTTGCGCAACTTCCATGACGAGTTTTGTATCATTGCAACCGGCGGTGGTGTTGCGATGAGGGAGGAGAACAGGAAGATTATGAAAAGGACAGGTCTTGTCTTTTATTTAAATTCCACATTCCGTGATATTTGGCGTAGGATATCGACTGACATAAACAGACCGATTGTTCAGCGTTCCTCTAGACATGAATTGGAGAGGCTATTTCATAATAGGAAGCCCCTTTATTTGCAATGTGCCCACTTTAAAGTCGAAACCACAAACAGGACATTAAGTGAGATTACACAGTATATTGCTTCCCAGATTACGAGATTGAAAAAAGGATGACACAGTCCTGAAATATCTGATGATTTAAATACGAACGATATACTATTCGTAAGAAGTTATCGTTCGTAAAATGAATAATACTTGAAAAAGGATTGCGCTTGCAAAAGTGAAATGTTAAGATATAAGGCGAAAGGGCAGTTATTTGTCCGAATTTTAATCATTTTATTTTTAATTGCATATGGCGGATGATTGGATGGGGAGAGCACGCATTAGGCGTCGCCGAAGGAGCAAGTAACGAAAGTTATGAATCTCTCAGGCAAAAAGACTCATTCATGACGCGTCTCTGGAGAGTGCCGGATTTGTCGGCCACCAAAGAGGAAAGCCGCAAGGTCAAACTTTCAGGTACACGGACAGAGGTTCTCTTATTCAAGGGGACTTCTGTCTTTTTTTATCCCGCATTAACTGGCTGTAAGACACCCCTTTTAAAAAAATAAGCGGTAGAAAACAGCCAGTAAATGCCCGATTGGTTCAACTAACAATCAGCGGAAAATCGCCACTGATTGAAGTTTCACTTTATCATTCATTTCAAGGGGGATATGGCTTTGACGGAAACTTTGAAACGTACCGCACTCTTTGATAGTTATCAACAGTACGGTGGAAAGACGATTGATTTCGGAGGTTGGGAATTGCCTGTTCAGTTTTCAAGCATTAAAGCTGAACATGAAGCTGTCAGAACGAAAGCAGGCCTATTTGATGTATCGCATATGGGTGAGGTTTTTGTTTCAGGTGAAGATGCACTTTCTTTCCTGCAAGGATTAGTTACAAATGATGTTTCTAAATTGAAGGATGGTCAAGCGCAATATACCGCAATGTGCTATGAGAATGGCGGCACGGTAGATGACCTGCTCATCTACAAAAGAAAAGAGAATGATTATCTGCTAGTTGTCAACGCCTCCAACATTAAAAAGGATGTTGAATGGATGAGACAGCATGCAAGCGGAGATGTCAACATCGAGGATCGTTCAGACGAATTTGGTTTACTTGCATTGCAAGGCCCGAAAGCACAAGAGGTATTGCAAAAATTGACGTCCGAGCCATTGGATGAAATCAAATTTTTCCGTTTCAAAGATAATGTCGATATTGCAGGCCATCAGGTCCTCGTTTCCCGTACAGGATATACCGGGGAAGATGGTTTCGAGATTTACGGATCGCCGCAGTCAATCGTCGCTCTTTGGCCAGCTATTTTGGAAGCCGGAGAAGAGGAAGGAGTTGTGCCAGCAGGTTTAGGGGCTCGTGATACTCTTCGTTTTGAAGCTGGATTACCGCTCTACGGCCAGGAGTTGTCGAAAGATATCTCGCCGCTTGAAGCAAGGCTGGGATTCGTGGTGAAGCTGAATAAAGAAGCGGATTTCGTAGGGAAAGAAGTACTTGCTGCACAAAAGGAGAACGGCGTTTCAAGGAAGCTTGTCGGTCTTGAAATGATTGATAAAGGAATTCCGCGGACTGGTTATAAAGTGTTCATTGGTGAAGAAGAAATTGGTGAAGTCACTACTGGAACGCAATCTCCTACGTTAAAAAAGAATATCGGGTTCGCACTTCTTGCAACTGAACATACGGCAGAAGGAACTAATGTGGAAGTGGAGATTCGCGGGAAACGATTGAAAGCAGTACTGATTGCAACACCTTTCTATAAACGATAAATGAATGAAGAGGAGACATGTTGACATGAAGCATCGTTATATCCCTATGACGGAAACAGATCGTGAAGAAATGCTATCGGCGATCGGAATTGCGACGGTTGATGAACTATTTGAAGATATTCCCGAAAAAGTCCGTTTTAAAGGTGAATTGAATATTAAACCAGCGAAATCGGAGTCTGCATTGACGAAGGAGCTTGCACAACTTGCAGCGAAAAACGCGGATGCGCGTACATATGCATCTTTCCTTGGAGCGGGTGTGTATGATCATTACAAACCGATCATCGTTGATCATGTCATTTCGCGTTCTGAATTCTATACAGCCTATACACCTTACCAACCAGAAATTTCGCAAGGGGAATTGCAAGCGATTTTCGAATTCCAAACAATGATCTGCGAATTGACGGGCATGGACATTGCCAACTCATCCATGTACGACGGTGGTACTGCACTAGCGGAGGCAGGGACTATGGCAGCAGGTCATACACGTCGCACGAAAATCCTCGTTTCCGAAGCGGTCCATCCGGAAGCGCGAGACGTAGTGGCGTCCTATGCAGCAGGTCAATTTATTGACGTTGTCACAATCCCTCAGAAAAATGGTGTGACGGATGTGGCTTCGCTCGAGGAGTTGCTCGATGATAATACTGCAGCAGTTCTTGTCCAATACCCGAACTTTTTCGGTCAAGTGGAAGACATCCAAAAAATCGGAGAAATCACACATGATAAAGGCGGCTTGCTAGTCGTTTCAGCGAATCCGCTTGCGCTAGGTATATTGACGCCACCGGGCAAATTGGGTGCGGATATCACAGTTGGAGATGCACAACCGTTCGGTATATCGGAACAGTTCGGCGGACCGCATTGCGGATACTTTGCAACTACGAAAAAGTTGATGAGAAAAATGCCGGGCAGATTGGTAGGGGAAACTACTGACGGCGAAGGCAGGCGCGGATACGTACTGACACTTCAAGCACGTGAGCAGCACATCCGACGCGATAAAGCGACATCTAATATTTGTTCGAATCAGGCACTAAATGCTCTTGCAGCTTCAGTTGCGATGACTGCACTAGGAAAAGTTGGCACAAAGGAAATTGCATACCAAAATATCGCGAAAACCGCTTATGCGAAAAGTGCATTCGAAAAAGCTGGGTTCGAAGTGAAATATGGCGGAGTGCATTTCAATGAAATAGTTGTGGCTCTTAAGAAGCCGGTCAAAGAAGTGAATGCGAAGCTTCTTGATAAAGGAATCATCGGCGGATATGATCTTGAATTGACGTATCCTGAGCTGTCCAACCATGCATTGATTGCCGTTACTGAACAGCGTACGAAAGAAGAAATCGATGCACTTGTGCAGGAAATGGAGGCCCTTCATGCATAAAGATAACCAACCGCTCATTTTTGAAATTACAAAAGCAGGCCGGATCGGCTATAGCTTGCCTGAGCTCGATGTTCCTGAAATCGATCTTTCAAGCCATTTGCCGGAAGGTCTTCTCAGAGAGGAATCACCTGAGCTTCCCGAAGTTTCCGAGCTTGATATTATGCGTCATTATACAGCTCTATCCAATCGAAACCACGGTGTTGACACCGGCTTCTACCCACTTGGATCATGTACGATGAAGTATAATCCAAAAATCAATGAAGCAGTTGCAAGATTCCCAGGGTTTGCGAACATCCATCCGTTGCAAGATGAATCAACTGTCCAAGGCGCAATGGAAATCATGTATGATCTTCAAGAACATCTGTCCGAAATTACTGGAATGGATGAAGTGACGCTCCAACCAGCTGCAGGTGCACATGGAGAATGGACGGCACTAATGATGATTCGTGCGTTCCATGAAGCAAACGGGGAATCTCACCGTACGAAGGTACTTGTCCCGGATTCGGCGCATGGTACAAACCCTGCATCCGCCACGGTAGCTGGCTTTGATACAGTTACTGTTAAATCAAATGAATTTGGCCTTGTCGATATCGATGATTTGAAATCGAAGGTCGGATCGGATACAGCTGCCCTCATGCTTACGAATCCGAATACGTTAGGTCTCTTTGAAGAAGAAATTCTTGAAATGGCTGAGATTGTACACGGTGTAGGCGGAAAATTGTATTATGATGGTGCAAACTTGAATGCCGTCATGGCAAAAGCACGACCAGGAGACATGGGCTTCGATGCGGTCCACTTGAACTTGCATAAGACGTTCACTGGTCCTCATGGCGGCGGCGGTCCAGGCTCAGGTCCTGTTGGCGTTACGAAGGAATTGGCTCCATTCTTGCCGAAGCCGGTCCTTGTCAAAGAGGATGATCGTTATACATTCGAATATGACGTTCCTCAATCAATCGGGCGCGTCAAGCCGTTCTATGGCAACTTTGGCATCTATTTACGTGCGTACACATATATCCGATCCATGGGTCCGGATGGCTTGAAAGCTGTCACGGAGAATGCGGTATTAAATGCAAACTATATGATGCGCAAACTGGAGCCTTATTTCGACCTGCCTTACAAGCAACACTGTAAGCATGAGTTCGTATTATCGGGCCGTCGCCAGAAAAAATTGGGCGTACGGACATTGGATATGGCGAAACGACTGCTTGACTTCGGCTTCCATCCGCCAACGATCTATTTCCCTCTGAACGTTGAAGAGGCGATCATGATTGAGCCGACGGAGACGGAATCGAAGGAGACGCTTGATTCCTTCATCGATAAAATGATTCAGATCGCGAAAGAAGCTGAAGAGAATCCGGAAATCGTACAAGAAGCGCCTCATACGACGGTCATCAATCGTCTTGATGAGACAAAAGCAGCACGCCAACCGGTACTTCGATATACTAAAGAGGAAGATCTTGTGGAGGCGTAATAATATAAATGAAGGAGAGTCCCGGATTGGGGCTCTCCTTTTTTAGGTTAATTATGAAAAACCGATGGAACCATTTTGTTCCCAGTCACCTTTTGTCGACCGGCGATGTTGTTTCTGAAGCTCTTCGATTCTACGCTCATAGACAATTTTACCGTCGTAATGATATCCCATCGCCACTGACATATATAATTCGTTTAATTGAGAAATGGACAATCCCTTTGTTTTGACGGCCATTTCATCGAGTTGGTCATCATTGAAAAGCTTCTTAATATCAAGTTGTTTTAAATAAGCTCTCCTCATTTCCAAGTTTGGAGAAGGTATTTCATAAGTGCTGTCAAAACGTCCAGCTCGATTGATTAGCGCCGGATCAATCCGCTCAGGGTAATTGGTCGTCCCGATGATGAAAAGACCATCTCGTACTCGTGCACCGTCTAACGTATTCAAAAATGTGCTGCGTGTATGCTCAGGCATCGAGTCGATATCTTCGATGACAAGGATAGCTGGGGCCATTCTCGCGACTGTGCTAAATACTTCTTCAACAGAATAGCTGCCCGTATGTTCTGTAATTTGCCAGTAAATCACAGGAGCTGTCGTGGTACCGGTGATGGAACGAACGAGAGTTGTTTTTCCATTTCCTGGGGCACCATGCAATAAAATCCCGCGCTTATAAGGAAGCCCATATTCTTTGTAAAAGGTTCCATCGTTATTGAAAAACTCATCAACAGAACGATAAATATCTTTTTTTATCGTATCTTCGAGAAAAACATCGTCTCTGTCGACTGTATATTCATGTTCGAAACTCTTTTTAGTTACACCACTCTCAGTATCGACCAAATAAGTGATCGTCTGTTTCATCTGTTCCCGCTGCAAGTGGTTCACAGACTCTATGAAGTGAAGCACTTTTTCAGATGAGGGGGAGAAAATATGGTGTTCCGGCCAAGTTGAACCGCTATCAACGTAATAGACCATTTGTGTAAAGGCGATATCGTATTCCGGAAAATAGAACAGCTGATTTTCGATAGTTTCGGAAACGCGCAATTCAAACAATCGATCTGATTCCGTCTTCTCCACTTTCCCGGATGGCCGTGTGCCATAAAGATAACCGAGTGATTCGAATTGTAATTTTCCTTTTTTCATTAATTCATCAATAACAGATGCCGCGTGCGAAATAAGTTCTTCGGCTTGGATGATTTTCCAATGCTGTTCATTTCGATTATTTAATGTATCAATGATTTTCCGGATGACGAAAGCGTAATTTTCATAATTAGAATGAGCATTGTTAAATATTTCATCTACTGGTAATAAAGTTGGTTTATCCATATATGGCTCCTATTCAAGATGATATAGAAAAAGTTCCTCCAATGGAAGAACTTAAACTTGAGCTTATCGTTATTTACTTTTCACTTTTCCTGTCCACGTACGGAATCCGCCTTGCAGTTGGTACAATTGAGTATAGTCCCGTTTTTTCAAAAATAAAGCTGCTCGGGAGCTCTTGCCTCCATTTTGATCGTAAAGATAGACTGGCTTGTCCGGACGGATTTCTTTAAAACGTTGACGGAATTGTGAGTATGGAATGTTACGAGCGCCTAATATGTGACCCGCTTCAAATTCTTTCGGTTCACGCACATCAATCAACTGCACTTTTCTATAACCTTCGATAAATTGCTCTTGTGTTAAATTTGTAACAGCTTTTTTGACACGAAACATCGTTATAACAAAATACAAAATGATCGCGAGTATTACCGCTCCAAGAATAATATAATCCACAACCGATTTTCCCCTTTCTTTCTATAGTTCCATTATAAAGAATGAGTAGCACTTGTTCAATGGGAATGATAAAATGATATGCATTGCAGGTAAGGGGGTAAATGATTTGGAGAAGACAGTTTGGAGTTTTCTTAATTCAGGAAAATGCTCACCATCATATAATATGGCGCTAGATGAAGCGTTGTTGGAATGGCATAGCAGGGGAGAAATTGGTCCAGTGCTGCGTTTTTATGAATGGGAGCCGGCAACATTATCGATCGGCTATTTTCAACGTGTTGAAAAAGAAATCGATTTGGATGCTGTCGAGAAGAACGGACTCGGATTCGTACGCCGCCCGACTGGTGGAAGAGGCGTCCTGCACGAACATGAACTTACATATAGCGTTATCGTAACAGAAGAATACCCTGGAATGCCGGAAACTGTAACAGAAGCTTATCGGGTCATTTCCGGAGGACTATTAGAAGGCTTCCGAAACCTTGGGTTGCATGCAGAATTTTCTTTGCCGGCGACGAAGGAACAGAATGATAATTTGAGAAGGCCGAAAAGCGCTGTTTGTTTCGATGCGCCAAGCTGGTATGAACTTGTTGTTGAAGGTAAAAAGGTTGCTGGCAGTGCTCAAACCCGGCAAAAAGGTGTCATTTTGCAGCATGGAGCTATTCTGTTAAGTTTGGATGAAGATAAGTTGGTATCTTTGTTCAAGTTCGATTCTGAAGAAAGCAGAGAGCGTATGCGTAAAAGTTTGCCTGAAAAAGCAGTTGCTATTGATCGGTTGACAGAACGGGACATTTCTATGGAAGAATGCGTCAAAGCATTCGCCGAAGGGTTCGAAACAGCTTTGGATATCGTTCTTAAGCCAATGGAACTAACGGAAGAACAACAACTTTTTGTAAAAGAGATTGAAGAGAAAAAATATGCGAATAAAGACTGGACCTTTAGAAAGTAACTTATGGACCTTTTGTTCTATTTTTCAATGAAAATCATGTTAGTAAAGCCGTTTGGGTAAATATGTAAAAATCTATGTTCTTGAATGATGTTTCAAGATATAGTAGATTAGGTAATGTACATAATACAACATGTTGTGTTTGGTTATAACGATTACAGAGGGAGGATGCAAGGATGGTCATAGTTTCAAAAGGGCAAACGCCGAAATTGGACAAGCATCAATTGAATGCGGATATTGCGAAATTTCCACAAGTGCACCCGATTACGGAAGATATGAAAATCGTTCATAACGGAGTTTCTCGCCTTGTCATGATCGATCGCTATTCATTTAAGGATACTGAAAAGAAAACTTTGAAGGTTGGGGACTTTGTTGTCCTAACGGTTAAGGAGGATCCAAAGTTCCCGGCTCGCGGGCTAGGATTCATTCAATCTCTTGATAGTAAGAATGGGAAAGCGGATGTTTGGATCGAACCGGAATACCGTACTTCAATCGATAATCCTGAAGAGCAGGAAAATGGGGTCGTTACAAGGCCGCTTGAAGTGATTGAAAAACCGCTTGAAGTGTTTTATGAGCAGATTGCCAAAAGGAATGCGACCGGTCTTGCCCTTGTAGAAGAGACAGAAGAGAAACGCGAGGAGTCATTCAGCCGTTTCTACAATCAATTATCTAATTTGAATTTTATCCCGGCAGGCCGGGTTTTATATGGTGCAGGTTCCGAAACAGAAGTGACATTTTTCAATTGTTACGTAATGCCGTTTGTCCCGGATTCTCGGGAAGGGATTTCGGATCATCGAAAACAAGTCATGGAAATTATGAGCCGCGGCGGTGGAGTTGGAACGAACGGATCAACATTACGACCGCGAAACACACTTGCGAGAGGCGTCAACGGAAAATCGTCCGGTTCGGTATCATGGCTTGATGATATAGCGAAATTGACTCATCTTGTCGAGCAAGGCGGTTCGAGACGCGGAGCCCAGATGATCATGCTGGCGGACTGGCATCCTGACATTTGCGAGTTCATCATTTCGAAAATGCAGAATCCAAGGATTCTACGTTATCTTCTTGAACATACAGAAGACGAAATGATCAAGAAGCTTGCAAATGAAAAACTGAAATTCAAACCACTTACTGCGCAAGAGGAAGCGATGTACCAAGGAATCCTCAACTATCGCACAATACCGGGCATGGGTGGTTTCAACGAAGCGATATTGAAAGACGCAGAGACGAAACTACGTGACGGAGGAACATATTCTGTACACAATCCAGAGTTCCTTACAGGCGCGAACATTTCCGTCACTTTGACAGATGACTTCATGAAAGCTGTCGAGCAAGACGCCGATTATGAGCTCCGTTTCCCGGCAGTTGAAAAATACTCACCTGAAGAAATGGCGGCTTATAATGAAGAGTGGCATAAAGTTGGTGATGTGCGCGAATGGGAGCGTCTAGGTTATGAGGTTCGAGTTTACCGGACGATCAAAGCTCGTGCACTATGGGATCTCATTAATATTTGTGCAACTTACTCCGCAGAGCCAGGCATTTTCTTTATCGACAATGCGAATAGCGAAACGAACGCCAAAGCATACGGCCAGCAAGTCGTAGCGACAAACCCGTGTGGTGAACAACCATTAGCACCATATTCGGTTTGTAACCTTGCTGCTGTAAACCTTGCTGAGTTTGCGGATAAAGAAACAAAAACAGTGAACTACGAAAAATTGAAAGAAACAGTTCGTGTCGGCGTCCGCATGCAGGACAATGTCATCGATGCGACACCTTATTTCCTTGAGGAAAATAAAGTACAAGCCCTCGGAGAACGCCGTGTAGGACTTGGCGTCATGGGTCTTGCCGATCTCCTGATCTATTGTGAAAAAGAATACGGCTCAGAAGAAGGCAACGAACTTGTCGACAAAGTATTCGAAGCGATTGCGACAACTGCTTACCGCGAATCAATCGAGCTCGCAAAAGAGAAGGGAAGCTTCCCATTCCTTATCGGAAATACCGAGGAAGAAACGAAAGCGCTTCGGGAGGCGTATATTAACACAGGCTACATGAAAAAAATGCCGGAAGATATCCGTGAAGCTATTTTGGAACACGGTATTAGAAATTCTCATCTACTAACTGTTGCTCCGACGGGATCTACTGGAACAATGGTAGGAGTTTCCACTGGATTGGAACCATACTTTTCCTTTACTTATTACCGCAGCGGACGTCTTGGGAAATTCATCGAAGTCAAAGCGGGCATCGTAGAGGAATACTTACAACGTAATCCTGAAGCTGATTCTGACAATTTGCCAGAATGGTTCATTTCATCGATGAGCTTAGCGCCAGAAGCGCATGCAGACGTACAATGCATCATTCAGCGCTGGATCGACAGCTCGATCTCCAAGACGGTCAATGCTCCACGTGGCTATACAGTAGAGCAGGTAGAAAGCGTCTACGAGCGTCTTTATAAAGGCGGAGCGAAAGGCGGCACTGTGTATGTTGACGGTAGCCGTGACTCACAAGTGCTCACGCTGAAAGCCGAAGAGAACGAAATGGACTCTAATTATGTAGAAGAGACAGTTGAACAACGAAAAGTAGTACTCGTTAATACGATTCAAGACTTGCGTTCGACCAACGTTACAATCGGTTCTGAAGTCGGCGACACATGCCCTGTATGTAGACAAGGGACTGTGGAAGAAATGGGCGGATGCAACACATGCACGAACTGTAATGCGCAATTGAAATGTGGTTTATAATTAAATAATGGCCTGTTCTATAAGTCAATAAAATAAAACAGGCGAAGAAAAACAATTGTTTTTCTTCGCCTGTTTTTTTCTATCTTCTTATGATACTTAAAACAATCGTTTGAGATATTTGGTCCAATAAAAAGGGTAGTGAATTCGTTCTAATTTCGAAAGCGGGCCAGTAGGCTTTGGTTGGTTGCAGATTTTAAAAACCAAAAAGCAGGAAATATAAACTACTGCAAACGAACACGATTATCATTGAAATTATAAGCATCCTGTTAATTGATTGGAGTGGAAGCCGGCGACTCCTTGGGGAACAGCGTGACACGTGAGACCCCGCAGGGGAGCGAAGCGGATCGAGGAGGCTCACCGCACGCCCCCAGGAAAGCGTTTGGCTGGAACGTAAATCAACTGCCCATGTATTTAGTAAAAATCTTTAATAGAGCCAATAAAAAAAGGAAGTGCCCTAACTATTCAGGGCACTTCCTTTTATTAATTTGCAGGAACTGTTGAATCTTGTACTTTTGTGTCTGTCGACTTCAAAATATCAACATTTTCAATTCCTTGTTCTTCAATTTCAAGCAGCTTATTGAAAGAGGCAATCGCAACTTCGACCTGATTATCTTCTGGCTCTTTCGTCGTTAACAATTGCAACCATAATCCCGGATATCCTAGATACTTCAAAACTGGAATGTTGCGAAGGCTGTTCGTAAACTGCAATACTTCAAAAGAAACACCAATTACAACGGGTATTAATAGAATCCGGTTGACAATCCGTAGCCAAAAAGGATCGGCCGGAACTAAAAAGTAGATGAACATCCCGACAATCACTGTAAAGAGCAAGAAGCTGCTTCCGCATCTATAATGCAGGCGGGACTGTGCTTGAACATTCTCAACGGTAAGTGGGAGTCCGTTTTCATAAGCGTTGATTACCTTATGTTCAGCCCCATGATATTTGAAAACCCGTTTGATCAACGGTGTCATGGAGATAAGGGAAATGTACAACAACAGTAAGGCCAATTTGAAAAAACTTTCCAGCAATATTTGGGCCGTCTTTCCAGGGGCAATGAAATCAAGCATTTGCGCTAAAAAGACCGGAACGAGGGTAAAAGCGAATTTACCGAACAAAAAGGAAAGTACGCCGACCGCGGCAACGCCGATGACCATCGCAAGCTTAGAAGTTTCTTCTCCGTTCTCTTCTACTTCTTCTCCGGGCATTACATCATAACGTTCATTCGCAAACGTCAAATGTCTTGAACCGATGCCTGCAGATTCAATCAATGCAACAATCCCTCGTACAAAAGGAATCTTTTTCAATTTCATGGAGAGCGGCTTTTGCTCTTTAGGCACATAGAAATAATCGAGGGAATCATCTTTTCGCCGTATAGCTGTCACTGTATGATTTCGACTGCCGAACATAACTCCTTCAATGAGCGCTTGCCCACCGTATGCTGGCGGTTGCTGTTTTTTAGACATGGGTTAACCAACACCTTCTCTTATCAATTGAATAACTTATTTTGATTTACTGAATTTACATTATAACAAATAACTTATCTTACTATTGTACAAAAAAATGGTTGATGACTCCACCATAAAGGTTTAAAAAAGAGCCTAATTTCCGACACTCATCGTAAGGAGGAGTCGAGATGTTCACTAAAACTATGATATGGACGACGGTCTTCGCGGCTTTATTCACAACGGGAGCTTTGAAATTCTTGCATTTTTTCAATTTCATTAAATGGTCGCCTGTCGGCTGGGGTAAAAAGTGGTTATTATTCGGGTCTTCAAATGAAGGATGGAAATGGGCATTGCTATTCATTTTCCTATTACTTGCTTTTGGAATTTTCTATGCGTTTTCCAGGGCCACTTCAAAAATTCCACCGGCTATAACAGCCATTTCTATAAGTATTATTGCGGCTGTTGCCATTGAATGGATCATTTATACACCGCAAAGTCTTACGGAAGGTCTTAAGAAGCTATCTATTCCATTTCTTTCAACCATTGCAATTGTCAGCAGGTTCATTACTGGCACTGCTGTATATATGAAGAAAACTTTCGGTTGACAACTATAAATAGGTTGCGCCACTGGAACGATATGATAAAATGGGGAAGAAAATGGTGAGGGGAATGGTGTAGCTGTGAGACTGCTCGTTCTGAATGGACCGAATTTGAATCGGCTTGGAAAAAGGGAACCTGGGATCTATGGTGCGGAAACTTTGTTGGATATCGAAAACAATTTGCAATCCATTGCGAAAGAACACCTCGTTGATATTTCATTTTATCAATCAAATGTAGAAGGTGCATTGATCGATAAAATCCACGAAGCTGCTGATGCTAGATGTGATGGAATCATTTTCAATCCCGGTGCTTATACACATACGAGCGTGGCATTGAGGGATGCAATCGCTTCTGTCGATGTTCCGGTCATCGAAGTCCATATTTCGAATATACATAGTCGGGAGCCGTTCAGACATACTTCGATGCTCGCGCCGGTGTGCCTAGGACAGATGTCCGGCTTCGGCACTAGCGGTTATGAGCTGGCACTCCAAGCTTTCCTTCTCCGAAGAAAAGGGGTAAAGCTATGAAACTGGCAAATTTACGGGAAGCATTGAAAGAAAACGGTTTAGATGCACTCTTGGTGACGAATCCATATAACAGAAGGTATGTGACCGGATTTACAGGAAGTGCAGGTGTTGCAGTCGTTTCCGCTGAGGATGCAGTGTTCATCACCGATTTCCGGTATACGGAACAGGCGGCTGAGCAAGTGCAAGGATTCCGCATCGTCAAGCATGAAAAAACGATCATCGAAGAAGTTGCTAACCAAGTGGAGCAGATGAAAATTAAAACATTGGGCTTCGAAAAAGATAATGTTTCATTTGGCACGTACGAATTATATAATGACAAAGTGGATGCGGAACTGAAAGCGGTATCCGGCATCGTAGAAAAACTTCGTATGGTAAAGACCGCCGATGAAATTGAAATCCTTAAACAAGCGGCAAAAATCGCAGATGATGCATTTGCTCATATTTGCACTTTCATCAAACCAGGTGTCACTGAGCTTGAAGTATCAAACGAACTTGAAATGTTCATGAGAAAACAAGGGGCAACTTCATCTTCTTTCGATACGATTGTAGCTTCAGGCGAGCGCGGAGCATTGCCACATGGTGTTGCCTCAGATAAAGTAATTCAATCCGGCGAGCTCGTCACTTTGGATTTTGGAGCACTTTATAATGGATATATTTCAGACATTACTCGGACTGTTGCAGTTGGTCAACCTTCCGAAAAAATGAAGGAAATTTACGAAGTAACTCTTGCAGCGCAAGAATTGGCTTTGGAAAAGATCAAATCGGGTATGACAGGAATAGAAGCAGATGCGATTGCCAGAGACTACATCAAGTCAAAAGGTTATGGGGACGCATTCGGACATTCAACTGGTCACGGCATTGGCTTGGAAGTGCACGAAGGTCCGGCATTATCATTCCGTTCTGAAACGGTACTTGTGCCAAACATGATTGTCACTGTTGAACCGGGCATTTATTTACCTGGAATCGGTGGCGTCCGTATTGAGGATGATATAATAATCACAGAAGACGGCAATGTCCGTTTAACGCATTCACCAAAAGAACTTATCATCCTATAACGAAGACAATGGAGGAAAAAGCATGATTTCTGTAAACGAATTTAAAACAGGGCTTACAATTGAATTTGAAGGGGACATTTGGCGCATCATTGATTTCCAACACGTCAAGCCAGGAAAAGGTGCTGCATTCGTCCGTTCAAAACTACGTAATTTGCGTACGGGCAATGTGAATGAAAAGACATTCCGCGCAGGCGAGAAAGTTGAAAAGGCACAAATTGACAACCGTCGTATGCAATACTTGTATGCAAACGGTGACGACCATGTCTTCATGGACAATGAATCGTACGAGCAAATCGAGTTGCCTTCAGCGCAAATCGAAGAGGAATTGAACTACTTGAGAGAAAATATGGAAATCCATATCATCTCATTCAAAGACGAAATTCTCGGCGTGGAACTTCCAGCAACTGTTACTCTTGAAGTTACTGAAACTGAACCGGGCATTAAAGGCGACACTGCAAGCGGTGGGTCGAAGCCGGCTACACTCGAAACTGGTCTAGTCGTTCAAGTACCATTCTTCGTAAACGTTGGTGATAAATTGATCATCAACACAGAAGAAGGCGAATACGTTTCAAGAGCATAAAAAAATGGGCACTCCGACTCCTTTGAGGGGACGGGGTGTTTTTTTGTTGCCTAAATCCATTTTCCCTCAGAAACTCCATCATATTCCCCGACAATCTTTCATAAGTTGTTCATGAAGGGGGACCCCGAATTGGAATTGAATGATTTATTGCGCATCGCCGGTATTGGATTGGTCATCGGTTTTCTTCACGTCTTTTTCGAACAGACCGGTAAGAAGGAGTTCTCTTTTTTCCTATTCTTTGTAGCTTATATTTATATAGCCGCCGAAATGCTCCGTTTCCTTAGAATCTTCTTTTCGGAAATTGCAGAGTTCTTTCAGTGGCTGTCCTTAGCATTCTAATGGTTACGCTTTTTCAACTGGTCGTCATTTACCTCCTTCTGTTAATTGTGTCTTTCGCTTCCAAGAGCTTGCAGCCGATCATATACGCAGCCATCTTCTTCTTCTTTCTGTCATATGTCGGAGTGACGATCATCTTACCTTTCGGAAAAACCTTCTTGCAATTGTTCGAACCGTTGCCAGGATCTTATGCCAAGCTTTTGATAGGAAGCGTTTTTTTGTTTTATTTCTCCGAATTAATATCGAAGCATGTTGCCGAAGCCGGCTATGAATCCGTTGCATCCATTGCACATATAGCCATTAAAATCGCTATTCTGACACTCTGGCTCCCGCAGTTATCAATGTTGCTCGACACGCTCTCCAAATTTATCATTAAATGATCGGATGAAGAATCCATGATACCTTTAATCGAATCTGTACTCGGAACCGTCCTATCCAGCTTCATCATTGTCATCATCTCAACTTTCATGGCGTTGGTACTTGATTTCCTTTTTCCTTCATTCAGCAAATGGACGAGAACCTTTCTGTTTTTCATCGTGTTAACGGTCGTCCTATACCCGGCATATGAACATCTGCAAATGATCCGGTCGATTACACAGACGGTTGCAACGATGTTCATTTCTATTTATCCGTTGTTGACCGCAAGTATTTTGGCTTCCGGAGGCTCATTCAGCATGCTGAATTTCCAGCCGGCAATGCTGTTATTCGCCAATGGAGCAGTAATTTTATCGGACAAGATTCTTATTCCCATGTTGTCTGCAGCAATGCTGTTTGACATAGTTTCAAGATTTCATCCCGCTATTCCATTTACGAAGATAGCGGACTTGCTGCGAGGTTCCCTCATCGGCCTAGTTTCAGCTGTTGTCGCGGCGTACTCCATATTCATTACGGCGGGAGGAACGATTTCCTGGGCTTTGACAGGTGTAACGAGTGAACCAATTAAGAAGTTGATCAGTCAGAATATCCCACTCGTCGGTTCTTTTATGACGGATAGTTTAGGAGCAATCGGGAGATATTCATCTGGTGCAAGCGTTTTTATCGGTGCGTGGCTCATTATCACCATTTGGTCGGTCGCCTTATTGCCAACGTTAAAGACACTGTTGACCGGCTTTCTATACCGCTGGACAGCTGCGCTCATCGAGCCGTTTGCGAACGAGGATATAACAGGCGTCCTTGATGATATCGGCAAGACGTTATTCGTCCTTTGCGCAGTATCCTTTCTCGTCGCTTTCGCATTCATCTATACCGCTTTGTTTACTGTCATCCTTGTCAAATTGATAACCGCGGTGAAATGAGGAGTCGTATGCAGGAGTTTTTGACAGGAGTATTATTCATCACGGTACTGTCATCGATTTTATTATTATTTCTACCTGAGGAGAAAGAGGACGAATTTCTACCGCTTGTCAAAATGGCGATGGGAATTTGGATCATTCATTCTATCACGAGAATTTTTGGTCATAGCCTCTTCTGAACAAGCATAATATGCAACATAGATAACACGAACCATATCCGCATTGAAGGGATGAAATGGTGATCATATGCAAAAATCAAAACGAAAAACTCATATGCTCTTCATCGGAACGCTGCTTGCGATCTTCATCATTTTCATCAATTCGACGATTGGTTCGATGGGAGGGGAAAAAGGGAAAGGGGAGGAGAGCCGGGAAGAAGCTCAACTTGAACAAGCATTGATGAAGATAGAAGGGATTGGGGAAGTATTCATCCACTTCCATTACGATCAAAAAGAAGAGCCAAGCCCATTATCCGGTTATTTTTCGGGCTCCGGATCCTCAGCAGTAAAAAAGAATCCGCTTCAAGGAGTTTTAGTCGTTGCAGAAGGGGCGGACAATCCTAAAACGAAATACGAATTGATTCGAATCTTGTCGACAGTACTTCAATTGCCTGAACATAAGATAGTCGTCGAAGAAATGAAAAGGGGGATATATGTTGAAAGCGAATAAACGAACAGTCTGGTTCTTAACTCTACTAAGTCTAGTAGCGGTCATCTCCATCTATTATTTAAAGAATGAAAAACCAATGGATTTAGATGGGATGGCAATTTTCGGAGATAACGATGCAGTGACCGTTTCAACTCCAGGAGAAACAGAAGGAGAAACAAAAACAGTCTATGCCGACTCGATGCTATTCGAAGAGATGAGAATGCAAGTGTTAAATGAAAGAAGCAGCTTGAAGGATCAATTATTATCTAAAGTGCAATCTCCCGATACAACTGCTGAAGAAAAAAGTGCAGCATACGATGAAATGGCAGAACTTACGAAACGTACATCTGCTGAAGAATTAATGGAAACTCAATTAAAAGCACTTGGCTATCCGGAAGCATTCGTACGTAAAGATGGCGGAAAAGTAAATGTCTCTGTAATTGCAGAAGATGGAGGACATTCCACGAAAATGGCAGCAGAAATTACACAATACGTATTGACGAGTTGGGAAGATGCACGTACCGTCCAAGTCGACTTTATGGAATAAGGTTATATGAGGCCCTAAATGGGTCTTTTTCTTTTTATTTTGCCCTAATTCAAAGCAAATACAGTATAACTGTTTCAATATGCATGAAAAACGTCTAAAATAGGGAGGAGGTACGTAAATAAATATGAGTCAGGAGAATTGTCATGTTGAAAATTCAAGAAATCCGTGAAATCATTAAATTAATTGATCAATCATCTATTGAAAAATTCACATTCGAGTCAGAAGGAACAAAGATAAAACTGGAAAAAGGAATGAACACTCAACAACCATCCGCACAAGTGGAACAACGGAAAGAAGAACCAGTTCAGCAAGCTGCGCCTGCTGTACAAGAACCGAAGAATGAACAGCCAGTGCAAGCACCTGCAAAACAAGAAAGCAATGAGCCTGCAACAGATTCTTCAGCCGCTGTTAACGACCCATCATTGCACAAAATAACATCCCCGATGGTCGGCACGTTCTACAAATCATCATCCCCTGATGCGGATCCTTACGTTAAAAAAGGCGACACGGTCAAATCAGATTCCATCGTTTGCATAGTTGAAGCGATGAAGCTCTTCAATGAAATCGAAGCGGAAGTTTCTGGAGAAATCGTGGAGATCCTAGTGGAAGACGGTCAATTGGTCGAATATGGACAGCCTCTCTTCCTTGTTAAACAGAATTGAGGGGGAATACAAAGATGAAAAAAGTATTAATTGCAAACCGTGGTGAAATCGCGGTCAGAATCATCCGTGCATGCAGAGAAATGGATATTCAAACAGTCGCGGTCTATTCGGAAGCAGATCGCGAGGCTCTACATGTCGAGCTTGCTGATGAAGCGTATTGCATTGGGCCGAAACTTTCGAAAGATAGCTACTTGAATTTTTCCAATATCATTAGCATTGCCAAGCTGACAGGGTGTGATGGCATTCATCCGGGATATGGGTTCCTCGCTGAAAACGCAAGCTTTGCGGAACTATGTGAAGAAGTGAATATTGAGTTCATCGGTCCGACTGCTGACGCCATTTCAAAAATGGGAACTAAAGACGTAGCAAGGGAAACGATGAAACAGGCTGGCGTCCCAATTGTTCCGGGTTCTGAAGGTATCGTCGCTGACGAGGTCGAAGCTTTAAAAGTAGCAAATGAAATCGGATTCCCAGTCATCATTAAAGCGACAGCCGGTGGTGGCGGTAAAGGAATAAGAGTGGCGAGAAATGAAGAAGAACTCGTTAAAGGCATTAAGATTACACAGAAGGAAGCAGCCGCAGCATTCGGCAATCCTGGTGTGTATCTTGAAAAATTCATTGAAGAGTTCCGTCACGTCGAAGTGCAAGTCCTTGCAGATAAGCATGGCAATACGATCCATTTGGGAGAACGTGATTGTTCCATTCAAAGAAGGATGCAAAAACTAGTCGAGGAAGCTCCATCACCTGCCCTCACTCCGAAACTTCGTGAGAAAATGGGTGAAGCAGCTGTCAAAGCAGCAGAGGCTGTCAACTACAGAGGTGCTGGGACTGTCGAGTTCATTTTTGATCATATCAACCAAAAATTCTACTTCATGGAAATGAACACACGTATACAAGTGGAACATCCAGTAACTGAGATGATTACTGGAATCGATCTTATCCAACAGCAGTTGAAAGTGGCTGCTGGTGAAAAGCTTGCTTACCGTCAAAAAGATATTAAAATTAACGGATGGTCAATTGAATGCCGTATCAATGCAGAAAATCCGGCGAAAAACTTTATGCCTTCGCCAGGGAATGTGACAATGTACATGCCGCCGGGCGGTTTTGGAGTAAGGGTCGATTCTGCAATGTATACAGGGTATACGATTCCGCCGTTCTATGATTCAATGGTGGCGAAATTAATCGTTCACGCAGACACTCGTGAAGAAGCGGTCGCTAGAATGAAGCGCGCACTCGACGAATTTATCATTGAAGGCGTCGATACAACGATTCCTTTCCATCTGAATTTGATGGATCATGAAGTTTTCAAATCAGGAGATTTCGATACGAAGTTCCTTGAGAAATATACAGTTATGAAATAATTTGCTGCACGGAATGTAAAGTTGGTCAGAAGTAAGACGGAGTATGAAATGCATATGAGAGGGAGGAGAAGTGGCATGGCTGAAAAGGCAAATCCTTCATTCGCAGGAAAGAGCTCAAAAGGAGACGAGGTTTTGGGACGCGTTCAACTAGCTCCTGAAGTACTTGAAGTCATCATTGGTATTGCAACGAACGAAGTTGATGGTGTTGCAACAACCAAAGGCAATTTCGCAACTGGTGTTGCGGAGAAGTTCGGCAAAGTGTTCCACGGAAAAGGTGTCAAAACTGATTGGACCGGCGATAAACTCGTAATCGATGTGTATTGTGTCGTCCAATATGGCCACTCGATACCCACTGTAGCGACGGAGATTCAAAGACAAATCCGTCACGCAGTATACAATATGACTTCGCTTGAGACAGAAGAAGTGAACGTCCATATAACCGGCATTGATTTCGATACGCCCGCCGAAACAGAATGATCTGAAAAGCATCGTCCATTGGATGGTGCTTTTCAACTTGTCCTGCTATATCTTCGTCAACTGAATATGCTATGATAAATCCCAAGAGACACAGTAGTGGAGGAGACAAAAGAATGAAACGAAGAGAAGCACGCGAAAAGGCGGTTCAAACGCTTTTTCAATTGGATAACACGGATATGTCGATCGAGGAAGCTATAACTTATATAATGGAACGGCCAATTGATCCTTTCTATGAATCACTTGTCAAAGGAACGACTGAACACCGAGACGAAGTGGACGAGGTGCTTGCAAGCAAACTTGAAAACTGGTCGCTTGACAGATTGCCGAAAATTGAAAGGACAATCCTAAGATTGGCAGTCTATGAACTGCTGCACCATGAAGATGTGCCGCATAAAGTTATATTGAACGAAGCTGTTGAGCTATGTAAGCAATTTGGAGATGAAAAATCGGGCCGTTTCGTTAACGGCGTCCTATCCAAATTCGAAGAAAAATAAATCGATGGAGGGAAATCGGATGTCCGCAAAATTGATAGATGGCATTGCAATCGGCAAAGAACTTAGAGAAGAAATTAAAGAAGGGGTAGGTATTCTCGAAGCTTCTGGCTGTAAACCAGGTCTTGCAGTCATCCTCGTAGGGGAAGATCCTGCCTCCCAGACATATGTGAAGAATAAGGAAAAGTCCACTGTTGAAGTAGGGATGAAATCAGAGTTGATCAGATTGCCTGCGACAGTGACTGAAGAGGAATTATTGTCTCATGTAGATCGATTGAATAACGAGAAGTCGATTCATGGTATTTTAGTCCAACTGCCTTTGCCGAAGCATATCAATGAAGATCTAGTCATTCAAGCAATCGATCCTAGTAAGGATGTAGATGGATTCCACCCTCAAAGCGTTGGCAAAATGATGATTGGACAAGAGACATTCCTTCCTTGCACCCCGCACGGAATTATGGAAATGCTGAAACGTTCCAACATTGACATCGCCGGAAAACATGCTGTCATCATCGGGAGAAGCAATATCGTAGGGAAACCGATGGGCCAATTACTGTTGCAAAAAGATGCTACAGTGACATATTGCCATTCAAAAACGAAGGACCTTCTATCATTCACGAAACAGGCAGATATACTAATTGCTGCAATCGGCCAGGCGAAATTCATAACGGACGAACATATTAAAGAAGGAGCAGTCGTCATTGACGTCGGTATGAATCGGGACGAAAATGGTAAATTATGCGGTGATGTCGATTTCGAGAAAGCGAAGGAAGTCGCTTCCGCCATTACGCCGGTTCCGGGCGGCGTCGGTCCAATGACAATTACGATGCTGCTAAAGAATACATTGCAAAGTGCAGAAGCAACATGCACATCAGGAAAAGATAATTAAGAAGGGTAAGCGCTCCTTACCTAAACTTCCATAAATGAAGAGCGGCGCTGTTTTTCAAAGGAAAGACAGCGTTTCTATACGTCGAAAACTCCGGGGGTGAAGTTATTGAGTGAGAATGCGTATCTTTCTGTACATTCGTTGACAAAATACATAAAACGTAAATTTGAAGCTGACCCATACTTGAGAAATGTATTTGTGAAAGGTGAACTTTCCAATGTGAAAATTCATCCGAGCGGGCATATTTATTTTACGCTGAAGGATGATAAAAGCAGAATACAGTCTGCTATGTTCCGTACCGCTGCAGGATCCTTGAAATTCAAACCGGAAGAGGGCATGAATGTTCTTATCACTGGAGATGTGAATGTTTACGAATCAAGCGGCCAATATCAGCTTTATGTCCAATCAATGCAACCAGATGGTGTGGGAGCATTATATTTAGCTTATGAACAATTGAAAAAGACGTTGGCGAAGGAAGGTCTTTTCGATGAGCGTTGGAAGCAAAGATTGCCAGCATTGCCAAGGAAGATCGGCGTTATTACTGCCCAGTCCGGAGCTGCAATCAGAGACATTTGTTCCACGCTGCAACGACGATATCCATTAGCTGAAATATGCCTGTTTCCTGCAATTGTACAAGGTCCACAAGCCGCACCTTCCATCGTACGAGCATTGGAGCTAGCTGAATCTCACGGATCGATTGATGTGTTGATCATGGGACGAGGCGGTGGATCGATCGAAGACCTATGGGCATTTAACGAAGAGACGGTAGCTCGGGCGATCTTTTCGTGCCGAATTCCAATTATCAGTGCTGTCGGCCACGAGACGGATACGACAATCGCGGACTTTGTAGCTGATATGAGAGCGCCAACACCGACTGCCGCCGCAGAACTGGCGGTGCCTTCAAGGGAAGAATTATTCGAAAGAATCTTGGAGCGAAAGCGCTCAATTTACATTTCTTTTTCCAATCAAATTAAACATGAACGAAAACGGCTGACAACATATCAGCAGTCCTATCCACTGCAATTCCCAGAAAGGCTTTATCGTCCATTTACAGAGAAGTTGAGCGGGTTGGATGACCGACTTCTAAGAAGCAGGAATGAACTGACTGCTAAAAGGAAAGTTGACCATGACCGGTTGAATAGGATGTTAGCATTTTATTCCCCGCTGCAGCGGATAAAAGAGGAAGATCGCAACCTTTCGTTATTGACTGAAAGAATGACAAGGGCAATACAAAATGATTTGCGGAACAAAGCGGATCAATTTACTTCAGCGATCAGGATGCTAAAAGCGCTAAATCCACTAGAGGTTATGGACCGAGGATTTGCGATCGTTTATAAAGAAGGAACGGTCACTAATTCCGTTTCCGGCCTCGAAGTCGGAGAAACACTGCAAGTCCGTTTGCAGGACGGAACTGTGGAAACGGAAATAAAGTCAATCACGATGAAGGATGAGGAGGAAAACTAAATGAGCAAGGAAACACTTCGATTTGAAGAAGCGATGTCGAAGTTGGAAGGCATTGTTCAAAAACTAGAATCTGGTGATGTTCCATTGGAGGACGCCATCACGTTATACAAGGAAGGAATGGAGCTTTCCGCTTATTGTCATGGCAAATTGCAGGATGCGGAAAAACAGCTCATTTCAATTATAGACAATAACGGCGAGTCGACCCCGTTCGACCCTTCGAAAGGACGGGATTCGAATGGATAAGCGTTTAGAGATGTTCATTTCTGAAAATGCACCATTAATTGATGCAGAAATGAATCGTTTAATCGACAGTGAAAAAGCTCCTCGGTCTTTAAAGGAATCGATGCTTTACTCGGTAAATGCAGGCGGTAAAAGAATCCGTCCTCTTCTCGTCCTAGCAGTTCTTGCCGATTTCCAACAGACTTTTGGTGACGCACTTAAAGTTGCATGTGCAGCCGAGCTCATCCATACATACTCTCTCATCCACGATGATCTTCCATGCATGGACGATGATGATTTTAGAAGGGGCAAACCGACGAATCATAGAGTGTATGGGGAAGCGACGGCTGTTCTTGCTGGAGATGCGTTACAGACAAGAGCATTCGGCATATTAGCTTCCTTGGAAAACGCGAGACCAGAACAAATCATTAAATTAATTGCTCTGCTGGCAGATTCTTCTGGCGCTAATGGCATGGTTGGCGGCCAAATCCTGGATATGGAAGGGGAAACGGCTTCCTTGTCTTTGGAAGAGCTCGAAGAAGTACACGTGCATAAGACAGGCGCTTTATTATCATTCTGTATAGAGGCGGGCGGTATTCTTTGTGATGCTAGTGAAGAAGAAATGACACAGCTTCGCAATTATGCGAGAAACATCGGACTGGCTTTCCAGATCAAGGACGATATTTTGGATGTTACGTCAACGACCGAGCAGCTCGGCAAGACGGCGAATAGCGATGCAGCTAGTGACAAATCAACATACCCTTCCCTTTTAGGACTTGACGGTGCACAGCAACAGCTAGACAAATATCACCTCGACGCAATCGAAAGCTTAGCTTTTTTAAAGAAGGAAACCTCAATGTTAAAACTTTTTGCTGATTATATCGTCCAAAGAAATACATGACATTTCTTTGGTATGAAAAACCGGTTATCCGGATTATGGTCCAATAGTTCCTATTGTAGAACCTTCTTGTTATAATAAAAATATTACTTTGACGACGTGGCAATAAATTATGAAGGTGTGTGATAGTAGTGGATCTCACTAAAATTACAAATCCGTCTTTTCTAAAGACACTTGATAAAGTGCAAATGACGGAATTGGCAAAAGAAATCCGGAAGTTTTTAATTGAAAACTTGTCTGTGACAGGCGGTCATATCGGCCCTAACTTAGGTGTCGTCGAATTGACTATGGCGTTGCATAAACTGTTCGACAGCCCAAAAGATAAAATCATTTGGGATGTCGGACATCAAGCGTATGTGCATAAAATATTGACAGGGAGAGCAGGCAAATTCGGCACTCTCCGCCAATATAAGGGACTAAGCGGCTTCCCGAAAATGTCTGAAAGTGAGCATGATGTATGGGAGACAGGGCATAGCTCGACGTCCCTTTCTGCCGCTTTAGGAATGGCTGCAGCAAGAGATATGCAAGGCGATTCGAACCATGTCATTCCTATCATTGGCGATGGTGCATTGACGGGTGGTATGGCTTTGGAGGCATTGAACCATATCGGTCACTTGAAAACGAATATGATTGTCATCCTAAACGACAATGAAATGTCGATTGCTCCAAACGTTGGTGCGCTTCATGATATTCTAGGCAAGTTAAGGACTGCCGGAAAATACAATAGCGTAAAAGACGAATTGGAATATATACTGAAAAAAATCCCAGCAGTCGGTGGGAAAGTGGCAGCGGCAGCTGAACGAGTGAAAGATAGCTTGAAATATCTACTCGTTTCGGGCGTGTTTTTTGAAGAGCTTGGGTTTACGTATTTAGGACCGATTGATGGCCACGATTTCAATGATTTGGAACGGAATCTTCAATATGCCAAGAAGGTGGAAGGACCTGTACTTCTTCACGTCTTGACGAAAAAAGGAAAAGGTTACACGCCAGCGGAAAATGATAAAATTGGAACTTGGCATGGAACAGGCCCTTATAAGATAGAGACAGGTGACTTCTTGAAATCGCCTACGACTGCTCCGTCATGGAGCGGATTAGTTGCTGAAACTGTCAGGAAAATCGCAAGGGAAGACAAGCGAATTGCAGCCATTACACCTGCTATGCCTGTCGGCTCAAAACTGGAATCCTTTGCAGCAGAATTTCCGGAACGTTTCTTTGATGTAGGAATTGCTGAGCAGCATGCTACTACTATGGCAGCAGGTTTGGCGACTCAAGGAATGAAACCGTTTTTAGCAATCTATTCGACATTCCTACAGCGTGCATATGACCAAATGCTTCATGATATTGCAAGGCAGAAATTGAATGTATTTATCGGCATCGATCGTGCTGGGCTTGTAGGGGCAGATGGTGAAACTCATCATGGTGTGTACGATATTTCATATTTACGCCATATGCCGAACCTCGTTATTATGATGCCAAAAGATGAAAATGAAGGACAACATATGGTGAAGACTGCGTTGGAATATAATGACGGTCCTATTGCAATGAGATTCCCTCGAGGAAATGGTCTCGGCGTAGTGATGGATGAGAAGCTGAAAACAATTCCTATCGGCACATGGGAAGTTTTGCGTGAAGGTGCGGACGGTTCGATTTTGACATTCGGAACGACTATACCGATGGCTTTAGAAGCTGCTGAATCTCTTACTAAAAAGGGGATTCATGTAAAAGTCGTCAACGCAAGATTCATTAAGCCGTTAGATACAGAAATGCTTAATCAGCTATTCAGAACAGGCAAACCGATAGTTACTGTTGAAGAAGCTGCATTAGCAGGCGGTTTCGGCAGCGCTGTCATTGAATACGCTCATGATGTCTCTTCGAATGTTTCTATCAGCCGCATCGGCATTCCGGATGAATTCATTGAACATGGAAGTGTCGATAAATTGTTTGAAGAAATCGATTTGACTGCAGAAAATGTAGTACGGACGATGGAGTTGGCGGTCAAAGGTTTCACACCGGCAGAAAGGGAAATTGTATGACGAATGGTCAATCTAAAGAACGCGTCGATGTTCTTCTTGTCCAACGAGGACTAGTGGAGACAAGGGAACAGGCGAAGCGTTCCATAATGGCGGGAATCGTGTTTTCTGCTGAAACAAGATTGGATAAGCCGGGTGAAAAGATTAAAATAGACGCTCCGCTTACCGTTAAAGGTTCAGCGTTGAAATACGTGAGTCGGGGCGGCTTAAAACTCGAAAAAGCTCTTGACGTTTTCGACATTTCTGTTACAGATAAAATCGTTTTAGATATTGGCTCCTCTACGGGAGGATTTACGGATTGTGCATTGCAAAACGGAGCAGAACATTGTTATGCACTCGATGTCGGAACAAACCAGCTTGCATGGAAAATTCGAAGTGATGAACGGGTTACCGTCATGGAGAAAACTAATTTCAGACATGCGATGCCTGAACAATTCACGAAAGGGACGCCGCAAGTAGCAACGATTGACGTCTCCTTCATATCACTTTCTTTAATATTACCGCCACTGAAGCGAATAATTGCAGACGGTGGAGATGTCGTGGCGCTAGTTAAACCACAATTTGAGGCCGGTAAAGACAAAGTAGGGAAAAAAGGGATCGTAAAGGAGAAATCTGTTCACTTGGAGATTCTGCATAAAATTGCGGAATCATCCAAGGAGAATGGTTTTTCATTACGAGGCATTTCTTATTCTCCTGTGACAGGGGGAGAAGGGAATATTGAGTTTCTGTTCCATTTGCACTCGGAAGAAGAGCCTGTCAATCCATACGATGATACAGCTTTCAAGGCATTGGTCTCTGAAGCGCATGAAGCGTTGAGTTGATATCTAAAGAAAGGTGTGAATATAAGCATGGGAGTGATTGTTTTGAATAAAGGGCAACGGCATCTTCGTATCCGAGATATTATTACTAATGAGGAAGTTGAAACTCAAGACCAGCTTGTCGATAAATTGAAAAGCGCCGGAGTTGACGTAACTCAAGCGACAGTTTCCCGCGACATTAAAGAATTGCATCTCATCAAAGTCCCATTGTCTGATGGTCGTTATAAATATAGCCTGCCGCCAGTCCATAAATTTAATACGGAAGAGAAGCTTCGTCGAATGATGACTGACGCATTTATCAGTATTGATAGTGCGAGCCATTTCATCATTTTAAAGACACTGCCAGGAAATGCTCATGCAGTCGGCTCTCTTATTGATAATTTGGGATGGGATGAAATGCTCGGAACAATTTGCGGTGACGATACATGCATGATTATTTGCAGGGATGAGTCGTTAACAGTCGATGTGAAATCGAGGCTGTTAGCACTTATTTGAGCTGATCGTTCAATGAAGGAGGTGCATATTGAATGTTAAGTGAAATTTCCATTCATAACTTTGCCATAATAGAGCATCTCGAAGTGTCTTTTGACGGAGGATTGACTGTTCTTACTGGGGAAACAGGTGCCGGCAAGTCCATAATCATTGATGCGGTTCAGCTCCTTGCTGGTGCTCGGGGTTCACAGGAATTCATTCGCCATGGCGCAAAAAAAGCTGAATTGGAAGGGATGTTCACGATAGACGACGAGCATCATCCTGTCTTCGAGAAGCTCTCTGAATTCGGTATTGATTACGAGGATGGCAGTATTATTCTAAGACGCGATTTGAATGCAAATGGCAAAACGACTTGCCGTGTAAATGGTAAACTAGTGACAATTGCGAGTTTAAGGGAAATAGGTTCCCAATTAATAGATATTCATGGTCAGCATGACAACCAAGAGCTGATGCATGAGAAGCGGCATATTCATCTTCTTGATCAATTTGCTGGATCAAACTTGGCCGAAGCGCATCGCAATTATTTGGAAGTTTATAATCAGTACTCTAAATTGAAGCGTAGGCTAGAAACAGCAAATGAAAACGAACAGCAAGTGGCGCAGCGAATTGATCTTTATTCGTTTCAGTTGAATGAAATCGATACTGCAGAACTTGTTATCGGAGAAGAGGAAGAACTTGAAGAAGAAAAGTTGAAACTTCAACATTTCAACAGGATTTTTGAACGTTTGAATACTGCCTATGAGTCTATCAGTGGTGACAATCATGCTTTGGATTGGGTGGGCTCTGCAATGAGTGATCTGGAAGACGCTGCCTCAATCGACAAGGATCTTGCACCCCATTCGGAAATCATTTCAACATGCTTTTACTCTCTTCAAGACACTACACACGAATTGAAAAGTATTATCGACAGAATGGAGTACGATCCGACTAGATTGCCTGTAGTTGAAGATCGGCTTGCAATGCTTCAATCATTAAAGCGGAAATATGGTGCGACGATAGAAGATATCCTTATTTATCGAGAAAAAATTTCAGACGAGCTTGATCAGCTGCTCAACCGAGACGAACGGCTTGGCCAAGAACAGGAAAAGCTTGCACAGCTGGAAAAAGATTTGGAAGTGGAAGCGAATGAGTTATCGATTATCCGACAAGAGTCAGCTGTACGGTTGGAAGATGCAATTATGCATCAATTGAAAGAGCTGCATATGGAGAAATCGACATTCAAAGTTTCCATCAATCGAAAAGCTTCTCTTGGTTATGACAGCAATGGTTTTGATGAAGTGGTGTTCCTCATTTCAACAAACCTTGGGGAACCATTGAAACCGCTTGTTAAAATTGCATCTGGTGGAGAGTTATCCAGAATTATGCTGGCGTTGAAAACAATTTTTTCTAAACATCAAGGGATTACATCGATTATTTTTGATGAAGTTGATACGGGTGTAAGTGGTCGGGTTGCACAAGCAATTGCAGACAAAATCGCAATGATTGCCACTCATTCCCAAGTACTTTGCATTTCACATTTACCTCAAGTCGCAGCAATGGCCGATCATCATTTACATATTCGGAAAGATGTGAAAATGAACCGGACAACGACGTCCGTTGCGGAAATTACCGATTTGGAAAGAACGAAGGAATTATCAAGAATGTTGTCAGGTGCAGAAATTACTCCGCTTACACTCCAACATGCAGAAGAACTTTTAACAATGGCAGACGAACGGAAAACAACTTTTCGCATTTAGGCGCATACGTAATGTATGCGTTTTTTTCATGATTTAACCTTTCATAAGATTCACCTGAACGGACATACCAATAGTATCTTTCAGACGAGGAGGTGAAACATGGGATGGAGTAAACGACTGATGTTATCCGCTTCGTTTGCCACGCTATTGCTTTTCCTGCCGTTCCAAAATGATATTTCCGCTTCGTCGAGTGAACGGGTAATTCCGATGGGACATTCAATTGGTATTCAAATGGATTTGTCGGGCATTTTTGTCACAAATGATGTATTGATCAACAATGAGCAATGGTTAAAGGCGGGCGACTCCATCATCCGTCTAAATGGGACAGACATCATCAGTCTCAGCGATTTCGAACAAGTCATGGCGAAAGTGAATAAAGGGAAAATCCGCATGAATATCAGTCGAAAAGGCGAGTCTGTTGAAGTGATGGCGGAAAAAGAAGCCGTAAATCGTCTCCTCCCGTTCCTAAAAGATCGAACAGAAGGAACTGGGACTTTGACATATGTCGATCCGAATCGAGGCACTTATGGAGCCCTTGGCCATCAAATCGTTGACAGCTCCTTGAAATCTCCACCGCCTTTTAAAAATGGCGCAATTTACCTTTCTGAAATTGAACAAATCAAGAAAAGTACACCAGGTACTCCGGGTTACAAAATCTCCTCCATTGTTGATGATGATGAGTATTTAGGCACAATCCAAACCAATGGAATTTACGGAATATTCGGCACGTGGAACGATGCTCATAAGGAAGTGTTAGCTGATCCACTCGAAATTATGCAACCCGCAGAACTACAAGCGGGGGCAGCGGAAATTTTTACTACGGTAAAAGGGACGGAAGTCGAAAAATTCTCCATCCGAATCACTGACGTTGAGGAGGAGCAGTTCCATTTCATTTTAACCGATGCAAAATTGCTGGAAGAAACCGGAGGAATTTTACAAGGTATGAGTGGAAGTCCAGTCATCCAAAATGGAAAATTTGTTGGGGCAGTCACTCATATGTTTGTTGATGAACCAAAAAAAGGTGCCGGCTTATTTTTAGTCACGATGCGTGACGGGGAACGAAGACGGTGAAAAAGAAGTCGATCCGAATCTGGATCGGCTTTTTTCATTGAATTTCGTCGAATAATGACGAAACCGTAATGCGTAAGTTTCATTTTTCAAAAAAGGAAAGGAATGTTCAAATATTTGTCGAATTTTTCCTTTACAGCAGTTCAATTTCATGCGAATAATATATTCATGGGAGTAATGTAATGGATGAATAATGAGTAGGGGGAAACGGGATGGGGAAAGTAAGGATAGCAATTGCGGACGACAATAAAGAACTAGTGAACACGATGAATGCATATTTCGATCAGCATCCAGATTTAGAAGTGATTTGGACAGCGCATAATGGCAAGGTCTGTCTATCCATGTTACAAGAGAACAAGCCTGATTTACTTCTATTGGACATTATTATGCCGCATTTGGACGGAATTGCAGTGTTGGATACAATAAAAAAGGATTCAGCATTAGCTGATATGCACATCATTATGTTAACAGCATTCGGGCAAGAGGACGTCATGGCACAGGCAGGTGGCTTGGGGGCTTCCTATTTTATGTTGAAACCTTTTGAATTTGACAGGTTGGTCTCGCAAATCTTCCAAATATCGGGTACGCAAAAACAGTCCAAACCGGTCGTTCAAAAGTCGGTGGAAGCGGATTCCACGATATCACAAAGAGTGCTGGACACAACCATTACGTCAATTATAAAAGAAATCGGCGTTCCAGCTCATATTAAAGGCTATGCCTTCCTTAGAGAGGCTATCCAAATGGTCTACACCGACGTCGATTTGCTCGGTTCAGTTACAAAAGTTCTTTATCCGGATATTGCAGAGAAGTATAAAACTACCCCATCCCGTGTCGAGCGTGCAATTCGGCATGCGATTGAAGTTGCGTGGAACCGGGGGAATTACGACGTCATTTCAAAAACATTCGGCTATACAGTCCATCATTTGAAAAGCAAGCCTACCAACAGTGAATTCATTGCAATGATTGCAGATAAAATACGTTTAGAGCATGTAGCAAGTTAATTGGTATCATTGAATAATTTCCTTATCCGACACCGTGATTTTCGCGGTGTCTCTTTTTTAACATTACATTGTGGAAATATTGTTTTAACTTTATAATGGAAAGGATGAGTTGAATAGTAAATGGGGTGTTGAATTGTTAGTGCAAAATGATTTTTTTAGTTTATATGTAACAGGTGAAGATGTATTAATCGATTTGAATAAAACCGGTTTTCCATTAAAATCGTTTGACATGATTATCAATCAAAACCCAAGAGTCAAAATCAGCTCTTTTCCTGCATTGAGAAAAGCTTTGACGGAAGTTGGGAATGGACATAAAATCGGATATTATTTACCTCTTATCGAAGTCATCGTATCATCTGACAAGATGAAAGCAGAAGTCATCATTAATATGACAATAACCGAATTTCAATCGGAGAAGCACCAACTGCTTCACCTCATAAGAAAATCATTGGAGGAAAACGGCATCGTTTTTGGAATTATCGACCTGAACGAAGATGACTTTTTCCCAGGAACTGCCATCTTGGCTGCGGTCGGACGGGAGCCGGAGAAAGGCGCAGATGCACAACTTACATATATAGAGAAGCCGGAAAAGAGGCCGGTCATACGTGAAGACGGCTTGGCGGATTACTATGAAATGAATTTTGTTACGCATGTTGAAGAAGGCGACTGGTTGGGCGAGAAAATACCGCCTGCTGACGGGAAACCTGGAAAGGACATATTTGGAGACACGGTTGATGCGATTCGAGGAAGTGACGCTAAGCTTCGGTATGACCGGAAATCCGTTGTTGAAGTTGAGGAGCAAGAGAAAGTCGTTCTTCGTGCCCTTTTCGGTGGCGCGCTTGAGTTCATCGATGATTACGTGAGCGTTGGAAAACATTTGATTATCAATGGAGACGTCGGCCTTGAAACGGGATCCATTACGTTTGACGGTGCTGTAACCGTATATGGAACGGTGATGGCGGGATACTCTGTAAATGCAACTGGAGATATATCCATTGAAGGGAACGAAGGCGTGACGAATGCCAAGGAGATCTGTTCGTCGGAAGGAGATCTTTATATTAAAGGTGGCGTTTTTGGAGGAGATATATCCCTCATAGAGGCAAGTGGAGATATATTCATCAAACATGCAAATAATTGCAAGATTTTTGCGAAGAACATTAATGTCGGGTTATATATATTGGGTTCTGATGTAGTTGGGGAAACGGTAATCGTTGATAAAAACAGAGGGAAAATAATTGGAGGCCGTATTGAAGCTCTTTTCAAGATTGAATGCGGATTTGCGGGCAATGCCCATGAAAGGACTACCCATTTAAACGCAAAAGGGATTGATAAAGATTTAATTTATCAAGAGATTCAACAAATGGCTTTGGAATTGAAAGAGCTGCAAAAAACATCTCAGCATATCGAAAGCCAATTAACAGTAATTGGAGGCGAGCAGTCTAAACAATTACAAGGAGATCAAGCGGAGGCATACGAAAAACTGAAAATGACACTGAAAGCAAGTAGGGATAAAATGTTTGAACTTGATCGGGAAATTCAGACGGGACTCTATAAAATAAAAACAGCAGTACCACCACGAATTGAAGTTGCGAAGGAAGCTTATCCAGGTGTCATTATCCAAATCGGCCAAAAATCGAGCTTACTTAATAAACCGACGAGAGGTGTATTTGAAGTTGTCGACAACGTCCTTAATGTGTAAGCCGATCGTATTCGCTCATAGAGGTGCGTCCGGCATCTGTTTTGAAAATACGATGAGTGCATTTAAAGAAGCAGTAAGGCAAAAGACGGATGGCATAGAACTTGATGTACAATTGACGGCGGATGGGGTTCCTGTAGTTGTTCATGATGTTGATCTTTATAGGATTGCGGGAATTCGAAAAAGGGTTTCTTCCATTCATTCAAGTGAGCTAGCAGGCGTGAAAGTCGGTAGAAAATTGTTTAGGCGCTTCATTGGGCATCGTATACCAACCTTAAGGGAAGCTGTTACATTTTGCGAATTGAACCATTTAGCTTTAAACATCGAGTTAAAGGAGACTGTTTCCGAAAGGCCAGAATATTTGAGGGGAATTATCGACATGGCCATCATGTTGGATAACGTCCATATTTCGTCATTCGATCCCGAAATACTAAAAAAAGTGAAAGATATGGGGACTACTATCGAAACGGCTTTGCTCGTCAAAAGAAAAACGACAGATTGGAATCAATTGGAGAACTACTATTATGTGGATGGGTTCAATTTTCATAAACGATTGTTGAAAGAACCATATAGTAGCGCTTTAATCGCAAGCGGAAAGAAATTACGAGTCTATGGCATGACCGGAAAGGAAATAATCGCTGCTCAACCACCTTTTTACATCAACGGCTGGATTACAGATTTCCCTGGAAGGTTTAAATGAAAAAGGACATCGGCAAGTATCAGCCGATGTCTTTTTATTTTACTGAACTATTACTTGAAGCGCTCTTGTACCCGTCCCTTCCGGCGATCGCGGCGTAGAAGGAAACCTGCAAAGAATGCAAGGCCTGCGCCGAACATGAGAAAGCCGACTGTAAATTGGAGCCAGATGAAAGGGAATGGACTGAATTGGATCCCGAATAGAGAATCACGCATAAGCTTAATGCCACCCGCAGTGATAAGTATTGGAATCAAAAGAACGATAAATGCCGCCATACGTGCCATAATATCAATCTCCTTACTAAAATTAATTTTACCCGCTCAACAATTATTGTCAAGGACGGTACAATCGTGTATGATGAATATAGATTTGCAAAAGATTGCATGGTGCTAAAAGGAGATTGAATATCCTTGCAAAATGTACTCATTGTTGGAGCAGGATCCGGAGGAAAGAAAATACTGAACCTGCTATTGAACTCGAATTTCATGAATGTGTCGGCAATTGTCGATATTGATGAACAGGCACCAGGACTTGCAATCGCCAAGAAACTAGGAATCTCACATGGTTCCGATTGGAAGCGGTTCTTGACAGATGAAGTCCATATAGTTTTTGATGTAACTGGGGTTAAAGCGGTTTTTGATGAGTTGGTGAAAAACATTCAAATGCATACGTTATTGATTCCTGGTTCAGTCGCGAATCTACTCGTAGGCCTCTTGAATGAAAATGATCAAATCATCCGGAAGATTCAAACGGAAATGGATAGGCAACAACTCATTTTCAATTCAATTGATGAAGGCATGATTGGGATTGATCGCGAGGGCAATATTGATTTTATTAATGAAAGCGCTTGCACGATGTTGGAAGTTTCTGATTTCGATGCAATCGGCAAATCGATTTTTGAAATCATACCAGACAGCAAATTGGTTAGAGTCCTTACATCAGGGATGCCTGAAGTGAACGACGAGTTGATTCTGCCGAACGGAGTAAAAATTGTAAGTTCACGTTATCCGCTCATTTCCGCAGATGGGAAAACATTCGGCGCGTTTGCAGTATTCAAGGATGTGTCGGAAGTTGTCAAACTTGCAGAAGAAATTACCGATTTGAAATCAGTTAAGACGATGTTAGAAGCGATCATCCATTCAAGTGATGACGCAATTTCAGTTGTAGATGAAAAGGGGAATGGTATACTTGTCAATCCCGCGTACACCCGCATAACAGGCCTATCAGAAGATGAGGTGATCGGGAAACCGGCTACAGTCGATATTAATGAGGGCGAAAGTATTCATATGAAAGTATTGAAGACGAAAAAACCAGTCCGAGGAGTCAATATGCGGATTGGGGAAGATAACCGGGATGTCATTGTAAATGTTGCTCCAATTGTTGTCAATAAGCAAGTGAAAGGCAGCATTGGCGTTATCCATGATATTACGGAGATGCGCAGTCTTATGAAAGAGCTTGATTGGGCAAGGCAAACAATTAGGAAATTGGAGTCGACTTGTACATTTGATGATATCCACGGGAGCTCATCAGATATCAGTCTTGCAATCGATCAGGCAAGGATTGCCTCGAAATCGGATGTCCCGGTCATTTTACGCGGCGAAGCGGGGTCCGGGAAAGAACTGTTTGCAAACGCAATCCATAGCGGAAGTAATAGGAAGTCAAACAAGTTCATCCGATTGAACTGCAGTGCAATCGACCCAGCTGTAATGGAAAAGGAAATATTCGGGGACACGGGTATACAGGACACGAGTTCGTTAATAAGGATCGGATTGTTGGAAGAAGTTGGAAGTGGAACTCTCTTCTTGGATGAAGTGACTGATTTGCCATTATCCGTCCAATCTCGGCTTCTCGATTATTTGCAACATGCATTGGCTCGGATGGACGGTCAACACTCTTTAACAACAGCGCGAATTATAGTGGCCACATCTAAAAACCTAGAGAAGGCAATCCATGATGGTACATTCAATATGGAATTGTATTATATGCTGAATCGTTTATCGATCCAAATTCCATCACTGCGTACGAGGAAAACGGATATCCCCGAAGTGGCCATTCATCTTTTGAAAAAGCTGAATCAGGAGTTTGGCATGAATGTGGAAAGAATATCCGACGAAGCGATGGAGCGGCTTCAGAATTATGAATGGCCTGGGAATGTGCGCGAACTAGAAAATGTGTTAAGCCGTGCAATGATTTATATGAAGCATGGATCAGCGTCAATCGGGGAAGAGGACATTCGAAGGTCTCTTTTCACGAATGAAGTGAAGACTGGCGAAGATGTCCTTCCTGAAATAAGTACACTGGCTACAGTCATGGATGATTACGAACGAACCGTATTGAAAAAAGCTTTGGATGAACACGATGGAAACAAATCATTGACAGCAAATCGACTTGGCATTTCACTGCGCTCCCTATATTACAAACTGGAGAAATACAAACTGATTTAAAGGAGGCTTCTGATATGTCAACACTGGATGTCTTAGTAGAAAGAACAGCTACTTCCGGTACAAGGGTCGTCTCTGTTGCTTGCGCTGCAGATACGGAAGTGCTGGAAGCTGTAGAAATGGCAATTATGAAAGGAATCGCATCTTTTCTTCTATTTGACGATGAAGAACGTTTGCATCTGACAATTAAAGATCGTTTCCCTGAATTGGATGGACATCCTTATGTTACGATTATCCATGCTAATAGCAAGAAAGAGGCGGCAGAGAAATCTGTTCGCGCTGTCTCAAGCGGGGAAGCACAAGTGCTGATGAAAGGCAACTTGCCGACAGCAGTCATATTGAAAGCTGTATTGAACGGAGATTACGGTCTACGCTCAGGAAAAGTCCTTTCCCATGTAGCGGCATTCGAAGTAGAAGGATATGATCGGTTGCTTTTCGTAACAGATGCAGGCATGAATATCTCCCCTAATTTGGAGGAAAAAGCTCAAATCATTAGGAACTCGGTGGCAACCGCAAGAGCATGTGGGGTGGAACTACCAATTGTTGCTCCACTTGCAGCAATTGAGACGATCAATCCGGTGATGACACCGACAACTGATGCTGCATCACTCGTTGTCATGAATCAAAGAGGGCAAATAAAGGATTGCATCATTGACGGACCGCTCGCCTTGGACAATGCGGTATCGATTGAATCTGCAAGACATAAAGGGATAACGAGCGAAACGGCGGGCCGTGCTGATATTCTCGTCGTGCCTTCGATTGAGGCAGGAAATATATTATATAAATCACTTATGTATTTCGCAAAGGCGAAAGTCGGCGGAATCATTCAAGGCGCCAGAGCTCCGATCGTGTTAACATCAAGATCGGATAGCGCTGGAACAAAGCTTTATTCATTAGCATTAGCTATTCAGTCATCTAAAAACTAATAACGGACAATCCGGAGGAGGAACTGCTTTATGGAAATTTTTAAATATATGGAAACTCACGATTATGAACAATTGGTCATCTGTCAAGATAAGACGTCAGGATTGAAAGCAATCATCGCAATCCACGACACAACTCTTGGACCTGCGCTCGGCGGAACACGAATGTGGACGTATGCAAGTGAAGAAGAAGCGATCGAAGACGCTCTTCGACTAGCAAAAGGAATGACATATAAAAACGCAGCCGCAGGACTGAACTTAGGCGGAGGCAAGACAGTCATTATCGGAAATCCTAAAACAGACAAAAACGATGAAATGTTCCGTGCGTTCGGTCGTTTCATCGAAGGATTGAACGGAAGATATATTACGGCAGAAGACGTGGGTACAACTGAAGAGGATATGGATCTGATCCATTTGGAAACTGATTATGTAACAGGTGTTTCCGCAGAGTTCGGTTCTTCTGGAAACCCATCTCCAGTGACAGCATTCGGTGTTTATAAAGGGATGAAAGCAGCAGCTAAAGAAGCTTTTGGAAGCGATTCTCTTGAAGGCAAAACGGTTGCCGTACAAGGAGTCGGCAACGTTGCATACACTTTATGTGAATACTTGCATGAAGAAGGCGCAAAGCTGATTGTTACTGATATTAATAAGGAAGCGGTTCAACGTGCGGTTGAAGCATTCGGCGCAACAGCTGTTGAGACGGACGAAATCTACTCGCAAGATGCTGACATATTTGCCCCTTGCGCATTAGGCGCCATCATCAATGATGAAACGATTCCTCAATTGAAAGTGAAAGTTATCGCTGGTTCAGCGAATAATCAATTGAAAAATCCAGAACACGGGGACATTATTCACGAAATGGGCATCGTTTACGCACCAGATTACGTTATCAATTCAGGTGGAGTCATCAATGTAGCTGATGAGCTTGCAGGTTATAACCGGGAACGCGCATTGAAACGGGTTGCGGGCATTTACGATACGATTGAAAAGATTTTCGCGATCTCTAAGCGTGACAACATCCCTTCATACGTTGCAGCGGACCGGCTAGCAGAGGAACGAATCGCACGGGTTGCCAAATCACGCGGCCAGTTCCTTCAAAATGAAAAAAGCGTCCTATCAAGAAGGAAATAAAAATTTATTTTGTGTTTTAGGAAAGTACCGACCGATAGGAGGGATGGCGGTGCAAAGGAAGAGCTTTCGGATCCTAGTTATTAATCCTGGATCCACATCAACGAAAATCGGTGTGTACGATAATGATCAACTTGTTTTTGAAAACACATTGAGACATCAAGCGGAAAAGCTTGCACAGTTCACATCTGTCATCGATCAATACAATTTTCGAAAAGATGCCATCCTCTCTTCATTGGAAGTTGGCGGCATCCAATTAACAGACCTGGATGCCGTCTGTGGAAGAGGCGGATTGCTCCGACCGATTTCTGGCGGTACATATATGGTCAATAAAGCCATGCTCAATGACTTGAAAAAAGGTTTTTCCGGTCAACATGCTTCCAATCTTGGTGGCATCCTTGCAAATGAAATTGCCGCTGAAGTCAAAATCCCTGCATTCATCGTCGACCCGGTAGTTGTCGATGAAATGCAGCCGATTGCCCGTATTTCAGGGTTTGCCCCAATTAGCAGAAAATCGATTTTTCATGCGCTCAACCAAAAGGCGGTTGCGAGAAGATATGCGAAGCAGGTAGGCAAAAGTTATGATGAGCTCCGATTGATTGTCACCCATATGGGAGGCGGTATAACAGTTGGGGCACACTGTTACGGAAAAGTAATTGACGTCAACAACGGTTTGCATGGTGACGGACCGTTCAGCCCTGAACGGGCAGGAACGGTTCCAATCGGCGAATTAGTCGATCTATGTTATTCAGGAACTTATTTCAGAAAAGAAATTATGGAAAAACTTGTCGGTCAAGGCGGTCTCGTCGGTTATTTAGGGACGAATGATGCTGTTACGGTCGAAAAGAGGATAGCGGCGGGAGACGAGAAAGCGGCATTATTATATGAAGCAATGGCTTATCAAGTCGCAAAAGAGATCGGAAGCGCTGCAACTGTGCTTGAAGGCAAAGTCGACGCGATTCTTTTGACCGGTGGCCTCGCATACGGCAAGGAATACGTAGACATGATCGCAAACCGAGTCGGATGGATTTCCGAGGTAATCACCTATCCCGGAGAAGATGAATTGCAAGCTCTTGCAGAAGGTGCTCTACGGGTGATGAATGGTGAAGAGCAAGCTAAAAACTATCCTGCTTGATGGATAGCTAAATGGAGGCCTTGATTACTAATGGCAAACGAATACGATGTAGTGATATTAGGCGGAGGCACCGGTGGATATGTTGCCGCAATTCGCGCTGCACAATTAGGACTTAAAACAGCGCTTGTGGAAAAGGATGCGCTCGGCGGAACATGCTTACATAAAGGATGTATACCGAGCAAGGCATTATTGAAAAGTGCAGAAGTATATCAAATGGCAAAGAACGAAGCTTCTCACTTTGGTGTCGATACGAAAGAGACCACATTGAATTTCGCACGGGTTCAGACTAGGAAGGACGAAATCGTTCAACAGTTGCATAAAGGTGTCATCGGACTTATGAAAAAAGGAAAAATCGACGTGTATGAAGGCCACGGCCGCATGTTAGGTCCATCGATCTTTTCCCCAATGCCTGGAACGATTTCTGTTGAAATGAACAACGGAGAAGAAAATGAAATGCTCGTTCTGAAAAACCTCATTATCGCAACTGGTTCCAGACCCCGCACTTTACCTGGATTGGAAATAGATGAACAACAAGTTCTTTCCTCGGACGGTGCTCTTAAAATGACGGAACTTCCGAAATCAATGCTTATTGTTGGCGGAGGCGTCATAGGAATCGAGTGGGCTTCGATGTTGAATGATTTCGGTGTGGATGTCACGGTAATCGAATACGCAGATCGAATCATACCGACAGAAGACGAGGACATTTCGAAGGAAATGAAAAAACTGTTGGCGAAAAAGGGAATAACTTTCGTAACAGGAGCAACAGTTGCAGCAGACACCCTAACGAAAACTGAAGTGTCTGTAACGATTTCTGCAGAAGTTTCTGGAGAAATGAAGGAATTTACAGCGGAGAAAATGCTCGTTTCAGTAGGAAGACAAGCGAATGTCGAAGGAATCGGCATTGAAAATACCGAAATTCAAATTGAAAACGGCTTTATTAAGACGAAGCCGACTTTCCAAACGAAGGAAAGCCATATTTACGCAATCGGAGATGTAATCGGTGGACTTCAGTTAGCACATGTAGCTTCTCATGAAGGCATCGCTGCCGTGGAGCATATCGCGGGACATACGACTGAACCGATCAATTATACGAACATTTCTAGATGCATTTATTCAAGTCCTGAAGCAGCGAGCGTCGGTCTTACTGAAGTGCAAGCTAAAGAAAAAGGCTTTGATGTTAAAGTTGGCAAGTTTCCATTTGCTGCAATCGGCAAGGCGCTTGTAAATGGGAATGCCGACGGTTTTGTGAAAATTATTGCCGATAAAAAAACGGACGATATAGTAGGTGTCCATATGATAGGCGGGCATGTGACGGATTTGATTTCAGAAGCTGGCTTGGCAATGGTTCTCGATGCAACCCCGTGGGAAGTGGCTTCAACAATCCATCCACATCCGTCACTGTCCGAAGTGATCGGTGAAGCATCCCTTGCAGTGGATGGCATTGCAATTCATATGTAATACAAATTGCCGGAAACGGCTATCTGTGTAATTTCAAGCACCGATCATTTGAATTGGATTAAGAAGGGGGTTTTAACATGGTTAAAACACGTCATGAAGAATTGGGATTGACGAATGAGGACGTATTGGAAATTTATGAAACGATGGTTATGGCAAGACGATTAGATGAGCGTATGTGGCTTTTGAATCGCGCAGGTAAAATTCCGTTTGTCATTTCATGTCAAGGGCAGGAAGCGGCTCAAGCGGGAGCTGCATATGCACTCGATAAAGAAAAGGATTGGATTGCGCCGTATTACCGTGATATGGGCGTTGTCCTTCACTTCGGGATGACACCGAAAGAACTGATGCTTTCGGCTTTTGCGAAAGCAGAAGATCCGAACTCGGGCGGTCGTCAAATGCCCGGTCACTTCGGTCAGCGAAAAAATCGCATTTTGACGGGGTCTTCACCTGTTACGACGCAGCTTCCGCACGCAGTAGGCGTTGCGCTTGCAGCGAAAATGAAAAAAGAGGATTTCATCACATTCGTAACATTAGGAGAAGGTTCATCCAACCAAGGTGATTTCCATGAAGGGATGAACTTTGCAGGCGTCCATAAATTGCCGACAGTCATCATGGTTGAAAACAATAAATATGCAATTTCAGTGCCTGTTGAAAAACAACTTGCTTGTGAAAATGTTTCGGACCGTGCCATCGGATATGGAATGCCTGGTGTAACAGTCGACGGAACAGATCCTTTAGAAGTGTACCGCGTTGTTAAGGAAGCGGCCGATCGGGCACGCAATGGCGAAGGTCCGAGCCTCGTAGAAACTGTTTGTTATCGATTGACGGCCCATTCTTCAGATGACGATCATCGACTATATCGGGATGCAGAAGAGCTTGAAAACGAGCGGAAACTTGATCCGATTCCTAAGTTTGCAGCTTATTTACGAGAAACAGGCGTCATCGATGAAGCATACGAAAAAGAGTTAGAAGAACGCATAATGGCAATCGTCAATGAAGCGACAGACTATGCGGAAAAAGCACCTTATGCAGAACCGGAGTATGCGCTTCGCCATGTTTATAAAGAAGAAGGGGGGAACGAATAATGGCCGTCATTTCGTATATTGATGCAATTACCCTTGCCATGAAAGAAGAGATGGAAAGGGACGAAAACGTATTCGTTCTTGGAGAAGACGTTGGAAGGAAAGGCGGCGTTTTTAAAGCGACGACCGGCCTCTACGATCAATTCGGTGAATACCGTGCGCTCGATACGCCGCTAGCAGAATCAGCAATTGCTGGCGTAGGGATTGGTGCTGCGATGTATGGTATGCGTCCAATCGCTGAAATGCAGTTCGCCGATTTCATTATGCCTGCCGTAAACCAAATCGTGTCCGAAGCGGCAAAGATCCGTTATCGATCCAATAACGATTGGTCTTGTCCAATTGTAATCCGTGCTCCGTTCGGCGGTGGGATCCACGGTGCTTTATATCATTCCCAATCGGTTGAGTCGATGTTCGCAAGTACACCAGGATTAAAAATCGTCATCCCTTCGACTCCTTATGACGCGAAAGGTTTGCTGAAAGCAGCGATTAGAGATGATGATCCGGTCCTCTTTTTCGAGCATAAACGAGCTTATCGCTTAATCAAAGGTGAAGTTCCTGAGGAAGAATACGTACTTCCAATCGGAAAAGCTGATGTGAAGCGTGAAGGTGAAGATATAACAATCATCACATACGGGCTATGTGTCCACTTCGCTTTACAGGCTGCCGAAAGAATGGCTGAAGATGGAATCTCTACGCATATTCTAGACTTGCGAACAGTCTACCCGTTGGATAAAGAAGCAATCATTGAAGCTGCTTCTAAAACAGGAAAAGTATTGCTTGTCACTGAAGATAACTTGGAAGGCAGCATTATGAGCGAAGTGTCTGCAATCATTGCTGAAAACTGCCTATTCGATCTAGATGCACCGATTAAACGACTTGCAGGGCCTAATATACCGGCGATGCCTTATGCACCGACAATGGAAAAGTTTTTCATGGTCAATCCGGATAAAGTTGAAAAAGCAGCACGAGAGCTCGCAGAATTTTAATTGGAAAGGAGGTACATGTTATGACAATCGAAAAAATTGAAATGCCGAAGCTTGGAGAAAGTGTTACAGAAGGCACTATTGAAAAGTGGTTAGTAAAGCCTGGAGATGTTGTGAATAAATACGATCCTTTGGCTGAAGTGAACACGGACAAAGTAACTGCTGAAATTCCTTCCTCCTTCACTGGAACAATTAAGGAAATCATCGTCCAAGAAGGAGAAACTGTAGAAGTTGGAATTGTCGTTTGTACGATCGAAACAGAAGGCGGTTCAGAAGCTCCAGTTGAAGCAGTCCCTGCGAAAGAAGAACCGGCAAACGAAATGCCTGCTGCTGGCTCCCAAAAACCAGCTGCACCGATCAAAAGTGAAGCTGGAGCAGCTCGTTTTTCACCAGCGGTCATGAAAATGGCTCAAGAGAACAATATTGATCTTTCACTTGTCCAAGGTTCAGGTAAAGAAGGACGCATCACACGGAAAGATATCCAAAGAATTATTGATAGCGGAGAAATTCCGACCGCCAAATCGGTGCAAATCGAACAGACACCGAAAGAGGTGGAACAACAACCGGCAGCATCTGCACAAAGTGTATCCTCGACTAAGCCGGCAGAACCATCACCAGTGCCAACTGCTGTAGGTGATATCGAAATACCGATTACAGGTGTACGCCGTGCAATCGCGACGAATATGCTCCGCTCCAAACATGAAGCGCCGCATGCGTGGACGATGATTGAAGTGGACGTAACGAATCTTGTTCAGTACCGTGATTCATTGAAAAACGATTTCAAGAAGAAAGAAGGCTTCAATTTGACATATTTCGCCTTCTTCGTGAAAGCAGTTTCCCAAGCCTTGAAAGAATTCCCGATGATGAATTCCATGTGGGCAGGAGATAAGATCATTCAGAAGAAAGACATTAACATCTCCATCGCAGTTGCAACAGAGGATGCTCTATATGTACCTGTAATTAAACATGCTGATGAAAAAACGATCAAAGGAATCGGTCGCGACATTAATGAGCTCGCGTCGAAGGTCCGTTCCGGCAAATTGAAGTCAGATGAAATGCAAGGTGGTACATTTACTGTTAACAATACAGGTTCATTCGGCTCGATCCAATCGATGGGCATTATTAATTACCCACAAGCGGCAATTCTGCAGGTCGAATCAATCGTGAAGCGTCCTGTCGTCATGAACGGTGGAATGATTGCGGTACGCGATATGGTTAATCTCTGTCTCTCACTCGATCACCGTGTGCTCGATGGATTAGTGGCTGGCCGTTTCCTTGCACGTGTCAAAGAAATCCTTGAAAACATTTCAGCAGATAACACTTCTGTCTATTAATAAAGAGCAAAGCTGTCTCTCTGTGAGGGGCGGCTTTTTCTCTATATTTTTCAAGCAATCAATCTTTATCCTGTTTGCGCTTTCAAAGAAATAGCTAGTCAGGTAAACTATAAGTAGTTGATGAATAATTTAATACATTTTACATATTTACAGAAAGACTCGATCAAGCTCAGCGAAAGGGGTAACCTTAGTGACTGTTGATAATATGAAAAAAACGACCTTTGAAAAAACAGATTTCGAGCAATGGAAAGAACTTGCGATCAATTCTTTAAAAGGAAAGCCGTATGAGAAATTGACGACAGCGACATTGGAAGGCATAGAGCTCCGGCCGCTCTATTTTGAAAAAACAGAGCTCGACAGCTCATCTGTAGTCCAATCGATGAAGCGTAATGCCGGTTGGATCATTGCACAGCAGACGCTCGCTGCCAGCGGTGTTGAATTCTTGGAACAATTGGAGGGTTCGCTTGAAAAAGGGAATGAAGCAATTGTTTATGATGGCATACATCCTTTTGACTGGGATGATGATCAGCTCTTGCACTTATCGTCATTAATAGCTAAATATCCAGTTTTTCTTTTCAACGTTCGTAATGACGACCCGATTTTAAGGGCTTTTGATTTTGTCCATCATGAACTGAGGGAAACAGTTACAGGAATCATCCAAGTGAGTGATTGGATTATTCCTGTCGGTTATAAAGGCATTCGGACAACCGGGGCTGATGTATGGAATGCGCATCATGAAGGCGCAGATGCAGTGACTGAGCTTGCCATCGTAATGTCAGAAGCTTCTCGACTATCAATAAGCTATGAAAGCTTTCAAGCGTTCGCCAACAATTTCTTCGTCCGTTTTCCGATTGACACACATTTTTTCATGGAAATCGCTAAACTAAGAGCTTTTCGTGTATTATGGCAGGCATTTGCCAAAGCTTATAATGTCGATGAACCGCCATTTGTACCAGTGATGGCCGTAACGACTTTGCGCTCTTTCTCAAAGCTGGATCCGTACGTTAACATGTTGCGTGCAGGAAATGAGACATTCGCCGCGATCCTAGGTGGAGCAGACATTATCCAAGCGCATCCTCATAATATATTGACCGGTCCGAATGCAAGTTCAATTCGGTATAGCAGAAATATGCAGCTTGTTTTAAAAGAAGAAACACATGTGGAAAAAGTTCTTGATCCTGCTGGCGGCTCATATTTTATTGAAAAACTGACGGAAGAACTTGTTGAAAAGTCTTGGAATTTATTTTTGGATATTGAGAGTAAAGGCGGTATTGAGAATTTCCTTAAAAGTGGCCGCCTGAAGGAACAGTTTTCGAAGCTTCAATCAGAAACTGCAACGGGAAAAAAGGCTCTTATAGGCACGAATGTATATGCTGAACTTACATCGACAAACTTTGATACATGGAATGGCGTTAAACCGGTATCGCGCTTGGCCGAACCATTCGAGAAACTCCGTCTTTCATTTAGAGAAAATCAACCAAAAACTGCAATACTCGTATTTGGCAAATTGAAAGACTTCAAGCCACGTGCTGATTTCGTAACAGGGTTCTTATCGTCGGGAGGAATTAAAAGCAGTTGGAGCCCTCTATTCGAAAGTGCCAATGAGGCTGTTGAATGGTTAAATAATGAAAAACCGGATTATGCAATTGTTTGCGGTACTGACGAAATGATAGAAAATATTATGGAACCTCTACTAGAAAAGCTGCCGACAGGCATTTTGCTTGATGCAGCAGGGAAAATCGATGATGAAACATTGAATAATTGGAAACAAAGAGGTCTTAACGGAATGATCTACAATGGTCAGAATAAAATTGAGAAATTACAAAAAGTGTTTGTTTCGTGGCAGGGAGGTCTTCAGAAATGAATAAACCCGATTTCAACAAAGTTGATATAAGTAAAATAAACATCTCTGTAAATTCTACCGGAAATGAAACGCCTTTCCTTACGAATGAAGGCATTTCCATTAAGTCAATGTACAAGAGTTATGATATAGAAGGCATTGATCATTTGGAAGACATGCCGGGTATTGCTCCAAATACGAGAGGACCATACCCGACGATGTATGTTGCTCGGCCGTGGACCGTTCGCCAATATGCCGGTTTTTCAACTGCCGAAGAAAGTAATGCATTTTATAGAAGGAACTTGGCGATGGGGCAAAAAGGACTGTCAGTTGCTTTTGATTTGGCGACACACCGTGGCTATGATTCAGATCATCCTCGTGTGACAGGTGATGTAGGAAAAGCCGGAGTGGCAATCGATTCAGTCGAGGACATGAAAATCCTTTTTGACGGCATCCCGCTTGACCAAATGTCCGTCTCGATGACGATGAATGGAGCTGTGCTGCCAGTAATGGCGTTTTACATCGTGGCGGCGGAAGAGCAAGGTGTAACGCCTGAAAAGCTGGCGGGTACGATTCAAAATGACATATTAAAAGAGTATATGGTGAGAAACACGTACATCTTTCCACCTGAAATGTCGATGCGGATTATTGCTGACATTTTTGAATACACATCCAAAAACATGCCGAAGTTCAATTCAATTTCTATTTCCGGTTACCATATGCAAGAAGCAGGAGCGACCGCGGATATCGAGCTTGCTTATACATTGGCAAATGGGCTTGAATACGTGCGCACCGGATTGAAAGCTGGCATCGACATCGATTCATTTGCACCGCGTCTTTCATTCTTTTGGGCAATCGGCATGAACTATTTCATGGAAATCGCGAAAATGCGGGCGGCACGTAAAATTTGGGCACAAATGATGCAGTCTTTCAATCCGTCCAATCCTAAATCCCTTGCATTGCGTACGCATTCTCAAACGTCGGGATGGAGTTTGACGGAACAGGATCCTTTTAACAATGTTACACGGACATTAGTGGAAGCGAACGCAGCCGCTATGGGTCATACCCAATCATTGCATACAAATGCGCTCGATGAAGCGATTGCGTTGCCGACCGATTTCTCAGCACGGATTGCAAGGAACACTCAGTTGTTCCTTCAGGAAGAAACGAATATGACGAAGACGATTGATCCGTGGGGCGGCTCCTATTATGTCGAAAGGCTGACTGCTGATCTGATGGAAAAAGCATGGGAACTGATTGAAGAGATCGAGGACCTTGGAGGAATGGCAAAAGCAATTGAAACCGGCTTGCCTAAAATGAAGATCGAAGAAGCCGCTGCTAAACGTCAAGCAAAAATCGATTCTCGCACCGAAACGATTGTCGGTGTGAATAAATATCGACTTGAACAAGAAGAGCCTATCGATATATTGGAAATCGATAATACAGTCGTACGTCAAAAACAGATTGACCGTATCCGACAAATGAAAGAAAAACGAGATGAAGCGGAAGTCAAGACAGCTTTGGAAGCTATAACCGAGGCAGCGCGCAACGGAAACGGAAATCTCTTGGCGTTATCGGTAAATGCGGCTCGGACTCGGGCGACAATCGGAGAGATATCCGATGCAATTGAAAAAGTATCCGGGAGACATAAAGCGGTCATACGTTCCGTAAGTGGCGTCTACAGTTCGAATTTCTCAAATATGGAAGAAATCGATGAAGTGAAAGAGATGACAGACGAGTTTTTAGAAAATGAAGGTCGTCGTCCTCGTATTCTCATAGCGAAAATGGGGCAAGACGGTCATGACCGCGGTGCGAAAGTCATTGCATCATCATTTGCAGACTTAGGGTTTGATGTCGATATCGGTCCTTTATTCCAGACTCCTCAGGAAACTGCTTTGCAGGCGGCGGAAAACGATGTCCATGTCATTGGAGTTAGTTCACTTGCTGCCGGACATAAAACTCTAGTGCCAGCATTGCGCGATGAACTTTCGAAAATCGGAAGGGAGGACATCTTAATCGTCGTCGGAGGGGTAATTCCTGCCCAGGATTACGAATTCCTAAGAGAAAACGGTGCGACAGCCATTTTCGGACCGGGAACAGTCATACCTGTTGCTGCACAAAAAGTGATCGAAAACATTTACCGTGCTCTCGGTTACGAGGAAGTGACGGAGTGAGCAAGAAAGAACATTTACAAGATGACAGTGCAATGCACGTAATGGATGGCATTGAGTCAAGGCATGATGGCATCGTTTCCTCAAAACGCAAACGATTTATAAAAAAAGAAAAGAAAATCGAAATCGATTTATTATATGAAGAAATACGCAAAGGATCGAGGCTTCATCTTTCCAAAGCGATCACCTTATTGGAAAGTCGGGCGGAACATGACCAAAAGGCAGGGCAGAAGTTGTTGCGTAAACTGCTGCCGAATACAGGAGAAAGTATCCGTATCGGCATTACCGGTGTTCCTGGAGCGGGAAAGAGCACATTCATCGAAACGTTTGGTCTTCTATTGGCAGAGGCTGGCCATAAAGTGGCCGTCCTCGCCATTGACCCGAGTTCAACGGTGACTGGTGGGAGTATATTAGGCGATAAAACTAGAATGGAGGCGCTCGCAAAGCATCCGAACGCTTTCATTCGACCCTCACCATCTTCAGGAACACTTGGAGGCGTCCATAAAAAGACACGTGAAACGATGCTGCTATGCGAAGCTACGGGATACGACATCATTCTCATTGAAACGGTCGGTGTTGGTCAAAGTGAAACTGTTGTAAGAGGAATGGTCGATTTCTTCATACTGCTCGTATTGACTGGTGCAGGTGATGAGCTGCAAGGTATGAAAAAAGGGATTATGGAATTGGCAGATTGCATGATTGTCCATAAGGCTGATGGGGATAATTTAAAACTGGCCAAAAAGACGGTAAGGGAATACCGACAAATTCTTCATTTTCTTCAACCAGCGACTCCTGGCTGGACGACGACTGCATTGCCTGTCTCATCAATGGAACGCACAGGTTTTGAAACTGTGTGGGAAACGATACAAACATTTCATGACAAAATGGAGGCAAGCGGCGTTTGGCATGAAAGAAGACAGTCTCAGACGAAAGAATGGTTTCATTCGATGATCAGGGATCGGTTGATTGATAGTTTCTTTTCACAGCAAGGGAAAAAAGAGCTTGTTGCCGATCTGGAAAAACAATTGCTGACAGGCGAAATGACAGTTGCTAGTGCTGTGGACGCTATTCTTCCAATGGATTGACATTATATGTTGCATGTTAAACTCGGCACTCTATGTAAGCTTCAAAATTCACTTTTTTGCAAGTATAACAACCAACTGATATGATGAAAATATATTTTGAAAGGGGCCAATTTACAATGACTATGGATTTTAATTTTTATATGGAAGATATTACGAAGCAAGCACGTTCTGAAATGGAAGCAAGCGGCTACGAACAACTAACAACGCCTGAAGAAGTGGAAGCGGCACTCAAACGGTCAGGGACAACGCTTGTCATGGTTAACTCTGTTTGTGGCTGCGCAGGTGGAATTGCACGCCCTGCTGCTGCACACGCGGTTCATTATGATAAACGACCTGATCACCTCGTCACTGTGTTTGCAGGGCAAGACAAGGAAGCAACTGCATATGCTCGCATGATTTTTGGTGAAGACCATCTACCTTCATCTCCATCCTTCGCATTATTAAAGGACGGTAAACTTGTTGCAGAAATCGGACGCTATGAAATTGAAGGCCATGATCCGATGTCCGTTGTCACAAACTTGCAAAGCCAATTTGAAGAGTTCTGTGAAGAAATATAAAAAACAGTCCCCATGGACTGTTTTTTTGTTCTTATAATAGTACGCTCAAACCAAGAAGAACAGTTGAAGCGACCATAGCCGCAATCATTAAATAGACAACAACTTTCTGCACTTTTTTATTGCTCATCCGGCAAATCTCCTCACGTTATAGATACTTCCATTTTAACAGATTCCATAAAATTCTCAAGATGTAGCGGATTTAATTAGAAAACGTTACAATGGATTGAAGGGGGGCGTTCAAATGAATAAAGTGGATCATATCGGAATTGCCGTTAAAGATTTGAACAATGCACTGCCATATTACATAAAAACATTAGGGTTGAAACTGCTTCGGATTGAAGAGGTTGAAAGTCAAAAAGTGAAAGTGGCATTCATCGATGCAGGAAATTGTAAAATCGAACTGCTTGAGCCGATTGGTGAAGAAGGAGCGGTTGCGAAATTCCTTGAAAAGCGCGGGGAAGGAATTCATCATATCGCTTTCGGTGTAACTGATATTCGATCGCGAATGGAGGAGTTGAAGGAGAAGGGCGTTCAACTGCTGCAAGAGGAGCCCAAGTTAGGAGCGGGCGGTGCGGAAGTGGCTTTCATGCATCCGAAATCGTCTTTTGGGGTACTGTACGAATTATGTGACAAAGGGGAAAAGTAGAATGGACATTTATGATAAAATTAATGAATTATATGATAGAAAACGTGAAATCGAACTTGGCGGCGGCGACGAACGGATTGCGAAACAGCATGAAAAAGGTAAACTGACAGCCCGGGAACGGATCAATCTATTGCTCGATGAAGGAACGTTTGTTGAGTTAAATCCTTTTGTCATACATAGAACGCGTGATTTTGGCATGGATAAACAAATGGGACCAGGCGACGGGGTTGTAACTGGGTATGGAAAAATCGATGGACGCCCCGTTTATCTTTTCTCACAGGATTTCACTGTTTTCGGTGGAGCACTTGGAGAAATGCACGCTATGAAAATTGCAAACGTCATGGATTTGGCTGCAAAGAATGGAGCTCCTTTCATCGGGTTGAACGATTCAGGCGGCGCCCGTATCCAAGAAGGTGTCGTTTCGCTTGACGGGTATGGCGAGATTTTCTATCGTAATGCAATCTATTCAGGGGTCATTCCACAAATCTCGGTTATATTAGGTCCGTGTGCGGGCGGAGCTGTTTATTCCCCTGCTATCACAGACTTTGTATTTATGACGGATGAAACGAGTCAAATGTTCATCACTGGACCGAAAGTAATTGAAACGGTGACAGGTGAAAAAATTTCTTCCGAAGATTTAGGTGGATCGAAAGTACATAATTCCATTAGCGGGAATGCCCACTTCCGAGGGAAAAATGAAGAAACAGTATTGGAACAAGTGAGGAACCTGCTTTCCTACCTACCGCAAAACAATGATGAAAAATCACCTGTGCGTGAGACGACACCAGAGGATGACTACCGAAACGATCTAGCCGATGCGGTCCCGTTCGAAACGATTCGACCTTACGATGTCCGAAAAGTCATCGAGCAAGTCGTAGACGAAAATTCATTTCTCGAAGTGCAGGCGGAATTTGCGAAAAATGCGGTTGTCGGTTTTGCCCGCATGAAAGGTGAATCAGTCGGATTAATTTGCAACCAGCCGAAAGTGATGGCAGGAGGATTGGATATTAATTCGTCGGACAAGATTGCCCGCTTCATCAGAACTTGTGATTCATTCAATATACCACTTATTACATTCGAGGACGTTACAGGCTTCTTCCCAGGAGTAAAACAGGAGCATGGGGGCATCATCCGCCACGGTGCAAAAATCCTTTATGCTTACTCGGAAGCGACAGTTCCTAAAATTACTGTCATCTTACGAAAAGCATTCGGTGGGGCTTATGTCGCATTGAACTCAAAAGCAATCGGAGCGGACGTAGTCTACGCATGGCCGAATGCAGAAATTGCTGTTATGGGGGCGGAAGGCGCAGCAAACATTATTTTTGCAAGGGAAATTGCGAATAGTGATAATCCGGAAACGACAAGAGAAGAAAAAATCGAAGAATACCGGGCGAAATTTGCAAATCCTTATGTAGCTGCTTCCCATGGGATGGTAGACGACGTAATTGATCCTAGAGAGACGCGCATAAAACTTTTGCAAGCGCTTGAAATGATGAGAAATAAGCAAGAGACGAGACCAAGAAAGAAACATGGTAATATTCCATTGTAATGGAACGAAAACGAAGGAGAGATGTATCGTGAACGCACAGCGGCTATTGGATGAATTTTTTGAGCTTGTTCAAATTGATTCAGAAACGAAACATGAAGAAGGAATTGTAGAAGTATTAAAGGAAAAAATGGAGAATCTCGGATTCACGGTCGTGGAAGATGATTCAAAAAAGATGACGGGACACGGAGCGGGAAATTTAATTGCAACGTTGAAAGGCAATGTAGAAGTCGCAGATCCGATTTACTTCACATGCCATATGGATACGGTCGTTCCAGGGAAAGGCATTAAACCGGAATTGCGTGAAGACGGATATATTTACTCTGACGGCACGACAATCTTGGGTGCTGATGATAAGGCAGGAATTGCTGCTTTATTTGAAATGGCAAAAGTGTTGAAAGAAGAAGGAAAGCCCCATGGAGATATCCAATTCATTATTACTGCAGGTGAAGAGAGTGGGCTTGTCGGGGCAAAAGCGATGGATCCGTCTCTTCTGACAGCGAAATATGGATATGCCGTCGATAGTGATGGAAAAGTCGGTGGAATTGTAACTGCTGCACCTTACCAGGCTAAACTTTGGACGACAATCCATGGCAAGACAGCCCATGCTGGAGTCGCACCTGAAAAGGGAGTTTCAGCTATCAATATTGCTGCTAAGTCGATCGCTGCTATGACACTAGGACGCGTGGATTCGGAGACGACAGCAAATATCGGTCGTTTTGAAGGTGGACAAGCAACGAATATCGTCTGTGATGAAGTCCGTATTATTGCAGAAGCACGTTCTATTAATTCCAAAAAGCTTGATAAGCAGACAGCTCATATGGTGGAAACGTTTGAAAAAACGGCAGCTGCTATAGGAGGTAAGGCGGAGACGGAAGTGAAGCTTATGTATCCAGGATTTAGCTTCGAAGAAGATACTGAAGTTGTGCAAACGGCAATCGAAGCAATCCGAAATATTGGCAGGGAGCCTGAACTAATGACGAGCGGTGGCGGAAGCGACGGAAACGTCTTTAATGGAGCCGGAGTTCCTACTGTGACATTGTCGGTCGGTTATGAAGAAATCCATACAAAAAATGAACGGATGCCTGTCGAAGAATTGAATAAGCTCACTGAATTGTTGATTGAAATTGTTCGGGTAGCGGCAACCAAGGGGGCTTAAACAATGAGCAACATGAAAGCGGTAATTATAGAATGCGGCCAAGAGGAATACGCTTTGCCCGTCGAGACGGTTGTCTCGATCGAAAAGTTGGAATGGGTAAATCCGATTCCTCATCTGCCTGAATATATGCTTGGTTTGATGAAAATCAGAGGTGAATTAGTTCCAATCCTTGACTTTCAACAAATCTTGTACGGTAATACGGCGAAGGATGATCCGAATGCAAGAATTGTTGTTGTACAAACCGAAAATCTTTTTATTGGATTGTTAGTTCTTGACGCAAAAGAGATTTTAGATATTCCGGAAAGCAAATTGACTTCATCTGGCTTGATGGCCTATTCAAGAACACCATATTTCAAAACAGTCGCCAATTTGGAAGAGCGGATGATCACAGTTGTCGATGCTGAAATTCTTTCAAGGACATTGTCCGGGATGGATGAGATTGGTGAATATGTGAAAACACAACGTATGCAAGAATAACCGGATGGTTGCATCCATCCGGTTTTTTTGAATTTACCAATGGAGGTGAGGTTAATGACAATTGTCCCGAATTCAATGGCGAAAGTCATACTTCATCTTGACATGAACAGCTTTTTCGCCTCCGTTGAACAAGCTCATAATCCAAAATTGAAAGGGATACCGATGGCTGTTGCTGGAAATCCTAAAGAGCGACGGGGCATCCTCGTCACTTGTTCATATGAGGCGAGAGCACTTGGCATTTACACGACAATGTCAGTCGGCGAGGCAAAAAGAATTTGCCCGAATCTAGTCATCGTACCGCCTGATCATGAAAAATATCGGCTAGCTTCAAACGCTGTTTTTTCGATTTTAAGGTCCTACACCGAACTCGTTGAACCAGTTTCCATTGATGAAGCATATATCGATATTACGAATATCGGTGGGTTGACGAATGCCAAGCAAATTGCTGAGCAGATGCAGCTGCGGATTTTGAATGAATTGGATCTTCCATGTTCCATTGGGATTGCTCCGAACAAGTTTTTGGCGAAGACTGCCTCCGACATGAAAAAGCCGATGGGGATAACGATTTTACGTAAGAGACAAGTGCCAGACGTTTTATGGCCGCTTCCCGTCATAGAAATGCACGGCATCGGAAAGAGCACAGAAAAACGTTTGAATGAAATCGGTATTAAAACAATCGGAGACTTAGCAAAAACCGACGAATTATTGATCAAAAGCAAATTAGGAAAAAATGGAGTTCGACTTCGTAAAAGGGCGAACGGCATCGACCACAGGCCAGTAGATCCTGATTCTGCAGAGGAAAGGAAAAGTGTTGGAAGCTCAATGACATTGCCGATTGACGAGACGGAACTTACTGCATGCCTCGAAGTATTCAAGCAGCTATCAGTGAAAGTCGCTCAACGTTTGGACAGGAGGCAGCTTGCAGGAACTGTTATTATGATTCAAATCCGGACGTCGGATTGGAGAAACCATACAAGAAGTCGAACAGTCATCAATCCGATCTTCAAAGCGGGAGATTTGTACAAAGAAGCAGAAGATCTTTTCAAACGTCATTGGAATGGGGATGCAATCAGGTTATTAGGAATTACGGTATCAAATGTCATTCCGATAAATGAATTGAATGAACAATTGTCATTCGAAAACTTCGAGAAATATGCAAAAGAAGCTAAAATGGATGAGCTCGTAACAGAACTGGAGAAGAAATTTGGACCAAATGCCGTAAAACGAGGGTTCAAAGAAAGGTAGGCGATCGTCATGGAATTATTTTTCTTAGGGACCGGCGCTGGCATGCCGTCCAAGCAACGCAACACTTCATCCTTGATCGTCAACCTATCTGCGGAGCAAGGTGGTTATTGGATGTTTGATTGCGGCGAGGCGACGCAGCATCAATTGCTGAAAACTTCTATTAAACCTCGAAAAATAAATAAGATTTTCATTACGCATCTGCACGGCGACCATATTTTCGGATTGCCTGGCTTCCTAGGATCACGTTCGTTTTTAGGCGGAGAAGATGAATTGATTATTTATGGTCCTGTCGGCATAAAGGAATGGATCATGACTTCGCTTCGTCTTACGAAAACCCATTTGACTTATCCGTTGAAGATCGAGGAGATTGATGAAGGTGTCGTATTCGAAGATGATCAGTTCAAAGTGTCGACGTTAGAACTTGAGCACGTCATTCAATGTTTCGGCTTTAGAATCGAACAGAAGCCATTGCCGGGAAAACTACTCGTTGATAAAGCATTTGAATTGGGAGTGCCAAAAGGTCCCTTATTGAAAAAATTGAAAGATGGGGAAGACGTCGAGCTAGCCGATGGACGCATCGTTTACAGCAAAGACGTCACTGGCGATGCACAAAAAGGATTTACGGTTGCTGTATTGGGAGATACGAAATACTGTTCCACAGCCGTCAAATTGGCTGACAAGGCAGACATTTTAATCCATGAAGCAACATTTGATAACGAAACGGGAGAGCTTGCAAGCGAGTATGGCCATTCTACGATAGGCGACGCGGCTCGTACTGCGAAAGAGGCGGATGCGAAGGAGCTTATTGCAAATCATATTAGCGCACGTTTTTTACAAGCGGATATCGCCAACCTACAGGAGCAAGGTAGCGCTATTTTCCCAAACGTCCATATCGCAGAAGACTTTAGTCATTTTGAATGGAAAAACGAACAGTTGATAAAAAAATAAAGCTGCCGCAGTCTTTGTCGACAAGCGGCAGCTTTCCTTATTTCAAAAAATCCATCCACGATCATATTGCTTAGGCGGGTCGATTTCAATACGCAATTCCTTTGCTGCAGAATAGGCCCAATATGGATTACGGAGCAATTCACGAGCTAACAGTACGACATCAGCACGGCCATTCTTTAAAATTTCTTCTGCCTGCAATCCCGTCGTAATTAATCCAACTGCGCCAGTCGCTACGCCTGTTTCCTTTTTAATTTGATCAGCAAACGGCACTTGATAGCCAGGGTACGCATCGATCTTTGCGGGTACGACAGCACCAGAACTTACGTCGATCAAATCGATATCTTGAGATTTCATCCAATTTACCATTTCAATGTATTGGGAAGTCGACATTCCGCCATCCACATAATCCTCAGCCGATATCCGAACGAATAACGGACCATCCCAAACCGAACGGACAGCGTCGATAATTTCACGCAATATGCGATAACGATTTTCGGAAGGACCGCCATAATCATCCTTTCTTTTATTTGATAACGGAGAAAGGAATTCATTAATTAAATAGCCGTGGGCAGCATGCAGTTCGATCACATCAAAGCCTGCCTTTTTCGCACGGACAGCAGCATCTTTGAAAGCATTAACTGTTTCCTGGATTTCCGCAAGTGACATTTCAACTGGAGTTTTGTACTGTTCATTGAAACGGATGGCGCTTGGCGCGTAAATATCTCCTTCGACTGTAGATTTTCTACCGGCATGGGCAATCTGAATGCCCGTTTTCGCTCCATGCTGTTTCATAAGGCGGACGATTTCAGATAGACCTTCCACATGATCATCGCTCCAAATACCAAGATCACTTTCTGAAATCCGGCCCTCCGGCAATACGGCTGTCGCCTCCACAATAATCAATCCGACTTGGCCGACAGCACGAGTAGCATAGTGGATCTTATGCCAATCCTCGACTTTCCCATCCAAGTTATGGCTTGAATACATGCACATCGGCGCCATAACAATCCTATTTTTAAATTCTACTCCACGAATTGTAAACGGTGTAAATAGCTTTGCCATTTCAATGACCTCCTCTTACGTATTAATCAAGACAAAGCCCCAAGTTCTCGGGACCGTCTCTCTGCGCTATTGATGCATTCCTGAATCGTTTCTTTGAATGATCGGTTTTCAAGTGTCTTCAAGCCAGCTTCTGTCGTGCCGCCTGGACTTGTCACGTTCCGTCTTAACAGTTCCGGCTCTTCACCGGTTTGCCTTAACATAGCGGCAGCACCTTCGAAAGTCTGGATGATCAGATCGCGTGCCACTTCATTGGATAACCCATTTGCGATTGCAGCTTCTTCCAATGCCTCAACCATATAATAGACATAGGCAGGTCCGCTGCCTGATAAAGCCGTCACTGTGTGCAACTCATCTTCTTCGACTTCTTTCACAACACCGATTGATGATAATAAATTCAAAATACGCTTTCGCATATGTGGATTTACTTTAGCATTCATCGAAACTCCGCTTGCAGACTTTCCGATAGTAGCAGAAGTATTTGGCATGGAGCGAGCGATAGGACGATTTCCAAGACCATTCTCAATCGTTTTGATCGATATGCCAGCGATAACTGACAACACAGCTGTTTCACCATTCACATAATCTGCAATGTCTTGCATCGCTTGTTCGATATCTTTAGGTTTTGTCGCTAATACAATGAGTTGCGCTTCACGTAACGCATTCCGTTCGTGACAGACGACTGAAACCCCATATGTACGTTGCATGTAGGAAAGCCTCTCATCATCCGATTTATTCATCACATATACATCTTGCGCATGCACGACTTCATTCGTAAGTATACCAGCGATAATTGCTTCTGCCATAGAACCGGCTCCTACAAAAACGATCTTTCCCATACTCATCCATCCTTTCATATAAGAAAAAGCGCTTCCGTCCCGATAAAATCAGGACGAAAACGCATGTTTCCGCGGTACCACCTAAATTTGCCGAATCAATTCGGCACAACTTACAAGCTTTCGTAACGTGAAAGGGACGGCCATGTTTCCATGACAGCTCAGAAGTAGGTTCGTGGCAGGAGAGGGATTGCGGCTCTCAGTCGGTGACCGCACTTCCTGTTTCCTTCACTGCCTCTACTCGTCTTCGTCAACGCTAGATTATTGTAAATTATAGTGATTATTCCATGGTGTCAGATAAATGTCAACTGTTACATCATATCTTGAAACATAAATACTATACCGGCGACCAGCACTGTCAATAAAACAGTGAACGTCAATTTCCAAATGCTGATGGGGGCTTTTCCGCTTACTTTACCTGTTTGACCATTCACAAGGAAGCGATATACTTTATTATTAAAGTTGAATGAAGAAATCCAAAGTGGCAGCAAAATATGTTTGAACGTAATACCATCATATGATGTATCCACTTTCACAATTCTCACTTCATCGCCAGTTTCCTTGCGAAGAATTCCATTTCGAATTCTTTGATCGATAATAGTACGGGCGGACAACCAGCCTTCTTTTAACGGTATCGAATAACGTTCTGCAAGGAAGCCCGATAAATATTCCGTTTTGTAGTCAAGTAACCCACTAAGCTGGAAAGGCTCGACTTTATCGATCAGTCCGGAGGCGACATTGCGGGATGCTTTGACCAATACGTCGCAGTCGGGCTATTAATCACTCCGCATGCCGCACATTTTTTCTCTGTCACTTGTTTAGCGCCACATTCCCCGCAGAAGTTTGAACCTTCTTTTATATCCGTTTGGCAATTAATACAAGGAACTTTCTTCTCTTGAACGGATTTACCACATTCCGGGCAAAACTTAGCTGTAGCACGAATTTGTGCTTGGCAGTGCGGACATGCCATTTTTGCCGGTTCAGTCGGAGGTGCTGGCTGTTGCTGATTTGAAGTGAACGCGCCCGCCATCGCATTCCCGATTGCAGCTCCGACACCTATGCTGGCACCTGTTGCGGCCATTCCGCTGCTATCATTTTTAGCTACATCGCGAATCGCTTCCGCCGCCTGGAATTGTGTATACGTATTCATATTCCCGAGAACACCCATCGTCGTCCGCTTATCCATTGCCTGTTCGACTTCTTTTGGAAGGGACAAGTTTTCAATATAGAGTGATGTGATGTCAAAACCGAATTCAGCAAAACGCTCTTTCATCTTCTCTCTTCCTTGCGTGCTCAGCTCGTCATAATGCATCGCAAGGTCAAGCGCCGGGATTTGCGATTCGGCAAAGAGATCTGTCAATCCGGAAAGAATCATCCTCTTCAAATGGTTTTCAATACTGCTCGTATCATACGAGCTATTCGTTCCAAACAGCTCCCTCAAGAAAACGGTAGCATCAGACACTTTATAAGAATAAATACCATAACCGCGTAAACGGACCATCCCGAAATCAGCATCGCGCATCATGATCGGATTGGATGTACCCCATTTTTGATCAATGAACTGTTTTGTATTCACAAAATAGACTTCCGCTTTAAAAGGGGAGTTGAATCCAGTTTTCCAGGACTTCAGTTTTGTCAAAATAGGCATGTTTTGTGTATACAGCACATGGTGGCCAGGAGTGAATACATCCGCGATTTCACCTTCATTTACGAATACCGCAACTTGCGATTCACGTACGATCAAACTGGCACCCATTTTGATCTCATGGTTTTGTACCGGAAAACGATACACCATTGTATTGGAACTTTGGTCTGTCCATTCTATAACTTCGATAAATTGGCTTTTGAAAAAATTGAAAATCCCCATATCGATCCCCCTAGTAAAAAAGTTATCGTCATTATAGCATACTACGGATGACACGATTAAAGGTTTCAAGAATGTGGATTTTTCAAGGGTGACGGAACATTAGAAAAGATGTACAATGGACTGAATAACCATTCATAAATGCTAAATCTAATGAAATTCGAAGGAGTTTACTTATATGATACATAAAATCGAAATCCCGACGCCTTTCGCTGTCGGCGACGTCAATGCATTCGTTGTAAAAGGAGATGCCTTATCCATAGTTGACGCAGGACCCAAAACAACGGAAGCATACGAAGCGTTGAAACGTGGCCTAAAGGAAATCGGATATACATTCAATGATATAGAGCAAGTCATTTTAACGCATCATCATCCCGATCATGCAGGATGGATGGATGCCTTCGACAAAGCGGAAGTGATTGGTCATTCGTACAATGATCTTTGGTTGAAAAGGGATCAGGCATTTATGGAATACCATGATCGTTTTTATTTGCAATGCTTGAAAGAGGAAGGTGTACCGGAACACTATTTTAATTGGGTAGAAAAAATGAAACGGCCAATACGATTGATGGGAGACCGGACACTCGATAGGACAATCGGGGAAGGTGACGAGTGGGACGGACATCCGGGCTGGACAGTTATGGAAACGCTTGGACATGCGCAAAGCCATATTGCATTATTTAATGAAAAGACAGGGGAGATGATTGGAGGCGACCTTGTACTTGAAAAAGTATCGTCCAATCCTTTAATTGAACCTCCTGCTGACCGCCATGAAGAGCGGCCAAAGTCGTTGTTGCAATACAATGCTTCACTATCACGGCTATTAGATCTGCCGATTGATATTGTTTATGGCGGTCATGGAAATGAAGTTCGAAATGTTCATACCCTCATCGAATCAAGACTTCAGAAGCAGCATGAACGGGCAATGAAAGTGCTAGCGATGCTGACCGAAGGAAGCAAGACGATCTATGAGCTGACACAGCAACTGTTCCCAACCGTCTATGAAAAAGAACTTGGCCTTACTTTATCTGAAACGATCGGGCAAACCGATTATTTAGTTGCAAAAGAGCTTGTACGAGAAAATGTTTCTGAAGGCGGTATTTTGTATTATGAACAAACGTAAGACAGTTTTAGTAACAGGAGCGACGAGCGGTGTCGGTTATGCAACAGCTATGCGGCTATTGTCTGATACTGAAAGATACACCGTTTTTGCAACTGGCAGAGCTCCGGACAAACTTTGGGAATTGCAAAACGAGGGGGCCATTGCCATTCCTGCGGATGTGACAAACAAGGATGAGATGGAAAGTCTGTTGGAACAAATTGGTCCAATAGATATTGTCGTTTTTTCGGCTGGAGTGGGCTATTTCGAAGCTGCACATCTTTTGTCTGATGATGAAATCCGTTCAATGATGGATACAAATGTTATAGCACCAATCGAACTGACGAAACGTATCCTTCCGCAAATGATGGACCAGCAGGAAGGGCATCTCATTTATATTGGTTCCCAAGCTGGAAAAGTAGCGACGCCAAAAGCTTCTGTATATGCAGCAACTAAGCATGCGTTGATCGGTTATACAAATGCGCTTCGTTTGGAAGTTGCTTCGTACGGTATTCATGTTTCCGTCATCCACCCAGGTCCGATTGATACGCCATTCATAGACATCGCTGACAAAACGGGAAGCTACCGTTCGTCAGTTGGCAGACATTTGCTGCAAGTTGGCACCGTTGCAGATGCGGTCGTCCAAACAATCGAAAAACCAGTTCGCGAAATCAACCTGCCCGGTATTATGGGTCTTTCGAGCAAATTGTACGCGATTGCTCCAAACCTAGTTGAAAAAGTTGGACACAAGTATTTCATGAAGAAATAATTCTGAAGGAGGAAAAATAATAATTGAAACACTCTAATATTATTTTCTTTGAAAGAAAATTTCCAAGTGCAAATATGATTTTAATTAAAGACGAGCTACCAATCCTAATAGATACCGGATTTGGGAGTGATACAAAGGAGACGGAACAATTCATTACACAAGCTGGTGTTTCACCAGAAGATCTACATTTGATTGTAAATACGCATTATCATAGTGACCATGTAGGCGGGAATTATCACTTTCAAAAAAACTATGGTACTTCAATTGCTGCCCATACATGGGATGCCGGGTTAATTAATTCCTGTGACCTTGAAGCTTGTAGTGCAGAATGGTTGGATCAGCCTGTAGAGCCTTATCGCGTGGATAGAAAACTAGTAGATGACGAAGAGATTCAAACGGGGGATAGAACACTAAAAGTGTTGCACACACCGGGTCATACATTAGGGCATATTTCTTTATATGATCCAAAGGAACAAGTTTTGATTTCCGGTGATCTATTCCACGGAAATGATATTGGGTGGTTGAATTTATTTCGGGAAGGTGTGTCATCCATCCAACGATCAATAGAAAGTTTAGATCGGTTATCATCTCTGCCAATTCAAAAGGCGTATTCAGGGCATGGACCTCAAATCGAAAATCCGCAAGATTCCATAGATACAGCAAGAAAACGACTTGAAAAGTGGCTCAGTTCGCCTGAAAAAGTATCATGGCATGCGTGCAAAAGAATTTTTTCATTTACGTTAATAATGAAAGACGGTTTGAGGAGAGATGAAATTGGCACCTATCTATTATCATGTGGTTGGTTCCAGGATTTTGCTAGGTACTCATTCCAAGTTTCTCCTGAAGAATTTATTCAAATCCTGCTAGATGAAATGATTCGTTCCGGGGCAGCAGCTTGGAATGATGAACGTTTAATTGCTTCAGCCCCGTATAATGCGCCTGAAAAGAAGTGGATCAATATGTATGTTAAACCGAAAGATTGGAAGGCGTTGCTCCTGCAATAATTAAAAGAGGAGGAATTAAATTGACATTACAAGTTGGAGATGTCATTTCATTTGAACGGACTTTTACTGCGGAAGATGTGGAATTGTTTACGAAAATCTCATGGGATGAAGGGACCCACCATGTGATACCAGATGAACAGGGAAGGCTTGTTATACAAGGTTTGTTGACCGCGACATTGCCGACGAAAATTGGTGGAGAGCAAAATGTGCTTGCTCGGACTATGAATTTCGAATTTCTGAGACCGGTTTTTACGGGGGATACTATTAATTGTGAAGTGACGATTGATGTTTACGAAAAACAAGATAATAATCGGACGGCTATTCAGGCATCTTTTATCTGCACGAATCAGAATGAGAAACAAGTTTTGACAGGCAATTTCGGAGGCGTGATTTTTTAATTAATGAGTGTCCTGAAAGAATGGAGCGAAGGCGGCTTACTTTGAGCGAAAATGTTCCCATTTACGCGCTCGGAGTTCTCGTTCATCAACAATAAATTCTCGTTTTCGTCCCGCAAGACGACACACTTTGAATGCGCTCTTTTTTCTACCATAAAGGAGCTGTCCAGACGACTTTATGGGAAGCTCCTTAACTGTTAATATTCGTAATCCGCGGTCTCTTCTTCAAATATTTCCGCTAAGCGATCCGATGCTACAGCACCATAATTGATAACTTTACTTTCCGGATAATAAACGGTTCTTGTCATTGTCCCGTCTTCTAACTCTATACCGAAAAATACGTGCGGACCCGAACCTCTGTCATCAAGTACAGCCGGATCATAGGGGAGGGCAAGCAGCTCATCCACAAATTCATCTATTCGTTGCTGTGAGAATTCACCGACAATCGATAAATCATATGAACTTTGCAAGATAATTCTTTTGACTTTACCGTCAATATCCAAAAAATCACCGATAGTTTCAGCGTTCTCTGGTTGAAAAACCTCGTACACTTTTCCGTTGGCCACTATTCTGTATGCCGGATCATAGCCTTTCATTTCATAAAGTTTTGTACCTATATCCAAGTAGGCAGCGTCACCGTTTTTCATTTGATAATTGGCGCCTGCATGTCCATCCATTTTAAATTTTACTTCACTAAGTTCGGTACCTGTAGGCCATTCCTCTTTCAGCTGATTGACTTCATAATTATTAACATAATCCGTGTCATTCCATCGGATGATATCTACCCAATCAATTACCGATTGTGATTGTTGTGACTTCCCAATACCTTGCAAAGACTGCCCATTCGAACAGCCTGCTATGATGAATATGCCAGATAATAGTAGCAGAAGTTTCCTCATATTGTCATCTCCTTTTCGAAATAGACGGGTCACACATGGATAATGTTACATATATGTACAAATGGAAAGAGCATGATCCCAATATAGGACCATGCTCTTCTTTCCGCACCGGAAAATTTGATTGTTTGTTCACCTGCTTCAAACTGTTCTTCCTGACAAACTATAAACGCCCGTCAGTGCAGGTTGATCGAACTGACCCCTAACTTTAAAAAGTTTAGCCCTTTTTGTGATCGGCTGTATGGGGTGTCAGCTTCAAGTTGCACTTCCACAAAAAACCTACCTCTTACCGTACTTAAGTGGCCGGAGTAAAATCCTTTTCCCCGGACGAGTGTTCCACTTGCCAGTAAAGCAAATTTTCCGCCAAGGCTGTGCAAATCTTCGCGGATTTGACTTTCATTCAATCGTCTCCACTTTCGTTCTGCCTTGTACTTTACGAATACCCTTCTTTCAGAATGGTTAAACATTTTATTAGAAGTTTTCTATTTTTTCTTTCTGGTCTTCATGAATATATATCCAGCGTAACATGTTATACTAATACGAAATGAAATAATTGACCGCATCCATACGGAATAAGAGGTGAGTATCGTAATGAAGACTGTAACTATTGAAAACATCGTTAAACGATTTTCTTTGGAAGTCCTTGTTGGACACCATATGTTAGATAAAAGTTTGAAAAAGACGAAAGTCAGAAGACCAGGATTGGAATTCATGGATAAATTCGATTTCATTGCGACTGAGCATATCCAAATCCTCGGAAAGAATGAAATCAATTACTTACATACGTTATCAGATGATGAATGCAAGATGCGAATTGCTAATATTGTTCAGTATGATCCGCCATGCATCATCATTACATCCAATCAGGCAGAGCCGCTTGGGTTGCTGCAATATTGCACGGAAGAGCATATTCCTGTTTTACGGACGCCTGACTCGACAAGCGAAATGAGCGCGAAGCTGGATGCATACGTAACGAAAGAAATGGCTCCAGAAATTGCTGTCCATGGAGTATGTGTGAATGTTGCAGGAATCGGAATTCTGCTCCGTGGCAAGTCGGGAGTGGGGAAGAGTGAAACGGCGCATACGCTGATTGGCAGAGGGCATCGATTGATTGCAGATGATATTGTAGTGTTGAAAAAACTAAGTCCACAAACGCTTCTCGGAACTCACGATGAAAAGAATAAGGAATTTCTGGCACTTCGAAGCATTGGGTTGCTCAACGTTGTCAGATTATATGGACGAGCTGCTTTTCAGGAAGAAAGCCGGATTGCGCTCGATATTGAACTGACCGAATGGCAAGACAATGCATTGAATAATGAATTGGAGCTCGATGCGAAATTCAAGACATATATGGACGTTCCGGTCCCACATATTCAAATTCAGTTGCAGCCGGGTAGAGACGTAGCGGGATTGATTGAAGCGGCAGCAAACAACTGGTATTTACAACAGCAAGGGTATAGTGCAGCTGAAGAGTTCAAGAAGCGACTAGAATCCGAATTTGATGAATAAAGCCACGGAAAAGAGGTCTCTCATGAAACAGCAAATGAAGATGGTATTGGAAATGGATGATTTGCAGTGTCGAAACTATATGGAAATGCATGGTGAGGAGCTTTTTTCTAACATGCTAGCCAATCTAGGGTCCCCGGATGGCGAGTTGCGAGATGAACTGATTTATAGACTTTTTGTCAAACTGATTTCGGGACAACACTTGGAAACAAATCAATTGATCCATGCCCTTAAAGAATTAATTACAGATCAATATTTATTTGTGTCAATCGGTGAACTAGGCTCGGACGATGTGTTTATCCGCTCCTTCTCAACTCTTTGGCTCACTGGACTATTTTGGTTGGATAAAGAACATCCTTTCATAGATCCGAAATTGCGAAGTGAAGCGATGGAGAAATGCGCAACCTATCTTTCACATGAACAAGATACTCGTGGGTATGTGAAGGACAAAGGGTGGGCCCATAGCATTGCCCACGGTGCGGATCTTGCGGCAGTTATCGCAAGTCATCCTTTAGCAGAGAAAAGATTGATTCCTGTTATTTTGGAAGGCGTAACATCTTGCTTTTGGAAAGGTGGTGTCTATAGCGATGACGAGGATGAACGTTTAGTCGCAATCATCCTATCATTACCGAACATCGATTATCCGGAAGACATTTTAGTTGAGTGGGTCGAGCAAGTCTTTGACAAATTGGATCGGAAAACACCTGAAGATCGGTACTCCCAATCGTTTTACTATGGACGTACGAATTCACTACATTTCATGAAAACTTTGTATTTCGCATTGAAAAAGTCCAAACGTTATCCAAAGTTGCAAAGTACGGCTTCTTTTTTCATTCAGAAATGGCAAACTGTATAAATTTCAAAAAACCGATGGATCCGTCCATCGGTTTTTAACTATGACTCATATTTGTCAATGCATTTTCCACCATTTGACCAATATATTTCAATGTTTTTTGTTCTGCTTCTTCCAAACTATAATCCAATCTGTTATTTAATATATTCGTCATCATACCTTGCCATAAAAGATTAGTCATTTCATTCAGCGAGTCCACTTGGGATTCATCGATCTTTCCTTCTTTTGAAGCCATCTCCAAAAGCGACTTTCCCCGTTTTGTCATGCTTCTCTCAAATAAGATCGGTTTCAACTCTTCTGGAATGTTTATTAAATCGGATGGGTACATCTCGTAATACCGTTCAATCATTTTTTCTGGGTGATCACCGAGATCCATGATGAAAACCGCATGGAAAATGGAAGGCTGCCTGAAGGAATGACTACAGAAGCATTCCCATGCGAGCATATATTTTTCCAAATATGTTTTTCCTGCATCCATTTTTACAGTGACTTCCTCAATATAATTTTTCAATAGCTTCATAGAAGCAAAGAAAATCAAATGGGAAACTTCCTTGAAATAATTGTAGATTGTTGCACTATTATATCCCGCGCGGTCCGCCACTTTTCTAATAGTTACTTGATTGATGCCTTCTTCTTCGATAATTTCCACTGTTGCTTCTATAAAGTATTTCCACATTCTGCTCATTTGAATTGTTTTATTGCTCAATCTACTCACTGCCCTTCCGTATTTCAATTATACAAGATTTACATTATAATAATTTGCTATTTATGATTGTTCTATCAATTTTCTTGTGATAGAATAATCGATATTAATAAAATAATCATGATTAGTATATTATATCTGATTATGATTTTAAATTCAATCAATCTTCAAAATGTATTGAAAGGTAGGCTAGGTTAATACATTTCGTAGATTTATTGAAAGCGTTATCAAATTGCGGGTAACTTACCCGTACTGCTAGAAAAATAAAAAAGGGGTGGGGGAAATGAAAAAAGTTCGGATTGATCCATTTATTTTTTGGGCGTCAATAGCTGTCATTATAGCGGCAACTGTTTTGTTAGTTATGAATCGTTCTACCGCGGAGCCGTATTTAGACAATTTGATGTCTGAAATCACATATAAAATGGATTGGGCTTTTCAGTTTTTGACAATTGGATTATTCATCATTTTAATTTGGCTCGTATTCAGCCGCTATGGAAAAATTAAACTCGGCGAAGGCAAGCCTGAGTTTTCTACATTCAGTTGGGGGACGATGCTATTCACGGCTGGCATGGGTACAAGCATTATGTATTGGTCGATGCTTGAGCCGGTTTTTTATTACACAGGTCCTCCGTTCGGGAGCGAACCGGAAAGTAAAGAGGCTGCTGAATGGGCATTGACTTATGGCTTATTCCATTGGGGAATTTCAGCATGGTCATTATATGCATTCCCAACTGTAGTCATCGCCTATTCTTATTTCATTAAAAAACGTCCTTCTTTGAAGATGAGCGTCGCTCTTAGTGGGGCCCTCGGGAAGTATGCAGATGGCTGGCTAGGTAAATTGATCGATATTCTAGTCATTTGGAGTTTGGTAGGGGGGTTAGGGACATCGCTCGGTTTAGGAGTCCCAATGGTATCTGCGGTTGTAGGTAGTATTTTAGGAATTGAACAAACCGTTACACTGGATGCTATCATTGTCATTTGTATTACAGTCGTATACTCTGCGAGTGCTTACTTAGGTCTCCATAAAGGGATCCGCAGATTGAGCGACATTAATGTCTATCTTGCTTTAGCACTTGCAATCTTTGTTTTTCTTGCCGGTCCTACTTTATTTATTTTGACATATTTCACAAACAGTTTTGGCATGATGATCCAAAATTTTGCCATGATGAGCTTTTATACAGATCCTATTGGCAAAAGTGGATTTCCGCAAGGCTGGACAGTGTTTTACTGGGCATGGTTTGCGGCGACAGCTCCTTTCATGGGCCTCTTCGTTGCTAGAATTTCAAAGGGTAGAACAATCCGTCAATTGATCATTCATATGCTTTTATGGGGTTCTATCGGTGGTTGGATTTACTTTATGGTATTCGGCGGTTATACGATGAATTTGCAATTGCAAGATTTACTTCCTGTGAAGGATATTTTAGCGGAAAGCGGTGGACCTGCTTCAATTGTTGCCATATTGAAATCATTGCCATTAAGCTCCATTGTATTACCATTCTTCGTCATACTGGCGGTTATTTTCCTTTCGACATCAATGGACTCAGCTACGTATATTCTTTCGGCTACTGCGACGAAGGAGTTGGGTGATGGGCAAGAGCCTGCAAGATGGCACCGGATGGTATGGGGAGCTATACTGGCAACGATATCAATTTCATTGCTTTTGATCGGCGGGTTGCGGGTCATTCAAACGTCAGCAGTCGTCGTTTCAGTACCAATCTATATCTTTTATCTTCTGCTTGTCGTCTCTCTATTGAGATGGATAAAGCAGGACTTTCCAAAAGCGTAAGTAGGACAATTAATAGGAGGTTATCATAATGGTTTTCAACGTACGTGAATCAAACCGAAATGTTAGGACAGAGTTTCCAAGAAAAATTAAGGAAATGAACAATATTTGGATTCCTATGTCGGATGGTACTCGACTTTCCGCAAAAATTTGGCTGCCGGAAGATGCTGATCAAAGTCCTGTACCAGCAATACTTGAATATATACCGTATCGGAAAAATGATTTCACTGCCCTGAGGGATTCGCTCCGTCATCCATATTTTGCGGGCCACGGATATGCGAGCATCCGTGTAGATATAAGAGGTTCCGGCGATTCTGAAGGGATTTTGTATGATGAATATTTGAAGCAGGAACAGGATGATGCATTGGAAGTGCTCACTTGGATTTCCGAACAACCATGGTTTACTGGTGGCATCGGTATGATCGGTAAGTCGTGGGGAGGTTTCAATGGTCTACAAGTGGCTGCAAGGCGACATCCATCTTTAAAAGCAATCATCACACTCTGTTCAACAGATGACCGTTATGCGGATGATGTTCATTATAAAGGTGGAGCGATGCTTGCCTCCGATATGCTTTGGTGGGCTTCAACAATGCTTGCATATAATGCGCGCCCCGCCGATCCGGAAGTGGTCGGAGAAGCATGGCGTGACAATTGGCTTGAACGGTTGGAAAAGACGCCTCCATTTGTTGAAGAATGGGTTAGACACCAACGACGAGACGATTATTGGAAGCATGGTTCTGTATGTGAAAACTATGAAGATATTGATATACCGGTCTATGCAGTTGGCGGATGGGCGGATGGCTATACGAACGCCATTCCGCGGCTATTGAAAGGTTTGAAAGGACCTCGCAAAGGATTGATCGGTCCTTGGGCGCATGAATATCCAGAAATGGCGGTTCCAGGTCCACAAATCGGTTTCCTTCAGGAATGCTTGCGTTGGTGGGATCATTGGTTGAAAGGTGAAGATACAGGCATTATGGAAGAACCGATGCTGCGGGCTTGGATTCAAGATAGTGTCCCGCCCCAAACCAATTATTTCATCAGGCCAGGCCATTGGGTGGCGGAAGAGCAATGGCCGCCTGCAGATCTCATAAATAAACGATACTATCTAGATCAATCAAAATTGAATGCAGAAATTGCTGATGTAAAAGAAATCAAGGTGGAAAGCGTTCAACAGCACGGTCTTCATGCAGGCGTCTTTTGTCCGTTCGGTCAACCAGGTGATTTGCCGGGAGATCAAAGAAATGAAAACGGCTATGCCGTCGTGTTTGATTCGGAACCGGTAGATGAACCAGTTCAAATTTTAGGACATCCTTCATTCACAGTTGAACTTTCATCTGACAAACCGAATGCTTTACTATCAGTAAGATTGAATGATGTAGCGCCCGACGGTTCATCCACTCGTGTAACGTGGGGATTGTTGAACCTTACACATCGGAACAGCAATGAGTTTCCCGAGTATCTAGTGCCCGGGGAAAAATATTGTGTCACAGTCGATATGAATGCAATCGGTCACAAGCTGGAAAAAGGGCATCGCTGGCAATTGGCAATATCACCTACGTATTGGCCGCATGCTTGGCCATCTCCTGAAGAAACGACTTTGACAGTCAATCCTTCAGAGAAGACATTCCTTTCATTGCCTGTGAGGGAGCCGAAAACGATTGATTCGGAACTTCAACCATTCCAGCATCCTGAGGCGGCCCCAGTATTGGAAAAGGATATTTTGCGGGAAGCGGAAAGGACACGCGTCATTTCACATGATGTCATATCGAATGTATGGACACTTGATGATTTTTCTGATGAAGGAGCGAGAAAGCTGCATAGCAATGGAATCGAATACGGCAGTACGAATCGCAATATTTACACTGTGGAAGAAGGCGAGCCGCTAACTGCGAAAGTACAATGCGATTGGACATTGTCTGTTGGCAAGGATAAATGGCAGACGAACCTTGAAACAAGCAGCGTCATGACGGCTGACGAACAATACTTCTATTTGATGAACCATTTGGTTGCATTTGAAGGGGATGAAGAAGTCTTCAATCGTAAATGGGAAACGAAAATTCCTAGGGAGTTTGTATAAAACATACATAGGTTTGGAAGGAGACGAATAACTGTCTCTTTCCGTCCTATGTTTTTTTGCAGGTCATTATAAATGATAGAGTAGGGGAAACGTATGCTATCCATGATTTTTACCATCATCGCCATTAACTTGGCGTATGTGTCATTATTCACTTTGCGTGTCCTATTTACATTCAAAGGACTTCGTGTCATCGCCTCTGCCGTATCAATGGCGGAAGTGTTCATCTATTTAATGGGGTTGACATTGGTGCTGGACAATCTTGACAATCCAATTAATATCGCAGCTTATTGTTTTGGTTGGGGGCTCGGGGTATACGTTGGAAGCCGGATCGAGAAGAAATTGGCACTTGGATATACTGTTTTCGAAGTTGTTGTCAATGACACAGACATGGATATTTGCAGGCAATTGCGGGAAAAAAATTATGGCGTGACATCTTGGTTTGCAGATGGCAAGGATGGCAAACGCCTCGTTATGAAAGTACTCGCCAAGCGAAAAGATGAACAAAAGCTTCGTAGTACCATTTTGGATATTACGCCTAAAGCATTCATCATCTCTTACGAACCAACAACGTTCAATGGTGGTTTTTTAGTGAAGCATTTAAGATGAAATAGAAAAAAGTCTCTTGTCCGAAAATCAGACAAAGAGACTTTTTTCTGTTGTCATAAGATTATGTTTGGCTCGACTGTAACCTCTACATTTCCTTGCAACGCCCTGCTGATCATGCATGAAGCTTCCGCTTTCAAAACTAGTTTCTCTACAATATTACGCTTCTCAGCCATACCTTCAGCCAAGATTACTTCAGGTTTATGTATAATTTTTTTGTACGTAACTATTCCGTTCGTATAGTCAACTACTCCGACAGACTCCATCGTCAGGCTTTCTTTTTCCACTCCGCTTCTTTCCAGCATAGCCGCAAGCGTAATGATATAACATGTTGCAGCTGCACCGAGCAGCATCTCATCTGGATTTGTCCCGATTCCGGGCCCGTCCATTTCCTTTGGGATAGATACGTCAGTCTTCAAGTTTAATGTTTCAATCGTTCCGACATCATTACGTAATCCCGGCCAATCCGCTTTAAGATGAAAATGATGTTCTGCCATTATCAAAACCCCTTTCTACCATATTCATTATATTACCATGCTTGACCACTTTCCAAAATGAATGTCCAAATGGTAAAGTATGGACAGAAGTTAAATCAACTAGTAGATTGGTGGGGGCATTTTGGATAAACAGGATTTATTATTACTTTTCGATACAGAGCTTCGAAAGAATATGCAATCAGCAGGCTTTCGACGTGAGGAAACGGAACATGTAGTCCGACATATATCGTTGCATGACGAGAGGGGATTCATCATTCACTCCACTTTGAATGAAGTGAATGCAAGTCATGTCATTCAGGAAGAGCTGAACTATTTCAACCGACTTGGTGTGGGGTTTGAATGGAAAGTGTATAGTTATGATAAACCGGATCATCTGAAAGATCTTCTTGAAAAGCAAGGCTTCACTATAGAACCTCGGGAAGCTTTAATGGTTATGGATATTAACGATAACCATCCATTTCTCCAAAAGGATGAACAGCCTTATCTAAAGGAAATCGTTGATGAGAAAGGTATCCGGGAGATAATATCTCTTATTGATACCATTTGGGAAGAATCGCATGAAGAGTTAGGGGACAGGTTATGGAGAGACAAGCAGAATGACCCGGAATCTTTATATTTGTATGGGGTATATGATAATGATCAACTGGTCAGTGCAGCATGGCTATACTTTGAAAAAAAATCTTCATTCGCAAGTTTGTGGGGCGGCTCGACATTACCTGATTATCGGGGCAAAGGGTTTTATACGTCTCTTTTATCCATTCGGGCTGCGAAAGCAATCGAAAAAGGATATCGATTCCTTACCGTCGACGCAAGCGCTATGAGCCGACCGATACTAGAAAAGTACGGATTCCTCTGCCTTGCCTACTCCTACGGCTGCCAATCTCCGGAACTTATTATGAATCATGTTGTCATCAAATGAGATAAAAGACGGATGTTGTTGGTATTTATGGTTTCTATTGCTTGTAATGAAGGTGTCCGACTCCTGCGGGAATAGCATGAGCCTTGAGACCCCGGACGTAGCGAAGCGGAGGAGGAGACTCAAGCCATGCCCGCGGAAAGCGGACGCCCAAAAGGAAAGCAATAGCTATTTGATAATGTATATAAGTCATCAATTATAAAGTTATAGTAGATTTCCTTGTAAACTTGACATAAACAATAAAAAATAATCCAGCACTTAAAAATCGCAATATCGAATTAATATACATAGCTGTTTCCACACCCCATTGTTCTAAGAGCCAAATGCCGATTTGAGGAGCTACGAACGCAACAATTGATAACAATACATTATAAGTTGTTATGCAATACGTTCTAACAGGATCGGGGGACTGTTCCAAAAGCAAGTTGAACAATAACAACACGACACCTGCAAGGAAAAATCCTGAAGACGTCTGAACTAAAGCGATGTAATACACATTCGTAGATAAGACTGTTAGGAAAGGCGTTGTGGCCATACCGATTGCAGCCCATACGAACACTAACGTGTTCGATCTTTTTTCCGCCCACTTTTTCCAAAGAGGGAAGGACAAGAACTGCGCTAACATGCTTCCGACAGAGAACATACTAACCCAGAATATTGTCACTCCGACAAATCTGACATGATAAATATTAAAGATGCCCCACGCCATCTGCCAGGCGAAATTGAAAAAAAGTGCCGCTACTAGGAAGGAAACATAATTTTGATGCTTGAAAATTGACCAATCCATCATTTTCTTCTTTATTAATAAGCTGTCCGTCTTTACAGGCTCTTCCTCATGCTTCAACAATAAAAATACTTCTAGCATCCCAAAGCAAAAAGCGACCGCAAACAATAATTGATAGGCTGTTACATTGGATGATGCATCTTTCATTACAATTCCGATCACCAATGTTGAAATCAATCCAACAATTGTCAACAGCCTGTTCCTGTCGCTGAAAAAGGCACCCCGGTTTGATTCCTCAACAAGACTGCTAATGAAAGTCTGCCATCCTATATTGGCAACGGTATTTGGTAAACTCATAATTGCGATGACGATTAAGAAAATCCAAGCATGCGTCGTCGGGGAAGGGACGTAAATGATGCCGATAATCAGTAGAAACATAAGTCGTGCCAATAGGACTGACATGGCAACTAGCTTCTTTTGTGTATGTGCGCGATTGATTAAGATCGCGGCTGGTATTGTCATGATCAACGCCATTAAAGGCGGCAGCGAGCTGATGAGGCCGACTTGGTAATTGGTCGCACTTAACATCGTAATCGCGAAAATCGGGAAAAAGTTGTTTGAAAAATTTACTGCGATAGTCGAAGCCATCCCGTGGTAAATGCTGATCTTCTCATTATAGGTGCGCATAGTCTCTCCACTTTTCTATTCATTTGAACAACCTGCTAAACTGAATTATATACTTCGTTACACGAAATACAAGACTCTTTTTTTAAATTGAAAAATTTTTATAAGAATATGGACCATTATAAATACATTTCATCTGTTTATTGATAATCCTTCTCAACTCGGGTAAAATGTATTTGAGAACGATTTTAATCAATGAAAAGGTGGAGTGTTCATGCTGCGGGTTATTATGTTGGCATTATTAGCAGGTTCTGTCGGAAGCATTTCTTTGATATCCTTTTTTAAAGGATTTGACATGCAAGGAACTGTGGTTGGACTCATTTCACTGATCTTATTGTTTGGAATTACATCGTATTTTTATTTTGAATTTAATAAACATAGGATTAGCTCCTGAACACCAGAATTCACTGGTGTTTTTTTAACGGTCAAAGAAGGAATTTTTTCTAGGAATGAAGTATAATCAAGTATCTATCGTGAACTGTATTGAGGAGGTACTTATGTTTTTTATTGAAGCAAAACGTATTATCGTTGTAATTTTCGGGTCTTTGCTAATGGCGATTTCCTTGAACTTTTTCCTGATTAACGCTAATGTCTATGCGAGCGGATTCTCTGGGGCTGCACAGTTAGTTTCAAGCATTTTGTTCGATCAATTGGGCATCTCGGTTAGCACAGGTATTTTACTATTCCTATTTAATATTCCAGTATTCATTTTGGGTTGGTTTAAAGTAGGAAGAGGATTTACGATTTATAGTATTATCTCGGTTGTTTTTACTACGATATTCCTGGAGATATTACCGGTTCTATCACTTTCCAGCGATATTATCCTTAATGCCGTTTTTGGCGGAGTGATTGCCGGCGTCGGTGTCGGCATCTCGTTAAAGCTCGGTGCTTCTACGGGTGGAATGGATATTGTCGCAATGGTATTGTCGCGTCTGCAGGATAAACCAATCGGAACTTATTTCTTATTGCTGAATGGTATCATTATAGTGTTAGCTGGGATATTATATGAGCCGGAGAACGCTCTTTATACGATGGTAGCATTATATGTGACAACATCTGTCATCGACATGATTCATACACGCCATGAAAAGGTAACGGCAATGATCATTACCCATAAGGCTGAAGAGCTTCAACAGGCAATCCATCAGAAGATGGTACGTGGTATTACGATTGTGCCAGCGAAAGGCGCTTATTCAAAAGAAGATAAAAACATGCTGTATTTGGTTATCACAAGGTATGAATTGTATGACTTAGAGAAAATCATAAACGAAGTCGATCCACAAGCTTTCACAAATATCGTCCAGACCGTTGGGATTTTTGGCTTCTTTAGACGTGAAGGCGAGCACCCGGAACGAAAAACAACGTAAAACAAGGTATCCCCGAAAAGGGATACCTTGTTTTTAGTTTACGCTGCTTTCTTTAGTATCGACGATTTCTGTCGTACCATCCAGAAATTTATTCAATTCCTCAATATTTTTATCGAAATCAATATCAAGGACTCTACCCGCTCTAACATCAAGATCTGTAAAAGAGTTGTCTACAGGGATGCGCAGGGTATCGATTTTTTCGGATTTATTATTCAAAATTCCTTTGCCAATGGAAAGCATCGTCATTTTATCCAGATTCGTATCAATATAAGCGTCGGCTGCTCCTAATAACTTAGGCAAATTCATGAGACTGTGTACGCCAACAGCTTCATCCTTCAATTTTGAGAGAACTTCTTGTTGACGTGCAACCCGACCGAAGTCATTTTTGCTATCATGGCGGAAACGGACATAACCAAGAAGCTGCTCGCCTTTCAATCTTTGTACGCCTGGATGAAGCGTCATGTAAATACCATGTGACATCGTATAGGGAATATCGACTTCAATGCCATCCGGTGCGATAATATCTGCAATTTTAGGGAAGCCATTGAAATCCACCATTGCATAATAATGTACATCCAAACCGAAATTTTCTTTGATTGTCTGGCGCACGAGCTCAGGACCGCCAAGACTATATGCAGAATTCATTTTCTGCATGCCGTATCCAGGAATCTCGACATACGTATCACGCATGATCGATATTAGCTTCACCTTTTCAGTATCTTGGTTGTAATTCGCTATCATTAATGTATCTGAACGACCATCTTCATCTTTCCGTGCATCTGAGCCAAGCAGCATTATATTGATTTCACCGAATTGTGGTTCTGGTCCATCAAAAATACCGAAATCTTTATTTTGTTCTTTCAACGTACCTTCTTCTGAAAGTGATAAACCTTGATTATATTGATCAACCCAGTAATAAGTCCCTAATCCGAGCAAGACTAAGACAATACCGATTATAAAACCGAATTTTTTTCTCTTTTTCTTCTTTCTCATATCTATCCTGTTCAAATGATCACCACCTAATTTTAAAATCTATGACGAGATTGTTTAGCACGCGTATCATATCACCTAATGTTCTTATGGGCAAGGGATATTTCCACTACATATAGACGATGGACGAGGGAAAAAGTTTTCATTTCATACAAAATATTAATTCCAATTTCTTCATTTCTATTTAATTACCCTTGGTTGGCTGCTTGTATTCCTTTCAAAGCATTATTACCTTTACTTATGAAAATCACATGAATTGACTACAAACATGATTATATTTATACTGAAACTAGAAAATTATATTCAACTTCCACTAAGGGGAGTAGCTATACAGCAAAGTCGTCAATACGGGCTCTTCCAAGATCCCCGGCTTTGTTGACAACAACAGTTGTTTGCGAGACCTTACCGATTATTTGGTGAGGTCTTTTTTTGAGGCGATATAACCAGTAATTGGTTATATCGTTTTTTATTTTTCTTTATTATGGAGGTAGAATTTTTGGATATTTATGAAGAACTTGCTAGAACTGTCAGGATAAATAATAAAAATCGTTTGTTAGCCTATGATGATACATTAATACATGTTGGGACAGGAAGAAGCGCATTCGTGTTTAGAATAAAATCGACGATGACAGCAATAAAAGTGTTTTTTCCTGCTTTCACCCACTTTGCCGTAGAGGAAGCGGAAATATATAAAAAACTTCAAGGGATTGTTTATTATCCTACTGTCCATGCTTCAGGGGTAAATTATGTCGTCATGGACTATATTGAAGGTCTCACACTTTTTGACTGTATGATTAAAAAGGAGGTTATAACGTCCACTCATATTACAGAAATTGATCATGCATTATCATTGGCGATTGCTAGGGGACTCAACCCTTCAGATATTCACTTACGTAATATTTTTATTACTAACAATGGGAAAATCAAGTTGATTGATGTTGCGCGTTTTAGACAAATGAAAGATTGCCATCAATGGGAAAACTTGAAGAGGGCGTACAGACAGTTTTACTGTAAACGTTTTTTTCCTAAAAAAATACCTGTCTCCATTTTAAATATGATTGCATGGCTATATAAAAAAGATTGGATCCCCTCATATAGGACGTGACCATTGAAGAATTTTTATAACTAACAAAATACTAAGAAAGTGGGGAAAACAAGAATGACTGATTCAAAAGAATGGCTATTAAACGAACTGAAAACAGTGGAGGATTGGGAGAAAGACCAAAGTGATTTATGGTTTTTGGAAAAACTAGGTCGTTTGCCGTTTAAACTGATCGATAAATGGACGCCTGATTTCATTCAGAATAAAATCGGCATTCTACTGGATGAGCTTGGCCAATATATCCAATCTGGCGGACGTTATTTAAGCTCAGTTTCCAATATCACAAATTATTATCCTCATATGGATGTGCAAACGTTAGAAAGTGTAAAAGAACTCCCAATTTCAACGATGGATGATGCTGTCGAAAAAATAACGAATAATAGAAAAAGAATTGCAACAGTTCAGGGAGCTAGTACCGGGATTGGTGGAGTGTTTACATTGACGATCGACATTCCACTGTTGCTAAGTTTGCAATTAAAGACATTGCAAGACATCGCAATTTGTTATGGCTATAATCCGAATGAGAAAGAAGAACGATTATTTGTAGTGCAATGTCTCCAATTCGTTTCCTCTGATATTGTGGGAAAACAAGCCATTCTTGCTCAGTTGTCTCAATTTGATGCTTCTAATGATACTTCAAAGCGGGAAGTGATGTCAGAACTGCAAGGTTGGCGTGAAGTCGTATTCTCCTATAGGGATCAAATCGGCTGGAAAAAGATATTTCAAATGATTCCAGTTGCAGGTCTCGTATTTGGTGCATTCATCAACCGGTCAGCAGTGAATGATATAGCTGAGGCAGGAAAAATGCTTTATCGAAAAAGAAGGATCGTAGAGAGATTAAAGCAAACCGAACTATGAATAGAATGTGACGGAAAGGGAATGGAAGAGGGAGTAAGGAAATAAAGGAGGCATTCTCTTGAAGTATACAGCTGATTTGAATGAACTGAAGAATTTTGCAATGACAATGAAAGATAAAAATGTTAAAGGGAAAATATATGTGAATCAGGCAAATCATAATTTAGAGGAGCCTATATTATCTGATGAAGATACAGCTGGCAGACAACCCCTTCAAATGTTGCGGATTGTCATCCAAACGGATCAGCAATCAATCTATTATGAATATCTGTTTAATGAAGCAGCTGATTTGGAAGAAATAAATGTACAGTTGAATGATATGTATTCATTTTTCGAGAAGGAAATAGTATCAGTAGAATATATGAACGATTTGGTGCGATAAAAGAATAATATGGCTACAATGCAAACACACGATATGAATATTTTCGTGTGTTTTATTATTCAAAAAAACGACAAAAATATTTCTGTATCAAGAAGGGAAGAACGATTGCAATAATGAATAAAGTAAAGGAGTGTGTATGTTTCGAACAAGGGGAGAAAAAAATGAGGTTATCTGAGATTCACCCGTTTTTTTATTATGCTCGAATTGAGCAAAAGAGATTTTTTCGTTTTATAAAAAATATGAAAAACAGAAAACGATTTGCTCAGCGGAAATCTGAAACGAATTTTCTATTCACATGTAAAAAACATCAGTCGCTATTGCGTAGACGTTTAGGGGATAGCGATCCGATTCTCCAGGAAAATAAAATCGTAAATCTGACGATAGCAGCAAGACAGATAGACGGGATTATCATTCAACCAGGTGAAGTCTTTTCATTTTGGGGGTTAGTAGGTAGGGCTACAAGAAAAAAAGGATATATTGAAGGAATGCAGCTTTCAAGAGGAGAAGTAAAAACAGGTGTGGGAGGGGGCATTTGTCAACTTGCAAATCTCCTTTATTGGATGGTGATGCATACGCCATTAACTGTTATTGAAAGACATCATCACAGCTTTGACCCCTTTCCGGACGAGGGGAGAATCCTTCCTTTCGGGAGTGGTGCAAGCGTCTTTTATAATTATGTTGACTTTCGTTTTAAAAATACGACAGAATATGCTTTTCAAATTCGCGTATGGGTAACAGACCGTCATTTGAAAGGCGCAATTTTTTCGAATGAAGAAGTTGAAAAAAGTTTTCATATTGAGGAAAGGGAACATCAATTTTATAAGAAAGAAGGGAAGACCTTTAGACAGAATGAAATTTGGAGGCGGACTGTTAATAAACGAACAGGAGCCTATGAAAAAGAAGAACTGCTAATAAAAAACAACTCCGAAGTAAAATATGAAGTGATGGAAAGGCAAATGGTGAACGCAAAGTGAGTCTACAGAAAAAGCAGGGCGGGTAACAGTGACTACCCACCTGGCTTATTGTTGTGAAGGAATGCTTATGTTATTGTATCTCAGCTATTATGCCTTCTTCTCGATCCAATAATAACTTAATTCCCGCGGCATAAGGATCTTTGTTCAAAACTTCTTTAATCCAATATCGGATCGCTTGAATCATGTCAAATGAACCAATGACATTTTGTTGACCGTGAAACTCCAGTTCTGCGGAAAAACCTTCGTCATCATCGTAAATAAGCTCTACTTCGATTTCTTCAGGCGATATTTTATGCTTTTGAGATTGATCAATACAGATCGCATTTACAATATCTTGTTCAGACATGATTAATTCTGCCATGGATTAGCATTCTCTTTCTCTTTTTTTGCTTTCAGAAGTGAAAAAATTCTGCGGATCATACTAATAATGAAAATGATCGCCAACATATTAATGAGAAAGCCTAACACTGAACCTAACATACCCATATTGGCGAAGAGACTTCCAAATAGAAGACCTGCAATCCCGCCTACAAATAAGCCGCGCATGAGGCCGCCCGAGAAGAAACCGCCTTTTGTTGAAGTGGTGTTGGAAGATTTATTAAATGAAGTGTTTTCTTCCTGTTTCTTATCTGCTTTCGGTTTTGTAAAGTTGTTTTGACTTGGGTTAAAGCTTTTCTTGCCGGATTTATATCCTTTCGCTTCAACTGTTGTCGCATGATCATTCAGTACTAGGCTTCCGATTGGTGACATGACAATCGATAGAGCAATCAACGCTGATAAAATTTTCTTCATTTCATAACCTCCAATTAGTAAAATCACATCTCTGCAATTATATAAGTATAGTATATAACATATCGGTGTCAAATAAATAATCGGAAGTATTAAGAGCCATAAACTAATTCAATAATAAAGAAAAATGCAGGCCACTTTTGACCATGCATTTTTCCGTTCTTCAACGGTGAATCAATCTTCAGGTTTAAATGTTTTACAATCCGTGTCTTCACTATCAACTGCCTGATCGCCAGTTTGGCTTACGACGTAAATGACATCGGCGTTACACTTATTGCCGTCTCCCCAGTACGTGCAGTTGTTCACTTCACATAATATTCGCTGTGTCATCGTATCACCTCCGTAGCTGTATTGTTCCCACAAATTCTTCAGATGATGCTCCTGAATTTGAGTAAAGGAAGTGATAAAATGACAAAAAAGGAGGGATGAAGGTCCAACAAATCATTGTTTTTCATAATCATTCAATAGAGAGATAGGAATGAATAAACCGATTTTGCCGTGTTCCTGATGGTCAAGAGTAGCGAATATGGTTCCGATGACTTTTCCATCTTCATTAAATACAGGACTGCCGCTATTACCTCTGTAGACAGGGGCTTGAATCATCATTACTTCGTCAGTCCAACCTGAAAGTTTAATGGGCGCCAAAATGGATCCTTCATTGGCAATCCCTTTGAAGCTAAGTGGATTTCCGATAAATGTAATCGGATCGTTCTTTGTCATTGTACTTGAATAATCAACCGTAAGAAAAGGAAGGTTGTCACCCTCAATTTCAAGTACTGCCATATCGATAGTCGGAAATACTTCTTTAATGGTTGCATCATAGCGGTCGTTATCCGGGAAAACGATCGAAATCAATTTGTTTTCATCTACTACATGATAGTTAGTCAGGATGGTTCCATCACTTGAAATCGAGTAACCAGTACCTTTTCCATCTTCCGTTACGACGACGACAACGGATTTTTTGTATGCTGCAATATTATCTTGTCTCGACAATGAGGCAGATGTCAGTAGAAAATCGATAGCTGGAATCGAGAAAACTTGAAAGAGCCCTGCGAATGTACTGAAGAATAATGTGATAGACAAAAGCCAAATGAACCATTTCGGCATTTTTTTCTTCCCTGTGTTACCTTCCTTTTGTTGCAATAAAGCTTCCCGTTGCGCTTCCAGTACTACTTCATGCATTTCTTCTTCGCTTAAGTCCTCAAAGTTCCAATCATCCGTTGCATGAATAAATTCTTCACTCTTTTCCTCTTTCATTTTGCATCACGTCCTCTAGTCGTTAAATCGATTACTACTATTATAGCAGTAGAATCGGGACGGACATATAGGAGCACAATTATGAATGAAAGTCCATATGTATAGAGAGGAAGGGGGGAGCATTTTGGTAACATTGACACCTATCATGATCGGAGGATATCCGTTTACAGCCGTAACTGTCCGTTTACCGAAAACGACCTTATTGACGGTTTCAAATGACAAAGGATATATAATGTGCGGCGCTTTAGATGTGGGGTTGCTGAATAATGTATTGGCAGACCGACAAATAATAGCTGGCAGGGCTGTCGGGGTAAAGACGATTGAACAGTTGCTGCAAGCACCACTTGAATCGGTTACACTGGAAGCGGAAACATTAGGCATTCATGTTGGAATGGTTGGGGAAGAAGCGTTATTAAAGATGGTGAATCAGCAGTCAATTTAAAAAAGTACTATTATAAAACGACCCGTATCGCGCATATTAGCGATACAGGTCGTTTGTTTATTGTTAACGGTTGTCGTTTCGGTTATTGCGGTTGTTTCGGTTGTTGTTATTGTTGTTATTGTTGTTATTGTTGTTGTTATTATTTCTGTTGTTGTCTTGATTGTTTTGCCCGAAGAAATCATCGGCAAATTCAGTGTTGTTGTTTCTGTTGTTTTGATTCCTCTCGTTTTGTCTGTTGTTGTCGTTGTTGTTGTTGTTATCCCGATTTTGTCGGTTGTCCCTCATTTGTATGACATCTCCTTTTAATTTTTTTGTTAAGTGAAATCTCCACTTACATTATGTATGATGTCCTCAGTCAGGAAAATTATCCGTTTGTCTGGATTTTTGAAAAAGTAAAAAACCACCATCTCGAAGAGATGGTGGTTGTCATAATCATAAAATTAAAAGCCGCCTTTGCCGTATCGTTAATCATGAAAGTTTTAAACCACCACTCCTCAAAGTGGGTGTCCGCAGAGACAATCCTGTCCGTCCTGGTTCAATGAATCAGGCATACCATTCCGGTCTCAATATAAAACTCCCTTTTACAGCTTAAAGGTTAAAACTTAATGTGTATACGAACAATGCAGCTTATGTATATATAGTACACTTTTGCTCGAGAATTTTCAATGAAAATATATTCCAGCTTCATTTTCCTCGGAATGGATCCTGTTTGTTTCAATCAGTTACAGGGAAAGATATAGAGAAATTCTGTTGAAGGGAAGTGATTGCGGTGAATCGAATATTTACATTGCTTGTTTTCATCGGAGTACCGCTAATCATTGTAGGTTCTGTAATGGATTGGCCGGATATTCCAATATTCATCATTAGTTGTGCCAGTATCATTGCATTATCAGGTTTTATTGGCAGAGCTACAGAAAGCCTAGCGATTGTTAGCGGACCAAGGATTGGTGGTTTGCTGAATGCGACATTCGGTAATGCTGTAGAGCTGATCATTTCGTTTTTTACTTTAAAGGCTGGTCTGATTGGCATTGTGCTTGCTTCCTTGACCGGATCGGTTTTAGGAAATTTATTGCTCGTACTCGGCGTGTCATTTTTCGCGGGTGGCGTCAAATACAAAACACAAAAGTTCAGTTTACATGATGCACGCTATAATTCAGGCCTTTTGATTTTTGCAGTCATCGTTGCGTTTGTTATACCGGAAATCTTTACGCAAAAGATGGATCAAGCCGATACGATCACGTTAAGCGTCGGTATTTCCATTATTTTAATCGCACTATATCTTGCAGGCTTGTTTTTCAAGCTTGTCACTCACCGAGGCGTTTTCGCGTCTTCTGATACGAATAAGCAAGAAGAGGAGACCCCCGAGTGGTCAAAGATGAAGTCGATCATCATTTTGCTGCTTTCGACAATTGCAGTTGCTTATGTCTCTGAACAGCTCGTACATACATTTGAGACGCTTGGTGAGAAATTCGGCTGGACAGAGTTGTTTATAGGTGTCATCATCGTAGCGATCGTCGGGAATGCAGCAGAACACTTTTCAGCTATAACGATGGCGATGAAAAACAGGATGGACGTAGCTGTGGAAATTGCGGTCGGATCAACGTTGCAAGTCGCAATGTTCGTAGCTCCCATACTTGTGCTGTTATCGCTTATGATGCCGGAAACAATGTCGCTCGTCTTCACTATACCCGAACTTGTTGCAATGATTACTGCAACATTCCTTGTCATTAATCTTTCAAACGATGGGGAATCGAATTGGTTCGAAGGACTAACGCTGTTAGCTGCTTATATTATAATTGGAATCGGTTTCTATCTATTGTAGAATGCTTACCTTCTCACAATATGTGGTATAGAAGGACAGGGAGGGATGACTCGATGTTAGTTCATATTGGAGTTTTCATAATTGCGCTTTCTTTCGCTATTTTTTCAGTCGCTTTATCAAAACTGCTCCTACGTGCATCGACAAGCATGGAAGCGGTTCAATCGGCGGCAAGAAATATGGAGTCCAAATTGGATGGAACAATTGAAGCGCTAGAAGGTACGTTAGATAACACTGACGGAACGGTATCTGACATGGAAGCCAAATTGAATGCACTTGATAGTGTGTTTTTGTCTACCGAAAAATTAGGAGATGCTGTTCATGTCATGAGTGAAGAATTGGATGAATTGACTAAAGGGTATGCAGACACTGGAAATACGACAGGGACAAAACCTTTCATTCGCATTATACAAAGTGCGGAGTTTGTAAAAGGGTTAGTAAAATCATGGAAGCGTGGACAAAAGTTTTCCACATTATAGAAAGGGGAGAAGGTAATGAGTATGACTGGAATTGGTGTTTTACTAATAGGTATAGCATTTCTCATTCTTTCTATATACTTGGCAAGGGTGCTCAATAATACTGCTTCGATATTGGATGGGGTAAGTCGGACTGTTGAACAGTTGCCGGACCAATTAGACGATGTATTGAATGAAACTGGTCAAATAATACAGAATTCAAATGATACATTAGCTGATGTAAATGAAAAGCTTGGAACACTTACGCCTCTCTTCCATATCGTCGGAGATATCGGTGAGTCGACGAGAAAACTGACTTCATCTGTCAACGACATTGCTGTATCTGTCAAAAAGAAGACGGATTCGATCGATGAAGAAACACGTAATAAAAGGCTTGGCGGTTTATATGGATCGGCAGCACTCGCATTTTATGCAATTCGTAGTAATAAGGAAAAGAAGGATGGGGATTTGAAACGACCTTCTTCATTATATGTTTCAGGGGAACAACGAGCTTTTGATATCGACAGGATGAAAGAGGAAGCAAAAGAGGCTGCAAGAGAAGGTAAATATATTAGCAATGAATAAAAAACGATGGAGGAACATTCCTCCATCGCTTTTTTATAGTTGTTTTTAGAGCCGGATACTTTATTTACGATTTTTCCTTTCAGATAGAAAGAAGATGAATGCAAGAATGCCGTAGATGCCTTCATACTTTTCGCGTTTTGTAAAATTGGAAGCGCCATTCGTTTGTGTTTTTAAGGAGTTTGTTTTGTCAAGCGCTGCAAGCGTAAATTTTCGAGTAACTTCACCAGTATCCCCGATGATATGGAAGTATGGGCTAACCTCTTTCACTTGTTCATTGACGTTTGAAATCGTTGTACTGCTCAATTGCATTATATCAGTTGTTTGTTTTGATAAGTCATCGACCACTTTAGGAAGGCGATCGGTAGTCTGTTTTACATCGTCCAATGCATCGGTCAGTTTCCGTAATGGTTTTATTAGTAAAAAGGTTAGAACCGCAAATGCGATTCCGATAATTAGAACGCCAATTCCTAGCCAATCCAAATGAATCACCTCCGTATGTCAGTTTACTTCACCTTCGTTGGAGAAGGGAGCTGCTTCATCTCTTGCTGAACGAATGGATCATGTTTCCGCTTTTCTACATTGAATTTGAAATAGATTCGGGAAGCTGCTTCCGTTAACGTCGTCAGCTTTTCCATTAAGTCACGGTATTTTGGATCGGGTGCAGCGATTTGCTGAGAAATCGACTGGAAGGAACGATTAAGATTTTCCGTCGATTGTCCGATATGTCGAACGGATTGTGCAACACTTTCCAAACGTTGCACTTTGCTTTCTACATCGGATGCTATTCGATTCGTCCTTTCCATTAGCAGATCAGATTTTGTAGTGATGCCACTTAATTTGTTTTCCATCCTGCTAATTGTTTCAGATACTTCCTTCATCGACTTTTTCGCACTCCGCAATGCAACTAAGACAAAGATGGCAATCAGTAATAAGGATATAGCTGCTATGATTGCGCTTATATATAGAAGAATCTCCATTCCGCTATCAGCTCCATTCCAAATACTTTTTCACTTACCTAATTGGTACCACTCTTTCCCTTCATATAAACACCGTACAAATTAGGAAGAGTATAGGAATAAAGCGACGAGCATGAATAAAATGATTGGAAGTCCCGATCTGAAAAAGAAAGAAGCTTTCATTGTTACGATTTCCGAAGGTGCCCGCATGTTGTTTATTTCATCTTGGCCATGATTGCGGGAGAAGACCTTTTTAAAACTGGAAGAAAAGAAATCGAAAAATCCAGATTGCAAGATCAAAACAAGGATTCCAATAAAGAGATATGCTCCTCCTATATAGAAAGAAACGTTAATATAGTCTAGAATTGTCAGTTTCTTGTAGAAAATTAAAACAAATACCAAAATTAATAATTGGTTTACAATAATATTCAATGCAATTTTCTTCATATTCTAACCTCTTCTTTTATTGTTTATATTATTGATTATTTATGTATAATATCTCATTTGACGAAAGAATGCAATTTGGCTAGAAGACAATATCTATAAGGTTTGGTGCATATATATGCGAAGTATTTAGACTTTTATTTCTTTTATAATTATGTTGTTTCAGAAAAAAACATAAAAAAACTCTTTGACTTAAGATATTTTGAATGTATAATAAAAAGTGATAATTCTTCAGACAATTACAAAAGGAGGTCAATGCTTTGAAAACAAACAAATGGCTTTTGCTTGTCGCTCTTTCATTAGTACTTAGCGTCGTGCTTGCAGCTTGCGGAAGCAAGGACAAGGACGAAGATAAAACTGCTGCTCCTAATAAAGAAGATGACAAAGCAACAGAACAAACAGAAGAAGCCGGCGAGCCGGATGCAGAACAAGTTTTGAACTTGATCGAATCTGCAGCAATTCCATCTGTTGACTCCGCGATCGTGGAAGATGCAGTAGGATTTAACGTATTGAACAACGTAAACGAAGGGTTGTACCGCTTGAACCTTGAAAACGTTGCTGAACCAGCAATGGCAGCAGAGGAAGCGGAAGTAAGTGAAGATGGTCTTACTTACACATTCAAACTTCGTGATGCAAAATGGTCTGATGGAACACCTGTTACAGCACACGATTTCGTGTTTGCATGGCAACGTGCAATCGATCCTGCAACTGGATCGCCTTATGGTCCGTTCATGATGTCTGGAGTTATCAAAAACGCAACAGCAATTAGTGAAGAGAAAATGGACAAGTCAGAACTTGGCGTAGTTGCCGAGGACGACAAAACATTGGTCGTAACATTGGAACGCCCAGTACCTTACTTCCTATCACTAATGTCATTCGGAACATTCTACCCACAAAAAGAAGAGTTTGTTACATCTAAAGGTGATGCATACGCTACGAACTCTGACAACCTACTTTACAACGGTCCATTCGTTCTTACTGAGTGGGATGGAACTGGAGATAGCTGGGTTTACAAGAAAAACGAACATTATTGGGATGCTGAAAATGTAAAACTTGAAACAATCAATGTAGACGTTGTTAAAGATTCTGCAACTGCAGTTAAGCTTTACAACGACGGCAAGAAAGACCGTGCTGGAGTATCTGGAGACTTGGCTCTTCAATATGGTAATCATGAAGAAGCGGTTCTTCAACCAGAAACATCTGTTTTCTATTTCAAGTTTAACCAAGAACGCGGTGGAGAAAAAACTCCACTTGCAAACGTAAATATCCGTAAAGCAATTGCGAAGTCTTTCCAAAAAGAAGACTTGGCTGATGTAGTTCTTGCGAATGGTTCTGTACCTGCAAACTTCCTAGTACCAAAAGATTTCGCATATGATGAAAGCGGAACTGACTTCCGTGACATTAGCGGAGAGCACCTTGTGTACGATGCGGAAGAAGCTAAAGAATACTGGGCAAAAGGATTGGAAGAGCTAGGTGTAACTGAATTGGAACTTGAAATCCTAGGCGGAGACACTGAACTTTCCAAGAAAATGGACGAGTATTTCAAAGCTCAACTTGAAACTAACCTTGAAGGTTTGACAATCAAGTTGAAAGAAGTACCTTTCGCAGTACGTTTGGAGCTTGATGGAAACCAAGACTATGACATCCAAGTTTCAGGATGGGGTCCTGACTTCCAAGACCCGATTTCATTCTTGGATTTGTTCGTTACAGATGGCACTAACAACTTGATGTCATTCTCGAACAAAGAGTATGATGAATTGATCGAAGCTACAAAAGGCGAGCTTGCATTAGATCCAGCAGCACGTTATGAAGCGTTTGCGAAAGCGGAAAAAATCCTTCTTGAGGATGAAGCTGCGATCGCACCGATCTACCAACGTGGTTTGATTCAACTAGAAAAACCGTACTTCAAAGGACTTGGAGTTCATCCATTCGGAGCTGATTACAGCTACAAATGGGCTTATATCTCTGGTAAAGAGTAAGTAAGCAACGCAGTTTAATGATCTGAGAGTATATGGCGGAAGCTCCATATACTCTCTTTTTACTAAAAGGGAAAAAAGTGAAAGTTTGTAAGTGTTTTCATTTTGAAAAGAAATTGATTATTCAATTTGACATAAATCAAACTCACGTACTTTGGAGGTGCAACGTGGTTAAGTATATTGGAAAACGGCTCGTTTACATGTTCCTTACGATGTTCCTGATTGCGACTGCAACGTTTTTCTTAATGCAGACGCTGCCAGGTTCACCGATCGCGTCTTATAACAAATTGAACGAAACGCAACGGGCAATAGTAGAAAAGAAATATGGCATCGATAAACCGAAACCGGTGCAGTACGCAATCTATATGAAAAACTTAGCCAAAGGGGACTTGGGGACATCTTTCGTATTTAAAGGTAAAAGTGTTAATGACCTATTGGCGTCAAGGGTGAAACCTTCATTCATATTAGGGGCACAAGCGATGGTATTCGGTACAATCGTAGGAATTCTGCTAGGGATGCTCGCGGCCTTGAAGCAGAATACGATATGGGATTATGGAAGTACATTTTTTGCGATATTAGGAGTTTCGATTCCTTCCTTCGTATTCGCTGCATTGTTGCAATATTGGGTTGCTTCCCAATGGCATTTACTTCCGGTTGGTCTTTGGAACGACGGATGGAAATCGAGTATTCTTCCTTCAATCGCATTGGCGATGGGGCCGCTTGCCTTGTCGGCACGTTTTATACGTACCGAAATGATTGAAGTGTTGAGTTCCGACTATATTACATTAGCAAAAGCGAAGGGTGCCAGCGGTTTTGAAATCGCATTCAAACACGCATTACGAAATGCGCTCATCCCTCTCGTTACAGTATTAGGACCAGTAGCAGCGGGGATAGTGACGGGTTCCCTTGTTGTAGAACAGATCTTTGCGATTCCAGGAATCGGGGAGCAGTTCGTATCTTCCATCATGACAAATGACTTTGCGACGATTATGGGTACGACACTTTTCTTCTCTGCATTGTTGATTTTCATCATCTTCATTGTAGACCTTCTATACGGAATCATTGATCCGCGAATCCGTTTGTCTGGAGGTAAAGGTTAATGCGAAAAGAAGAACTTCAACAATTGCCGCCGGAAAAATTCGAGCGAATTTCAATTGATAGCAGCAGTGCTGAACGTATTACTAAACCGAGCTTAAATTTTTGGCAAGATGCATGGCTTCGACTGCGTAAAAACAAAGCGGCGATTGTCAGCATGGTCATTCTTGTATTGTTCATCATTATGGCTTTAATAGGGCCGCATCTAAATGGCCATGATGGAGATGAGCAAATTTTGCGTCACGCTAACTTGCCACCAAAAATTCCTGGAATTGAAAAATTAGGGATATTTGACGGAATGGGCAAATTAGGTGGGGAAACTGTAAACCTCTATGAAATTAAAAAAGTGGATGAGTATTACTGGTTTGGAACGGATGGACTTGGCCGTGACTTGTTTACCCGTGTTTGGGAAGGTACTCAAATTTCCTTATTGATTGCATTTGTTGCTGCGGCAATCGATGTGGTCATCGGTGTTCTTTACGGAGGTATATCGGGATACTTCGGCGGCCGTGTCGATGATATCATGCAACGGATTGTCGAAATTTTGATCGGTATTCCGACGCTTATTATCGTAATCCTTATGCTCTTGATAATGGAGCCGGGTCTAACCGCCATTATCATTGCGATCTCCCTTACTGGATGGATTGGGATGTCCCGTATTGTACGTGCTCAAATCTTGAAATATAAAGGGCAGGAATTCGTACTTGCTTCACGGACGCTCGGGGCGAGTGACGCTCGAATCATCGGCAAACATTTATTGCCGAATATCTTGGGGATCATCATCATTAATACGATGTTTACCATCCCGACTGCTATTTTCTTTGAAGCGTTCTTAAGCTTTATCGGACTTGGGCTGCAACCGCCTGCCGCTTCATTAGGTACATTGATCAACGACGGCTTCAAAGTGATGGAGCATCAGCCGTATTTCCTATTGTTCCCGGCCGTGATCATCAGTGTCTTGATGATTGCATTTAACTTGATCGGCGATGGACTGCGCGATGCATTCGATCCGAAAATGAAAGATTGATTGGAGGAAAGCCAAGATGGAAAAAATATTGCAAGTAAAAGACTTGGAGCTTTCCTTCCACACTTTTGCCGGTGAAGTGAAAGCGATCCGAGGAGTTAGTTTTGATTTGAATAAAGGGGAAACGCTGGCAATTGTTGGTGAGTCGGGGTCTGGTAAATCGGTGACGACAAAATCCATTATGCGCTTATTGCCAGAATCTAGCTCTGAATTTAAAAATGGTGAAATTCTTTTTAATGGAAATGACTTGACAAAACTTTCCGATAAACAAATGCAAAAAATTAGAGGGAAAGAAATTTCAATGATCTTCCAAGATCCAATGACATCATTGAATCCGACGATGACAATCGGTAAGCAATTGATGGAGCCGATTTTGAAGCACCAAAAAGTAAGCAAGGCAAAAGCAAGAGAAGTCGGCATCGAATTATTGAATATGGTTGGGATACCGAATGCGGAAAACCGTTTTAAAATGTATCCTCACCAATTTTCCGGCGGGCAAAGACAAAGGATCGTAATTGCAATAGCGCTCGCTTGTAATCCGAAAGTTTTGATTGCCGATGAACCAACGACTGCCCTTGATGTAACAATACAGGCACAAATCCTTGAATTGATGAAGGATATCCAGAAAAAGGTCGATACGTCGATCATCTTCATTACACATGATTTAGGTGTCGTGGCAAATGTCGCTGATCGGGTTGCTGTTATGTATGGCGGGCGGATTGTGGAAGTGGGTACGGTAGATGAAATCTTCTATAACCCGCAACATCCATATACATGGGGGCTTCTTAGCTCGATGCCGTCTATGGATTTGACGGAGGAAAAGCTATATGCAATTCCAGGTACACCGCCTGATCTATTGGATCCGCCTGTTGGGGATGCATTCGCGCTAAGAAGTGAATATGCTTTGAAGATTGATATGGAACAACCGCCTCCGTTCTTCAAAGTGAGTGATACACATTATGCTGCAACTTGGCTGTTGCATCCAAATGCACCACAAGTGGATCCTCCTAAGACAATCATTGAGCGGATGAAGACATTCCGTGGGAGCAGATATTATGAGCAAGCGACTGGAGGGGATGCATGATGGCTGAAAAATTGCTTGAAGTGAAAAACTTGAAACAATATTTCAATGTAGGGAAGTCATCCGAAGTCCGGGCAATTGACGGTATCAGCTTTGATATTTATCGCGGAGAGACATTCGGGCTAGTCGGTGAATCCGGTTGCGGTAAATCGACAACTGGCAGGACAATCATTCGACTTTATGACGCAACTGACGGCGAAGTCCTTTACGACGGAGTCAGTGTGCATGCGAATAAATCGAAATCAGAAATGAAGGATTTGAATCAGAAGATGCAGATGATTTTCCAAGATCCATACGCATCGTTAAATCCACGGATGAAAGTCCTTGACATCATCGCTGAAGGATTGGATGTTCATGGACTTGTTAAAAATCCGAAAGAGCGGAAACAGAAAGTTATCGAGTTGCTAGAAACAGTCGGTTTGAATAAAGAGCATGCGGAGCGTTATCCGCATGAATTCTCGGGAGGACAGCGGCAACGGATCGGGATTGCCCGTGCGCTAGCCGTCAATCCTGAATTCATTATCGCTGACGAACCGATTTCTGCACTAGACGTATCGATTCAAGCGCAAGTTGTCAACCTCTTGAAAGAGTTGCAAAAGGAAAAAGGATTAACGTATTTATTCATTGCGCATGACTTATCTATGGTAAAATACATTTCAGACCGGATCGGCGTAATGTACTTTGGGAAACTCGTTGAGATGGCTCCTGCGGATGAATTATACAAAAATCCTCTTCATCCTTATACAAAATCATTATTATCTGCAATTCCACTTCCAGATCCGATTTATGAACGGACACGCGTAAGACAAGCGTATGATCCGAAAAAACATAATTACGGTCCAGATGAAAAAGTGGAATTCCGTGAAGTGAATCCAGGTCATTTCGTTCTCTGTTCTGATAAAGAGTTCAAAGAAATGAAATCACAAGTCAACTAATGAAGTTCTACCGCCATGACGTCAATCATTACGATGTCATGGCGGTTTTCTGTTTCTGAGCCGATTTCTTGCGATAGAATGTTACAATATAAGCAGCTAATTTATTTGGACAGTTATGTTTCATTCGAAGGAGAGATAAAATGGACTCGGAAATTGAACTTCTGAAAAATGCAATGTTTTTTAAAGACTTATCTGACCAAGAATTGAAGCCTTTTCTTTCAATTATGAATCGGCGTAAGCTTACCGATAGAACTATTTTATTTTTGCAAGGTGATCCGATCACCCATGTATTTATTGCGACGGCAGGGAAGATTAAAATATTTAGGAACGACCAAGCGGGCAAAGAACAAGTCTTGCATTTTAAACAGCACGGGGACTTGTTTCCACATGTCGGTTTCTTCCGTCAAGGTCACTACCCAGCCCATGCACAAGCGATTGAGGATAGTGAAGTCTTTTCGATTGCAATCAAAGATTTCGAACAGGTCCTTATGTCGAATCCTTCTTTGTCGATTAAGCTTTTCAGGATGCTTGGCGATCAAATCGTCAATTTGCAGCAAAGGTTAGAGGAGCTTGCATTGCGCAGTGCGAATGAACGGATTTTGTTGTTATTGCTTAGGCTTTGTGAAACACATGGATCTGCTGTCATCGGGAAGGAAGGCTGGGTGAAGTTGAATACCCGCTTTAAAAATGCAGATCTAGCCAATATGATCGGCACTTCGAGAGAGTCAGTCAACCGGATGATTTCACAGCTGCGCAAAGACGATGCGGTGCGATTGGAAGAAGGGGAATATTTGATACGTCCAGAAATGCTGAAAGATGAATTGCTCAATTTCACTTGAATCATTAATTGATAGCCATTTTGCAAACTACGATCATGTAGTTGCAAAATGGCTTTTTTGGTGGATTCAATGTCATAGGTTTGCCACTTTTGATCTCGTTAATGTGATGTACATCACATTGATGAGAACCGTTATCAACTATTATAAAAACAACAATAAAGCTATGGAGGTGATTCGAAATGAATTTGCATGAAGCACCGATTAAAAATAAGCAGGAACAAGAAGATGAAAATACCGTGAAAGGGACAATGGCTTCTGTCGGTATCGTGGGACTTGTCATCCTGGTGATGTGGGTATTGCTATTCGCCATTTATATGTACCGCTACTAATACACGATAGAGATTAGGAGGAAGAAAGATGAAAATGAATCGCTATGAAGAGATCTGGTTACTATTGAGCGGTGGGATGCTTGTCATTTTCATGCTTATTACGGGCTATCAAACTTTTGCTTTCGGGATGGGGCCACCGAGCCATAAAGAGACAATTGACCCGCAAAAGGTGGATGAAACTGCTCCGTTTGATAAGCCGGGCGTTTATAAGACCGACGACAATGAATATGAAGTAGTCATGACTTTGGAAGTCTTCAACTTCAATCCGGGGAATATTGAAATTCCGGCTGGTTCAACAGTCACTTTCATTATGACATCGAAGGATGTTGTGCACGGTTTCCAAGTTGCTAACACAAACTTGAACGCGATGGTTATGCCAGGTCATATCCAAAAAGCGACGCAAACATTCGATAAACCTGGGGAATATCTCGTGTTATGCAATGAGTATTGCGGCGCAGGGCATCAGCATATGAGCACGACAATTACGGTGAAATAAAGGAGGGAAGTATCTTGAATACGGCAGTTAACGTTCGTCAAAAAGAAAAGAAATTAAAAACGGCCTTCAAGGATACATCAAATAAAGTGATGGGGATCGGGCCGGAAGATGCCAAATTGACAAAATCATATATGATCGTTGCCTTTATCGCTTTGCTTATCGGTGGTGCATTAGGGTTGCTGCAAGGTTTGGAAAGAGCCGGCCTCATGCAGCTGCCGCACTGGTTCAATTACTATCAAGTTTTAACCGCTCATGGTGTATTGCTCGTACTTGTATTAACAGCTTTCTTTACGATCGGGTATTTCTATGCTAGCTTGTCTCACACAATAGGCGGTTTATCGTCGAAAGTGAGAAAAATGGCATGGACCGGCTTTTGGTTGAAAGTGATTGGTCTTGTCGTAGCAGTTATTCCAATACTTATGAATAAAGCGTCCGTCCTGTATACATTTTATCCGCCGATGGCAGCGTCACCATATTTTTATATTGGTCTAGCACTTATCGTCATCGGAGTATGGATGTGCGCTTTCGGAGCTTTCATAAGCGTAGCAAAATGGCGTAAACAGAATCCAGGCAAGCATATTCCGATTTTCGCGTTCTTCGCAACAGGTGTATTCGTTCTACTGTTTTTCGGGAGTATCGGTGTCACAATTGAGGTGTTGACGTTGATTGCATGGTCATTCGGTTGGAAAGCTACGATCAACGTAATGCTTAGCCGGACGCTATTCTGGTCGTTCGGCCATACATTAGTGAACATATGGTATTTGACAGCTGTATCCGCATGGTATGTAGTCGTTCCGAAAATCATCGGAGGACGTAGATTTAGCGATACATTGACAAGGGTAGTCGTCATCTTGTTAGTAATCTCAAATATACCAGGAGGATTCCACCATCAAATTGTCGATCCTGGCATGACGCAAACTCTTAAATTTCTTCATCTGTTCATGAGCCTTGCTATCGGTTTTCCTTCTTTGATGACAGCTTTCGCAATGTTTTATGTCTTTGAAAAAACCGGTCGTAAATTAGGAGGAAAAGGGTTATTCGGTTGGCTGAAGAAATTGCCTTGGGGAGATGTCAGGTTCCTCGCTCCAATGATCGCGATGATTGCATTCATTCCGGCAGGGGCTGGAGGGATTGCACAAACAACTAACCAATTGAATCAAGTCGTGCACAATACGTTATGGGTAGTCGGCCATTTTCATTTGACAGTCGGCACGTCTGTAATTCTGACATTTTTCGGCATTAGCTATTGGTTGATCCCTTATATATCTAATCGGGTATTGACGCCAATGATGAATAAAATCGGCATTATGCAAACAATCATCTGGACTGTCGGTATGTTGTCCATGTCCGTTGCCATGCACTGGGTCGGATTGCTTGGATCTCCTAGAAGAACATCCTATACGACATATGGGGATAATGCAACAGCACTCGGTTGGGATCCGTACTTGCTTTTCCTCGCTGTAGGAGGGACGTTCCTAATTATCGGTGTACTCATCCAAGTATTCGCTGTATTCCATATGATGTTCTTTGCTCCAAGAGGAGAGACGCAATTTCCAGTCGCCGAGACGGAGACGCCCGAAGAGGCAACTCCGATGTGGACGGATCGGTGGGGATTATGGATTGTTGTCATGTTAGTAGTCGTTTCCATGGGTTATGTCGTACCATTAGTCGATCTGATCGTCAATGCTCCGCCGGGATCACCTCCATTCATAACATGGTGATAAAAGGGCGGTCCCGTTGAGTGGCCACCCTTTCTTGAAAACAATTGAGGAGTGGGTATCATGTCAACTCGATATACGAAATTGGCTAGTGCGGTAGTAGTGCTAGTCGGATTACTTATCATTTTTATCGGAACTGATGGATTCACAGCATTTACTGCCGAAAAAGCCCGTGTGAATCAATTGCTGAAAGACAAACCTGAATTTCCCGATGTCAAGATGGAGGATAGTGAGGGACGGGTATATTCGATAGATGAATTCAAAGGAAATTATATTCTTATAACTTTTTTCTACTCATCTTGCACAACTGTTTGCATTGATCTCGAGATGAATATGTCCGAGTTGTATGAGAAGATTCCACTGAAATACATTGGTAAGGATATCGACTTTCTTAGTATCAGTTTTGATCCTTCAAGAGATGATCCCGCCACTTTAGACATTTATAAAAATATGTTCAATAGTGATGGCGAGACATGGCGAATGGCGAGAATTCCGAACGAGCAGCAATTGGAAGGGCTATTGAAAGAGTTCGGCGTCATCGTCATTCCAGATGATTACGGAAATTTCACACATAATTCGGCATTCTACCTTGTAGATGGCGAAGGAAAATTAGAAGAAGTTATGGATTATACAAATGTGGATGAGGCTGCAGAAAAGCTCATGGAAGTACTGGGCGGTAGGGAGGGGAGGTCATGAAACAGGCAGTATATGGAGCGGCATTGTTCATCTTCCTTGCAATTCCAGTCGTTGCAGATGTGCTCGAATCAATAATGATCATGCACATGCATATGCAAATGCCGCTTCTTATATTTTCCGGCTTTTTAATGGCCGTTTTTTTCAGACGTAAGTTTCCTACGTTCTTTGCTAAATGGAATGGGGATGGGATACCAGGTATTTTACTATTTACACTTATCATGGTGTATTGGATGATTCCGTTAACGATGGATGATGCATTGACAATTATGACTGTGGAGATATTCAAATTCATCAGTTTGCCGTTTCTTGCTGGTATTCCATTACGTGATAGTTGGAAAAAAATCGGTCCGGCCGGAAAAAAAGTTATTTTGGTCACTTTTACTCTATTGTTTTATATAATGGGTTTTCTTTATATAAAAGCACCTATTCAACTATGCAATAACTACTTGCTCATCGATCAGCTCGCTCTTGGGTGGGGCTATATGACGATGGCTATCTGCTTCACGATCTACTTGCTCTATCTTGCTTTTACGAATAAGTATGAAGCGGTTTAAAAGGAAGCACAACCCCTATTCCTTACATCAAGGAGTAGGGGTTGCATATTATAAAAATATTAAACGCTCTTAGCAGTTTGTACTACATTTGAATTTTTTGATTTATGCTGTTCAGCTCTTACTTTTTTGATATCAACTTGGATTAAGATCGAGATTACTAAAGCGATCGCAAAGAGACCGGAGAAAAACAGCAAGCTGCTTTCATAGCTTCCCGTCGTGTCTTTCATCCATGCCGCAAACATAGGTCCAGCAATGCCTGCAGCCGCCCAAGCAGTTAAAATATATCCATGAATTGCCCCGAGTTGTTTTGTTCCAAAAATATCGCCGATATACGCCGGTATACATGAGAAACCGCCGCCATAGCAAGTATAAATGATGGCGAGCATCACTTGGAATAGAATAGCGTTTGTTGTAAATGGAAGAAGGGCAAAAAGGACCAATTGGATAACGAAAAACGCTGTATACGTATGTCTTCGGCCGATATAGTCGGAAATAGATGCCCATCCAAGCCTTCCAGCTCCATTAAAGAGACCAAGAACACCGACGAGTGCAGCAGCTTGTACTGTTGTCATGCCGATACTTTCTATAGCAAGAGGTTTTGCCGCAGACAAAATGGCGATTCCACAAGTGACATTTAGGAACAGCATCATCCATAGATAGTAGAAGCGTTTAGTTTTGACAGCTTCGTTCGCTGTCAATTGCGCTAAGTCAACTTTTGCTTCGATTTTTCCAGATTCTAGTTTTTTAACATAACCTGCTGGTGCCCAACCTTCCTCAGGTTTTTCGAGATAAAGAGAAGAGACAATCATTATTAATAAATAAGACGCTCCCAGTATATAAAAAGTGTTTTGTAAGCCAACCGAATTAATAAGCGCTTCCATTATTGGACTGCTGATCGCAGCTGCAAAGCCAAACCCCATAATGGCCATTCCAGTTGCCAGCCCACGTCGATCGGGAAACCATTTCACTAGTGTGGAAACGGGAGCGATATAGCCTACACCCAATCCAATTCCACCTAATACCCCATAAAAAACGTACAATAGCGTAAGCGAAGACATGCTCACGGCAAAACCGGCTCCCATTACACCCACACCGAAGCAAGTCGCTGCAAGTATTCCAGCTTTCTGAGGTCCATGCTTTTCAACGAAATGACCAAGAAATGCAGCAGACAGGCCAAGAAATAAAATTGCGATACTAAACGTCAATTGAACTTGGCTAGTCGACCATCCGAATTGGTCGATGAGGGGGTTTGTAAAGTTACTCCAAGCATACACGGAACCGATTGAAATATGAATCCCGACAGCAGAAGCGGCAATCAACCATCTGTTCTTCGTCTTCTTCGATTTCCCTTTCATTTTTCACATCTCCCTTTAATGATAAAGTAATATGCCAATTAAATATATCTCCATCTTTTTATAAAGAAAACCCTTAATAAAATGAAAAAAATTACATTCTATTAGAATAATAAAAAATCAAGAGACATATTTTTGTCACATTTCCGACATAGTACCACCATTATTTGGGTTTGTCACTAAAAAGTTAATTTAGTCGAAAAACAGAGAAAAGTCGTTATTTTATTCTTTCCGGATGTGTATAGACATTGAATGATTCGCCTCTAATGAATCCAACAGCAGTTATACCTAACTCTTCAGCAAGATTTATAGCCAGCTCAGTCGGCGCTGATTTTGAAAGAACAACTTCACAGCCGATTTTTGCAACCTTCAACAAAATTTCGGAAGATATTCTACCGCTAAAGACAATTACCTTGTCTTTGACAGGAATATCGTTTCTCAAACAATATCCATAAATCTTATCAAGCGCATTATGACGTCCAATATCCATTCTCGTTAGCATGAAATCTTGCGAATCACAGAGTGCAGCAATATGGACCCCGCCTGTTTGTTGAAATAGATCGGCTTTCTTATCCATTTTTTCCATAAGTGCAAAACAATCTTGAGGTGATAACAGTACGTTTCTCTCTAGCATACGTTTTGCGGTAAGTGCATCATTGGCGAATACAAATCCTTGTCTGCTCATGCCGCAGCACGAAGTAATATACCTTTTGTTTTGTAGTTGTTCGAAAAAAGGGAATGTCCGGCTTGTTTGAATATGGACGATACCCAAGTCTTCTTCCAACCGTATTTCCTGTATATCCTCGTAGCTAATAATGATTCTTTCAGAAGCAAGAAATCCGACAACCATATCCTCGATATACTCAGGTGTACACACGATCGTCAATAGTTCTTTACCATTCAATTTAACTGTAATAGGGTACTCGGTTGCGACCTCATCATATTTTTGTTCGAAATTACCATTGGCATATCGTAAAATAGACCGACGTTGAATTCGGTTCATATTTTTTTCTCCTTTCACTGTTCGATGATTCTATCAAACAAAAATACAGAAACTGCAATATCATCCTCTAATTTGATGTCTGAAAAAAGATGGATAAATTTTGCCCCAACAACCTCTTCAAGACCATCTGGAGGTGATTCCTCATACACTTCTTGTATCATTTTTGTCCTGGCGGAATGGACCATTTCTTTTCCTTCCCGTGTGCCCGCTATGAACTTTTCAGTGGGTGTCAAGTTTCCATACAACGTAGAGATTGCCATATTATCAACGAAAATGGTTGTAATTCTCTCCGGACCTTTTCCGAACAGATCTTTCCTCAACTTTCTTATAATGTCGTTGAAATCGTGTATCTTTTTAGACATTTCTAAGCGCCCCTTTTTGAAACAATATGAATTGCCTTGCAATAATTCTCAAAAGCTATTGAATAGTGTATTCTTCTACTCTATAATACTAGTTAGTATGGTATCGGGGTATGGCATTGCACCGGTATTATCAATTCATTACTTTACATTTGGATTGGTTATTTAGCAAGCTCTGCTATTAGACTATTCCACCATAGACAAGCACACCTCAATAGCAGGTGTATTTGTCTATGGTGGTTTTTTATTTCAAAGGAGGCATTTTCATGTCAATTAAGATTAATGGAAAGGCGTATCCGTTCAAAGAAGGCATGACGATATTACAAGTGGTCAATGAACAGAAAATCGAGCATCCACAAATTTGTTATTTTCCAGAAGTGGACCCGATCGAAACATGTGATACATGTATTGTCGAAATGAACGGACTGCTTGTTCGCGCGTGTTCAACTAAATTAGAACCAGGCATGGATATCCAATTATCTTCTCCACGTGCCAAAGAAGCGCAAACTGAAGCGATGGATCGAATTCTTGAAAACCATTTATTGTATTGCACAGTTTGTGATAACAACAACGGCAACTGCAAAATTCATAACACTGTCGATATGATGGGAATCGAAGAACAGAAATATCCTTATGAACCGAAATGTACACAAGACAGCGTCGACTTTACACATCCGTTTTACCGATACGATCCTAACCAATGCATCGCTTGCGGACAGTGTGTGGAAGCATGTCAAAATCTGCAAGTGAATGAAACTCTCAGTATCGATTGGGAGAGGGATCGTCCAATTGTCCTTTGGGATGGCGGGGCCAAAATCAATGATTCTTCCTGTGTAGGCTGCGGACACTGTGTCACAGTCTGTCCGTGTAATGCGTTGATGGAGAAGTCGATGCTTGGTGAAGCTGGCTTCATGACGGGAATGAAGGAAGAGATATTGACACCGATGATCGATTTGGTGAAAAATGTCGAACCTGGCTACAGCGGAATTATGGCCATCTCAGATGCGGAAGCTGCCATGCGCGACACAAGGACGAAAAAGACTAAGACTGTTTGTACTTTCTGTGGTGTCGGATGTTCGTTCGAAGTGTGGACGAAAGACCGTAAAATACTTAAAATACAGCCTGTTTCAGATGCGCCGGTCAATGCGATTTCGACTTGTGTGAAAGGTAAGTTCGGCTGGGATTTCGTCAATAGCGAAGAAAGGCTGACAACTCCACTCATCCGGAAAGGCGATTCTTTTGTGGCGGCAACATGGAAGGAAGCGTTGGATTTAGTAGCAGAACAATTGGGAACTATCCATCGGAAACATGGTGAAGACAGTATCGGTTTCATTTCTTCTTCAAAAATAACAAATGAAGAAAACTATTTGATGCAAAAGCTTGCGAGGCAAATGTTCAAGACGAATAACGTCGACAACTGTTCCCGCTATTGCCAGTCTCCAGCGACTGACGGTTTGTTCCGTACAGTCGGCATGGGAGGAGATGCCGGGACGATCAAAGATATTGCAAAAGCTGGGCTCGTCATTATCATCGGCGCAAATCCTGCTGAAGGTCACCCGGTACTTGCAACACGTGTGAAGCGTGCACATAAGCTGCATGGACAAAAGCTGATCGTCGCCGATTTGCGTAAACATGAAATGGCCGATCGATCAGACATATTCATTAGCCCGAAGCAAGGGACTGACCAAGTATGGCTTATGGCAGTTACGAAATACATGATTGACCAAGGTTGGCATGATTCAAATTTCATTAAAGAAAATGTACGTCATTTTGAAGAATTTAAGGATGTATTGAAGAAATACACTCTCGATTTCGCAGAGCATGTAACCGGTGTTCCGAAAGATTATCTTATTCGTACTGCTGAAATGATCCGTGATGCAGATGGAACATGTATTTTATGGGGGATGGGCGTAACGCAAAATACAGGAGGTTCCGATACGTCAGCGGCCATTTCAAACTTACTTCTGGCAACTGGGAACTACCGGAGACCAGGCGCTGGTGCATACCCGCTTCGCGGCCATAATAATGTGCAAGGTGCTTGTGATATGGGGACGCTTCCGGGCTGGCTTCCAGGATATCAGCATGTGACGGATAATCTTGCACGTGAAAAATTCGAACATGCATATGGTGTAGAAATAGGCAATAAGCCGGGACTCGATAATATTCAAATGCTCCATGCAGTCGATGAAGGAATCATGAAAGCGATGTATATCGTCGGAGAAGATATGGCGCTCGTCGATTCCAATGCGAATCACGTACATGACGTATTATCGAAACTCGATTTCCTAGTCGTCCAAGATATCTTTTTCTCGAGGACTGCAAGATACGCAGATGTTATCTTACCGGCAGTGCCTTCCTTAGAAAAGGATGGAACTTTCACGAATACGGAAAGAAGAGTTCAGCGTTTGTATAAAGCATTGCCGGAATTAGGGGATGCAAAGGCGGATTGGAAAATCATCCAAGAAATTGCGACTCGTTTAGGAGCGGATTGGAATTTTGAACATCCTAGCGAAATCTTCGCTGAAATGGCGAGTCTTTCTCCATTGTTCAGACAAGCTGATTATAGCAATATGGAAAACTGGGATAGCTTTTTCTGGGGCAGTCTGGAAGGGGAAAGCACGCCGTTGCTATACGTCGATGGTTTCAATTTCCCTGATGGAAAAGCAAGATTCGCCTTATCCGATTGGGTAGAACCTGTCGTCTATGATGACGAATTCGATTTGCACATTAACAACGGCAGGATGCTTGAACATTTCCATGAAGGAAACTTGACGAATAAATCTGCGGGTATCCAATCGAAAGTACCAGAAATATTCGTGGAAGTATCGCCTGAGCTTGCAAAAGAAAGAGGCGTGCTCAGCGGTTCATTAGTTAGGCTCGTCTCACCGCACGGAGCTGTTCGTTTGCCGGCTCTAGTTACCGATAGAGTGAAAGGGAATGAATTATTCCTTCCGATGAACTCGGTAGAAAAAGAATCGGCCATCAACTTTTTGACAGGTACCGCGGTGGATCAAAGGACAAATACACCTGCATTCAAACAAGCTAAAGTCCGGATGGAAATTTTGCGGAAAGAGGGAGACAATCCTTTGCCGGCAAGCAACCATCGGAATAAGAAACGACATCCACAAGATGGTGTAGAAGTCGAACGGAAGTGGGCTAGACCAGGTTACGAGCATCTGACAGATCAAGTGGAGAAAGGGTGAGCCCAATGGCAGCGCCAATTACTTCAATTAAAATAAAAGAACTAACGCCTGCGGAATTGCAGCAACAGAAAATGGATGAACTGCAATCCCTCATTACAGAACAGCAGCAATCATTGCAGAAAATCATAGAAATTACAGCTGAATTGGACAATGCGGGTGTACTGGATGCTATGACTGCAATGGTAAAGGCAAAAGATGAGATTGCAGGAATCGCTGTAACGCAAGCTTCACGAGAACCGATGACGAATCTCATCAATAATATTATGAACGCGGCAGGTCTATTGACATCGATAAATCCGGAAGTTACGGAAAGTATGAAGGACAGCATATCAAAAGGAATTGAAGAGGCTGAACTGTATAAAGGAAATGGAGATAAAGTGTCAATTTTTCAGGTTATGACGGCACTTAACGACCCTCATATCAATCGCGCAGTGAAGTATGGTTTAGATTTTCTGAAGGGTATGGGGAAAGGGCTAGATAAGTAAATGCCAATTCTCAATTATTCTTGAAACAAATCCACTCATCATACGTAAGTATGAAGAGTGGAAGAAAAAGAATAATAGGGAGTGAGACTTCTTTGCAAAATAATGAAATTGAAGTGCATGAAGGACGACAAGGCAACCCATGGACTTCCGTATGGCTTCATCCGAGGAAAACTGTTCAATATGTCAAGGATTACAAAACAGGCAGTTTTGTTCTTGGCATTGCGGCAATTACGGGAATAATACACTTCCTAGATCAAGCCGTGAACAACGATTTAGGGGAGACCTGGAATTTTGCGGCCATTCTCTTAATTTCACTGATTGTCGGACCGATTATAGGAGTAATTGCTCTTTATTTAGTATCGGGAATTTACCATGCTTTATCACTTTTGTTTGGCGGCTCGGGAACATTTGAGGAATCACGAAAGGCGTTCACGGTTTCTAATATCATTATTGTGATAATCGGATTTATTTGGATACTGGATCTGCTCATTTTGGGTCAAGGCAATTTTATTAGTGACTATGATTTCTCAGTTGGACAATTTATTTGGATGATCGTCTCTTTACTTGTAAACTTTGTTGGAGGAATCTGGTCGTTGGTAGTCCTCATTGCCGCTTTTGCAGAAGTTCATCAGTATTCTATTTGGAAAGCTGTATTGGTTGTACTTTTGCCGATTATCATTCTTGTAGTCTTTTTAGTCATTATCATTGCATTATCGACACCAGCTTTGTTTTAATAATAGTAGAAAGGACGTCTCAAAGGCATTTATGGCTTTGAGACGTCCTTATTTAATGTGGGTTTATTGACTCATCGTCATCCCGTTGCTCTTGCTCCGTCTTCCTGTATGATTTGACCATCGCTTCCTTATAATCACCTAGAGTGGCGAATTCATGGAACCGTTTCGCAAACTTTCTGTTCCGCAGCTCAATTTCATTTCGTTTTGTAATGTTTCGTTCAACCCTGTCCATAGATTATACCTCCTCCGTATCATTATTTCTTAGCTTGCCCGTTAGACATGACAATATGACAGCGATGAAAGAAAGACAGGGGTAAGTCTAATGAAGTTAATTTTATTTTGAATCATCTACGAATTTCCCGTAATCGGGAACAGCGATCGATTCGAAATTTGACACTAGCTTATCTAAGTTTTCATCTATCCATTGCCCTTCAACAGGGACTCCATGACCGGTAATAGCAATTTTCGGTCGCAATGCCGCTAGTATTCCGACTGACTGTTCAGCCGCATCCCAATCAGGTGTCAAATAGCGTGGAGGACCACCTATTTCTTTTTCCTGAGTAAACACTTTATACAACTCATCTTGGATGACTGTTACGAATGCATCACCAACAATCATGGCGTGATCGTCATTGCGGAACATTGAAATATGGCCAACGGAATGTCCTGGTGTATGAATCCATTTCCAACCTGGCATGAATGGCACTGTATGATCGTCTGGCAGTGCATGCGCTTTTGAACCGATATCTATACTTTCATGAGGAAACATGAACGATAATTTGGCAACCATTCCTCCCTCGACAGTCGTGTCAGGTTCGGGGTAATCTTTTTGTCCAGTAATATAAGGAAGCTCTAACGTATGCGCATATACCGGCACATCCCAAACTTCCAATAAATCAATCAGTCCACCTACATGGTCGAAGTGCCCATGCGTCAAAATGATCGCTTTTGGCGGATTGTCTTTACCAAATCTTTTTTCGGCTTCTTCTTTTATCTTTTCACCTGACTTTGGCATCCCTGCGTCGATGAGTACCCAATCATTTCCTTCGCCGGCAAAACCGAAAAATACGACATTGACAATTTGAACCGTATAACAATATAAGTCGGGAGCCACTTCAATTCCTTGTCCGCTCGTAACAGAGGTCATAGGTTGAAATCTATCGGTTGAAGAACTTCGTTCCATTCATATACCTCCTACTATTTATGTGTTTTTCTACATCTTACTATGTGTGTAATTTTCGTTGTCATACTGCTTATCCTAAAAAAGAGCAGCAAAACTGTTGCTCTTACCAATTCATCTCTTTATAATAGAAAGGTACTCAAATTTGTCTCAGTAGCTCAGGGGATAGAGCAACAGCCTCCTAAGCTGTGGGTCGCAGGTTCGATTCCTGCCTGGGACGTTCAAAAAAGCGGTCTAAACCGCGTGATATAAACCTTCTAACCGAAGTTTTAGAGCGGTCTATGAGCGGTCAAACTGCGAATTATGTACGCCTTCTAACTACTTTTGTTAGGAGGTTTTTTGCGTTGACAAAACCGAGAAAAGGTTTTGTGGTTAATACGGAATTACCCGGAATATTTGACGGTCAAACAATCGATAGTCCGCCCGCAATAAATCCGATGGCCGCGTTATCCATCGAGAAGGCGCTCGAAATTATCATCCGTCAAATGCGCGCAAGTGGTCTAAGAGAACGAACAATACACGACTACGAGTTGCACGTAATGGATTTTATAAAGAAGACTGAAATTGAGTATCTTCACGCTGTCGATGCTGATTCGATCTACGATTGGCTCGGCGCAATGAAAGTTAAGCCTGCGACTAAGCGCGTTCGATTAAAATGCTTTAGCGCATTTCTTGGCAAGTGTTTTAACAACGGTTGGTTAGCGGAAATGTTTTGAAAAAATATACAGATTCGTGTAGATGAAGAAGTAAAGGAAGGCGCGACAGAAGAAGACGTCTTTAATATCTTAAGACTACTAGACTTGTCGCGTTTCATTGAGTTAAGGGATGCTGCGGCAATTTTAACGTCTTATCAAACGGGCATAAGGCTTGCTACGTTATCCTCGCTAGAAGAACGCCATGTAGACCTCGAAAATTGACTATTGTGCATTGAAGGCGCGCTATTAAAGAATCGCAAAGTTATTTTACTGCCTTTTGATGGTCGTTTACAAAAATTATTCGAGGTGCTATTCGAGCAGAATCGGATCATCCGCGAAGAGAAAGGCGTAGTTAATAATTATGCATTTATTACGCAGCAGGGCAACAGTATTTACAATTCTAAAACGCTGAAATCCAACGCAATTTCAAAGCGAATGACCTACTATAAACGGACGTACGGCATACAGAATATCAACCCGCACGCCTTGCTGCGCAGAGGCTTCGCAAAGGACATATACAAACGTTCTAAAGGCGATTTAGCACTCATCAGCAAAGCGCACGGTCATTCGGACTTTGGCGTGACTACGCGCTACTTGCATCTTGACGCGGATGAAGTAGCAGACATTGTGCCGTACAAGTGACCAAACTCTTTCACTAAAGCAGCGGACGGATATGGCAAACAGTTGGGGCGCTGACTACTTGCTGTCTGTTCATATCAATGCAGGTGGCGGAACGGGTTATGAAGATTTTATTTTCAATGGAAAGGTTAGTGACAAAACAATAGATTTCCAAGCGGTTATCCACTCAGAAATCACAAAAATGATTCCAGATTTTTTTAATCGGGGCAAGAAACAAAAGAACTTGCACATGGTCCGCGAGTCGCGTATGCCATCAATTCTTACAGAATCAGGATTTATTGATAGTCTTGACGACTCGAAGCTATTAAAAAATGATGAGTTATTGGATAGAGTTGCATTAGGTCACGTAAACGGCATTGCGAAGGCATTTGTTTTGAAGAGAAAAGCAGGCGTTTCAGCACAGGGAAGAAGAAGTGCAATTTTCCAGCCCGTCCCTAAAAGCCGAAACCGAATTGACACTCGACAGTAAGACTCGTCGTAAAATCATTGTCAATGCAGCTGTTAAAGCTGGGGCACACCCATCGTGGCTTGATATACATATATAGGCAAAATCACGCGACTGGATCCTGCACAGCAGAGTATATCGGTCGAGGGACCATTCGGTAAGGACAATATCATGGTTGGCGATATTGTCAAAGTACGGAGTATGTAAAAAAGAGGGGCTTATGCCTCCTCTTATAAAAACGACCGCTGGGGCAGTCGTTATAGTTATATTATTGGTTTGCAATTAATTTAGATTATCTACTGCGTATTGTGCTTCCTCTTTAGTAAATTTTTCACCGTACTCGGAAATTAATTGTTCGTAAATAGCCGAATCTGACATGCTCATCATTTCCGCATATGTTTCTGCTTTTTTCAATGCATTTTCTTTCCAATCCCATACAATGTTATCTATCGCATATTGGGCGGCTTCTTTCGGGAAGTTCTCCCCATATTCAGAAGTCAACTGGTCATAGATTCCTGCTTTCGACATATGCATCATTTCCGCATATGTTTCTGCTTTCTTTAACGCTGCTTTATGTTCCCTCGGGATACTTTCCTCTTTAGCTTTCGCTTCTGCTTCAGCTTTCGCCTTGGCTTCTGCTTCAGCCTTCGCTATGGCTTCAGCTTCTTCTTTGGCTTTCGCATCAGCTGCAGCGTTTTCTTCTGCCTTCTTTTGTTCAGTCTTTTCCTCTTCAGACATCTCCGGTTCTTTCTTTTCCTCGGTCTTAACGATTGGCTTCTCGTCACTTGAAACCTCTATTTTCTTTTCAGTTTCCTCGCCGCTTAAAGTTACAGCGAATGCGATAAACGATATTAAAAAGACAGCGAACGACCCACCGGCGAACAACAATTGTTTCTTACCTTTTGATTTCTCTTTCCGTATAAAAAATACGATTGCCAAGATACCAAATACAAAAACAGCTGCAAATGCAAAAAACGCTAAAAAAGCAAACAAAACTCCCATTAAATAACCCCTCCCTTATGTACTATGAATATCATAGTACATTTGGATGAGGTTGGCTATATAGTATCCTGAATTATTGAATTATATAGTGGAAGCAACTTTCATGGATTTGCGATAGGTGTAAGATTAGATAAGTGTACATTTAAAATAATGGTATACAAAAGGTATACAAACACTAATCTAACTATTGATATATAAGGCTTTACACACGTCTGCCTGGGACGTTTTTAGATGTAAACTGAACATGACAAGAAGCAATAGGAATGACCATAAACATTGATATTACAGCGTTTATGGTCATTATTTGTTTTTTGAGAATATGTTCAGAAACGATAGGAAATGAAATCATTTTACACAAATTTTACATATTCAACGTAGTTGCCATGTCCTCATTTTCTCCGAATTGCATTCCTGAAGTCAGTCCAAGTAGTATATCAAATAGTATCTTATACCTCTATGAAGACGCTTGTAAACTTAGGCATCAGGAGCTGGCTATCCTTATAGCTCAAATGCTTATCAGCTGGCCTGAATGTTTCATCATTATCAGTAATGACTGCGTTGCGGGTAAAATCTACCCTTATAAAATCCTCATCGATTGCATTACCATTTCATTCAACATGAATGTTGGTATGCAAAAATGATAAGCAAATTGCTCTACTTACCATTCCTAGTAGATTCGAATGGATTCCACCATGGATTGCTGATGACCTTCATGGATAAGAATGTGTCCTGGTTCATGACCAAAATCCTGTCAAATCTGTTGACGGCTTTGATTCTCATTTAAAAAAATCCGATACTTTCCCCTAAATTGTTTGCCTCGTCAAAGTAATAAGTGCTTATATCAAATTTCTCGGAAATCATAGCAATCAATTCATTTCAATTAAATGAATCTGGATTAGGATTGCCTTGGGTAGATTCCAATGTGAAAAGTTATAACCCGAATATACGAAGATATATCTAAATTTTAATTGGCACATTCTACCGCTAGTAGAATTCCTCATTCTACCAATAGTTGATAGGCACCTAGGAAACAAAATGCTACGCTGAAGATAACAATTCACGCTGAAACTTATTGGGGAGGTAGTTAATATGTTAGATACAAGCAATGTCGGAATTTATATTTCAAAGCTGAGGAAGGATAGGGATGGACACACGATGGTGGATCGATTGAATGTAAGTCACCAGACTGTGTCGAAGTGATAGCGAGGCGATTCATTGCTGGATATTGGAGAATGTTAAGGCCTAGTTTCAATTGCCCCATTTCTTGGAAAGAGTCGCTGAAACGACTTGTGGATGAAGAGGGAAATTGGTTTGTCGATGAAGCGCCACCCTGTTGCGGCAATAATTTTTAGTTGGACACAGGGGGTGTCTACCAAGCTTTAGAAAGATGCCCGTCGCTAAATAAAGTAATTGGCAAGAAGCTTCAGCTATTTGCCTATTTTGTAATATGGATATGTGAAATGGGGAGTTAATAATGTTCAAGTTGATTATGCATTTATTTCAGGGGAAGTGGAAGCTTGCTTTTATGAGTTTTATTTGTTTAATTATTTTATCATTCGATGGAATCGTTTTCCCGTATTTCTTAGGTAAATTTACTAACGTATTAACGGAACAAGAGTACGGTCGTGTGCCATTGTTGCTAACTTTATGGTTTGTATTGTGGATGGCATTACTTGTCGCTCAAATATCAAATTCTTATTTTTTTGGTAAGTTAAGAAGTGCCATCAATATTGATCTTAAAGACAAAATGTTTAAGAAATCATATGATCCAGGTAATTCCAAGGTTTTACCAAGTAAATATATATCAACGATCACTTCCGATATTAAACAAATCGAAAAAGATTTCGTAGATAATTCTATGAGCTTTATCTATAGTATTTTACAAGGTGTTATTACTTTTGTATTTTTACTCTTTATTAACTGGAAAGTTGGGTTGATTTTTGTTCTATTAGGAACCCTTCCTACGATTGTTCCTAAATTTACATCTAAATGGCTTAAAAAAGGAACTGAAAGTTGGCAAGAAGCAAACCACAGTTATATTGAACAACTTGAAGATGGATTAAATGCGAGAAGACTAGTTAAACGATACCGAGCCATTGATTTTATATTCAATCAATTGTTTTCGGCATTAATAAAAGAACAAAACAAATACTTTTCAATGAAATTTAGACAATCTGTGTCTTCATTCTATGTCAGTGTTCTATATGTAATTTCTGCGATAGGGTCATTATCGTATGGTACATGGTCGGTAATACAAGGCGAAATATCTATCGGTATGTTAATAACAATATATATGGCAGCAGATCGAGTGGTTTCGCCTCTGATTTCATTGGCGAATTTTTATAACGCAATGACTGCATCAGAACCCTTACTCAGAAAAGTGTTGGATGAAAAACCACAACATCTTCCACCAAAACTCCCACTAGTAACAGATAGAAATGAATATTTAATTTCCCTAGAGGGTGTTAGCATCGGTTATGAGAACTACAAGCCTATTTTAGAAAATGTAAACTTCCAAGTGAAAGCTGGAGATCGGATTCTGATAGAAGGGGCTTCGGGTTCAGGCAAATCCACTCTTCTAAAGACGCTTATGAATGAACAAAATTTACTCTCTGGAATTATTAAATACGGCAAGGAATTAAAAGATAATTTAACTGAATCGTTCGCGGTTGTTGAACAACAACCATTTGTCTTTACTAATACATTAAAATACAATTTGACTCTTGGTAATGAAATTGCTGATAAAAAATTATTTAAAGCTTTAAATGATGTAGGATTAAATCACCTTGCAAATGAAGAAGGATTAAACACTCGATTAGGTAGTAATGATCGTCAACTTTCAGGTGGTGAGCTGAAACGATTAGAAGTTGCAAGAGCGTTGTTATACGGAAAAGAAATTCTCGTTGTCGATGAAGCATTGTCAGGACTAGATGGGGAAAGTGCAGATAACTTAAATAAATTAATAATAAATTATCCGGGCACTGTAATTAATATTGAGCATAGATTAAGTAAAGAGATCAGTAGTCGTTTTAATAAGAAATTAAAATTAAATTAATATTGATTATTGCAATCCCAATGACCATTATTTGAAAAAATAATAGTTGATTTAGCAAGATGACTTAAATGGAGCTCTGTCCGTTTTGGATGGAGCGCCTTTGTTTTTATTCTCGATATGGAAATTGCCAGTAGTTTGAATAAGCTGATGGTCTACTAATGACATTACAACGACGAGCTCCACTGGCTACTTCTTGACATGCCCTCTAATAATAAATTTCTGCCAACAATTCAATTGTAAGTTAAAAGCATCTCATGCGAGGTTCTTTTTTATTTGTTTGGCTAAAGAACATCTGCTTGTGTGTAGTAAGTATAAGTATAAGTATAAGGGGGAATACGAAATTTTTATATGATCAGAATCCTTGCCGTAATTTCCAAAATTGATTCTAGCTACCGATAGTGCTAGCCCTACACGTTAATTAATCAAAACTACATATGATTGATGAAAAGATAAACCTATCAATATTTCCCTACGAGTATATTAGAATAGCAGGACGTGATATTTACTTAGCTAGGGCTGTCCGAATGTCAGGTGAAACTGATTGATTCGGGCAGCCTCTTTTTTTAGTTTGAGTCATTTTTTTTCGGGATTGATGCTATTCGGTTCGTCCCCAAGTCGATTCATCCTCTGTGTTCGAGCTTCGTTCGGGGTTTCCTGAAATGAGTAGCCTTTTTCAAAAATTGTTTCAGGATCCATTCCATTTGGCTCTTTGTCCGAGTCAACATTGTCCTTCATTCCTGCAGCTTGCTGTTGTAGCGCTTCAGTTTTCTTGCTATTTTCCACGAAATCATTTTTATATTCTTTTTCCATGTCAACATCCTCCTTTATGATTCTTGCGTATGCTTTACGTAGTGCTATATTCTTCAATTGCCTTTTTCAACAGAATCAAAACGTCTGCCAATCATATACTAAGTGAAATTTTTTGAGAACGAAGATTCCGTAAATTTATAAAGGGGTTTTCATTATGGAGGAATCATGGTATATTATCAATACGTTAACAGACTAAAGTGTTAAAGCGAGACTATGAAAAGGAGAGATAACTATGAAAAAATATATGACATTAATGATCATTTCAATAGTTGCATTGCTTGTCGTGACAGGTTGCAGCAGTTCAAAAACAGAAAGCTCGGAAGGGAAGGACGTTCTCGTCATCGGTGTGGACGATAAATTTGCTCCAATGGGTTTCCGTGATGAAAACAACGAACTCACTGGATTCGATATTGAATATGCGAAGGCTGCAGCGGAGCATATGGGGATGGAAGCGAAATTTCAACCAATCGACTGGAAAACGAAAGAAACAGAATTGAGCAGTGGACGAATCGATTTGATTTGGAATGGGTATACGATAACGGATGAACGAAAAGGCAAAGTTCTTTTTACTAAGCCGTACTTGAAAAATGCACAAGTAGTAGCAACATTAGCTGATTCCGATATCGCCAAACTTAATGATTTATCTGGTAAAAAAATTGGGTTGCAAGCACTTTCTTCGGCTGCGGACGCTTTAAGCGATAACCCGATTCAATCTGATATCAAATCGATTTCGGAGTATGCGGACAATGTCCTTGCGCTATCAGACTTGAAATCAGGCCGTGTCGACGCAGTTGTCATTGACGAAGTTGTCATCGACTATTATATGTCCAAAGAAGAGGGCGCTTTTAAAGTGTTGGACGAGTCTTTAGCGCCTGAGGAATATGGAGTCGGTGTTAAAAAGGGCAATGATGAGTTGCTTGGAAAGTTACAAGACGCATTAGATAAAATGAATGAAGACGGCAGTGCGGCAAAAATCTCTACGAAATGGTTCGGGGAAGATAAAGTACTTAAATAATGAAACGAGCATGCCGGGTTTTCGTTGAGAAAACCTGTTTTGCTTTTTTAGAAGGAGTTATCATATGTCAATCGATTATTTCTTATCCATTTTGAAACCGATGTTGGAAGGGGCTCAAGCAACGATTATTCTATTTATCGTGGCCATTATAGTATCCATCCCGCTCGGCTTCCTTTTAACCCTTATTGCGAGAAGCTCTATTAAACCGTTAGCATATTTGGCGAATGCTTATATTTATTTGATGAGGGGAACGCCACTCTTATTGCAGCTCTTATTCATTGTTTTCGGTCTACCGCTTATCCCGGTTATTGGAGAATATTTAGTGCTTGATCGGTTTGTGGCAGCTTGTTTAGGATTCATCTTGAATTATGCAGCATATTTCGCAGAAATTTTCCGTGGCGGTCTGCTCGCTATTGACAAAGGCCAATATGAGGCTGCACAAGTGCTTGGATTGAATCGATGGCAGACGATGAGAAAAGTTGTTCTTCCACAAATGTTCCGCATTGCATTACCTTCGGTTGCAAATGAGTCGGTCACGCTAGTGAAGGATACAGCTCTACTTTACGCAGTGGCAGTACCTGAGCTATTGCATTTCGCGCAAACAGCAGTCAACCGTGACTTTACAATAACTCCATTCTTGTTGGCAGGCGTCATATATCTTCTCATTACGTTATGTTTGACAATGTTCTTCAAATGGTTGGAAAGACGGCTACGGTTCGATTAACTTTTATACAGTATGAGGATTATGCTGGATTGATAAAGAGGAGTGTAATGCATGGCAATTCTAGAAGTGACAAATATAAAAAAATCATTCGGTCCACTTGAAGTACTTAAGCAGATTAGTTTTGAAGTGAATAAAAATGATGTAATCGCCGTTATCGGACCATCTGGATCAGGGAAAAGCACGATGCTTAGAAGTTTGGTTCATTTAGAGGAGTTGGACGGTGGAAGTGTATCGGTCAACGGAAACTATATTGTAAAGGATGGAATCTATTCAAAGCCTCAACAAGTGAAACAGATTACATCCAATATGGGAATGGTTTTTCAGCATTTCAATTTGTTCCCGCATCTAACTGTAGTTGAAAATCTTGAGCTTGCTCCAAAGCTTCTTAAGCAAGGAAGTGCTAAACAAAACCGTGAATTGAGTATGGAGTTATTAGCGAAAGTCGGTCTTTCCGACAAAGCCGATGTTTTGCCTTCCAAGCTCTCTGGTGGTCAAAAACAGAGGGTGGCTATTGCTAGAGCCTTAATGAGAAAACCTGAAATTCTCTTGTTTGATGAACCTACATCTGCCCTTGATCCGGAATTGACGGGAGAGGTGCTTCGTGTCATGAAAGATCTTGCTGAAGAAGATATGACAATGATTGTTGTTACACATGAAATGGAATTTGCAAAGGATGTAGCAAACAAAGCGATTTTCATGGATAGAGGCGAGATTGTAGAATCAGGAAGTCCCGTAGATTTATTGAGCAATCCACAAATGGAACGGACAAAGGCGTTTTTACACCGAACAATATTCAAGTGATCTGTAGTTAAAAGAAGCAAGAATTGCAACAATGCAGTCGGGAAACTAGACCCGGCTGCTTTTCATTTTGACAACAATGTGAACTGGCGTAAGGGAGGAGTAAAATATGGTACACTACGGTTAAGTATGTACTGTATAAGGAGATGTTTGAATGAATCAAACCGCAGATTCAATAGGAGGGAAGCCTTTTAAGAAAAGAAATTATCGGCCGGCGATTATCATTTTATCGGTCGTTTTAATTGGTATTATTGGTTTGTTGTCGGGTAGACAAGGCGTGGAGGATTTTAATGCGTTTGATGTTACGATCCTTCCATTGATGAATGCGATTTTCAATACTTTTACGTTCTTTTTCTTAGTCGCGGCACTCATTGCTATTAAAAAGAAGAATGTAATTGTCCATCGGAAATTCATCTATGCCGCATTTTGCACAACTGCTTTATTCCTTGTTACCTATGTAGCTTTTCACTATTTGTCCCCGTCCACTCCATATGGCGGCAGCGGCATTTTAGCTGGAATCTATTATTTTGTCCTCATCACCCATATAATTCTCGCGGCGGCAATCGTTCCGCTTGCTTTAACAAGTGTTGCAAGGGCATGGAACAGGGAGCATGAACGTCATCGCAAAATAGTGCGCTGGACGATGCCGATTTGGCTATACGTAAGCTTTACAGGTGTTCTTGTCTACATATTGATTTCTCCCTATTACTAAAATAAATAAGGGGCTACCATAGAAATTCGGTGAAAACTGACTTTCTGTGGTAGCCCCTTTTTCTGTAGAAAAATAAAATGGAGATATCCTTGAAACGTTGCTTTCTGTTCCAGGCGCACGCTTTCCGGGGGGCGGGCGGTGAGCCTCCTCGGTCGCTACGCTTCACTGCGGGGTCTCATCTGTCCCGCTGATTCTCCAGGAGTCGGCGCGTTTCACTTCAAGCAACTTGTAAACACATGTTATAAATATATATATATTGTCCGATCTAGTAAAATGGAAGTGACCAAACCCCATCATAGAAAGGATGATTTTTATGTGCAATCTGAAGACATCAGAAAATCATCCTTTATACATACTTACAGAAATCTATTCATGTCGTGAAAACACGAGCACAGGTGGCATAAAGATTCGTTTTTCGCCACCTGTGCTATTTTAATGCCTTATGATGTTTTTCAAAAATATGCTTTGTTTGATTGAGGGCTTACAAGTTAATAGAAAGTATAGTATGATTATTAAGTCAAAAAACAATCATAGGCAATAGTTGTTATAGGAGGGGTTCAATATGACAAACAAAAGAGTTTTTAATGACTACAAGGGGATAACGTCTAAATAGTAATTTTTAGTGTTTCCCCAAATTTGAAAGGGGAAAATTATGAGTACAGAAAATGTGAAAATCGTAGAATTAAATGCAGAAAATTGGTATGACTGTTGTGAATTAGAAGTATCCACAAAACAAAAGCAATTCATTGAACCCAATGCTATATCAATCGCTCAGTCAAAGTTCGAGTATACATTAAAGACATATGCTATATATGCTGAAGAGAAAGTAGTTGGCTTTTTAATGTTCAACTCTGTTCAAGAAGAGCTCGATGGTTACTGGGTATATAGAATAATGGTGGATAAAGAATTCCAGGGCAAGGGTATTGGTAAAACTGCGACTAAATTAATGATTGCAGAGATGGCTAAATTACCGAATGTGAAAAAAATTGTTGTAGGATATCATCCTGAAAATTTGGAAGCGCATAACCTTTACTCAAGTTTGGGATTTATTGATAATGGTAATAGGTTCGGTAAGGAAATGGCAGTTATAAAATATATAACCAAGTGATATTCAGATAAGAAAGGCCCATATGAAGGTCCTTTTTTTTTTATTAACGAGTAGCTTTAACTTAAGAGAAATATTAATAGAGTCTAAAAAGAAATTAGACTTTAGACAAAAAAGTAGTTGGAAATCGATTTGATTTTCAATTGTTCGTGTTCCTCATCATATCCAATATCTCATTTATTTAATAGGAATAACTTTGATTGGAGCGGAGAGTGTCCACTCACAGCGGAAATCAACATATCTTGGCTTTTCTTGATTTTAATAGAAAAAAACTGTAGACAAACACCAATGTGTTTGTCTACAGTCATATATAATTCTATCGTTTGATTGCCTACTTAGATAAGCGGGCGATCAGGATAGTCCATGCGTGTGTTTGTGTAATCGCCATCTACTAATACAAGAATTTTGCCTTCATTAAAGTAATCATTATAGCGATTCGCTTCGTCTTCAGGAATACCCATACCGATCAAAGCGCCAGCGAGTCCTCCGACTCCTGCTCCTGCGGCTGCTCCGGTAATCCCTGCTACGATTGGTCCTGCTGCAATGATCGGGCCGACTCCTGGAATCGCTAGCGCTCCGATTCCCGCCAACACACCGCCAAGACCGCCAAGCAAACCACCTGTTGCAGCTCCTGTTGCCGCGCCATCTGCAGCATGGGTTCCAGTTTGTTCTTCGATGTTATCTACACGATCTCTATCTTTACTAATGATGGAAATATCATTGGAACTGTATCCCTGTCTTTTCAATTCCTCAATTGCAGCAACAGCTTCTGATTCAGTGTCATAATAACCTACTACGTGTCTTTGTACCATTTCAAAACGCCTCCTAATAATTTTTTATTCTAGGTGATTGCTATTCTAGAAAATACCCAATCGATTCTATTTAAAACATTGCATTAGATTTAAAACGACGATAACGGGTATTTAACTAACTAATGAAGAGGAGGAATAAAAATGGATTATTTAATAAATGGAATGAAGCTCGTTATCGGGTTGATCACTTTCATGGTCGTCATCCGGCTGTTAGGGAAAAAGCATTTGGCCGAGATGACGCCGTATGACATCATTTATTTAATAATGTTCGGTGGAATTCTAGAAGAAACTTTATATGATAATAAAACGACGATATGGATGTTCCTTTTTTCCATGGCTGTATGGGCACTATCCATATTCGTTATCGAAAAATTGGTGTCTATCTTTAATCCGTTGCGAATTCTTCTAAAAGGAGAGCCAGACCAATTGATTGCAGACGGAAAGATCAATCAGAAAGCGTTTAAGAAAAATCAATTGGAAATGGAACAAGTCCGGACAATGCTCCGTCAGCAAGGAATTTTTTCGTTAAGAGAAGTGCGTGATATGTATATCGAACCCGGAGGCCAAATATCTATTAACTCCTTCGCTAAATATAAATCTGTTGTATTGGATGATTTGGATATTGAAAAAAAGGAAGAGGAGCCAAGTGTATTGCTCATTGATGAAGGGGAAGTGAAGACGGAAGTACTGAATGCTATTGGAAAGTCTGATCAATGGTTGCAGGAAGGGATTCGCGAAAAAGGGTATAACCAAGCGAAGGAAATACTTTATTGCGAATGGTCGGAGACTGATGGTTTCTTCATTAAAGGATTTGCTGATACTATAGAATTGAATGGACATCAGCCGAGCTGATCGGCGTTGTTATTTTTCAAAACTGTATCCGAATGGAATTCGGGTGAGAGGTGCACTTATGAAAATAGTTGTCGGAGGGTTGCAATGGGCGGTTTTTTTAATCGCATCCTCTATTGCGGCTCCTATTGCAATCGCCCATGTTTTTGGAATGGAGGCTGCTGAAACTGCGCTTTTCATTCAACGTACGATGTTTGTTCTCGGCATTGCATGTCTCGTCCAAGCTTTTATCGGGCATCGTTTGCCCATCAATGAAGGACCGGCAGGATTATGGTGGGGGATTTTTGTCATCTACGCAGGGATGGTAGGCATCGTATATCCTACAGGCGGGGATGCCTTGCAAGCTCTACAAAGCGGAATGCTCGTCAGCGGCCTCCTGTTCATCTTATTGGCTATGAGTGGAATGATTTCTAAAATGAAAGGTCTTTTCACACCATCAGTTACATTTACATATTTGATGCTGCTCATTTTGCAATTAAGTGGTACTTTCCTAAAAGGAATGGTTGGTGTTGAAAGTACAGGTGATAAGATAGACGGACTTATATTCCTCGGAAGTTTAGCGGTTGTCATTATGACATTCATAACGATGAATCATAAAGTGTCCTGGGTTTCGAGATATTCCGTTCTATTGTCAATCGGATTCGGTTGGATTCTCTTTTTGCTCATCGGAAAGGCGAGTCGTGTAACACTTGAAGGTGAACAATTTATTCGTCTTCCCGATCTATTCGTATTTGGGAAACCGGTTTGGGATAGCGGCATGTTCATTACTGCTAGTTTTATTACTCTATTATTGATTGCGAATATGATGGCGTCAATCCGGGTTATGGAAAGCTTGCTGAAACAATCTTTTTCCATCACACCGCCTGATCGGATGAAACAAGGCTCCATTGCTTCAGGCATTAATCATTTATTCGCAGGAGTTTTTTCAGCAATCGGACCTGTTCCAATTTCAGGCGCAGCAGGGTTTGTTGGCGCAACAAGGATGGCGTCGCTAACACCGTTTATTACGGGCAGTATTATCGTTATCCTAATTACGCTCATTCCATCGATCATGTCAGTTTTTGCTGTTTTACCGGCACCGGTTGCATATGCCGTCACGTTTGCAATCTTTACGAAAATGGTAGAGATGGCCTTCCATGAGCTTGCTGCCGAGCCGAAGAAAGACCGTGCCTATAAAGTGTCAGCTGTTGGTTTAATGATTGGTGTAGGTATCATGTTCATTCCGCAGGAAAGCATGTCAGATCTGCCGAATGCATTTGCAGCTGTTTTATCGAATGGCCTAATTACAGGTACAATTATTGCCATTATAATTGAACAATTCTATATATGGAATGAACGGCGCAAAGTAGAATAGTAAAGGGAAAGGCTGTCAATCACTTGAGTAAGTGATTGGCAGCCTTTTTTGATTTCATTTTCTCGAAAGTAAAGTCCAACTTCAATAATTGTTCATAAGCATCATCAACAGAGTCTGCATAGATGACAAAGTCGTTTTCTTGTGGATGTTTTGTCGTCGAATACTCATATCTAGGATCGTAGTAATTTTCAAGCAATAAAGTAACTGCTCCCTCAAATTGTCCTTCGTTCAATTTTTCTTCTATTTCTTTTGCGACCGGGACATGGATGCGCCGTTTAATTAAATTAAATGCCTTAATGAATTTATCTCCAGCATCCCATGGATTATAATCAGCCAAAATGTTTTTAACCCGTTCCTTTATTGGGAGATGGATGAAAACATGGATTCCATTTTTCTTTTTGTCTAACAGGAAAGAGGGGATCAGCACTTTTCCGATTCGTTTGCTTTCTCCTTCAATATAGACGAGAGGTTCGTCTTTCGTTTTTTGAAGTTCATGGATCAGCAAAGAATCGAATTTCTTTTGGTTGTTTGGTTCACGTCCGATTTGGCCGAAAATGGAGCCACGATGTCCGGCGAGCTGTTCGAGATTGATAACAGGATAACCATTGCATGCTAGCCGATTCAAAAGAACAGTTTTGCCCGATCCGGTATATCCATTCAAAACAATAAAGCTGGGTGGAAAAACTTCTTTTTCTAATTCTTTCACAACCCATTGGCGATATGTCCGGATTCCACCGCTTAACCGATTTGCCTGGATGCCCATTAAACCAAGGACGGTTGCTGCTGTTTTGCTTCTCATGCCGCCACGCCAGCAAAATACTGTCATAGGTGTTTCTATCTTCTTGAATTGCTGTATGAAAGAGGGTAGTTTCGCTGAGAAAATTTCCAGACCCCGTTCATTAGCATCCTCTTTGCTGACCTGTTTGTAAAGGGTTCCAATTTCTGCTCGTTCTTCGTCGGTAAAGACAGGGATATTGATACTTCCTGGTATTGTCGCCTCCCTATACTCAGATGGAGAACGGACATCAATAATTGTATGCGGCTCTTTTGCAACCGATAAAAATAGCTCTTGTAAACTTATATCACGAATCAATTTCTATCACCTTCTATTATAAGAGTCAGTAAACATGGATATTTCCTGAATGCTCGGAAGTTACTTCTCCTATGATGGCTGCATGGACGCCCTTTTTATTCATCTCGTCAATTAATTGGTCTGCATCGTTTGCTGAAACTGAAATAAGCAGACCTCCCGAAGTGACTGCATCACACAAAATATAACGGTCCAATTGATCAATGTTTTCAGAATAGATAACCGTATCAGCAACGTGGGCATAATTGCTTTTGGTTCCACCTGGTATCCTTCCTGCTTCTGCAAGTTCTTTTGTGCGAGGAAGAATTGGAACTTGCTCTGCAAAAATCCGAATGCCTTTACGGCTTGCCTTTGCCATTTCAGTCGCATGCCCAAGCAAGCCGAATCCAGTGACATCTGTAGCTGCATGAACTTCATAGTTAGACATCACTTCTGACGCAGTCTTGTTCAAAGTCGTCATTATTGAAGTCACTTGCTCAATTTCTTCATTAGAAAGGGCACCGTGTTTTAAAGAAGTAGTATATATACCGACGCCGATCGGCTTCGTCAGCACTAACTTGTCTCCTGCTTCTGCACCGGCGTTTGTACAAACTTTTTCGGGATGGACAGTGCCTGTCACCGCTAAGCCGAATTTAGGTTCCTGATCGTCAATGGAATGTCCACCGACAAGAGTGACACCAGCCTCTTTTAACTTGTCTCCAGCACCTCTCAAAATTTCGGTAAGAATGCTTTTGTCCAATTTTGAAATGGGGAATGCCACGATATTTAGAGCAGTGATCGGAGTTCCGCCCATTGCGTAGACATCGCTAATAGCATTCGTTGTTGCAATTTGTCCGAAATCATATGGATCATCGACAATCGGAGTGAAAAAGTCAAGTGTTTGGACGATCGCGATATCGTCCGTCAATTTATAAACGCCGGCATCATCACTCGTATCGAGGCCGACGAGAAGATTTGGATCGGAGACGGCAGGGGGAAGGGATTGAAGAACTTGTACTAAGTCTGCGGGTCCAATTTTACAGCCGCATCCTCCTTTTGTTGTTAGTGAAGTCAATTTGACTTGATTCGATGTTTCCATCCTCTTTACCGCCTTTCATCTTTTTTATAAATAGTTTAGCACAATAGATACAAACGTACATTGTAAGACGATTCGAAACAATTTCTCACTATGCAACCCGCTGGGAAGGAATTCATGAAAAATTAATGATACATTTGTATATAGAAATAGGAGGAGGTTATGAGATGAATGCATTTTCGATGATCATTGACGGAAAAAAAGTCGGAAAAGCTCTTGGTACAATTGATGTCATGAATCCTGCAACTGGAGAACTGATCGCAACGGTTCCGGATGGAGGTGCAGAGGAAGCTGGACAGGCAGTTGAAGCTGCAAACAATGCGTTTCAGCAATGGTCAATGCTATCCGCTTATGAAAGAAGTTCCTACCTAGTAAAATGGCATGAACTGATTGAAAGACATACGGATGATCTGGCTCGGACAATGACGGAGGAGCAAGGGAAGCCAATAGCTGAGGCAAAAGGAGAAATCACATACGCAAACGGCTTCATTTCTTGGTACGCGGAAGAAGCAAAGCGCATCTATGGTGAAATGATTCCTGCAAGTAATACAGGAAAACGCATCTTCGTCCATAAACAGCCAGTTGGTGTAACCGCAGTGATTACACCGTGGAATTTTCCGGCAGCGATGATTACGAGAAAAGTCGCCCCTGCATTGGCTGCAGGCTGCACGGTCGTCATCAAGCCAGCGGAACAGACTCCGATAACCGCGATACGGTTGGCTGAATTGGCACTGGAAGCAGGTATTCCTGCTGGCGTCGTAAATGTCGTTACAGGTGATGCAAGTTCAATTGGGGATGTTTGGCTGCAAGATACACGGGTACGCAAGCTGACATTTACCGGTTCCACCGAAGTCGGGAAGCTACTAATGCGCGGCGCGGCAGATACAGTGAAGAAAATCTCTTTGGAATTGGGTGGGCATGCACCGGCAATCGTCATGGAGGACTGTAATCTTGACAAAGCCGTGGATGGAATTATAGCCGCCAAGTTCAGGAACGCCGGGCAAACATGCGTATGTGCCAATCGGATTTATGTACATGAAGCAATCGAGGAAGCCTTTTCACAAAAGTTAGTTGAGAGGATCAAACTTTTGAAAGTAGGAAACGGCAAGGAAGAAGGTGTAACAATTGGCCCTCTTATTGATGAAGACGCAATCCAAAAAGTACAACGACATGTCGATGATGCTCAAGCGAAAGGTGCAGAAATAGCCGTTGGTGGTTCTAGGAAGGACGGTTTATTCTACGAACCGACCGTTTTACGTAGTGTCAAAGATGATATGGTATGTATGCAGGAAGAAACGTTCGGTCCAGTTGCACCGATTATAACTTTCTCTTCTGAGGAAGAAGTGATTAGAAGAGCGAATGATTCGATTTATGGATTGGCTGCTTATGTATTTACAGAGAATATTTCAACAGGCATTCGGATGAGCGAGCGATTGGAATACGGAATCGTCGGCTTGAATGATGGTCTCCCATCAACTCCGCAAGCGCCTTTCGGCGGATTCAAACAAAGCGGACTCGGCAGGGAAGGCGGACACCACGGTTTGGATGAGTATATTGAAATAAAATATATCTCAGTAGGTTTATAATGTTAAGGATAGGCATCCATTTACAATGGGTGTCTTTTTTTGTCATTTGTATTTTGAGTTTATCAATAATAGAAAATTCTATAGTTACATAGATGTTATTAATAAAATACTTATTATCTCGAAATCTATTTATTTGCTTAGAATAAAATGGTAGACTGAAAACGACATCAAAGAAGAAGGGGGAAATGATTTGTTGTTCAAAAGAACCGCTATGATTTTCATGGCTGTTTTCATGTCGTTTGCTACCGTGTTCACAGTTGCTCCTTGGCAAAAGGAGGCACAAGCTTCAGCTTCGCATGATAAGTTGGAAAGAAATATCAATGCTGTCTTATCGGGAGATTCAATGAAATCTGTTGTCAGCAGTGTCACTGTGCGAAAGGCGTCCACGGGAGAAATAATTTACGAGGCCAATGCGGATAACAAATTGACGCCAGCTTCCACATTGAAGCTGCTCACGTCAGCGGCAGCATTGGAAATGCTCGGAGAAGAATACCGATTCAAGACGGATTTGCTTACGGACGGCTCTATATCCAAAGGGGTATTGAGCGGCAATCTCTATTTGCGTGGTGAAGGGGATCCGACTCTTTTGAAAAAGGATTTGGATCAATTTGCTGCAACACTGGCAAAACTCGGAGTAAAGAAAGTTAATGGTGATCTTGTCGGAGATGACAGTTGGTTCGATTCGGTCCGTCTTTCACCTGGAATTGATAAAAGTGATGAAACCTTTTACTATGCCGCTCAAATTTCCGGCTTAACATTATCACCAAACACCGATTATGATGCTGGAACTGTCATTGTCAACGCTAGTCCGACTAAGAAAGGGTATAAAGCCAAAGTCACACTAACTCCTGACACAGGAATCGTTACAATCATTAACAAAAGTAAGACGGTTCCGAAGGGCTATAAAAACACATTGTCGATCAAGCGACAATATGGAACGAATAATATTGTCATTACAGGAAATGTACCAGTTGGAAGTGCTGGAAAAAAAGAATGGGTTACAATCTCTAATCCGACAGCTTATACACTTGATGTATTTAAAAAGTCGTTAACAACAAAAGGAATCACATTCACCAAATCTTCCAAAGTGACAAGAAGAAGCACCCCGCAGAATGCCAAGGTCCTTACTTCGAGACAGTCGATGCCATTGAAGAATTTGATGAAGCCATTCATGAAGTTAAGTAATAACACACATGCAGAAATATTGGCAAAGACGATGGGTAAACAGGTTTATGGAGAAGGAAGCTGGAATGCGGGTCTTCGTGTAATGCGAGAATTTGGACAATCCGTCGGTTTACATACAGCTGAATGGAGTTTTGAAGATGCGTCCGGCATGTCTCATAAAAACAAAGTAACATCTGCGCAACTGACAGAATTGCTATTTATTGCACGGCAAGCACCGTGGTACAGAAGTTTCGTACAAGCTATACCTATTTCAGGAATGAATGACCGTTTCGTAGGCGGTACGTTAAAAAATAGGCTGACGAGTGCTTCTGTAAAAGGGAAAGTCATTGCAAAGACAGGTAGTTTAAACCAAGTGAATTCATTGGCGGGTTATGTTGAAACAAAAAGCGGGGAAACGTTGATTTTTAGCGTCCTTACACAAGGGCAAAGAAAGAATGCACTCCCTGCAATCGATAGAATCGCGACCGTCATTGCTACCACACCGAATAACTAAAACCCACAAACGGCGATATTGCCGTTTGTGGGTTTTCCTTGTAATTAAATAAGGAGTTCAAATAACGTACTATCTTTATTCACTTCCGTGAAGGGGAAGCCATTCTGTTCCATACGGAGCAGTAGACCGGCATAATCTTCTTTTCTTTTCAATTCAATGCCGACAAGGCCAGGTCCATTTTCCTTATTATGCTTTTTCGTATATTCAAAAGTTGTAATATCATCATCCGGGCCTAACACAGAGTCGAGAAACTGACGCAACGCGCCTGCGCGTTGAGGGAAATTGATGATGAAATAGTAGAGCAAACCTTCATATAATAAGGATTTCTCCTTAATTTCCTGCATCCGTCCAATATCGTTATTTCCTCCGCTAATAATGCAAACAACCGATTTCCCTTTGATCTGATCTTTATAGAAATCCAGTGCGGCAATTGGCAAAGCCCCTGCCGGTTCAGCGATGATAGCATGCTCGTTATATAAATCCAAAATAGCAGTGCAAACTTTCCCTTCAGGTACACTTAAAATGTCGTCGACATATTTCCGGCAGATTTCATATGTTTGGTTGCCTACACATTTAACGGCTGCACCATCGACGAATTTATCGATACTATCCAAAGCTGTAACAGCCCCATTTCGGACAGCAGCTTTCATACTGCTGGCCCCTTCTGGTTCGACTCCGATCATCTTTGTAATAGGGGAAAGGTTTTTAATATATGTGCTAATTCCCGACATGAGACCGCCACCGCCGATGCTTGCAAAAACGAAGTCGATCGGTTCTTCGATATCGTTCATTACTTCAACAGCAACTGTCCCTTGCCCTGCAATAATATCCCTGTCATCGAATGGATGGATAAAAATGCGATCTTCCTGTTCCGCGCTATTCACTGCATGGGCAGATGAATCATCGAACGTATCACCGACGAGGATAATTTCAACAAAATCCTTGCCGAACATTTTCACCTGATTGACTTTCTGTTTTGGCGTTGTTTGTGGCATGAAGATTTTGCCGTTTATTTTCAATTGAGCACATGCATAAGCGACACCTTGTGCATGATTGCCGGCACTTACACAAACAATCCCATTTTCGCGGGCTTCTGATTCAATCCGCTTGATTTTATAATAGGCACCGCGTAATTTGAACGAGCGTACGTATTGTAAATCTTCCCGCTTAATATAGACATTACATCCGTATTTTTCGGACAGCCTCTCATTTTTTTGCAAAGGTGTATGGATTACTACATCCTTTAGCAATTGATTGGCGATTAGAATATCTTCTACCTGTACTGTCTTCGTTTCACTTTTAGCCATCTTTGTCATATGCTCGTTCCCTCCGGTAACTTAAATGAATATTTTATTATATTAACATGAAACACCGAAGAAGAACATAAGATTGTTCATAATTGCCGATTAATTTGAATGAATTTCTCTAGGCAAATAATTCAATAAAATATGTAAGCGTTTTCTTTATAGGAATATCAAATTTTAAGAAGTGACAACAAGTTTCAAAGCTCTTGGCTGAATGGAAAGGCAAATTTCAGTAGAGTAAAATATTTCTCCATCAACGATATAAGGCAATTTATGTTCTCCTTCAATCTTAATATCCTTTCCTTTCAAATAGGTGACTTCCTTCGCAAAGATAGGCTTGCCTTTTAAAAGTTTAGGAAAAAGCTTGGATAAGACTTTCCACCGTTTTGCATCATGCAAGATAGTCATATCTATTAGTCCGTCTTGAGGATCCGCATAAGGACAAATTAGTAAACCACCTCCATACATCTTCATATTACCGTTTGCAACTAGCCATAAATTAGTTTGGAGAGCTAGGCTTCCATCGACGAAGAGGCTGCCACGAAATGGCTTGAAAGTCATCAGTTCAATAATTGCGGCGATCGTATAAGAAAAAGAACCAAGATTGAATCGATTAAGCCATTTTTTATAAATGGAGCGATCAGCTCTCATTCCGATCTTCGCATCCATTCCAACACCGACGACTGTTATTCCGTACAATCCATTCACATATAGTAGATCCATCGCTTTTGTTTCACAGATGATCAACTTCTCGACAAAATGATCTGGTTTTTCAATAAAAGCACAATTTCTAGCGATATCGTTTCCTGATCCGGCAGGGAGGATAGCAAGTGGAATATTCGTATTGACTAATTGTTGAAGGACGGAACTTACTGTCCCATCGCCGCCGATTACGATGAAAGCACAAATTGATTGTGAAGCGATTTTTTCATTCATATACGTGCGTGTCAATTCGGCAGTGATGCATATATGCGTTTCGAAGGATACTTTCCTAGCGATTAATAACGATTCGATTTCGTGCCAAATTGCAAGTGCCTCGCCTTTACCAGACGCGGGATTAATTATAAATACATACATCTGACGCCCCCATTTCTCTGTACTAGTTTAGCATAATTCAATTGAGTAAATAATTGAATTATGAATAGTCTGTTTTAAAATGCTGAAAGCCAGGAAATCCTTAGTGATGAGTTGCGAAGAAAAGGAGAGATTGTCATGCAAAAATGGGATAGTAGGCCAGATAAGCCCGACACCGGTCAATGGGTCGCTTTAGCGGTATCATGCCTCATCATACTCATAATTATCTTCGTAAATCTTATATGATTTGTTTAGGCTTCTTTCCTGGCGGGGAAAGAAGCTTTCTTCATTTGTCTTAATAAGAATCTATCATTATAATGAATATATTGAATAGTTTTAATATGGAGAGGACGGGAGTGGGGAAATGTTAATGGAGAAGGTGGATGTCACCTTAGATGCAGATGTTACACATATTCGAAAAATGATATTGAATAGGGAAATAACCGTTTCAGAAGTTATTTCTATTTTTATTGAACGAATGAAAGAAAAAAATCCATCCGTCAATTTTTTAGTGGAAGAGCGTTTTTCCGCTGCTATGGAGGAGGCGGCACAGGCTGACGAGGCGTTATCTAACGGAGAAGCGAAAGGGGCATTATTTGGTGTTCCAATGAGCATGAAAGAATCATTTGATGTAGCCGGAATGCAAACGACAGGCGGATTGCTTGCAAGAAAAGGATCCGTACAAGAAGAAGACGCGCACATTGTCAAGAAGTTGAAAGCTGAAGGGGCAATTATACTAGGTAAGACTAACACACCTGAATTATGTTTTTGCCAAGAGACGGATAATAAATTGTATGGCAGAACAAATAATCCATGGAACTTAAATCGGACAGCCGGTGGTTCAAGCGGCGGGGAAGGGGCGGCGATTGCTCTTGGCGCGGCAGCAGCCGGAATTGGCTCAGACATAGGAGGGTCAATCCGGTTTCCAAGCCATTTCAATGGTGTTATCGGATTTAAATCAGGAAAAGGGCAAGTGTCCCAAGTTGGAAGCTTTCCGTTTGTGGAAGATCTATGGCAGCAAAGGATGCTTGGCATCGGACCGATAACGAAAACAGTAAGGGATACGAAGCTGTTGTATTCCATCATTGCTGACCACCAAATCGAAGAACAGAACCTCGCTGGTTTTTCGATAAATGTATTTCGTACCACCGAGTTTCCAATTTCCGATGAATCGGTAAAATTGTTAAACAACGTCTATCTTTCCTTGAAGGATAGTTATAAGACGGAGAGGGAATCTTTGCCTAACCTCAAAGTATCAGCTCTTCTTTGGCAAGAAATCATGTCGATCGATGGAGGAGAATCCACCCGGAAGGTAGCCTTCGGAAATGGGAAGGGCAGTCCGCTAACTGCGTATTTAAAAGAAAAGATGAATGGAACCTCAAATATTCATCGCTATTTATCATGGGCGTTAATCGGGGCTTCATTGTTCAAGCCATCGGCAAAAAGGATAGATGAAATATCAAATCTATTAGAAGAGGGAAACCAATTTTTAGAAGATTACTTAGCAAAACGATTAATCGTCATGCCGGTTTATCATACTGCAGCCCCTCCTCATGGCATTGTATATAAGGAGATTTTTTCTATTAATAAAACATTCCTGAAATATATGCCGTTTGTCGCCTACGCAAACACATGGGGGCTCCCTGCGTTGACAGTACCAGTAGGAAGAGATAATGATGGGATGCCAATTGGACTACAAATCATTAGCAAAAACGGCAACGAGGATGCCATCTTTTCACTCGGTTCCATTCTTGAAGAACAATTTGGAGGATACTCAAGGGTGGAATAAAGCCATATTAATAAGAGTAAGTAGATGAAGGAATGCAGTCCATTTTCCTTCATCTTTTTTTATTGATTACTAATTAAATGAAAAAAGATAAAGAAATTGAATATGAAATCATACGAAAATCATGTATCATTTAGATAGTTAGTTCTATCACCGGGTGATAGATTAGTAACAGGAAGGAAGAGAAATGATGAATAAAAGAAATAGCCTAACTTTCCAATTAGGCACTATAATAGTCGGCATTCTTGTCGCGATGCTTGCCATCACATCTGTCGCCACTTATAAGACAGCATACGATAAGCTTTACGAGGCAGCAGGCATAGAGGCATATGGTTGTGCAAACATAACGACAGGTTTACTGCAGCCTAATGACATTGAAAATGCATTGGCAGGTGATAAAGCGACGATTGAAAAAGTGGGCAAAGAATTGAATTGGACAGTTTTACATAAAGACATATTTGAAACACAATACGTCGTTGATTTAAATGGCAAACTTATCGCAATTGATGATAATTTAGCTAGTAAAGGTATCGAAGCGGGAGATCAAATCCCATTGGATGAAGAAGCGATTTCCATGCTATTGGAAATGAAACATCCAACTTATTCTGAACCGTATAATTTTGCTGGCATGAAAAGATTGTCCGGGTATGCACCAATCTTCAAAGATCACGACCAGTCTAAAGAGATTATCGCAATTAGCGTAATTGATTTTGATGCGAGCATCGTAGCAGATCGGACATGGGAAGTTGTTCGTGATGGCATACTTATTAGCATCATTCCAGTACTGATTGCTGCATTCATTACGATCATGCTTCTTCGTCGTAAAACGAAGCCGATTTCTCAATTGATTGGCCATGCGAAAGAGATTGCGGACGGCAATTTGAATATCGAAAATGTAAATGTGAGTTCCAGGGATGAAGTTGGGAATCTTGCTAACACATTGAATACGATGACGGCAAATTTGCGTAATATGATCGGAACGATGAAGGATACTTCCCATAAGTTAATGGAGAATTCTTCAACAACTGCTTCGGCTTTAGGTGAAATGAACGGGGCAATTGAAATGGTTGCTGACAATATGAACGATGTAGCGGTGAGTGTCACGGAAGGAACTACTAATACAGAAAATGCATCTTCCATCCTTAGCTCACTTGCAGCCGACTTGCAAAACTCGAAAGTGCGTGCAGATGAGGTAGCTGCCAATTCCCAATCGACGATGAGAATTGCGCAAGATGGGCAACAGCTTGCAAACGATATTAGCCAGGACATGAATAAAATTAGGCAGTCTTCAACTGATGTCGGCTCTACAATCCAGGAACTCATCAAGTCAACGAGTAAAATACAAGAAATAACGAATTCAATTTCAGGAATTGCTGCGCAGACGAATTTATTGGCGTTGAACGCTTCTATAGAGGCTGCGAGGGCTGGTGAACATGGAAGAGGGTTTGCTGTAGTAGCAGAAGAAGTTAGAAAGCTGGCTGAACAATCCAATCTGGAAGTGCAGCAAGTTGAAAACATCGTCACGGATATTACAACTATAATCGGACAAGTCGAAACATCAGCATTGGAAAGTACGAAAGTAGTCGAGACGGGAAGCCGTACTGCACAACTCACTTCGGAATCGCTAAGCAATATTGCTGCAGCAGTCTCAAATACAGTTCAGGAAATCAATCAAATTTCCGAATTAATGAGTAACGAAGCTGAGAAGTCGGCTTCAGTCGTGGATTTGATCACTGAATTAACAATATCAATGCAAGAAATTGAGAATAAAACGAATAATATTTCTGCTGCAACGGAGGAAACAACCGCTTCAATCAGCGAAGTGTCCCAACGTTCGCTGCAGACAAATGACATGGCTAAAGAGCTTGAAAATATGGTAGGGCAGTTCAGATTATAATCATCCAGTTAAACGGGAAGACTCGAAAATTTCCTTTTTGCTTAATTTGATGGTCAATTGTGTATGCTATGTTATAATGCTTGATGTAAATAATTTTTTATCGAGGAGAAATGGAAATGTTAAAAGATTTCTTTATCGGCCTATCCCAAAATCAATTTTTGAATAGTGCGGCGAAAAAATACGGTTTGAAATTAGGCGCTCAAAACGTTGTGGCGGGAACAAATATTACCGAAACAATTGAGAGCATCAAAGAACTGAACAAACACGGCATTTCTTGTACTGTAGACAATTTAGGCGAATTCGTCTATGAAAAAGAGGAAGCACTCGCCGCGAAAGAACAGATTCTCGAAGTTATTGAAGCTATTCATGAGAATGAAGTGGATGCGCATATTTCATTGAAGCCATCTCAACTAGGTTTAGATATCGACTATGATTTCTGTAAAGAAAACATAGAGGAAATCGTCGCTGCGGCAAATAAATACGGTCTTTTTGTCAATTTTGACATGGAAGACTATGCACGTCTCCAACCTTCATTCAACTTGTTGGACGAGCTGTCGACACAATACGACAATGTCGGTACTGTCATTCAAGCTTATTTTTTCCGGGCGGAAGAAGACTTGCATAAGTATAAGAATTACCGTCTCAGAATCGTCAAGGGAGCTTATAAAGAGCCTGCCGAATATGCTTACCAAGATAAACAAGACATCGACAAAAACTATATTAAATTGATTGAATGGCATTTATTGAACGGTAAATTTACGTCAATCGCAACGCATGACCATAATGTCATCAATCATGTTAAACAATTCGTCAAAGACAATAATATTTCAAACGATAAGTTTGAATTCCAAATGTTATACGGTTTCAGGAAAGAAATGCAATTGGAACTCGCAAAAGAAGGATACAACTTCTGTACGTACGTTCCGTTTGGACAAGACTGGTACGGCTATTTCATGCGGCGTCTTGCGGAAAGACCACAAAATATGAATCTTGTCGTGAAACAAGTGTTTACGAAAAAGACGAATACGATGATTGGTTTAGCGGCTGGCGCATTCCTGCTCGGACGTCTGACGAAAAAGAAATAATAAAAAAGGGACTACGAATAAGTCCCTAAACCAAAAGAGGTGGAAAAACGATTCGTTTTTCCACCTCTTATTTACCCGAAAATAACAATCACGATAAAGTAGACTATCATTGTTATCAATCCGATAGGCACTCCGAATCTTGCCCACTCGACGCTCTTAATATTTAATTTTCCAGCAGCGATGATGTTCGGGATATTTCCTGGAATAAGCATCCCACCACTAATCAGAAGCCCTAGCAAAATCGCTTTAATAGTAGGCTCGTCCATCTCGCTGCTAATTTCTGCTGCTGCGAGAGTTGCATTATCCAGAACAGCCGATATCATATTGATCCAATAGAGGGTATACGGGTTTAGGTCTAGCAAGAATCTTTTAATGAACGGTTCAAATCCTGCGCCTAATAAAGTCAACGCCATAACAAATAGGTAGACTTTAAAACCGCGGATAAGTATATCCAACATCGATTCTTTTCCTTGGGTCGCCTTCAAACCCCTGGTCTTTTTCGAAGGGTTGATCAAAAATATAGCCAATACGCCGAATGCGATGACTCCGGGGATTACATCTGGACCAATGAGTTTTAAAAGATAAAAGAAATCCTCATTTAGCTTACTTGTTGCAATAGTTGAAAGTGGTTCGCCGATCGGCGTCAACACAGCACCCATACCAATTGAATAACAGGCGAGGATGACAAAACGAACTTCCGAATTGCGATCAAGTTCTAAAACACTGACGATGGCAACTAAAACGAGGGCAGCGATGATAGCGGTGATGACGCTTGATATGATTCCAAGAATAATAATCACTAGTGCTAGAAAGAGTCTAAAAGGAAGAATCCGGCTTACGCCTTTAATTCCTCTTTCAAAAGGCTTTTGCAGCCATTTAAAAATTAGACCTGCCACTATAACTGCAATCGTTATATGTATTGGATCTTCCAACGCTTTTAACACCAAGCTCTTATCCAAAACTCCGCTTACTACGACTGCTGCTATTCCCATGATGAAGAGGAATACTTCCAAGTTGCGCTCGACGAACGAGATTGTGAAAGGTAGGAATAACACTAAAACTAAAATAATGGACAATCCCACAATCATAATATTTCCCCTTTTCCACAAATTGAATTTACTTTCTACTTTATCATATCATTTACGAATTTATTCGAGAACAACCTTTGAAAGATAAAAAGCAATACCGTCAACGGCATTGCTTTTTAAAAGAAATATAAATTAATGTACACCCTTCATAAATTTAAGGATGAAAGGAGAAATGGCGAATAAGATCAAACTTAGAACGATTGCCACACCACCGATGATGCCGAAATACATCATTTCAGTTTCTGCAGAGTAAAATTTCACAAGCTGGGCATTCAACGCTTGCGCTGCAGCATTTGACAGGAACCATAAGCTCATTGTCTGTGCGGAAAACGCTGCTGGTGCCAACTTTGTCGTTGCTGATAATCCTACAGGAGAAAGGCAAAGTTCACCTAATACTGCAATGAAAATACTTAGAACAAGCCAAAGTGGGTTTACAAGTGTGCCAGCTCCACCGAAATAGGCAGGCAACAAAATGACTATGAATGAAAGCCCTGCAAAAAGAAGTCCGAACGAAAATTTTTGAGGGATCGTCGGTTGACGTTTACCCATTTTAATCCATAACCAGGCGAAAACTGGTGCCAATGTAATGATAAATAATGGATTTAGCGATTGGAACCACGCTGGAGAAATGTGGAATCCGAATGCATCCAAATTTGTTCGTTTATCTGCATATAACGCCAAAATGGTTGAGCTTTGTTCGGCAATGGACCAAAACATGACAGCAGCTAAAAATATTGGGATGTATGCGAGAATCCTTGATTTTTCATCAGGGGTCGTTTTGCTGCTTCTATACATGAGTATGAAATAAGAAAATGGTATTAAGAACCCAAGAATACCTACAAGGGCGATAAATGAATTAAATGTGAGCCATCCTCTTGGAATCGAGATGACAACAAGAATCGCTAAAACAATTATAGAAGCCAATACAATCAAGAAGAAACGTTTGCGTTCTGTTGGTGTCATTGGATTTGGAATTTGAGTTCCAGCAAGTCCTAAATTCTTCTTCTTAGTTAAGACGAACAGGACTAGTCCGATGAACATACCGATCGCAGCAAGTCCGAATCCGAGGTGGAAGTTATACTTCATTCCCAGAGTACCTACAATTAAAGGAGCTAGGAAACCTCCCATATTTATTCCCATGTAGAATACACTGAAGCCTGAGTCACGGCGAATATCGTCCATATCATACATATCGCCGACGATGTTTGAAACGTTCGGTTTCAATAGACCCGTTCCTAGAACAATTAATCCCATAGAGATGAAAAGTGCTGTTGCTCCTCCAGGCAATGCAAGGACGATGTGTCCCAACATGATCAATATCCCACCGTAGAATACTGCCTTGGAAGTTCCGAATACTCGGTCAGCAAGCCATCCTCCGATAATTCCAGACATATAGACCAAGGCACCGTATATGGACATGATGGACAACGCCGTCGTCTCACTAATCCCAAGTCCACCTTTGGACACTTCATAGTACATGTAAAAGACAAGAATTGCTCTCATCCCGTAATATGAGAAACGCTCCCAAAATTCTGTAAAGAACAATGTGAAAAGACCTTTTGGATGGCCGAAGAACCCTGTTTGGGGAACGCTTTCAACAATTTGCTTTTTAGATAATTGTGACATTGAAATGTTGCCTCCTTTATTATTTCACTATTATATAGACAAATTAATTATATTGTCAAAATAAAAATGTCTTAATTGAAATTTGGATTTATAGCGATATTGGAATGTTTTCAGTAGTAATCCATATTTTATAAATAATATTTATGTCAAAATATTAATACAGGTCTTTATTCTCGTGACATCATTATCATGCCCCTTGACATGGAGCTGATACTTAAGGGAAAAGCATTTAAGTTTGATACATACTCATTTTCCCCCGAATTTTGATAGTAAACGATTCGTCACCGTTCAAAAACGATTGAATATGAGCTATCATGAAGATATGTAGTTAGTAGAAATGGATGTGTTGTAATGAGCCAATTGATTGTGGAAAATTTAACAAAAAGCGTTGGGGAGAAAACGCTGTTTCGTGATATATCGTTCACGATTGTAAATGGGGAAAAAGTAGGCTTAATTGGAATTAATGGAACCGGCAAGTCGACGCTTCTTTCCATCATTGCCGGAGTAGAGGATGCAGATTCTATCAGTAAGGAAAATCCAAATAAATACAGTATTTCCTATTTACCTCAAACCCCAATAGTAGATCCGGCCAAAACTGTAATGGAAACGGTATTCATGTCAGATGCACCGATAATCAAATTGAATTTGGAATATGAATATGCACTTGCAGCACTCTCTGCTGATTCCTCATCTGCAGAAAATCAAGAACGTTTTTCACGATTGCAAAATGAGATGGACGCACGATCAGCTTGGGATTTGAACACAAAAGCGAGGATGGTTTTGACGAAGCTTGGGATTGACACTTTCGATAAAAAAATGGGCGAGCTTTCCGGAGGGCAACAAAAACGTGTCGCCTTGGCGAAAGTGATTATCGAACCTGCTGATCTTCTACTTTTGGATGAGCCTACCAACCACCTTGATGTACAGTCAATCACTTGGTTGCAGGAATACTTGAAGAGTGAGCAAGGGGCTGTCATGTTCATTACACATGACCGCTATTTCCTTGACGCGGTATCTACCCATATTTATGAATTGGCTAATCGTACACTTTACGCACATACCGGAAATTTCGCCGATTATTTGGAGTCGAAGGCGATCAGGGAAGAGATGGCGGAAGCGACAGACGCTAAGATGCGAAATAGGTACCGAACTGAGTTAAAATGGATCAGACGCGGGGCAAAAGCGAGATCGACGAAGCAGAAGGCTCGGATCGGCCGCTTCGAAGAGCTTCAAGAGAATCTGAAAAAAGAAGGCCCTGCTGTTGACATGGATGTGTCATTAAAAACATCCCGTCTAGGCAAGAAAGTCATTGAGGCGCATGATGTTTCAAAGGCTTTCAATCATAAAAAAATCATTGATCGTTTCAGTTGCATTTTACAATCGGGGGATCGAATAGCAATCGTTGGTCCGAACGGTGCAGGAAAAACGACGCTTATGAAACTGTTTGCGAATGATCTTGAACCTGACAGTGGCTCAATCGAGATGGGATCTACCGTGAAAATAGCGCATTTCCATCAGCGTCTACCGCATATGGACGAAAACAAACGAATTATCGAATACATTCGGGAAACGTCGAATGATATTGAAGATGGAGCGGGTGTCAGAATTTCTGCTACACAAATGCTCGAACGTTTTCTGTTTCCTTCTTCTTCTCACGGAACCCCGATCGGAAAGTTGTCCGGTGGTGAAAGAAAACGGCTTTACTTGTTAAAGTTGCTCATGGAACAGCCGAATGTATTGTTGCTTGATGAACCGACGAACGACCTTGATATCGAAACTTTATCAGTGCTTGAATCGTTTATTGATTCGTTTCCAGGTGTCGTGATGACGATCTCGCATGACCGCTTTTTCCTTGATAGGACATCTACGAAGCTATGGGTGTTGGATGGCTCTGGAAATATTGATGTGCTATACGGCCTGTATTCCGAATATCTTGAAGCGGAATCTGATAAAACAGATGAAGTCACTTCTAAAAAAGACGTCCCAGTTCAACAGCCGTCCGAGCCCATCGTTGCTAAAAAGCGAATGACGTATTCAGAGAAAAAGGAATGGGAAACAATTGAGCAGGACATTGAGGATATAGAGGCGAAAATCGAATCGACAGAAGCAGAAATGATTGAATTCGGATCGGACTATGATCGTTTGCGTGAATTGACAAAGGATCTGGATGAACTGAATGCCGAATACGAGCGTTTAATAGAACGGTGGACATATTTACAAGAAATATCCGAATCATAAAGTGAGGAGTGTTCGAAATGAAAATTGTAACGATAGAACCGACGCCAAGTCCAAACTCGATGAAGATTATTTTGGACAAAGAGCTTCCAATGGGTGTCAGCCATAACTATAAAAAAGAGGATGCAGCAAGTGCACCGCATCCTGTATCGAAAATGCTTTCTATTAAAGGTGTTAAAGGAATCTATCATGTGATGGATTTCATGGCGGTTGAACGTATCGGAAATATTGCTTGGGAGGATATACTTACTGAAGTGCAAGCTATTTTCAACGAAGAGTCAGTGGAAGTAAGCCGAGATGCCGAACAAACACCGGATGATCATTACGGAGAAGTGTATGTGCATGTTCAAACGTATAAAGACATTCCTCTTCAAGTGAAAGTTTTCGATAGTAACTCTGAAGTGCGATTTGCGTTAAGCGACCGTTTTCGTGAAGCAATGGAAAAAGTGCATAGTACAGAAGTGGAAAACTATATCCTCCTTCGTAAATGGGCAGATTATGGCATTCGATATGGAGAGAAGCAAGAAATTGGCGAAACTGTCGTGCTGGAAGTCGAAGCCGCATATCCGGATGAGCGTTTAGAAGAAATTATAAACCGATCAGAACAGGGAAAAAGCAATGTAGAAGAACGAAAGCGTAAAGTCACTCTGGAAGATTTCAATGTGGAAGAATGGGAAAAACGATTCCAATTGATTGATCAAATGCCAGATCCAGACGTTTCCGATCTTCCATTGCTTGATCGTGCGCTGGAAGATGAAAAAATGTCCATTCGCCGCCTTGCTACGGTTTACCTCGGCATGATTGAAGATGAGTCTGTTATTCCGTATGTAGAAAAAGCATTGAAGGATAAAAGTTGGGCGGTACGCCGAACTGCAGGCGACTGCATGAGCGATTTAGGCTTTGCGGGCTTTGAGAAAGCTGCTATAGAGGCATTGAAAGATAAGAACAAGCTTGTTAGATGGCGCGCTGCCATGTTCTTGTATGAATCAGGGACAGAAAACGCTTTGGATGCTTTACACGAAGCCGAAAATGATCCTGAATTTGAAGTGAAGCTGCAAGTCCGAATGGCTATTGCGAGAATCACTGAAGGAGAAGAAGCAAAAGGTTCTATTTGGAAGCAGATGACGGAAATCCACAGCAGTTCTCGTGAATAAATGAATGGAATGATAATAAACATCAGCAAAATGTGTTTCCTTGCATTTGCTGATGTTTTGTTTTTCTTAGTAATACACAAAATATATATTTTAAATAATAATATTATGTTAACTTATATTAAAAACTCATATCAAAAGCATGAAATTACAAAGCATTCATTGTAGAATGATACCGATAGTATTGAATTGTGAAAGGGGAAAGGAATATGAATGCATATGATGAGTATATGAAAAGTATCGTTAAGCCGATGAGAGAAGAACTTGTTCACTCAGGTTTCACAGAGCTGACAACAGCTGAAGAGGTGGAGGAAACGATGAAATCCGTGGATGGCACGGCTTTAGTTGTCATCAATTCGGTTTGCGGCTGTGCAGCAGGACTTGCTCGTCCAGCGGTCAGAGAAGCATTGAATTCATCTGAATACAAACCAGATCATCTATTTACAGTGTTTGCTGGACAAGATAAAGAAGCGACAGAAACAATGAGAAGCTATTTCCCTGAAGTCCCTCCTAGCTCTCCTTCCATCGCTGTTTGGAAAGATGGTTCACTTGCCTATTTCATTCCAAGAGAACAGATCGAGAATTTTGAAATGGAACAAATCAAAGATCATCTGAGCGGCGTTCTTGAACAAGTTTGTGCAAAATAAGACAATCATCACAACTGCAGGTAGACCTGATCCAATCACTCATGAATTGGCTGCGATTGCTAGCAGGGAACTCGGTTTTCCGATTGTGGAAAGGAAGAAGCGTTCAGTTTCACTTATGCAACGTGAATATTCAGCCGATGTCCTTGTAGCAGGTAAAGAACGTTATGAACTGTACCGGATAGGAATGGAGCAACCGTTATTTTTTCATCCGAATTCAGGAGCTTTTCGTTTAAAGCGTATTTTAAAGGGTGAAACAGATCCACTCGTTGAGGCTAGTGCGTTAACAAAAGGTGATACATTCCTTGACTGTACACTCGGCTTGGCATCGGATAGCATTGTTGCTTCCTATATAATAGGTGAAGAAGGGAAGTGTGTAGGTGTAGAAGCGGATCCTACTGTAGCTTTTTTAGTGAAAACAGGCCTTCAACAGTTTCCAGCCAATTTTGAGGCATTGGAAACATCCATGCAGAAAATTGAAGTCATTCCATCGGAAGCGATTGAGTTTCTGGCGAATCAACCGGATAACTCTTGGGATGTTGTATACATTGATCCGATGTTTCAAGCACCGATCGAAGAATCATCGAATTTCAAACCTCTTCGTCAAGCAGGTGTACATACTTCCTTGACAGAAAAGTGGATCGAGGAAGCGTTCCGAGTATGCAAAAGACGCGTTGTCGTGAAAGATCGATTTGATTCGGAAGTTTTCACCCAATTTGCCATGCAACGAAAAGTTAGACCAAACACTAAATTCCATTTTGGGTTCTTGTCGAAATGAAAAAGTCGTCCATTCCGTAGCGGGGTGGACGACTTTTTGTATCAGTTTGTAAAATTTAATGAGCTTAAATAAAGGACGAGTACGAGTAAACCAATTCCCATAAGTAATTCTACGTTCATTTATAAAACCTCCTTCATAAAACCTCACAATTAAGTTCAGTTTTATTGTACAATGAATTTAGGAAATATGAAACCTTTTCAAGCCCTTTTCGTAATATTAGGAAAGACAACGACAATTAACGAATAAACAATATAGCAAACTATTACAATAAAAATATTAACTACATAAAAAGCAGGTGGCCTAATGAAGAAATATTTACAGAATATTTTCATTGCACTCGTTGCGGTACTTACACTTGGCGTCATTTCGCCGAACCATGAAATATGGACGAACCTACAGCCGAAAGATGATACGAGGGAAGCTAACCTTCCAACGACCTCCAAACATGATTTACAATTAGGGTTAGAGGATTCCATTTTTGAACGTGAATCATTTGAACCGTCCTTATCGATTGAGGATTCTCTTTTGAATCCCGCCAAGGAATTGGCATACTTGAAATTCGGATCGAGAATAGGACCAGTCATTCAAAATGAGTTTGATAGCACTATTTTCCCGAAAATTGAAGAAGTTATTCAAGATACAGTAGCTTCTACTGGAGGACTTGAGAATAGAATGCTCTCCATTACTGAATACCCTTCCGGTGACTACGCAGAGAAAATGTTTCACGTATCCGACGCAGAGAATGATAAAGATTTGATTCGATTTCATGTAAGAACGGAAAAAAGGCCGTTGGACGGTTATTTCTATAACTTCCATTACCATACTGCCGAGGACGGATTTACTGTCCATCATTCACTTGGAGATATTTATTGGTCGAAAAACACACCGCCGAAATGGTTGTCCTGAAAATATTGGAACGCTCGTCAAAAAGACGGGCGTTTTTTATTGCATAAACATCCATAAGGATTACCGGTAAGAGGATATCTTCAGGACACTAAAGCCTCTTTTGTCAGCTCATATTAAACTGCTAGTCATCAAATCTTTCTCGACGTAGCGATTTAGATGCTGCTATTCTGGAACTTACGATGGCGATTGCGATGCAAGGAGGCGTGAATAATGTTTAATGAAAACTCAATAGTAGTACAAGCATGGGTACGTAAAATCAATCAAGGGTCGGTGACATTACAAGATGTTCCGGCTCTTTTTTATTTGCACGACGTTGTTACTGGCATTTTGGACAATAATACAAATGTGGAGGTTGAATAATATGTTTAATGAAAAGAGTATCGTAGTAAAAACGTGGTTTACAGCGGTCATAGGCGGTGTTTATCAATACAAAGACGTGCCAAATCTTTCGAATCTACGAGATGAAGTCGTCAAGAAATTCACTGAAATCGGTGACGACATCGAAACGAAGCTGCATAATCGGACCCTACTGTTCATCTTTCTTATTCAGCTAACGGTTAGTTGAGGAGTGATGTAATTCGCTATTAATCGAAAGAATATTTCTTGAACGAAAACAAGTCTCTCTAAATTCCTTAATAAGGAATTTAGAGAGACTTGTTTATATGTTGCTCTTAGAAAAAAATTTCCGTGTATCTTCACGTATTTGTTTAGGTAAGACACGACTAAGTTCTTCATTTAGCCATGAAAGTTTTTTACTTCGTAAATCATCACGCATTTTTTCTTCCGCAGAGAGCATAACTAAATTGATAGTACAAAAAGAGGGAGCTGAACAGCAGCCTTCTCGATACAAATAGCCATTATCTTTAATATTTTTACATTGAAAAATAGGCTTAGGTCCTTCAACTGCTTCAACTACATCCCAAAAGGAAATATCTTCTGGAGATTTAGCAAGTTTATAACCACCCTTTACTCCAGGAACTGAACTAACAATACCTGCCTTTGATAATTTACCGAAGACTTTTGAAAGAAATGTCTCAGAAAGTCCTTGGAATTCTGCTAACTCCTTTATCCCAATACTTTCCTTTGAAGGAATATCAATTAAATAAACTAGACAATGTAAAGCATATTCTACTCCGACACTATATTGCATGTAACTTCACCTACTTTTGATTAAGGGATATCAATTGTATCTTAGGAGGATTTGGAGTACTAGTCAAATAAATGACATCTCTCTTTGGTAAATTTCTTCAATTGACAAAAATAATTGCAGTGTATATTATAGACAATATTAATCGTTGATTAACTTAGTCCTTAATTAAAGCCTATTAAAGAGGACTATAAAATTAATCAAACTAATAGAGGTGGAACAATGAATATTTTACAGTTAATGGCTCATCCTGATTACAACAATCATAAAAGAGCAGCAAACCGTTTAGCGGATGTTGGATTAAAAACTTTACAAGAAAAATTAAATGGTCATGGAACAATCGAAGTATTAAATGTTTACAATCCAAATAATTTAATTCCGCAACTTACCGCTGACTCTTTAAATTTTACTAATCCTAAAGAAATGTCTGCTGAACAATTAAAAAATCATGAAGCACAGTATAAATTAATTAAACAATGGAAGTCAGCAGACTATATTTATATTTATATGCCATTGCATAATTGGAATGTCCCTTCAAAGTTTAAGGACTATCTTGATAATATTCTAACAGCAAGAGAAACATTCAAATACACTGAAACTGGTTCAGTTGGATTAATGTCAGACGAAACTACCAAGGTCACATTTATCCTCACGAGTGGAAGTGAATATGAAACGAATTACCGGTATGTAAATTTAGATATTGCACCACAATATATGCGTGGTGTACTGCACATGATGGGAATTAACCAAATGAAATTAATACGTGCTCAAGGCCTAGACATTTTTACTAACGACAAGGAAGAAATAATAAAATCAGCTGAAAAAGAGTTAGTAGGTTATATTAACTCACAGTCATTCTAAAGTAGAAAAAACAGAGACCATTTGATTAAAGGGAAAAGTATTAAAATACAGAGTTAACTAACTTTTTCAAGGGGGTAATTAAAAATGAAGCAACGAATTGATTATTACAATGTAGCACCAGAAGCAATTAAAATTATGATGGAAATGGAAAAGTATACGAAAACTACTGGAATAGATCGTAAACTTCGTGAACTTATAAAAATTCGTGCTTCTCAAATAAATGGTTGTGCATATTGTATTAATATGCATACGGCAGATGCTAGAAAAATGGGAGAAACGGAACAACGTTTATATTGTATTAGTGCTTGGAGAGAGTGTACATTTTATTCAGATGAGGAAAAAGTAGCTCTTGAGTTGACAGAGTACGTCACTTTAATCCCGACAAAACGTGTGCCAGATGAGCTTTATCAACGAGTACTTGAACATTATGATGAAAGACAATATGTAGACCTTGTTCTACTTATCAATCAAATCAACAGTTGGAATAGAATTTCTATTGCAATGGGTAATACAGCAACTGAAAAATAATAAATCCCACAATGCAAATCAGTAAGTATGAAGAGAAATAGTATTAATTTTGTAGGACGTCCAAATCATGGGGCGTTCTTTTTCTTTTGCTAAAAAGGGGTGAATCTAATTGTGCTAGAAAGTGAATACGTAAAGGTAATGACGGATATAGGGCTGGATAATGTGAAATCAAGACAAACTTGACGCAGCTTTGTGAAAAATTCGATCGGTTACAATCTGACATTTCCGAGGTCAAAATAGCAACAAGTGAAACAGAGCAAGAAATCGACAACTTGAAGATCAAAACGAACACAATCGAAATCCAACCTACAAAAAAGTACAGGACTTTCATGATAAAATTCCGCAAATGACCTCACTTGATTTCATGTCAGCTGGCTCCGGTTGTCAGCCTAAATTACATTAAATAAAGAAATTCAATAAAGAGAGGCTTATGCCTCCTCTTTCTAAAAAACACCTTATGATTCTTAAATAAGCGATCAATTTAACCTGTACCCCAAATCAATACTCTAAGATATACTTAAATACGAAAAATGGATTTTCGAGATGTCCAATGCAATCTTGATGTATAGCTGTTGTAAGATATTAAAATTTCTGATATTAAAAACAGCATCAAATTTTGATCGAAAAACACGCCGCCGAAATGGTTGTCATAAGACAAAACCGTTTCGGCGGCTTTTTTTCACTTTTATGGATGCTGAAATTCCATGTTTTAACTGGCTAGTACACAATAATAATGAATATGCGATGACCGCTAGGCGAAATTGCTTTCAGTTTTTGCTATACTGACAAGTAAGCACAAGGAGGATTCGATCATGAAACAATATTTGGATTTATGCTCCCATATTCTTGAACATGGAACTGTTAAAGAAGATAGAACTGGGACTGGAACAATAAGCGTTTTTGGGTATCAAATGAGATACGATCTCCAAGAAGGATTCCCATTGATGACGACAAAGAAAACGGCATTTCGATTGATCACTTCGGAATTATTATGGTTTCTAAAGGGAGACACTTCGCTCCGGACATTGATCAATGACCGCAATCCGATATGGGATGAATGGGGCTTTGAACGTTGGGTGAAAAGTGACGAATATGATGGGCCGGACATGACGGATTTCGGTCGTCGCAGTCTTCAAGATGAAGAGTTTGAACGTACATATAAAGAGGAAATGGCAATATATAAGAAGCGCATAGTAGAAGATGACGAGTTTGCTGCGAAATACGGTGATCTAGGGCCGATCTACGGCAAACAGTGGAGATCGTGGAGTTCAGGAGACGGCGTCATCGATCAAATTGAACAGTTGATTGAAGGTCTTAAACGGAATCCAGATTCCCGTAGACATATTGTCACAGCCTGGAATCCATCCGAAGTGAATGATATGGCTTTGCCACCATGCCACGCATTGTTTCAATTTTATGTAGCGGACGGTAAGTTATCGTGCCAACTTTACCAAAGAAGTGCTGATGTTTTCCTTGGAGTTCCTTTCAATATTGCTTCTTACGCATTGCTTGTCCATTTAATTGCACATGAATGCAATTTAGAAGTTGGCGAATTTGTCCATACGCTAGGGGATGCACATATTTATTTGAATCACGTAGAGCAAGTGAAGGAACAATTATCAAGAACACCGAAACAATTACCTACATTGAAAATGAATACCGACGGAAAATCCATTTTTGAATTAACCTACGAGGATATTACAGTTGAAGGTTATGACCCGTATCCGAAAATAAAAGCACCGATTGCTGTATAAAGAAAAAGAGTAAGGAAACTGAAGTCCATAGATGAAAAAATGATTTGTTCTAGTTGATTGAAGTGCAAGGCGGCGACTCCTGCGGGAAAAGCATGAGCTGAAAGCCCCGCAGGCGCGAAGCGACGAGGAGATTGAAGCCATGCCCGCGGAAAGCGTCCGCCTGGAACGGAAAGCAACTGTATGAAGCTTTTTAAAATGAAAAGAGGGTGATCTTTTGATTTCTTTACTTGTAGCATATGACTTGAACCGAGTGATCGGAATCGATAATAAAATGCCATGGCATATCCCGGAAGAGCTGAAATATTTTAAAAAAGTAACGATGGGTAAAGCTATAATCATGGGTAGAAAAACATTCGAATCAATCGGTCGCCCTTTGCCGGGTCGATTGAATATAGTAGTTACACGAAACGAAGATTATGAAGCTGCAGGAGTAGAAGTGTTCCATGATCTGCAACAGGCGATTGAACGAGGGAAAGAGTATTCCGATGAAGTTGTAATCATTGGCGGTTCCGAAATATTCAATTTGTCAATGGATATTGCTAATCGTCTTTACATAACGATCATTCGGAAAGAATATGAGGGGGACACGTTTTTCCCCGAACATGATGAGAGCTGGAAGCTTACATCTGAATCGGAAGATCATTATACAGAAGATGGCGTCCCTTATTCTTATTTAGTATTCGATAGGGTTTCGAATGCCTGACAAGGAAAACGAAAAAGCGTCCTCACACATAAAGGAGGACGCTGAAAAACATAGATGCACTGCCGGCAATGACGAAAATATGCCAAATTGCGTGGTTGAAAGGGATCTTTCTCCATGCATAGAAAATCGAGCCGAACGTGTATAGGATTCCGCCGATCACTAATAATGCGAAGCCTTCGATCGGCAAATTGGTGTATAACGGTTTGATGGCGGAAATGATCAGCCATCCCATTACAATATAGAAGACTAGTGAAACAGCTTCATATTTATGGATGAAAAACACTTTGAAAAGTATCCCGAGGATGGCTAGCCCCCAGATGACGCCAAAAAGTGACCAGCCGAGGGCTCCTTTTATCGTCACTAATAAAAATGGTGTATATGTCCCTGCGATAAGGACATAGATAGCCGAATGATCAAAAACGGAAAACAATTTTTTTAGTTTTGCTGGCATGCTATGTAAAAGCGTGCTCATTAGGAATAAAAGAACCATCGAAGCTCCAAAAATGGTGAAGCTGACGACTGCGGTTGCACTGCCATGATTAGTTCCCTCGATGATGAGGAAGACAAGCGCTGGAATGCTTAATGCAAATCCAATGCCGTGTGTGATGGCATTCCAAAGTTCCTCTCGTGAATTTTTATAATCAAATGCTTCGGACATACGCAAACCTCCTTGCATTTACAATTCTAACATACATTAACCGCCGCCAATATTATAAAGGAAGTGCTATTTTTGAAAAAAATTCATATCGTTACAGATTCCACAGCGGATTTAATCGAAAACTATACTGATCAATATGATATTCATGTTGTTCCGCTAACAATCCATATTGACGGCAATACGTATACGGATGGAATCGATATTCAACCAGAATCATTCATCGAAAAGATGAAAGGTAGCAATGAGCTCCCGAAAAGCTCACAGCCTGCTGCAGGCGTTTTCAAAGAATTATATGATCGTCTCGGTGAAGACGGAAGCGAAATCATTTCCATCCATATGACCGGCGGAATGAGCGGCACTGTAAAATCAGCTGAAGCCGCAGCTGAAATGACGGACTCGAAAGTGACTGTCATTGATTCTATGTTTATTTCCCATGCGTTGACGTTCCAAGTTGTAGAAGCTGCCAAAATGGCTAAAGGCGGGAAAAATGTGGATGAGATAACAAGTCGATTGGCTGACGTACGCAAAAACACAACATTATTCGTTGTCGTAGATATGTTAGATAACCTTGTGAAAGGCGGCCGCATTGGTAAAGGGAAGGCATTGATCGGTTCTTTATTGAATATCAAACCGATTGCAACTTTGCAAGAAGGAGTTTACACACCGGTTGCCAAAGCGCGGAGCCATAAACAAGTCGTTTCACACTTATTCAAGGCTTTCAAGGAAGAGACTGCCGGCAAAATTATCCGTTCAATCGGAATATCGCACGCAAATGGTATGGCAATGGCTGAACCGCTACTACAATTAATAGAGGAATCCGGTTTGAAAGATGTTAAATTCTCCTTCACTTCGCCAATTATTAGTACGCATACAGGTGAAGGAGCAATCGGTTTCATGTATTATACGGACTGATTGTAGAATTGGACGGTTCAATAACAAATAAAAGGGGAACTGTGTTTATGAGAAGAATTTTCCTAATCATCGTCTTCTCATTCGTTTTAACCGGGTGTCAGGAGATAGACGTTTCAAATACCTCTGCTTTCTCTGAAAGAGAGGGCGTTGCATTTTCGGATTTTAATGTCCCGGATTATTTCGTTCCTGAAAAGGTCACTGTCATCGGTCTTGGGGATTCACTGACCCAAGGGGTGGGAGATGAATATAAGAGGGATGGGTATTTCGGACGCGTTGCATTAGCGATGAATGATTGGAAAGGCGTCGAAGAGATTGAATCTAAAAACTTGGCCAAAAGAGGAAGGCGAAGCGATCAATTAATCGATCAATTGGAAAAAAAGGATATCCAGGAAGAGATCAAAAAGGCAGATGTCATCTATATGACAATCGGCGGGAATGACATAATGAAAGTTGTGAAAGCAAATCTTTTTAATTTGACCGCTAAGCCTTTTTATGCCGAGTTAGGTAAGTTTGAAAATCGGCTTGATGAGATATTTAAGATGATACGCGGATTGAATGGGGATGCCGTCATAGTCGTCTCGGGATTATACAATCCGTTGTCAATCGTTACTCATGAAGCGAATGAATTCGAAACGGTCATCGATGATTGGAATGAAGCGATTGAAATTCAGACGATCATGGACGGAAAGGCATGTTTTGTCCCTGTCGTCGACTTGTTTATAAGTAATGAAAACATGGTATACCACTCCGATTTTTTTCATCCAAATGCGAAAGGATATGAATCGATGGCAAATCGCTTTATTGAAAAAATCGATCAATGCGGTTTGACGGAATTATCGGATGGAAAATTGGATATGTAGAGGTGACCGTTGGTGAATATTTGGAAAATAGCATTTTTCGTCCTTGCCGGACTAATAGCATCCGCTATTATTGCGCTAGTGATTTTTCTTGAAAGTCCGGGGGATTCGGACCCGCTTCCTCCAGCCAGTCAATACACGCCGAATGGCAGCGTGCTGAGTGTCAAAGCGACTCGGAATGATTTGGAGGCGCTTGCGAATAATTACATCCGGAAAGCGATGAAGGGAGAAAAGCTTCCTGTTACGATGCAGATAAATGATGACGTCAGGCTTAATTCAGAATTGACAGCATTCGGAATTACATTTCCACTCATGATGCATTTTGATCCGGTTGTTCTGGAGGATGGAAACTTAATGCTGAAACAGACTTCTATGGAGATTGGCGAATTGGAACTTCCGCCGTCAACAGTGTTAAGTGTATTACGAGACTCGGTGAAGTTGCCGCCATGGATGATTGTAAGACCGAAAGAGGAAGAGATATTCATCCACTTATCGGAGCTTGAAATTGCAGGCGATTTACAAGTGAGGGCTAAATCAGTCGATCTTGTGAATGATAATATTGAGCTGGAAGTGACAATACCAACTGATTAAAGTCCAGCTTCGGGCGCCCTGTGCATTCTAAATGAGGAGGGGTATTTTTGGCAATTCAAAAAGCGACATTTGCCGGAGGATGTTTTTGGTGCATGGTGAAACCTTTCGATCGATATGAGGGTGTGTTATCCGTTGTCTCTGGTTATACAGGAGGAGATGTCGAAAATCCATCGTATGAGCTCGTTTGTACGAATACGACTGGACATCGTGAAGCCGTTCAAATCACTTTCGATGATGATGTTATTTCGTATGATGAACTGCTCACTATTTTTTGGAGACAGATTGATCCGACGGACGCCGGAGGACAATTCTTCGATCGTGGTGAATCGTATCAAACTGCGATTTTCACCCATTCTCCGGAACAGCAGCAACTCGCTCTAAAATCAAAACAAGAGCTTGATACTTCGGGAAAATTCGATAAACCAATCCAAACAGACATACTACCTGCCAAACCGTTTTATCCTGCAGAAGAAGGGCATCAAAATTATTACATGAAAAACCCTGCACATTACGAACGGTATTCGGTCGGGTCGGGACGCGAGCGATTCAAATATGAAAACTGGGGTGACAAAGCATGAAAGAAGATCTTCGAAATAAGTTGAACGATATGCAATTCTATGTAACACAGCAAAATGGAACAGAACCGCCATTCAACAATGAATTTGACGGTCATTATGAAGAGGGGATCTATGTCGATATCGTCTCAGGGAAGCCGTTATTCAGCTCCAAAGACAAATACGATGCAGGATGCGGATGGCCAAGCTTCACGAAGCCGATCGAAAGTGAAGAAGTGACAGAACATTTTGATGCAAGCCATGGCATGCGCAGGACGGAAGTGCGCAGCAAAACAGCTGACTCCCATTTGGGACATGTGTTTCCAGATGGTCCAGGGCCGGCTGGACTTCGCTATTGCATAAATTCCGCAGCATTGCGCTTCATCCCGGCAGACAAACTCGAAGAAGAAGGCTATGGCAAGTATTCCTATTTGTTTGAAGCCTGATAGGAGGTAAAAGATGGATCGTTCTTTTTATCAATTTGTCTTATCTTTCCGTGGGGGGAAGAAAGGTGATCCAAAATCTACATTCGCGGAGGCAATGTTCAATGATCATAGTTTCCCGAAAGATGAAAAAGGCTTCGACCCGCTGTCACGCTATTTGGAGGAGAAAGCGGATCCCGAAATGCCGAGTGTAGTATTTGATGAATTATTTGAAATGTACAAAGACCGTTTCCAATAGGTTTGAAGCACCATCTCCATTGCATAAACTGTGGAATAACTGTATGATTAGAAAAGAAATTTGAAAGTGAGGCGGATAAATTTGAGCATACATATTAATGCGAAAAAAGGCGATATCGCAGACACGATCCTTCTACCAGGAGACCCGCTGCGTGCAAAATATATCGCAGAAACATTTTTGGAAGATGTAACGCAGTATAACGAAGTGAGAAATATGTTCGGATACACAGGAACGTATAAAGGGAAACGCATCTCTGTTCAAGGAACAGGCATGGGCGTTCCATCCATCTCCATTTACATCAATGAGCTAATGCAAGAATACGATGTACAGAAATTAATCCGTGTAGGTACTTGCGGGGCAATTCAAAAAGACGTAAAAGTTCGTGACGTCATTATTGCTCAAAGTGCTACTACGAATTCACCGATCAACCGTACGTTTTTCAATGGCGTCGACTATGCACCAACAGCAGATTTCGATTTATTGCTAAAAGCTTATAATGCTGGTTTGGAAAAAGGACTTCATTTGAAAGTGGGTAACGTTTTCACAGAAGACTTCTTCTACAATGAGCATGCAGAGCATGAAAAGCTTGCGCAATACGGAGTATTAGCTGTTGAAATGGAAACGGCAGCTCTTTACACATTAGCTGCAAAATTCGGAAGACAGGCACTATCAGTATTGACGGTAAGTGACCACATTTTAACTGGAGAAGTGACTACTGCCGAAGAACGCCAAACGACATTCAATGACATGATCGTCGTCGCACTTGATGCTGCAATTCAATAATAGTGCATCGGAGGACCGCTCGCTGCATCAACGGCGGTCTTTTTTTGAATAAACCGGTATATCGGGAAAGAAAGTGGGGAATGGGATGGACGAAAAAGAGAAAAACGGCGGCCAAGAAGCTGAAACAAGCTATGAACCGCCGGCGAAACGTTATATACGAATGAAACCGTTCTCGTTAGTCATGCTCATATTCGGCCTCGTTCTTGCGACGGCGGCGGTGACCTTTTTTGCGTTGACAACTGGAGAGGATAAGGTCGTAGAAGTGGTCAGTCCTCAAAACACCTCAGCTGAGCGCAAGGAATTCAAAAAGCTATATGAAGCTTACGATGAAATGAAGAAAACGTATTATAACGATATTGACGAATCAGTAGTGATCGATGGTGCCATCAACGGAATGATCGAAGCACTCGGCGACCCTTTTTCGGATTATTTGAATGAAAAGGAAGCTCGTCAATTAAATGAAAGCATCTCTTCAAGCTTTGAAGGGATCGGTGCAGAAATCCAGGAATTGAATGGGTATATCAATGTTGTTTCACCGATAAAGAATTCACCTGCAGAACGTGCTGGCCTACTGCCGAATGATTTGATCATCGCCGTAGACGGCAAGAGCATCCAAGGAATGTCTTCTTCAGAAGCTGTCCTTCTTATCCGCGGCAAAAAAGGGACGACGGTCACTCTTTCAGTACGCCGAGGCGAAGCGGGAGAGCCATTTGACGTAAAAATCGAAAGAGACGTCATTCCAATCGAAACGGTGTATGCAGAAATGCTCGATAACAACATTGCACATATCCATATTACAAGCTTTTCTGAGCATACGTACGAAGAGCTATTGGCTGCCTTGGATGAAATGGAAGAACAGGGCATGGAAGGTCTTATCATGGACGTCCGTCAAAATCCTGGCGGCATGTTGAATACGGCTATCGATATTTCAGACCTCTTCGTTGAAAAGGATAAAAACCTATTCCAATATGAAGGTAAAGGAAGCAATCCTGAAGTGTATGTTGCATCTGACGGAAGAAAAGTAACAGTTCCTGTCACTCTCATTATCGATGATGGAAGCGCATCCGCTTCTGAAATTTTGGCAGGGGCATTAAAAGAATCTGCAAACGTTCCGCTCATCGGTATTAAGACATATGGGAAAGGGACGGTACAAACACCTAAGGACTTACCGGATGGCTCCAATTTGAAGCTGACAACAGCCAAATGGTTGACGCCAGACGGAAATTGGATACATGAAAAAGGGATCGAACCAGACATCGAAGTACCGTATCCTTCATACGCCATGCTTCCATTCCTTGATCCGTCATTGGAAATGAAAGAGGGAATGGTATCACCTGCAATCAAAACCGCAGAGGAGATGTTAAGTGCTCTCGGTTATGAACCAGGTGAAATTGATGGATTGTATGATCAAACGACAGAGACAGCTGTTGTAGAGCTTCAGAAGGCATTGTCCTTAAAAGAGGATGGCATTCTTGTCGGTGATACGACGTATGGATTAATGAAAGAACTAAGAAATAAAATCCATGAAGACGATCCACAGTTGCTCAAAGCGAAAGAAGTTTTATTGGAACAGGTTAAAAAATGATTGGAAAGCGTCCATTCGTCCGCGATTGGGCGTTTTTCATATACAAATGAGGGTTACTTATGATTGATGTATATTTATTAAGCGGTTTTTTAGGCAGCGGGAAAACGTCGCTATTATTGAATCTTGTCTCCCAATTGAAAGAACAAGGGAGAAAGCCGGCAATTCTTATGAACGAGTTTGGCTCCATTTCTATCGATTCGGATACAGTAGGCAAGGAAAAAGACATTCCGTTGAAAGAACTATTGAATGGGTGCATTTGCTGCACAGGTTCAGAAAAAACAGAAGCACAGTTGCAAGGATTGCTCGAAGAGAACGAGAATATCGATATCATTTTAATAGAAACAACGGGTGCAGCTCATCCCGTAGAAGCGTTGGACGCCGTGTATTCACCTTTATTTGCCGATCAGTTGAAGATTAAAGGAATTGTAACCGTAGCAGACGCTAAACGGTGGTTAGAAAGGGATAAAATGTCCCCTCAAATACGTTCGCTGTTCATGGAACAAATTAGACATGCCCATATTTTATTGGTGAATAAAATCGATTTATTGTCAGAGTCCGAGTTGGCGACAGTATCGATGGAGCTTTCGAATTTTAATAATACAGCTTCTATTATTCAAACTCGGAATGCTCATATCGATTTTTCTTATATCGAAAAAATGCTCAATAATGTTACAAGCCCATCACGGGAAGCGATTATTTCTGGACGGAATCTTCCTTTGGAGTCTAAATTAATTACATTTGATAAACCTGTCGATAAGGATGAATTTGAGGAATGGGTAAAATCATTGCCGGACACAGTGTATCGAATGAAAGGTTATGTACCTGTTAAAGGGGTATCAAATCCTTTCCTTTTCCAATATGCTTATGGAATGGTCAATTGGCTTCCTGAGTATGTGAAAATGGATCCGAGACTTGTAATCATCGGAGAAGGAATCAGTCAAATAGAATATGTTAAGTAGACAGCCAATCAGCTTATTGTCAACCCCGTATCATATGAAATAATAGTTGAATTGCCCAAAACAATCCAATTCTATCTTTTTGAAATCACCTTTGTCATCGTGTTAAGAAAATCATTGGGTTGGTTGGTATTTCATTCCGATTCTCATCTTCTCCCATACGTTATGATAGTTTGCGAAGGGAGGAGTTATAAGATGAAAAAATCGATGTCTGTCATCTTGCTCGGTTCGGCGCTTTTATTGTCGAACAACAACAGTGCTGAAGCTTCTTACCAAAATAATGATTTGGAAATCCAAAAAGCGGTGCACAATGTACAATACTACGTTTATGAAGGGAAATTTTCTTCCTATAATTCTGAGGAAATGAACCAATTCGTTAACAAGTATGTAAATGAACTAGAAAAATATTTTGGTACTAACATAGAGTTTGCTAATCAAAAAGCTGCAAAACCGGTCGAAGCTAAACCAGTAGAACAAGCTAAACCAGTAGAACAAGCTAAGCCGGTAGAACAAGCTAAACCAGTGGAACAAGCTAAGCCGGTAGAACAAGCTAAACCAGTAGAACAAGCTAAGCCGGTAGAACAAGCTAAGCCAGTAGAACAAGCGAAGCCAGTAGAACAAGCGAAGCCAGTGGAGCAAGCTAAGCCAGTGGAGCAAGCGAAGCCAGTGGAACAAACTAAACCAGTAGAACAGGCAAAACCAGCAGAACAAGCGAAGCCAGCTGAGAATACTGTGAAAAATGAAAATATCTCGGCTATTGAACAAGCGGTGCTTAATTTAACAAATGCCGAAAGACAAAAAGCAGGATTGCAACCATTACAAATCGACAAGAATTTGATGAATTCTGCTCGTCAAAAATCAACGGACATGGCTACGAAAAACTATTTTTCACATACGAGCCCAACTTATGGTTCACCATTCGACCAAATGAAAGCGAATGGCATCTCGTACCGTGCAGCAGCTGAAAACATTGCTATGGGACAACGCTCTGCCGAAGAAGTTGTGAAAGCTTGGATGGAATCCCCAGGTCATAGACAAAACATCTTGACTCCGGAATTCACTCATATCGGCATCGGTTATGATGCGAATGGGAACTATTGGACACAACAGTTTATTCAAAAATAATTAATTTCATTGAAGAGACACCTTTTGTACTGAATAGGTACAAAGGGTGTCTTTTTTAATTGGTAATCTGGTGAAATGCAAGTATCTCCAACTGATGAACCTTTCGAAAAAGCGTTTAAAACATTTTTGCAATGTGCATACTTTTCCAAGAGGTGAATGTCATGGATGAAGCGAAGTCGAATGACAGTTTGATCATAGATATACAAAACCTTTTCCATGATTCCGCGGATCTCATCGTGCGGAAAATCTCTTGGAAAGATGGGGTTGCGATACTCTGCTTTTTCAGTACAATGACGGAAAGCAGCGAAGTGAACAAGCAGATTGAAATTCTTCGTCTTCGATCCATTGCTGATCTTCCAAATTGGGCAGGAACGGCAACCTCGAGTGTAGAAGCATTTTCAATACCGAAATTGGTCGATAGTGTGACGAATGGATTTGTTGCAATTTATTTCCCAGCAACAAATCTACTAATGACAATTACAATACCTTCCTTTGAAGTGCGTGCCACGACCGAGCCGAACAATGAACTAGTCATACGTGGTGCTCATGAAGCTTTCGTGGAAAACATCGACAAAAACATTTCACTTATCCGAAAGCATCTAATCATCCGAGATTTAGTTGTGAAGGATGTACGGTTAGGAAAAGACACGAATACGAAAGTTACTTATGTGTATATCGAGTCAATCGCTGATAAAGATGTCGTAAAGGAAGTAAAAACACGTCTTGAAAATATTGATAGATCTAAAGTATATAGTATCGGACAAATCGAGGATTTTTTAGAGGATTCGGTTTGGTCTCCTTTCCCACAGTTTTTAAATACGGAAAGACCCGATCGTACCGTGGCGAATTTGTTAGAAGGTAAAATTGTCATCTTCACTGACCACACTCCTACTGCTCTAATTGCACCTGTAACATTTTTTTCATTTTATGAGACACCAGATGATTTTAATGGGAGGGTAATCGTCGGTTCTTTCTTTCGTATGCTAAGGATATTCAGTTTTCTGATCGCCGTTTTTTTACCCGCATTTTATATTGCAGTAGTCGGTTTCCATTCGGAAATCTTACCGTTTGAACTAAGTAGAAAAGTGAAAATAGCTGTGGAATTTATCCCGTACCGTCCAATAATTGAAGCGCTGATTGTGGAGCTTTTCATAGAGATCATACGTGAAGCGACAATACGGTTACCGGCACCGATTGGTCCTACAATCGGGATAGTTGGAGGATTAGTAATTGGAGATGCGATCGTTAATGCGGGACTTGTATCGAATTTGATGGTAGTCGTTGTGGCAATGACAGCGATCTCAAGCTTTGTCGTACCAAGCGTTGAAATGAATACAACCGTACGGATCATCCGATTTCCATTTATGATTGCTGCCACTTTTTTTGGGTTTTTCGGTATTGCGATTGGGACAATTATTCTATTTATCCATATGATGAATCGGTCTTCGCTGAACCAACCCTATTTGTCACCGGTCGTGCCCTTTGAACTTACACGTTTCCGAAAAGTTTTTTTTAGAACTCCCTTTTATAGAAATCATAAGCAACAACAAACATTTACACACGGCGGGAGCAAGCTGAAGAAGGGGGGAAGAAATTGAACTTCAATTTATCAAGAAGTCAGTTTTTTCTTCTTCTTTTTGTTATCCAGTCAGGATCGTCATTCTTCTCCTTCCCAGCTCCTTTTATCAGTGCAGCTGGAAGGGATGCATGGCTTATTTTTCTCGTTGCAGGAATAATCCACTATATGATGTTGCTCTTTTATGAACAAAATTATAAGCATTTCAAGATAGGTCCGTTTGTCGCTTGGTTGTACAAAGGGTACTGGCTTTTTGTGACGGTCGTTTATCTTGCCTATGTCGATTATACAATGGCGGTATGGGGGTTCCCAGAAACACCACAAATTATTGTTATCGCAGTGCTGGTGAGTGTATCCCTATATGCAAATTTGAGCAGGGCGGAAACAGTAATCAATTTGTCAGTCATGCTGATTCCGCTGATCTTTCTATTTTTAGTTTTCCTACAGTTCGCTTGGAAAGACTTAGTGTGGACTAATCTTTTTCCGATTGGGGAATCGACTGGTGCGGAATGGGTTAAAGGGTTTCTCAAAGCACAAATTGCTTTTATAGGCATTGAATTGTTTTTGTTTTTCAGAAAGCATGTTGATATTACAGAGAAAATAAAAGGTCGCCCATTGTTTTTCTACCAACTTGTGTGGTTCGCATTCTTTTTTTTCTCCGTCGTTATAATGCTTTTATATTTCACGCTTCCCGGATTGGAAAAGATTCCTGAACCGCTATTATTTCTATTGAAAGCCCAGGAGGTGACTTTTGCTGAGCGGCTCGATTTGTTTTTCTTATACATTTGGACGATATGGACTGTTGTCACAGTAACAATCATCTCCTTTGCCGCTTTGTATGTACACCGGCTTCATTCAAACGAGCATCACAAAAGGGATACAATCATTTGGCACGTACTTCTTGTGTTGTTGCCTTTACTTTTTTTGTCTAAAGAAGCTATTGATAAACTGAATGATACTATCATTTATGTGTATCTTGTTTTTGGCCTACTTATTCCGGTCATTGTCATCTTTATGAATCGGAGGAAGCGGAAATGAAGAAAATAACGCTTATTATCATTGCCTGTTCTGTATTGCTGGCAGGATGTTGGGACGAACGCCTATACAAGGATATTACGATCGTTCCGGTGATCGGCTATGATGGAGAGCCTGGAAAATGGAAAGGATACTTCGTACACGCTGTCGTTGCCAATCCTGATAGCATCAGCTTTGAGACTGTTGAAGGCACTGGCGTTTCCATTGAGGAGGCGCGGCTTGATGCAAATCGGAAGACGAGTGAAGCACTTGACCCTTCACAAGTATTGGCTGTACTGCTCACTGAAGAAGCTGTGAAGACGAATCTCTTGGAGACGTTCGATATTGCATATAGGATGCCTCGGACCCGGTTAAGCAGTCGATTTGTTGTCGTGGAAGGGGATCTGGCACCTTATATGGAAAAGACGGAATATATGGGTAAAATGCTCCCTGATTACTACGACGAGAGTTTGAAAACTGCTGTGTTCAATTCTGTTATTCCAGATGAGGATATACAGTTGGCTGCCCGAATGCTGCTGGACGAAGGAATTGATCTACAATTGCCGTACATGAAAATGTCCGAAACGACTGGCATACCTGAAGTGGCAGGAGTTGCTTTGTTCAGTGATAAAGTTTTTTCGGGTCACACCTTGGACGCTAAAGAGTCGACGATCGTTCAAATTCTTAAAAAGAAGCCAGGGAATTATACGATGTTCACATACGAGTGGGAAAAAGAAGATAAAAAGTATCCAATTACTGTGGGACTAGTAAGGTACAGCAAAAAATGGGACATAGAAGATAATAAGATCGATGCAAAGTATAAAATGAAACTCAGTGTTAATGAATTTGCTTATAATCATCTAGATAAAGAAAAAACAAGAAATGAACTGGAGGATTTTCTTTCAAAAAAGCTGACGAAAGATTTTAATGAAGTGGTTAAGAAATTACAGGAAGCGAAAAGTGATCCTATCGGTTTCGGCAGACCTGTCCGCGCGTTCCATCCTCATATTTGGAATAAAGGAAAATGGCAAGATACATTTTCAGAACTCGATATTAATGTAAAAGTCGAGACGGAAATTACGCGAACCGGCATATTGAATTGAATTCGAAGAAAACCCGCGAGCTGTTATGCATCGCGGGTTTCGTTATCAACTGAATTTCTTTTTTTGTATATGGAACAGACGGAATGTCAACGTGATAGCTCCTATTGTCAGTCCTGCAATTAGACCGACCCAGTAACCGAACGGACCCAAATCGGTGAACTTCGCCATAAGGAAACCGACGGGCAAACCAAGAACCCAATACGACACGATCGCCATAACAAACGTCATATTGACATCTTTATATCCTCGCAACGCACCTTGGACTGGTGCTTGAACCGCATCCGATAATTGGAAGAGCGCTGCATAGATAAGAAACTGAGCCGCCAATCCGATAATTTGCACGTCCGTCGAATAGAGAGAGGCGATTTGCTCGCGGAATATAAGAAGGATAGTGATAGCTATGGTACTGAAAGCAATGGCAAGGCCGACAGCGAGAAAACTATATTGTTTTGCATCACGGAACTTATCTCCGCCGACTGCTTGTCCTACTAGAATTGTTGCACCCATCGAAATGCTTAATGGAATCATATAGAGTAGGGATGAGAAATTCAGGGCAACCTGATGCGCCGAAATAACCGTGGTCGAATAGTTGCTCATCATCAATGTAACTGCGGAGAAAATGCTCGTTTCAACAAAAATGGCAATCCCGATCGGTACGCCGATGAACAAAATCTCTTTCCACCTTATAAATGAAAGCTTTCCCCATTTATTAAACAATTGATAATGGCTGAACGATTTGTGTTTCCAAGCGATACCATAAGCGACGAAAAAAATGAGCCAATACGTGATCGCAGCTGCATAACCCGCTCCGACACCACCTAATTCGGGAAAGCCCCAGTTTCCGTAAATAAGTAGATAGTTTGTAAAAATAGTGAGCGGTGCTGATAAAAGAATTATCGCCATGGAGACGCGAGTCGCGCCGAGTGCATCGAAGAAACAGCGTAATACAGTGTATGCGAAAAGCGGGAATAACCCTAAGCTCATAGCTTCCAAATAGTCGGCTGCAACAATCCTAACTTCCTCTTCGAGCGGCATCGATTCAAGGATAGGTGAAACTCCATACCGAATGATTAAAAAAACGATGGCTGCAAGGGCGATTGACACATAGAGACCTTGCTGAACAGAGAATTTTACCTCGTCTTTCTTCCGTGCGCCTATTAGCTGGGCGATAATGGGGGTAAGCCCCATCAAGATGCCGGCTAGACCGGTATAAACAGGTACCCAAAACGAAGAACCGATCGTTACACCTGCAAGATGGTATGTATCATATCGCCCAGTCATAAGAATGTCGAAGAAGGTAATCATATACAAAGCAACTTGAGTAATGAGAATCGGTATAACAATTTTGGCTAGTTTGAACGGTTTTTTCTTAAATGGAACAGTGGTTTGCAAGTAAATCACCCTTTAATACAAAATTACACCCATTGTACCATGGTTCGTTTGCTATAATGACTATTGAGTTCAAACAAGGTGAATTCATATTTTTGAGAATAGATGAGGTGAATGGCCATGAAACGGCCTGTCGTATTACTAACCGGGGGCGGCACTGCAGGTCATGTGTCGGTGAATGAAGCATTGATTCCCGTATTTAATGAAAAAGGATATGAAATCCATTATATCGGTTCCCATGACGGAATTGAAAGAGAATTGATAAAAGATGGCCACCGAGAAGTGATATATCATGCCATCCAAAGCGGTAAGCTAAGACGTTATTTTTCGATGAAAAACTTTTCCGATCCGTTTCGCGTTGGAGCTGGAGTTCTACAAGCATATTCGATATTACGCAAAGTGAAACCGGAAATCATCTTTTCAAAGGGTGGATTCGTTTCTGTGCCGGTAGTATTGGCGGCAAAGCTTGCGAAAATCCCAGTCGTCGTCCATGAATCGGACGTTACTCCGGGGCTAGCGAACAAACTTGCACTACCGTTTTCAAAACATATTTTCACGGTCTTTGAGCAAACGCTTGACTATGTGCCAGCAGGGAAAGCGACCTGTACGGGAGCTGTCATAAGACCGGAAATATTTCAAGGCGACCGAAAAGAAGGGCTGCGCATAGCAGGTCTGACAGGGGAGAAGCCTGTATTCATCGTTATGGGGGGCAGCCAAGGATCAGCTGTTCTTAACGAAGCAGTTCGAAAGAATTTGGAAGTCATATTGGAAAAGTATGAGATTATCCACCTTTGTGGTAAAGGCAATATCGATGAGTCATTAGAACGTACGAAAGGCTACACACAGTTTGAATATGTAACAGATGGGTTGCCCCACTTATTGGCGGCATCCGATTATGCAGTATCCAGGGCAGGATCGAATGCAATATTTGAATTGCTGTCTATTATAAAGCCGATGCTCCTCATTCCGTTATCGGCTTCACAAAGCAGGGGAGATCAGTTGCTGAATGCCTCATTATTCAAGTCTCTCGGCATCGCCAACGTAATTCAAGAGGAGGAGCTGGACGAATTCTCAATGCCGGAACTTTTTGGAACTCTCATTGATGATAGTGAAAAATTAGCTTCCAATATGAAAAAAGTCTCAAACACAAAATCTCCTGAAGAGATGGCGGAATTGATACTATCATACAAAAATTAGCTGGACTAGACGTTATGTTACCTAAAGGGAAAGATGGAGAGTTGTAAACTAAGTAACAAGGAGTCTATTTTTGTTAAATGCATAAATGTCAATAAAATAGAACTAATCCCTTTCCGTTCTATTATTTGCGTGGTAATATGGATACGGATAAAAAAAGTAACACAACAGGCCATTAGGCAAAATGTGGAGGTCATTTTACATGTCGAACAATGTTGGTACCCAACGTTCCCCTTATTCGGTATTTTCAGGTCCGAACCTTGGGTATGTAATGGAAATGTATGATCAGTTCAAAGTGTCACCCGAATCAGTAGATCCAGAGCTTGCTGAAATGTTCAAAAGCTATGGCGCACCTACGATTGATGGAGCCGAACAAACTGTAGCATTGTCAGCTGTGCCAGCAGGCGATTTTGGAAAAGTATTGGCTGCTTACACGTTAGTTGACGCTATCCGCGCATACGGGCATCTCGCCTCGGATATATATCCGTTGAACGATCGGCCAAAAGATGCAACTCGTTTGGAACTTTCGTATTATGGATTATCCGAAAATGATTTGCAATCGATGCCGGCCTCCTTATTCCTGAAAAATCCGCCAGCCAATGTAGAAAATGGATTGGATGCGGTGAATTATCTAAAATCATTGTACACAGGGAAAATCGCTTATGAATTCTCTCACGTTATCGATGAAGAAGAGCGTGCTTGGATTCAATCTAAAATTGAAAACGGCGAAATCTCCGTACAGCTTTCCGAAGAAGATAAAAAGGCATTACTTGAAAGACTCACTAAAGTTGAAGGCTTTGAAAAATTCATTCATCGTACATTTGTCGGGGCAAAACGCTTCTCTATAGAAGGTCTTGACTCCTTAGTCGTTCTTATCGACGAGCTAGTGCGCCGTTCTGAAGCCGACAAAGTTAAAAAGGTATTGATCGGTATGGCACACCGTGGCCGTTTAAATGTATTGACCCATATTTTGAATAAACCTTATGAAATGATGTTTGCTGAATTTGCCGGCGTTCCTTCTGCGCCATTCCTCCCAGAAGATGGATCGCTTAAAACGACGCATGGCTGGTTCGGTGATGTGAAATATCATATGGGGGCTCTTTATAAAGCACCATCAGGAACTGAACGTTTCTTAGCTTATAACCCTTCCCATTTGGAAGTTGTTAATCCAGTCGTAGCGGGTCAGACCCGTGCAGCGCAGGAGACGACAGACCATGAAGGCCAGCCTGAGCAAGACATGAAAGCGGCCTATGCAATTATGATCCATGGGGATGCCGCATTCCCTGGTCAAGGGATCGTTCCTGAAACGTTTAACTATAGCCGCGTCCGCGGATATAAAACAGGCGGTTCAATCCACATAATCGCCAATAATACGATCGGTTTTACAACAGAATTTTACGATTCAAGATCGACTCATTATTCATCGGATCCAGCAAAAGGCTTCGAAGTACCTGTATTGCATGTTAATGCAGACAGCCCGGAAGATGTCATCGCAGCAGCTGCATTTTCATTTGAATATCGTCAAAAATTCGGCAAAGATATCTTAATAGATTTGATAGGCTATCGCCGATACGGACATAACGAGATGGATGAGCCGCTCGTGACGAATCCGATGATGTATCACCTAATCCATAAACATCCAACCGCACGTCAAATTTACGGTTTACAGCTTGTAGATGCGAACATCCTGAAAGAAGAAGATGTCGATAAATTGGATACAGACGTCTTTGCGATGATGCAAGCCGCATACGACAGAGTGAAAGAAAATTCTTCAGAGGCAAAAGAAAGGTCCAATGCGACGCCTGAAGTTGTGATGGCGGGTTATCCGAGAGATCTCAAAACAGGTGTAGACCAAGAGAGATTGCAGCGGATGAACGAAGAGCTTCTTTCTTACCCGGAAGACTTTACTGTGTTCAGCAAGTTGGATCGTATTTTGAAGCGTCGTGAAGAGCCGTTCAAAGGCAAAGGAAAAGTGGATTGGGCACATGCTGAGCAATTGGCATTCGGTTCTATCCTCCAAGACGGTAAGCCGATTCGTATTACAGGACAGGACGTACAAAGAGGTACTTTTGCTCATCGTCATCTTGTGCTTCATGATGAAAAGACAGGGGAAGAATTTGTACCGCTTCATCATATTAGCGATTCTAATGCATCGTTTGTCGCTTATAACAGCCCATTGACAGAGTTTGCTGTCGTCGGTTATGAATTCGGTTATAACTTGGAAAAAGACCAAGCGCTATCAATTTGGGAAGCTCAATATGGAGACTTTGCAAATATGGCACAAGTCATGTTCGACCAATTCATTTCTGCAAGCCATTCTAAATGGGGCCAACAGTCCGGCATGGTCATTTTGCTTCCACATGCTTATGAAGGCCAAGGACCGGAACACTCCAGCGCTCGACTCGAAAGATATTTACAGCTAAGCGCGGAAAACAACTGGACGGTTGCGAACATTTCAAGCGCAGCAAACTATTTCCACGTCTTGCGCAGACAGGCGATGATGCTCGGAACTGAAGTGGAACGTCCACTTGTCATCGTGTCTCCGAAGTCTCTACTTCGTCATCCGCTCGTCGGTGCCGATGTTAGCGATCTAGCAGACGGTCATTTCCAAACGGTTCTTGAACAGCCTGGAACAGGACAGAATCCGGACAAAGTGAAAAAGATCCTATTCGCTAGCGGAAAAATGGCTATTGATTTAGCAGAAAAGGTGAAGGATGGAGAAGGATTCGACCACTTGCATATCGTGCGCGTGGAACAGCTATATCCATTCCCGTCCGATAAAATTGCAGAAATCGTAGCACGGTATCCGAAAGCGAAGGAGCTTGTTTGGGTACAAGAAGAACCTAAAAACATGGGATCTTGGTCATTTGCGTTAGAATACATGCAGGAAATCGCAGGTGATAAAAAATCAGTTTCTTATGTAGGACGTATTCACCGTGCAAGCCCATCCGAAGGTAATGGGGAAGCGCACAAAGTAGAGCAACAGCGCATCATCGAAGAAGCTTTGAAAAAGTGATTGCACATTAATAAAAGATTTTTGTTACCACCGTTGAAACGGTAGAACAGAGGAGGAATTTATTGTGGCTGAGATCAAAGTACCTGAACTAGCAGAATCGATTACTGAAGGAACGATTGCAAAATGGTTGAAACAACCTGGTGAAAGTGTTGACAAAGGCGAGTTTATCGTAGAATTGGAAACGGATAAAGTAAACGTGGAAGTCATTTCTGAAGAAGCAGGAGTCATTCAAGAGCTGCTTGCTGCAGAAGGTGACACAGTTGAAGTTGGGCAAGTTATTGCAGTAGTCGGAGAAGGTTCTGGAGCACCAGCTGCTCAACCAGCAGCCCCCGCTCCTAAAGCTGAAGAGGCTCCAGCAGCTCCTGCACCGCAACAACCAGTTGCTGCGGAAACAACTGAACAAACATCTTCCGACCGTACAATCGCAAGCCCTGCTGCTAGAAAACTTGCTCGTGAAAAAGGAATCGACCTTGCAGCTGTTTCACCAGTAGATCCAATGGGCCGCGTTCGTGCTCAAGACGTAGCTGCTCATGGCTCGTCTCCAAAAGCTCCTGCAGCGCCTGCAGCTCCAGCTAAAGCGACTGCACCTGTAGAAGATGGCCGGGAAACGCGCGAAAGAATGACTCGTCGTCGTCAAACGATCGCGAAACGCCTGTTGGAAGTAAGACAATCAACTGCAATGCTAACAACGTTCAATGAAATCGATATGACTGCAGTAATGGAACTTCGTTCACGTAAAAAAGATGAATTCTACGATAAAAATGATGTGCGTCTTGGTTTCATGTCATTCTTTACAAAAGCAGTTGTCGCAGCTCTTAAAAAATACCCATATGTCAACTCGGAAATTGATGGTGATGACATCATCTTGAAGCACTATTATGACATCGGTATCGCAGTATCGACTGAAGGTGGATTGGTTGTTCCAATCGTACGTGATGCAGATCGCAAGAACTTTGCTGAAATTGAATCTACAATCGGAGAGCTTGCTGGAAAGGCAAGAGACAATAAATTGACGATTGCAGATATGTCTGGCGGTTCCTTCACTATCACTAACGGTGGTGTATTCGGATCATTGTTCTCCACACCGATCTTAAACGGCACTCAAGTGGGTATACTAGGAATGCACACAATCCAAAAACGTCCTGTCGCTGTCGGCGATAAAGTAGAAATCCGTCCGATGATGTATATCGCATTATCTTATGACCACCGTGTCATCGATGGAAAAGATTCAGTCGGCTTCTTGAAAATGGTCAAAGAATTGATTGAAAACCCAGAAGATCTACTGTTAGGTTCTTAATTTCGTAATAACTGAAAAAAGCCCGAGATTCTCGGGCTTTTTCAAATACTAGCAATTGGATGGTGATTTACATGTCTTTCAAAGATTGGACGTCCGCACCGACGCTTCGGAAAGTCGTTTGTACGCATGCGAATGCAGAAAAATATGTTGTAACCGATTGTTTAACACCGGGCAAAGAATATGAAGTAAAAAATGAAACAGACGAATTCATATTCATCGTTGATAATACCGGTAAAGTCGGCGGCTTTTATAAAACGTATTTCGAATGATAATTTGCCCTTTGCCATTTATTTAGGCATTGGGCATTTTTTAGGAGAGTGAACGATCTATGAATTCTTTTATTGCAAATGAAAGATCGAACCGTCATGCAAGAGGCTATGATAAGCAAGAGACTGCTTTAATTCAAGAGGGGGGCTATATTTCTCCTGTCCCCAATCTGTGGGAAGATATTTTAATCGGAGTTGTATTGAAGAAACCCGTCCTTCTGAAAGGGCCTTCTGGTTCCGGGAAGACAAAACTTGCACAAAGTATTTCACATTTTTTTAATCAGCCGATGCATAGTGTAAACTGCTCAGTCGACTTGGATGCAGAATCACTTTTAGGGTTCAAGACCATTAATGCACGTGATGGACAGTCCATCATCGAGTTTGTGGAAGGGCCTGTTGTACGTGCAATGAAGGATGGCCATATCCTTTATATCGATGAAATTAATATGGCTAAGCCGGAAACACTTCCGATATTGCATAGCGTGCTCGATCATAGGCGAATGTTGACAAACCCTTTTACAGGTGAAGTTATTCATGCGCATCCTGATTTTACAGTCATTGCGGCAATCAATGAAGGATATGTCGGGACATCGCCAATGAATGAAGCATTGAAAAACCGTTTCATCTCCTTCTCGATTCCTTATTTGTCCGGCGAACAATTACGGGAAATTATTAAAACTCTGTTCCCAAAAGTCGATATTGCATTAGTTGATACGATTTTGAATATTAATGAAGATTTAAAAAAGCAAGTAATGAGCGGTCTATTAGCGGAAGAAGCAGCATCTGTAAGAAGTTTGTTGGATGCAATTGCGCTCGCGGAACATATACCGGTGAGACGTGCTATCCAGTACGCGATTGCTGAAAAATTGGAAGACAGGATGGAAAGAGAACTCGTCATGGAATTAGTGGAAACGTGGGTGAAGTGAGGCTGATTAGATGGTTAAATTAAATCGGTTCATACAATTCAATGATGAAACAATTGATGCCAATAAGCTGTTGCTATATGAACGGTTGGGGAGGGCGCTTGCCGACGCGGAATTTCTGGAATTGACGGAACGCAAACTGTTCGAATTCCAACCGAAGGAAGGCGTAGTCTCGATAAGTGTCTATTGGAGACATCGTTCTGATGAAATGACGCATGCGGGTCGGTTGTCAGATGTGTATTTACTGACAGCAGGTTTTTGGAAGCATTTTTCGGTTCCAGATTGGATCCGATTCAGGAATAAGTATAATAGCCACCCATTACGTAAGTTTGCTGAAGAGTTGCTACTTTTGTTAGAAGAATTTAGATTAATGGACGTTGTTGAAAAGGAAAGACCGGGCACTTCTAAGGCGTTTTCTGTTAGAAGACAGTTATTGCTAGGATTTCATCGAGATCGCCTCCATTCCAATTATCAGAAGGCGTTTATAGCTGATGCATTGCTGAATCAGCTGTTCCTTGCATTACATGAAGGGCTGTTAACAGAATCTGATATCGACTGGAATTTACCGATCAGTCAAATAATGACGATTGCGTCGTATGCTACAGATGCGAAAACAACATCCGATATGGCTGCTCTTGCAGAACGTATTGTTTTCATGGTAGAAGAGACGATAGAAAATGACCTTGTTCATCAGTATTATGCTGTCGGAGACTCCATTTCAGAAACAACTGCTGTATTTCATTATCATGAAGGGATGACTGATGCTGAGCAAGGGGAAGAGGAGCCGAAGGAAACGATTGAGGAAATCTTCCGTACTTGGCATCGGGAAAGTGAAAGCGAGTCAGGAGTTCATCTTGAATACGAGTTGGAGCATGGCAGAGCTGGCAGGGGAGACGGTGACAACACAACAGAAGGCAATGAAGATGCTGAAATTCAAGAGACAGGAACTGGCCAATCTGAGGGGAATAAAAGCGATAAATGGTCAGATGAAGAGCGTGACAAAACCGGCAAGAAAGCAAAGCGTAAAACAGCAGGACATGACTTCGGGAAAGAGCATGTGAACGTCGTTTACGAAGAGCTGACGGTTGAAGCTACGGTCGATGCTACAAATCTGTCGCGATTAACAAAATGGCGTGAGGAGCAAAAGCCGCTTGTCCGTTCATTTGTTGAGGAAATGAAAAAACGAATTGAATTGAAAGAGGATGCGAGACGGAGCCGGTTGATGAAGGGAAGGCTTTCTACGAAACTGACGACATTGCTCGTAGATGAACGTCCTCGTCCTTTTTATCAGAAAAATATTCCTTCAGATAAGCTTGATGCTGTTTTCGGTTTGCTTGTAGATGGTTCTGCGTCCATGATGGATAAGCTGGATGAGACGAAGAAAGCGGTTTTGCTTTTTCACGATGTCCTACGGGAGCTATCCGTTCAACATGAAATATCATCCTACTATGAAGATGCAAATTATGCGTCGAAAGATGTTCAGCCGAATGTATTTGGAATGATGCATACATTTGAAGATCAGAAGAGAGATGATGGCCTCACGATTCTTTCATTTGAGACAAATGAAGACAATCGGGATGGCTTTGCGATCAGATGGATGACGAGAAGGTTATTAGTTAGACCGGAGAAGCATAAGTTTCTTCTCGTTTTTTCAGATGGTGAACCGTCAGCTTTCGGTTATGATCGGAACGGCATTTTAGATACGAGGGAATCTGTGTTAGAAGCTGAGAAAAAAGGTGTTTCTGTTATACATTTGTTTTTAGCATCAGAAGAGCCGACGGATGATCAGCGGGCGTTGTTTTCGATGATGTTCGGCAATAAATCTGCATCGTCACAATCCGTTGAACATTTCACGGATCAAACGTTAAGGATATTGAGAAAACTGCTTGCGATTGTAGTTGGATAAGAGTAAAAAAACCGCCCTTCTAAGGCGGTTTTTTTGTTTCATATTATAACGGACGATTTGGCGTTTGTGTTTTTTCATGTACGGCAAGGAGGCGTTGTTTCAATTCCTCTTCCATACGGGCGATTTCCACTTCAGCCGCTTTTCGTTTCGCGCGTCCGTCCGCTTGGATGACAAGCGTTTCTTCGATTGTTTGGATTAAGTTCTCTTGTGTTTTCTTCAATGTGTCGATTTCGACAATGCCACGTTCGTTTTCCTTCGCTGTTTCAATCGAGTTCACTTTTAGCATTTCAGAGTTCTTCAATAGAAGGTCATTCGTCGTTTTTGTGACAAGACGTTGTGATTCGACGGCTTTACGTTGTCTATTTAGTGTCAAAGCGATAGCGATTTGGTTCTTCCATAACGGGATCGATGTCATGATAGAAGATTGGATTTTCTCAGCGAGCGTCTGATTCGTCTGCTGAATCATTCGGATTTGCGGAGCGCTTTGAATTGTAATCTGTCTAGAAAGCTGAAGATCGTAGAGTCTTTTTTCCAACCGATCAAGAAATTGTCCCATATCATTCACTTCTTGGAATGCCATTTGGTCATTCGAAAGTTCCGCTTTCCTTTGCATTTCGGGAATAATGACGTTCGCAATTTCATCTCGTTTTAGCTCTGCAGCCGCGATATAGACATTCAGAGCCTGGAAGTAAGTCTTGTTCTGTTCGTAAAGACTATCAAGCATTTGAACATCTTCAAGCAAGCCGCGTTTGGAATGTTCCAATTGAACACCGATGCGATCGATCTGCGTGCTTAGCTTTTGGTATTTTGTCATCATTTCCTGGATAGATCTTTTAGCTTTGCCGAAAAGACGGCTAAGTCCAGACTTTTTCTTCTCGGTCAAGTCTTCAGGATCAATTTCCGATAGCTTGCTCATTAAATCGCTTAATACATCTCCGACAGGGCCGATATCTTTGCTCTGTACATGGTCCAACATTTTATGGGAGAAACTTGATAATTGATTTTGTGCATTTGTACCGTATGTGATAATTGCTTCATAATTGCCTACAGGAATCTGCTCGGCCAGCTGCTTCGCCTTTTCCTGCTCCTCAGGCGATAGACGATCCAATAATTTCACAGCGACTTGGCCTTTTGTTTGCTCCGTCTGCATTTCTTTCGGCAAAAGAGGTTCATTCATGTTAAATGGATTGTCCAAAAGGTCATCCATTGTTGTCACCTCTGAATTTGTCATATTATTTTCCGTCATTATGCATTTCTCCTTTCATCTCAAGCAACGGTCTATTCTTTTTCATCGTTACATCCACGTAATCCAGCTCGAGCTGAAGCTGTTCAATATCAGTTGCCAATGCGCCTCTTAAATCCTGCTCCAATTGTTTGTTCACTTCAGTTAATGTTTCCCTTGTATGTTGGAGGGCAACTCTAATTTCTTGATCTTTCAATGGTTGATTAACTAGCATCGCATATTTGGAAGTCAATTCGACTGCTGAATCCAGATGGGAATAGAAAAATCTTTCAACATGATAGAACTTTTTAGGGTTTTTGCGTACTATGGTAAGAATCCTTTTTGCCAAGTTATTCATCTCGTATACTTGTTTGAATGCTTGGACAGAGCGGACTTGACCGTATAAACCATTCAATTGCTTAATTTTTGATTTTGCCTCGGTAATTTGAGTTTTAATATGTTTATATTCCGATCTGGACATACCGAGCTCTTTGACATTCGACGAAAGCTGTATTTGTTTAATCGTGAAGTTGCCGCCTAAGTATATTGCAATCATCAGGCCTGTTGCAGCGAATGGATTCATGCCTGCAGCAAGTATCATCGCTAACCAAGAACCGAAGCTGATTGGCGCTGCTATTAAATGCCTTTGGAAAAACTGTTTAACTTCTTGCATCGTCTACAGGCCTCCTTATATTTTCTTTACTCTTTATTACGTTTGAAATGACCAAAAGTTTCATCCCTTTAGTTCAATTATACCTGATTTGCGAGCGAAATACATTCTAATGAATGTATGAATTCATTTACTTGGATAGTTTCTCTGAATTTGTTAAAATGAATCCACTCATGGCCTTTCGGATAGGGGGAACGAAATATGAATTATGAAGTTGTCTATATGAAAGCAGACTACGAGCCGTGGTGGATGTTCGAAGACTGGGAGAAAATGATCCAGTCGAGACAAGCCTTTGAAACCGCTAACGAGGCTTTGGAGTATTTATTTGATTTAAAAAAGAAATTCGGGGCAAAATATAAGTACCAAGAAGAGAGGAAAGATTGCTTTTTTGCTTATTGGACAGATAGTGAACGTATATTTTGCGAGGGCTGTGACGAAGATTTGCAAATGTTCCATGGGATCATTTTCTTGGCGGACGGTAAACCAACTTCCGTTACATCGATAAATAATTCGAATATTTGATATTGTTATATTGACAAATACATTGGGTATGGTATAGTAGCAGTAATATAAAACGATATACCGAAGCAAACGTATTCACGTATTACAAAAGGTGATCGGCGTTGTCGGTGCTTTTTGTAATATGTGAATTTTTTTGTTCATGTATTAGTAAAGTACAATTATTTGGAGGTAGTCACAGATGAAACAAGGTACTGTAAAATGGTTCAACTCTGAAAAAGGCTTCGGATTTATCGAAGTTGAAGGGGAAGACGATGTATTCGTACACTTCTCCGCAATCCAGGGAGACGGATTTAAAACTTTGGACGAAGGTCAACAAGTTGAGTTCGAAGTTGTAGAAGGCAACCGTGGTCTTCAAGCTGCTAACGTAGTTAAATTATAATTCGTCAGATAAAAGAGGCGCCTTAACCGGTGCCTCTTTTTTACTACACAAAAGCGGAGGCGGCCTGAATAGATACGACAGGCATAAGGCGAAGATGTGAAGTGGCGGTCTTTGCCACGCAACATCTTTGACTTATGATCCCGAGTATCTGGCTGCCGAAGCTAGACGATACAAAAGCGGAGGGCGCTTGCAAAAATGCGACAGGCAAAGCCGTTACGTAGAACGGCTTTTGCGAGCAATGTCTTCTGCGACCTTAAGGGAGCAAAAGCGAAGCGTTGGGAGCAATGGTTTTTGCCACGCAACATCTTAGACTTATGACCCGAGCAAATCGAACGGCGAAGGGTTCGATTTGCCGTATTTCTGCGAATTCCGCAGAAATGAAGGCAGTCATTAGCGCCCGGAGCTAGACGATAAACTACTCAGGTTTGGTGACAGACTCCAATGTTGACGTAACGATGAAATCTTCATCTTCATCAACCGTTTGCATAATTGACTCCCGTTTTACTTCACCGTAGCCTTCCACAAAATATTTACGGTTAACGAAGTCGTCGCCTTTTTCTTCTATGACGAATGCATGGTCGAATGTCTCATAAGGCGTTTCAACGGTTACATCCGTTTCGACGATTTCCCATCCGTCGAATGTCGTTCCGACTTCAAACGGCTTTTTTAAGTAAACTCCTATCGGCTCCATTGCTTCGATCTCTTGCTGGGAAGGGAAGTCCTCATTCAAATCAACCGCTTTTTCTTCCATTTTCGTAATTTGGTCTTTCTCAATCTTGTAAATACGCCTAATCAAAGCCCCGCCATTATTTTCATGCACAATTACATAATCCTCATACGGGTGGGCAAAATCTATGTCCAACTCCGCAAATTCATTTCCTTCCCCTTTAAATTGCGCTTTCGATCCAGCGGGAAGGAAGTAGTCGAGTAATGATTGATCGTTCTCGTTCGTTTGTCCGTTCGGCTCTTCGGTTTGCTCTTTTTGTCCGTTCGGATTTGATGATTCATCGCTATTTCCTGAATTGTTCAAGCTCGTCGTGTTGTTTGTGCAACCTGAAAAGATTAATGCGCTAAACAAAACATGAACGAATATGGATTTCCTTCTCATCTACTTCACACTCCTTTTCAGTAGTATTACCGATTACATCATGAATATCCTTATACATTTCCATAACCGATATTGCAATTACAAAACGAAAAAACCGCTTTCCATGAAAGGAAAACGGTTTAGTATTAGTTGGAAACAGCTTGTTGCTCTTTCCATTCCAAATATTCGTCATACTGCATCATTTTATCGAAAATCGTACCATCTTCGCGAATTTCAATAATTCGATTTGCAACTGTTTGGATGAACTGCTGGTCATGAGAAGTGAAAATCATAGCTCCTTTGAAAGCGATCAATCCATTGTTCAGCGCTTGAATCGATTCCAAGTCCAAGTGGTTCATCGGTTCATCAAGCAAAAGGACATTGGCATTCGTCAACATCATTTTGGAAAGCATGCAACGAACTTTTTCTCCACCGGATAAAACGGATGGTTTCTTTTTAACTTCTTCGCCGGAGAAGAGCATACGGCCAAGGAAGCCACGTAAAAAAGTTTCGGTTTGATCTTCAGGTGAATATTGGCGAAGCCATTCCACTAATGAGGATTCCGATCCTTCGAAGTACTCGCTGTTATCAAGGGGGAAGTAAGAACGTGTTGTCGTTACGCCCCATTTGAATGTTCCGGAGTCCGGTTGAGCCTCTTCTGCAAGGATTTCCAACAATGCCGTTTTAGCTAGCGGATTCCCTAAAAGTATGATTTTATCTTCTTTATTCATCGTGAACGTGACGTCTTTTAACATCACTTTGCCATCTTGTGTTTTAGACAAATCTTTAACAGCAAGCACATCATTTCCGATTTCGCGGCCAATTTGGAAATTGACGAATGGATATCTGCGGGAAGATGGCTTGATATCATCCAATTCGATTTTTTCAAGCGCTTTTTTACGGGAAGTCGCTTGTTTCGATTTAGAAGCATTCGCACTAAAGCGAGCGACGAAAGCTTGCAATTCTTTAATCTTTTCTTCTTTTTTCTTGTTTTGGTCTTGAGCCATTTTTAACGCTAATTGGCTGGACTCATACCAGAAATCATAGTTTCCTGGGTAAAGCTGAATTTTTGAAAAGTCGAGGTCGGCAATTTGAGTACATACCTTATTCAAGAAGTGACGGTCATGCGAAACGACGATGACTGTATTCTCAAAATCGATAAGGAATTCTTCTAGCCATTGAATTGCTTTCAAGTCCAAGTGGTTCGTCGGCTCATCCAGTAATAAGACATCCGGCTTTCCGAATAATGCTTGTGCAAGGAGCACTTTCACTTTTTCCGAACCGCTCAGCTCAGACATTTTCACATGGTGAAGGCTTTCTGGAATGCCTAGTCCTTGAAGAAGGATGGCAGCTTCCGATTCAGCTTCCCAGCCATTCAACTCAGCGAACTCACCTTCGAGTTCCGCTGCGCGCATACCATCTTCGTCAGAGAAATCCTCTTTCATATAAATTGCATTTTTCTCGGTCATAATGTCATATAGACGTTGATGCCCTCTAATGACCGTGTCGAGCACTTCGTTTTCTTCGTACTCAAAGTGGTTTTGCTTCAGGACTGCTAAACGCTCATCTTTGTTCATGATGACGTTGCCTGTTTGAGGTTCCAGTTCGCCGGACAAAATTTTAAGGAACGTCGATTTACCAGCTCCATTTGCACCGATCAATCCATAACAATGACCAGGGTTGAACTGTATATTCACATCTTCAAACAGTTTACGGTCACCGAATTGAAGACTTACATTACTGACTGCTATCATAAAAATCCTCCTAAATTCACAATGCTCCTATTATAACATGGATTCTTTCCTGAGTGGTATGGGTTCGATTCGTTTTAAGCACTTTTTCGACTCGTCTCGTGTATGATTGTATTGGAAGTTTTGCACCAGCGATTTTTTCTATTCAATCTTCGCTTCGATTCCACAAAAAAATCCCCATCTTAGGGGATCAACATTTGAAAACACTCCGTTGCCGGTAGGCGTCCAATAAGCATAATTCTTTATTCAGTAAATATTCCATCCGTACGTAATCTTTTTTGGTCGGAACAGCATGCTTATCCAATCCGGACATCGAAAACAACAAATAATAGTCCTTCACTTTCCGAAAAAGGAAAACGGTGTGGGGGAATTCATCAAATATACATTTTACTTGGTACTTGCGTGTATATTCCCAATGAAGAAGTTTCATACAAATCTTTCCTTTCAAGATTAGTATAGTAGAAAATAGGAAAGAACACAAGTTCCCAAGTCTGATAAAGGAGATTATTGATGTCACAACGTATTTCAAAACATAACGCCATTTTACTCATCATTACTATTTTTGCCGTGTCGGTCAATATGAGACCGGCTATAACATCAATTGGACCGATGCTTGATATTATAAGAGATGACTTATCATTGACGAATGCACAAGTGAGCTTATTGACGGCATTGCCAGTCTTTTGCATGGGTCTCTTTGCATCTTTATCGCCCTTTTTGAATCGTACGATAGGGTTGACTCGTTCCATGTATCTCATGCTCATTATTATCGGCTTCATGACGATGCTTCGAGGGTTTTATTCGAACTACATATCTTTACTTATCTCTGCAATTTTTATAGGAATTGCAATAGCTGTCATGGGACCACTACTTTCCGCAATGATTAAACAAAGTTTTCCTGAACGGTCAACAAGTGTCATCGGTGTTTATTCATTTGGGATGGGGGTCGGTTCGTCATTAGGTGCAGGTCTGACTGCAATATTTTTCGAATCAACAGGTTCTTACCCGTTTGCACTCGGCATTTGGGCTGTTTTAACGATTGCAGGCATATTCCTTTGGAAGATTTCAGTGAAAGGCGATATGAATGTTCAGCAAGAGGGAAGTGACAAGACTGAAATAAGGAAAGCCGATGCAGTGTCTCCTTGGCGCAAGAAGAAAGCTTGGCTGTATCTGATCTTTTTCGGTTTGCAGGCGTCGAGTTTCTTTTGCATCATCACGTGGATTGTACCAGTTGTGACGGATGCGGGTATGTCTCTCGTTCAAGCAAGTATGCTGTTATCTTTAATGATGACGCTTCAGATCGTATTGAATCTAATATTTCCGATTGTGTATGAACGTTTTCCGAAAAGGAAGTTCTGGCTGCTTCTATTTTTAACGATGGGATTAATTGCATTTGGTTTGCTTTGGACTGGAGGAAGCACACTAATGTGGGTCAGCGCTGTTCTCATGGCGATTCCGCTTGCCGGCTTATTCCCGATTGCATTATTGTTTCCATTGGACGCGACGGAAACGCCGGATGATACGAATGCTTGGACAGCTATGATGCAGACCGGCGGCTATCTAATTGCCGGGTTTTTACCGTTATTGATTGCGTTGATTTACGACTGGACTGGCGATCATCATTATACATTGATGATATTCATGGGGTTGTTTGTTGCTATGATAATATTAACGTTCATGATTGGAGAGCGGGAATCGAAAGGACAATAGAGTATAGCAATTCAGGGTGTCCTTCAATAACGAAAATCGCCAGAACGGCTCGCTTTCCGCGGGCGTCGCCTATCCGGTGCTCCCAACGCTACGCTTTTGCTCCCTTAAGGTCGCAGAAGACATTGCTCGCAAAAGCCGTCCTTCGTGACGGCTTTCGCAGGAGTCTCGCCTTTTCTGACGATTTTCTAAAGCGAAATTTAAAATATAAACCGGCCATGGAATCCTCCAAAGCCGATTTCTTTAATTGACTTATTTCCAATGCTCATTTATGAATTCGTCGCGGCCTGATTTGGCGCGGTCTTCTTCATAGTGGGCTTCTTCTTTTTTGTAGTAGTCTTGGTGGTATTCTTCAGCGCGGTAAAACGTCTCTGCTGGTCGGATATCTGTTACGATCGGCTTCGTAAACCTGCCGCTATTCGCGAGCATCTCTTTTGAATGTTCAGCCGCGTTCTTTTGCTCTTCATTATAATAAAAGATGGCAGTCGTGTACGAATGCCCGCGGTCGTGGAATTGTCCGCCTGCATCTGTCGGATCGATTTGCGGCCAATATAGTTCTAGCAGTTTTTCATATGTAAAGACAGAAGGATCGTATGTGATTTCGACGACTTCCAAATGTCCCGAATCTCCTTTTTTCACGTCCTCATACGTTGGATTTTCAACATGTCCACCCATATAGCCCGAAACGATATCAATAATGCCGTCCCATTCCTTGAATGGCTTTACCATGCACCAAAAGCATCCGCCGGCAAAAGTCGCTTTTTCAACTACTTCACTCGTCATTATTTATAAACTCCTCTCCGATTCATCACTTAAATTGTAGCACACGAAAGAAAGGCTGCCTACGACCTTGCCCGTAGTCACCCTTTCCCCGAAGTGCCAATGAGTGGTTGTGCTTATTGTTTTATCGCTTAGTAGACGAAGCTTGCCCCGACAATGATCAACAGGATGAAAAGCACAACTATCAAAACAAAGGAAGAACCGTATCCGCTTCCGCCTCCGTATTCACGTCCCATTTATACCACCACCTTCAATATAGACTATGCTCTTTGTCGATGAATGCGTGGGGAATCGACCAATAATTGAAGCATATTATTGAGGTCAACCATGGTATACTATCGATATACATACGCAACCAATGACATTCAACAATCGTCCTATAGGTGACTTTACAATATGGAGGAATTAAACTTGAACGAAGACCAGTACGAAGGCCCGGTGCCTAGAAGAAGAAGGAGAAGGAAATTACGGATCGGCAGAGTTTTTTTCACGATTCTCTTTCTTGGCTTCATCGTGGCGGGATTGTATTCATACTTTCAATATAACGAAGGAAAGTCATTGGCTAATGGGAATGTCATCGATCCCGGTCCGTTTTCCGGAGATATTATCGATCCTCAAAACCCATCAGTCGAAAATTATTTGCTATTAGGTGTTGACGATGATGGAAGCGGAAGGTCCCGCACTGACACAATGATGGTCCTTTCGTGGAATAAACAAGAAGGGGCGATCCGCCTTGTTTCGTTCATGCGGGATATATACGCAGATATTCCTGGATATAAATCATATAAACTTAATACCGCTTATTACTTAAACGGAGTACAGACTGTCAAGGATACGATTACCGGCATGTTCGGAATCCCTATTCACCATTACGCCATTGTAGATTTTGATAATTTTGAGTCGATCATCGATATTGCCTTTCCAGATGGTATAACGATCAACGTTCAAAAAGAGATGTCCGAAAAGATTGGCGTCACTCTCATGCCAGGCGAACAACAGTTGAATGGTAAAGAACTACTTGGATATGCGCGGTTCCGTGCTGATGCTGAAGGGGACTTCGGTAGGGTTGCAAGGCAGCAAGAGGTCATTTCAGCTTTGAAAGAAGAGGCGCTAAGACCAGGAATGCTTCTTCATGTACCGAAATTGTCCGGTGCTTTATCGGGCTTCATTGCGACGGACTTAACGACGAAGGATGAAATTTCAAAAGCATTCACGCTTATCATGAACGGAAAAGCGGACCTTGAAACAATGACGATTCCTGTCGAAGGCACATATCGTTTCAACTCTTATTCACATGCAGGATCGGTAATCGAACTTGACATTGAGAAGAATAAAGAGACGCTTGCAGCTTTTCTTGATATGGAACTTGAGTGATGGGAAGTGGGGGAGTCAATGGATAACATAAAATCGTCGGAGCAAAATAAAGAAATGAATGATGGAACACCGCGGATTATCCGTTTTCTTGGAGGACGAGCAACAATGTTCGTACTCCTTTCCGTTCTGTTAATCGGCTTGATCATTTTAGTATTTAGCAAAGTTGCATTCATTTTTTACCCTATTAAAGTATTCTTTTCAACTGTCGTGCTGCCGATTATATTGGCGACGATTGCGTATTATCTATTGAGGCCTATTCTTCGGATATTGGAACGTTTAAGAATCCCGAGGATATGGGGGATCTTCATAATATTCGTCGGTCTCATCGGCTTAATCACTTTAATCGTATTTCTTATATATCCTTTTTTGAAGAATCAATTTGCGAATCTGATTGAAGAGTTTCCTACATATTTCACACAAATGCTTATTAATGTTGATACATTTTTACGGAATTCAATATTTGAAACGTATTATAAGGAAATGAATATTAATATTAACAGTATATTGGATAATGGCTTAGGGAATATTGGTAAAATATTTACAGACACTGTTGGCGGAATCGCTTCAGGCATAACATCTTTCATATCAGCATTGACAGGATTCATACTCGCAATCGTCACGGTTCCATTCATCCTATTTTATCTATTGAAGGATGGCGAAAAGCTTCCTCAGATGATCAAAAAAATGCTGCCGCCACGCCTTCGGGATGATGCCGATTCTATTCTGAAAGATGCTGATCATCAGATCGGGGCTTATATCCAAGGGCAAATTCTTGTAGCTATTAGTATTGGAATTATGGTCACTATCGGATTTTACATCATAGGCATGGATTATGCGCCACTATTAGGGGCGTTAGCTATGATTACGAGCGTTGTCCCGTATTTAGGCCCTCTTATCGCAATTACGCCCGCAGTTATTATTGCCATCGTCACTTCGCCGTTCATGCTCGTGAAACTGGCTGCAGTGTGGACAATCGTTCAATTAGTGGACGGGAAATTCATATCTCCGCAAATCATGGGGAAATCATTAAGAATCCACCCGATAACGATTATTTTTGTTTTGTTGACTGCAGGCTCTCTATTTGGTGTTGCTGGAGTAGTCTTAGGAATACCAGGATACGCTTTACTGAAAGTGGTATTCACGCATTTGTTTAAACTGCTAAAGATAAGATATAACAATTATGAGCCGGATTCTGAAATGCATTATGAAGATGTAGTTCGATCTAAGGAGTGACGTCCAATCTTGGACGTTCACTTTTTGCTCGATAATAATATTATGTAAACTAGTATAAAGAGAAGGAGAACAACGAATAGAAGGAGGCACCCCAACGTACATTGGGGTGCCTTTTCCTATTCTGTTTCATATATAATGCTGCCGGTCAGTGAAAGGTCATATCCGCCGAGCGCCCCGATTTCACGTTGGAAATCTTGTGAGCGGAGGATGGATAGAATCGTGTTTCTGACAAATTCATTTTCAAGCGTTTTGAACATAACGAGATCATATTGCTCGTGGACGAGGGGAATGAAATCTACTCCTACCAATGTCGCAGCTTTTTCAATGCCTACGCCGACATCCGCAATTCCGGATGCTACTTTACTTGCGACGGCAATATGATTCATTTCCTCCATATGATAACCGTCGATTGTATGAGGGGTGATGCCTTCTAAGCGTAATTTCTCATCGAGCAGCACTCTTGCTCCCGATCCAATTTCTCTGTTGACCATTTTTATGTTTTGGTTACTGAAATCTCTCCACGTCCGAATATTTTTCGGATTGTTCTTTTGTACAAACAGGCCAGCAGACCGTGATAATAAATTGATGACAACGTATTGACGTCCCGTTAGTATCTTTTGGATGTATGGAAGATTATAAGTCCCTGTGTCTCCATCGAAAAGATGGGTACTAACGATGTCGGCTTCTCCTTTGTACATTGCTATCAAGCTATTCAGGCTGCCGGTATACGAACGTAGAGGACTGGTAACCGCGCCGGACCTCCCAATTGCATTTGCGAGTAGATCTAAGGTAATATCTTGTCCGCTAATTATCAGCTGCCGAGTAGGGGATGGCTGGAATCGTAGGGGAGGAGGGGCGGGTTCGGTTGGTTGGATCAAAGGTTCCGACTTTGGCACGGATTCATTGTCTTCTTTTTCAATTACTCCGCCACTTTTTGATTTCTCTTTATAAGCTTCAAGATCCTCCGCATCAATCCGCATTTGCCTACCGACCCGGTATGCACGAAGCTCACCTTTTTTAATAAGATCATAAACGGTCAATTTGGAGACTTTCAGCAGATCAGCGATTTCTTCGGTCGTATATGAAGCTGCTTGATGGTTAGTCATAAGTAACCTCCTGTCGCATTGCTACTTCTATTTTCCCTTATAGCAACTAAAAAAGCAATCTATTCAGATATGACTAAGAATATTGAATTATATTTAGTTGTGTTTAGATATAACTAGATATATTTAGTTATATTATGTTATATATAAAGATAGGTAATAGTAAGAAAATAAAGGGGGGTAAAAGATGAACAATTTAGTTAAATGTTTACTTCTTTTTGTGATCATGGCCATTCCTTTCGGTTGCAGTTCTAAAGGGAATGAAGGTGCAGAAAAAACTAAGCTATCAATTTCTGCAGCAGCGAGTTTAACAGATGCATTGAATGAATTGAAGCAGGTGTATGAAAGCGAACATGACGATGTGGAAATCACGTTGAATTTGGGCAGTTCAGGTAAACTTGCAACACAAATCGAACAAGGTGCCCCATCCGACATTTTTTTATCAGCAAGTCAAAGAGATATGGAAAGGCTATCTGATAAAGAATTGGTCAACGAGTCATCCGTCATGGATTTCACCAAAAACTCTATTGTATTAGTAGCGAATAAGTCGACTGAGAATCCATTGACATCATTCGAACAGCTTGGCGACGATGCGTTCGATCATCTTTCCATCGGTGAACCGGAAACTGTTCCAGTAGGGCGCTATACAAAGGAAGTTCTGGAGCACCTGCAATTGTGGACGCCTTTACAAAATAAACTTGTTATGGGATCGGACGTGCGTCAAGTACTGACACATGTGGAATTGGGAAATGCGGAATATGGAATTGTGTACTCGACAGACGCTTTTGTGTCGGATAAAGTGGTCGTAGTGGCGGAAGCCGATCCGGCTTGGCATACTCCGATCGTATACCCGGGAGCTGTCGTAAAAGATTCAAAGCATCCTGAACAAGCACAGGAGTTTCTTGATTTTCTAACAGGAGATGAAGGAAAACAAATTCTTCAGAAATATGGATTCAAGTAAGGAATGAGGGGGAAACGTGACAGATATTGATTTTTCGCCTTTACTGCTATCTTTAAAAGTCGCTGCCATTTCGACAGTTGTCGTCTTCATAATGGGCGTCTTTTTCGCAAGGCTATTTGCTAGAAAGCATTTTTTCGGTAAAACAGTTATTGAGTCTGCCTTCATGCTTCCGCTCGTTCTGCCGCCTACCGTAGTCGGCTTTGCCCTTCTTATCCTATTCGGCAAGCATGGCTGGATTGGCAAATGGTTGTTGGAATGGTTCGACGTCCAAATTGTTTTTACTTGGATAGGTGCTGTAATCGCATCGATCGTCGTTTCGTTTCCATTAATGTACCAAAGTGCCGCGGCTGCATTTGACAGTTTGGACAATCGTCTTGAAAATGCAGCCCGGACGTTAGGGGCATCAGAATGGCGGGTGTTTTGGACAGTGGCCTTTCCTCTCGCTTGGCCAGGCCTTCTTGCTGGCCTCGTCCTCTCATTTGCAAGGGGGCTTGGGGAATTCGGAGCTACTCTTATGCTTGCAGGATACATACCTGGGAAGACCGATACCATTCCGATGGCCATCTACTTTGCGGTCGAAGCAGGTCAGATGGAGAAAGCTACGTTGTGGGTTGTGATCATTGTTGCATTAGGTTTTAGCACAATCACATGGCTGAATTGGTGGAGCCGCCGGAACATGAGACGTTTTACAGATCAAAATCGAAACAGGTGATTGAATGCTGGAAGTGAGCATCGAAAAACGGTTATCCCATTATGACTTGAAAGTCGATTTTACAGTTGACGATGAAATCCTCGTTCTTTTCGGGCCATCCGGTTCTGGGAAAACAACTATTTTGAATACGATTGCAGGATTGACGCAGCCTGACGAAGGATCAATCAAATTGGGGGACAAATCATTTTTTCGAGGGAAAAAGGAAAGCATGTCAGTCCAGGCACGGAATGTAGGGGTGCTTTTCCAAGACTATGCTTTGTTTCCGCATATGACGATCGGGCGAAACATTCGCTACGGTATGAAACGGAAAGATGAGGAGCATACATTTGTTTTCGATCAACTAATGCAAGTCCTTGGCATTCAGCATCTTTTGTCCAAGTATCCTCATCAAATATCCGGCGGAGAAAAGCAGCGCGCAGCTCTTGCCCGTGCTTTGGCGACAGAGCCATCTATTCTTTTACTGGATGAGCCGCTATCCGCTTTGGATAAACAAACGCGAACTGAATGCCAAGACGAACTGATCCGCTTGCATGATATGTGGAAAATCCCGTTCATCATCGTGACACATGATGTAGAGGAAGCCGAGAAACTTGGGGACCGAATTTTATTTCTCGACCGTGGAAAAATTATTGATGAAAAATAATGCAAAATGCCCTGTAACTCTCTAATGACCACAGGGCATTTTGTTTTATTCCAATTGAGAAAGCAAAACAGCGTAATCTTCTGCATCATCTACATCGAATACGAGCCTCGGATCATGGCACGGCAACTGTTTTCCTGCAACAACTGACGCTCCGCGTAATATCTCCCTTGCGCCTTGATCGCCATGAACTTCCAAAAGGACAGGGAAAAGGTCTCGAGTAAAGAGAATTGGGGGTTTCATCGTTCCTTCATGAGCAGTGGCGATATATTTACTATTCGGATGCTCTTTCAAACACGCAACGATTTCATCGATCATCCGAATTGTAATAAACGGCTGATCCGCCAAGAGGACGACGATTGCTGAAGCGCCGGCTTCCATTGCATACTCAATGCCGCAACGAAGAGAAGCGGACTGTCCTGCGTCTGCATCCGTACAGATGACGACTTTGCACTTTTCATGCGACTTCAACCGTTCAGAAATCCAGGTCAAATCATCATTTTTATTGACGACGATACAGATGCTATCTAATGAAGATTGTATTGCGGTGTCGAGCGCCAAGCTGCCTAACGCCATTTTTCCAACCGCAAGCGATAATTTATTCGTGCCCATTCGCCGACTCTTTCCGGCAGCTAAATAGATGCCAATGATGGACATATCGCTTTTCCTTTCCGGACGGCAATCATTTCTGCAATGACGCTGACCGCAATCTCTTCAGGCCCATCTGCACCGATCGGCAGGCCAATGGGAGAATGAAGCCAATCAGGAATCGAATGTCCTAGCAAACGCTCTGTTCTGTTTTTTGAGCCTAATAAACCGACATATAATAACGACTCGTTTTGTATAGCATGAAGGATTTCTTGATCGGCTTGGAAATCGTGCGTCATGATGACGACTAAATCAAGCTCATTGAACATTAGACGGCTTACTATTTCATTTATCGGCCCAATCTGGAAAGAAGTTGCGGTTGGAAAATGTTCATTTGTACAAAGCGCTTCACGCCAATCGCATATATGTACGGCGTATCCGACAGAAGAAGCTAATTTGGCAAACGGTCGAGCATCGGCGCCTGCGCCGAATAAGTAAACAGAAGGTGCCGGCCAAATCCATTGTTGATAGATAGGCTCGTCTTGAAGCCATTTACGGCCAGCTGAATACTGAAAAGGTTGTTTGTCAACAATCTGAATTTTCTTCTTCAAAGGTCCGTTTTTCTCGGTTTTGCTTGCGAAACAGTAATTAAATCCATTTTCCAAAGACTGCAGGAACTGTACGGGTTGCCCTTGTTGAAGTTGTTCATATAAGAATTGAAGAGACTCTTTGAACCGAGCATCGACGTCACGCAGCATAACTGTTACAATGCCGTTGCATCCAGCACCGCGTCCCCAACCCAAATCATCCTCTGCACGCAAATCAAATTCACAAATTTTTACGTCCCCCGTATGGAACATCTCCTTCGCCCGACAATGCAGATCATACTCAAGACATCCGCCGCTAAGCAAACCGATTCTACTGCCGTCCTCGAGAATGAACATCCATGCGCCTTCCTTCCTGTAAGCAGATCCTTCTACATGGATGACCGTCGCAAGGACTGCCGCCTGCCCGGATTCAACATATTTTCCGATTAATTGTGGAATCGTTCCCATTTTCATCACCTCTATATTGCATTCAATAGGCTCAGTGTCATCAACTGGCGGTCTATTTATTCGAATGTCCTTATAAAAGCCGGGCGAAGTGGCTAACCTATTTAACAGTTTGGATAAAATAGGTTGAAAAGGAAGGGAGGACGAGATCTTGCAATTTGGAAATCGAACGACAGTCGGATTTGCGGAGCAACGTATCGACACGATCGAGAAATCCACCGGAGATGCGAAATACTTAGCCGATACATTTTCCAAAGGGATGTTGCATGCCAAGGTAGCGACAAGCACAGAAGCACATGCACGCATCAAATCGATCGATACGAGCGAGGCGTGGAAAGTCCCGGGCGTACAGGCCATCATCACGGGTGAGACATATCCTTTTCCGATAGGTCCGATACTCGCCGATCGACCGCCGATCGCCTTCGAGAAAGTTCGTTATTACGGAGAACCCATCGCTGTCGTCGTCGCTGACCATCCGTACCAGGCAAAGCAGGCGGCGGGCAAAATAATTGTCGAGTATGAGCCGCTCCCAATCGTCAATTCAGTCGAACAGGCATTTCAAAATGATTCTCCGTTGATTCACGAACAATCAGGCCAGTATACGAAGATCATCGATAATGTCTATCCTGTACCCGGGACGAATATTGCAAGCCATATAAAAATTAGAAAAGGGGAATTCGGAAAAGCTTGGGCGACATGCAAAGATACATTTTCCGCTACATATTCCTTCAATTTGTCAGACCACGCGGCGATGGAGACGAGAACCGCTACTGTTGAAATTAATCCGGATGGACGAGTCATCGTCCACTCTACGAGTCAATCACCTTTTACGATCAAAAAGATCTTCAACCAGTTCTTTAATATAGATGTCGGCAAAATCATCGTTCATATTCCGATGCTCGGAGGAGCTTTCGGTGGAAAGGGAGCAGTGCAGCTGGAGCCTCTTGCATACTTGGCATCCAGTGCGCTAGGTGGAAAACTAGTCAAGCTGCAGTTCGAACGAGAAGAGGATATGATGACAGCTCCTTGCCATATCGGGTTTAATGCGATGGTCAAACTTGGCGTGAATGAAGAAGGGAAGCTCATTGCAGGGCAATACACTTTTTTAATCGAAGCCGGTGCTTATTCCGATCAAGCTGCGGGCATAACACGCGCGGCCGCTCTTGACTGTACGGGTCCTTATCACATTCCGAACGTCTGGTGCGATTCTTATTGCATGTACACGAATCACCCGTATGCCACTTCGTTCAGAGGTTACGGTCATCCTGAACTGACTTTCGCAATCGAACGGACGATGGATCGATTTGCCGAAAAATTGAAAATGGATCCCATTGAATTCAGATTGCTGAATGTCATCAAACCAGGTCATACGACACCGACGCAGTCCGTCCTGAATGCCAACAATATCGGAGACGTAGCGAAATGCATGACGCGGGCGAAGGAACTGATCGGCTGGGATGGAAAGCGGCCGGTAGTTGAAAACGGGGTAGTTCGAGCGAAAGGGGTGGCGTTGTTCTGGAAGACATCTACGACATCGACAAACGCGCAAGCTGGTGCACTGTTGAAGTTTGAAGCGGACGGCACGGTGAACTTAAGCTGTGCGGCTGTTGAACTTGGACAAGGAACGAAGACGATTTTGGCGCAACTTGCGGCAGAACGATTAAAAATGAAAGTTTCTGATATTCACGTCACGATGGAAGTGAATACGCAATACACTCCGCACCAATGGCGAACCGTTGCAAGCAGCACGACGTTTTTAGCAGGAAATGCCGTGTTGGCGGCGGCAGACGATGCCATTCGGCAATTAAAGAGAGTTGGAGCCGTCGCTTTGCAATGTTCCGAAGAAGATTTGGACGTTGGAAATGGCCGGGTTTACGTAAAAGCAAAACCGGACTTCGGCATTAATATCGAAACCATTGCACTTGGCTATAAATATCCGAACGGCCATACTGTCGGCGGACAAATTATTGGAGTTGGCGTTCATGTGCAACGGCATTTGACTCCGATGGATAAAGATACGGGCTTTGGCGATCCGGGTCCATGGTGGTCTGTCGGGGCACAAGCGGTTGAAATTGAATGGGATGAAAGTAAATACACGTATAAAATCGTGAAGGCTGTAACAGTGATGGATGGCGGCACGATCATTAATCCGATGACCGCGACTCAACAGATGCGAGGAGGGATTTTCCTTGGGCTTAGCATCGCAAGCGGAGAATCATTCGAATTCAACGATCAAGGCGTTATCCAAAATCCTGATTTGCGGACGTATCAGTTAATGAGATTCGGTGAGCAACCTAGCGAATATATTGTAGAATTCATTGAAACGCCTGCGGAAGATGGACCATACGGCGCAAGAGGGATCGGCGAATACGGAGTGATCGGAGCTGCTGCGGCATTGGCCAATAGCCTTTCATTGGCAACAAAAGTAGAACTGACTGAATTGCCATTGACAGCCGAACTCATTTGGCGTACGAGGAGTGCAACTAATGATTCCGTTCAATTTTAATTATTTTAAACCTGAATCAGTGGAAGAGGCATTGAAAGTCTATGCAAGTGAATGGAAATTAGGTAAGAAAGTCGTTTATTTCTCTGGGGGAACTGAAGTGATCACTTTTGCTCGGGGCGGAAAATTGACTGTTGATACAGTCATCGACCTGAAAGGGATTCCGGAGTGCAATGTGCTTGAAATGCAAGGAGAAGAGCTTGTCATTGGAGCCGCTGTGACATTGAACCGATTGGTGGAATCAAATTTATTTCCGTTGTTGCAAAAAACGGTGCGTACGATCGCCGATCATACGTCAAGAAATAAAATTACAATCGGTGGAAATCTCATGAGCAAACTCGGATACAGGGAAGGGATTTTGCCTTTTCTCGTAACGGATGCTCTAGCCGTCATCAACGGTCCTAAAGGGATGGGCGTCATGTCGGTAGACAAACTCGCTGCTGTGGAATTGGTGGACGGTCAGTTTTTGACGCAAATAAAAGTGTCTTCCTCGAATCTTAAGTTGCCATTCGTCCATTTGAAACGGACTCGATCATCGAATGTCGGTTATCCGATTGTCAGTTTGGCCGCATTGCGGAAAGATAACCGTATTCGAATTGCCTTCAGTGGCTTACATGAACACCCGTTCCGGTCGGCAGTAGTTGAAGGCGTTTTGAACGATGCGACAATTAGCGATGAACAAAGAGTTGAGAAGGCGATTGCCAAGCTGCCAACAAACATTACAGATGATTTTATTGCTTCAAAAGACTTCCGTCGTTTTATCTTCGGGAAACTGTTAACAGAAATGAATGCTGCTTGGGAGGGGAACGGATGATCAGCTCGAATACGAGTAAATATACGGTAGTTCCTTTGCTAGTCAACGGATCTTCCACTGACGTTATGATAAGGTCTGCTGATACATTGCTTTGTACATTGCGCGAACAGCTAGGTTTGACAGGCGCAAAGCAAGCTTGCGGAAATGGGGATTGCGGAGCATGTTCAGTATTGGTTGACGGTAAGCCTATGCATTCATGCCTCGTATTGACGATTGAAACATTGAACAGTGGAATTACGACAATAGAAGGTTTGACACATTCACCGGTGAGAAAGGCGTTTGTTGACAATTGGGCAATCCAATGCGGATATTGTACACCTGGCTTTATCGTCAATGGGCATGCATTAGTTACAGAACATCCCGATGCTGATGATGAGCGGGTTGAAGAATGGCTACAGTCAAACCTTTGCAGGTGCACCGGTTATCAGGAAATAAAAGATGCGATCAATTCCTTCATTGCTGCAAACAAGTTGGTAGATTCCAATCAGATAGAAAATCGCGGGCAGTAAAAAAGAACCCTTGGATTGCTAGCCAAGGGTTCTGTTCTATTTTTTAAAGCTTTTATTGCCAACGTTCAACGTTTCAATTAACTGCAAAGTTTGGGCGGCTTGGTCGATTTGTTTACGAACTTGTTCGAGCTGTTGTTGGACGGTGGAGGGCGATTGAGTCGCCGCTTGTCCTTGCAACTGATTCAACAGCTGCGAGACTTGCTGGAGCTGCTGTTGTGCTTGCTGAACCGACTGTGAATCGAACAAAGTACTCATCTGTTGTATCGTCTGAGATGCTTTGTTCAGTTTCTGGAGGATTTGCTTTTTCTCCGTTTGGAATTGTTGCTCTATCATCTGTTGATGTGACGATTGCTCAGTATTTTGTTGTACCATCCTTTTATTCCCCTTTCGTTCTGGTTGATCATAGTATGTCTGTATAGGAACGAGGTTAAACAAACCATTCTTCTTACTAGAAGCAAGCGATGCTATAATGTAGGGTAAATGCGGAACGTGAATGGGGGATGGCTTTGGGTGGAGGAATGGATCAACAGTTTATTATGTTTTCTGCAGTGCATCTGTCGGTTCTAATTGTAATTGCATTGCTTGTTTTCACGCTGTACTGGCAACGAAGGAAGTTACAAGAGAATGTTGCTAGATTGAAGACGCCAGAGCGATTTTTTGCATTATCATTATTAGCAATGGATATTGGTTATCATATTTGGCTCATTACGACGGGAAAATGGGGATTAGATGATGCACTTCCACTCGAATTATGCAGCATCTCTTTGTTTGTCTCGATCATCCTTCTTTTGACAGGGAATCGGCATTTAATCGATTTCGTCATTTTTGCCGGAATTGCTGGTGCCCTACAAGCACTAGCAACGCCTGTTCTCGACATGAATTTTCCGCATTTCCGCTTTTTCCATTTTTTCTATACACACGCCGGTATCATTTTGACGGGCCTTTATTTTGTTTGGGTAAGAGGATATGAACCTACGTTTAAAGGCGTATTGAAAACGATGTTGATCATCAATGCGATGTTACCGATAATTTTAACTGTAAACTGGCTGTTTGACGGGAACTATATGTTTCTTCGGATGAAACCTCAGGGTGGCAGCCTACTTGATTTTCTCGGTCCTTACCCTTGGTATATATTATCGCTGGAAGCGGTAGCATTCATACTATTTACAGTCATTTGGCTGTCTTTGCGAAAAAAGGGGAGAAAGATAGTAAGGTAGTTTTATCATTCTGTTTATTTTCTATATGGACACTATTGACCGGGAATGCTAAAATTTACTAACCGATAGCATCTGAAGGGAGTTGACGAATATGGAATCGAACAAGCAAACAGGGGAAAAAGCGAAAATCAGCTTGAAAGACGCAGTAAAACAGCAGCTTGAGGCAAAGAAGAATAAGACACAGTCGACAAAGACCAAAGGAAATCCAATTCAACAAACACCAAAAATGAAAAGCCAACAGGCAAAGAAAGTCACACAATCGAGTCGGAAAATGGGTGTCTGATTAAAAAAAGCAAGTCCCAACAAAATCGGGGGACTTGCTTTTTCCATTTAAAACTGCTTGATGAGGTTCGCCATCTCGATGGCTGATACTCCTGCGTCCCATCCTTTATTGCCAGCTTTCGTACCAGCACGTTCAACAGCTTGCTCGATTGAATCGGTCGTCAATACGCCAAAAATGACAGGCACTTCTTCTGTCATATTAAGTGAGGCGACTCCTTTAGCCACTTCATTGCATACGTAATCGAAGTGGGGAGTAGACCCTCTTATGACGGTGCCTAATGTGATGACCGCATCATATTTCTTTGAAGCTGCCATCCGTTTCGCGATGAGCGGGATTTCAAAAGCCCCAGGTACCCAAGCGATTTCAATGTTATCTGTTTCTACTCCGTGGCGGCGCAAAGCATCTTCCGCTCCACCAAGAAGCTTTCCTGTAATAAATTCATTAAAGCGAGATACGACGATCCCAATTTTAAGTCCTGTTCCGATTAAATGCCCTTCATATGTCAAAGTCATTAGTTTTTCCTCCTCAGTTATGCAATAGATGTCCTAATTTCGTCTTTTTCGTCTCCATATAGAACCGGTTGCCATCTACGACAGGCAATTCGATAGGAATTCGATTTTCGATCGTTATCCCATGTTCTGAAAGTCCTTCGATTTTTCGCGGATTGTTCGTCAACAGTTGAATTCGGCTGCAACCGAGATCGTTTAGGATTTGTGCGCTTATGAAATATTCCCGTAAGTCGTCTTCGAAACCTAAGCGGGCATTCGCCTCGACTGTGTCAAATCCTTGTTCTTGCAGCTTATATGCTTTCATTTTATTGACCAGGCCAATTCCACGGCCTTCCTGACGCATATAAACTAGTATTCCTTTCCCAGCCTCTTCAATTTGGGCAAGTGCCGCATGCAGCTGGGGACCGCAATCGCATCGGCAGGAACCGAATACATCACCCGTCAGGCATTCTGAATGAATTCTGACGAGAGGGGCAACTGTCGCCTCGGTTTCATTCATTTGACCTTTCACAAAAGCGATATGTTCACGGCCTGTCAGCTTTTCTATATAGGTAATTGCTGTGAAATCGCCATATTTAGTAGGCAAGTGAACATCGACAACCCTTTCAACGAGTTTTTCATTTCGCTTACGGTATGCAATCAACTGCTCGATCGTCAAAATGACAAGTTCATGCTTTCTGGCAATTTCCATAAGATCGTCTACACGCGCCATCGTTCCATCAGCGTTCATAATTTCGCAAATGACGCCCGCTCTAGACGCACCGGCAAGACGTGCGAGGTCAACCGCAGCTTCCGTATGCCCCGGCCGCTCCAATACGCCGTTTGCTTTCGCGACTAACGGGAAGATATGACCAGGTCTTCTGAAATCAGAAGGGGGCGAGTCGGAATGGAGCATTTTCAATATCGTTTCCGACCGTTCAAATGCGGAAATCCCAGTATGGCTAGACGCATGATCAATGCTTACTGTGAAAGCTGTTCCATGGACATCGGTATTCGTAGTTGCCATAGGAGCCAGTCCAAGATGGTCTGCCAGCTGTTGCTCAATCGGTACACAGATTAAGCCCCGACCTTCAGTAGCCATGAAATTAATCATAGCAGGGGTAGCAAAGTCAGCGAGTGCTACAAAATCGCCTTCGTTTTCACGGCTTTCGTCATCAACGACGATAATCGCTTTGCCTTTTTTTAATTCATCTATTGCTTGTTCAACCGTACTAAACATCTTTTACACCTCTTATTCCAAAAATCCGCTTTTGGCAAGTGCTTCCATTGTCAACCCGCCCGGCGGTTCAGTTTCTTTCCTAGAGACGATCCGCTCCAAATATTTCGCAAGGATATCGCATTCCACATTGACATAATCGCCGACGCGCTTATGTCCAAGTACGGAATCAGCTTGCGTGACCGGTATGAGGGATATTGTAAACCCTTGTTCTGAGATATCGAAAACAGTCAAAGAAGTCCCATCTACCGTTATAGAACCTTTCGGAACAAGATGTGATTGAAACGCAGGATCGATTTGAATATCCATATAGATTGCGTTTTCGACAGGTCTGACTGCAATAATTTCACCTATGCAATCAATGTGACCTGTAACAAAATGGCCACCAAAACGGCCGTTCGCTGCCATCGCACGTTCCAAATTCACATGATTTCCGGACTTCAACGTGAAAAGTGTTGTTGCCTTGAAAGTCTCGGGCATTACGTCCGCTGCAAATTGTGTTGTTGAAAAATTCGAGACGGTTAAACAAACACCATTGACGGAAATACTATCTCCCTTTTTTACGTCAGAGAGCACATGGCCACATGTAATTATTAATTGCAACGATGACGAACCTTTCTTTATCGCATGTAAGGTTCCAACTTCTTCAACAATACCTGTAAACAATCAGCTTGCACCTCCATTCTGAAAAAGTGCATGAAGACGGATATCTTCTCCGATTTGCTTCACGTCAACGATACGGAGCGGTTCCGATTCCGAAATCGTTATTCGGCTCTGATCCATGAAAAGGGAAGGGCCGTTACCAACCAATTTCGGAGCCATATACAAATACAGCTCATTCGCAAGACTTGAATGAATGAAACTGGAATGGACTTGGCTTCCGCCTTCCACTAACAGCATCATGATACCTCGTTCAGCAAGTCGCATAAGAACTTCATCCAAAAAATCGATATGTTCCGGTATCGTCTCGACATGAACAAATGGGAAATCGGTAAAAGTATGCGAACGATTCGATTCAAGTGTAAAAATAATCGTCTCCGCAGCTTGATCCTGAATGACATTTGCGGTTTCAGGCGTCCGTAGATGCCTATCTAAAATAATACGTGTTGGGTTCTTTCCACCATGGGGCAAGCGGGTGGTGAGGAAAGGGTTATCATGAAGAATTGTGTTAACACCTACTAAAATTGCATCATGGGTATGGCGGAGGGTATGGACATCTAGTCTCGAACTTTCAGACGTGATCCATTTGCTGTTCCCATTTTGCGTTGCAAGGCGGCCATCGAGAGTGGCGGCTGCCTTTAAAGTGACGTAGGGTTTTTTGTGTTGAATAAAATGAAAAAATGCCCGGTTGCTAAAATCCGCCTCTTCTTTACATAAATCAGTGATCACTTCAATTCCGGCATTCCGAAGAAGCCCAATCCCTTTTCCATTTACGGAAGGATTCGGATCTGTGGACGCAATGAAAACACGGCGAATGCCGCTTGCAATGATTGTCTCTGTGCAAGCAGGCGTCTTTCCGACATGTGCACAAGGTTCTAAAGTGACATAAAGATCTGCATTGACTGCATTTGAACCGGCCATACGGAGGGCATGTACTTCAGCATGAGGTGTTCCAGCTTCCATATGCGCACCTGTCCCTAAAATCTGGCCGTTTTTAACACAAACAGCACCGACGATTGGATTCGGTGACGTTTGACCGTCTGCAAGCTTCGCAAGATCTAAAGCTAACTTCATATAATCGGCGTGGTTCATCGAATTCCCCCTTTCTAATATTTGAAAGGGCGGATATATAATTTGGGCATGGTCATCAAACTCGAGCAGCTTCTCCCATCCAGACTTTCACTGTCGGTGCCGGATTTACACCAGCTCCACCGTCTTCCGTAGGGAAGAACGGGTCACGGACTGACAAGCATTGCGCTTGATCACCGCCGGTAAGGAATTTCACCTTGCCCCGAAGCGTCGTTTTGATTTGACCGATTTAAACTTAACATACTTCGAAATTAGTTGCCAAATAATTTAATCCTAATAGCTGAAATTACAAGGTAGGTAACCTATAATGAAATGTAAAGAAAAGGCGTTCAACGAGGATGGAAGCTTCATGGACATCTTCGTGCTAGGGAAGAGGGATGTTGCAAATGACTGGTTCTATCCATCAACGGAAAGCAGAGCATATTGAAATCACACTCAACGAAAAAGTGACAGGAAACCATATTACGACAGGACTGGAAAGGGTTCATTTCACTCATAACGCTTTACCTGAAATTGACTTTAATGAAATTTCCATTGAAAGTACATTTACTGAACAAGTAAGACCGACACCGTTCATGATCAGTTCCATGACTGGCGGAGCTGCTTTCGCTGAAACGATCAACCGTAATTTGGCGCTTGCCGCTGAAGAAAAAGGGTGGATTTTAGCTTTAGGATCCATGCGGGCATTAATTGAGAGCGAGGAACATAGGGCTTCATTCCAAGTGAGACAATACGCGCCGTCCGTTCCGATTATCGCCAATTTAGGCGCAGTTCAATTGAATTACGGATTTGGCATTGATCAATGCCGGCAAATTATTGAAATGACGGATGCTAATGCATTGGTGCTTCACTTAAACAGTCTTCAGGAAGTTATTCAACCGAATGGAGATTTGAATTTCAAGGATTTATTAGTGAAAATCGAAGCGCTGACAAAAGAATTGGAAGTTCCGGTAGGTGTAAAGGAAGTCGGCTGGGGAATCGATGGAGCGACAGCTAAAAAGCTGTGTGACGTCGGTGTGTCTTTCATCGACGTAGCGGGCGCAGGTGGAACATCATGGAGCCAAGTGGAAAAATACCGTTCGACCGACCCTGTTAAACAGACTGCAGCAGAAACGTTTAGCGTATGGGGCACACCGACAGTGGATTGTGTCGTTTCTGTTCGTGAAAAGATCGGCAGACAGTCGATTGTTGCAAGTGGCGGTATGTCGACTGGCCTGGACGCTGCAAAAACAATAGCATTAGGTGCTAATATTGTCGGTTTCGGGAGATCAATCTTGAAAGAAGCGACACAAACTCCAGAAGATGTCATGAGAGTTATGGAAACGAAAGAATTAGAGCTGCGCATGGCTATGTTTGGCGTTGGCGCATCTACATTGGATGAACTTCAAGCGACTGACAGAGTGCAATATGTGAAAAGATGAGTAGTTGAGTGGCCACTTGTAAAGACGAGTGGTCTTTTTTAGTTAAAACAACATTCAGTCAATTAGTTGAAAGTAGGAACATAAGTTTGTATAATAGGTAAAGGCAGCATAAAAGGAGGAATGGGAGAAGTGGCGCGTAATCCGGGCATGACAGACGAAAAAATCATTGAACTGTATAAAAGCGGGTTGCCGTATGAAAAACTTTGCACCGTTATCGGGTTGTCGGATCGTGGAATTCGAAATGTATTGATTAAGCATGGAGTCGAATTGCGTCCTGTAGGACGTCGGCGTATTCATAAAGTGAATGAGGATTTCTTCAAAACATGGTCTCATGAGATGGCTTGGGTATTGGGATTATTTATTACGGATGGCCATGTAAATAGCAAAGTTCACTCTGTATACTTAGCACAAAAAGATGAGACTTTATTGATGAAAGTAGCAAAACTAATGGATGCGAATTCGACGATTGCACAACCAACCGGTACGAGAACAACACCGATGTTGATGATAAATTCAAAAAAGATTAAGGAGGATCTAGAGCAACTTGGTGTAACACCGAATAAATCACATAATGTACCTTTTCCTGACGTGCCAGATCAGTTCATGCCTGCATTTATAAGAGGTGTTATAGACGGAGATGGTTGGGTGCAAAATCGAGGATATGTTATGAATATAACTACAGCGAGTGAATTGTTTGCAGGTGGACTTTTTACTGTATTTCAAAAATGGAATTTGCGAACGGAAATAACTTCAGAGGTTACACAATCTAAGAAAACCATTTACCGGGTCTGGGTAAAAGGAAAACAAGACCTTCCTAAACTAGCTGATATCATTTATGATGGAGCTGGTGATCTGTATAACAAGAACAAAAAATTAAGAATGATTAAACATCAATACACAGCTGAATTTGAACAAGCCATTTTAGAATTGGAGTGAAACAAATGTGGAAATTAGTTAACGGTAAATTACAACAAACTATTGATACAACTCGGATTGAATTCAGAACTACGATAAGTAAAGCATTGATAAACGAATTAACCGATTTAGCGAAAAGTCATGACACGCATATCAATTATTTATTGGAAAGCGGTTTTATCAACTTATTATCAAGTAAAGATGGGATCTTATTTGATAAAAAACAACGACCGAAGGACCGTGAACATTATAAAACAACTTACGATAAAGAGCTTTTCGAAGAAATAAAAGAGTTGGCAAAGGAAAACAAACTTTATATCAACGATGTAATCGAATATAGCGCACAATTCATTGATGTAGAAAATAGTAAAAATAAAGGTCATAGGTATAGAATAGAGGTATGATCGAATACTTCACTTAGTGCCGTGGCCATAATATATATTAGTGGAAGTTAAATATCACATTAAAGTATACTCGTAACAGTGAGACGAAACCGATTTTTTGATCATAAATAAAACCTGCAGCGAATCATAAAATGATTTCTGCTGCAGGTTCTGTTTTCGGTTGTTCCAATACGATATTTCTTCGTTTCATTTGAATAAAAAATAACAACGTCATGCTGAGACTAATTAGACCGAAAATAATAACCATCACTTGTAATCCGACAATATCCAAAAATGCCCCAGCGCTCAACAATACGAATTGGAACATGACCCTTTCTAACATATTGCGGAACGAGAAAAATCGTCCATGGTATGCTTTTGGCATTTGTTTCTGAAAAATGACCATTGCTGTCGGGAAAAAACATCCTAATGCAAAACCTAGTACAGCAAATGCGCTCAATGTCAAAACGATGTTAGCTGCAAAATATAGCATGAATTCAGCAATTGCTACCATTGACGCAAAGAAAAATAAAATAACCGTCGTCTTCCATTTACGAGTAATGAATTTTACTGCAAAGGAACCGACCATGAAGGCAATTCCTTCAGCCGTATAAATTAATCCTTTAATCGACGAAGAGTCTTGTATTTCACTTATATTGATGACGATCAGATTGAATGAACCGAGAAATAATAATGGAATCATCGTCATAATTAGCGTCATGCCAACAGCAGGATACGCTTTTAAGACTGGAAAAACTTCCATGAATCCACCTTTTTCACCGTCTTTTCTCCGGGAGCCTGCACTCCCCTCCCCTTCATCGATTTTGAGCATCAATGTGAAGCCTAACAGCGCTACATAGGCAATCATCGATACCCAATACAACGAAGCCAATGACCAGTAAACGAGCATGACACCTGCAAGGGCCGTACCTACGACCCGAGCAACCGTTGCAACATTCATATGCAATCCATTCATCGTCAATAGATCGTCATCCTTTACGACAAGCGGTATTGCCGACTGCAATGCTGGAAAATAGAAAGTTGCCGACAATTGAATTGAAATGATGAATGCTACCATCCACCAGACAGAACCTGTTCCGATAGCGAGTAACATGAATACAACGCTGACAAGCCTTCCAAGTCCTGCTACAATCAATACAGTCTTTTTCCTCGATTGGTCAATAATTCGTCCAGCTGTTGGACCTGCAATGATACCTGCCAATAAACCGATTGATAATATGAGTGCTTTCACAAAATCTGATGGAATCTTCTCTTGTAAAAATTCCAAGTTTCCGATGATTCCAGTCCATAACCCGAGTCCGGCAATCATTTCCCCTGATAAAATGATCCAAACATTACGGTTTTTCCACATACTCATTCCCCATTATTCATTTTTTGTTATTTATTTCGACTATCGAATTATTATACGGTAAAATCGTAGAATTGTCACGGTAATCTTTACCTATATATTGACCAAGAAAAAACGCCTACTGCAGATTTAATTCTGCTAGTAGACGCTTTTCATTATTCCTTCGTTTCAGCCTCTTTATAGATTGTGATGACTTTTCCGTGTTTGCTTTCATCCACAAGTGAGCTGCCATTCGAATAGCGATCGACAAGCCTTAACGATCCTGCCTCGACTACGATTTTAGCATCTTTAGTCGTCAAAAGAACGGCGGTTTCGCTTGGTTTGACTAATTGACTGCCGACAATCCGATGCGGATTCGTTTTTAACTCTTTCAATACTATTACACCACGCTGTGCCCTTGCTGCGACCTCAAGTTCTTTCAATGCCATCCGCTTGACGGAGCCGCGCTGAGTGGCAATCAAAACGGATTCCGCTTCGTCGCGCACAACAAGCATAGATGCAAGCTTATCATTCGTTTTTAAATTGATGCCTTTTACACCTGCTGTCCGTACACCTGTAACCGACAATTCCGTAAGTGAGAAACGCAATCCATACGCCTGCTCGCTGAATAGGATGATATCTTCATCACCCGATACGAGCTGTACATCGACAAGCCGATCCCCTTTTTTCAAGTTCATCGCTTTAAACGTTCTAGAATAACGTTGTACTTGGAAGTCCGACAGCTTCGATACTTTGACGTTTCCGTTATCTGCAGCGGTAAGAACGAGTGTTTGGTCATCGAAGTTTTCGATACCGATTGCTGAGATGATTTCCTCATTCGGTTCCAATGAGATGATGCTTGATATATGCTGACCAAGATCACGCCAACGGATATCAGGCAGTTCATGCACGGGCTGATACAAGTAATTGCCTTGTGATGTGAACAATAGAAGGTGATGCTGCGTATTCATGACAGTTTCTAGCAGACTGTAATCGGACTCCTTCATCTCTTGTCCGGTGCCGTTTGAAGCACTGTACGAACGTATGCTCGTCCTTTTCACGTAACCATCTTTTGTAACCGATACGACGACTTCTTCGCTCGGAACGAGGATATCAAGATCCACTTTGATGTTTTCGATCTTCTCTTCAATGACAGATCTTCTTTGCTCGGAGAACTGTTTGCGGATTTCAAGTAATTCCTTCTTGATGACTGCTGAAAGTTTTTTATCACTTTTCAGAATGGCGTCAAGCTGCTCAATCAACTTTCTAAGCTCCGCGTCCTCTTTTTTGAGTTCGGTAATATCCGTATTCGTCAATCTGTACAATTGGAGAGATACAATCGCTTCCGCTTGCACTTCTGTAAATCCGAATTTCGATATAATATTATTTTTTGCATCGCGTTTGTCTTTCGATGCTCTAATCGTCTTGATCACTTCATCCAGGATAGATAGAGCTTTCATGAGACCTTCTACGATATGCAACCGGTCTTTCGCCTTCTGGATATCATACTCGGATCTTCTCGTAACGACATCCTTTTGATGGTCGATATAAGCATCCAATAGCATTGGCAAAGACATAAGAGTCGGCCTTCTATTAGAGATTGCTACCATATTGAAATTATACGTCACTTGAAGATCAGTATTTTTCAATAAATATTGTAAAATGGCATTGCCATCCATATCCTTCTTCAATTCGACTACAATTCGAAGCCCTGTACGGTCGGATTCATCACGTACGTCTGCAATACCATCGAGCTTTCGGTCCAATCGGAGTTCATCGATTTTCTTCACCAAATTTGCTTTGTTGACGTCGTATGGTATTTCAGTAATGACAATTTGCGATTTGCCTGCTTTCAACGATTCGATTTCCGATTTGGCACGGATGACAAATCGGCCTCTTCCTGTTTCATAGGCCGTCTTGATCCCATCCGTTCCTTGGATGATTGCGCCAGTAGGAAAATCTGGTCCTTTTAAGACCGTCATCAATTCCTCCACAGATACATCCGAATTATCCATTCTCATGAGTACCGCATCAATGACCTCGTGTAAAGCATGCGGCGGAATATCAGTCGCATATCCCGCAGAAATTCCTGTTGACCCGTTGACGAGCAAGTTCGGGAAACGAGAAGGCAATACGGTCGGTTCCGGCTCCGTATCATCGAAGTTTGGGATGAACTCTACCGTATTTTTACCTATATCACGCAGCATTTCCGCTGCAATCGCCGAAAGTCTTGCTTCCGTATACCGCATGGCAGCTGCCGGATCTCCGTCCACCGAACCGTTGTTCCCGTGCATTTCAATCATCAGATGGCGCAGCTTCCATTCTTGACTCATCCGCACCATCGCATCGTATACAGAAGTATCACCATGCGGATGGTAGTTGCCGATTACATTCCCGACTGTTTTCGCGGCTTTTCTAAATGTTTTATCGTGAGTGTTCCCTTCATGGAACATCGCGTAAAGAATCCTTCTTTGAACTGGCTTCAATCCGTCTCTAGCGTCTGGAAGCGCCCTGTCCTGAATGATGTATTTACTATAACGTCCAAAACGGTCGCCTATCACTTCTTCTAAAGGCAAGTCCTGGAATCGCTCAGTTGAAGTCATTCAAAATCCCCCTCAACATGCAAAAATTCATTTTCCAAAATATTATGGTCCTCGGTACCGAAATCGACGTTCGTTTCAATCCATTTCCTACGAGGCTCGACCTTGTCTCCCATGAGTGTGGTGACACGTCTTTCTGATTGTGCACCATCCTCTATTGTGACGCGGATAAGTGTACGGGTTTCAGGATTCATCGTCGTATCCCATAATTGATCGGCATTCATTTCACCGAGACCTTTATAACGCTGGAGCATATAGCCACGGCCGATTTTTTTGATTGCATCGTCAAGATCGGCTTCCGTCCATGCATACTCGACTTGTTCCTTTTTGCCTGTCCCTTTTGAGACTTTATAGAGCGGAGGAAGTGCGATGAATACTTTCCCTGCTTCGATTAGCGGCTTCATATAGCGATAGAAGAACGTAAGAAGAAGCACTTGGATATGCGCTCCGTCGGTATCGGCATCGGTCATGATGATTACTTTATCGTAAGCGATATCATCAATCTGAAAATCAGCGCCGACTCCTCCGCCAATCGCATGGATGATCGTATTGATCTCTTCGTTTTTCATAATATCTTCTAATTTAGCTTTTTCAGTATTAATTACTTTACCGCGGAGTGGCAAAATCGCTTGGAAAGTTCTGTCTCGGCCCTGTTTAGCTGAACCGCCGGCAGAATCCCCTTCGACTAGATAAAGCTCATTTTTTGAAGCGTTCCTCGATTGAGCAGGCGTCAGTTTCCCAGTAAGAAGCGTTTCCGACCGGCGGCGTTTCTTCCCGGTACGCGCATCTTCACGAGCCTTGCGCGCAGCTTCCCTAGCCTGTTGGGCACGAATCGCTTTTCGGATCAGATTTCCGCTTAGCTCGGCATTCTCTTCTAAGAAATAGAGCAACTGCTGGGAGATAATTGCATCCGCTGCCGTCCTTGCTTCACTCGTTCCCAATTTCCCCTTCGTCTGTCCTTCGAATTGAAGGATCTCTTCAGGAATTCGGACAGAAATAATCGCAGATATACCTTCCCGGATATCTGAACCATCTAGATTTTTATCTTTTTCCTTCAATATGCCGGTTTTCCTCGCATATTCATTGAATACCCGTGTCATTGCGGTCTTCGCGCCGGTTTCATGTGTTCCGCCATCTTTCGTTCGCACATTATTGACGAATGAAAGGATCGTCTCAGAATAGCCATCGCTGAATTGAAATGCAAATTCCACTTCAATTCCTTCGGCTACCCCTTCGAGATATGCAACATCATGTAGCGTATCTTTCTCTTCATTCAAATAGGAGATGAATGCTTCGATGCCGGTTTCGTAATGAAAAACATCATGCTTTTCAGTGCCTTCTTCTTTTAGGTCGATTTTCAAACCTTTCAAAAGGAATGCAGACTCCCGTAAACGTTCTGACAACAACTCATATTGATATTTGATCGTTGAGAAAATCGCTGGGTCCGGCTTGAAATGGATCAATGTCCCTTTTTCCCGTGTCGTTCCGATTTCTTCTAATGTAGTAACCGGTTTCCCGCCATTTTCGAATCGTTGCCTGAATTTCTTTCCATCACGAAAAATCGTCACTTCAAGCCACTCGGAAAGGGCATTGACGACTGATGCGCCTACGCCATGCAGGCCGCCACTCGTCTTGTAACCTCCCTGCCCAAACTTTCCGCCAGCGTGAAGGACGGTCAAAATGACTTCTACTGTTGGTTTTCCCGTCTTATGCATTCCCGTCGGCATTCCGCGTCCATAGTCGCGAACACCGATACTGCCGTCTTTGTGTATCGTAACGTCAATTTCAGAACCATATCCAGCAAGTGCTTCGTCAACTGCGTTATCGACGATTTCATAGACAAGATGATGAAGCCCCCTGGAATCCGTGGAACCGATATACATTCCTGGGCGTTTCCTTACAGCATCAAGGCCTTCCAGCACTTGAATCGAATCATCATCATATGTGTAAATTTCTTCTTTCTTCGTCAAATCGCAACCCCCATCAAACGAATGTTCTCTTTTTCTTTATATACTATCGTATCGCTTCCTGTAAAGCTTGTCAAATCAACGTTTCAGGAAGCTCGCTCAATTAATTGTATAGAAGAAACCTCCTGAATGCAATGAGATGAGGAAAATCTAGACAATATGCTTATTACATTACTTGACACATTCCATTGTCGGTATTCATCTGTTCTGCTAAACTAAAAACACATATATACTCATTTTAATAAAGGGGAGCGCCATGGAAATTATCATTCTTATACTAATCGCTTATTTACTCGGATCAATCCCATCTGCATTATGGGTCGGTAAACTGTTCTATGGAACCGATGTACGGCAGCATGGAAGCGGAAATCTTGGTGCCACGAACACTTTCAGGGTTTTAGGAAAGACAGCAGGTTTGATCGTCACCATCCTCGACATTTTAAAAGGGACAGCTGCCGTGCTACTTCCCCTTTTGCCTTACTTCAGTTCGGCAGAAATCCATCCACTTCTACTTGGTGTATGCGCAGTGATCGGCCATATGTTCCCTATCTTTGCGAAGTTCAAAGGGGGTAAAGCGGTTGCCACTTCGGGTGGTGTGTTGCTCGGCTATAACTGGCCTATTTTTATTATCGTACTGCTGACGTTCCTCCTTGCTTTAAAAATCACGAAGATGGTATCCCTATCGTCTATGATCGTGGCAGTAGTTGGATTCATTTACTGCATTGCCTACTATGTATGGACAGGAGATATTTATCTGATGATCATCGTCGGGCTGATGGGTGTTTTCATTTTCTATCGGCATAGGGCGAATATTGCTAGGATCAAAGCAGGAACTGAGCCAAAAGTGAAATGGTTATAATACAATGGAAGCAGAAACCGAAAGGCGGGATACAAAATGAAAATCGTTTTATCGGATGATGCACTGAAATGGTTTACGGAAGAGATGGAAGCTGAAACCGGCGATTATATTAAATTTTTTGCCCGATATGGCGGATCTAGTCCATTGCATGATGGGTTTTCGCTCGGCGTCATGAAAGAGCAGCCTGACGAATTGGCGGTCGAAACGGAGATGGCCGGTGTACATTTTTATATTGAAAATAGGGATTACTGGTTTTTCGATGAACATGACCTCCATGTAGACGTCAATCCCAAATTGAATGAACTTGTTTATACGTATAAAAAAGCGTGATGGCTCTGCCACACGCTTTTTTCGTTCCGTAATTTCCCATTTTTACGCTGTAATCTATTTGTAAAGAAGTCCGATAAGTCTTCTACTGGCTTGCAGTCTCGCAAACCGACTTTTCCTCAGGCAAATATTCCCTCCCAACCATCCTCATATTCCATGCTACTATCAGTCTCAGGTAAGACATCACTAATCTCAGGAGGCAAAACATGAAACGTAAACTTCTTTCAGCAGCATTAATCACTTGTGTCAGTGTCAGCTCCCTGGCCATTCCTTCGTACGATCAATCACAAACAGTCTCTGCCGCCACGATAACATCTCAAACATCGCAACAGGCTGTTGCAGCAAAAGCAGAGCAATTGATTCAAACGGCAAAGAGCTTGATCGGAAAATCGACATATAGTACGGCGGTATACAAGCCTACATATCCGTATAAGTTTTCTTGCGCCACTTTCCTTATGTATATCTTCGAGAAAAATGGCGTAGATCTTGCGACATACAATGAAGACTTCATGATGCAGCAAGGCACCGCGGTTGCAAAAGGGCAATGGCAAAAAGGGGATCTTCTCTTCTTTAGTAGTAAGGCATCGAAGATTCCAGATCACGTCGCTATGTATATCGGTGATAACAAAGTCATCCACATGGCAGATCCTAAACAAAACATCATCATTTCCGATTTGAACAGCAAACCATATTATACAGAAAACTATATCGGTGCACGCCGTGTGCTCCCTAGTTTGATGTCATCAAATCCGGCAACGAAAGGCGACAAAATTGTCAGCCTCGCCTATGATTTGAAAGATAAAGCAACGATCGGATCCGTGAACAATGAAAGCACTAAGAAGTTTACGAGCACCGGTTTCGTTAACTATGTATACAAAAACAACGGAGTCACATTGAATGCTTCAAGCTTAAAAGATCTTCAAAGCAAAGGGACAACTGTTTCCCGTTCTAACTTGAAGAAAGGTGATCTTGTCTTCTTCAATAGCGTGAAAGGGTCAACTACTCCTAGCCTTGTCGCTATTTATGCAGGTGATCATCGTCTTGTCCTCCCGAATTCAGGTGGTGTGATTACGCGAGTAATGCTTGTAGATTATTACAAAGATCATTACATTACTGCGAAAAGAGTGTTCACGAACAATACGTCAACTACTCCTTCCGTATCTAAACCGTCAACGACAACTCCAACTGTGTCTAAACCGTCAAGCACGACTTCAACATCAGCGGCAGACAAGGTTGTCAATTTCGCAAACAGCTTGACGAACAAAACGAAATTCGGATATGGATACAATGAAAGCACATTGACATTTACAGGTGCGGGTTTCACGTATTATGTATATAAAAAGCAAGGAATCGATTTGAAAAGCAAGTTGGCAAGTCAGCAAGCGCAAGCTGGAAAAGCTGTTTCGAAATCCAATCTTCAAAAAGGAGATCTTCTTTTCTTCTCTTTGGATAATAAAAGAACAAAAGTAAACCAGACGGGCATTTATATTGGTGGCAATCAATTTATAAGCCTTTCCACTTCTGGCAAAGTAGTACAACAAAGCCTTTCTTCCAAATGGGCAACGCAGAACTTTGTGAAAGCGCGCCGCGTCCTTAATTAATATAAGAAAAGAAGCATCATAACGCTATGTCGTTAGATGCTTCTTTTTCATTTATCGTTTCAATGACTTTGCAAATTCAATCATGCCACGGCTGGACATTGGCCCTTTGATCAGCACAAGAGTTTCGTCATCGAATAAATGATCCAATCGATTTCCGATTTTCTCCACTTTATCGAAAATCCTTATATTTGCTGTACTACCGTCCCGTATCGCTTGCCTAGCGATTTCTTCTGCCTTTTTACCGATTGTAATGAGTGTATGGATGTTCCGTTCGGCAACTAAGCTCCCGATTTCTCGATGATATTTCTTTTCGAAATTTCCAAGCCTATTAATATCGCCTAATATAAGGATGACCTTTTTCCCTTTCCCGATCGAATCAATCACCTTGAGTGCAGCTTCCACTGATGTCGGATTATTCGTCCATGTATCATCAATAACGGTGCTGCCGTTCTTCCCTTTCGAGAATTCCAAATGCCTACCCATGTTTTTATATGTTCTCAGCCGTTGAATCGCAATTTTCAAATCCATTCCCATTTCATGAACCGCAGCGAACGCTGCAAGTGCATTGCTAACTTGGTGCTCTCCGTAGCCTGGAACAAAAGCGTTATATTCTTTGTGATTCGTATGGAGAATGAAGTCCATCCCGCCATCCCCATATGCGATTCGGGAAGCTTTGAAATCAGATTTTTCATCGGTGCCAAAGTAGATTATTTTTCCTCGGAAGCCGTGGATCCTCAACTTTTTACTGTTCTGGTCATCTGCATTTAATATGAGTGTGCCACCATCCCTAATGCCCTCGATGATTTCCCCTTTGGCCCTTATATACCCTTCCAGATTTCCACACCCGTCCAAATGATGTACACCGATGTTCGTAATGATTCCAATCGTCGGTTGATAAATCATGCATTGGTGTTTTATATTTCCTGAATTGCCGAGGCCATGTTCGAAAACGGCAGCTTTCGTATGTTCATCAATTCCCATTAAATATGGAAATGAACGTCTCGGTTCGTTTTTGCTGCTGAGCGATGCATGCACATTCCACATGCCAGAGAGCATATGTTTGATCATATCTTTTGTAGTCGTTTTCCCACAAGTTCCCGTTATCGTTACAACCGGTATTTGAAACAGATTCCGATAGTAATCGATGAACTTCCAATAGCTTTGCACTAGGCTCGTCACTTGCATGACTGTCGTATTTGGCAACACGTCTTTCACATCAATTGAGGACTTATCCGTGATGACAAGGGAAGGGCCTTTTTTATCGATCGCTACCCAATTAATAGCATCCCCCTTGCTTGCAAAAAGAAGGGAATTTCGTCTCAGATGATCATGGCGCTTATAATAGATGGCATCTTCCACTTTCCAATTTACCGGTCCGGTAATGATTTTTCCTCCGAGTACTTTCCTAATGTCGTTGACAGCTATCGGCTTCATTGCATTTCCTCCCTTCCATCGAATTTCAATCAGTCACTCTTTTTATGTTTCCTTATATAGTAAGAAACTTTTTCGTGGATTTCATTGTTGCCAAACATGTAAAACATAGATAGAGATGGAGCATAATTCCCTTCAATCACCCATACCGCCCCTTTGCCATCGATTCCAATGTCAAATCCGATAATCGAAAGTCCTCCATTGTTTCTCCAAAGTCTTTTTGACGCCTTTTTACAAACTGTTTCAATCCGTTTAGCACATCGATCAATTGAAATATCACTTTCCGCTTTGAATAATGCGTTTTCCAATGTAAGCAAATTACTGGCCCGGTTTGAAACAAAATAATCTTTCGCCGCCACTTTCACAACCGTCCCTGTAACAATCCATTTTCCTTCATCGAATTGAGTGATAACCCGCACATCAAATGGATTTCCATTGATTTCTGAAAGAGAAATACGTTGTTGAACAATATAATCTTTTTTTGAAAGATACAGTTCATATATATATTTGTATAGTTGGTCAAAATCATCTTTGAATGTTTTGTTTTGTTTCTCATGCACCTCGAAAGTCATATCTCCTGTCATCGATATTTTTACGATTCCTCTTCCTTGTTGCCCTACGCATGGCTTGATGATCACCTCTGGGTAGGTGTTCAAGTAGACAAGCAATGTCTGTTTTGTGCATAATTCAGTAGCTGGCAAGAATGGTCGTAATGACTTTTTTTGATGAAGTGAGTGGTATTGACTCCATTTGCTATTGCGTTCATGTAAAACTGTATCGGTAAGCCAAAACTGTTCGGCTCCGTATTTAGCAATATCTACGATGATCGTTTGACAGCTTGGATAAGCTGTGCCTAATAGTTTTGCTGTATTTAGTAAGAAAGTATTCAACTTCCATTTAAAAAATAGATGTTCAGAAACGCAGTTTTCATTTACAGAAGTATTATGGACGATTTTCCAGACGGCTTCAGGGGATTTTCTGTGAAGGGTGATACGGCATAGGCAGAGTGTGGAAGGATTCATCGGCACAGCTTGAATAATGTAATATTTTCTTATGCAAACTTGCTTGCGTAAATAATCGTATATTTCCTCTTTGTTACTAAAACGTAAAATTTGATCTCCTGTTTTCAATTCAATCGCATCAGTTACTGAAATGAGGACTTCCTGCGCCCCTACAATCGGTTTGATAATGAAACAATTGTGTGTTGCGAGAAAACTGTAAAACGCCTCTTCTGATAACAGCTTTGTTTCCAACAAATGCATTGATAAGTTAGAATCTGATTCCAACACTTCGTGTTGACCATAACGACCCCGTATCCCCTTCACAGACTACCCTCCTTTAACGTTTATCCGAAAGAGCTGGAACCCCCGACCGAGATCGGGAGTCCATGAATGATCAATCATCATTGCAGCCGAGCGCCATAATCGAACCTTGTGCAACCGGTGCTGCACCATTTTGATTGAAGAAACCAGTTATGACAAAACTTTGTACGATGTCTACGTTCGCCGAGGCGACTTGGTCTCTGAATTCCGCTGTAAATGGAAACTGAACACCGTTGATAAGTCCCGTTCCGGTGACGGTCACTTCACAGTTTTGACCTTGTCTATTGCAATCTACGGAAGTGATTGAATTTGCCTCAAACGTGAAGCTATTCACACCACCCATTGTTTCTGTGTCAACGAACTCTAAGGACAATGTCGACGATTCCAGTCTCGTTGCACATACGTTCGCCATGTACGTCAAGTCCCCTTTGACGGTCCCCATTTGTCCATTGAAGCGAACATTATTCCTTCTTGACACCGCATTGACTATTACACCACACGGACATTCCATACCCATAATGTTATCCCCCCTTTCTATTTGAACTACTTCTACTATATTGATAAATGAAAGGAGGCGGCTTGGTGTTTGTCCCAAATCGGGTAGTTAAAATATTTTCGGATCGATCGATTCAAGTTGATTGCCTATCAATTTTCCTATCTGCCCGTATATTCTTTTTTCTTAATAGGGTGGAGAGCTTTTTGATCGCTTCACTGAACATGTCACCTTTAACGAGCACAATTGAATCCTCTGCTGCAACTTTTTTTAATAATTCATACGCAAGAATATGATTATTGAATGAATGGACTTCAATTGCGACGCCCTTTTTAGAAACAGTATCCGCCATTATTTTTGCATGCTTTCCGATCGTAAGGAGCATATCGATTTTGCTTTCTGCGATTATTTCGCCAGCTTTTTCATGAATCGCATATCCCCAAGAGCCGAGGTCGGTTATTGTTCCAATGACTGCAATTTTCTTTTTAGAGGGTTCTATCGCCTGCAACACTTTCAATGCCGCCTGCAATGAAGTCGTAGTAATGCTCCATGTGTCATCGATGATTATTGCCCCATTTATCCCATCCACTAGCTGCAATTGTTTATTGAGCGTCTGAAAAGTCCTGAATCGGACTGCAATTTCGGCAAGCCCCATGCCTATTTGGTGGGCTGATGCAATGGCCGCTAGTGCATTGTAAATCTGGTGTTCACCGAGACCCGGCACGAGCATTCTGTATTTCTTTTGCTGATGTTCGAGCGTCATATACATGCCTTCGGATGAAAAGCAGACTTCGCTTGCTTTGAAATCGCATTTCGAATGAATGCCGATTGTTATGATCTTTCCATTGAAGCTTTTTAAATCCAAATTCTTCGTGTTTCGATCATCCGCATTAATAATGAGAGTCCCACCTGGTTGAAGAGCATTGCACATTTCCCCTTTCGCAGCGATATAACCTTCTAATGTTTTGCAGTAATTAAGGTGATGCTCGCCGATGTTCGTGATAATCCCGATTGTCGGTTTCAAATAGGCTGCTGCATTTGTAATATCGCCCGGTGCGCCGACCGCCGTTTCAAACACAGCTGCTTCTGTTGTGTCATCCATCCCGAGCAAATATGACAAATGTGCGGTCCGTGAATTATTTGTACTGTTCGTATGTGCAACTTTGCGACTAAAAGATAATAGATGCCGAATCATTTCCTTTGTCGTCGTTTTCCCGGATGTTCCTGTTACGGCGATGACAGGAATATTGATAGACGCTCGGTAGTTGTTGATGAACTTCCAATAGGATTCTTCTAGATTTTCAACTTTAATGATTGTTACATCCTCGGTTCGTCCGCTTACTTCCATTTCCCGGTCCGTCACGATTGCTATCGGATAAAAAGGTTGCAGCCTTTCCCACTTAACAATATTTCTTTTCAAAAATAATATCGTATGGGTATGCCTTACTTGTTTTAATCGGTAAGCACCGTGTTGTATAAGCAGATCATCTTTTCCATGGATCAATTTACCACAAATGATTTTGCGGATATATCCTGTCGTTAGAGGTTTCATTTAGTTCACTCCCTTCCCCCTTTTCTATCGTATGCCCTTCCTTTTGAAGAGCCTGTACGAAAAACCTGCGTATAAGAAATCGTCGATAGTTACTGACCTATAGATGTATAACCATGTACATAAACTATTCGGTCATAACCTATATAGAGTTGTCTTATATGAAGGAGTGGACTTGTTGAAAACGATCATCTTTATCGGTGCAAATAAATCGGGTTCGAGTAGAGAAGCGATCAGGGCTGCCGAACGGCTCGGCTATTATACAGTGCTATTCACAAATAATGAGAAGCAAATCAAGCAACGAAATGAATATGTAGACGTCCATGAAATGATATTCGTCGATACGACTAATCTGGCTGCGATGCAAAAAGAGATCCGATCATTAAAAACTAAAGGAAATGAAATAATGACGATTGCCAGTTTTGTCGATTCGAACGTCGGCCGTGCATTGAAACTATGTGAGGAGTTCTGTCCGAACGGTACATCTTCGAAAGCCGTAGACATTATGGAAAACAAAGCAGGGACAAGGGCTTCATTAAACGAGCTGCCCTTTTCCCCAAAACATTTAACAATATCCCCAAAAGCGATGTTGGACCCAGCATTATTAGAAACTTTGCCTGATTTCCCCTTAATAGTAAAATCGGCGTCATCAACGGGGTCGAAGGATGTTTTACAAGCTTCCGATTTGGAGCAGCTGAAGCGTCACATTCGAAAATTGAAAGAAAAGGATCCGTTGGAATCGATTATTATCGAGGAATTCATCGAAGGAGATCAGTATCTAGTAGAAGCAATTGTCCATGAAAAGAAAATTCATATTGCAGGTGTCGTCCAACAGGAAATCACGTACGGTAAGCGTTTTATCGTAACTGGGTATGGTGTGTTTGCAATTGTGCCGAAGCACTTAAACGATAGCATTATGAAAGTGCTCGAATCCATCGTCGAGAAATTCGACATTCGAAATGGAGCACTGCATGTTGAAATGCGTTTGACGGAAAACGGATGGCGTCTTATAGAAATCAATCCAAGGATTTCAGGTGGAGCGATGAATAATATGCTGAAAGCTGCTTTTGGTTTTGACTTAGTCGAAGAAACGTTAAAATTATATTTAGGTGAAAAACCTTCCTTAGTCCAGAAGCATCGATATTTCGTATTCACCCAATATGTCATTATCGACCAAAAAGGGATTTTGGAAAAAGTGACCGGTAAGAAAAAGGCGAGAAATTCTCCTGGCGTCGTGGAAGTGTATGTGAAGCCGAAAAAAGGGACACAACTCATGCCGCCACTGTCAATGGGTCACCGGTACGCATACGTAATTGCCAAGGGTGGAACGATGGAAACTGCAAAAGTATTGGCGAAAAAGGCTGCAGAACAAATAAAATTCCACTTACAACAATAGAAGAAAGGACTCCTACAAAAACGGAGTCCTTTCTTTCGTTCAACTATAGTTTTGGTCGATGAATTTGACGGTTTCAAACATATTTGTTTTACTAGCGCCTTTAATAAGGATGGTGTCATCTTTCTGAATGAGTTTTGACAGCAAGGCATGCAGCTTCTCCCGATCGGTGAAATGATGGATCTTATCTGCAGCCATTCCTCTTTTTAAAGCTTGGGCACCGATTTCCTCCGTACGGAAACCATATGTGATTAACACATCGATCCCCTGCTGCTTAATATAATCTCCTAGTTTCCGATATTCCTTTTCACGTATATCACCGAGTTCCCTCATTTGTCCGATGATGGCGATCTTTCTATGCTTCGCAAGATTGACAAGGACGTCGATTGCTGCTCGCACTCCTTCCGGATGGGAGTGGACGGTGTCGTCAATCATGGTAATGTTGTCCTTGCAATTGTAGATTGTTAATCGGCGTGGTGGTTTTTTGAAAATGAGACCTGTTTTAATTTCCATTGGTGAAAATCCTAATTGGTCCGCTATTGCAATTGCGGATAATGCGTTATACACATGATGCTCTCCGAATATCGGGATGAATAGCTCGACTTCTTCATTGTGGAGCTTCAATTTAAAGCCCATGCCCTGGTCCGTGTATTGGACATCATATGCACGGTAATCCGCTTGCTTCTGAATGCCGATCGTAATTGTCTTTCCTTTGAAATTCTGTGTTTCCAAAAATCGTGAATTGTCGTTGTCACGATTTAGGCAAAGCACTCCATATTGATCCATCCCATGAATCAATTCAGACTTTGCTTTTGCAACTCCCCTTGGATCACCGTTGAAGTTTCCGACATGCGCCAATCCTACATTCGTCACTATCGACATATTTGGCTGGATGATCCGACAATGCTCGGTAATAACACCCGGATAGGCCATGCCATATTCCAAGACAACTGCCTGATGGGAGGAGTTGATCTCAGCGGCATGCTTTTTCGTATGTTCCGTCGTATTCCAATAATCTTTCGATTCAAAGACATTCCATTTCTTTGATAGGATGGATGATAGGAATGCTTTCGTCGTTGTTTTGCCCGCGCTTCCGGTAATGGCGATGATTGGCGTCTCTATAGATTTGGCAGATTTTTTCCGCTTTACTTCCTTGATTTTCAGCTGGATGGCTTTTTGGTTTTTAGCCAAATACATAGCATACTTAATTGTGTTTTTGACAACGTCCAACTCCAAGTAAAATGCCGGTGGACAGCCCGGACGCCAGTTCACTTCATAGATCCATAGCTTCCGTTGTTCATCCATTCCGACGTCGACTCCGATTTCATCGATCATTTCACCGAATTTCTCCATTTGCAATTCATCCAAATGTTTTGCTAAAGATAATGAAAAGAACTCCAGTTTCTTTCGGATGTTGAATGCCTCGTTCTTAAATTCATGCTCCAAAAAAGGATCTAAATAGTTCGTGTAACCGCCACTATTGATGTTAGCAATGATGGAACCTTGAGGTGCGATCCGTGGATAAATTGTCGTAATGACCCATTCGCCATTGCCATCTTTTTGAACATGCAGCCTGAAGTCGAAAACTTGCCCTGTCTTCGTCACCGATTGAATATACGGTTGGACGATGAATGTCTCTTTCGATAATTTCTGTTTGATGAATCCATTTAATTGTGATTTTCCGTACGTCCTGTTCGTCCCTTCTCCTTTAACAGTGAAACGTCCTTCTTCTTGCACAATAAAAAAAATCCCTTTTCCTTTCCGTCCATCGATCGGTTTGAATACTACTTTTTCAAAGGCCGATATAAATTTGAAAAAATGATCCGCATTCTTCACGACTTCAGTAGGTATTAAATAGCTAGCAAAATCCTTTGCTTCCTTCAATCGACGGCTGACGCTCCATTTATTGCCGATTGAATATGTCGTAAAAGGTATTTCTCTTCTCAATTTATCGATGATCTCTCTCGACTTCGATAATTTCTCTGGACTCCCTGCATTGTAGATGACATTCGGAAATGGCATGACTTTCGATTTCCATTCACCTTTTTCATACACTTGTCCTTTGATCGTACGATTCAAAAAGTTCACTTCTCCGGGCGAGAAATAGTAAAATGTCGCTCCTTCCGCTTGAGCTACCGCTGCAAAAGCATAAGCTTTCATGACCGTTTCCGGATCCTTCCGATGATGCAGCATGCCTATAATCGTCATTAAAATCCCCCTTTACTCTTATTGACGGTTCTCTCTAGTACATTCATGCGCATCTGAAGTGATAAGGACAAGAGTTTACAAGCGGTATATTTAGTTTTCCTTTCCTATGCCTTTGACTCGATAATCGGCAATGGACGGCCAACAAGTTCATGAGATAACGGGATGATTTCTCTAAAGCCGCAAAGTTTTACGAAGATGAAATCGGAAGTTTTTTTAAACGCATAAAGATGCTGGTCAGTAAGAGGGGGCTGACCTTTCAAATCGACAGGTTGAAGTAAAGATAATTGCGCAATGCAAGTTTCTTCATCAATTTTTTCCAATCTAAAATAAGGAGTAATGTTTCCATTCGTAATTGCGGTGAAAGAGGTGGATTGCTTCGTTTGCAGCATGAAGGGGATCGTGTCCTTCGAATCGGTCATATGAATGAAACGAAATCCTTTGCCGAATTCCGCAAGCGATTGTTGCTCTTTCAATAAATCTTTCATTTCTTCGCATAAGTTGCACCGTTTCAACTGAACCCCTCCTTTTTTTATCTTTTTTATAACGGTTCCACATAGAATTTGATTAACTTGACCGCGTGTTCTGCTCGTTCCTTTGCCACATCCGTTGATTCGCCGACGGCCATCACATATCCGTATCGATTTCCCATTGATAATGGCGGCATCATGATTGAACCGATCGGCGGTTTCACTTGGACGTCTACAACTCCAGGACATAAAGCAGCATGTTCGACTCCATCTATCTCCAATAGATACCCTGTGCTATGGACCGTTATATAAGTGGTATGGACTGACATCTGTTTCCTTCTTATTAAATTCGGCTCTTCGCCAACATAGAGTTGGATCGTTTCTTGAACTAGATTTATACGAAAAGCCTCCTCAATCATACGGTTCATCGCACCGCCTGAAATTCGGGGATTCAGTTCTATCAGTTTCCAGCCATCTTGAGAAAGGCGCATCTCAAAATGGCACGCCCCGTGATGAAGGCCGATTTCTAAGACAATACCATTGACTGTCTTCCATAAACTCCTATAATCTACTTCATCCATCGTTGTAACAACATCGTACGCTGTGACAATGAATGTGTAATCCTGACTGATTTCCTGCTGAATGATGGCAACGATAATCGGAGTAGCCTCTACGACGACGACTTCGATAATATATTGGGGACCTTCTATGAATTCTTCAACAAGAAGCTGCTTTCCGGGTAGTCGATTTGTCAGTCTCTTTACTGCAAGTTCATAACTCTTTTCATTTTCAATGAAATAGACATCTTTTGATCCGTTAGAAAACGGATTTTTCATAATGAAAGGGTATTTCATTATGCATCGTGTAGCTGTTTCTGTAGTGATTATTTCAAACTGACATGACGCCCGATTGTTTTGCAATGCAAGACGAGTCGTCATTTTATCTTCCATTAACTTCAATGCGCCGTAGGAAATGACGGAACCACAAAATTCATTGGAAAGTTTCGCAGCCATGGATACATACGGATCGACAAAACTGATAATTGCTTTAATGTCGTGACCTGATTGTATGATTTGGCCAATTCGCTTCCGAACCATTCCTTCCTCCAATGATTCCATATAAATGATTTGAATGTCTTCAAGCTGTCTTCGCAAAAATGATTTTCGATTCGTCATCAAAATCGCTGCATATCCTAACCGACTCGCAGCTGCTAATGCGTCCATGCTCGATCCTGTTGCAGATGTTCCGATAAACACAATTGCCCCCATTATTTCATCCTTCCATGAAGACAATCCTCTTCTTTCAATTGTATGCGAATGTACAATAATGCTTTAGGCAAATAAAATAAGCATGAAGGGCTATCCCTCATGCCTCAGCCTGTTGACAAACGCTCGCATCCGTTGTTGCTCGTTTCGCTCGTCCGCTCATGAACTTTAGTTCTATTCGCGTCTTCGCTCGACTTCGCGCCTAGGCTGACAAGCGTTTTCAATCAGGCTGAGGGAATCCTAATTTATAGCTAATCCCATAAAAATAGAGTGTAGACAAAGTCAAAAAACGACTTTGTCTACACTCTGAAGCATGAAGGGCTATCCCTCATGCTTATCCAATAAATTGAATCGATTCACTTGCTCCATCAAACCAGCATCCAGCAATGCTTGCAACTCTGTTTTGCCGAAAAGATCGAAATGAGGATAATCTTCACGATGGTCGATCCATTCAGGCTTTAACCCGTATCTCTTTCCCCATTCGATTAATTTAGCAAGATCTGTGCAACCCGCCTTCGTTACCGTTTTACAGCCCGGGAAACGATCATCGAGCCAGTAGTGGGTGAGAAAAGCGATTTCTCCAGCTTGGACCGCTTCTTTCCACGCTTTCAATTCGGCGCGATTAATACCGAACGCCATCAGTCCGTCACCCGGCAGATTTCCATATACTTGGCATCCCATTCAGGATCGATTTTTCGCAATGAAACCGGTCTAAAACTGTCCTTTTTCACTAAAATATGTTCGGAAGTGGCGGTTGCGGCAACGGTCCCATCCTCATGAAGGATTGCGTAGCCGTACACAGTCCGTAGTTTCCCATGGGACTCTACCCACGTCCGAACGGTTGCTTTCTGCCCGTATCTCATGGCCGCCTTATATTGAATGGATAAATCAATAACAGGGGAAAGATATCCTTCGGCCTCGAGACCAGCGTATGTAAAGCCTAGATCTTGAATAAGGCTCGTTCGGCCAATTTCCATCCATACTAAGTAATTGGCATGATAGACGACGCCCATCTGGTCCGTCTCCGCATACCGGATTTCTACTTCTTTTTCACTGACAAACATTGACACTTTCATCACCTCTGTTGTCAATTATACAAAAGAGGAAGGAATATTGCTGTTTGTGTAACTTATTGATTGAGTTAAGAAACGTTGATTTCCGTTCCAAGCGGACGCTTTCCGCGGGCAGTAGCCTACAATATCCTGCTCGCAACGCTACGCTTGTGCTCGCAAACGCCGTTCCCGTCGGAGTCGCCGCTTTGCACTTCAATCAACTAATAAAGTGGATTAAATTTTTATTTCAATTTCTTGTGAAAAATCATCAATGATCTCTACAACTTCAATTGCACCATTAATCAATAGCTCAGGAAGTTCGTTTTTTACATTGCCCTTCCAATAATCTTTCGCTTGGGCAATTTTTTTGGCGAAAGGCACACCATCTTCTTTTGGTAGAAGGTTGGCATCCCCTTCAAAGCAACTTCCTTGCACTCGCAATTTAACAATCTGTAAAACGTTTCGATTATAGGAGTCGAACAATTCTTTCCATTTTAATGCGTCTTCGTATGTTTTGGCAGCGTATAAGCACGATAATCTGGAAGGATAATGGGGATACTCTTGTAATCTCACCATTTCTGTTATTACTTCTCTAACGGCTCTGATCGTTTGGCCCATATATCTGCTAACCACTTCGGCATCTGCCTTATCCAAATGTAAGCCATCACTTGTATAGTGACCTTGTAAGATCTGTAAAGCGTCCTTTCCTTGGGAATTCACTAGTTCTTTTTCAAAAAAGAAGCGATACAATGTGTTGTGTTGACAGTCGTTAAAATGAATGATCTGCCCAAGTTCCATCTTCTTATTTGTGACGATATGGTATGCAACTATTTTATTTTCTATCTTAATACGCCTCCCATTACCCTAATTAAGCTATTAAAATTTCAATCATAAAATTCCATATGCGGTTTATCTTTTTTATAATAGTTTAATCTGTCTTGTAAAGTACCAGTATGAAATTCAAACTTATGTCCATCAGGATCGGTAAAATAAATCGACTTCTTATCCCTTTTATCTCTTGGACGACCGCTTAAAATAGTTACATCTAATCTTTCTAACCGGTTATATATAATATCAAAATCTGCTTCTTCAATTGAAAAAGCAACGTGTGTATATGATTGACTAATTTCACTACGGGGAATATCTTCTTCCAAATTAAGAGCTAACCAAATACCGCTCAAATCAAAATATGCAGTGCTTTTCCCTTTAACCAACAACTTAGCCTCAAAAACATCATGGTAAAATTTTATCGACTGTTCCAAGTCGGAAACTGAAAACAATATATGATTTAGTCCTTTTACAAACATCATTTCCCCCCGGAATAAATGGTTTTGCATTACTTGCCTCCTGAAGAAGTTAATTCATAAATTTTTGTAGTATATCTTTTGTATATCAGCCATTATGTATGACACTTTTAATTATAGCTGGCCAGGTGATATCACTTCTTCAATTGTTTTCAATGTACTTCCAACAAACGCACTGAATTCTTCCTCTTCCTCAAAAAACGGATAATGGTTGCTATGTAAAAACGAGGTGAATTGAGCGTTAGGAAGGCACTCTGCTATTTCAACACCGAATTTATGCGGGCATTGGGCATCGTATTTACCTGCGTATATAAAAGCCGGCAAGTCAATTTGCTTTAAGTCTTCCCTGACATCATACGTCTTGCAATCCACTTTTCTGAAATACGTCAATCGGTCCCCGACCGTCTTGCCGCTATTCGGCTTCTGAAAAGCGGAATCCATTTTCTCCTCCGAATGAAAAGACATCAAATTCCATTCACGGCCTAAAGCTCGTCTTTCCTCCAATGCTACGTCTGGTGTATCGAGTCGATCCATTATTTCAATGATGCGTTCGAAGTTCGGATTTTCTCTGCAATACATACTGCCTGGATCCGCACTATACTCTACGCTTGCTGCAGCACCGCCAGCGATGATTTTCGTTAAAGATTCTTCTCTCATGACAGCATACACAAGAGCCAACATGCCCCCGGTCGAATGTCCTGCAAATCCCCATTTCGGCAATTGGAGCGCTTCCCGTATCGCTTCCAAATCCAATACGGATTCCTTCATGCTATATTGCTCATCTGATTGCGCACCTTCCGATTTTCCCGCTCCACGCAAGTTGATGAGATAGACATGATAATGATCCGTAAACGGGTTCGCGAACGCATTTCCCCGTTCATCGTATTCACTGTATAGATGAGTGACGGCTAATGGCTCGCCTTCCCCTTTTTCAAAAACTTCAAAAGTCCCTCGCGCTGTGTCAATCAAACGTTGTACCCACATATCCAAGCCCCCATAATTCGATATTTTCCAACTATAGTTAATTATAACTCTATCGATTTTGAAATGAAACATAGAAAGGACTAAGCTGTTCATTTGCCTAGCCCTTGTTTTGTAAAGTCAACACATCAATTCTTTTTCAGCACATTGAACACTTCCTCTACCTTCAATTGCCCAATATCCCCTTCTTTCCGTTTCCGGACGGAAACCATTTGTTTTTCAACCTCCTGATCACCAACGATCATCATATAAGGAACTTTCTGCTTCTCTGATTCTCTAATTTTCAACCCCATCTTTTCAGCACGGTCATCCACTTTCACACGATATCCCTTTGCCGCAAGCTCTTTCCTCAATTCTTCAGCATAAGATACATGCTTATCGGCGATCGGAATGATCCTTACTTGTTCAGGTGCAAGCCACAACGGAAATTCTCCCGCATAATGCTCAACGAGAATGGCAAGGAATCTCTCAACTGAGCCGAAAATAGCACGATGGATAATTATCGGAAACTCAAGCTCATTCTCTTCATTAATGTATCGGCAATTGAACTTCTCAGGCATTTGGAAGTCCAGTTGAACTGTGCCGCATTGCCAGCTCCGTCCTAGCGAATCCAAAATGTGAAAATCAATTTTCGGACCATAAAAAGCGCCGTCCCCTTCATTAATGCGATAGGCCATTCCTCTTTGTTTCAACACCTCTTCCAACGACTGTTCCGCTTCATTCCACAAATCGACGGATCCCATATAATTTTCCGGCCTTGTCGATAATTCAACTTCATAACTGAAACCGAATTCCGAATAAATATCGTCAATCAAATCCAATACATGATCCACTTCCCGCTCAATTTGATCTTTCCGAACGAATAGATGCGCATCATCTTGTGTAAATGCACGAACACGCAATAGTCCATTCAATGAGCCGGATAATTCATGACGATGCACTAAACCTAATTCCGCATAACGGATTGGCAATTCCCGGTAACTTCTCCGTTTATGGTTGAATATGAGCATCGCCCCTGGACAATTCATCGGTTTCAATGCATATTGCTGTTCATCCACATCGGAAAAGTACATATTTTCATGATAGTGATCCCAATGTCCGGATTGCTCCCATAACTCCTGCTTCATCATAATCGGAGTCTTAATCTCCTCATACCCCGCCTCCTGATGCTTCCGTTTCCAGAACTGTTCCAACTCATTTCGTACAATCATTCCTTTCGGCAAATAAAACGGCATACCTGGCGCTTCCTCTGACGACATGAACAATTCAAGCTCCTGGCCTAATTTACGATGATTCCTTTTTTCGATATCCATTTGTACTGACATTGTTATTCCTCCTATGTTGTGTATATAAAATAAAAAACCGCATTCCTCCCTAGTAAAGGGACGAATGCGGTCGTGGTACCACCCTGATTCCGCCATGTTTAAAAAAACGTGGCGCTCAATTGATAACGGTCTCCCGATCATAGTTTCCTGCCAAGTGCAATCCCCTACGATAGCTTAAAGGTGGTAAATCATTTTTCCGCTACAGAACTTTCAGCCATGGTCCTGTTCTCTGGTAAAGCTTCCGAAATGATTCATGTCCTTCTCAACGCTTCGTATAAAATTAAAAAAGACCGCATTCTTCCCCAATAAAGGGACGAATGCGGTCGTGGTGCCACCCTGATTTCGCCATACTTAAAAAGCATGACGCTTCAAATGATAACGGTCTCCCGATCATAGTTTTCTGCTAAGCAGTCCTCCATGATAGCTTGAAGGTGGTAAAACATCTTTTCCGCTACAGGACTTCCAGCCATGGTCCTGTTCTCTGGCAAAGCTTCCAAAATGATTCATGTCCTTCTCAACGCTTGTTTATTGATAATTAATTGTATTGTATTATATGTGACGTTTTTATTAATGTCAATAGCCATTACTTAATAACGCAGAGCTCTCCCGCTTTCAGCAAATGCATGCGCTAGTCGGATCGTTGACACCGCCAACTCCGCATATGTCACTTCACGATTAGGATTAAATTGGTTTTGCTCCGCTTTTACTAAGCCGATCGAGTTTGCCATTGCTACATAACCAATGTTCGGAGATTGCACCTTATCGGCATCTTCAAAATCAACCTTATAGATGCTGCTATCCTTTGCTGCCTGCTCTAAACCTAGTACACGGATCATCCATACCGAAAGTTCTTCTCTTGTGATCGGCGAATCGACATCAAAGTTCTGACTATCCGCTTTGAGAATGCCCAATTCAACCGCACGCTCGATTTCCTGATATAACGGGTGTTTAGAGTCTATATTCTCAAATGTCTGGTTCGTGTTTTCCTGACCGTAGTAATGACCGCCACGATAGAAATAGGTAAGTGAGCTCATTATAACTTTCAACGCTTCCCCTTTTGAAATGGCAGCATCAGGATTAAAGCTCTTCCCTTCTTTTACATCCAATACTCTGGCGTTAATAAGATAATTGAGCTCCTCTTCCGCCCAAGGATGTGAAACGGTTATTGAATCTTTGCCATTAAACAAGTTATTCCATTCCCCTGTATGCGCATTCACATAACTATATGGTTCCTCGTTAAATACAGGTACATAGACGAGATCATAATGATTTTCCTTTTCATTTTTAGAATGCTTCATATACGTAAGATTAAGGTCAAGTGCCTCTTCAAAAATTGTTTTTACTTCTTCTGTGGAAATCACGTTATCGCTCGATGGCCAGTTTTCTATATCTTGATAACCAACATTCAGGCTATTTAAAGAACCGTCAGCCGCTATTCCTACACTGATCTGATCGCCATTGACGATAATGCCATTTTCGATTCTTGGGAATGTGAACTGATACGAACCTAGTCGTTCGTCAACATAAGGTTCTCCTACAGGCATTGCATAGTTATGCAGATAGGAAGGGACCCATTCTTTTAGAAATTTCACAGCTTGGCTGAGTGCTTCCTGTTGGGAAAGATTGTTCTCTTTATTAGAATCCTCTCCGAAATCCGATAACAGGTGATCCTTCATATTGTGGTAGTTGATAATTTCGCCTGTGTTTTTATTTATTTCTATACTCGATCCACTTCCGCCAGTTCTATACTGATACATATATTGTACAGAAATAACTGGCATTCCATTATAGTTCTCTATTTCCTGAATGGATTCAATATTTAATTTTATTTTATCAGAATCAATCGCCAAAAATTGTTCGGCAATCTTCTTCGCTTCTTCCGCTGTTATTCCGTCCTGTTTTGCTGGGAGTGGATTTGCAGTAACCTTTTCAATTTTTGTTTCTCCAGGAAAGTCCGATGTGTAACCGTTTGCAGTCATCCACTTCCCTGTTGCTGCTTCGATGCCTTGCAATTTTGCTGTTGGACGGTAGACGAGCTCGACAGTGCGGTCACCCGTTTGGTAATCATAGTTAACTTGATAATTCAAATCAACAGATAGATTTTCTTTTATTTTCTTTATCAATTCATCCTTATCTTTTATTTTTGTGGCGTCTTCATAGCTGGATGATGTAGACTGTCGGGACTTGTAAAAACCAACGATTTCACCGTTCCCTAGAACCGATACTTCCATTCTTTGGTCCGCAATGGAGACTTGGTTTTCTGTACGCGCAAAAGTAAATGAGTAACGAATCGGCTCAGTTAAAATCTGTTGAGGATAGTAGTTAAAAGTGTTCGTTTCTAGTTGATAGTCTTTTCCGTCTAGAAATTCCTTCATAAAATCTTCCGCTATTTTCTTTGCTTCCTCTTTTGAAACTTTTGGAGGGAACAAAGCATCTGTGACATTAGGCGGTTGGTAGGAAAAATTCTCGATTTCCAGTTCTTCTCCAACAAAACCTATATTACCGTAAATTTGCTTCCCGCTAATAGTCTTTGTAAAAACTAGGCCATGCCTTACCGTCTCATCATCCGGATAAATATGCGCACTTCTCACATGAAAATCACTATTCGTTAAAAAGTCAAATTGGTTCGGGAATATTTTCCTGAACTTTTCGATCAACTCATCTTTGGAGATTGCAATATCTGTGGAAGCGACTTGAATCCGTACTTTTTCTGGTTGTCCATCCTCTGTAGTTGAAGCATCCGCAATTGATGAAAACATACCAAATGACAAAACAGATGAAGATAAAATCATACCTACTTTCTTAAACTTTGCCAAAATACCCCTCCTAAGCTCATTTCTCTATTTTTAATTTATATATCTCTTTTAGAATGACAAAATATATAAATTGTTTAATAATTATGTATATTATATACGTTTGATACTATTAAGTAAAGTAAAATTTTGTATATTTTAGTAAGACATGAAAAAGCCGCATCCTTCCCACTAAAGGGGTGAATGCGGCCGTAAAACATCTACTATCGTTTGTCAGTTAATAATACTGAAGACCTCTTCCGCTCTCAGCAATTGCATGCGCTAGGCGGATCGTCGACACCGCCAACTCTGCGTATGTCACTTCGCGATCAGGGTAGAACCGGTTTTGCTCTGCTTGTAGTAAGCCCATTGAGCTGGCCATCGCAACATAACCTGCATTCGAAGACTTCACCTTATCGGCATCCTCAAAGCCTAGCGTAAAGATGCTGCTATCTTTTGCAGCTTTCTCAAGCCCCATTACGCGGATCATCCAAACCGAAAGTTCTTCTCTTGTAATTGGTGCATCGACATCAAAGTTCTTACTATCCGCTTTGATGATTCCAGTTTCAACAGCACGTTCAATTTCCTGATATAACGGATGTTTCGGGTCGATATTTTCAAACGTTTGATTCGTGTTTTCCTGACCGTAATAATAACTGCCGTGATAGAAATAGGTGAGTGATTTCATGAGCACTTTCAATGCTTCCCCTCTTGAAATGGAAGCATCGCCGTTAAAGGTTTTCACATCTTTCACTTCCAGCACTTTGGCGTTAATAAGATAATTGAGCTCCTCTTCCGCCGAAGGATGTGTCACGGTTATTGAATCTTTGCCATTAAATAAGTTATTCCATTCCCCGGTATTGGCATTTACATAACTAAATGGGTCATTGTTGAAAACAGGTAAATATACGAGGTCATAGTGATTTTCCTTTTCATTTTTAGCATGTTTCATATACGTGAGTTTTAGAGTAAGTGCCTCTTCTAAAATCTTTTTTGCCTCTTGCACGGAAATGACATTGTCGCTTGATGGCCAATTTTCCATCTCTTGATAATTGACATTTAGGCTATTCAAAGATCCGTCACCCGCAATCCCGACATGAATCTGATCGCCCGTAACGATAATTCCATTCATAATTCTTGGGAAGGCAAATTGATACGTGCCTAATCTTTCGTCAAAATATGGTTCATCGACAGGCATTGCATACATGTGAAGATAGGATGGAATCCATTCTTTTACATACTTCACAGCTTGCGTGAGCGCTTCCTGCTTGGAAAGGGCGTTATCTTTTTTAGGATCTTCCCCAACTTCGGTAAGTAGATGATCTTTCATGTTGTAGTAGCTAAGAACTTCCCCTGTCTTTTTATTAATCTCTATGCCTGATCCTGAACCGCCTGTCGCATGTTGATACATATATTGGACATAAATGACTTCTTGCCCGTTGTAATTCTCCATTTCATGGATCGACTCGATTTTTAACTTTACTTTATCCGAATCAATGGCAAGAAATTGTTCAGCGATTTTCTTTGCTTCTTCTACCGTAATCCCGTCTTGTTTTGCCGGAAGAGGTTTCTCTGTAATTGCTTCAATTTTTGTTTTTCCTGGAAGATCTGTTGTATAACCCTCTGCAGTCATCCATTTCCCTGTTGCCGCTTCAACACCTTGTAGTTTTGCTGTTGGTCGATAGATGAGCTCTGCACTACGATCACCTGTTTGATAATCATAGTTAATTTGATAATTCAAATCTACAGATAGATTTGCTTTCACTTGCTTTACCATTTCATTCTTATCTTTTAATTGTGTACCATCAGCAAAAGTGCCAGCTGTAGATTGTGGAAACATCTTGTAAAAGCTGACGACTTCCCCATTTCCTAATACGGACACATCCATTCTTTGGTCAGCGATGGAAACCTGATTTTTTGTTCGTGAGAATGTAAAGGAATAGCGGATCGGCTCTGTTAAGATTTGCTGCGGATAATAATTGTATGTGTCTGCTTCTAACTGATAGTCTTTTCCATCAAGAAATTTTTTCATAAAATCTTCTGCAATTTTCTTTGCTTCTTCTTTAGATACTTTTGCAGGGAACAAAGCATCTTTTACGTTAGGAGGTTGATAGGAAAAGTATTCAATGTCCAAGTCCTCACCAACAAATCCAATATGTCCGTACACTCGTTTTCCATCAATCATTTTGGTGAAATATAGGTCATGCCGCACCGTTTCGTCCTCAGGATAAATATGTGAACTGTTCATTTGAAAATCACTAGTCTTTAAGAAATCAAACTGGTTCGGGAACATCTCTCTAAACTTTTTGACCAATTGTTCTTTCGTGATGACATTGTCAGTGGAAGCAACTTGGATCCGTACTTTTTCTGGTTGTCCTTGCTCTGTAGGTGAAGCATTTGCAATCGATGAAAACATGCCAAAAGACAAGACAGTAGAAGTAACAATCATACCTAGTTTTTTTACATTTGCCAAAATAATCCTCCTAAGTTACATTTCTTAGTATGTTTTTAAGCAATCGCTAGATTGTATGATTGTCCGATGAAGAAAATACCGAGACAAAGGTACATGACTTTTAGAAAGCCTTGCTTATGTAAATAAAACATATAGAAAAGGCGCCCGATTTACTCGGACGCCCTTGTTGTATTTATTAGTTATTTTTCATTTTATCACGAAGAACCATTTGTAGGATTCCGCCGTGACGGTAGTAGTCGATTTCAACTTCTGAGTCGAAACGAGCTAATACGTCGAACTCTTTAACAGAGCCGTCTTTTGCGGTTGCTGTCACTTTCAGGATATCGCGTGGTTTTACGCCTTCCGCGATATTTACACTGATTTCCTCTTCGCCTGTTAGGCCAAGTGTTTCAGCGCTTTCCCCATTCAAGAATTGAAGTGGAAGAACACCCATCATGACAAGGTTTGAACGGTGGATACGCTCATAGCTTTCAGCGATAACTGTTTTGATACCGAGTAATGAAGTACCTTTTGCAGCCCAGTCACGTGAAGAGCCCATACCGTAGTCTTTGCCTGCAAGGATTGCTAGGCCAGTTCCATCTTCCTGATAACGCATTGCTGCGTCGTAGATCGGGCAGATTTCTTTTGTTGGCCAGTATGTTGTGAATCCGCCTTCTGTACCTTTTGCAATTTGGTTACGGATACGGATATTCGCGAATGTACCGCGCATCATTACCTCATGGTTACCACGGCGGGAACCGTATGAGTTGAAGTAACGTGGCTCAACGCCGCGTTCGCGCAAGTATTTACCAGCTGGTGTATCTTTGCCGATAGCACCTGCAGGAGAAATATGGTCCGTTGTAATTGAATCGCCGAATTTACCGATAACACGGAGTTCGGATAGCGTTTCGATATCAGCAGGCTCTTTTGAGAGACCTTCGAAGAACGGAGGATTTTGGATGTATGTCGAGTTCTCATCGAAATCATATAAAGAATCGTCAGTTGTCTCGATTGCATTCCAAGCTTCGTTCTCTGTGAATACGCGAGCATATTCTTTACGGAATAGTTCAGGAGTAACCGTCGATTTTACGACTTCCTTCACTTCTTCCGAAGATGGCCAGATGTCTTTGAAGTATACATCTGTACCGTCTTTCGCCTTGCCGATTGGATCTTTTTCGAAGTCGATATCGACTGTTCCAGCTAGCGCGTAAGCGACAACAAGTGGCGGTGAAGCCAAGTAGTTCGCTTTTACGAGCGGATGGATACGTCCTTCGAAGTTACGGTTACCGGAAAGTACCGAAGAAACTAATAGGTCGTTTTCTGTAATCGTTTTTTCGATTTCAGGAAGAAGCGGACCGGAGTTTCCGATACATGTTGTACAACCGTAACCGACTGTGTTGAATCCGATTTGATCCAAGTATTTTGAGAGACCGGAGTCTTCCAAATAGCCAGTAACGACTTTCGAACCTGGTGCAAGTGATGTTTTCACGTATGCGGGAGGTGTAAGTCCTTTTTCGACAGCTTTCTTCGCAACAAGTCCAGCACCTAACATAACGTAAGGGTTCGATGTGTTTGTACAAGAAGTAATCGCTGCGATTGCAAGGTCTCCTGTTTTCATGCCGACAGTACGACCGTCAGCGAACTCGACAGTACCTTGCTTTTCGAATTCTTTCGGAGTCAATCCGAAGCCTTGGTTCCCTTCAGGAGCTACAACAGAATCTTTGAAAGAACGTTGTAGTTCTGTTAGCGGAATCATATCTTGTGGACGTTTCGGACCAGCAAGATTCGCTTCAATTTTAGAAAGATCGATTTCGATCACTTCTGTGTAAGTAGGCTCTTCGTTATTTGGTGTGAAGAACATATCGTTTTCTTCAAGATATTTCTTAACGACTTGGATATGTTCTTCTTCACGGCCAGTTAGGCGCATATAGTCAAGGGATTCTTCGTCAACTGGGAAGAAACCGCAAGTTGCACCATATTCAGGAGCCATGTTCGCAATTGTCGCACGGTCTGCAAGTGGTAATTTCGATACGCCAGGTCCGAAGAACTCGACGAATTTACCAACAACGCCATGTGCACGAAGTGTTTGTGTCACTTTCAACGCAAGGTCAGTTGCAGTTGTACCGTTTGGAAGTTCGCCAACAAGTTTAACACCGATTACTTCTGGAATTGGGAAGTATGAAGGTTGACCAAGCATACCTGCTTCTGCTTCAATACCACCAACACCCCATCCAAGAACACCGATACCGTTGATCATTGTTGTATGGGAGTCTGTTCCGACAAGTGTATCTGGGTATGTTTCGTATGTGCCGTCTTCGTTTTCGATTGCGTGTACAACGCTTGCAAGGTACTCAAGGTTAACTTGGTGAACGATACCAGTTGCTGGAGGAACAGCACGATAGTTATCGTACGCTTTTTGTGCCCAGCTTAGGAATTGATAACGCTCAGCGTTACGTTCGAATTCAAGTTCCATATTCAAGCGAAGCGCATCCTCAGAACCATATCGGTCAACTTGTACCGAGTGATCGATGACGAGGTCAACCGGGATTTCCGGATTGATTTTGTTCGGGTCTCCGCCCATTTCAGCCATAGCTGACCGAAGAGACGCAAGGTCAACGACAACTGGAACTCCAGTGAAGTCTTGCAGGATAACGCGGGAAGGTTTGAAAGGAACTTCAGCGTCCTTATCTGCATCCTTGCCCCATTTTGCCAAGTTTTCAACGTGGTCATCTTTGATCACATAACCGTCATGTTGGCGCAGGACGGATTCAAGTAGCACTTTTACTGAGTATGGTAGTTTGGAAATATTTGCAATACCGGCTTCTTCGAGGGCTTTTAGACGATAGTAGTTATACGTCTTGCCATTCAATTCGAATGATTGGCGGCTATTGTGCAAATTGCTTTTTGCCATTGTAATTCCTCCTTTATTGAAAGGGTTGTGTGTAAGCGTTTCTCTACTCCATCATAGTACAGGTGCGTTGATAAGTAAAATACATAAAAATTATAGTCTTTCATAAGAAAACATGATGACCATATGTATGAAGGCATAGAAAAGCAGCTCACCGTAAAGTATATTCTGAAAAACTCATTCATGCAAAGTTTTGGATTCATCTGATAGAATTCTACTGAATTTTTTCTCTATATGTGGCATGATGGAATGGAAAATGAGTTAAAGGGAGTGGGATTGTTGAAAAAGGCGTTGTTAGTAATTGATTACACATATGATTTCGTTGCGGAGGATGGCGCATTGACGTGCGGTCAACCCGGCATCGACTTGGAAACGTATATTGTCGACTTGACGAAGGAATTTTTGAAAGAAGGGAATCTCGTCATAATGCCTGTCGATCTTCACGAAGAAAATGATCCATACCATCCTGAAACGAAGCTGTTTCCTCCCCACAATATTAAAGGTACTGTAGGACGGGCTCCATATGGTGCGTTGCACACTTTGTACGAAACGAATAAAGATCAAATCATTTGGATGGATAAAACGCGTTTTAGTGCATTTGCAGGAACGGATCTTGAATTACAGCTACGTGCACGTGGCATAACCGAATTGCATCTTGTAGGTGTTTGTACAGATATATGCATTCTTCACACAGCTGTCGACGCCTATAATCGTGGCTTTGCTATCGTCATCCATAAAAAAGGTGTGGCAAGCTTTGATCCGGCAGGCCATGAATGGGCACTGCGTCATTTTGAGAAGACTTTGGGAGCTACAGTCATCCGGTAACGATTCCCCTTTTTTGGTGATTCAATTGCGATAGATGTTTAATGTATGGAATAAACGGATATTCAAATACTACATAAGCAATTATGAATCACTAAAAAGGAGATGGAGCAAATGAGCTTTATTTGGTTTCTAATTATCGGTGGAATTATCGGTTGGCTCGCGGGCCTTATTTTAGGAAAGGACATTCCAGGCGGAATCATCGGCAATATCATTGCAGGTATTATCGGCGCGTGGGTCGGTGGAATGTTGCTCGGAGACTGGGGTCCTAGAGTTTCGGACTTCTATATCCTTCCTGCATTGCTCGGCGCGATCATCCTCGTATTTATTGTGAGCTTGATCATGAAATCAATGCGTAAGGCAACTTAAGCGAAAAAAGTGTAAAAAAGAGCGTCAAGAGAAAATCTCTTGACGCTCTTTTTATTCGTTCTGAAGTCTTTGGGTTTCAAATTCATTGAAGAACCATAATACGTCTTCTACATACTTGTCGCTATGATTGTAATGGAATATCGCCTTTTCAATTTCACCATCGGCAGCCCCGCTTTTGGATAAATAATTAGCTGCGCTGAAGATAGCATCTTCAATATCAAAAGGATCGGCAATCCCATCGCCGTTCGCGTCAACTCCATACCCGCCATACTTTTGAATGACAGCAGGATCTGTTTTGTCCTTGTCAGGTATATTCCCTTTTCCAAGACCTTCGCACCCTGGATATCCCCAGCCTACAAATGTGCAGGGCATGAACTGCATATGCCCTTCAGCACCCGCAGGAGATAACAATGGATCCATCGTTGAAAACCGGGTTTCTATTCGATGATGGGCAGCGAGAAGTGTCCAAGGAACACTATATTCCTCCGCCGCCGCTTTATAGATCGGAATATACTCCTCTGGAATAACTAAAGCAGTGTGACGATCTTGGTATTCCAGCAAAGTGCTTGCCGATTTCTTTATGAGTTCGGGGTTTTGGATGCCTGTCCAAATGATTGCCGATAGGGTGAAGGTGGTTACAGCGACGGGGATGAGCAAAACGATCATGAAAATCTTCGTTTTAATGGATAACCCCTTTTTCTTCTTCTTCACTGCACCACCCTTTTCCGTTCAAATTGTTACGATTTAGGCTCTTCTTTAATGAGCGCTTTCATATCTTTTACAATATCTTCGTATGGCACATCTTCTGCGCCGTTATACGTCTTCACTGACACTCCCTCTTTATTGATCAAACTGAATGCAGTACCGTGAGTGACTTGATCCACTCCTGGCGTTTTACTGACGAATGTCTTGAAAGAACCAATTGCCAAGTTTTCAATCGTTTCCTGGCTATAGCCGGTCAACATTTCCCATTTGCTTTGATCGACAGGATCGAATGTATCCAAGTACTCTTGCAATGTTTCTGGCGTATCGATTTTTGGGTCTACACTGAATGAAACGATCTTATAATCTTCGACGCCTTCGTCCTGCAGCATCTGCTGAAGATCTGCCATATTAGCCATCATCGGCAGACAAACGGTTTCACAGTTCGTGAAGACAAACTGGGCAATCCAGACAGTTCCCTTCAAATCGTCGAGAGATACTTGTTCATGATGCTGATTCGTGAACTCAAACGGATCAATCTTATACTTGTGATCAGCTTTGAATCCGCCCATTGAACATGCGCTCAATAATAGCATAAGCATCATGATGGATGATAAAAAGATTTTTTTGCGCATATATAGACTCCTCCACTTTTCAATACTTACTTTATCATAGTGGATAGGTGCTTATCAAACAACCGTACGGGCCAATCCTTCTTGTCAAAACATTGACGTTTCAGTGAAGTTCACTTCACATTTAATGAAACGAGTGCACTGTGGATCGCTTCTAGTTTCGTTTCAAGCCGGTGCAACAGATAGAATGATACAAATATCGGAAATCCGATCTGCTGTATAAGTTCCAGCCATTGTTCCATTTTGAAACCTCCTCTCTCATAAAGCGTAGGGCGCCTGCCTAGAGGCGATGGGCATAAGGTAAAGATGCGAAGTGGCGGTTTTTGCCACACAGCAACTTTGACTTATGCCCCCGAGACTCTGGCGCCGTAGCTAGATTGATAAAGCGTAGAACGCATGTAGATGGATTACTGAATTCAAAAGGCTCCCAGCGCGGGACTGGGAGCCAAATACGATTATGCCTTTACAAGTTCGGTGACAGTACGCTCGATGATTCGGGCGCCTTTCACTGATTCAAGCAGAGAGCCATCTACTTCAAATACACCCGAACTGATGATTTGCTGCATGGCAGCCTCCACCTCGGAAGGCGTCAATCCGCTCTTTGGCTCATCTACAGTGATTGACGTCTGCTTCCCTGCAGCTGTTAGAAAGTTCAATTGTAATGTTGTTGCCATTTCTCATTCCCCCTTTTTCATTAGTTCATAATGTCTGCTGTTTCCACTTTCTCCGCTCCTATAAACGGAAATTCGGACAGTTGTGCCAATTGTGAAAGAGCGTTATACAGATTTTCTGCTGTAGCCCCTTCTGCCAGATTGCGATAGGTTTTTGATTTGCGGATCATTTTCCCATCTTCTGTCATACCGCCGTCGAAAAACACTTTTCCGACTGCATGCCTGAATTCGATTGTCGCCATTTGCTTTCCCCTCCTTTCACACGTTATATAGACCGTGGAAGTGAAAAAGGATACTTTGTCCGTGTACTTTTTTGAAAAAGCTCTTATAATGGGGAGTAGAATGGAAGAGGTGAAGACAGTTGCAAGACTTGTTTATATGGTTCATCATTTTTTGGTGTGTCGTCCTGATCGTACTTTTCGGAATCGGGGGCTTTTTCATGTTCCGCAAATTCCTGAAAGTGTTTCCGAAGGCAGACGGCAAATCGACGCTTGACTGGGAAGAACATTATGTGAATGAATCCCTTCATCTCTGGAATGAGGAAGCGAAAGATCTATTGAATGAACTCGTCAGCCCCGTTCCGGAATTATTCCGCGATGTCGCGAAACAGAAGATCGGTGCGAAAATCGGCCAGATTGCATTGGAGGATCGTGCTAAGACGATAGGCTTTGATCATATTATCCGTGGCTACATCGTCGCTACCCCAAAACGCGATCATAAATTTTTACGAAGAAAATTGGACTCGATGGAAATCGATATTACACCTTATGAGCATTTATTTGATTGATCCAAAAAGGTGCTACCCTAAAATTCAGTTATCACTGAATTTCTGTGGTGGCACCTTTTGATATTTACTCCATTAGAAACCGTTGATTTTCGCTTCAAGGGGACGCTTTCCGCGGGCGAGCGCTGAGCCAATCGGACAGCGGAGGGTTCGATTTGCCTTAATTTCTGCGTATTTGGCAGAAATTAAGGCATCCTGCTCCCTTAAGGTCACAGAAAACATTGCTCGCAACGCTGTGCTTGTGCTCGCAAACGCCGTCCTTCGTGACGGCGTTCGCAGGAGTCGCCGCCTTCCGCTTCAATCAATTGTATCCCCTACAATACAATTCTTTTTCTCTATCCATTGTCTGAAATTCTTTATATAAGAAAATAATAAATGTTTTTTTGAGAATAAACTATTAAGCTGTTCGTTGTACTTTATGAAAAAGCTTTTTCAATCACATAAGGAGCGAAATAAATGAAAAGTTCATCAACAAACTTTGTCACTAGATTAAAAAAACAAAAAGAAGATGCACTCGAGTATATTATTGATGCTTATATGCCACTAGTAAAAACGATTGCCACGAAAATACTACACAATATGAAGCAATCAGATATCGATGAATGTATCAATGATGTTTTTCTAACTATTTGGCAAAATGCTCATCAGTTTCAAGGTGATACACAAGACTTTAAAAAATGGATTGGCATGATTACGAAGTACAAAGCAATAGATCGTTATCGGCAGGCTAAAAAACAAAAAGCACATGAACAATCAGATGCACCACTTGAACAGAAAGCAAGTTCTTTACAAACTGACTTATCTGTCTTGAAACGTGAAGAAAAAAACGAATTATTATTTGCGATTAGTCAATTAAATGAAGTCGACCGTGATATTTTTATGATGAAATATTATTTGGAGCTTTCAAATATTGAAATTGCTGACAACCTAGGTCTATCTAAAGCTGCGGTCGATAATCGTTTGTATCGTGGAAAGAAAACATTAGCCACAAATACTAAGTTAAAGGAGCTATTTGTATGATGAAAGAATGGATACATATGGATTTCGATCAACTTGAATTACTAGACGTAACAGACATCGAAAAGGCACGCGTCAAACAACATGTACTAAAAAAACGCAAAAAAGCACCGATTTGGCGTAACATTGCCGTTACAGCTGTTATCATTGTTGGAGCAAGTACAGCAACAGGTTTTGCATTTCCGTCTCTTGCATCACAAATTCCGTTTATGGATAATGTCATTTATTTTTTTAATGACGAAGAGCAACACTACAAAGATTTTGAGGAATTTTCGAATGAGATCGGTCTTGTACAAACAAGTAATGGTATTACGGTCATGATTGACAATGCCGTTTATGACGGCACAAATGTTACAGTCTCTTTCGCAATTGAAACTGATTATAATTTTGACGGACGCATGGATGTACGTTCACCGAACTGGTTTTATGTCCGTGATGCAGGCGGTAGTGGCGGTGCATTTAGAATTTCGAAGATCAGTGAGAATCGCTATGTGGGGTTATCAACTTTCACTCCAAATTTCAAAAATATTCAGCACCCAGAAACAATCGAAGTCACCTGGAAACCAGAAGCCTTTTATAATCCTTCAACTGATTTAGAAGTAAAGGGAGATTGGTCTTTTGCTTTTTCACTGAATCGTTTAGGAGGCGATTTGCAATTGGTAAATGAAACGGTGCAGCAAGAAGATGTGAGCTTCACACTCCAATCCGTTGAGTTCACTGATGTATCCACTGTGATTAGCTATGAACAAGTGGTATCGAATGAACTACTTAAAGAATGGTCAAGTGTTTCACCTGTTTTCCGTGTAACAGATGACCTCGGTAATGTGTATATGAATGGGACTGGTGGCGGTGGAAAGACAACTGATGACTACAAGACGTTTAAAGGAACAAGCGCCTTTGGTACGATTAAAGAGGAAGCCAGTAAACTCATCATTCAGCCTATTCAAATCGCAAGTCTTATGTCTGGTCAAGGTCATACTGAAATCAAACTTGAACCCATTGTCATTGAATTGAAAAAGTAAGACTGAAATTCTCTGCCGTCATCACCTTAATCATTTTATAGGAGACACTGTTGATTGAAGCGAAGGGCTACGACTCCGGCGAAAGCCGTCACGAAGAACAGCTTTTGCGAGCAGGATTGAAACCGTGCCCGCGGAAAGCGTTCGCCCCGTAGCGGAAATCAACTTTTTTAGTATTACTCTCTTTTTAAATAAAAAAGGCTAAAGCCTCCTATCGAATTAGGAGGCTTTTTCCATAGATTTCTTTAGTTTTAAATACTTAACTAGCATTCCGATACGCCATGGGACAATCATGCCGAATGCCAATATCCAGAACATGCCGCCAAGCTCACCGACATCGATAGAGCTGCTTAAAATCAATTTTGCAATAAAACGTATGATGAGCAAACTGAAAAGGATGATAATAAAAGCTTTGGACTTCTTGACATAGAGCTTTTCGTCCTTTTCTTCAAAATTCGTCGTTTTAATCAATACAATCGAAAATAGCAGTCCTACAAAGACCGATTCAATCACTTGAGGGAATGGCACCCTGAACTCTTCAAATAAAAACATGAGCGCCCCTGTCGACATGAACAGCGGCGGCAAAATGATTCGTTTCGGTGAAATTGGTCTTTTTGCGGCTTTTGTCCGCACGATGAACGCCATCGTCCCCATAAAGAGGAATAACAAAGTCGAACCGACAATCAAGTAAATGGAGGGGATTTCATTAAAAATGAAATCAACGAACTCCTGAAGTTTAAGCATAATCCTCCCCCCACTCCACCAACTCATCCATCCGATGTTTCAGTTGCTCCATCTGAACGAACCTGGCAAACCTGGTCATTTCCTTTCCTTGATGGAACAGCAAAACGACAGGAGCGGTGAATAACGAAAGTTGTCCAGCTACTTCAGGGAGTTGTGCCGCATTGACTTTATAAAATGGAAATGGATATTTTTCTTCGAGCTCGGCCACTTGCGGATAAAGCCCTTCACAAACAGAGCAATGATCCGTTTTTACAAACAATAGAAGCTTTGGCTCGCTTGCTGATATAGTTAGCCATTGGTCAAAAGAATTGATTTCTTTCACCGGCAGTTCCTCCGTTTCACAATCAATTATGCCTCCAAGCAAAATGCTCGGAGGCTTTGGAATGAATCTTAAAATCCTTGGAAATCTCCAAATATCGGGCTAAGTAAGCTTGTTAGGAAAACGATGCCGTCAAAGAACAGTAATAGTCCAAAGGCAATCATAATATAACCGCCGATTTTCATAATAAGATTACTGTTTCTGCGAATCCAGCCGAGTCGTGTAATGAAAAACGACAAGACGAAAAATGGAATCGCGAACCCGAGCACATACATCATCATATACAGCATGCTGGAACCCGGGTTTGCCGCTGCTAATCCGATGATCGCTCCAATGATCGGCCCCATGCATGGCTGCCATCCTGCTGAAAAAGCAAGTCCGATCAAAGCCGTCCCTAAATAGCCAGCTGGACGATTTTTGAATTGCAAACGATGCTCTTTCATTAAAAACTTCGGTGTAAACAACCCGATGACCATTAATCCAAACAATACGATGAAAATAGCACCGATCTGCCTAAGAATATCTTTGTACTGTACGAAAAAATTGCCGACAAATGATGTACTGAATCCTAAAAAGACAAAGACGACCGAGAATCCGAGTAAAAAGAACAGCGTATGGAGCATACCATTCCGATTCATACGTTTTGAATCCGATTTCAGCTCTTCGATCGACATGCCGGTAATATAAGATATGAATGCCGGATACAATGGCAGGACGCAAGGCGAAATGAAACTGAGGAAACCTGCGCCAAATGCTAGAAATATATTCAAATCAGTTCCCATCATTCTCTCCCCTTCATTTTTCTTCTCCCATCGTACCAAATCCGAAGCCGAAATTCGCTCATTTTGACTGTGAACAATTAATGAACAAAGAAACGCGAAGAGAAGCGGTTAGCTGCGACAGGTGGTGGCCGACTAAAACCGCCGCGTCCTGCGGCAACGTCGGCACTAGTACGTCCTGTACGTCGGAGAGCTTGAACAAAAGGCGCTTTTTGCCTTTTGCTTCAAGATTGAAGCGCCCCGAGCAGCTGCTCCTCGTAACTAGACAAAGAAAAAACCGATTCGCCTTCGCAATGAATGCGTTGGCGAACCGGTATGTTACATAGCATCTTCTACGAGACCATTTTGTAATTGATACATCATGTAATAGAGTCCTTTTTGTGATAGAAGTTGCTGGTGCGTTCCGCGTTCGACGATTTCGCCTTGATGGAGGACGAGAATGAGCTCCGCATCCTGGATTGTGCTCAATCGATGGGCGATCGCAATTGTCGTACGGCCTTTACGCATTTTTTCCAAGCTTGCCTGGATGGCGACTTCCGTTTCCGTATCGATATTCGCAGTCGCTTCATCTAATACGAGGATTTTGGGGTTCGTCGCAATTGTCCGCGCAAATGCGACCAATTGACGCTGTCCGCTCGAGAACGTCGACCCTCGCTCTGTCACCTTTTGCGAATATTTATCCGGCAGTTTTTCAATGAATTCATTCGCTTGAACAAATTCAGCTGCAGCTCGGACTTCCTCGGAAGTCATTTCCTTATTATGCAGACGGATATTACTTTCAATATCCCCGTAGAACAAGAATGGATCCTGAAGGACAAGCCCGATCTTCTTCCGCAGTTCAGCCTTTGGCAAGTCTTTTAAAGAAACTCCATCAATGAGGATTTCTCCTTGCCCATATTCATAGAACCTCATAAGCAAGTTGATGATGGAGCTCTTCCCGCTTCCTGTATGACCGACTAACGCAACAGTTTCGCCGGCATTAGCTGTGAAAGAGATGTTTTTCAGTACATCGTTCTTGCCATCGTAAGAAAACGTCACATTTCGGAATTCAATCGTTCCGTCTTGGATTTCCTTATGCTTTGTTTCCTGTTGGGTAGGTTCCATATCCGGATCATCCATCAATTTGAATACTCGAGATGCCGAAACGAGCGCCTGCTGGAAAATAGACATCCGCTGCATTACTTGTTGGACCGGCTGGAATAAACGACCGATCAGCGTCGTGAATGCATAGATGATCCCTACTTCTACTGCACTATCGAGTGACATGAATCCGAAATAACCGAGAACGAAAACGATAGCGAAAGCATAAAGCAAGTCGATGAACGGCCCTAGAAGAATACTATCGAATTTAATATTCCGCATTCCTGCACGATAATGGCCTTCGTTAATATCATCAAACTCACTTGCCAACCGTTCTTCTTGCCGGAATGCTTGAATCATGCCCATGCCTGATAATGACTCGGCGATTTTAGCATTCAATTGACTCAATCGTTCGCGAATGTCCTGATAGAAATCCGCACTGTAACGACGATAGACTATGATGATCGCCATAAATAACGGCAACAGAATCATTGATACAAATGATAATTTCACATCAAGTGAAAAGAGAGCGATGTAAACACCGATAATGACGAAGATCGCTTGCAGGAAAGTGACGACGACGCTGACGAACATTTCCTTGATTGATTCCGTATCATTCGTCACACGTGACACAATGCTTCCTGCCGGTGTCCTGTCAAAATAACGCATGCCAAGCCCCTGCACTTTCGTGAATACATCAATCCTCATTTGTTGTATGATCTTCAAGGCAATGTCCTGAAAACGGAGCAATTGAAAATATGACACAACGACAATGAAAATCTGCAAACCGATATAGACGAGCGCAAGCGTCAATACTTCGTTTTTCGGGAAGTTGAGCGGCGTCAAATAATCATCGATGAATGATTGGATGATGAGCGGCCCGACAATGCTTCCCGTAATCGTTAATATAAGGAAGAACAATGCGACCGAGATGCTTACCTTATGTGGAATTGCATAGCGCATCAACCGCTTGAAGACGATCCATTGGTCCTTTGCCGTCAATTTAGGCTGTTTTTCCATCTGCATTATTCTTCCCCTCCTTGCTCGACAAGCACTTCCAATTGCTGCAAGTCATACATTTCCTTATATCTTCCGTTCAATGCAAGTAACTCTTCATGGGTACCCGCTTCAACAATCGTTCCTTCATGCATGACGATTATTTTATGCGCATGTTGGATGGCACTTAATCGGTGAGATGTAATAACTGTCGTTTCACCTGTCCGTGTCCGTTTTAGCGACTCAAGGATTGCTTCCTCGGTTTTCGCATCGACTGCGGATAGTGAATCATCCAAAATAAGCAATTCAGGTTGCATGATAAGCGCACGCGCAATAGATACACGTTGCTTTTGGCCTCCGGATAGGGAAACGCCGCGTTCACCTACGACAGTTTCATAGCCTTCAGCAAATCCTGTAATATCGTCGTGGATGTGGGCAAGCCTTGCCGCTTCATAAATTTTCTCCCGATCCAATTTCGGATTGGTAAATGCAATATTTTCTGCAATCGTCGTAGAGAATAGGAAATGATCTTGCGGCACGTAACCAATCGATTCACGTAAACGCTGCTGCTTATATTGGTTGATCGGATGTCCGCCATAGATGATGCTTCCTTTATATCCTTCAAATTCTCTCAGCAATAATTTCAAAATTGCCGTTTTCCCGGAGCCGGTCTTCCCGACAATGCCGAGCGTCTCTCCTCGTTTCAAAGTGAAGTGAACATCGCGGAGCGCCGGGCTTTCGTCGTCCGGGAATTTGAATTCCTCGATATCAAAGTGAAGGTCTCCTTCCGGTCGGCGATCAATAGCCCCTGTGACGTCTTTAATATCTGGAGCGATAGATAATAGTTCTGTAATACGGCTATATGAAGCATTTCCGCGTTCCACGATATTGAACAGGAACCCGAAAGCGAGCATTGGCCATACGAGAAGCCCAAGGTATGTACTGAACGCTACCATGTCACCGATGGACATATCTCCTGCAATGATAAATTTTGTTCCGAAATAGAAAGATAGAATATAGGATACCGCAAAGATGCCTGTGATTGTCGGATCGAAAAGTGCATCCACTTTCGCCACTCTCATATTTTTAGCGACGACATCCGTCGATAGATCCGTGAAATCTTCAATATCTTCCTTTTGCTGTCCAAACGTTTTGATTACTTTAATACCGGAAATGCTTTCCTGCGTCTTATCGTTCAGATTGGAGAACGCCTCTTGTGCAAAGCGGAAACGCTTGCGCAGCAATCTTCCATAATAACTTGTCAGGAATATCATGAACGGGAACGGAATAAGTGCAATGATCGTCAGTTTCCAGTTAATGGTCAACGCCATCGTCAAAATAACAAAACCACCAGTGGAAATGGAGTCGACAAGTGTCAAAATCCCCATTCCTGCCGTCTGTTGAACGGCGTTGATGTCATTTGTCGCATGGGCCATCAAGTCCCCGACCCGTCTCTTTTGATAAAAAGAAGGTGACATTCTCGTAAAATGATTGAATAATTTCTCTCGCATCGTTCGCGATAATAGCACCGCGGAGCCAAAGATCATGACGCGCCAATAATAGCGAGACAGATACATTAACACTCCAGCAATCGCCAGGATGATGAGCCACTTCGTCAGCTCGGAAGCTGTCAATGCGGCTTCCGTAATATCATCGACGATCAAGCCGATGATTTTCGGAGGAAGCAATTGCAATAAGGAAACGAACACGAGCGCTGCGACACCGAGTCCATATTGTTTCTTCCGTTGTTTGAAAAACCAGCCAAGCTGTAGTAAAACTTTCACACTAATCCCCCTTTTTCTCTATCCTTGAATAGTCTATCAAAAGTCTGAACAATAGAAAAGGTACGAAACTTAAATTATTCGGTTTCTGAAATACTTTTTATATGGACAAATGGGATCCAATGTGCCTCGCCGTTGTCGGAAACGAGGCGCAGCGTTCCATCCAGTGTATTGATTTTTTGGATATGTCCTTTTCCTTCTGTTACTTTTTCATGGTCCCAATAGTGTATGGAAATTTGTAAATTCCTTTCTGCGGCTTCATGGATTTGATAGTTCCATTGTTCGAGTTGCTGTTCGTCGGGCTGTTGCCTTATTTGCAGTTCGTCTTCCTTTTGCCATTCGCGCAGCTGCTCGACATGTTCGGGCAGCATCATCGCCGTCCATTTGATGCGTCCTCGGTCACGGATCATCAGATCATCTCCTTAAATATTCAATAACCGGATTTCCGCTTCAGGCGGGCGGTGAGCCTCCTCACTTTGCTTCGCTTCGTTGCGGGGTCTCACCTGACCCGCGCATCCCCCAGGAGTCGCCGCCTTTCGCTTCAATCCTCTGATCGTACAATTTATTTGAAGGTTCAATTACATAAACCGTTGGAAGTCAATCTATAAGCCGCTATAATGGATAAAACAACCCAACAATGATGAGAATCTATAATGGCTTTATTTCATTCTCACTCCCTACCTTGAGCTTTTCGATTTTATTTTCTTAACTTGCTTTATATGCTTCAAAAGGATGGTTTCTTTACGATAAGGAGGAGTTAGACGAGTGTAAAACCTGCCCTGTAGTAATCAGAATCAAAATGATTATAAAAGGGGTAGTGAGAATGAAAAGTAGGTCTTTCCGGTTTTTATGGATTAGCCAGGCATTGGCGAATGCAGGAGATATTTTTTATATTGTCGGGCTAATTTCGGTTTTATATAGCCTTACTGAATCGCCATTTATATTAGCTTTAGTGCCTTTTATCAATATGGTCGGCCGTTTTGTTAGTGGATTGTTTTCACCTTTGCTGATCAATCGTTATCCGTTGAAACAATTGCTCGTGTATTCGCAAACTTTTAAGACTATTGCGTTGGGTGTGCTGTCAATTATCACCTTTTTACTTGTGCCTGCTGTACCGGTTCTTTTGGCATTCGTGCTAGTCATAGCATTTTTGGATGGTTGGGCTGCGCCAGCGAGCCAGGCTATGCTGCCACGTCTCGTTCCTTCGCATGAGCTCGTGAAAGCGAACAGCTTTTTTTTTATCGTGTATGAGACGGTCAATTTAGGTGGTTGGGCGCTTGGCGGTTTGCTTGTTGCTTTTTTAGGCGGGCAGCTTGTTATCGTGCTTACGTTTGGATGTTATGTAGCAGCTACAATCCTTTTGATAAATATAGTCGATGCTACCGGCTTCACGAGAAAGGAATCTTCCGTCCGGCGTTTCGATGAGTTGACAGAAGGCTGGAAGCTCATATGGAGGCATCCCCTTTATAGAAGCCTTCATATTCTTATAGCGTTTGAAGCGATTGCCAACGTTGTATGGATCGCTTCCATCCTCTATGTTTTTGTTACCGAAGTTCTTGGACAGTCAGAGGCTTGGTGGGGCTATATCAATACGGCATTCTTTGTAGGTATGCTGCTTGGCGGGATTCTTTTTTCCCGTTTCGCTGCTTCAGCCGAGAAAAGATTGAGGCCGATTTTGCTAATTTCCTCTTTCAGCATTTGCATCGTCACCTTTCTTTTCGGTTTCACGCAGATAGGTTGGTTGTCACTTGTTATCGTCTGTTTCAGCGGCATTTTCCAACAGGTGAAAGGGATCGCGACGGAGACTTTGTTGCAGAAAAATGCAACGTCCGAAGTACTTCCTAAAATTTACGCGGCGCAAAGCACGATTGTTTCCCTTCTATTTGCGATTGGTTCTTTAGTTTTCGGTCTGTTGGCTGAACTATGGGATGTACGGATGACGTATTTGCTCTCGGCAGGATTACTATTGGTTGCATCCATCCATTTGTATTATCAACGCCGACATTTATCTGCAAAAGAATAAGAAAGGCTGACCGTCCGGCTTCTATGCAAGCGGGACGGTCTATTTCATTTGTAATGCCCGCCGATGAGTTGGGAGCGGTGGACGGCGGTTCCTGCGTCTGTGTAGGAAACCGCTCGCAATACAGCTGTGGAGCCGTATTTTTTGCGTAATGAATCCATCGCTGCGCCAAGCTGTCGATTACGCCATTTATGCTCATCGAAAAAGCTAAGCTGCATGGCATATTCGTTTTCAAGATTCGCCAGACTAATGGCGATGCGCCGTACAGGGCGACCATCGTGGAATTCGTCGAGGAGCTTCATGCAAAGTCGGTAGATGGCCATCGTATCGTTTGTCGCTTCATACATTGAACGGGAACGGCCGAATCCTCCTCCAAGTGAATTCTTTGAATAGCCGATTGACAGATGGACTGTGCGACCTGCCTTTCCCGCTTCTCTCGCCCGCAATGCGACGTCTTCGCACATTTCAAGAATGACGGCGAGGATGTCTTCCCGTTTCGTGTAATCACGATACAAAATCTGGCCCTTTCCATAGCTGATTTGTCCTTCGACGAGCGGGGCTCCGAGATCGGATAAGTCGATGCCATGCGCATGATGATACAATTGGTTGCCCATAACGCCGAATTTTGTTTCAAGCCGTTCGAGAGGCGTACGGGCTAAATCACCTACTGAGAAGATCCCCATATTGTTCAACGTTTTTTCAAGCCGGCTGCCGATTCCCCACATCCGGCTGAGCGGCGCGACTGGCCAGAGTCTTTTCGGAACGTCCTCATACGTCCAACGGGCAAAGCCGGTTTTTTTCGCATCCAAGTCAAGGGCGAGCTTTGCCATCAGCATATTCGGCCCCATTCCGCAGGCGGATCGGAGCTGGTATTGGCTGACAAGCTCATCTTGGATTCTCTTGACGGTTTTTTCAGGGTCGCCCCAAAGCCGCTCGGTTCCACCTAAGTCAATAAAGCTTTCATCGACAGAATACACATGGATTGCCTCTTTCGGCACATAGTGGTTCAAATATTTGGCGATTTCCATTGAAACATCGATGTAAAATTGCATTTTGGGCTCGATTAGCCGGATGGATGGGTCATCGGGGATTTCATAAAGTCGCTTATGTGGGTGTATTCTCTAACAATCAGGGGTTCATTAATTAAACCCGAATAGAGAGTGATTTATTAATACCTTACTTATGATATTAATTAATCTCCGTATTTCAATTACGGAGATTAATATGCTTTTTAGCGTTATTTATTCTCGTATAGTTTATAATAGAATGTACATTCTTAATTAAATAAAGGTTGTGATAATGTGGAACTAAAAAACAAAGGGATAAAATTTAGCGTCAAAAAAGCGAATGTTGATATTGGACATAATTATCGTGTTGAATATGCAACGATTGTCGTCGAAGACACCAATACTAAATTCTTTAGAGTTCATCCCGCAACTAACTTTATTAAACAACGATATGGAAAAACAGATCACAATTACAATTCTCAAAAGAGGGCTTCAGACGTTATTGTACAGTTCTTAAATTGGTTAATAATTGATAACTATCATGTCTATCAAATAGATTCTTTAAAGAAGCTTACCCTTTCACATGGTGTTGATTTCTTAAATCATTTGAAAACCACTAAGTACATAAGTCGGAAAAGAGAACAAGGGGTATACAGATCAAGGGGGACCTTAGAGCACGCGGATATGTATCTAAAATATTTCTTTAAGTTTTTGAATGATAAAAAAATCATTCAAGGGCAATTAGCAGAAATTATTAATGAAAATACATACAAAGCTAAAAACAATCAAGTAACAGTTGGCTCCATCTTTATTGGAAACGGATTCTCACTTCCGGCAAAAAATATTACTAGAAATGAATTGAAACTTGAGCATTTCCCCCACTCCAGACTAATTACTTTGTTTTTGGAAATTGCGGAACTTGTAGCTCCAGAAATTTCTTTCGGTATTTACCTCCAGTTTTTCGGTGGTTTACGAAGAGGTGAAGTAGTTAATGTCTTACGTAGCGACCTTCGTGAATACGGACCAAATGGAGAACACGGTTTATCCGTAAGAATAGGATACAAACCTTACTTATGGGAAAGGTTAAACGATATCTCATCCTGCTCAGTTAAAAGAGATACAAGACTTTTTCCGGTACAACCAATTCAAGTCCTCCCCAGTATCTCAGTCCCATTATTAAAAAGTTTTAAAAAAAGGCTGAAAAATCTACAATACATCAACAACTACAATGCATTATTTATCGATAACGACGGTGATCCAATGAGTGGTGATACATATGACGAGAGGTTTAATAAGGTAAAGCGTGAATTTTTAAAAGTAGTTAAAAATAAAATGCCTTCTTATTACCCTTTATTATCATCCAACTCTTGGGGAACACATATTGGTCGACGTATTTACACTAATACTATGGCGAAGATAGTTAAAAGTCCTGCTGAACTAGCTATTCTTCGAGGAGATAAAAGCCTTGAATCTGCACTAGTGTACATGAGTAAAGAAGCTATTCGAGAAGAAATACAAGAGGGTTTACAAGCAATGTATAAAGAGAGGATCGAAGCTTGCGACAGCTTTGATGAAGAATTGATCATAGGTATAGCACAACAGTACAACGATAGTTTAATGAATACAGTTTTAAGAAAGGATGCTAGAAATTTTGACTAAGGAACTGTTGAAAAAAGAAGTTGTAGAGTTAACTGGTTTTAGCCCAGATAAAATTAGTCGATTAGTAGAAATAAATCTCATTAAATATAATGGGAAACCTTACAATAAAGATAAGATAATCAAATACTTAAATTTTGAAAGAGAAATATATGACAATTGTTATGATATTAGTGAATTTGTAAAGGTAGTCGGTATTCCAAGATATACGGGACTTCTTAATATTGAATTGCATTATCCCGATGAATATATTCTCCTTAATATCAAAAAGGTTTTGTCCCCTATTAAAGGAAAATATGTTTTTATAACTAAAGATTCCGCTCTTGATTTTAAACAAGCCTTAGAGAATAAAAAGGCGATATTTTCAACCCACATTTCTACGAAAGAAGCGAACAAAAGATATGGGTTAGGTTTTGAAAGAATAAAATATTACACTAAGATCAATAAATTAACACCTGTAGAAGCCCCGCCAGGCTTTAAAGAACGTGGTTTGTTTTTTTCTATTAAGGAATTAGATAAAATTATGATAGAGGAAAATGCCTTTTTTGAAAATCATTATTCTCTCAACGATGTCAAAGAAATATTTGGATACTCTGAGAGCAGTTCGAGTTCAATAATGAGTTTAGTCGAAAGTGGACTTCTAAAATTTGTTAAAACAGAATTCGGAAAAATATATAAAAATAACAGAAATAACAAATCTTGGATAACAAAAGAATCCGTACATTCACTTTTAGATAAATTGAAGAACGATTATCTTGAGTTAGATGATATAGCGTACAAGTTAGATCTCTCACCGGGCTATCTACGTACTATATTTTCAACTGAGGACAAACTTCTTATTAATTACAAAACTTATATATCAAAAGATAAGGCAATAGATTTTATGGCACCCTATGATTTAGACGTAATTAATGATTCTCGCTCTTCATCTGTAAGAACACCTTACAGTGAAAATGGTTACTATACATTAAAGGGAATCGAACGTGTTTCTTCTAGAATGGAAGGTACTTTGTTCAAGTTATTGCAAAAAAATGAATACAAAAATCTTTTTATTGATTTTTTTGAGCCTGACGAAAATCATGATTATTGGAAAATATCAAAAAAAGAAGTTGGTGATTATTTAGGAAAAATTGCGGATTTAAGAAAAAGGTATTTTACAAGAGAAGAATTGCTTAAGGAATTAAATTTGCGAAAGATGCCCTTTAAAAAAATCCCTATTACCTCCACTGAAATACCAATATACATGAAGTTTTTCACCAGCATAAAAGGTAGATACCTATATGACAAACAAGAAGCAAATCGATTTATAAAGGACAAAGAACTCTCTTCACTTGTTTTTGAACAATTACACCTCGACACTTCTGATTACATAAAATCCTTTTTAGTTTTAAGGAAGTTACCAGAATACCTTAAAGATACAACTAGGCTTTTGATTTCTTTCGCGGAGCAATCCCTAGCCGCTAGAACCGCACTCCCTGATACTTTAAACAAATATAAACGTGACTATTTACTATCGATTGAATACTTGATTAACTATAAACTTCAAAAAGAACTTTTTCTCTTTAATAATACTGAAATACACCTATTTATTGAAAAATGCCCTTCAATAAATCAAAGAATATGTTTATGGAACATACTAATGTATATAGAAAAAGAAAGGCTATGTCGATACTCTCTTAAGAATCTACATTATCCTCTAAGAAAGAAAAATAACGAAGACAAAATGAAAATTAGTTTTGAGGATTGGATTGAGATTTATCAGTATTCTAGCAACTTAGATATTCATGTTAATCAAGCTATCGTTGATAAACGTTATTCAAATTTATGGTTATTCACGTTGATTCTATTAACTAACGCTTGGAGACCCAGCGATGTTTTTCGTATTCCCCCAATTCAACCTGAAACTATTGGCGTTCCGAACATAGAATGGTTTAAATATCATGAAATCACAACACCACAGGCTCAAAAAATAATAAATATAATTAGAAGCTATAAGCTAGTTACTGCGAAAAACGGTATGCCTAGGGACTTCACATGTAATCTTGATTTAGTTATACCTCTGGTAACCGCTCTATGCATAACTGAATTTCATAGACGTAAATCAAATAGTTTTACATTGATAGATTTTACAAATGAAAAGAAAAAACAAAATAATATTCGTGCAAGTCATTTCAACTACTTTTTCGGAAAAAACGAAAAACTAAAACATATCAAATTCTCTCCTTTAATCGCCAACCGTTCTTTAATGGAACATCTTTTTTATTCTATTCAAGAGAAAAAAGGAAAAGGAAACTCTGCTTTTGAACTCCTTATGAAATTTCGTAATCATAAAACAGATGTAACAAAGGAATACATAGGTGACGGTGGAAATGAAATTGCCCTTCACCTATTTTCCCGAGGAGAGTTTGGCTTTTTATATGATCAATTGGTAGAACTTCTCACAGGAGTTCGTGAAAGTTCATTACAAGAAAGAACATTTGAAATTTCTCGTATCAAACGTTATTTTGAACCCTTTGAAGTTGAGAACATTTTCAATTTCTTATCTAAAGCAATGAATCAGGAAGAACAAAATTTTATGGATAAAATTCTTTCTTTAACGCCAGATGAAGCATTAGAGCATATTCGTAAAATGTATTTGGGTCATATGCCTGCTAAATATCCAGACATACAATGTTTGATTTATCCTGAATGCCATAGACTTTCTAATCAATACAGTTGTAACCAATGCCCTTTTGCCGTGCATAATGTGTATGCATTAACTGCGATTTTCAACGAGTTTGAAGATAGTATCCAAAGATATAAAAACACTAATAAAAACGGTGTTAAACAGAGAGAGCAAAATACAATACTTAAAATTCAGCACCTTCTGATAAAGGCGATTGAAAAATTCGGTGAAGATTATGTATTCAGCTTTTATACTGAGGGTGAACCCGCATTTATGCAGCAGTTAACTTTAATTGAGGAGTGACTTAACTTGTCGCAAGCTTTAGACAGAGAATCCGAATTAAATTTTATCACTGAGTATTCAAACGATGAATTTCTTAAGGAGCAATCAATTGAAATTGCGCAAGATATTATAACGGACTTAACACTTAATAAGGTTTTTGTAAAAGGTGAATTTAATGACGATCACTGGATTCTAATAGATAACAAAAAAGTTAATGTACATAAATATTTTTACTTTAACGATATTCATGAAAACGAATTTAAAGATATGGTTAAATGTTGGATCTTAAATTATCTACTTACAATAAAACCCACCTCTGCGGAAAAGTATTTACGTCACATTAAGGGATTTTTAACCATAACAAATTATTTATCATTTGTTGATATTGATGAAATTGAGTATCGCTTAAATGAATTACATTCATCAATACGATACCCTATTTTAGTACTGGGATTAAATTTCTTAGACTACGTATACGGCAGTAGACCCACAGACTCTAATATAGAAATACTTTCAAGCGAATTGCGCTTATTGTCACCAAAGTATTTTCTCTCGTCTGTTCCAAGAGACCTTCCCCCGTATAAAGACGTGATTAAATTTAGTTTTGTTCTTACTTCCTACGCTAAAATATGGGACACAAAAACAGAATTGAAGTTCTTACCGATTTTATTATGGTGGAAGTTAACTTCAGTCTTACCAATGAGAACGTCTGAATTTTGTTCTATCAAAAGAAACTGTCTAACTGTTAAAAGTAATAAATACTTTTTAACCTTGCCTAGGCAAAAGCAAAGAGCCACAACAAAGACTCTCGAAGTGCCTGATACATTACCGATTTCCGAAGAAATCTATACACTTATTAAACGGTATATTACTATCTCCGAACCTTTCGGTGAAACTAAAACTCTGATTTCTGCTGCTGTTTATCGCAAAACTATGATTCAGTTTCCATCATTCGTAAGGGAAAGAATATATAATCCAAATTTCTTTGTATCTTATATGTTGGAAAACCTAATTGATGCCTTTTATTCGGAGATTCTTAATGATATATACGGACTCGAGCCTATAAAAAAATCAAATAGGATAACAAGTGGAAACTTAACGAAAAGGTCGATCGTTGATGAAAAGAACGATGAATTTATTACTGAAAAACAAATAATTCAAATACAACCGAATGATACAAGGCACTTTGCGATTTGTAGCATGATGATGCAAGGGTTTAATCCATTGACAATTGCAAGAATGGCTGGGCATCAACATTTAGAATCTCAATACCATTACCAAAAGCATATAGAATTCTTTGTAGACTCCAAAGCATACGAAGCTATCTTAGTAAATCGATTAACCAATAACCCTGGTGCTGATAACTTCAGCTCTGCTCTTGCAATAAAAGATATAATAAATAGATCCTTGGCGCCTGAACAAATGTTTGAGTACAAAGAAGAAGTTGAAATCGGATATTGTACAGACAAACTTAAAAGATGTGAATCGAGAATTTGTATATTATGTTCAAAAAGTTGGATACCTCGTGAGGAGATAGAAAATAATTTCAAAGAAATCATTGAACTAAAGGATGAATTTGAAAAAAAACTAAAAATACGAGCCGAAACGCTTATGAGGATTTATCAAGATATAAAAGCAGACTATAAAACTTTGAGGACAAATCCTATGGAGCAAGAGGATTTAGCCCGAGAATCAAAGTTAATAAATGGGGAGATACATGATTACGCCATGCTTATCTCCAAAATATTTGATTAGAAAAGGTGAAGTTTTTGAGCCAAAATAGCAATCCGAAAGGCGCTGGTCGCAAACGAAAATATGATAACCCAGAGGAGCAAACAAGACTACAGAAACTGGTATATCTCTTCAGAGAAAAAAATCCTTCTGGTATCATTAAAATTGCACAGCTAGTAAGATTTTCAGAAGAAATGAACCAAAAGGCACCAGATGATTTTCCTATAATATATAATAAAGATGTTTGGGCAAAGTGGGGAAGGAATTTTATTGAATTAGCAAATGAACCACTGACTATTAAAGTTGAATCTGACACCAGTGCCGGTGTTAACTATGAAATACCCAACTTCTCTGACATTGTGGAAAAGTATATTCATAGTAAACCAAAATTGTTAGAACATCTTTTGCCTTGTGAGAATCTTCTACATGATTCACTCACTAATAACAACGACTTACTATCTCGGACCAATGTATTAGAAGAGCAAATCAAGTCATTAAAGCAAGAAGTGACTGAACTCCAGGAAGTGATTAAAAAATACCAAAGAATGACCTTGGAAATGGCACATCATAGTGGTGTAGCAAAATACAGAGACTTATATGGCTTGAAAAACCAAATATCCGCGTCGGAAAATAGGGATGCTTTTGATGGTTTAGACGATCTCCGTTCATTTATTGAACCAGAATCGATATTAAATAATATTCCGGAGAACAACAATAACATAGAAAATGATAAGAATAAAAAAGACAATATTATATTAGCAAACTGGAAACAACTAAGAAAATAAAACTGTGAATATAAAAGCAGTAGTGCAAACCAAAGGATTGGTCTGCACTACTGCTTTTATATTGAGGTTTCCTTGTATTTTGTTTATTCAGGATGCTTCTTATTTCCCTGTAGCCTTTAAACTGAATTCGCTCACCAATTTCGTCACGAACACAAGAAAATGTCTCTTCCCGGGTAATTCCAATAACTTCAGTTACATTCATCAAATACTAACTCCTCCGAGTAATAAAGCTAAGATAGCCCTACCACATGCACTCCAACCAATTTTTAAACCTTTTGGCTGCCAGATAACGGGGACACGTGCCCGATTAAAATTCTATTGTTGATAATAAGGCTGTAACCACTATTTTAACCCCCTATTTACTCAAACGGTATTAAACACCTTAATAGCAGCGGGAGCTGCTTGTACCTCTATCTGGAGCCTTACAACAAGATATAGATTCTAAAAAAACAGATGGCATTTTGATTATACAGTGCTAAAAAGGATGACCACGTTGGTACATTAATTTCCTAATCCTAATCAGAGGAACGAAGCTGCTTCCCTTCTCCCGACTCATCTATCAAACGTTCCCATTTTTTACACATTCAGTTTCTCTTGACTACAGAACGTGGGTTCGCATATTATAGAAGGACAAAGAAAGGGTGGTTATTATGGAGCCTATTCGAGATAGAGGGGTAATAAAATGGCAAAGTGCCATGCTATTGCCTGAGCATATAAAAAAGTTAAAGGACTTTTACCAAGAGGTCTATAGAGTTCAAAAGCCCATCTTAGACGAACAAGAATTATCTGAACTGGATACCCTTGTACTAGAAGCCGTGGAATTTAATACTCCACTTCACTTCACATTTTTTGAAGATGGTGGGCTCATAAAACTTAAAGGATATATCAATTTTATCGATATGATTGGTAAACAATATCGTATAAGAGATTTTCAAAACATAAACCACTTTATAGCTTTCCACAAAATCATTGAAATCGTTAAAGAATAGTTGGGAGGAAATTAATATGGACTACTCACAATTTCCCGCTCGAGACATTGCTATCGTTGATATGAAAAGTTTTTATGCTTCAATTGAGTGTGTCAAAAGAAACTTAGATCCCTTAACCGATTTTTTAGCCGTTGCCGGTAATACACAACGTAACGGTTCCGTCATCCTCGCTGCAACCAAGAAGTTTAAAGAAATGGGTATTAAAACAGGGAGCCGTCTGTATGATATCCCTGAAGAATTTCGTAAATATGTAGTTTCCCCAAATATGCAATTATATATCGATGTGTCAGTTAATATCACACGACTGCTTAATCAATATGTACCAATTGATGATATATTTGTTTATTCAATTGACGAACAATTTATCGACCTCACTAGTTGTTCTTCTCTATACACCCCTCATGAAGCTATATCTGAAATAAAACAGGCTATTTTTAACTGCTTCGGCCTTCCCTCTGCTTGGGGTCTAGGCGACAATCCTTTTTTAGCTAAATTAGCCCTAGACATTTATGCGAAGAAAGAGCCCTCTGGTATAGCGGAAATCCGATATTCCGATGTACCGAATAAACTATGGACAATCGAGAATCTGGCTGATGTGTGGGGCATTGGAAATCGAACAAAAGAAAACCTGGCCAGACTGGGAATTAAAAGCATATATGAATTAGCTCATTACCCTGTTGAAAAATTGGAGAAACGCTTTGGCGTCCTAGGTCGTGAGTGGTTTTTACATTCCTGGGGTATAGATACTAGCGTCTTTAATGGATTGTTTATTCCTTATAACTCCGTTAACCCTAACATGGGTAAACCCTCCAAAACAAAGGGGTATGGTCGCGGTCAAACACTTTTAAGAGATTATTCCATTTTGGAAGCTAAGACAATTCTTTTAGAACTTTGCGAAGAGACCATGCGACAAGTTCGATTACACAAGTTTGTAGGAAAAACGGTATCTATCACTGTAAACTATAGCCGTGATGTTGCCGTTGAGGGGTTCAATCGCTCAATGACTGTGCAGACGCCATTCAATGAAACCATGAAAATGTATAATATAGCTTTAACAATTTATCAACGTTTTATTGAAAACTATCCAGTTAGGTATATAAGTGTTCGTCTAACAAATCTTTCTAAAGGTACAGATACCTTTCAAATGTCACTATTTGATCCTAATGGTTTTCGTAAGCATAAATTAGGTTTTGTCATGGATGCAATTCGACAAAAGCATGGTTCTGCATCTCTTGTACGCGCATGCTCTCTCACTCCTGCCGGTACTACCGTGGAAAGATCAAGATTAGTGGGAGGACACCAAGCTGATGAGCATTCATAATACGATGCTTGCGCTGTTAATAAATTTCTCATGATACAGTAAACAGCCATTCACATAGGCAAACGTCAAACATTGCCTACTACAACTCAGACGGCATTGTTTGACGCTTACCTATATTAGATCATTATTGTTTATTGGCCCCATGTTCCTGTAGCATCTATAACAGCTTTTGCTTCATCAAGAATAATAAAGAGCCCACAGGTGAAGTGGACTCATTTTGTTTTAACAATTATTCGGTGCACCAATCATTACTAGCCCCGATTGATTACCATCAGTTTCAAAATCCAATGTTACATCGCTCAGAAGCCCTGAAGCTAGGGTGGAAATGGCAACTTGGATATCATTGATCGAAGATAAAGTATCCGATTCCTCAGGTGGATCTAGAGATAAACCAATTTGTGCTCCACAGCATCCCTCAATAGCATAAATACGGAGTCCTTTGGCTTGCTGTTCTTCCAAAAGCGATTGAATATACTGCTTGGCTTCGTTTGTAATGTTCATTATTTTCTCTCCTTCTTTTCCATCCGTTTATTAAGCATCTGTGAATATTCTTTTTAATGAGTCTTTCATTTCAGATTTCACATCGATTTTAGGGCGAATCGTTTTCGCTATTTCCTCTGCTTCAGCAATTGTATCCGCTTTGCCAAGGGCTATAAGTGTTCCGATCGCCACAGTCCCTGTTCGATTACTTCCCCCTCCGCAATGGAAGAAGACTCTCTTACCGTCATTGTAAGCATTGACGACCAAATTGATAGCTTCTTTCACAGATTCATCCTGCTGATCAGCATCATCTGCAATAGGGCTATGAATCCGACTGCTGTCAGATGAAGTATTCGCGGATTCTGCACGTAAATCTACGATTACATCAACATTTTCATTCTTCACAATATCCAATACATCATCTGCCCCGCCAATAAAAATACCATCTTTAATTAATTCATGATAATTTATTATCGTCATTCTTCTTTCACCTCGCTCAATGTTAGACTCCAATCATTACTTACAGAACCATCTAAGTATCTTTCTGCATCTAGTGCGGCCATACACCCTGTACCGGCGGCTGTGATTGCTTGGCGATATTTATTATCTTGGACGTCGCCACACGCGTAGACGCCTGGTATGTTTGTTTCTGTAGTGCCAGGCTTCACTTGAATATAACCAACATCATCTGTTTTAATTTTTCCTTTTAGAAAAGCCGTGTTTGGTGTATGTCCAATTGCGACAAAAATACCATCTGCCGAAATCATCTCTTCTTCACCAGTTTCATTATTTTTCACTTTCAGGCCAGTTACTTTCAGACCGTCCCCAATTACTTCAAGAGGAGTTTTATTTAAACCCCAAGCTATTTTCGGATTTTGTTTAGCTCTGTCTTGCATAATTTTTGAAGCACGCAATTCGTCACGACGATGAACTAACACAACCTCAGAGGCAAATTTAGTAAGGAAATTCGCTTCTTCCATCGCGGAATCTCCACCTCCTACAATTATGACCTTTTTGCCTCGATAGAAAAATCCATCGCAGGTTGCACAAGTGCTAACCCCTGAACCAATATTTTCTTTTTCACCTGGTATTTGAAGGAGTTTTGCGGATGCACCCGTTGAAACGATAAGTGATTCTGTTAGGATTTCCCCTAAACCATTAACATTGAGTTTGAAAGGTTTCTGGGATAAATCCACATCCGTTACCCATCCTCTTTTAAATTCAGCTCCAAAGCGCTCTGCTTGTTTCCTCATGTTATCCATAAGGTCCGGTCCCATAATTCCATCTATAAAACCTGGGAAGTTTTCTACTTCTGTTGTAAGTGTTAATTGTCCTCCTGGTTGGTCGCCTTCGATTACTATAGGATTCATATTGGCTCTTGCTAAATAAATTGCTGCTGTTAAACCAGCAGGCCCAGTACCTAGGATTACTACCTTATGCATGCTCTGTACCTCCGAATTGTTATAGGATGAATTCTTTCAATTTTTCATAGCCAATTTTTTCTTCTTGCAACCATGGGATTACCGCACACTGCGGCGCGAATTCCTCATTCACTTTTTTAATCCATCGTTTTTCAGAAACCCCGCGCCCTTTCAGAATAGGGTCTGTAGTATCCGTTGCGTACAAACTTTGGTTAATTACCCACCACTTCGGATCAATCTGAGCACGCTTGAGATCTTCTTGCAATCTTGATGCTTCTAATACCGGTGTTGCTTCGGCCAATGACACAATGACCACGCCGGTTTCTTCCGGATTTCGCAAACGTGGAAGAAGCTTCCTCACACTTTTTGGTATGTCGCCAGTCGATCGGCTCATTTCTTTGTGATACGCTTCCGTGGAATCAAGCAACAACAATGTGTGGCCGGTAGGTGCCGTATCAATCACAACGATTTCATTTTCGGACTTCTCCACCACTTCAGCAAAGGCTCTGAACAAAGCAATTTCTTCCGTACATGGCGATTCGAGGTCTTCCTTCAAATACGCAAACCCTTCTTCATCCAACCCTTCTCCTGCAGTCGAGAGCACTTCCTGTTTATATTTTTTTACTTCAGTTTCTGGGTTAATGCTGCTAATTGTCAGATTATCTCTAAGAACGCTTCCTTCAAACGTATACGCGAGATGTGCCGCAGGGTCTGTTGTAGTTAAATGAACACGTTGACCTTTCTCAGATAGACCAACCGCAATTGCTGATGCAATCGATGTTTTTCCAACCCCACCTTTACCCATTGTGAAGATCACACGGATGTTTTTCGAAGAAAAATCATCAATTACTTTGTTTAGGCCTGGAAGTTGAATCGAATCAGTGCTGAGGCTATCGTCTTCAAATACAGTAATCGTGTAAGAACTAAATAAGTGCCGAAGGTTGTCAACTCCGGTTAGTGAATACGAAACAAATGGAAGGGAGAAGGTCACAACCTGTTTTAATGCATCAGGCGTCTCTTTCAAAGCAAGGCGTTGTCGATTATAAAATGATTTAGACACCTCATCATCGGAACGATGTGTTTGAAGTAACCCATTTATGATAAGTATCTGATTTTGAATGCCAATATCTTTCAGCTCTGAAGAAGCTCGATTCGCCTCCACTAATGATGAGACATCTGGGCGAGACACCAAAATTAGAGTCGTTTTTTCTGGATTAGAAAGAGACTCGACAGCATTCGCATACAACTCTTTTTTCTCACCAAGACCTGACAGCGGCCCCAAACAAGAAGCACCGTGTGTACTTTCTTCCAAAAATCCGCTCCACGCAGTTGGTAATTGTAAAAGACGCAATGTGTGCCCGGTCGGCGCAGTGTCAAACAATACGTGATCATATTGATTTAGCACATCCTCATCGGATAACAGATGAGAAAACTCATCAAATGCAGCAATTTCAACCGTGCAAGCACCGGATAACTGCTCTTCCATCGTTGCAAGAACAGCATCTGGCAATTTACCTCGGTAAGGTCCGACAACTTGTTCACGATATCTTCTCGCTGAAGCTTCGGGGTCAATATTGCAAGCGAACAAATTATTTACACTTGGAATAGCAACTGGTTCATTCGATAATTCCATATCGAGAACATCTTGTAAATTTGAAGCGGGATCAGTACTTACTAATAGTACTTTTTTCCCTTGATCGGCAAGAAAAACTGCTGTCGCACATGCCGTAGATGTTTTACCAACGCCACCTTTTCCGGTAAAAAACAAAAATGGAGTTAGCGCGATTTGGTTAGGATTAAACACTGGATACATGGCTATCTCTCCTCATTTATCAAGCTTAAGTGAAACACGTACACGTGGTTTTTCCTGAAGTTCAGCAGCCTTTACATCAAGCCACTCAGCCAACTCTTCGTTTGTCGGATAAGCACCCACTTTTACAATTTCATTATTCACAAGGATCAAAGGGAGAGATTCTGGTCCTTTTTCAAGAAGCACCTTATTAACTACTTCATTGTCTACGAATACACCTGGATCATTCGCAAGATTATAGCGTGTAATATCGAGTTTCTTTTGTTCAAGTGAATAAACAGCCGAAGCGACACGTGTTAATTCTGGATCTACACCTGGTCCACAGACACCAGTTGAACAACACATTGCAGGATCAAATATTTCTACCTTTTTCAATATCAACAACTCCTTTATCACTATATAATAATATCCTTATATATTTATTGAAAGGATAGCCGTGATGTGAATCCACGGCTTTTTTTATTTATTCACCAGTTTTAGCGAAGTGTTCAATCCTAGCGCCAATTTCATCTCGTACACGCTGGAAGAACGCCCATTTTTCTTCATCCGTACCTTCTGCTTTAGCAGGGTCATCAAATCCCCAATGAGCACGTTTTACATGTGGTGGTGTCATAGGACACTTATCAGCAGCATCTCCACAAAGTGTAACGACGAAATCTGCATCATTCAGGACTTGCGGATCAATAATATCCGAAGTTTGATTTGAAATGTCGACGCCAGCCTCATTCATCGCTTTAATAGCATTTGGATTGACTCCGTGTGCTTCAATTCCGGCACTGAGTACTTGCCATTCTTCACCAAGATACTTTTTGCCCCATCCCTCAGCCATTTGGCTACGACATGAGTTACCTGTACATAAGAAATAAAGTGTTTTTTTCGTCATAATAATATCCCCTTTTAAGTGTTTTAGTGTATGATCGATAGCCATAAATACAGGCCTATTAGTGTAATTAAAAGTGTAGGTACTGTTAAGATAATACCGGTTTTAAAATAAGTACCCCAAGATATTTTCACGCCTTTTTGTGATAAGACATGCAGCCACAATAAAGTGGCCAATGAACCAATTGGTGTAATTTTCGGACCTAAATCTGAACCGATGACATTTGCATAAATCAAAGCTTCGCGAATCGTCCCTGTAGTATTCGTATCCGCAATGGCTAGGGCATTGATCATTACAGTTGGCATATTATTCATGATCGACGACAATATCGCAGCAATAAAGCCCATGGAAATCGTACCAATAAACAATCCTTGATCTGCTGCCAATTGGATGAGATCACCAAGCACGCTTGTCAGACCAACATTCCGCAATCCATAAACGACCACGTACATTCCAACTGAAAAGAATACGATGGACCATGGTGCTCCTTTCAGTACTTGTTTCGTGTGAACAGCCGGGCTTCTTTGTCCCATAATCATAAAGAATATAGCCATGACTCCAGCAACTATTGAAACAGGAAGCCCCGTAATGCCACTTGTAAAATACCCGATAAGCAGAATACCTAGTACGACCCAGGAAAGCCTAAACATCTTACCATCTTTTACGGCATCCTTCGGTTCTTTTAAATCAGATACTTTATAGTCTTTCGGGATATCCTTACGGAAGAATAAAAACAGCACTAAAATACTCGCAAGTAAAGCAAATAAATTGGGAACTATCATCCGGGATGCATATTCGACAAATCCGATGCCGAAAAAGTCAGCTGAAACAATATTGACCAAGTTACTCACAACTAATGGCAACGAAGTCGTATCAGCAATAAAACCACTGGCAATGATGAAAGGAAAAATCATCTTTTCACTGAAATTCAAATTTCGTACCATTGCAAGCACGATTGGAGTTAAAATAAGTGCAGCCCCATCGTTTGCGAACAAGGCAGCAACGATCGCCCCAAGAACACTTACATAGACAAACATGCGAATACCGCTACCTTTGGCTAATCTCGCCATATGTAACGCAGCCCACTCGAAGAAACCAATCTCGTCTAGGATTAATGAGATGATAATGATGGCGACGAAAGCAAGGGTAGCATTCCAAACAATTCCCGTTACATCAATAACATCATTAAAATCAACTACCCCTACTATCAAAGCAATGATTGCACCAATGCAGGCAGACCATCCGATCGATAAATTTCTAGGCTGCCAAATAACAAATATAAGTGTGATGATAAAAATCAATGACGCGATAATAACTGAACCCAACGTACCTTCTCCTCCTTATTGACAACAAACACGAAGTCCTTGTGCTTCTAGCTCAGCGATCGAATCATTCTGCTCCGGAAGATGCTCAAGTATGCTTTGAATAAACGGATAATCTTCATGACTTTCATTTATCGAAAAGAAAACCCATTGTCCTCTGCGTTCTTCTTTAACTAACTCAATATCCCTTAGTTTCCGCAAATGTTGGCTAATTGCAGGCTGACTCATTTTAAAAATCTCGACAAATTCACATACACAACATTCATGTGACTGGAGTAATTTCATCATCGTCAAACGAGTTTGATCTCCAAGCAACTTTAAAAGTTGTGATGCTCGCTGCATATCAATCGTTACTTCCGTATTCATATGCGATCTCCACCTTTCCGCAATCATTATATAATCATATGCTTATATGCGCAAGTGTAAATGATTACTAATTAAATTTACTTCTCCTCAAAAGACAAAGGACCGCTTTGTGACGGCCCTTTCGATTACACAGTGAGTTATGAAATCAATTTTCCGTACGTTGATCTCTTAACTCTCCAAATACCTATATAAAGTTGTTTTGCTTATTCCTGTTTCTGCTCTAATTTCAGCTAAACTGAATTTTTTACTTTCATACATGATAATTGCTCGCTGTACATTTTCATCGGGTTTTCTTGGACGTCCCGTACTAACGCCTTTTTTCTCTGCATTACGTAAACCCTTTTTGGTTCTTTCGCTAATTACATCGCTTTGAAATTCGACAAGATGCTTTGCAATACGGCTAAATTGATAACCACTTTCATTACTCGTATCAATTCCCTCTTTAATTGATTGTATACAAGCACCTTTTTCTTCGATCACTTGCAATAGCTCCACTAAATGCCGTGTCGAATCCGCAAGTGAGTAAAGTCTTTCAATAATTATTTTGTCACCTGATCTAAGTTCATCAATCATGTTTATTAGCTGCGTTCTTTTCTTTGCCGAAGAATGTTCCTCTGCAATTATTTTTTCGCAATTGAACTTCCTTAACTTCGTAATTTGTATGTCACAAGTTTGATCATCATCATTAGGTCTCACATAACCAATTAACATTTCAAACACCCCTAAAATTAAAGAAGTTTACTTTATCATAGCATACTACACTCTATTTTTTCGTTCCGAAAAGGTTCCTTTTTGGGACGAAAGGTGATAAACTAATTTTATTCAAAACGGCCACGGCTTTTATGAGAGTTAAAAGCCAAAAAAATTTATATATAGATGAGGTGTAAAACAAAGTGGTAGAAAAAATAAGAAAAGAATGGTTTTCAAATGTAAGAGGGGATATTCTTGCTGGAATTGTTGTTGCTTTAGCATTGATTCCTGAAGCAATTGCATTCTCCATTATTGCTGGAGTCGATCCTATGGTAGGGTTGTATGCTTCTTTCTGCATAGCCGTTATCATCGCCTTTGTCGGTGGACGGCCTGGTATGATTTCAGCTGCAACCGGTGCAATGGCATTACTAATGGTACCTTTGGTAAAAGAACATGGACTTGACTACTTATTAGCGGCAACAGTTTTAACTGGAATCATCCAAGTTTTGTTTGGCATTTTTAAAGTGGCCAAGGTCATGAAATTCATACCGAGAGCTGTCATGATCGGTTTTGTAAATGCACTAGCCATACTAATCTTCATGGCTCAAGTACCCCATTTTATCGGGATATCTAACTTGACATACATTTTTGTTGCAGTTACTTTGGCGATCGTCTATATACTTCCTCGATTCATTAAAGTCGTCCCCGCACCGTTAATTGCAATTATCGCATTGACTGCGGTTGCCCTTTATGCGAACTTTGACTTGCGGACTGTCGGTGATCTTGGAGCGATCACAAAGACATTACCAGAATTTTTCATTCCAAATGTCCCTTTTACGCTTGAAACAATAGCAATTGTATTCCCATTTTCATTCGCTTTAGCGATAGTTGGCTTATTAGAGTCATTACTAACAGCTTCCATTGTAGATGACATGACAGATACAGATAGCGATAAAAACAAAGAATCAAGAGGACAAGGTATCGCCAATATCGTTACAGGTTTCTTTGGAGGAATGGCCGGCTGTGCAATGATTGGTCAATCTGTCATAAACGTGAAATCAGGGGGACGTGGCAGATTATCCACCTTGATTGCTGGTTTATTCTTGATCTTTTTAATCATTGTGCTAGGGGATCTTGTCGTTCAAATCCCTATGCCTGTTCTAGTAGGAATTATGATCATGGTATCAATCGGTACGTTTGATTGGTCATCATTCACTTATATTAGAAAAGCTCCGAAAACAGATGCTGTTGTTATGCTAGCAACGGTTGGGATTGTTGTCGCCACACACGACTTATCAAAAGGTGTTTTTGCAGGTGTTATTTTGAGCGCAATATTCTTTGTCGCTAAAATATCAAAACTGAAAGTACTCGGCAAACATGAAAATGAAAACATCATGTTTGAAGTAGAAGGTCAGCTGTTTTTCGCATCCGTTGAAGATTTTATTCAGTCATTTGATTTTACGGTTGAGAATAAACATATAATAATCGACTTTACAAATGCACATATTTGGGATGATTCAGCAGTAGGCGCAGTAGATAAAGTTGTTATTAAATATCGTGAAAAAAATAACAATGTCACCATCGTAGGTTTAGATTCATCAAGTAAAAAAATCCTCGATAAACTAGCTGTATATAATAATGCAAGTCCGAAATCAGCATCACACTAAATAAATATGGAGGCGAAAAAATGTACAGAAGAATTTTATTAGCGGTAGATGGATCCGAGAATTCTATGCGCGCAACCGAAGAAGCAGTGAAGATTGCTTCTTTATGTCCGGAATGTAAAATCGAAGTCGTATATGTTGCGGATTTTTCAAAATCAAAAAATGAAATCCTTCATTCTCAAGGAAAAGAGGCATTGGATTATTCTCGTCGTCAGAGGCTCTCTCCTGCTGAAGAACAGTTAAAGTCTAGCAATATAACTTACGAAATAAAAATTTTACATGGAGACCCAGGACCGACTATTATTGATTACGCAAATAAAGAAAAACTGGAAATGGTGGTTATAGGAAGTCGTGGGCTAAACAGTCTGCAAGAAATGGTATTGGGCAGCGTGAGTCATAAAGTCGTCAAAAGGGTTGATTGCCCGGTCCTTGTCGTGAAGTAACAATAGAAGCTTTCTTCTAACAATAAACAATATCAATGCAATATACTGTTTGAGTATTTTGGACAGTGTATTGCATCTTGCAAATTAGCTTAACGTTAAAAACACCTAACTTAAAGGTGTTTTTTATTTTTCCTTCTTCCCTCTCTTCCTTCTTGAACTAAATGCCGACAGCTTTATGTTAAGAATAAGTAAATTTGTTCATTTTAGCTTGAAGCGTTTTTGTATACATGTTATATTTTCGTTGTTACTCATCAATATCGATAATCGATATCGTTATTTGATATTTAGAGAGGTGGTGACAGTTTGGAAGATAAAGTATTACGTAAACTTTTTCTCGGCTTTATTCATATCCACATTTTACACCATGCCAAAGAACATCCTATTTTCGGTGTATGGATGTTAGAGGAGTTGAAGGAACACGGATACAACATTAGTTCAGGGACGCTATATCCCATCCTACATTCAATGGAGTCTGATGGACTTCTAGTAAGAGAAGATAGAAATGTGGAAGGGAAAATTCGAAAGTACTACACAACAACTGATAAAGGTAATCTTGTCCTTATCGAAGCCAGAAAAAAAGCATATGAACTATTCAAGGAGATCAAAGATTAACTAAAAGGAGCTAATTATGAATCAAAATAACTCTAAAATGGGATTTAAAAGGCTATTGGAGATTCTTTTCGTTTCGACACGACTTGGGTTGACATCGTTTGGTGGACCGACCGCTCATTTGGGATACTTTCATGAAGAATATGTTCGAAGAAGAAAATGGATGGATGAAAAAAGCTATGCTGATTTAGTTGCTTTGTCCCAATTTTTACCCGGTCCAGCGAGTAGCCAAGTAGGGATTGGAATTGGTGTTATGCGAGCAGGAGTACTAGGCGGAATTATATCTTTTATAGGGTTTACACTTCCTTCTGTTGTTGCGCTTATTCTCTTTGCCTTGCTGCTTGAGGGATTTGATATAGGTAATGCCGGATGGATTCACGGGTTAAAAATTGTGGCAGTCGTTGTAGTTGCCCACGCCATTCTAGGCATGGCAAAAAACTTGACTCCTGATCTTAAAAGAAAAGCGATCGCTTTATTTGCACTAGTGAGTACGTTGCTTTTACAAACCGCTTTTACGCAAGTAGGCGTCATATTGATAGCTGCACTTATCGGGTTTCTTCTGTATAAACAACATGATGCAAATGTAGAAGCAATTTCACAATTTCCGATTTCAAAAAGAGTTTCAGCGATATGTCTACTATTGTTTTTCGGTTTACTGTTTCTTCTACCGATGATAAGGGAAGTAACTGGTTCCTACTGGGTGGCTATGTTCGATAGTTTTTATAGATCAGGATCTTTAGTTTTCGGCGGAGGCCATGTCGTCTTGCCTTTATTAGAACAGGAACTTGTTCCGAGGGGATGGATCAGCGAAGAAGCATTTCTAGCTGGATATGGTGCTACACAAGCAGTTCCGGGGCCTCTATTTACTTTTGCTGCCTATCTAGGAGCTGTTATGAATGGGTGGCAAGGTGGTCTGATTGCAACGTTTGCAGTATTTTTACCTGCATTCCTTCTGATTCTCGGCGCATTGCCTTTTTGGGACGGTTTACGAAACAATCCTAAAATTAAAGGGGCGATCATGGGAGTGAATGCAGCAGTTGTAGGCATACTGATTTCTGCATTTTATAATCCAATTTGGATGAGCTCAATCTTATCGCCTATCGATTTTGCGTTAGCTGCAATTTTGTTTAGTATGCTCGTCTTCTGGAAGCTTCCACCTTGGATTATCGTGGCTTCTGGAGCTCTTGGGGGTACACTATTAACATTCTTGTAATTCTTAATTACAGCGCATAGCGTCATTTTAAATGCAAATATAGGATTAATCCATGACGCAATAGATACTTTTTTAAATTGCCTATTTAATCGTTAAGAATTTCCAAGTTAAAAAGTGATAACAAAAAGAACGTCGCATGGACGTTCTTTTTAAGTAGGCTATTTCAACAATAAGAGTGCTGAAGGCACTCCTCCTACCACGAGAGCCATCTTCTCAATTTCGAACTCCGTTTGATAACCTTTGTAATCAAATACTACTTTCTCAAGTGTCTTACGATGCTTTGCAAATTCCATAGATATATCTTTCTCCCGTGGAAAAGAAATATCAAGACCCAATCCTTCTAATTTATAAGTGCCAGAGACGTCAAATGTTATTTCGCCCTTATCCCGTGGTATTAGTTTAATTGAATCAAAACTGTACATCAAAGCCCCCCTCCCTCCTGTAATACATTCTACAGATTGTAAAGAAAGTCCTTCTATTTACCCGTGACTTTATTCCTTACTTTTCGACGTCAAACACCAAGTACTCCGCAACATGTTCAGGGAATGTAAGGAGCAAAAAGAAGTTCCTGTGTGAATCACCCTCTTTTACTGACGTTTGCGAGAATGCTACACGGGATATACTTTTTGACAGAATTTCAATTTAGCCTTTAATACAATTTAATATGTCGCTTGCTAACATTTTGGAGCCGGCTACACCTTTAAGATATTTTAGATCACCATTGCTTGTCCAATCGATATCTTTTAATTTTATAATTAGATTAGCTATTTTAACGGAGTCCGGCTGCTGAGATTTCACTAGATAATTATTGTTAATAATTGTATTACCCGCTATAGCTAATGCATTCAGACATGTTACATGGGTCATTCTAAATAATTTATTATCGTCCCATTCGTCAGGGAACAGGTCTTTTATCAAGTTGAAGTAAAAGAGAGCTAAGTTTAATTTTTTTTCTTTTGAAAGCTTTTCTAAATCGGATTTCTTAGTCAACAGCTTCACAATATTATAAACGTTTTGTAATGTAATGTTTTTCTCTTTTGTTCTTTTCCCTATTAAAGTACCTTTACTGAAAAACGGGCTTTCAGGCTTTAGAATTAAGTTTGTTGCTACCCAACTGATTTCGTCATTATCCCTATTAAGATAACGACTTAGTGACGTACCAATGCCTTTGGCTTTTGTATTAATTACATCGAATAATTTTATTTCTTCGTCTTCATCAAGATAATGAAACGCTAGAAAGGGGACATTTAAAGAACTATCTGTTTCGGTAATATACTCTCTTATCCCACTTAATCGATGCTGTCCATCCATTAAAGTAGCTTTCTTTTTACAAATTAGCCTCCCAAAATTAGGTCTTTGTTTGTCATATGCATAAAATTCCCAGTTTCCGCAAGCATTCAATAGGATAGGAGTATAGAGAGCATCTTCTCCTTGTGATAGATATTTTGCAAAATCTTTGCTTCGACGTTTATCTATAGGACGTTGATAGCCTTTTCCCGAGGGATCATTATAAAGTTTGGAATAAGAGAAATTTATCGCATTTTGAGATGAAACGAACCCTTGATACGTTACTCGTCCTCGCATTTTAGATTGAAGGACATTTTCTATTGCAATATTTGAAGGTAAATTTGTGTTCATAGTAATGCTCCTTAAATTTAATTCGAAAATAATATAAAAATGAACTTATAAGTTCATTATAACACCAAAGTTATACTATACATATCTGTAATACTTGGTAATCCTCACCTAACCTTATGGTGAGGTGAATTTATGGAGACATTAGTGAAGTTGGTGGGCCTTAATATAAAGCAAATAAGAAAGTCCAAAAACATGACCCAAGATGAACTATCTGAAAAATGCGGGCTTCAAACATCCTATTTAGCTGGTGTAGAAAGAGGAGATCGGAATATTACTTTGCAATCTTTAGAACGGATAATTTCGGGGCTGGAAGTTTCCCCAACCCAATTTTTCCGTTTTGAAAACGTAGAATTTAATCAGAATCACCTTGAAAAAGAGGAATTAATCATATTGCTAAATAATTTAATAGAGAATAAGAGCGGAGAAGAAATCCGCATGATTCTAAACATTATTACAAACATATTCAGTACCTATAGCAAATAAAAAATCCCTTCTCAATATCGAGAAAGGATTTTTTCTTATTTAGATTACATATTCATAATTGGACGTTTAGAAGAAGTACTAGCAACTATTTATGTAGAAAATGACCTAAAAGATAATCAATCTTTAATTACATCTATAATTTCTTTAAAATCATTTTTCATAAAATCTTTAAATGTCCTGCCTATTTTATTTTGCAATAAGCTCATGAAACTACTTGTCGAGGGGATTATAGATACCAATTTTCTCTTTTCAAGTGCAAATTCGGCAATCATTTCGGAAGGAAGTTCGGCACTTTTAAGGCTCTTCTCCATTTCTTCCCCTTTATTGTTCCAGTACGTGATGTATGATAAACGCTTACTAAAATCATAAATACCGGCTTCAAAATTAGCATATATATTCTGTTCCTTGTAAAATTTAGCGTCATCTTTATCAATGATAATGAATAATAACTTGTCATTATAATTAGGGTCCTTCATCAACTCTGTAATTTCATACATACAGTTTAAGGATTTTAAATATTTGCTAGTTACAATTGAAACAACGAAATCATGATTTCTAATTGTTTTCATGAATTCATCCAAATCGTCTCTGTATTGAGTTATATTTATGTCCCTACTTACGCTAATATCATCATGCTTATTTAAACTTTTCTCAACAATATTTGCAAGGTCTGTATCAGCATGACAATAAGAAAGAAATACGGTTTTTACTTTCATTTCTACCAACTCCCCATTCGGGTTAATAATAAAAGGAATATCATTGGCTTTAACTAAATCCATTGATTTATCAATGGAAATATAAAAAAGTTTCTTGCCTTCAAATTGAAAAGGTTCACATATACAGTTTACATTAATATTTAAAAGTTTTACTGCGTTTTCTACTTGGAAGGGGACTGAATAATTTTTAACCCTCAGCGTTCGGCCATCATCATGTATACCCAAAACAATATCCCCACCGCTTTGATTTGAAAAAGCAGAAATGTATTTTGCTGCTTTTTCAGGAGTTAAAGCTGGGTGAATATATACCTTGTTATTTCTATCGCTATTCCTTATAGCTTTTATAATTTCGTCTTTTGTTCTCAATATTGTCGCACCCCTTACTTTTATAATTTTCTAAGAGGAATCCTTGTGATACCAGTTGTTTTGAGAAGATCACCCAATGTTATGATCTTTTGCTCAGTCCCGTTATCTGTCCACAACTCATACTCCGTGCTATCAAGAACTTCTAATTCTCCTTCACCATAAAAAATAATTTGGTCGCCATCAGTTGGACGAATGACAACTGTGAGATCTTTACCATCTTTTTTTATAGGGAATATCGTTTCTGTATATTGATGACTTTTCCATTCTTCTAAGGTTGATGGAAGAGTATACTTTGGTAAATCTTTTAAATAATTATATACATTCGAAACGCTTCTTGTTAATAATGATTCAAAATACTTACGCATTTCCGGCGTCGATGTTACAACATGGGTTAATAATTCCCTTATTTCTTCGGTATTTAAGTGAGGGTTTGCTAGTATGTTTTTGATTTGTTGTTGGTTTTTTAAGAGCTCATCTAAACCTTCTATATCTATCCCATTTCTCTCAACCTTTTCGGCAATTTTCATTCTTCTTAAAGTTTCTTCAGGTGAAGATAACATCATTCTTTTAGAGAAAATCCTAGGGAAGAGTTTTTCAGATATATCAGGTTCCTGTAAAAAGAAGTCAGTCAGTTTATTAAAAGTGGCTTGTACCTTTCGCTCTGCTTGATTAATGGTCTCTTCTGAAAGAATATCAGTCACTTTAATTTCGATTTTCGTAGCACAAGACTCTGTATTCTTTTGCTTTGAAGGTTTAATTTGATAATAAGAATTAAATGCAGAAATATTACGGTCCAAAAGCTTTCTTTTATAAGAGGGATCTAACTCAAATAAAATGCTTTTTAATTCGTCGTTGATATTTGAATCGTAAAAGACATTATTAAAAGAATAAAACACTTTATCCTGAGCGGGAACAAATGCAGAATTAACTACTTGTTCCACACCTTCATCATCAATCCATAATGAATAAAAATCATTTAACCAGTCATATGTCTTTTTTACGTCATTTGCATATCCATAAAATTCATTAAGATTAAATTCTTCGAACATTGAATTAAAATTCTTTAAATGGAAGTTGTCACTAAAAATCTTTCTCCAACCTAAGAAGGTTTCTATTGTAGGTACATTAAAGTTTCTTCTATCAGTGAATAATTTCCAAAATGAAATATCATTATCATGCTTTTTGGCTTTTGGCAGATAGATTTGAAAATGTCCTGAATCGTCTAAATAAGACATTCTTTCGTAATCATAAGAAGGGTTGTTTATCGGAATAAGGGGTTTCTTCTCTATATATCGCTTTATTTCATCATAACAATACTTTTGCAGACCCGAATATTGACGATTTTTCAGGAAGCATATATTGAATTCGTTTCGAGTATTAACATGTTCAGTGCAAAAGTCTATTAAGTCTTTATATAAAGAAACCGCTACTTCGATAATCTTTTTGTTATACGCGTTACCATCTCTAATTGCATCGCGATCTATTTCAACATCAAAAAGATCAGAATTAACAATGATAGGAAAGGCGTATTCCTCACTTCCGATTAATGGGAAATTGCAAAATAACTTTGGCATGTTCTCAGAAATAGTAAGAAAAGAAAAGAAGCCATTCTCAGAATCATATTTCACAGGGCAAGCGATAGTTACGTTATTTTGTGTTGAAAAGAATAAATGCTTGTTATCTATATCTGAATTCCCAGTTTTTAACGTGAAAAGATTGACGCTCGGCTGAGTCGGTAACGGAATGGTGTCTCCTCTTACATAAGTCTCACCATTTAAATTTATGGAATCAATGTTTTTGTTAAATGCTAAAAGATAAGGTAATGTTGTTTGTAAATCCTCTGCACCTTGTTTTACCGCTGCCTTTGATTCAGGGGTTCCGCTAAGATTGTAAATGAATTTTGTTTTATTTATTTTCTCTGCAGCTTCCTTAGTACTGTTATTTAAAAGTTCCAACTCACTTAACATTTCTTCTGTTTTTCTTCTAATATCGGGATACTCATCTTCTGTACGGTCAATGGTAAAATTCATATCAGTCCAGGTACCATTTTCACGAATAAAAGTCCCTTCAATTTCCACAATCGCCGATAATAAGAAAGTAGACATAAATCCCGTGCCGAATTTTCCTGTCAAACTGTCTTCAGATTGTTGTTTTGTAGAAACCTGAGTTATTAAAGACAGTAGATTTTCATATGAAAAAGGCGTTCCATCATGACTGAAGGAAATTCTATCATCCGTAATTCCCAAAGATATGTTAATCGTCCTGTCTCTAGGGGTACAATCAGAAGCGTTTTGAATTAATTCCCATATCCATCTACGTCGAATTTCGTTTTTCTTTGCCTCGGAAGATTCTTTTATATTTTTTAATTCATTATATATTTTACTTGTGCTTGAATTTAGTGCAATTTCGAAATACTTATCTTTTGTCAAAAGATGACCTTCCTTCTATGTATATTTATCTGAATCAGTATGTAATATATGTGGAGGCTTTTGAATAAGGTTTAAACGTTTCTCACCCATGATTTTCCCCAATCGTCAGCAATAGGAAAGTGTTTGAAGTAATCTCCTGTTTTTCCCCCGCTCCACACGGGATGAGCAAATATCCCAACATTTCGTTATCTATCTAACGTCAAGTACTAGACTGTAAATTCCTCGTTATCATAGAAAAGAAGTTACTTAAAAGCTCACACTGTCTAAACTCGTACAGTTTTATCCGATCGTAAGATAAACGTATGGAAGATAAATTGGCGTTTATTCTGCTAGACTTGGGCCTGTTCCTCCACTTCAATTACAGAAGATTCATCTGTATGCGCCTGTTCTCACAAGGGTGAATGCATTATGAGATCAATCCAAAAAGCCTTTTATTTAAGAAACGACGCTGATCCTTATTTCAGATTAGCGTCGAATTATTTAGCGGGTGCAAATCCTTCTTCCAGAATTGCCCCCTATAATAGAATAAACATTTTATCTATTTTCTTGATGAGTTTGTATCAAAAATAAAGACATAGAACCAGCTAAATTAACTGCTAATTCCGCATGACGGGTAGAAGGCCTATAGTATTGTAATTTTCCTTTTCCGTGAGCATCGCCGTGTCTATTTCTCAAAGTACCTAAACCACTAACTATTGAAGAACATCCACCTAAAATTTGTTTAAAGAGTTTTGAATCATGTTGTTCAGGGGCTAAATTTAGTTCATTGGCAACCAACTTATATATTTCATGTAAATCAGCATTTTTGCAGTATTTTATCTTTCTTTCATCTAATATATGCTTTAGAACACCTTCCACTAGTGTTCTAGATATAGTTATAGCACCCTCTGGATCATTGTCTTTTCTCTCTATAGCTGTGTTCCAATATTTAATAACGTATTCAGAATTAAATACTCGCAATCTGTCATCAACTGATACCTTTAAGGGAACATCTTCATGGTCTTCGAGGTATTCTAGAAGCTTATTAAAACCATCCCTTATAAATCCTCTTCTTTCAGCATAGGTAGGGAACTTATGCTTTATAAACTGCCAAAACTGAGAAAGATCTCTGTGGGTAATTACATAGTTGGGTAAATGCTGTTTAGTATTACTATTTTCCATGAAGTACCTTCTGAGTTTCTTATAATGGTCGTCAGATGCTGGTCCATCGTTAGTACTTTGGTTAATTAATAACCTCTGCAGGTACTCCGCCTTATCAAAGTCACTTTCAAAGTCCTCTAAATCAGGTTCTTGTAAAAACCCGAAAATATTATTCAAATGAACACCCCCTAAAAATGTGACACTATTTAGTACACCAGTCGGTATGGGGCAGTAATTGAATTATTATTTCATTCAACAATCAAGCCCGTTTCAAGAACGACTACTTCTAATTCAATTCCATTTATGATAAATCTGTTGAGTTAATTCTAACATATAAGTAAGTATTTGAAATACTATACTCTTGAAAATTGATATATTTAAAAACACTTAAACTAATATCCCGCTTTTAGTCATTCTAATAATTGAGGAAAATTAAGATAACCTTTTATATGCCTGGAAATTTTAATTAAGCTCAAAAAAAACATCAACATAAAGCCGCATTCCAGTCTGCACACCGAATTCCTTCTTCAATGCGGGAGATGCCGCCAGGACGATGCCTCCTTTCCTTTCTTTATTGCCGATGATAGCAATCGGCGTATCCATGACATCGAGTCCTTCAATTGCAGCCGCACAACTGGCATAGAAGCTTCGCATATCCAGGCATACGATTTTCCGGTCTGGCAAATCTTCGTACATGCATATCCCTCCCGAAAAGAACATCTGTTCTATATAGTATACCCGGAACAAACGTTCATATTCAATGGTTCTTAATGCCAATTGGGAAAAATGGAAAGTGGACTGTGATGACATAGTCTTTTAGCCTTACATTTTACAGAGAAAAAACATCCACTAATATCCGCCCTATAATTTTTAGGTATAGAAAAAGCACCTCTATTGAGATGCTCTTTTGATATATAAGTCCAGCTCGGTCCAGCTAATGAGTTGTATCTTCGCATTCATATCGTGACTCGAAAGACAATCTATCAACAATTACACTAATTATCAAATCGTCCATTGTTGACTAAAGAATTAAGCAAAAAAATATTAGTTTATAATACGCATCCTCATTGTTGAGCCGATGGAGATTTCGTTGGCCTTCTTACCGATATTTCCCGTTGAGATGCCTTCCTTACTTCTTAACAGAAGTAATTCGATATTTATTGAATTGTTGTTTCCAATAATATAGAATGATATAAAATTGGAGCTTTAGGAGGAACCCTTTTGAAAATAATAAATTCAGTGTCACACGCAGAAACCATAACCCTAAAAGTGGAACAGTCGCTAGTCTGGGAATTGATAATGGGGATTGCTGGCTATACACATGAACAGATGAGGCACACGTTTGAAATGGATGAAGAATGGAAGACAGACGAAAACGCGATGCCTTCTTCACTGGTCAAGCTATTAAAAGAGATTGAAGAAACTAATCTTTGGTATGGCATGATTTTACTGCAAAATCAATTTTCCGCCGTTTCCATTCAAGATTTTTCGAATTTGCTAACCAATGCTTCTTCAACGGCGGATTTTTATGAATGGCTCCTCCCCTATCATGATCGACTGTCTGAGCCATTAAAAATAGAAGCTGCCTGTAATCCAGAACAAACGGAAGTATGGGAAAAATACGCCAGCCTCTTTGAGGGACATGACTATTTAGGGGGATATATTCGCCAGCTTCATCATCGATCCAAACATGAAATATGTGACTTGATTACTTGTGTATTAATAGAGTGGGAAAGTTGGATGTCGAAAAAGGATGATTGGGAGAAATGGCTACAGGCACTTGCCTTTGAACAGAAACAGTATCGTCAACTGGATATGAAGAATCCCGTATCTGAAATCGAACGTGTGACGGGCGGCGTTGAATACCTGCCAGAGCCATCCATTTGGTCGGTTAAACTCATCCCGCAGGTTTCCTATAGGCCTTGGGTGCTCACCATTCGTACTTCTGATGTCAAGCTCTTCTTTTATCCTGTCAAAGAAGAGTATCTGCTCGAACCGGGAGTTCCTTCAAATGAACTGATTCGTGGCCATAAGGCATTAGGGGACGAACTTCGCCTAAAACTGCTGTTTCAACTTCAGAAGAGACCTTTGTCCTTGCAAGAGTTAAGTGGCCAATTCAACATATCGAAAACAACGCTTCATCATCAACTGGCATTATTGAAAGCTGCCAAATTCATCAGTGTGGAAAGAGGGATCTATTCCATCAACTTCAGAAAGCTTGAAGATTTCTCCAGCCAATTGACGCGATACCTGGGAACAGAATTATGAAGAAGTATTCCAAGTCCTTCAGATCCTTATGGGTTGGTGAGATTGTCTCCGAATTCGGTGGTGCTGCCGGCGCTATTGTCAATGGGTTGCTATTATATGAACTGACAGGTTCACGGGAGTGGATGGGCATCCTGTGGCTCGTTTATTTTATTCCTTCATTGGTGCTGCAAGGTGTCAGTTCGCCTTTTCTTAATCATGTCATCAAAGAAAAAATGCTCAAAAATATCCAACTGATACGAGCGGGTGCCTATCTACTGCCATTAGTCGGTTTTTGGATTGGAACGGAGACAGGTCCCATCATCGGCTTGGTTATTCTGCAATGCATCTTAGGACTGCTTCAACCCATTTTTTCCAGCCTTTCGTTTTCTTTGCTACCGGAAGTCTGTACAGAAGATGAATTGGCCGATGCCAACGGATTGTTGGATGGAACCCTGCGGCTAATGAGCTTTCTTGCACCGGGTGTCACTTCGCTCTTGTTGTTGTTACTGCCCATGCACTGGATATACGGTATTTCGGCAATCCTGTTCTTCGTCAGTTTCCTAGCACTGTCCCGAATTCCACATTCCAGGACGAAAAAGGTGGCAACTTGGACCAAAAAGTTTTGGTGGTCTGAAATGAAAGAGGGATACAGGAATTTCTTTAGTTATCCTCAACTCCTGCGTTTAACATTCCTGTCTTCTACCGTCCAATTTGCGGTGGGGGCAACGCTAGTCTTGAGTATTCCCTTCATCCAGGGAGAATTGGGGGGCGAGAGATGGGAGTATGGCATCTTCAAGGGGGCATTTCCTATCGGTTATGTTATGGGGATGCTTCTTCTGACCAAGCTTCCGAAAAGCCCCCAAACGATGTACCTTGGTTTGATTGGTGGCGGCTTTTCCTTTGTGCTGTTGTACTTTGTCCACTCGGTCACTTTAGCGTGGTTATGTGAACTGATGGGGGGTATCCTGTTTCCCCTTTTCAACGCCCAAAGTGCAGCCATTTTCCAGCGGGAAGCTCCAAGGGATCGGCTGGCACAGTTAAGCACCGTTCGTTTTCTGTTCCTACGTGGCTCCATGCCATTAGGAATTCTGTTCGCTTCTTTGCCTTTCTTAACATTAAATATTCGGCATATTTATATCGGAATCGGTTCCATCATTATTTTGCCGGGGGTGTATTACTTAATCGCTTCCCTCCAAATCAAGAAAACGTTAATCTCGGATAAACGTTAGATATGAGAGAATAAATATCATCAGCCTAAACTTTTTGAAAACAAAAAGGGATAACGAATATTTTATGAGTAATATGTGTTATCCCTATTTTTGTTTAACAAACACGCCCGCTTAGAAATCATTACTTTCTAAATAGAGCAGTCCATAATGCGGAAACACCAAACAATTCATTTGTTTGCTCTATTTCTTTCATTTTTCGTATTTCTATTTCTTCAAAGTCTTTAAAGATGGTCCTTAATCGATCTTCAGTAAAGCCTAAGCCCCCCTGAAGACTTCGTAATCTGTAAACTTCCCAATCAGTAATGTCTGCTCCCCCTAATTCACCCCCTTGGACAAAACAAGTGATTGCAAAGTAACCACCCGGTTTTAATGCTTTTCGCACCAAATTTATGTAACTCATTCTGCGGTGAGGAGCGATATGATGAAAACATCCTGAGTCATAGACAACATCGTATGCTCCTTCTTCAATTTGAAGATCAAAAATATTTTTCTGGATAAAGTTTACCTTTAAATTCCTTTCTTTCGCTCGTTCAATTGCCCATTGAAGTGATTGTTCCGATAAATCGACTGCGTCAACAGCATATCCTTTTTCGGCAAAGTAAATTGCATTCCTACCTGGTCCACAACCGAGTTCAAGAGCTTTTCCTGAAGTTCCTATAAGCATGTTCTCGAAATAACCAACTAAATTTTCGTCGGGTTTATTGGCGAAAAAAGGTATGCCTTTTTCACGATTAGAATAGAAATCATCCCAAAAATTAGTTGGTTCACGTAATAAAGCATCTAACATTGCCAATAAATCTTCGTAGCAATTATTGTTTCTTTCATAACTATCCCCTCTTCCCAAGTTTAGGCCATATATTCATATATAATTGTACTTATAATTTGCGGAGAATTTATTTCATTTAGATTAATTACATATTAAAAACAAGAGGAATTGAGTGCAATACTCATTGGTATTTAATCTATTTGACATGTTTAGGATTACCTAATTTCGTCGTTGACTCATCTTACGTGCATAGGTATTATTCTCCCTCAGAATATGACTCAACGCTCGTGAAAGTCCTTAAAATCGATGCTTTCTGTTTGTTTTTCAATTTAATTGTTACGAATGTTACAAAGTTGTTACGAAGGCAGTGATTAATCATTGTTAAACTACTAATTATTAATTTGTTCACCACCTGGATTAGGAAAGTTCAAACTACTTTGTCTTTTTTAGGGTGCTTATTTCTCTGACCTGCTAGTTATTTATTACACCAATAAGAAGCGTCATGGCACTTTTGTCATCTTTTTAACTAGTATGCCAATGAGATATTATTTTTAAGAACTTAGAAAAAAAGGCCGAATTCCCCTTCTTTTAACGAGGAATACGGCTTATTTATCTCCACAATCAAGACTTCCCAATCTTTATATATCGTATTGCAGCATCTATACCTAAATTTTATCCAGGCTTCCGTTTGCTGAATACTTAAAGGAACAGGATAAAACTTCATTGTTTCTGTGTCGGTATGCAGAGGAGTAACATTCTCATCCTAATACTGTCTAAAAATCAACCTCTACGATTCAAGAACAAACATTTCACACACCCTTCTGTTGGATTACTCCATAGCTTTAACTAATTCAAATTGAACCTTAAATACACTGCTTATTCAACTAAACTGCCGCTATAGTTCAATAAGAACATTGGGTCGTATTAGTAGCTCAATATTCTTCAAGTAAAGCACCCGTTAGTAAAAAACTCACTTTAAAAAAGACTTATCAAAATACTCCATTACTAGAATTACTAGTCCCAAAATCGTAAACAACAATCCTACAACAAATGGGAAACCTAGGAATAAACTTTGAACAACTTCATTCCCATATTGCTTTCCCCCAAAAATCGCATACCATAACTTTGAACCAGACCAACTAGTCATGCTGGGAATATACGTCATTGCCACCAAAATTATAGTTAGTGTAGTAATTAATCCCCCTATCATTATAAAACCACCAATTACTGTCCTTTTCATTCTTTCGCCCCCAATCTCTATCTCCAAGCGATTTAGATTTCCCCTGTTCAACTAAACTGCCCCGTTAGTTGAATAAGCGATTTATTTCTTATGAACTTTTACATAAACACTTCCAAATATTTTATCTCCAATATAAGCATCTAACTTCCACATTCCACTTTTAGGGAGCATCATATTTGTTGGGAAATGTTGATCTGCACCATTATTAGGGCTAGGAAAAGAATTCCCTATTGTTGGTACAACTGTTATTTCCTCATCACTGTTTTCGTGAGTTCCTAAAACCTTAAAATCACCAATTAACTCATCTTCATTTCCCCAAAAGTGCCACATATACTTTTGTACTTTGTCTGGATAAAATCTAACTACTTCGCTATCATCGTAAATAAAACCCAAATGTCCTTCTTCCCCGATCATTGTGTAACTTCCTGATTTAAAAAGAGGACTTTCATTCCAATTGTGTTGAATAACTTCTTCTTTTATTGGCTCTTCGTCATTACAGCCCGCAATTACTAATGCTAAAAATACTGCGCAGATTAAAATTATCTTTTTGTTGAACATAAACATATCCCTCCATCTTTATATGTTTATTCCCGCTAAACTGCCAATATTATTTATTAAACTAAACTGCCTCGTTAGTTCAAGAAAAAAAGTGCCATTCCAGTATATTAGAAAAGCACCCCTTCCGCACAATAATTTACATATATTAACTTATTCAACACGATCGCAAAAAAACCTTCTTTAACTAACCGCCCGTTAGTTGTTATCACTTCTTTTCCGATAATCACTCAAGATTACCTCCCTCCTATAAAAATGATACAAACCATATGTTACTTTTAATAAAGCTCCTTTATTGTGAAACGTCCATATATTTTTGATTCAATTTTTTAAGTCTTTAATAGGAATACGGACAACCTGACATTGAATAGATTGATTCAGTATGTATGCATACAGGGGGGAGATACGAATGTATTGGGATGATGAGTTTCAAAACGGTACTCCTACTATATCACCTACTGAATTTGTGGAAAGTTCTTTAGAGGAAATACAGTTTTGGTCTAGGATCATGAAAGAGCATTCGTTGTTTCTTAGGTTAGGATTTAGGGCAGAAGATACACAGCTGATTGCTGAAGCAAATCATTTTTATCAACTATTTGAACGGATTGAACAACAATCTCATGCTTTTACGAATCAAACAGACCCGATGACCATCCGAAGGTTCAATTCGGAAGTTCAGATGGCTGCGACGAATATTTATGCTTTTAAACGGAAAGTGTTAGGTTTGATACTTACTTGCCAGTTGCCCGGCGGAAACAATTTCCCACTTTTGGTTGACCATATAAGCCGAGAAGCCAATTATTTCAGGAAACGCCTCATTGAATTGAATGAGGGCAAATTAAAACCGCTCGCCGATGCAATCATTAAAGAAAATGTGTTTTTTTTACGAATTATGGCCGATCATGCAAAGTTTATCGGTCATTTGCTCGATCCTTCGGAAAGAAAGCTTGTCGATATGGCAAGGAATTTCAGCAATGATTTTGATGAGTTACTATTCCAAGCAAGGGATTTAGACGGAATGAGACCATACTCCCAAACAGTTCCAATGTTGGATCAGTTCCTGGATCAAAATCGCGTGTCAGTCGTCTCTCTTCGCGATTTCAAGAAAACTGCCAGAGATTTAATCGAAGAGTGTAAAATCAAGAGTATTATCCACCCTTTATTAGCAGATCATGTTTTCCGTGAAGCGGATCATTTCCTAACGATTATTGACATGTTTGAAGTACATCTTAAAGGTGCAACTACTTAATTAATAAAGCTCTCTAGCATTTAGCGAAGAGACTTTTTTGTTGTTTCTACACAAGAACCTTCTTCATTTTTTGTTACGGATAAAACCTCTGTATCTAATGCTATTGGCAAAGCAAACGTTTCTGCATAGCGTTTCAAATAATTTGCAATTTCATCTTTTGAAGGAACCCCTGTTGTTTTCAGTCCAGTACAAGACCAGGCAATGAACTATACTTCCTAGGTGTAAACAATTGTAAGGAGTCATATCTATTTTTCCATACTGCCCCCAACTCTATCCCTTTATCTAAAATTATGAAGCGTTCATCGCTTTGTTTTAAATAATATCCCATCGCCAGTCCAGCTTGACCTGCGCCAATAACAATGTGCTGATGCAGCATGCTTTCTCCCCCATTAATTATATTTTCACAAACAAAGAAGCCAAAGGAATGACAACTATGCTGAGTTGATCTCTTTGGCTTCCATAATAATTTATTGCTTTTTTGAATTCTTTAGTTTAATAAATATCATAATTCGGAAAATAATTACAAATTCCAATAACGCCAAAAATGGAATCGTCACAAATCCAACAAGGCACACCACTCACGCATGGCTTGATACCTCCAAAGCCGGGTATTTTCTGCTCTAAATAGTGCATGAACGAAATGGATCCACCAATTATTGATAACGGAAGCACGAACTTTTTAACAAAAATGTCATTCTGGAAAGTCCCAATCCCCAATATCAAAGTAAGGGGGTACATAAGAATACGCTGATACCAACATAATTCACATGGAATATATCCTTAGATTTCACTGAAATACAGGCTTCCGAACATAGCAACTAATGAGACACCCCATGCAATATATAATTGAAATCCTTGCTGCTTGGATTGACTTCCTGTATTCCCCGTCAGTTTTCATCCTTTATTTCTTGTTCTATTATCGCCTTAATGGCTTCATAATCGAAGGAATCTCCAACACTTTCCCGTTTATGACAATGGTCGGAATCATTGAAACACCAGCTTCTCGCACTAATTGTTCATCGATTTTAATAAAACTAATTCCCTGCTTTAAGTATTTCTTAGACTCGAGGAAAATTAAGATAACCTTTTAAAAACATAGAAACTGTTAATTAAGCTTAAAAAATCTATCAACATAAAAACGCATTCCGGTCTGTACGCCAAATTCCTTCTTCAATGCGGGAGAAGCCGCTAGGACAATTCCTCCTTTCCATTCTTTATTGCCGATGATGGCGATCGGCGTATCATGACATCGAGCCCTTCCATTACAGCTGCACAACTTTCGTAAAAACTCCGCATATCAATGCATACGATTTTCCTGTCTGGAAAATTTTCATACATAGCGCACCTCTCCAAGAACGTCTATTCTGTATTATATAGTGAACCCAGAACTAACGTTCTTATTCAATGGTCCTTATTGCTAATTGGGAAAAATGGGAAGCGATCTGCCAACGCATAGTCTATTAGACTTATGTTCTAACAAATGAAAAGGCATTCATCTCATACAGGAGAACTGGGCAATTTTTTTGAATCCTTTTTATTAAACTCTGTTAAAGTTTTATGTTGATTTACGATGAAATGGGACTTCAGATTACTTGGAAGTCCCATTTCGTGGTATTGTCTTATTCAATTAAAGCATTATATTTATCTCCATATCTCTCATCTCATGGATTTTTTGCAAGGTGTTAAGATGCAATGTCTTATCTTCGGCCGACTCAGCGAATTTATACCACTCCACAAGCCTGTATCCGAACATGACAAGGATTAGTTCGTAGATATAATGATTGGAGATATGAGACACATCCGCATATTCCGAAAAACCTCTGTAATACGCCGGGATGCATTTTTGGTAGTATTCAGTCATATGACTGACGTCCGCTTCATCCGTTATTAAACTCGCGATATCTTCGCCCATGTACCCCCATCCGGCAGTATCCCAATCGATAAGTATTACTTTATTGTCCGAATAGAATATGTTTGCCACCCAAAAATCTCTATGGCAAAGCACTATTGGTAGCTTTTCGATCCGACTGAATACTTCTTCTGCATTGTTATCTATGTCTATGAGCATGTTACACAAGTGCTTCGGAATTTCGCAGTCATCGGAGCGTATGTAATCATACAAAACATCCCATGACCGATATCGCTGATAGTAGTTTTTCATAAACTCAATCTTGCTTAAATTGGGCAAATTTTGCAATGCGTTTGGTCGTTCAGTGTACAACTTGCCTTGAAATCGCCCCAATTCCTCGGCTATACGTTCATACATTTCCGAGGTCAGATGTAAGCCTGACACACCATCAATATATTCCATCCACAGTTGAATCTCATCGCCATTTATTTCAGCGTGATAACACTCTGGCCAACGGAACGAATCGAAGAAAACCGTCTTGAAATCAGATGCATAGAGATCGTATTCTCTACGCCATGAATCCGGATCACCATAACGCTCAAATTTTTTCTGTGTTTTCCAAACCAGCTTATACGGCAGATATTTACCATCAGAAGTTTCAGCCATGCCTGTTACAAGCCGAACAACTCCTACTGTCCCGCCTTGCAACTCTTCAAGTTGATAATTTGCGCGGATTATCGTATTGTCGAGCATTTTACTCAAAACAAGCGTCAGTATTTCAGGCTTTACAATCATTTCATCATGGTTGTTCATTTCTTGCATCCTCCCTTTTTCCCCTTGTCCGGCTTCGATATAGCCATATTGTTTCAAATCAATGATTGAACCAATCCTTTCCTAAAAATTATAGTTGTTTTTGGGCATAAAAATACCGCGAACAAGCAGCCTCTGAAGAAGCTGCTGTTTCGCGGAGAAAAGCCAAAAATCGGCTTATAATCAAAAAAGAATACGACCTTCATCGCATCCCGCTAACAGCAGTATTCACGAAAGGTTACTGTTTACGGCACAGCAAAAAAACACGGGTGATCTACCCGATTGCTCTCATTCCAAGCTATAATCAAAGATTGGAATATACTATGCCTGAAATTCGGTTAAGTTGAAACCACCAATACCATATAAGCAGTCATTAAAAACATCCCCTTTCGAAGGAAAAAGTTGAAAAATAATTTCACTTCTATAGTGTGCCATAACCATTTGTAAGAAATCAATAGAAAATTTTGATTATAGGTAAATTCTTTTGGCCACTTAGCTCAAGAAGCCCAACAATCTTCGAGTAAAACATCTGTAGTTTAATAAGCATGTATGACAAAATAATCTTTGGTAAGGCTAAACCTGAGGTGATAAATGTGATGCGTAAGATATTATTTACGTCAATACCAATACTTTTCCTATTTAATCTATTGATAGTAAGCGCGCAAAGCACATCAAATATTGAATTTCTTGATCTTCGAGAAAGTAAGATAATAACAATTCCAATAAACCCAAAAATATATGTAGAGACTAAAAAAGTTATTGAAGAAATTGATACTATTGTTAAAAAGTTCAACCCTATTCCAGACAAAGGTTATATAGTTAAAATCCCTTTAACGCCATCTCTTCGATTAGAGAATAAATGGGTGAATACTACGATTGATGAAGTTATCATTATTATTCCCGAAGATGAAAATCCTTATTTACTCATATTTGATGATGAAAATAAGCCTCATTTTTTTTACCGTTAAAACAGAAATTGATACGTTACTAAAACTTTTAAAAAAGACCACATAAGGTCTTTTTATTTTGTACTTCTCAACTAACATCCCCTTTACTTGAACAAGAAAAAAGAGCCGTCAAGCAGCTCAACAATTTTCAAGTAAAGCATCTGTTAGCCATCCATGTAGTGCAAAATCAGCACTTTCACCACAGAGGATGAAAATGTGTGCAGAACGGGTATTGGATATTACAGCTGGAAGAGGAAGGTCGATCAACTATGGTGCCATAGAACCCATCCGTTAGTCTGACTCCAGCGACCACGGTGCATGACAGAATTACGCTTACTTATGGGAGGCATTCATGGGAGGTTAATCCTACTCTGTTTTTTGCATCAGCCTCTAATTCTATTTGTCCTGGAATGGATAATTACAATGGAAATAATCATTGAACGCGCATGTAGGATGGACGTTCACAAAGATTCCATTACCGATGAAGACCCAAAAAGCCTAACCCCTCCGTGTCTTGAGCGAGGAATTAGGCTTATGATCTTCAACAATCTCGTGCCCTTTTGAGGAACATGTGAGATGCTAAACGCTGTAGACAGATCAAAAAGTAAGTTTGTTTTCTGTTCCTGAAAGCAGCCTTTGTATATTTTCTCTATGTCTAAAAATAACCATAAGAGCCATTAGGCATACAAAAATATTAACATATAAGGTATGTCCAAAAACAGGAATAAATGAAATAGCAGCAATAAGCATAGTAGCTAATATGGTGCCTAAAGAAACATACTTGGTTAAAATAATTATTATTACAAAAAAACCAAGGCATAAAAGGCCCATAACCCAGTCAATCATAAACAGTACAGCCACTGCTGTTAGTGCTCCTTTTCCCCCTTTGAACCTAAAATATACCGGCCAGTTATGCCCTATAACCGCTCCTGCGCCTGCCACTAAAAGGCTTACGGAATCCACCGCCCCTCCAGAATAAAAGTAAACGCCAAGAAGCAAGCCGATAAAACAGGCAATTATCCCTTTTAATATATCTCCTAAAAGAACAAATACCGCAGCAGATTTCCCAAGTGTCCTTAGAGTATTGGTAAGCCCGGCACTTTTGCTTCCGTGGCTTCTTATGTCCATGCCGTATATTTTTCCTACAATCACTGCTGTATTAAGACTACCTAGAAGGTAACCAAAAACTAAGGCAACAAAAATCTTAAAAATATCCATCTTTACTCTCCTCCCACTAGTACTTTTACGACAAATCGTTATATGACAACTGCGCGCGTTAACGGAAGTATTGACTATATATCTTAAGAAACTGGATCAAATCCGCTGCGTTCCCAGTGATCCACATTCTTCAATAGTATCAATATCTTTATCAGTCGTTAGTTGAACCTTCCTTTTAATTCAATAAAAGAATTCTAAAAAGCATCAACGTTACCATGTTCTTCCTATCTTACTTACCTTTTTTTATTTTCAACATCGAGTTAGCATTTAGCTGAAATTCATATGGTACTTTCACTTCTTCAACTGAACAGCCGATAGTAGCCAGATAATCAATAATTTTATCTAAATGCTCGTATCTGTTTCCCTCTAAATCAACTAAAGGAAAAATACGAATTTCCTCTTTTGAAACCCTCAATAACTCATTAAGTGTTTCGATGTGAAATTGATAATCTAATCTATCTGCATACATAAATAAAAAATGTGCCGATAGAGTTACATCAAATTCCGCATTCTTAAATGGCAACGAAGGTAAGGCAACGGGAATGTATCTTTCGTTAAATTCTCTCATATCGTTGGTACAATCGTGCAAAGCATTTAATCGATTATCCCTAAGCTCTACTATGCTATCAAAATAACTCCATTTATAATTTTTTTCGGCTTTTTGCATTTGCTCCATCGCGTGTTTAATATCTTGTAGTCCTTTATTTTTCAAATCTTCACTCGAATGATAATACGCAATGTCGCAAGCTGTTATATCTAAATCTAATTTGTTGCCAACAGCAGTAAATGAACAAGCCCCCGCTGGACAATCAAGTATTTTCTTTCCATGTAGTTCTTCCTCTGAAAGTAAGAACATGTCCAAATACTCTTCATATGTCCTTCCGATAAAAATAATTCGCTCTAAATCTAACTTAGTGCTTGGTTGTTCAACTTTCCCCACCTAAACTCACCCCTTCAAAAGATCATATTCAAATTATACTATATATTTGGTTATATTAACCTTTTTTACTTTTATTATTAGCTAAAGATGTAATATTGAATTGGTGTCACTGTTTTTGTAATTGCATCAAAATTCAACTGCTTCAGGACCAACTAAATATGATCAAAGAGGATTTCGTTAATTGTCAAAAAGTATTATTGGCAATCGGTGATGCAACACGACAATCAATCTTGTTGATACTACTGGGGAAGGATTGTCAAACAGGATTGCGTGTGGGTGAAATCACGGAACAAACTCATCTTTCACGCCCTGCCGTGTCCCATCATCTGAAGATTTTACGAGAAGCCGGTGTAATTTTAATGCGCAAACAAGGGACAAAAAACTACTACTACATTAACGTACGTACAGAATTAGGTATATTAAGAAAGCTTGTGCTGAATATTGATAAGTACATGCAGGACTTTTATTGAAATGCTGGAATGATGAAGCCAAGTGGAGAGCAATTACGTATGATTGCGAACTTTATTGAGGCCGGTAAAATCAAACCGATAATTGATAAAGTGTTTCCTTTTGAAGATGCTCAAAAAGCGATGGATTATGTAGAGTCTGGTAGGGCGAAAGGGAAAGTAATAGTAAAAATCAAATAGCTGTCAAACGGAGTGAAAAAGATACCCAACAGCTATAATAAAACACCCCAGAAGTTAAACGTAACTCCTGGGGTATACTTGGTTCTTCATTTTATTCTGCTGTTAGCTCACTGACTTCCTTCGGCAGCTTGAAGTCTTCAATATCATTGAAATAGCTGTATGTGGCGTTCAGCTTTTGGCGGGATCGATAGGAGTTCCCATCTTTGTAATTCCTCATATCGGAAGACCATTTGAAACTCGTCACGTAAGAAGTTTTTTTATTGAAAGTAATGACCAATTCAATTTTGTCAACGATGTTGAAGCCATCCTCAGATGGTCCGATATCTGGGAAAAGTTCTTTAATCCGCTTGTAATCGTTGCGGTCCAAAGACAATTTCAATGCATATCCATACTCAATCGGTTCGAGTACAAACTCGTCCTCGAATTCTTTGAATTTGGACAGGTCAAGCATTGGATGCGATTCGGCAGTCAGCGTCCCGAACAATTCTTCGATTGATCCGGATGGCAGCTCTTCCCAGTCGTTTTCCTTTTCAGGCTTTGCAAACGTCCGGTCGCCCACTTGGTATAAATCTTGCTTCCAGCTTCTCACGCCTCGCGGGGAAATAATTGATTTCTGGCGTACTTTCATCGGATCAAGGAAAGCATCAATCGTCATATCGAATTTTGCGCCAGCTTTTTCAGGATTTTCGATATCTCCGTCATAGACGGTCACCGCATAATCATCATATACAATATGAGAACGGACAGCTTTTAATGATGTGTCCATCGCTTGTTGGGATTTGTCCAATAAATCTCCGGCTGTCATTTTCTTTTGAGCTCCTCCTGAATTGGTGCAAGCAGCCAAAAGAAAAACGAGCGAACCAATCGCAAGGGCACTAACTATTTTTTTCACATGTAAACTTCCTCTCTACAAAACCTAAGTTCATTTTACCGGAATAAGCACACTTCATCAATCCATTGGACGGATATTCCGCTAGAGAAGTTGCATTTATCGCAAACACCGAAAGAGTTCTCGTTCTTGTCCATGAATTTCTCATTTATCCCGATAGAGTTCCCGTTTATAATCGTCATTCCATTCGTTCATCTTTAAAAATCCAAATGTCTGTCGTAAATTCCTCGATCGTACGGAAATCGGGTGAAAAACCGATTCCGGGAGAAGTCGGAACAGTGATATATCCATCTTCCACCATCACTTCAGGCTCAATTATATCCTTTTCCCAATAATGGGATGACCCTGCGGTGTCACCTGGAAGAATGAAGTTCGGAAGTGACGTCAACGCGATATTATGGGCGCGACCAATTCCTGCTTCCAGCATACCGCCACACCAGACGGGAACACCTTTCCCCATGCAGTAATTATGGATTCGCTTCGCTTCAGATAAGCCACCTACTCTTCCTATTTTTACATTGATGACTTTTGTGCTTCCGAGCTCGACCGCTTTCCGTGCATCTTCGAATGAATGGATGCTTTCATCAAGGCAGATCGGCGTCTTCAATTGTTTTTGCAATATGGCGTGATCGACGATGTCATCATGTGCGAGCGGCTGCTCGATCATCAGCAAGCCGAAGTCGTCCAGTTGCTTCAATAAATCGATATGATCTAATGTATAGGCCGAATTAGCATCCGCCATAAGCGGCACATCCGGAAAAGCAGCCCTTAATCCTCGGAGGATGTCAACATCAGCTCCCGGCTTGATTTTCACTTTAATCCGCTTATAGCCTTCCTCCAATTTCCTCTGCACTTTATCGATCAAACCCGCTAGATCATTTTGAATTCCGATGCTGATGCCGACTTCAATTCGCTCACGTTGACCGCCCAACGCTTCAGCCAATGAAATCCCTTTCCGTTTTGCATACAGATCCCAAACGGCGCCCTCAATGGAGGCCTTCGCCATATTATTCCCGCGAATCGGTGCAAAGAGACTGCCGACGTCATCGGGATGACTAATGTCCTTACCAAGCAGCAGGGGGATAAGAAAATCGCGAAGCATATGCAAGCTCGTTTCCACAGTCTCCTCGGTATACCACGGGGCATCAAATGCGACCGATTCTCCCCAGCCAGTGTTCCCTATTTCATCCCGAGCTTCCAACAGCAAAAAATGCTTATCTTGCATCGTCCCAAAACTTGTTGAAAAAGGCTCTTTCATCCTCATTTTCATTTTACGGATCGTCACTTCTGTAATTCGCAAAATTGATTCACCTCCCTGATAAATACGTAAAAAACACCCTGCCGTTGCGACAGGATGCATGTACTAGTTACTTTACTGTTTCAACATCCACTGTCATCCGCCAGCCGAACGGGTCTTCCGTTCTTCCCGTCTGGATGCCTGTCATCGTGTCATAGACCCTTTGTGCCAATTCACCAATTTCTCCGTTATTGATAGTGATTTTCTTTTCATTCCAATACAGCTCCCCGATCGGAGAGATAACCGCTGCCGTTCCCGTGCCGAACGCTTCCTCTAAGATTCCCGACTGATGAGCTTCGTAAAGCTCCTCCATGGAAATCTTCCGTTCGGTAATAGGGATGTCCCAATGCTGCAGTAATTCAATGACGGATTTCCGTGTAATCCCCTCTAAAATGCTTCCATTGAGTTCGGGCGTGACAACTTCTCCGTTCAATTTGAAGAAGACGTTCATAGCACCGACTTCCTCGATGTATCGGTGTTCTTTCCCATCAAGCCAAAGCACTTGTGAGTAGCCTTTCACTTCCGCCACTTCCTGCGCTTTCATAGCACCTGCATAGTTGCCTGCCGTTTTCGCACTGCCTGTCCCCCCCGTTACAGCACGGACGAATTCAGATTCGACCGCAATTTTCACAGGGTTGATGCCTTCTTTGTAATAAGCGCCAACCGGTGAAAGAATGATCATGAAGCGGTACGTTTTGGACGGGGCAACACCTAGATACGGCTGTGTCGCGAAAATGAAAGGCCGGATGTAAAGGGATGTCCCCTCGATATTTGGAATCCAATCTTTATCGACTTGGATCAGTTTCCGAAGGCCAGAAAGAGCGAGTTCTTCGTCGAACGCGGGGATGCATAGTCTTTCATTCGAACGATTCAATCTTTTCATATTCTCTTCGGGTCTGAAAAGAAGAACTTCCTCATCATCCGTTACATATGCCTTCAACCCTTCGAACACTGTTTGGCCGTAGTGGAATACCATTGCCGCAGGATCAAGCATGATTGGTTCATATGGAACAACTTTCGGATCATGCCATCCTAGCTCTTCCGTATAATCCATCGTAAACATATGATCCGTAAAAACTGTGCCGAACGAAAGCTGATCGAAAGCCGGCTTCGGTTTCGGTTGTAAGGTCTTTTCAACATTGACTACATTCGTCATCGTAAATCCCCCTTTTGTTATGTATTTTTTCATTATACACGAAACTGTGAAGACAGATATGTTAAAATGATTGAAATGGAGTGATGACATTGACTGGAACTGAAAAAATGCCCGGAGAAGAACGCCGGAAATTAATCTTGGAAACATTGCAGAAATCCGAAAACCCATTGACGGGCAAAGAGCTTGGAGAACTGACAAGTGTCAGCCGCCAAGTCATCGTTGGAGATATTACTTTATTAAAAGCGAAAAAGGAACCGATCCTTGCGACGAGTCAAGGATACATCTATGTGCATGCATCAGTAGGACCGGAGAAAATCGAGAAAGTGCTCGTCTGCCATCATACACCTGAGCAAACGGAGGAAGAGTTAAACATCCTCGTCGACCACGGACTGACTGTGAAAGATGTGAAAATCGAGCACCCAGTATACGGAGACTTGAGCGCCTCCATCATGGTCGCGAATCGTTTGGAAGTGAAGGAATTCATGAGGCGGATACATGAGGCGAATGCGGTATACCTTTCCAATCTAGCCGAGGGAGGGATCCATCTCCATACGGTTGTAGCCGATGAACAATATCAAATTGACAATGCTGAAATCGCATTAAAAAAAGCGGGTATCCTTGTCGAATGATGAATTTTAATTCGGAAGAAAAGTTCATATGACTCAAAACCTTTATACAGCAAGGTTTATCGTACCTACATCATCTTTCACAAGATGATGTTTTTTTGTCGTTAATTCTATGGCTTTCTAAAGTATCCTCATCCTTATCTCAACCGACCCAATTCGGTACTATTAGAGAATTTCAAATCATATTCTTAAAAAAGAAACAATATGAAGGAGTGTAAAGTTAGTTGGGAAAAATTAAGGTCGGATTACGCCCCATTGTAAACAACATAAATTTACCTACTGTATTGAAAACAGCGGTACTTCCAGGTGACTCAGTTGAAAGATTATTTATTGCAACCCAGATAGGAGAAATCTTTTACATAGGAAACGGAGAGGTAAGAACTTTTTTAGATATTCGCCCGCGAATCATAAAACTAGGTATTTCTAATGGTGGATATGATGAACGAGGATTGCTAGGTCTAGCGTTTCATCCTGGTTTTTATTTTAACGGTCTGTTTTACCTTCATTATTCAGTAGCTGGAACACAAGGTCCGGGCGCTCTTCCTCCTTCAGAAGCTGCAAAACCAGCTCAAAATGCTCTTCCAGAATTTTTTAAGCCTAATCCGTGTGATCCCAGCACCTTAAACTTAAAGTGGCTAAATAGAGAAACGCAATATGATCATATCGATACAGTTGAAGAATGGGTTTTACAATCGGGCGGTCAATCTCAAAAACGACGGACATTGCTCAATTTAAGAAGACCATTTTTTAATCATAACGGTGTTAATAGCTTGAATTTTTCACCTGAAACAGGAAGACTTGTTTTAACAACCGGTGATGGCGGATCAGGTTATGATCCATTTAATCTAAGTCAGAACGATATGGAGATAGCCGGTAAAATAATCGAAATTGATGTAGATAGGAATACATTTATTGAAAATCCGCCCGTCGTTACACGTTTTAATGAACTCCCCGCAACTATTCAGGAAACACTTACGGTCATTGCCAAAGGGGTTCGAAATATACCTGGCATTTCATTTCAGCGGTTTTATAATCAGTTTGTCAAGTATGTAGGAAATGTCGGACAGGATTTGGTAGAGTCGATTTTTTCGTTCGTTCAATATAAACCGATACCGGTTACTCAGCTCATTCAAGCTTCTTTACTGAAGTCTCAACTTGACCAAGATGGATTCATTAACTTAGGCTGGCGTGGCTGGGAAGGTACTTTTCCTACTTCGATAATAAGGAGCTGCTCTGCAAATCCCACACTAGATGAGAAAACAATGGCCTATTACGATGAAGCAGTAAAAACCTCATCGAAGCGTCTTCAGCCGTTAACAAGTTATTTTCATCAAGATCCCCGACCAGACAAGTTTGGAGGAACTGCACTTACAGGAGTGCAAGCCTATATGGGGAATGGAATCCCGGATTTAACGGGAAGCGTTCTGTTTACCGATATTGCCCGGGATGAGGGATCTCAATCTCCAGGTAGAGGGGTTTTAGCTTATACTAGGGTAAGAACAGATGGTAAACTAAATGATTTTAATATTATTCAAACCGATTACAATTTCGGGTCTCAATCAGCTTATTATGTTAGTTTAGGAACGAATCTGGATCAAACCAGACTTTATTTAGGAGTTTATGGCTCAATGAATGTGACAGATTTTAACAAAGGTACTATTTTTGAAATTACTCCATAATTACGCAACTACAATAATCGATGAACATAATAAATGAAATGGGACCGACAGTATCTATAATTAACATACTGTCGGTCCTTGTATCTAGAAAGTAGGCATTCCATAATGACGGATATAGTATCGTGTGCATGATATAGACGGGGTTGTTCCGTAAGTTGATGAAAACTGACAAACTGGAACAGCCCCTTTTTCAAATGAATTTACTATTTTACTAAAGCACCCTTCAGTTTAATAAGTACTCTCTAAGAATTCTCCTAAGTAAACTGTATTAATATCGTTTTCTATTATTTCTCTATCTCCACGTTTAACATAGTATGCCTTGGCTTTTGGTCTTGAACTTACTGAAGTATATAGTGTTTCATCTATAAAGTGAAGAGCAGCACCGTCATCGACAGCATAACCCTCTTTTATTTTTCCTTCTAATATTAATTGATGATATGACGGCTTTCTTTTATTCTCACCATCATAATGAGGGCAATTACTGCCCTTCAAGTAGCCTAAACAATCTAACTTATATAATGATGCGTTTAATGGGTCAGTTAATCCTTCTTCAAACCAACAAATTGAACCTGCACTTAGTCCAGAAAGTATTATCCCTTTATTATACGCTTTCTTCAATATGGTATCTAAACCCAATTCTTTCCACAAAACAAGCATGTTTCTGGTATTGCCGCCTCCAACAAAGATTATATCTTGCTCAAGAACATACTTTTCCAAATCCGAAAATTCCGGCTCAAATAAAGATAAGTGAGAAGGTTGGCATGGTAGAGTCTTAAACGCATTATAAAATCTCTCAATATAATTTGTTTGATCTCCACTAGCGGTTGGAATAAAACACACTTTCGGTAAATCTTTTTTAGCTTGGCCTAAAATGTATTTATCAAGTATAAGGTTTTCTGGTTCCATAGAAAAACCTCCGCCACCCATTGCAATAATCTGTCTCATTTCTTCCTTCCTCTCCATTTTCTACTTCATAAATTCTACAAAGGGTGGTTATTATCCTTCTCGTTAAATCAACTCGTATTTTCACAGCGGACATTTAGTTTGAAAACAGCATTTCACAATTCAGACGACTCGGAACCTATGCATTCCCATTAGCTTCAAACTATATAGACCTCCAAGGGGACTTTTTCTCTTCAATAGGGTGCGTTTACTTTTTCAAAAGTACAGTATTCCATAAAGCAGTTATGGCAGCTTATTTGCCGTTTCCAACAATCCCGGTTTCCAATTTCAGCTGTTCCAAAAAAGCGATCATGAAATCATGGCGCTCCTCCGCAAGACGCTTCCCTTCTGCAGTCACCATCAAATCTTTCAATAAAAGTAGTTTTTCATAAAAATGCGTGACAGAAGCTGTTTGTCTGGAACGGTATTCATCTTCGGACATTTTAGTTCTCGCAATTTCATCCGCGTCATATAATTTCCTACCTTTCGCCCCGCCGAAAGCGAAAGTTCTGGCGATGCCGATTGCACCGATTGCGTCAAGACGATCCGCATCCCTTACAATTGCCCCTTCAATCGATACGACTTCCTCTTCATTGCCACCATTGAAAGAAACACTCTTGATCGTATCCAAAACCTTCATTGCCAACTCGTCGTCTACTTCGGCTGAACGAAGCAGCTCTGAAGCAGACACGTTGCCGACCTCTTTATATTTCGGATCATCGATGTCATGCAGCAGGACTGCAAGCTTAATGACTGTCATATCCGCGTCAGGCATCGTCTGCGCAATCTCTTCCGCATTTTTCATAACCCGTAAAATGTGATCATAGTCATGGCTCGCATCAAACTGTCTATAAATATCGGTCACTCGCTCCGTTATATTACATATTATCGTTTCCATAGCATCCACCCTTTTCATATTTTTAGAATCAATTCGCAGAAAATTTAGGCATGTTATTGACGTAAATTGTCGATTCATGTATAGTTAATGCATCCATGTTAATAATGGGGAAGACATTGAAATGCCGAGGGAGGAATAAACATGTACCAAGGTAAAGTAAAATGGTTCAGCAACGAAAAAGGATATGGCTTCATTGAAACCGATAACGGCGAAGATGTGTTTGTCCACTATACTGGCATTATGTCAGAAGGATTCAAGACATTGGATGAAGGCCAAACCGTATCCTTCGAAATCGTAGAAGGTAACCGCGGACCCCAAGCGGCAAATGTCTTGACTATAACATGAATAATGAATGATTAAACATGCAATATCCCGCCTAGAAAATCCGGCGGGATATTATTTTGTCAATTTATTCATTTCATTTCCTAAAAATTGAAGCTGCTCCCCAATTGTACAAGTTCGAATGCAAAATTGATGTGCACCGGTTTTCCCAATGTCCTTCACTTGTTGCCTTTTGACAAAACATCCTTCACAATACGTATCAAGCACTTCATTAATTTCATTCATGACTGATAATTTATCCATAGCAACCTCCCAGTCAGGTCATTCATTCATTTTAATATTCTTTTTTGCCGGTTGCAACAATGATAAGGAGAGATGGAATATGATCGAGTTATACGTGGATGGCGCAAGTGCCGGAAATCCTGGCAAAAGCGGCATCGGAATTTTCATTAAAGGTGAAGGGAATATCGTCAAATTCTCCGAACCAATTGAGCCGACGAACAACCATACAGCTGAATTCATAGCCCTTCTCCGCGGAATGGAGGAAGCTGCAAAACTGACGACCGGAATTGTTTCGGCTCGTTCCGATTCAAAAGTAGTCGTCTCGGCTGTGGAGAATGAATTCGTAAAAAACGAAGTACATAAGGATTATCTGAACAAAATCTTATCCATTGCAAAAACGTTTGATTTCTTCTTCATTAAATGGATACCGGACAGTGAAAATCGCGCTGCGGACGCACTTGCCCGAGAAGCGATTCATAAACAAGATGAAGACAAGTAAAAAGGAGAGGAAGCATTTGCACGATAGCAAACGCTCCCTACTTTACTTCGCTTTCATAAATGTTACAGTGTCCAACTCATCGTCATACAGCACCCATTCTTTATCGAACACGACAGCACCGACATTGACAAGCGTCTGGCCGTCTTTCACATCGTATGGATGATCGAATTCGACGGCCACTTCCCCGCTCCCGTTACGTCGTAAGCCTGAATGGTGACTATGACCGTAGAACGTCACGTTTTTCGACACATCCGCTTCTAATAACGACCACGGTTCCCCACCCCACTGCCATTGATGGCCATGGATCACTTCAGCTGCACCAAGTTCAATTTTTTCGGGCATAGCCGAAAGAATTCCGTATAATGAATCATCCGTTTCCGTAATGAGCAAAATACGTTCTTCTTGGTTCCCTTTTACTGATGGGAAGTTCAACAACTCAACAAAATCATCAGGTATAAGCATGACTTCTTCAAGCTTGCTATACGTGCGACCGTTCACATAACGCTTGCTGATTATACATTCGAACAGATCCCCGGTTCCGATTAGTACAGCCTCGGGCGCCTGTTCTTTAATATGGGAGAGGACGTCCTCCAAATCTCCTTTGGAGGAATGAATATCCCCTATAATCGCATATTTCATATTTACACCTCTACCTTCGGGTCACCCTTTTTCCACTTCGATGGTTTCCCTTGAAATCCAGTCGCTATAACTTCCGACGTATAGTTTGACGTTCTCAAATCCGTTTTGTTTCAGCATCGCAAATAACGGAGCAGCCGTTACACCACTGCCGCAATAGACGACGACTTCGTCATCATGCTTCACAACTTGTGTGAGTTGCTTTTCAACTTCGTCATGTAAATTGAAGGAGCCATCTTTTTTCAACTGTTCCCAGTCGAAATTACGAGCCCCCGGAATATGTCCTGCGATTCTGTCGATCGGCTCAACTTCCCCGCGATACCGTTCAGCCGAACGCGCATCGAGCAACACATTTCCAGTTTTCCCTTCTACCGTCTTTTCGACGAATTCACGAGGTGCAAAAATCGTTTCATCCCAGACAGGCTCCACATTGGATTGTTCTGTGACTTCCTCCTCGTTGGAAGTTGGGATGCCGTTTGCCACTAGCTCCTCATAGCCTTCCAATGAGATGAAGGAATTTTTAAAACCTCCATACTGCAGTATCCACCAAGCTCTTGCCGCAAAAGGGCTGCCTCCGTCGTCATAGATGAGTATCCGATCATGGAGCTTGAGACCGCTTTTCCGGAATAATGCCGTTAACGTTTCTTTATCAGGCAATGGATGCCGTCCTGTTTTCTTCGACATATCAGAAAGATCATCCTCGAGATCCCAGTACAGCGCTCCATTAATATGCCCTTTTTCGTAATTTTTTCTCCCTGCTTTAACGTCCTGCAACGAAAAACGGGCATCTATCCATTTTATAGTTTGACCATCCACGTCTTTGACCGATTTGAATACTTCACTCATTTCAACCCAGCTCCTTCAGTTGGATTTTCTTATGAATTGCTCGCCATTCTTCCAATTGATCCATATCTTGCAAAAGGGATCGTTCGGATTCGATCTGCTGAATACTTTGCTTCAATAAATGAAGACGCAGTCCTTCCGCCTCCGCTTCGACCCACTGTTCAGACCAAGATTCGATACGTTCTTTTTCTTTGCCTAAATAGAGCGACGCGTCTTGTTTTAACCGTTCTTCCAGCTTATTTTTCAAAATGAGACGATCACCTTTTTCGAAAAACGATTTCTGGTTTTTGAATGAACGGTTGACATCTTTATATACTGCCGGATTTTCAAAAGGTGCAGTGAACGATAGCATTTCAGCGTCTTCCGCTTCGTATGGAGAAGGTGAAATGGAGCTATCCTTATCAGCAAGGAACCGCATTTCGGAACGCTCCCGCTCTTTCAATAATTTATTCATGAAATTTAGCATACGTAAATTGGTCACTTTCAACTCTTGCGTCAAATCGAAGCCTACCATCTGGACGGTTTCAGCGAGCGCCAAAGTTAACGCTCTGTCAGCCGAATGATTGGCAAACGTTGAAGGGCTATAGCCTTCCTTGAAGAAGTCTCCAAAACGAAGGAACACCCGTTGTAATATATAATAAACCAATTCATTCAATTCGTTGTTGGAAGCTTTGCGAATCACTTCTGCAAAACCGTTTGCATAGCGAGCGCGAACTTCCTGTTCAAAGCGATCAAGTTCTACCAAGCGTTCGGCCTTGCGTGACCTGTTCAATTCGGTCCGTTCAATCAAAATCGCAAGTCGATTGACCGTTTTCGTTACCTCTTCTTCCAACGCTTGAACGGCGAGCCCTTTCAAATCATTCTTTAAGAAATGGCTGAAGTGCTGTTCAAAAGCTTCCATGGAGCTATCGTGACGACCATCAAGCTTAGCTTCCAACGCCTGCAAGCTAGAAATGCCATGGACTCGTGGATGACGGATGCCGAAAGCAGCCAATTCCTGTTCGACGAATGAAAGAACTGTTTCCGCTTCTTCCGCATTGTTTGCCAAATCGATAGCATTAACGATAAAGAACATTTTATCCAATTCAAAAGCGTCTTTCACACGGCCGAGTTGGATCAAAAATTCACGGTCCGCTCGCGCGAAGGCGTGATTATAATAAGTAATGAAAAGAATCGCATCTGCATTCCTTATATATTCGAATGCAACATCGGTATGCCGAGCATTGATTGAGTCGGCCCCCGGCGTATCGACGAGGGTAATGCCTTGCCTCGTCAACGGACAATCGATATACAAATCGATGGAATCAACGAAACAACTGCGTTCCTCTTCGGCCACAAATCGTGTAAATTCGGTTTGATCGACATTCATGACTGTTCCGAGACTCTCCTTATAAACTGGGTAGCCCGTCTCGAATGCACGTATGAATGTTTTATGGATATGAAGGCTTTCCTCTTCCAGCTCTTTCCCTAGGACATCTCCCGCTTTTTGGAACGCTTCTTCCAAAGTTGAAACCGGCATGCCGAGCGCATCGAATGAAAATGCAACATCGCCAGTCATCTGATCGACTGTTTTCAAATGCACGTCTGCTGTTCGATCTTCTTTCCCGGCTGACAGCGGTCTAATTCGATTGATGGCAGCTGTCGTCGGGTTAGGAGAAACCGGTAATACGCGATCGCCGATCAACGCATTAGAGAAGGATGATTTCCCGGCACTGAATGCACCGAATAAGGCGACAGTGAATTCCTGATGGGAAAGACGGTCTGCTTTGTTCCGCAAATAATCGGCCGTCTCCGAAAAACCAGGGATATTCATTACCGATTCCGCAATATGAAGCGCTTGATCGATGACGCTATTTGCATCAGGACCTTTCGTATGCGTTTCAATGTCGGTTTCCTGGACTTGTTCAACAACTTCGGCAACCATCTCATCTGCAGCCGTTTCCAGTCCATCGAGTTCCACTGTTTCAATTTCGGATTTCTTTTCCCACAGGCGCAGCAATATTTCGCCGGACGTTTTCACACTTGCAGTTGGAGTGGCGAGAGTAGAGGTGAATTCTGATTTTTTATGATCAATTTCATTCACCTGCGCAATGGCTGCCAGCTTTTGTTCAAGCGTTTGAATCGTTTGAAGAAGCGGTCCTGATTGTTCATTTCCTGCTGAAGCGGCAATCGTCGACATTTCTTGTTTCCAATCGTCCGTCAGTTTGCGGAATACTTGTTGGATAGCTGTTTTCATTTGCTCTGCCATATTCAATACGGTTTCACCCGTTACGACATCCGAAACGTTCAATTGTGCGTCAATTTCCTCGAATGGAACCGACATATTCATTTCGTCAATTTCAATCGACCGCTCATCGTTCATGAGCCCAGCATCTTTGAGCGTTTTTTTCATCAGCGCTTTCAAATGGACTTCGATTTGTGTATGTATTAGTTTTGACAAGTTGGAAGATAAGGATTCTTTTCTTCTTGCCTTTTCCTCCGCGGTCTTTTTCGCCCCAAATAATAAACCTACCTTGAATCTCTGGGACTTCGACTCCAAGTATTCTTTCAAAAGCTCACGCGTTTCAAAAGGACTGATCGATGCATTGCGTAGCAATTCATTTCGTTCCCTTTCAAATGTAGCGTAAAACTCATCACCCGAAAGAAGGGACGCTCGCTTCTTTAACTCGCTCAATTCTGTAGAGAGCTCTTCGTATTCATTCCACTCATCGTCTGTAACGATTTCCACATACGCCGATTTGCACTCCGCTTTCTCACTTTCCAGGAAATCCATATGTTCTTCTTTTAATTTCAACAATGATTGTTCTGCGTTATCCAAGAAATGTTCTTTCCAATTTACAATTGAACCTTCGACAATGCCTTTCACTTTTTCAAAATCATTGAACGGTAGGTCATTGGATTTCAAAGAAGTATAATAAATTCCTTTCGGCTCAACTCCCCATAGTTTAAAGGAATCTTCAACAGACTTCTTGAAGTCCTCAAAAGGCAGTTCACTTTCCCGATGCTTGTCAATTTGGTTAATAATCAGATAAACATTGGTATTATAACGCAATAATTCTTTCGTGAATTTGAAGTTCAGTTCCGATTGGACGTGATTGTAGTCCATCGTGTAAAAAACGAGATCGGCTAAATGAAGTGCCGATTCCGTCGACAAGCGATGTGCATCATCAGTCGAGTCAACCCCTGGCGTATCCATGACCGTTATCTCTTCCGGTAGTTTGGATCCAGGATGTCCGATTTCGATAAGAGAAATTTCCGCACCGTCTTTACTGAAAGACTTAATCGCATCAAAGAAGCCGTGGCCTTTGTATTTTACGAGCGAGCCATCCGTCCGATGGATGATGGCAAACTCTTCATCGGTTTTCTTCACTTTGACGATATTGGCGCTAGTCGGAATTGGACTCGTCGGCAAAAAATCCTCGCCAGTCAATGCGTTAATCATAGAGGATTTCCCTGCGGAGAAATGGCCGGCAAATCCGATGACAAACTCCTCATCCATTAATTTCTTTGCTAATGAAGCTGCTTTCCTTACACGTTCCTCATCATGATTCTTGTTAAATAAATGACCGTAAATAGCTGTTCGTACTAATAATTCATTATCAAACATAATATTCGATCCTTCCTAACAATTCTCTATCTACTATACCATTTTTCTTAACTGAACGACTTTGATTGAAAATTCGAAGTTTGCGTATACGATCCTGTTAATCCATGAATAGGAAAAGCTGTCTTTAAACGAGTTTCCTCGGTTAGAAAGACAGCTTTTATAACTCATTTCTTAACGAAAGTCTGGATATCCACCGGAAAAATTCCGGCAATCCTATCTTTCATTTCTTGTTCTTCACCTTCCATTAAGACATGCACAGTTCCGGAATCTTCCGATGTCCGAATGAGACGTCCAGCTCCTTGCCGTAGACGGAGAAGCATGAATGGCAAATCCACTTCTTCAAACGAATTATCCGCATGCTTTCTGCGCGCATCGAATAAAGGATCATGTGGAGGGAACGGCAGATCATAGATGATGACCCGAGTAAGTGCGTCTTGAGGGATATCAAGACCTTCCCATAAGTGATAGGAACAAAGGACAGAAACTTCTTTCTGCTGGAAATCACGAATGATTGAGGATAATTCCCGTTCCCCTTCAAAAGCGATTTCTTTTCTTTGCTCTTCATCCAACTCGGCCTGGAATCTTTTCATCGACTGTTCCGATTTGAACAGCAACAATGTTTGCTCATCATCCTTCAGCAAATCAAGCACGTATTTCGGCTTTTCTCCCTTATCAACATCAGCGGCAATGACTTCCATCATCTCTTCATATTCAAAAGGAGATTCCACTGAAAATGAAAGGAAATCATCAATCCCGAGACTATCCAATATATATGAAAAATCCTGTTCGACCGAAAGTGTGGCTGACGAAAAGACGATCGGTATATTGGATGAAAACAGCTTTTCTTTTAAAATATCCGTGACAAGTCGCGGCATAATCGTGAGTGTCATTCCGTCTTCGCTTTCTTGCAGCCAGTCGACAGCGTCATTTTCGGATATGAATAATTCCATCGAGTATATATATTGCTCCAAATATTCCTCGACCATTTTCAAATCATATTCCGGAATGATAAATAATTCGCCTTCAAACACGAACTCTTCCAGCAAAGCGGTTGAAATGGAGATTGCTTCCCTTCCGACAGAAAGGATTTCCCCGTTTTTTCGGATCGCTTTCCTTTCATCCCCGCTCTCTTTCGTTGCGGATCGCAAAAGTCGGAAAAAATCTTCATGGACGTCGATTAACCGTTCCATCAATTGCAATGTCTCTTCCCGTACCCCGTCAACCATGACACGCTCCATCAAGTTGAGGAGTGTATGATTTTGAACTTCATACGTGAGGGCGCGTTGGGCGGAATATTCGAGTAGATGGCCTTCGTCGAAAACGATCATCGATACGTCAGGAAGCAATGGCATTTGACCTTGTCGCTTTCTCGATTCCTTCGTCCAAATATGTTCCATATAGAAATCATGTGAGCAAATGATCAAATCTGCCGCTTCCCGATAATGATTCCGATGGATCGTCTGTCCGCATCGGTTTCGAATATCACAGGCAGCGCATTGTTGAACAGGATGGAAATTCATCGTTTTCCATTGCTCATCGTTCAAATGAGGATAGTCTGACCGTTCTCCGTAAGGGAAAATAGATTGCAACGACAAATTGCCGTTAACGAAATCTGGTAAACCGCTATGCACGGTTTCCGCATAGTCATCCATCGAAGCGTCAACCGCTTCGTCCAATCGCTTCAAGCATAAATATTGATCTCGCGCTTTTGCAAGACGGACGTCAATATCGATTTGCAATGCATCACTAATTTTGCGGATATCGCCTTCCTCTTTTACGAGCTGGTCGATTAACGTTTCATCCGCACAGGAAATGAGGGCTGGCTTCCCCGTATATCTTGCATATGCGATAGCCGGCAAAAGATAGGCAATCGTCTTCCCTGTCCCGACGCCTGCCTCCGCAAGAAGGACTTTTTTCTCTTTCAGCGCTTGTTCAATTTGAAATGCCATATAGATTTGTTCGTCTCTGCATTCGAATCCCTTTTCGGTCAAATCGTCATATAATGTATCGCCAATCCAGTCATTCAAGGATTCATAGAATGATTTTTCTTTTGTTAATGAAAATGGCATTTTCCTTTTCATTTGCGCTCCCCTTTCTTTTTCGCACATGGAAACGGAAGAGGCAGGCCTCTTCCGTTTAATCTGATCATTTATTTTCGTTGACCCCAATATTGATAAAAATCTGTTCTAATAAAACCATTGAACAGCTTTCGTTTCTTCGTCGCTTTTTTCCCGTACATCGCTTCAAAGTTTTCGAGCGAGGAAAGCATGTAAACGGACCATGACGGATACCTATCCATTATATGACCGATGACACGAGTAAGTTCCTCAGCCTCTTCAATTTCACCTAAACGCTCTCCATAAGGAGGATTGCCGACGAGCACGCCGTTCAAACCTTCGACAGTCAAATCTTTGACATCACGCTGCTCAAATTTAATCAAATCCATAAAGCCTGCTTCAACTGCGTTTTGCTGAGCAATCTTGATCATCTTAGGATCGACGTCAAAACCTGTAATGTCAAGTGGCTGATCATATTTCGCGATGTCTTCCGCTTCTTCCCTGACGCGGTCCCAGATCGCCTGATCGATCCAAGGCCATTCCTCACTGCTGAAATCACGGTTATAGCCCGGTGCGATTTGTTGACCGATCATTGCCGCTTCGATGGCAATTGTGCCAGAACCACAAAACGGATCAACAAACGGTCGATCGGGATTCCATCGTGTCAATTTGACGAGTGCAGCTGCCATCGTTTCTTTGAGCGGCGCATCACCTTGCCCGACACGATAGCCTCGCTTATGCAAACCGGCACCGCTCGAATCGATTGTAAGGGTTACTTTATCTTTTAAGATGGATACTTCGAGCTTGAACAATGGGCCTGTTTCGTCTAAAAAGCCGATCCGGTTGTAGGCGGATTTCATCCGTTCTACAATTGCCTTCTTGACGATTGCCTGACAGTCAGGTGTGCTGTACAAAGTCGATTTTACTGATTTCCCTGCGACAGGGAATTTTGCGTCGACTGGCAAGTATTGTTCCCATGGAAGGGATTTCGTTTGTTCGAAAAGTTCATCGAATGTGGTGGCGGTGAATTCACCGACGATGATCCGGACGCGGTCCGCGACACGGAGCCACATGTTTGTTTTGGCGATTGCATATTCATCGCCTTCAAAGTAGATTTTTCCGTTGTCGGTTTTCGTCTCGAAACCGAGGTCTTTCACTTCATCCGCAACGATCGATTCAAGCCCCATAGCAGATGTGGCGACCAATTTATAGTTTGCCATGCATTTCCAACTCCAATTCTATAAGTACGCGGGTAACAACCCGGATTTTCGCTACAGGCGGACGCTTTCCGTGGGCGAGCGGTGAGCCAATCGAACGGCGAAGGGTTCGATTTGCCGTTTTTCTGCGTATTTTGCAGAAATTAAGGCATCCCGCTCCCAACGCTTCGCTTTTGCTCCCTAAGGGTCGCAGGAAAACATTGCGCGCAAAAGCTGTCTTCGTTACGGCTTTCACAGGAGTCGCCGCCTTTCGCTTCAATCCTAGACAGAATCCTTATTACATATTCCTTACAAGTCATAAAGGAACTGTCTGCATACTTCTATTTAGTATGTATGATTAATGTTAATTAATTTCCTAATAACGTAGAAATGCTCTCCAAACGAATAAGGAGAGCATTGATTGTTATGTGGAACCATCGTAAATTCGATAAGCCATGTTTTGTTCCCGTGTACTCAAACGGCTTGCGCCTCGTACTTAGGGTGGTAATCATCTATCTACAGACCCATCTAAAGAAGGTGTCTGTCCCTTCATCAGTTCAATTCCTTCAGAAGAGTGCCCCTACCATAATTTGGGTTTCTCGCTCGTGGGGTTTACCGCGTTCCATCTGACCCGTTTCCGGATCAGCTACGTCACTGTGGCACTTTTCAGGGGATCTCATCCATATGTGCAGAAGCACACTTAGGATTTATCCCCGCCGTCAATGCGCATTGCGCACTGCCCCGGCTTATTTTTTCGCCGAGCACGGACACTACGGTCATCTCAGAACCGTGCGAGCATGGACTTTCCTCTACAACCTGACGTTGCAGCGATTACCTGAATTCACACTATGGTTACAATAGTATACTGCAATTCTCGACAAAAATCAACGGATTTCTTTGTACTGTAGATCGTCCAGATTATTCGTGGTCGTACAACTTGCTGCCGAATACATGCTTCTCCAAATTGGAAATCCGTTTTAACAGATCGAAGTTCGTTGTATTGGCATTCGTTGCAACCGGACGTTTCGCTGCTGATGATAGCTCATCTTTCAGCTTCTCGTTTTCCATTCGCAATTCCGAAATTGTTTTTTTGAAAGCTTCATAATCCTGAATAACCTGATCCAGGAAAAGATCTACGTCTTCTTGATTATATCCGCGTAAACCCGTTTTAAACTCTTTCTCAAGAATCGTCTTAGAATCAAGTTTTATTTCCATGAAATGACGCCCTTCCATCTATGTTTACATGTCGCAAGTATAGCATATTTTGTACAACTTTGTCTTTCTATTTCGGTTGGCACGCAAGATTTTGTCGGTTAGTGCGCTTCCCCGGGAAATAGCTTCTTCCTCAATCTTATTTCCCGGTGATTGAATTCATTTCCCATCCGGACTTTGAATCGATCCGTTATGTCCGGGTCTTGCCACAAATGACGTATCGCTTCCTTTGTGTAATGGAGTGCCTTTTCCGGCTCCTTCAATTTATGCTCACACAACTTCGTCAATTCCTCAAAGGCAATGATTTTTTCTCTCCCCGCCAATCCAACTGCGGCAATTTCAAATGATTCGATCGCTTCTGAATGCCGCCCTTCCTTTTTAAGGAGGAATCCGATATGAAAATGCGCTCTAGGCTCTTCCAAACCATATTCCGCGATGACATCCATTAGGACATCTTTGCTGCGGCTAAACGATTTCAAGTCTGTATACCATTTCCCGATATTCGTTTGCGCATTCGCGGATGATAGCGCATCGCCTTGCAAAAGAAGATCAGTTGAACGGATATACAAGGTGACGAGGGATAGGATATCCCATTCATTATGCAAAAGGACTTTCATCAATATTTCGGCACGGCCATTTTTAACTGCATCCTGATAGATGATCGGCGCCATATGTCCGGGAATATCGCCTTCACGGAAGAAACCGAGCTGCTCCTCCTCGACTGCAGTCAATTTGAAAGTATCCATTTCATTTTTCCAGATCCGTTTCGATCCGTGCAGCAAATCAATTTCAGTATGCTTTAGCAACTGTGGCAGTACATTTCGATTCATCGTCCATCTCGTTTGCACTTGTGGCATATCAAAGCTTTTTCCGTTATACATGACGATCGACATCGGAGTTTTCCATAGATTTGTAGCATAAAGGAATGCGGCTTCATGATCCGGCCCTGGCAACACATATTGCGTTAAAGTAAACGCCTCTTCCGTATATTCAATGAACCCCATTAGAAATATGAGTGTGCCGGCACCTTTTAAGCCGGTCGTCTCCGTATCGAAAAAGACGAGAGGTCGTGTAAAGTCAGGCGCAAGAGGATGAATTTCCTCTGATTCACGCCATCTTTCCACTGTGCCCAATAATCCAGAAAGCGAATATTTCCCATGCCGATGATCCGGTTTATAGACAACCGTTCGTTTATATACCACGCCGTATTCGTTCTCCTCTTTCGTCAATCCAGCCGAAAGCCATCTTTTCTCGTAAGAAGGAGACGGAGGGGTTTCACGTTTCGGAACTGGGGTTGTTTCCTCAGCTTGAGGAGCTTTTTTTTTCAGTAGCTTCTTCATTGCCATCATTTTAGCTTCATACGACATCGGTCTTCCCCCTAATGAGAGAATGCAGAAGAGAAATGACGTCTCTCTTCATCCGGATTCCTTCTTCTTGCGCTCCTATACAGACCGGACAACCGTTTTCGCAAAGGCAACCGCGTACATGCTCTGCCGCCTTTTGCAATAATTCATCCCACCGGCCATAAATCTTCTCGCTTAATCCGATTCCTCCCGGATAGCTATCATATATGAAAATCGTCGGCTTGCCCGTATGGATCGCCTTCACTTGTGGGACAACGTGGATATCCGTCCTGTCACAGCGGACGAATAATGGAATGAATGATTGGATTGCGTAAGCGGCGCCTGTGAGCGCGTCCGTCAATTCGGATTCCTTCCACCCATCCGGAGCGTCGAATGAATACCAAGTGGATGAAGTATGAAGTTCCTCGGCGGGCAGTGAAATCGGGCCTGAACCGATATTATCATGCGTATCGAAACGTATCTTAATAAAGTTTTCTATTAATGTATGTGAAAGTGCGATTGTCCCCACCCTCATTTCGTTCTTTTATGGATATCGTAACATATTAACAGATTTTCGGGAGAGGGAGTGGTTTAAAAACTTTTTTCGTTTCGAAACGGGGAAATAGCTCCTCTAAGCTTATTGATCAAACTCAGAAAATATGAAAAAGAGGAGACAAATGTCCCCTCTTTTTAAATACTCCGTACTTTGACAATATCGATAACAGGAATATTATCAGCACCATAAGGCCCATCGATGGAAATCAGATTACGTATAGGGTCAAGCTCTGTTATTTTACCGATGTATGTAGATTTTGTACCATTACGCCATGTGTTTATGATTGCCTCACCTTGACTTTTATAAGCGATTTCCAATTCCTCTTGCAGCAAAGGTAAATAATCTTCCGTCAGGCTAGGTTCCGGATCCAGCTCGTCTTCCGCTTGCCACTCCCTTAGTTGGGCTATATGCTCCGGCAGCATCATCGCTGTCCATTTGATACTTCCACGGTCTCTTATCATCTAACCACGCTCCAATAAAATGACTTTTGCAAAATACAGCTCAATCAATTCCTCGGTCCGGTTACGAAGCCGGACATTTAGGTATGTCCTCGGATCTTCGTAACCCTTATACATAAAAATGTATCCTGTAAACGTATCGTCTGTTTTTCCTTGAATAAGCTTCATTTTGTTCTTTCGAGCATATTCATGGGTCTTTTGTAAATCCTTTTGTATTTCTTTAATCGCATTATCAATCAAGCTATAGTACGGTTTCGGTAATTTCACGCCACTCAACCTCTCCCGATCGCGCGACAAAACAGTGAGCAGCATCGGAAGGTAAATCAGATTTTCATAATGCTCCAAATCATTTGCTGTCGGTAATGGCCTGCTCATTTGATCAACTTGATTGTTCGTGGTTTTGTTGGTTCATATTTCAAATAGCCGTCACGCTGCATGCGATCCAAGTGCCCTTTTACTGTGGATACCGATTGTAGTCCTACCCCTTCAGTAATTTCACGCATGGATGGAGAGTATCTATTTTCTTCTATATAAGTAGCGATAAAATTGTAAATGTGTTGTCTACGTTTTGTCATTAGATGATCATCCTCACTTTTTGAGCAATGGGAACAAGTGCTAAGACATTCTCAATCGTGAAAGTACGTTTGGATTCTCTAAGGTAGCAATATGCCCTGAATGACACCTCGCCCACCTGCAGCACTTTAATCCGTCTCTTAGTGATGGATCCGTCATTTGCTACATACATCATATCCAAAATTTCACCATATCTTACCGACTTCTCCAATGTTTTACGCACACTTGTTCCCTCCTTTTCATTCATTATAGAGAATGAACGTTCGTATGTAAAGAAAGATAATGATGGAATATTTTTACTAACAGAAGTAAGATAAACTTATCGTAGATTAGGAGTGTTTATATATGATTACTAACGATATAGATATTGTGAGTGAAGGCCTTCAAAGTAATGCGTTTGATTTTATTGAGAAAGGATTAAGTTACATCGTAGAGGATGATGAAAAGGAATATAAGTATGCAGTCATGCATATTTACTCGGGCGCATTATTATTTTTGAAAGATATTCTTTTTCAGGAACACTGGTCATTAATTTATCAGAATGTAGATGAAGCTAAAAAAGAAGATTTATTTACCGGAAAATTAAAAAGCGTGGATTTCTATAGTCTTGTAAATAGACTTGAAAAACTCTCTGAAATCAACATTAGCACTAAACTATTAGATAACCTAAGATGGATGCAAAGAGAAAGGAATAAAATCGAACATTTTTATAATGAGTTGAATTTCCACGAGGTGAAATCAAGAATAGCTGAATTTCTTAGCTACTTAATTGATTTAATTAAGGTTTTACAAAAATCGGATAGTAGTTATAATATATTTTCTATCACTGAGCAAAAATATGAACCGATTTTCGAAATGATGCAGGATTATTCCTTAAAATTCGATGAGTACATACGAAAAAGAAATTTATTTATTCAAGGAACGTTAAAGACTAAAGCTTTGGTTTTAAACTGTCCCTTATGTAATCAGCATGCATTAGAAATAAATTCTGAAGATCGAAAAACAAATTGTCACTTTTGTTTAGAAGAACTTGCTTTCGAATTGTTTTTTGACAAGTATACCCCTATACGTGTTGATTTCGACACTTACGATATCATTGACTCTATTGGACAATGCCCTCATTGTAGCAGTGATGATTTGTTTGATGACGGAAAAAGCATCGTTTGTTTCAACTGCTCGGAGATTTTTGGAATTGGAGATATCACAAGTTGTTTAAGGTGCGGAACCTTAATTACTTCAGATGGTTTATGTGATTCATGTATTGAATTTGTGATGAGGCAATGATAATAGCAAAAAAGCACCCACATCCAAATGGACAGGACGCTTATTTTTTTATAAGTATTGGTAATCATAAATTCAATCGACCATGTACAATGTTAATAGTTTGCCTTTTTTCAAGAAAAACTTCAACACCTCACTTTAGGTTAATTAAGATTGTTTCTATAAATAAAAAAAGCGCCCTAATCCGATTAAAGAAAAGGGCGCTTCTAACTATGCCGTCTGCACTGTCTAGTAAAGGAGTAGCAGACACTTATATTATAGGACTAATTATTTTTTTTGCAAGTCTATTTAGATATTTCAACATACAAATGAAAAAGCGCCCTTATCACAATGGACAGGGCAAAGTTTGTAGTGAACCCTTTAAAAAAGGGGATTTAAAATGGAATATATTCATACTACCATTAACTGATTATTTAGGCAAGGATTGTTTGTTTGCACGAACCAAAGCACCTAATCCCAGTGCTACTATATCTCCATCTGCCGCTTTACCTTCTGCAAGATCCTTAATCCACTTTTCGTTGTAACCTTGTTCTACAGCTTCTTTAACCGCTATTTCTCGTTGCGCTTTGCTGCCAAGAAACGTTTTAAATTCATTTTTTAACGTACCGCTAGTAAACTTCAAGTCGTCGTCCTCCTTTGTTGGTGTTGTTGATGCAACGGCCTTTTTCTTCAAACCAAACGCTTTTGCAATACCATTAGCGTGTCCAAGGGCAACTCTATCAAGAAATTCAGCACTCTTTAATAGTTTGGAGTCGGCAAGGTTATCAATAAATCCTGATTCGGTAAGGATTGATGGCATATGCGACTCGCGGACCATGTGCAAGTTCTTTCGTTTCTTGCCGCGTTTAAAAAACTCTGGAATCATTTTTGTGATTTCTGAGTGGATCACTGATTGGTATTCGAGTGTTTTGTTGCTGACCTTTCCGTCGAAAACAAAATCTTCGTAGCCTTTTCCACCGCCTGCGTTGATATGCACTGACATCAAGAAGTCAGCGTCCCAACTGTTTGCCATATCCGTTCGTTGTTTAAGTGAAAGAGTTTGATCAGTGGTACGGCTCAATTTGACCTGGACACCTTCATAGTCCTTCAACGTTGATTCGATACGTTTTGAGATGGCCAAGGTCAAATCTTTTTCTTTCAGGCCATTTCCGACTGCTCCCGGATCCGTTCCCCCATGTCCAGGGTCGATATAAATCTTTACCACATTGATTACCTCCTTGTAGTATTTCGTTAGGTTGTGTTGTTCGATACGCTCATTGAGCTTTTGGGCGTACTTATATCCGTTGCATAACCAGCCACTTGAAGCGCAACAGTTTCCTTTTTATAGTCCGTCTGATTGAGGACTGCTGCATAACGGTTGAAAGTCTCCCAGCCAGTTCCGTGAGTGTATTTATGAACCAAGTCGATGACACAGCCCTCGTAGGATGGGTACTTACGAAAATCGGCATAGACGTGATATACAGTGCCGTCGGAATCTTGTTCGGCTGTAAGTTTCTTATACACGGGGCCAGTCCATCCAGAGCCTTTCTTGATGCCGAATAGGTTGTTGGCATTTCGAGCGAGTTCAGATTTTCCTGAGTCGGATTCAAGAATTCCCTGCGACAAAATCAAACTTGGAAGGACGCCGTTTGCAATGCCATGTTTGATTGCAAACGGTGCCAACCTTTCTATAAAACTCATCGCTTACTTTCCTTTTTCGGCTCGTGGTAGCGCAGTGCTTGTTTACTATCAGACATGCCTGAAACAGTTGGGTCGACTACAACCCCAAGGATGACAAGCAACGCAAAGACTGCATTAATAAAGTTGGTTGCTTCCACCCCAATTAGGTCTGCAGCCAGTACATAGCCAAACCATCCTGCGACAATTTGAACAACCAACAAAAAAGCCGGCACCATGGCCAGCCAGAACACCTTATTCTTGATTCTTACTTTCCAATTGATTTTCATCTGTCGTTTCCTCCTTTTTCTTCTGTAGTTGATGGAGCAAGGCCTCGTTTTCCTTCAGCAGTTCCTTCTTATCAATACGGTCCAACATAGGATGCCGGACAAGTCGCTGCTCCTTGCCCGATGGATCCCTATGCATTTTTTCAAGAGCATTAAAAAGGACCGCCGGAATAGGCAGTCCAATTTGAGCGCAATTTTCGAGGATAGAGATCCCCTCATTTACGATGAAAAAAGACGTGACGCCTAAAAGCATCAGTCCTTTAGGGTCCTGTCCAACAGACATTATCATAAATTCGATAGATGCAGCCATTCCAATCATGATAAATATACCGACCTTTTTAACGATACCGGAAAAGCCGATTGTACTATCCCATGACTTTGTCACCCACGAGCGTAATAAGCCGGTGATGACATCTAACAACATGAAAAAGACGAGCACGACGACAGCTTCATTCACCACATCAATCAAGTAAATCAAAAAGCTGATAACGAGCGCTCCAATGCTTTTAATTCCCGTAACTTCCATACGCGTCACCGGTACTCTCTCCCTTCCGCATTCAAGTACCCCCTTCCCTTTCTCTGTAGGAAAATAAAAAGAACGATCCGAATTGGAACGCTCTTGTTTATCTTATTTATCGATTATCTCTTCGAATAATTCATCAAATACATCAATTACAGAATCAGATTCATTTACAACCTTTGAAAATAGTTCATTCAACTCCTTACGTAACTGTTGTATATTATGCGTAAGGCTACCATGCATATTAACACGAGTTAGTTCTGTAATAAAACCCTTTTCCAAATATGATAGTCTGTTTTTAATTTCTAATATTTCATGCTCATATCGATTCTTTACGTTATCCATTTTTTCTGTCATAAAAATCTCTCCTCCCCACCCCACACTTCGACAAGGGGAAAGCAAAACCCTTCTTACGACACATGAGGGTCCGTAACCTTGGAATCAGCTAATCAGTTCTTTTTTCAATAGTATTCTTAATAAGAAACAACTTAGCTCATCATTTGTGTTAAATCTAATTTCAAATGTCTGATTCTCTTTTTTTATATACATCACATTTCCATTTACTATAAACTCTGTTTTTTCATTTTCCATGACATACCTCCTAAATTTTATGATACTATTATCCCGGTGAGGGGGGGTGAGAAAAATGAGATTAAGAGACATGAAACAATTAATAATCGACAACATTGACGATCTTGAATTCGAAAGCAAAAAAAACCCGAATTATGATCTGGTAGAACTTATTGGATTTCAAAAAACCGTTAACGCTGTAAATAAATTAAAGGAACTAGACTTTCTTGAGAATGAGGTAAATGCCTTATCACAACTTGAAAATATTTATTATGATAAGTCGATTAGTGATCGGATAAAGGTGGACAGCAATTCTTTTAACCGTTTCGCTAACTTGATAAATATTATAAAGGACAAATGTACTGCAACCTTAGAAGCCTTTGATCAAGCTATACCAGACCAACAAGAGTATTCAATTAGCGTTAAGTTACCTGACTACAAGACTTTAGAACAACTAAGTAAATTCTTTTCTAAATTGAATACATCCCTTGAACAAGCTATAGTTAACGATACGATCAAAGGCAAAATCACAATACAAAACTTCGACTCAGGATCACTTTGGGTAGAACTATTTATAGGTGGTGCCCTGGCACTTAAATTCGTTGGTGCTTTGACCCGTACTGCAGCTGTTGTTCGAAACCAAACTTATCAATTTAAAATATTGGAGCAACAAGCAAGAACCCTTGAAATTAAAAACGATACTTTAGAGGACCTCCAAAGAGGGCTATCCAAGAGTATTGATGTACTTGTTGAAGCTGAAACAAAAAACTTATTAAATCAAGAAGGCATTGAATACAACCCGGAGTACTTAGAAGGTATGAAGTACTCAGTAAAGACTTTGGCCGGGCTAATAAACGAAGGAACACAAATTCATCCGTCTTACTTAGCCGAACAGGAATATACCATGAGTTTCCCAGAATTCGATAAATTAGATCAAATTGAGTCGACAATCAAACAGATCGGGTCTAGTACAGAAAAATAAACAATGAAGCAAAATCACATTTCGAATGGGATTTTGCTTTATTTTATGCTTAAAATTTATATACATGCTTGCTGCTTGTTTGGTCGCATTTAAGTCATAATAAATACACCTACTCAGCAGGTGCTTCGAAGTCTTTTCCAGTAATTTGTTTGAATTGCATAGAAGAAATTTCCCCGAATGGATTTGAATCAGTTTTCACAACTAATCTTAATTGATCAACTGTCACCCATTTTTGATTAAAAGCAAGTTGCCAGAAGGCCATTATGAAGCACCTCCTTTAAGTTGAAGGATATCAATTTTAAGCAACGCTACTTGTTGGCCGAGACTGTTAATCAATAAGTCTTTTTGCACGTTCTTGATTTTTTCTTGAGCTAGTTCTATTCCCAATGCATCCAGTGAAACGGGTATGAACTCTTGGTTTTCCCTCTCTTCTTTAATCTTACTAAGAGGTTTTTCGTTTACGATTTTCAATCGAACGCACCTCCAAATCCTTCTAGTCGTACTTGCTGACTCGCCGTGCCTTTTTCAAGCGTGAACCGGATGTTGATTCCCCATTCTTCCGCTGTTTTCTCAGTGTTTGTAAATGTATAACCCCGCTTATTCATGGCCATGCCTGTAATATCTTCCCACGTTGGTTCAGAGTCGAAAGCATTATTACAAGCCTCAATCTTAATTGTTGAGCCAATCGGTACGTATACATCTGGTGTGACTAAGATACGAGATGCCGCAATATCCGTGACAAATGGATTTTTCAATTCCAACAGAATCATATCTTCATTTCTTGTAAACGTGAAAGTCCGGATTGTTTTAGCTCCGATAGAGTCAGCTGCTTCGATGGTTAACGAGTGATGCTGAAGCTGTAATGGAATCCACATTTCGATTGGGATTTCTAACGTGTAATCGGTGTTTGGCTGAGCTTCGAATGTTCGAATCACTTGCCCATTTACTTTTTCGGTGACTGTGATTGCTTGTCCTTCCAAGTCGTTTACTTGATAAGTGACAGAAGGAGTTTCAATCAATGTGCCAAGGTCACGGTCGTTATCAGAAATAACAGGTGGTCGATTGTGGATGACTCTGAATTTGCGTTCTGCAATGGTTGAAATGCCACCTTGTTCATCCTCAGCCCAGACTTTTAATGTGTGGTCAACGTTTTCAGCTAATTCAACAGTTAGTGGCGTGTCGCCATCGAATATTTGCTTGTCTTTGTAGGTAAACAGCTTAGAAAACGGAATTGACGTGGTGCCATTTGAAATAGAAGAAGTTAGATTTCTGATAGTCCCATTATTGAATTGGGCTTTAACGGTAACGGTATTGTTCGAATCAATATCTAGTGCGCTGCCATCAACTAGGATTTCATTTTGCCCTACTGCTTCTGATAAGGTTAAATTATTTGCTGTTTTTAACGTTAGGGTTGGGATTGTGTTATGCACGATTGTAAAAATGCTCGATGGTCTGTACGCTGAATATTCCGTTCCATCATGCGCTCTAACACGGAACTCAATTTTGTCTATTGTTTTATCTGTAGTTAAGGTGAGGATTCTTGTTCGGCTTGTACTATTGTTCACTAATGTAGTCCAAGCCTGCGCAACCCCGTTTTTGTAATAGCGATATTCCGGATAATAGGTGATTGCATTACCATCCGCGTCAGTAGAAGTCCCCCAAGTTACAGTAATGTTACTGCCGCCAGTAAGTTGTCCGGTAGGCTGCGTAAATGCACCCGGCATTGTTGGCGCTGTGTTGGCAATCGCTCTTCGAACATACCAGTAACCATCTGTGTGTACCCCATCCACTGGATAGGTTCCATTTTCGGCCACTAGGTTCGAAGTAACGAGTGATCCCCTAACCTTGACTTTTTTCATATCACTATCCGTAATTATATGTTCGGTAAATAGGTACCTAGCACCGTACATATCATCGTAGGTATTACCGGTCTTTCTAAACCTGCTTATACCTTGCCCACTGGCAAAGTCGTAAATTGTAAACCCAATCGGACTGTGATAATCCATTCGAACTGTTGAACCAGTAAGCACAAATTGCGCCCAGTTTGGGTAATAATTGTCTATGGTTACTCCCGTTCTACCTTCTGTATAGGTCTGACCACTGTAGTCTTTGTTTTTTTTCCAAGGCCATAAAGCTGGGTCGGTAGGGTATTCTTCTTTTGTATTATATTTATCGTAATAATACTTCACCATCTTATACCACCAACCTTTTATTCACACTGTCGTAAACTCCTCGAGTAACAACCACATCTGCCAACGTGTTTAGATCCTCTGTAAATTGATTCGATGTGAAATTGTTTGAGTAGGACTGTTCCAAGTTCGTTAACCGCAACCCGATTTTAGAAATATCCTCTGAGTTTTTATTTGCCCTATCGCTCGTCACATTAAATCTAAGGACGAATTCATTGAATTCCTCACGGGACACATAGCCGGCATTGGAAATGTTTGCTGTAATATTAGCCGCATTCGCTACAATGACAATAATCTCAAATTCACTATTAATTACCGTGGTACCGCCGTCAGCAGGGAGAAAGTCCGCTTCTTTCGCTAACGCTATTGCAAAAAGGATTTCCCCTAAGTCCGGATCATGAGCATATAAGCCGATTTCCCGAACGTAAAACCCTTCAGCTAGACCTTCATTTGTAATAGCCGAGTGGACCTTACATTGCCCTGATTCGACTTGAATACCAGTTATCCATAAGTCTCGAATCGGATTAAGCAAGTACTCAATATCCTCAAGGTTTTGCTCTCCGTGATTGCCATCTCCAATCGCTACTTTCGTGAAATTGAGGACGACTCCACTTTCAGCCTTCGCCTGTAGGTCACGACCTTTCTTGGTCAGGACCATGCCTGTAAACTCTGCCATTGTCACACCTCCGATTTGATAATTGTTCTTGTACGCATAGAAATAAATCCAGCATAATATTTGGTCTGCTGGATGGATGGCATTATAAATGCCGCTGGACGTATTTGGATTTTGTTTCGGGTTGAGATGATGCCTCCGAAAAATAGATTGGATTCTAAGGAGCGTTTGATAAGTATTTCTTCTAATGTAGATCGTCTATTTTTTGTGGAGTTTACAATATCTACAATTCTAATTAAATCCTCTTCTCCCTTGAAGGATCCGTTTACTTCGATACGGAAGAAGAAAGGGTTGCCTCCGTATTCAAACCATTCCGAGACAAGACCATTCAAACCCGCATTTGCCATTGCTTTCTCGACAGCGCCTGCCGTACCTTTAATCATATGCAACAACATTGAACTGTCGATGATTTCTCGTTTCAATTCAGGAGAAAGACTTTTATCATAAAAATCTACATGTAAATCAACAGCAAGTGCATCCAAAACTTTTATATCCTTGATGTTTCTATTACTATGAAAATCCAGTTTGTCTGCTTGCGAATAGACTGATCGTGTTGATCTATCGACCGCTTTTGCAGCTGCTTTAATATCCTCGTCATCACACAAATTAATTGGAATGAGTTGATACAGTTCAGAGTTTGAAAGATTAATCATCTTCCATCCCTCCAAATACAAGGTTCACGGTTCCTTCTCTTGCAATCTGAGTATTGGTAATAACTGTATCAACGGGTAATGTGACGTCGACACGCTTAGCCCCAGCTTTTCGTAGTTTGAAAACAAGCTCCGATGGATTGATGTCTCTTCCTATCTTTGATTTTTGCCAAAGTAGAAATTCATTGAAAGCAACTTCGATTTCCTCTTGAATCATAGAAGGATCCAATACCGTATTTGGAATGTAATAAGTGACATCAACGTCATATTCAACAATCGACGGAGCTTGAGGGTTAACAAAATCGGTTAGTGGGCGAATATCTTTCGAAAAATAATTGTACAGGCCATCTAAAAATGCCTGAGTGGGTAATTCACCATCTTCAAGCAATACTATTAGATTGACTACTCCTGTCCCTTTCTCGCTGTGTACTTTAATGTCACTAATCAACGAGCTGTATGCTAAAGCGTGATAGATATACGCCGCTTCGGGTCCGGCCACGCTAAATCCTTCTGGAGCCATATGAACTCGTTCCCGGAAACTATCATCATCTTCTCGGTCTAATCCACCCTGCGAAGTGTCGATATTAACAGCTGAAATTAAAAATGGCTGTTGCTCGACCATGCTATTGATTTGACCAGGCGCGTACCCATTACCAGCAGACCCTGGCACTTCGCACACAGCCGGAACGATGATTTCCGTTTCTCCAGGAGCCAACACATGGTCAATCTCCGTCCGGAAATAGGTGCCGTCAGCAGGCATGAATCTTTGACCTGCCGGAATAATACGAGCAACAGGGGAACTCAATGACGCAGTAACTTTCATACGTGTCCTTGCAGGCTTATCCTCTTCACGATATGTTTTAACTTTTGCGCCCAAATGATCTAGCTTTTCATCCCTTGCAAATTTGACAAAGTTTTGTTTAGCCGCATCGTTGATCTTCTGCCTCAACTGAATTTCCCTTAATGCCTGGGTATATAAAAAGATGCGTATTTTGTCTCCTGGATAAAGTTTTTTAACCTTGCCAGTATCCTCAAAATACGCTCTCTGATAATCTTCTACAATTTCATTGATAATTTGTTTCGGATTAATTTCAACAAAGTCAAAATCCGGCAAGTCACTCAGTTTCAATTCGTAACACCACCCTCGGGATAATCTCGCCTTCTTCATTTCCGCTAAAATCTACATGATCAACAACTGCACGGGGCTCGTACTTCCTTACCTTTGTTACTGATTCAACGACATACATACTTTTTGCCTCATTCATTGGCATGTCAAGCAACTCAACGGACATTCCAAACGATCTGTCAAAAGGGACACTTCCTTCGGGTGTCGTCAAAATGACGTTTACATTGTCCAACACCTCAATTACATCGACATCAGTCGAACCGTCAGCGATGGTAATCTGCACACTAGTTAGATTCAACATTTTATTACAACTCCTCGATATACTCTTCGAGCGTAATATCCACGTTACAGCTATACAACTCGCCGCGATTAAATACGACTCCCCATGCCTGTGAGACACTATTAACCGTCCATTTATCTAAACCAAGTGCTCTCGTGCCAATTACGAGGGGATATGCAAGCCCAGCTCGATTGATTCTAAGCCATTTTTCAGCTTCAACTCTCGGATTGACTCCATGAGCTGCAGATAACTGGATAGTAAATGTTATCGTGTCGAGTTCCGGTCCTAAAAACTCCTTTAAAGGTTTTCTTCCAATGACGCTGTGGTTCTCAAAACGAGCAGAAGAATCCCTTTTAAAGTCTGTAAAAGTCAAAATCCGTTTATCATTTGTAATGAATTTTATTTTTCCGAAGTAACCAATCATGACGATTCACCGCTCGTAATGACACCACCAACATACAAGTCGCCACGAATAACCACACTCTTTGCATTTTCAATCGTCAACTCCTTTGAACGGTAGTTGTACTGAATGGATAGATCGTCGTCTAATTGTTTTACATATACATCTGGATCCGGTACGGGAGGAGTGTTTCCATCATGAAAATACCGGCCAAGACAAAAACCTTGTTCCGTCCCGTTCGGCAAAAATAAAAAGAGCGCACTATCCCCTACTTTGGGGAAGTTTTGCTCCGAACACATTAACGCTATGTCAGTTGATACGTCGTCATCACGGTCAGGAAAAGTTGCTCGAACTGTTCCCTCGTGTACATCAACTCCATCGATAATGCCTATACGAATCACATCGTTTAAATCCATTTAATAACCCCCTGTTAGCACCTTGTGCAGTTCCAAGGTAGTTTTGTAACCCGACAAAGAATGTGTTGCTTTTTCGACATAGTATCTCCCGCTGAAACTGCCGAAGCCCTCCAGCTCAATCGTGGATGACGCCAATATCCTTGTATCTCCAACGAGTTCAAGAGTTGCTTTCATTTCTTTTCGATTCAGCTTGCGCAATGTTGCTTTTGCTAGCCTTTGCGCTTCGTCGATGTTTGCAACGCGCTTATTGATTTTATATATACGATCTTCATTTTTATTGATTTTTTTTGGAGCAAAAAGATATTCGATACTTTTCTTTTTCTTCCCGTTGAAGTATTTTAACTGGACACCTGCGTAAGCAGTGTTAGTTTCAGTCGATTTGAATGAATAGTTGAGAACCGTGCTGTCGCTCTCGTGGAAAGTTGCAACCGGCTTCTTTTGCTCATATTCGGATTCCTTGAAAATGATCAATTTTTTGTCGGTTACTTTTAAGGAGAAACCCTCATCCTCACAGGCTTTCTGCAAAAATGCAGAGTCTTCTTCATCCTTCTGTTGTCGATCCTTGAAAATCGGATTATCTTTGCTATCATAAAAAAGTTGAAGTCCATACCGCTTGGCGATGTCTTCTCCCATCGCTTTTAGGGTGATCCCCTTCCACGACTTACTTCGTTTCAAATCCATGAAATTCCGATTCTTTGGAATGGAAATTCCCTTTAAGCTAATGACAGATGGACGACCGCGGTATTCCGGTTCATCTACGACAAAGAAGCCGCAAGGCAACTTCTTTTTCTCACCATCTTTTCTCCAATTGACAGTCACAATACTTGCGACGAAAGTGTCACCTTTTTGAAAAACCCACTTATCAATCCACTTTCTTTTGACGTCAGATATTTCTACGGCCACATCATCAGCGCTTCCACCTGCATTATCGGTATAGGTAAAAGACAGAAGATCCTTGCCAAGATCTTCTGTAATGTCGACATCGTTATATTCCAATGCAATATATGCTCTTCTTGCCTTCAATTCAGCACCCTCTTCCAAGGTGGTAGGCTGTCAAATTGTTCTATATCGTCTATTTCTGGCACTATCAATTGTATACCAGAGGAAAATACGATTACGTTCGCGACGTCAGGGTTGGCCTTCATCAACACATCCGTACGAAACTCAGTGCCATACACTTTTTTAGATACAATATCCCATGTATCTCCTTGAACAGTTGAATATGTCATGAAACCACTCCTTTACGCGAACAATAATCTATCATCATCTTCCTCTTTTTCACGGATCCATTGATTGAAATCTCGTCTACTTTTATTATCTACCTTTTCGACATCTTCCTTAGACGTGTCACCATGGAAGTGATAAGAAGGACTGTATACATATTGATTGCTGGAATCACCTTTGCCCTTTTGCGGATTTAGTAAAGCTTCTAATCTAGACAAAGGAAGTACAACTTCCTGCTCCGCACCCTCACCGATCATTGCAAGAGTAGGACCTGTCGTAATGCCACCCTTTGCAAGCATCGGGATTTTCGGTAGGTTAAAACCAAGTGTTTGACCACCAAGTTTAGGTACCCAATCTGGCACTTTGAAATTGATTTTATTGATGCCGCCAATCATTCCATTTGCCGCCGTAACTAGAGCATTAATTGCCCCACGACCTGCAGAAGTGACTCCATCAAATAATCCCTTCACTAATCCAGTCGCCCCACTTACAACATTTTGAACAATCGTTCTCAGGTAATTGAAAGGTGTCGCCATGACGGTTTGCAAGTTCATAAAAATAGAATAAATGTTGGTCTGTAAATTTAATATAAAACCCTTTACAGATGTTATAAAACCGCTTATTCTACTGACAGTCCCGCTTACGATAGTTGAAATAATGTTACTTATATAACCAAAAACATTGGAAAATAAATTTCTCACTGCCGAAACGATCGACATGAAAATATTAACTCCGAATGCCCTTGCCGTTTGAAATATAGTTATAAAATTGGTTATTGCATTTCGTGCAACTCCGATTATTTTACCGATTGAACTAGCAATTGTACGAAGTATACCTACCCCGATTTGATAGAACTTGTCCATGAATAAGTGGTAATAATACTGGACATTCGTTGCCAATTTGGGACCTAATCCTTTAAAGAAACCTATTATGGACTTAACGACAGTGGCAACGCCTTTGACAAGTCGCCCCATTATCAAGAGATTCCACAAATTCCAGAGAAATTCAAGTGCTCCTCCTAAGAGCTGCTTCACGCCATCCCAAAGTCCTTTCCAGTTTCCCGTAAAGAGCGAGGAGAAAACTTTTACGAGCCCCAAGATGACATTCAGTCCACCTCGGATTACACCCTTCACGTTATTCCAGATCGTGTTGATCACAAATAGTACAACAGGAGCTAAAACCTTAAAAATGTTACCTATCACTTTGGCGACATTCTTTACAGCCTGAATGATTTCCGTTCCATTTTCATTCCAAAATGCAGCTATTCGACCAACTACGTCCTTCACAACGCCGACAACCGCTCCTAAACCAGCTTTCATGTAAGAAGCAACCAGCGCCGCTATTTCTCGTACCTTGTCGCTGTATGCCTTAAAACCGTCTGCAGCTTTCGAAACGACAGGACCTATTTTTGAAAAAACGTCTCGAATTGCCGAAAATACGATGGGAGCATATTCTGCGATTTGGGTAAAAGCTAACTTGAAGTTTTGTTTAACTGTTTGAATCAATTTGACGACAGTATCAGTCTGTTCTTTAGAAAGTCCCATGCTTCGGAATGACAAAATCCCTTTGACAGTGCCGGCGCCACCTTTGAAGATATTGAATATCCCGCTAATAGCTTTTCCAGTTGTTTGTGCCACTTTTACAATTCCTGAAAATGCTGGTTTGACCTTGTCCACTATGTTAAAAACAACAGGAGGTAACTTTGAAAACGTTTTTCCAAACCAAGCCATAGCAGCTTGAATGTGAGGTTTTGCCGGTTCCATGATTTTTGCCATCGTAGAGGATATGGAAGATTTCAAACTGTCCACGGATCCAGTCCAGTTCTTTTTCGTTTTCTCCATGATTCCGGACATTGCAGCAGTTTCGCCAGCTACGCCCTTTGTACCCTCTTGCATGCCTTTTACAAGCATATCAATGGATTCTGCGGACTCGAACATCCCTTTGGATATTTGTTTCTTTAATTTATCAACTGACGTTCCCGTCTGATTGGCCATTATTTTTAATGCTGGTATTCCGGCATCCATTAACCGATTGATTTCACCAAGACTCAGCGTTCCAGACACTTGAATTGCTCCAAATGCTCCTGCAATCTGTCTCAATCCTTCAGAACCTTTACCAGATGCAGCTGCTGCATCTCCAATTGCTTTCATCGTTGGTACGACTTTTTCAGCGTCCATTCCGAATGCGATCAAGTTCCTTGATGTCTCAGCCAAGTCAGGAAAAGCAAATGGCGTCGTTTTTGCAAAAGCCAGCACTTCATCCAGAAACTTCTTGGCTGTCTTTGCATCACCCATCATAACTGTCAGTGATGTCTGTGCGTTTTCGATGGCAGAAAGACGGTTCATACCCGATGCAGCCAACGCTCCACCACTTAAAAGGCCGAGCGCTCCTGCATATTGCTGCACCATACCAATCGCACTGCGAAAAGGTGCAATAAGACCGGAAGTGATGCCGCCTGACACGTTTTTAATCATATTCCCGAATGCTGGTGTGACACTTCCTACTGCCCCAGTCAGAGACCCCATTGTGCGAGTTAAAGTACTTGTTGATTTTGTAACGGATCCGGAGTTTCTGTTTAGCTGTGATAAGTTTTTATTAGCGCTAGCAAAAGCAGTTCGAAGGGAAGAGTCCATTTTAGCGCCAAGTCGAAACGCTATTTCATAGCTTTTTTGATTCATGCGATTTGTTCACCTCCGCGATCTCGTCAATGACCATTCGCAAATCTTTCGGCATCAACTTTTCAAAATAGTCGATGCCCGTGTAGGTAGACACAGAAAGACGGACGCACACTTTTCGCAGTGTACGTCCGTCTATTTGTTTGAGATATTTGTTTTTCTCTCGCTTAATTATGCCTACCCGTTGAAGAAACCCATAACGACACGCTTCACTTTTAGACCTTCCACTGCCGGAAGCCGCTGGAAGAATTCGACTGGCTTTCCGGTCGCCTTGGCCGCGATGATACAGGCATAACCTGTTGTCATTTCATTCATGACTGCGAATTGTCCGGATTCGCCGAACTGACCATCTGCTTGGATTAAATCACTTGTTATAAGGTTTTCTAAATTTGATAGATCGACTTCTGTATGCTCGTTCCCTTCAAATGGATACGGCTTTTTAAATTGGATTAAATACTCATTAGATTCTGGCATCTGAATTCCTCCTGTTAAATGGCATTCCGGACATCTTCAAGTAGGTCGTCTCCATCGACGATATAAATCGTGTTCAATTTATCCAACTCAAGCAACGTCCTGCCGTTTTCTTCAATTTTGATATATAGAATTTCTAGAGTTGCTGCTGTGTCTGTTGGCGTACCAACGCCAACTTTTCCGAGACTTAACGATTTGGGAATTCCTCGGATTGTAATTTTCAACGGGCGAATACTTGTCTTTCCTCCCGTAACGTCATAACTTTGTTGAGCAGCACGCAAAACTAAAGTTTGTCCACGATTTTTCAAGAATTGAAATGACGAATCGCTAATCGTCCTGAAAGATACTTCGATTGTTTGAGAACTGAAATGACCAGGGGTTGTTGATTCATATTCCCCCGCAATTCCAGCGCCTGACACTGTTTCTGTCATTGCTTCAAAGTCGGGAAGAGTAATTTCATTTGATACCCCTACTAACTTATCGGCATCATTGTAGACGTTAAAGTTTACGACTTTTTCCGGAATAGTACCTGCCAAATTACTCACCTCCAAATAGTGCGTTTGTTAAGATTGTTGGGTCGAATTCCAAGACGTTCACGATATCTTCAGCAGGAGTAAAGAACGCTACCCTTTGAAAGAATTGTATTCTGCCGTTGAGAAGATCGATGTCGGGATTATCTTCTTTACGAAATTCCATGACAGCGCCAGCTATTTGTCCCCTTGCTTTAAATCCATTTGCCCTTATATTCTCACTATCAACAACGGATTCAATCAATCTTGTATTCGTTGGGTTATCAACTTTTTCAAAATACGTTTGGATAAATGTGTTTCCCCACCAATTAAACATACGTCGAATCGGAATGAAACGGTCCTTCACGTCTGACGTGCTTGGATATGCAGCCGTATTATTCCCCCATAATCTCCAGCCGTTGATGTTAATGGCCGTCACAATACCTGAACCGTTTAGGAAGTTCCCTTGGGGTTGATCTAGATAGAGGCTTGTTCCGTCTGCCAAAACCGTGCCAGTGATTGGAAGACGCTTGTTCGATGGCGACACAAAAGGTACATCGTCGTTTTGAGCATCAGTAAAAGCCATCAACGCTGCAGCTAAAGCACTCAGCCAGTATGTTTTATCACCGATTTTAGCTTTCGGGAAGCATACGGTAGAATCTTTGCTTGTGTAGCTGTTTTCGCTCTTCCACGCAGGTGCGTCTTGATAGTTTTTCACTTCGCTGCTATCAATGTCCAGGACATTATGGGCATTGAAGCTTGAATTGATAGAACGTGTTTTTGCATCAATCACCGCTCCAATAACTGGCTTATGCGACCATCCCGGAGCCAAGATCAATCCTGGAACAATGTTTAACCTTGGATATACCTGGTTGATGACTTCCAAGCCTTCATACGTTCCATTGCTAACATCGTACCCCCCGATAATGTCGTTGTCCGTCACCTTTGATGGGTCTATTTTCTTGTAAGAAACTGTGATAGATCCATTAGAAAGAGCCTCTCTCAACATGGTAATTACAACGTAGCCGTCACGATCAAAACCTGTAAGGTAGTCACTACCAAATACAAGATCCTCAGAAGCCGATTTTACGGTGATCGTTTTAAGCAAAATTCCTTTTTCTTTTATGAGGGCTTCACTGTTCACAATCGACACAGGAGCATCGGGTACTTCCGTAAAGTGTCTAGATGGATCCAACACGTTAATCAAAATGATGGGCGCAATATTGAAAACACGGAAGGATGCATCCATTGATTGACAAAGGGTGAATTTATCCCAATCGTCGTCATAACCCACTTTCTCTACTGCTTCTTTCCAGTTGTAAATAATCACTGGTTTGTTTACCGCTGAAGTAGGATCCTCGGTCAAATTGACAGGGGCCGTGCCGACAATAACCTGGACACCTGCATCTGATTGGATTGGAGGGATAATGGATGTTGCGTTTTCTTGTATCCTAATACCATGGTTATAGCTCACAGCCTATTCCCCCTTTCTTGAAAATAACTTACTACTGTTTGATACAACTGAAAGTCTCTGGAACCAACTTTACCAAGGTTTACACGGGTTTCTGCCAATTTGGAAACCGGCTTAAATAAATGCATCAGCGCAGGACAATCCTTTTCAGCTTCCTTGGCCTGTTCTGGGATGCCGTTTTTAAAAACAGCATACTGTGGCAAGGAGCCCGCTGGAAAAGACGGTCCGCAATACACCAAAGGCTCTACTGGAACTGTTTGTCCCGTCAGAGCCTTTTCGACCATTTCTTTTGAAACTTTTTCATTCATTTTCATATCATTGCCTCCACATCATCACGCTCAACGCGTGGAATAGTCCAATACGTTTCTCCCCATGCAAAGTAAAATGGGTAGTTTTCTTGGTCGCTATAATGCCATTTAGGGGTATCCTGCAATTCAAAACGCTCATCGATCATAGGAATTCTTACAAGTTCCTGATTGACACTCTCCGCAATATTGACAGCATCTTTATATCCTTGGTTGTCGTCACTTTCGTCATGGGTAGCAACGATAAAGAGTATTTTCGCCTGCCCGCTTTCCCACTCATCCAGATAGACAATGACGCATGGGTAATTTGTGTCTGTTGGAATACGAGAAGTGGACTTTGCTTTCCTTGGCAGATGTTGCTCAAATACCGGAATTTTTTTCAGCTTCTCTTCTTGCGACGATAGCAATCTACCATCAAGAACCGATTCGATTTTTTCTTTTAAAGCAGTCTGCAAAAACAACGGAATCATCGTTTACTCCTCCCCTTGTCCAAAATGCGACCGATTTCATGCTGCAAGCGACCTTCGAAAGTGTCCCGGCCATCCTGTTCAATCTTTTCACGAATGTCTTCACGACCGAGCATCTGGGGCACTGAGGGGCCGAATAAACGACGAATCGGAAGCCTTGATTTCTTAACTCTCATAAATAGCTTAGGTCCGCTAATATCGGCCATGAACGCACCTGGCACTTTATTGCCACCGCTCTTTTTTACAGCTACAGTCAAAGGGGTCTTTCTATTCGGATTTATCGTTCTAGGTGATACTTTGAATTTGTCGAGCCCGATCAAGCTGCCTTTCGATACAACGCCCGAGCTAAGCGATCCTCTATTCGCCCGAATTTTGGACAATGTGGCGTTGATATCTCCTGCCTTAATGTGATAATCCCTTCGAATTTCTTTTCTCACATTCGTATTGATATTAGACATACCGCGATTTAGAGCATTTGAAATTGCATTCGGGGCCTTCTTTTCAAATTCACCAAGACGCAATTGCACATAACGGACGGTCGCTTGATCTATTTCTACAACAACCCTCATCCACTATTCGCCTCCACAGTGATAGTAAAGAGCCCAATATCTTCTTGGACATTTGTTATTCGCCATTTAACACCATCGATGACAACTGTGTTATCTGGACGGGGGTAAAATGACAACTGCGATTTCTCCACATAAAAAAGGAGCTCCTCATTATGAAGCTCCCCTTCCAACCCTTTTGCCAATTGTCGCTCTGTCATTTTATCGGCATCCAAGACAACTATGACGGATTCATCCTCAATAATGGCTGGCTCGCCAAATTCATCGAAATTGAGAAACGTTTTTAAATCATCTTGAAGGATGTCTTTAAAATCCATTATCGTTACCGATTTTCTAAGAGATCAAGGAAATGGTCATCTTGTTCTTTATCGATGATAAGTTGGATCAAATCTTTTTTGCTAATGTTCCCCGCAAATTCTAATCCAAGCTCTTCTGCTTCGCGCTTTAACTCAGGATATCCAAAACCTTCGTCAATTTCTTGATAGACTTCTTCATCCGTCATTAGATCTTCCGCGCCTTGCAAATCACCAACATCTTTAGGTGGATCGTTTTCGATTTCCGGTTCTTCAATAAGAACTTGTTCATTTGTCGATTCCACCACCTGCAGCTGAACAAGTCGTTTTAAGTCCTTCTTCGCAATTGTTTTATCTGGAATGATGGATCCGGATTCATACCGGACTCCATCGTGCTCTAAGTGGGTCAATACCTTTAATGGCATTTTAATTCCTCCTTTTTATTAAACTACTTGCGCTACAAGCCAACCATCTACGTCTGTAGGCATAGGTACTGGGCGAGATGTCAAACGGAGCATCGTAGTGTCGTTTTCCACGTCAGTCCATCGTTTCGGAACGGCGCGACCTTCAGTCGTCGTTAAGCGTCTTGTGGATTCGTCCATTTGTGTGACTGCGCCATACGCAAACGCTCCGCTTCCAGCTTTAACGAGTAACGCTGCACCTGCCGGAATATATGGTCTTTCTTCCCCTTCATCATCCAAATACCATTCATCATAGGAGTAAATTTCAATACCCAATCCTGGAAGTTTCCCGAGGAATGTAACGGCATCATCCTGAATCCTTGGGTTCACTTCAGCCATGTTCATTCGACGGTTGTCCATTAGCTTTTGCAGATTTTTGTTATTTAGATAAGCCGTCACCGCATCTTCACCAAGGAGAAGAGTATCCGGTGCAACACCGGTGGCTTTTGTAACTCGTAACCTCCACGCGCGCACTTGTGTAACTATATTCGATGCGTCTTCACTCCACATCGACGTTCCGGAAAGGATGACTTTGTTAGTAAAGCCGTAATCCACAACTTGTTCAATGACACGGTCATCAGAATCACTTACGCGGCCTTTAAGGATGACTTTGCCTTCGAACAAAGTTTGGGCAGCCATCCATTCTTCGCGCCGAGCGATATAGTCATTCAGGTCCTGCAAGTCATCCGCAGTCAACTCCACTTGTCGTTGCGCCGGGGTTTTTCTACTGTTTAACTGCTCTCCGAAACCACGATTCATCAAGTCGTCAATTGTCATTGGTCGTTGAGGAGCGACGCGAGGCGCTTTTATTTCTTTAGTTTCGAATCCTTCTCGTCCAACCGTGATGCCACCGACGCGAGGAGCAACGACTGGTGCCATTCGTCGGCGTCCTTTTTTCACATCAAAAAGTACACTTTCCGTGACAAACGTTTTCTCTTTCGGGAAAAATGTGTCTTTTAAGAACGTTTTCGGACGTCCTACCGTTTCAATCGCTTGCAGCATTTCATGAGTTGTCAATAAGTCCACTGTATTCATGCTCGTCCTCCTCCTACTGTCGCCTTGATATAAATGCCCTTTGTACGCAATGCTTCACGGTGCTCTTCAATATCGTTTTCACAAATCAATGAGGACTTAGCAAATGCACCTGAAAGATATGTCACTACCGTCATATCGGATTCACCAACTAATACGGTGTCAGCTAAGATGCGATCTCCTTCGATTTCAGCTGACGCCTTTTCAAATTTTCCATCTGCCCCTTTACCAAGAACAGTTCCACGCAACAAAAGACCGGCTTCTGCTCTGATTACTGCAGATCCGGTCTGTAAAGGGAATGATATATCCGCGATTAAATTATCAGTTTGACTCTTGCCGACAGTTCTAAATAGATTTTCAACCATTACTTAGCTCCTCCCATCGCCGCTACGAGAGCGCTGACTTTTTCATTGCTTTTGTCTTTCGGATCGTCTAAATCTGCTTTAGCAGCAGGGATACCTCCAGCTTCTTGCGCATCATCATTTCGATTTGCGATGAAGTCCGCTCCAATAGCCTTTTCCGCTTTAACAATCTGCACTGCAAGTTGTTCACTTGTTGAATTATTTTCGAATTTTGCTTTGTTTACCAGATCTTCGATGCCTGGGTAGGCAAGATCTTCAATTTCCTTGATACGATTATTTTCCGCTTTTACGCCTTCTTGGTAGCCTTCATTCTTGATAGTTTCATATAAGTCGGGAAAGTCGTTTTTGATTTTTTCTAAATCCATTTCTTCTTCATCTCCTTGTGAATTAGTATGTGCCGCAGGTGTTAGCTGGGGATCTATTTGATTAGATAGGTTCGTGGTTTGACTGACAGGAGTATTTTCAACGCTCCCTTCTTGCGAACCTGAATTCAAATCGATTGTTCCACTGGCAACCATTTCTTTCATGCGATTGATCACTTCTCTGGGGAGTATGCCGCCGTCATGGTTCGCCACAATACCCAAATTGGCTGCCTCGTCTTCAAACATCACCTTGTCAGCGAAACCAAGTTCCACTGCTCGTTTAGCTGTCATCCATGTTTCTTCTTCCATTAGTTGCAGTAGCTCATACTCACTTTTCCCAGTCTTCAACTGATAAGCGCTGACGATAGACTGGTTGACACCTTTTAGGATGTCGCTTGCTTTGTCCATTGTTCTGTAATCGCCTTGTTCGACCATTGACGCGTTATGGATCATAACTTGACCGGTAGGGGAAATCAGTATTTCATCTCCCGCCATCATTAAGAACGATGCCGAACTTGCAGCAATCCCTACAGCTTGAGTGATCACCTTACCTTTATAAGACTTCAATGCCGTATAAATTTCAGATGCAGCAAAAACTGAACCACCATAACTGTTGATTAGCACTTCAATGTCATCATTGCTTGATTGCTCTGCTCTTTCGATTTGCCTTATTACTTTTTTGGGGCTCGTAGCTTCAATGCCATACCATTCATAAATCCAGATTTCGGAATCATCTACAATGGGACCGTTAATCCTGATTTTCATTGTCTATTTCACCTCCTTCAACATCAGCCTGAGTTGATGTGTTAACTGTTCCTAGACCGTCCCTCCGACGTGCTGCTTCCTCAGCCACCAATGTGCGATGATTTGAATCATAACTGCCGCCTGAAAGCTCAACGGTTTCTTTTTCACGCGTTGAAAATCCGTTTTCGACTTTCAGCACGGACGCCTTAACCTCTTGCACTGGATTCAATTGACCCATCGATGGACCGTTCCATTCCGCTCGACTGTATGCCTTACGTATAGATGGATCAGAAAAAAAGCCTGGTGCGCGAACTCTTCCTTTCGCCACGGCCTCCGCCAGCCACTCTTCAAAAATGGGTTGACAAAAATCAGTGGCAAGTCCGTCGCGTTTTTTTCGATACATTTTCCACGCTTACAATAGGGCTGCTCTTGATGCAGAGTAGGATGCTGTAAAATGTTTCAACAAAACCTCATACGGAATTTCCAAAGCTGAGCCAATCTGTCTGCAAATTGATTTAACAAACCCATCGAACGCAGTATTTGGTCTACCTACTTTCGTCTCAGACACTTTTTCGCCAGGGTTTAGAAAGTTAACCGCGCCATTTCCGATTTGAATATCATTGTCATAGTCGTCTGAAATGTTATCCTGATCATGTGAACTAATGCCCCCAAAATCGGAAGTAGGTGTAGCTTCAATACCCTGTTCAATAAAGATGGCATACATCCCATTAATGACCGCTGCCATTAATTCAGCATCCGTGTATCGGGTCAGTTGTTTAAGCTGCTCAATTACAGGCGTAAGAAATGGAATGCCTCGCCTTTGTTCCGGCCGCTCCATTTCCATAAGGTGCAAAACATTAGGTCGACCTGTCCTTCTGCCGAACCTTTCAACCCTGTTCCACTCGTTGTTAAACAAAAAATCCAGCGAGCGAGGGTGCTTTTTTGCGAAATGGAATGCAACGACTTCGCCATAGCTATCTACCTCAACGCCATTTATGATATTTTCTTTTTTAGTGTTTGAAGGAGTACACACTCGATCCGCTTCAATTAGCTGTATGCAAAGTTCATATGGCGTTCCAATTCTTTTTTTAGTAGGAAGTAATACAAAGGCATCACCCGACATTAGCTGTGACAAAAAAGACAACTGCTGCAGTTCATAAAAGTTATTTACTCGGGTAGCGTCGCAATTGATGCTGTCCGCCCACAAATCGAACTCCCGCTTTACGTTTCGTTTCCATTCATGAGCTTCTTCAATCGACATCCCTAAGAATTCATAGTCAATTTGGGGATTTAATTTCAAGCCTGATCCGACTACGTTCGTATTTAAAGTTTTGATAGCCCCCGTCGCAATTCCACCTGACATGTATAAATCCCGAGAGCGTTCTCTCAAAGTCTTTGCATTTGCTTCGATATCTTCAATAGCAGAACCAGCATTCACGATCCAACCGCGTGTGCTATTTTTATCGCCACTTGCACCGTGCGAGCTATAACCATTCAATACTTTAGCTGTTTTTCGATGTGCCATTCTTTGTAGCCCTTTCGAGGGGCTGATATAATTGACAACTTTGTCTAATAGATTCATAAATCACACCTCATTTAAAGGTCCCGTGGAATGAAACGCCTCACCCGCGAAACACTTTTTCCGGCTTCGATCATTTCTGCTTCCTGTACCTTTCGCCGCCAATAATCAAGCGTTTTGCGAACTTCCGAAATGTGCGCTCTCGTCAATGTCCTGCTACCAATTGTATAGCTTTGCCCTTGAGACACTTTCATTTCCGCTTCTAACCACGCATTGAAATGTTTTCTAGCCGTTTTAGAATCAATCAATGGCTCCCTCATTGCCGTCTCCTCCTTCTCCGCTTCCTTCCAGATGCCTGAGTCCCGACCATCTGATACTCTTTATCGAAGTTTGGATTCAAGATTTCGATGGCTGCCGTGTTGTAGACACGTAAGTCGAATCCTTCATTTCGCGCTCTTGTCTGCACCCAAACTTGATAAGGGATCCCTCTTTCATAACGAGTTTCTAACCGTTCAGAGGTTAGCGTTTTGAAGTATTCCAATTCATAACCATACCCTTTTGGATAATGACAATAATTCGGGCCAAAATCCTCAACTTGAAGACTGGACATGACCTTGCTTTTTCCTTCGTTTACTCCAAGCGTGACTAAAAGCGCTTTTAACGGTTTTGGCCTGCTTGTTCCTGCTATCAATGGCGTGTATTCACCTTTTCGAGTGGATGCCCCTTTTATGGCGTAGACCCTTCTAGCCTCGCGAGGAAGAACGAAACGATAAACCTCCTGGGTGAAGTGTCCCCCACTGTCTATCAGAGTACAAGCAATACCGAATTCCCGACCGTCCGCTTTTTGCCAAGTCTTTTGTAGGTACTTATCCAATTCATCCCATATACGGTCCTCATTCAGATCACCGCGCAGAATGTGGTATTCGATACCCCAACTTTCACGGCCTTGTCCCCATCCAACGACCTCGATTTCGAAACGATCGTCTTGCACGTCAACTGCAGCAGTAAGAATTTTTACGCCGTCTGGAACACGAGCAGTGTAATCTTCACGTCTGTTGAATAGCACTTCCTCTTCGAGTTCCTGTCCTTCTTCCTCCCACGTTTCTCCAAGAGCCGTGTTTGTGAAAACTTTAAGAGCCTCGGTTCCCTTTTTCTTAGCTGTCTTGAAATCGCGTATGATTTCACCCCAACGTCTGAAAGGACTGAGCAATTCATTAAGGTGAAACCCGCGCATTTTGGATTTGGCCGTCGCAATCCATTTCCCCTCTTGCTTTTTCCATTCGAATTCTCCACTTAAGTAACCGCACTCAACGCATCGATGCGATTCAGTTTCAAAGTCTATTTGAGACCAGCGTAAGGGCTGCAATGCTTCGCATCGAGGACATGGTAGATTGTAAAATTCTTTCGTACTCAACTCGAATTCTTTTTCGATCCGAGATGCCCCTTTTACAGTCGGGGTTGAAACTTTCATCTTTTTACGATTGTAAAATGCCGTCGTCCGTTTTTCTGCCAAATCCAAAGGATCTCCTTCTTCTCCTGCTGACACCGGAAATCGGTCAATCTCATCCGCAAGAATAACTCGGATAGGACGAGCAGCTAATCCCGCAGGAGCATTAGCGCCACCAAGAGCGATAAAACCGCCTGGGAACGATTTATACAAGATTGTATTAGAAGAATCTCTTGATTTCGTATTTCCAACACGTTCCCGAAGTCGAGGAGTATCCCGAATCATCGGTGCTACACGTTCTTTCGAAAAATCCTTTGCTTTTGCTTCCGTAGGTTGGATAAAAAGTATAGGAGACGGATCATAATCGATAAAATAACCAAGCGTATTCAACAGAATTTCGGATTTACCGACCTGGGCTGATGCCATGATGACAATATCTTCAACGTAAGGATCATTTACAGCATCCATAATCTCTTTCAAATATGGCGTTCGTGAAGTTCGCCACTGCCCTGCCTCGGCCGAAGACTCTCTTGACAATCGACGGTGCAAATCTGCCCATTCGGAAACAGTAAGATCAGATGGAGGAGTCAAACCGTGATGGGCAATACGCTTAAATAAATCAATCGTTTTACTTTCGATCAACGATGCCAGCCTCCTCAGGGCTTTCAACGTAAATCTTGTCATCACTTTGATCATAGAAAATGCTTGGATCGTAATCAGATAACACCTGCATGACCTCTTTGATATCACTGGTAAGCATTTCTCGAATCACATTCACGTCTGTTTCCCCTAATACTTTCGGAGCCGCACGCGTAGGGAAAGAAAGAAGTTGAGAACGGAAGACCTCCATCATTTTGTTCATGACTTCTTCAACGTCATTTGAACGATGTAACTCTCCTGACATAATTTTGTACTCAGCTTCCGACTTCATCCGTCGTGCTCGAATCCAAAGCGTCTCTTCTCTCAATTTATCCAAGTCAGGATCGTCTTCAATGAGCTTATTTTTTATGTAATCGTTGTAGCTTCGAACGCTTGCCACAAGATCATATCTTCCATGCGCCACTCGGACGATTGCTTTTTCATCTACTAGCTGCTGAATTCGACGGGCGCTCAAACCCATGATTTCGCAAATTTCTTCGGTTGTAACGAGGTAGTTTTTTTCTTTCAAACCCTTGCTACTCATGGCTTCGCCCTCCTTTCCGGCAACCGTATTTTACTCACCAACCAACCGAAAACGAAACGACCTTTTCAAAATACTAACTGGACGATTTCCGGGCTCGATAGCACCCGTAAGGATTAAATTGTGTCCAAAGAACCTACAATTCAGACAATTCATTTCGATAGCCGTTCAACCCTTGTGGCTACTGGGTTTGTCATACATTGTGCTATGTCCTCTTGTATCGCTCTCTTCACCCTTAGCGGGCAAGTGGGAAGCAATCACCCTCGAACGTGACGTTTCCTATGAAATGTCTTATTCACTTAGGGGTTGCAAACCATTGATATTACAAGGTTTTTCTTTTTCTTTATTTCTGAATATGTTTTCTTCTACTTTTATGTCGCGTTCGAATGAAAGACTGCTGATCGAACGCTATTCAATAACGGCTCCATGCTTGTTTTGTTCAATAAAAAAACACTACGCGTCATTTGTGAGCGTAGTGTTCGTTAATTGATCTGGTTGTAAATCGGAAAACTGAAAGGCGATATTTCTATTTTCACTTTAAAATTCTCCCATATTAGTTATTGACGATTAGAACTCTCAGTTTTGAAATTTAGAAAACCTAAAATCGACATTTCCATTTTCGGAAACTCAGATACCAGGAATTCGATCCAACCCTTGAATATTTTGTTCTATCCTCTCAGACATTACGCCTATGTATCTAAGCGTTTCGATTTGCTTTTTATGATTAAAGATTTCCTGAAGTTCAGCGACGTCTTTGTACTGTTGGTAATATCTGAAACCGAAGGTCTTTCTCATTGTGTGTGTGCCGACCCTTCCTTCAAACTCCAAGGCGTCAGCTGCTTCCTTTAATATTTCATATGCGCGTTGTCGACCTATCGGCTTTCGCTTTCCATTTCTTCCGGTTTTTCTTGATGGAAATAACAACTCAGTACGCTTCATTCCCATAGTATAATCTTTCAATATTTTTTTTAGTTGAGGATGAAGAATGATTCGTTTCATTTTTTCGGTCTTCTGTTCGAACAAAACCAAGTGCGCTCCTTCTACATCCAACACACGCAAAGGAAGAATATCTGAAATGCGCAATCCAGTATAAACGCCAATCATGAACATCACATAATCTCTCTCATTCTGTTGCTTCAAATGATTTGCAAATGCAGCCACGTCTTCATCTTCTCTGATTGGCTCTACAACAGTCATACCATTCTCCACCCTTCATCCTTCACTGTTTTTCTTGCAGTCTCAATCGTATAATTGACAGCCCGTTTAGAGATGCCTAACATCTCTGCTATTTCACGTGGAGTAAAATCCATACCTACTAATTCCATGACTTCGATTTGGCGAGGTGTTAGACATTTTTTAATTTCCCTCACGAGTTCACGACGGATTTCTTGCTCGTACTCTTCTTCTTCGGTTTTAACGTTATCGGTTACAAAGCTTAATGCTGAGGATTCATCATCTTTCCTTCTTTGAATCCATTGATTTTCGAAGGGGATCTCCCTCTCATAGTAAGCGCGTCTTTCAATTCCCCTTATCGCAGGTGGTTCGGCATTATATCGAATGCAATGGATGCTATATGAAAGACTGGAAACCATGCTGTTCACGATCTCCCGCTCAATTTTCAATTCCCTTTCTTTCGTTCGAAGTCCGTTATACCTTTCTTCCAGCTCGTCAGCTCTAGCGTCCATAGTTTCGTCTTGCACTTTCTTAATCAAACTAAATTCTTTTATAGCTTCTTCTATTTTAGCCTCGCAATGTCCGGCAGCATCATCTAAAAGTTCTTTCATCTTCCTGGTCTGTTTTGCCGTTCTCTTATACTCGTCGAGCAATAATTTCACGTTTCTCACCTCGCTAATTTTTATAATGATCAAGTTTGTTAGCGTTGCCTGAACGCCCCTCCTCGTCCTCTTGAAAATTTCGGCCTGAATTCACCCATCAGCATGCGCAGATCATCATTCGACAAATTCTCATCACGCTTGACGGAAATGTCTTTTTTGACAGTTTTCTTTTTATGAGCATTGTCATTCGCTAATCCCTTTTTCAGCAATTCACTTTGTATCGTTCTCAATTTACTCACCACACCGAAATAATCTTTCTAACCGCAAATGACGGCCGATTATTTATCACTTGGCTTTTCTTTCGTGTATCCCAATCTATATACCATCCGTGCATAGCTTCGTTTTCTTCAAATAATCCCAATGTTTCCTTGACAGCGCTCCAAATTCGACTCATTTCATCTCTGATTTTTTTGAAGGCGTCCGCAATATTTTCACAAACCGCTACTATGTTCTGGATCATAAATGCACAATCTTCTAATGACATCGCGGAACGCTCGGAAAATTCAACAGCCAATTCATAAATTCTTTGATTTTCCAATTCATTCACTCCTTTTCAATTAAAAAAGGACACCAAAACAGCCGTTAAGCCATTTTGATGTCCGTCCGTTCTTCGGTAAGGACTAATTCCAAGCGATATTAAGTTTGTATTTGTAATAGGTATTGCCAAATAAGAGGTTTTTATATTCGTTTTTTTGCAATGTCACCTTGCATCCGTCCAGTAATAACTCAACATTCTCTTGAAATTCACGTGATCGAAGAATGTGTGCATCATCTCGTCCTTCAAGACTTATATCTAGGCCTGTGTACCCTTCCCTTGCTGACTCTCTTAATTCCGGTTCATACTTTTCTGCAAATTCTATTGCATGTTCCACAATTTTGTCCAGCCGTTCCAGATTCAATTTTTCCGCTATATTCATCAAAATACCCCCTATCTTTTAATTCTTACTCGTTCACTTCGAACAACATCAAGCACCTTCCAATCTTTCCAAACAAGTGAATCCTCCCCGAATTCCTTTGCGCTAATCGGCGTGCGCACTCCGTTTACTTCAATGAAGACAACATCCTTTTCCTTTTCAGTTTTTCTAACCATCCGGACCCCTCCTATGGTATGATGTATGTATGCAGGCAGGAGGAATCCTGTCTTTTTTTATTTCATACCGTTTAAGTAATTTACACGTGCAGCTGCATCCTCTCGGTTAGCATGATCGCTTTCCGGCTCCCACTTTCCGTCCGGTTTGTAGAAACCCACTGTGTACAATCCCGGTTCGGACTGAATATAAACCCACACCGTATTCATTGCTCTTCTCCCCTTTCGTTGACTTCTTCCCAAGTTATTGTTTTTACAGTACCGTCAAAATGACTTAGTATTTCATCTTTTCCATGTGTATCTTCATAAAGATAATCGAATCCTTGCAGAGAAAAATGAACTCTTTCCTTAAAATCTGTTGGAGTGTGCCCGCTGGTGATCCGGAGCCAATGAAAACCCGAACTCAACTGACAAAGGATCAACTCTTTTTTCTCATCCAGTAAATCGTCAAAGGATAATTGATTCAAAATCAGTCCTCCTTCGCGTTTTGTCCGTAAAGTTGATGTATCTTTTCAATAAACCCTTCTGGCATTATTTTTCTTTGGTGTTCAATGGCAGACAACTCCGATGGTCGCAACCCTAATTTGTCGGCCATATTTTTAAGTAGCTCGTTGTTTTTTATCCGAATGTTACGTAGGTACTTATGCAACTCGCTAGTTTTCAAAGTTAATCTATTCCCCTTTCGCTTTCTTGTCTGTAAAGCGATTTAAAATTCTAATGATGATTTTTGTTGTCGGAAGTCGGTAAAACAAAACAGTTGTAGCCCTTTTGATTCTTCTTTTCTCATGTTCTGAAAATAAGTACTTAAATATCAAATCATCAATCCTTCACAGTTTGGTCGTACTGTTGATTAATTCGTCAACAGGTTAGATTTAATGTATTGCAGTATTTTATCTACTTCACCATCGAGGAAATCTATCTCGTCTTCATGACTGACTGCAAAAAAATTAACTGTGTTGTAAACGTACTCGTCAACAACATCAGGCAATTCTTCTTCCTCATCAAACAGCTTCCAGTCGTTATCTTCCTTTAAGCTGTCGATGTAAAAGTCGAATTCTCTAACCTCACTCACGACGGGATCATCTAACTCCCTATCACAACAGCGACAATACCCTCTTTTAGTCTTGTATCTAACCGTGATTTTTTCATTTTCAGAACTCATATCCATCTCTCCCTTTACTCAACATTATGTGTCTACTGTGAAATCACAAATCTGCCATTCGCTTATGAACTACGATTTCTAAGGCCTGAGCTTCTGTAAAGCCTTCGTGGAGTAAGCTGTCGTATCTAGCTTTTAGGATTTTCGCATTGAGCTTAGCGTTTTCGATAACGTAGGGAACAGCCCGACGCAAATTGTCAAGCTCCATCTGGAATTGCAAGTTTTTCATAGCATCATTCTTCTCAGGCAAGGTATTTCCTCCTTTGGTTTCCAAGTGCATCTAACGTTTATTGAATTAAAAGGGGGACATAATCCCCCTCTCTTTTAAGCAACAATCATAACTTTCTTCAATTCCATCAGATCTGCAAGGTGCTTGGAAAAGTATTCCTTGATGCTGTGCATCGCATTTAATTCCCATGCACCCCCGTCTGCTTCAAACAGCCCCACTTCTGCCCCTTCGCGTAGTCGAAGGATAAATTCTGATTCCGGTTGTGTGACTTCGACAAATGTTCGGAAGGGTTTTAGTTCTACAGGATTCGGAACTGTCTCATTACCGAGTGTCGCAACGCCTGTTTTGGCAACTACTTTTTGCGTAATTCCATCATCGTTTTGAGTAACAGAATTTTCCTCGACAACCGAGCTGATAACTTTCAGGACTCGTTCTCTGTCATCATTAGGAACAAAACAAGCTTGCAGCATGACGTTGAACTTTTCGCGAGATATATACCTTTCAAACGTAATTTGCGGGAGTAAAGCCTTTGCGCTAATGTAGGTTCGGCGATCATTTACGTCATTCAAAGCATCAAAGACATTAACCCTTGTCGGGGATTCGACATGAATCATTACTGGACGCTCATGATCAAAGTTGGAACGGATGTAATCCACCAACCCGGATAGACTTTGAATTTCAATTGTGTTCACGCCATGTTCAACGTTCAGACGGTGAAGGCTGCGCGTTGAATATGTATTGCCAAGCGCCTCCACTGTTTCCGGTCTCTTCAAACCTAACAAATACTCAACAAACTCTTTTAACATTTTCTTCTACCTCTTTCTGTTTTTTATTTAAAGTTAACGACTTTGCTGTCGGTAGCTTTCGTTTTTTCTGTTTCTTCGGCTTTTTGCCCTTTGTCGTCCCGCACTACCCCTTCGTCATCTACATACATTTGACCAGGGATTCCACTTTTCAATTCAGCGCCAGTCGCTTTGCCGTCAGTGTCCATATCGATGAGTAGTGAAGTTCCAATTGGTTGAGACGGTGCTATTGTCGACTTTACTTCTACAGATACATCAGCAAGGTTTCGTTTGTCGTTTGGCTTTATCGTAAGGACCATCGTCACTTTTCGAACCTTTTTAGGATCTGTATTAGGATCAGCAATGTTTTGGAGAACTTTTTGCAGTTCGGTGTTAAGTTTTTCTGATGCACCTCCGTCTGCAAAGCTGTTAAGGTCAATAATTTTTTTCATATGATTTCACTCCTCCGTTTATTGTGTTGCAGCTATTTTCGCTGCGAGCATGTATTTCAAAGTTTCATAGTCTAATTGTTCAAGTGGCTTATTATCCGAGCTGCTGTGCACATTCATTTTCTTCAATAGCTGAATCAAATATTTCTCACGTGCTTTCACGTAATCTCGCCCTTTCGATTTATCATTTCAACGTGTGGTATTCGTAAAGATCGATAAGCTCCTTGTCTGTTAAGCTATCGAAATAGGACTCTGGATATTTAGTCTTGAGATTGATTGCAGCGATAAGCTTCTCGCGTTCTTCGTCGCTCATGCACTCACCCCCATTCGATATAAAACGTGTTCGCCGGCTTTCGCATGTCCGATATATGCCGGGTAATGGACAACTCTTTTCCTATATTCATAAAGACTCAATTCTTCCCCCGTATCTGCTAATAACATGGTTGGGATCATTAGGCGATCTGACTGCGTGATTTTCCCACCTTGCTCACGAAATAGATCGGAGTGAAGACTATATGCTGCAAGAGAGTTTTCAGCTAAGTAAAAGGCAAACCACCCAGATTCCGATGTTTGTATAACAAACAATTTGCCCCTTCCGATGCCGAGTGTGTTTTTTCTCACAAGAGCATCTATAGCCTGCTTGTCCAGGTCTAAAGAATGTAACTTACTGTCATCATCGAGAAGATCGATAAGGTTGTTGCTAAGCGCCCAATAAATGGTGTGGGCTATTAAACTCGAATCTGTTTCAATCGCGAAGTCGAAAATCTCTTTGACAGTTACACTCATGCCTGACCAGCTCTTTCTCCCCAAACAATATCGAAAAGCTTTCCGGTTTCCTTCACATATGCGACTGTGACAGTTCCCGTCGGACCATTACGATGCTTTGCTATGATGATTTCGAGCATGTTTGCATTTTCGGATTCTTTGTCATAGTAGTCATCGCGATAAAGAAAGCCGACTACATCAGCGTCTTGCTCGATATTCCCTGAATCCCTCAAATCGGATAGCAAAGGTCGTTTGTCTTGACGACTTTCTACACCCCGATTGAGTTGAGAAAGGCAAACGACCGGACAATTTAACTCTTTTGCCATCGACTTTAAGTCATAACTGATTTGTCCGACTTGCTGTGTCGTGTTATCACGGGGGTTATCCGGTCTAATTAGCTGCAGATAATCGATAAATATGATTGGTCGCTTGTTCTGATTTGCATGGATAATTTTCCGTGCTTGCGCTTTAATTTGTCCTACGCTAAGAGCACTTCGGTCATCGATATGGATGTCGGCATCCCCTAAAACCCCGATGGATGTCATCCAACCTCTCTTCTGGTTTTGATCGAAGTATTTGTACGGATTCCGCATTTTCAGACGGTTGTAACCGGCTGATGAAGCAATCAATCTTGTCACCATCATTTTTCGGTTCATCTCTAGTGAAAAAATGATTGGCAAGAACCCGGACCATCCTGCACTAAGTGCCAAATGATTTAACGTATCAGTTTTCCCCATCGACGGACGAGCAGCGATAATTGTCATTTCAGTAGGTTGGAAGCCGTTTAGCAGCCTGTCCAAATCCTTAAGGCCTGCTGGTACCCCTACTTCTACCGAGATTGGTTGGAAAGGCATTTCGTAAAGTGCTACCAGGTCGTCTTTGATTGATGTATTAACGTCCTGAGTGTTTTCCGAATGTAGTTCGTCAATAGCCTTTTGAATATCAGGAATGGACCAATTTTCAGTTTGTGCCTGTTGAAGCAGCCTTCCTTTTTCCCTCTCTTTCCAGGCATTCACGACAATTTCTCGATACTCGTCGAACTTAACCGGACTTGCAAAGCTTTGTAGATCTGCTAAATAATTCGCCCCTCCGAATTCAGTCGGTTCCCCTGTCGTCATGATCGTTATGTAATCGACCGGACGGTTCTGAGAAGCTAACGTTTTCATGCCTGAGTAAATGTTTCTGTGTATATGCGAGTCAAAGAAAATCTCTTGAATACCACTTTCCGTAATGAGGTAATTTTCTTTCAGCATGGTTCCTAGCAAGCTTTTTTCTGCAAGTTCAATACCGCTCAATTGAATTCCCCTTTCTCAAAGTCCAGCACGGGTGGTTGATATGTTGTCGATTTCGGAATCGGTTTAGCTGCTGGTGCTTCGTTAAGATAGTTTTCAAAATTAGTAGGATTAAACAAGGTGGACGGTCGCAGGTAGTTATTAAACTGCTGATCGTTCAGCCATTGTTTTGTTTTGACGTCAATAACGTTCTTGAAATCGTCAAGGACGTACCCTTCGTTTAGTCGAGCAATGATGAATTTCGCTGTTGCTTTCGATGTTGCCTTAAACGCCTTTCCGGTTTTCCGGTTTAGGTAATCAATGACCTGAGAGACAACGTCGAGATCGTTCTCGACAATACTTTTCTTAGAACTCTTAATCTCTTTGGTTATTGGTAGGGGCATTTTGCCCTCATCACACGGAGCACTTTGCCCTTCTCCAACAGTGCATTTTGCCTCCATCGACGGTGCATTTTGCCCTGTCGGTAGGTAACACTTGGAATAATTAATTCGATACCATTTTGTTTTGTCCATTTTCATCTTGTTATAGGCTGACGTCGAAATGACGTAACCCTCTTTTTCTAACTTCCGAATAGCTCTTTTAATAGTGTCTACTGACCAAAAGGGAAACTCTTCGTCTTTCCACTCCTCATAGGTCTTATAAATCCATTTATGACCATCTCTGATGTTGTTTGATATAAGTGAGCGGAAATGCAATTGCTGTAGCAATATCGCCTCGTTAAGCCCTACTTGCATAGCCAAAGAAGGCAAAACTTGCAGGGGAGGCTCATTGATTAATAGATTCATTCAAGACCCTCCTATGGTGCTGGTATGACTTTTGTTGATGCAGTCTCACGATGTACGATCAGCCATTTTTCCGTCATCTTTTGGCTGATCAACCAATTCGCCGGATTGAGCCTAAATGATTTGATGTAATTGGATTCGGCGACCGATGATTTACGCCCTCGTTTCAATCGCTTCACCTCCCCACGTAGAAACAAACTGAAGAGCCTCTTGCAATTGGTACTGTTTGATATCCCGATATGAGTCAACTTCGTACTTCTCGCGGATTTCCGAATAGATCGCGTTGAACAATACCGGACGTGCGCCTGATTCGTTTCGAGTTAGCTGATAAATCCGGTCGCTTACAGCGTTGCGAAGCCGTTTCTGTTCGCCCGAATGGAGCGTTACAACTTCTTTGAACTGCTTTTCCAACTCCATCAACCTACTTTCAATTTGGTAGATTTGTTCGTGTGTGGTGGCAGGCGTCATATTGTCGCATGCCTCTGATAAAGCTTGCCGTTGAGATAATTTGTAATAGGTGTCTATGAGCAGTTGATAGGCTTGCCAAGCTTTTTCTGTATTAAGCGACTTAGCGTGCATCCATGCCCCGAGTTCCGTCCATAGATACAGATTGGAAACGTATTTAAGGCTGACGTCATTTTGACGGGATGCCTTAAATTGCTTCAAATCCTCGCCAGTCAAAGCATAGTAATGTTTTCCTATTTCATAGCGTTCTTGATTGCGCTGAAAGTTACGCATAACAATCTTGTCACTGGAATCAAAGGCCGAGGAAAGTTGTTTCGTAGTTAGTACGCGCATATCGTTGTGCTCGATCACTTGAAGTGCTTGCATAATGGAATCTCCTTCCCCTTGACTTTTCTCCTCTGATCACGGATAATCAGAGGAGAACATTTGTTTTATTGTCTGCTCATTCGCATGCCAGTGCGAGTGGGCTTTTTTCTTGTCCGAATAGGGTGACGTCATTTTGACGGAAGGCTGTAATTCGGTGAGTTTCTTTTGGTTTCTGATTCTCAACCTCATTTAGCCATTCATCCGGAATACGTCCGTTCAACAGATGAAGTTCATCTCGGTAAATACTGCATTTGAAAATTACTCCCTCGATCTCTGTTTCGAGTTTAAACACTGCGCGATCCACGTCTGTTTCACCTGTCTTAGTAACATCCATGTTGTCAAAGTTTTTGAGCATGTATTCTGGGGTTACAAGAAATGCTGTTCTGCCTGTGATGCTAATGTTTAGAGAAAAAACTTCCGACTTAGTGTCATCCATAACAGCATCGATTTGTTGTGCCAATTCGACCAATTCATTGATTTGCTCCATAATAATTCTCTCCTTTGATTTTTTATTGATGGAATCCCATCCAGAAGCCCAGGATGCCGTGGGGTGATGAACGAAAGGGGAAATGGGATTTGGCGATGAATTCGTTCACTCCTGGACTTCTGGACGGAATCCGGTTCCGTCCCTAATTCAGTTGGTTTTATCATTATTTTGTGTTAAGATTGCTGTAACGAGATATTTCTTAGCTGGATGACAGGCCAATGTCATTCGGCTTTTTTTATTGCGTTTTTCCATTCATATCCCTCCAAGGTAAAAACTGATAAATCCTCCAACTGCTTTTGTCAGCATCTCTGCTAGTAAATAGATATCGACTCCATTGATAAATGCCAAGCCAACTTCTAACGCCGTTGTATTAGTCATTCTTATCTGTATGACTTGGAGCCATCGGATAAAGTCCTCCGTCGACAGTGTCATTTCGTTGCGTTCGACTTTTGAAATGGTGCTTCTCGATATATTGACTAACGGGGACATTTCCTCTTGTGTTAAGCCAGCGGTTTTGCGCGTTGACCGCAAGAGTTGTCCAACATTCACGCTTATCCCCCCTAAATGTTCAAATTCTGAACATGTTCAAACAATGAACAGTATTTTTATCTAAGACTGGTAAAATAGTTAGTAGAAGATAGATGACTCACTCCTACACGACCACGTTACGAAACCCTTCCAACTTGATATGGTTTTCTACGGATCCTGTCGTTTATGATCTTTAACTCCCCTCCTAGCTTCGCCAGCAGTCCAATACGGAATTTTTCAACATCTGTGGATGGACTGTTGGTAATTGCTTTCATTTCTGCGTTCATTCTTGCAACTAGCTGTCGTCTTTCTTCTTTGTCTTTTGCAAGCATTTTTCTCACCACCTATAATTTTTTATGAGCTGATACGGACCTCATATGGAGCCAGTGCGTCGGTAACTTCTTTCCATAACACACGCAATGTTTTTGTCCCATCCCCCCATGCCTTCAAAAGCTCCAGTGCTGTCTCTGGTTCTGACTTAGCTAATTCCGCTAATTTGACAGGCAAATATGCGTTCATTTCAAGTAATTCTCTTTGAATCACAGGCTTCCCCTCCCTTCTATCCTCCCCCTCTATGAATGTGGTACGATTTTCATAGGAAGGGGGTGATGAAATGTTTAGTTATGACAGCCCTATAGGTAAAATGTTGATTTACTATGACCGTAGCGTTAATAGATTTGCTTTATCGATTAATGGTATTGTTTTTGGCCACTACATAAATGCTGTTGCTGCAGCAGATGATGTTTACATGCAAGTGACCGGTTGCTACGAATGGGATTCTCTTGATTACGACGGGCCAATTGATCTTAGTGAATGGGAAACGATCAACAATTCATCTTTTTGATGTGATGTAAAACCCTGATACAGTCATTCAGCGTATGAAGTAGATCTGTGTTGACTACTTCTTCAGTAGAAATTGCCTTTTCAAGAAAATCGATATATTTCAGAGATACCTCCTCGATTCTCTTTTCAAGTTGCATGTTTTTAGCCGCCGTATCTGCGGTGGCTTCCTTCCTAACGTCTTCCATCCGTCTCACCTCCTATCCGACTTCAGAATGCAACGTTTTGTTGCCTTTGTTTTCAAAAAAAAGCGTCCAATCAACATCCAGGACCTCCCCAATACATTTTGCTACTGGCACACTTGGCGTTCTCTCGCCGTTCTCAATCATACCGTAGTATTGTCTTTTTATATTGGCTGCATCGGCAACATCTTGGTGAGATAGGTTCTTTTTCTTTCTTGGTGTTGCTAGCCATTCTCTCAATTCAAGCACCTCCTTAGCAACGTTTTGTTGCTATCTAATTCTTATTATACGTAACGTTTTGTTTCTGTCAACATATTAATGCAATATTTCGTTGCATTTGATTTCGGCAACTCTTTGTTGCTGTATAATATTGATAATTGTTAAATAGAAGGGGATAAAAAATGAGCTTTCAAGACCGATTGAAAAAACTGAGACTTGAAGCAAAGCTTACTCAACAAGAAGTAGCTGACAAACTAGGAATTACAAGACAAGCTTATGGTTACTATGAAAGTGAAAAATCCAAAAGAGAACCAGACCATGAAGCTACTCAGAAGCTTGCTGAAATATTTAATGTATCAATTGATTACCTACTAGGTTCCACTGATTTAAAAGCAATAGTGGCCGGCCAGGAAATTAGTTTAACTGAAGACGAGTATCGTTTATTCAACGAACTTAAAAAACACCCAATCATGTTTCATGATTTGGCGTCGGATCCGGAGAAGAAAGTGAAGCAACTGATTAAGCTATATAAGATGAAGCAGATGTTGTTGGAAGATGATGAAGAAGATTATGGTGACGGATTTGGAGATTTGGAAGATTAAATTTTTTTGCCTTTGAGTAATAATATACAAAGTAAAAAAGGTATGTGATTTTTGGTTTTTCAGCTACTGCAAAGATTGAAGCCACGGGGTTTTCAGCTTATAAGTAATAATAAACAATATTCGCGGTGCAGATGCCGCGTTTATTTTTACCATGAATCTAGTCGTATTTCACTAAGTGGAGTTCATGAGACAAAAATAACACTTCATTTATAAAACACCCAGAACTATCAAGGCTGTGACAACATGCAACTAAGACAAATACAAACAGACTACTGGGAGGAACGAGCCGAGAAGGTCCTTTCCCATTTTAACTATATATACCCGGATGACATTGACATCTTTCAAATTTGCTGGAGGTATGGAATCAAAGTGCTGCCGTTGGACAAGCCATTTCTTGAAAGCCACGGTCTGGAATTTGAGGATATCGAGGGATTGAAGGCCTACTCTGTGCCCAAGGAGAAAGCTCGTCGAGGAACAATCTACCTTCAAGAGCACCTGCCCCACGTGGAAAGGAAACTACTTGTCGCCGAAGAGTTCTGTCATCTGTATGCACACCACTCCCCTCAACTGTGTGTGGATGAATACGTATTGGCTAAGAATGAGCAGCAAGCGAAAAGGATGGCTGCCTACTTGTTGATGCCACAACGGTTTATCGATAAAGTCTATGACTTTGCAGAAGACGAAGCTGTGACGATCAGCGACATTGCAGACTACTTCATGGTGACTGAAAATTTCGCGCATTATCGATTAGAGTTAATATTCAATCATAAGGTAGATGGCTTCACTGCATTGCGTGGGAAGTTGGGAACGTTGGAGTGGATTTATTAATTGTTATCTATCATAAAATACAATCCTGATTAATAGTTATGGAGTGAGATAAGTGAAAAAATATATGGATTTAACTGATGAGCAAATTGATAATTTGCTTTTGTATCTTGCAAAGGCGAATGGCCCTCAACTAGATATGATTAAAGAGGATTATTCGACATTAAAACCTGGAAAAAATAATGATGAATATAGAAATAATGTTGTGCATGGATTAATGTCAGATGAAATCAATTTTAATTACTTTAGGAGATGGGCTTCGCAGCTATTTCTTCACACAGCTAATTCTATTTTCGTGTATGAACCAAAGAATTTTAATTTGTTAAAAGATATTAGAACAAAGAAGAAGATAGCTGAATTAGAAAAACAACTAAAATTCATATTTGATATAAATCCTTTAAATATCAATTCGTTTGAACTTATAGATATTATGGAAATAACCAGCCAAAATCAGTTGTTATTCTCTTTTATCTGTCCTTCAGTTATAATGAAGAACAATGAAGATGATAACGAACCTGTCTTCGAAAAAGATGTCTTTTTTTCGTACATATGGTTAGACTTTGATTTAGAACAATTGGTAATTTCTATTCCTCCCTATCCAAAAACTTATTCTATTAATGGACATCTAGTTAAACGAAATGAAATTGAAAAAATAGCAGAACAAGTATTAAACCATTTTGGTACACATGTACGTAAAATGGAATACTTACAACAGGATTGGATAGTTAAAGTCCTAAATGAAATCAATGAGGAATATTTCGATCATAATAATCCGCTAATAACTAAGAAACTGGATTCCTTTGTAGCGGATCGGTTAGAATCGGTTATAAAAAATATACTTGAATTTGATGCGAAAATTAACAATGATTTAGCCAGACATCGGGTTAAAAAGAAAGTCACTGAAATAATGGAGAATGAATTGATATTTGGCTATGGACCTATCCCCCGAAAAACGACATTTAGTATATTCCTTCAAGTTGTTGACAGGGGATTAACTCAATTTAGCGCCCATAACGGAGGCCAAGATTTTAACTTTGCTGATTCACGAGAAATTTTAAAGAAAATGATAGAAAATGCCAATATATCCGCTATCGGTCTTAATTTCCATAGCGAAAAGAAAAAAGTCCCATATAAAATTTCCAAATCAGATCAATTCTTTGCGCTAAAAAGATTAAGTATTGGGGCAACTGAAAAGGAGATAGTTGATAATGTATTACTTGAGCTTAATAAATATAAGCAAAGAATTGAATCTGAAAATCCCAGCAATAAAGCTACAGAAAATAAATGATCTTTTATGCCAAATTAATCCTGGCAGTACAGTTTCTCCTTCATATTTATCGCTGCAATCTAATCTCCCTATGGTAGACGTTATAAAAATTCTAACTACCATGTCTCATCGACATGTAATCAATACCCAGTTCATACTAAAATGTCGAAATGAAGATTATGATATGATACACAAATTTGAGTTCAATGATAATGAAAAAATGCTTAAATTCATCAAAGATAATAAAAAGTTCTGTTTAGAGTGTGGTTCTGAACTAAATACAAATGACATTGATGTTTTCTTTATAACAAAGGGTTTAATTAAAGGTGAGGCTCATGAGTGATGCAATAAAGTACAATCAGTTTATCGATAATTCTCCTGACAACAAAATTTGGAGTCCGATTTTAGATGATGAGAAAGAAATGTTTCTAAAGCTAATTGATACAGTGGAAAAATTTATTGATACTGGATCAAAAAAAGAAAAAGGCGATAGTTTAGAAGAGCTTATGACTTATATCTATCAGAGATTTACATTTGTTGATGTGATTAGCAATGAGAGAAAAGGCGATAATCAAATAGACCATATTATTAGATTTATTGATGGAGTAACTCCAACATTCATTCACGAAAATGTTGGATTAACTCTAGTTGGAGAATCAAAAAATCATAAAGATTCTATATCTGTTAGAGAAGTTGCCGATCTAAATGAACTACTGAGATCAAAAAGGTCAAAATTGGGCATCTTCTCATCAATAAAGTCTTTTAGTAAAGGCAGAAACAGTCGATGGGTCAATGCCGAAGGGAAAAGAAGAAAATTGGCATTATCCGGCAATAAAATCATTATTGGCTTCACACTAAATGAATTAAAAACACTTACAACTAATAATTTCTTTACAATGATAAAACAAAAATATCAATGTATTGTCGATGAAGTATTCGATGACAATACTGATGAGGATTGCTATTTACCATATCAGGAACGCTTGCATAGGTCCTTATTTCAATTACATCATTTAGAAATTATCAGTTCTGAAGATTACTCGGAATATAAAAAAGCACTTATTACCAAGTACGGTGACTTAGAAGAAAAATAGATTTTATTTACCTTACTAATTTAGTAAGGTTTATTTTATAACACAAAAAGAACATACATTCCTACGTGTGAAATTTAGGGAGGATGTTAGCAATGAGAGTGGCTATTTATATTCGTGTCTCTACTAAACTTCAAGAGGACCGATACAGTCTTAAAGCTCAAACAATTGAATTAACTAGATACGCCCAATCTCAAAACTGGAATATTGTCGATATTTTTAAAGATGTCGATAGTGGAACGAAATTGGACAAAGACGGATTGGAGGCCATGCTTGATTATGTTGAAGATGGAAAAATCGACGTAGTGCTATGTATTGAACAGGATCGATTATCACGTCTAGACACAATCAAGTGGGAATATCTAAAAGGCGTTCTACGAGACAATCGGGTAAAGATTGCAGAGCCTGGCAACATCGTCGACCTCTCAAACGAGGATGATGAGTTTATTTCTGATTTGAAAAACTTGTTGGCCCAGCGATCAAGACGAGACTTGTTGCGTAAAATGATGCGTGGTAAACGCCAAAAGACTCGAGAAGGCAAAGTATGGGGTAAGCAGCCAGAGGAATATCTCTACAACAAGGAGACGGAAGAAATCGCTGTTAACGAGGAGCGATCTTGGATCATCCCTTTCATCGATTCCCTTTATATCGAAAAGGGACTTGGTGCTAAAGCAATCGCAAAGGAGCTTAACAAGATCAGCAAGACAGCCGAGGGGAAAATGTGGACGAACCAACAGGTGTTAGGTAAGTTGAAGAACCCTGCCTATCACGGCATTCTACAGAAGACCTTCAGCAACGGCGAGACAATTACTGTTCCCGGTGTCTACCCTCCCCTACGATCTGAACTCATGTATGCTCGCATTCAAAATGTCTTAAAGAAAAGATACCGACGCAAACCGGCAGATCATCACTTTCTGCGAGATGTGATAATCATGTGCGCTTCCTGTCAAAAGGAAATAAGTGTTAAAAGGCAATATGCATACAACAGAGATAAAACAAAGAAATACGGCATTTTCCTGTTAACTCATACTAATGAAATAACATATAGCAAATGTAGCGTCAAACCGGTAATCAACGACAAGCGTGTGAAGCAACAGATCTCCAAGGCAGTTAAAGATATCTTAACCGATACGAACAAAATCTCTGAGTATATTGATTCAGATTTTGATGAGACTGAACTAGTTCGTATTGATGCAGACGTAAAAAGGCTGCAAAAATTGGATGCTGATGTTCGTTCCAAAATGGATAAGCTGTTGGATTTGTATTTGGACGACAAGTGGCCAAAAGAAAAACTGGATGAACGGTATCGGATGTTAGAAGAACAATCGAAACGTATTGAAACTGACTTAAAAGAAAGAAACCGTAAACGCGAATTGATTCAAAATGAGAAATTGAATTATGATACAGTCGCAGAGTTTTTTAGCATTGCCAGTCGATTTGAGGAGTTGCTCGAACCAGCTGATCAGCAACGACTCATTGGTAGTCTCTTCCCTACTGCTACATTGGATGCTGAAAATAATATATTTACACTCCATGCCCTATTGCCCCAGCAAGTCACAATTGATGTCAACATCCCTATTGAAACGATGGAGGAAGTGACTGAACGGCAAGTATTGGAGCAAGCAAAAGTCCGTTACATCCAAGCACAACAAATTCTGAACGAACAAAAAGGATTGTCACTCGAAGCGCTTGGGCGCATTATCGGGAGCCAACCATTCACGCTTAAATGGGACCAGGAGCGTTTTGGACCATTCAAGCACTTAGCCCCTAACAAGCAGTCCCTTGCCGTCAGACAACAACATGTAACCCTGCTAAAGGATGAATTGAGAAAGGATCCTGATATCAGCGGTAGGCAATTGGAAAAGAAGACGGGTATCAATCGTAAAATGATTTATAAGCTAATTGAGGAAGAGGGATTGAAGCCATAACATCAAAGCTTCAATCCCTCTTATTATTTTGCCAATTCGTGCAGCAATGCACTAACGTGTTTCTTGGCTGTTTCAATACCTGCTTCTTGTGCACCTATACAAATCGGGCAACCAAATTCACAGAAACAATTTTCTACATGTTTAGCTGCTAGGCTCAGCAACTCCCTCCAACTTTCATACAGCTTCTCACTTAATCCAATGCCTCCCGGATAACTATCGTGGATGAAGATTGTCGGTTTTCCTGTATGAACGGCTTTCACTTGGGGGATAACGTGGATGTCACTCCTATCACATCTGATCATGAGAGGAATTAATGACCTGATGGCATATGCTGCCCCTGTCATCGCGTCAGTTAGGTCGGATTCTTTCCACCCATCCGGCAAGTTGAACGCAAGCCAAGTTGCATTCGTATGCAGTTCTTCGGCTGGCAGGTTTATTGGACCCGAACCAATATTGTCACGTTTATCATGGAGCTTTATCTTTTTGAAAATCGTTGGGATCGCCAAAACAGCAATATCTCCGTACGCTACTTCCGCTTCCCCAATATGGCTGCTTTCATCTTCGCTGATCACTTTTAATTCCACAGCCAAATTGGCGTCCGTATAATAATCGACATCGACTTCCGTTACGTATGCCTTTTTTTCCTCCCAATCTAGCATTTCGACTTGGTATTGTTTGCCTTGATGGATATAGATCGCCTCTTCGTGAAGCAACGTCATTGCACTGTAACGGTCCATTTCCCCTATGACGACAGTTCCTTTAGGAATCGTTTTGTCGATGATGACGACATTTTCTTGGGACGCCGAACGTAGACTGATTTCGCTTGCCGGGAATCTGTCTGTCATCCAATGCCATTTATCGGATGTTTTAACGAGCACCCCTTCGGCCTCAAAAAAGGCGAGCAGCTCTTGGACTTCGAATTCTCCGTATGTTTCTGTCATCGTGAACGGCAACTCAAATGATGCACATTTCAGATGATCCATGAGGATAAGCATATTATCAGGATGAATTCTCGCTTCTTCCGGTGTTTGGCCTAACAAGTATTCAGGATGCTGAATAATGTATTGGTCAAGCGCTATCGATTGTGCGACATAGATGATCAAAGCGTCATCTTGCCTTCTTCCCGCTCTTCCAGCCTGTTGGTAGGCACTCGCGATGTTTCCCGGATAGCCGGTCATGATACAAGCTTGCAGTTGGCCGATATCGATGCCGAGTTCAAGCGCATTCGTGCTCACGACAGTTTTAATCTCCCCGTCGCGCAGCCTTTTTTCAATTTTTCGTCGTTCCGATGGCAAATAGCCGCCTCGGTAGCCCATGATTGTCTGATCGAACAGTTTTTTCTTCGTCAATTCCTTCATATACGTAACAAGCATTTCAACGCGCACTCTGCTCTTCGCAAAGATGATCGTTTGGACCCCTTCCCTGTACAAAAACGACGCAATGTCTCTTACTTCGAGGATTGCGCTTCGCCGGATACCGAACGTTTTATGGACAATGGGTGGATTGTAAAATATGAAATGCTTGACGCCTGAAGGAGCGCCGTTTTTCGATATGAGATGCATCGGTGAGTTCGTCAACGTCTCAGCAAGCTCTTTCGGATTGGCAATCGTCGCTGATGTGCAGATGAAAGTCGGATTGCATCCATAATAATTGCAAATGCGCTTCAGTCTTCTTATCACATGGGCAACGTGGCTCCCGAACACCCCTTTATACGTATGCAATTCATCTATAATGATATACTTCAAGTTTTCGAAGAGGGAAACCCATTTTGTATGGTGAGGCAATATGCCCGAGTGCAGCATATCTGGATTCGTCAAAACGATATGTCCCGATTTACGAACTTTCGTTCTTAACCCTGGTGCCGTATCTCCATCATACGTGTAGCTGAGGATCGTCTCCCCGCTCGCTTCAATCAACTCATGCAAATCCGCCAACTGGTCTTGTGCGAGCGCTTTTGTTGGAAATAAATAAAGCGCACGGGATGAATCGTCCTCCAAAATACTTTGCAGGACGGGCAGATGATAGCATAATGATTTCCCGGAAGCAGTCGGCGTCACAGCTGTTATTGAATTTCCCGACGTCGCATGATCGAACGCCTCTCGTTGATGACTGTATAAGCGTTCAATCCCTTTGTCTGCCAGCGCCTTCACGATGGATGGATGAAGCCGTTCCGGAAATGATGCATATTCGGCAGATTTCCCTTCAATCTTTTCATAATGGCGAACATTGGAGGATAATTCAGGGTCGGATAAGAAGAGATCAACCGTTTCTCGGACGCTTGTCTTCTTCATCCTTGCTCCCCTCCTTTAGATCGCAATTCATCTAAAACTGTTCTCAATGTGTATGTCGCAGAATTGATGGAAAGGATAAAACGTTTCTTTCCTGTTTTCGGGTAAAAAGATTGTACAATGAATTGCTTCATCGATTCGTTCAATGATTCGATCTGATGAAGATGAATGTATTTCGGCCTTTCATTCCGAATTAACATCCTAATTTCCTCGGTCCATTCGTCAAGCAATCTATGATTAATATCTGCATAAGGTTTCACTTCTGTAAAAAAATCGGGCTCCCGATCCTCTTCTCGCATAGCGGGAAGTCTATTCAAGCACTCTTCACATACAGAAAGGAGCCGTTCCGTTTTCTCTAGTAAGGTTAACAAGTTATTTCTTCCTTTCCGAAGTCTTTCCTATAGTCTATCAAAAACTGCACCCAGACACCAAACTTCAACGAACGTGCATTCTTTAATATGGGCTGAACATTAATTTCGCGCAACTTTTAAAGCGATAATCCGTCCAATCATTATGGTATGATAGTTATGCGAGGTGGTAGGAATGACAATTCGATATCCGAACGGAAAAAAATATGTTCCGGCACAACGCTCTGCCCGAGTGAATAAAAAAAATCTATCGTTCAGTAATCGAGGAAAATCATTAGAGGATGAGTTGAACGAAACGAATGAGTATTATTTGGCCAACAATAAAGCGGTCATCCACAAGAAGCCGGTCCCTATCCAAATCGTACACGTAAAATATCCTGCCAGAAGCGCAGCCGTCATAACCGAAGCATATTTCAGATCTCCTTCCACAACCGACTATAATGGCGTTTGGAATGGGAAATATATTGACTTTGAAGCAAAGGAGACGAAAAATACAACTTCGTTTCCGTTGCAAAATATTCATGAGCATCAGGTCGAGCATATGAAAAAAGTGACTGAGCAAGATGGAATCGCGTTTCTATTAGTGAAATTTGCCGTTCTTGATCGCTATTTCATCGTCCCCTACGAGTACTTCGAAAAAAAATGGGAAAGAATGATAGCAGGAGGAAGAAAATCTATTACACTTAACGAAATGGAAGAGATATCCATAGAAATAAAAGCAGGTTTCAATCCACGGCTTGATTATTTGGCCGCCTTGGACACAATTTTGCAAAGACCTGAATAAGAAACAATTGAAAGGCAGGAAAATTTATGAGTGATCAAACAAAATCTAGAGCAGCCCGACGCCAGCAGTTGGAGGCGGAGAAAAAGCGCGGGAAGAATAAAAAGAAGAAGAACGGCGGCAATATCATTAAAAAAGTCTTTCTTGGGATAGTTGCACTTGGTGTTGCAATATTGATCGGCGGAGCGGGACTTTTTGCTTTCTATGCAAGCAGTGCGCCCGACCTCGATGAAAGCTTATTGAAAGATCCGCTCACCTCCCATATAGCTGACCGAAACGGTAATGTCTTCATGAAATTCGGGGCGGAAAATCGGGAATTCGTCCCTTATGATAAAATCCCTGAAGAAATGGAAGCCGCTGTTCTCGCAACCGAGGACGTCCGCTTCTACAAACACCATGGTATGGACTTCTGGAGACTTGGTGGCGCTGTTCTTGCTAACTTCAAAAGCGGCTTCGGTTCTCAAGGAGCGTCCACGCTGACACAGCAAGTCATTAAGAACTCTTTCCTATCAGATGAAAAGACATTGAAGCGTAAAGCACAAGAAGCGTGGCTTGCCTTTAAATTAGAAAGAGAATATGACAAAGAACAAATTTTTGAAATGTATTTCAATAAAATTCTCATGTCAGGCAATATTTATGGAATCGGAACTGCTGCTAAAGAATTTTACGGCAAAGATCTAGATGAGCTTGAATTGCATGAAATGGCCCTGTTGGCAGGAATGCCTCAATCTCCTAACGGCTACAATCCGTTTAAAAATCCGGAGAGGGCTGAAAAACGTCGGAATACAGTCCTTAGCCTAATGTACAAACATGAAAAAATAACGAAAGAAGAGATGGAGAAAGCGAAAGCCATCCCTGTAACTGAGACACTTCTTCCAGAAGATCAACGTCAACAAAACAAGGATTCGAAGTACCTTGCGTATGTCGACATCGTATTGGATGAATTGGAAGCGGAAGGCATGATGGATCTCCTGGCGGAAGGCGTAACTATTCAGACTGCCCTTGATCCATCGGCGCAGCAATCTGTTGAAAAGGCGATTAACAATGCATCCATTTATGAATCAGAGGAAATGCAAGCAGGAATGACAGTGCTCGATACAAAAACAGGGGAAATTGTCGCAATCGGAGGCGGGAGGAATTTCACTGGACGGAATTTGAACTTCGCTTCCGGAGATAACCTCAGACAGCCCGGTTCGGTCATCAAACCGATCCTGTCTTACGGTCCTATCATTGAAAATGAAAGCTGGTCAACTGCGCATATCGTAGTTGACGAACCTTATAAATACAAGGGCACTGACATATCAATCCGGAACGTAGACGGGAAATACTTGGGACCGATTACTGCAAGAGAAGCTTTGTACCGCTCGAGAAATATTCCAGCCGTCAAAGTGTTTGAAGAAGTTGGAACAAAACGGGCTCGCGAATTTGCAGGCAAGCTTGGGCTAGAGTATGGTGATATGACTTCCACACTTGCTATCGGCGGAGGAGATGCTGAATTTTCCACAATTCAAATGGCAGGCGCTTATGCTCCGTTCGGCAACGGTGGTATTTATACGAAACCTCACGCCGTCAAAAAAATCACTTTCCGCGATGGCTCCGAGCGGAACTTGGCACCGGATCCTAAGACGGTCATGAAAGATTCAACGGCTTATATGGTGACTGATATGTTACGTGATGTCATCTCTTACGGAACTGGTAAGACGGCCGGTGTATCAGGGCTGGATATGGCTGGTAAGACTGGTACAACAAACTATGATTCAAAAACGATGCAAGAAAAAGGAATGAAGAGTACGGATGTTCCAGATAGCTGGTTCACTGGCTATACGACGGAATATACCATTTCTGTATGGGGCGGATATAAAGATTTTAAAACCCCGATTACAACATATGATAAAGGTCGGTATGTACCGCAAATCCTATTCAGGACGGTAATGACCGATCTTGTAGCCGGAAAGAATACGCCGCATTTCAAAAAGCCGAGCTCAGTTGAAGAAGCTGTCATCGTGAAAGGATCCAATCCGGCAATCCTTGCGAGCAATTCGACGCCTGATGCGTTAAAGAGCACTGAATTATTCGTTAGAGGAACGGTTCCAACCGAAATGGATGAAGAAGTGATTACTGAACTAGAAGCTCCAAGCGGTTTATCGGCAGAATATGATGCAGAGACGAACTCAATATCGCTAAATTGGTCGTATGAAGATCCAGATGCATTTGTGCTTCCGGAACCTATTCAATTCAACGTTTCCGTCGCAGTGGACGGCGGCGAACCGCAGACCGTGCAGACAACTTCTGAGCATGGGTTGATGTTCTCCGGAGCTGAAATGGGTCGTACGTACGTATTCTACGTGACAGCGTTCTCGGGAGACATTGAAAGTAGCGCAGCTTCCACTTCCCTATTAATCGAGGGGCAAAATGATGATGACTCTTGGATGGATGACGGAAGTAACGAAGAAAATAACGGTGAAAATGATAACGACAATGATAACTGGAATAACGGTAACAACGGCAATTGGAACAATGGAAACAACAACAACAATGGCAATAACGGCAGTGGGAACAACGGAAACAACAACGGAAACGATGGAAACAATGGAAACAATGGAGACGCCGATAATTCGACTGGGGATAATTCCGGAAGTTCGGGAGATGATACAACCGATCCGGGATCCGGAGGAGATGACGGCTCCAACGACGGTTCCAATGATGGCGGGAACAGATAAGTAATATGTAAAAAGCCGGAAGGGGTTAAAATTCCCTTCCGGCTTTATTTATTCTTCGCTATTTGACTCACTGCTTTTTTCATCGCCTCGGTATAAAGTGCATCCAACTGAACATATGCATAATACCCTGATATTTTTCCTCGTATGAATGCTAGACGCTCTGCCCCATTCAATGGTTCAATTGACGATTTTTTATCGCCAGTAACAGAAGGTTCGACAAGTAAAAATGACTCGATCATTGCCGAATAATTTTCAATGGCCTTTTCCATCATGTTGGCAGCTTCATGATCCTTTTGCTTATATGCATCCTCGATGCTTGCTTTCATGTCCAACCAATTGTTCCAAAAAGAATAAAGCAGTTCCTTCTTATCCATTTCGGAATTATGCAATGCCTTTCATCCGTTTCTTCCCTTCCCTGCATAAAGGAAGAAGAGGACATTCATTGCAATTCGGATTTTGGGCTTTGCAATGATATCTTCCGAAAAAAATGATTTGATGGTGGGTATCTGTCCATTTTTCTATAGGCGTCCAGCGCATGATTTTTTCTTCCACCATAAGTGGTGTGTCTTTCCAACGATTCATGCCAAGACGTTTGGCAACCCGCTCAACATGTGTGTCGACTGCCATTGCCGGAATGCCAAACGCATTCGAAACGACGACATTTGCTGTTTTTCTTCCGACGCCTGGAAAAGTCGTTAGTAAATCCCTATCCGCTGGCACTTCCCCATCAAATTCTTCGATTAAAAGAGCGCTCAGCGCTTGAATATTTTTCGCCTTATTTCGATACAGGCCGATGGAACGAATATCATTTTGGAGTTCTTCAATATCAACGGCCAAGTAATCTTCAGGCGTTTTATATTTTTTGAACAAATCCGCAGTTACCCTGTTTACGAGCACGTCTGTACATTGAGCGGAGAGTAATGTGGCAACGAGCAGCTCAAAAGCGTTTTCGTGCACCAGCTCACAATGAGCATCGGGAAACATTTTCCCGAATTCTTCTAGACAGACTTCCCATTGTTTCTTCGTCAACATAGACAATCACCTATTCCCGTTCCTCCAGCCAATTATAAAAAGGAACCTTTTTTACGACAGCTTCCTGATTTTGAACTGGACGTATCATTGATGTCCTGAACGTCCTAGATTGCTTTTCCACGTCATTCAACGTTCTTACTCTTTTCTTCTTCCATTCGAACAGTATTCGGTCAATATAGCGCAAACTGAGCTTTTGGGCAAGAACCGCCTCTTTCAATGCTGCTTTGATGATCTGGACGGCATGTCCATCTTCATCCAGCCACATTGTAATCGTTTCGCATTCCATTGGAGATAAAAGTCTGCCGAACTCCTGCTCGAACAACGTGAAGATTTCGCCTTCTTCTTCCTTGTCCTTCTTTTCTTCCTTTACGTTCTTTTCAGCTAGCACAATACTCACTAATCTGTTCCATAATGGCTGCATCGAGAACTGTTCGTAAAGGACTCCGTTTTCATCCTGACCTTGCTTGATTTCCAATAATCCACGCTGCATGAAACGTTGAAGGATTGCCGACACTTCGTTTTCTGTTAAATGCATACGCGCTGCCAGATCAGATGGCGTAGGAAATTGTGAACCATCTGCTTGATATGCATACATATGCAACAAGAGCACGGCATCGACATCTTTTATATCCAACGCTTTATAGTGCTGAAAAAAGAGCTGGGAAATAGTTACATTTCCCTGCTCAATCCAAATACGGAGCCGTTCTTCATCTTGCATGGCGAACACCTCACTATTTATTTCTTACTTCTATTACGGATATAGACGGTTCAACAGACGTGGGAACGGAATTGTTTCCCGAACGTGTTCGACACCGGAAATCCATGCCACCGTCCGTTCCAATCCAAGCCCGAAGCCGGAATGTGGAACTGCGCCGTATTTACTTAATTCTAAATACCATTCATAAGCAGACTCATCCAAATTATGCTCTTTGATGCGTTGCTTCATTAATTCATAGTCATAAATACGTTCTGAACCGCCGATGATTTCCCCATACCCTTCCGGAGCGATCAAATCAGCGCAAAGAACGACATCATCGCGATCCGGATGCGGCTGCATATAGAATGATTTAATATCCTTAGGATAATTTGTAATGAAGACAGGCATATCAAAGTTTTCGGCAATCGCAGTTTCATGCGGTGCACCGAAGTCATCGCCCCATTCAATGTCGTCAAAGCCTTTTTCTTGAAGGAACTTAATTGCATCATCATAAGAAATGCGTGGGAATGGAGCTTGGATTTTTTCTAGTTTCGAAACATCCCTGCCAAGTCGCTCGAGTTCCAATGGGCAGTTTTGCAATACAGATTGGACGATATGCGAAACATATTGCTCTTGGATTTCCAAGCTTTCCTCATGTTTCACGAATGCCATTTCTGGTTCAATCATCCAGAATTCAATCAAATGACGGCGTGTTTTCGATTTCTCTGCACGGAAAGTCGGTCCGAATGAAAATACCTTCCCTAATGCCATCGCTGCAGCTTCTAGATAAAGTTGACCTGATTGTGACAAATATGCATCTTCATCGAAATATTTTGTATGGAATAGTTCCGTAGTTCCCTCAGGTGAAGAGCCTGTCAAAATAGGAGGATCTATTTTCACAAAACCGTTCATATGGAAAAATTCAAATGTAGAGCGGATGATTTCGTTTCGAATTTTCATGATGGCATGCTGTTTACGAGAGCGTAGCCATAAATGACGGTTATCCATCAAGAACTCAGTTCCGTGTTCCTTCGGCGTAATTGGATAATCGACTGCTTCATGAATGATTTCGATGTCTTTAACTTGCAATTCAACTCCGAATGAAGAACGTTCATCTTCCGTCACTTCTGCTGTCACATAAAGGGAGGATTCTTGATGAAGTGATTTCGCTTTTGCGAAAATATCCTCCCCTACAACTTCCTTGACGACAACGCCTTGCACAAAGCCTGAACCGTCGCGAAGTTGAAGGAAAGCGATTTTGCCGCTTGATCTTTTATTTGCTAGCCATGCTCCGATCCGGACAGTTTCACCAACGTGATCAGGCATTTCGTGAATCATAATTGTTTTCATAAGTACCTCCGTGAGTATGAACTATTATTCTTTCCAGTTTGCTTCTACAAATGAACGGATGCGTTTAACCGCTTCCTCAAGTAGATCGATCGATGTCGCATAAGACAAGCGAATCGTTTCAGGTGAACCGAATCCGGACCCCGGAATGACCGCCACTTTTGCTTCAGTTAATAATGCAGATGCAAAATCATCCACATTTGTAAAGCCGGTTTTCTTCATCGCTTCCGAAACTTCCGGCAGCAAATAGAATGCACCTTGAGGTTTGACGACTGTAAAGCCGGGAATTGCTGCAAGCTGTGGATAAATACGCTCTAGTCTCGACTCAAAATCCTCCCTCATAGTTTCCACTGCATTCTGAGGGCCGTTATATGCTTCAATCGCACCGTATTGTGACGTCGTTGTCGGATTGGATGTCGAATGGCTCGCCAAATTCGTCATAGCGCTGACGACATTGGCATCGCCTGCGATATAACCGATTCTCCAACCAGTCATTGAATGTGATTTGGACACTCCATTTATAATGAACGTCCGATTTTTCGCATCTTCCGAAAGCTGGGCAATTGAAACATGCTTCTCTCCACCATAAATCAATTTTTCATAGATTTCATCCGAAATGATCCAAATGTCCTTTTCTCGACAAACTTCTGCAATTTGTTGAAGTTCTTCACGAGAATAGATCATTCCAGTCGGATTCCCTGGAGAATTGATAATGACTGCTTTCGTTTTAGATGTGATGGCACCACTGATTTGTTCAGCCGTCACTTTGAATTGGGCATCGGAAGTGCCTTCGATAAATACAGGAACGCCTTCAGCCAGCTTCACTTGCTCAGGATAGCTTACCCAATATGGTGTGGGAATGATCACTTCATCGCTAGGGTCTAGTATGACTTGGAAGAGTGTGTATAAAACATGCTTCGCGCCGATACCAATCATAATTTCCTGCCTTGTGTAATCTAACTGCTGATCCGCCTTCAATTTGGCAATGACAGCATCCTTCAATGCTGGAAGCCCGCCAGAAGGCGTATATTTTGTCTTGCCTTCTTTCATCGATTGATAGGCTGCTTCCAAAATATTTTCCGGCGTATTGTAATCAGGCTCGCCTGCTCCTAAGCCGATAACGTCGATACCCGACTCTTTCATTTCTTTCGCTTTCGCCGTAATGGCAAGGGTTGTTGATGGTGATAATGTATTCACTCTAGCCGCTAATTTCTTTGTCAACAGAATCGCTCCCTTTTGTCCCTTCATCTCTTGAATGAATGCCTCTATAGATTTAAAATCCGTTTCCACCATTCACCGTTCTCAAAAAAGACATACACATAATTCAATTTTCCATTGTCACCTTTAAATGCGACTTCCCATACAGGATGGCCTTCTTCCAAGCCGAGGGTCACATGAAGGATTTTCTCCACTTGCAGTTCTGCTTTGACCGTTTTGATCGCTGCTTGCGCTTCAATTCCGTCTTTCATCGCCACTTCATCGATGATTTCTCCTGTTTTCCCTTCAATGAATACCGCTTTCTCATTGCCTTCGTCATCTTTGCCAAACACCGTTACCATCGATACGGTACCATTGTAAATTTCGGAATGCTCAACAGATTGCAAAGCGCCATTTTTCAAAGCAGCCGTTTCCGCATCTTGTTGGGCGGTCGAAAAAGGTTTGTTGGCATTATAAAAAACGATGACAATGATGACAAGTGATAATGCCAAAAGGAAAGCTGCGATGAATTTGATCCAATTCATCATTAGTCTCACTTCCTATACACAAAACTGCCAATTGGAATGCAATCGCATCCTGTTATCTACTGGATTCCTATTTATTATAACAATCTTCGAGCTCATTCACCATATGTTCTAGTGACACTTTCTGAACAGGAACGGAAGGCAGTGCAGCCAAAAAACGCTTCCCGTATGATTTTATTTCAATACGCCTATCCAAAATGATGAAAAAGCCCCTATCTCCAGATGACCGTATTAACCGGCCGAACCCTTGGCGGAACCTTAAAATCGCTTCTGGAAGAGACAAATCAGTAAAAGGATTTGAACCGTTCGCGGCAAGCTTTGCAGCCCTCGCTTTGAAAACGACTTCATCCGGCGATGAAAAAGGCAGTCTGACAATAATGACAGCGGACAATGCCTCTCCGGGAACATCAACGCCTTCCCAGAAACTGTTCGTTCCAAACAGGATCGATTTACCGAACTGGCGGAATGACTTTAAAAGTTTCATACGGCTGCCCGAACTGACTCCTTGTGCGATAAGAGCATAGTCATTCAATAATTCACTTTCTAAAATCAATTCATATGTTTTGCGCAACATGTCTTGTGAAGTGAATAAAACGAATAGCCTGCCGCCAGTCGCAATTACAGTTTGGACTACAGCATCCGCTACAGCCTCAATATAGTCGCTTTGTGAAACATGTTGGATGGACGGCATATCTTCAACGATAAATATCCCAGCGTTGTCATAGAAATGATCTGGAGCATCAAATGTCAAAACAGGCACATGATCTTCTATTCCTAGCTGCCTTGGAACAAATCGCTCATCTTGATTGATCGTCATCGTAGCTGATGTCCAAACGATCCCAATTTTTTCAGCTTTTAGGCCTGTAATGAATTCCTTCGTAATTACTGACCCATCGACGGGACTTTTCACAACATTCAAGCTGCCTGGTAAGCTCCGTTTATCTTTTTCAATCCAAACAGTAAAATTATCTGTTTCGTCATCCAAAAATATTTCAACCCATTCACCAGCTTTGATTTTCAATTCTCGCAACCAATAATTCCATTCGGATAAAAACGCCTGTTCTTTCTTCGACATTTTTTCTCTATATGTTTCCAATCGCAAACTAATCGTTTGTACATTCTGTATATACTCATTCATTTTTACAGCCATTTGCGAAAAGAGTGGTTTGTTTCCGGCTATTTCTTCAAGACTGAAAATCACTCGATTCCCTTGCTGGCCGCCGCCAGATTGCGGCTTGTGGGATGACATTAGAGAAGCAACTTCATCAAATACATTGGAAAATTGCTCATAAGAAGCCGAAAGCTTCCCGAATATTTGATTTCCATAGTTGCTATATTTCCTATGAAGGTTCATCAAATGATGAAGAAGCTGGCCATCTGCATCAGAGCCTAGCTGTCCCATGACATACTTCCAATTCATATAGGATAGCACTGTCTCATTAGAATTCGCTGCGGTATGAATGAATTGATGCGCTTCATCGATGATCAAGCCCGAAAAGTTATGAAATATCTTTTGTTCACGGTTGGAATCCGACAGGAGCATCGAGTGATTCGTAATAATGAGATTGGAATGGCGACAAGCATCCATCATCCGCTGGTGGTAATCTGCCGCTTTCTCATCGTCCTTCAGCCGATTATTCCGCTTGCGGATTCTATCAACAAATAATTGGCCACCGCCAGATACATTCAATTCATTCAAATCGCCGGTTTCCGTATCTGTCAGCCAGACAAGGATTTGCATGATGGAAAACGTCTCATCATACGATTCGTCTGTAATCCTCAATAACTCCTCGAACTTGCCGAGCGAAATATATTGCTCTCTCCCTTTCAAGACTGTAGCGGTGCAATCGATGCCAAGCATTGTTCGAATACGCTCCACTTCGTCTTCCAATATCTTATCGACGAGGTGATTGGTAAACGTGCTAATGACTACCGGTTTACCTGTTTGAAACGAATGGATAGTTGCAGGCAGCAAATAACCAACTGTTTTTCCTACTCCTGTCGGGACTTCAGCTATAACTTCAGCATGTGAATTCAACGTTTCCCAAATTGCATCCATGAAAGCCAATTGAGACTTCCGATATTCGAAAGAAGGATAACCTTTCTTTAAAAGGTCGATTTTTTCCTTTTCATTCATCGGGTATGTGGAACGGGCTGCGATCGTTCCTCCGATCCTTTCCAATTTGCGGTATGGAATTCCTCTAAATAAAGGGAGCTTACGACTGTTTGTGGATGTTCGGACATGCTTCAACGCTTCATAGATGAGTGTCGAAATATCCGAACGCAATGAGAAGGAACGTCTATGCAATAAGTTCAACGTTTCTTCGGGCAATGTCCGAAGTTTGGATAATGCCGTCAGCAGCAAATTCGCTGTCGCTTCCGCATCGTCATCCGCTCTATGTGCAGCTGGCAGCTCAATATCTAGATCCTCTGCCAAGTCTTGAAGACGATAGCTAGAGGAGGACGGGAAAAGAATTTTGGATAACTCGACAGTATCGATTTTCTTACCGGACCATCCAGATACTTTGCAACGCTTAAATTCACTTTGCAAAAACGACAGATCGAAATCGGTATTATGCGCGACAAATACCGTTCCTTGTAGCATATCGGAAACTTCTTGCGCAATTTTTTCGAATGTCGGAGCAGTCCGAACTTCTTCATCCGTAATTGCGGTCAATTGTTGGATGAACGCGGGTATTTCACGTTCTGGATTGACAAATCGGGCATACGTATTCGTGATTGTTCCGTTTTCAATGAAAACAATCGCGATTTGTATAATCCGGTCTCCCTTTGCAGGAGAATGTCCAGTCGTTTCCAAGTCAACGACTGCATATGTACTGTTATCCATTCAATCATCAACTTCCTGTATTGAATACTAAAGCAGATTGTATCATATTCCGGTGCTCGTTTGCTCGATTAGGTGTTCTTAGCAATAAAAAAATGCTGACGAAGGAAATTTCCTCCTTCATCAGCGTTGTAATCAATTAAGCGATAATACCAGGCGCTTCCGTGATTACTTCTTTAATACGATTCTTGTCATCCATAAGGAGCACTGTCGGTTGATGTGTACGAGCTTCTTCTTCTGAAACGTACGCATAAGAAATGATAATGACAATATCACCTTGTTGAACGAGTCTCGCTGCAGCGCCATTGACGCAAACAACTCCACTGCCACGTTCGCCTGCTATGATATACGTTTCAAAACGCGCGCCGTTATTGTTATTAACGATGTGGACCTTTTCATTCGGAAGCATGCCTGCAGCGTCCAGCAAGTCGCTATCGATCGTTACGCTTCCTACATAATTCAAATTCGCTTCTGTCACCGTGGCGCGATGCAATTTACTGTTCATCATCATTCGAAACATAAGTACCATCCTTTGTTGACATAATAATATTATCTATTAACCTTGTTGTCGAAAATCTCACTGCGCATGCTAAAATAACTTCCTGTGTACCTTCTGTCACCGGTTTCAACTGAGGATATGCAAGCAAGCTGACATAATCAATCTTCCCGGAACTATTGCAGACAATCCAATCCGAAACTTCCTGTTCAATAGCCTTCGGGTCGGCTCCCTCAGTAAACATCTGTGCTCCAATTTGCAATGCTCGATAGATGATAGGGGCTTCTGCACGCTCTGCCACTGTTAAATTCACATTGCGAGAGCTTTTTGCCAACCCGTCTTCTTCTCTTACAATCGGAACTCGAACGATAGCTGTCCGTAAATTGAAGTCACGCACAAACGTTTCGATAATGGCTAGTTGCTGAGCATCTTTCATGCCAAAATAGGAACGATCCGGATCAACGATATTGAACAGCTTCAATACAACTTTGAGCACCCCATCGAAATGTCCTGGCCTTGCAGCACCGCAAAGCTCACTCGCCTGCATTCCCGGCAATATGCGGATGCCGCCATCCATAGGATACATTTCTTCGACTGAAGGGACGAAAACAATATCGACGCCAGCTTCGCTTGCAAGACGGATATCCCTTTCACGATCACGTGGATAGGATTCAAAATCCTCGCCTGGTCCGAACTGTGCCGGATTGACAAAAATACTCATGACGACGATGTCGTTTTGCTCCTTTGCAGCCTTGACGAGAGATAGATGTCCTTCATGCAAAAATCCCATAGTAGGGACGAAACCGACAGTTGTATGGTTTCTTTCATTTCGGTTCAGTTTCTTTTGGAGTTCTTCGATTGTTTCAATCACTTGGATGTCGGTACTTTCAACGTACATCAGTCATTCCTCCGTATAATGCAACCAATTCATCTTCCTTCATTGCAAAGCGGTGTGCTGCAGTTGGAAATTCACCTGACTTGACGGCTGAGGCATACTTTTGCAAACCATTTCGGATATCTGCTCCGATATTGGCGTACGCTTCAACAAATTTAGGGATGTGGTGGTTTCCATATTTGACCGTATCATGGAAAACGAGCACTTGGCCGTCCGTCTCGGCTCCTGCCCCTATCCCGATCGTAGGGATGGAGACGGCTTTCGAAACTTGTTCCGACAACTGATATGGAATACATTCCAGAACGATCATGCATGCACCCGCAGCTTCACAAGCGATTGCATCGTGGATAAGTTGTTCAGCAGCTTCCGCAGTCTTTCCTTGTACTTTATATCCCCCTGCAACAGCAGCCGACTGAGGAAGCAGTCCTAGATGGGCGACGACTGGAATTCCTGTTTCCGTCAATAGGCGTATCGTGTCGATCACCCTACCTCCGCCTTCCAACTTCAACGCGTTCGCACCTGTCTCCTGAAAGATGCGGACCGCAGCTTCCAACGTCCTATCTGCGGAACCGTGATACGAAGCGAATGGCATGTCGACGACGACGAATGTCTCCTTTGCACCACGTCTTACCGCTTTTCCATGATGAATCATGTCTTCGACTGTAACAGCCGCTGTCGAGTCATAACCCAATACAACCATTCCGAGCGAGTCTCCTACGAGAAGGACATCAATTCCTGCCTCCTCAGCTAATTGCGCAGTTGGATGGTCATACGCAGTCAACATGGCGATTTTTTCCCCAAGGCGTTTCATTTTCGTGAAATCCGTACTACTTTTCATCCGTATCCTCTCCCTTTTGTTTGTCAAAATGGAGAAAACCGAAAATTAAAAATCCTTCCGACCTAAAACGGGCAGAAGGATTGTGTAATTACGATTTTTGGTTTCCTCCGTCCCTGTCTTTTACAAGATCAAGGCAGAACTTATTAGGTTTTTACTGTCAATCATACGTCCTTGAAGGTGCAATTCCGATTGATACTGCCCTTCGCCATTACTATAGCAAATCAAGGAAGTTTTGTATAGTTCAATCTTTGATAACTATATCAGCTGAATAAATGCCTTTCACGGTCCCATCATCGAGCTGAAGCTCCAAAAGTCCGTCCTCTGAAATACCCAAAGCGGTGCCTTCGATCGTCTCATGTAGCATGACTGCGCGAATCCGTTTGCCTGCTGTGTTCGAATAACTTTCCCAAAGTAGTTTAATCGGTCCAAAGCCGTGTTTTTCATATATTCCCGTATACACTTCGAGAAAACCGAGAATTTCAGCAATAAGTTTCGCACGATCGATTTCCATTCCACTTTCTATCTTCAGTGAAGTAGCTATCTCTTTCAACTCCACCGGAAAATCTTCTTCGTCATGATTGACATTCATGCCAATTCCGAGAACGATTGCCTTCACTCGATCCGGTTCTGATTGAAGTTCAGTCAGTATGCCAGTCATCTTCTTGCCATTGATTAAAATATCGTTTGGCCATTTGATCATCGCTTCCACACCAGTGACATTTTCAATCGCCCGGACGACAGCAACAGCCGCAACGAGTGTCATTTGCGGCGCCTGTTGAGGGATTAAGGACGGTCGAACAATCAAACTCATCCAAATTCCTTTTTTGGCTGTTGAATTCCATGGACGTGACAGTCTCCCCTTGCCGGCTGTCTGTTCTTCCGATACGACAAGAGTTCCATCAGTTGCTCCCGCTTGTGCAGCATCGTGTGCAATATTTTGAGTCGACTCGCAGCTTTCATAATAATCGATGACCTTGCCATAATTTTTAGTCTGTAAATACTTTTGAATATTTGCGGTGTTCACACGGTCTGGCGAAGAGATGAGCACATACCCCTTTTTCTTAATTGAAGCGATTTCATAGCCTTCCTCTTCAAATTCTTTTATATATTTCCAAATTGCTGTTCGCGAAAGACCAAATTCATCTGCAAACTCCTGCCCCGAAATTGGAGTACCTTGAGCTTCAAAAAGTCTTTTTAGCAATTCATCCTTGACGTTCATATTCATTGAGAAACCATTCCTTTATCTTTTCAGCATCATTTGGGCAGCGGCTATGCAATACCATAGATTCGATTTTATCCATCCATTCGCCGACCCATCTACCGCCTCTTTGACTTGTCCACGTCATTAAGTCCTTCCCATCAACTTGTAAGTCTTCCTTTGAACGAATCGGCAATTTATCTTGCATTCGTATCATTTCCTCGACAGGAATTCTTTGTTCAGTCGGATGAAAGGATTCCCATACTTTTTCTGCGGAGACCAGCACTTCAATGTGAAATCGATAATAATCTTCTATCATGAATCGATTGGACTGTCTCCTCTTGAATGCAGTCAGAACATCCGACAGAAAAGCTTTCTCACGATTGGAAAGCTTATATGCCTTTGCAAGATTCATGACTGGAAAATTCCCTGCAAGCATCAATGCCGCCCAACCTTGTTTCGCTGTTTCAAAAGGAGCACAAGCGATTAAACGTTGGACATCGTTTGGAAATAGCGGCAAATGCTCTGATAGGCGGGTATCCTCTATCGTCGCAATCGCTTTTGCCGGATTAACACCTTTCCATAACTTATCCATTTCAACTTTGATCCGCTCTACAGAAATATGCTTTATGCTGGCGGCGTTTTCTTGAATGGCTAGCAACGTCCCTTTCTCGATTTCAAAATCTAAAACAGACGAAAAACGGATTGCACGGATCATACGCAACGCATCCTCATGGAATCTGTCTGCAGCGTTTCCGACTGCCCGGATTTTGCGATTTTTAAGATCTCTCGTTCCCCCGAACGGGTCGATCAATTCACCAGTTAGCGTCAACGCAATTGCATTCATCGTAAAATCCCTGCGCTGCAAATCATCTTTCAATGACCTGACGAACTCCACTTCGTCAGGTCTCCTATGGTCTGAATATGTACTTTCCGTACGGTACGTCGTAACTTCGATCGGTTCGCCATCCATCAAAACCATTACTGTCCCATGGGCGATTCCGACGTCAATCGTATGAGAGAACACAAGCTTTACTTCTTCTGGTGTGGCAGACGTCGCGATATCGATATCCGAAGCTTCTTTACCAAGTAAATGGTCCCGGACTGAACCACCTACAAACACCGCCTCATAACCAGCTTCCTCCAATTGGCGAATGACTTTTCGGCTTGGCGCTGTTCCAAATTGCGAAGTCATTTCAAACCCGCCACTCTGTAGTATAGTTCTTCATATTGGAGAACGATCGAGGCAGAATTAAATTTATCATCTACTGTCCGTAATGCATTTTCCCGAAATTCCTTATGCATGATCGGGTCTTCAAGAAGCATCTTCGCTTTTTCGGCTGCTGACTTCACATCTCCCAGTTCAACGAGGAATCCGTTTTTGCCGTCCTCAATCACTTCGGGAATGCCGCCGATGTCAGTTGCAATAGCCGGTACGCCGCATGCAAAGCCTTCCAGAAGAACAAGCCCGAACGCCTCTTTCTCCGATAATAGGAACATGACATCGCTAATTGCCAAAAGTTCCGGAAGGTCATCCCGTTTTCCTGTGAAGATGATATTACTTTCAAGCCCTTCGCTTTTCGCCTTCTCCATCATCTCAATCTTTTCAGGACCTGTGCCTACCAATACTAATTTAGAATCAATTTCTTTATGGATAAGCTTAAAGCTGTCAATTATATCCGAAATTCTTTTTACACTTCTGAAGTTCGAAATATGGATAATCACCTTTTCATTTTCTTTGATACCTAATTTGCTTTTTAATGAACCTGGATCGACTGGCTTATATTTCTCTTCATCGATAAAATTATAGATTGTCAGTATTTCTTTATTAGGCTCAATTAACGAAAGCGTATCTTGTCGGAGTGATTCGGAAACGGCTGTCGTCAAATCCGATTTTTCGATTCCATAACGGACAGTGTTTTTCAAACCGGGATCATGGCCAAGTATCGTTACATCCGTCCCATGCAATGTCGTGATCACACCAATATTTGAATTCGCCATATCCTTTGCGAGAGCTGCAGAGATGGCATGAGGCACGGCGTAATGGACATGCAATAGATCCAGCTCTTCCTCTTCGATCACGCGAGCAATGCGATTTGCTAAGGCAATATCGTACGGTGGGTACTTGAAAACGGCATAACCGTCAATCTTTACTTCGTGGAAGTAAACATTGGGGTGGCCGTCGGGAATACGGAAAGGACGACTTGACGTGATAAAATGCATCTCATGTCCCCTTTCCGCCATTTTCAAACCAAGTTCTGTCGCGACAACCCCGGATCCCCCGAGCGTGGGATAACAAATTATACCGACTTTCAATTTTTTCATATACTGCACCTCTTCCGCACAACGTTAATCGATTATATTTTCTAAGCCATATACGAGATCTTTTCGATCGATCACTTCTCGGATCGCCATCATAATCCCCGGCATAAAGCTTTTCCTGTCAAATGAATCATGACGAATCGTCAATAACTCCCCTTCTCCACCAAGGAGGACTTGCTGATGGGCAAGCAGACCTGGCAAACGGACGCTATGGATTTTCATTCCTTCCACATCAGCTCCCCTTGCCCCTTCCAAATGGACTTGCTCTTCTGGGTGCCCTTGGATGTGCGCTGGTCTATTTTCCTTAATCATTTCTGCGGTTTTAACGGCAGTTCCTGAAGGTGCATCCAGTTTACGGTCATGATGCATTTCGAGAATCTCTACATCCCCCAAATAGCGGGCTGCCTGAGCCGCAAACTTCATCATGAGAACGGCTCCAATGGAGAAGTTAGGAGCAATGATTCCACCGACATGAGTCGATTCCACCAATTCGAAAATGGAATCCAGCTCCTGCTTCGATAAACCGGAAGTTCCAACGACCGGATGGACGCCAAGTGACAAAGCAGCTTTCACATTATTGAAGACGGCATCCGGATCGGTTACATCCAACAGCACTGCCGGTTGGTGATCTTCGCAAAGCTTTGAAAACGATGTATATACGGGAATACCCTGTTTCTCTTCATTTATGGCACCATTATGTAAATGCAAACCGTCATATTTATAATCAAGCGCAGCTACTACTTCTGCGTCATTTGCCGCTTCTATCGCTTCTATCGCTGTAGACCCCATTCTTCCACGGGCCCCTGCAATGGCTACTTTTATTTTCATCAAATTTCCTCCTTTTTCGTCCAGCGGTCTGCGTCGCGATCTTTGAATTTATTCAAGACCCCCATCAATGCATCCTCTAGACTGATTCCTTGTGAATTCGCGAAACAGATGAGAACAAACAATAAATCACCGGTCTCCTCTGCTAGCGATTTGATTTCTTCACTATCCTTTTTCTTTTTCACACCATATACATGCTGGACTTCCCTCGAAAGTTCACCAAGCTCTTCCGTAAGGCGGGCGAGCATCTCCATTGGAGGGAAATACCCTTCCTCAAAGCCCGATATGTACGTATGAACTTCATCTTGCAAGTTTTTCATCGTTTTAGCTTGTTCCAATTTGCTTCCGTCTCCTTCATTTGTTATCGTATTCATTCATAGGACTGTTGTCAAAAAATCAGTAATCATCGATAATATTAATGGCGCTCCAACGCGCAGGGCATCTGAAGTGTAGACGCCCCAAGAAAGGTGGTTATCATTTGCTTCACGGAATAAAATTCAAAAATGTTTTTTTCATTATCCTCGGAGCTGCAATATTCAGTTTTGGCCTTGTACATTTTAATATTCAGCACGAACTAGCGGAAGGCGGATTTACCGGTATTACGCTTATCCTCTTATTTGCCTTCAACTGGGATCCCGCCATTATGAACTTAGTGCTAAACATTCCGATGTTCATCATCGGTTGGAAGCTTTTAGGAAGAAAGGTTTTCATCTACACGATTATCGGCACCGTCGCTGTATCCGTCTTCTTGAAAGTCTTTATGAAATACCAGTTCAACATTCATTTGGAAGGGGACATGTTCCTTGTAGCCCTCTTTGCAGGTGTTTTCATTGGTATTGGGCTCGGCATCATTTTCAGGTATGGCGGAACAACAGGCGGTGTAGATATTATCGCACGTTTGGCGCATAAGTACATAGGCTGGAGCATGGGAAAGACAATGTTTATGTTTGACGCGTTCGTAATTTTGCTTTCATGGGCGGTCTACTTGGATCATCGGTCTATGATGTATACGCTTGTCGCACTGTTCGTCGGTGCTCGTGTTATCGACTTCGTTCAAGAAGGTGCATATGCCGCTAAGGGCACTTTTATCATATCAGAAGCTCAAGACGAGATTGCTTCGAAAATTACGTTGGAAATGGAAAGAGGCGTTACTGTTTTTAGGGGATATGGCCATTTCACGAAATCGGACCGTGAAATATTATATTGCGTCGTCGGTAAAAATGAGATGATGCGTTTGAAAAATATTGTCAATTCGATTGATCCTCATGCATTTGTGTCGGTTTCGGATGTACATGATGTGTTAGGAGAAGGTTTCACACTCGATGATCAGAAACAACCGTTGGATCATTAATTGGGAACCGGATTTCCGCTTCAGGCGGACGCTTTCCGGGGGCGGGCGGTCAGCCTCCTCACTTCGCTTCGCTTCGTTTCGGGGTCTCACCTGTCCCGCTTATCCCCCAGGAAAAGCCGTAACGCAGAACGGCTTTTGCGAACAAAAGCGAAGCGTTGAGAGCATATCTTTGCCCTTCGCCGCCTTTAGCTGCAATCCTCAGGGTCACTCCTAATTTTAAACTATAAAATAGTAAAACCCGACCATTTGCGGTCGGGTTTTTGTTTTAATCTCTGTTCGTAAAAATCAACAAAAGTCGAACAAGTTCCATTACGGCAACTGCTGTAGCAGCGACATATGTCATTGCAGCAGCGCTCAATACTTTCTTCGCATGAGGTTCTTCTTCATTCCGAATGATGCCTAGCTCAACAATTTGATTCATTGCACGCGTCGATGCATTAAACTCTACAGGCAATGTAACGATTTGGAATAAAACACCCACTGCCATTAACGCAATCCCTATTCCAAGCATGTAATTCATGCTAGATGCAAGTATCCCAATAATAATGAATATCCATGAAGCATTCGATGTGATATTCGCTACTGGAGCCAATCGATGGCGGAATCGCAAGAATGCATATGCTTCTGCGTCTTGAATGGCGTGTCCGACTTCGTGTGCCGCGACAGCAGTACCAGCAACTGAAGCTTCATGATAGTTTTGAGATGACAATGCTACCGTTTTAGTTAACGGGTTATAATGGTCACTCAAAAAACCTTTGCTTTCAACGACTTTAACGTCTTGTAAACCGTTGCGATCGAGGATGAGACGTGCCACTTGTGCACCTGTCATACCTGATGTCGAACGAATTCGTGCGTATTTGTTATACGTACTTTTCACTTTGAATTGGGTATACAACGGAAGCAACATGATGATAACCAAATAAACGATAAAAGACAATCCTATTTCCCCTCCCTTTTATGTCTACTCTTATTTTATAATGAGCACGATTGAACCGCAACTTTTTACTATTATACTATAGCTGCTTCCCGATTCTTCCTTATTTTCCATAGGGCATATGCCAAGGTAATACAAGCGATGGAGAGCCAGAATGTAAAGTAACCGATTTCTTGCATATGCTTCATCAAATCATGATAGATCGGCATTTGGCCGAATACATAATCAATCACGTCGTTATGCAATGTCCATATTCCCGCAATTACGATATGTGTAAACTTAAATTTATAAAAAGGACTATAGAGAACTGCCTGTACCGCCATTGCGAAATGGGAGCCGATGAGCATCCACCCGACAGGATCCAAAGAGCCAATTTCTTTCATCGTGAGCAGGTTCATGACAACCGCCCATAATCCATATTTGACAAGAGTGATAAGAGCAAGTGCTTCAATCAGCTTGAAATTCTTGCCGATCAGCCAACCGATAATAGCAAGTGAAAAAAAGAGACTTGCCGTCGGACTGTCCGGAACAAAAATCCAAAATTTCGGTTCCGTCAACTCCAATTGCCACATATACCAATCATAGCCGTATACCGTGCCAATTATGTTGACGAATAATAAAAACCATAGAAATGATTTATGTGATAATATCAACCAAATACGATTGTAAATAGAAATCATCGCCATCTCCTCAAAAAGAAGTATGTCATTCAGCAGCTTATTAACCGTTTATGTATAATAATTTGTAAAAAAAAAGAGTCAGTCGCCTGACTCTTTTTTCCTGTTGGTATTACTCCTCAGTTTTCAAGCCTGCAAGGAATTCTGCAAGGACCTGCAAATCTTCTTCTGAACCTGTCCATTGCCCTGGTGGCATTGTACCAATACCATCATGTGCGATGTCGACAATCTCTTCTGGTGTATGTCCAGTGTTTATCAATGCTGGTCCTAGACCACCTTGGAAAGCGTCACCATGACAGCCGATACATGAAGATCCTGCGTAAATCTGATATCCTTCAGATTCTGGATCGAATTGGACTTCTTCAACAATTGCACCTTGTGCTTTCGCTTTTTCCCAGTCATGGTTCACGACAGATTCCCATGTCAAATAGAAAAGTGCTGCGAAAGAAAGGAGCATGAAAGCAGTCGGAAGAGGGCGTTTGAATGGACGACGCTCTTTCGATGTATCCATGAAAGGAACAAGCATTAAAGCTCCGATAGCCAAGCCAGGCATGATGATCGCTCCGATTACGTTGTACGGCCCGGATGCGAACTCATATTTTAGCAATTGGTACATGGATAGGAAATACCAGTCAGGAACCGGTATGTATGTTGTATCCGTAGGATCTGCTTGACGCTCAAGCGGAGACGGATGGGCAACTGTCAGGATTAAATATCCGATTAAGAAGATGGCACCGATCATCCACTCTTTCAAGAGGAAGTTCGGCCAGAAAGCTTCTGTTTTACCCGGATATTCCGAGTAATCTTTAGGGACATTCGGCATCTTGCCTTCTGCTTTGATGCGTGAGTCACCAACAAATTTCATACCTTTTCCGCGTTGCATTTTGTCCCCTCCTTATTCTAATTTCAGACGATCAACATCTTGTTGGATGTTAATCTTATAGCGGACCGGAAATACCTTGTCTTCTGATCATGATAAAGTGTGCCGCAAGCAACCCAAGCAAAGCAGCAGGTAGGAAAAATACATGAATCGCAAAGAATCGTGTCAATGTTTGAGCTCCAAGAATAGTGGAGTCGCCCGCCAGAAGGATTTTAATTTGTTCACCGATGAATGGCACCGATGCAGCAATTTCAATACCCACTTTAGTTGCGAACAACGCTTTCATATCCCATGGCAATAAGTAACCTGTGAAGCCAAGACCTAGCATCGTAACAAAGATTAATACTCCGACGATCCAGTTCAATTCACGAGGCTTTTTATATGAGCCTGTAAAGAATACACGCAATGTATGCAAGAACATCATTACGATAACTAGCGATGCTCCCCAGTGGTGCATCCCACGCACAATCTCACCGAATGCAACTTCGTTTTGAAGATAGTAAACGGATTTCCATGCATTTTCAATATCCGGGGTGTAATACATTGTAAGGAACATACCTGAAAGAATCTGGATGACCGTTACGAAAAACGTCAAACCTCCGAAACAATAAATGAATGCAGAAAAATGATGTGCAGGGTTCACGTGCTCAGGTACTTCGTGGTCAGCGATATCACGCCAAATCGGGGTGATATCCAACCGTTCGTCAACCCAATCATAAATTTTATTCAGCACTTCGGTCGTACCCCCTTACATATTAAACTAATGTGTTTGGAACCGTTTTTCCAAGATGTACATAGCCATCCACGACTTCGACCGTAAACTCATCAAGCGGTCCGAGTGGTGGAGTTCCTGGTATGTTTTTACCGTTTTTCTCGTAACGTCCATTATGGCAAGGGCAGAAGAATTCATTCTTATGCTTTTCGTCGCCTTCCCAGTTCACCGTGCATCCAAGGTGCTTACAGACAGGAGAAAGTGCGATGATCGTATCGCCTTCTTTGTAGACCCAAGCGGTGTTCGATACATCGGATTTGTACCATGCATCTTTACGATCTTTAATAGTAAAGTCAACACGTACAGGCGTTTCAGTTAAATCATCCGCTTTTTGCGGAGTCGGAATGAATTCACCTTCACCTTTTGGTTGCAATACTGGATCGACCGCAAAGCGGACCATCGGCATCAACATTGCTGAAGCCATGAATCCACCGACACCCATTAATGTATAGCTTAGGAATTGGCGTCTAGACACTTTGCTGCTCATCAGTTTCCCTCCTCTTACTCCAAAATCAGTCCAACGGACATACTTTTGCTAATTGTAAAACTAGGACATATCTATGATATATCAATATTAGTGTAAATTCAATCATGCTTTAAGCTGTATGAACAGATTGTGAACAATTCATGAATTTTACACATGTTCCATACATAACCACTCGAAAATAAATAAGCGGAGTAGGAAAGACGACTAACAATGAATCTCTTATTGCTTCGACCATTGCTCGGTGAATATTGGCAATGACTGACGCAGCTGATCTTCCAGAATTGATTGACGCAAAGAGGCGTCCATGTTTTCCAGCGGGATGGAAGGCATCCAAATAACTTGTCCAGGCAGATCCATCGACGTCCAAGTATGATCGGTCGTCAAGAAGAAAACGTGCTTGAATGTTGTATCGGAAAATTCCTGCAATGTTGTTTCGGCCATTTGCTGTTTATCCGTTGCTGAAGTGTAGGCAAAAGGCGGTGCAAACATCATCCTCCCTTTGAATTGCGTTTCAATCAAAGACGCGAGATGCATGACGAATTCTGTCGAAGAAGCGCTTGTCTTCATATTATCCATCTTCGTTTCAACTTTTACAAGCGGAATCACCAACGTATCAATATATTCTCTTTGAAGCAAATATGTATCCATATCCTTGCCTGTCCAATTCACTATAACCAGCCCCCTAAAAATATTCATGCAAATGACTCCATCTGGAAGACGGAGTCATTAGTCTTTTGTAATCTTCATATCGTTCAGCATTGCCGACAAGATGAGGAACCGTTCCCGGTCATTGGCGTCGAGTGCCTCATCGACTCTTTTCATAAGCAGATCCATGGATAATGAGGCTACACTTTCCTCTAGAAGCTGCTCGGCAATTTTCCGATCCCGAGCACTCACTTGGAGTTCTGCCGGAAGGAACGGGTTTTCCTCCCGCACGCTTGCATATTCCGGACATGCATGGCTGTTCGGGAAATTCAATTGGATATACATTTTTTCCTCCGGATGGAGACGCAAATCATGAAATGATTTTTCCGCATCAGCAGTCATTAGATTGCCTTTGTAAAAACGGAAAGGGATGCTTTCCGAATTTATTGTTGAAATAACCATCGCCCGCGGACAGTAATGTGCTTCATCCGTAAAGTGGACGTTTTGAAGAAGTTGCTCATGGCTCAATAGATAATTCAAAATCCACACACATTCCCGGCGCTTCAATTTATAGCGCTTTAAAAACCACCGCACGAAGTCTTTTTTGGCAGCGACAGGAATCATGGCTGTCATATCACACCTCCTCGTCATTCAACGTTTCAAGAAAAGCGGTCCATTCCTCATGTTGTGTAAAGCTTGCTAGCGTCTTAACTACTTCGATAGCTTCATCCCTTTTTCCTTCATCCAAAAGAAATCTTGCGTATCGATCCAAAAATGATGGATCATCCTTCATTCCAGCATATGCCTTACTGTAAGATACGTATGCATGTGCATATTGTTCCTCTCTTTCAAGAGCATAAGCTTTGAATGCAGATAACAGTGGAATATCCATTTGTTCTTCATTCATATCAGTTAGAAGTTTCAGCAGTTCCCCATCCTCTCCCCTTTCATTATAAAGAGAAGCAAGTGTAACGATGGCATCGATATATTCGGGATCCAGCGCAATGGCATGCTGTAAATGTTCTTCCGCTTCAAGAGGCAATCCTAGCTTCAATGCTGATTTACCCGCTGAGAGCCGAAGTTCCTTGTCAAATTCATCACGCTTGATACCTTGTTCGAATAATTCATATGCCTTTTCGTCATCTCCCAATTGGGAATGCGCTTGGCCAGCGAGCATGTATGCAGAGAAATAATCGGGGTCCATTACGATTACATCTTCAAGCAAATTTATCGACCTATCCGGCTGATTGCTCTGATAGTAGGCGTATGCAGCTCCGAACAACGTGTCGGGAAGTTGCTCATCTGCCAGAATCTTTTCGTAATAAGGGAGCGCTTCCTCATAAGCCGCGCCTGCGCTATATGTTTCAGCGAGCCGGAGCGGAATCGATATACCTGCGATTTCATTATGACCTTCATCATAAAGTTCAGAGTATAGCTTCGCGGCCTCGAGATATCTCCCCGAATCGAGAAGAAGTTCAGCGTAAGCAAATCGGATGACCGGTACGTGTGGTGAACGAGAGAGAGCCTCTTTTACCTTTCCAAGAGCTGCTTCTGCCATCCCGATCATCTGGTAGTAATCGGCAAGAGCTAATAGCGCTTGTACATATTCCTCTTGGTCGGGCGTTACTTCTGAAAGCAACAGCAGCGCTTCATCTTCATCGCCCAGTTCCATCAATGTATTTGCCCGGTCAATCTTCAATTGCGGTTCGTCAGGCATATAGGAGATCAATGTTTCGTAAATATGGTCGGCTTGGCCGACATATCCGTAATCAACTAATAAAGCCGCAGCTTCATATAGTAAATCGAAGTCTCCGGGCTTTTCCACACGATCAATCAAGTCATTTACTCGCCCTATATCTCCATCGTGTACCGCTTTTTCAAAATCATGTAACTGCATCATATTTTCACCTGATCCTTCAAGTTGTATACACTAGGAAAATTATTCTTCATTGCGCGCAAAGACGATTTGCGACAAATGATCAAAAAAGTTCGGATAGGAAATCGCAATGCAAGAAGGGTCTTCAATATGAATGGGTCCATCTGATGCCAATGAGGCGATCGCGGCCATCATTCCTATTCTGTGATCCCCATACGATTTCAGTTCTCCTCCTGATAATGCTGTTGGCCCTTCGATGATCATCCCGTCGTCTGTTGCTTTAACGTTGGCACCTAGTTTCGTCAGTTCGTCAGTAACGGCGGCAATGCGGTCTGTTTCCTTGACGCGTAGCTCTGCGGCATCCTTTATGACGGTTGTTCCTGTCGCTTGAGTGGCCAGCAATGCGATGATCGGCAATTCATCGATCAGCGTCGGTATGATATCCCCGCTTATCTCTATTCCTTCCAAACGGTCGTGAGCAACTTTCACTACCCCATAAGGTTCGCCCATTTCACCGTTTTGTTCAAGTATATCCACTTTAGCTCCCATTTGACGCAATACATCAATAATCCCTGTTCTTGTCGGATTTAGCCCGACATCCAAGAAATCTACTTCGCTTCCTTCGATCATCGCTGCTGCCGCCATGAAAAAGGCTGCGGAGGATATATCTCCGGGAACGGTGACGTCTGTACCTGTTAAAGTCTGACCACCTTTGATGCTTACAGTCTCCCCATCTTGAAAAAGCTCTGCCCCAAACTGCTTGAGCATCCGCTCTGTATGATCTCTTGAAACGGCAGTTTCCCTGACAATCGTTTCTCCTTCTGCACTCAATCCTGCAAACAGAATCGCAGATTTCACTTGTGCGCTTGCCACAGGCATATTGTAGTCGATTCCTTCTAGCTTAGAGCTTTCAATTGTCAGCGGAAGGAAATCTCCACCCTCTGTGCCAGTGATGGAGGCACCCATCGTTTGCAATGGGGTAGTCACCCTTTTCATCGGTCGCTTCGACAAAGATTCATCCCCGGTCAATGTGGATGTGACCGGAGAACCAGATAAGATTCCGAGCATCAATCTTGCAGTCGTCCCTGAATTCCCAGCATATAGCTCTTCCGTCGGAGTTGTCCAATTTCCAATCCCAGGGCTGTCTACTACAACATCTGTTCCATTTCGTTCGATCGAGACGCCCAATCGCTTAAAAATCTCGATCGTCCGCAAACAATCTTCCCCATCAAGGAAACCTTTTATTGCCGTACGACCTTTCGCTATCGACCCTAACATAATAGCACGATGGGATATAGATTTGTCACCAGGCACTTTAATTGAACCTTTTACTAAAGGCTTGTTGTATTCCACTGTCTTCGTTTCAACCATGAAGAAGCCCCCTTAGAGAATATGCATACTATAATCCGTTGTTTTTGCAAGAACGGTCCTTGCAGCCATTCGATCGTCAGCCGTTTGGAAACTGATGACGAGAATTCCGTAAACATCCGTCCGTGTCTCCACAATTCGTATGTTCGTTATGCTTATTTGTTCATCAGCAAGGATTTTCGTTATTTCAGAAATAATACCAGGATGATCTGGGATGTCGATATGTAAATCGAACGTCATATACAAGGCGCCTTGCACAGCTCCCTTGAAAGTGGAAGGCAAGTGGTCCCTGAATTCCTTAGCGTCGGAAAAGAAATTGTATATCCGATCGGGATCATTTTCCACGATCATCGAACGGATCGACTGCATTTCCTCCAGCCAACCATCCAATTGCCCAAGCAATTCTTCACGATTTTGAATCGTAATGTCCCGCCACATTGTCGGATCTGCGGAAGCGATACGCGTCAAATCACGGAAACCGCCAGCCGCGAGATTTTTCACGAAAGGCTGTTCTTTTTCCTGATCAGCCAGTCTTCCAACAAGTGAAGAAGCGATGATATGAGGAAAATGACTTACAATCGCAGTCATTCGATCATGTTCAGCTGCATCTAAGACGACGATTTTGCCTTTTGAAGGAGCCAACAGATCAGTCAGCCTATCTATTTGTTCAGAGCTTTCACGTTCGGAAGGTGTTAACACATAATATGCATTTTCGAAAAGATGCCCTTTAGCTGCCGCGATGCCGCTTTTATGGGATCCTGCCATCGGATGTCCGCCGATGAATGTCAAACCTCTGTTTTGAAGTCTTTCGGCAGCCTGCATGATTGGATTTTTCGTACTGCCCGTATCGGAAATGATGACATTTTCTTTGAATGTCCATTCCGAAGCTTCTTCCATCAATGCGATTGTCGTATTCACGGGAGTTGCAAAAATAATGAAATCCGCTTTTTCGCATGCCGCTTTTGCGGAAGGTGCGATTCTGTCAACGATACCTCGGCGGTAAGCTTCGTCTGCAGTTGCATATGAACGGTCAAAGCCTGTTATTTGTATATTACGGCCGCCACGTTTCAATGCTAGCGCCAGCGAGCCCCCTATGAGACCCAAGCCTATAATTGCTACATTATCAGTCATTTTTATCTACCTTTTTCTTGTAATAAGAGAGTAAATGCGTCAAGCAACCCAGTATTTTGTGATTCAGTCCCGATTGTAATTCTGACATATCCAGGAGTACCAAGTGCATTGCCGCTTCTAACGATAAAGCCATGCTGCAATAGGAATTCCGAAGCTTCATCGGCATCGTTCGGTACTTGTAGTAAGACGAAGTTCGTTTCGGAATCAAACATGTGGATTCCTTTTTCATCAGCAAATTTCTTGAAGCGCACTCTCTCTTTTTCATTAAACGTCCGGCATTTTTCGATGAATGCATCGTCTTCCAAAGCCTTGCTTGCAACAGCCACTGCAAGTGTATTGTTATTGAAAGGGTTTCGTACTTTGTTCAACTCGGTAATAATATCAGATGAGCCAACTGCATACCCTATTCTGAAAGACGCGAGACCATACGCTTTTGAAAATGTGCGCAATACGAGGATGTTAGGAAAACGATCCAATAATGTAATGGAGTCGACATGATTCGGATCGGTCACATATTCAAAATAAGCTTCGTCTAGGACGACAAGGATATTTTCAGGGACTCGTTTTAAAAAACGTTCCAATTCATCGCTTGGAATAAGACTTCCGGTAGGATTGTTAGGATTGCATACCCAAATGATGGCAGTCCGTTCATTTATCGCGTTAGCGAAATCATTCAAATCATGATAACCGTTCTTTAAAGGGATTTCTGTAATATCTGCCCCTTCAATTTTAGCATTATGAACGTATTGAGGAAACGACGGAGTCGGCATGATCGTATGGATTTGTTCAGCGAGCAACGCACGCGAAATGATCGAAATGATTTCGTCAGATCCATTTCCGAAGAGGATTGATGATTCGTCCACACTATGCTTTTCTGCCAGTTTTGCACGGAGAGTTGTCCCGTGCCCATCCGGATATATTTCAAACGGCATTGACGTGCTGCCTAAAAACTCGGTTACAGTAGATGCACAGCCGTACGGATTTTCATTCGAAGCTAATTTTACGACATTATCCAATCCATAAGCTTTTTTCACTTCTTCGATCGATCTGCCAGGTTTATAAGGCTTCATAGTGTTAAGAACTGTTTTCCACTGCATATGTATTCCTCCGGTCTGAATGTCTTTTAGTTTTGCAAATCAGGTCGTAGCTTCACTGCTTCGTTTTGATAAATATGTTTAATATCCTTTTGGCTCGTTTCAGAATTGACATGCATGAGAATTCGGATACATAACGGCAATGAGCCGGGCACGTCCATTTCATGCGTGCACATGACCGGTACGTATTTCCATCCATCAATCGTCCTGACTGCTTTGGCAGGAAAAGCTGATTCAATATCTCGTGTCGTTGAAATGATGACCGAAACGATTTCTTCAGGTGCTACGGCATTTTCTTTTGCCATTTCCATTACTAAAGTTCTCGTTGCATCAAGTACTAAGTCAGTTTGATCTGAGACAACGGTAGTCGCCCCCCTTACACCTCTTACTGTCATGACTGCTCCCCCATTCTGATTCTTTTCTGCAATTCAAGAAAAGCCTGTTCACATTCTTCGGCTGAAACTTTCATTACAAACGGTGTGCCCAGCTCTTCCAACATGACGAAATTCATTTCGCCGAATGCAGCTTTTTTATCTTTTTCCATGAAGACAAGGAAACTGCCAAATGTATGCTCCAAAACTGGTTCGAATGAATATCCATTCTTTTTTGCAAATTGAATGTAGCGATTTGTAAATGACGGGTCAATCTTTCCATGGTGTTCACTAAGAATGAAGCTGTACGCCATGCCGATCACAACACACTCCCCGTGACTCAGACCACCGAAGCCGCATACTGCTTCCACAGCGTGGCCGAATGTATGGCCGAAATTCAAAAACTTTCTTGTGGAATGTTCAAATTCATCTGTAGCAACGATCTCCGCCTTCACTTTGATCCCTTTTAACAATTCTTCCGATAACCATTCTTCTGCTGGTTTTGTAAAATTCTCTTCTTCCAGCAGCATTTCAGACCATTTCTCATCGGAAATGAATGCATGCTTGATCAATTCCGCCATACCCGAGCGAATTTCACGAGGCGGCAATGTTCGCAACAGTTTAGTATTGAATAAGACTGCTGACGGCTGATGGAAGGAACCGACCATGTTTTTCCCTTCCGGAAGATTGATGGCGGTCTTGCCTCCCACTGCACTGTCGTGTGCAAGGATAGTCGTCGGACATTGAATAAATCTGATTCCCCGCATGAATGTAGCGGCAACAAATCCTGTCAAATCTCCACATGCCCCTCCCCCAAATGCGATAAGGATGGAATTCCGGGTGAAATTCTCTCTTACTAAATAGGATTGGCATTCGAAATATACTTCCTGCGTTTTACAACTTTCCCCTTGAGGGACTATCTTTATAAAAGGTTCAACTCCAGCTTTTTGTAGGGCATCGAGAAGAACTGGCAAGTGAAGGTTGGCTGCTTGTTCATCAGCGATGACGCCCACTCGATCTGCACTTTCCAGCAAGTCGAGATAATCTGTCGATAACAAGTCATACACATGCTCTCCAATACGAACATCATATTGCGCGTCAGGCAATTGAACGGTCAGTTTCCCCATATTAGAACTCCTTTACATATTGTCGGTAGCGCTCGATCTCGTCCTTCAAGCCATCCATCGTATCGGATCGGAATTCATCCATAATCGCTTTCGCCACTTCTGTTGCAATGACATGCTCCGCAACAACGGACGCAGCCGGCACAGCACAAGGATCCGACCTCTCGATTGTCGCTACGAAAGGCTCCTTCGTATCGATATCCACGCTCTCAAGAGGCTTGTACAATGTAGGGATCGGTTTCATGACACCCCGGACGACAATCGGCATTCCTGTCGTCATACCGCCTTCAAGTCCACCGAGGCGATTCGATTTACGATAGTAGCCGAGTTCCTCCGACCACGCAATCTCATCATGTACTTCGCTGCCTGGTTTTTGTGCCATTTTAAAGCCTAATCCGAACTCTACACCTTTGAAAGCATTAATGCTCATCATGGCTCCAGCAAGCTTCCCATCCATTTTGCGGTCAAACTGGACGTAGCTGCCGATTCCTGGCGGACAGCCTTCTACAACGACCTCTACGACCCCTCCAAGCGTATCTCCGCGTCCTTTAATATCATCAATCGCTGCAACCATCCGTGCAGACGCCTCTTTATCCGCGCAATAGACAGGATCGTTTTCTATGATTGTTCGCAGCTCATCCATCGACAATCCGGAATACGTTTCAGGATCAGTTGTTATACCGCCAATTTCCGTCACATGTGCAACCGTGTTGATGTTTAACTGACGAAGGAACTGTTTCGCTACAGCGCCTATTGCTACACGCATCGTCGTCTCCCTTGCGGAGGATCTTTCAAGGACATTTCGCAAATCGCGATGTCCATATTTCATACCACCCACAAGGTCCGCATGACCTGGCCGCGGTCTTGTAATTTGTCTTTTTATATCCTCGGGATTTACATCGTCCGCCAATGGCTCGACTCCCATAATGTTCGTCCAATGTTTCCAATCGTCATTAACGACCGTCAATGTCACAGGCGATCCAATCGTCTTCCCATGCCTAACACCGGAAGTAATTAGCACCTGATCTTTTTCTATTTGCATCCGACGACCACGTCCATGGCCGCCTTGACGTCTTTTCAATTCGTTGTTGATCATTTCTGCCGTCAATGGCATTTGAGCGGGTAATCCTTCAATAATGGCTGTCAATTGTGGACCGTGTGACTCGCCAGCTGTAAAAAACCTCATTCCATTTCCTCCTTTATCTCTCTTCTTAAGGATGGATTAAACATCCGTTTCATAGCACTTTATCAAACTAAAACAATTTTGACTATAGGTATTAATGAAAAAATCCGGATATTTTCCGGATTTAAAGATAAATACGATATGAAAACGTTTTCTCAAAGTTTCCTGTAAAAGAATGTCTCTTCTGATTCAAATCCGTATTTCGATGGATTGAAAATCTGCTCGGTGCTTCCGACGAAAAGAATTCCACCTGGCTTTAGCGCTTTTGAAAAATCGGAGTAGATCTGATCCTTCGCCTCTTCCGTAAAGTAAATCATAACATTCCTGCAGACGATCAGGTCGAATCCAGAACCATACGGATCCCCTAACAGGTTTTGCTGTTTGAATTGGACTGTCTTTTTAATTTCATCTTTCACTTGGTAGTGATGTCCTTCATTAACGAAGTATTTATCCAAGATAGGTTTTGGAACTTCCTTCAATGATCGTTCTTGATACAGCCCGACTTTCGCACGCTCCAATACGCCTGCATCTAGATCTGTCGCTAAAATCGAGATATCCCTTAGGGGAACGTGAGAAGACAATACCATGGAAAGTGAATATGGTTCTTCGCCTGTTGAGCAGGCAGCACTCCATATTTTCAGCTTTTTGTTATCGGCAAGCAGCATAGGGAAGATTTTCTTATCAAGAACGTCCCAACGTTGTGCGTTCCGGTAAAATTCGGAAACATTGATTGTCATCCGATCGAGGAATTCATCGAGCAGTGTGTTGTCGTTATGTATTGCGGAATAATAGTCCGAAAAGTTGCGGAATCCCCTTTTCTCATAGAGGGACGTGAGCCTTCTTTTCATTTGTGCTTCTTTATATAATGATAAGTCGATTCCAGTCTTTTTCTTTATTTTCGATATGAAATCGATGTAGTCTGACATGCATAATCCCCCTGATACTCTTTTTCACCTATTATACCGGAAAGAAGGTAACAAATGTGACAATTCCCCAATGTGTCCTCTTTTGGACAAAGATACTTAGGGAGATACAAGTTATTGTCCAGATAACAGGATTTCCGGCAAGGCCGATGCTTGCTTTCAAAACTGTTTTCTTGAGCGCGGAATCGTATTCTTGAGCGTAAAACCGTATTCTTGGGCGCAGATCCACATTCTTGAGCGCGAAACCATATTCTTGAGCGCAGATCCGTATTCTTGAGCGCAGACCCGTATTCTTGAGCGCGAAACCACATTCTTGAGCACGAAACCATATTCTTGAGCGCAGATCCGTATTCTTGAGCGCGAAACCACATTCTTGAGCGTAAAACCGTATTCTTGAGCGCAGCACCATATTCTTGAGCGCAAAATACATTGCTGATATTTTCATTTAATAAAAAAACAGCCCCGCATTTGACTGCGAGGCTGTTTGTGGATATGGATTAGTTGATCCAGCTTACGATTGATTTGTCATAGCTGACAAGCTCTTCTTCTTTGAAGAAAAGATTGATTTCACGAACTGCAGATTCTGGTGAATCTGAACCGTGGATGATGTTTTTGCCGACAGTTACAGCGAAATCGCCGCGGATTGTTCCAGGAGCAGACTCCTTAGGATTCGTCGCACCCATCATCAAACGTGCTGTTGAAATAACGTTTTCACCTTCCCAAACCATTGCGAAAACTGGTCCAGAAGTGATGAAATCTACAAGCTCCCCAAAGAACGGGCGCTCTTTATGTTCGCCATAATGTTGCTCAGCAAGTTCTTGGCTGATTTGCATCAATTTACCGCCGACCAATGTGTATCCTTTGCTTTCAAAACGGCTTACGATTTCACCGATCAAGTTACGTTGAACGCCATCAGGTTTAACCATTAAAAATGTTCTTTCCATTTATAAACACTCCTTCACATATGTATGGAATTTTATCCTTACTGATCGTACCACTCGGATCACAATCTTTCAACTAGTATCCTTATGCTCAGAACTTTCTTTTTCCGAGGAAGTCCGCTATTTGCAATAGTGCTTTCTTCGCGTCGTTATCCGGCAAAGATTCCACTTCCGCGATCGCTTTCCTCAAATACATATCACTCACTTGCTGTGATTTTTCTATAGCGCCGGATTGGCGGATATAAGCAAGCATTTTGACACGATCATCTTCCGTTAACGTTCCGTCAAAAGAACGGTGCAAAAACGGCTGGAATTCTGGTTCATCTTTTATGTATAATGTCGGCAAAGTCAAATGCCCATTTAACAAGTCGCTGCCAGCAGGTTTTCCAAGCTTTTCATCTGTCGACGTAATGTCCAAAATATCGTCTACGATTTGGAAAGCCATTCCCGCAAAATAGCCGAACCTTTTCAGCTTGCCCACAACGTCAGGACTAGCGTTGGAGACGAGGGCTCCTAATTCACAGCTGGAAGAGAGCAATAATGCTGTTTTTCTTTTAATGCGCCGCAAATAGTCACGGAAAGTCTGATCTGTTTTTTGTTGGTATTCAAATTGAATAATTTCACCTTTACAAATCTCCAACATCGTTTTAGCAAGTAGTTGGTGAACCGCAGATTTTTCAATCTCTCCGATGGAAACGAGTGCACGCGAAAAGATATAGTCGCCGGTATACATAGCAATCCGGTTATTCCATCTAGCCTTCACCGTTTCAAAGCCTCTACGAAAATCCGAATTATCGATGACGTCGTCATGAACTAACGATGCCATATGGATCAATTCCAAGGATACTGCTACTTTCGCCACATTTTCCATTGAATATTCACCGAACTTGGATGAAAGTATGACAAATATAGGGCGGATCCTTTTTCCACCTGCCCTTAATAGCAGGAGGGAAGCTTGTCGAATGACCGGGGAAGAGGAGTCGACGGATCTTTCAAGTTCCTTTTCGATGAATGACAGATCTTTTCGGAAATCTGCGTATAACGACATTAACTTCAATTTCTCCAAGACGATTACCTTCCCCTACTTGCAATTATTTGAACGCGATGTGCCCTGCTGCAGCTCCACCGCTATATTTCTTATAAGATACTTCCCGAAAACCTGCATCTACGAACATTTGAGCAAGCTGCTTCGTTCCTGGGAAATCATCTGCCGATTCTTGAAGCCAAGAATACTCTTTATAGCTTTTGGCAAAGAGCTTTCCAAAGAAAGGCATAATGTATTTAAAATAAAAACGGAATAATTGACGATATACCGGAATTTCAGTTTGTGATGTTTCCAAACAAGCTGCCATTCCACCGGGCTTCAGTACGCGGTTCATTTCCTTTAGAACTTGTCCATAGTCAGGGACGTTGCGCAGTCCGAATCCGATCGTCACATAATCGAAACTGTTATCAGGAAAAGGCAATTCCATCGCATTCCCTTGGATAAGGTCGACCATAGGATATGTAGCGACTTTAGGTCTTCCGGATGCAAGCATGCTTTCACTGAAATCAAGTCCGGTAACTTTCCCTTCCGGCCCGACAGCTTCGGCTAACGCAATTGTCCAGTCCGCAGTGCCACAGCAAACATCCAAAGCACTCGATCCTTTTTGCACATTCATTCGAATCATAATATCATTTCGCCATTTTTTATGTTGGTTGAAGCTGATGACAGAATTCATCTTATCATAATCAACAGCAATCTTCTCAAAGACGTGATGGACTTTCTCTTCCTTGGATGTCCCCATAAGTCTTCCCTTCTTTCTCTAAATAGGCTTGCCTAAAAGCGGAGCCGCAAACCTATGGATTTCCTGCCTTAAAAACGGGTTCAAAAACTCAGCTTCCGCAAGCTGTTTTTGCAACCTCGTTGATAATTCAGAAATAGCATATTCCATATCAGCCTTTTTGATCCTATTTCCAGTAGAGGCTTGATCGATCGCAGGATCTTTTTTCAACTTTCTGAAAAACCAAATGAGCCCCAATGCTGTTTCCGTAATTTTTGAATATCTTGAAAAACCATATGTTCTATGGAATTCAACGATACATCCAGATTCTATGCAAATCCTCGAGTCGATTAGCATTTCGATTCCATCGGTTTCTTCCATTAACAGATTCGTTTTCGTCTCGTTAATGTATCCGATCATTTTCGACAATGATGTAATGAAAGTAAAATCTGGAAGCGATGATAATAAACGATAATGAATGCCGCTAAAATGATCCCCTGAAAGGACCATTAGCTGCTGTTCTCTTGAAGTGGCGTCCAAGATGTCCACTCTGTCATGCATGTCGAAGGCCGCGTGTACAGCGCCTACTGCAATCGCAGATATATTCAGCTCGGAGGTCCATTCCTCATCATTCAAAAACGGTAAAAGGAGGAAGAACGCCTTCGCTTCGTCAAGTGGCATCTTCCCAAGATCCCGATTCACAACAGGCTCTTGTATGGAACATTCGACTTCGCTTATATAATTTTGAATATATCGATTGATAGTTTGTCTGTCCATCTTCGGTTCTCCATTCAAAGACCTAGTGAATAGTGGTCCAGTATGACTATTCTTTCCCTTCGCTGTAGACAATACCATGCGCCGAGTGGATTTCGGCTTTTCCGCGAATTTTCATGGCGGATGTATGCTCAGTGAATTGGGCAATCATCACTTCCCCACGATCCAATTTTTCGGTGTGATGGAATTTCGTATCATTGCCTCTAGTCAGCCCGATGACGTTCACTCCGTCTTCTTGTGCTTTGATCATGATAAAATCAGGTTGTGACATGTTTTCATCTCCTGTCATCCATATACATCCCATCATATCATAGAAATGAATTGATCCGCAAAGGCATCAGATCACTTCAGAAGAGACAGAATTTCTGCTCTTTTCACATCGTCATGCTCATAAATCCCACGAGCGACTGTTGTTACTGTTTTGGCTCCAGGTTTCTTAATGCCTCTCATCGTCATGCACATATGTTCCGCTTCGATAATGACATAGACCCCTATTGGATTTAGCATGTCCATCATCGCGTTAGCAACGGTAGATGTAATTCTTTCCTGAAGTTGTGGACGTTTCGCAGTCGTTTCAACAGCTCTAGCTAATTTGCTGAGCCCTGCAACGACTCCGTTACGTGGTATGTATGCGATATGGGCATGTCCGTAGAATGGGACAAGGTGATGTTCGCACATCGAATGAAACGGGATGTCTTTCACTAGGACCACTTCATCATGGTTCTCGTGGAATACCGTTTCAAAATATTGTTTTGGATCTTTATGTAGTCCTTCAAAAACTTCTGCATACATTTTCGCGACACGTTTCGGGGTGTCGAGCAATCCTTCCCGTTCGGTGTCTTCTCCTATTGCTTCTAGGATCATCGAAACGGCTTTTTCTATTTTACCGAGATCCACTTCAGTCATACAGACTTCCTCCTTATCGCAATCTAATCCTATTCCTTCAAAGATAGTAGCATACTCACACGGATACGTACAGCAAGCGCCGTTACGAAGAACGGCGTTTGCGAGCAAAAGCGCAGCGTTGCGAGCACAAGAACGACGTTTGCGAGCAAAAGCGCAGCGTTGCGAGCACAAGAACGACGTTTGCGAGCACAAGCGCAGCGTTGCGAGCAGAATTAAGGCAACGTCCCCGGAAGCGAGAGATGGAAAGGAAAGCAACTGCCTGTGCTTTAGGTTATCCTTTTGTGCGGCTCAAGTATACTATTATGGTTACATAAAAGGAGCCCGTCCACATTTATGTCAATGAGACATAGCGGAGGGGCTCCTATGTAAACTTAAAGATTACTTAACAGCATCTTTAAGCGCTTTACCTGCTTTGAACGCAGGAACTTTGCTTGCTGCGATTTCGATTTCTTCACCAGATTGTGGGTTGCGCCCTTTACGAGCAGCACGCTCACGTACTTCGAAGTTACCGAATCCGATCAATTGTACTTTATCACCATTAGCAAGTGTCGATTGGATTGTATCGAATACAGCTTCAACCGCTTTAGTAGCGTCTTTTTTCGTCAGACCTGCCGCTTCGGCAACTGAGTTGATCAATTCTGTTTTGTTCACACCATTCACCTCCTCTCAAAGGATGATGTCAGCTTTTTAATGTCCAGCTATGGGCGCCAACAGGATGCCTTAATTTCTGCAAAAACCGCAGAAATTAAGGCAAATCGAACACTTCGCAGTTCGATTGGCTCGGGGTCTTAAGTCAAAGCTGCTCTGTGGCAAAATTCGCCACTCCGCACCTTCTCCTTATGCCTGTCGCCTCTAGGCAGGCGCTCTCCGCTTTTCTTTACTGTACAAAGAGTAACACACTCAAAACCGCGGTGCAACAATATTATCAACGTTTCTGGGGGTTTTTCGGTTTATTTTAGGAAAAAAATAAAAGACCCGTCAAAAACGGATCTTTTTCTGAAAAAACGTAGTATTTTGCTTGACATATCAGGCTTTACCCCTCCTTAAAGAGGTCGACAAACATACTCCCGCAAAACATCTATCTTAAACGATAAATGTGATCATGCCCTTATTGCCGTCATTGACCATTTGCTCAATCGTTTCTCTAAGTCTTTTCCTTGCATTTGGCGGAACTGAAGACGTTTTGAATCGGATGCTCTCTTTCATCACTTCATGCAATGGCGTGCCGAAGAGCTGTGTTTGCCAAAGGGCATCTCTATCATGCAGATAAGCGTTCTTCAATTCCTTCAACAAGTGGTGACTATGGAATTCAGAGCCGATCAACGGCGAGAATTCTGCGTCCATGTCAATGCGGATAATATGAAGGGATGGGGCCGATGCCTTCATGCGGACACCATAGAAATTCTCTTGCTTGATGAGTTCCGGTGGCGACGGCTGGAAATCATCGATTGTCGGCAATGCGACTCCATAACCGCTCTTCTTGGCGGTTTCGATCGCTTCCGAATACATATCATATGATTTTTTCGCTTTTACAGCGTCTTTGACAAACATGAGCCAATCTTTTTTCGTTTTCAATTCTTGTTGCATGATGTTCTCGCAAACTTCACGGAATGCCTGTTCATCCATCTCGATATTGACGGTCGCTTTCCCTTTCCCCGCGTCTACATCGACGACTTCTGCATGTCTGACGTATTTTTCGTCTTTCAACCGCTCGGCAAGCTCTTGTACTTTCCGGATTTTCGATGCAACGAGGAATCCTTCATTGATGACATTGTCAATCGCTGAATTCAATTCATGATCGGACCCCAGTACATCCATCCAATCCGGCTTTTGTACTTCGATGTCCGTAATCGGGAATTCATAAAGAGCTTCCTTTAGGATCAGTTGAATTTCTTGAGCATTCAGTTGGTCGGCACTGATTGCTATGACGGGTACTCCATGTTTTTCATGCAGCTGTTCCTTCAGGGCAGCTGTCTTTTCATGAGCAGGCATTTTGGAGTTCAAGACAATGACAAACGGTTTGCCGATTTCCTTCAGCTTTCCGACGATTTCCTCTTCAGCCACCTCCGCAGCCGCTCTTGGAATATTGTTCACTGTCCCATCCGTCGTTACTAAGATACCAATCGTGGAATGGTCTCGAATCACTTTGTCCGTTCCGATGCGTGCCGCTTCCTCAAAAGGTATCGGTTCATTATGCCAAGGAGTATGAACATATTTTGGACCATCCTCATCCTCATATCCTTTCACTCCATCGATCACATAACCTACGCAGTCCGCAAGCCTAACTTGGAAAGATAGCTCCCCCTCCCCGATCGAAACTTGGGTGCCTTGTGCTGGAACGAATTTCGGCTCAGACGTCATGATGATCGGACCTGGCGAGCTTTGTGGCAATTCATCCTGTGCTCTTGCCCTATCACCTGCATCCGTCATATTCGGTATGACGACCTCCTCCATCACTCTTTTCACGAAAGTCGATTTACCAACACGAACAGGGCCGACCACACCTATATAAATATCCCCGTCCGTTCTCCTAGCCAGATTTTCATATAACTCCTCTTTCATACTTAGCCCTCCTTTTTTCGCGCATATTAGTTTATGTAAACGAAAAACGTTTCATGCTAAAAATGCATGAAACGTTTTGATTTCCCTATGATGTTTATTATTTCTTCTTCATAAAAATCGGTTCGTTTTTTTCATTTACTGTGTAAGGCAAGGAATAAGCCGGCAAAATCGGATTCGAATCAGCTAGGAGATAACGGATATCCTCTCCTTCATCCACATCCGGTTTTTGCTCTTGTAAAAGCCTGTTCAAGTCGATGGAATAATCAACATAAAAATGTCCGTCCCCACCTACAACAATCGGAAGCAAAGCGTCTGAATAGGGGCTTTCAACTTTCAAAGGCTCCTTGAATCCCATCGCTTCAAAATCGATTTCATACACGTTTTCCCCTACAGGGTCTTTGAATGGGAGCTTTCCATTAATATGTCTTCTTAGATTCAAATCACGTATGCGTTCGGCTATTCTCAAGTCGACAAGTTTAACAGTAGGGTTTTCCTCGACATCCATTAGGACATATTGATAAATGCCTCCAGTTTCATAGGCGTTGGAGGGGATTTTTTCAGTGTATGCCGGAACGATCTTGGAAAATTCGATCGGGTACTTTATGTACATGTCAGTTTCATTTTCCCTCGTCTTGATTGGAAGAAGTCCACCGGTGTTTTCCTTATATGAATTGACTGCTTTTTGAACGGCTTCAATTTGTTCTTCATATGGATTTTCTTGTGCTGCTTTTTCATCTTCCGGGTACAAACATCCCGAAAGTACAAGTGAAATGGCTGTTACTAAGAAAAACAAAGTGTATTTTTTTCGAATCATTTTCATCTTGCTCCCCCAGTCGGCCCGCTGAATACAAGGTATACCATTGCAAAAAATGAGAATATCAATAAAGAATAAGCGATAAGGGCAAATAGGAATTTTAATAATCTATTTGATAGCTTATGTCTGCTCAAATAAATGAGTCCCATGGAAATTGCCATGAAACCCATTGCGTAAAACGACAGCCACATTTTATCTAATGAGGACAAACGAATCATCCTTTCATGTCTCGGAACACATTATTTGAAAAATATATCTTCGATTTCCTGTTTCTTCATCCTGCTCATGAGCTGATCGACAGCTTCCTTTGGAGGTACATTATCGAAAAGGATGGAATACAAAGCTTCGGTCAACGGCATCGACACATCGTATCGCTCGGAAAGTTGATGGGCGGCTTTTGTTGTACGGACCCCTTCAATGACCATTCCCATACCGGAAATCACTTCATCCAATGACTTCCCTTGACCCAATAGATTGCCGGCCTTCCAATTCCGCGAATGGACGCTTGTGCAAGTTACGATTAAGTCTCCAAGACCGGTCAAACCCGAAAACGTTAGCGGATTCGCTCCCATCTTCATGCCGAGTCTTGTGATCTCTGCCAACCCACGCGTAATAAGTGCTGCTTTGGCATTATCCCCATAGCCGATGCCATCTGAGATTCCTGCAGCAAGGGCGATGACATTCTTCAATGCAGCCCCTATTTCAACACCAATCAGATCATCGTTCGTATAAACCCGGAAATATTGATTCATGAATAGGTCTTGTACACGTTTTGCTGCTTCACTATCGAAGGAGGCAGCCGTAATTGTCGTCGGATGGCGAAGGACGACCTCTTCGGCATGGCTCGGTCCTGAAAGCGCGACGATCGCCTGTCGATTGTCCGAGGAGATTTCCTCTTCAATCACTTCGGAGATTCGTTTCAATGAATCCGGCTCAATTCCTTTAGAAACATGGACGATCAACTTTGGATTACTGACAATCTTTTCAATATCTGCACATAGGTCCCGAATCGCTTTCGTCGGAACTGCAATGACGATCATATCGGAATGATTGACTGCCGCTTCCAAGTCCGAGATTGCTTTCAAATTAGCTGGCAATGTAATGCCTGGCAAATACGAAGCATTCGTATGCTGCTCATTGATTTCAGCGGCTTGTTCAGCCCTTCTCGTCCATAGCAGGCAATCATGGCCATTTTCTGCAAGGACAAACGCGATTGCGGTCCCCCAGCTGCCTGCCCCGATTACTGACACTCTTTCCAATATCTTCACCTCATTTAACTTCTTGCTCGTGTAATAAGCCGGATTGGCGTTCCTTCAAACCCGAATGATTCCCTTAGACGATTTTGTAAAAATCGTTCATAAGAAAAATGCATCAATTCCGGTTCATTGACAAATACAATGAAGACCGGTGGTTTGATCGCCACTTGCGTTGCATAATAAATACGCAGCCTGCGACCTTTATCCGAAGGGGCTGGATTGCGTGCGACGGCATCTTCGATTACTTCATTCAGAACACTCGATTGGATGCGCATTGCATGGTTTTCACTGATCATTTTAATTTGATCGAACAAAGTTGTTACACGCTGCTTCGTTTTTGCTGACACGTAGGCAATTGGCGCGTAATCAAGGAATAAGAAGTTTTTGCGAATATCTTCCGTGAAACGATTCATCGTTTTATCGTCTTTCTCGATAGCATCCCATTTATTCACAACAAACATAATGCCTTTCCCGGCTTCCTCTGCATAACCAGCAATACGCTTATCTTGTTCGCGGATCCCTTCTTCACCGTTAATGACAATCAAGACGACATCAGAACGGTCGATTGCTTTTAACGCCCGCAATACGCTGTATTTCTCCGTATTCTCATACACTTTTCCTTTTTTCCGCATACCTGCAGTATCGATAATTTTATACTTCTGACCTTCAAACTCATAAGAAGTATCGATTGCATCCGTAGTCGTTCCGGCAACGTCGCTTACGATAACCCTGTCTTCTCCGAGCAGCGCGTTAACGAGGGATGATTTCCCTACGTTCGGTCTACCGATCAATGAAAAACGGATGACATCATCCTCTTCGATTTCTTCACCCGGTTCCGGGAAACTTGCAGCAACAGCATCCAGCAAATCGCCAAGGCCGATTCCGTGTGAGCCTGAAATTGGATAGGGATCGCCAAAACCGAGTGAGTAAAAATCATAGATCATATCACGCATATCCGGATTATCGATTTTATTCACCGCTAACACGATTGGTTTCTTCGTTTTGTAAAGAATTTTAGCGACATGCTCATCTGCATCCGTCACACCTTCTCGTCCATTCGTCAAAAAGATGATGACATCCGCTTCGTCAATCGCAATTTCCGCCTGAAGCCTGATCTGTTCCAGGAATGGCTCGTCTCCGATATCAATGCCGCCAGTATCAATCAAATTAAAATCATGTGAGAGCCAATCTGCCGAACTATATATCCGGTCCCTCGTTACGCCGGCCACGTCCTCTACAATCGAAATTCGTTCTCCAACGATACGGTTGAAGATTGTAGACTTTCCTACATTCGGCCTTCCAACGATCGCTACGGTTGGTTTATTCATAATTAAAACACCCTTCCAGTATATCTCTTGTGTATTATACACAAAAAAGATGATGATGCCTATGTAAGCACCATCACCCATACAGTTGTGTTTCATTCGTTTGTTCGATAATTTGACAAAAATTATTCAGTGAACTTTTTCAACTGATCTCCGATGACATCGCTCAAAGAGAAACCTGTTTCTTCTTTCATTTCATAATCACCGTATGACTCAGTTTCTTCCTTCTCGAGAAGATCTTTGATGCTGAGGGAAAGACGTTTTTCTTCCGCGTTCACATCGACAACTTTCACATCAACTTTTTGGCCTTCCTGCAATACTTCATGCGGCGTTCCGATATGCTGATGAGAAATTCGAGAAATGTGGACGAGACCTTCCACTCCAGGGAATACTTCAACGAATGCGCCATAGGAAACGAGACGTTTCACTATGCCTTCGAATACTGACCCTTTCGGCGCTCTCTCTTCAATGTTTTCCCACGGTCCAGGCAATGTTTCTTTGATAGATAATGAAATCCGTTCCGAATCACGATCGACCGAAAGGACTTTCACTTTTACCTTTTCGCCTTCTTTCAAGACATCGGACACCTTTTCGACGTGCTCATGGGATAGCTGTGAAATATGAACCAAGCCATCGACTCCGCCGATATCGACGAAAGCTCCGAAAGAAGCGATGCGCTGAACTGTTCCTTCAAGCACTTGGCCTTCTTTCAGTTCTTCAAGCACTTCTTCTTTCTTGTTCGCCTTTTCCTCTTGTAGGACAGCGCGATGAGAAAGGATAAGACGATTTTTTTCCTTGTCCATCTCTACGATTTTAAATTCCATTGTACGACCTTTATAATCTTCGAATGATTCAACGAAATGATCTTCAACAAGTGATGCTGGAATAAAACCGCGGACGCCAAGGTCGACGACGAGGCCGCCTTTTACAACATCCTTCACTTCTGTTTCGATAGTTTCTTGATTATTGAATTTTTCTTCAAGGGAATCCCATGCATTTTCTGCATCGACTTTCCGTTTGGAAAGGACGTAATTTTCATCTTCCACTTTCGTGATGATCAATTCAAGTTCATCACCAACTTGTACTGCGTCAGATGCCTTTTCAATGTGTAGACTCGATAGTTCACTGATGGGGATGACACCATCAAAAGGCGCTCCAGTAATTTCGACTAAAACGGATTTGTCTTCGATTTTTGTCACTTTTCCAGTGACTCGGTCACCTTCTTTATATCCGTTCAATTCATCTAAATTCATTTCTTCAGTCATATGTAGTCCTCCTCCATAATGAATCCTATCTCTATATTATTCGAATCGATGCATAAAAACAAAAAATTACCCTTATCAATTTATTTATGTTGTTCCAAAAGGTTGCGGATTTCGTTCATGATCACTTCTGTCACTTCTTCCGCAGATGCCTTCCTTTCGCGGTAAGGAGCCATCTCTATCGGCTTGCCGTAGACTACCTTCAACTTACGGAATGGTTTATACGGCCCAATGATTGCACAAGGCATTACGTCTGCATCACCTTTTAACGCAAAGAAGCCCGCACCTGCAAGCCCCTTTCCAAGTTCTCCAGTCTTGCTTCTTGTCCCTTCCGGAAACATGCCGACAACTTCACCGCCACGCAATAATTTCAAAGCGGTCCTGAAAGCTTCCCTGTCACTCATCCCTCGTTTTACGGGAAATGCGTTTACTTGCGGAAGAATGGTTTTCAAGATGGGAACTTTGAAAAGTTCTTCCTTCGCCATGAAATGGACAGTTCTCGGGCAAGTAATACCGACAACAGGTGGATCGAAATTATCTATATGGTTCGTGCAAAGAAGGATCCCACCTTCTGTAGGGAAATTCTCTTTGCCTATTACTTTAATCCTGTAGAGGGGATAGAATATCGTGCTTACGAGAGATTTTCCAAATGGATATAGATTCATCGTTCCATCCTCATTTCCGCGAGCTCTATCACTTTGTCGGCGACTTCTTCGATGGACAACGACGTTGTATCAACCAGGATTGCATCGTCCGCTTTCTTCAAAGGAGACACTTCCCGTTCACTATCAGCACGGTCGCGCTGTTCGATTTCTTCTTTCAGACGGCTTAGCGAAGAATGGATTCCACGCTTTTCATTTTCTTGAAAACGTCGTTCCGCTCTCTCATCGACTGAAGCAGTCATGAAGATTTTCAAGTCAGCATCGGGTAAAACTGCTGTTCCAATATCACGACCGTCCATGACGACACTTGTACCTTTTGCAAGGTCCCTCTGCTTATCCACCATTAATTTCCGGACTGTCGAGTGTGCAGCCACTTGGGAAACGGAAGCAGTCACTTCTTGTGATCTAATTTCGTCAGAACAATCGACTCCGTCGATCAATACAGCTTGGCCTCCAGTATTGTCGGGAATTAAGAGAATTTCAGTATCCTCGAGCAACTCCGCTAGATCGTGGTCACTATCCATATTTATGCCAGACTGGATTGCTTTATGCGTCAAAGCGCGATACATTGCACCTGTATCGATATAGGTGTAACGTAATTTTTGTGCAATCTTTTTTGCAATCGTACTTTTACCTGCTGCTGCAGGTCCGTCAATTGCAATGATAAAACCTTTTAACATATCATCTACCCCCGAATTCAATTCGAAAACATTGTATCATAATCCAGCTTCAGGTGGCAGGTGCTCGGGTCATAAGTTTAAGCTGATTTGAAAGCCGTCACGAAGAACGGCTTTTGCGAGTAAAAGCGCTGCGTTACGAGAATGGTTCGCCACTCCACATCTTCCCCTTATGCCTGTCGCACCTAAACGCCACCTTTCGCTTTCTATCAGAAAAGGGAAAAGTCCTGAACTAACAGGTCTTTCCCCTAAGTAATCCTTTACTTTGCATTTCTTGCCTGCAGTTGTCTCTCAAAGCAGAAACGGATGATATTCTGCCGATCCGTCGTATCGATTTTGGAAAATTGCATGGAGGCAATCCGCCTGTCATCCTTTTCCCAAATTCGCACAGCTTTCGCTTCAGTTCGAATGTACTTTATATCATCATTGACAAAGGGCAACACAATTGTCAACTCCACAGTTTCAGTCTCTTCGAAGGAATCCGCTTGACCGATATTGAGTGCGACGCCGCCAGCGCTTATATCTTCCGCTACAAATTGTTGAAAGAAGCCTCCAAAATCGACAGCGACATCAATAGCAGTTTCCACTCTGACAAATTCGCGTCTTTGTATTTTGATTAATTGATCATCACCCGGATAGGTCAATTTCAACATCGGAATACCTTTATTCACCCTACCTGTCACTTCGGCACGGAATGCATATGACATTTTATTCTCAACGAAGGAGACTAGTAACTGAGTCCCATCCATGAAGAATGCGGTTTTGCCCGTTTCAATGTGGGCCGGGTAATCGATCATGACAAAGCCGTCACCAAAATCGACAACTTTACTTTTAAACTTGTCACCGCGTTCGGTGAAATCCTTATCGATTGTTAAAGTCGTGCCAATTGAAAGCCGCATTGGATTACACCTACCTTTAATAGATATATCTATTATGTCATGAGTAGGCATAAATTCCAATATCGAATTTCAGACCATTTGAACTATCTTCGATCATTCAAGCTTTTCCGTTTTGATCACTTCGGAAGTTTCCGTATCGACGATAACATTGTATGTTCCAGTATGACCGTGTTCATCACGAGTGACCTTTAAATAATGAGCCAGTCTTTGTTCCAGCCTTTCGTTTTCCACATAAGCGAGTTCATCTTGCACGATTTGCACATCTTTATGGAAGAATTCATTCCAGTCAATTTTCTTGATTGACTGTCTATGCAATTTCTCTTTCCGGATGTATTCTGCGGCGTTCAAGCCGATAATATCTCCCGTGTCCTTTGCGAGCTTCACATGGATGACGTCTGAAAAGACTTTTGCATCGTAGAACGGATCTTTCCTTACAAATACAAAATGCCATGATGTGTTGTTCTCTCGCGATTCTTCATAGACGAGGTCTTTATAACCTGCAGCCTTTAGAAATTCTGCCGCGTTCTGTTTAATATCTTCAAACGGAAGGGCATTCTTGCCAAATGGCCTTTCTGAAAGATAAGAAAGAACATGACCGCCTTTTTCGGTAATATCGATATAGCCGATGGATTCTCCATCAGAGAATCGTATATGAAAGAACGGATACGGCGAACCCGGTTTACTCTTTTCCACGCCAATCACATCATTGGATACTTGCGGAAACAAAATCTTGAAACGCTCTACTGCTTCCGCTTGCGTTACTTTCGCCTCATCAATATTTTTCAATTCCTTCTTTTTCATAGCATCCGACTCACTAGCTGTGAGCGGGAAGTCGGCTTCTGAATATTGTTTAACGGAAGCACCCATATCTGACCAATTGGAATCTGTTTTTTCTGAATTCAATCGATTCGTCCATTCTTGCATCGTATATTGGCCGTCAATAAGGCCCGTCGTTGCTACTCTCCATTCATCTTGCATTACTCCTAGATTTTTTGAAGCTTGTGACATTACGTTATAGTACTCATCTGGGTCCGATAGTCGATCTGCCTCTTTTGCATAATTACCGACTCTCCCTAGATAGTTCATCCACGATGTCGAAAAACTCGAATCTAAAGGGAGCGATGCGACAGAGCTCTTAATATCGGAAGAGAGTCTCCAAATATTTTCCCTCGCCTTTGTCGACCCCTCTGAATTATTGAATAGAAGCGTTTGTTTCACTGCGGAATCAAGTTCATCCAGTTTTTCCGAAGCTTCCGCCATTTGGTTTGCATATTGGTTGGACAATACGATGGCTAACTTTTGATTTTCTTTCGCTTCCGTAAAAGCGAAGACGGAAACGACGACTAATGCATAGGCAAGCACAAATATCATTTTTTTCATAGTTAATATAACAGCCCTTCCTTACAGAGCCATTTTCAATCCACCTTTCACATAACATCAATAGCAGAAGATATGCATGCCGATCTTTTTAATTTGTGGTCTCGACCAAATCCACTTACTCGTCGCAGTGACCGGGTTAAAATAATAAATGGCGTTTTCAGAAGGATCCCAGCCATTCAGTGCATCTAGAACCGCTTCCTTCGCCCGCTCATTCGGCTCCAGCCAAATCTGCCCATCAGCCACCGCAGTGAAAGCTAAAGGTTGGAAGATGACGCCACTGACCGTATCTGGGAAATCAGGATGCTCCACCCGATTCAAGATGACTGCCGCAACAGCCACTTGCCCTTCATACGGTTCTCCCCTCGCTTCCCCATATACGGCATTCGCCAATAGCTTTAAGTCCTGCTCAGTATATTTGGAAGGTAGATGGACGTTCTCGTTTGCACCTCCCCCTTTCTTCACCTGGGCGGATAGCGCAGTTCCTCCATAGTGGGTGAACTGATTTCCTTGCTTCAAGTTATCCATTACAAATTTTTCATCGTATGAGGAAGCTGCAGTCAATTTCTTTTTCGTTTGCGAGCCAGCAATGCCATCTATCGGCAAACCGTATTTCTCTTGGAAATTACGCAAAGCCCAATAGGTTCCATAACCGAATTTCCCATCGATTTTCCCGTTATAAAATCCGATGTATTGAAGTCTCGCCTGCAGTTCGATAACATCATCCCCTGTTGCCCCTCTAGCAAGATCGCGCGCACTGAATGCATCGATAGTAACTGGGGAAGTTGCATATGCTGTTCCTAGCAATAACACTATAGCCACTAATCGTATTACTAATTTCTTCAATTTCATGCCCTCCTTTCTCTCAGTTTGTCCAAACAAATTCTTTTTATTATCTTGAGGGCATAAAAAAAAGATCCAGCATATCCGCCAGATCTTCATAAAAACAGTACTGCAATTATTCTTTTCATATGAAATTCATTTCATACCTATTTGGGCTTTGTTCCTGAATTGCTGCATCGCAAATGTATGAGCGCGTTTAACACGAGTCAATCCGAACCACCATAAGTAGAACATAAATGGGATTATTAAATATAATGACAAGTCACTCACACCTAAAATGCCATTGTATATAAAATGGAGAATGAATGGCGCAAAAAAGGCGAAGAACAGCATGCCTTTCCGATTGGATATCGTCGTAAACTTCGCCCTTCCTAAGTAATACCCCATAACAACTCCGAAAAGTGCATGGCTTGACACGGGTAGAAGTGCTCTTATAAACGCAGTGTCTAAACCGAAGATGAATAAGTACAGTATATTTTCCACTGTTGCAAATCCGAGGGACACGCTTGCGCCATAAAGGATGCCATCGTATGCATCTTCGAACTCAACATGCTTGAAAATCGCAATTAATAAGATAAGCCATTTGAAAAACTCTTCAATCCAACTTGTAAAGATTGCATTACGAAAGAAATCATTCGGAATGATGTTTTCTTCTTCAAAGACGTGCTGTATGAACATGATCGGAAAGGTCATCATCGCTCCATAAATGAACGTATGAAATAATGTGCGTGAAGGTTCTTTTGCAATCTGTTTTCGCAAGTAAAAATAGCTGAATAACGCCAAACCCGGCGCAATCGCTACAGTAAGCAATATAATCAAACCCTCACGCCCCCTTCCCTGCGATGCGATCGCAATCCGTTATTTTTGAGAATTGGAAGTCAGTTGAATATGTTTGGCAATCAAATTACCATGCCAGCGTCCATTCTCTATGAAAATCTCATTGGAGTTATTGCCTGCAGCAATGACACCCGCAATATACAGCCCTTCCACATTCGATTCCATCGTCTCTTCGTCAAAGAATGGCCTGCCGCTCTCGTCGTCTATCGTAATGCCCATCCCTTTCAGAAAACTATGGTCTGGATGATAACCGACCATCGCGAATACATAGTCGTTATCGATTGTTGTGCGAACTCCATCTTTTTCGAAAGTAACGGAATTAGAAGTAATTTCTACGACTTGCGAATTGAAATGCATATCGATCTCACCGCTTCTGACCATACTGTCAAATCCAGGCAGAATCCACGGTTTAACGCTAGGGGAGTATTCAGCCCCTCTATAAATAACGGTTACGGATGCACCTGCTTTTGCTAATTCGATGGCAGCATCTACTGCAGAGTTCTTGCCGCCGATGACAACGACTTTCCTACCGAAGAAAGGATGAGCTTCCTTGAAGTAGTGGAACACATTCGGCAACGAATCTCCTGGAACGCCTAACGAGTTCGGGTTATCATAGTAGCCTGTTGCTACGATGACAAACTTCGATTTGTAGCTAGCCAGATCAGTTTTCACCGTAAAATGTCCATTCATTTTCTCTACAGTTCCGACCTTTTCAAAGCTATTAATCGGAAGCTCCTTCAGTTCGGCGACTTTTCGATAATAGACAAGTGCATCATTCCTTTTCGGCTTTTCCTTCGCTGTAATAAAAGGAATATCCCCGATAGACAACTTGATGCTTGAGCTAAAAAATGTCTGATGTGTCGGATAGCGGTAAATTGAATTGACGATATTTCCTTTTTCAATTATTAATACATCTAAACCTATATTTTTCAATTCGATAGCGGCGGATAATCCACATGGCCCGCCGCCAATCACAATTGCATCTTTGTAAATCAATTTCATCATTCTCCTTACAATCAAACGCTGCTTGCCTCGTCATTTAATATTTTATCGTTATGATATGACTTTCCGGAGCCGCCCCCAAACGGAGTGGGACAATAGAAGTGCCATATCCATTACTTATTAGTCTCGCCTTTCCATCGGCTTCGGTAAACTGCCCTAATGGGTGCAGCGCAATATTGCCAAGTCTAATCTGCCCACCGTGCATATGACCTGCAACCATTAATTCAGGCTTACAAATCTTCTCCACTTTCCGGAAGAGTGATGGAGTATGTGTGGCGACAATTACATAAGAATAATTTTCAGCGCCTTTAAGAGCCGCCTCGACATCAACATTTCCACTCGAAGGATCATCTGTTCCACATATTCCCCAATGCTGGTGACTTTCAATTTTTGCATTCGAATTATCCAATATCGTACCGCCGTGCTTTTTGATAATATCCCGAATTGCATGTTCACCGACTTCTCGATCATTGTTCCCCCAAATGAAATATAATGGAGCAATCTCTGAAAGTCTTTCTACATTGCGGTCAATCGTCGAAAGCGGAACTCCGCCTTCTGCAAGATCTCCGCCTATTATTACAATATCAATCAATCCATGTGATTGAATATTTTTCAACAGTTGTCTATCGATCCGTCGTCTGTGAATATCCGAAATAAAAAAAACGGACAACTCGTTGCCTTCCCCGCTATTTTTTCGAACAGAAAAAGAATGGTGGATGACATTTTTACGGTTTGCATAAAAGAACATATATGCAAGAATACTTACGAATATCCCAAAAACGCTCGCTAAACTAGTTAACACAATTTTCATTTTGCACCTGCCATAAGAAAAAGGCAAAGAACCGACTTTGCCTTTTCTTCCATTTCTTTGGAGTCATTCAGGGAATAATTAACTTTTGCCCTGCCATTATATCATTGGATGAAAGTCCGTTCGCTTTTTTAATCTTATCGATTCCGGCGTCGGAGCCGTAATAATTCACGGAAATTCGATAAAGTGTTTCATTGGCTGCTACAATATGCGTTCTACTCTGTGTATTCGTTTCTGTCTTGTTTTGGGAACTTGGTTTTTCTTCCGCTTTTGGAGTCTCTGTCACTTTCGGAGGTTCCTTTTTCTCAACGGCGGGCGGAGTAACAGTTACAGGCTTTTTATTGGATTCATTTTTCGACTCTTCCGCAGTTCCTTTGTTAGTATCCCCTTTAGACTGTTGCTCATCCTCTTTTTCTTTTTCAGAATCCATAACAATCGAGCCGGGACTCTCGCTATTTCCAGACGATTCATTCGTTCCGTACTCTACAGGATATTCTGAACTATCGACCTTGGCGGATCCGCTATCTGATCCAAAGTAGAAATTATAAATGACATAAACAAAAATTATGATCGGAATGAATGTAAAAATGCCTAGGATTACATTGATAGTCGTATGACTGGAAGCTGTCTTCCCCTTACGGCGTCTGCCATGCCGTTCTGCTCGTGACGGCAAAATCGCATCTTCATCGCGATCAAGCCCGATCTCTCTGCGATGCTCTTCAAATTCAACTTTGTAATCATTATTTTTCATCGACATATTCTCCTATTCAATGGTGCTCTTCTTTATATTATGACGAATATTGTCGTAAAAGTAAACGGGCATCAGACCTGTTATCCAAGTAGAATCGTAATTCTTTCATCCCAACTGACTCTCTCTTTAGTACTCTTCCTTATTACTTTTTCCGTAAGCCAATCAACTGGACTGAGACCGCAATTCGAACAGCATTCGTCAGGTTTACTCCGACATATTTCCCCAAAATACAACAGAGCGGCTTGCCGGATGCATTCTCCGCTTTTGACTACGTGGATCATTTGCTGAAGTTGTACGTTCTTTTCATTTGAAAGCCCCTTAAATCGTAAAAGTATTTCATCCATCGAATAGCGCTCCGAATAATAATCAATTACCCGCTTTCCTGTCTCTGTCAAACTAGCTAACTCGGCTGCTTTGTCGGAAGGGTGACCTTCTGACATCAACTTGTAGTAATGGCGGATTTCGTCTTCACTAGGCATGTCTGATTGGATGATGAAACTTGTCGTATACTCGTCAGTGGGCATGTAAAGCAACGTTGCGGCAGCCGGATGGCCATCCCTCCCCGCTCTCCCGACTTCTTGCATATATGCGGCAACTGTGGGTGGAAGGTGGTCATGGATCACTTGCCGGATATCGTCTTTATGGACCCCCATTCCAAATGCATTCGTTGCACATATCCATTCAAGATTGCCATTGAGAAACTGATCTTGGATGATAGCACGGTCATCTTGTTCCTTCCCAGCATGATAGGATTGTACAGCTACACCTTCCAGCTGAAGTTCGATAGCCAATTCATCGGCGCGTTTTCTAGATGAAGCGTAAATAATCCCCGGTCCTGCCGTCTGCATTACCCTTTCTTTAATCCAAGCAGTTTTTTCAACAGTTGAGTACACTTCGCGAATTGAATAGGAAATGTTCGGACGATCCAATGAATGACGTACTACATATGGATTCTTCATTCGAAGGTAATGCTGAATATCGTTCAACACCTTTTCATCCGCCGTAGCAGTCAAAGCCAATATCGGAGGACTCCCCATTTCGTTTAAGAAGTCTCCTATGCGTAAATAATCCGGACGAAAATCGAATCCCCATTGGGAAATACAGTGCGCTTCATCGACGACAACTAACGAAATTTGTAACCGGTTCAATTGTCGTCCAAATGATTCTTGGGAAAGCATCTCAGGGGAAATAAAGATAAATTTATAGTTTTGAAGTTGCGCGATAATTCTTTGCCGTTCAGGATAATGCAGAAATGAATTCAATGCGATTACACGTTTTTCACCATTTTGGCGCATCCGCATCGCCTGGTCTTCCATTAATGAGACGAGCGGAGAGATAATGAGAACAGCGCCTTCCATAATAGCCCCTGGCAACTGATAGCAAAGAGATTTTCCCATCCCCGTCGGCAAAATGGCGATCGTGTCCTTCTTAGTCAATACGTGACGAATCACTTCTTCTTCTCCTGGGCGGAAGTTTTCATATCCGAATCGATCTTGTAAAATCTTCTTCAAATCCATTATTCATCCACCATCCCTTCGTTACTAGCTGTCAAAATGAGACGGATCTTAAAATAGGAAAGTGTTTCAAATTCATTTTTCAATAGTTTTAGTCGTTTCGTCCCCATTTCTTCGGATTTTGAAACAACCGCACGGATTTGTTCCTCCGAAACGAAATGTGTTAGGGGGAAATTTTTATCATCCATCGCTATTTCGATAATATGGTCTTCGATCGTGCTCATTTTCAATTTTCGTATGGACGCGATGCTTTCCATGGAATACCCTTGTTCAAAAAGCCTTTTCGTTTGCAAAGCGGAATCAGTTAAATACGTTTGCACTTTGATATCGTATGCAATTTGTTTAAGAAACGGAAAATCATCCGAATGTTCAAGTGCGCATAAAAGTCTATGTAAGCTTTCGATGAATAGCAGACGAAGTGTATCAGTGGGCTTATCTAGGTCGTTCGACAATTGTTCCCACGTCTTCGCAGTTTCTAATCTTCCAGTCAACCGGCATGCGAATATATATTTTTGTATATTTGTCATACCACTTCTCATAAAAGCTTCTTTTAATTCATTGCCTATGTATTTAGCAAAATTAGGATCGGTAATTGGTTGTCTTTCTAAGAGCCTCTTAACGAAAAGCTGAATCTCCCGATCTTTTTGAATCGGTATGAATGACGTGTCCCCTTCACGCATATACGATAAGGTTTGGACAAGCAACGAAAGTCTGCTGAAAAAGATCATTTCGCGTCCTCTATAATCCCATCCGCTGAAATGTAATTCGGGCATCCCCTCTAAGGCCTTTTCCCCTGCCTCTGTGATACGAATAAACTTTTCAACTTGGACAATGAATCCCTTGTCCTTTAATTCATAAGCAACTTCCAAATAGGTTGCTTCGTCTAATTTTGGCAAGATGCCAAATAAATGTTTGACGTTGAAATAGTCAACATCTTGCAAAGTTTGCCCGGATTTCTTTCCGCGAAGCAAATGGAGTCCGGCATTCAAAGTCCGTTGTCCATTCATTTTGCTTATGATAAATAGTAGAATTATTGACAAATTCATGACATGCCCCCCTGAAAAGTATGTTTTTTTGTTGAAAACAAATGAAAACAGCTTTAGAATGATAAGGGAACTAATCAGATAGTGCGGAGAAAAGAGGAGAGAACGTCAATGACTTGCAAAAAATACACCATCGTTGACCAGGACACATGTATTGCATGTGGAGCTTGCGGCGCTGCTGCACCTGACATCTACGATTATGACGATGAGGGGATTGCCTACGTTATTCTTGATGATAACACGGGCGTTACAGAAGTTCCAGAAGAACTATTGGAAGATATGGAAGACGCATTTGACGGTTGCCCGACTGATTCGATTAAAGTCGCGGACGCACCGTTCGATGGCGATCCATTAAAATATGAAGACTGAGTCAAGCAATCAAAGAGGCTGCCGGAGATATGTAATCCGGACAGCCTCTTTTTGTTGTATACCAAATCTACCAATCGTTGATTTCCATTACAGGCGGACGCTTTTCGCCAATTTCACCCCTTTGTTACATGTATAAACAATGTTAGTTCGATAAAATATTCGAAGTAATAGAAAACAGTCAAACAAAAACTTAAGACCATAAACAAAACTAAACCTAGAATGATTGGTGAAAAACGAAATCGGAACAGTTTAACTCCTCCCGCATCCTGCCCCGTTCCTTTTACACTTGCGTTATATACGTTTTGGTTTTGATTATTAAAATATAGAAACAACCATGGTATAGCAAATAGTAATAAACTCCCTAAGAAAAGAAACTCCATAAGATTCCAGTTAATCAATATGGATATAGCCCACAACAACCCCATTTCTATTAACATGGTTAGGATTACTATTACTGGCTTTTTCATTTGAATTCCCCCAAAGTACATAATTGTCTCTTTCTATTTAAGTAAGTTGCTATGGAGTGAAAATTGAGTCTGTTAATGCAATGACATATCTATTAAGGTCCAATGAAATAGGCAAAGATAGGAAGTGCGATTATGACAAATATGCTTTGGAAAAAAGTAAAAACAATATCTTTCTTCCAACTACTATTTTTAGGATGACGATACGCAACCCTTTGAAAAAATAGCAAAGCTATCCACCAACACAACAAAGCAACAACTACTGAATTGAAATCACCATAAAAATCAGTGAACATTATTGCTCCCCCTACGACTTGATCTCAAATTAACTTTTTTGAAAATCCTGTACTTTTCCCTACATAGCCATTACTAGAGTAAAAATGATGTGCCGCTTGACGCTCTTCTCGATTGCCACTATTTAAAGTTATAGCTACTGCGCCTTGTTGGATTGCCCATTCTTCACATGCTTTTAATAGCTTTGTTCCAATCCCATGCTGACGTTGTTTGGAACTTACTACAAACGCAATAATACGCACATATATACCTGTAAACTCAAATGCAAGTGCCTTACATAACCCTGCAAAACCTATAACTTGATTGTTTTGAACAGCTACCAACGCTTCATAATCTATATGATTTTGAAGCAACTCAAACCGCTTCGATAATTCTTCGAGTGTTGTGGGATAACCTAATTCACGCATCAACTCGACTACATCTATGAGATCTGTTTGTTGGATTGCTCTAATTTCTATTGTCATTACTTTCACCTTCCGCTCTAAACATCAAAGCTGACGCACCAAAAGGCGCACCTACTTATTCAATATGTGCTCCGTTAACAGAATAAGCATATTGCGTATTTGGAAACGATGAGAAATTACTAATTTTATGCTTCACTTGTGCCAGTACCAATCCGATTTGTTGAAGATAAACAATTAGACAACAAAATGCTCTTTCTTTTGCTTCCTTTTATGCAGATAAAGCCATACAAAAAAGATTGTCAACGGAATGACAGGAATTAGTGCAGGAATTTCTCTTGGTAGTGCAGTAAACTGTATGAGAACTATTTGTACAATTACAGTCGGTATCATAAGAAGCAACCACATTCTAACTACCTTGTTTTTAAAACGTAATTCAAATCGATCGCTCATCAGTCACACCTCTTTGTTTTATTTAACATCTCTCTTCTTATTTCATAAGCCATTTCAGTTTTACATCATCCTCTATACAACCAAGTTGATCGAAATGACTTGCTAGAATGTCAAAATACATATCTTCATCTGGACTTACATTCGCTTTACGAAGCGCCATATTAACGATATGTGCTACATCTTCTCCTAGCTCAAAAATCGTATTGAAGGCACGTACTCGAATATTTTGGTCGGAATCAAACATAGCAAACATCAATTCATCAGTCGGAATCGGCTCACTCAAATGTGCATAAGGATCTTCATAAGTTGCACAGTAAATTCGCTCTCTTGCCTCATTAAAATTCTCACCTACGAAAATCTCTCCAGCGAAAATACCATTCTTCGTTTGCGAGAGACTATCCAAATCAATCTCTATAAAGCGCATGTCTTTTATAATATAATATTTGTCGTCTTGATTGAGCGCAGAAACGTAATCATCCCATGCAGCGATTTCTCCCGGTTCAATATAAACTGCAGGACGGTATAAGTAATTTGCTGTGACTTCTTTGAAATAAATTGTCCATTCGCTATAGGGGCTGCCAAAGCTAGACAAAACCCGTAATCCAAATCCGTCCTCAATTTCTATTAGCTCGTCATATACATAGTAGCCTTCAAGCTTGCCCTCTGTTTGTACATCATGAAAAACTAACTGCACAATTGACTCGACTGTAAACCCGCCTCTCATATCCAATAGAAGCATAAATTCATTTCCTTGTTGCTCAGCATTAATAATTTTACCGTCATGAAATGACTGAGAAAAAACGGTTTGTGCAGATGGATGAAAGTGTTCAACAATTGAATCACGCTTTTCATAATTAGCTTTGCTACTAATCGTGAATTGCTCAACAGTCTCTGTGCACCATTCTTTAAATTCATCCATTGACGTATCATTTCGAAATAATGTTCGTTCAATAATTTGAGATTGAAATTTTTGTGGTAAGACAACTATGTACTGTACTAAATTTTCATATAAATGTTTCTCAAATTCACCATCGATCTCTTCCTTAAACGGATATGTATGTGCTGCATCAAATACTTCCTGTCGTTCACGTGTTAAGAAAAACATTGTTTCACCCCTTTTTAGATAAAATTTACTATCCACCTCTATTTAGCCGTTATAATTATTCAAATTTGTACAATAAGTATAACACCTTCTCTTCGAAAAGATTAGGTACCTTTATAGATAAAATTCACAAGTTTCCAATAAAAAAAGAGTATGTGAACAATTATCTGTTCACATACTCGCGAAATCTATAGTCATTACATCGTCAACTGACGGTTTTGTTGGTCGATCCATTTGCTCATGCTCTTATACAGCAGCAACGAAATAACCATCAGCATGATGCCTTTTATCAAATTGAAAGGAAGGATCCCTAGTACGATTACATTGAACATTGCCTCTCCTGTATAAGCAGGCATATTCAAAAAGTACGTGTACATTGGCAAGAACACAAAATAATTCAATGCGCTCATTCCGACAGCCATAATAACCGTTCCGGTGATCAAACCAGCTGTCAGGCCTTTTGTATTTTGAACCTTCTTAAAGATCAAATAGATTGGCATAATGAAAAGGACACCAGTTACAAAGTTGGCAAGCTCTCCTACCGGTACACCTGTCGGACTACCCGATAAAAACCAATGCAATACATTTTTAAGCAATTCTACTGCGATTCCTGCTACAGGACCCATCGTCATGATCGCCAATACAGCTGGAATTTCACTGAAATCGACTTTCAAGAAGGCAGGCAATGCAGGCAGCGGGAAATTCAACTGCATCAATACCGTTGAAATGCTTCCCAGGATTGCGATGAGAATCATCCTGCGTAATTTCTTGTTGTTCATGTTAACCCTCTCTCCTTTTGCGATTCACTTCAAAAGAGGAAAGGTCTGACCGTTTTTTTGTTGTCCACATCCAGCTTCGGCGGCCGAACTGATGCCTTAATTTCTGCATAAATCGCAGAAATACGGCAAAACGAACCCTTCGCAGTTCGATTTGCTCTGGGTCATAAGTCAACCATGCTGTACAGCAAAAAGCGCTGTTCGCATGTCTGCCTTATGCCTGTCGCATCTAGGCCGGCCGCCTACGCATTAGATAAATAAAAATCCCTAAAGCAAATAAGCTTCAGGGAGAGTTTAAAAGGCATTCTTAAATAAGGGTTAGGTATAAAGATATTCTTTATCCGTTCCCATACTTAAATAAGCACCCTTTTTGTAGACAACACAAAAAGACGGCTGCACCTTCACCTTCTCCCATCCAGACTATACTGTCGGCTCCGGAATCTCACCGGAATCAGCTGTTACGCTCGCGGGCTAGGAAGTTGAACTTCCATTTCCGCCGGTCGGGAATTACACCCTGCCCCGAAGATGAATCAATATTATATTACAACTCTATTGTAACTAGAAAAAAGCGTTTTGTAAACTCTTCTGTTTACAAAACGCTTGCTTACGTATTATGGAGTAAACCATGTTGGATTGCTGCCGATCGGCATCGGCAATGTCTTTGTCAGATCATACTTGCCAAAGCTTTCTGCGGTTACATTCTTGAGACGGACTTGCTTGCCAAATCCTTTTGCCGTCAGCATGAATCCTTCTATCATCTGATTCATAATATTTTGTTCAAAAGCAGTGATGTCTAATTGCTCTTTGAACGTAATAACAGCTATTTCATCGTCCATACGTACATCATAATCTACATTGTCGGGAATCAGTGATTGTACAATATCCCCATTTACTTCTTTCATTTCGAGGAGCCCTTCTTCCACTGTGTTAACAGTCCCAACGGGCTCATATGGAGCTAAATATACCTTACCGGAAGGCATAGTATAACGATAATAAGGAAATGGATTTTTCAACTCGGCAGCATTGGATTTTCCAACACTTTCAAAAGAAGTCGGATTTCCTTTTTCATCGACAAGCTGCATTTTTTCAAATTCAGGAAATGTTTCTTTCATGGAATTGAAATAAAAATCTACTGTAGCAGATGACAGATCATACGTATGGTCGGCAGGGATTTGATGATAGAGTATACCATTTTCCACGTATAACTTGCCTTTATACGGATGATAGTCGTCAAAACCTAGTTCCTCTTCCGGAAATTCAGCGGCATATTTATTATACAGCTCAATGCTTGACGGATTTCCATCAGGGAAATCAGAACGGATCTGTGACTCAGGTATCAAAAATGTGATAGGAACTACATTTGCAGATTCCACTAATCCAATTTGAAAAGGGGTTACATCAAAAAACTCGTCTGCAAGTACGACATGGCTTTCAACATTTGCGGATGTCATCGCTGCTGACTCCGTTTCTTCAGAAGCATTAAAGGTATCTGCAGATTCCTCCGTTGCTTCATTTTCAGTTGAGGAGTCAATCGCCCGTTCGGCTTTAAAAGCACGAGGAGCATTCGAATCCTCCATTGCCCTATCATTCTTGTTAAGGTTAAGCATCGAAGGGACAATTAAACTGAAAAGAAGCAACGCAGCTGCCGCCACGAAAACAGGCATCCATTTCTTCGGATTCATCCGGCGCGGTTTTTTCAAGCGCTCGTCTTGTTTAAGCCGCTCCAAAATTTGTTCTTTGGATCGGTTATCTTCAATTTTCGGCATGGAATGAAGAAGGTTTTCCAGTTTGTCGTCATCCCATTGATTGTTTGTCATTCATCTTCCCTCCTCTGCCGAAAGAGCATTCAATTTCTTTTGCAATGCTTTAATTGCTCGGTGCTGTGTCGTTTTCACTTTTCCTTCGGTCCAACCGAGAGTGTCGGCGGTTTCCGCTATAGAGAGCTCTTGAAAATAACGCAAAACGATCACCATCTTTTGGTCGCCTGTACACGTATCCAAAATCCGAAGCAGCTGTCTCATCTCTTCATTCAACGATGCAATTTCTTCAGGAGTATTGCCTGAAGAAGGCAACTCGCTTTGCTCCCAGTCAAATTTATCGAATTGATGTTTTTGCCGTACATTCTTCTTTCTGAAGTGGTCAATGGCGACATTTTTCGCGATGGAAAAGAGCCATGTCTTTTCCGAGCTCTTCCCTTCAAAACCAGCATAGGCTTTCAACACTCTGACATACACTTCATGCATAAGATCTTCGGACGAATGTCGATCTCCTGTTAAATAGATGAGGAAATTGAAGACATCCTGATGAAATTGCTCGTATAGCCTGTGGAAAACGGAGTCATCCACAAAATCCCCCCGTTCAATACATTAGTCGTAATTCAAGATGAAAAGTTTCATCCCCATTTACATTTCCTTCAGACGTTTTCTCCGCCGCTTACTCTTCGTCATTTGAATCTTTAGGACCGATTGGCAATATGCATTTGAAGATTGTGCCTGACGTTTCAGCTAGCTCCGCAGTAATCCGTCCTTCATGCGAGTCAACGATATTTTTTGCGATTGCCAATCCTAGACCCGTTCCGCCTTTGCCTCTCGTCCGTGCTTTGTCAGCTTTATAAAAACGTTCGAAAATAAACGGAAGATCCTCCTTCGGTATCCCGCTCCCCGTATCAGCGACGGATATTTCAACCATATCCCCTTTTCTTTCGACATCAACTGTCACTTTTCCTCCATCTGGCGTATGACGGATTGCATTATCAATCAAGTTTGTAAACACTTGTTCTAATCGGAAGTCATCAGCGAAGAGGGCAATATCCTTGTCTTTATCGTCAAAATCTAATGTAAGCATCACATTTGAATCGCGGGCGATTTGCATAAATTTATTTTGAACCCTATCCAAGAAAGGAATGAGAGGGAAATTCAATTTGTATAATCGCATATGACCCGATTCCATTCTTGCGAGGTCGAGCAGATCTGTTACGAGACGGCTCATCCGTTTCGATTCATCGTGGATGATCTGCACCATTTCATTTCGTTCCTCTTCACTCGTCATTACATCATCAATGATCGCTTCGCTATACCCTTGCAATAAGGAAATTGGCGTCCTCAATTCATGGGAAACGTTTGCTATGAAATCAGATCTTAGCTTATCAAGTTTATGCTGATCAGTCATATCCCGCAACACGGCTACTGCACCGCGAATGCTATTTTCACTATAGAGGGGGCTTATCGAGATGCCGTAAAATTGGCCGCCGATCTCAAGCTCATCCTCGACTTCCTCTGCAAATGTAATGGCGTGTTCAAGCATATGAAAAATTTCCTTTGGCAGCACTTTATCATCGGCACCATTGGCAAAATACCATTTCTGCAATAATCGTTCTGCCTGAGGGTTGCTTAAAAGAATCGAATAGTCCCGATTGAATGTGATGACTGCATCTGTCATCGATGTAAGAATGCTCGATAATTGTTCCTTTTCCTGCTTGATCAATTCCATTTGGTATTTCAACTGTCTGCCCATCTGGTTGAATGCAGTCGCCAACTGGCCGATTTCATCATTTTGCATGACTGGGAGACGCGTTTCGAAGTTTCCTTTTGACAATTCAAAGGCCGCTTGCTTCATCCCGCGCAACGGAGAAGTAATTTTCGTGGAAAGGAAGAAAGCGAAAATAGTCGTTAAAATGAAAGCGATGAAAGCTGATAGGAAAACGATATTCGTCGTCCTTTTCGTCGTACGATGTACGGCATCAAGGCTTTGGTACATGACAATCGAGTGGATTGTACCATCGACTTCATCATATGGATACACGAGAACAAGAAATTGTTCCATGACGTTTTCATCTCCAAGAGATGGGAGAATCATTTCTTTTACTACTTTTTTATTGATTTCAATATCCGAGAAAAATCTCGGTTCCGATAAGATTTTTTTCTCGATCTTTTCTTGATTCAATCCTTTATGAAATGAATAATGGACTTCTTTTTCTGAATCAATGATCATCGCATTCGTCTCGTTATCCAATATGTCCTGGATAATAATTCGCATCGCAGATTCGTTTTCATGGTCTACAACAATTTTTCCAATTGTCGTCGCTTCTCTGCGCAACGAATCCTCTGCCTGATTCGTATGGAAATTGTCTAGGAATTCAAGGAGGAGGACAGTGACGATAAAAAGGACAAAGGAAACGAGAAGCAATATGGTTGCCCATAGCTTCCCGACGATTGAATGCCATATTCTATTCATTCGGAACCTCGAACTTATAGCCGACGCCCCAAACTGTAACAATCATTTTAGCAGCACTTTCCGATACACGGCTCAGCTTCTCGCGTAACCGTTTTACATGTGTATCGACAGTCCGTAAATCCCCGAAAAACTCATAGTGCCATACTTCTTTCAATAATTGCTCACGATCGAACACCTTGTCTGGCGATTTTGCAAGGAAATAAAGCAATTCGTATTCCTTCGGCGTCAAGTTCACTTCTTTCCCTTCGGCCGTTACACGGTGTGCGTCATGATCGATCGTCAATTGCGGGAAGACGACGAGATCCTTTGAACTGTTCGCAGCTGTTGAATCTGGGAAAGTGACCGATCTTCTCAAAATCGCCTTCACGCGCAATACAACTTCACGCGGACTGAACGGCTTGACGATATAATCATCTGCACCCGTTTCAAAACCTGTCACTCGATCCGATTCCTCGCCCTTCGCAGTCAAGAAGATGACAGGTGTCATTTTCTTTTCATCTCGAAGTTCCTGCAATACTTCTAAACCGTCTTTTTCAGGCATCATTAAATCCAGCAAAATACAGTCATAATGATTCGCAAGCGCTTTTTCAATCGCCTCGGCTCCATCTATTGCCTCATCAATTTCGAAGCCTTCACGGGATAAATACATAGTGAGAAGACGGCGGATCCGGTCCTCATCATCCACCACTAATAACCTAACAGTCTCTTCCATCATCCAAGTCCCCTTTCAACTACACTTCTGTTCTTATTGTACAAGTAGCATATAAAAAAAGAAACTGCACAGCACCTTTACGGCTTTGTGCAGTCCTAAATCGGATTACGCGTATGAATGCAGGCCTGCTATGATGAGATTCACGGCGATTAGATTGAACATGATGATGACAAATCCTATAACCGCAAGCCAGGCAGATTTCTCTCCTTCCCATCCTTTTGAAAGACGGAGATGGAGGAATGCCGCATAAAACAACCATGTAATTAGGGCCCAAACCTCTTTCGGGTCCCAACCCCAGAACCTGGACCAAGCTTCATGCGCCCAAATCATCGCAAAGATTAGAGCTCCAAGTGTGAAGACCGGGAAGCCGATCAAAACGGAACGGTAGCCGATTTCATCCATGAGCTGTGAATTCGCTTTCTTCGCAAATGGTTGGAATAAGGAAGCGAGCGGTCTGCGGAAAATAAGTCGTAAAATGATATAAAGAATCGTTCCTGTCACGACCGACCAAACGAATGTAGTCAATGTTTTCGCATTGACGATCGCCGGCATCTCAGCCCACGGCTTCATCGCTCCAGGCGTTTGCGCTTCATACTCGTTCATACCGAATAATGGCGGGTAATTGTACTCGATTTTCGCAGGTGCCTCGTTTTTATCGATATACGTAAAATGCGCTTCATATCCTGTCAGCTTGAATGTTGTCGAAGAGATGACAAACCCAAGGACTAAAACGAGAGTGAACATGACGGCCTCTATCCAAAATCGCTGTCTCGACGGTTTTGTCATATCGACATTCTTCACTAAGTATATGAGGCCCGCAACCGCACTAATTGCAAGAATTGATTCACCAAGCGCGGCAGTGATGACGTGGATTGTCAGCCAGTGGCTTTGCAGCGCCGGTATGAGCGGTGTAATGTCCCGAGGGAACATGCTTGCATATCCGATTATAATAATTGCAATCGGCAACGCGAACAACCCTAATGAAGGCGTCCGATACAAGAAAAACAGCAGGATGAATGCCCCTACGAGCATCATGCCGAACGCAGTCGTAAATTCGAACATATTACTGACCGGAGCGTGACCAGAAGCCATCCATCTCGTAATGAAATACCCGAGATGCGTGATGAAACCAATGATCGTAATTATGATGCCGATCCTGCCCCATCTATGGTTTCTATAGGACGCTTCCGATTTCGCGCCTTTCACTGCTCCACCGAAGAAAAGCGTGGCAACTAAATAAGCAATGAAAGAAACGAATAGCAGGTTAGCGCTTAACGATGCTAATCCCATAATTATTTTTCTCCTTCCTCTTCCTCAGATGACGATTCTTTGTCCAATCTGTCTTCATAACCCGGCAGATCTGCATAATCTTTGACCGTATCCAATTCCTTTTTCAAAGAGTACCAGTTCTTATTCGTATGGGCAGCGATTAACATCTCATCGCCTTCACCTTTCTGGATCCAAATCCGTCTATGGTTCCAATAAGAACCTTGGATTACCCCAATCATGAAAATGATTCCGCCTAATAGAAGGACATACAATGTTTTATCCTTACGAATCGTCAAACCGGAAATATCCCGAGTTTCTGCGCTGACAAACTTTACTTGATACGCATTTTCTTGTGTTTCAAGCGTTTGTCTAATGGCAACAAAGCTCTTTTCCCCTTTTGGTTTTTCAGGAGTAATCATGTTGAAGATGAAAGCCGGGTTGTTCGGAATTGGTGATTTGGAAACAGGCTCGCCATTTTCAACACCGTCATAATCCGCATAATACCCGATTAAATCGACCCTTGCCCCATCATTCAGTTCATATACTCCTTCAGGGTCATCCAAATCGATTGTGAATTGCCCAAATGACTTCCCTGTTTTCTTTTCGATCAACTGCATCGTCATCGATTTCAACTCGTCCAATCGATAATCCATTTGGAAAATGTTGTATCCATCGAATTTCAATGGCTTGTTGACGATGATCGGATAGTCTTTGACATGCTCTAGGTCTGTTGATCCCGGCAAACTGTCTTCTTTCTTTTTGTATAACGAGACATCCGTCTGATAGGATTTCACAATCGTGCCGACACGATCGATCGCCTTACCGAAAACTTCATCGGCTTCTTCCTTTGAATACGTCTCAATGCTGAAATCCTTACTCTCTAAATAATAGTCAGGAGCACCAGGAATCGAGCGTAATTCACCTTCCCGAATCCACATCGTTTGATCGACGTAGAATCCTGGAATGCCGCGCAATAGGACACCGAATAAGAAAATGATCAAGCCGGTATGGTTAACATAAGGACCCCAACGCGAAAAACGATTCTTTTCAGCTAAGATTGCTCCATCTTCCATTTTTACGTTGTATTTCATTTTCTTCAGTTGCTCTTCCGCTTTTGCAAGTGATGCATCTGCATCCTTAGAGGGACCTGTACCGTAAATCCGTTGACGCTTCATGAATGAAGTATGTCGTTTCGTCCGCTGCTTCTTCAATGATTTATAGAGCGGAATCACCCTATCGACACTCGCAATGATGATGGACGTTCCGAGCATGCCAATCAGTATTTTAAACCACCAGCTATTATACATATCATAGAAGCCTAATTTGAAATAGAGAGTTCCTACAATTCCGTACAGACGTTCATAATATGCTAATAATTCCGCTGGCGAATCCTGATTCACAGGAACGTAAAATTTCTGCGGGAAAAGCGTACCGATCGCGGAAGTGGCAAGCACCGCGATAATAATACTTACACCAATTTTAACACTCGAGAAGAAATTCCAAATCTTATCGATGATCGATCGTTTATACGTCTGAGATCTACGGGCAGATCCTTCGTAACGCATATCGACAACTTCACTTTTTTTTGCTTCCTCGGTCAATGGTCGGCCGCATTTTTCACAAAGTACCGTTCCGAATGGGTTGTCATGACCGCATTGACATTTGATTTTACTCATCTGTTCGAACTCCTTATCAAGGTTGAATGCTTTCCATGTACGAAATGATTTCATCCTCAGTCATTTCTGTCGTGATAACCTTCGTAATCCGCCCTTCTTTATCGATCAAAAATGTCGTCGGTAGAGGAACGATATTGTACAGTTCCTTTACATCTTTCTTTTTGTCGATAACGATCGGAAACGTAAGACCGTATTGATCACGGAATGTATCCACTTTCAAATCGGACTCGGCGATATTCACTGACAATACATGGACACCTTTTTCCTTGAAGGCATTGTATTGATCTTCAATGTAAGGCATTTCCCGTTTGCAAGGAGGGCACCACGTTCCCCAAAAGTTTAGAAAAACGCCTTCTCCTGCGTAATCGGATAACCGATGCTTGTTCCCTTCAAGATCGACGAGTTCAAAATCCGGGGCTTTGTCACCGACTGCCAGGACTTTGACTTTGTCTTTAGAGAAAATGGAAAATAGAATGGCTGATGCAAGCAAAAGTAAAACTACCCCTCTGAAAATGAGGCGCGATCGCTTTTTATTCGCCTTGGACAATTGATAGCCCCCTAACGTAATAAGATTCCGATATTAATTATAGCAAAACAAGTAGTGAAGAATTTGTGAAGTCGTGATAGGTTTGTGAACTTTTCAAAAGCGCAGGGTGGCGGTTAATTGCGACAGGCATAAGACGAAGATGCGGAGTGGCGCTTTTTGCCACAAAGCAGCTTTGGCTTATGACCCGAGCGATTGCCACCCGGAGTCTAGACGGGTTCGTTATCCAATCTTTCCTGTTTCAGCTAGAACTCGCAGCTGTTTCACTTCGTGGGTCGTCAATTCACGCGCTTCTCCTGCGTTCAATCCGTGGGTCGTCAACATTGCGAACGACTCCCGTCTCAGTTTTTGGACCGGGCAGCCAATGGCGTCGAACATTCTACGAACTTGACGATTGCGACCTTCATGAATTGTAATTTCAACAATTGCGGTGCCAGTTTTTTTATCAAACGACTGCATTTTAACTCGGGCAGGCGCTGTCATACCATCCTCAAGCTCTATGCCGCGTTCCAATTTTTTCAACGCGTCTCTACCAGGTATTCCTTTCACTTTCGCAACATACTTTTTCTGAATACCGAATTTCGGATGGGTCATGAGATATGAGAAATCTCCATCATTCGTCATGATGATGATTCCGGACGTGTCAAAATCGAGCCTGCCTACAGGAAAAATTCTTTCCTCTACCATTGGAAGAAGATCTAACACCGTCTTTCTGCCTTTTTCATCGCTGACAGTTGAAATATAACCTCTAGGTTTATATAGCAAATAATAAACGAATTGCTCTTTGACAAGCTCCACGCCTTCGACTTCCACTCGGTCTGCACGTGTCACCTTTGTCCCTAATTCTGTTACAACTTTTCCGTTTACTTTCACTTTCCCCTCGACGATCAGTGTTTCTGCTTTTCTACGCGACGCTACGCCCGCTTGTGCCAATACTTTTTGTAATCTTTCCAATTCGTCACCTTCCTTCTACCTCAAAAAATTATGTCATATTTCCTTGCAAATGAAAAGAAGACCGACCTATATTCAGTCAGTCTTCCCTAATTGTTTCATGTTCAGATCAAGGATAAGTTACTTATCAATATCAATTTCTGCTGTAATCAGCAATTCATTATCAAGCGATACCGTCCAAGTCCCCTTCACTTTTCGGTCATTCTTCCTCGGTATATAGACGACATGGGAGACCCTTTCCACTTCGTCTTCATTCAAAAGCAATACGATCGGCCTTTTTAATTCACCTTTGACCCCGGGAAGGATGCGGTATTTGCCTTTTTTCGCAACCGTAACATTCTCATACTTGCGGAACATCTCATTCGCCAACTGTTCATGCGTATTCCAGTCGTTCCCATTGTTCAACGTAACGATAATAAGTTTTTTATCGTCTTTTTCAAAATAGGTGGCAAGTGTCCTTCCTGCAGCTTTCGTAAAACCTGTTTTTCCGGCTTTGACATTGTCATTCGTATGGATTAAGCGATGTTTATTCCGCCAGCTTCTTACTTCATCCCCTTTACGATAGACGAAGTTTTCCGCAGAAGCGATTTTTTCGAATTTCTCATTTTTCATTGCGAAATAAAGCATTAATGCCGTCTCATAAGCCGTTGACAGATGCTCATCATTATGAAGCCCTGATGGGTTGGTAAAAGTTGTCCTCTCCAAGCCATGCAATTCGGCTTTCTTATTCATCAAGTCGACAAACCCTTCAACCGAACCTCCTGCATGTTCCGCGAGCGCATATGCAGCGTCATTTCCGGATCGCAGCATGAGGCCATACAACAATGCATCGGAATCCATTTTAGTACCTTGCTCTAAATATATGGAAGAGCCTTCAGCGGAAGCAGCTTCGGGAGAAATGACAATTTCACCACCCGCAGTCCCGCTTTCAATAAACGTCAATGCAGTCCAAATTTTTGTCAAGCTTGCAATCGGCAATTGGAGATTTTCATTGGACCCATCCAATAGTCGCCCTGTCTCCGCGTCTATGACCGCCCAGGCACTTCCGCCTACTGCTGCTTCTTTTGGAACTGCAGTCAATAATACCGATAGGAACAGAACAATGGCTATCGCCTGCCTCAATCATTGTTTCCTCCTTCTTCCGTCATTTCGAATGCTTCTTGGAATTTCGTCATGAATAGATCTGTATCCCCGAATGACTCTTCTTCATCGCCTTCAACCAATGGGGGAAGCATTTCAATTGATTCCAATCCGAATCTATCCAAAAACAAATCAGTCGTCCCGTAAAGTATCGGCCTGCCGCTTGCTTCCATACGTCCTTTTTCCATAATAAATCCTTTCGCAACGAGCGTCTGGATCGGACCATCGGACTTCACACCGCGCAAATCATCGATTTCGACCCGGGTAACGGGCTGCTTGTACGCGATAATTGCCAATACTTCCATGGAGGCTTGTGTAATTGAGTTGCGAGCCGGATTTTCCAGCATACGGAGAATGTCATCCGCGAACTCAGCTTTCGTCACAAGTCGGTAATGCCCACCGTACAGTCTCAAAGTGATACCTGAGTCAGGCCTGTCTTCATAATTTACACGTAGTCCTTCAGCGATCGCTGCTGCAGCATCCGTCTCAACTTGAAGCAATGTAGCGATTTGACTCAATGTCAAGCCGTCATCACCTGCGATGAATAAAAAGCTTTCCAACATTCCGGTAAGTCGTTCATTAATTGATTCCATAATTTACTCCCCTCCGACCATGACCATCATTTTACCGAAATTGCTTTCTTGTTTAACTATAATGTCAAGCCGTTTCATTAATTCCAACAATGACAGAAATGTCACAACTAAATCTTCAATATCCTCTTTTTCGAATAAGCTTTCGAAATCACAACTGCCGCCCCTTCTTTCAAGAGATGTCATGATTTTATCCATTTTTTCACTTACCGAAAGCTCAGACTTTGCAATATTGGCGGTTAACGGAGCACGTAATTTCTTTCGTTCAAGCATTTTTTGGAAGGCGCCGATCAAGTCGAAGACGTTCATCTTTTCTTCAGTCATTGATACGGCTACTTCACCATATTCCGATAGGTCTGCTGGCAGTTTTGTAAAATGTTCTGCACGGTCATCTGCTGATTCTTTTAATGAATGTGCAGCTTCTTTGTATTTCTTATATTCGATCAATCGGGCAACCAATTCATCCCGCGGGTCTTCTTCTAGATGATATTCGTTGTCCTCATCCAATACTTCGCCTTCATGGACAGGCAGTAGCATTTTACTTTTTATTTCTATTAAGGTGGCTGCCAATACTAAGTATTCACTAAGTTCGTCCAATTCTAAAACACGCATCGTGTGTAGATGCTCTATGTACTGATGTGTCAGTTCCGCCATCGGAATATCATAGATATCGATTTCAAGTCGGTTGATTAAATGTAATAATAGATCAAGAGGCCCTTCAAACGCCTCTAATTTAACTTTGTAAGTCAATAGGACTCCTCCATTACGTATGTTTGCATCTTATACAGAAAGGAATGATTTCATGCATCCGTATCATCATCCGTTATTCTTAAATTTTATTGTTTATTTCAATAGGAATCAAGACTACTTCGAGTGTCATGAAGTGCTTGAAGAGTATTGGAAATCTATACCGGGATATTCGAAAGGTCATCCGCTTACTGCATTTATCCTTTTATCAACCGGTCTTTATCATTGGAGAAGAGGCAATGTGGAAGGAGCGTACCGTACGCTCGTAAAAGCGAAAAACAGAATGCTCGACTTTCGTAAGATTGACTCGCGTTATACGGAAGATATCGATTATCGACAGCTTGTACAGGATATAGAAAGATGCATCGGCGAATTACAAAACGGTGAATCATTCTCTCCGTTCCTTATCCTTCTCACATCAGAAGTCCTTCAACACTCTGTCAATGAGACGGCCGCCACAATGGAACTTCTCCCAGCGGGCAGTGATGCTGTCATTCATAAACATATGCTGCGGGATCGTTCCGATATTCTTGCAGAACGCGAAAAGAAAAGGCGCAGACCACAATGATCTGCGCCCAGCCTGTTGACAAACGCTCGCATCAGTTGTTGAGGCCTACAGGAAGTAGGTCATGCATCCGTTGCCGCAAGACGCGGCGCCTTTAGGATGCCTTCTATATCCGCTCGTCCGCTCATGAACTTTAGTTCTATTCGCGTCTTCGCTCGACTTCGCGCGGGCTCGCAGGAAGCGAGTCATGCAACCGTTGCCAATCGAACGGCGAAGGGTTCGATTTGCCGTATTTCTGCGCTCTTAGCAGAAATTAAGGCACCTTCAGGACGTGGCGATCTCAGGTTGCCTCCCTTGGCAAGCGTTTTCAATCAGGCTGAGGAAATCCCTATTCATCATAGCTTCCTCAAAAAGAGTGTAGACAAAGTCGAAAATTAACTTTGTCTACACTCTTTTCTATTCAGATTCTTGTTGCTCTTCCTTTTGACGGCATTTCTTCATGAACGATTCCGTATACTCATTACTCTTACATTCCAAGTCGGGAAATAGATCACCGAGTTTTTCGATTATCTTGCTACCGATTCCTTCTCCACGAAACGATGGATTCACAGAAAGGTGCATAACCGTGTATGAATCTTCGTCCAACATGATGCCGGCGAGGCCGATAAAATCTTCGTCTTTTTTCAAAAGAAATAACTGCCAGTCTTCATCATTTTCGTACTGTTGAATCGTTTCCTGCAATTTTTTAACAGACTTTTCTCCGGGCATATAAGAAAGCAAGCCCATTGCGATTTTCTCATACGCCTTCTTATATCGTAAAAGCATCATTGAAATCCCTTCTTTTCAAAAAATCCTTAGCTGTCATCCCGATAAAAAAGGATTGCCACCGAATTACAATTATCTTGCATTCATGAGCAGTACGACTCCCACTAGGTCTGAAAGATCAACTGCCTGTAAATGCCCGATTTGATTCAACTAATACTCTGCGGAGGGTGATAGAATCCCAGTGAGTGAAGTTTCTCATTATGGTACATGATAGCCAAGGCTTTTTCAATGATAGAGAAAGTTCATTTATTCGGGCCGGCAAAAGGGGCAATAAAGTACCAGTAGACTCCTCCCCAAATGATTGCAGCTAGAAGTATGAACAGGAAAAGAATTATATTCCGTTTTTTCATGATGAAACTTCCTGTTCAGTCCTCTGCAAAGGGATGTCTAGCCTAATGACGTCTTCATATGTTTCCCTGCGAACAACTAATTGGTGGTGACCGTTTTCACAAAATACGATTGCTGGTTTAGGGAGGCGATTATAATTGCTAGCCATTGAGTATGTGTATGCGCCTGTACAGAAAACTGCAATGATATCTCCATCAACAGGTTCTGCAATATACGCATCTTCGATCAATTTATCTCCAGATTCACAACATTTACCCGCTATTGTCACTTTATCCGCGTGAGGATCCAACATTCTGTTTGCCGTCGCCGCTGTATATTTCGCCTCATACAAGGCTGGACGGATATTGTCAGACATCCCGCCATCGACAGCTATATAAGTCCTTACACCCGGAACTTCCTTACTGCTTCCCACAGTGTATAATGTTGTACCGGCGTCCCCGACTAATGATCTGCCCGGTTCAATCCAAATCTCCGGCAATGGGTAATTATGCTTACGCGTCATCGAAAGCACGACGTCTTCCATTTCCTCAACGTAAGCGGAAGGATGTAGCGGAGTATCCTCTTCTGTATAACGGATGCCAAACCCGCCACCTAAGTTGAGTACCGTACAAACAAATTTGAATTTCTCACGCCATTCGATCATTTTTTCCATGAGTGCTTCCGCAGCGAATCGGAATGCGTCCGTTTCAAAAATCTGGGAGCCGATATGACAGTGCATGCCGAGCATATTAATGTAAGGATGGTTATAAAGCTTCAAAAACGCATCGTCCGTCTGACCATTCTTCAAATCGAAACCGAATTTCGAATCCTCTTGCCCCGTTGTAATATAGTCATGGGTTGACGCATGAACACCCGGAGTGACACGCAATAGTACGTTCATCTTCTCCTTGCGTGATTCGGAAATTTCTTTTAGCATTTCTATTTCCAAAAAATTATCTACTACGATGCAACCGATTTTTTCATCGAATGCAAATTGCAATTCAGTATAACTTTTGTTATTCCCGTGAAAATGAATCTTTTCTCGAGGGAAGTCAGCAGCTGCCGCCGTATATAGTTCCCCGCCGGATACAACATCCAATGAGAGATCCATATGTTTTGCAATTTCATAAATGGCTATGGAAGAAAAAGCTTTGCTTGCATATGCTACTTGTGCTTTTATCCCCGCCTTTGCAAATGTTTCCTTGAAGGCAGTAGCACGTTCTTTGAAAAGAGCAATATCATAAACAAGCAAAGGCGTTCCATACATATGAGCCAAATCTACAGTATCTACTCCGCCTATCGTCAAGTGGCCTAAATTATTCACCGATTGAGTTCCATATAGATGCATATTCATTCCTCCAAGTCATGTTGTTAAAACTTTATCATAACTGGAAGCATGTAATCAATCCTCTACGAAAGCCTATTCCGCTCTGGCGCTTTCGTTATGAAGGGTCTCGGTGCATCAATCGTCATTGGATAGCGGATCAATACACGCTTCATGGCATCCGGGAAGAAGGGTACAGCCGGCCATAAATAAGGAATGCCCATCGGTTTGAGGGATGCCAAATAATAAAAGAGGAAAGCGATCCCTAAGAAGAAACCAGGTGCCCCGAGGAGTCCCGTCAATATCAGAATAAAAATCCTGAACACTTTCGTTGTAATGCTCAACTCAAACGATGGTATGGCAAAAGTGAAAATGGCGCTTACCGCGACGTATAATATGACTTCTCCTGTGAAAAGACCTACATCAATCGCCACTTGGCCGATTACAATTGCAGCAACAAGTCCCATTGCCGTCGTCATCGGAGAAGGTGTATGAATGGCGGCCATCCGTAGAACTTCTATCCCGAGATCAGCTATTAATAACTGGACGAGAAGAGGAACTGATCCCGGATCATTCGGACCTATATAACTTAGTGAAATTGGCAAGTATTGCTGATAAGTCGAAAGCAAATACCAAAATGGAAGCAATAACAGACTGAGCGACGCTCCCAAAAGACGAATCCAACGGACAAAAGTCCCGATGAATGGCGCTTGGCGATATTCCTCTGCGTGTTGCAAATGGTGGAATATCGTTGCTGGAACTAAAATTACAGACGGAGACGTATCGACAATGATTGCAATATGACCTTCCAAGAGATGGGCGGCACAAATATCGGGACGTTCTGTGAAACGGACGAAAGGCATCGGATGAAAACGTTGCTTGAAAAGGAATTCCTCTAATGATTTGTCCGTCATTGTAAGGCCATCATGCTTGATATCATCAAGCCTTTCACGGATATAGGAAAGATGTTCCTCGCTAGCCGCTCCTTTCATAAACGTTATAGCGACATCTGTCTTGCCGTTTACAGTTGTCTGATGCATTTCAAAACGAAGATCCTCTGTCTTCAGTCGCCTTCTAACAAGAGCTGTATTCGTAATGATATTTTCGGTAAAGCCATCCCTTGAACCTCGAATGACTTTTTCGGTGTCTGGCTCCTCAGGGGACCTCCCTGGATAGCTTCGAATATCCCCGATGAATGAATAACCATCGGGGAGTATGAAGCCTACCTGACCGCTTAATATGTTATTAAGCAACTTCTCCTTCTCATCGACATCCGACAAAGCATAATAAGGAAAATACGTAAGGAACCATTCGGGATCATCTCTGTTCTCGTCTTCAGGTTGTACCCCTTCTTGCATTTCCGTTAACAGTGTCGTCAAAATTCCTCCATCAACGAGTCCGTTAATGTAAAGCAATAATGCAGGCATTCCCCATAAATGCACAGTTTTCACCGTGGCATCGAACGTTTCATTCACCCCGAATTTACTATGGAACCATTCTTCTCCGTCTTTCAAAGATGTGAATAAATTAGCCATGTATTATTCCGTCCTCACTTTACTGTCACTTTCCTCTGGTTGTGCGCTCATCCAATTTTTCAACTGGGCCAATATCTTCTTTTCCAAACGGGATACTTGCACTTGCGAAATGCCAATACGTTCAGCAATGTCACTCTGTGTGTAGTCCAAATAATACCGCATATAAATGATCGTCTGATCTCGTTTATTCAGCTTGGATACAACATCCCGCAGCGGTATGTGATCGAAGAACCTTTCTGAACGGTCATCTCTCAACTGATCCATCAGCGTCAAACTATCCCCTTCGTTTTCGTACAGTTGTTCATGCAGGGATGCTGGATCACGTAATGCATCTGATGCAAGAATGACTTCATCGATCGAGACATCTAACACTTCGGCGATTTCAGATACGGACGGCGATCTTCCGTGGTTTTTAATATAGTCATCCGTCGCGTGCCGGATTTTGAAACTCAATTCACGAATCGATCTGCTCACTTTAACCATGCCGTCATCTCGCAGGAAGCGTTGAATTTCCCCTACTATCATTGGTACGGCGTAGGTTGAGAACTTCACATCATATGACAAATCGAATTTATCAATCGATTTCATGAGGCCGATGCAGCCGATCTGAAACAGATCCTCCAAGTCGGCTCCTCTCGACGCAAACCGTTGAACAATGGACCAGACGAGCCTTGTATTCCCTTCGACCATCATTCTTCTTGCATCTTTGTCTCCTTCCTGGGATTGCTGAATGAGCAGTCTCATTTTTTCCTGTGACAATAGGGCATCTTGCCGTTCAACTGATGTATCCATCGGTCACCTCATTCTGCTTGCTTCCGTGACCGGAGAAAACGTTTTCTCGAACCTTACTATTGTTCCATTTCCAATGGATGATTCCACTGAGAGATTGTCCGAAAAGCTTTCCATAATCGTAAATCCCATACCTGATCGCTCCATGAGCGGTTTTGTCGTGAACATCGGCTCCATCGCCTGCTGCACGTCAAAGATTCCGCCGCCCTTGTCTTCAACTGTCATCGTCACTTTGTTTTCATCCATTACGGCATGGATAGTCACCATGCTTGTCCCATCGCTTTCATAGCCGTGGATAATGGCGTTTGTGACTGCTTCAGATACGATCGTCTTGAATTCCGAGATTTCTTCAAGGGTAGGATCCAACGGTGTTATAAAACACGTCATCGCCATCCTCGCTAGCGCTTCATTTTCTTCAATTGCAACGAATGATAATGTCATTTCATTTCTCATGTAAGACCCCTCCGATTTCGCCAAGTACACTGTCGACCGAGCCGTGTCTGATGTTGGAACCTAAGCCGGAAAAATTGAAGATTTTCTCCATTGTTGGGGATGGATTCAAGATGAGTGTTTCGCCGTTGAATGGTGCCAAGTCTCTCATCCTGCCAAGTATGAGCCCGATGCCTGCGCTATCCATGAATCCGAGGCGGCTCAAATCCCAGACGATCCCTTTCACTTTTCCTGTGAAGATGGAAGAAGAGATCGTGGAACGGATCCTGTTTGCTTCAAGATTGTCCAACTCCCCTGCCAATGTTACGACCACAATGCCATCAATTTGATTAATTTCAGCCATGCTGAATCCCTCCTTCTTGCGGAACCATTCAACATCGGGCAGGGAAAACCCTTTCACCTGACATAACTAGTCATTAACTTTGTATTTTTCCTATGTTTCGACAAAGCATTCTACCTGAAAAAGTCTATCCATTTTTAGGACGGTTTACACATGTTAGGAATAAATAGATACCAATACGGAGATCTCTTTGGGAGCGGGAAGGCTTACTTTGGACGTGCGAAGGCTCGCTTTGGACGCGCGAAGGCTTGCTTTGGACGTGGGAAGGCCCGCTTTGGACGTGCGGAGGCTTGCTTTGGACGCGCAGAGGCTTGCTTTGGACGCGCAGAGGCTTGCTTTGGACGCGCAGAGGCTTGCTTTGGACGCAGGAGGGCTGCTTTGGACGTGCGAAGGCTTGCTTTGGACGCGGGCCAATCCTACATAGAAAAAGACTGCCATAGAAAGTCGATTTTTCGACTTTCTATGGCAGTCACATGTTAATTGATATCAACCTGTAATCATTTCATGGATCAAGGCTGGTTTTTGTTGTTCTTGGTCTGAAATGTGGATGTGTTTTTGGATTAAGTCGATTGATTTTGCGACGTCTTCACGGTTGGAATGGATGATTGCAACTGGTTCGCCGGCAGTTACTTTATCGCCGATTTTTTTCTTTAGGACGATGCCGACCGCTAAGTCGATTTCGTCTTCTTTTGTTGCTCTTCCAGCTCCTAGAAGCATTGCTGCCACTCCAATTTCATCTGCTTCCATTTTGGAGATCGTTCCTGAAGTTAAAGCAGGGACTTCGATTTGGAATTTCGCTGTTGGAAGCAGTGATGGATCGTTTACAATTTTAGCGTCTCCACCTTGTGCTTCGATCAATTGCGCGAACAGTTTCAATGCTGAACCGTCTTTGATGACTGCTTCTAGCATAGCGCGTGCTTCTTCAACCGTTTCCGCTTTTTCTCCAGCTACAATCATTTTGCTACCTAGAACGAGGCAAAGCTCCGTTAAGTCTTCAGGGCCTTGGCCTTGTAGCGTCTCAATTGCCTCTTTTACTTCGAGCGCGTTTCCGATTGCATAGCCAAGCGGTTGGCTCATGTCTGAGATGACTGCCATGGTGTTTCTACCGACTTGGCGCCCGATTGCAACCATGGAATGTGCTAACGCTTCAGCATCTTCCAACGTTTTCATAAATGCGCCGTCGCCTGTTTTCACGTCCAAGACGATTGCATCTGCACCTGCTGCAATTTTCTTGCTCATGATGGAGCTTGCAATGAGCGGGATGCTGCTGACAGTTGCCGTTACGTCCCGTAAGGAATATAGGTTTTTATCAGCAGGAGTCAAATTGCCGCTTTGGCCGATGACCGCAACTTTCAAATCGTTTACTTGGTTGACGAATTGCTCTTCTGTAAGCTCGATATGGAAGCCTTCAATCGCTTCCAGCTTATCAAGAGTACCGCCAGTATGACCAAGTCCGCGGCCGCTCATTTTGGCGACTGGAACGCCACACGCTGCAACGAGAGGAGCCAGTATTAACGTTGTCGTATCACCAACGCCTCCAGTCGAATGCTTATCGACTTTAAGCCCTTCAATAGCCGACAGATCGATCTGATCGCCAGATTCCACCATCGCCATCGTCAAATGACCTTGCTCCTCAGCTGTCATACCTTTAAAGTAAATTGCCATCAATAGGGCGCTCGCCTGATAGTCAGGAATAGAGCCGTCCGTATATCCATTGATGAAAAACGTTATTTCTTCCTTGGAAAGCACTTCCCCGTCTCTTTTTCTCTCTATAATATCAACCATCCTGAACACAATCATCACACCTTTTCAATTAATGAACTTAAAAAGCTTTCCCCGAACTCTGGTGACTTCACATTGAAGTTATCCGCAATCGTCGCTCCAACATCTGAAAATGTTTTCCGCAACGGCAATTCCCCTCCAGCTCTGAATAACGGTGAGTAAATAAGTAGAGGGACATATTCTCTCGTATGGTCAGTACCGCTATGCACAGGGTCGTTTCCATGATCCGCTGTAATAATAAGCAAATCATCTTGTTTCAATGAATTAAGGATTTCCGGTATGCGAGCATCAAAATCTTGCAATGCATTTCCGTAGCCGATTGGATCTCTTCGGTGTCCGTATAGCGCATCAAAATCAACTAGGTTTGTGAAGCTCATACCAGTGAAATCGTTATTCATGACCTCGATCAATTTGTCAACGCCATCCATATTGCTAACCGTCCGTACAGCTTCCGTCACACCTTCTCCATTGAAAATGTCGGAAATTTTACCGACCGCAACAACCGATTTTCCAGCGTCCTTCAGTTCATTCATGACTGTTCTGCCAAAAGGCTTCAATGCATAGTCGTGTCGGTTAGTCGTACGGGTAAAGTTGCCAGGCTCTCCGACAAACGGTCTAGCGATGACACGGCCAACAAGGAATTCAGGCTTCAACGTTAGTTCGCGAGCGATTTCACAAATACGATATTGCTCTTCAATCGGAATAATTCCTTCATGCGCCGCAATTTGCAAGACAGGATCCGCGGACGTATAGACGATGATGGCACCTGTTTCCATATGCTCCTCGCCTAGCTCATCAATGATGCCAGTTCCGCTCGCCGGTTTATTGCCGATCACTTTTCTTCCCGTCCGTTTTTCCAGCTCATCGATAAGTTCTTTAGGGAATCCATCAGGGTAGACTTTGAATGGTTTATCAATATTTAAGCCCATTAATTCCCAATGACCTGTCATCGTATCTTTACCGACGGAAGCTTCTTGCATCATTCCATACAAGCCTTGAGGAGTTGTTTCTACTTCGATACCTTTGATTTCCTTAATATTCGACAAGCCAAGTCGTCCCATATTCGGCATCTTTAAGCCGCCCATCTGTTCACCGATGTGGCCGAGCGTATCCGCTCCTTGGTCACCAAATAAATGGGCGTCAGGTGATTCGCCGATTCCGACAGAGTCAAGAACGATCAAATGTACGCGCTTAAATTTCGTTTCTTCCATAACCATACCTCCAAAATTCATACTTTCCAAAATGTCCTCCATGTTTTCAAGCACGAGGGTGGAATTTCACATAAACATCTTTCAACCTTGATTTGCTCACATGCGTGTAGATTTGCGTAGTTGAAATATCAGCATGGCCGAGCATTTCTTGGACTGCACGAATATCCGCCCCATTTTCGATGAGGTGGGTCGCAAAAGAATGGCGCAAAATATGAGGGGTCAGCACTTTTTGTATACCCGCTTCCAAAGCATATCCTTTAATTATTTTCCAACAGCCTTGCCGAGTCAAGCGAGTCCCTCTCATATTGACGAAAAGCGCGTCAGTCCCTGGCTTTTTTGCAATGAAGGTCGGGCGAGCATCCCGTATGTATATTGAGCACGCTTTCATTGCACCTCCGCCAAGCGGGACAATCCTTTCTTTGCCGCCTTTACCGAACACACGAACAAACCCCATCGAAATATGGATATCGTCTACATTTAGTCCGATGAGCTCACTGACACGCATTCCGGTCCCATATAGCAGTTCAAGCAATGCTATATCCCTTTTCCCTTGCGGCTTGCTGCTTTGGGGCATGGATATCAATTTGTCCACTTCGTTTACGGAAAGGACAGATGGCAGCTTTTGTTCAAGCTTCGGCATTTCCAAATGAACGGTCGGATCTTGAGTCGTCACTTTCTCCCGTAAAAGGAACTGGTGGAATGAACGTATTGAGGAGATATGCCTTGCGACCGTCCTTGACGACTTCCCTTGCTCTTTTAATCGATGTAAATATTGTAGAATTGCGGAACGATCGATATCATCTATGGATTCAACCCCCGTCTTCTCGAGCTGTTGAATATAATCGGAAAGGTCTCTCTTATAAGAAGCAACCGTGTTTTGCGACAGCTGCCGTTCCACTTTCAGAAAGTGGATATAATCTTCCAATGCAAATTTACTATCTTTCATGAGCTAGCCCCCAATAACAAAAGCGTATGGCGCCTGCCTAGAGGCGACAGGCATAAGACGAAGATGCGGCGTGGCGATTTTTGCCACATAGCAACTTTGACTTATGACCCGAGCCTTTGGCGCCCGAAGTCTAGATGAGAAAACAAAAAGGGACAGCATCGCGCCATCCCCATTTCACTTTTTACTATCATTACCCGCGGATTTGCAGCTCTCGCAAATTCCATGGAAGGTCAACCAATGATCCTTCACACTGAATCCATATCGGCTTTCGACAATTTTCTCGACGTCGCCCAAAAGGTCCTCCTGTATTTCAGCAACTTTTCCGCATTCAATACAAATGAGATGATGGTGAAAACGTGATGCTCCTTCTTGACGTAAATCATATCGGGAGACTCCGTCACCAAAGTTGATCTTATCGACAATTTTCAGCTCCGTCAGCAATTCCAATGTCCGATAGACAGTGGCAAGGCCGATTTCTGGAGCTTTCTCTTTAACAAGTAAAAAAACGTCTTCAGCACTTAAATGATCTTCTTCATTCTCAAGAAGGACCAAGACCGTAGCTTCCCGCTGAGGCGTCAACTTATAGCTGGCCCCGTGCAATTGCTTTTTAATCCGTTCAATCCGGCTCTCCATATGACGCCCCCCTCAACACTGAAACCATTATACCAAAGAGGCGTTCTATGTGACAACAGAAAGGAAATAGTAGACTTCCAATCCGGTCAGCGAATGAGAAAATGGAATATCGTAATCTCCAATAAAAAAATGAATAGAGACAATCCAGCTAATACGGGTATGGCTTGCAGATTCCTAGCTTTCCTCGATACTCTATTGAAATAAGGCGGACTTAATACGACACAATAGATGAGAAATAGTAAGCAGGAAATGAACTGGAACGGGAACCACCAAATTGCATATTGCCAAATTTTCATTCCCGAATAAAGGAGAAAGGACGATGACAATCCGAACAAAACACATTTGACTGCGCCGAAAAACAATATCGCGTGTCTTGTTTTGCTATTAATAGATAGAAGGAATGTCACGACAAAAAATAACAGCAATGTTAGAAAGGTTCTCCATATAGACCCATCGGCAGTTGAAATGACTCTCGAATCGAAAAAGCCGATCCATTTTTCGGATGCAGCTATCGGAATTTCCCTGAACAACAATGCCCCGCCGATATATCCGACGGCTAGTACGATAAATAGATGGATAAAAGTTAAGGAACGGACCATAGGCTTCACCTCCGCATCGTTACTATAACGTATGCTTGTCCGTTCCTATATATGATGAATTAAATGTGTACAAACAGTTGCTTTGCGTTTCAGGCGGACGCTTTCCAATCGAACAACAAAGGGTTCGATTCACCGTATTTCTGCGTCCTTTGCAGAAATTAAGGCAGCCTCAATCTGATCGCAGCGTTTCACTGATGCTAGCAAACGCCGTTTTTTTTATCGGCGTTCGCCGGAGTCGCCGCCTTCCACTCCATCAACTGGAGCTACTTGATATAAATTATTTGTTATCTTTATAATCGCTCATTTATTTAATAGTTTTTTCGCATAGAGGATGGCAAAAGCTGTTTTCGCGTCATAAATCCGTTGATCCAACACCATCTCTTCTGCTTCTTCGATTGTACATTCGAACAGCTCGATGAATTCGTCTTCATCCCCAACTGCAGGCTTGTCTATTTTATATAGTCCTTGCGCTACAAATATATGAATGATTTCATTTGCAAATCCTGGTGACGTTGCGAATGATTGTAGATATTCAAATTGATTTGCTCCGTAGCCCGTCTCCTCTTCCAATTCACGGAGAGCAGTGACCTCAATATCCTCACCAGGTTCAATCTTGCCGGCAGGAATTTCAATGATGGATCGGTTCAATGCCTTTCGATATTGCTCAACAAGAATTATCTTTCCATCATCTGTAATTGGGATAATAGCGACAGCACCGGGATGATCGATAAGTTCCCTCTTCGCTCTATTCCCATCTGGCAATTCGACTTCGTCGACACGAAGGGAAATAATTTTCCCTTCAAACAATAAATCAGATGAAACTGTTTTTTCCTCAAAACGATTCATTTCGACAACACTCCTTATCATTCACTCAAGCATCAAACTTTCCCTATCAACTTCTACATTGTACAGTTTATTTAAAGTAGATGAAAACAATTGCGGAGGTGCGCCATTGAAAAAGAGAGAGCTTGGTAATAGCGGCATATATGTATCCGAACTAGGACTCGGGTGCATGTCATTCCCCGATGACTTGGAAGAAGTGAAAAATATTGTCGACGCAGCATTAGAAGCAGGCATCAATTTCTTTGATACAGCAGATTTATATGCTGGCGGTAAAAATGAATCTTTGGTCGGCGATGTAATGAAAAGCCGACGGGATAAAATCATTCTTGCGACGAAGGTCGGTAACCGACGATCACCTGGCGAAGACGGTTGGCATTGGGATGCTTCGAAAGCTTATATAATGGAAGCTGTTAAGGACAGTCTGAGACGTCTCGGCACTGACTACATCGACCTTTATCAATTGCATGGCGGGACGATGGAAGATGATGCGTCCGAAACGATCGAGGCGTTTGAAGCGTTGAAAAAGGAAGGAGTCATCCGGCAGTACGGTATTTCGTCGATACGACCGAATGTCATCAAACGATTTTTAACGAATAGCTCTGCCATTTCCGTCATGATGCAATATAGCCTTTTAGATCGACGGCCAGAAGAATGGTTCCCGATGATCCGTGAAGCGGGAGCATCCGTCATCACGCGCGGGACATTAGCAAAAGGATTATTGACGGATGAAGGCCTCACCCGGGTCAGGAAGATGGACGGCTTCGTCGCCTATGATTCTGAAGTGCTGAAAAGTACAGTCGACAAGTTGCATGAATCTGCCAAAGATGTGCATGCACTCGCACTAGCATTCAACTTGAAGGAAGATGCGATCGCTTCGGCATTGATCGGCGCTAGCTCAAAGGATCAGCTTCTTGATTCGATTGTTGCGTACGAAAAGGAAGTGGACCAATCCGAACTATCCTCCGTTACACAATTGACAAAAGCACATCAGTACGAACAACATCGATCGTAAGTCTGTAATGTTTTTGCAATAAATCTGTAATGATTAGGAAACTCTTTCAAGGGTATCTAACAAATAGGCAACAATTAAAGATTACACCTTGGAGGAGATTTCAATGAAACTACTCACAGAAGACAAGAAATGGTTAAAGCTTGGAGCAGCGACGTTCCTATCGGTAGGACTGCTCGCAGCATGTGCAGACGGCGAAGATGATACGGACGTAGATGTCAATAATCCACCTGCCGATGTAGATGACGGCACAGATAATGATGTGGATCTTGATGTAGATGATGGTACCGATGCTGATATGGACACGGATACCGGTACTGACACGGATACTGACGATAGCCAATAAACGAAAGAAAACGAGACTCTCATTTAAACAAGAGTCTCGTTTTTCTTTGTTCTATTAATCATCATACTTTTTGCTCTGTTAACTGTACCTGTGCTGCTTTCTTGCGCTTTTTCGAAGGAAGCATATTAAACATGATGTTTAATGAAATTGCCGTCAAGCTGCCAGCTACGATACCGTTGCTTGTTAACATTTGGAAGTTTTCAGGAAGGTTTGCGAAAATATCAGGAACGACAGATACGCCAAGGCCGAGACCTACTGAACAAGCGATGATCATCGCATTTTCCTGCGATTCAGCCACAACCTTACTTAACATTTTGATCCCTTGTGAAATAACCATGCCGAACATCGCTACCATCGCGCCGCCTAGCACAGAAGTCGGAATGACTGTTGCCATTGCTGCGATTTTCGGCATGAAGCCCAATGATACGAGCATGATGGCTGTAATTAAAATGACTTTGCGTGATTTAACGCCTGACATTTGCACTAAACCGACATTTTGAGAGAATGTCGTGTATGGGAATGCGTTGAAGATTCCGCCGATCAACGAAGCCAATCCCTCAGAACGATACCCTTTTTCCAAATCTTTTTCTTTAATATCCTTCTCCGTAATATCACCTAATGCAAAGTACACGCCAGTTGATTCCACTAATGAAACCATCGCGACCAATGTCATTGTCAGGATCGGATAGAGATGGAACGTCGGTGTGCCAAGATAGAAAGGCATTACCATATGGAAAGCAGAAGCTTCATTAACAGCACTGAAATCCACGACACCCATCATCATCGCTGCTACCGTGCCTGCTGCCATCCCAAGCAAAATCGAAATCGATCGAAGGAAACCTGTTGTAAATCTGTATAAGAGGATGATGCATAGAAGTGTTCCAAACGACAAAAGAATGTTTGTAGTTGATCCGAAATCCGGCGCGCCCATTCCCCCGCCCATATTATTCAAAGCGACAGGAATTAAAGTGATCCCAATTATCGTGACTACAGAACCTGTTACGACCGGTGGGAAGAATTTGATTAACTTCCCGAAAAACGCACTAATAAGGACGATGATCAATCCAGATGCGATAACTGCGCCGTAAATTGCAGATATACCGTATTTATCCCCAATGGAAATCATCGGTCCTACCGCTGTGAACGTACATCCTAAAACGACCGGCAACCCGATTCCAAAAAATCGGTTGCTCATGATTTGTAGAATCGTTGCAACCCCGCACATCAAAATATCAATCGACACGAGATACGTCAGCTGAGTGGAAGTTAAGCCGATTGCTTGCCCTACAATTAGGGGGACGAGAATCGCGCCTGCGTACATAGCGAGCAAATGCTGAAATCCTAAAACGACCGATTTCATAGTGATGTACCTTCTTCCTTGAATTCAACTTTTCCGTTTGCAAGTGATTGAAGAATCGCCAATGATTCAACACGGATTCCTTTTTCCCGAATCATTGCTCCTCCGGGCTGGAAGCCTTTTTCAATGACAATCCCTACACCTACAAGCTCCGCTTCCGCCTGCTCAACGATATTAAGTAGTCCTAGCACTGCTTGTCCATTCGCAAGAAAATCATCTAGAATTAAAACCTTGTCCCCTTTTTTCAAGAAATCTTTAGAGACGGATATTTCATTCGTTTCATTTTTCGTGAATGAATGAACGTCAGCTGTATATAAATGATCACTCATCGTCAACGATTTGCGTTTACGAGCAAAAATCGCAGGTACACCCAATACTAAGCCGGTCATCATCGCAGGTGCAATTCCGGATGATTCGATGGAAAGCACTTTTGTTACCCCGCCCTCTTTGAACCGTTCCGCGAATTCCTCTCCGATCGCCTTCATAAGCGGAGGGTCGATTTGATGATTCAAAAACGAATCCACTTTTAATACTTGATCGGATAACACTTTACCATCCTGCATGATTTTCTCCTGTAACTGCTTCAACCTGATGTTCCTCCTTTTTATTCACGATCAATTGGATGTAAAAAAACCCAAATGACCGTGCATCCATTCATGTCATGAGTGGAGCAAGGTCATTCGGGGTTATTAATCGCCGAATGAATAAAAAAGCGTCATGCAGGAACGCATGTACCTTTTCTACTTTGCTTCTCATAGTCGATCCATTTACGGTGGAGCGGTAGAAACTTGCAGGCCATATCCCTGCGATTATATGAGTGGATGTGTTATTTAGGGTTTTATTATATCACGCATAGGCTAGTTTTCAACGAATTCTTTTCATTTAAATATGTTAAATTGATGAACAGAAAATGCTTTTTAAGGGGTCAAAGGAAGATGGCGCTTACAAATTGATTTATCTGGTAATTCAAGTAATAAAACTGACCTTTCCCATTACTTATTTATAACCATTATCTCATTTAAATTAATAATGTTTCACTTATATTAATTCCCCTATCATCCAGTTTATCATTCCGTCAATCTGGCTATAGATGGACTGTAGGCCACTACAAATATATCAACGATAAAGGAGAGATATTTATTATGGCTAGAAACAACAACAACAACAACAACAACAATCGCGGGAAAATGTCTTTAGAGGAAGCAGGCCGTAAAGGCGGAGAAGCTACTGCAAGAAATCATGACAGAGATTTCTACGAAGAAATCGGTCGCAAAGGCGGAGAAGCTACTGCACAAAATCATGATAGGGATTTCTACGAGGAAATCGGTCGCAAAGGCGGAGAAGCTACTGCGAAAAATCATGACAGAGATTTCTACGAAGAAATCGGTCGCAAAGGCGGAGAAGCCCGCGCTCAACAAAATGACAACAACAATAACAACCGTTAATAGGTGACTAGTCCCCTGTTAACAATATGAATAAAGCAGCTGGAGCAGGTTTTTCATCAACCTTCTCCAGCTGTTTTTTTTGTGAGATCCATCTCTAAAACGATTGGGCAATGGTCACTTCCCATCGTACTCGCATGAATATCAGCTGTTTTCAAAGAAGGCAATAGACAATCCGATATGAGGAAATAGTCGATCCGCCAACCAATATTTCTCGCCCTGACGTCTCTCATGTAAGACCACCAAGTGTACGCCCCTTCTTTGTCTGGATGCAAATGACGGAATGTGTCAATGTATCCTTCATTTAATAATGCTGTAAATTCTCCTCTCTCCTCAACCGTAAATCCTGAATTCCCTATATTCGATTTGTAGTTACGTATATCAATATCTTGATGGGCAACATTGAGATCTCCACAGAAGATTACAGATTTTTTGCTTTTCAATCGGCTCAAGTATTCTCTCATTTTTCTTTCCCACTCCAAGCGGAAAGGAAGGCGAGCCAAGTCCCTTTGCGCATTCGGCGCATATACATTGACCAAATAAAATTGAGGAAATTCTAGCGTTAAAATCCGGCCTTCCTCTTCAGTTGCCAATTCGCCAACTCCATATGTTACAGCAATCGGCTCTTCTTTCGTGAAGACGGCTGTTCCTGAATAGCCTTTTTTCAGCGCATAGTTCCAATATTGATGGTACCCTTCAAGCTCAAGCTCGATTTGCCCGCTTTGCAATTTTGTTTCTTGAATGCAGAAAATATCCGCATCCTGTTCTTTGAAATAGTCCAGAAACCCTTTTCGGACACACGCCCTTAACCCATTCACATTCCAAGAGATTAATTTCATGCTAAAAACTCCTTCATCAAAACAATACTTTTCATTGTACTAGAAAAGGGAGTATCTTCAAAGAATAATAGCCGGGGGACGGCGTGTTTTAGGTGTGGACATGGCTCGCTTTTGACGTGACTCAGCTTGCTTTGGACGCGGACAGTTCACTTTGGACGTGGAACAACTCTCGTTGGACGTGTAACGTCTCGCTTTGGACGTGATTCAGCTTGCTTTGGACGCGGGGCAGTTCACTTTGGACGCGGGGCAGTTCACTTTGGACGTGGAACAGCCTGCTATGGACGCGTGAAGGCTTACTTTGGACGTAGCACTGACACGGGGGTTGCATTTCAATAAAAAAAGCTGTCCGGATGACTTCCCGGACAGCTCCCTTCGAACTTCTATTATTATGCGTTCAATGCAACAGCGATTTTTGCACCAACGACTGCATTGTTTTTCACTAAAGCAATATTTGCATCTAAGCTGCGTCCTTCTGTAAGGTCTTTCACTTTGCCCAGCATGAACGGTGTAACGTCTTTTCCTGCAATGTTTTGCTCTTCTGCTTCTTTAAGTGCTTCATTAATGATTCCGTCGATGAAAGACTTGTCCATTGCGTCAGCTTCCGGAATTGGATTTGCAATGACCGCGCCGCCTTTTAAGCCAAGATCCCATTTCACACGAAGAAGGTCAGCGACTGTCTCTGGGTTGTCCACTCGGATATTAAGTCCGAAATCACTTTCACGTGTAAAGAATGCTGGAAGAACATCCGTGCCGTAACCAACGACAGGTACACCGTTTGTCTCTAAGTATTCGAGCGTTAAGCCAAGGTCGAGGATAGATTTCGCACCCGCACAAATGACAGCAACATCCGTTTGTGCAAGCTCTTCCAAGTCAGCAGAAATATCCATTGTCGTTTCAGCACCACGGTGGACACCGCCGATTCCGCCAGTAACGAAGATTTTAATGCCCGCAAGTGATGCAGCAATCATTGTCGTGGCAACTGTTGTAGCCCCTAATTGTTTCGTTGCAACTAAATACGCGAGATCACGTCTTGACGCTTTTGCAACTCCTTGGCTATTGCCGAACATTTCAAGCTCATCGTCTGAAAGGCCGATTTTGATCTTTCCATCAATGATGGCGATTGTTGCAGGAACTGCGCCGTTATCACGGATGATTTGCTCTACTTCACGAGCAGTTTGCACGTTTTGCGGGTAAGGCATACCGTGAGAAATGATTGTTGATTCTAAAGCGACTACTGGTTTTCCTGCCGCCATTGCTTCTTGTACTTCTTGTGAATACGTTAGATATTGTTTCATTGTAATTCCTCCAATTCTTTTTTAAGAAGATCTCGTGTTAATTCTGGTCTAACCGTAAAAGAGCATTCCAACGTTTTTGCTGCATTCAATAATCCCATGCGGATATTCTCTTCAAATGGCTCGCCAATCAAATGGCCATGAAGCAATCCGGATACAAATGCATCCCCTGCTCCTGTAACGTCCTCGACATGCACATTCTGAATTGCTGTGAAACGGATCGCTTCCCCGCCAGCAGTTGCTGCCATGATCCCTTTTGACCCGGCAGTAACGACGACATTTTCCGCACCGAATGCAAGCAATTTTTGAACAGCTTTCTTCCAGTCCTCATCATTGTCGATTGTCAGGCCTGTATATGTTTCCGCTTCATCGCGATTGCAGATGAACCATGTAACGCCTTTTAGATCACTCGGCATCCTGTTCATTTTCGGAGAGGAAACAGGAATGATAACGAGTGGGTTCCCTTTTTGGTTTGCCAAGTTTTTAATATAATCGACAGACTCCTTCGGGCAGTTCAAATCGATGATAATCATAGATGCGTTTGAAATGATCCTCGACTTTTCCTCTAAATAGACTGGCGTCAAGAAATCATAAATCTCCATATTCGCTAACGCGATCACGAGTTCACCCGTCGGATCCAAAACAGCCGAGTAAGAACCAGTCGATTTTCCGATCAATTGGCCAACGTCCGAAACATCCATAAACGATGAGGATTCCCTGACGATCACATCCCAATCACTATCATTGCCTGCAACCGTCAATAGACGGACATTATGATCGAGGCGACCTAAGTTTTCCCCTATATTCCGGGCAACGCCTCCGACAGAAACGGACATCGAAGCCGGATTGGAAGTTCCAAGTTGGGTTTGTTCATTCAGATGGAATTTCCGGTCTATGTTGGCTCCGCCAATACAGATGATTTCCTTTTCCTCAGGAAGGATGTATGCCCGTCCTTGAATCTTTCCTTGTTTAATCAAACCGGAAATGATATTTGCCAAGGAGGGTCGGGAAATCCGCAGGGCATCAGCCATTTCCTGTTGTGATAAATAAGGGTTGGCTCGAATTAATTCAAGAACAGCCCTTTCCTTTTCATTCAATTCCATCACCCTTTAAACATTTGTTTTAATTGTAAACTTTTGTTTTGCCGATTGCAACAGAAAAATATATCCTTTAAAACAATCTTTTTTTACAAACTAATCGTTTTTTTCACTTCATATAAAGTTAGGTCAATGTCGACTTCTAACCCAAGAGCCATACTAGCCAATTGTTTACCGAGATATGGACCGACAGTTAACCCCGAAGCACCTAACCCGTTTGCGAAAAGCAACTTAGGATGTCCCGGCACTTCTCCGATAACAGGCAGAAATCCTGGCGTGAATGGACGAAAGCCAATTCGTATTTCTTGAAATTCGGCTTTCTCCAAACCTGGCGCGATATTCAATGCTTTATCCAGCACTTCATAGATTCCCCCGGCTGTAGGGTACAGCGTAAAGCCCGCCTCATCTTCATGTGTCGCTCCTATGACGACCTTCCCATTATCGGAAGGCAGAATATATTGGTCTGTCGGAGGCATGACAACAGGCCACTTTTCTGTACTATGTCCATCCATATGCAAGTGGACGATCTGCGCTTTTTGTCCGGTCACTTGGACATTCAAACCGAGCGGCTCTAATAATTCCGGTGCCCATGCACCAGCGGCGATAATCACTTTCGATGCTTGAATCGATTCCTCACCAACACGGATTCCTAAAAGTTCACCCTCTTCGATAACAAGCGATGCGGAACCATGCATAATTGTCGCCCCATGTTTTTCAGCTGCATTGAGCAAAGCGTTTCTCAACGCTCTTCCATCTACTCTTGCCGCACCTTCTACATGGACTGATGAAAAACCTTCGGCTAACAGCGGAAAAAGATTTGAAGTTTCTTCTTCAGTAAGCAAACACACTCGTCCAATTTCCGGAGCTTCTTTCCTTCTTTCTAAAGCGCGAGCTTCCATCTTTTCAAGCTTGTCCACATCACGCTGCAAGCTGATCGCTCCGACTTTCCGATAACCTGTGTCAGTCTCACCGTCTTCTTCTAATTGTCGAATCAATTCCGGATAATAGGATGCTCCTCCTTTTGCCAAAGCATACCAAGCCTTGTTCCGTCGCTGGGAAATCCAAGGACAAATAATTCCCGCTGCAGCATCGGTTGCTTGCCCTTTATCCTTCCGATCGACAACGATTACTTCCGCCCCTTGTTTCGCCATATGGTAAGCAGCTGATGCGCCAAGTACTCCAGCTCCAATAATAATGATCTGTTCCATGTCAAACACCTTTTCTTCGTTTTTGGTCTATTGTACAAGCGAAAAATCATACATACAAACATAGCCATATTGTAAGCGATTTCAAAATCGTAATAATAATGAAACAACTTAACTCTTCCATTTTTCTAAAAAAGCAGTATAATTATTTTATTCAATATTACATGGTCTTTTTGACTATTTAACAAGGAGATTGATCGGAAATGACAAGAGTACCCATCCAGATTAAACTAAGCGATTCGAAAAAAGAGAAACCGAATCCCGAGAATCTCATGTTTGGCAGAAGCTTCACGGATCATATGTTTGTCGCAGATTACGACGAAGGAAAAGGTTGGCATAGCCATCGAATTGTCCCTTATGCGCCAGTCTCTTTGGACCCTGCTTCAATTGTATTCCACTACGGGCAAACTGTTTTTGAAGGAATGAAAGCTTATCGGTCGGCTGAAGATGGTACTGTGCGTTTATTCCGCCCTGAGGAAAATATGAAAAGGATGAACCATTCATTGGACCGGCTTTGCATGCCTCGCATTGATGAAGAAACAGCTTTGCATGCTTTGACGCAGCTCATCCATATTGAAAAAGACTGGATTCCTACTTTGGAAGGCACCTCTTTGTACATAAGACCATTCGTCATTGCAAATGAAGCATTTCTAGGTGTCGCTCCCGCTAAAAAATATCAATTTTTCATTATCCTCTCGCCGGTTGGTTCCTATTATAAAGAAGGTATCCATCCAGTCAAAATTCTTGTCGAAAATGAATTTGTGCGAGCTGTTAAAGGCGGTACGGGCGGTGCAAAGACCGCAGGCAATTATGCAGCAGGCTTAAAAGCGCAGGAAGTTGCAGATCAACGAGGCTATTCGCAAGTGCTCTGGTTGGACGGCGTCGAACGGAAATATGTCGAAGAAGTAGGAAGCATGAATATTTTCTTCAAAATAGACGGCGAAGTGATTACACCTGCCATTAACGGAAGCATTTTGGAAGGAATTACGAGAAAATCGATTCTACAACTGCTGCGTCATTGGGATATCCCCGTATCTGAACGGAAAATTTCGATGGATGAAATAAGGTCAGCCTATGATGAAGGAAAACTTGAAGAAGTTTTTGGAACCGGCACGGCAGCTGTTATTTCTCCAGTCGGTGAATTAAATTGGGATGGCTATAAAATGGTTGTCAATAATTGCGAAACAGGGCCTTTGGCCACACAATTATTCGACACACTTAGCAACATCCAAAACGGGAAAGAAGTAGATCCTTTCAATTGGGTCGTTGAAATGAAGAGTGAACTAGCGAAATTAGCTTAATTAGAAAAGACATACCGCCGCTCGGTATGTCTTTTTTCACGCTATATTTTGGTAACGATTCAATAAAGAATCTAATTCTTGGCTGCACGCTACTACTGCCGGATGAGTAAACCCCCGGTCCTTTGCTATCTTGACCATCTTTGATCTTTTCATATGGATCTTAAAAGATAAAAGTTGTCTACCAATCAATCGCATCGCATATCCTCCGTCAAATTTTTTACCCTTGCCTATCATAATGTAGACCGTTTGAAAAAAATGTCGAATTGTGTGTGTAATTTGCAAAATAAAACATTTGTCATAAATCCGTCACAATTGAAAGGAAGAGATATGAATATATACCCCTTCCCCTTCATACGTAAACACCAAATTTTTAATTTACATATTTTTTTTACTATTTCGCTTCAGGGAACATACGATCAAGACTTGTCATAAATTCATCAAAAAATCCTTCAACAGGTTCTCCGGAACGGATTTGATTGCCATACTCCGTGAACCGGTTGGCAACATCTGGATTGAACGATACATAGACATTGTTGAACTCAGAATGAGCACTTCGTACTTCATCCGCTATTTTATTTTTCAATTCATCATTTTCTTCAATGCCTTCATTCAATACAACTCCAACATAAGCATTATTATTTGTCACAAGAACGTTGGCACTGTCTACCTCATCCAAAGCAGCAATTTTATCGGCTGCGTCATCCGCCACTTCCACTTTCGACTGTCCATTATCGTTCATTTGTTCATTGTTGGTGACATCATTTGTCCTGCTAGCTGATTCGCCGGTTGTTGTATTATTAGATGTATTGTTTTGATCGATCGTTCCGTTTCCATTCTCATTGTTTGTGTCGTTATTGTTCGCACAGCCTACTAAAGAAAGTATGAGCAACAACGCAAGCGGAAAAATCGCTAATCTTTTCATTGATGTTCACTCCTTGTTTTATGATATCGATAGGATGTGTAACATTTCCTCTTCTATTCGACTTGTTTCGTTTTTTATGCATAATAAAACCGGATGAAAAATTCCATCCGGTTAAAGTTTCAATATTTCGTGCCGCTGTCGCCATATTCATCGAGCAATTCTGCGAAGCTCTTGTTCTTTTCGCGTTCTATTCGTTCACGACGGAGCTTTTCTTGGCGCTCTTCTTCTTCAGCTTCGATTTTTGCTGTCATTTCTTTTTTGGCAGCTTTCAGTTTTAATAAAACATCATTGTCAAGCGCTTCAGACAGTGTCGCTTTATCATTTTCCTGTTTTACAGGAGTTGCTGTTCTCGATTTTTTCTTTGCCATTCCATCCACCTTCTTTCATATCAAGGAAGTTGAACGATCGTCGCCACGCCTTGTCCGCCGCCAATACATAATGTGGCAAGGCCAGTTTTCGCATCGCGTCGCTTCATTTCATGCAATAAAGTGACAAGGATCCTCGCACCGCTCGCACCGATTGGGTGACCTAAAGCGATCGCTCCTCCGTTGACATTCAATTTCTCTTTATCAAAGTTAAACTCACGGTCGACTGCGAGGGATTGTGCCGCGAATGCTTCGTTCGCTTCAATCAGATCAATATCCGCAAGTTCCATTCCTGATTTCGCAAGGACGTTTTTCACTGCTTGGACTGGTCCGATTCCCATGACAGCAGGATCGACACCAGCATTTGCGTTTGCCGTCAATATTGCTAACGGTTCAATGCCAAGCTCATCCGCCTTTGCTCGCGACATAATGACGAAAGCAGCCGCTCCGTCGTTAATGCCTGAAGCGTTTCCTGCAGTTACACTGCCATCTTTCTTGAACGCAGGACGCAATTTACCCAGTTTATCGCTCGTTGTTCCTGCTTTTACATACTCATCCGTGTCAAACACGAGAGGATCACCTTTACGTTGAGGAATTTCAACCGGGACAATTTCGTCTTTGAATATTCCTTTTTCAATCGCAGATGCCGCCTTCTCTTGGGACGCTGCAGAAAATGCGTCCTGCTCTTCTCGTGTAATTGAATAGCGGTCGCAAAGATTCTCTGCTGTAATGCCCATATGGTAATCATTGAAAGCACACCAAAGCCCATCAGAAATCATACTGTCGACGACTTTCTGATCGCCCATTTTGAAGCCTTCCCTTGCATTTTTAAGCAAAAATGGTGCCTGGCTCATATTTTCCATACCACCTGCAACAACGATATCCGCATCCCCTGCAATGATCGCTTGTCGCGCCAAGTGAACCGCCTTCAAACCGGATCCGCATACTTTATTAATCGTCATCGCTGGAACTGTCTCGGACAATCCAGCTTTTATAGCCGCTTGTCGAGCCGGATTTTGACCTAGCCCTGCTTGCAGTACATTCCCCATGATTACTTCATCCACATCTTCCGCTTTCACGCCAGACCGCGAAAGTGCTTCCTTGATAACGATTCCGCCAAGCTCCGATGCAGACACATCTTTCAATGACCCCAAAAAAGATCCGATTGCCGTACGTACTGCACTTACGATCACTACTTCATTTGACATGTCGTTTCCCCCTATCCCTTATTTGCATTTTCATAAATACGTAGATTTCTGCATTCTGCGTTTCCCTTTATCCCACCCCTTCAGTACAATAAATACAGGAGGGATGATATGTTCATTTTACCAAAGAACGTCACAATTATCGAGGTAGGACCAAGGGATGGTCTTCAAAATGAAAAAAAACACGTGGATGAGAAAGAAAAATTGGAATTCATCCATTTATTACAAGGGGCAGGCATTACGGAAATGGAGCTTACTTCATTCGTTTCACCAAAATGGGTGCCGCAAATGGCGGATGCCAAAAACATCGTAGAAAAAACAGAGAAAATTGGACGTCAATTCGTATTAGCGCCGAATGAAAAAGGGGCAGATCTCGCTATCGAAGCAGGCGCGGAAAGCATCGCCGTCTTTGTCGGCGTCAGCAATAGTTTTAATAAAAACAATATCAATCGGACGACTGCTGAAAGCATGGACGCGCTTGAACCTGTCATCGCAAAATTGAAAAGCGAAAGCATCTTCGTAAGGGCTTGCATTTCAACCGCGTTTTATTGTCCGTTTGAAGGGAAGATAGAGAAAGAGGAAGTTAGTAATCTATGCAGGCGATTTGTTTCAATGGGAGTAGATGAGTTAAGCGTAGCCGATACGATCGGGATGGCAAATCCCGTTGAAAGCTATGAGCTGTTCAAGCTGTTAAAAGAGCAATTCCCTGAAGTGTTATTGACAGCCCACTTCCACGATACACGCAAAATGGCAATCGCCAACATTTTCGCGGCAATGCAGGCAGGCGTTGATCGTTTCGATACGTCTGCAGGCGGCCTAGGAGGATGTCCTTTTGCCCCCGGCGCAACTGGTAATGTAGCGACAGAAGATGTCGTGCACATGCTTGATTCGTTAGGAATTAAAACAGGCATCGATGTGGAAAAGATTTGTGCAGCGGTTGGAATGATAGCTCCTCATGTTTCGCATCCTATTGAAACAGGAATGTACAAATTGTACAAAAATCGCAGCTGTTGAAGGAGTTGAAGTTGATTGAAACGGCGCTTCCTATACATTACAGGCATTATTGGAAGCATATATACCGCCATTCTTACAATTCTCGGTTTTTATGCGGCGAATCGGTTAATGTTTATGAAGTTGAAAGACCATGATTTGATCGTAAAGCGTGAAATCATCGCAAAGCGATTCGATGAACATTGGTATGAAACGGTGCGAAAAGAGGATTTTTGGGTCGATACCCCAAATGGCTATCCATTGCGTGCCGTTTTCTTGCAACCACTTGAAACGACAAGAACGATGATCATTTGCCATGGCGTCACGGAAAATAAGATCAACTCGATCAAGTATGCACGATTATTCGAGCGACTTGGATTTAACTCTGTCATTTATGATCATCGGCGGCATGGCGATTCTGGCGGAAAGACGACGAGCTTCGGCTTTTACGAAAAGATCGACTTGAATGCGTTGGTCTCCGCTGTACGCGACCGGATTGGCGGCCGCGCATTGCTTGGCATCCATGGTGAATCGATGGGAGCGGCGACAACGATCTTATACGCGGGAGAGTTTGAAGACGAAGCTGATTTTTACATCGTCGATTGCCCTTTCTCTGATTTTACCGAGCAAATCCTTCATATTTTACGGACGAATACACCTCTTCGCTCTTCGATGACTTTGCGTGCAGCCAATCTATTCCTGAAAGTTAGGGATGGTTATACGACAGGTCTTATATCACCGAGGGAGGCCATCGGGAATATCAAAAAACCGATGCTGTTCATTCATAGCATGGAAGATGATTTCATTTTGCCCCAGATGACGAAGGAATTGTATGAGCTGAAGGAAGACAAGAAGATGTTGAAGCTATTCGATAAGGGTGCCCATGCAAAGTCGTTCAATGAGAACCCGGAGGAATATGAAATGGAAGTGTTGCACTTCTTACATCATTATGGATTTGCTCCTTCGTGAAAAAACAAGACCTTCTATTTCTGTGATTTCAGAAAGAGGGTCTTCTTTTCAAGTTAATGAAGAGCACCCATCCTTTAGTTTAGGCATCCAGATGTCGTATTAGTGCCATTCATTTTTGTCGGTGCACTAGCTGTATGACTTCCCATACTCACACCTCCAATTATTTACATTACGATGAAACCTTTGTCGAAACATGATATAATTGATGCACTATATTATTTGCGGAAGAGGTGAAACAAATGAGCGGATCCATCAATCAAGACGTAATTTTACAAGCAATTAAAGAAATGTCATCACTTGTCAAAGAGAACCAGAATGAACTGAAAGAGATGCGATTACTTGTTGAATCGAATACTAACGAACTAAAAGAATTACAATCGACTGTCGAATCGAATATAAACAAACTGAATGATTTGAGCGAAACGGTCAACTCGAATCACGAAGAAGTAATGGAACGCATTGATTCGGTTGAGGAAAATCTCAGTGAAAAAATACGAAAAGTAGATGCCAAAGTAACGATTCTCTCAAATGAGTTGCTAGAAACAAAAGCCGATGTCCTTCGGTTGCAACAAGCAAGATAAATAGGTGCCAATGACCAAATCCACTTCCTCTATTTGGTCATCGGCATCTTTTTTATTCTACCAACCAAATCAATATTCAAGTCTTTAGTTAGTCCATAACTGTAATTACCCGATTAGTTTAGTTAACATATTATTATTATTTTTTAACACTATAACGTAATTCCACGAATTGATTGAAGTTCCTGGTTCCTAGCAGCGTAAGATCTAATTGATAATCTCCTGTTTTAAATAGCGGAATTCCCATTCCGATTATAGCTGGGGCTACTGTTAAAATAATTTCATCAACCAATTTTTCTTTCATGAAGTATTGCAACAACTCTCCCCCGCCAACAATCCAAATGTTCCTTCCCTCTTGATTACTCAATTTATTAGTAATACTGACTACATCATCATTAATAAATTTGACGTCTTCGGTATCTTCAATTGAAGTTCTTGTAAATACATAACAATCTTTATTTTTGTAGGGGAATTCTCCTGTTTCATGTCTCATTATCCACTCATATGTTCTATTTCCCATTAAAATTGTATCTACTGTTTCATAAAACTCTGAATATCCGTTATCTCCTTCACCTTCAACATTAAATAGCCATTCTAAAGATTCGTCTTCAGTAGCTATATACCCATCTAAACTCATTGCAATATACAATACCAATTTTCGTTTTTCACTCATATTATCCTCCTTAGACGCACAATCAGGATGCCTATTTTTATTCAGGACTGAAATGTTTTTCTACTCTTTAACTAACCTGCCGCGTTAGTCCAATAAGAATTGAGCCCCCGAACAGCTCAGCGATCTTCAAAAAAGCACCGGTTAGTTGAAAAGAAGTTTATCTTTCGACTGTTTTTATATCGAACTTCAAATTGTCTAAATCCCAAATATCAGCAGTAGTATTAGAAAAGACAGTTATTTCAATGTTCTGCCCAATGTTATATTTCTCTACATCATCAACAGGTATTTCATATATATTACCATCTTTTCCACCTTCATTAACTCCGCCATATTCTTTAATAACTAACATTTCTTCTTCAACAAGAATTTTCTCTACTGTTCCTGTGAATGTAAAACTTTCTTGATAACCATCAGAACAGCCAGCAAAAAATAAACAAATCAATAATACATAACTTTTTGTAATTTTAGTTTTCAAGTCATCCCCTTGAAAGAGTAGATGCATATTACGTACTAAAGTTTCAAATTGTTGTTAAACTAAACGCAGGATTTCTTCATTTCGTTCAAAAAAGTTATTATTACTCGTTAATTTAGTCTACTCCATTTCATATTTAGCGATAGGTTGCTTTTATTTCAAACAAAAAAGCTTTAGTGAAAGAGACAACCGAATTTTCACTAAAACACCCGTTTAAGCTCATTCCACTTATTTAGTTGGTTTCTCCGCTACAACCTTAAAATTCGTTGTTGATATTGCCTTATCATGTGAGAAGGTAATTTTTTAGTCGATTACTTCATTCGTTTTTTATTTTACGAATTGATGTTGTTACGGCACCCTCCCCGACATAAGTTATTTGACTATCATTCGCAATTTCGTAAGTTTTTACACCCTCTACTTCATTCGTTGCAAAACCCACGCGCAGAATCGTATCTCCGTAAACGAAAGCAAGATTGGCATATGTGTTCGCTTCATGGTCGTGAAAGGAAATGACCGCCTTTAACATTGGTAGTTTATCATCTTTCACCAATACATAATCGGCTATTGCATATTTGCTAAATTCCTTGTCCTTCTTGAATGCCACGATTGCGTCTTCCTTGGTGTATGGTTTATCTTGTTCTGGGTGGTATAGAATTGTTGAAGTGGCTGGAAGTTCCGATGCAGTCTTGGTAGTATTGGAACATCCTATTAGCGTCAGAGTCAATGCTATCCCTAAAATCGCTCTTGTTTTCATACAGTTTTCCTCCCACTACTCCCAAACTTAATAACCCTTAACCTTGTTGAACTATTCTGTTGCGTTAGCTCAATAAGAATTGAGCCCCCAGCAGTTCAACGATCATCAAGAAAAGCACCCCGTTAGTTGAATATTCAAGCGAAAGTTTATTTAGTTATCCTTAATTTTTATGTTATTGAATATTAATATAGAAGAAAATATTATTAATAGTATAAACCCAGCTAAAGACAGTATATCAGCGATAAAAACTAAAAACTCTCCAAGTATATTTCCACCATAACCACCCTTGAATATTCCAAGTTTAGCGTAACCGAGCATAGGATTATTCAATGAGGCAAGTACAGCACTTCCCAATATACAATATAGTAATTTTACATTTTTTCGCACTGATTATTTCCCCCTTTTATTAATATATATTTATACCGACATATATTTCCATTTTTAATACTGAATAATAATTATTTTCTTATTGTACTAAACTGCCCATTTAGTTAAACAATAACAGCTAAGTTGAAACCAACCTGTTTCGCTTGGGAAATCCTCTCGAGATAAGAGTTGCCCAGTAATTACTTGACGATACGAAGTAATCGTACCATCGTGGGAAATGACGTAGACCCTATCTTTATTTAGTTGTCTACATTTCAAAATAAAACTACCTGCTAAATCTTCAAAAGTTTGTTCAGCCATAGTATTTATACCATTGCTCCACAATTCCGCCGGACATTCCAGATCCAATTCAAAGGTTGGAAATTCATTTTTGATTTTCTCTAAAGCAAGGATTTTATCACAAGGTAACGTCTTTTTGTAAAGGAGAATAGGAAACATTCGTGGAGAAACTAATGGGCTTACAATCTCACGACAATTTACATTTTCACTAAAGATGGCTGCGGTTTCCAGATTTCTTCTAACTGGGCTAATGAAAATGACATCCTCTTCAATTAAAGGGAATTGAGCTTTTAATTTTCTTGCTTGTTCAATACCTACAGAAGTTAATGAAGGATCACTATACTGTAGGCTCCTGGGCAAATCCAATGTATGCTCCCCTTGACCATGTCGAATCAGTATCAAATCCATCCCATCACCACCTATTCAGTTTTCCTCAACTAACCTGCCCGTTAGTGAAAATACTCCATATGACTATACTTCTATTAAGTTGGCTATAATCCCTTTAATATTACTCTCTTAGGGGGAATGGAATTGTTACTTTCAAAAGCATGGTCTTCATTCGAAGCTGATAAACGGATAGAAGGTTTTTCACCACAAACGTTGAAGGCCTATCAGTTACAGTCTACGCTACTAATCGATTATTTTAAGGATGTAGAGATGGAATTGCTGGATACGAATCGACTGAAGGCATATCTTGCCGTCTCGGGTAAGCATTTATAACCAGCCAGCCTTGCACATCGTATCCGCTTTCTGAAATCTTTTTTTCGTAGGTCTCATGAAGAAGGCTACCTGAGTAAGAATCCAACTTCCAAGATTAAAGAGCCCAAAGTCGGTAAGCGGATACCCAAGCATTTAACCGAACGAGAGATTGAACACCTTCGTGAATCCTGTCATACCCCAATAGAAAAAGCGATTTTCGAATTCATGTTTTCTAACGGTTGTCGAATTGGAGAGGTAGTTGCGTTAAAAAAGAACAATATTAATTGGACAAACCAATCCGTGATCGTTAGAGGAAAAGGAGATAAGGAAAGGGAAGTTTATTTCAATACACGTTGCGACATATGGCTTAAACGATATCTTGAAAGCCGGAATGACAATAATCCAGCCATCTTTGTAACAGCAAGGCAGCCACATAAAATGAGTGTTGCCCAAATGTGATACATCATCAAAAGAATTTCAAATCGTGCCGAAATCAACAAAGAGATTCATCCACACCAACTTAGACACAGCTATGCAACTCTTTTATTGAATAATGGAGCTCCTATTGAAGTCATACAAAGTCTTTTGGGGCATGAGAAAATTGAAACCACAAGGTTCTACGCTCAATTAGGCGGAAGGCTAAAGAAAGAGTATTATCAGAAGTACTTTTAAATCGAGTAGGAGGGAGTGATTAACTCCCCGTCCTCACACACCACCGTACGTACCGTTCGGTATACGGCGGTTCAATTAAGATTGGTGACGCAAAGTTTCGTAACGAGATAACAGACTTTTGAGCCCTTGGGAACTCCAGTAGGAGTTCCCAAGGGTTTTATGTAGTATTGGACTGCCGGAGATTCTCCAGTACCCTTTGCGCGAGTTTCCCCATTCATAAGCCTTTCCTCTAGGGATACCCAGTCCTATGAGTTTTCTCACTCTAGTTCTTGGTTGCTTCCAGTCCTTCCATACACATATTCTTAGTCTTCTTCTAATCCACGAATCAAAATCCCTGAATTTGCTTGGCGTATCTGCCAAGGCAAAGTATCCACACCATCCCATGAGGTATTGGTTAAGCTTCTCGATTCGATAATCCATCGGATAAGGCTCTCTCCTTGAAGCTAATTCACGGATTTTGCTTTTCATCTTTTTCATGCTTTCATTCGCAATCCGAACCTTTGGTTCTTTATGGAACGTAAAGCTGAATCCGAGAAATTTCCTTTTCCATGGGCGGTCGACCGCAGATTTATTCAGGTTCACTTTCAACTTAAGTTTACCCTCAATAAAAGAGGTAATTGACTCCATGACCCGATTTCCCGCTTTCTTTGTTTTCACATAGATATTACAGTCATCGGCGTACCTGACAAATTTGTGACCCCTCTTCTCTAATTCCTTATCCAGTTCGTCGAGAACGATGTTGGACAGGAGAGGACTCAATGGTCCTCCTTGGGGAGTGCCTTCTTCGTTGTTTATCACGATACCATTTATCATGATGCCCGATTTTAGATATTTACGGATTAATTTAAGTAGACGTTTGTCATTGATTCGTTTCGAAAGTGTCCCCATGAGTCTATCATGGTTAACCTTGTCGAAGAACTTCTCCAAGTCGATATCGACAACCCATCGGTATCCTTCTTGTATATAGCCTTTCGCTTCTCTAACTGCATCATGGGCGCTTCGACTTGGTCGAAACCCATAGCTGTGTTCCGAGAATGTTGGGTCATATATAAGAGTTAAAACTTGGGCAATAGCCTGTTGTATGAAGCGAACTGTCACGGTAGGGATACCTAATAGTCGCACGCCACCGTCAGGTTTCGGGATTTCGACCCTGCGGACGGGTTGCTGTTCATAGGTTCCCTGAAGGAGTTCCATTTTCATGGATTCCCAATGTTCCAGGATGTGCCTTCGTAGGTTTTGTACGGGCATTTCATCCACACCATGGCTCCCTTTATTGCGCTCCACCCGTTTCAAGGCAGAGAGCAGATTTTCGCGTGACAGTATTCGTTCCATCAACATGTTACGCCTCTTTCCGTGAACAACGGTTCTCATTATGCCAGTCCTGCTCCACCATCTCGAAGTCCCCTGTGGGATTCACCACTTCCTCCTTCAAGCATGCCTTATCGGTTATCTGTGTTCTTCACAGGTTGCTGAATGCCAAGATGTTGTTCTCTCTTAATTGTTCAGCCCTTCCCATTCTTCTCGAGTTCGAATGGTACTATGGCTTCTGCTGACTTCTGACTGTTCAGCTACCCATCGCTGGATAGGTTACCAAGTGTACTTGGCTTATCAGTCAGACCTCCCCAGGTAAGGACATAGTCTTTCCCTCCACCTATCTGCTTCATTTACTACATGTGACCTTCGGTAGAATGGATTTTGTTTTGTCATGCAAACTCATCCAATCACACATAGCCTTATATGAAGTTCGTGTCCCTCAGACCGGAGGTTTGCCGCTCGCTTCCTTCAGATTCCATGTCACCACGGACACCCTTGCGTTAAGCTAACTGTTACTTCTACCTTCACAGCTCGGGACTTGCACCCTATAGACTACGCCCATGCTGGGCGCACATGTAAGGAGCCATGTCTTATAAGACATGGCTCTACTTGACTAAAGCACCCCGTTAGTTGAACAAGCACTATATAATATTCAATTTTTTGGCTAATACAGAGTTAACAAAATCGGTTTTTCTTCTGGATATTTGCGTTTATTATAGGTCAAGAGGTTGATGGCTTACATTTCTTTCCGAGAAATCCTATCCTACTAAGGATTCTGTTATTTTACCATCTATATTTTTAATCGCATGCACCGAATTATTCTGAATGATGCCTGTTTCTACAAAACCAAATGAAGCATATAATTCTTTAGCTTTGACATTACTTTTATGATAAAAGAGGTCTACATTTTCTGCTTCCCCGTAAGGCATAGTTTCAATATCCGCCAACATTTTTTCAAAGGCTAGTTTGCCATATCCTTTTCCTTGGTAACTCTTATCAATCATAAAATGCCAAATGAAATAGGTCTTCTTCCCGTAAAATACTTCATTTTGAAATGATTCATGGTCCGTCGTATCATAAATATACATCAAAAATCCAACCATCGTATCATTCGCATAAATAGCTAATGGAGAAGCTGGTATACCATCTGTGTTCAACATATGAGCGTCTGCGAAGCATCTAAGGTTAGTAGTTTTTAATATAAATTCTTTCTGGTTTTCTTCAACATCAAGCGATATTACTTCATCTATGTTATCCCCGTTTATTTTTCGTAATTCAATCATCTTTTTATCTCCTCTCCAAAGACAAGACACATCCACACATGGCCAAAAAATATTCACCAATGCTAACTCTTTTTCCCTTGTATTTCTAATCCTTGTTCCGACTTACTTTCCCCTTAGTTGGTTTAGTTAAATCCATAACCTCTTACAGTAATTCGACTTAGAAAATCAAAGACCTCTTTATTGAGAATATTTCCTTATTCAACTAATCTGCTCCGTTAGTTCAACAAGAAATGAGCCTACAAGCAACTCAACGATCTTCAAGTAAAGCACCCGTTAGTTTAATAATAAATACTTATAATGTAATAAAAAATGGATGATTATCTTTATCTAAACATATTAATAGTTCCTCTTTAAAGTCATCATATCTTATCAGTTTTAATGCTTCTTCAATGCTAAAAAAACCGACCTCTAAACTTTCTTTACTTGTTTGTAAACTTCCGTTGATAGGTGTACCTAACCACCACATATTACATATATTTCTTTTCAACTCTTGCGAGACTCCACGAAATTCAATAATATCAATGTTTATTCCGGTTTCTTCTTTAACCTCTCTAATTACTGCATTCCTTATATTTTCATTTTCTTCTACAATCCCACCCGGTAACTCCCAACCCCGAAAAGGATCTTTTTTTAATAAAATTCTCTTATATTCATCAAGAACTACCGCCCCTGATGTAATAGTAAATCTATTCATAGAAACACCCCCTACAAACTAAGCTGAAACCAACCTGTTTCGCTTGGGAAATCCTTTCGAGATAAGACTTGGCCAGTAATTAATTGACGATATGAGGTTATCGTCCCATCGTGGGAAATGATGTACACCCTATCTTTATTTAGTTTTCTACATTTCCAAATAAAACTACGTGCTAAATTTTTAAACGTTTGTTCAGCCATAGTATTAATGCCAATGCTCCACAATTCCGCAGGAGATACCAGATCCAACTCAAAGGTTGGATATTCATTTTTGATTCTTTCTAAGGCAAGGATTTTATCACAAGGCAACGTCTCTTTGTAAGGGAGAATAGGAAACATTCGTGGCGATACTAATAGGCTTACAATCTTACGACAGTTAACAGCTTCACTAAAAATGGCCGCTGTTTCCAAAGTTCTTCTAATTGGGCTAATAAAAATGACATCCTCTTCAATTAAATGAAAATGAGCTTTTAATTTTCTTGCTTGTTCAATACCTAAAGAAGTTAATGAAGGATCGCTATGCTGTAGGCTCCTGGGCAAATCCAATGTATGCTCCCCTTGACCGTGTCGAATCATTATTAAATCCATCCCATCACCACCAATTCAGTTTTCTCAAACTAACCTGCTTCGTTAGTTGAATAAGAAATCCTATTCTTTTACTCAATTTTTATTGCTCCAGCTTGACCAAGATAGGATTCTTCCATATTACCTCAAACCATATTTCTACCTTGTTACCTACACTTAAGTTAAAAGCTATTAAGTTTAAAAAGCCGTTGATTGTAAGGGATTCGTTAGAATGGATTAAATTATATCTAATCTTCAATATCGGCAAAAGGATTGAAGTCAATAATTCGCTCCTTTACTTGTTTCATATGTTCATCCGCCGCCTCTCTTGTTTCAATGCGCGCATACCTAATAGCATAATCAATTGCTGTTGGTTTACTTTCCCACGGCGTAATAAGGGGGCTGATTTTATCTAATTTCCTTTTAATTGCTCTGAAGTTCATACTGGAGATCTTTTCCAGATCTCTTATATACTTGTCGTAGACATAGGAGACCACCTCAATTTTCTCACGATGGATGGACATTAAATATTCTTCTAAAGAACGGCTCCCTTGCTTACTCAGAAACCTCAGTGAGAAAAGATCTGACTCATTTATTAGGCTTTCAATTAACCTTTTCACCAAATCCTCACTATCTTTCAATGCCCTATATTCCTCGATGTCCAACTGAAGTTTTTCAAAAAAAGGCTCATACTTCGCAAAGAATTCCTCTACGGGTAAATTCCGCAGATCGTCCGTCAACTCATCTCTGTTTGACTTCATGAAACGCCAAAAAACCTCCATCGGCTCTTTCCCATATTTTCTCTTAGCGAACAGCCTCTTTTCTTTAGCCCTCTCCTGTAATTCACGTTCTGCTATCTTTGCTCTTTCCCCTAAGCGTGCCAAGAACCCATGATAATCTTTCTTCCATTTGGCTTTCGATTTCAGAATAAACCAAGACACCATGCTTAAATTCATCATTCAGTCTAAATCTAACCTGATCTATATGCGTTGAATGATGAATAGGGCTATGATAAGTATATTCATTCTGACGCTTGACACCTCTAACAATCGTAGTATGCCACGACGTAGTGAAATAAAAATCAATAGCCAGTTCAAGAGACTCTAAATCCAAAAATAGCATAGTCCTGTTCTACTATATATGATTTTTTCTAATTCGTTTCTAATTCGGGCTTCCGTGATATCTTTTGCCTTAGAGAATTTCATATACTTCGCCTTGTCCAAAACCCAAAAATCCTGTATACCCGCCGATTTATACAGTTGATGCCTTGTTTCCCAGTCTGCAGAATTAAGGGGACTATGCTGAAACTCAAATGCCCATCTAAGACCTTCCATTTCACCGTCTGAATGTTCCACAAATATATCAGCTATTTGGTTTGTTTCGGGGATATATACCTCATATTCTACATCCGCCGTTGGAAATTTCTTTTTTAACCATTCATATAAGACTTGTTTTCCTTTTAAATGGGAAACTGTTTCTGGTTCATAGTTCGTGATTACACATTCGGACTGGTAATGAGCGAAATGTGGTCTCTTTACTTTTCCTGATTTAAATATCACCATACTTTTACAATTAGGGCAGATAAATTTTTTTCATCAGATAACTTCTTTACAGCCACTTTATTACAACTAGAAGCTATAATCGTATCTTTATTAATGGTTATACATCGTAACAAGTAATCACCTTTTTTCTTGAAGTAAGGTACCCCTCTTGTGCAATAATTTACATATATTAACCTTCAACTCAATCGCAAAAAAACCTTCTTCTTCAACTAAACTGCTCCGTTAGTTCAATAAGAAAAAAGGCTTTACTCCATCTTGAAGTAAGCACCCGTTAGCTTAATAACCACCTGCTCTATCACTTCGATGCTGCACATAATAAGAGTAAACTATACGATTAATCTTTTTTTATGGAAGTCTTTTCAGTTCGTTTCTCTTTCAGTAATGTTAATATTTGTGTTCCATCAGACACAGTCCCGTCGGAAAATGTTAGTGGCAATAAATTAATGATTACCATCATAAATGAAATTGTTATAGAAAGACCTAATAAAGTTGAGGCAATATCATAATAAGAGACTATTGCCCAAATTACTAAACCTGTAATAAAATTGAAAAGAACTCCTCCCAATGTAACACATAATTCTTTATTCGTACTGAGTTTTTCGGGAAAAATGAATTGGATATAACCATGCCATTTCAATTGTGATCCAATATGAAACTTTTTGATTTTGAATATATTTTCCCCAGTGCCAAATCCGATCCGAATTATTTCTCCTCGAAATAATTTCACAAAAAATCCGTGTCCAAGTTCGTGGATAAAAGCAAGAAAAGGATATAAGAGTAAAGATAAAATTAAATTTTCTATAAATTCCACATGCACACCCCTAACTTTATTACCCCAATTTATATTCCACTGTTATCAGAAAATCCCTTCTTCAAGTAAACTGCTGATTCAATTCAATAAGAAAAAAGCTTTACTCCTTCTTGAAGTAAAGCACCCGTTGAATTAGTTAGTCTCAATCTCCTGAGTTGTTCCGTCAGGATTTACTTGGAAATTTCGTAGTTGCCCATCTTCACCTTTATAAATGTACAAATACATCATAGTTTTATCATCTACAAAATTTATATATAACTGGTAATTTACGTTTTCATTTCTTAACTCATCAAAAGCTACGCTTTGAAGGCTTCTATCGTAATCAAAATCACCTTTAACACTGTCATATAGCCAAACTTCATTGCCTTCGAGTTCGCCTTCGCCTGCTAAAGAATACTCTCCAAAAATATCTTTTATCTCATCTTTTGACAAAGAACTTTTTCATTTTTCTCAACGCCTCATATTGGAATGGTTTAAATATAACATTATTCAACTAACCTGCCCCGTTAGTTGAATAAGAAAAAAGAGCCCTCTAAGCAGCTCAACGATCTTCTAATAACTGTAATCTTATAACATCTTGTTTATCTCTAAATTTTATTGTAACTTTATATTGATCCTCTTTATAAGTTTCAGTATTAACAGTACCAATTAAAAATGAAATAACGTTTCCATCAATTTTTGTTTTCATACCTCCCATATTCCCTGCAATTAGCCGCTCGCTACTTTCAAACTCAATGTCAATATCATACAAATCTTCCACTACTAGTTCTAAATCTTTCAATTCGATTTCAACCCAATTTACTTTCTTTTCATCATACAATTTAGGATTAAAAAATACTGGACATTCCAATAATCTCCCTCGCCATAGAAGATCACCTCATCCGCAACAACAGTTTGTTTGGCTGATGAACAAGCTGCCAAACTAATTAAAAGGAGATTACCAAAGAATACACAACGTCATTTTCAAAACACCTCTTTTTCCAATCAACGTCGAATAGATTTGCATGTAGGCGGTTTAACTACCCCTTTTTTTAACAAGAAAAATTCATATGACAACCTTAATTATTATTCAGATCATCTATTTTTTGTGTGAGTTCATCAATTTTTTGAATAAGCATTCGATCATGATCGTTTTTCCGTCTCATGAATTGCATTACGCTGATTAAAAAATAGATTATAAAACTAAAAATTAATAGATATATAATCATAACTATAATAGACCCATAGAAGAACAAGCCATCCCCTCCATTCTAATCTCTACAATCTGGTATCAGTCGTTGGACACAAGTTAAATAACACACTCTAGTTGAACAACAAGAAATAAACGGCTATGCTCTCAAAGAGCATCAAGTGAAGTACCTGTTGCATTTCAGTTGAATTTCAAAAATGACGATATGGGCTTTCTCTATTTACGAACGTACCTGCAATTAAATCATGGATTGCACGCTTATCTTTTCGTAAACTAATCATGAAAATATTAATTATTGTTGAGATGCCAAATGTAATATAAATCAATACTACTTTTCCAATCAATTCACGTAAAATCATTGTTCGGATATTAAGTTTCTGACCATCAAATCTTTGAATGTTTATGTAACAGATTCGTTTCCCAACCGCATAACCTCTCCATATTAATGGTGTGATTATTAGATAGAATGTATAAATTATATTGGGTATTGTATTTCTTGACCAATCAGTTGAAAATTCCCCATCAACGATAAAATAATAAAGCAAGGTTATTGGCACTGATACAATCATAAAATCTAGAAAGTCAGCTACTAAACGAATCCAAAATCCTGCGGCATGATGGTTCTTTTCCTTTACCTTATAAATACCATTCACCCCTTAAAAGCAGCCTTATCCACATACGTATTGTGAATCGCAGGGCAAAGATCAGAGATCACTTTTTAATTGAATAATTTCTTGCACCCTATTATCCTTCAATAGGATTCCCTTGCTTCTGCTGATTCCTACTGAAGTGGTCTGTCTACCCCTATCACCTTACCTTATACTCAGGAGCATGCTTTTGTAGACACCCTTGTACGCCTTAAATAATAAGAAACCTAAAAAACAACTGATCATATTTAATATAATAACATCTATATCGAATGACCCTAAATATGCAAAGAACTGAATGCCCTCTATGCTGACTATCATTAATAAGCAAATGAACATTGTAATAAATAATTTTCTCTGTGATTGGAAAACCATCGGGATTAGAAATCCCATCGGAATAAAGGGGATGATATTACCTATGATATTTACAAAGGCGACGTCGAAACTCAAATTACTAAGGTAAGTTTCAATTGTTTTAAAGGGAACTAAGTTTGCACCAGATTCTCCGTTAGTTCTACGATCCATATTGGATTGTATGGTATTGATTTGGTATTGATTACATGTCTTACATTTCCGTTAAACTTAATCACTATAAAATTAATTACCAATAATATGTATACAACAAAGATAGTTTTCCAATAATTTTTGTTCAACATATACACCTCATAATTGTAAAAAGCATAAAAATCCAAACTACAGGAGGACATCGCCAGATAGCAGATTTGCTCATTGATTATTTCCTAGTTAAAAGACTCGTTAGTTATAGCAACACATATAAGAGCTGTCTAAGCAGTTCAATGACAGTTGAAGAACTAGTTTAATACACCATGATATTTGTAACTATCCACAATTAGTGGAAGTTCTAGGTTGCTCACTTCTTTCCAATTAGTTTTCAATATAGTATCATTATTTGTGTTTATTTCTGCAACTGTTTTATTTGATTCTCTATTAACAAAGTAAAGATTTACTTCCTTTACTACATCTAAATGTTCTTTTGAATATTTCTTTACAGCTTCCAATGTTGCTTTAGTTTCAACGCGTACATCAAATTCCGCATCATCATTACTCCACTTATCAGAATTGGCAAGCATCTTAACTTCAATGTTAAGTTCCCCATCTGTAATATCAACAACTAAAAAGTCATAGAAATTCTCACTTTTATCCTTTAAGTAAACTTGTATTTTTTCTTCTTCACTTTGGGCGCAAGCCGATAACAGTAAAACAAAAGACGACAATAATAACATGAATAACACATACTTTTTCATAGCTGTCCCTCTCCCCTCTTATAAGGCGAACGAAAAATTTTCACTGCTTTTCATGAACTAACCTGCCTCTTAGTTGTATATAAAAAGAGCCATTAGAGCAGGCCAACTATCTTCAACTAAAGCATTCGGAATTGACGGTGGCAAACTTTCGCTACTAATGGTTAAAAAATAAAATGGGTTTATATTAAGTCTTTATGAAATTTCACAGTTTCAAAGTTGAGGGACTTCTTAGTGTCTTCTTGAATTTCGGGATGAAGTTCTTTTAATCAATCTGCTTCAAGGTCATCTTCGGTAAATACATCGCCTCTCCAAAATGTATTACTTAGTTTTGGAAACTCATACATGCAACCTACTGATGTATCACTATTTCTAATATAGGAAAAGATATTTAGGAACACCCTTTTTTCGGTACTATGACAGCAAATAATCTAGGTCGATGATTCAATAAAAAACAGTAGCCAATCTAGGATTAAGCCCAATTACAGATTAACTAATTACTGGCAAAGTTTCATTTTCAGCCCAATGATGAATAAATTGTTCTTGGCGTGGGTTTAAGTTTTCGGGTAAATCTTCTCTCTTGAAAAATCGATGCTCTTTACTTTCGATTCCTTGCTGCTTCAGTTCACCGCTGTATGTAGACGTAGTAAAGATGATTTGCACACTGTATACTTGGTCGTTATTTGGATATTGAACAAAACAGCTCTCTCCTGAATACATTCCGAATAACTTCAACTCACCAACGTCCAATCCCGTTTCCTCGTAAGTTTCTCTCTTAGCTGTCTGCTCAAACGTTTCTCCGATCTCCATTACGCCGCCAGGAATACACCAATTATCTTCATCAGTCCGATGCTGCAATAATATACAACCTTCTTTTTCTATAATTACTCCACAGCCAACTGTGAAGAGGGGTTCGTGACCAATTAGCTTTCTCATATCTTGAATGTAATTCATGCAATCCCTCCTAATATCTCAATCTTGCTTAACAAAAATAAAGAAATCACTAGGATACCAAACGTGCTGATTGTCACACACATATCCACGAAGCCAAAGTACGCCATTGATCCTTCTTAAATAAAAACCTTTGGGAAAGTTATCATCCTCAGTCAATATTTTTGATGCCACAGTAATAGATCCGTTTGGAGCTTGGTTTTGCTGTTGACTATCTAAGAAGCCTTCGGGTTGATCCAGATAGCCAAGTCTCAAAAAAGGACCGAGTTCCAATGGACATAATTCCAAACCAAGTTGATCCGCCCTCCTGTAAATCTCAGTTATCGTCCCTCCAGCTGGCAATCCTAGATCATGTACCGAAAGCTCAACCGTTTTCAATACATACGGATCTATAGAAGTCGTAAAAATATCAGCAGCGAATAGTTTTTTACCAAGTTCATTCAGCAAGATATTTTCCTGCTGCATTTTATCGATAAGCTGTGGTTTGGTAAGCCCCCCTACCTCGACTATTCTTGTAGTGGTGTGGCTGCTGGGGTAAATGTCCTTATTGTTGATGTACATTTATCTTCTCCTCGAATAATTTCAGGCAAAGTCCTTATTCAAATACTTTGTCTGTTTTCTGAATACCATTTCAAAAACATTTCCTTCTCTATTACATTCAAAATAACCGATGATTTTACTTGCGCTTCCAATTTCCTATGTTCCTCTGGAAACTCTGACTGTACATTAATCCTAATATATGAAAGGTTTTCTTGAGCCTTTTGCGAACGAATATTTGATAATTTTGCTCCTGCAAATACATATTCTAAATTCAATACTTCAAAGGCAATATACAATATTTCTGCTTTGGCTAATGCATTATAACCTTTTCCCCAATATGGATGACCTATCCAAGTACCAATATGACAAGTACTATTGGTGTTATTAATGTCTTTTAGCGTTATGACCCCAATTGCATTTTCATTTTCGTCAAGAATCACTCTCGAGTATTGCTTTCCTATTCTCTCTTGCTTCAAAATAAACTCAATAAAATCAAGTGTTCCTTCTAAAGTAGTTTGTTCATCGGTAAGTCCTAATGCGTCTTTTACTTGGTGTGCTGATGAAAGTGACGACATTGATTTTGCATAAATTTTATTATGTGGTACCAATGTAACCTTTAACAATTCTATCACTCCAAAAGTCTCAACTTCTTTATTTACTATTCTGCCTGTGCTGTCTGTAGATTTCTAGCAATTAAATCAATTATAACATGCTGGCATGATTTGTTTTCGAACTATTCGTCCAAGTCAAAAATAAATACACCCTCCCTAAGAAAGGTGTATTATTTTGCATCAATTCATTTTCATTTATCATTTACTAACTTGCCATTCTTGTCTTGTATAATTATCTCATATGGCTGATTCTCTATCTCTTTTTTAACTTCATCGCTTTCTAGGAACTCTGTTATTCCATTTCGGATTTTGGTGACCGTCTCTTTAGTCTCTGGATCCGATAATATCATGTTCGTCTTGACCGTAATATTTACTTTTTCAGCCTTAAAGGAATATCTAATATCAGCTAGCTGATACTCTTTTTTCAGGAGAAACTCGTCTCCGATGCTTCGCATGGCGGGCGCCCACTGACTCTTAATTTCTTCTTCCGAAATATCTCGAGGTATAATCTGTACCTGTTTCGGTGTACCCTTTGCTTTTAAAAGTTCAATTGCAGCCCTGTAAATTTCCACTTGCTTATCTTCATCAGTAATAGGGATATACACTTTGACTACAGGACTATATGCATTAACATTCATAATTGGGTAGCCTTCGACTTGCAAGTCCCTCATTAACTTTTCTGCTAGATCCTCCCTTTGTTTATTTATCTCTTTCATAACGGGAGATGCCTCATACTTAGCAGAGACCTTTAACTCGTAGTTATCGTACCCTCTTTTTTTCAGCGTTTCGGTTACAAGACGTAAAACGTTATCTTCTTCTTGACTAACGTATTCTTCTGTTCCATTCAGCTCTATGTCGAAGTGTGGCTTCCCTTGCCACATGCCCATGCCGATGCTAACCGGTTTTACTCCTTCTTGCACCAACACTTCCATAATTACTTCTTGTATCGGTTTATGGAATACTTGTCCTATATACGGGATTTTAGATAAAACTTCCGCCATAGTTGGATTAAGGAATGCGGAACCCGTCAGTATGCTTAGACTGATAAGCGCTGCAGCTACAAAATGAAATACCCTCCAACCTTTTTTCCTTTTAGGTTTTTCAGTTTCCATTCTGTTTTTCGACTCATCTTTAATGTTTTTAGCAAATTCATACAATGAAGATGGAGCTTGGATTTTTTCCATCTCTTCTTCAATTTCTTTCTTTAACGACTCATCGATCTTCATTGTGAATTCACCCCTATAAACTGATTTTCAATCAACCTTTTTTTCAGAGCAATCCTTGCTCTGCGAAGATGTGATTTCACCGTCGAAACTTTTAGTTCCAGTAAATCTGCTATCTCCTGGATTGCTTGCTCTTGGTAATAGTAGAGGATGAGAACGTTCCGGTAGTCATTGTTATCAAGTGATAGTATACCTTTTTTAATCTCATTTTCAGTTTCCTCTTGTACTATGTTTTCCATCACGCCATGATTGTCAGCCACCACATCGTTATCTAGCGGTGATTCCTTCCGGCGATTATTCTTTCTCCAAGCATCAATTGAGCGGTTGGATACCAGTTTATAAAACCATGTATTGAAATATTTAATATCCTTTCCATTCATAATATTACGGTATGCTTCGATCAACGCGTTTTGGACAACCTCTTCTGCCTGCTCTTTCGACTTAAGAATACTAAAACTAGTCCTGTACCCTTTTTCAATCAAGGGGTTGACTAGTTGTGCAAAAGCTTCGTCATCACCGTTTTGAATCCGTATCATTAGTTTTTTATGTTCTATGAGGAACCCCCCTTTTTCGTTGCTACCTTTTAGGCGACGGTGAGGCTGTTTAGGATGCAATAATCGGAAAATAATATGTAAAGGTGTTGAATTGACTTCAAGCTCTACTAATACGTTCGACAAAAAAGACGTTAATCCTTTTGGATCAACGCCCTGTTAGTTATTCTATTTCATAGAATGGACAATCATTCAAGTACTGCATCTATCAAAGAACTGGTTTGCTTAATGTAGAATGTTGGTTTAATTACTTTCCCGTATATTTTTTTATATTTTCATTCCCCTATCCAGTGTTCCGTACAAAACACTTTTTTTCTGTCGGCATCTATCTTCACTGTCTTCCCAATCGCCAGTGGGTGCATCGGATGAGTGTGACATGTGTCGAATTCAGCCATAATCGGAATTTCCTGCCCATCCAACTGTTCTAGCAATAAATCCAGCGGCTGTTTGCCCGTGCCCAAGTCATCATATTGCTCATGCTTCCCTAAAATAATGCCCGCCACTTTATCGAAAACGCCGTGTACTTTTAACATCGCAAAGTTTTTTTCTACTACGGAAGCGGTTTTCATACAATCCTCCAATAATAAGATGTCGCCTTTCTTAATTTCAGGAAAATATGGTGAACCGATAAATCCATACATTGCATTCACATTGCCGCCCATCAGTCTACCTTCAGCAACCCCACAATGGCCAGTGATCCAGTCATTTTTATACAGTTTTTTCTCCGTTGTCTTTTCCAACCAATTTACCGGCTCGTCAGACCAGTATGGCGGCATCGGAATTTCGTATGGGAGGTCATTATTGTCCATAAAATAATGTTCAAAATATCGATATGTATCATTAACTAACGGTTCATATTCACCGAAAGAAGGAATTAATGCAGGTCCATAATATGTTGTAATTCCTGTTTTTGCATACAATGCAAGTAAGATCGCTGTTGCATCTGAATAGCCTACTACCAATTTAGGGTTTTGCTTAAATGCTTCATAATCAATATACGGTAGCATGCTGTTTGAGTTTGTCCCACCGATCGTGGACATGATCATCTGGATATTTGGATTTCGTAGCAATTCGTTCAATTCTTCAGCGCGCTCCTTCGGTGTTCCCGAACGATATCCATCCATTTGTCCAGTCAATTTACCCTCGATAATCTCAAATCCCTTTTCTTCCAAAAAAGTTTTTGCCCGTTCAAAGCGCATTTTTGACATAACCGTTTCAGGAGAAGACGGAGTAAATATGCCAATTGCATCTCCTTTTTTCAATCGCCTCATAATGTGTTCACCTCATATTAATATCGATTCGATGTTGGCTGCTGTCTAATTGCTCTAGCAAAAGTTCTAAATCCTCAGGATAGGCGTGTTTCAATTTTTTTAAGTCCGTGATCGACTTCCATGCAGCTTCAGCAATGAGGTTGTCGGGATCGTTCACTCCACTGCATTCGCCGATTTTGTCTACCCTATAATAATAAGTTTTTACTTGAATTCCTTGGATGATAGTTTCTTTAACCATGAGCTGTTTAATGAGTTTCACATCATAACCTGTTTCTTCTTTAACTTCCCTGACGCAACATTCTTCTGGGGTCTCCCCCTCTTCAATTCCACCTGAAGGTATTGCCCATTGCTCCGAATCGTAACTTTTAACCATTAAGACTTCCATTTGTTCATTAATGCAAATACCCGCTGAACCTGTCCAGCTTTTCATAAGCCTTTTCCCCCAGTATCCTTTTTTCATGTTTAGAAATACATCCATTTTAATACTCTGCCGATTACTTTTGGAGAAATGTTACACTTTTCGCTTTAGAAATAACCTTTTTGTATAATTAACTCACCTTTACTATCGCGAATTCCCCAAAATATATTCCCGTGTAAGTTGTAGCATCTTCTCTTGCATTTCTTCATCATTCTTTTCCCTGTCTATCAAATAGCCGACATGATAAATGTAACCATTATAATAAGTGTAAAACTCATTTGCAGTAGTACCGACGATTGTTATTTTGTTATCTTCTTCATCATATTGATAATACCTATACAGCAAGGCGCTATTTGTTGTGAGGACCTGCTGGTAGATCGGGAAGTTATCCGTCAAGTGTTCTTTCTTTAATTTGTTTCCAACCAAATCCACTTCATCTGAAATGTCATGAGCCTCCAGTGGATTTCGATCACTTTCGGTTGCGGAAATGATAAAAAACCGTTCTATGCTGCCATACTCGTTTTTGCCAAGATAACTGACTTGGACTTGGTTAATATCTTTTCCTTCTTCACTTTTCGAAGTGACGAAATAGACATTCTCCTCATCAACTTTAAAAGACAGATCTTTCAAATCGACTGAATGTATAACTTTTTTCACTTCATCAGGCAAGGACGTCGACTGCACTTCATCCATCGAAAGCGGTTTATAAAATTTACTGTTTCGTCTTTCATCCAGCCTATCGTATGCACGAAAGTACTCACTAAATGTTAAACCGTCGCTTTTTGTCTTTTTTAAGTTCGTTTGATTGGCTGTACAACCGACCAAGAGAGAACCGATAAAAATAATTGAACATACTATTTTCAATGATTTTTTCATTAACATGGCTGACTCCCTCCTAAAAACGCTTACTCCAATTAATTGCGCGTTTGTAGTAATTCATTCCTCTTAAGTTAGAGAATAAGATCGTGTGCCTCTCCGATTATAAACATACCCAGGCCTATCACGGAAAGCGCTATACCCAAGTAAAATGGCCAAGGATTGTCTTCTTTTTCTTTGTCAAATGTAAATAGTGTCACTACGCAAAAAGTTAGTGTAACTACAGGGATAATTCCGTATTTTGGTCCGAAAGTAAAGGCAATCCCACCAAGAATCAATCCAATAAGTCCGTAGGGATTTTGTGATGGAACTTTGTCCATATATTCTTTTTCTTTGTCAGTCATACCTTCATATTTATCTCCCCAACTATCAAACTCTTTTAGTCTATTTAGGAATTCAATGAACCTTTTAAATGCACTCATGTAAAGCACCTATCCTGTTAATTATTCCAGCATGTATTAGATTCAGCACCGCAGTTTAATACTATAATGTCTCATTGATTTGGGGATTCCTTTAAGTTCAAGAAGTCCACTATATACTAAATGCCGTATTCTATATTCTAGGAAGAAAACATTCATCAATTCTTTTGTCCCTGATAAGACTTCTCCAATCACCATTCCCGCCTTGATGAAATCCTTTTTCTCCTGCTTGCGATGCAGCATTTCCAAGGTATCTATGATCAGGGAATCGAAGTAATCTTCATTGACACCCTTTATTTCGTCCTTCTCCCATATACGAAGGTCTTCTTTCGTTTGCGCCAAGAACAGCCACTCTTCTAGTAGCTGACTTCTTAACTGCTCGGATAGAGGCACGTCCTTCCTTCTCTTTTCAAAAAGGATACGTAAATCGTTTGATTCGATTTGACTTGTATATGGTATTTTTCTATTTTCACCCCGGGGCATGATGTATTGTTCATAGAGTTCAGTTGAGTTCAAGAGAAAAATATCATTTGTCTTATCGCGCAGTAAAAAAAGAAGAAACCGAAGAGCGATTTGTTCATCGACATTATTGGCATACCAAATGTAGATAGGATATTGATTAGGAATATCGTCTATCTCCTGCACTGTATTGGAAAATTTATTTTCATATATATAATCATCTTGTTCATAATTAATATGTTCATATATCCATTCATTGCGAATCGTTTGCCCCGTTTCTTCATGTAAGTTATACAATGGACCAATCGAAAAGGAATCGGGAAAACCAATAACAATCTTTGGCCTATCTAGCCCAACTCGAAAGGAGCCAGCTGCAGATTCTGAAGAAACAATATGTACAGGCATAACTTCACCCTCATCGATCGGGCTACGTGAATAAGATTGTCGGTGCTTTTGAATATATTCATTTATGATTTCTACTATTTGGTTCAGATCGTTTTGATTCATCACAAATCCTTGTCCTTCGAGAAGATTGCCCGTTTCGTGATTAAAAGCTTCAAAAGCCTCTTCATGTTCCACTTCAAACGTTTGCCAGTCCCCATTTTCATTTACATCTAAAACAGTTACATAATTTTGTGTTTTGATTTGATAAACCAAAACTCCATTGGGTTCTATAAGAAAATAAACAAATGGATAATTAACTTTCGTTTTTATTTTGATCAACTCCCTTTACTTTCGATTAACGCTCTGGATTCCAAGAATTAGTAGTAATTATATGCTATGTTTTCATTCAGAAAAAGTACCAGGAAAAATTTTAAATGAATTCCTCTTCATCTGTTTACTAAAAAGTAAAATGATTTGTGTTGTCAGCGCTATACAAATCAAAGAAGTAGTTAGTCGTAAAACTTGTTCATTTACGGACATTTTACTCGCAAAACTAATGAACAACCAAAATATTGAAGACAATGTGTTTAGCCCGAATAGAACTCCCCAAAGGATTTGCATCAGCATGTTATAAACTTTATTACTAGTTAAACGCCTTACAAAAAGGTAGATGACAATTCCTGCTCCTATTACTAGTAGCAATGACTTCATATAGCTCGAAGTAAAAGTGATTGGCTCTTCCCAACTCATATCTATATAAATTAGGTTAAAGAGATTCATCAGATTGAATAAAAAAAAGAAGAGGAGAACAGAAAAAAATAGTATCCATTCGCCTACATAAATTACAGGATAAAAAATCTTTCTCAACCATTTTCACCTACCTTTTGTTTTGAATTAAGGCGAATTCACCAGGCTGCTCACTCCTCATCCCACCATTTCACCTGAAATCCACCTTCTTTTCCATCAATCGCTTCTATAACAATATATTTTGTTGAATCCTCTTCAAATTCCATACTGTATACGTCATTACTTTCTTCACTCATCCCTACAAAATCTCCACCCTGATCATAAACAGATATGCCATAGCTATCGCCAGTACTAAATAGATGCTCGACGACAAAGTAAATCTTTTCACCTTGCGCTCCATGAATGGGAATCAAATGCTCGCCATTAAAATACTCGTATTCTACCTCTACAGATGAATCTCCTACCACCTCATGCCAACCGGCCTTACTTGTATGATCAAAAGGAATCATCCCTAAACAAACAAGTGGAACAGCAAATACCATCCAGCTATACCATTTCGAAGGTTTTAACTTTTCTTTCCCAAGTAAAAAAAGGAGAGAGAACAAAGCGCCAATCGTTCCGGCCATTAATGCAAATTCGATAGGCATAAAAACTAGAAAAATAATGTAGCCAAACAATATATAAAACACTATCTGTTTAGCCAAAGAAAAAGAAGGCAAGATTTTCCCGATAACATCAATAATAAGAGAACTAACGATACCATAACCAAAAAACACGATCCATAATGCCGGTTCTGTCACCGTATGGTGAAATTGAAATAAATTAAAGCCACTCCCCACGAACATGCTGATAAAAAATATGGATATTGAGAAGCTGGCGCCGATCAACTTCTCTAACAAGCTATTCATCATTAAATGCTTTTTCAAATATGCTCAACCCCAACAAAAGATTATTACTAAAAATATCCCTTAACAAAAATTAGTACTTACTGAGTCAATTATATCATGAAGGCAGCATGTAATTTCGTACTATTCATCCAAGTCAAACAAAAAATACACCCCCCTACTCACTAGGAAGGTGTATCATAATACTTGTGTTCATTATTCAAAGAAACACCAATCTTATTTTGTGTCCGTTTTTAAAGCAATCATTATATGTTCCAAATGATGATTTTCATGCCATGCCAATTTTGCGAGCTTTGTAGCTACGGTAATTGCTCCGTTTTCCTCATGTGTAAAAGTACGATTTAATTGCTCTTCAGTAATATTGTTTCCTAAAAATATGATGCGCTCATTGATGCCTTCCAGCATTTTGATTGAGCTTTCCACGGGAAGATGTGTATCAGGCTGAACCGCCCACTTATCTTGATCAAAAGCAGGAACTGTTGGGTTTTCATCTGTCAATGCCAGCTTCAAACGTTGGTACATGTTCAACTGAGAATCTGCAATATGATGGACAAGTTGGAGGACGGTCCACGCACCATCCCGATAGGTTTTGCTTAATTCTTCATCTGTTAATGAGTCAACGACTTGTCGTAAGCGAGTCGTGTACGTTTCGATGTCTTTAAGCCATTCTTGAACATTTGCGAGTGTTGTTTTTTCTGGCACTTGTAATTCTCCAATCGGAAATGTAACGTCCATTTTCAATTCCCCTTTTCTCTATTGATTTTATATAGTACTCTCAAAGCTATTATACCAGAAAACAATTATATTTTTCGAATAATTCATTTAATTTTTAAACAGATATCGTGTGAAATGTCTCCATAATAAAATCCTTATAAGAACTGCTCGGCATGGCCGAGATATTCTTCACCGCTATTTCAATCAAACGCCTGGCTTCTCTTTCATTTCCTAGAGCCATATGACAAAGGGCTGCATAAGCATCCTTCTCGTACAGGATGGACAAGTCGAATGGATGGTGCGCGTAGTGTGGAATCTTCACCTGATCGAAACACGCCAGCGCTTCTTCATATCTTCCTAGACCATAAAGTGCCTTTCCTTTTTCCTCCATAAAGGAATAAGAAGTATTCGATTCGTCGAAGCCATATTCATCATGATGCTTTTTAATAAGCTCTAACGCTTCCCGATATTCCTTTTCATAAGAAGTTAAGTAGTGGATTTTTACAAAATGAATAAAGGGGATAGCATCCCGATCATCAGAAAATTCTCCATAGTGCAGAATTTTATTCTCATAATACCGTATCGAGCTTACATCCTTATTCATCATTGCATTCACAATCGCCAACTGGTACAAGTGAGCGATGCGGTAGAAGATCTGCTGTTCCTTGGAAAACGTTATCCCTTCGTTCATAATCCGGACAGCCTCTTCGGAATTTCCAACTGCAAAGTGAAGTAGTGATGCCCAATAATCGAAATCGAGACGGATAAGGGGCTCAATAAGCCCATTCCGCTTTTCAATTTTAGAACGTTCCTCCAAAAGGATTTCAAGGGAAGCATCATACTCACGCTTGGTAAACTTCACGGTCGACTTGAAAATACCAATTGCAGCAAGACGACTTGTTAGGTTGAGTTGATCATAAAGGGCAGTAGCTTTATCTGTAATTTCTTTCCAGTCATCCATCTTTTCATAATATAGAGCACGCCCATACAACTCCAACAATCTTGCAGCCTCATACCCTTGGTCCAAACTTTCTATGTATGGCCTGACAACATCAATAATCCGCTTGTTTTTGTCCTTCTTTTCCTCTGTGTAAATCTTCTCAACTGCCTTTAATACTTCCCGCACTTCTTGCGGATTTATCTCTTCCATTAACTCAGACACCTTGACACCTAGACGCTCCGCAATATACGAAAGGCTTTCCATTGATGGGTTTGCTTTATTGTTTTCGATATAGCTCATCATTGCCTTCGTCATCTGATCTCCCGCCAAAGCATCCAAAGTCATCTTCCGTTGTTTACGTATGGCTCTAATTCGTTCACCTAATGTACTCAAACTGAACACCCCTCTTCTCCACTATAGTTAAATTATACTTAACTTTCTGTTGCAATGAAAGAGAGAGCATGCTATTCTTTTGTTAAATTACATTTAACTTTCAATGGAGGCGAATTTCGGACTAAAAGAAGGTATGAAAGGAACTTAATTATTTACAAAGGGGGATCTTCATGGGGAAAAACTATTTCGTTTATATCTTTAGCACAATTGTTGTTGCGTTAGGTGGCTCTGTGTATACATTTGCAATCTCGTATTTTATTTTACAGGAAACCGGCTCTGCGCTTTATTTTTCAATCAATGCAGCAATTATGAGCATTGGTGCTATTATTGCATTGCCAATATCCGGAGTAATAGTAGACAGCATGAACAGAAAGAAAATTATTCTTTCCTTTGAAGCACTCTCAGCATCGACGTTGCTTCTTCTCTCTCTGTATATTGCCTTTTTCGGCTTTAACATCTATGCACTTTTCTTTATTACGGCAGTTCGTTCCATTATTACACCGGTTATTTTCAATGCTTTCGAAGCCAGCTTGACGCAATTGTTTGATAAAGAAAATATCCAAAAGACACTTGGTAAAATCTCAATGTACAAAACAACCATCATGCTTTTAGGACCGATTTTCGCGGGTATCATTTATGGCTTCTTAACACTTCAATCAATGATTCTTGTATTCTTTAGTATGCAACTGATTTCTTTTCTATCGAACATTCTCCTTGAATTTGAAGAACAAAAATTTGAGACTGTTAGCGAAAGGCGAGGTTTGCAAAATTGGTTGGAGCATTTCTCGAACAAAATTGTTCTGGGCTATCAATTTATTTTGAAATCAGATGTGTTAAAACAGTTATTGCTGCTTTCGATGATTATTAACGCCGTTGGGGCTGCAAGTTTTGGGGTTCTACCGGAAACCATAATGATTAAGGAGTTGAATTTCACCCCTCCACAGGTCGGCATCGTAGGTACCATATTTGCCGTAGGTACGTTAGTAGGAAGTTTTATATTGTCAAAAAAGAAAATCACGAACCCTCTATATGTCGTGAAATATGCTTTCATCGTCGTTGCTGTGTTCTTGCTATCCTTTACATTGCCAGTATATGTTGAAATGAAGCCAATCATATCGATGGCTTTCATTGGATTAATTGGTTTATCGATGGCCCTTGTGTTTCAATTCATTTCGATTCCAATGTCATCCTACATGCAAAAGACGATCCCCGACGAGTATAAAGGAAGAGTGTTTTCAATAAACGGCACAATAGGGATGGTCCTCATGCCACTGGGAACAATCTTTTATGGAGCTTTATACGAAAAAGGCATCTACTTTCCGGTAAACTTATTCTCCTCAATCATCATCTTGGTTGCGGTATTCATTACCTTAAAACCATTCATTGTAGCAAAAAGTGCAATGGAGTATACTCGATAACATTTTGTCGCAACAGGCAAACCTTGAGTTGGTTTCAATTCCTCTATATTGTGAAGCGCAGAAGTGATGGTAGTTCCAAAGCAAAAAGATAATAAAAAGTTGTTTATTATCAATTATGAAACTTTTCATTCATTAAGAACGTATCAAGTTTAGGGGTGTTATTGACCTACTAACGGTACAGCTTAATTGAAAAACATTCCAATAAATATGTTTTACGTAATGTGAGGGAGAGAAGAAACTAAGAAAAAAAGGGGTTGGTATTTATGTTTTTTAGATCACCAGAACAAGTTTTAGCTTTTATAGGCATGTTGGTAGGAAGTGTAATTGCAATTTGGCTAATGGGTGAGCTTGCTACTTATGTCATCAAAAAGATAACAAATAAAAAGGGGGAGAATGGTAAAACAAATAATAGCATTCGTTGATGTCTTCAATTATGGATACGGTGGGATTCCACAAAAAAACACGTATTAAGGAACGTGCGTTAACTTAAAAATGATATGGCAAACCTAAAGGACCTGAATAGGTCCTTTTCTTGATCGTCTCCCCTAAAGTTTATCTACTGCTTATTAGAGGAAGAATTATAAGAGTGGACTTTCCTGCTACACGGCTAGCAGGAAAGATAAGAACTATCGAGGAGGCTTTATGACATGAAAAAAAGTGAACGGACAGTTGCAGAATTGGTACTCGATCAACTGTCGTTATTCGGTGTAAAACGGATTTACGGAGTAGTCGGTGATGCGATTATCGGGCTAATTGACGCACTTGCAAAACAAGACCAAATTCAATTCATCGCAGTTAAACATGAATCTACGGCTGCTTTCATGGCTTCTGCAGAAGCGAAGCTGACAGGTCGGCTTGCAGTATGTACGGCAACAATGGGTCCTGGGGCGGCCAACTTGATTAACGGGTTGGGAGACGCATATGCAGACAAAGCACCCGTCCTCGCAATCACTGGCCAAGCACCGACGGATAAAATCGGAACAGAATTTCCGCAATATGTGGATCAGCAAGAGCTAATGAAACCATTCGCATCGTTTTCCGCTACTCTTGCCAATCAGGATGCAACTGTCGATCTTCTGCATAGGGCAGCGCGCAAATCACTTGATCAGCGGGTTGTCACTCATTTGTCCATCCCAAAGGATCTTTTCATGGAATCGACTTCTGCAGTGCCGCGAGCTTTGCCTGAACAGATAGAGGGCTTTTCTTCTTTCACAACGGACAGCTTGAGCAAGGCAACAGCAATGATGAAAACAGCACAGCGCCCGATGATTCTTGCAGGCTCTGGAGCGTCCGCTGCGTCAGATGAGGTTGAGAAACTTGCTGAAGTATGGGGGGCTGGCATCTTAACTAGTTTAGGGGGTAAAGGTTTGTTAGATGAAACTTCCCCTCTCCTGCTGCAAGGGATTGGCGAAGGTGGCAATCCGTTTGCCGCCGATATCTTGAAAGAAGCTGATGTTGTCCTTCTTGCAGGTACGGCATGGTGGCCGGAAGGGTATGTCCCATCTAACGCACAAATTATCCAGATAGACACCCATTTCGACAAAATTGAAAAGAGCATCCCCGTGAAGCTTGGCATCACAGGATCAACAGAAGAAGTTCTTCCGCTGTTAAGGGAGAGCCTGCAAGGATTTACCCGGGCTGAAGACTGGGTAAACCGCTGTCGGGAAGCTAAACAGAAATGGGCCGAGCAAAATGAGCAGGAAGGCAATACTACGGGGTCTCCCGTGCACCCTTCCCGTATTATGCGGGCCCTTGAAAGAACAGTCGATGCAGATGCAATTCTTGCAGTCGATACAGGCGACGGCACGGTCTGGTTGAATCGCAATTTCAGGCAAAAACAGCAAAAAACAGTATTCTCCGGATACTGGCGGACGATGGGCTTCGGTCTTCCCGCAGCAATGGCGGCAAAGCTTGAAAAACCGGAAAAACAAGTTGTTGCGATCGTTGGCGATGGCGGCCTTCAAATGACGCTAGCAGATTTGACGACTGCGACTCGCTATGGACTTGACATAACCGTCATTGTATTGAATAACGGCTCCCTTCAAATGGAAAGGGACAAGATCAACGTCATGGACAAAAAAGAAGTGGGAGTTGATCTTACAAACCCTGATTTCATCAAAATCGCTGAAGCTTGCGGATGGAATGGATTCCCTGTCATAACAGATCAGGAGCTTGAATCCACACTAGACTCAGCCCTAAAAACAAATGGACCCGCACTCGTGGACATCCAGACATCCCAAGCATTCTTTCCGGAAACCAACTAAAGTTTGTTGCACTTCACGCCTTTGTATAATCAATGGACACATCGAATGTGACTTTGTTATACAAAGGTGTTTTTTGTTTGTTCTATTCCCTCTACCCGCTTGAAGTTATTAATTAGCTTGAATTCTGGCCATGGGAAGCTATTTTACAGACTACTCCAACATCAACCCATTCAAAAATGGTAATAATTCTTTTTCGAAATCGGCTAATTCATCATTAGCCAGTTGACGTAAAAAGTGTGCAATTTTCGATTTTTGTTCAGTTGATAATTGTGCATATAATACAGGATCAACAAATTTCTTCAAAATGCGTGCTACTGTGTAAATCTCAGAATCTGTCGTCATTTGCATATAGCTATACTGCATTTCCGCATATCCAAAAAGCGTATATAACGGCTCCACATAATCCTCGTCGTACTCTTCCTTTTCAAAGAAGAGTGCACTATCTCTTAGCATATCTTGAATACCATTATCCATTCCTGCTTCATAAACAGACGTTTTATTATAAAATACAAATGTAGTACTGCCAAATAGGATTGCTAGTATGGCCAATATAATAAGACTAACTTTTACATTCATAGGATTCCCCCCCGACTTCTCTAGATTAAATAACACTCCATCATTATCCATGTTAAATAACCCGTTTGTTGAACTCGCGCAAATTCTTTTTCAAGAATTCCGCCCGATAATTTTAGTTTGCTCCGTTAACCTATTATTTAGCTCATCAATTTTCTTTTCGAATCATTAATGTTCACCGTTATTTTCAATCCATTAACACCGGCAAAGTAATTTCGAAACAAGCTATCTTTTCTTCTCATTCTTCTTCCATTTTACATAGTTGTAGCCAATGTCTAGCAAGACAGAGGATAAGAAAATAACCCCAATAATTTTATATTCATTTGACGTTAAATCACTCAACCTATACAAAGCGAAATATAGCAGGGCAACGATTGGACCTCCCCAGACAGCACGTATTAGTCTCCTTCTATACGTTAATCTATGATAGTTTAGTACAAAGCCTTTATCCTTTTTTTCTTTATTCTTATAGACTGCCGACATTATCGTACTAACGATCAGAACGGCAATCACAGGTCCAATAAAATACGGTAAAATAGTCAATACTCTACCCCCTAATACAACCAACTAATTTTTTATACTATTTTCCTTTGCTCAGCACTCATACTGGAATACGTTTAATTTCAAGAAAAGTTGCGTTATACCTTTCATTGGCCACAACATAATGAAACCGCCATGCAATGAAATCAAACAGATTCTTATTACAATCGGCTTGATTCCCAATGAAATAAAAACCATTTGGCATCCCAACTACCAAGGGTTAAGGACAATAAAACCCTTCCACCGGCTTATCAAACAGCATGAAGATATCTTTGAAATACGTCTCATCAACCAACTTGTCCAGCACTCCCTTATAATACCCCGGCAAATTACGTATTGCCTTCTTCTTTGTGGCCATGACAGTGATCATCAAAGCACGATATGCAAGATCCTCGAATACATGACGATCGTCTTTGTATATTTCGTAGTTCAACATGCGTTCCGATACGGCTCTATGAATTCCATAGAATTCACGAGCCAGTTTTGTGTCTCCGATTGTCATGGTAAGCAAGTTTTTCATCCGGCTAAATAGACTTGTGGATAACTTTGGCGATTCCGTAGGAGACGTGAAGTTAAGATCTTTAGATTTTAATAGAGATTTAAAAAGAGGAGCTTCGTCTGCTGGAAGTTGCTCGTTTCCCACTTCCTCATGCGGTTTTTCGTCATCGTCCCGACCGTTCATTTTCCCCTGGTCATCGAAAGGTAAAATGATATAAATATTGGCACCTAGCCCGCTCATGACTGGTCGAATGTAGTGTACTTTCTCAATAATACCTAAGTTGACGAGTTTTCGGATTGCGCGTCTTACCGTTATGTTGGATTTCCCTATCGCTTCTTCGATCGTTCCATGTTTCAAATGAGCAGCCCCATACTTTACAGAGTATCGACGAATGACGTCGAGCACTTGGCGATCTGATTTCGTTAATTCGTCCCAGTGGGTCATCACATGTTGTTCAGCTGCAGCGTCCATTTCCTCAATCGTGTTAAATCGTGCGTATTCTTTCAGATAGTGTGTCATTTACAATTCCCCCTTTGCCCTCTATATAGAAGGGAGGGATCAAAAAGGATACTCTAAATCGAAATTCTTTTAAAATAGTCATAAATACATATACAACTCGTCAACAACATTCCATGAACGCTTAAAGGTTTGGATGGTACCTTTTCAAAGTGCAGTCATTACATATCTGAATAACTATCTTTACTAGTACTGTTCGTTAGACACAGTAAAAATTTATCAGTTAAAAAAATGTAGAACAACCGATTATTTCTGCATTCCAAAAATCCAGTTATACAACACAACAGTTGAAATGTTAAGAAATGCATAAGAAAAGACCTCAAATCCGAGGTCTCGATGCAAAATGCTATTCCATTAAATCGTTTATCTTGTTAGTTGATGCAGCTTGTTCATTCTAAAATAAATCCAAAACATAAGGATATATATATTGTAAAGTCAAAATAAAAAGAGCAACCAAGCCTATTGAGGATATTAAAAACACCCAAACTTTTTTTATCCTTAACTGTACAACAGCAGATACCAAGACAAGAATATTAAAAATCACAATCATTGATATCCAAACCCCGTAAGTTTGATCTGGGTCTGGTGCAGCAATGCTAAATGCTGGGCCAATACCAATGAGATTTACTAATATGAATAGCAATCCGTGTACCAAATATACTGCTGCCTTAAACAATTAAACCACCTGCTCTCTCCAGTCTCGATCGTTAGTTAAACAATCCTTACTCCCTTCACTGCTCCGTTTGTTGATTGTTGATCAACGCAAATTCTTTTTAAGAAATCCGCCCGATATTCCTTTGTCTTATTTTGATAATGAACTAAATAATCACTATCCTTCACTAAGTAGTCAATTTTCATTGTCAGGGAGGCTCAACTTGGCCATCCTGGCACCATCCACTGTATAGACCTGCCCAGTGATAAACCCAGCCTCTTCGGATGCGAGAAAAGCCACGAGCGCCGCCACTTCTTCAGGTGAGCCAGTACGGCCTACAGGGTGGATGCGAGCGATGTCGCGTTGGAAGGTCTCTCCATCAGCTATGCTTTCGATGAAATCGAGGTTTAAATCGGTATCAATCCAGCTGGGCGCCACTGCATTGCAGCGTATGCCTTCATGACCATGGTCACCGCCACCGAACGGGTCAGCCCATGGAGCGCTCGAGGGCTAAAGAGTTGTTCCTCAAATATTTATCCTCTTATAATTCGGTCCTTCTTTTCTGTCAGTGATTATTAAATTCTCATCCAATCCATTACAGACGGCAAAATAACCATCATTTAATTGAAATCCTATGCCATCTAAAAAACAAAACTCGGTGCTTTTCCCTTCACATCTTTCAATAATTTCAATATCATCTATGCGTTTATTAATCACAAAATCCAGCCCGTTTATTTTGTTCTTTTCCCATTTAATCGGTAAATCCGTTCCATACCATTCTATATCTTGTGAAACAGAGATCTTATCAAATGTAATAAAGTATTCATCCCACTTAAAGGCACATAACTCTATTTGACACTCTTCAAAACGAATAATAACTGGACAATCCCTGAACCATTCATCGCTAGCTTGTTCCCAAGCAACCCAAATTTCTTGTATATGTTTCCCTTTTAGCCTTTCAAGCTGAAGTTTATGGTCTTTTAATATACCGGATGGGTTAGTATAAACTTTTGGGTTATAATCTTTTATTCCGAGCAATTAAAATCATCCTTATCAATGTATTAGTACGGTTACTAACATATCGTCCTTGTTTCATTAAATGGCCCGATTGTTGAATATAAGTTTTTACATCGTTCTTCAACTAAGGTACCCGTTAGCTTAATAAGTACTCTTTATATTTTACCTTCTTTTATCCATGTCCAAATTCGGTAACTTCCGAAAACCGATACTAAGAAAAGTAAAAGCATAAATATAACGTAAATTGATAATCTATTAATTTCTTGTAACCCTTCGCGGTTAGCCACTATCCAAATGGATAATCCAAATAGCATCAGGTAACAAAATACATTGGGAATAATCCATGCGATTCTTAACTTATTATTTTTCAAATATATTTCCCCTCGGACTATATACGTATATCAGCATGAATAGATTCGAATTCTTCAACTAACCTGTACCGTTAGTTGAACAAAAAAAGAGCCGTCTTAGCTTAGCAGCTCCGATCTTCAAGTAAAGTACCCGTTAGTTCCATAAGACATTACTCAATAATTTCTATCTCTTTAACCTTAAAGTCATTAGGGTCCCAGTCCTCAGCTGGTGTAGTGTCAATAAAAGTAACTTTGACTTTCTGTTCAACTTTAAGGTTGGAAGTGTCCTTGACGTTAAGTGGATCACCATCAATATAAATGCGGTTTTTCTCAATTTCAGTTATTATTCCTGTCCTTGTAACTTCTTCAGCGTAACTATTACAGCCAGTCAATAAGACAAGTACCAAAAACAGGACACTTGAAAGCCTCAAATTTATTGCCCCCTTATCTTCATATAGAAAATTGGACGGAATACGGTGAATGATTGTTACAAATTCCTTCTTAAACTAAACTGCTCCGCTAGATGAACAAGAAAAAGAGCCATCTAAGCAGTTCAACGATCTTGAAGTAATGCACCCGTTAGTTGAGTAAGAGTTTTTATTTCGATGATTGCCATATTCCTCCTGAACCAGGTGTAAAGCCACATGCTTTATAAAAGTTATTTTTGTTTTTCTCGTATGAGACCGTTACAATTCTTAATCCAAATCGTTTAGACTCTCGCAATAATTCCTTTACCAACTCAACTCCAATACCCCGTCCTTGATACTGAGGATGAACAATTATATCTTCCATATATCCATGTTCTAAACCCATTCCACAAAGATACCCAAAGGCAATCAGTTTATTATTTTCATCTCTAACCCCAGCCCAGAAATTACAGCGTTCGAACAATGTTGGGTAATCTTCATCCCGTCTACTCCAACCAACATGCTCTCTTAATTCTGGTACTTCGTTATTAGATATTGGAGTGTTTATAATAACTTTATAGTTCATATTATTCCCCTCCTTTACTCACCAACAATGCTAATTTCTATATGAACAAGTTCTGTTCTTTGTTGAACTAAACTGCCCCGTTAGTTGAAGAAGAAATCCCTATTCTATTACTTCAATTTTTATTGCTCCAGCTTGACCAGGATAGGATGCTGCAATATTACCATCAAACCATATTTCTACCTTGTTACCTACCCGTAAGTTGCTTATATCATCATTACTAAAATAAACGAGCGAAATTCCTTCTTCGGTCAATTCTGAAATTGATTTATCTTTAATTGCTTCGTATTTGTCTGATGTAATATCGTCCGCAACCAATATTCCGTTTTCTTCAACCTTGATAATATAACCTTCTATTTGTTCTGTTTTAGTTGTTTTACTTATTTCAGAACACCCGACTAAAGCAAAACAAAATACGATCAATAAAGTAAAAATCTTTTTCAACCCTAACACTCCTTTTCATAATTAGTCGTTAATTTCTAGTTAGAGTCTCATTTTTAGTTATTCAACTAACCTGCCCCGTTAGTTCAAGAAGAAGAAGTAAGTCCAGTCTTTTTATTAAAGAATCTAAGCAAAGCAATAGCTACTGCTAATATTCCTATCAGCAGAAAACTAACGAAAAAAATCTTCAAACCAGTAGTTGGAGATTTTGATACGAAACCACTTAATATCAAAAACACTACTCCAACACCAGATAGGAAATATGAAAATGTCCTACCCTTACGTTTGAGTAAAATATATCCTATAAGGAACATATGATACGTTGCACTTAGTAACATAAATAAAGGAAACGTAGGTGCAAATTTTGCTGCATATACAAAATAATCAATTGGTAAAATGTCATTCAGGTTTTCTACTTGTCCATTCACCATTTGAGAAAAGATTGCAGAATGTTTCCATTCCCAAGGTTTCTCTAATATTGCGCTGCCTTCATACCAAGTAGCTCCAGTAGATAGTATTAAAAGCATTGAAGCCAAACCAAATTGGATAATAATCTTAAAAGACAATTTCGTCACCTCAAATATATTTTTTAATTGTACTAACCTGCCCCGTTAGTGAAAGTACTCCATATGACTATACTTCTATTAAGTTGGCAATAATCCCTTTAATATTACTCTCTTAGGGGGAATGGAATTGTTACTTTCAAAAGCATGGTCTTCATATGAAGCTGATAAACGGATAGAAGGTTTTTCACCACAAACGTTGATGGCCTATCAGTTACAGTCTACGCTACTAATCGATTATTTTAAGGGTGTAGAGATGGAATTGCTGGATACGAATCAACTGAAGGAATATCTTGCCGTCTCGGGTAAGCATTTAAAACCAGCCAGCCTTGCACATCGTATCCGTTTTCTAAAATCTTTTTTCGTTGGTCTCATGAAGAAGGCTACCTGAGTAAGAATCCAAATTCCAAGATTAAAGAGCCCAAAGTCGGTAAGCGGATACCCAAGGATTAAACCGAACGAGAGATTGAACACCTTCGTGAATCCTGTCATACCCCAATAGAAAAAGCGATTTTCGAATTCATGTTTTCTACAGGTTGTCGAATTGGAGAAATAGTGGCATTAGAAAAGAACAATATTAATTGGACAAATCAATCCGCGATCTTAGAGGAAAAGGAGATAAGAAAAGGGAAGTTTATTTCAATACACGTTGTGACATATGGCTTAAACGATATCTTGACAGCAGAAATGACAATAATCCTGCCATCTTTGTGACAGCAAGGCAGCCACATAAAATGAGTGTCGCCCAAATGCGATACATCATCAAGCGAATTTCAAATTGGGCCGAAATCAACAAAGAGATTCATTCACACCAACTTAGACACAGCTATGCAACTCATTTATTGAATAATGGAGCTCCTATTGAAGTCATACAAAGTCTTTTGGGACATGAGAAAAGTGAAACAACGAGGATCTACGCTCAATTAAGCGGAAGGTTAAGGAAAGAGTATTATCAGAAGTACTTTTAAATGTAAGGAGCCACGTCTTAGCAGAGATGGCTCTATTTGACTAAAGCACCCGTTAGTTTAATTGAACACCAAGATAACTACATAATAATAACCAAAATTATTGTAATAATTAAGGACTGTGCAAAAGAAATTACTAAATCATTCTTCCAGTATGTTTTGGAAAAGCGACTGAAAATCCTAACTATCGCAAAGCTACAAACCCATATACTTAAAAATATTAAGATAAAACCCATGATGCAATCCCTCCCCACAATCTCATTTAATTTCTATTGAAAATACCCCGATTATTGAACACAAGTTATACAACACTCTTCAACTAACCTGCTTCGTTAGTTGAACAAGATAAAGAGCCATCTAAGCAGTTCAACGGTCTTGAAGTAAAGCACCCGTTAGCTTAAGTAGTGCCTATTGCTGGTAGCATTGCAATGCTCCACATAATAAGAGTAAACGATATTGTAAGCCAAAAAGTATTAGCCGTAGTTTTTTCTTCGTGTTTTACCTTTTTCAATATAGAAACCAAATTCAAACAAAATATAACGCACAAGATAGGCATTAAATAAAATCCTATAAATGCAAAAATGATCATATTCTCACTCCTTTGAAGTTGTTTATCATTGTTCAACTAAACTGCCTCGTTAGTTGTAGAAGGCTTTTCAAGTAAGGACACCCTACTAGTAGCTACTATTCTGATGACTCTTTGTACTTCATATGTTCTTCTCTAACAAAGGCAATAGCCTTTTCAACAGTTACTATATTTTCCTCGTGCCAATTTATACCTATTTCTCTTACCAACGCGTGAACCATTCCGATTCTACTAAAAATTGCAACATAATCAAGTAATACATTTATTACGCCATCTTTTAATCCCAATAACTGCAAATCCATAACAAGCTTTATATCATCCTCGGTAACAGTATCGTAGCGATCTTTAATAAAATCAAAAGGTGTTGTAGATTTACGTGTTTTATATACCATTCATCCCATTCATAGCGTGTCATTCCGTGTAATTCTTGAATTCTTTAATCAGATGTCGTCCCATGTATTTGTGCTTTTTTCCTTGCCATAGTCCATTGTAGTGATTTATTCGACAATCGCGGGCGATTATGGAAATGGGTTCAATTTTCATATGCTCAGACATCTTTTTCTGGTATGTACATCCGCATATAAAGATAACCATTTTCTATATTGTCTGATCGCTCAAAGCCTAAGCTACTCCAAAATTTTAGTGCGGTTTTATTTTCTAAATTAACTGGTAAGGAAATCCTTCTTGCATTAAATTCTTTACACAAATATTCAATACAAAGCTTTGCCGCTGCTGATCCATAGCCTCTTTTTTGAAAACGGCTATCTATCATAAAATTTATGATTTGGGGGTTATTTTCGCCAATATACATTGAAACAAAACCCACCATCACATTATCGGCATAAATTGCAAAAAGGCGTGAATCATCATATTCTACCCACGCTTCGGCTAATGACCACGCTACAGAATCTACAAAGTCCACATTGGTATCAGTATGCAAGTTTAAACATTCTTCAAAATTGTCCCCATTAATTTTTCTTAACTCTAGCATAGCAATATCACCTTCCAAACATAGTTATGACTGTTTAATGTAAATAATTCAACTTTGGAAAAGCGGAATTAGCAAATAACTCTTATTACAACCTGGAAATCCAAGAACTTAATACTCCAATTGATTTTGAATCAGTTCTCCTTGATAATAATCATTCAAATAGACGCATTGCACCACTTTATTATTATAGCTCTATGCCACATAATGGCTCCGTTTGTTAAACAAGCCGAATTCTTAAATCTCTATTTTATCACATAATCATTTGTTACCTTCAATGTCTTCAGTTATTTCAAAAATTACTTTCCGCCCCCCAACCAACATGCTTATTAGCATCACAATTAGCACTGCAATTCACCACAGCATAAAACTATGCGGTGTTGTGAATCACCATGCTAATGACTATACGAGTCACCCAAATTTCAAGCCATAACGTTGATACAACAACAAAAACAAGGACGCCAATTCATATGCGAATTGCGTCCCCAATCGGTATGCTATTTAATGTATTCTTCCCCTGTTCCGAACCCGTTATAAGAAACTCATCGGCCTTTATAAGTAAAGCAGCCGGTGTTAACGCAATAACACATTTATCTGGATCCAAAGAAATTGGCTAGTATAGGAAGTAAAATCATGATAAATATGCTTTGAAGAAATGTAACAGTGATATCTTTCTTCCAACTATTGTTTAAACGGAAAGCTATTCTTTGAAATAAAAGCAAAACAATCCACCAAAAAAACAAAGAAACAACAGCTGAATTGAAATCAGTGTAAAAATCATTGTACAGTTTAACCCATCTCCTTTCCCCAGACTTGAAGTAGGTCCCTCTCTTGCTCAACAGCTGAAATATATCAACTTATTCAACGCAATCCCCAATAATATTGACAACCTTGTTATGACAAAGCTACTGTTATTTCAATAAGCTACTTATCTTGTTTCTCTTCACTCTTTTTTATAGTAATAAGTTTGGACATAACAAAGTGAACGACAGCAATAGTTATTAGTAAATCTCTATACGGCTCATTTGATCCTGTCAACAAAGAGGTAATAAGGTAAAAAAATCCGAATGAAATTAAGAGTAAGAAAGTAACATAATGTTCAATGTATAAATTCATTTCATTCCTCCCTCTTCCAATTTCGCAACTTTACGCTGAGTTAATTCTTATTGAGCTAACCTGCTGCGTTAGTTAAAGTATTCAACAAAAAGAACTATATCCTTTAATCGATTTACAGCCTTATCGTCTCGCTAGCGAATTAAGCATTACCAACTGTAAAATACTTATATAAAAAAAAACTATAATTTCACTGTCCAAATTTTATAGATAATTTGACCATTTATTTCTGTTTTTCCAGTACAGACATCGATTTGCACATCGTTATAAACAGCCCATTGAGGGAAAAGAGATTGTAAATATTTAATTACCTTTTCATCAGGAGTTGCATATCCTACATTTTTTTTATTACTTAAAAAGGCAACAAAATCTGGATATAATGCTTCTGTCCATTCTTTAACTTCAAACTCCGAATCAAAAATACGGTTATCCTCTGGATGGCTTCCATTTATCCATTTAACATTCTCCATTGAATCCACCTCATTTCCAAGTTTCTTAACTTCTATTATTTCCATTGTAGTCGCTTAGCATGGTTCAACTAACCGCCGTTAGTTCAAGAAGAACATTGAGCCGTGTTAGTAGCCCGGCGTCAGACTTGCAACAGAAAATGACTATTGAATGGATCCACAATTTGCATGTACGATAGAAATTAGAACCCGATATTGTGAGCTACACCAGATTCTAATTTTCATTTTTCGAACCTGACCTGGCACCATAATTATCACGGAAGTATTAAAGGGAATGGCAATCGGTTATTTGCAACCAGTAGTAAGAGGTGTTAGCAGCTAGAGTCATTGATGATTATCAAGAATGGATATTTACCGTTTTACTCTTTTTGACTTTTCTCCAACTCTGATATCCTTTTTTCAAGCTCCCTTAGTTTTGAGTCTGTAACAATGCTAGAGGATAGCAAAATAGAAACTCCCAATAAAGCAAATATCAACCACCACATTAGAAAAGCACCTCCAATAAACTCCTTTTTTACATCTTTCCAGTAACACCTTATTGAACTAATCAGCTTCGTTAGTTTAATAAGAAAGACGCTTTATTCCTTCACCGTTCGCTTAATTAATTGCCTGCTGATACTATCATTGGAAAGCTCCCATATTTGCAATGATCCACATAATAAGAGTAAACGTTAATGTAAGCCAAAAAGTATTGACTGTAGTTTTTTCTTCGTGTTTTACCTTTTTCAATATAGAAACCAAATTCAAACAAAATATAACGCACAAGATAGGCATTAAAAGCCATCCTATAGATAGAAAGGCAAGAAAAACATTATCCATTTTCCCACTCCTTTACACTTGTTTACCATCATTCAACTAAAGCGCCACATTTGTTGAATAACAGCAATTCACAATCTTTAATTTATTTTAGCATAGATTTCTCATCTCCCATCTATATTTTTCCATCCAATATCCATTTAGCAAGTAGTTTAACAATGGAATTAACAAAGGCACATAAATTTATGCACTGTTGCTAATTCTGTTCTTATTGTGGTACCAATCCATTAATATAAAGCATCTAAATGTTGATGCAGCAACAAAAATAAGGACACCAATTCATATGTGAATTGTGTCCCTGAATTCTGTTTTTTTTACTGTTTTCTCTCCATCAACCGAACCAATAAATTTATATCTCCCTCCTTTTTCATTAGTCATACCTAGCAAATTTAGTTAACCCTCAAATTCTTTATCCGTAATATGGCGATGAGAATACGATATAACTCTATATTCGGCATTCCCTTTGTCATCGGGAATACGAATAGTCATACGTATTAACTTATATGGCGGGCTATGTGCGCCTTTGAAACCGATCACTCTTAACGTGACGTCGTATTGACCGTTTCCCGTAGTTATTTTTTCTATTCTCTCGTTTTGGAATAACTGAGGATCACCGTGGTTTTCCATTATCTCCAGGATTGTTCCACCAAGACTCCTCAGAAACGCTCTTTCCATTAAACTTGGAAATTGTTTTTGGGGTATTACTTCAGTATTTACCTTCGCTCTGTTGTTGCACCAAAATTCAAGATAAGAAAAGTAAGAATGGTTTTGCGTAGTATTGTTTTATTCATTTGGCACCTTCATTTCTTCCCATGAATAATTTGGTACGGTTGCAATCCATAACGTATCCCCCATGAAATCAATGTCATAAACGATACGGTCAACCGCATCAAATACTTTTTCAGGTTTTCTTTCATCGTTTGTGTCGATGGAATAAATTGCGTCACCCTGGCCGTATCCGAATAGTTTTTCACCTTTTTTAATAAATTTAACGACCATTTCGTCAGCTGGAATTTCACTCCACGTTTCCTCTTTTAAGTTTCGGGACCAAATTCCACTCTTTGTTGTGATGAAGAGCCTATTATGAATCACCTTCATATCATAAGGTGCTTCATTAAGATCCGGGAGGGGAATCTCACTCCACGTATCCTTTGTCTTTTGCAAGATCTTTCTTTCTTCGGTGAGTCCTATCAAATCACCGTTATCCGATATTTGAATTACATAAAATGGTTTAGGAACAAGAGTCTCTTTCCAACTCTCTCCTTGATTCGTTGTATAATAAATAGTTCCATTTGATAGCACAGCTATATGGTTATTACTTGAATAATCTACTTGCTCAATCCCCTGATCTAATGAAAGGATTTTCGAACCTTTACTTTTTGAGGTAATATCCGTCCATAACTCCTTTTCCGTTGCTGCATATAACCGATCATTCCTATCAAACCAAGCATGTGTTACATACCGCTTAGCTTTCAGACCTTTCCATGTTTCTCCATTGTCATCACTCATTTCAATAAATGGTTTCTTGGTTGTACTAAATTGTGTTGGCTTTTTGTCACCCCATACGACTAACTTGTTGTTTCCAGCAACCACTCCCGTAATCGCCATCCCTTTTTTGGACACAAGATTGTTGCCATTACGTTGGGATAGCAATCCTCCCCCGTATGGTACTTTATGAATGGCACCGACCATATCTCCATTTTTAGCATTAATCGAAATCCGGGTAAAACGTTGTTCATTATCATTACCAACCACTGTTAAAATGGGCTGACCATCGATACTATCTAATGTAAAATGATATCCGGTCGCCCAATCTTTTCCTTGTTTTAATTTGTATTTGTCTTTTGCTATTTGAAGAGCATCAGGGCTATCCAAATTTATCTCACCGTAAGATATTGTCGGATTAGGAGATTGCTTAATTGGTTCAAACACAGTTATTTTCATTTCAGAGATACCAATGATTAAATGATCATCAGTATCCGGAACCATAAAAGTTACAAACCATTTGAATCGTTTTCCTGTTTCTCCTCTGGATCCTCCCATCGTTTCATCCACACTGTTAGCTCCTGTAAGAGTAGCGTTTACATTCCATTCTTTTGCTCTCTGTAATCCAATGTCAATCATTTCTTTTAACGTAACTTCACCATTTGCAGCGATTCCTTCATTACCCTTCACATTTACAAGAACCAAAAAAATCAGTAACAGGAAAGAAGTCTTTTTATAGAAATTCAAAATTCCACCATCCCTTCATCCCAAATATTGTGTTTTTATAGGATGGGGAAAATAGTCGCTAATATCCTTCGTATCAATATAAAAAACCACTTTCCTGATTATTCACATCAATTGAAAGTGGTTTTTTCGCATTCACAATTACAGCATTTCACCCGTATAGAATGAGCTCGGAAGTTGGTCAAAGTCGTATTCTTTTAGCTCCTCTAATGTAATATTTGCATGTGAACCTTCATGCACCATCAAATTACTGTTTGTTCCAACATGGATTGAAATAACGGGCTTATCAGTTGCATAGGCGTAGCCAAGTTCCCACGCCGTTCCACTGTCTGAATAGTTGCCATGATAAATACCAACAACAATTTCGGCCCACTTAATATGTTTTATATCATCCATAAATGTTTCAATGGACCATTGACGTGAACCTATCTCTGAAGCTGCCGAGTGTCTAAACGGTGAGAAAACTTTCAATCCCTTCTCATCTAAAATTTTCTCGACCTGCTCAAGGTATTCAATCTCCTGATCGTTAAAAAACGGACTCGCTAAATAAACTCTTTTCATTTTCGTCAATCTCCTTTTTGTTTGTTAGTTGATTGTATCGGATGAATCTTCATCCACCTTGCTAATAGTATTCAAAAAGCATCGACATTTCAAACACGAACAACGATGGTTACTACCTACTCCGCTGATATGGGTACAAAAAAAGCACCCTTAGAGGATGCTAAAATTATTGTTCTTCAATTATGGCTTTGCTTTATATAGGCACACTGAATTTTCATAATCCCTTGTACGCTTTTCGTAATTCCGCAAGATCAAGTTTTTTCATTTTGAGAGTCGCTTGACTGACACGTTCAATTTGCTCTAGTGTACTGTTGCTCATTCTCATCATTTCTTCCATCTCGCGCGGCACTATTTGCCAAGACACCCCATACTTATCTTTCACCCAGCCGCATTGCTCGGATTCAGGAACAGCGGACAGCTTATTCCAGTAATAATCAATTTCATCTTGCGTGTCGCAATTGACCATAAATGAGATTGCCTCGTTGAAGCTAAATTTATGGTCTTCCGCGTTATCCATAGCAACAAACCACTCATTTTCAAGCATGAACTCAGAAAACATGATTGTCCCTTCTTTATTTGGTTCCATACCTTGGGAGTAGCGGGCAATCAGGCCTTGCTTTGAGTTCTTGAATACGGATAAATAAAACATCATCGCTTCTTCCGCTTTGCAGCATTTATCACCGACAAACAGTAGCGAAGGCATTATTGTTGGTCGCTCTTCACCTTCAGGGTTCGTAAGGATGAGCTGCCATGATAAACCATACTTATCTTGAATCCAGCCATACTTCTCACTGAACGGATACTTATCGAGCGGCATTAATACTGTTCCGCCTTCGGACAATTTATTCCAAACCTCAATTATTTTTTCACTCGCGTCTTTTTCGCGTGAAGGATCAAAATTCACTATGAAGGACAATGACGGATTGAATTTGAAATACGGCCCAGCATTGATGGCCATGAATTTCCGTCCCCATAAATCAAAAGAGACTAACTTGGCATCGCCGGATGGTGTATTATGGAGTTCCGTTATATTCGTAATCCTTGAATCCGGGAAAATGGAAACATAAAACTCTGCTGCTTCATTCGCCTCCTTGTCATACCATAAATGTGGGATGATGTTTTGAATCAGTTTTGTCATTGATATTCCTCCCTGTATAGGATTTGCACCATATGAATCTTCATCTGCTCAGCTAACAAATCCCCTCCGTCCATTCTCTTATATATTCTTTAAGTTTATTATATCATGAACGCATTAATTATTTTCTAATAATTCACTCAGTAAAAATACACCCTCCTCAACATGAGGAAGGTGTATGGTTATGGTTCCGTGAATTTTTTCACGGTTTGATATCTACTTCCACGTCCTCTTCTATCCAAGATGGGTAAAAATCAAGTTCCAACCGAATTGGACTTGCAAAATTAGAAAGCACTTTGTTCGGTAGTTCAAATTCTATATTCACTTCTCCAGGCGAGGTCATACTTGAACCCTTTACATAGTTAGAATAGAGAGGTGTACGTCCACCGTAGTGTATATAAAATTCTTTTTCATTAGCATCAATAAATTTTATAAACCTAACCATATTCGTATCGTAATCTTGACCGATTTTTACTGTCATACTGACAATATTATCCTTTACCTGTAAATTTGAAAATATCGATTGAGAAGGTTGACCTATAAATTTTTCGGATTCCGTGTCAATTAGAATATGGGCTTCCTCTTTGTCCATCGCTGATACTTTCCCAAACGATAATGATAACTTTTGGGGATCATAAAAGTAAAAGCTTTCTTTTAATGGGACAACCCATATATTACTTTTCGGTATTGGTTTATATGCGTTTCCGGGGAGAGCAGACCATTTTCTACCCTTTTCGTCCACCAATTCTAACTCATCAAACGGACGAGCAAGAAGTTTCTTTGTATTATTAGGATTTTCCTCTATCTGAACAACTGTGCGTATTGGATCTACTATTAATTCTTTCACTTTAAAACGTTGACCTTCAATTTCAATTTCTTTATCCACAACAAAATTCTTACTGTCAACTTCCGTCTTTTCATACGCGAAAGGAATATTGAAATGCTCTATTTTTTCTCCATTCTTTAATCCTATCGCCCAAGATAAGTCTTTATCATGTAATACTTTCTCAATATATTCAGAGCCGCTGAAAACTTTTTCGTCTGAATTTGGAGTTAAAGGAAAGGTGGAAGTCATAAACTCATGACTATATAGAAAATTCATTTTTGACCTTAGCCTTTGGTATGTTAGTTCGAGCGAGCTTACGTCCATATCTTCTGTTCGGACTGAGTAAAAAATAACTATACCCTTTTTGTCAGCAATTACCCCATCGAGGGTTACAGTAATACCGTTCTTTTCTTGAGAGAGATTCAAAGGTTGATAGAAGTCATTTTCAACTGCAGCGGTTAATCCCCTATCTTGATGTATTAGACCAACAATGTGTTCCATCCCCGGTATAGATGCGACCTTGTTGGCGAATACAGGCGATACAGAGATACTTGTGATAAAAGAGACGAGAAGGATTGCCGCTATTACTATTGACCATGAACTTCGTTTCATTAATTTCGATCTTTTTAACAACTGTTCCTTTTTGGCTTTCTCGAATCCAGTTTGTACGGCAGAATGCAGCTTTTCCTTTGATACTTGAATTTGTTCAACGGATTTCCTTCTCTGCTCCAATTTCCTTTTTTCCTCCTCAAACACGTTTAACCTCCCCCTTCTCTTCAAATACTGCCCTAAGAGCACGCAATGCCTTATGTAAACGTGTTTTAATCGTTCCTTCAGGGGTATTCCACATAACGGCGATCTCTTTTATTTTTACATCTTCGAAATACTTCAAGTGCAATAACTCTCTCTCATAATCCGATAAATTTAAAAGTGCCTCTTCGACTTCCAAAAATGTGAAGTCTTCGATAATTCCATGTTTCACTAGTAGTGTTTCCTCCAACACTTCTCTCCTGCTTTTCTTGAGGGCATCTTGACAATAATTCATCATGATTCGGATCAGCCAAGTTTTAAAATAAGCTGGCTGCTTCACCGTTTTTATACTTCGATAAGCTCTATAGGTCACCTCTTGGATGGCCTCCAGTGCATCTCCTTCATTTTTTAAATAGGAGATAGCTGTTCGATATAATGCTTCTTCATATAAATGCAATAATGCAAGAAATGCTTCTTGGTCGCCTTTAATTGCTTTCTTAACTAGTATTTCCTCACTCAAAACGTCACCTCTTTTACTTTGTCTCTATCTATTAGACCTACAACTCAGAAAAAAGTTTTTAGAAATTATAAGATATTTCCAACTCGAAACTTTTGCTCACTATATTGTGAGTATACAATAGCTACACAGATACATAAGATGCGTGGTTATCAAATGGGTATTTTACTACAATTGGTGGGTGGAATGGTTTCCTTGAAGATAATCCTGGAATAATAGAAAATGAAGAAGGGAACAAGGGGTTATAGGCTAAGGGAGAGTATAATGTCGCACAGTGCATTGTGAAGTTAACAAGGGGGGTAAAAATGGATATATTCATTCCTATAGGCGTGGGCTTCTTAGCAAATTTATTAGTTTTCAACACTTCTAAAGCATTTAAACAAACCAATAAACGATCATTACAGATTAGCCTTTTTGCTTTTTTCGTTGTTTTTATAACAGCAATTATTGTTGGTTCTTGGTTAGGAATGGGTATCGGTGTAATTAGTTTAGGCATGCTCGTTTTCGTTATTTTAGCTAGTCTTATTACCGCCCTTTCAGACTTAAAAAATGTTGGAGACTAAAGTAACGAGCGCTAATCCTTGATTAAAGATTTGTGCCCGATTGATGAAAACTTTGATACATTTTTCCAGAAAAAATCTCTCATCTCTTATATTTATCGATGAGTATTTTTCTTAGTTCATTGAGTTCATTTTCGCCATCTATGTAAGTCTGCAATACATCTCGATTTTCCTTTGTTAAAGGTTCAGCTCCCAACAAATTAATCGCTTCAGCATCAGTAACAAATTTTTCTCCCTGCTCTTTTGTGGTATTGGCAATGCTCTATTTGTCCATATTTTCACACCTCTTATTCGACAATCACGCTCCGTAGCTGATGTATCACTATCTGAAATGTTTACTTAGTGTTACAACGAACAAAACATAAAGCAGTACCCCTAACAATATAGTGGCCACGTAATAATACCAAATTCCGGAGAAAATCAACATTTCTGTAATGACATAACCTGTGAGTACCGATGCCCCTACTCCTAATGCGTGTTTGATCACGTTGGAAAGTGAAATTTTGTCACCTGCTAAGTAAATTACAAAACCAATAGCAGCACTCATTACTACCGAAAACACAAACAACAAGAAAACTTGTAGATATATTATCATGAATTTCTCCCTCATCTCGATGTATATCAATTCAGCTCCACATTCATTCGAAAAAAAGTGGCTCCGTTTGCTTTATCGTTTCTCCTCTCGTTCTTTACAATTCTAATACTTCTTCAACCTTTAGCTTAACAATAACTAAGTTATTACTAATCTTGTAACAGATTCAGCAGTTTTTCAGACTTATTGATAAAGGATTTCCACTCATGGTTGATCGTCATATTCATTCCTATGCCTGCTTGCTGAATCTTGAATTGTAACTCTTCAAGATCCTTTTTATCACTTTCCGTTACTGTTCTGAAAGAAAATAACTCCTCATGAACAAGATTTATTCTAAAATATCTAACAATCAAGCAAACTATCAAAAGCACACTCCCTGCTAATGAAGCAATAAAAATAGTTTTTTGTTTTTGCTCACATTCTTCCACCCGCTTCTATTTCATTTTAACATATAATGATTATTCCGAAATCACTTTGCTTTGTATTCACAAACTACCTTTTGAATTACGAGAATTGAGTCAAAAATTTGAGCAGCAGTATTACTATAGTTATGAAAAATTGGAAAAATAATGTACTTTCCAGAAAAGATATTGTAAACTTGTGAAGAGTTGAACAAAAGGGAGTTGGAGAATTGAAACAAGGTATTCACATCAAAATTCAAGACCGTACAGGATTAAATGAACGGGAGAAAAACATTCTGCATACGGGTATTCTGAACACAATGGTCCTTGCAGGCTTTGTGGAAGTCGTTAGCAAAGGGGAAGGCGAAGGTGGGACGGCCTTTAATCCGATCGAAGATTGCTTTATCGGATTCACGATGATTTATCAAAAGCCGATTCCAGATGAAATGGCGGAGGCGTTGGTTGAATCTATTACAAGAAGACTGACTACCTTCTTTTCTATGAGTGAAATTGAAATGGATTTAGAAGTTGAGTTGGCGTACTGATATAACAAGATTGTCTCGTCCATCTAACGGGTTAGGTTAACAGAGAGAAACACGCTCAGACATAGCGTGTTTCTTTTGATGTATTAAAAGTTCTATATTGTTTGCTCTTCAACTACTGATGACTCCTTGAATTTTTATTTCTGAGTTCCAGCTCAATAAGGAAAAGCAAAAAAGAGCCACGATTCCGCTCTTCTTTGCTTTTCTTGTTTGACACATAAGCATGCCCTGATTCATTTATTATTCTTTTCATTTTCAATCAACTCTATTAGATCAAAAATAATTGAACAGTGATGCCATCATGCCATTTGAAAAACCCATTTATGTGTAGAAACGTTTATGCCATTGCTCTAAAGTCTTTACTATACTATCTCGTAATTTCAAACCATCGTTTTTGTACAGCAATCTGAAATAATAACCGCGTAAAAATTTTATTACATTGGATTTTTTCCAAAAGAAGTTTAAACTATATCCTTCTTTTTCTAAAAGTTCATTTAATTCATCAGAAATCGATAATACCCATTTATCAATGTCACCATCGCTTACTCCTTTTTCCTGAAGTGCTTCTACTGCGCAAACAAGTCTTTCTTCTTCATCATCTACATAAGGTAATTCTCTTGTGCTATCTTTAAATAAACAGAGTTTGATTGTTTCAAGACAATCTGTAACAAGCGTGATATTAAAATGTGGATGTCTTATGGCTTCAGTTAATAAATCTGCACCGTGTGCTATACTATGAGCCCATCCTTTTCCAGTCACATTGCCACGTATATCTTTTTCAAGTTTTAAATAGTCAATACTTTTAGTAATCACTTGTTCCAAAGTATCATCCGACAGGAACCGCTTCTCCTTATCTTTCTTTAAAATGAGGACAATAACTAAAGCGGAAAAAGAGCGCCTAAATACCGAGTCATCTTCATTATGACCAATATTCAGATATAAGTTTCTAAGACAAACCTCAAGGATATAATTCATTTGTTTTATTGTTAAGTAGTCTTCGATTATTAGTTTTCCAAATGAATTATAAATGAGTGTATCTCTAAGTTCCGAGTCGATTGACCCTATATTCTCCAACATGTTTTCAATAAGAATGTCTAAATTGCTATGTTGCAACGTTTCATCTAAACTTTTCAGTTCTGATTTTAATATAATACTCCCAGTACCTTCTATTTTATTCATAATTAATTCTCCTGCCTGTTAGTTAAACTGTATTCTACCACAATCACATCATTTTATTTTTCAAGCATTTTACAATTTGGCCGGTTTCTCCGATTGAGTTATAACCTTATTCATATCAATAGCTTGGTTACTACATTTCCATCCCATGGATTCACTACAATAGTATATAAGGTGATCACGACCTTATGCCGCATTCTATCTGCCTACAAATCCACCTTCGGATTTGATAACTTGACCAGTAATCCATGCAGATTCATCACTCGCTAAAAATTTTACTAACCTTGCAGCATCATCTGGCTTTCCAACATTTCCTGTAGGAAAAAGTCTTGATAAAGACTCTTTTGTTGCTTTATCCATCCAACCCGAATCAGTCGGTCCTGGGTCAACTGAATTTACGGTAATACCAATAGGAGCAAGTCCAACTGAAAGTGGTTCAGTTAGTGCAATGATCGTACCTTTCGTTGCAATATAGGCTAAATTGTTCGGATCCGGTCCTTTTGATACGAGGTTAATGATTCTTCCACCACTTTTTCCTGGGAAGGTTCTTTCAAACCTTTTAGCAAATTCTGTGCTTAGTAAAATCGGTCCACTGTTGTTTATCTGATAATGTCTATCGAGATCTTCCGCAGTTAAGGTACGGAAATCAGCTGATTTTTCATAGGTTGCATTATTTATTAAAACGCTTGCAGCGCCAAGAGTTTCTTCAGCACGATTCAAAATAATTGTTGGTGCATTTGGCTTAGACAGATCAATCTCCATATGATGGCAACGTACTCCCAAGTTCTTTATCTTATTACATAAAACTGTAGGATAACCTTCTTCTACTCCAACACCTTCATTTTCATCATAATTGCTCCAATGTGTAAAAAAGATATCGGCCCCCGCTTCTGCAAGCCTTAAACAAATTGCAGAGCCAATACCTTGAGAACGACTTGCTCCAGTCACAATTGCTATTTTTCCCTTTAAAATCCCCATATTATCCCCCTTACAACTGCTCTGCAATGTGCCCTTTTGTTGAACATTTTAGATCAGCAATCAAGCCCTTTAATTGAACAGCATTCATTTCGCTTTTTACGAAATCTCAATCATTTTAGTGTTATTTCATACGTCATCCCATCAAGTTCTAATTCCACATTGTTCACAAGGAGGTTTCATTAAGATGATTAATCTATTAGCACTTGTTAATTTAATTTTATTTTTATTAATTTCAGCTATACTAATTTATGCTCTTTTCAAATACTTAAAGAGATCCGAAAAACGCGTCGAAGAAAAGTTGAAAATTGAAAAGCAAAATTCATTAACCTTGGAAAAAAAAGTTAATGAAATGAATCAGCGATTAATATTTTAAAAGAAGTAGAATAAATAAGATCGACCTCGAATAGAAACTTGTCGAGTTCGATTTTGTCGTTTTTATGTAAATTGATGAACCAAAACGCCCCGATTTCTGAATTGGCGTAGGGCCTTATTCCACAACCATGCTTGATTATGGAGTTTTCAATTGTGTTTATTATAATTTCTTTTTAATAACCCCATCAAAACAATATCATGCCAAGACCCATTTCGATAAAATTGCTCCTTTAACTTTCCTTCTTCATTGAAACCAAGTTTTTGATATAATTTTATTGCTCGCTCATTATAGGAAAAAACCCTTAAATACACTTTATGTAAATTTAACTCATTGAAAGCAAAATCCAATAATAGTTGAAAAGCCTCTCGTCCAAAACCTTTACTCCAATAATCTTTCTCGCCGATATCAATTATACATTCGGCGTTACGGTTTCCATAATCAATGTTAATAAGTGACGTCACACCAATTGGCTTATCAGTACTAATTTCCTCAATTATATAAGCCTTTGAATTCTGAGAACTGGTTATAATTTTGACAAAGTTTTCAGTATCCGCATAGTTAAAAACATCTAAAGATAAACTGGTAAATTGCATGACCTCTATGTCATTTCTCCATTTATGATAAATAGCAGCGTCTTCAATTGCCATTTTTCTCAATCGAACTCTCTCTCCACTGAAAAGCATAGAAACTACACCTCTTTCAATTAATTAATCAAGTGTGTATTTTAGGGTTTGTTACTGTGTTAGATTCAATAATGTCGTCATTGTTGATATTATTTTATTCTTGAGCGCATCCATCTACTAGAAAGCACAACGCGACAGATACTACGGATAACCAATAAAAATGAATTTTTATACAGATGATTAAAACTGAGAACGACTTAATTGGCATTAAAGTAAAAAAATGAGAGTGACAACGTCAAGCTTGCCACTCCCATAAACTATACTTTACCCTGAAATAATAAATACCCCACCACAATGAGAGATTGGATAAAATTCGCAATTATACTTATTTTTCAATGCTGAAATAAATTCATCATATACAAAATAAAACTCATCGTCATCCCAGTATTTAATGCTTTCCTGGCGACATTCATTGAGTTTTTCTCGTGTTTCAAAAGCAATGTCGCCTATGAGTATTTTGCCATCTTTCTTGAGTAAAGGTATTAAATGAGCTATGAAATCTATTTTTCCCTCGTCTGATAAGTGGTGTAAAGCATAAGTACTGATGATGGAATCATATTTTTTGCCAAGTATCCCGGAAGGTATTCCTTTCGAGATATCCCATTCAATTAGATTGGCATTTGGCATTTCAGATTGTGCAATGCCAATCATTTTTGATGAAAAATCTATACCATCAATTTGGTGTCCCTCTGCATACAATTTTTTTGTTAATACTCCTGTTCCGAAACCAATATCTAAGACTTCGGAATTCTTTGTCTGCATCGCTTCATTAAAAATAACATTTAATATTTTCTTATATCCTGCAAAAGGATATCGATTATTTTCCTCGCTTAACTGGACTGTTTCATCATAGTGATCAGCCCACAAATCAAACCCTTGCTTACTTAACATGAATGCTCCTCCAGTATCTTCGTAATTTACGAGCATTCATTAATTCCTATAATGAATTACTCGCAATAATCTCCGTTAAATTGTTTTTCTTTATTCATTGTCATAGTATTTTTCATTAAAATCACACCTTCCAATAGTATTGTCATAATTTTAACACACCTACCAAAAGACTGCATCAATTCTCATATAGATTCTGATTCAATAATCAATTGAATTGGCTATATCTAATAAGGTTTCAGGAGTAACTTTATCTGATACTCTTTTATCAATACTAAGCATATACTGCCACTCATCTCTTTCGAAAACAAGCACATTAAACCCTAAAGTAGTCATATACGTAGCTACACTGCCATTTTTTAATGTAAAGGTTTTCACTACATATTTCTTTCTTATAGGAATATGATTCTTTAGCGGTCGAACATTAATTTTATAATGATTTTCAGGTAGTTGATCATTTATAAACGTAACTTCAAATGAGTCATTAATGTCGCCATCCAAATCATTAAACCTACCAAAATGATGGGTAAAGCTTATTGGAGGTACTCTAAGCGGAAGCTTAAGTTTTTGTTGGAAATGTTGTTCAAAATCGTTCAATGCAGCTTCCACAGTTTTGTAACCTCCTTGAGGAAAAATTTCTTCATAAGGACTGGGTTTATCACTTGCAGTTGCATAATTGCTCAAGAAAGACAACAAACAAAATGCCATTACTAAAAGTGAAAGAGATCTGGTCATTTCTATCACCTCACTGTATTTTAGGTGTAGTATTCCCAGTTTCATTAAAATTATCGAATTGACATTGTTTGTTAAGCTATACTTCCGTTAGTTGAACAAGAAAGAGAGCCGCCTAAGTAGCTTAAAGCTTTTTAACTAAAGCACCCTTTAGTTGAATACGAAAAAGAGACGATTATTTAACAATCGCGACCTTTTATGGAAGATCGGTTTCCATTCCCTATGCTTTATCGATATTACAGACTCGTCCGTTAGTTCAATCCTTGGGACACAGAAATTAATAAATTTAACGGTTCCCCTTTCATTTGATGACAGTAAATCAGAGTCGCAATACGGTTATTGGCTCGTTGTCGCAGATTTCGCCATTGTCACGGAAGCCGAAGCTTTCATAAAGCTTTTTGGCGGCGAAGTTATCGGTCCCATATGGGATCCAACAGTAACGTGCAGGCCCGGCCGGAAAGGTGCGAATAAATTCCAAGATTTTTTTTATGGTTTCCCGACCGTAGCCCCGATTCTGATATTGCTTGTCAATCATCAGTCGCAAGATACAATAGCTGTCATCTGCGATTGACGGGAGTTCGTATCCGGTGATTCCATAAGTCAGCATAACAAAACCTACCGGCTGCTCATCCGCGTAAATGGCAAACGGAAATGGATGTCCCCCATTGGTTGCAAGCACATAACACGAAGCCATGCTTGACAGATTGGACGCAACGAAGCGGCGTTGTTCATCTGAAACTTCCAGGTTAAATATGGCACGGCGGTTTTCCAACGTAATTTTTCTAAGCTCAATCATGCGGGGTTTCTCCCTTCATTATCTAAATTACTGGTTACTGAGAAGACCAGTTAGTTCCTGTCTTATAAGACAAGCGATTTGCGTAATCAATGCTGCGTGATTAGATAACAAACCAACGCTTTTGCTTAAACCATTATATCAAATTCCCTCATTTGCTAACGTAAATTATTCCATTACATGGCCCGATAGCCGAACACAAGTTAAACAGCTCTCTTCACTAAACTGCACCGTTAGTTCAGTAAGAACATTGAGCCGTCTTAGTGCACCCGTTAGTTGAAGAAGAACATTAGCATCCGATTGTTGAACATCCTAGCTATTTTTTTTAGAAAGTTTATATACGGAGAAAAAAAGAAATATCGTTCCTAGCGAAAATAAAATTCCACCTATAATCATGTGCGATATTATATATTTGGACTGGATTGCATTAAATTCCGCCAAATTTGTGCCATACGTCCCCTTAGATCTAAAATAAGCACTTGCTGCCCTTGAGCCAAAATCCACACTAAACTTTAATGTCAGAAAACCTATTAACATGAAAATCATTGTTAGTATTAAAAAGCCGTATTTCTTGATAAATTGCATCATACCCCCCCATTCATTGTTCAACAATCGAACCAGATTGTTGAACACAAGTTATACAACGCTCTTAAACTAACCTGCCCCGTTAGTTCAATAAGAATTAATCACCCCAGCAGCTCAACGATCTTCAAGTAAAGCACCCGTTAGTGGAATATGGAATCTACTAATGAATGGATTCTTATTAGAACCCAGAAACCCTCCACTATGAATTTTTCAGACTTGAAATTACCAAGTTTCCAAACATTTGTATATCTTTAATATAATCGGAACCTAAGTTCTCGGATGCATTTAAACTATTGGACATTCTAACAGCCACAGCATTATATTCGGGAATAACAGTACAGGAACATCCGGATGCTCCAAGGATTTGATAAGAACCATCTGGTAATTCTGAACCTAATTCATTGTAAGTAACAGATACATCTCCATCCTTAACCCACCATAAAAACCCGAACTTCGGAAGTTGATTGGGAAAAGAATTAGGGCTTTGAACAGAAGTAGTTAGTTCAAATATCTCTTGTGGGAGTATTAATTTACCTTCAAATACCCCTTTGTTTAAATGTAAATTTCCCCAATATGCTAATTCTCTGGCACTTACATATAGATTTCTTTCATCACCTATATTTGAACCTATTCTCAATGTAGGGTAACTCTTCGATGAATCTATATCACAAACTAAATTGTTGTTTCCTTCAGTAACCCACCCAGTGTTTGTCCAGTGTAAAGGTTTAAATACTTTATTTAAGAGGATGTCGTTTACTGTTTTGCCAGTAGCTTTGTATAAGATTTTTGCCAATATTTCTGGTTTCTTTCCCTCAATATCTGTTCCTAAATTAAAAGCACGATAAACTTTACTATTTTCAAACTTTAGACCAGTACACCTTGTTAATAAATGTCTAATCGTTGTCTCTCCAAGAGTTTCTTTATTATATTCATTTAAATATTTACTTAAACTATCATCCAAGCTTAATAAACCTTCATTTATAGCTATTGCAATTGCGAGTCCAACGTAAGTAACTCTAACCGAATAAACATTGAATCTTGAATCATAATTTATCTTTTTTGCCCCTTGCTCAAAATGATACTCACCCGAATACCATTCGTGTACTATTTTATTGTCTTTCATAATAACCAGAGCAGTACCCGATGCTTTCATATCTCTTCTAATTTTTTCAGTATATGTGGTGAGATCTTTAAAAACATCCTTCTTTAAAGTTTTAATCATACCCTAATTCACCCTTTCATAAGATATAAGATTCTCTTGTTATTCAACTAACCTGCCCCGTTAGTTCAACAAGATTGAGCCCAAGAGCTGCTCAAAGATCTTCAAGTAAAGCACCCGTTATTTGAAGAAGAAAGAGGCGCTTATTCAACAATCGCTCCCGATTGCTGAAGATTGTTATTGAAGTAAACTGCTCTACATTACGGTTCGCGGAAGCGTGCACTTTTTTGCACGGCAAATGTTGTGCTTTCCTTTTGCATTTTTGCTATTGACTTCGCATAGTTGGTCTTATACTGTACGATGCACTATTCAAATTGTTAGCTTTATAATCCGAGTCTGGCACCTACTTCTGCATACTCTATATCTTTTCTTTCTGCATTCCAATTACCCCCTGTTTGTCCGTCCCATATCGCTCCTGTTTCAACGAAACCGACAGACGCATACAACTTCCGGGCGGCTTCGTTTACCATCCAATATGATATAGAAACTGCATCGGCTTTTCCTTGTGGAAACGACTTCATGTAATCAATAACTTTCATCATTGCTTGTTTGCCAAATCCTTTGCCTTGATGCTTTTTATCAATCATAAAGCGATTAAGTCCATAAGTAGATTTATCTCCATATTTTTCATGTAAAATTGAACTTTCCGCCAGTTTGTAAAATCCAATATCGACATATCCTATGACTTCATCATTGTTGCATATAGCGAAGATCATAGGAGGTTTTTCGTCGTTGAGTATCTTTACATAGGCTTTAGCCAAACAATATATGCTGGAATCCACATTTCCTTTCTGCTCGTCTGTTATGCTTAACTTCAACACTGCCTCAAAATTATCGTGGGTAATTTTTCTTAATTCAATCATTTTTCTTCCCTACTTCCGAAAATATAAATTCGCTGCATCTGCCCGTAACGCCGTTCCCGTCCCCAAGGGCAAGGGCGAAGCGAAGCGCAGCGCCGACAGGCGGCGCGTCCTGTCCGGCTGCTGCCCGCCCGATGCCATGCGGAACGCTAGGCGATGGGGCGGCTGCCGGACAGCGTTCCACGCACACGCAACATTCGATTCTGCAAGTGCAGAAATGGAACGATTGGAAAAAAGAAAGCAACAAGAACAGCAGCTCGCTGCTTGATATAAAATGTATCTTGCTTGGTAGTACAAAACGAATTTACTACTTTTTTACTACCTTTCAAGACAAAAATATAAAAATTTCTAAGAGCATTTAAGAACATCTCCCATAACACAAAATGCCGAAGTGCCTGCATAGGCAGGCTTTAACGTCATTTAAGGAATTATAAAAAGATATTAAAAAACTAACTTGAGATTGCTATAACAATAATAGTAAAAATGACTTGATAAACAAAAAACTTTAAGAGGCACACACATTTCAACTCCAATAATCAAATCTTTTTTATTCTATTATTCGCCCTTTGTTATTCAAGTATCCTGACCCGTTAGCAGAAAGGTTGCCGCCTAATTTAACAATTGCACTCGTTTTATTTCTCGCCTGTTAGTATTCAACGAAATGGCCCGATTGTTGAACACAAGTTAAACATCGATCTTCAACTAAACTGCCCCGTTAGTTCAAGAACTAATTGTCATTTCTCCAAACGTCAAGTTTTCTTGTCCGGTAAAATCATAAACATTATAGTTCTTGCTTTTCTTTTGTACGTTTAGATTTAATAAACGTATAAATATTTTTTACATTAATTACCAGCGTCAATAGCATAAGCAACCAAACAATATGTACCTTGTAACCAAAATTGTCCAATATATATTCTCGCTGTTTAAAAATAAAATTGAAAATAACTATTAATATTAGTAGGTCACTGACTATGACCACTATCTCTTGTATTTCTTTTTTGTATTTTAGTATTACAATTAAAATGAACCTCACGATTAAGATAGTTCCTACTAAATATGACTGAGTTATCATATCTGTTTCAAACTCACGAGCTGCTAAAAACTCCTCAAGTAGAGGATCCATTGACATCCTCCTCAATTATTTTATCTAGATAGATGCTCTTCTTGAACTAAACTGCCCCGTTTTATTCTTAATACAATCCTCTAAAGAAAGAACATCAAAATAAGAAGAGGGTTCTAAATCAACTAATAAACATTCATTATAAATTAAGCTCATGTTTAATCTCTTTCGAGGTTTAATCTTTTTTTCCATAAGTAAATTCGCTAATTCTGTATAAATTTTTTCAAGATGCACATCAATAGATCTTTCCACTGCAAAACGCCCAGCAGTGCTGATCCACCATATTTTAAAAGATTGGTATATTTCATTTACGAAGCTTCTGTCCTCATTTGTAATATGTTCTCCATTTAATCTCCCTAATTACTCCAATTATTTATTCAATCCTTCAACTTTCCTGAAGCGTTAGTTTAAAAGCTGAATAAGAAAAAAACCATCTAAGCAGCTGAATGATCTTCAAGTAACTCAAACGTTTAGATATAATATTTATCGCAGTATCAATGGTGGAATCCCAGCTTCTGTTGTGAAATAAGCATAAAAAGTAAATGCCAAAATTAGAATCGCAATAGCTATAACAGTCTTTGATAAATAGGGTTTGAATTGCTGTTTTAACGAAATAAGGCCAATGAATAAACTAGATAAACATAAGAAAAAACAAACAATTGCACCAAATACGTTTTCCATTCTTGGTAAAATAGCTCCGAAGAATAAAACAAAGAATAATACTTGTAGAGTAATTCCAACACGTAATGTATTTTGTATCTAAATCATCCTTTCTACATCTCTATTTAAATTACCGCATTGCCTTAAGAAAATCGGACTCATTTGAGGGTCAGTAAAATTTGTTTTATTAACAATTTTATCTGATTAACCGCAGTCTCATCATTAACTGCTTCAAATACTTTTACAGACTCTAGTAAGTAAGACAGTGCTTCTCCATTTTTATGATTGGCTTTAGAAATTTCACCTAATCCTCGTAAAGAACAGCCTAAGCAAATTGGATCTCCAGATTGCCTTGAGTAGTGAAGGGACTTCAGCATGAGTTCTTCAGCCTTTTCCGTTATATTTCGTTTTAACATGACTAATCCTTGCTCATAATAATTTGCTGCATAGCCTACTAAAAAATCAGGTTTACTGCTTTCCAATAATCTTAATTCTTCCTCAAATAGTTCTTGGGCTATTTTGTAGTTACCAGCCATTCGTTCAACCATACCTAATTGATGTATTGCAATGTGTTCATCCTCGGTATCTATGTTGTGCTGAGCAATTTGTATGAGTTCATTGTAGATTTTCCGCGCATTATTAAATTCTTTCTGATGAGCTTTAACAAAGCCCAGTCCATGTAAAACGGTCCTGTACTCCGATGAAGATTTTTCAACTGTATTTAAGCATTCATTATATATTCTTTCTGCTTCAAAAAGCTTCCCATTGTCGAATAATTCAAATGCACGAGTCAACATATCTTTGATTGTTTCCAACGATACCCCCTCCAATTTCATTTCCAATCATGGCCCGTTTAATTACGGCATTCATTCTACAATTGCGCTTGCTTATTCTTTTACTTCTTTACAATATAATTGGATGGTCTCTTCTTGGGTATTTCCACTACCTGTTTCATCCCATTGAATCACCGCGTATATTTCATCTATATCCTTGAGAGTTATGGGATTTCCACTTTTTGTGATAGGAGATGGACCTTCAATACTCCCTATCTTAACTCCGTTTTGAAAATATTCTGGTCCTGATACTATTTGACCGTGTAATGATGTTTCTTCGTTATTTATGATAGCCTGCATACTCAAGTTATAATACTGGGTAGTATGATCAGCGTTATCCAATTTGAAATATAAGGTCCCATTGCCTGAAAATGTGTTTTCCGGATCTATTTCTATCTGATAATCAGTTAGCTTCCAGTGTGTGCTTTCTCCTGAGAGTCTTAAGTAATAAAAGTCTTTTTGGATATCTTTGTGATCCAAATACATGACAAGGGCCGCTAATATGGTAATAATGAATATCAATATTGGATATATGATTTTATGATTCAAAAGGTTGCTCCCCCTCCCTATTACATTAGACTTTGTATTCGTAGTATAGTACCACAGATTTATTAACAATCTAGCCTGATTGCTGAACCGACACAAATTCTTTCCCCAGAATCGCGCCCTTTAGCTGCATTTTGCACTACTACTATTTTTTTGAAATCCCTCTTTTATATAAATATATCGGACAGGAACTTAACTAAATAACTCAATAATTGAAAGTATTTGATGTACAATGCCTACAATGCAAATAATTAAACCAATTGTCGCTATACCAGAGCCACTCACTTTTGTTACAATGATCTCTTTTATCGCTACTATGGATAGAAAAAGTCCAATAATCCCTAGAACAAATCCAATTAACGGCGTTACATATGCTAGTACCCCTAGTACAATTGATACGAGTCCTTTTCCGTTAATACCTTCCTTCATATTCACTTTCTCCTCTTAAAAGTTCAATACTAGATCCGCAGTGGTGAAAGGGTTGACTGTCTCCATGTAGTGTTGTTCTCCTAACCAGTATCTTTCTGTGTATTTCTTCAATCTCGCTTGGTAATCCCCTAGGTAAGAATCACGACGTAATACCCTTTCTTGTCTTAAATCAAAAGGACAATTCAGGAAAATAACAAAATCAAAATAGCATTTCCATTCTTTTCTTTGTAGAAATATGCCTTCAATTAGTACGATACTGTCCTTTTGCACATCAACGTGTTTAGTTGAAATTAAGTCAGTAGTTTTATGATAAAATGGCAAATTTATATCGTCGCAAGTATGCAAAGGTTGTAGTAAATTCGTTATTAAACCCTCGATATCCCACTGCAGGTAATAGTATTCGTACCATTCTTCGTGACCCGTTTGATAACGTTTATTCTTTTCAACAATGTGATCATCTAGGTGAAACATGCTGATTTTACTGTTAAGACTCTTTAATTCTAGGCTCAGCTCTTCAATGAAACTAGTTTTGCCTGCCCCTCCTAGACCATCTATCCCGACTATTAGGGGGCGATTTTTAGTAGAGCGATTTGTAAACTGAGAATATAATGTTTCAGCGGTTTCTTTAACTTTTCTATTCATCATTGTTCGTAATGACCTTTTTAAGAGTTGTATTGATATTAATAAGTGCGATTAAAATAAACCCGAGCATTATAAAGGTTACAATTTCACCTGTAAAAATAGACACAATGCCTAGTATTAAAGCATATAACGTATACATAAAGTTATTCATAAAACCCCTCTTTCTAACTAAAAATACGCAGATAAATACAATTAGATTGTGAAGTACCTAATCAATTCGAAAATGACAAAACCGATTAGTATACCAAATACAAAAATTACCCATTTCGGTCTTGAGTTCTCTTTGTCTTTACTCACTGGAATACCTCCTTATTTTGTTCAGTAATCGTGCTCGATACAAGCAAATATATTCTTTCCATTGAACACGCGTTCTTCTGCCAATTAATTCCCTTGACGTGTATTGTAGCAAAATATTTCAACAATTGTAATCGTTAGTTTGGAGATCCCTTCCATGAAGCTGTCGTTAACAATAGAATTTCTAAATCGATGAAAAGTAGGGATTGTAGAAGAATAGGGATTGTAAGAAGTCCGAAGAGGGGCAGTAAATCGAGTAGGAGGGAGTGATTAACTCCCGACCTCTCACACCACCGTACGTACCGTTCGGTATACGGCGGTTCAATTAAGATTGATAACGCAAGTCTTCGTAACGAGATATCAGACTTTTAAGCCCTTGGGAACTCCAATACGAGTCCCCAAGGGTTCTGTGTAGTATCGGACTTTTAGATATTCTCCAGTAACTTTTACGTGAATTGCCCCATTCATATGCTTTTCCCCTCGGGACACCTAGTCCAATGAGTTTTCTCACCTTTGTACTTGGTTTCTTCCAGTTCTTCCACATACACATTCGTAGTCTTCTTTTAATCCACGAGTCAAATTTAATAAACACACTTGGCGTGTCAGCCAGTGCGAAATATCCACACCATCCCATCAGATATTGATTAAGTTTCTCGATCCGGTATTCCATCGCATAAGGTATCTTTCTTGAAGTGATTTCACGGATTTTGTTCTTCATTCGCCTCACACTTTCCTTGGCAATGCGAACCTTCGGTTCCTTACCACTTGTGAAACTGAAGCCAAGAAACTTCCTTTTCCATGGCCGGTCAACTGCGGACTTATTCAGGTTCACTTTCAACTTAAGTTTACCTTCAATAAATGAAGTGATGGAGCTCATGACCCGATTACCTGCTTTCTGTGTTCTCACGTAGATATTGCAGTCATCGGCATATCGGACAAACTTATGCCCTCTCTTCTCCAATTCCTTATCAAGTTCATCAAGGACGATGTTGGAAAGGAGTGGACTCAAAGGTCCTCCTTGCGGAGTCCCTTCTTCACTCATTGTCACGATACCATTTATCATGATGCCCGATTTGAGATATTTACGGATTAATCTAAGAAGATGTTTATCTTTGATTCGTTTCGCAAGTGTCCCCATGAGTCTGTCATGGTTCACTTTATCAAAGAATTTCTCCAAGTCGATATCGACAACCCAGCGATTTCCCTCCTGTATGTACCCTCTTGCTTTTCTGACTCCATCGTGAGCACTTCGATTAGGACGAAATCCAACTATGGTCTGAGAATGTCGGGTCATATAGAGAAGTTAATACTTGGGCTATCGCCTGTTGGATAAAGCGGTCTATCACGGTAGGGATACCTAATAGACGCACACCCCCGTCAGGTTTCGGGATTTCGACCCTGCGGACAGGTTGCGGTTCATAGGTTCCCTGAAGAAGTTCCATTTTCATGGATTCCCAATGTTCTAGGATGTGCTTCCGTAGGTTTTGTACGGGCATTTCATCCACACCGTGGCTTCCTTTATTGCGCTCCACCCGTTTCAGGGCAGAAAGCAGGTTTTCACGTGACAGTATTCGCTCCATCAACATGCGTTACGCCTCTTTCCGTGAACAACGGTTCTTCTTATGCCAGTCCTGCTCCACCATCTCGAAGTCCCCGTGGAATTCACCACTTCCTCCTTCAAGCATGCCTTATCGGTTATCTGTGTTCTTCGCAGGTTGCTGAATGCCAAGATGTTGTTCTCTCTTAATTGTTCAGCCCTTCCCATTCTTCTCGAGTTCGAATGGTACTATGGCGTCTGCGACTTCTGATTGTTCAGCTACCCATCACTGAGTAGGTTACCAAGTGTACTTGGCATACCAATCAGACCTCCCCAGGTAAGAACGTAGTCTTTCCCTCCATCTATCTGCTTCATTTACTACATATGACCTTCGGCAGAAAGGGCTTTGTTTTGAATTGCAAACTCACCCAATCATACATAGCCTTATATGAAGTTCGTGTTCCTCAGACCGGAGGTTTGCCGCTCGCTTCCTTCAGATTCCATGTCACCATGGACACCCTTGCGTTAAGCTAACTGCTACTTCTGCCTTCACAGTTCGGGACTTGCACCCTATAGACTACGCCCATGCTGGGCGCACAATATAAAGGGAGATGTGATTTGCACATCCCCCTTTGGCTAAATTATATACTTCGATGCAAATCATTAATTTTTGTATCATTTGTTTGATAATGATATTTCATTACATAAAAAACCACTTTCCTGATCTGATCAGTAAAAAGTGGTTTTTGTCGATTACATCAAGGTTTAGTTAGCTTGTACAGAAAAATCAAATGAAAATAACTTTTATAGAACGAAAATAAGTTAGCTTATTTTTTCTTGCCTGCATTGTCACTTACTTTGTTCATTTGCGCCATCATTTGATTAATTTTCTTCTGTGAAGGTTTTTGTCCCATTTGCATCATCATCATTCGTAACATTTGTTCATTGATCGGCGGGTTTTCCTTCAAATATTTCATCATATATTGACGTGCAATGAAAAATCCGAGGGCCACACCTGCGATTAACGCGACGACGGCAATGAGGATTACCCAAATCGTGCTCATCCGCTTTACCTCCTTCACTACCGTGATTCGAGAATACTCTACCATGATGGATTATACAACAAAGGGACAGAGGATAGCAATGACTGGGAGTAAATAATTATATATAATGTCGAATCGACTCCTAAAATAAGAATGTTCGATTGTTCCCGAGCTCAGTTTCTTGTTTAATAGGCTTCAGCCAGCCCCACTCGCCATACTCGTCCATCACGGCGAAAAAACGATCATCCGCCCCGGATAATGCAACGAACAAGTCTAGATCGAGCATGCGTGAGCCATCGCAATACGCTTGAAGAGAATACGGCGACAGCGAAATATGGATCGAGCCTTTCATAGGATGAGACAATTTATATTCCCCATCATCACTTTCGATTGTCGTAAAGCTTTTTCCCAAATTGCTGAGGATTGCTTGGTCAATCGCGGATTCTTCGATTTCATCACATAAATACTTAACTTCCTGCAAAGGTTCTTCCTGAGCATGATCCTTTAGCAAATCATAGAGAAGGCCTTCTCTGCCTAGAATAAATGATTGGTATCTTTTCTTAACTTTATAAATATCATAAGTTCTCACGACTGTTCCCTCCTTTTACATAGTCTATCCCAACTAAAGTAAAAAGTTTGTCAAAACACGGTAAAGAAAGACACTAATGTTGTCGAAAGGTTTTTAATAATGAGTCTAAATGATATTAAAAAATGCCGCTTCGAAATAGTAGTCTTATGACTTTTCGAAGCGGCAATAATTAGTTGCGACCTAGGATTTCTTTCATTTCACGAACTACATTCTCTTCAGTGAAGCCATACTCCGCAATAACCTTTTCCCCTGGAGCACTTGCGCCAAACGTGTCGATTGCTATGACTCCACCTTCATCGCCAACATATTTATGCCAGCCTAAAGATGCACCCATTTCAATAGATAGACGTTTTTTCACTGCTTTCGGCAGTACAGTTTCTTTATATTGCGCATCCTGTTGCTCGAACAAATCCCATGAAGGCATTGAAACGACTGCAACATCGATTCCTTCTGCTTGCAATTTTGTTTGTGCTGCAACAGCAAGATTCACTTCTGAACCTGTAGCGATTAAGATACCGTCCGCCACTTCCTTTTCGGAAGGTGAAATCACATAAGCACCACGTTTCACGCCATCCATTGCAAGTTCGGCCGATTTCGGCAATACTCCCAAGTTTTGACGGGATAACACTAGAACTGTCGGCCTGTTTTTCGACGAAACCGCAATATTCCATGCAGCTGAAGTTTCATTGCCATCTGCTGGGCGGATGACTGTCAATCCTGGCATTGAACGAAGAGATGACAAATGTTCGATCGGCTCATGCGTCGGACCATCTTCGCCAACTGCTACGCTGTCATGTGTAAACACATAAGTGACTGGCATACCCATAAGAGCGGATAGTCGGATTGCAGGTCTTACATAGTCGCTGAACACGAAAAATGTTCCGCCAAACACGTGTAAACCGCCGTGGAGCGCCATACCGTTCAAAGCAGTACCCATCGCAAATTCACGCACGCCGAACCAAATATTGCGGCCTGAGAAATCGCCTGGGAGGAAGTCCCCTGCACCTTTGATCGTCGTCTTGTTCGACCCAGCAAGGTCTGCACTTCCACCGAAGAAGGAAGGCAATACTTTAGCAATGGCATTGATTGCGTCTCCTGAAGCTGATCGAGTTGCATGGGATGAACCAGCTTCATAAGTCGGAAGCGCTTCCTGAAGTCCTTCAGGCATTTCACCTTTGATGGCAGCTTTCAATTGATTTGCCAAATCGGCATGTTCGTTTGCATATTGATCAAACAGCTCATTCCACTGCTGTTCCTTCTTAACGCCTAACTCATCAGTCGCCTCTTTGAAGGTCTCATAGACGCCTTCAGGAACACAGAAATCTTCTTCGTATGTCCATTTGTAGTATTCCTTCGTCAACTTCATCTCGTCTTCTCCAAGAGGAGCTCCATGGACGTCGGCTTTTCCGGATTTATTCGGCGCACCGTATCCTATGACCGTCTTCACTTCGATGATTGTCGGGCCGCCTGAATTGCCTTTCGCCTCTTCAATCGCTTTTGAAATAAGGCCAATATTATTGCCGTCTTCCACACGGATATAGTTCCAGCCGTACGATTCGAAACGTTTCCGGATATTCTCCGTGAATGACATATCTAAATCCCCATCCAAGGAGATGTCGTTGCTGTCATAAAGGACGATCAATTTTTCTAGTTGCAAATGGCCAGCAAGGGAAATTGCTTCTGCCGCCACGCCTTCCATAAGGTCACCGTCGCCGCAAAGAGCGAATGTATGGTGGTCGACGACGTCGAAACCAGGACGGTTATAAGTTGCTGCCAAATGCTTTTCAGCCATTGCCATACCGACCGCCATACCGATACCTTGACCAAGCGGTCCTGTTGTCGCTTCAACACCTACTGTGTGGCCGTATTCAGGATGACCAGGTGTTTTTGATCCCCATTGGCGGAAGTTTTTCAATTCCTCCATTGGCAAGCCGTATCCGCTTAAGTGGAGTAAGCTATATAACAGCATCGAGCCGTGACCTGCTGAGAGGACAAATCGGTCGCGGTTGAACCATTCAGGATTCGAAGGGTTATGATGCATATGCTTCGTCCATAATGTGTAAGCCATCGGAGCAGCGCCCATCGGCAATCCCGGGTGGCCGGAATTCGCCTTTTCGATCGCATCGATGGATAGCGTTCGTATTGTGTTTATAGCTAGTTGGTCAATCTTTTCGGTCATTCAGAACATCCTTTCCCATGCATTATCTTGTAGTTGCAATTGTTATACCATCTATAGTGTAGTCAATTCATAGATGAAATACAATCCATTCTATGTCCGGATGTTCAGTTGAGGAACTTCTTATTGCGCGCGTCTTTTACTTTGTCGGGTGTGACGTCATTGCCTTCGGGGTCGATTACTTTGACGTTTTCGATTGTGTCACGCATGGATGAGCGGAATGTTTCTAGGTATTCTTTGCGCAGTTGTGTTTGTTCTTTTGCTTCTTCGATTGATAGGCCGATTGTTTTCGACTTTTTTGATAGTTCGTTGATACGTTTAATTTTATCTTTTGATAACATCGAATTCCTCCAGTAATTTTCCAACATTAAATTGTTAACAGGATTTCCACTTCAGGTGGACGCTTTCCAATCGAACCACGAAGAGTTCGATTTGCCTTATTTCTGCGCTTTTGCAGAAATTAAGGCAGCCTAGCACACCCTGCTCGTAACGCTGCGCTTTGCTTTTACTCGCAAACGCCGTTCTTCGTGACAGCGTTCGCTGGAGTCGCCACCTTCCGTTTCAATCCTTATAGATACTTAATAACAGAACCAATAAACAATATAAGTGGAACTTATTAAAACTATACTTTGAAGGTATACAAAAAGAGCAGGAAGTGCAACAAATCAGCCTTCCTGCTCTTGTTCATATTCTTTATATCGACGGTGGACCGTTGCTTTGCTTACGTTATGGCCGAGGCCTCTTAATACGCCTGCTATTTCTTCGAAGGTAAGGCCTTTTTGCCGTAATGAGACGATTTCGCTGAGGGGGACTTCTTTCCGTTCGCGCCCTTCCAGATTGCCTTTATTTTTCAAATTTCGTTCTGGCCTGTATCCGTCGCGGACAGCACGTTTCATGCCTCTGCGAATCTTGGCATTATGTAATTTCCGTTGATATTCTTCGACTATCGCCAATATTTCAAGTAACATTGTGTCCATCTCGTTTAGCTTCAATGCACCGTTATCGTGGTTCGTAATGACTTCGGTGTTTGTCTTTGCAAGCAAATGCAAGATAGCGACTCTAGCGTTTCCTCTGCCAAGTCTAGTTTCGTCTTGGATTAGAATTGCATCTATCTTTTCATCGCGTATGCAATCTAATAAGTCTAGCAGCCCTTCCCGTTCCATATCGTAGCCGCTATGCTTTTCCTTAAATATATGTACAACCTTCAAACTTAGTTCGTCTGCAAGCCGGTTCAGTTCCTCTTCTTGTCTCGCTAGTGAGACTTCTTGTGAATCTTTTTCCGTGCTGACACGGCAATAAATGACGCATGTCTTCATTTTATCTCCCATTATTCTTCTCCTGCCAATTCAGTCATCATCGTGTCTTGCAAGAGCGGATCCAATTGCGGTAATTTCAATGTTTCTCCTGTTTTGATCGTCGTGGATTCCATATCGTTTATTTCCATTACTTTTGCAATCCATTTTTTCGGGTGATCTTGTTCAGAATAATTTCTAGCTAACCCCCAAAGAGTATCGCCCTCCGATATTGTAATTTCAATAAACGAATCTGAAGCAGACTTCGTTTCTTTCATGACGCCTGCAATTGTAAAAGCAGTGCAAAGAAGTAGAATCAAAAGGATAAAGCCATATTTTTGAATGAAAGCCATAAAAAAACCCCTCCAAGAATGTTTGTTCGGAATACTTGTTCCCATTATAGGACACGTATTTTTAGAAGTCAACAAAACTTTCGAACCTTTGTTTGCCAATTGCCCGAACACCTGTTATACTCTTTGTAAGAAACAATTGCGGATGCGGACGTTTGTTCGCACATTTGCTAATTATTGATTCTATTAATTGGAGGGGTGGAAAAATGAAAAAAATTTCAAAGAGACAGCAGGATATCCTAACGTTTATTAAAGATGAAGTGAAACTAAAAGGATATCCGCCTTCCGTTCGTGAAATTGGAGAGGCTGTCGGACTAGCTTCAAGTTCAACCGTGCATGGACATCTAGCTAGATTAGAAAGTAAAGGTTATATCCGCAGAGACCCGACAAAACCAAGAGCAATCGAGATACTAGATCCGGAAGGTTTGACTGCGCTTAAATCTGGCGTTGTGCATGTTCCGTTAGTCGGAAAAGTTACCGCTGGATTGCCGATTACTGCAATTGAGAACATTGAAGAGTATTTCCCGTTGCCGGATACATATGGCACGTCTGATGATAAACTGTTCATGCTGGAGATAGTAGGAGATAGTATGATAGAAGCTGGAATATTAAATGGGGATTATGTCGTCGTAAAACAGACGCATACGGCTAATAATGGAGAAATTGTAGTCGCGATGACTGAAGAAGATGAGGCGACGGTGAAACGTTTCTTCAAAGAAAAGGATTATTTCCGTTTGCAGCCGGAAAATGAATCGATGGAACCTATCATCGTCAATTCAGTTTCCATTCTCGGTAAAGTCGTCGGCGTTTATCGCCAGATTCATTAATGAAGTAAATAGAAAAGGACTGTCCCGAAAGTCGATTGATCGACTTTCTGTGGCAGTCTTTTTCTATTGATGTGGTGTTTTATGAGCACTTATCGGGATTTTTGAGCGCTTGATGATTGTTATGATCGCGAATACAAATAAAACAAGGCTATCCAGATGGTTGATTATACGTAACCTGTCCGGACAGCCTTATCTATTTCATTAACTACCTCAAATCATCTTATCTTTTAATAACTGATCTGTAGAAGACATAACTGCCGCTTTCACATGTTCGTACGTCAAACCGCCTTGTACATAAGCCGTGTATGGCGGACGGATCGGGCCATCTGCTGTGAGCTCGATGCTGGAACCTTGGATGAACGTTCCTGCAGCCATAATGACGTCATCGGAATAGCCCGGCATGTACGACGGTTCAGGGGCGTAATGCGCATTGATTGGCGAGTTTTCTTGAATCGTCCGACAGAAAGCGATCATCTGCTCAGCGTTGCCGAAATTTACGGACTGTATTAAATCTGTTCGCTTAGCCGAATAATGTGGTGTCGTATCGAATCCAAAGCTATCGAGGAATCCAGCTGTAAAGAGAGCGCCTTTCACTGCTTGGCTGACGACGTGAGGAGCAAGGAAGAAGCCTTGATACATTTCCAGCAGCGTATCAAGTGATGCACCCGCCTCTGCACCGATTCCAGGCGACGTCATACGATAAGCGCATTTTTTTACTAGGTCGGCACGTCCGGCAATGTATCCGCCGGTTCTTGCAAGGCCCCCTCCTGGATTTTTGATAAGCGATCCCGCCATCAGATCGGCCCCTACTTCTACCGGCTCTTTTGTTTCAACGAATTCGCCATAGCAATTATCGACAAATACGATAATATCAGGGTTGACCGATTTGACGAATTGTACCATTTCACCGATTTCATCAACAAGGAAAGAAGGACGGTCCGAATACCCTTTCGAACGTTGTATAGCGACCATTTTCGTCTTACTATGGATATTTTTCTTCACTTCTTCGAAATCAACGGAGCCGTCTTCTTTCAAATCGACGTGCTTGTATGTAATTCCGTAATCAATGAGCGATCCAGTGTCCTCGCCATTGCCGGATACGATTGATTCCAACGTGTCGTATGGTTTTCCTGTTATATAGAGAAGTTCATCGCCTGGTCTTAATACGCCGAACAAGCTTAGAGAAATTGCGTGTGTCCCTGAGATGATCTGATTGCGGACGAGACATGCTTCCGCGCCAAATGTGTCTGCATATACTTGTTCAAGCACATCCCTGCCGCTATCATCATACCCATACCCTGTCGACCCGGTTAGATGAAAATCACTCACCATATTTTTTCGGAATGCTGCTAGTACTTTCCTTTGATTGAAGAAAGCTGTCTTTTCGACTTCTTTAAAATAAGGGGCAAGTGTTTGTTCAGTTTCTTCCGCCTTCGTTTCGATTTCGGAAGTAAATTCATGTATCATCATTTCAATTTCCTCATTCCTACTAATAGTCACTATAATATCTTATCAGTCTCATGGAATAGGTCAATGAAAAACGATTGGTGTTGGCGGAGTCCATATTTTGATATACAATTGTTTTGTTTGAAGTGAGGAGGAACGTGATTGGCTTGGGAAGTTTTCAGTTTTATCGGTACGGCTGCTTTCGCCATTTCCGGAGCATTAGTTGCACAGGAAGAAAAATATGATATTTTCGGTGTTTATATATTAGGGATGGTAACGGCGTTCGGTGGAGGGGCTGTCCGGAACGTTCTCCTCGGTATTCCGGCTACTGTATTATGGAACCAGAACTTCCTTTTCGTCGTCGCTTCCATTTTAATTACATTCATTTTCTTTTTTTCAAAATCTATAATCAGACATTGGAATCGATGGGGCACTTATTTTGACGCCATCGGACTCGCCGCCTTTGCAATTCAAGGGGCCATGCTAGCCGTCAATATGAATATGTCACTTTATGCAGTCATGGTTGCTGCCGTTTTGACCGGCGCAGGCGGAGGTGTGATCAGAGATCTGCTAGCAGGCAGACGCCCCCTTATCTTTAAGAAAGACATCTATGCGGTATGGGCGGCGGGAGCAGGATTTTTTGTCGGTATTGGACTTCATAATTACGATTGGGCATTATACGCACTGCTCGTCGTTGTTGCGGCGTTACGGATTCTTTCCTATCGTTTTCAGTGGGAATTGCCTCGAGGCGAGAAGTAATATTGTCATTAGAAAAAGGAACAGGCAAGTTGAACCTGTTCCTTCATTGGGACATATGCTTGTTATTCTTCGTCTTTTAACACGACTGGTTTTGCAGGAACATATGTTGAAATTGCGTGCTTGTAAATTAATTGCTGCTTGCCATCCGATTCCAAAAGAACGGTGTAATTATCATAAGATTTGATAAGACCTTTCAACTGAAAACCATTCAATAGAAATACAGTGACGAACGTGTTATTTTTCCGTAATGAGTTCAAAAAAGTTTCTTGCATATTGCCTTGTGACATACACCCCAGCCTCCAATTGCTTCTATATTTCTCTTGCCTTTTTACTTATTCGATTCCGCCTCTTCAAAACCCTTCAAAATCGATAAAATTCCATCTATATTTTTTCCCTTGTCCGAATTTGCATCGAACCAGGAAATTTCCACTTTGTTTCTGAAATACGTCATTTGACGTTTCGCATAATGGCGAGTATGTTTTTTGATTAAGTCGATCGCTTCTTCCAATGTGAGGAAGCCTTCAAAATGCTGATACAGTTCCTTATATCCGATTGCTTGAACCGACTGGACATCGCGGATGCCGTTTTCCCACAAACCTTTAGCCTCTTCAAGCAAGCCCTCCTCCATCATGAGATCTACTCTTCGATTGATCCTCTCATAGAGCACTTCCCGGTCCAAGTCTAAACCGACAATGAGGTGGTCGTATTTAGGCGCTGCACCTGCCCCTTGTTCGTGCTCGATTTTCGTTTTACCGGTCACTTCAATTATTTCAAGCGCCCGTATTAAACGTCGATGGTTGTTTGGATGAATTTTTTCCGCACTAGCAGGGTCCTGTTTCTGAAGACGGTTGTATAGACGTTCGGCCCCGCCTTCCGTTTTCAGTTCTTCTTCCAGCTCGGCTCTGATCTTTTCATCGCCTGCCTCGTCGGTAAATCTGAAATCGAATAGGACCGACTGGATATATAAGCCCGTCCCTCCGACGATGATCGGTTGTTTGTCGCGACTTTGGATTTCTTCGATGCAATTTCTAACAGCCGACTGGTATTCCGCTACGGAAAATGAATCTGTCGGTTCCTTAATGTCGAACAGATGATGTGGAATCCCTTCTTTTTCATCTTCGGTGATTTTCGCAGTACCGATATTTAAATCTTTATATACTTGCATCGCATCGCCGTTTATAATTTCTCCATCAAGCCTTTTGGCCAGCTCAATGCTTAATGCCGTTTTACCTGATGCAGTCGGTCCGACAATTGCGATGACTTTATTTGATTGTTTCATTCTTTTTTTATCCAATCCTTTATGAACTTAAATACTTGTTCCCGATTCACTTCATTCAACATTTCGTGGCGTCCGCCTTCGTATAACATGACCGTTACATTCTCGATGCCGACGTTGGTAAATTGCCTTGCAGCCTGCCAGACGCCTTTTCCTTTATCGCCAACGGGATCATCCAATCCAGAAAGAAGAAGGATCGGCAAACCGTTAGGGATTTGTCGGATGTTATTTTGGTCATTTATTTTCTCTAGACCTTCGAACAGATCGATGAAAAAACGGGTAGTCGGCACGAATCCACATAATGGATCATTAATATATTTCTCTACGGTTTCTTTATCTGTTGATAACCAATCGAATGGTGTTTTTTGCTCGGCGACTGTTTTATTAAAACCGCCGAACACTAATTTATTAATAAAATAGTCCGGCTCGTCGAATGTCGTTGCTTTGCCTTTCAAATATGCGAGTGCTTGTCCACCGACCCTGCTTACACCCGGATCGCCTGCTGTACCAGAACAAATAAGCTTATCAAGGTCACTGCCGAATTTCTGGGCATATCTTCTAGCTACGAATGAGCCCATGCTATGGCCGAACAGTATCACTCGAGGTGTTTTGAATTTAGCCTTGTAAAAGTCGATGATTTCATGCGCATCTTCAACGATCCGATCAAAGCCGACCGAATCGCCGAAATGTCCCAATTTCCCGTTGAAAGAGCCTGTCCGGCCATGCCCTCGATGATCATGTCCGGATACGGAGAAGCCTTCGTTTGCGAGATATGTGATGAACTGTTCGTAGCGGCCTATATGCTCGGCCATTCCATGCAAAATATGGATGTGAGCGATAGGTTTCTCATCGGGCTGCGCGCAAACCGTATGGATGGAAACACGATCTGACATCGACAACGTTTGTTCATTCAAACACGCTCACCAACCTTTCCCTCGGCCTCTTTTATATGTTCTTCCAACTGGTTGAGATAGCGCTCTCGCGTTTCTTTTGTATAAGAAAGGATGGCTCCCATATAATCGGTTGCCGCCTCTTTATACAGCTTGACATACGAAATGTTGAAGAATAAGTCTCCCTTCCTTCTTATGAAAAAATCGGAGGGCGTCATTGCCATCTCATAATGAATTGCATAAAGGATTTCCGCTTTCCATATCGTCGGCAAAATGGTGTTCTCTGTGGAAACGGCACTGACATAATTAAAGACTTGGTCGACATTCGTGCCATACAAGGAAGCGAGCATCTTTCCTTCTTGCTTCGAAAGTCCGTATAATTCCGCTTCATTCGATTTACTATCAGTGAAAACGGCGAACTGCTCTTCACTTTCGAAGTCTCCACCAGACAACGGAAGATGTTCTGTAATGCACGGACCGAATGACGTTGTCGGTATACGGTTCACAACATGGTCTACGACGGTTTCGGCCATTTTACGATATCCGGTCAATTTGCCTCCTGCAATTGTGATCAATCCACTTCCCGCTTCCCAAATTTCATCTTTCCTCGAAATTTCGGATGCATCTTTCCCTTCCTCGTAGATGAGCGGCCGTACACCTGCCCAAGTCGATTCAACGTCTTTCCGCTCGACTTTGACGGTTGGGAACATGTAATGGATTGCATCCAGTAAGTATGAAATGTCCTCCTCACTCGCTATCGGATTGGATCGATCGCCATCAAAAAATGTGTCTGTCGTGCCTATATATGTTTTATTGCCTCTTGGAATGGCAAAAATCATCCGTTCGTCCGGTGAATCAAAATAGATCGCTTGACGTAAAGGAAAAATCGACTGGTCAATGACAATATGGATTCCTTTCGTCAATCGTAATCGTTTGTCGTTGGACAATTCATCTTTGGAACGTATTTCGTCTACCCAAGGACCTGTCGCATTGACGACGACAGAGGCACTGATATCAATCTCTTCTCCTGTGAGCGTGTCACGAGCAAAGACGCCTTTTACTTTTCCGTCGTCATAGTTAAATTGCTCTGCCTTCATGTAATTCAAGCAGAGCGCTCCTTTTTGAGCAGCTTTTTTCATAACTTCAATAGTGAGTCGCGCATCGTCCGTCCGGTATTCCACGTAATGTCCGCCGCCAAGCAGGCCGACTTCCTTCAATAACGGCTCCATAGCAAGCGTTTCTTCTGCGGATAGCATTTCACGGCGCTCCTCTTTTTTGACGCCTGCCAATTTATCATAGACGAAGAGGCCCGCGGATGTCGTCAGCTTCCCAAATGAGCCGCCTTTGTGGAAAGGGAGAAGCATGCGCTCCGGCTCCGTCACATGAAGAGCATTTCGATAGACGATATCTCTTTCCCTTCCGGTTTCTGAAACAATCTTCAACTCCATCTGCTTCAAATACCGCAAGCCGCCATGGATAAGTTTTGTCGATCGGCTCGAAGTACCTGCAGCAAAATCTTGCATGTCAATCAAAGCGACGGATAACCCTCTCGTAACCGCATCCAATGCTATGCCTGCGCCGGTGATACCCCCGCCAATAACGAGCAAGTCAAACTGATAGTCGCGCATGAACTGTTTCACTTTCGGTCTTGTGATCGATGATAACATCATTCGCTCTCCTCCAGTCAAGATTTAAAAGCCCGTGCCGCTTCAACTGCCTTTTTCCATCCGTTGTATAATGCGTCCCGCTCTTCCACGTCCATCTTTGGTGAATACGTCTTTTCCTTCGTCCATAATGCTTCCACTGACTCGCAAGATTCGAAAAAGCCTGTTGCCAGTCCTGCAAGATAAGCAGCCCCGAGTGCCGTCGTCTCCAAATAAGCCGATTGCTCCACTTCGATCTGGAGCAAATCGCTTTGGAACTGCATAAGGAATGTATTGGCGACAGCCCCTCCGTCAACTCGCAAAATATCGATGTCGATGCCTGCATCTTTCTCCATCGTCAAAAGCACGTCTTTTGTTTGGTAGGCAAGTGATTCGACTGTTGCACGGATAAAATGCTCTTTTTCCGTTCCGCGCGTTAATCCGAATACAGCGCCTCTCGTATCTGAATCCCAATACGGGGTACCTAGACCGACGAATGCCGGCACTACGTACACACCATCCGTGGATGCAATTCGCTTCGCGTACATTTCCGAATCCGACGCTTTATTGATCATACGCAGCCCATCTCTAAGCCATTGGATCGCGGAGCCTGCGACGAACACACTTCCTTCTAATGCATATGTAATCTTGCCGTCCAGACCCCATGCAATCGTTGTCAAAAGTCCATTTTCGGAAATCATCGGCTGTTCGCCCGTATTCAACAACATGAAGCAACCAGTGCCATACGTATTTTTCGCCATGCCTCTATGGAAACAAGTTTGCCCGAACAATGCACATTGCTGATCTCCTGCCGCACCGGCAATCGGGATGGAAGCCCCGAAGAAAACGGACGGGTCGGTATTGGCATAGATTTCAGAGGACATTCTCACCTCAGGCAACATATTCATCGGGACATCCAACATTTCGCATAGATCTTTATCCCACTGAAGCTCGTGGATATTGAAAAGCATCGTCCTTGACGCGTTGGAATAGTCTGTGACATGGACGGCTCCATTCGAAAGTTTCCAAATTAAAAACGAATCGATCGTTCCAAAAAGCAGATCCCCTTTATCTGCCCGTTCCCGAACGCCTTCTACCTCATCGAGAATCCATTTAACTTTCGAACCTGAGAAATAAGGATCGAGTTGCAAACCAGTCTTTTGACGGACGCTTTCTTCTTTGCCGGCTTTCCGCAATTCATCGATGATTGGCTGTGATTGTCTTGATTGCCAAACAATCGCGTTGTAGACAGGTTGTCCAGTCTTTTTATCCCATATAACTGAAGTCTCTCGTTGATTTGTAATGCCAATCCCGTCAATATCTTTTGGCTGATGTCCGCTTTCAGTCAGCACCGAAGCGATAACGGATAAGACAGAACCCCATATTTCACTCGCATTGTGTTCGACCCAGCCAGGCTTTGGAAAAATCTGCTTAAATTCCCGCTGTGCCGTATGAACGATCTCGCCTTTTCGATTAAACAAGATCGCCCTCGTACTGGTCGTGCCTTGGTCGATCGTTAATATGAACTCACCCATCCTCTTTCCTCCTCCTCGTTCAATATAAGATTCTACTCATTTATTTACATTACCCTCTTAAACATCTTTTCAATTTCATAAGTTGAAAAATGAACTAAGACTGGCCGTCCGTGAGGGCATGTATACGGATTTTCCGCAAGCGACAAATCATTCAGCAATCTTTCCATATCTGCGATCGATAGATGATGATTTGCTTTGATAGACCGTTTGCAGCTCATCATAATTGCAGTCTCTTCACGTAGTTTGCCGATATCGGTCTTCCGGTTCGTTAGCACTTGCTCTATTAATTCTTCGATAAGCGACGACGCTTCTCCTGCCGGAAACCACGCCGGATATTCCTTAACTGTATAAGATGAAGGGCCGAACTCTTCCAGAAAGACGCCTACTTCATTCAACGCTTCCCGATTCTCTTCTATTTTCACCATTTCATCGCCTGAATAGTGGAAGATGAGCGGCATTAACAGCATTTGTCTTTCATCCAGTTCCACTTTACTCAATTTATCTCTGAAAAATTCATATTTGATGCGCTCTTGGGCAGCATGCTGGTCGATCATGTAAAATCCGTCTTCATTTTGAGCGACGATGTACGTGCCGTGGACTTGGCCGACTGGGACGAGTGAAGGGAATCTTTTTTCCTTCACTTCATTTGTTTCAGGAACAGTTTCTTCGTGATTATCTAATACCTCTTGTTCTTCCATCACTTTTTCTGGTAGGTCTACTTGAACTGATTCAGGCTTGACGATAGGTTCGTAAACAGTTTGGACCGGCTTCTTTTCGAACAGATCCACTTCCGGTTTGGAATTTTCCTTCTCAAACTGAGCCACTACCTGTTTTGTTTCCAATTCCTCTCGTTCAACTGTCGTTTCCTTCCGAACATTCGCCGGCTGGAATTCATTCCACATCGTCACCTGCTCAGAGGGCATTCTTTTGACAGGCTCTCGTTTCACAGCATCCGGAACGATAATAGTTCTTTTCACCGCTTCGCGAACTGATGATTTGATAAGGGCAAACAGTTCACCCTCTTTACTAAGGCGAATATGCTGTTTGGACGGGTGCACGTTGACATCTGTTAAAAACGGATCTGTTTCAACGTTGATGACTGCAATCGGGAAGCGTCCGATCGGCAAATAGGTGTGCAATCCATCGAGCACGGCCTGATTCGCTGCGTAGCTCTTCACCCATCTTCCGTTGACGATGAGAGTCATATAGTTTTTGGATGCCCTTGTCATTTCAGGCAATGTGACGTAGCCATCCACTTTAAAATCAGAGTTTTCCCCTTTGAATGGAACCATTTTCTTCGCGACGGCCATACCGTATATATCTGTAAGGACTTTCCGCCGATCTCCGCTGCCTGACGTATGTAGAATCGTCTGGCTATGATGGGATAGCTTGAAAGAGATATGGGGATGGCTTAGCGCAAGACGGTTGACGAGATCAATCGTATGCCCCAGCTCGGTTTGAATTGTTTTCATATATTTCAACCTAGCCGGCGTGTTATAGAATAGTTGCGATACTGTCATATCGGTCCCTTTTCTGAATGCTGCATTGGATTCTTTCAGAACGATGCCGCCGTCAAGCTGCACTTCCGTTCCTTCCGTTTCACCATCAGACGTGAAGAGGCTGACCTTGGATACGGAAGCGATACTGGCAAGCGCCTCCCCTCTGAATCCAAGAGTTCTGATCCGGAACAGATCATGTTCATTCGATATTTTGCTCGTTGCGTGGCGCTCAAACGCAAGGACAGCATCGTGACGTGACATCCCTTTTCCGTTATCGGTCACCCGAATGGATGTAAGCCCTGCTTCTTCAAGCGCAATTTCAATCGAAGTGCTATCCGCGTCAATCGAGTTCTCGACCAATTCCTTCACAATCGAAGCTGGTCGCTCGACGACTTCCCCTGCAGCGATTTTATTCGATAATGAATCATCCATTACTGAAATGATATCCATTGGATCCCTCCTTATGTCTTTTGGTTATGAAAATAAATAGCAATTGGCAAGCTGGTCGTAAATCATCAGTCCGCTTTCGTAGCCGTACTTAATTGTTTTTGCCAATCAAGGATCAAGTTCATCGCCTGCATCGGCGTCAAGTTCAATAGGTCTGTCTGTTTCATCTGCTCTAAAACGGACTTGTCCACTTCCGACACCGGGTCAGGTTCTTCTTGCAAATCAAAGAATGTTAATTGCTCGGATGCCGAAATCGCGGCAGCCGCCTGTTCTGCATTTTCAAAAGCATCAAGCAGCTCCGTAGCACGGACGACGATTGTATCCGGAAGTCCTGCTAGCTGCGCAACATGGATACCATAGCTTTTATCCGCCGGACCCGCCATCACTTTATGGAGAAAGACGACTCTTCCTTCCTGCTCCATAGCAGCCACATGTACATTCGCAAGCCTTTCTAGCTCAATATCAAGCTTCGTCAGCTCATGATAATGCGTTGAAAACAATGTGTTAGCACCGATTTCATTATGGATGAATTCCATCATCGCCTGGGCAAGCGACATTCCGTCGTATGTCGACGTTCCCCTGCCAATTTCATCGAAAAGGAGCAAGCTATTGCTAGTGGCATTTGCAATTGCATATTTTGATTCCATCATTTCCATCATGAACGTACTTTGACCGGATGCCAGGTCATCTGCTGCTCCGATTCTCGTAAATATTTGATCTGTCACAGGCAGAGTTGCGGATTCACAAGGCACATAGCAGCCGATTTGAGCCATGATGACGGTCAATGCCACTTGACGCATAAATGTACTTTTACCCGACATGTTCGGACCCGTAATAAGCAGCATGTTTGCGTCCTCAGTCAGTTTGCAACTATTCGGCACGTATAATGAATGATCCATCATCTTCTCGACGACGGGATGTCTTCCGTTTTTAATTTCCAATTCCCGTCCGTCATGGAATTGCGGTTTGACGAATCTTTGCTTCTCGGACACTTCAGCGAATGATAATAGCACGTCCAACTCGGAAAGGACGCTAGCTAATTTTTGCACTTTGCGGATATATTTTTTCATTTCATCTCGCACAGTGCAAAATAGAGTATATTCCAGCTCTTGGCCTTCCGCTTCGGCGTTCAGAATTAGGTCTTCCTTTTCCTTCAGCTCGGAAGTGATATAGCGCTCCGCATTGGCAAGCGTCTGTTTGCGCTCATATCGGCTCAAATCCGCCAGATGGATATTGGATTTTGTAATCTCGATAAAATAGCCGAAAATGCGGTTGTAGCCGATTTTCAAGTTTTTAATACCCGTACGTTCCCGTTCCTCGCGTTCAAGCCCTGCTAGCCATTCCTTGCCGTTTCTCGAAGCATCTCTATACTGGTCCAGCTTTTCGTGATAACCATCTTTGATGATACCGCCTTCCTTGACAGAAAGCGGTGGATTTTCTGCGATAGAAGCTTCCAAAAGTTCGAGCGCTTCTGAACACGGATCGATTTGTTCAGAATATCGTTGGAGCCGTTCGTGACCAGATTGCTGTAGAGCATTTTTCAAATGCGGCACCCGTCGAAGGGAATTTCGAAGCTGAGCAAGATCTCTACCACTTGCGCTTCCCATGGAAATCCTTCCCGATAACCGTTCAAGGTCATAAACTTCCTTCAGGGCCGTTTTTAATTCATCACGAAGAAAATAATCTTCAATCAAATCGGAGACAATCGTTAGCCTGTCCTCTATCGCATTCCTGTCCGCAAGAGGCTGATGGATCCAAATCCTCAATTTCCTTGCACCCATCGCTGTCGATGTCTCATCTAGCAGCCAGAAAAGCGTTCCTTCTTTGCTTCCGCTTCGGATAGATTGGACGAGCTCGAGATTACGCATTGAATTGGCATCGATGGACAGCTTTCCGGATTTTTGGATATATTCAAAAGGACGTAAGTGATCCAAAGATGTTTTTTGAGTGCGTTTCAAATAAGAAACTAAAATATCACATGCCTCATTCAATTCTGCCGGAATATGCGGCTGAGCAGTTTTAGAGTGAGTGTCTTCCCCATTTTCCATTGAAAGGACGATATCCCTTTTCGCCATCCATTCATTTAATGAAATATGCAATTGTTCCCGGACGACAATCTCCTTCATTCCGAGCGCTTCGATCTCGCCGATCAATGTCCGTTCATCACCGGAAATAATTTCAGCCTTTCCTTCGCCCGTTGCTAGATCGACATACGCCAAGGCATAACGTCGTTCATCCAACTGATCAGCAGAGCCTATGAAATGATTTGCATTTGCATCTAAAGATTTTCCTTCAATGATTGTACCGGGTGTTACTACTTTGACGACTTCACGTTTCACAATCCCTTTTGCCGCCCGTGGATCCTCCGTCTGTTCACAGATTGCCACTTTATGGCCTTTTTGGACCAACGTCTCGATATACCCTTCGGCTGAATGAAAAGGCACTCCGCACATCGGGATTTTGTCAGTACTTCCTCCGTCCCTACTCGTCAATGTGATTTCTAGAATATTGGATGCTTCAATTGCATCGTTGAAAAACATCTCGTAGAAATCTCCTAAACGAAAAAATAGAAATGCATCTTCATATTCGGATTTCACTTGTAAATATTGTTGAATCATGGGTGTATATGTAGTCATTCCAGAACCTCGCTATATCTGTCGTTTTCTTTATTATATCAAAACATGAAGCCTCACAGGTACAAAGCGGAAAATCCGGAATTTAAAAAAAGCCGGAAGCTTATCCGGCTTAAAATGGACGTGAATCCTTTCCTCTATCGTCATGACGCTTCTCTTCATCTGCTTTGTGATGATCATGGTCATGTTCTTGATGGGAAGACGATTCATCATTGAATGACCATTCCTCTTCAAATTGATGCGGATGAACAGTGATACATACTTTTGTTTCCCCAACAACTTCCGCTACCAATTCTCTTTCCACTTTAATAATGAATTTTTCACCGCATTCCGAGATGAGCGCTTCGGTGCAGTTTGGATGCTGGACGACGTTGACGATAATTTCTTCCTGACCGGACACCGGCTCATCCCGATAATGGAGCCGTATCTTATCCTTATACGGCACCGATTCCGAATAGACGGAAGTCTTTGAGTGATCGTGATGCGAATACCAGACATTCACATCAAATTTCCCTGTCACTTCAATGTATCGTCCCACTTTTTTTGCTTGATGCGTGTGGTTGATCACCCAACAGCCCAGAATGCTCGATGGATTATTCGGCGGCTTCAGAGAGACATTCGATTCCGTCCTTAGTTTCCCTTTAGCAATGACTGCCTTCGTCACAATTTGCCGTAGATTCTTCAGTTCGTTTCCTCCTTCGTTGACGTCTATTTATCCTATGCACCAGAAGCCCAGAAAGTGAAAAAACCGATGAGGAAATTATCCTCACCGGTCTAGATTATGATAACGGCTTATGTTTCGTATTTCTAACGTATGATCCAGTTTCTCCGCGTCGAACATCGCCGCCAGTCGATTCAATGATCTCGTCAGTAACACTGTTGGAAATCGTATTTGAGACCAACTGAAGCAGTTCGTTCACGTCGAGCTGCGATTGTTTGAATTCCTGTACAATCGGAACATCGTCAATCTCAGATTGGATCTTCTCGATTTTTCCTTCAATAATTTGGAGGGCTCTTTCTTTTTCATACATTTGAAAATTGACAGCTTGTGTTTGCAAAGACTTCAAGCTCGCAATCTTTTCACGGATTTTTTGGTTATCATTAATTTGTTCTTCAGCACGTTTGAAGAATTCAACTTGCTCCGTATTGGCAATCATATGTGCAATTTCGCGTGCTTTTGCAATGATCTCTTCTTTAGTATAAAACTTTTCCATTATGACATCACCTTTTCCTCTTTTACGATACCGATAAATTCTCCGTCGAGCGACCATGTTTTGGCCTCTGTAATTTTTACATCGACAATTTTGCCGATCACCGAACGCGGCGCTTTGAAATTAACGAGTTTATTCTTCTCTGTATAACCGGCAAGCACTTCGGGATTCCTTTTACTTTCTCCCTCTACAAGCACTTTTACGACTTTTCCTTTGTAAGGCTTCATCGCTTCTGCGGACATATCATTAACGAGCTTATTCAGACGTTGAAGACGTTCTTTTTTCACTTCCATCGGAATATTGTCCACCATCTTGGCAGCTGGCGTCCCTTCACGTGGAGAATAAATATACGTATAAGCCATTTCGAAACCGACTTCCTTATATAAAGAAAGTGTTTCTTCAAATTGCTCGTCCGTTTCATTCGGGAAGCCGACAATAATATCCGTTGTCAACGTGACGTTTGGAATGGCAGCTTTAATTTTACCGACAAGCTCCAAGAACTGTTCTCTGGAATATTTTCGCGCCATAATTTTTAAAATATCGCTCGAACCTGATTGGACAGGTAAATGGATATGATCGAGCAAGTTTCCGCCTTTTGCTAGCACTTCAATGAGATGATCGTCGAAATCCCTTGGATGGCTCGTTGTAAAACGGATGCGTGGAATATCAATTTGACGAAGGTCATCCATTAAATCCCCTAGGCGATATTCAATATCATCGAAATCTTTTCCATAAGCATTGACGTTTTGGCCGAGCAGCATGATCTCTTTATATCCATGAGCGGCTAGTTGCCTAACTTCTTGGATAATGTCATGTGGGCGTCGACTGCGCTCTTTTCCACGAGTGTAAGGCACGATGCAATACGTGCAGAACTTGTCGCAGCCATACATGATGTTGACCCATGCTTTAATATTTCCATGTCGGACTTTTGGAAGGTTTTCAATGATATCCCCTTCTTTAGACCAAACTTCGACGACCATTTCTTTGGACATATATGCCTCATGAAGGATATTCGGCAATCTATGAATGTTATGCGTTCCGAAAATCATATCGACTTGATCATATGTTTTCAGGATTTTATTAACGACCGACTCTTCCTGTGACATGCAGCCACAAACACCTATGAGCAGATCAGGTTTTTCAAGCTTTAACGGCTTCAAATGTCCCAATTCACCGAACACCTTGTTTTCAGCGTTTTCTCGAATTGCGCACGTATTCAATAGAATGACATCTGCATCGTCCACCGTGTTTGTCGCTTCGTATCCTAAACCGGTGAAGATGCCCGCCATTACCTCTGTATCATGCTCGTTCATTTGACAACCATATGTACGGATATAAAATTTACGTCCAGCACCCATGCCAATAAAGCGCTCATCAATTTGGAAATCGTCGTGATAGGCAATTTCTTCTTTACCGCGCTTTTTCGCATCCTTTAAGGATGGGGGTGTATAGACTGTTTCAAAATATTTACTATAGTCCTTTTCCGTTGCAGACGCAGTTTTCACTGTATCCGGTTTGACAAGCCCGGCTTCCAGGCGTTGTTCTTCATTCATTTAAACAGCCCCTTTCTTCAAACCTTGCGGGAATTGAACAGATTCGATTCCATTATACATGAACTTCTTACCACTTTGAAGTAGTGTGATTTTTTTCACATCTAGAATTCAGGAGTTTTAGGCAACTGTGTGACAACTGGCGGCTTCTTTGGGCGTGGGGCGGACTACTTTGGACGCGGGACGGCTCGCTTTGGACGTGCAACCACTTGCTTTGGACGCGAGGCGGCTTGCTTTGGACGTGCAACCACTTGCTTTGGACGCGAGGCGGCTTGCTTTGGACGTGCAACCACTTGCTTTGGACGCGTGGCGACTTGCTTTGGACGTGCAACCTCCTGCTTTGGACGCGAGGTGGCTTGCTTTGGACGCGCAGTCACCTGCTTTGAACATTAGATCTTATTTATCGCTGCAACAATAAGGGGCTATCGCAGAAAATCAGTTTTCACTGACTTTCTGGATAGCCCCCTTCGATTTTATTGCTATTGTCAAATACGTTTTTAACTTCTTTTTCTTTTTTCCACTAACAGCTTTAACGCTGTTCGTCCCTCACCATTAATTTCAATATCGGTAAATGCCGGGGCGCAAACGAGGTCGCTTCCGCTTGGGGCGACGAAGCCGCGTGCGATTGCGACTGCTTTAATGGCCTGGTTCAATGCGCCGGCACCGACCGCCTGCATTTCCGCATACCCTTGATCCCTGATTACCGCTACGAGTGCTCCTGCGACGGAATTTGGATTAGAGCGGGATGATACCTTCAATGGACTCACCATGTTTCCTCCTTGTTTTCACGATGTCTATGGAATGTATTTATCCATACGTCATCTTATGAAAAGAAGGAGATGAATAGACTCACTTCATGCTTCGAATCGGTGATCCTCATTGATCAAAATACGTTCAATCGCGACTGCTTTGCCTGTTTGGTCGTTCAACTCGACAAACAGCCCATTCAATTGGGCGCGGCCTCGTTTCGGAACTTCAAAGCGGGTCGGCAAATTCGTACGGAATCGATAGATGACATCCTCTTTTTTCATCCCTAATATTTCGTCATAGGGGCCTGTCATTCCTGCGTCTGTTAAATAGGCTGTGCCACCTGGCAAAATGCGGTCATCTGCCGTTTGAACATGTGTATGCGTCCCAACGACAACAGATGCTTTTCCGTCCAGATGCCACCCCATAGCAATTTTCTCACTTGTCGCCTCTGCATGGAAGTCGACGAAGATAAGTGGAGAAATTTCGCTTGCCTCTGCAATCAATTCTTCCGCCTTTTCAAACGGATCGCCATGCGGAGGAAGGAATGTTCGGCCATGCAAATTAATAACCGATAATGTCACACCATTTTTGGTGATTGTCGTCATACCTTTTCCCGGAGCCTCGTCTGAAAAATTTGCAGGACGGATTAAGTAGTCGGTATCATCTATGAAATCATATATTTCCTTTTGATCCCACGTATGATTACCCATCGTCACGACATCGACACCCGAACGGAGAAGATCGTCAAAAATCGCTTTTGTAATTCCTCTGCCCGAAGCTGCATTTTCGCCGTTGGCAATGACGACATCCGCCTTATATTTTCTTTTCAATCGTGCGATGTGGTCGAACACCATCTCTCTGCCGATTGATCCTACAATATCTCCAATAAAAATTACCTTCATGACTGTAACCTCTTTCTACTAATACGAACTTCAATTGTAACGATAAGAAAATGACTCCTGAACCATGGTTGGACAGGAGTCATTTTATCATTTTGCATATTCGACTGCACGCGTTTCACGAATGACCGTCACTTTGATGTGACCCGGATAATCGAGTTCTTCCTCGATCCGTTTTCGAATATCTCTAGCCAGTCGATGCGCAGTAATGTCATCAATCTGGTCTGGTCGAACAATGATTCGGACTTCGCGGCCCGCTTGGATGGCGAATGATTTTTCCACGCCTTCGTATGATTCCGAAATTTCTTCAAGTTTTTGCAACCTGCGAATGTAGTTTTCCAAAGTTTCACTTCGTGCACCTGGTCTTGCTGCTGATAATGCATCTGCTGCAGCAACCAATACTGCGATGACAGAAGTCGCTTCTTCATCACCATGATGGGAGGCGATACTGTTGATGACAACAGGGTGCTCTTTGTACTTCGTAGCAAGCTCTACCCCGATTTGAACGTGGCTTCCTTCGACTTCGTGGTCAATCGCCTTACCGATATCGTGGAGAAGACCTGCGCGTCTTGCAAGGGTGACATCCTCGCCAACCTCGGCTGCCAACAGTCCAGCTAGATAAGCAACTTCAACGGAGTGCTTCAGGACGTTTTGGCCATAGCTTGTACGGAAATGCAATCTTCCAAGGATTTTGATCAGATCCGGATGCAAGTTATGAACTCCTACGTCAAATGTAGTCTGTTCTCCTCTTTCACGGATTAATTCATCCACTTCCCTGCGCGCCTTATCTACCATTTCTTCAATACGTGCCGGGTGTATTCTGCCATCTTGTACAAGTTTTTCAAGTGCAAGACGAGCAGTTTCACGACGTACAGGATCGAAGCCTGATAGAATGACCGCTTCTGGAGTATCGTCGATGATTAGATCGATACCAGTCAATGTTTCCAATGTCCTGATATTACGACCTTCCCTTCCGATGATCCGGCCTTTCATTTCATCGTTCGGCAAGTTTACGACAGATACGGTTGTTTCTGCAACATGATCTGCTGCGAAACGTTGCAATGCAAGGGAAAGGATTTCGCGCGCTTTCTTTTCGGATTCTTCTTTTGCACGTTGTTCCGATTCTTTCGTCATTACGGCGATATCTGTAGAAAGCTCTTTCTCGACGTCATCCAAGATGATTCGTTTCGCTTCATCCCGTGTAAGGGCCGAGATTCTTTCAAGTTCCGTCTGTTGCATGGCAACAAGATCTTCCGCCTTGCGTTCCATTTGTTCAATATGCTGTTGTCTACTGGAAAGCGCGTCATCTTTGCGTTCCAGTCCTGCTTCTCTTTTATTGAGAGCATCATCCTTGCGGTCAAGATTTTCTTCCCGTTGTAAAAGGCGGTTTTCCTGCTTTTGCAGTTCCGCTCTTCGTTCACGGACTTCTGATTCCGCTTCAATTCTCAGTTTGTGATTTTCATCTTTCGCTTCTAACAGTGCCTCTTTTTTCATAGCCTCCGCTTCACGTTTCGCATCTTCGACGATTTGTTCTGCAGAGTTTTTGGCACCCGTCACTCTTGAATCATTCACCTTTTTGATAACTAAATAGATAACAACTGCACCGACGAACAGACCGAGCAAAGCGGAGATGATGTTTCCGATGATTCCATCTGGCATCCAGGTCACCTCCTCCTGCTATTCTTTTCGTTTTCAGTCGGCTCGTATATTAACATTCAACATACTGCCATAATGATTTCATTGGTGTGAAATTATACAATTCTAATTGTATCTATGAAAAATTGACATGTCAAGGATTGTAAAGCTTCATGGCCTTTTATCTAGCTTCTATTGTTTCTTTATCAAGTGAAGCCACAGGGAATTCGCTGAATTAACGAAATCACCAGAACGGCTCCCTTTCCGCGGGCGTCGTCTCAGTCTCCTCGTCGCTCATACTTAGCTCCTTCGGGGTCTTCGGTCAACGCGCTGATCCCACAGGAGTGTCGCCTTTTCTGAGACTTTCTAAATGTCCTCAAAAAAACAGGCGAAGGGGTTTCCTTCGCCTGAATAGATCAACAAATTATTTTTCCTCTTCAACAAATAGATCCAGTTCATCTTCGTCGTCTTCGTCGTGGCCTGCAATGACGTAGTTGGCTGCAGCCATTCCGTAAGAGTCGCGGATTTTGTTTGCGATTTCAGCGCGGATATCCGGATTTTCTTTAAGGAATTGCTTGGCGTTTTCACGTCCTTGGCCGAGACGTTCTCCTTCATAGGAGTACCATGCACCGCTCTTTTGGACAACTTCCAATTCAGCGCCGAGGTCGACGATTTCACCTTCTCTGGAAATCCCTTCTCCGTACATGATATCTACTTCAGCAGTACGGAACGGAGGAGCAACTTTGTTTTTCACGACGCGGATACGTGTTTTGTTACCCATGATGTCGTTTCCTTGCTTGATTGCTTCGCCACGGCGTACTTCCAAGCGGACGGATGAATAGAATTTCAATGCACGTCCACCAGGTGTCACTTCAGGGTTCCCGAACATGACGCCGACTTTTTCACGGATTTGGTTGATAAAGACTGCAATCGTCTTCGATTTATTAATAGCACCGGATAGTTTACGAAGTGCTTGGGACATGAGGCGCGCTTGCAAACCAACGTGCGAGTCTCCCATTTCCCCTTCGATTTCCGCTTTCGGCACTAACGCTGCAACGGAGTCGACGACAACGATATCGATCGCTCCACTTCTAACGAGTGCTTCAGCGATTTCAAGGGCTTGTTCGCCCGTATCCGGCTGTGATAATAGTAATTCGTCAATATTGACGCCCAGTTTCTGTGCATAAACTGGATCTAGCGCATGTTCAGCATCGATAAATGCGGCTTGTCCGCCTGATGCTTGCACTTCTGCAATTGCATGCAATGCTACCGTTGTTTTACCGGAGCTCTCAGGTCCATAAATTTCAATGACCCGTCCTCTTGGATAACCGCCAACCCCTAATGCTGCATCTAGAGCAAGCGAGCCGGTAGAAGACGTTGCAATCTCCCGGTCGGTTTTTTCCCCCAATTTCATGACGGACCCTTTCCCGAATTGTTTCTCAATTTGTTTCAAAGCTTGGTCCAAAGCTGCTTTACGATCGCTCAAAAACGATTCCTCCCTTAAAAGGCGTTATTCTTTTCTTCCTATCTCTACTATACTCCTTTTATGAGAAATACTCAAACAAAAAACGAACGCTTATTCGATTTATTTTATCAAAATCTATTTTTAAATGAGAATGAGGGGGAAAAATCAATTTTAAATGAGAATAGGAGTCAAAAATTAATTTTCGGGTAAACGACTTTTCAATTCTTTTATTACGTAATAGAGTGCGAATCGAGCTGCACGTTTCCGATTAGCATTTCTGGAACCTGAAAGATCTAGTTTATACGTTTTCACTTCGTCATCTTTGTAAGCAATTCCGATCCATACTGTCCCGACTGGCTTCCCGTCATGCGGATCGGGTCCGGCAGCACCAGTCAATCCAATGCCTATATCAGAACTGAATTTTCGTTTCACACTCCGGGCTAGCGCAGCAGCGCATTCTGAACTGACAACGCCAAACTCATCAAGCAATGAACCCGGAATATCCAGTTGCTCTTTCTTCGCTTTCTCATCATAGACGACAACTCCGCCTATTAAGGATGAGCTGATTCCTGGTTCGTCTGCCAATTCAGCCATGAATAGGCCAGCCGTCAAGCTTTCCGCAGCAGCGATCGTAAGCCCGTTCCTTAACAGAAGCTCAGCTGCCTTCGATGACAATGTATCCTCATCTATACCATAGATGAATTGGCCGACTATTGAACGAATTTCAGATTCTACTGGCGTAATCAACTTATAAGCCGCCTCAACCGATTCCGCTTTTGCAGTCAATCGTAAAATGACCGAATCGGGTGATGCCAGAGGGGCTACGGTCGGATTTGTCTGACTATCCAAAATCGATTGGACACGATATTCAAGCTCGGCTTCGCCGATACCGTAAATTTTCAATACTCGGGAAACAATGACTTCCTTATTGCCGGAAGTTCCCAATAAATAAGGAATCGCTTCTTTTTCAAACATTGGCTGCATTTCATGTGGCGGGCCAGGCAATAAAATATAGCATTTCCCATTCTTTTTGATGGCCATGCCGGGCGCCATCCCATGATAGTTTGCCAAGACAGTCGAACCGCTTAGTACGAGAGCCTGCTTTTTATTATTGTCAGTCATCGTCCTGCCTGTCCGTTTAAAATACGCTTCAATAGATACTAATGCATCATGATCGCTTTCTAGTATAACGCCAAGTTTCTTGGCAATCGTTTCTTTCGTCAAATCATCTTTCGTAGGTCCCAATCCCCCAGAAAAAATGATGAGGTCGGCGCGATTTTGCGCAATTGTTATCGCTTCATCCAACCTGTTAGGATTGTCCCCTACGACTGTATGGTAATACACATCGATGCCGGCTTCAGCAAGACGCGCCGAAATGAAGGCCGCATTCGTATTTGTAATTTGACCTAATAGAAGCTCAGATCCTACTGCAATGATTTCCGCTTTCAATATGCCATCCCCTTACATGGAGTCGAGTAATACCCGTCGGTTTTTGTAAAAATAATCCGCTCCTGACCAAATCGTAAAGAATAAAGCAATATATAGCATGATAGTACCGAATGGGAAATTAATCGCTTCAAAGAAAATGTTATTCAGCAATAAGAAGGCGATTGCAACGAGCTGTGTCGCTGTCTTGATTTTTCCTAATTGATTTGCGGCAACTACTTCGCCGCCGCCTGCAAGAATAAGCCTCAATCCAGTGACAGCAAATTCTCTGCTAATAATGATGATAACAATCCACGAAGCTGCCGATCCCAATTCAACTAGAATGATCAATGCAGCCGAAACGAGAAGTTTATCAGCAAGAGGATCCAAAAACTTCCCCATGTTCGTAACAAGATTATGTTTTCTCGCCAAATGGCCGTCGAACCAATCTGTCGCTGCCGCGATAATGAACAGCAAAGCACCAATCAGATGCTCCACAGAGAGAGTGGTGCCACCGAAAGCAAACGATCCCATTCCAAAATCGACAACCATGAAAATGATGAATATAGGAATGAGTAAAATGCGGGATACCGTAATCTTATTTGGTAAATTCAATAGTCTCACTATCCTTCCGAATGAAAAAAGTCATCTTTGTAGATGACTATTTTTTCATTTCTCATATTCTATAAAAATATTTTGCGTAGATCTATCTGATACATATTCGAGTTTCTCTCCATTTACATAAATGTCCGTATATGGAGTGACAGCAACACGAATTCGAACAAATTGAACATCCGAAACATCCAACTCAATCGTTTCGCCGTCTTTCATAACTCTCGCACCTGGCGTAAGTTCTTCTTTGTTTTCATTCTGTACGCCAATCCACGTATCTCCGAACGTATCGATCTTCAGCTTGAATTCTTCGGCATCCGTCAAAGTGTATGTGGAATCTTCTCCGCTCGTATTTACATACGTAAGAGTTTGCTCCTTCACCTCTTCTTCAGGCTCAGGATCCGGCTCAGTCGCCGCTTCCTCGTCGGGCTTGTCTTCCGACACACCATCGTCCACATTGCCTGCCGGTGGCTGATTACTGTCCATTGTAATTGGTTGTTCCGATTCTACATCGAGTCCGGTATCTTTGGATGCACCTTTTTGGAAGAATGTCCATATAACAACAATAATGACAACAATAAATAATGCCACGATAATTTTGGGGATTACTTCATTCAGACGGCTGTTGCCTTTTATACCTCGGCTCCTCGTCATAGGAGGGGTAATTTGAGCATTCTCTTCTTCGAGTTTTTCATGCATTGCAGATTCTTTGTACAAAGATAACATTTCATCGGAATCCAAACCGACAGCTTCCGAATACTGTTTAATGAATGCACGCACATAGAAAGCGCCGGGCATCATGCTGTAATCTTCATTTTCAATACCGGAAAGGTACCGTTTTTGAATTTTAGTTATCGATTGCAAATCATCCAGTGAATATCCCTTAGCTGTTCTCGCCTCTTTAAGACGATCACCTAATCCGGTCAATTTTATCACCTGCCTGTTTAAAAGTTGAACGTACCAAATCCGCCCATCGGTCCGACATCGGACATCATATGGTTTTTCTCCATCATTTCATATGTAATTTCTTGGTCAGGATCTGTCCGTAATTCGATAATATAATCAAAATCCTCCATGTCATATTCAGAATGCTGAACGAACATGTCCGGATGCTCGACCACTTTGATGGAAGGCATACTCATCATTTCACGGACAAGCTGCATATGTCTTTCATCTCCGGATTTACGCGTGACGATTCCGTCGAGGATAAATATATTATCCTTTGAGAATTCATCTCCCGCCAAATTATTCCGCACGGTCTGTTTGATCATTGTTGAAGAAAGGAAAATCCATTTCTTATTCGCACACACACTTGCAGCGACGACAGATTCCGTTTTGCCGACCCTAGGCATCCCTCGTATTCCGATCAATTTATGGCCTTCCTGTTTGAACAGCTCTGCCATGAAATCTACGAGGACTCCCAATTCACTTCGAATAAATCTGAATGTCTTCCGATCATCGATATCCCGTTGGATATATCGTCCATGCCTCACTGCTAAAATATCGCGCAGTTTCGGTTCACGAATCTTCTTTACCTGAATGGTTTCCATCGTGGATGCAATTAATTCGAAACGTTTGATTTGATCGTCATTTTCCGTCCTGACAAGCATGCCGCGATGTCCTCCGTCCACACCGTTAATCGTTACGATGTTGACGCGCAGCATCCCCAATAATGAAGCAATATCTCCGAGCAAACCCGGCCGATTCACTTGTATCTCGTATTCGACATACCATTCACCCATTCGACACACCCTTTCGACCCTTTTTCATTATGAACACATAAAGCTGGAAGTGACTGTCCGGCTCTTATTTGGAGCGCTTCTATTTATAGGACGCAAAAGACGCAACTTAGTTCTATAATAGCGGATTCGAGGTGCGAAGAAAAGGAAAAAAGAAAAGGGGATAATTACCTTCCCCTATTATATATACCAACAGCTATATATACCAACCACCATTCAGCTTCAAAATCTCGCCAGTCATATAATCTGCCTTTCCGCTTACGAGGAAGCTTGCAAGATCTGCCACTTGCTCAGGTTGGCCGGTTGACTGCAAAGGAATTTGATCAATGACGAGCTGTTTATCCTCTTCCGACAACTCTTCATTCATTTCCGTCTCAATCCAACCAGGCGCAATGGCATTTACTCTTGTCCCGGTATATGCCGCCTCTTTTGCATATGCTTTGACAAATGCATGCTGGGCTCCTTTGACGGCGGAATACATCACTTCTCCTGCGGCGCCGGTATTGCCCCATATCGAGCCGATAAATAGGATGTACGAAACTGGATGGCTGCGCAATTGCGGCGACACAAGACTTATGAACAATGCAGGGTTTTGCATGTGCACTCGCCATAATGCATCCATATCATTGCTATTCGTGTCAGTCAATAATTTTAACATCGACTGACCTAGGGCGACGACAACTACTTGAACATGCCCGACTTGCTCTGCCAGCTTTTGTGCTCCGTCCAGTTCCGAAAAATCCGAATGGACGATTCGGAAGTCCCCATCTGGATGTTTTTCAATCAACGCTCTTCTCAATTCCGATGCGCGACTTTTGTTTCTATTGTAATGAAGATACAAGGACCATCCATCTGCCGCGAGTTTGCGGCTGACCGCTTCCCCTATGCCTCCGGATGAGCCAAGAACGACAGCATACCTCTTCATTTTCAGCCTTCTTTTGAGCCGGGAACAATCGTCATGACAGTATGGCTTTCTTCGTTGGAAATCGTCTTAAATGCATCCTGCAAATGTTCTAGCTTAACTTGTTCAAGGGTCGGCACGACATCGAATAAATTCATGCCATTGAAATTATATTGAGTAAACTGATTCGAAATGAATTCGATCGAGTTCAATGAGCGCATGAATTGACCGATTCTCCGTTTTCTCGCACGATTCAAATCTTCTTCGGTAATCGTCCAATTTTCCGCTAGCGATTTCAATGTACCTCGAACGGCTGCTTCTAACTCTGCTGGATTATCGGTATCTGATTCGACCATAGCAAATCCGAATCCCTTCTCGAATATGAAATCATAATGATACGTTTCATCGATCAAATGATCTTTATATGCTTTCGTGTAAAATTCGGATGTCCGGCCGAACAAAATATCGAGAAGAAGATTGATCGCCAAATCTTGGCGCAGCATTTCTTCGCCTTCCATCATTGTATGATTGCACTTCATGCCGTAATTGAATTTAGGACGAAGGACATCCATTTCAAGCACTGTTTTCTTCCTGCTCGCCTCATTCGGTTCTTCAGGATACTTCCTCGTAATTTCTTCCGGTTCCGTAAATTCCTTGCTGCTTTGATCTTTACGGATAAAATCCATCATCTCTTCCGGGTCCACTGCCCCAATGACGAAAACCGTCATGTTCGAAGGGTGGTAAAACGTTTCATAACATTCATATAGATGCTCGGCTGTAATTTCTTGTATCGTATCAACCGTACCCGCGATATCGATGTTGATCGGATATTCTTTATATAAGCTTTGGATTGTCCCGAAATAATTGCGCCAATCCGGATTATCATCATACATCGTAATTTCCTGTGCGATGATGCCTTTTTCTTTCTCGACTTTTTCTTCAGTGAAATAAGGCTCTTGCACGAAATCGAGTAGAACTTTCGTGTTTTCATATAAGTTGTTGGTCGTAGAGAATAAGTACGATGTACGTGTAAACGAAGTGAATGCATTCGCGGATGCGCCTAGGACGCCAAATTTCTGGAACACATCCCCTTCCTTCTTATCAAACATTTTATGCTCAAGGAAATGCGCTATTCCGTCTGGCACAGTTACAAAATCCTTCTTGCCTCTTGGAATGAACGTCCTGTCAATTGAGCCATATTTCGTCGTAAATGTCACATATGTCTTTGAAAATCCGCGTTTAGGCAAAATATAGACATTCAAGCCATTGTCGAGCCTTTCGTGGAATAATGTCTCTTGTAAATTATCAAACGTGATCTTTTCCATCATTACGCCTCTCTTCCCGACAATAAATAGATGAGTTCAAGGTGGATTTGTGATGCCATCTGTTTTACGTCTTCGATGGAGACCGCCTCCCATTTGGCAATCCATTTATCGGCTGTGAAATCCTCATCCAACTGTTTATACTGATCATACACTTCGATTTGACCTCTTGCAGAGTCGAATGCACTGCGGATACTGTTCGACAACAAGGCAACTGTCTGGTCAAGCTCCAAGTCCGATACGTTTCCTTTTTGCATTTCGTCAATCTGCTCACCGATCAATTTGACAGCCTTCTCCTCAAGTTCCGCATCAATCCCTGCCATTACATACACAATCCCGTAATAAGCCGCGTATGCACTGTTGACCGTGTATGCCATACTTTCTTTTTCCCGTACATTCATGAACAATTTACTATGTGCAAATCCACCTAACACGCCGTTTGCCACTTGCATTTTAGGATAATCTGGATGGAAGAACGAAACCGGAGTGCTATATCCGACTTGCAGCTTCCCTTGCTTCATGTCATGTCTTTCAAAAACTTGGCGGGCTTCATTGTTTTCAGTCTCTTTTTGTTCATATTGTTTTTTCGTCATTTCTCTTGCAGTAAAATCGAACATTGATTTTATTTTCTCAACGAGCTCATCTTCTTGGACATCGCCAACGACATAAATGTCGATTTCATCTTCATCCAACATTCTCTTGTATGTATCAAGGAGCGTTGCACTCGTTATGCTTTCAACATCCTCTTCCGTTCCGCTTGACGACATAGAAGCAGGATCATTTGGACGCATCAGCTCTAGCATGCGCTTATGGGCATATCTAGTTTTGTCATCATAAATAGATCGGATTCTTTCGATCACCGTCCGTTTTTCCCGGCTGACGATCGATTCATCAAAAGTTCCATCTTTGAAGTTTGGCTTGAAAATGATCGTGTTGACCATTTTCAACGCTTCATCAAATACGCCTGTCGTTGAGAGGTATTCATCGTTTACACATTCCATATTCAGCGATAAGATGTGTGAGCTGCCGCGCTTGCCTGCATCCATATAGAAGACGGTTCCATACAATTCATCCAACGCTTTCCGCAAATCACTTTGTTTTGGATAATCAGCGTTCGAATCTTGAAGTACATTTGATAAAACTGCCCGGTATGCTGCTTGTTTTTCATCTAGCTCAGCCAACCATTTGATAGACATTGTTATCGTTTTAAATTGTTCCGTCTTGCGGATATATAAATTAACTCCTTTTTGAAGCTCGACCTTTGTAAACATACGAACACCTCGTTTTTTCTTTATTATACGAATACCCTTCTACAATATACATTTCATCATATCAACAAGGCAAAATAAACGCTTTTTAAAACAAAAGCGGAGGGCGCCTGCTTAGAAGCGACAGGCATAAGGCAAAGATGCGAAGTGGCGCTCTTTCCACACAGCAACTTTGACTTATGACCCGAGCTTCTGGCGCCTGGAGCTAGACGCTAACGAATAAAAACGCCTGGACTCCAATTAATAGGAATCCAGGCGGATAAAAATCGATTATCTGCTCCCTTTGATGTAAGGTACACCGTTCGCTTTCGGAGCATTCGCCTTTCCGATAAACCCTGCCAAAGCAAGGATCGTCAAAACATAAGGCAAGATATAGAAATAAACTGTCGGCACATTTTCGATGAAGCTGATAGAACCGGCACTGATTGCAAGCGCTTGAGCAAACCCGAAGAAAAGGGCCGCTCCCATTGCACCGATCGGATGCCATTTACCGAAAATCATTGCCGCCAACGCCATGAATCCTTGGCCGTTGATCGTCGCATGACCGAAATCTCCAGTCATTGTTTGAGAATAGATAGCACCACCGATACCAGCTAGACCGCCGGACAAAATAACGGCTGTGTAACGGACTTTCGCAACATTGATCCCCATCGTGTCCGCAGCCATAGGATGCTCCCCAACTGAACGGAGACGAAGGCCGAATGGCGTCTTATAAATGACGAACCATGCAATTATCGCAATGAGTATCGCCAAAACGGAAGTTCCATATACCGATTTGAAAAACATCGGTCCAATTACAGGGATGTCTTGCAAAATTGGAATATTGACTCTCGGGATTTTCTTTTGAATGAAATCCGTCTGTCCTTTTCCGAACATCATTTTAACGGAAAACAAGGCAATCGCGATACCTAGCATATTGATTGCGACCCCGGAAACGACTTGGTCTGCTCGGAATGAAACCGAGGCTACAGCATGCATAACCGAAAATATCGCGGAAACAAGCATGGCAACTAATAAAGCTATCCACGGCGTCCATCCACCGAAGACATCTGCATAAGCCAAGTTGAAGACAATCCCTACGAACGCACCCATGACCATGAGGCCTTCGAGTCCGATATTGACGACACCGGAACGTTCAGAGAAAACGCCGCCGATAGCAGTTAGGATGAGAGGGGCTGCATAAGCGATCGAAGTCGGCACGATAAAATAAAGTGCTTCTAAAAAGCTCATGTCATTTCGCCTCCTTTTTCTTATTCAACCGTTGCAGTCCCACCCGGATGATATATCCGCAGGCAACAAAGAATATGATGAGTGCAATGACGATTGAAACGATTTCAAGCGGAATTCCTGCCGCATTCGGCATATTATTCGCTCCGTATTTCAACGACCCGAACAATGATGCTCCAAAGATGATGCCAAGTGGAGCGTTTGCACCGAGCAATGCAACGGCGATCCCGTCAAATCCGATGCCAGTGAATCCACCTTGGTTCGTCATACTTCCAAAAGTCCCAAGACCTTCCATAGCTCCTCCTAGACCTGCAAAAGCACCTGAGATCACCATGGATAAAATAATGTTTTTCTTAACATTCATCCCTGCATATTGGGAAGCGTTCTCGTTGAAACCTACTGATTTCAATTCGAAACCGGTTTTCGTCTTTTCAAGGATGAACCACATAACGACAACCATAGCAAGAGCGACAAATATTCCGTAGTGAAGAGTGGAATAGTCAGTTAAATTTGAAAGGAATTCCGAACGCAAGGAAGCGGTCGGCTGTATCCTTTCCGTCTTATAGCTTCCGCCGGATACCGTTTTGATCAATGCGTTAACGACATGAAGTGCGACATAGTTCATCATGATCGTAACAATAACTTCATGAACACGTAACGTCGCTTTCAAAATCCCAGGAATCAAGCCCCATAATGCCCCGGCAGCTGCCGCCGCTAAAAGTGCTAAAGGCAAATGGATATACATCGGCAATGTGAACGCCGAGCCGACGTACGCCGCGGCAAACCATCCGACCATGAGCTGCCCTTCAACACCGATGTTGAAAAGTCCGGTACGGAAGGCGAAAGCGACTGCTAGACCCGCAAGGATATACGGGCTAATTTGCCGGATCGTTTCACCGATTGCGTAGCTATCTCCGAAAATACCATTCCATAATGCTATATAACCAGCTATAGGATCATAGCCGCTGAAAAGCATGACAATAGCTCCGACGAGTAATCCAAGGATGATCGAAATGGCTGGCACTAAAATTTTGATTACTCTATTAGACATCTCGATCCACACCTTCTTTCATAACTTGCTGCTCTTTCTCGTCCTTTGAATGTCCTGCCATTAATAGTCCGAGTTCCTGTTCGTCCGTTTCTGATGGAATGACCGTATCGACGATCTGCCCATCGTGAATGACCGCAATGCGATCCGACACATTCATAACTTCATCGAGTTCAAAGGAAATGAGGAAAACCGCTTTTCCTTTATCGCGCTGTTCTATGAGTCTTTTATGGATGAATTCAATCGCCCCGACATCTAGACCCCTAGTTGGCAAAGCAGCAATGAGCAGATCGGGATCACGTGAAACTTCACGTCCGATAATTAGCTTTTGCTGATTCCCTCCGGATAAAGCGCGAGAAGGTTCGTGTTCGCCTTGAGTTCTGACGTCATATTCTTCAATGATTTTCTTTGCCTTTTTTGAAATGGCATCATATTGCATAATACCGTTCTTCGAATACGGCTCATGATAATACTCTTGCAATGATGCATTGTAGCCGACTGAGAAGTCAAGGACGAGGCCGTGTTTGTGACGGTCTTGCGGAATATGCCCCAATCCCGCTTCCGTAATTTTTCTCGGTTTCAATCCTGTAATATCTTTTGAATTAATCGTGATTTTTCCGCTTTTCACTTTTCGCAAGCCCGCAATCGCTTCAATCAATTCGGACTGCCCATTTCCATCAATTCCAGCCAAACCGACAATCTCGCCTTTTCGGATTGAAAGATTCAAACCTTTCACTTTTTCGACGCCCCTATAATCGACGACGACAAGATTTTCGATATTCAAAACTTCTTCCTTCGGATTAGCAGGACCTTTTTCCGTCTTGAATGTAACTTGTCTCCCAACCATCAATGTAGCAAGTTCTTCAGGGTTCGTTTCGGAAGTGACAACCGTTCCAATCCCTTGGCCTTTCCGGATGACGGTTACACGATCGGATACGTCCATTATTTCTTGCAATTTATGAGTAATGAGGATGATTGATTTACCTTCAGTGATGAGCTTCTTCATAATTCCGATTAACTCTTGTATTTCCTGAGGAGTCAAGGAAGCTGTCGGTTCGTCAAAGATTAGTATATTTGCACCACGATAAAGCGTTTTTAATATTTCTACACGCTGTTGCATTCCGACCGAAATGTCTTCGATTTTTGCATAAGGGTCGACATTCAATCCATACGTATTTGAAATCTCGGCAACCTTTTTAGCTGCGTCTTTAATATTAACGACGCCCATCTTTTTCGGTTCATTCCCCAAAATGATATTTTCAGTGACTGTCAAGTTCTCGACTAGCATGAAATGTTGGTGAACCATTCCAATTCCAAGATCGTTTGCGACATTCGGATTCGTAACATTGACCTTCTTTCCGTTGACGCGTATCTCGCCCTCTTCAGGTTGATAGAGTCCGAACAACACATTCATCAATGTTGTTTTTCCAGCTCCATTCTCCCCTAGAAGCGCATGGATTTCCCCTTTCCTCAACTGCAAGGTGATGTTGTCATTCGCTCGGAAATTACCGAATTGCTTCGTAATGTTCAACATCTCAATGACATGCTCCAATGGATTCACTTCCTTGTATAATAGTTTCTCTTTGTGATTGGATAATAAAATGAACACAATAAAAGGTTCTTTTGTATAAAAAACCTTTTACTCTATCATTTTATTACGGCTTTTCTCACAACAAAGGCCGGAATGAACCGGCCATTGTCATTGTAATTATTATTCTGCAAACTCAGGAACTTCGATCTCACCATCAGCGATCTTTTTAGCATATTCATCGACTTGCTTCATAATATCATCAGGAATCGCACCACGAGAATCTGCTAGTTTTACACCGTCATCATGAAGACCATAAACTTTTGTTTCACCACCAGGGAATTTGCCTTCCTTAGCAAGTGCCCCAATGTCTTGTACTGCTACATCTACGCGTTTAAGCATTGAAGTCATTGTAATGTTGTCATCACCGACTTGTCCTTCATCGTATTGGTCGGAGTCAACGCCGATTACCCATACGTATGCGTCTTTGTCAGCTGCTTTACGCTCTTTCGCTTCCGTGAAGACACCGTTTCCTGTACCGCCAGCTGCGTGGAAGATAATGTCTACGCCTGAAGAATACATACGGCCTGCTTCAGCTTTACCAAGTTCAGCTTTATCAAATGCACCAGTGTATTTTACGTCAACTTTGATATCTGGTTTTACAGCCGCAACACCTGCAACAAATCCAGCTTCAAAGCGTTCGATAACCGGGATTTCCATACCACCAACAAAACCGATTTTATCGGATTTTGTCATCAATGCAGCTGCAACACCAGCAAGGTATGCACCTTCTTGCTCTTTGAACAGGATGCTTGCTACGTTCGGCTGATCGACGACACCATCGATAATTGCGTAATTCGTTTCTGGCTGTTGTTCAGCGATTGTATTGATCGCTTCTTCCATCAAGAATCCTACACCGAAAACTAAATCGAAATCACGACGGGTAAGCGCATTCAAATTGGACGTATAATCCGCTTCACCTTTCGATTGAAGGTATGCGTAACCGCCGTCCCCTTCGCTCATGTTGTTGTTTTTACCGAATTCTTGGATTCCTTCCCAAGCGGACTGGTTAAATGATTTGTCGTCAACACCGCCGACATCCGTAACCATCGCTAGTGAAAAATCTGATTCGTTGTTTCCACCTGAAGTAGATGAAGAACCTTTGTTGTCTTTCTCCGTACCACAAGCACCAAGTAATGTACCTGCTGCTAGAACCAATGATAATGCAAGACCGTATTTACGTTTGCTCACCGATTGGACCTCCCTGTTTTTTATTTTGGTATTAAATATGACGTATGAACGTCTTAAATGCACACTCAAAAAGCAAACAGCTGACAGGCAAAATGACAGGCATTTATCGCATTACACTTATTGCCTGTCATTTCAACATTGCTTGCCGACTGCTTCAAGAATATGTGCCTTATACCCTTTTTCGGACAACATGGAAGCTGAACTTATCAGCTCTGAAATAGTTTTTAGAGTACAGGACCATTTCGCCTTTCTCGCTATAATGATGCTGAAGCAGCACGAGTAAAGGAATGTCAACTCCACATCTTAATATGGATGACGCTTCATCGTCGTACCCGACAGGTTCGATGTTCGCCACTGCCTGGACGATTCTGATGCGGCCCGATTTCTCTATCAGATCGAAAATGGATTCGTTCAACAAAACATCCGATCCACCTTCAAGATCTTTGGCAAGCACATGATCGACGCAATAAACTACAGGCTCTCCGTCCGCAGTCCTAACTCTTTTAATTGTTACTAGATTATCATTTGCGTCACATTCAAACTTCCCAATCATTTCATCATTCGGAAGACTTTCCTGCACTTCCATAAAGATCGTGCCAGGAACCATTCCGGCATCACAAATCATGGAGGAGACGCTTGAAAGCTGCTCAATTCCGGATGAAAATAATGGCCGCGGATTTACGAAAGTGCCAACACCGTGTTTACGGACGATTACTTTTTCCTCTTCAAGGACCCGCAATGCTTCACGAAGCGTAGCCCTGCTGACGCCTAGCTTTCTGGCAAGTTCAAATTCGGATGGAAACTTTTCGTTCTCTTTGAAAACACCGGAATCGATATCTTCCTTCAATCGCTCAATCACTTGCACATATAGGTGCCTTTGATCTGTTTTCACCACCATTTAAATCCCCCCTCCCGATGAGGTTAGACCTCAGATGTGTTACCTCATTTCCTAATCATCCATACTATATCATTTTCATACTCCAAAATAAACATCTGTTTTTCAAAAAAAAATGAAACTATCATAAATTCTTTCGAAATGTCCTGCTTTTGTCATGTTTTTCAAGTTTGTTACTCATAATTAACAGCGGATATCAGGACTTGTCTCGGCTTGCTGCCCTCCGGAGGACCTACGACGCCTCGCATTTCCATTTGATCAACAATTCTTGCAGCCCTTGAATAGCCGATCCGGAAACGCCGTTGCAGCATTGATACGGATGCGGTCTGCATTTCGATGACAAGTTGGACGGCCTCATCATACAATTCATCCGTCTCTTCATGCGGCTGCACTTCTTCTACTTCTGTCGGTATCATCTCTTCCTGGTATTGCGCTTTTTGCTGCTCAATTACGAAATCGACGACAGCCTCGACTTCTTGATCGGAAACGAAAGCACCTTGGACCCTGACCGGTTTGGATGCACCTGCCGGCAGAAACAGCATATCCCCGCGACCAAGCAGTTTTTCGGCGCCTCCCCCGTCCAAAATTGTCCTCGAATCAACCGCGGAAGAAACTGCAAATGCGATTCGAGAAGGGATATTCGCTTTAATGATGCCTGTAATAACGTCTACACTTGGACGTTGCGTTGCAATGATCAAATGGATGCCAGCAGCCCGTGCCATTTGGGCAAGACGTGTGATGGAGTCTTCTACATCACTTGAAGCGACCATCATCAAATCTGCAAGTTCATCGACGATAACGACGATATAAGGCATACGAGGATGCTTTTCGTCATTTTCTTCATTCCATTGTTCAATATGCTCGTTATACCCTTCAATATTCCGAGTTCCCGTATGAGAAAACAGCTCGTATCTTCTTTCCATTTCGGATACTACTTTTTTCAACGCCTGGGATGCTTTCCGCGGATCAGTGACAACCGGTGCTAATAAATGCGGAACACCGTTATAGACATTCAATTCAACCATTTTCGGGTCGATCATCATCATTTTCACTTCATGCGGTTTAGCACGCATCAAAATACTAATAATAATTCCGTTGATGCAAACACTTTTACCGCTTCCCGTCGACCCCGCAACGAGGACATGCGGCATTTTATTCAACTCAGCCATCATCGCTTGTCCTGTGACATCTCTACCGAGTACAATGCTCAATTTCGAGTCAGGCCGATTATTTTCCTTGGAATCAATTACTTCCCGCAAGCTGACGATTGCAACTGCTTTGTTCGGCACTTCAATGCCGACTGCCGACTTTCCGGGAATCGGTGCTTCAATTCTTATATCGCTCGCCGCTAAAGCAAGCGCAATATCGTCGGATAAGCTTACAATTCTGCTCACTTTCACACCTGTATCTGGCAGCACTTCATATTTCGTCACAGCAGGACCTAAATGGACTTGCGTAACTTTCGCTTTTACACCGAAGCTTAAGAATGTCTTTTCAAGTTTCTGTGCATTTGCATGGATGGAATCATACTCTGCCGATTGATCATTGGATGGCGTTTGCCGAAGCAATGAGGGCGGCGGTAAAATATATGAAACATTTTCCTCTTCGCCGGATACGCCCGAATAAGTCGGAACATCTCCGTCATCCGGTTCATTTGCAGGCGATGTCTCCACTTTTTTCTCAATGACAGCGGCATGTTCATCGCTGGACGGTGTCGGTTCAATCCGTTCATTGAAAGCGGAAATGATCGGTTTTGATACGATTTCATCCTGTTCCTCGACCGTGGCAACGATGCCGTTATCCGGCTTGTCCTCATTAGGCAGCGACTTCTTGGAACGGCTAGTTCTCGAAATGGCAGGCTGACTCCCTTTTTTAGGAGTCCTTTTTTCTTTTCGTTCCGTTTTCGATTTCAAAGAAGAAAGCATCTTCGGATAAAGCTCCGCTATATAAGGGACGAGTGCCTTTCCGGTGAGAAGTACGATACCGATTAATAAGAGAAGAACCCCTGCTACTGTTGCTCCTGCTGAATCGAATAAAGAATGGAAGAGCGCAAAAAGCAGCGCACCAGCCAATCCTCCCCCAAGAGCTCCACTTCTAGATGCGATACCATCATTCGTAATAAGGACTTTCCACGTCTCTTGAAAAGCCGAATTGGACATGAGCACTTTGCTCTCGTACAGCTCTTTGAACAAATAGATATGGCTAAATAATAGCAAGCTTGCCAGTATGAATAAGCTGCCGCCGACAATGCGGTTTTTCCAACCTACCGTCTTCCGTTTCACCATAAACAGAAGCGCCTGTACGATCAATAGAAGTGGAACAGCTCCATGCCAGTTCCCAAATAGTAGTCTTGCAAAAGAGGAGAGACCTCTCCCGACAAGGCCAAACTCAAAAATAATGATGATAGCGAAGCCGATCATCGTTAAACCGGCAACTTCGTATACTAATGGATGGAGGCCGTCATTATTCTTTTTGGACGTATTCTTTTTCTTTTTCTTTGATTTTTTTGACATGAAACTCCTCCTTTTACAAAAAGGATTTCCCGCCGTGCGGACGGCATGGAAATCCTTTTCTCAAGTTCTGTCGTTGTTTTGTTCAGATTCCGTTTTAGACCTTGCTCAGTATTCCATAATGATTGGAATAATCATCGGTCTTCTTTTCGTTTGTTGGAATAAATAAGAGCTCAATGTATCACGGATCTCTTGCTTTATGTTTGTCCATTCGAATGTATCTTTATTCACATACTTTTCCACTATCTTCCGTACAAGGTTCTTTGATTCATCTAGGAGCTCTTCAGATTCCCTCACATAGACGAATCCGCGTGAGACGATTTCAGGGCCAGCAGCGATCCTTTTCTGTCTACGACTTAATGTAATGACGACAGTGAAAATACCATCTTGCGACAAGAGTTTTCTGTCGCGCAGTACGATATTGCCAACATCGCCGACTCCGATACCGTCAATGAGGATATTCCCGGCTTGTACACGGCCGCTCATTCTCATCTTGTCATTTTTATATTCGACGATATCACCTTTGTCAGCGATGAAAATTTGCGATTTTTGCAAGCCGAGCTGTTGCGCAAGCTTTGAATGGGCAATTAGCATTTTATATTCCCCTTGGATAGGGATGAAATACTTAGGCTGCATCAAGTTTAACATCAGTTTCAAGTCTTCTTGGCTGCCATGGCCGGATACATGGACATTTTTCGAAGCAGTGATGACGTGAGCTCCCGCTTTTGATAATTCATTCGCCATTTGATACATGGACACTTCCATGCTAGGAGATGGCGTGAATGTAATAAGAACAGTATCCGTCTCTTTGATTTTGATGTCTTTATGAAATTTGCGGACGATTTTTTCGAGCGCTTCAAGCGGCTCGCCTTGATTGCCCGTAACGATGATGACGATTTGGTCATCAGGATATTTTCCGATGTCTTTTACGGAGATGACCGTATCTTCGTCAATTTGCAAATACCCTAACCGCATACCTACTTCAAAATAACTTTCGAGGCTCTTTCCGACGACCGCGACCTTTTTACCCGTTTCAAGCGCTTTATCGAATACTTGCTGAATTCGGATGAAATTGGATGCATACAAAGCAACGAGAATGCGCCCTTCGACGCTATGGAAAGTGTTGGACAAACGATCCTCTATGACCGACTCGGAAGTCGTATAGCCAGGACGTTCGGCTTCATTTGAATCTGACATAAGAATGAAGACGCCTTCTTCGCCTAAGCCAGCCATTTTTGCGATGTCCGGACGATATTTCCCTTTTGCAGATTGGTCGAATTTGAATTCGCCTGTATGGACAATCGCACCTTCACTCGTATGGAAAACGATTCCTAGAGAATCGGGAATGCTATGTGTCGTATGGAAGAACGTCACATATGTCTGCTTGAAATTCATCCGGCTTTTATTTGTCACTTCAAAAAACTTCACCCCTGCTGGTGCGGGCATATCTTTCAAATGCTCTTTCGCAAGGGCAAGTGTCAGTTTGGAACCGTACACAGGAGCTTGCACCTTCTGTAGAAGATAGGCGATGGATCCGATTGCGTCTTCGTGTCCATGCGTCAAGAAAATCCCTTTTACCCGCTCTTTATTTTCTTCGATGTATGTCAAATCTGGAATGACGATGTCAATGCCGAGCATTTCACCTTCCGGGAACATGAGTCCCGCATCGACGATGAAAAGTTCATCATCGATTTCAATGACATACATCGCCTTTCCGATTTCCCCGACCCCTCCTAGCGGGATTACTTTTATTACTTCATTTTTCGTTTTTGCCACATTGTTTCCTCCTATACTATGTTTGAAAAAGACTGGTGTTGGATCATGAACCGTCTATGTATTGTTATCTGGCATTTTTAAAATCGTCTATCGTTATTTAATTGAAATCCAACTGTCAAATTTTCAAATGATATATGTTGTTGTTTATTTGTTGAATACCCGTCCACAACGACTAAGTTTCATTATACGTGAGAATGCCCTTACTACACAAACAAAAAAAGCCGGTGACTGCTACCGGCTTTGTTTTATTGAAATACATACTCATTTTTTTTGAAATTATTCCATACTTTATCGAAGGCATCGGCGCCTTCTTTGAAACCTGCTAGTAACGGAAGACGCACTCCTCCGGTATCTACTCCCATCTTGGCAAGTGCATACTTGACCGGGACAGGATTTGGAGCGGAAAAGACCGCTTGGAATAATGGAAGTAACGTCCTATGCATTTTCGCTGACTTTGTCGTATCACCTGATTTGAATGCGTTGATCATTTGCTGCATTTCAGCCCCGACGATATGGGAAGCTACTGAAATGACTCCATATCCGCCGATTGATAATAACGGCAATGTCAACGAGTCATCTCCGCTATATACTTTAAATCCATTATCAGTTCCTGAAATAATATCGGACATTTGATCGAGACTTCCGCTCGCTTCTTTCACTGCCCGGATATTTTTAATCTTCGATAATTCAATTACGGTTTCAGCTTCCATATTGACCGCGGATCTGCCAGGGATATTATAGAGGAGTATCGGCAAATCCGTAATGCTTGCAATATGGGTAAAGTGAGCAACAATCCCTTTTTGGTCAGGTTTGTTGTAATAAGGAGTCACTAACATGATTCCGTCTGCACCTAGCTCATCCGCTTGCTTTGTCAGTTTGACTGTTTCTGCTGTATTGAAGGTTCCTGTTCCTGCAATGACAGGAATCCTCTTATTGACGATTTCAATTGCGTATCTGAAAATATCCGATTTTTCTTGATGATTCAACGTGGGTGATTCCCCCGTAGTTCCACAAACAATTAAGGAATCCGTCCCAGTTGCGATCAAATGCTCGATCAACTTTTCCGTCAAGTCAAAATCGATGTCTCCAGTATGTGAAAAAGGAGTGACCATCGCTGTGCCAATTTGCCCAAGTTCCATTCTGACCATTCCTTTTCATCGCTATTATGTTGAAACGATTGCTCCGGGTTTCCTTTACTACGTGACGGGACGGAACAATCGTTTCAAAAAAATTATTTAATTAATTCCTCTGCAATTTGAACCGAATTCAAAGCTGCACCCTTCAATAAGTTATCTGAAACGATCCACATATGGAATCCAGCCGGATGTTTTGGATCCTTCCTAATACGGCCGACGAATACTTCATTTTTCCCTTCCGCAAATAACGGCATCGGATACAATTGTGTAGATGGGTCATCTTGGACGACAACACCCGGTGCACCTTCCATGGCGGAACGGATATCGGCAACAGTTACGTTTTCATCGTTTAACTCGATATATACCGATTCAGAGTGCCCTGTTACGACAGGAAGACGTACACAAGTGGCAGTGACCGCCATTTGCTGATCGCCGAATATTTTTTTCGTTTCATTCATCATTTTCAATTCCTCTAAAGTGTACCCCGATTCATCGAAAACATCGATTTGCGGAATAGCATTGAAAGCAATCGGATAATGGCGTTCAGCAGAAGCGCTCGGCAGCAATTCCGCTTTAATAGTTGCACGTTCTGCGAATTGTGTACTTTGCTGAGCAAGTTCATCTATCGCTTCAGCACCCGCTCCCGATACCGCTTGATATGTCGAAACGATAATACGGTTGATGCCGAATTTTTCTTTGATCGGTTGAAGTGCAGCAACCATTTGGATTGTAGAACAGTTCGGATTCGCGATAATTCCTGAGTGGTCTTGCAATGTGTGCGGATTTACTTCAGGAACGACTAACGGCGTACCTTCATCCATTCTGAACGCACTCGTATTATCTATGACGACTGCACCCCGTTTCACCGCTTCGTGTGCAAACTTTTGAGAAATAGAACCTCCTGCACTGAAAAAAGCAATATCGACGCCTTCAAAAGACTCAGGCACAGTTTCTTCCACGATAAACGTTTGACCGCCTGCAGAAATTTCGACACCTGCAGAACGTTTTGAAGCTAGCAATTTTATCGATGTTGCGGGGAATTTTCGTTCCATAAGCTTTTCAAGAATTTTCGTTCCTACTGCTCCAGTAGCACCTACAATTGCAACATTAAGATTATCATTCATCATTTCAATCTCCCTTTCGTTTTAAGGACCATCGGATATATATACATATATTTGTTTATTAATGCAACGGAACAATAGCTCAATTATGCAAGAATAAAAACCTCACCCTACGTCCTGTAAGAGTTCATTGGAGAAATTATATCATATCTAGAAATTTTCTGCTTTGTATTTTTAATTTTATTTATGAATAATTAAAAGTGGTTGGAGTTGTCTGTGTTCAAGAGCAGCTGCTGCCGCAGGAACCATCAAAGTAAAATCGGAGATCAAGGAGTTCGGTTTCTTGAAAGGATCATCCTGGCCGAACGGGATGAAAAACACATTTTTCATATTCAACAGCTTCATGATGTTCGGACCATTCAAACCCAGAGCATCATTTGTCGAAATACCGAGCAAAACCGGGCTGCCGTTCCGCAAAGTTGCCTTTGCCGCCATTAAAACTGGAGAGTCAGTGGCCGCGTTGGCGAATTTGCTAATGGAATTGCCGGTCATCGGTGCGATGATCATGCAATCAAGCGGATTGCTGGGACCGAACGGCTCAGCTCCTACAATCGTTGAGACGACCTTCTCTCCTGTCGCTTCTTCGATTCTGCTGATCCATTCCTCGCCTGTACCGAATCTCGTCGCAGCAGTTAACACGGAATGTGTAATGATGGGAACAACAGTCGCCCCGTTGTCCTGTAAATCGCTAATGACCGGTAATATTTGGTCATACGTACAATGGGATGCCGTAATACCAAGGCCAATTCGTTTCCCTTGTAGCATCTTATTCCCCTTTCATCTACTATTCATCCTCAGCAACGCTTCTGACAAAGCCATTGCCGCATCTGCCGGAAAGTGTTTTCCCGGCAATCCGAGGTGTATTGTATAGTATTCATCAGGGGCATTGTCCCTTAGGCAACCGGGCGCGGATGCTAAATCATAAATGCGCAGTGTGGAATCGACTCCAACTTGAAGCCATTTCGCAGGTATCGTGTTCACGAGGATTCCTGTTAAATTTACCGTTTCAGTTGGCAACAGCATTGTTTTATAACCGTTTGCGGCTGCTTCCCCTAGTTGTTCCCTAGAACGTGCTAAAATCGTTACAGAGGCTCCTAGCGACGATAAAACAGCGGCTGTCGCTTTGCCGACTTTGCCAAAACCCGCAATATAAAAATGCTCACCTGAAATTCTTCGTTTTGCCGAAGAATAGTATTCGATCAAAAATCCTTCCGCGGTTAACACGGCATTTTCCCAGACGAATTCAACTTCTTTCAAATATGGCTGGATTGAAATGTCAGCTTCATGGAAAGGCGCCAGCCAATCCTGAGAGGCGACGCCTGGGTAAAGTATCGTATCTTTATTAATTTTCCCCACAGGGATAGTGCCTTCCATTTGTAAAATCGGAAAAACAATATGCTCTGGGGAGAATTCGTCAAGAATGTCAGATAACTGTTCCGAATAAACATTTCCATCATAATGGAGAACGTTGAAGCCATGTTGCTTCATAATTCGACTGCATTCCGATAATCTACGATCAGTTCCGATGAACAGCCAATTTCCGTCAATTGTCGTCAAGGTCAAATTCCCCCAAGCTATGCGTTTTTCCAAATAGGATGCGATGCTCACCAATCAACACAATTTCACTCCAAGGTATGAATTCTGTCGTTTCCTGTTCTTTGTTACGGAATGGAAACCTTCCAAATTTCTTTTTCACTTCAAAGCCGATGATCGCTCCAGTTTTTCGGTTGAAAATCAAATCGGTATCTGCAAGAAATCCATAACGGATTCCTTCTTCCACTTGGATTAGCTCTTTTTGAGCCATTTCGGATAGCAGCATAGTATTGCCCCCTTTTAAATGTCCTCGTTTATCATATGATTCAGAGAGGGCAAAGCTGCACATTTCTATATTCGGATCTTTTTCATCGCTTTTTTTGGAGCGATAATGGAAATCGCTCGTTCTTTTGCAAACGTCTCACGTGCAATTTTATTCACATCCTCCAGTTGCACTTTGTCGATCAGTCCGACTACTTCGTCAATCGTCTTATGCTCGGAAAGGATCAATTCATTCTTTCCGTTACGATGCATTCTGGATTCCGAACTTTCAAGACCTAGCAAGAAACTGCCTTTCAATTGCTGCTTCGCATTGAGCAACTCCTTCTCCGTAACGCCATCCGCCACGATTTCATCAATTAGCTGATCCATCGTCGAGACCATCTCTTCCAAATGTTCAGGTCCGGTTCCACCGTAAATGACGAATGAACCTGTCGACATGTATGATGAATAATACGAGAACACAGAATAGGCAAGCCCCTTCTCCTCCCGAATCTTTTGGAACATCCGGGAAGACATCGTCCCGCCGATAATACTATCTAACAGAATTAAATCATGCAGCCGGTCGTCAGTTATTGAAAGACCTGGATAACCAATGCAAATATGCGCCTGTTCAATATCTTTATATTTCGTTGTCTTGCCATTATGGAATACAGGAAGTAAGCCTTCACTTGCTTCTGTTGAACCTTTCTTGGTGAACGAATTGAAAAGAGTCTCAATGAATGTAATCAATTGATCATCGTAATTTCCTGCAATCGATATGACGACGTTTTCAGCTGAATAATGCCTCGACATGTACCGCTCGATCATTTCCTTATTAAAGGAATGAATCGTATCTTTAACGCCGCCTATAGATCTTCCAATCGGATGCTCAGGATACATGACAGACCAAAGTCGTTCATCTACATCATCATCAGGCGTATCTTCCACGGACGCAATTTCATCCAATATGACGGACTTTTCTTTTTGAATATCGTTTTCATCAAAACGGGAATTAAACAACATGTCGGCCATGATCGTCAGTGCCTCTTCCGCATGATGGTCAAGCACGGTCGTATAAAAGCAAGTCATTTCTTTGGACGTGTATGCGTTAATATCTCCGCCCATCCGGTCAAATTGCTCTGCAATCATTTTTGCACTACGCGTCGTTGTCCCTTTAAAAAGCATATGTTCAATGAAATGGGAGAGTCCCCATTCCTCTTCTGTCTCATCGTTGGAGCCGGCCTTTACGAATAGGCCGATTGCCAAAGACCGGACGTATGGCATCTTTTCATGAATGATTCTAACACCATTTTGACATATCTGTTTTTGTAGCAATTCTTTTCCCCCCGCTAATGAAAATAACAAAAAGCCTCCGTCTTCACACCATCGTAAAGAGGGGCTTTCCATTATCATATGCATATTGATTATTCGTTTTTCCCTTTTTCGGCCGCTTCTTTTTCTTCTTTCAAAACGACTTTACGGGAAAGATTCACACGGCCTTGATTGTCAATTTCGATTACCTTCACAAGAAGTTCATCGCCCATTTTCAATACATCCTCAACCGCTTTCGTACGTTCTTCTTGAATTTCGGAAATATGAAGAAGTCCGTCTTTGCCAGGGAAGATTTCTAGGAATGCGCCGAATTTTTCAATTCGTTTCACTTTACCTAAATAATATTCTCCGACTTTCGCTTCACGAACAATGTTTTCAATCATCGTTTTCGCTTTTTCGTTCATATCCGAATTAGGCGAAGAAATGTAGATTGTGCCATCTTGTTCTGTATCGATTTTAACATTTGTTTCTTCGATGATTTTATTGATTACTTTTCCGCCAGGTCCGATGACGTCGCGGATCTTGTCTGGATTAATGCGGATCATAATAATCTTAGGCGCATATTGTGAAAGCTCTTCACGAGGCGTGGAAATAGTTGCCATCATATGACCGAGGATATGCATCCGACCGATTTTCGCTTGAGCTAAAGATTCTTCTAGTATTTGACGGGATAGTCCTTCAATTTTAATGTCCATTTGAAGAGCTGTAATCCCTTTTTCTGTTCCAGCCACTTTGAAGTCCATATCGCCAAGATGGTCTTCCATCCCTTGGATATCGGAAAGAACGGAATAGTTGTCCCCTTTCTTCACAAGCCCCATCGCGATTCCCGCAACTGGTGCTTTGATCGGAATTCCTGCATCCATCATAGCCATTGTAGAGGCACAGATTGACGCTTGGGATGACGATCCATTCGACTCCAATACTTCCGCTACGAGACGGATTGTGTATGGGAACTCTTTCTCATCTGGAATGATCGCTTCAAGTGCACGCTCACCGAGGGCACCGTGACCGATTTCACGACGGCCCGGTCCACGGATAGGACCTGTTTCCCCTACGCTGAAGTTCGGGAAGTTATAGTGATGCATGAATCTCTTCGACTCTTCCAGTCCAAGTCCGTCAATGATTTGCACTTCACCGAGCGCTCCAAGCGTACAAACACTTAGCGCCTGAGTTTGTCCACGTGTGAACAAGCCAGAACCATGTGTGCGCTGCAAAATGCCGACTTCAGAAGAAAGTGGACGGATTTCATCCAAACCACGGCCATCCGGGCGGACTTTTTCGTCAGTGATCAGGCGGCGAACTTCCTCTTTTACGAGTTGGTCCAAAATGCTTTTCACTTGCTTCATTGTTTCTTCATCCGCTTCATCGGCTGCATATTGTTCCATAACTTCATTTTTCACCGCTGTGATCGCTTCTTCGCGTGCGTGCTTCTCTTCTGTCTGGATAGCATTGATTAAATCGGATTCACATTTCGCTTTCACTTCTGCAAGCAATGCTTCGTCAAGTTCGAACAATGTAATTTCCATTTTCTCTTTGCCGACTTCAGCAATGATCTTCTCTTGGAATTCAATCAGTTGAATGATCTGCTCATGACCGAACATGATTGCTTCAAGTATGACATCCTCTGCAACTTCCTTCGCGCCGGCTTCAACCATATTGATGGCATCTTTTGTTCCAGCGACGACTAAGTCAAGTTCACTTATTTCTAATTGTTCAGGTGTCGGATTCACGATGAATTCCCCATTGATGCGTCCGATTTGCACTCCTGCAATCGGTCCTTCAAATGGGATATCGGAAATTGACAATGCTAGGGAAGAACCGAGCATTGCTGCCATTTCGGATGAGCAGTTCTGATCGACGGACATGACGAGTGAAATGACTTGTACATCATTTCGGAAGCCATCCGCGAACAATGGACGGATCGGACGGTCGATGAGGCGGCTAGTTAAAACGGCCTTCTCCGATGGGCGTCCTTCACGTTTAATGAATCCGCCGGGAATTTTCCCTACTGCGTATAATCTTTCTTCATAATTGACGGTCAATGGGAAGAAGTCAAGCGCTTTCGGATTTTTCGAAGCAGTCGCTGTAGATAGCACGCTTGTATCTCCGTAGCGTACGAGCACAGCACCATTTGCTTGTTTCGCGAGCTGACCCGTTTCAATCGTTAACGGTCTCCCAGCCCACTCAAATGAATAAACTTTTTTTTGTTTTGTCATTATGGTACCCCTCTCTAATTTCAAGCATGGACATCATACGTAGTATGTATTAAATAGTAGTGTATCAAAAAAGAAGGACATATGCGAAAAATAACATAAGATTAATCATTCAATAAAAAAAAGCGGGCAAGGCCCGCTTTTTCGTATACATCTTATTAACGGCGAAGGCCGAGTTTGGCAATAAGATCACGGTAACGTTGAACATCAGTTTCGCGTAGGTATTTAAGAAGTCTACGGCGAGTACCGACCATTTTATAAAGACCACGACGAGAATGGTGATCTTTCTTGTGTGTACGTAAATGGTTGTTCAAGTTGTTGATCTCTTCAGTAAGGATAGCGATCTGTACTTCAGCAGATCCAGTATCGTTTTCATGAGTTTTGTATTCGTTGATCAATTCATGTTTACGTTCTTGTGTAATAGCCATCCTTTTCACCTCCTAATAATTGAATATCCCCAAATCCCGAGCAAACGTTGGTGATTCGTTCTGCCAAGGAAAGGTTTGTGCGCTAGCACTGATTTATCATAACATGTGCGGATTGTGGATGCAAGAAAGAAGTCGACATTTGAACCGCTGCTTTCCGTCCGGCGCTCGCTTTCCGCTGGCATGGTTTAAGCCAATCGAACCACGAAGAGTTCGATTGGCCGTATTTCTGCGCTTTTTGCAGAAATTAAGGCATCCGGTCTACCATTCCTGCTCGCAACGCTTCGCTTTTACTCGCATACGCCGTTCTTCGTAACGGCGTTCACTGGAGTCACCGCCTTGCACTCCAAGTAGCTGGAATTGCGTTTAACAGATTATTAATTCAACTTGCTTAACAATTGTCTAGCGGTTTCTTTGTCCTTGCTTATTTGTTCGATAAGTTCATCTATCGAATTGAATTTTTGTTCAGCACGAATCCGAGCAATCCAATCGACCCCCGCTTCTTTTCCGTATAGGTCGGAATTGAAATCGAGCACATGGACTTCTACGCTTGGTTTCATTGTATTAGGATCGTGGAAGGTAGGCTTCACGCCTACATTGCAGACGCCTTTATACGATTGTCCGTCGACGGAAAAATTGACTGCGTAAACACCGTTCGCAGGTAAAATTGTTTCTTCGTCGATTGAGATATTTGCAGTTGGAAATCCGAGCAGCCTGCCTCTCTTCTCGCCGTCTATGACCGTACCAATCGTTCTGAATGGTCTACCTAGCAATGAAGCGGTCTTCTCAACATCACCTTCAGAAAGAAGCTTCCGGATGCGGGTCGATGATATTTTCTCATCGGAATCCGTCACCTTTTCGATGACTGTCGTCCCATAAGCACCGTTGGATAACGCTGCCATCTTCTCCATCGTGCCAGCACCTTTTGAACCGAATGTGAAATCGAAGCCGGCGGTCACATGCTTGATACCTAACTGCTTAATAAAAATATCGATAAATTGCTCAGGCGAAAGGGAGGCGAGGTTCCAATCGAATGTAACAATGAAAAGGGCATCAATTCCCAATTCTTCTAGTAGACGTGATTTTTCCGGATATTTTGTAATATAGCCAACCTTATTCTTCCCTTTTCCAAACAGATGCGATGGATGCGGGTCGAACGTCATGACAGCGGAACGGATTCCAAGTTCAGTTGCTTTTGCTTTTGCTTCGTTGATAACTGTTTGATGTCCTTTATGAAGTCCGTCGAAAAAACCGATAGCAAGTGAAAAAGGACCTTTATCATCGATCGTTGTCTTAGATGGATATTGCAAATGGTAAATTTCCATAAAATTCTCCCCTACTGATTGAATGGAAACATCTTGTCAGGTTTCATCAATCCTTCTTTTGTCGGATGGTTGCAATAAATCGCAATCGCTTTTTTTGCTTTCGTAAAAACGATTTTCTCCCTTCCTACGAGTGAAGGGTGTTGAGGCAGCACTTGCCCGTTCATTATCTTACCATACAGATTATCATCAATTTCTACAAATTCAAAATCGGCAAGCGCATCTTCAAGTGGTCGAATATATTGTTGAATAGTATTCTGCTTTCTTTGTTCTTCCACTTCATCAAGCGTCAAGCAATCATTTTGGCGGAAATTTCCGGAAACCGTACGGACTAAGGTTGCCATATGGGCAGGGAATCCAAGTTTTTCTCCGATTTGCACGGATAACGTTCGGATATATGTACCCTTTCCGCACGCAATTCGTATCTTGAACCGAATTTCTTCCCCTTCGAACAACTCTCTGTCATCAAGCAATTCGATTTTATATATATGTACGATCCTTTTCGGCCTTTCAACCTCTATCCCTTTTCTAGCGTATTCATACAGCCTTTTTCCATTCACTTTCACCGCTGAATACATCGGTGGAATTTGAACAATCTCACCGGTGAGCTGCTCAAGTGCATCAAGAAGCTCTTCACGTTTAATTGTTTTATATGAATCATCCGATGCAACAATAGCCCCTTCGGCATCTTCCGTTTCAGTTGATGCGGCAATCGAAACTGTGGCTATATACTCTTTGCCAGCATCCGTTACGTACTCGGCGACCTTAGTCGCTTGTCCAAGACATATTGGAAGAACGCCTTCCACGTTTGGGTCGAGCGTCCCTGTATGCCCCACTTTTTTCATACCCAAAATTTTCCTAAGCTTGAATACGCAGTCATGCGAAGTCATCCCTTTTTGTTTCCATAAAGGAAGAATCCCATCCATGTATATCCTCCTTATTTAACGTACTTATACAAAACGGAGGAAGTCGGAAAGTCCATTCGGACACCGACTTCCTCCAGTAGTTCATTCTTCTTCGCTTTTCACTTCACGAAGCAGCGATTCGATACGATTTCCGTATTCGACAGAATCATCAAAAGCAAACTCAATTTCCGGTGTCTTCCTAAGTCTGATCCGCTGCCCGATTTCCGTGCGGATAAACCCTTTCGCCTTTGTCAAGCCGGCAAGAGTTGCCTCTTTTTCCGAATCATTTCCTAACACTGAAATGAATATGGTTGCCTGTTGAAGATCGCCCGTTACTTCGACGTCCGTCACTGTGACAAAGCCGATGCGAGGGTCTTTCAATTTTTGGCCAATGATTCCGCCAAGTTCCTTTTTCATCTGTTCAGCGACACGATTCGCACGCATAGACATGGATGGTCACCCCGATTCCGTTTCAATAGTAGTCAAGTAGCATTTCTGTCATTTCCCATTCCGGATTCGATTCCAAGAAACGGATGGCCCTTCTTGTCTCCCCTTCGGCAGCATCTTTTGACGATGCAACCGAAACGATAGCAATCGTAGTTCTTTGCCATAAGTCTTGATGATCGATTTCAGAAATGGAAACGTTGAATTCATTTTTCACACGATCCATCATTCTTTTCAGAATAGATCGTTTACCTTTTAACGAATGGACGTCAGGTATGAAGAATGTACATTCAGCATAGACAATCATGTCCGTTTAACTTCCTCCATTACGAAGGCTTCAAAAATGTCGCCTTCTTTAATATCATTGAAGTTTTTAACTGTAATTCCACATTCATATCCTCTTGCGACTTCCTTAACGTCGTCCTTGAACCTCTTCAATGTATCAAGTTCACCTTCAAAGATGACAATGTTATCACGCAGGACACGCACGCCTGCGTCACGGGTAATCTTGCCTTCCGTTACATAGCTTCCCGCAATAGTACCGATTTTCGATACTTTGAACGTTTCACGGACTTCAGCTTGACCGATCACTTTTTCCTCGTATTCAGGATCCAGCAATCCTTTCATCGCCGATTCGATTTCCTCGATTACCTTATAGATGACGCGGTGCAATCGAATATCAACGCCTTCTTCTTCGGCCGCACGTTTAGCATTGACATCTGGACGCACGTTAAATCCGATGACAATTGCATTTGATGCTGCAGCTAAGGAGATATCCGATTCGTTAATCGCACCTGCTCCTGTATGGATGATTCGAACGTTAACGCCTTCCACTTCGATTTTCATAAGGGAAGCTGCCATCGCTTCAACTGTACCTTGAACGTCAGCTTTGACGATAAGGTTCAATTCCTTCATTTCCCCTTGTTTCATTTGATCGAATAGGTTGTCAAGCGTTACACGTGTTTTCTCACCACGTTGTTCCTGTAATGCATCGCCTGCTCTCGATTCACCGATTTGACGAGCTGTCTTCTCATCTTCAAAGACGACAAAGCGGTCTCCAGCCTGCGGTACATCGCTCAAACCTGTAATTTCAACCGGTGTGGATGGACCTGCATCCTTCACTCGGCGTCCAAGGTCGTTGATCATCGCGCGCACTTTACCGAATGTGTTTCCGACGACGATCGGGTCACCTACATGTAAAGTTCCATCCTGTACAAGAAGAGTTGCTACTGAACCGCGGCCACGGTCCAATTGAGCTTCAATGACAGTACCTCTAGCGCGGATATTTTTGCTCGCCTTTAACTCTGCTACTTCCGCTACGAGCAATACCATTTCGAGCAACTGATCGATTCCTTCACCTTTTAATGCAGAAATCGGTACGAAAATCGTATCTCCGCCCCAAGCTTCTGACAAAAGACCATGCTCTGTCAATTCCTGCATAACACGATCTGGATTTGCGGTAGGTTTATCCATTTTATTCACAGCAACGATGATTGGAACTTCAGCGGCTTTCGCATGGTTGATCGCTTCAATCGTTTGTGGCATGACGCCATCATCTGCTGCGACGACAAGAATTGTAATATCAGTAACTTTCGCTCCTCGCGCCCGCATTGTTGTAAATGCTGCGTGTCCAGGAGTGTCCAGGAATGTGATTTTCTTGCCTTCCGCTTCAATCTGATAAGCACCAATATGCTGCGTGATTCCACCCGCTTCTCCTTGCGTCACTTTCGTATCGCGGATCGAATCGAGCAAAGTCGTTTTACCGTGGTCAACGTGCCCCATGATTGTTACGACAGGCGGACGTTCAGTCAGTTCACCTTCCGCTTCTTCAGATTCTTCGAAATAAATTTCTAGATCCGTTACATCGATGCGGATTTCCTCTTCCACTTCGACTTCATATTCCGCACAGATCAACTCAATCGCATCTTTATCGAGCTCTTGGTTGATTGTTGCCATAACGCCAAGCATGAATAGTTTTTTGATGATTTCAGACGGTTCCCTGCCTAATTTGTTCGCAAGTTCACCAACAGTCAACGATTCATAGAAAGTGATTTTCTCCGGCAATGGCTTTTCCACCTTCGGCATCGGTGCCGGACGATGTCTTCTACGTCCTTGGTTAATGCCGCGAGCAGGTGGTCTTCCACCACGTCCTGCTGGGCGGTTGCCCCCTTGTGCGCCTTGTCCTTGACGTTGACCACCTTGAGCTGGACGGTTGCCGCCTTGTGTACCTTGCCCTTGACGTTGTCCGCCTTGTGCTGGACGGTTGCCGCCTTGCGCGCTGCCTTGTCCTTGACGCTGTCCGCCTTGAGCTGGACGATTGCCACCTTGTGCACCTTGCCCTTGACGTTGTCCGCCTTGTGCTGGACGATTGCCGCCTTGCGCTCCTTGCCCTTGACGCTGGCCGCCTTGTGCTGGACGGTTACCGCCTTGCGCTCCTTGCCCTTGACGTTGGCCGCCTTGTGCTGGACGGTTGCCGCCTTGTCCTTGACGTTGGCCGCCTTGTGCTGGACGATTGCCCTGTTTTTTATTGTCTTGTGCATTTCCTGTAGGACGTGCAGAATTTGAAGCTGGTTTCCGATCATTTTGTCCGTTTCGAGACTTGTCGGACTGGTTTGAACCACCTTTTCCAAAACGTTGATCCAATTTTGTTGTCGCATCATTATCAAGCATTGACATATGGTTCGTTACATTCACATTCATTTTTCCAAGCTCTTCGATGACTTCTTTACTCGTCCGATTCACTCGTTTCGCGTATTCGTGTACACGTATCTTCGTCATTAGCCCACCCCCGGTTATATTCGTTGAGGAGCCCGGACGCTTTTTTGGCAAAGCCGGCATCCGTTAACGCGAGTACGACCCGCGACTCTTTTCCGATTGCATGGCCGAGAGCTTCCCGGCTCCCGAATACATGCTTCTCAACGTTGTAAAAATTACATTTGTCATTCACTTTTTTATTCGTGTTTTTTGAGGCATCTTCAGAAACGATGACTAAGCGTGCATTACCCGAACGTACTTCTTTGACGACTAGTTCCTCGCCAGTGATAAGCTTCCGGGCTCTTGCAGCCATCCCTAACAATTGGAAGATTTCCGTAGGATGATTCATTTCAATGCCTCACGACGGATTGCATGCAGTAGATCCTCATAGACTTCTGCAGGCACCGATGTCCCAAGCTGGCTTTCAATCGATCGATTGCGTTTTGCTGCTTCAACAGCTTCTTCAGTTTTCGATACATATGTACCACGTCCTGATTTTTTGCCTGTCAAATCGACTGAAACTTCACCTTCCTTTGTGCGGACAATGCGAATCATTTCTTTCTTTGGTAACATCTCGCCTGTCGCCGCACATTTTCGCAAAGGGATTTTCTTTTTGCTTGTCATGGGCAGTCATCCTTTCAACTCAATTGTCTTCGTTTGTTTCAGAATATAGATCGATCGTTTCCAAATCGGATTCTTCTTCTGGTTCGTCATCGAAATACGGATCTTCATTATATTCATCGTTTCCATTTTCGGTAACGGCATATACATCATTCTCAAATAGTCGTTCTTCAACCGAATGATCGGTAGTAGGAGGATAGATGCCTAACTCACGCGCATCCGTTTCACTTTTGATGTCAATTTTCCACCCTGTCAATTTAGCTGCCAATCGGGCATTCTGTCCGCGTTTCCCGATTGCCAATGATAATTGGTAATCCGGCACTACGACAGTTGTCGATCTGTCCTCTTCGTTCACTTGAACGTCCAATACTTTGGAAGGGCTCAATGCATTCGCCACAAAGATGACAGGATCCTCGGACCATTCTACGATATCAACTTTTTCACCGTTCAATTCATTTGAAATTGATTGAACACGCGCTCCGCGGGAACCTACACAGGAACCGACAGGATCCACTTCTTCATTATTTGTATGGACTGAGATTTTCGAACGATCTCCTGCCTCACGTGCGATTGATTTGATTTCGACTGTGCCGTCGTATATTTCCGGCACTTCCATTTCAAACAAACGGCGTAAAAGACCAGGATGCGTACGGGAGACAAATACTTGAGGCCCTCTTGAAGTACGCTCTACTTTAGTAATATACACTTTGATACGGTCATGAGGCTGATATGACTCTGTAGTGATCTGTTCGCTTGCAGGCAGCACTGCCTCCACTTTTCCAAGCCCTACATAAAGATTTCTTGCGTCAAGGCGCTCAACAATTCCATTGACGATATCATCTTCCCTATCAACATATTCGTCATAGATAAGACCGCGTTCAGCTTCACGTACACGTTGCGTAACGACTTGCTTCGCAGTTTGCGCTGCGATCCGGCCGAAATCACGTGGAGTCACTTCTTCTTCGACAATATCTCCGATTTCATAAGCGGGGTTGATAGCTTCTGCGTCTTCAAGAGCGATTTGAAGTCTTTCATCTTCCACTTCTTCAACGACATCTTTACGTGAATATACTTTCATCGTCCCTTTTTCCAAATTCAAATCGACACGCACGTTTTGTGCCTGGTTAAAGTTTCTTTTATATGCGGTAACAAGTGCCGCTTCAATCGCTTCCACAATTACATCCCTCGAAATTCCTTTCTGCTTTTCAAGGGCTGTCAATGCATCGAGTAGATCACTACTCATAATTAATCACTCCTATATTCAATTATGCGGAAAAATTGATCGCCAATCGTGCAAATGCAATTTTTTCCTTTTCGATGGCGACTTGCAATTTCCGAGTCTTAATGCGAATTTCAACTTCTGCTGCATCCGGACCGTAAGATAGCAAGTATCCTTCGAACTCTTTCATGCCATTGATCGGTTCATACGTTTTAATGAAAACATATTGACCGATCGCTTTTTTGAAATCCTCTTCTTTTTTCAGTGGACGTTCTGCGCCGGGCGAGGATACTTCTAGGAAATAGTTCTGAGAAATCGGATCTGTGCGATCCAGTTCTTCACTAAGCCTCTCGCTCACTAGTGCACATTGTTCGATATCGATATTCCCTTCCGGCGTATCGACATAAACCCGTAAAAACCAGTCTCTTCCTTCTTTCACAAACTCGATATCAACCAATTCCAACTCAAGGTCATTCACTATCGGATTGACGAGCTTTTCAACTTCTTCCGTAATTTTACTCATCATAACCCTCCCGAAATTTGATTCAAACTTGTCTTATTCGAATTGAACAACAGAAAAGAGCGGGAAATCCCACTCTTTTTTCGCAAGACATATAGCAAAAGTTGCACCAATTATACCATCTACTGGGCATCATTGCAAATGATGTGCAAAAGCGGAGGGCGCTTGCCAAGGGGCGACAGGCATAAGGCGAAGATGCTGCGCTGCTCGTAACGCTACGCTTTTACTCGCAAAAGCCGTTCTTCGTGACGGCTTTAGCTTTGACTTATGACCCGAGCTCCTGGCGCACGGAGTCCAGACGACGCCAAATGATTGCTGTTTCCAATTGACACATCGATTAGAAAAGAGAAAGTTGGTTTGAATCTGGCATGCCTTCCAAGCAGCCTAACGAATCCATATATTCAATGACCGTTTTCGAGACTCTTCCCCGCTGTTGCAAATCTTCTTTCGATAAGAAGATACCATCCTGACGGGCTTCGACGATCGCTTTGGCGACGTTTGTCCCTAGGGAAGGAATGGCATCGAACGGCGGTATCAATTGATTGCCATCGATAATGAATTCGGATGCAGAGGATTTGTATAGATCTGGCTTCGCGAATGTAAAGCCCCGCTCAACCATTTCCAATGAAATCTCAAGTACTGTAAGCAAGTTTTTCTCTTTAGGTGATGCTTCTAAACCTTTGTCGTTAATCTCTTTGATTTTCGCACGGATGGAAGCATTGCCTTTCGTCATTGTCGCAAGATCATAATCGGTCGCACGGACAGTGAAATAGGCTGCATAATACATGATCGGATGGTGCACCTTGAAATAAGCGATCCGTAGAGCCATAAGAACATAAGCGGCGGCGTGCGCCTTCGGGAACATATATTTGATCTTTTTACATGAATCAATATACCAGCCAGGTACATCATTCGCCTTCATCTCTTCTTCGAATTCAGGCGTCAAACCTTTCCCCTTCCGGACCGATTCCATTATTTTAAAGGCCATCGACGGCTCAAGCCCTTGGTATATCAAGTAAACCATAATATCATCACGGCAGCCGATTACATCGGATAATTGACAGATTTTATTTTGGATGAGCTCTTGGGCATTTCCAAGCCAGACGTCCGTCCCGTGGGAAAGGCCGGAAATTTGGATGAGCTCTGAAAATGTCGATGGCTTCGTTTCCTCAAGCATTTGCCGTACGAAACGAGTACCGAATTCAGGCACACCTAAAGTTCCCGTCTTGCAATCGATCTGTTCTTCCGTGACACCTAATGACGAAGTCCCGCTAAACAGCGCCATAACTCCATCGTCATCCGGCGGAATCGTTTTCGGGTCGATCCCCGAAAGGTCTTCGAGCATTTTGATCATCGTCGGATCATCGTGACCCAGTATGTCCAGCTTCAAAAGGTTATTATCAATTGAATGGAAGTCAAAATGCGTCGTCCGCCAGCTTGAGGCTGTATCATCTGCCGGGAATTGAATCGGTGTAAAATCAAATATCTCCATATTGTCCGGGACAACGATGATTCCGCCTGGATGCTGCCCGGTATTCCTCTTGACGCCCGTACAACCTTGGACGAGTCTGTCAATTTCCGCACCGCGCAAATGAAGGTTATTATCATTCATATATCCGCGGACATAGCCGTACGCAGTCTTTTCGGCAACTGTGCCAATCGTTCCCGCACGATACACAAAGTCCTCTCCGAAAAGCTCTTTCGTGTAGTTATGTGCATGTGCTTGGTACTCTCCACTGAAGTTCAAATCGATATCCGGAACTTTATCTCCATTGAATCCGAGGAAGGTTTCGAATGGTATATCCTGTCCATCTTTTTTGAACATCGTCCCGCAAGACGGACACGCCTTGTCCGGCAAGTCAAAACCGGAGCCGACTGAACCGTCGTCAAAGAACTCGGACGTCTTGCATGATGGACATACATAATGCGGAGGCATCGGGTTTACTTCCGTAATTTCCATCATCGTTGCGACGAGGGAAGAGCCGACTGATCCACGGGAACCGACAAGATAACCGTCATCCAATGATTTCTTTACGAGCTTATGTGAAATGAGATAAATGACGGCAAAGCCATTGTCGATGATCGATTTCAATTCCTTCTCGATCCGCGCTTCAATTATTTCAGGAAGCTGTTCACCGTAAATGCTGCGTGCCATTGAATAAGTGAGATCCCTAACTTCATCATCCGCTCCGACAATCGTAGGCGTATACAGATCATCTTTAATTACTTTCACATCTCCGACACGGTCCGCAATCGCCTGCGGATTGTCGATGACAATTTGTTCAGCAACTTCTTCGCCTAAAAACGAGAAGTGCTCGAGCATATCGTCAGTCGTCCGGAAATGAACTTCAGGCAAGGAATGACGATTCATAGGGTTAGCGCCGCCTTGAGAACGGACAAGCACTTGACGATACATGGCGTCTGTCTCGTCGATATAGTGGACATTCCCTGTTGCACAGACAGGAAGCCCGACTTTTTTCCCGAGCTTGATCATCTTCCGCATAATATCTTCCAAATTCCATTCATCCCTGACCAATTCCAGTTCAATTAGATGGGAGTAGGCAGGTTTCGGATGAAGTTCAAGGTAATCGTAAAATCCTGCAATTTCCTCGACCTCTTCCATCGACTTCTGCATTAAACCTTCAAAGACTTCCCCTTTGTCACATCCCGAGCCGACGAGAAGCCCTTTTCGATACTTCATCAATAAAGAGCGCGGAATACGCGGGACTCTATAAAAGTATTCCATATGGGAAATGGAGACGAGTTTGAAAAGGTTTTTCAAGCCTTCATCATCCGTTGCAAGCAATGTGCAGTGGGATGGCCTAGACCTTTTATAAGCATCCCCTTCCCCGATATTCTTATTGAAATCGTCCAAGTATTCGATTCCTTTTTCCGTTGCCGCATCTTTCATAAGACGAATGAATAAATATGCCGTTGCTTCTGTATCGTAAATCGCGCGGTGATGCTGTGTCAGTTCAATATCGAACTTCTTGGCTAACGTATTTAATCGGTGATTCCGCATTTCCGGATATAAGAAACGTGCCAACTCGAGCGTATCGATGACCGGATAGCTTTTATCGTGCAGCCCCGCCTTCTTGCTTGCTTCGTAAAAGAAGCCCATATCGAATGATGCGTTATGCGCGACAAGGATTGCATCACCAATAAATTCCTTGAAGTCTTTTATCACTTCCGACACTTCAGGTGCGTCCTTCACCATATCATCCGTAATGCCTGTCAGTTCGGTCGTTGTCGAAGACAGAGGGTGATGTGGGTTCGCAAACCTTTCAAACCTCTCTTTAATCTCACCATTCACTACTTTGACCGCAGCCAACTCTATAATTGTGTCGTAGACAGCAGACAAGCCGGTCGTCTCTACGTCAAATACGACAAATGTATCATCTTCAAGGTGTCGATGCTGCTCGTCATATACGATCGGCACCCCATCATCTACCAAGTTTGCCTCTAAGCCGAATAATACTTTTATGCCGTTCTTTTTGCCTGCTGCATATGCTTCAGGAAATGACTGGACGTTTGCATGATCGGTAATTGCAATCGCCGGATGTCCCCATTTTGCCGCTTGTGCGACTAATGCCGATGCTGATGTCACTGCATCCATCTGGCTCATCATCGTATGGGCATGCAATTCAATCCGTTTGCGATCTTCAGGAGCATTGTCTTTCCGGATAATTGGAGTGATTTCCATAATATCTTGAGCCATCATGATAAGATCCCGCACAAATGTGTCGTTCTGTATGCTGCCTCGAGCACGGACCCATGCGCCTTTTTTCAATGTTTTCATGAGCTCCGCATCTTCGTTATCCCTAGAGAACATTTTTACTAAAATGGAATCGGTATAATCGGTAACTTTCATTGTCAGTAATGAACGACCGCTTCTCAATTCCCTTACTTCTGTATCGAACACGTAGCCTTCAATCGTAATGCGTCTTTCCTCATCTTGAATCGTTTGGATACCGACGATCGGTTCATCAGGTTTAATTGGAACACCTAAGACAAATGGTCTGTTGCCGACATCTCCGTTCTCCTTCTTCATTGCTTCCATTTTCTGAAGGTTGGCTAAGGCGTTTTTCGCGTACTCTTCTTCTTCAGCTTTTTTCTGTGCCATAAATGCTAGTATTTCCGCCTCGTTGTCTTCTGCACCTTCATTAATCGTGAATTCAACAGCCATCGAAGGAAAGCCGAAAGTTTCATATACTCCGGCGATAAGTGGCCCATACTTATTTTTCATTGTTTGCCGTTCAAAGTCATTCGCACAAGTCAATGTCATCTTCTCACCAACGAGTACAGGCTGTTGACTAATGAGCCTTTCGCGGATTGGAGGTGACATATCCCTCATTTCTTCAATTACATGTGGCCAATAGCCGACGATCAACTCGGGATTACCTTCTGTCGCCCGTACTTTAATTTGAAGGCGTACCGTTGCTATGGACGTAAAGGCTTCCCGCATTCTTTGTTGGAATAACTGATAGACGGCAACAGGCAACGTCTTTTCAAGCTCAACATTGAATTGCCAAATTCTCGATTTGCGATGAATATCTACTCGTTCCAATGTTCCTTGCTCAAAATAGGAGACCGTTTGATCATCCGTCAATCCAATCTGTTGCAACAACGTGAGCAAATTAACTTTCGCATCCATATGTATACCCCCGTTTCGTACAGTGAAAAGAAGGGAAGTGCCGATTTCGGCCTCCCCTCCTTACCACTTATTTTTTAACTAAAAAAGGCTTGCAGCTTTTCAGTCACTTCTTCTTTTTGCCATTCAACCGTTTCGCCAGTCTCTCTAAATTTCACTTCAACGATACCTTCTTGCGCTTTCTTGCCAATTGTAAGTCGAACTGGCAATCCAATAAGATCGGCATCCGTGAATTTCACACCCGCTCTTTCGTCACGGTCATCATGTAAAATGTCATACCGGTACGATTTCAATAAATGATAAAGCTCCTCCGACAATTTTACTTGCGCCTCATCCTTCATATTGATAGTCACAAGATGTATGTCATAGGGAGACAGCTGCTTCGGCAATTTTAACCCATTCGCATCATTGTATTGCTCTGCAAGAGCAGACAAGATCCGAGAAACTCCAATGCCATAGCAACCCATAAGGTACGGTTGAGCTTTGCCGTTTTCATCGAGGTATGTCGCTTTCATCGGCTCACTATAAACTGTTCCCAATTTAAAGATATGGCCGAGTTCAATCCCTTTGGCAAACCGAATCGTTCCATTTCCATCAGGCGACGGATCTCCTTCTTTGATGAATCGCAAGTCCAAAAAACGATCGATTGCAAAATCACGTTCCGGATTCACGTTCACTAAGTGATAGCCGTCTTCATTTGCGCCGCAAACGCCGTTTACGACCTTTTCAACAGCATAGTCTGCGTAGACTTTCAAATCAAGTGGCAATTTGACAGGACCAATCGAACCTGCTTTGCATGCAAGCATTTCTTCAATCTCTATTTCTGTGGCAAGACTAATATCATTAGCGTGTATAGCATTTTTCAACTTAATCTCGTTGATATCATGATCGCCTCGTGATAGAACGACAATCAGTTTATCATCCGCTTTGAAAATAAGCGTCTTGATTACTTTTGAAGGTTCAACGTTTAAGAAATTCGCTACTTCCGATATTGTCTTCTGTCCTGGCGTATCGACTTTCATAATCTCTTTCAATGTTTCTTTAGGCGTTTCATATTCTACATTGACTTCAGCCATTTCGATATTGGCTGCATATGGGGAAGAATCACTATAAGCGATCGTATCTTCCCCAATATCGGACAAGGCCATGAATTCATGAGTACCTTTGCCTCCGATTGTTCCGCCATCAGCAATGACAGCACGGTAATCCAAGCCGAGTCTCGAGAAGATATTCGAGTATGCTTGCATCATTTCATTGTATTTTTCTTCCAAACTATCGTTTGTTGAATGAAATGAATAAGCGTCTTTCATGATAAATTCCCTGCCGCGAAGCAGTCCGAATCTTGGCCGCTTCTCATCTCTGAACTTCGTTTGGATTTGATAGACCGTCAGCGGCAGTTTCTTATAGGATTTTATTTCATCTCTGACGAGCGATGTAACGACTTCTTCATGAGTAGGGCCAAGAGCCATTTGGCGATCGTGGCGATCGTTAATCCTGAAGAGTTCGGAGCCGTACGTATTCCATCTGCCTGTCTCTTCCCAAAGATCGGATGACTGCAATGTCGGCATGAACATTTCAACAGCGTCTATTGCGTCCATCTCTTCTCTGATGATGTTCTCAATTTTACGAATCACTTTTTTCGCTAATGGAAGGAAGGAATAGACGCCGCTCATATGTTGGCGGATATATCCTGCTCTTAGCAGAAGTTGGTGAGAGATGATATCGGCATCCGTTGGTATTTCACGCATTGTCGGGATGAATGTCCGTGATTGTTTCATGAAAGCTTTCACCTCGAATTTCTATTAAATATTAATAAACAGTTGCTTTCCGTTCCAGGCGGACGCTTTACTGCTCGCAACGCTTCACTTTTGCTCGCAAAAGCCGTTCTTCGTAACGGCTTTCGATGGAGTCGCCGCCTTCCACTCCAATCAACTGAAGACCAATGGAACGAATAAATTGTTCTCCTTACATCATATTTGTGATGATTTTAGAAGAAGAATTTTTGTATGTCATTCCAGGTGACGACGAGCATTAGGACCATTAGCAACATGATGCCTACGAAGTGGACCATGCCTTCTTTTTGCTTGTCGATCGGTTTGCCGCGTACTCCTTCAAATAGGAAGAAGAGCAGTCTACCACCATCCAATGCAGGTAAAGGTAAAAGGTTCATGATCCCTAAGTTGATGCTCAATACGGCAGCCCAGTTCATGAGGGAGAACACACCCCATTGTGCAACTGTCTCGGTCGCTTTATAAATGCCGACAGGACCGCTTAATGCGTCAATTGTAAACTTACCGGTAACGAGCATACCTAGCAGCTCGAAAATTCTTTTCATCCAGCTAAATGTCTGCTCCGCTCCAAAGGCAAATGCTTTTAATGCATTTTTTTCTAATGGACTTTCGTACATAACACCGATTTGTCCAAATTTCTGTCCAGCGTCAACCAATGTTTCAGGAACGACGGCTAACGTCACTAATTCTCCTGCTCTCTCGACCTTCAATTGAAGATTTTCACCAGGGTTTTTCTGGATTGTCTCAGTGAATTCTTGCCAGCTTACGATTGGCTTGCCGTCCACTTCCTTAACATAGTCACCTGCTTGCATTCCAGCAGCGTAAGCAGGGCTATCATCGATTACTTCCTTAATAATCGGCTCATTTGTAGGAATTCCATGCAAAAGGCCGATCGCTAAAAAGATGAAGAAAGCAAGAATGAAATTGAAGAGGGGTCCTGCAAAAATAGCCATTGCCCGACTTCCCAATGGTTTTGAATCAAATTGGCGATCATATGGAGCAATTAGCGTTTCCTGCCCCTTTTCATAGATGACTGCATTGCGGGAAACCTCGTATTTCATTAGATTTCCATCTTCATCATAACCTTCGATGAAAAGTTCTTTGCTTAAATCAGCAGTTTCCGTTTCTAAAAACAGAACGTTCGGATTTGATACATCGCGATTCAAATAGATTTTTTCGATTTTATCATCATCGTTCAAAATGACTCCAACGCGATAACCAGGTTGCAATTCGACTGTGTCGATATCATCGCCTGCCATTCTCACATACCCGCCTATCGGAAGAATACGGAGTGTATAAAGAGTCTCTTTTTTCCTATATGCAAATATTTTTGGCCCCATGCCGATTGCGAATTCGCGCACCATAATTCCAGCCTTTTTTGCGAAGAGGAAATGCCCTAACTCATGAAAAAAGACAAGAGAACCAAATATGATAATAAACGCAATAACGGTTTCCATAAAAAACCACCTTAACTGGCCCAATCGGCCGGATTATGAACTACTCATTTCACCATATCATACACCATTTTACGTGTAATTGAATCGGTTTCCAATATCGCTTCCAAATTCGGAGCGGAAATCGACTGATGATTGTCCATCATCCGTTCCACAATCTCCTCGATTTGAAGGAAAGGAATCTTTCCTTGCATGAACAATTGGACCGCCACTTCATTTGCAGCGTTCATTACTGTCGGCATTGTGCCGCCTTCCTTACCTGCCTCATAAGCGAGAGCAAGTGCTTTGAACCTTTCGAAATCCATCTTTTCAAAGTGAAGTGTGCTTATTTCCTCTAGACGGAGCGGTTTTGCATTTTGCATCGGAATACGATCCGGATACGTCATTGCATATTGGATCGGTACCCGCATATCAGGTGAACCAAGTTGCGCCATGACACTCGTATCTTCAAATTCAACCATGGAGTGGATGATGCTTTCCTTGTGCAATAAGCAATCGATCTTGTTGTACGGCATGTTGAATAAATGATGCGCCTCAATCACTTCAAGTCCTTTATTCATCATAGTTGCGGAATCGATCGTCAATTTATTGCCCATGGACCAATTCGGATGAGCTAATGCCTGCTCTACGGTTACGCTTTGCAATTGGTCTCTCGTCAAATTCCTGAAACTACCGCCTGATGCCGTCAAAATCAGACGGGAAACTCGTTTCGGATTTTCACCGTTTAATGACTGAAAGAGTGCCGAGTGTTCACTATCGACAGGTAGAAGTGTGACATTCCGTTTTTTCGCTTCTTCCATGACGATATCACCAGCTGCTACAAGTGTCTCTTTGTTCGCGATGGCAATTGTGATGCCTTCTTGGATAGCTCTCATAGTAGGCTCTAGTCCGACGCTTCCAATCACAGCATTGACGAGCATGTCCGCGCGCGTCTGTGCCGCAACTTCAATGAGACCTTCTTTTCCATATACAAATCGTGTTTCCGGAAATTCTGATTGCAATGATTCTGCGTCCTCTTTATGCATGACAGATACAAGTTCCGGACGGAATTGCGCTGTAATTTCCCTCACTTTACCAATATTCATCCCAGCAGAAAAAGATACGAGTTTAAATTGCTCTTTGTTTGATTGAATTATATCGAGAGTCTGTATCCCGATCGATCCCGTCGCACCGAGAAGACTTATTTTTTTCGTCATAATATGTTTAACTTCCTTTCCATTAACCGACTAGGTGTAAAAAATGAATGAGCGGCAACACGAAAAGGAGACTATCGAAACGATCTAGAATTCCTCCATGTCCCGGCATAATATTCCCGGAATCCTTCACTCCAAAATGCCTCTTTAATGCTGACTCGACTAAATCCCCCAACTGTCCGACAACCGAGGCGATAATTGTTATAATAATCAGCGTCAAATAGGTGTTTGCGATTGGATAAAAGATTTGGAACACACATGCAAACAAGACGGCACATACGATTCCGCCGACAAATCCTTCTACTGTCTTATTCGGGGAAATTTCCGGCCATAACTTCCGTTTGCCAATCTTTCTCCCAACAAAGTATGCACCTGAATCTGTTGTCCAAATGACTAAAAGTGCATAGAATACGTACTCGAATCCATAAAAACGAGTCTCTATTAAATAGAAAAATCCGATGCCGACGTATAATGCACTGAATGCCGTGAAAGCCGCATGGTCAAAAGTGAACTTGTTTTTTGAAATGACAGTATAGATCAATAAAATAAGAATAAGTGCAAACATTATTTCGATTTTCGTATAGCCAATCCACTGTTGAAATTCCACAGTCCACTTTGAAGGTATTAATAAAATCGCAAGTGCAATCCAGACGAGAATGCCCTCGAAAGAAAAAATACGTATATCCTTCATGCGCAGCAATTCATATAAGCCGACTGAAGCGATAATATAAATCGCGATTGTAAATGGAAGTCCGCCAATAATCACAAGTGGAAAAAAAATGGCCAATGCGACGAGCGCTGTTATAATTCTCTGTTTCAATTTCCTTTATCCCCTTCCACACTTCCAAATCTTCGGTTGCGCATTTGGAATTCTTCGATTGCACTTAACATGCATGATTCATCGAAGTCCGGCCAGAGAACCTCTGTAAAGGAAAATTCCGAATAAGCTAGCTGCCAAAGCATGAAATTCGACAATCGCACTTCGCCGCTCGTACGGATGAGTAAATCCGGTTCGGGCAAGTGAGATGTCATAAGGTGTGACTCGATTAATGATTCGTCAATCTCTTCAATTGCTATTTCGTTGTCGACGGCTAATTGTGCAATTTCTTTTACTGCTTTCGCCATTTCGAGGCGACTGCCATAGTTCATCGCGAAATTTAGAATGAGTCCATCATTATTTGAAGTGGCCTCTATCGCTTTAACTATTGCTTCTTTCGTATGTGGCGGCAGTGCATCGAAGTTGCCGATCATTTCTACCCTGACGTTTTGCTCGATCAATTCGGGTAAGTATGTTGTCAGGAACTCTCCCGGCAGTTTCATGAGAAAGTCAATTTCCATTTTGGGCCGTTTCCAGTTTTCTGTTGAAAAAGCGTACAATGTCAAGACTTTGATGCCTATGTCATTTGCAATCCTGGTGATTTTCCGAACAGTTTTCATTCCTTCATGATGTCCGGCAATCCGAGGTAAACTGCGTCGTCTTGCCCATCTGCCGTTCCCATCCATGATGATGGCGACGTGTGAAGGGATTGTTCTACTTTTGACTTTCATTAGCCTGTCGGAAATTGACGGTCCATTCTCTACAGTTTTTTTCCGTAACAGTTTATCTAGCATTCCGTTTCCTCCACTCGCCTGCTTTTTGAGCAAGTACCTAGTCTATCGTATCAAATCAGCCGATAAATTTCATTTAATACAGCTAAATATAGGTTAATTAACCTTTGAACCTGATTGCTGTATTTCCGTCAGGGACCGGTGCTCCTAACGCTATCGCTTTTGGTCGCAAAAAACCGTTCTTCGTCACGGCTTTCGCTACAGGCGGACGCTTTCCGCGGACGGTCCGTGAGCCAATCAACAACGAAGGGTTCGATTTGCCGTATTCCTGCATCCTTTGCAGAAATTAAGGCATCCTATCCTGTGCTCGTAACGCTACGCTTTTGCTCCAATCCTCACTAAACATTTCTTTCATCTATTAATAGAAAACAAATACTGTCCTTTTAGATTATGCTTGCCGTATGGTGAAATATTTATCATTCGGTAAAACGGATGATATACGGTCAGAAAAAAAGACGTCCTGAAAGTAGGACGCCCCAATGTATAGAAAGTTCTTTGATCAGATCTCCAAAATTTCGTTTTCTTTGTCTTTGGCAATCTCATCAATTTTAACGATATAGGAATCAGTCAATTTTTGGATGTCATCACCTTCACGGCGTAATTCATCCTCAGTGATGTCCCCATTCTTTTCAAGCTTTTTCAACTCGTCATTTGCATCCCGACGAATGTTGCGAATTGCCACTTTGGAGTCTTCCGCTTCTTTTTTGACTTCTTTCACCAATTCCTTACGGCGTTCTTCCGTTAATGCGGGGACTGCCAAACGGATGACCGATCCATCATTGGAAGGAGTGATACCGATATCCGATTTCAATATCGTTTTTTCAATATCACCTAAAGTCGTTTTATCATATGGTTGGATGACCATCAGTCTCGCTTCTGGCACAGAAATACCTGCCATTTGGTTGAGCGGCGTCGGAGCTCCGTAATAAAGTACTGTAATCCGATCAAGCAATGAAGCGTTCGCTCGTCCTGCACGAATGGACGCGAGTTGTCTTGTGAAAGACCCGATCGCTTTATCCATTCTATCTTTCGTTTGGTCCATTATCGCTTTCGGCATTTACCCATTCCTCCTCACAACCGTACCGATTGGTTCACCGAGCACGGCCTTTTTAATATTTCCATTATCCATAATTGAGAATACTACGAGAGGGATATCATTGTCCATACATAGGGTTGAAGCAGTGGAATCCATGACTTCAAGTCCTTGGCTGATCACTTCCAAGTAAGTCAATTCCGTATATTTCACTGCATTCTCATCTTTTAACGGATCTGCTGAATAGACTCCGTCCACATTATTTTTCGCCATTAAAATGACGTCTGCTTCGATTTCTGCAGCTCTAAGCGCAGCAGTCGTATCAGTTGAGAAATAAGGATTTCCTGTTCCAGCAGCAAAGATGACGACTCGCTTTTTCTCCAAATGACGAATCGCTTTTCTGCGAATATACGGCTCCGCTACTTGCCGCATATCGATCGATGACGATACACGTGTTTCAACGTCTAATTTTTCAAGAGCGTCCTGAAGAGCTAATGAATTCATGACTGTGGCGAGCATACCCATATAATCGGCAGTTGTTCTGTCCATGCCCATCTCACTTCCGACTTTCCCTCGCCAAATGTTTCCTCCACCAACTACGACCGCAACTTCTACTCCAAGGTCGACAACTTCTTTCACTTGTTCAGCAACAGTTTTAATGATTGCCGGTGAAAGACCGTAGCCTTTATCACCCGCAAGCGCCTCGCCGCTAAGCTTCAAGACAATTCTTTTATATTTTGGGACGCCCATATGTACCCTCCGTCTACTGTGTTTTCTCGAAAAATAGGGAACACAAAGTTGTGTCCCCTAATTGATCTTTATATCTAATCAGTTACCTTTTACTTGGCTCATGACTTCGTCAGCAAAGTTGTCTTCGCGTTTTTCGATTCCTTCGCCTACTGCGAAACGAACGAATTCTTTCAAAGTTCCACCTGTAGATTTAACGAAATCGCGTACTTTTTGATCAGAGTTTTTAACGAATGCTTGGTCAAGTACACAAATATCTTCGAAGTATTTTCCAAGACGGCCTTCAACCATTTTTGCAACGATATTTTCAGGCTTGCCTTCGTTCAACGCTTGCTCAGTAAGAACTTTGCGCTCGCGCTCTACTTCTTCCTCAGACACTTCATCACGAGAAATGTATTGTGGGTTCATAGCTGCGATGTGCATTGCTACATCTTTAGCTGCATCGGAGTCTGTAGAACCTTCTAGGATTGTCAATACCGCAATGCGGCCGCCCATGTGAAGGTAAGGACCGAATGCATCGTTGTCCGTTTTTGTTTTGATTTCAAAGCGGCGAAGAGTGATTTTCTCACCGATTTTAGAAACTGCATTGGAAATGTGGTCAGCGACAGTAAGGCCGTTTTCCATTTTCGATTCAGTTGCTTCTTCGATTGTTGCTGGTTTAGTTGCAAGAAGGTGTTCACCAAGTTCTTTTACAAGAGCTTGGAACGCTTCGTTTTTCGCAACGAAGTCTGTTTCAGCGTTTACTTCGAAGATGACAGCGTCGTTACCGTTGACGATGATGTCAGTTGTACCTTCTGCAGCGATGCGGTCAGCTTTTTTAGCTGCGCTTGATAGACCTTTTTCACGAAGGAAGTCTACTGCTGCATCCATGTCACCATTTACTTCAGTAAGTGCTTTTTTGCAGTCCATCATACCTGCGCCAGTTTTTTCACGCAGTTCTTTTACCATTTGTGCTGTAATTGCCATTGTTAGTTCCTCCTGTATGAGTGATTTGAGACGACAATGTTGGAGTTGTTCATCAATATTGTTGATTTGATTCTGCTCGTAACGCTTTGCTTTTACTCGCAAAAGCCGTTCTACGTTACGGCTTTCGCTTCAATCAACGAAGCGTGCTAATATCAACATTGAAATCTAACAAAACCTAATCTGTAAAAAAGACGATAAGGGGGTTGGCCGCTTATCGTCTTTTTTATTACTACTATTACTCTGCAGCTGCCGTTTCAGTCGCTTCTTCAGACACTTCTTCATCAGCGCCTTGTCTTGATTCGATCAATGCATCTGCCATTTTGCTAGTAAGTAGACGAACCGCACGGATTGCATCGTCATTCGCAGGAATGACATAGTCGATTTCGTCCGGATCACAGTTCGTGTCAACAATACCGACGAGTGGAATGTTCAATTTGATTGCTTCTGCCACAGCGATGCGCTCTTTACGAGGGTCAACAACGAAGATGACGTCAGGCAATGATTTCATATCACGGATACCGCCAAGGAATTTCACAAGACGTTCGTGCTCTTTTCTAAGTTCAGAAACTTCTTTTTTAGGAAGTACAGCAAATGTACCGTCCTCTTCCATCGTTTCGATCTTTTTCATACGTGCAACACGTTTTTGGATCGTACCGAAGTTTGTAAGTGTACCACCAAGCCAACGTTGGTTGATGTAGTACATTCCTGCACGCTCAGCTTCTTCTTTGATTGCATCTTGTGCTTGCTTCTTAGTACCAACAAATAGTACTTTTCCGCCTTCCGCACCAACTTGACGCATGAAGTCATAAGCTTCTTCTAGTTTTTTCACCGTCTTTTGAAGATCGATGATGTAGATTCCGTTACGTTCAACGAAAATATACTTTTTCATTTTCGGGTTCCAACGACGAGTTTGGTGTCCGAAATGTACACCTGCTTCAAGCAGTTGTTTCATTGAGATTACTGACATTTGTTTTTCCTCCAATTTGGTTATATTCCTCCGTATGTTTCATGCGACGGAATGACCTTTCGGCACCTTTTCCGATCATCCACATACGTGTGTAGTAACACCATTTGATAATATACCATACTGATAATCGGATTGCAACTCACTTCATCTGAATTTCAGCAGCAATTCCACTTCGGTTTTCCCTTTTCCGAGCTTTTTTGCGATTTCTTCGATTGGCTTCCCCTCATCATACATCTGAATGGCGAGCGTTCGACTATCCATTTCTTGCACTTTGGGTGTTTGCTTGGATAATTTGCTATCTTTTACTGTCGGTGACGTCTGGTATGATTTCATCGCCGCTTTCATGGGATAACTTGGCGTGACGACGGTGAATTCCTTTCTTTCCGCTTGCTGTTCAGGCTCTTGTCGACGGCCTTCATGCGCATTTTCATTTCGTTTGTCATTTTCTTGCCGTTTTTCAATGATAGCAATAAGCCGTTCGTTTTCCTCTTTCAATTCAGATAAGTAGGCGCCGATCGCATCATCCATCTCCACCATCAGCTTCTGCTGCTTCTTCTCTAAATTATTGAATTTCGAAACTTTCATGTATAGCAATGCAATGAAATAAAAACCGATCACTTGTAAAATGAATAAAAATAATAAAAATACCGTTTGCATGTCCATCATCCTGTAAAGTCGACAATCGACCCTTTGTAAGGGTGTACTGTCTTCTTTTCCTCTTCCTTATGTTGATGTTCTTTTTCTTTTTGATTTCTGTCTTCGTTTTTGCCTTTTGAATCTTTATCTGTTTTGGCGTATTTCTCGGAGTGCCGGACACTTTCCCGGTTTTTTAATGTCTCTTTTTCGTTTTGGAGCTGTGCCTGATCTTGGTTGAGCTGCGTTTGCTGTTGTTTCTGTTCCTGCATTCTCCCTGCTTCAAACGTTTTAGGGATGGCAATTTGGAGTTCGATTCCTTTCAGGCTCATAAAATCCCTCCATCAACAATTTCCGGCAACAATAATTTTCGCAATTTGAATAGCGCTTTTGAATGGATCTGAGAAATTCTAGAAGTTGATAAATTCAAGATTTCCCCAATCTCAGTCAATGTCATCTCTTCTGTGTAAAACAAATTTATTACCAATTGTTCATTATGATTCAATTCTTTAATTTTCGATGCTAAATCACCGACGAGCTCTCCCATGACGATTTGCTGTTCAGGAGTGCGCTCGTGATCGTCCTTAAGGACAAATGTTTTCTGCCCTTCCTCTTCGTCATCATTCATACGCTCGTCCATAGAAAGTACATTCGAAAAATAGTGTTCATGCACTGTCTGATATACTTCCTCTACGGTAACGCCAAGATGTTCAGCAATCTCTTCGGGAGTTGCATGACGCAGTAATTTCTGCTCCAACTTGCCGATTTCTTCCTCAAGCTTTTTCGACCTTTCTCGGGAGGATCGGGGAAGCCAGTCTTCCTTACGCAAACCATCTATGATTGATCCGCGGATCCTAAAGGAAGCGTACGTGTCAAATTTCAAATCCCTGCCCGGATCGAATTTCGTTAATGCGTCGAATAGACCTTGTAGTCCCAGACTCATAATCTCATCCCTTGATACATTCCGCGGCAAGCCCGAGCTGATTCGTTGCACATGGTAATTGACGAGAGGAGTATACTTCCGGACAAGTCTATCGCCGGCATCGGGATCCCGATCAGTTAACCATAGTTTCCAACATGCATCTTCTCCCGTCAGATCCTCTTTGGACATCGAATCCCTCACCTTCCATGATGTTTCCGTCAAAACGAGAAATTATATAATTTCTATTATAGCAAATTTCGACAAAAAATAGCGACTGAACCGTTCAGTCGCTCTGCTACGTTTATGCCTATTGATACTGCTTCAAATTTCCTTCGTTCCGAAATTGACTGTCCGGATGCTTAATGCGCTCGTCGACGGATCGAATTCGATTGTCCTGCCGCTCGAACCGCCCGTGTCTTCCGCAACTATTGGAATAGACAGTCGGACGAGCTCTTTTTTGACAGCTTCGACATTACGCGGACCGATGCGGATGGAATCGCTGGAGCCAAATTGAAACATTTGGGCGCCTCCAGCAATTTTTGCTTTTAAGGATAAAGGGCGAACCCCTTCCGACTTCAGCATTTCCATTAATGAATAAATACCGGTATCCGCAAATTTAGCTACATTTATACTATGCGATCTTCCAAGACTCGAATCGGGAAGCATAACATGCAGGAGTCCGGCAATCTTCTTTGATTCGTCATAAAGTACAACACCTACGCATGACCCTAAACCGGACGTCCGGATTGTGTCCGGCGCATGAACGATATTCATATCGGCGATTCCGACTCTCACTACTGTTTTCAACATGATTACAGTACACCTAACGATCGGAAAATCGTTATATAAGATTCCGGATCAGGAAGCAAAAAGAAATGCCCGTCCACACTCGAATGTCCGTTATCGCCTTCCTCTTCGATGCGCGTATCGATAACGATGACCTCATCGCTAAAATGCGATACTTCTATAAGTCCAAAACTGACAATGGCCCCGACCATATCAACACTCAATGATGGAACTGTTGGATGGACTTTCAATCCTGTAAAATCCGATAAGGCGGACAAATAGGATCCAGATAAAATATTGCCAAGCTCCTGCATTGCCGAAATGCCCATTTCTGGAATTGGTACTGCATGGAAGTTGAACGTCTCGTCGCCGATTAATCTGCGGATGAACTCGTTCGCAGAATCGATCGGCAAGACAAAGAACATGCTCCCGGATAAGTCTCCTTGGATTCTTAAGTAAATGCCTGCCACAATCCGCTCAGCGCCCCCTGCCAGATCAAACATTTCATCGAAGGAAACGAGTGACACTTTCGGAACGAGCATATCAATTTTCCTACCAAGCAATTGTGATAAGGAAGTTGCGGCATGAGCTGCTCCGATATTTCCAATTTCCTTTAGCACGTCAAGATGCATATCGGTAATCTGGTGATCAGATTTCATCTGTCGTCACCCGTTTCACAGGCTGCAGCACTTTTTCTAAATTCAACATGACTAATAGTCGTTTCTCTACTTTGGCAACTCCCGAAATGAATTCGGATTCGATGGAACCAACGACTTCGGGCTGCGGTTCGATGGAATCAACCGGAATATCAATTACATCATTCGCTGCATCTACGATGAGTCCCACCTCAAACTCCTCCAATGAAACGATGATGATTCTGCTGCTGTCATCTAAAGTTTTCACTTCAATGCCGAAGCGTTCTCGCAAATCGACAATCGGAGTGACAACTCCTCTTAAGTTAATAACGCCCTTTATATATGAAGGTGTTTTCGGAACTCTCGTAATCGAGATGAGTTTTTCAATCGACTCGACAACATCTACACCAACGGCATATTCTTTATCCATTAACTGGAACACGATCACTTTCATTTCTTTACTGCTTTCAATTGTTTCAGCCATGCTTTTCCCCTCCCGCCTATTTGATCAATGCATTGCAATCCACGATAAGCGCAACTTGGCCGTTCCCTAAAATTGTAGCGCCAGATATGGCAAAGACACTTTGAAGATAATTGCCAAGCGATTTCAATACGATTTCTTGTTGTCCTATGAAGGAATCTACAACGAGACCAGCCATCTTATCGCCTTTACGAACGATGACGACCGATTGGTATTCCTCCATTTCCGACCCGTCTCTCATCTCGAAAATATCTTTCAAATTGACGAGCGGAACGATGCTTCCTCTGAAATCAATCACTTTTTGGTTATGAGCATTCAAAATATCGGAAGTTTGAATGATAGCTGTTTCAATGATCGATGATAGCGGGATTGCATAAATATCTTTATCCAAATTAACGAGCATCACCGAAATAATCGATAACGTCAACGGCAATTGAACTTGGAAAAGGGAGCCTTGCCCTTCCTTAGAATCAATTGTAATATAGCCGCCAAGTGATTCTATAGTGCTTTTCACGACATCCAGACCAACTCCGCGACCGGATACATCCGTGATTTTTTCAGCTGTAGAAAATCCGGATGATAAAATGAGCTCTGAAATCTGTCGATCAGTCAGAGTGGCAGCCGCCTCTTCCGTGACGACGCCTCTTTCAAGCGCCTTCTGCAAGACCCTATCCTTGTTGATGCCTGCACCATCGTCTTCAAGCTCTATAAATACATGATTGCCGGAATGATAAGCTCTTAAAGTGACTGTGCCTTCTTCTGGCTTTCCTTTAGCTAGACGCTCTTCCGGACTCTCGATGCCATGATCCAATGCATTTCTGATCAAATGTACGAGAGGATCTCCTATTTCATCGATTACTGTCCGATCCAACTCAGTTTCCGCACCGATGATTTCAAGGTTTATCTTTTTATTGAGATCACGTGCAAGTTGACGAACCATTTTCGGGAAGCGGTTGAATACTGTTTCTACAGGAATCATACGCATATTCAGGATGATGTTTTGAAGATCACCAGATACGCGAGTCATCCGTTCGACGGTTTCGTTCAAATCGGGATTATGTAATTCACTTGCGATTGATTGCAAGCGTCCCCTATCGATAACCAATTCTTCAAAAAGGTTCATAAGTATGTCCAACCGGTCGATATTGACGCGAATTGTCTTGTTCGCACTATGTGCATTCGTTGCACGGCGACCTTTTTTAGCAGATGCGTCGCTCTTCCCGCTATCTTTCGGGACTACTACTTCAGGTACGACTTCAATCACATCAGGCAAATCGCTCTTTGGATGAGATGTGTCAGTAATAGGACGGATTTCAACATGATCCACTTCAGACACTTTCATCACTTTCGCTTCGAGTGAGCTCGCATCTTCATTTGTAATGAGGACTACTGTAAACGTTTCATCGAAATCCTCGTTTTCCAACTGTTCAACGGAAGGTTTAGTTTTGACGATTTCTCCTGATTTCTCTAGAATCTCGAAAACCATGAAAACTCTCGCAGCTTTAAGCAAGCAATCTTCCCGAAGTGTGACCGATATTTCAAATGCATGGAAGCCTTGTTCTTGTGATTGACCAATTACCGTCAATTCATAATCATCATATTGAAGCTTTGGTGCTTCTTGTGCCTTTTGCGGTTCAACTGCCTCTACAGAAGCAGCTGTCTCCATTTTCGGAGCAGCGATAGGTGGTTGTCCTGCTTCGATGTTATTTAACGCGGAAACGAGCTCCTGTACATCCTTTTTACCGGTCCCGCCAGCTTCAATATCCATCACCATTTCTTCCAAATAATCAACAGCTTGGAAGACGATGTCTAGTATTTCTGTAGTCACACTAATTTTCGAGTTTCGGATAGCGTCTAACACATTTTCCATCTTATGTGTCAAGTCGGCAATATCTTCATAACCCATCGTGGCTGACATCCCTTTTAATGTATGGGCGGATCGGAATACTTCATTGACAATCGCCAAGTCCTCTGGGTTTTTTTCCAATTCTAATAAATGCTCATTGCACGCTTGAAGATGCTCTTTGCTTTCCTCGAGAAACATTTCAAGGTATTGATTCGTATCCATAATGACGCCCCCTCAAGAATGTAAGATTTCCGTAATTGCTTCTGCAATGTATTGTACATCAACGACCTGGTCGGCCAAACCGGCTTCTTTGATCGCTTTAGGCATGCCGTATACAACGGACGTCTTTTCAGATTCCGCTATCGTAATCGTTTTACAAGCGGTTTTTAGTTGTTGCATGCCTTCCCTGCCGTCATGCCCCATTCCCGTCATGATAGCAGTTACATACTGCAATTCTCGGATGGAAGCAGCTGACTCAAGCAGGACGTCGACGGATGGGCGGTGGCCCATTCTCGGCGATTCCATATCATCAAGCCGGACACAATAACCTGTCGGGCATTTTTCGAATTTCAAATGCTTTCCGCCAGGAGCGATATAGGCGACGCCTTTCAAGAGAGGTTCTCCATCCTCGGCTTCCTTCACCCGTATTTCACTTAAGCCATCCAATCTTTGGGCTAATGACTTCGTAAAACCTGGCGGCATATGTTGGACGATCAGAATTGGGGCATTTAGATCAGATGGCAACCGTGTAAGCACTTCTTGCAATGCCCGAGGTCCCCCTGTCGATGTACCTATTATAACAAAAGTCTCTAGCACTTTGGAAATCTTTTTATCTTGCAATGTAGTTAATGACGAGATAGGCCGAATGGTTGTCTCTTTGTTAGGAATATCTCTTTGTACTAATTGTACTCGCTCCACTGCTCGTTCTATCGGTTGTTTTACAAGAGTTGAGATTTTGACTTTCGTTGCAGCTACAACTTTCGTAACGATTTCCTGTTCAACATCATGTAAATTGAGTGAAATGGCTCCTCCTGGTTTAGCTACAAAATCAACTGCTCCATACTCCATTGCATTCATTGTGTTTTCTGCACCAATTTCGGTTGTGCTTGAAAGCATGACGACCGGAGTCGGTTGCCTTTTCATGATTTGTTTCAAAGCTTCAAGCCCATTCATGAGCGGCATCTCGATATCCAGCGTAACGACGTCTGGACGAAGCTCAACAACCTTCTCAACAGCATCTTTCCCATTGCGCGCTATACCAACGACTTCAAGCAGCGGATGTTTCGAAAGCATTTCTGAAATTAGTTTTCGCATAAACGCGGAATCATCAACTACAAGCACTTTTTTCACAGTGCCGAATCCCAATTCATTCACGCCCTTTCAAGAAAATCCCTTTCAACTTTTTAAGGAACCCGGTATCGTCCTTTTCTTTGTTTCGATCTACAATAACAAATTCATCTGCGATTGCAGTCATTCTTTTTGAAATTAGAGCGTTCGGAAATAGTAGTAAAAATGGTTTTTGCGCGACTACCGCTTTATGGACAGCGGCGTCTTCCGGTAAAAATCCTAATATCGACGTTTCTTTATCAAGGAATTTTCGCATTGCATATTGTAAACGGGTTACTGCGTCATTGCCGTCATCGTGTTTAGTCACCCGGTTGCTGACGATGCTGAATTTCTTTTCCGGATCCTTTAAGCAGATGAACTTCATCATGGAGTAAGCATCAGTAATAGATGTAGGCTCAGTCGTTGAAATGACGATTACTTCATCAACTGCAATGATCAATTCAATGGAACGTTGCGTTGCTCCTGCCCCCATATCGAAAAGGATGAAATCGTACTCCTTCTGCAACTGCTCAAATGCTGCGAGCAGTCTATCGAACATATTCTCCGACCAATCAAGCACAGAGTCCAACCCTGAGCCTCCTGAAATGAATGTAAGGCCAAGCTCGTCTGTATTAATAATATTTTCGAGAGATTGTTGACCGGTCAAGTAATCTTTCAAGCTATATTTTGGTGCGACTCCAAGTAAAATATGGATGTTGCCCATTCCGATGTCCATATCGACAACGATAACTTTTTTTCCTTTTACACGTAAGGAGTGGGCGAAATTCGTCGTAAAATTCGACTTGCCCACTCCCCCTTTTCCACTGACAATTGCAATGGATTTGGCCAAGCTGCCTTGAGCCTGCAACATTTTCAACCGAAGTGCTTCCGCTTGGTCACGCATGTTTAGCACCTGCCAATAACAAGTTGAGCATTTTGTCTACATCCGCTTCAACTATATCTTCCGGAACTTCCTGTCCATCTGTGTAATAAGCGGTTCCAATCTCGTATTGTTTCATCAAATTGAACATAGGACCGATCGATCCCGTTTCATCCACTTTTGTAAAAATGAATTTTTCGACTGGAAAAGAAGTAAACCTATCGATGATTGTCTTCATATCTTCTTCCTTCGAAGTGACAGATAACACAAGGAAAGATTCCATATCTAGTGAAAAGTCGATCAGTCGCTTTAAATCGTCTACATACTTCATTTCTTTATAATTTCGGCCGGCCGTATCAATGAAAATTAGATCCAGATCTTTCATCTTCATGATCGCATCTTCAAAATCTTTGCTGTTATAGGCAATTTCAACGGGAGCTTGCAATAGATTCGCATATGTACGTAATTGTTCAATTGCAGCTATCCGATATGTATCAGTCGTAATGAAGCCGATTTTCTTTTTATGTTCCAATAGCGCTCTTGCAGCGATTTTAGCGATCGTTGTCGTCTTCCCGACACCGGTCGGACCGAGCACGTTGATGAATCTCTTAGAAAATGTAATTCCGCCGAAAGGCAATTCCGAGAATTCTTTCGCCAAGACGGCCTTAGCAATTTGCAATTGCTCTTCTTTTGAGAAATCCTTCTTTTTCTCCTTCATCTGTCCAAAGATTTCATTGCCGACCTGGAAGACGAGTTTTTTTGACAAGTCCTGATTCTCTAAATAGGTAAGCAACGGCTTCAGTTCGTCCGGGAAATTGGAGAAAGAAACGGACTGCTTCATTTCTTGAAGCAGCCTTTTCATTTCATTCATTTCATTCTTAATTTCCTCATCATTCTTTGACTCCACAGATATGGATGCCTGTTTCGTAATGAATGCAGGCTCTGTCGGTATTATGGCCGGCTCATCGAAACCGGCTACGACTTCAACCGATTTTTTTTGGAAAAAACCGAGGAATCCTTTGGAAGTGATAACATTCGAGCTAAGAATGATTGCATCATCCCCAAAATCAGCTCTCACTTTCTTCATTGCCTCCACCATTGTGTCGGCTGTATATTTTTTCATTTTCATCAGATATCCACCACCCCGACACTTTGGACTTCAATTGAAGCTTCGAGCTCATTGTAAGATAAAACAGGGATTTGCGGGAAATATCGCTCCGTTATTTGCCTTAAATACATTCGGATAGCTGGCGAGCACAGAATGACAGGCGATTGGTCCATCAAAGCGACTCTTTCGACTTCTCTAGCGATTGACTCTAATATTTCTTGGGAATGTGAAGGGTCAATCGACAAATAATTCCCTTGCTCGGTCTGCTGGATATGATCCGCTATCAATTTTTCGACTTTCCCTGAAACGGTCAATACTTTTAATGCATCGACTCCGGACGAATATTGCGCAGTAATTTGTCTTGCAAGCGATTGGCGTACATACTCCGTCAGCAAATCAATATCGGATGTGTACTTCGAGTAGTCGGCCAATGTTTCAAAAATGATCGGCAAATTCCGGATAGAGACACTTTCATTCAGCAATTTCGCCAACACTTTTTGGATTTCACCGATAGAAAGAGGTGTCGGTGTCAGTTCATCCACTAAGATCGGATATGTCTCACGGACATGATCGACAAGCTGTTTCGTTTCTTGTCGTCCAATCAGATCTGCGGCATTCGCCCGAATGACTTCTGTGAGATGGGTCGAAACAACGCTTGGTGGATCAACGACTGTATATCCCATAATTTCCGCATCTTCCTTTACATCTTCCGTAATCCATTTTGCAGGAAGACCGAACGAAGGCTCGATTGTATCGATTCCGACAATCGAATCATCGCCGCCCGGACTCATCGCAAGATAATGATCCAGGAGTAGTTCGCCTCTTGCCAACTCATTTCCCTTAATCTTGATACGATACTCATTTGGTTGCAATTGAATATTATCCCGTATCCGTACGACTGGTATGACAAGACCTAATTCAAGAGCGAGCTGCCTTCGAATCATGACGACTCTATCAAGCAAATCCCCACCTTGCTGTGCATCGACTAAAGGAATGAGTCCATAACCAAATTCAAACTCGATCGGATCGACATTCAATAGATTGACAACATTTTCAGGACTCTTCATCCCTTCCGTTTCAACCTCTTCTTCCATTTCCAGCAGTTCTTCCGGATCTTCTTCCGGTTGTCTTGACATGAAGAACGCCCCTATAGCTAAAAATGCAGCAATCGGAATCGTCAAGATGTCATTGATCGGCGTAAATAGCCCTAGCAGTAAGACCGTTGCTGCCGTTACATAGAGCAGCTTAGGTTGTCCTAAAAGCTGTCTTGTAATATCTGAACCGAGATTTCCTTCGGATGCAGCACGCGTTACGACGATACCTGTAGCTGTCGAAATGAGCAAAGCCGGAATTTGTGAAACAATCCCATCCCCGACGGTCAATTTAGAAAATGTCGTTGCCGCCTCGGCAAATGGTAGACCCATTTGCGCCACGCCAATAATCATCCCTACGAGCAAGTTAATAATAACGATGATGATCCCAGCGATGGCATCACCCTTTACAAATTTAGTCGCCCCATCCATCGCACCATAGAAATCGGCTTCATTACTTACCTTTTCTCGGCGGCTCCTTGCTTCTGCCTCTGAAATCATCCCTGCGTTCAAATCGGCATCGATACTCATCTGCTTACCAGGCATCGCATCAAGCGTAAAGCGGGCTGCTACTTCCGAAACCCTTTCTGACCCTTTCGTAATGACGATGAATTGGATGATAATCAAAATGACAAAGACGACCAGACCGACGACAATATTTCCTCCGGTAACAAACGTACCAAAAGTGTCAACAACGCCACCTGCATCTCCTTCTGAAAGAATTGCACGCGTTGTCGAGACGTTCAAGCCCAATCGGAATAACGTCAATAACAAAAGCAAAGATGGAAATATCGAAAATTGCAATGCTTCCTGCATATTCATCGATGTCATAAGGACCAATAATGCAAGCGTGATATTAATGATAATTAAAAAGCTTAGAAGCCAAGGCGGTAATGGGATGACGAGCATGGCGACAATCATAATGACTGCTGCTAACACTCCGATATCTTTAAATTGCATGTCATCCCCACTTTCTCATAATGTACTTAAATCTTTCGTTGAATGCGATAAACATAAGCCAACACTTCAGCAACCGCCTTGAAAAACTGGTCTGGTATCCGATCTCCGATTTCCACATCATCGTACATTGCCCTAGCAAGTGGCCGGTTTTCGACCATGACAATATTATGCTCTTTCGCAATCAACTTGATCTTTTGTGCGACGAAGTCAGCTCCCTTTGCAATAACGACAGGCGCATCCATTTTTTCGTCATCATATTTCAAAGCGATAGCAAAATGGGTCGGATTCGTGATGACCACATCTGCTTGAGGCACTTCCTGCATCATCCTTCGCATCGCCATTTCCCTTTGCCGCTGTTTGATGCGCGACTTAATGATCGGATCGCCTTCTGTGTTTTTATATTCATCCTTAATATCCTGTTTAGACATCCGCAAGTTCTTCTCATAATCAAATTTTTGGTAAAAATAATCCAACACCGAAATAAATAAAAGGACAAAAGAGGCGATAATGCCCATTAAAGTAACCAATTGACCGACTGTGACCAATGTGTCGTGCGGTGTCTTGAACGCAAGACCTAACACTTTTTCGATGTTTGTCATTAGTAGGAATGTCGTTACTGAACCGATGAACGATATTTTCAACAATGATTTTAACAATTCAACGAGAGCTCTTATGGAAAATATCCTTTTCAAACCTTTAATCGGATCAATTTTCTTCAAATCGAATTTCATAGGTTCAGCAGTAAAAAGCAATCCGAATTGCATTAAATTTCCTGCGATGCCGGCAATGACAGCAACCGCCATAATCGACAAAAGAATGTACGCCATTTGGACAATCATATCTATATAAAGAATCATAGTTTGTTCGATATCCAATGACTTTATTGAAATGGATTCTGTGAATGAATGAGTAAAGAAAACGAAGAATCGGTCACGCATGAAGCCGGCAGCGAAAAAAAGGAACAGGAATACGAAGAGAAGGACAACTGCGGTTGTTACATCCTGGCTCTTTAATACCTGTCCTTTCTTACGGGAATCTTGTCGTTTCTTCGGAGTGGCCTTTTCTGTCTTTTCACCCGCAAAGAACTGTAAGTCCAAACGAATCATTCATCAGCCACCTCCTAAGATAATCATCAAATCCCTCATTGCCGACATCATCACTTCAAATAATTTTCGCATCATCGCTATCATTACCGTGAACATCGTCACAAGAACAAGAAAACTGACACCAATTTTAATAGGAAAGCCGACTACGAAAATATTCAGTTGAGGAACTGTCCTTGCTGTAATTCCTAACGCCAAGTCGACAAGAAAAAGTGTCGCTACGATTGGCACCGACATTTGAAAAGCAATGGCAAACGTCGTCGCGAATGTTCTTATGACAAATTCAATTAGCCGTTCATCACCGAAAGCCGGCCATAGCATATCAATCGGCACAAATCGATAACTATAAAAAATACCATCAAGGAGCATATGATGACCATTCAATGTCAGCAATAGCAGCATGGCGAGTACATTGAAAAATTGACCGAGCAACGGCGATTGCGCGCCGGTTTGAGGGTCGATAACGTTGGCGATAGCAAAGCCCATTTGGAAATCGATAAAGCCGCCTGCAATTTGGATTGCGGACATGACGATAAAGGCGATAACACCAATGAAAAGCCCAGTCGTTGCCTCCTTGATAACAAGCAGTATGTATGTACCATCGATTTCGAGACTGGGGGCGTCAATCGTATACACCATCATCCAAGATAATAATGCTGCAAAGATGATTCTTTGCGTCGTCGGAATCGCCCGATAGGAAAACAAAGGGACCGTTACGATGAATGCAGTCACTCTTGTTAAAATGAGCAAGTATGCGGCTAAAGAAGGAATCAGTTCTTCCATTCCATCACCCGATATACCGGACTAGATTATCGAAAATATCAGTCGCATATGCTGTGACCCTTGCCAACATCCAAGGTCCAAAGAAGACGAGAGCTACTAGGACGGCAATGATTTTTGGCACAAATGCCAATGTCTGTTCCTGAATCTGGGTCGTCGCTTGGAATATACTGACGATCAAACCGGAAACCAAAGCGACAATTAACAGAGGCCCGGAAGTAAAAAGAATTACCCACACCGCCCGCTCAGCTATCGCTATAATTAATTCGCCTGTCATTCATTACCACTCCTAAACTGTAAAATGCCGATTTGCCAAAATGGAAGTGATTGTGAGCAGCGCTAAAAACTTTGTAATAAAGACTTGACGATAAGATACCATCCATCGACAAGGACAAATAACAAAATCTTAAATGGCAATGAAATCATAACCGGCGGCAACATCATCATCCCCATGGACATAAGGACACTTGCAACGATCATATCAATAACAAGAAACGGTATGAAGATCATGAAGCCCATTTGGAATGCGGTCTTTATTTCACTTAATGCGAATGCCGGCACTAACATCGTCAATGGGATATCTTCCAATGTTTCGGGACGCTCCGCCTGATTGTATCGTAAAAACAACTCCAAATCCTTCTGCCTTGTATGTTTACTCATGAACTCCTTGAACGGCATGCTTGCATTTTCATATGCTTCTTCAAGTGTAATCTCTTCAGCAAATAACGGAGTTAAAGCTGTTTCATTCACCTCTTGAAAAGTCGGAGCCATGATAAAGAATGTCAAAAACAAAGCGAGTCCGACAATTACTTGGTTTGGCGGCATTTGCTGAGTCGCCAGTGCTGTCCTGACAAACGATAATACAATGACAATCCGTGCAAATGAAGTCATTAAAATGAGAATTGCCGGTGCAAGCGAAAGAACTGTGAGCAGAAGAAGCATTTTGATGGATGTCGATACATTAGACGGGTCACTGTCCGAAAAAAACTGGACGAAATCATTCATCTTTTCTGCTCTCCTTTTCTGCCAATCGGTTCAAATGTTTTTTCCTCTCCGCTTTCAATTCATCAAGTCGGGAAGTGAACATTTTTTTGAAATCAGCGGGTTGATCGCTTTCAACCGATGAATTACCCTTATTTATCGGAAGCGCCGCCAGCAATTTGTTTACGAAGCCTGGCGGAGATTGAAGCTCGTCTTCATCAAAATAACTTTCCAACGCGCGTATCTCTTCCGGATCGGTAATCTCTTTCAAAAGTCTAACTTCGTCACCTACGCCAATAAGGTAATAGGAATCCCCGATGACTACTAATTGAATGGATTTCTGTTGTCCTAATGAAAGACCGCCGACATTTTTCATTAATCGATGCTGGTCAAACATTCGGTTTTTCCGGTTAATAAACTTCAAAAGAGCGAATAGAAGACCGATAACAAATAGCAATGCGAAAAACGTCTTGAAGTAATCCCACCCTGACAAGCCGACAGCTGCCCCGTCTTGCGAGCGGTCGGCAGCTGGGGAATCTTCCTCATTTACTTTCTTTACCTCTTGGTCATCATTTTTGTCTTGTTCCATCCAATCAGATACCGACTTATTCTCATCCGTTTCAGCATGTACAACCTCTGGCAATATAGCAAAGAAGAGTACTAGAAGCAGTGGTAATAATCGTCTAAGATTTAATGATAAATTCATTGTTTAACCTATTGCTTTTTGAATCGCTTCAACAACACGGTCAGCTTGGAACGGCTTGACGATGAAATCTTTTGCTCCGGCTTGAATTGCATCAATTACCATCGCTTGCTGCCCCATTGCCGAACACATAATGATAGTCGCTGATGGGTCCTTTTCTTTAATGGCTTTCAATGCTGCAATACCGTCCATTTCAGGCATTGTAATATCCATCGTTACTAGATCGGGCTTCAATTCCAAATACTTTTCAACGGCTTGTGCACCGTCTGCAGCCTCACCGACCACTTCAAAATTGTTCTTTGTCAAAATATCTTTGATCATCATACGCATGAAAGCCGCATCATCCACTATTAAAATACGTTTACCCATTCTCATAACCTCCCGAAGTTCTATCGTAAATTATTTAATCGTTCTGTTTGACTTAGAATATCCGTTATTCGCACTCCGAAGTTCTCATCGATAACGACGACTTCCCCCTTAGCGATATGGCGGTTATTCACTAAAATATCAACTGGTTCTCCTGCCAGCTTATCCAATTCTATGATGGAACCACTAGACATTTCAAGGATTTCTTTAACTGATCGCTTTGTCCTCCCAAGTTCTACAGTAACTTGCAATGGGATATCCAATAACATATTCAAGTTATTTGTTTCACCTTGATTGAGCGATGGTGCATCAAAGCTTGCAAAACGAGCTTGCTGTACGTGGACAGGTGGTTGCTGCTGCCTTTGGGGCATCTGTTGCTGGGCAGGCTGCTCGTAATAAGGTTGTTCATAGTAAGGCTGTTCGCTCGTTTGCGCTGCACTTTGCCCCGGAAATGCGGAATAATCCTCTTGAGGAAATTCTTGTCTCTTCGGTTGCTGCTCGATTGTTGGAGCAGGTCTCGACGGTGCCTCAATCGTTACTGCGGCCTCTTCCTCCGCACCCATTCCCATGAGCGATGCTACAAGATTTTTACCGAATTGGAGCGGAAACAGCTGCATAATATTTGAATCGATCAATTCCCCTACTTTCAACTCGAAAGAGACTTTGATCATCATTTCATCTTTTGGAATTTTTTCAGTGCCTTCCGCTTTTTGCATATTCATCAAGTCGATCGATGGAGGGGAAATATCGACTTTCTTATTGAAGACGGTAGACATCGACGTAGCAGCCGAACCCATCATTTGGTTCATCGCTTCCTGTACAGCACTCAAATGTATTTCATTCAGTTCTTCATTTGGCGCCATTCCGTCTCCGCCAAGCATGAGATCAGCGATGATTGCAGCGTCACTTTGTTTAATGACGAGCAGATTCGTACCGTTTAACCCTTCCGTATATTCCACTTGGACAGCCACATAAGGGTGGATGAATTCCGTCTCTAACATACTCCGATCTACTACAGAAATTGCGGGAGTGGTAATTTCAACTTTTTGTCCAAGCAATGAGGAGAGTGCTGTCGCGGAGCTGCCGAAGGATATATTTCCAACTTCTCCTAATGCATCTTTCTCCATTTCACTTAATTGGTTATCAAAATCCTGATGTTCAGAGGACGATGTTGCCGTTTCTTCCGCACGGATTGGTTCTCCACGCAGCAACGCTTCGATTTCTTCTTGAGAAAGTACATTATCACTCATCATCTTCATCCCCTCCGTTCAATATATCGATTATTTGTACAGCCATCCTACTTCGAAGATGACCAGGTTGTGCAGTGAATTTTGGTATGTCTCCCACTTTAACAAGTAAAGGATCATCGATTTTCCGGTCAAGAGAAATGACATCTCCGACTTGAAGATACAAGAAGTCCTCAACCGACATAGAACCTTTCCCTAATTCAGTAGCAATAGGCAAAGTTGCTTGTTTCAATCGTTTTTCCAAAATGATACTTTGTTCAGTCGTCGGTTCTTTCTTATTCGACTGCATCCAATAGCGGACCGATAAATTCGGAACGATTGGTTCGAGGACGACGTGCGGAATACATATATTAATCATACCGCTCGACTCTCCGATGACAATATTGAACGAAATGACAACAACGGTTTCATTCGGTGAAATCATTTGAAGGAACTGTGGATTCACTTCCATTTCGGAAAGGAACGGATCCATTTCTATGATGCCTGCCCAAGCTTCACGTAAATTGTCGAAGGACCGTTCGAAAAGGTTGGTCAATATCTTCGTTTCAATTTCGGTCATATTATCCACTTTTCCAGGGCCTTCCCCAACGCCGCCCATCAATCGGTCAAGCATGGAATAGGCTACATTCGGGTTGACTTCCATGATGATATTCCCTTCAAGTGGCGGAACTTCGAAAATATTAAGTAATGTCATATTTGGAATGGATCTAATGAATTCCTCAAATGGGATCTGATCGACCGAAGCGACATTTAGTTGAATATACGTCCGCAATTGTGCGGAAAAATAAGTCGTCAATAATCTGGCAAAGTTTTCATGGATTCGTGTCAAACTACGGATTTGATCTTTTGAGAAGCGGAGGGCACGCTTGAAATCATATACTTTGACCTTCCGGGTCTCTTCTTCCTTCTTCATCTCTTCCGCCGACATTTCACCTGTCGATAATGCCGATAACAAGGCATCAATTTCATTTTGGGATAAAATATCTCCCGGCATAAGGCCACCTCCCGGCATAGTATATGTCCATCATTTTCTTATTGAATAATGTAAGAAACGATGTACACTTTTTCGATTTCACCCTCTTGCATGAGAGGATTCAGTTGCGATTTGATGGAATCCTCAAATGCCTGCTTCCCTGCTTTTCCTTCAAAGTCTTTGGAAGTCATTTCAGAAAGCTCTTGGATGACGATGTTTTGAACTTGAAAATCCCGCTTCGTTAGTTCAGCTGCGGCTTTTTTATCTGTTGTTTGGATTTTCAATGAAATTCGGATAAATTGTTTGCCAGATAAGTTTGTCATGATTTCCGGCACGTCCACAGACGCTTCAAGGATTTCATCGATTGTTGGTTCTTTTTCTACCGAATCCCCTTTTAATTGCAAGGTGAGGATTAAGCCGATTATCCCGACGAGTGTCAAGGTAACTACTATAATTAGTGCGATTGTTAATGCTTTATTTTTCATCTTCTTCACCCCGGATATGCGGATTCGATAATAATTGGACCGACTGATAAAATTCAGTAATGCGGCGATTGACTTCGTCGATCGGGTCCAGGACGATGTATTTGGTGCCAGTCGTCAATGTGATGGTCGTATCGGGAAACGATTCGACTGTTTCTATGTATAGTGCGTTCAACATGAACGCTTTGCCGTTAAGGCGTGTAACTTTGATCATATGTAAGGGGCCGGGCACAGGGCCGGCCCGACCCTCCTTTGCTAAAAACGCATAAAGTTGTTTAATGACGCATAAATTCGTTGAATTACGCATAACACGCAATAGACACGCATAAATCTTTTGAAAAGCTCATAAATGCTTGTAGTGAAGCATAAATACGTTCAGAAACGCATAAAATTATTTTCTAAGCGAATTTTCGGTAGGGCCAGTGCTCCCAACGCTTCGCTTTTGGTCGCAAAAGCCGTTCTTCGTCACGGCTTTCGCTACAGGTGGACGCTTTCCGGGGGGCGAGCGTTGAGCCAATCGAACCACGAAGAGTTCGATTTGCCTTAATTTCTGCGTTTTTTGCAGAAATTAAGGCATCCTTCAAATTCTGCTCGCAACGCTACGCTTCAATCCTATTGTTAGTTTAATTATATAGTGAAAGACTTCTATCCTTATCGCTTCAAATTGACAAGTTCTTGAAGAATTTCATCTGATGTTGTGATAATACGTGTGTTTGCTTGGAAACCACGTTGTGCTACGATCATTTCGGTGAATTCCTCGGACAAGTCGACATTTGACATTTCGAGGAAGCCGGATTCGATTGCACCGAAACCTTGATCGAGTGCAAAACCAGTTTCTACATCACCAGAGTTTGCAGATGCACGGTACAGGTTTCCGCCTACCTTTTCAAGTCCACCAGGATTCGAGAATTTAGTCATTTCAATTTTCCCAGCTTCTTGAAGGATTGCTTTATTATCCGACATGACTTTATCAAAAGTTGTTTTGGCTGGATCATATGCTCCTTTTGCTGTATTATACGGTCCTGTAGCAGCTGTTTCAGCAGCCTCAGCTGTTGTCTTGGCAGCCTCAGCTGTTGTTTTTGCAGACTCAGCTGCCGTTTTAGCTGCAGTAGCCGCATTTATCGCTTCTTGTTTTCCTGCTGCTCCAGCGGGAAGATTGTTTGCTCTTTCCAAATCAGCTTCTGCTTTAGCTAAGGCTTTTTCTGCTGCTTTAATATCAGCATTAGCAGACTTAACTTCGTCCTTAGCTTTATTTAAAGCTTCTTCCGCTTCTTTAAATGTCTTTTCAATTGGTCTAAATATGACCTCCGCAGCTGCTATTGCAGCTTCAGCTCCTTCAGGTAAATCCACAAAATACACTGTGCCATCTTGACCAATTGACATAGAGGACGCAGTAATTGGTATGGTAATTTTTCCATCTGCTCCTTGTAAATATCTACCGTCACCATCAACTAAATCTCCATTTTTATCCATATAGAAGTTTCCAGCTCTCGTATAAGAAACTTCTCCGCCGTCTATCACTTGGAAAAAACCATCCCCAGTAATGGCTAAGTCTAGAGTATTTCCTGTAAACTGACTCGAACCTTGACTGTGTAGTGTATCTATTGCAGCAATTTGTGAACCGAGCCCAATTTGTCTTGCGTTTACTCCCCCACGATTATCACTTGGTGCGGAAGCGCCTGCTGTAGTTTGAGAAACGAGATCTTTAAAAATCGTACGTCCTTTTTTAAACCCATACGTATTCACATTCGCAATATTATTACCAATAACGTCCAATTTCGTTTGGAAGTTTTTTAGTCCTGAGATTCCTGAGTACATTGATCGTAACATTTATTTTTCCCCTCTCGGATAGTTAATCAATAATGCCTCGGCGGAATTGCGTCCAGATTTTTATCGAGCTTGCTCGATAAATTCAATTAAAAATCTGTGACATCCGCCGGAGGCCAATATTTTATACAGCGACGGTTTTTCGCTGTATAAAATTTGTAACTGCCTCTGTCAGTCGGCAGTACGTCGGCATCCTCTTTCTGAGGTCCTGCCGGAGTTAGCTGAGTACGATTGTGCCGTCGATGTTTGTAAATAATTGATCTTTCGCTTCCTTGCGATCCATCGCTGTAATGACGGTGGAATTTTTTGCGCTGATGATTAGTGCTGCTTGATCCATCAGTACAAGTGATTCTTTGATTCCCTTCACTTTTGCTTCATTCACCTTGTCTGTGATGTGTGCCCATTCAGTTTCTGTAATATGAATGTTCCGCTCTTTCAGCCTGTCGTTTGCGTGTTTGCTTATTTTCAATTCTTGCGGCTGTATTGCTTTGTTCAGCTGTTCAAGAAACGATTGTTTTGGCTGTTGCGGTGCTTTCAACGGTTGTCCATGGCGGATAAGCGGCTGCGATGGAACGTGGTGGATGTTCAACTTTTCCATACACTCGCTCCTCTTCTTTTATTGACTGATGGACGTAAATGAATCCCCGTCCAAACGGCTGCCGTCTTCCAAAATATATTGAAGCTTTCCTTCTTTATTGGAAACTGATACGACCGTTCCGGACTTTTCCACTTCTCCATCCATATATCCAACTGTTTTGCCTATCAACAAACTGGCTTCTACTAGACTATTCGTATTTCCTGAGCCTGCTAGCACTTCTGAAATATTGCCTGGTGTCAGTTCCTTTCCATCTGCCATTGTAAAGACAACAGACCCATCTACGAATTTCGCGGATTGGATAACTCCTGTTCCTTCATTTACAATCGGCTTGCCAGCTTCGTCTTTTTTATCGGTCAGTTCGTGCCAGCGGACGTTCTTTCCGACGAATTGGTTGTATTGGATTAGTTGGGATTGGTTTTGTGCTTCTGCAAACTTTTCAAATGCGCTCGCCAAGTTCATCGTTTGTTCCAAAGATGAAAACTGAGCCATCTGCGCGATGAATTCGTTGTCTTTCATCGGGTTCGTCGGATCCTGGTTTTGCAGTTGTGCAATGAGGATTTTCATGAAAGCGTCCTTGCCCATCGTATCTGGACCTGTTTTCCGTTGATCCCGTTGTTTATTAATAAGGTACATTGATTCAGTAATCGGTTTTTGTCCTTCTACCATTCTCTACACCTCCAGTTCAATCATATATTCTTCAAATGATTGATCTTCATCAGACTTATTGTTCTGTCTCTTATTGCTCGTTTGCTGCTCGCGCTTGAATTGCTCATTGAACGATTGTTCACGTTCATTTCTAGTCGATTCTTGGATCGTTTGCGCAATGTCAATGCGGTCAATTTGCAAATTTTGTTGGTTAAATGCGTGTTTTAGTTGGTGCAACTGACTGTCGAGCAATCCTTTTGCAAATGCGGTTGAGGCTAGTATTCTCGCTGTCATGATCCCGTTCGTTTCAAGCAGTTCGATACGGACTTGACCAAGATGTTCAGGATATAGCTTAATAAGCATCCGGTTTGTTCCGCCAACTTGCCCGAAATTGGATCGTTTCATTAATGCCTGCATTTCTTTCATGAATGATTCGCTTCGATTCATTTGATTCGATTCCGTCTGTTGTATCGGCACTTCGACTTTGACTGATGTGGTAATTCCATGTGCAACAGTCGTATGAGATGGAGTATCAGGTTGTTTATAACCATTACCTTCAGCATTCGTTGAATTTGACGAGTTCGTTTCAAGAACGATTCTGAAGTCCGTTTTTTGTTGGATGAACGGCAATTGCTCCTGCTTCGTCATCGCTACAATCCGCTGTTCAAATTGTCCAGCAGCTCCGGTTAGCATATGGTGGAAACTGTCGACTTTCTGTTCCAAAGATACAACCATATCTTTTTTGGGTGCAATCAAATCTACTGTCTTTAAAAATACCAACAGTTCGATAGCTTCATTTCTTGTAGCCGGCTTTTGGAGAGCTCCATTTAGGTCATTAAAAAAACGGCTGCCCACGCCATCAATCATGCTCAATACAGTCCATATATCAGTAGCTACGGCCAATTCATCTGTTTCGGTCTTTGTCAATCCAGCTTGCTCCATCATGTGTTTTAACTTTTCGAGCAATTCCTCTGGATTGATTGACAACATTTTCGCGAGATCTTCCACGCTTCCGGTGATCTCCATTGCTTCAACACTAGTAGGCAACTCGATATTTTCACTTTCCGGAATTGCTTGAATAGCAATCTCCAACTCTTCAACTGTTGTCGCATTGAAAAGATTTGGAATTAATTCGATTGGAATTTCTCCAGTACTAGCAGGCTCCGTTTCTGCAGCGTTCGTTGAAATGCTGGCAATTATTGCGCCAAACTTTGTCGTTGCAGGATCGCCCTTTTGCACATTGTTTACATTGTTTACTGCAAGTTGATTCATACCGATCATCGACTGCAATGCTCCAATGTTCACTCTTTCTTTCACCTCCCCTCACAGATAGCCACCTTTGCCTCTACTTATTTTGTCATGAGACTCGTATATTTTGCGGCGTCTTCTGGTGACATCTTTTCTAATATCGGTGCGAGAACTTCAGGTTTTAGGCTTGAAAGTATTTCAATTGCTTCTGCGTCGCTCATTTTTGTAATGACAGGCGCTGCGGATTTTGCAGACATCTTTTCGAAGGTAGAAATGATTTCCTTCATGTCCCGCTTATAATCGTCTTTTTCCATTTTTAATACTTCAATTTGAGCTAATAAGCTTTTTTGCTCGTCGAGAAGAGCCTGTTTCTCATCATCCGATTTAGCTAAGTCTTCTTGGAGTTTAAATAATTGCGCTTCCTTCTCCTGGATTTCCGCTTGCAATTCGACGACGCGTTCTTCTATGACCAAATCATCGACATTTTCGTCATAGACTTGCTTCTCATTATTGAATGGTAGAGACTTCGTCCACTCTTTCGCTTTGTCAAAAACATTCACATCAGCGACATATGCGATGATCAATAACACCATTGTCGTGAAGAGCAGCGGAATGAGCGTCCAAAGCAGCACTTCTTGGAAGAGGCGGGTACTTTTCTTCTTTTCAACGATTTTCTCATCAGTGTTCAGTTTTGAATTCCTCGCCAAGTTACCACCCTGTTTCTCTTCTATGGAACTTTAATGTTGATAATTCATCCAACAAGCTAGCTTCTGCCTGTTCCATTTCAGTACGATAATGTTCTTTATCTTTTTCCTTCATTTTTTCGAACTTCTTCACTTCAATTGTCTTTTCGAGCAACTTCTCTTCGAACCAATTCATTTTGGAACGCGCTTTAATGACTGATTGCTGCAACACTTCAATCCTTTTATCGAGACTGTCTATAAATCGGGCATAGTTATGGATTTCGTTAATGGAAAAGCCGTTTTTCATTTTCTCTTGATGATCGGCAATGACATCTTCTTTCCGTTTCAACAGATCATATAGTTCTGTTGCGACCGTTTCGAAGGAGTCGACTGCTTTCTTGAATTCAACTTCAGTTTCTGTTTTTTCCTGTTCCCGGTATGTGAGCACTTTTTCAAAACGGTATTCATAAGGCTTCATGATGTGCCACCTCCTGGAGCAAGTGATATCAATTCTTCGATTGATTCTTCCATTCTCACATTCTCTTTATAGCTCTGCTTCAAATAGTTCGTAATATGCGGTTCGTATTCGATCGCTTCATCAATTTCCCTCGAAGTGCCCCGCTTATACGCGCCGATATTGATAAGGTCTTCCGACTTGTCATATGTGTAATACAGTTCACGAAGCTTTTCGGCAGCTTTAATATGTTCTGGGCTGGCGATATGATTCATTAGTCGGCTTACGCTTTTCAAAACATTAATCGCGGGGTATTGCCCTTTGTTCGCGAGAGTACGATCCAGTACGATATGGCCGTCAAGTATGCCTCGCACCGCATCAGCGATCGGTTCATTCATATCATCGCCGTCAACGAGGACTGTGTAGAACGCTGTAATTGCGCCGACATCATTCGTCCCTGTCCGCTCTAGTAACTTCGGTAAAATCGAGAACACGGACGGTGTGTATCCCCTCGTTGCTGGAGGTTCTCCGACAGCTAGTCCTATTTCCCTTTGCGCCATCGCTACACGGGTGACGGAATCCATCATAAGCATGACATTCATCCCTTTATCGCGAAAATATTCTGCGATAGCCGTAGCTGTAAATGCACCTTTTATCCTCATAAGCGCTGGCTGGTCTGATGTTGCGGCAACAACAATCGTCTTGCTTAACCCTTCCGGTCCTAAATCCCGCTCAATAAATTCGCGGACCTCACGACCACGTTCTCCAATTAAACCAATGACGTTCAAATCAGCCGTCGTATTTCTTGCAATCATTCCAAGCAAAGTACTTTTACCGACACCAGAACCTGCGAAAATTCCTACCCTTTGACCATTTCCGACCGTCAACATCCCATCGATTGCTTTGACACCTACTGCCAGTTTTTCACTGATCGGCTTTCTCGTCATTACATTAGGAGGATTTTGTTCTGTCCTTACTGTAGATAAGCCTTTCGGAAGTGGACTCTCGTCGATAGGATTCCCCATCGAATCAAGCACTTTTCCGATAAGATTCATTCCGACCTTCACTTCAAGCGGCTTCCCTGTACATTCAACAAGACATCCACTTGAAATATCAGTGATATTCGAATAAGGCATTAAAATGACGATTTCTTCTCTAAATCCGACGACTTCCGCCAAAATGACAGCATCCTCTTTGCCGCCATTATTTAGGTGAATATGGCACACATCTCCGACAGAGCTTTCGGGCCCTTGTGATTCAATCATGAGTCCGACTACCCGGACGACACGTCCGAATTTCGGAAAGGAATTCATTTTAGGAATGATTTCCAGCAGTTGTTTCGCTTTTTTCATCGTCAGTCACCACTTTCCAACATTTCAACGAGCTGTTCTTTAAGCTCATTCAATTGTTCATCCACACTGACAACTATCCGGCCTTGGTTCGTCTCGATAATGCAATCATTATTATCAAAATCATCATTTACAAAGATGAGGAACGGAATATCAGGAGGGAAAATAGCTGCCAGTTCAGCACGGTTTGATGAAACGAGTTCAAAATGTGAAACGGATACGTATAATTTGATCTCTTTCATCTCTCTCGCTTCCTTTAATCCTCTCTTCACGATTGAAAGGAAAACTTCTTCATCCTCTTCAAGCGTCTCTCCGAGAATCCGTTCCGCGGTCTTCATTGCAATTTCCAAAATGATTCTTTCCTGTGATTCCAAGTATTTCTCAGCATTTTCCTTTGAATGGGCAGTGACTTCATTGGCAATTTTAATAGATTCACTCATATCGGATATTGCCTTATTTCGACCTTCTTCGTATCCGACCTGGAAACCTTCTTCATAAGCACGTTGTTGTAATTCCGTCTTTTCCTGCTCCCATGCAGCATGCATGGCGTTAATATCCTCTTGTGCCATTTGCCGTAAATGCTCAACATCCGCCTTTTCAACCTCGATCTGCCGTCGCGCGTCTTTCAGCATCCGATCGCGCTCCGCGAAAAGGACCTCTTTTGAAAACTCTTCCTCTTTCCCGTCAAATGACGGCATATTTAAGTTTCTGATTGCGATTTCCTTTACGTTGCCTTCTTCAGAAATCGTGCGGGAAGAACGAAAAATGTTAGACAATGATGTCATCCCCTCCACCACGGGCTATGATGATCTCGCCTGAATCTTCCAATCTACGAATTATGGAAACAATTCGTGCTTGCGCCTCTTCGACGTCTCTCAAACGCACTGGTCCCATGACTTCCATTTCTTCCTGGAATGATTCAGCCATCCGTTGTGACATGTTTTTAAAGAGGATTTCTCTCACTTCTTCACTGGACACTTTCATCGACAAAATGAGGTCTTCATTTTCACACTCACGCACAATTCGCTGAATGGAACGATTGTCCAAAGTGACGATATCCTCGAAAACAAACATCCTTTTTCGGATTTCCTCTGCAAGTTCTGGGTCCTGAATTTCGAGTGCGTCCAAAATGGTTTTTTCGGTAGCTCTGTCGACTCCATTCAACACTTGGACAACCGCATCGACTCCACCTGTCTCCGTGAAATCTTGGGTGACTGTAGAAGATAGCTTCCTTTCCAGTACTGCCTCAATTTCACTGATGACTTCAGGAGAAGTTGAATCCATCGTCGCTATCCTTCTAGCAATATCCGCCTGCATTTCTTGTGGTAGTGACGATAAGATCATTCCCGCCTGCTCCGCTTCCAAATAGGATAGGATCAGAGCGATTGTTTGAGGATGCTCATTTTGGATGAAATTAAGTATTTGACTCGGCTCTGCCCTTCTTGCAAAGTCGAACGGCCTAACCTGTAAGGAAGATGTCAATCGATTGATGATTGCCTGGGCGTGCTCTTTTCCTAACGCTTTTTCCAAAACAGTTTTTGCGTAGCCGATTCCCCCTTGCGAAATATAATCTTGCGCAAGTGCAATGTTATGAAACTCCTCAATAATTTCTTCCTTTACAGAGGAGTCAACTTTCTTCACACCGGATATTTCAAGAGTTAGGCGCTCAATCTCCTCTTCGGTCAAATGCTTATAGACAGCTGCCGAAACTTCCGGGCCGAGCGATATGAGCAGGAGTGCCGCTTTCTGCTTTCCAGTCATTCCTTTATCTTTCTTTACCACATTTCATCCCTCCGTCAATCCTCGGCTATCCACGTTCTTAACAACTTGGCAAACTCTTCAGGCTGATCCTTCGCCATCTTTTCAAGTTGCTTTTTGCGAAGGGTCGCTTCCGTCTCATGCTCAACATTGATGTCTTCTACATGCAATGCTTCACGTTGTTCCTCGAGTATAATAGCTTCTTCCATTTCTCTTTCTTGTTTACGTTTACGGAAGTATGCAACGACCAATATTGCAATGACAACGAGTAATGCTGCGCCTATCGCATATACCCACCACGGGATTACGCTAGCTGCCGTTTGAGGAACTGTAGCCATCTTCCCATTGAAAATTTGTGTTGAAATTGCAATTTTGTCTTCCCAATACTCGTCCGTGACATCTACAGGCACATAACTTTTATCGATGGAAGTGCTAATAATCGTTTCCAATATTGTTCGAATATCCTCTTCCACACCCGGTGTCAATGAAGCGATATCATTTACGTCCGGCGGTTCCACCATGACTTGAATACCTATGTCACGAATTTTATAAGGACTTTCTACAATGTCTTTCCGGATTCGGTTCACTTCATTATTAATCGTCTCTTCCAACCGCTCGTAATCTCCGTTAGCGTTGTTGCCTTCCACGTAGTTTGTCACGTTATCGGTTGGGTCTTCTCCTGCCGGCACGCCTCCCGCGGCAGCGCCGTTACCGGAAAATGATTCTGTTATCCGTTGCACGCTGATCGCTAAGCTATCAAGGTCTTCATCCACACGTTCAACTAAATTCTCTTGTCTGTTTTCCTGTTTAAAGTCGATATCTGTTGTAACGGAGACGATGACTTTGTCTTGACCAACCATTGTGCCTAGCATCATTTGAACTTTTCTCTGCAAGTCGCGTTCAATCGTCTTCTTTAAATCCATTTGGTCGACAATATTAGTGCCAATTGACTGACCAGGCGATTTCAAATCGAAGTATTCGGAGTACTGGTTCATAATAACGATATCGTCTGTAGATAAATTCGGTAAACTTTTTGATACTAAATTATATAAGGCCGTTATTTGAGATTCTGTAAACTGATGTCCAGGTTCTGTCTTCAACATGATTGCCGCGCTTGCACTTTGGACAGTTTCATTTAAAAAGACACTTTGCGTCGGCAATGTTATCATTACATTCGCGTCCTGCACGCCTTGAATGCCTTTGATCAAATTCGCCAATTCGGTTTGCATTGAAGCAAGTTTAATCATATTGAATTCATTATCTGTCGTACCAAAACCAGCGTTCTGAGAGAAGAACGAATAATCGATTGTTCCCGTATTCGGGTACCCTTCCGCTGCAAGGGTGACAAGGAGATCATCAACTCGTTCTTTCGGAACGAGGATAGACGTGCCACCTGGCGCAATTTGGCTAGGTACGCCTTGCACATCCAATTCTTCCTTGATACGTCCTATTTCTGCACGCGAAACGTCACTGTATAGAGGGACAAATTCCGTCCTCGACAGGAAATACGTTAAAAATGCAGCAAAAATAATGACAGCAGCCGCGGACCCGATATATGTTGTTTTTTGTCGTTTTGTGCGACTCGACCAGAACTGCCTCAAGTCAGTCCCAATTTTCGTCAATCTTTCTTTCATTCTGATCCCCCGGTCTGCTTACATAGTCAACGCCGTTACGAAGAACGGCGTTTGCGAGTAAAAGCGAAGCGTTACGAGCACATCTTCGCTCTGCCGTTACGAAGAACGGCGTTTGCGAGCAAAAGTGAAGCGTTGCGAGCACATCATTGCCCTGCTTGTAGGGGCTAAAACGGTCGCCTTCGCTTTTAAACTGGCATTCTAATAATCTCTTGATATGCTTCGATGACCTTATTTCTTACTTCCATCGTTGCATTCAAAGCGATTGACGCTTTTTGCGCGGTAATCATGACGTTATGCAAATCTACATTTTCGCCTAAAATAAGTTTTTGGGTCATTGTATCCGATTCGATCTGCTTGACGTTCACTTCTTGGATGGCATCTTTCAAAAATGTTCCGAAGCTTTTCTGCGATTCAAATGGCGTTGGTTGAATACCTTGATTGATTTTCATCAATCCTGCTGGATTCCCTGCACCTTGTATGGATTGTATCGGCATCAGTCATCAATCCCCTTCCAGTTCATCATTTCCCTATTTCAAGGGCCTTCATAAGCATCGCTTTGTTGGCGTTCAGCACTGTGACATTCGCTTCATAGGACCTAGTCGCCGACATAAGGTCGATCATTTCTCGTAACGGATCCACATTCGGCATTTGGACATATCCTTCCTCATTTGCATCTGGATGGGTTGGATCAAAGACTAGCTTGAACGGAGTTTCAACATCTTCCTGGATGCGAGAGACTGTTACTCCGTAACCCGCCGCCCCTTTATCTCGACTTCTCATCGCTGCTTGAAGCATAGATGAAAAACGTCCTTCTGCTGGCTGTAAGCTGACAGTCTTCCGACGATATGGCTGCCACTCACCATCTACCATCTTCCCACGAGTTGTTTCGATATTAGCCATATTGGAGGAAATGACGTCCATTCTTAGTCGCTGGGCTGTTAGTGCCGAGGCTGAAGTATTAAGGCTATGGAAAATAGACATGATTATCGGCCTCCTTTTATGACGTTTTGTAGAGAGTTGAATTTACTGCTGAGACGGTCGACCAAAGCATTATAATAAATCTGATTTGCTGCAAGATCTGCCTGCTCCTTATCCATATCCACACCATTGCCATCTTGCCTATATCGAAAATTGGCATATTTGGCTATACCCGGTTGAGAAGCTTTGGAAGCAAAATCGAAATGCAGTTCATTCGTCCGATACGCATTGATAGGCTTACTTTGGGCTTCATGCATCATTTCCTTGAAATTGACATGTTTCGCCTTGTAATTTGGTGTGTCGATATTTGCTATATTTTGCGAAATAACTTTCCCCTTTGCAGAAGAAAAATCCAAACCCTTCTCAAGTAGCGAAATCGTTGAACCATAAATGTTCATAACTATATTTCACCTCAAATGTTTAATAGATTCTATTAGGAAGATAATCATTTCTATAAAACTTTCAATGAAAACACATATCTTATTGTATCGGATTTTGGCGAACTTTGTCCATCATATTAATTAAAATAGAATTAGTTCAAAACAACCCTTTTATCTATGTCAAATCGTTGTCTTTATAGTTCTTAGGACTAATTTCACAATATAGCAATTTAGTATTATTCACCAGTAGACCGAGTACTCATTCCTTCCCATAAAAATAACACTTCGGCTGATTTATAGCCGAAGTGTTTAGACAATTAATTCTTTTGGTTTTCAAGTTCTTCTAGGAATTTGCTGTTCAATACTTTAATGTATGTGCCTTTCATACCAAGTGAACGGGATTCAATTACGCCAGCACTTTCCAGCTTACGCAAAGCATTGACGATAACGGAACGAGTAATCCCTACGCGGTCTGCAATTTTGGAAGCGACAAGAAGGCCCTCATTGCCATCAAGCTCTTTAAAGATATGCTCAATCGCTTCGTGTTCACTGTAGGATAATGAGTTGATAGCCATTTGTACTACTGCTTTGCTACGCGCTTCCACTTCGATTTCCTCAGCTTTTTCACGAAGAATTTCCATGCCAACAACTGTTGCGCCATACTCAGCAAGGATTAGATCATCTTCAGTGAATTTTTCTTTCAGGCGAGCAAGTACAAGAGTCCCAAGACGCTCTCCACCACCGATGATTGGAACGACAGTCGTCAAACCTTCTTTGAACAGTTCACGTTCCTCTTCAGGAAACACAGTATAATCGCTGTATACATCGATATTGGATGATGTCTCATTCACTTCGAAAAGTTTTTGCGTGTACTCTTCAGGGAATTTACGATCTTGGAACATTTTCTTCATACGTTCATTCTCTATTTGCTGATGGATTTCAAGGCCGAGCAATTTTCCTTTTCTGCTAACGATGAAAGCATTACATTCGATAACCAAGCTGAGTTTTTCAGCCATTTCTTTGAAGTTAACTGGCTTTCCTGCTGTTTCTTGTAACATTGCATTAATTTTTCTTGTTTTTGCTAATAAAGACATAAATATTTCCTCCTAAAGTTCCTTTTGTATTTAAGAATATTCTAAAGCTTTTCAATCGTTAAATAAACTAAAACGCCCTCATTATAATATAAAATGTGACAAATCTTTATTTTTAACGATATTTTTCAACTTTTCATCGACATATGCAACTGTAATTTTAATCGATGACGGTCCAATCTCAGCAGCTTGATACGATAATTCTTCAAGCAATTTCTCCAATATCGTATGCAATCTTCTTGCGCCGATATTTTCGGTATTATCATTCACATCGAATGCAATTTCAGCAACTCTTTCGATCGCCTCTTCTGAGAACTCGATTTCGACATTTTCCGTTGCTAACAATTTTTCATATTGCTTAATCAACGAAAAGTCGGGCTCTTTCAAAATCCGGACGAAATCCTCTTTCGAGAGCTTTTCAAGCTCCACTCGGATCGGAAAGCGTCCTTGAAGCTCCGGAATGATATCCGACGGCTTCGACATGTGAAATGCGCCTGCCGCGATGAATAGGATGAAATCAGTTTTCACAGGGCCATATTTCGTTGTAACCGTTGAACCTTCAACGATTGGCAGTATGTCCCTTTGGACCCCTTCCCTTGAAACGTCTGCAGATGACCCGCTTCCATTGCTCCGACTCGCAATTTTATCCATTTCATCGATGAAGATGATGCCGGATTGCTCAGTCAATTCAACGGATTTTCTTGCGATTTCATCATGATCGATCAGCTTATCCGCTTCTTCAGCTTGAAGGACCTTCCTTGCATCTTTCACCTTCATTTTGCGTTTCGTCATCTTTTTCGGCACGAGCGAAGATAACGCATCCTGCATACTTGCGCCCATTTGTTCCATTCCCGAACCTTGCAGGGCATCAAACATCGATGGTTGTTGAGAAGAAACTTCCACCGTGATTGACTCTTCTTCCAGTTCACCTGCTGCTAAACGACGGGCGATTTCTGACCTTTTTCGGCTAAGATCATTCGCTTCTTCAGGATTTTTATCGTCCTCTTCAGTCTTTTGCCCAAAAAGCATTTCAAAAGGATTTTGCATATTGGCTTTGCGTTTTTTCTCAGGAACGAGCAATTCGACAAGCCGCTCTTCTGCAAGCTTCTCCGCTTGGCCCTTGACAGATTCGCGCATTTCGTCCCGGACGATTCGGACCGCCGCTTCTGTCAAATCTCTAACCATCGATTCGACATCTCGGCCTACATATCCGACTTCAGTGAACTTCGTCGCTTCGACTTTTACGAAAGGGGCGTTGACAAGTCTTGCAATCCTTCTTGCTATTTCAGTCTTCCCTACGCCTGTCGGTCCAATCATTAGAATGTTTTTAGGGATGATCTCTCTCTTTTCATCATCTGTCAAAAGGCTTCTTCTATACCTGTTCCTGATTGCAACGGAAACTGCCCGTTTTGCAGCATCCTGCCCTACAATATATCGATCCAGGTAAGCAGTGAGTTCGCGAGGGGTCAATTCCTGTTTTTTATTCATTCGAGTACCTCCACAATAATCCGGTCATTTGTGTAGACACATATTTCAGCTGCGGTTTCAAGGGCAGCCTTGGCAATCTGCTCGGCGGTAAGTGTGTCGCCGCTATATTTTTTCAGTGCGCGTCCTGCCGCTAATGCATAGTTGCCACCAGATCCGATCGCAAGTACGCCGTCATCAGGTTCGATTACTTCACCGGTTCCCGATACGAGCAGAAGCCGATCTTTGTCGGCGACAAGCAACATTGCCTCCAACTTTCTTAGAATACGGTCGCCCCGCCACTCTTTAGCTAGCTCTACAGCGGCGCGTTCCAAATTTCCATTGAATTCACCGAGCTTGCCTTCGAATAGTTCGAACAGCGTAAAAGCATCGGCAACCGATCCCGCAAATCCAGCAATTATTTTACCGCCAAATAGTCTTCTCACTTTTTTAGCGGTATGTTTCATGACAACGGATTCTCCCATCGTCACTTGTCCATCACCCGACATCGCACAGACACCTTTGTGTCGGACGGCGAAAATCGTTGTAGAATGAAATTCCATCAGTTCATCCTCCTAAGCTCGCGGATGTGTTTTCATATACGTTTTCCGTAAATGCTCTTTAGTGACATGTGTATACACCTGTGTCGAAGATAAATGACTATGGCCAAGCAATTCTTGTACTGTTCTAATGTCTGCTCCATTCGACAACAGATGTGTTGCAAAGGAATGGCGGATCATATGCGGATAAATCTTTCCGTTAATAGCCGCTTCTTCCATCATCGCACTTAGCACATGACGGACACCCCTGTCCGTTATCGGATCACCACGTAAATTGACAAACAGTGATTGATGACTTTTCTTCTTCATTAATACAGGACGACATTTTTCCATATAGGATTCAAGTGCATCCTGAGCGAAGCTTCCGAATGGGACGTAGCGCTCTTTCCTGCCTTTCCCCATCACCTTGACGATACCGAGAGAGTTATCGATATCACCCAATTCAATGGATGTCAGCTCACTTACCCGGATTCCAGTGGCGTACAGCAGTTCAAGAAGAGCGCTGTTTCGCAATGATTTCAGATCTTCTCCATTGCATGCTTCAAAGAGCGACGCCAATTCCTTTTCATAAAAAAAAGCCGGAAGCCGCTCTTCCTTCTTTGGATGATGCAATAATCGGAATGCATTATCATTTATCCCGAATCGAGCATTGCCAAACTTATAAAACGAACGAATCGATGAAATCTTTCTTGAGATTGTCTTCCTAGCTAAACCTTTATCGTACAGCGTTGTTATATACAATCTTGCTTCAGGATACTCGACATCATTCAGATCAGCAATTCCTTCTTGGGATAAAAAAGTGAAAAACTCTTGAATATCATTGCTGTATTCCGAAACCGTCCAAGATGAATAGTTCTTTTCCAGTCGTATGTAAGATATGTATTCGTCAAGAACAGTCTCTGGACCAATTCGTCGCAAGTGCTTCACCCCCATATGAATCACTCTGTCAATTATAGCAAAATTGGAACATGTTTGAATAGTGGTTATTTTTTCTTTTTTTGAACCCGCTAGAAACTGCCATTAATCGAATAGGAGGACTAATTCGGAAATTCAAAAGTCATCCACGATTCACTATAACGTAAAGTATATTGTTACGGCAACTTAATCGTCTTAGGATGTCAGACATCTGCTATTTTTTCAGACACAGTTTGTTCAATTTTTAGGAGCATCACATTAAAAAGCCGCACATGCGGAATAGTATCCGTCATGTGCAGCCTTCAGTTTACACTTGTAAGGAAGGTTGAAACTGCTCAAGTGCTTTGAATGCACGTTCAGCATGTTTCTCTGCGCGTTCGACTTTCGACTTGATGTGCTCGCCTAAATCAGGGAATAATCCAAAGTTGATATTCATTGGTTGGAAGTTTGTTGGATCGGCCTCCGTTATATATCTGGCCATGCTTCCTAACGCGGTCTCTTTCGGGAATTGGATCGGTTCTTTATCCAACGCCAAGTTTGCAGCATTAATTCCGGCAATCAAACCGGAGCCAGCTGATTCGACATATCCTTCCACGCCCGTCATCTGGCCCGCAAAGAAGATTTTGCTGTTCAACCTCAGTTGGTAAGTAGAATTTAGGACGCGAGGGGAATTAATGAACGTATTCCGGTGCATAACTCCATACCTGACAATCTCAACGTTTTCCAGACCCGGAATAAGTTGAAGCACCTCTCTTTGCGCTCCCCATTTCATATGCGTCTGGAACCCAACAATGTTATACAAAGTTCCTGCAGCATCGTCTTGACGCAATTGAACGACTGCTTTCGGGCGTTTCCCCGTCTTCGGGTCTTCCAGGCCGACCGGTTTCATCGGACCGAATAAGAGTGTTTTCTCTCCCCGTCGAGCCATCACTTCGACAGGCATGCAAGCTTCGAAATACACTTCTTTCTCAAATTCCTTTAAAGGAGCGACTTCTGCATTGAGTAGCGCTTCATGGAATCGATTAAACTCCTCTTCGTTCATTGGACAGTTCAAATAGGCGGCTTCGCCTTTATCGTATCGCGACTTTAAATATACTTTCTCCATATCGATGGAGTCTTTTTCGACAATCGGAGCGGCGGCGTCATAGAAATAGAGATATTCCTCTCCCGTCAATTCCCGAATGCGCTCCGCCAATGTAGGGGAAGTTAAAGGACCTGTCGCAATGACTGTGATCCCCTCCATCATTTCATCCAATACCGTCACTTCTTCATTGATGACTTCAATTAACGGATGGTTTTTAATTTTATCTGTCACATTTCCTGCAAATTCATGACGATCGACCGCAAGTGCTCCTCCAGCAGGAACCGCACATGCATCCGCTGCATTGATGATGAGGGAATTGAGCCTGCGCATTTCTTCTTTGATGATCCCTACCGCGTTCGTCAAATTGTTCGCTCTCAATGAATTACTGCAGACTAGTTCCGCAAATTTATCAGTATGATGGGCTGGCGTCTGCTTTACAGGTCTCATTTCATATAAACGGACTTGAACTCCCCGGGAGGCGATTTGCCAAGCCGCCTCACTCCCGGCAAGTCCTGCTCCGATGACATTTACGATTGGTGTCATTCAGCCATCCTCTTTTCAATCTTCTTATTCTTGCGCATCCTCTTTGTAGTCACATTCCGTACATTGAATTTGCACACCTTTTTTCAGCCTTTTTTCAACTAATGTACTTTGACATTTCGGGCAAGGCCTTGCTATTGGTTTATCCCATGATACATATTCACACTCAGGGTACCTATCACAGCCGTAGAAAATCCTTTTCGTCTTGCTCTTCCTCTCGACGACCTGCCCCTCTTTACATGATGGACAAGCGACTCCTATCGGCTTGATAATCGCTTTTGTATTTCTACAGTCGGGGAAGTTCGAGCAAGCCATGAATTTTCCGTACCGGCCCATTTTGAACACCATTGGCGATCCGCAATTCTCGCAATCTTCACCGGCGGGCTCGTCCTTGATCTCGATCTTTTCCATTTCTTCATCAGCAACTTTGACGTGCTTCTCGAATTCTTTATAAAATTCATCGATGACCTGCTTCCATTCAACCTCTCCATCTTCAACATCATCAAGATTCTTCTCCATATCTGCAGTGAACTCGATATTAATGATGTCTGGGAAGTATTGGTTAACCGCTTGATGGACAATTTCTCCAAGCTCTGTCGGAACGAATCGTTTAGCGTCTAATGTAACATACCCTCGTTTTTGAATCGTGTCGAGTGTAGGTGCATAAGTTGACGGTCGGCCGATTCCAAGCTCCTCCAATGTTTTAACAAGTCGAGCTTCTGAATATCTTGGTGGCGGCTGCGTGAAATGCTGCTTCGGATCGATTTCGCTTCCTTTCACGCGCTCCCCTTTCTCAAGCGGAGGCAGAATGCGATCCTTTTCCTCTACCTGATCGTCTTCTCCTTCGATATAGACTTTCATAAAACCAGGGAATTTTACTTCCGAACCGGTTGCCCTGAATTTGACATCGCCATTCATAAGATCTGCAGTGACCGTATCTAGCACAGCAGAAGCCATCTGACTTGCAACAAATCGCTCCCATATCAATTTATAGAGTCTGTGCTGATCTCGCGATAAGAACGCTTTCATCGCTTCAGGAGGCCTCATGACTGATGTCGGTCTAACTGCTTCATGCGCGTCTTGTGTATTAGCTGATTCCTTAGCCTTCGCTTTCGATGTAGCAACGAACTCCTTGCCGTACATCGTTTCGATGAAGGAGACAGCTTCTCCTTTGGCACCTTCAGAAATCCGTGTAGAATCCGTTCTCATATACGTGATAAGACCGACAATGCCTTCTTTTCCGATGTTGATTCCTTCATAAAGCTGTTGGGCAAGCATCATTGTTTTCCGTGCTCTGAAATTCAATTTCCTAGCTGCTTCTTGTTGCAAGGAAGATGTTGTGAATGGAGGGGCAGGATTTCTCTTCCTTTCCTTTTTGACAACGTTGACGATTTCAAATTCATCGCCTGACATTTTGGATAGAACTTCATCAACTTGCTGTTTATTTTCAAGCTTCATTTTCTTCGATGCATCACCGTAAAATGATGCTTCAAATGTTTTGCCGTCTTTGGTGAATCGTCCCGAAATGCTCCAATACTCTTCAGGTACGAAAGCTTTGATTTCATTCTCCCGATCGATGATCAAGCGGAGTGCGACTGATTGTACACGCCCGGCAGACAATCCTTTCTTCACTTTCTTCCAAAGAATCGGACTAATATTGTAGCCTACAAGTCTATCCAGTATCCTTCTAGCCTGTTGAGCGTCTACCCGGTTCATATCGATCGGCCTCGGGTGTTTGAAAGATTCCTTGATAGCATCCTTTGTGATTTCGTTGAAAACGACGCGGCAATCCGAATCGATATCGATGCCTAATTGGTGTGCCAAATGCCACGCAATTGCTTCCCCTTCTCTGTCGGGGTCAGCCGCGAGGAAAATTTTCTTCGCTTTTTTGGCATCTTTTTTCAATTCTTGGAGTATCGGTCCTTTTCCGCGTATCGTAATGTATTTCGGTTCATAATTATTTTCGGTATCTACACCCATCTGACTTCGCGGCAAATCCCGCAAATGCCCGATGGAAGCACGTACCTTATACTTTTTTCCTAAATAACGCTCAATTGTTTTCGCCTTGGCTGGCGATTCTACAATTACTAAGTAATCTGCCATTTATCATGTTCCTCCTCATAGAGGTTCCCTTTTTACATTTCCGTAGGGCTATCTATTTGTTCTTGCCCAATCCTCTTCACGGTGTATTCGGATGTAAAAGGATATCTGTTGCAAAATGTATAACAGATTTGATTTAAAATCAACCTTTTCAATAAAAGGCATGTTTTTACCGTCAGTGAATAGAGTGGTTTTCAAGCGCCTGAAAGCCGTTCCAAATAGGTTTTGCTCCTTGTTCAATCAATTTATTCGGCCCTAGCGATAAAGACGATGTAATGGGGCCAGGAACTGCATAAATAGTCTTTCCATGCTCAAGTGCATGATCCACAGTGCTCATCGTACCACTCTTTTCTTCCGATTCTGTAATGATAACCGATTCGGACAAACCGCTGATAATCCGATTTCTCATTGGAAATGTCCATCTGGCAGGTCTCATATAAGGAGGATATTCCGTCAGCAATAAGTGGTGGTCAGCTAGTTTCTCTGCAAGCTTTTTGTTTTCATACGGATACAAATGGAATAGGCCATGGCCAAGGACCGCAATCGTTTTTCCGCCAAAGTGGATAGTGGACTCGTGAGCCATCGTATCCGCCCCTTTTGCAAGGCCAGAAACGATTACAGCGCCCCGATCGACTAGCGGCGGAACGATGAATGAAAGCGCATTCTTTGTATAGTCGGTCGCTTTTCGAGAACCTATGATTGCGACTTTACAAGTTGTGTCCAATATCGTTGGATCGCCTTTCACGTAGAGGACGGTAGGAGGGTCTATAAGCCATTTCAACGGTTTCGGATAGGCAGCGTTCGTAATTGGAATAGGGATGATTTTCTCTCGATGATAAAGAAGAGTAAAAGGGGTTTGTTCGTGCCTTTTCAGCTGTTCATTCAGCTGGACTGCTTTCTGTTTGGGGATTTGTAGCAGCCTTGCCAAATCATCTGCTCGAAATTTGAACAGGTTATGAAGATCGGGGTCCATCTTCAAAATTTCTGCAGTTTTATTAAACGGAACTGGATAAACATAATGCAAAGCGAGCAGCCTTCGGTCTACATCAGACAGTTTCACATGATTTCTCCTCCAATTCGTGAATATGTAAAAGAACAGCATGCAGTTTTACCTGCATGCCGTACAGTTGATTAATGAGTTTTACATTTTTCGTAAAGCCCTTTATCTTTAAGGACTTTGATAAGCGTTTCGCCGATAACAGAAGGCGTGTCAGCTACTTCGATGCCTGCAGCATTCATCGCTTTGATTTTTTCTGCCGCTGTACCTTTACCGCCGGAAATGATTGCGCCAGCGTGGCCCATACGTTTTCCTGGAGGTGCAGTTTGACCGCCGATGAAGCCGACAACAGGTTTGTTCATGTTGGCTTTCACCCATTCAGCCGCTTCTTCTTCAGCTGTACCGCCGATTTCGCCGATCATGACGACCGCATAAGTTTCAGGATCTTCGTTGAATTCTTTTAGTACGTCGATGAAGTTTGTTCCGTTTACAGGGTCTCCACCGATACCAACGGCAGTCGTTTGACCGATACCCGCTTGCGAAAGCTGGTGAACAGCCTCGTATGTCAATGTTCCTGAACGCGATACAACGCCTACATGGCCTTTTGTATGGATATATCCAGGCATGATGCCGATTTTACACTCATCAGATGTAATGACACCTGGGCAGTTCGGTCCGACAAGACGTGTTTTCTTACCTTCCATGTAGCGTTTCACTTTAATCATGTCTATGACCGGAATATGTTCTGTAATACAGATTGTCATATCCAAATCAGCGTCTACAGCTTCCATGATTGCATCCGCCGCAAATGGAGCTGGAACGTAAATGACTGATACATTTGCACCTGTTGCTTTTACAGCTTCTTCAACTGTGTTGAATACAGGTACTCCTTCAACTTCTGTGCCGCCTTTGCCCGGTGTAACACCGCCGACGATTTTCGTACCATACTCAAGCATTTGCTTCGTATGGAAAAGCGCTGTTGAGCCTGTAATACCTTGAACAATCACTTTAGTGTCTTTATTAATATAAATTGCCATCGTTTGTCCCTGCCTTTCTTAGCCTACGAGTTCAACAATCTTTTGTGCACCGTCTGCCATCGTGTCAGCAGCGATGATATTTAACCCTGATTCGTTCAATAGTGCTTTACCTTTGTCAACATTTGTACCTTCCAAACGGACAACGAGAGGCACTTCAAGGCCTACTTCTTTTGCAGCAGCAATTACACCTTCCGCGATTACGTCACACTTCATGATACCGCCGAAAATATTGACGAAAATTCCTTTGACGGCATCGTCAGAGAGAATGATTTTGAATGCTTCTGTAACTTTTTCAGCAGTAGCGCCGCCCCCAACGTCAAGGAAGTTAGCCGGTGAACCGCCGTAGTAATTGATTGTATCCATCGTAGCCATTGCAAGACCTGCACCGTTTACCATGCAGCCGATGTTGCCATCAAGGGATATGTAGCTAAGGTCGTATTTGGAAGCTTCGATTTCTTTTGGATCTTCTTCGTCGAAATCGCGTAATTCCACGATATCTTTATGACGATATAATGCATTATCATCAAAGTTGAATTTTGCATCCAATGCCAGGACATTGTCATCACCTGTGACGACAAGTGGATTGATTTCAACGATTGATGCGTCTTTTTCTACAAACACTTGGTAGAGTCCTAGCATGAATTTTGCAGCTTTATTCACAAGATGTGTAGGGATGTTCATGTTGAATGCCATACGGCGCGCTTGGAAGCCTGTTAAGCCGACGACTGGATCGATAACTTCTTTGAAGATTTTTTCAGGTGTCTTTTCAGCGACTTCCTCGATATCCATTCCGCCTTCTTCAGATCCCATTAAAGTAACGCGATCTGTAGCGCGGTCAACGACAAGACCTAAATAATATTCTTTTTTGATATCGGATCCTTCTTCGACGAGAAGTCGTTTCACTTCTTTTCCTTCAGGGCCTGTTTGATGGGTTACAAGGGTTTTGCCAAGAAGCTCTTTTGCATACTCGCGCACCTCGTCAAGATTTTTAGCGATTTTAACACCGCCCGCTTTACCACGTCCACCTGCATGGATTTGCGCTTTGACGACGATAACGTCCGTACCGAGTTCTTTTGCCGCTTTTACAGCTTCATCGGGTGAGAATGCTACCCGACCGTTTGAAACAGCAACGCCATAATCTCTGAGCAGCTGCTTTCCTTGATATTCATGGATATTCATCTTACATCCTCCATTCGAACTTGTAGCTCATAATTTACTGCCGTATCCATTGTAGTAAAGATGTAAAATAATGTCCACAATTGTTGTAGGCATATAAGCATTTTTTGATATTTTTTGATACCTTTCGTCATTCCACCCTATTATTCTTCCGAGATCCATGCTCCCTATCCACTTGATAGATGTATGCAAACACTTCCGCCACTGCCTGATACAATTGCTCAGGAATCGTTTCATTCACTTCAAGCTGCCCTAGCAATTCGACCAGTGTTGGATCCTCTTGTATCGGAACGTCATGCTCTTGCGCCTTGCTCAAAATGTTTTCCGCAATTTTGCCTTTTCCTTTTGCGACAACTTTCGGAGCATCGCCGGCATTCGGATTATAGGACAACGCGACTGCTTCTTTACGAGTATGTTTTTGTTCTGTCATATCCGGAAGTCAACCCCACCTTGATCTGAAATCATTTCATTCCGCCTTTTTGACTCTCTTTTTCCTTCTTCCTCAAAATTTTTAAAGGTGACTCCAGACAATCGATAGTCGACCGATTCGAGTCCCATACGTAATTTTTCCTGCAAGAGATGACCGATATCCCTTAATTGAGCTGTTTCATTGAAAACGGTTAGAGTGACGACTCGATTTTGAACTTGCATATCGACGACTGTCTTATGGATCGATTCCAATTCCAAATAAAAAAGTATTCTTGCAAAATCCGAATCGATTTTACCATCGTCCTTTTTCCTTCCATTCCATTGGAGCGTTGCATCGATCCGTTTGCCGAGGAACTCAAGGGGCAGCTGCATAATAATTTGCTGGCTCACGCCTGAGTCACCGGAATGTATGAGCGTGCCGTTCATTCTCATAATTACCATCTCCGCCGCTTCACGCAATGCAGGAGATACTGAGCTGTCATGCAACAGTGCGACCAATTGAGGTTTCAGCGTTTCCATGATCTTGCTGATGTCCGTATTTCGATGAAGCAACTCCGCTTCATAATTAAGTCCGAGTGATTTAAAAATGGTTTGCATCGACTCTTTCATCACTTTGCCGTCAATCGCAAGCTCGACTGCGACTTGAGCATTCCGAATCAATTCCTTCACTATCGGCAAAGGCGATTGCTCCATTGCCCGAAACAGCTCCGGAAGCTTGACATCAACGGTTTCTGAGTTCAATAGTTTTGCAAAACCGGTTGTCGTATCAGAACGAAACGGCATAGCTTGGTTTTGTTCCATTACCATGCGGACCATCATCTTACTGATCTGCTCACCGATTAGTGAGTTTCTAATATCGATAGAAGGATTGCTTTCCAATTCTTCTAAAAGAGCTGTCAGCTGAAGCCTATTTGGCTGTTGCAGGACAGATTCGTTTTTGAGCAAATCTTTCAGTCGGCTTAACTCGACTCCCCCACCTGCAGAGGTACCGGAAGAGTCTGCTCGTAAGACAGATTTCCAATTTTCCAATAATGTGGAAGTCGTTATTTGGGTCGGATTCGACGAGCTGATAGCGCGCGACTCCATGGCCTGGCTTCCCGATTCCATCTTCGGCAGAATTACGGTACTGTCAATCAAATCTGAATGGAGTATTGACTGTAAATTGGCAAGCGTTGCACTCGGAGGCATAATCCCTGAGCTCTTCAGCATCTGCAAAACTTGGAATCGTTCTTCCCGAGGAGCAGTTTCGTTTAACACTTGCAGCATCGCAGCACTTAACAACGCTCTTTCCGTGGCAGAAGCTATCACCTTGCCTCCTGCTCCTAACGTCGAAAGGATTGTTTCTTTCAACTGCGTTTGTATTCCTGTATCTTCGCGCAACGCATTCCTTAATGAATTCAAGTTATTGTGGAGCCCTTCTTTAATCTCTACTCCTAGTAGTGACTGTAAATTGACTTCAGTAAGTGGTAATTTCAATTCGACTAATTTCTGAATGGAGTTGAGCGCTTCGTTATAAATAGATGGTTGAACTGTTTTCAAGAGCCTGACCGCTTCCAGCAAGACTTCTTTGGAAATGGGAAGCTTTTGATTCAAAAAATGATTTAATACGCTTTGCATCTCAGGAGATTTTGGGAGTTGCATCGAATCCATCAAGTTCGACAATTGCCTCGCTTGTCCTTCAGTTGCTTGTAAAGGCCCTGAAATAACTTTGATTTGCAGTTCAGGAGTGACTGATTTCACTTGAAAATAATAAGCGTCGCCCGCTTTCATAGGCACTTCCAGTCTTGCCATCAATTTTTGTCCACCGATTTGCACCTCCGCCATCTGGCCCGGATAAAGTTGTTTAATTTGCCCATGAAACATTTGGCCTTCCCGCATTGTTAAAGGCTGTTGTGATACAGATATGGACTTGCTGCTCAAACGGGGAATCGATGGATAATTCATCTTGGAGCTCACCTTCCTTCCAAAATCGATTTAACAGGTTCAAACGTCTTTCTATGGTGTTTGCACGGTCCATGCAAGTGCAGCGCCTCCACATGCTCCTCCGTGCCGTATCCTACGTTTTTCTTAAAATTGTATATCGGGAATTCTACATGCAGTTCGTCCATCAATTGATCTCTCGTTGTCTTTGCAAGAATGGAAGCGGCCGCTATGGCAAGACTTTGAGCATCCCCTTTAATGATCGATACTGTCTTGCAGCTCAGTTGTAGTTTCATGGCGTCCACCAAGACGATATCCGGTTGAATGTGTAGATTCGTTACAGCTATTTCCATTGATTCTCGAGTAGCTGCATAGATGTTTATTTGATCGATTCTTTCTGCTGATTGAATATGTATTGAATAACTGATCGCGATGTCTTTAATAATAGAAGCTAATCGATTTCTTTCTTGGACTGATAACTTTTTTGAATCATTAAGGCCTAGCAGTTGCGGAGCTTCATTTGGCAATATAACGGTAGCACATACGACCGGTCCTGCGAGTGGACCTCTGCCAGCCTCATCAACACCTGCAACGAGTGTGTCTTCGGCTGTTTTATATGTAGCATCAAAATTGATTTTTTCTTGCAGCATTTCTTCCAACAGTTGTTTTTTCTCGTAATTGCGATACCATTTTTTCAATTCGGTTTTAACGCCTGCGCGGTAGTCGCCTTCCAATTCTTTCATCCATGGCTCTGGGTCTGTGGTTTGTTTCAGTATTTCGGAAATTTCTTTAATCGTCTTCATTTTCTTCACCTTCTATTTATATATCGGATAAAAATCCGGATTGTGATTGTCTCAATAAGAAAAGGTCGATAAGTCACGGGTTTATTCCGTGACGTCATCGACCTGTACTAAATCAGACGTAAAATCGAAAGTCAGTTTGCCAAGCAACTCATTGCGGATGTCTTGGATAATCAACTCAGCCACTTTGTCGTAATCGATTTCGCCGCCTTGTGTATATGCTTTTCGGGACTCGCCGATCACGTCGAATACCTTTTGGATATTGTCGCCTACGGTCGCGATTCCGTATCGTTGCTCGAGTCGGTCGGGGTAATGTTCCTCTAAAAAGCGGAGCCCGTAAACCGCCAAACTTTCCATATTGACGATCGTATCCTTGATTGCGCCTGTGAGCGCAAGCTTATAACCGACAGCCTGGTCTTCAAATTTTGGCCAAAGGATTCCGGGAGTGTCGAGCAATTCAAGTTCCTTTTCGAATTTGATCCATTGCTGTGCTTTTGTGACGCCCGGCTTGTTGCCTGTCTTCGCGATATTTTTCTTTGCCAAGCGGTTGATCAAAGTCGACTTCCCGACATTAGGGATTCCGACAATCATGGCGCGAATCGCTCCTGGCCGTATGCCTCTCTTCTTCAAACGCTCGATTTTCGGGGCAAGTATTTCCTTCGCCGCTTTCGTCACGGTTTGCAGTCCTTTACCTTCGAAGGAATTAATGGCAACGGCACGGATTCCTTTCGAATCGAAGTGCTTGATCCAACGTTCCGTTTCTTTCTCGTCTGCAAGGTCCATTTTATTCAAGATGAGCAATCGCGGTTTTTGCTGGATGACTTCATCGATCATCGGGTTTCTTGAAGAGAGAGGCAATCGAGCATCAATCAATTCGAATACGATGTCAACAAGCTTCAATTGCTCCGTCACTTCACGTCTTGCTTTGGCCATATGGCCGGGAAACCATTGAATGGTCATTGATTTCATCCTTTCTTTCAGTCCACCATGCCGAAGTCACTGATCGGCCAGAAAATGAATTTTGTGCTTCCAATAATTTCATCAATCGGTACTGCTCCGATGTGTCTGGAATCTTTACTTTTTCGGCGGTTGTCGCCCATTACGAAGACATGGCCTTCTGGGACTGTCTGCACACCGATTTTCTCTTCCAGTGTGAAATCTTCGGTTAGGGTGCCTTCTGTTACTTCGGCTTTATATTGATCAAGGTATGGTTCGTCATAAGGTTGATCGTTAATGTAGAGAACATCATCTTTATATTCCACTTTATCCCCTGGAAGGCCGATGACCCTTTTGATGTAATCTTTCTTCTCAGGTGCATGGAATACGACGATGTCAAAACGGTCGGGTTTGCCGAGTGTGTAGCCGATTTTGTTGACGATCATTTTGTCACCGTGTTCAAGAGTCGGCATCATCGAAATACCGTCTACAACAATCGGTGTGAATAGGAAGATCCGGATAATTGCCGCCAATCCAAACGCAATTAATAACGCTTTGATCCATTCCCAAGTTTCATTTTTTTTCTTCTCTTCATTCATCACAAAGCCTCCTGCCAAGTCACTATCCTTATTGTACAGTCTATTCTTTCTAGAGGCAAAGAACAAAAGCGCAGTGCGCCCGAAAAGAGTCGACAGGCATAAGGCGGATCTGCGAAACGGCGCAATTTGCCGTGTAGCAGAGCTGACTTATGACCCGAGGCAATCGAACAGCGAAGGGTTCGATTTGCCGTATTTCTGCGGTTTTTGCAGAAATTAAGGCATCGTTTTTCAGCGCACGGAGCTAGAGGCAAAAAGAAAGGAGACCAATTTTTCTGGTCTCCTTCTGTTTAATAGGAAACAGCGGAGATGCAATCCCCGCTGTTTGAATTTTATCGAATTTCTTTGATACGTGCAGCTTTTCCGCGAAGGCTGCGAAGGTAGTACAATTTCGCACGACGTACTTTACCGCGACGAGTAACTTCAAGTTTAGCGATTTTCGGTGTGTGTACAGGGAATGTACGTTCAACACCTACACCGTTGGAGATTTTACGGACTGTGAATGTTTCACTGATTCCGCCACCACGACGCTTGATAACGACACCTTCGAACAATTGGATACGCTCGCGCGTGCCCTCAACGATTTTCACGTGCAAGCGGACAGTGTCCCCAGGACGGAAATCAGGATGGTCTGTACGAAGTTGGTCTTTTGTTACTTCTGCAATAATGTTTTGCATGTTTTTCTCTCCTTATCCACAGATGCTCTTGCACTTTTTGCCTTTGCAGCGGAACACCAGTCAGTATGTACTTCCCATAGAAGCACATAGTAGATGTTATCATAAAGGGCTAGCTGATGCAAGCCCTAAAAGTTGATTTTCGCTACAGGCGGTCGCTTTCCGGGGGCGGACGGTGAGCCAATCGAACCACGACGAGTTCGATTTGCCGTATTTCTGCGCTTTTTGCAGAAATTAAGGCAGCTTCATCCTGCTCCCAACGCTCCACTTTTGGTCGCAAACGCCGTTCTACGTAACGGCGCTCGCAGGAGTCGCCGCCTTCCACTTCAATCAACGGAACTTCCCAATAATCAACTTACTTAAAGATCCTAGAAAATTATTTGTCATTTTCTTCGAGAAGATGTTTCAATACTTTTTGTTGATGATCTGTTAATGGGGCGTCAGCCAAAAGATCTTTCCTGCGTTCGAATGTGCGTTTTAGTGATTGTTCTTGGCGCCATTTTTCGATTTCGGCGTGGTTTCCTGATAATAGGATGTCGGGAACTTTCATGCCTCTGAAATCAGCTGGTCTTGTGTATTGGGGATGTTCGAGGAGTCCTGTCGAGAATGAATCATGGACAGGGGAATCCGTGTTTCCTAATACATTCGGCAGTAGTCTGACGACGCTGTCGATGATTGCCATGGATGCGATCTCCCCGCCTGTCAGTACGAAGTCTCCGAGCGATATTTCGTCTGTGACAAGATGCTCGCGTATACGCTCGTCATAGCCTTCATAATGGCCGCAAAGGAAAACGAGATGTTCTTCCTTGGACAGCTCCTCGGCCTTTTGTTGGTTGAATCTAGCGCCTTGAGGACACATGAGGATGACACGTGGCTTCTTTGATTCTTCAAGGGCGAGTGATTCGACTGCCGCAAAGAGCGGCTCGGGTTTCAAAACCATCCCCGCACCGCCTCCATATGGGTAGTCGTCCACTTTATGGTGCTTGTTGCCGGAGAAGTCTCTGAAATCGGTCACTTTGAATGTGACGGCTTCATTTTCCTGCGCCTTTTTCATAATGGAAGAGTGGAGGACTCCTTCGAACATTTCAGGAAACAGCGAAAGGACATCAATCTTCATCATGAAAGAAGCCCTTCCATCGGCTCGATGATAATTTGCTTCGTCTCGATATCGATTTCTTTGACGACATCGTCGATATAAGGGATATAATGAGGTTTTCCGTTTTTCGGCGTCACAGTCCAAACATCATTGGCCCCTGTTTCGATTATTTCCGTCACTTCTCCAATTTCCTCGCCCGTATCTGTAATGACAGTGCAGCCGATGATTTCATGATAGTAGAACTCGCCCTCTTCCAAATCGCCGAGCTGCTTCTCAGAAACCTTCAGTATGCCGTCCCTGTACTTTTCGACATCATTGATATTGATATGCCCTTCAAATGTTAGAAGGTCGAAGTTCTTATGGCGTCGATGACTTGCCACGATTAATTTAATCGGCTTTTTTTCATTCGGCATGAATAAAGTGAGTTCACTTCCGACTGCGTATCTTTCATCAGGGAAATCGGTGCGTGAAATAACACGAACTTCACCGTGTATTCCATGTGTGTTGACAATTTTTCCAACATTAAACCATTGCATACAATACACCTTCCTTTTCATTCGGGACTTGGATGCATTCCATAAGTAGACAAAAAAGGAAGGAACATGAGCTCCCTCCTTTTTTGTGATAGGTTCTTTAGCAAACGTTGAGTCTGCTCTCGGAAACCTGTTGTTCATGACGAATGTCAATCAACAATATCAAGGTAAACTTTCTTACCGTGGCGACTTCCCGCTGCTGAATAAACAATAGTTCGTATCGCTTTTGCGACACGCCCTTGCTTTCCGATCACTTTCCCCATATCTTCGGGATTTACGGAAAGTTTGTAAGTGACACGATGATGTTGCTCATCTTTGTCGACCTGCACATCTCCGGGATGATCGACCAAAGGTTTGACAATCGTTTCAATCAGCTGCTTCATGTCCACCCCTCCTGATTATTTACCGTATTTAGCGTTGTGGAATTTCTCCATGATGCCTTGTTCTGAGAACAGGTTACGAACTGTATCAGAAGGTTTAGCACCGTTTTGAAGCCATTTAAGAGCCAATTCTTCGTCGATTTTCACTTCAGCAGGTTTTGTAAGTGGGTTGTAAGTACCTACTGTTTCGATTTGACGACCATCACGTGGTGAACGTGAATCTGCTACAACAATACGATAGAAAGGAGTTTTCTTTGCTCCCATACGTTTAAGACGAATTTTTACTGACATTTTTTCTTGCACCTCCGAATAGTTTCACACAAGATAGTATATTATCAAGGTTTTTCATGTTTGTAAAGTGTTTTTTCTTAACACCCTAAAATTCCGCTAGAATTCCCCGTTTTCATCTGAATAAAGAGTCGAAACCGGGCATTTTCATTTTCTTTTTACCCTTTTGCTGCATGTTGGTCATTTGTTTGACCATTTTCTTCATATCTTCGAATTGCTTCAATAGACGGTTTACTTCTTGAATGGATGTTCCCGAACCTTTTGCAATCCGCTTGCGTCTGTTCGCATTAATGATTTCAGGTGTTGTACGTTCTGCAATTGTCATCGAACGGATGACTGCTTCTACGCGTCCCATCTGGCTTTCATCAACTTGGGCATTTTCAAGCCCTTTGATTTTATTCATCCCAGGCATCATCTTCAATATTTCATCAAGAGGACCCATCTTTTTCACTTGCTGGAGCTGATCCAAAAAGTCGTCGAGCGTAAATGTTTGCGTCCGGAATTTTTGTTCAAGCTCCTTCGCCTTCTCTTCATCGACACTCTCCTGCGCCTTTTCGATCAAAGACATGACGTCGCCCATCCCTAAAATACGGGAGGCCATCCGCTCAGGATGGAACGGTTCCAAAGCGTCCATCTTTTCACCCATACCGACGAATTTAATCGGCTTTTGCGTAACGGAACGAATGGATAATGCAGCACCGCCACGTGTATCTCCGTCTAGTTTAGTCAAGACGACTCCCGTGATGCCGATTGCTTCGTCAAATGATTTTGCTACATTGACAGCATCCTGCCCTGTCATCGCATCAACGACGAGGAATACTTCGTCGGGTTTGCTCAGTTCACGGATATCCTTCAATTCCTGCATAAGGTTTTCATCGACATGCAAACGTCCCGCCGTATCGATGATGACGACGTCATGATGTTCCTTTTCGGCTTCTGCTAGCGCTTGGCGCGCAATTTCAACCGGGGAGACATCCGTCCCTAATGAAAAGACGGGCAACGTCAATTGTTTACCGAGCGTTTCCAATTGCTGGATCGCTGCTGGACGATAAACGTCCGCCGCCACAAGGAGCGGCTTCTTATTATGGCGCTTACGAAGGACTGTCGCGAGCTTCCCAGTTGTCGTCGTTTTCCCCGCCCCTTGCAAACCAACCATCATAATAACCGTTGGGGCTTTCCTTGCAAATTGGATCGGGTTTTGCTCTCCGCCCATTAAGTTCGTCAATTCGTCCTTAACGATTTTTACGACTTGCTGGCCGGGTGTCAGACTCTTCATGACGTCTTGACCGACAGCACGTTCACTGACCGTCTTAATGAATTCTTTTACGACTTTCAAGTTGACGTCGGCTTCAATAAGTGCAAATCGCACTTCACGCATCATTTCCTTGACGTCGGCCTCACTGATTTTACCTTTGCCCTTTATTTTTTGAAGCGTCCCTTGCAGGCGCTGGGCCAAACCTTCAAATGCCATGCATAGAACCCCCTATTCATGATCTTTCAATGAGTTCAATAAAACACGAACTTCATTGGATGCTTCATCATCTCCGAGCACAAGCTCTTCCAGCTTATCGATAATCTCCATCCGCTTTCGGAATTTGGAGAACAGCTTCAGTTTTTCTTCATAATCTTCCAGCATAGCTTCCGTTCTTCTGACATTGTCATAGACAGCTTGCCTCGACACTCCGTATTCTTCGGCGATCTCGCCGAGAGATAGGTCGTCGAGATAGTAGAGTTGCATGTAAACCCTTTGTTTTTCGGTCAACAGTGTCTGATAGAAATCATAGAGGAAGTTGACGCGAGTCGTTTTTTCAAGCATTTCGCTTCGCCCCCTCTGCTAATCTTAGTATGCGGGAATTGAACTGTCAAGTATATTTACTTGATAAATAGGATGCAGAGGAAGGCGTTTAACTGCGACAGGCGGTGGAGGTCGGGAAATAAAGGCGCTTTTTGCCTTTATCTCCTGACCGAAGCGACCCGAGCAGTTGCCTTCCTAGGCTCGACTGTAAAGATGGAAAAGTTATTCTTCCGCTTCTTTTTCCAGTCCGTCTGCGAAGAGTCCGTATACATATTTTTCCGGATCAAACGGCTGCAAATCGTCCATGCCCTCGCCAAGACCGACAAATTTGACCGGGATATTAAGTTTATTGCGAATCGCTAATACAATACCGCCTTTCGCCGTCCCGTCAAGCTTCGTGAGGACGATTCCGGTCACGTTCGTCGCCTCTTTGAACGTTTGGGCCTGAATCAATGCATTTTGCCCAGTCGTCGCATCAAGTGCGAGAAGGACCTCGTGTGGCGCTCCTTCGATTTCCTTGCCAATTACTCGGTGAACTTTCTCGAGTTCATTCATCAAGTTCACTTTGTTTTGCAATCTGCCGGCAGTATCACAAATCAATACGTCCACTTTACGGCTTTTTGCTGCACGAATGGCGTCGTACATAACAGCTGCAGGGTCAGATCCTTCCGATTGTCTAATCACTTCAACACCAACGCGCTCGCCCCAGACGACTAGCTGATCAATCGCTCCTGCCCGGAATGTATCCCCAGCCGCAAGCATGACAGTCTTTCCTTCATCTTTCAGGCGCGCTGCAAGCTTCCCAATGGTCGTTGTTTTTCCTACACCGTTGACGCCTACCATGAGAATGACAGTCAAGTCATCTTGCATATTCAAGTCGGTGTCGAGCTCTTCGCCATCTTTATAGATTTCCACAAGCTTTTCAGAGATGACTGATTGGATGCCTTCAGTATTTTTTATATTTTTCCGTTGAACTTCCCAACGTAATTGATCGACGAGTTCCATAACCGTTTCAACGCCAACATCCGCCTGTAATAACAGTTCCTCAAGCTCTTCGAAAAACTCCTCATCCACTTCACGGAAACGTGCTACAAGGTCGTTCACCTTTGAGGTGAATGAATTTCGAGTTTTCGACAGACCTTCTTTAAATTTTTCTGTAACCGTTTCATTTGTGCCTGTGATTTTCTCTTTCAGTTTCTTAAAAAAAGCCAATCCGATTCTCTCCTTTTATCGTTTCTGTCAATACTTACCCTAACACTTCAGCAGGAACTTCGGAAAGCTTGACCGAAATCAATTTCGAGACTCCTGACTCCTGCATCGTAATTCCATACAGGACATCGGCCCCTTCCATCGTCCCTTTTCGATGGGTGATGACGATGAATTGGGTATTATCCGAGAACTTCTTCAAGTACTTACTGTACCGGATGACATTCGCTTCGTCGAGCGCAGCTTCAACTTCATCCAAAATGCAGAATGGAACAGGACGCACTTCAATAATTGAGAACAGCAAAGTAATCGCAGTGAGCGCTCTTTCACCACCTGATAACAGACTCAAATTCTGCAACTTTTTACCAGGCGGCCTTGCGACGATTTCAACTCCCGTTTCCAATAAGTTGTCAGGCTGAGTAAGAATCAGATCTGCATCCCCGCCACCGAACATTTCCTTGAAAACAGAATGGAATCGATTCCGTACTGCATTGAACGTCGTACCGAATCGCATTTCCATTTCACGGTCCATTTCTGACATCGCTTCATTCAATGTGTTTTTCGCTTCTAGCAGGTCGTTTCGTTGCTCTGTCAAAAATGCGTGACGCTCCGACACTTCTTTGAATTCTTGTATCGCACTAGGATTTACTGAACCGAGAGACTCGATTTCGCTTTTTAATTCCTCGACACGTTTACGTGTGACGTCCACATCAAAATCACTTTCTGAATCAAAATCAGGATAAAGGCCATAATCGTCCAATAAGCGATTTGTGATGGATTCATATTTCACTTCCAGACGTGAAGCTGCAACATTTATTTCATTTAACGAAGAGACCGCCTTCCCTTCCTCGAGACGTAGACGTTTTAAAAGGTCTTCCTGCTTTTCGAGTACAGTGGCTAGTTGATTCCTATTGTCCCGTTCTTCAGATAATGATTGCTCGATCGTCGACTTCTCTCTCGTCGATCGATCTATTTGTGCAGCTATTTCTTCTGGTGTGAGATCGATACCTAATTCTCGCTCGGCGTATAATTCTTGGTCGGATTCCAAATTGGCCATTTTATGTTCCAATTGGCTTAGCGAGTGCTCCATCTCTGTAATCGTAGACTGTTGATGTCCTTTCTGTTCACGAAGGATGGCAGCCTGCTCCCGGAGCTCGCTATTTTTAGTCATCAAGGCTGTTTCTTCATTCCGCCGATCCGCAGCCAAACGCTCGAGTGTTTCAACTTCCTTCTGCGTGGAGTCCAAAGATGACTTGATGTATTCATGCCGTTCGAGCAATTCCTTTTTCCTATTTTGGAGTTCTGCCCCAACGCTTTCCGAGCCTTCAATTCCTTTTTCGGCTAACGAGATTTCCGACTCGATTGTTCTGATTTCCATATCTAGTTCCCGAATGACGGATTCTATCGCAATCATTTCTTGTCGAGTTGCATCCCGCAGTTGCCGATACCTCTCCGTATCATGCATATGCTGCGCGACAGACATTTTCGAATTGCCGATTTTGCTAGTAGCCGTTTTAATCGAGGCGGTCATTTTTGAAAGTTGTGTGCTTAGCGTCTCCAATTCCGCTTTTCGTGAAAATACGGTCGACTGCCCTTTCGCTCCTCCGCCAGTGAGGGAACCACCGGCATTCACGACATCTCCGTCTAGTGTGACAATCCGGAATTTATATCCTAGCAATTTGGCGATAGCGGAAGCTCCAGCCAATGTTTTAGCAACAATTGTCATTCCGAGTAAGTTTTCCGCGATGACGGAAAACACTTCGTCTGTCTGCACAAGCTGATCAGCTGTCCCGACGAATTCGGGATGCTGCTCTACAATACGTAGGGATGCAATTGGAAGTTTCCTAGACTTTATGACATCACGCGGCAAAAATGTCGCACGACCAGCGTTTTTCTGTTTTAAATAACCGATCGCATTCCGTGCCTCCGCCTCCGTCGACGTGACGATATGCTGCATCGCGCCGCCCAAAGCAGTTTCAATCGCTTTTATATGGGAATCTCCAACTGTGATCAGCTCTGCAACTGCTCCATCTACGCCGCGCAGTCTTCCTTCCTTAGCCGCTATCAGGACAGCTTTGACACCTGAATAGAAGCCTGAAAAATCAGCTTCCAAACTTTGAAGCACACGCAGCCTTCCTTGCATTTCAGACTGCTTGTTCATCGCATTTTGCATGAATTGCTGCTGGATTGTCAATTCCTCTTCAGCTTCGCGATAAAGCGTTTCAGACCGCTTGAACGCAGCCTCTGCTTTCTCCTTCTTCTCTTGCAAAGAGGAGAGCTCAACCGATTGGATAGACCTTTTTGCCTTCATCTCTTGAAGTCTGCTTTTCAATACGGAAGTTTGTTCTGAAATTCGGACAGAAGAAGTTTTTTCACCTTGCATCCGTTCCTCGATATGCTTTAAATCATTCCGAATTGTCGCTTCTTCGTTCAGCATTTCGATATAGGTTGACTTCAACTCATCGATTTCTTTTTCGGTCTCTTTTGCCGACCTTTTCAGGATTTGAGCAATTTCGTTTATCTCCGAATTAATCTTTTCCAATTCTGATCCTGTCATGGCCAATTTCTCTTTTGCAGCAGCCAATTTGACAACAAGGTCTTCTTTATTTTTTTTAGCTTCGGCTAATTCTTGTCGAATCCGCTTCAATTGCTGCTCAGAATTTTTCTGCTTTTCAAGTGATAAAAGACGGCGTCCTTCCCATTTTTCGGACTCAGCACTGATTTCCACTAATTGCTTTTGAAGCGTTTCAATATTTCGGTCAGCTTGGGTCAAATGCAGCTTATGCGCATTGGACTCTTGTTCAGCCTTTGATATTTCCGCAACCAATCGATCGCGCTCCGCTCGCTTTTCCTCGATCAGGCTCGTTTTCGCAATTATTTCTTCACGCAATTTCGCTCCATCGTAATTTAGAAGGCGGACATCGGCTTCTCTAATTTCCGCGGCAAGCAACTGATGTTTTTCGGCCGCTTCGGCATTCTTTTCAAGAGGGCCGATTCTTGTATCCAATTCCTTGAGAATATCAAGAACACGATCTAAATTGTCTTCTGTTTCGAAAAGCTTATGTTCTGCTTTCCTTTTGCGTGTTTTATATTTCAACACGCCTGCTGCCTCATCAAATATACTTCGTCTATCTTCCGGCCGGCTGTTGAGTATCTCGTCTACCCGTCCTTGGGAAATGATTGAAAACGCTTCTTTCCCTAACCCGGAATCCATGAAAACATCATTAATATCTTTCAATCGACATTGTTGTCCATTCAATAAATAATTGCTTTCTCCTGAACGGAAGACTCGGCGACTCACGCTGATTTCTGTGTAATCAAGCGGGAATAGGCCATTCGAATTATCGAGAATGAGCGTCACTTCCGCATAATTAAGCGGCTTCCGAGAATCACTTCCTGCAAAAATGACATCTTCCATCTTTGCACCCCGAAGGGATTTGGCCGATTGTTCACCGAGAACCCAACGGATTGCATCGGTTATATTGCTCTTTCCACTACCATTCGGACCTACAATGGCTGTAACACCTGGAACGAAATCGATACCTATCCGTTCGGCGAATGATTTGAACCCAACAATTTCAACTCTCTTCAGAAACACAATCAGTTCTCTCCTTCGGCCTCATTACCTTTTAATACTTGAATGGCTTGACGGGCCGCTTCCTGCTCGGCTTCTTTTTTAGACCTACCGATTCCGGTCCCTAGTTCACGATTTTCCAATCTAACGACAGTGACAAACTTTTTCGCATGCGCAGGACCTTTCTCTTCGACAATTTCATAGTTCAAGCTACCGCTGTTCGTCTGTTGGACGATTTCCTGCAAGCGGCTTTTATAATCCATCACATGCGAAAAAGCACCGTCCCCGATTTTCGGGAATACAACCTTTTCAAGGAATTGGGTGACTGGCTCCATCCCTTGATCCAAAAACAAAGCGCCAATATATGCTTCAAATACGTCCGCAAGCAACGCGGGCCGTAATCTGCCGCCAGTCTGCTCTTCACCTTTGCCGAGTAAAATGAAATCACCAAAATGGAGTTCATTCGAAAACTTGACGAGGGAAGGTTCACAAACAATGGCAGCCCGTAATTTTGTCAACTCACCTTCACTCATATTTGGTTCAGTCGCATAAAGGAAACGTGACACACCGAGCTCCAGTACGGCATCTCCGAGGAATTCGAGCCTTTCGTTATCCGTGAAGTTTTTTCTGCGGTGCTCATTGACATAGGACGAATGAGTGAATGCATTGTAAAGAAGGGATACGTCTTTAAATTGGATGTCGAGACGCTGTTGTAGATCTTCGAATTTTTTACGCACCTCGCTTGGAAGAGGGACTGTAGGATATTTACTTTTTACATTCCGTTTATTTGTCATTAAGATTCTGCCTTTCAGTTCATAGTCCATTTAATTTTACATTGTTCGTGCCATACATGCAAAACCGAAAAGAGATACTTTCATTCCTTTCGTATCAAAAGAAAGGTTGAAAGCATCTCAAGGGAAATACGTCATATAATTACGCGCCCGTTTTTCGGAATACAACTAAAATTAGTTAACTTTTTCTTCGATATATTTTACTGCATCACCGACAGTTCCGATCTTTTCAGCATCGTCATCGGAAATTTCCATATCGAATTCATCTTCTAATTCCATAACTAGCTCAACGACATCCAAAGAGTCTGCGCCGAGATCGTCTTTGAAAGAAGCTTCAGGTTTCACTTCGCTCTCATCGACACCAAGACGGTCGACAACCACTTTCGTTACACGTTCAAGTACTGACAACATAGTCACCTCCTCTCAATGAAATGCGTAGGGCGCTTGCTTAGCCTCGACAAGCGCTGGAGGACTTGAACAAAAGGCGCTTTTTGCCTTTTTACTTCAAGACCGAAGCGACTCGAGAGGCTAGCGCCCGAAGCTGGACACTAGAAATGCGGAAAACTTACATCACCATTCCACCATCGACGTTTATAGTCTGGCCGGTAATATAGTTTGCATCATTCGATAATAGGAATGCTACTGCGCCTGCTACGTCTTCTGCTGATCCTAGTTTTCCTAAAGGAATCGTCGCTAGCATTTGTTCTTTTACGTCTTCTGGAAGAGCGTCAGTCATATCGGTTGTAATGAAACCTGGAGCGACTGCGTTTACGGTAATATTCCTTGATGCAAGCTCTCTTGCTGTCGTCTTGGTCAAGCCGATCACGCCGGCTTTTGCAGCGACGTAATTTGCTTGTCCCGGATTACCGATGACACCTACGATCGATGCAAGGTTGACAATCTTACCGGTACGCTGTTTCATCATTTGGCGTGTCACAGCTTTTGTACAGAGGAAGACACCTTTCAAATTGATGTTGATGACATCATCCCATTCGTCTTCCTTCATGCGCATTAATAAATTATCACGTGTGATTCCCGCATTATTTACGAGCATATCAATCGAACCGAATGTTTTCAATGTCTCGTCGATCATTTGTTTCACTTGCTCAGCATCTGAAACGTTTGCTTGAATGGCAAATGCGTCTCCACCGGATTGTTTGATCAATCCAACGACTTCTTCAGCTTTTTCTTGACTGCCACTGTAATTGACCGCTACACGGGCGCCTTCTTTACCTAGCAGAATCGCAATCTCGCGACCGATTCCTCTTGAAGCGCCTGTAACGATCGCCGTTTTCCCATCAAATCTACCCATCATTCCCACCCTTTCGCTGCATCGATGACTGCTTGTAATGTCTCTTCGTCGAAGACAGGCAACACAGTAACTGATCTATCGATTTTCTTTACAAGTCCACTGAGAACTTTTCCAGGACCACATTCGATGAAATGTGTGACTCCAAGGTTGATCAACTCACGGACAGAATCTTCCCAACGGACCGGAGAGTATAATTGTTCGACAAGCAACTGTTTGATCTCCTCGCGATCGGAAACTGTTTCTGCATTTACATTTGCTACGACAGGAATGGAGGCATCTTTCATTTCCACTTCACCCAAAGCTTTTTTCAGACGTTCTGCTGCAGGCTTCATGAGGGATGAATGGAAAGGTCCGCTCACATCGAGAGGAATCGCTCTTTTCGCTCCAGCTTCTTTAAGTTCCACGCAAGCTTTTTCGACGCCTGCTTTCGTGCCAGAAATGACAATTTGCCCTGGGCAATTCAAGTTTGCTGGTTGGACAGGATTTCCTTCTGCCGTTATTGAATCCGTCACTTCTTGAAGCTTTTCGCCATCCAATCCAAGAATGGCTGCCATTGCACCCTCTCCCGCAGGAACTGCATCATTCATGAAGAGGCCGCGTTTATGAACGACCGACACGCCATCTTCGAATGACAGTACTCCCGAAGCGACAAGTGCAGTATATTCACCAAGACTGTGACCTGCCGTATAGTCAGGTGTAATGCCTGCTTCCGCAAGCTTTGAAGCGATCATTGCGCCGACTGTCAATAGGGCAGGCTGTGCATTATACGTCAATGTCAACTCCTCTTGGGGACCTTCTGTAATTAAGCGGCTTAAGCCAAACTGCAAAACTTCATCTGCTCGTTCAAGGAAATTACCCCCACTATTGAAAAGCTCCGCTCCCATTCCTACTGATTGCGAACCTTGCCCCGGGAATATAAACGCTACTTTCGTCATTCCGCTTCCACCTTTCCAACTGTCCTTCTAATTGTTCCGCACACATCGAATTCGACCATAGTCCTCGCTTGTCTAATTGCGTTTAATATCGCATTGGCATTCGAGGAGCCGTGTGCTTTTATAACTGGAGAATTTAAACCGAACAATCCTGCTCCGCCATACTCCGTGTAGTCCATTTTCTTTTTCAAACCTCTGAGGCCATCTTTCACCATTGCCGCAGACAGCTTCGACTTCAATGATGCTCCATATACTTCTTTCAGCATCGAAAAGAATCCGAGAGCTGTTCCTTCAATCGTTTTCAATACCATATTTCCTGTAAATCCGTCAGTTACTATAACATCTGCCGGCCCACTCAAAATATCCCTTGATTCGACATTGCCGACAAAATGGATTGGGGCTTCCGAAAGAAGATCGTATGCTGCTTTCGTCAGTTCATTTCCTTTGCCTTCTTCAGTTCCGATATTCAATAGACCGACGCGTGGTTTTTGAATTCCACGAACTTTTTCTGCATAGATGCTGCCCATGATCGCATATTGCTGCAAATGAGCAGGCTTTGCGTCTGAATTTGCCCCGACATCCAAGAAAACGAAGCCTTGGCCGTCAATCGTCGGCAACGTTGGCGATAATGCCGGGCGATCGATGCCTTCAATGCGTCCGACGATGAAAAGACCAGCTGCCATTAGGGCACCCGTATTCCCAGCAGAGACACACGCATCTGCAGTGCCGTCTTTTACAGCTTGCGCCATTCTGACCATTGAGGCATCTTTTTTTCGTCTGATTGCACGAACCGGCTCATCTTCCGCTTCGATTTTCTCTGTACAATGGATCACTTTTAAACGTGGATGCTCTTTCAAATACTGAGCCATCTTTTCTTCATTTCCATAAATATGTATATGTATATCTTCAAATTCCGCTAGACTTAGAAGAGCACCTGCAATGATTTCACCCGGTGCGTTATCTCCGCCCATCCCATCTAAAGCAATGATCATTATAATTCCCTCCTACTGTGGTTCGTAGTCTGGTACATCTGGAATTCACCTGTGAAAACAGTCTCGTTTTCGACTGTAGAAACGACATCGACAAAGGTCCTCTTCTCATTTGAGCGCCCTTTATCCACAGTAGCGCGTGCAATGACGCGATCACCTGATCTAACAGGCTTCAAAAAATTGAGCGTTGATGTGACTGTCAAAGCAAGATCATCATCGAGAACTGCAACGGCCAAAGAGTTCGCTTGCGCAAATAAATGATGGCCACGAGCTATTCCACTTCTTCGAAAGACATGGTCGTCAGTGACGTCGAATAAGGAAATTGCCCTCTTGTCCAACTCGATATCAACGATTTCGCCGATCACTTCATCGGACTGAAGGGACTTCACCTCTGCATCCATCGTTCGTGCAGCTACGGTTTTCAATCGCTCACGTAATTCCGGGATACCACATTCCAATCGGTCTAACCGAATCGTCTGAACGCTTACTTTAAATTGTTTCGCTAACTCTTCGTCTGTCAGAAAAGGATTTTGTTCGAGGCTCATTTCAAGCTGGCGCTGCCTCTCCCTTTTTGGCACTCTCACTCGTTTCACCCTTCCGGATTAGCACTTGGTACTAATACCAGTATATTATCATAGTTCATCATTGATTTCTACAAAACATTGATCACCTTGATTGGTTTTTTTGTTCTGAAATATCGATTATCAGACTCTCAAAGACCATATTTCATCATTAATCAGATGAAAAGTACAAAAGATATAATCGAGAATCAACCTAAAACCGAAAATCGTCAGAACGGCTCCCTTTCCGCAGGTGACGCCTCAGCCTCCTCACTCCACTTCACTTCGTTGCGGGGTCTTCGCCTGGCGCTTTTCCCGCAGGAGTGTCGCCTTTTCTGAAGGTTTTTCTTGAGGACATCTAAATAAAGGTTTTACAATCTGACGAAATAGTATGTGGAAACAAAAAGATTTCTTTGCACAATCTTTTTTCATGGTTGTTAAAGTAAAAAGCTGAGCGCAACTGCTTATTCAGCAATTGCGCCCCATTGTTGAAATCTAGATAACGACTGTAATTTTCTGCACGTAACTCTCAGTTAGTTTTAAAAGGAAGTATTCATATATTGTTCCATTAGATCATTTTCCTCATCTAGTAATCGTGAAAGAAAGAGTAATTGCGGAAACGGTTGTAACATTAAATTAGTATCTATCTCTGATTTTAAAATACAAATTCCATCCATCTTTTGATATTCACTTAATGTTATTTTATTTCTACAAATAAGTTGTACGTTCTCTGGAGAAAGCAATAATAATCCTTTTGATTCAGAAGATGGTGTCGGCATCGCAAATGTATTAGCAAGATACATGATCGAATAAGAAGTTTCCTCGTTGCCTTTAATTAAAATCGGTGATACCGGATCATTGATAGTTACCTTCATGGGCTCCTCATTCCACTCACTGATGTAGAATGTTTTGTCGGGATTAAAAGCAGTGATTTTTATCTGAGCTTCTTCAAAAATCTCGCGTTTTGCTGTATCTAATGCCGTTTCTTTACCTTCTCGATGCCCTCCCAATCTGACCACTCCAAGTTTGTCGCCACCTTTAGTTGGACCAACTTGAAATACAAAGAGACCCTTATATAAAACATAGGCACCAGAAGTTCGAATATTATTTGGAAACAACATAATTAATCTCCTTATTCAACAAGAATCTTAATCCATCCGTTCCTGTGAAAGTGCGCCGGATTGTTCCAAGTCTTCTCTTAGGAACTTATATTCCGGAGAGGTCCAGAAGCTGTCGGATGCCAGCATCTTCTCAGCATCTTGACGTGCCGTTTCCAATGCACGGTAGTCATGCACGAGGTCGGCCATTTTGAATTCAGGCATTCCACTTTGTTTCTTGCCGAAGAAGTCACCTGCGCCTCTGAGCTCAAGGTCCTTTTCCGCTAAGACGAAGCCGTCATTCGTCTCTGTCATCGACTGCATACGTTCCTTGCCTTCCTCGTTTTTCGGATCTGCAAGAAGGACACAATAGGATTGGTCCGCTCCCCTGCCGACCCTTCCCCGTAACTGATGGAGTTGGGCGAGTCCAAAACGGGTGGCGTCATAAATGAGCATAAATGTCGCATTTGGAACGTTCACACCAACTTCGACGACCGTCGTCGAAACGAGGCAATCGATTTTCCCTTCACTAAAGTCCCTCATGATCGCGTCTTTCTCATCGGGATGAAGTCTTCCGTGCATAAGGCCAACCGTATACCGACCGACGAAATGGTGGGTGAGCTGGGAGTGGACGTCGACCGCATTTTGCACATCGAGCTTATCCGACTCCTCGATCAATGGACAAATGACGTACGATTGCCGTCCCGCCTGCAACTCCTTCTCCATTTTCCGCAGCACTGGCAATAAAGATTCTTCTTTCAACCAATACGTCTCGACTTTTTTTCGTCCAGCCGGCATTTCATCAAGGATGGAAACATCCATTTCCCCAAATGCAGTGATTGCCAACGTACGTGGTATCGGAGTCGCCGTCATGAAAAGCACGTCAGGATTTAGCCCTTTTTCCCTTAGCACACGCCGTTGTTCAACACCGAACCGGTGCTGTTCATCGGTAATTACAAGACCCAAATTAGAAAAACTGACATCCGGTTGAATCAATGCGTGCGTTCCGATCAGCAAATCGATTTCCCCGCTCTGCAATTTTTCGATAATGATCCTTCTCGCCTTGCCCTTCGTGGATCCTGAAAGAAAAGCAACTTTCACGCCGAACGGTTCAAGCCATGATGATAAGGAATTTGCATGCTGCTCTGCAAGAATTTCCGTTGGCGCCATAAGCGCTCCTTGAAATCCTCCTGTTATTGCGGCAAATAGAGCGATCGCTGCTACGACCGTCTTCCCGGAGCCTACATCGCCTTGTAAAAGACGGTTCATCCTCGTCGGACTTTTCAATTCCGCACAAAGTTCATTCACAACTTTTTTCTGCGCATTTGTAAGTTCAAAAGGCAAGGAAGCAATAAACTCCTTTAACCGTTCAAGATCATAGTGAATCGGAGTTCCTTTTTCATTCTCTTTCCGGATTTTTTTCATTCCGACCATCTTCAGCTGAAATTTCAACAATTCCTCATATACGAAACGTCTGCGCGCCTGTTTTACATCATTAGGCGACTTTGGAAAATGAACCATTTCAAGTGCTTCTCCAATGGACGGCAGCATATAAGTTTCCCGCAATGAAAGCGGAAGTACTTCTTCCATTTCTCCGCTATACAAATCTAGTGCCTGTCTCATATATTTTCGGAATGTCTTTAAATACATGACGTTTTTCAAGCTGTATACAGGCTCAAAGTCTGCATGATCCGTTTTCGGTCCTTCACTAAAATTGCTGACATTGATTACTTGCCTGCCGCGATCCCATTTACCGGTCACCGTCACAATCATCCCGATTGAAAGACGATCCTTCAAGTAATGTTGATTGAAGAAAACTGCTTTGACGAGATGGTTGCCCGCAAGCAACCGAATTTGAAGACGGGATTTATTCCTTCCTAAAAAAAGAACGGAAGGCTCACTTTCGACCCTTCCTTCAATCGTAACCCGTTCATTATGCGGCGTTTCAGCCAAATTCTTTAGTCTAAAATCTTCATGGCGGTATGGAAAAGTATTGATCAATTCCTCAATCGTTTCAATCCCCAATTTTTGAAATTGTTCAGCAGATGCCTTACCTACACCTTTCAGTGTTGTGACTGGATCAAGAATTGACAGTGTCACGTGCCGCTCTGTCCTTTCCGAAGATCTGGGCTTCCAGCGCCTTTCCGGTAGGCGTGGCCGCTAAGCCCCCTTTTGCGGTTTCCCTGAGTGCGGAAGGCATTGACTGTCCGATTCTATGCATCGCTTCAATCACTTCATCCGTAGGAATCCTGCTGACAACTCCTGCCAAAGCCATATCCGCTCCCACAAGAGCTTTCGCAGCTCCCATCGCATTCCGTTTCACACACGGCACTTCCACAAGGCCCGCTACTGGATCGCAGACGAGGCCAAGCATGTTTTTCATAACGATTGAAAAAGCCTCTGCGCTTTGTTGAGGCGTCCCTCCCGCCATTTCTACAATAGCGGCAGCAGCCATTGAAGCAGCCGATCCCGTTTCTGCCTGGCATCCTCCTGCAGCCCCTGAAATCGATGCATTATTCGCCACGACAAATCCAAATGCACCAGAAGTGAATAAGTAATTCACCATCTGTTCGCGAGTCGGATTCAATTTCTCTTTAACTGCGAAAAGTGTTCCAGGCACGATTCCTGCTGCTCCTGCTGTAGGAGTGGCACAAATCATCCCCATTGCCGCGTTCACTTCGTTTGTCGCAACCGCTTTGCTAACAGCATCTAATAGGAGATCGCCTGACAGCGATTTGCCGGTCTTAATATAATTTTGGAGTAGAACAGCATCCCCACCAGTCAAGCCGGAAGTCGATTTCACGCCTTGCAATCCTTGTTCAACTGCACTCTCCATGACAGTAAGATTATTTTCCATTTGAGCGACGATCTCTTCACGAGACCGTTTTGTAATGAGCATTTCTTGTTCGATCATAATTTCTGAAATCGGTTTATTTTGCTCTTCTGCGAGAGCAACTAGTTCCTTCACCGTGCCGAATAGAACTTCCATTTTTTATTTCCCTCCTCAATTCGCCAATGTCGAAACTTGCGTGACATTCGGCAAAGACTTCAATTCATTTATGAGCGTTTCATCAAACATCTGGTCGACTTCGATAACCATAAGTGCCATTTTCCCTTTTTCTTTCCTACCAACTTCCATATGGGCAATGTTCATGCCTTGCGAAGCGATGGCGTTGGAAACATTTGCGATGACACCAGCGCGATCATCATGTACGACGAGAAGCGCCGGGAAATGGCCCGAAAGACGAAGCGGGAAACCATTTAATTCGGTAACTTCCATCGTTCCGCCACCAATTGAAATGCCTACAAGCTCCATTTCTCCCTGACTATCGCCAATAACAATTTTTGCTGTATTCGGATGATCAGCTTCTTCCTCTTCCGGAATGAACTCAAACGTCATGCCGACAGCTGCAGCATCCTCAAAAGCCGTTTTTATTCTTTCATCAAACGTGTCATAATCCAATAATCCCCCGATAATCGCAACATCCGTGCCATGGCCTTTATACGTTTCTGCAAACGAACCATAAAGATGGATTCTTGCCCACTCAGGCTGGCGGCCAAATAAATCCCGGGCAACTCTGCCAATTCGGGCAGCTCCCGCGGTATGTGACGATGATGGTCCAATCATTACAGGACCGATAATTTCAAAAACCGATCTATACTTCATACAAACTACCCCCATTCATAAAAAAAGAAGCAAACGCTTACTATCATTTTACAGTAAGTTACGTATAAAGACAAAATAGAAAAACGGCACCCTCTATGTAGAAAGGTACCGTCATTTTTCGTGTCATTCCACGGAAAGAATATATGGATAAAGCGGTTGTTTTCCGTTATACAATTCAACTTCCGTATGATCGTAAGTCGATTCCACGTATTCTGCAATTTCAGCAGCTTCTTGCTCTGTTACGTCCTCGCCATAGATAATCGTTACAATTTCGTCTTCTTCATCAATGAGTGATTCGAGCAACGTCTTCATCACCTCATCCAAAGATGGATTTGAGATTACGATTTTACTACCTGCAAGCCCCATAAAGTCATCTTTTTTAATATCGATGCCGTCAATGGATGTATCCCTTATCGAATAAGTGACTTGGCCGGTTTTCACGCCTGCAGCCGCTTTTGACATCGCTTGTTCATTCTCCACGACTCCAGCTTCTGGATTGAATGCGAGAATTGCCGCCAATCCTTCCGGAACGGATTTCGTTTCGACGACCGCCGCTTCGATACCGATCACTTCTGCCGCTTGTTTCGCTGCCATGATGATATTTTTATTGTTAGGTAAAATGATGACTCGCTCAGCGCCGACATCTTTAATCGCTTTTACAATATCTTCGGTCGATGGATTCATTGTCTGTCCGCCTTCAATGACAGCAGATGCGCCGATGCTCTTTAACAAGTCGGCAACTCCTGAACCCATTGCAACGGTCACGATTGCATAAGGATGTGAAACCGTTTCCGCTTTTTTAGTTGAATGGCTTTCTCCAACGATATCGATATGCTGCTGACGCATGTTCTCGATTTTAATATTGATGAGAGAACCGTATGTTTGTGCATAGTTCAATGCATTTCCTGGCTCCTCGGTGTGGATATGTACTTTCGCGATTTCCTCGTCTGAAATGACGAGCAATGAATCTCCAAATTCGCTCAGATCTTGCCGGAATTCACCTTCGTCAAAAGGATGATTCTTCACTTTTTCATCCTCAAATTTCACCATGAATTCCGTACAGTAACCGTATACAATATCCGCAGTGTCCATGAACCCTTGAATTCCACGATGATGCTCAGCGTTGACTAAATCATCCATTACGTCCATGTTCGTCCGTTCAGGAAGCTCTTCGCCTTTCAGACATGCCAAAAAGCCTTCATATACATAGACAAGGCCCTGTCCACCACTATCGACGACACCGACTTCTTTCAACACAGGAAGAAGATCTGGAGTTCTTTTCAATGATGCTTTCGACTCTTCAACAACAGCTTCCATCACTTTAATGATGTCATCTGTAGATTTCGCTACTTCTACACCTTTGTTCGCTGCATCTTTAGCAACCGTGAGGATTGTTCCTTCTACAGGCTTCATGACAGCTTTGTACGCAGTTTGCACTCCATATTCCAATGCGTTGGCGAACTTCACGCTATCCAGCTTTTCTTCCTCTTCCACAGCTTTCCCGAAACCGCGGAACAATTGTGATAAGATAACACCTGAATTCCCTCGTGCACCCATCAATAGCCCTTTTGACAAAGCTTGGGCGGTCTTGCCCAAATGCGCAGACACATTCGCTTCAGTCTCCTTGGCACCAGAAGTCATGGATAAATTCATATTTGTTCCTGTATCCCCGTCAGGCACGGGAAACACATTTAGTGAATCGACATAGTCTGCATTCAGATGAAGGTGATGAGCACCCATCTTCACCATGTCGGCAAATTTCACACCATCAATAAAATTCATTGAAATGTTTTCCTCCTTCTATCAGTTCGTCACCCGAACTCCTTGAACAAATATATTCACTGAATCCACTGTTAACGATAAAGTCTTTTTCAATGTATAGATCACTTTGGATTGCACTTGGTATGCGACCTCGGAGATTTTTGTCCCATATCCGACGATGACATACATATCAATATGCGTCTCGTCTCCGATATTCCTAACAATGACTCCTTTTGCATAATTCTCTTTTCCGAGGATATCCGTTAGTCCATCTCGGATCTGATGACGCGAAGCCATGCCGACAATTCCGTAGCATTCGATTGCCGCCTCTCCCACCACTTGGGCAATGACGTCATTCGTAATATCTATCGTACCATAATCGTTTTTCAACTCGATTGACATGAAAGCTTCCCCTCCTGCATCCTTTATAACTACCCTCATTGTACTATACACGCAATCATTATAAAAGAACAACAGCCAAACAAAAGTGAAGGGCGCTTCTAGATGCGACAGGCAAAGCCGTTACGTAGAACGGCTTTTGCGAGCAAAAGCGAAGCGTTGGGAGCAATGATCTTTGCCCCACAGCAGCTTTGACTTATGGCCCAAGCAGCTAGCGCCAGGAGCTAGACGATGCAAAAAACGCAGGGAGATGGCTATATAGCGAAAAATGAAATGTGTAAAGGAGTTTCACTTGAAAGCATCGTGAAAAAAGGTTGCAAGCCATTATTTCCTGTGATAAAGTATTATGGTATGCGAATTAGATAGTGAATCGCTTAATCATTATTAGCGAGGAGGTCATAAAAATGGCTAAAGAATGTGTTATTACTGGACGCAAAGCTCGTACTGGAAATGCTCGTTCACACGCAATGAACGCTAACAGACGTACTTGGGGAGCTAATCTTCAAAAAGTCCGTATTCTTGTTAACGGTAAACCAAAGCGTGTTTGGGTATCTGCAAGAGCACTTAAATCAGGTAAAGTACAAAGAGTATAATTTCATACTCACTTTCCGACTATAAGACAAAGAAATAAAACGCCAGGCCGATTAGTTCAGCCTGACGTTTTTTCTTTTTTCCGTTTTCTGTTTCGTTGGCTTGCAGTAGCTTGGGTTTTCGCCTTATCTTCTTTTTGGAAGACTACCATGCATTTGCGAACAAAGCTACTTAGAAACTTCGGCATTGTAAATGTATAGACTCGCAATTCCCTTCTCCTTTCAGGAATCTGAACTTCTTACCATTAAGCATATGCCTTGCCTGAATGAGATAGTACAAACTTCTGAAATTGGTTCATTGCTCGTAAATTTTGTCATGCCTATCGACATCATTGCATTTACCGTTTCATATTTGAATCCGGTCAACGTCAAACCCTCTACAGTGCTGCCGAAAGGGAAAAATGATATATAAGGAAGCTGTGCATTTCTTTTAATTCGATGGACGCCCGGGTAAAACAAGGAAAGCTCATTTGTAGCATTTCGGATGAGAAATAATATGTCTTTATATTCACTTTGCATCCGGTACAATAAATGCAATGCCGATTCGAAATGATCCAATCTTCCGCCCGTGACTCCGGTCAAAATCACTTCCTTCGGATGATAGGCAATAGCGCGAGCAATAGCCAACTCCGTATCCGTTTCGTCTTTTTCAGATTGGAATGAATCGACCCGCTCCACTGATTCTTTAATTCTTCTAAACTCTGTTTCACTCACAGAATCAAAATCTCCAACTGCCTCAGCAGGGACAATTCCTCTTTCCAATAAGTGAATTGCCCCGCGATCCACACCGATAAAAATCGATTCATCCGACTCGTAAGCAGCTAAGTCAGGCAATTCTTCGACTGGCCCACCGGCACAAATGATGATCCTTTTCATCAATTCAACACGCTTTCCCCTGCCGCTTTAATCCGCTGCAATGCTTCCGTTCGGTCTTCCTCGTTGTAAATGGCTGATCCAGCGACTAATACCGTGGCACCTGCCTCTACGCAAGGAATGATTGTCTCCTCATTGACACCTCCATCGATTTCAATTTCAATGGACAGTCCTTTTTCCTTAATCAGATCGGATAATTGTTTCACTTTCGGAAGTACGGAATGGATGAACTTCTGTCCCCCGAATCCTGGATTGACCGTCATGAATAAAACCATGTCGACATCTTCAAGGATATGGAAGATATGTTCAACCGGCGTATGCGGATTGAGCACAACCCCCGGCTTCACTCCAAAAGATCGGATTAACTGAATTGTGCGATGCAAATGTCGGCACGCTTCCACATGGACAGTAATATAATCCGCTCCCGCTTTCGCGAACTGTTCAATATATGCATCGGGATTCTCAATCATGAGATGAACATCCAACGGAAGATCCGTTACCGGACGCAACGCCTCCACAACGATCGGTCCCATTGTAATATTTGGAACGAAATGGCCATCCATGACGTCGATATGAATCAATTCCGCTCCGGCTTGTTCCACTTCCTTCACTTCATCTGCCAACTTTGAAAAGTTCGCAGCTAATATGGACGGTGCTATTTTAATCATTAGTTATACCTCGGCTTTCGGTCAGTAATCTCTTGTAGAAATTGTAAATAATTCGTATAGCGGGACTGCAGTATTTCTCCCGTCTCCACTTTTTCTTTTACGGCACATCCTGGCTCCTTCAGATGCAAACACCCTCTGAACTTACATTCATACGCCACGTTTTCCATTTCAATGAAATAATCTCGTAACTCCTCTTTCTCGATATGATCGAAGTCGAGCGAGCTAAAACCCGGTGTATCGGCGACAAGGCCTTCCGCCACTTCCAAAAGCTCTACATGGCGGGTTGTATGCCGTCCTCTGCCAAGCGCTTCCGAAATCTCGCCGGTCTTCAAAGAAAGATCGGGAATCAACGTATTCAGTAATGTCGATTTCCCGACACCCGATTGACCGGCAAGAACGGTCGTCTTCCCTTTCAAAAACGGATGAAGCAGAGGGAAAAGGGACGTGTCCCCGATAAAAGTTTCAATCACATCGTATCCGATTCCTTTATAGTATGCAGTTGCGGATTCGGCTTGTTGCAGCTCCTTTTCATTAGCCACATCTTTCTTTGTCAGACAGATGACAGGCTTGACGCCGACTGATTCGATAACGACAAGAAAACGATCTAATAGGTGAAGACTGAAATCCGGTTCCACGATTGAAAACACTAGTAACGCCTGGTCAATATTGGCGATTGGCGGTCTGACTAGTTCATTTTTCCTTTCATGTACTTCAGTGATTGTCGCATCATTATCACCATCACGGACAATCGTGACAAAATCGCCGACAAGAGGCGAAATGCCCCTAATTTTAAAAACCCCACGACCCTTGCACTGGACAAGTTCCCCGTTCTCATCTTTCACATAATAAAAACCGCTGATCGCTTTTCTAATTTGTCCTTCCGGCATCCAATCCCTCTTTCTTATTCGTCATCATAATTGATTGTTTTTTCTGCAATGATTTCTGAACCTCTACGGACTTGGAATTGGCCACGTTGGCCTTCTTCCAATGCGACAATAATCTCTCTTTGCGTATCTTCCGTTATCGTAAATTCAACAACTGGTTCCGCCATCGAATATTTACTATCTTGGATATAGACACTGATCGTTTGCGGCTCTGGATCAGATGATTCATCATCTTCTTCATCATTGTTCGAATGTTTATATGGAATATCAACAACGTTCTTGAAATATTTTATTGGCTTCTTCTCCTTGCCTTTTGAAATGACGACATCCACTCTAGCCCCTATTTCAAGCTCAGTGTTTGCAGGTATATCTTGTGAAATGACATGGCCTTCCTTAACCGCATCGGATTCTTCCCTTTTTATGATCCGAATATTGAAGCCTGACTTATCGGCATAATCCTTTAATTCATTCTCTGTATAATTGGACAGATCTGCAAGAGTCTTCATTTCTTTCCCCAAACTGACCGTAAAGACAATTTCGGTATCTTCAGGGACGACATCTTCTCCAGGTTCTGGCGTCTGTTTCAAGATTTGCCCTTTCGGTGCATCGTTATGAACCCATTCCGGTTCAGCAATTTTGAACCCACGACCTTCTAGGAATGTCACAATATCCTCATAATCTCTGCCGACGTAGTCAGTCAGTTCCGTCGTTTCCTTGCCGAGACTGACGTAAATCGTTACCGACGATCCAATCTCATGTTTTTTCCCTTCCTCCGGATTTATCCTATAAACTTGTCCGGGCGGGTATTCATCCGAATAATCTTCTACTTTCTCTTCAACTACAAACCCATTCTCTTCTAACAACGAAGCCGCTTCTGCTTCCTCTAAACCGACAACTTCCGGAATCAAGGCTGTTTTAGGACCGAATAAAGTCGGCCAAAGAATAATTAAAAGGGCTGCAATGGCTACTAGCAATGCCGTTAAACCAACGAATAGCGGCCATTTTTTCCTTTTCTTCTTCTGTTGCGGGACTGGCTCGGGAACAACTGGCTCGATAATTTTTGTCGCATCTGAATCGTCAAAATTTGACGTATCGGTAATCGCCGGAATGATGCGAGTACGGTCATCATCAAGCGGGATCGTAAATTTATCTTCATGCCGCCTTTCGGGCGATAAAACAGTGAGCAAATCATCATACATTTCATCAGCAGACTGGTATCTGTATGTAGCATCTTTCGCTGTAGCTTTCAAAATGACATTTTCGACACTTTGCGGAATATTAGGATACGCCAGTCTTACTGAAGGTGTTTCCTCCTGCAAATGTTTCAAAGCAATTGCAACCGCAGTCTCTGCAGAAAATGGCAATTCACCTGTCAACAATTCATAGAAGACGATTCCTAATGAATATATATCGGACTTTTTCGTCGCCATGCCGCCCCTAGCTTGCTCGGGGGATAAATAATGGACCGTGCCGATAACAGAATTCGTTTTCGTATGCGCTGTAGCACTTAAAGCCATCGCAATTCCAAAATCGGTAATTTTCACATTACCTTCTGCGTCCATTAAAATATTTTGCGGTTTAATATCTCGATGGACGATTCCATTATGATGAGCATTAGCAATCGCCGAAACGAGCTGCCTCATAATTTTAACCGCTTGCTCGACTGGCAACGGACCATTCGTTTGGATATATTTCTTTAGCGTCTGCCCTTCGATGTATTCCATTACCAAATAATGAAGCTCTTCGTCCTCACCGACGTCAAATATATTGACGATATGTGGATGAGTCAAGCTCGTGGCAGATAAAGCTTCTCGCTGGAATCTCTTTTTCAAGTCCTGCTCATTTGCGAAATCATAGTTCAGCACTTTAATGGCAACGTCACGGTCTAAGATGATGTCATGTGCTAAATAGACTTTCGACATGCCGCCTTCTCCGATACCTCTTAGCACTTCGTACCGGCCGCCGATTCGTTTACCTATCATTGTCGGCTCACCTCCGAAGTCGATAGACTCGCCAAAATGACGGAAATATTATCTTCTCCGCCCAATTCATTGGCCAATTCAACCAGTTTAACCGCCTTATCATGCAATTCCCCATTTGAAGTGACAATGTCAAGAATCCGTTCATTGTCGACTTTATTACTGAGGCCGTCCGTACATATTAATAAATATGACTGTTCGTCCATTTGGATTTGATAAAAATCAGGCATGATTGATTTTTCGGAACCGACAGCTCTCATGATCCAATTTCTTTGAGGATGTGTCGCTGCTTCCTCTTCAGTAATTTCGCCGGAATCGAGCAAGATATTTACGAAAGAATGGTCCTTCGTAATTTGAATAATTTCATTTCGCTTTATCATATAAACACGGCTATCTCCAACATGCGTTACAAGCCCTTTACTCCCGTAAATGAGGACTGCATCTAATGTAGTTCCCATTCCCTTATATTCCGTGTCGTTTTCAGCAATATCATATAATGTACGGTTTACATGCAATACAGTTTCGAGAAGCCATTCTTTCCAGTCTTCCTCGTCCATACTTGCTGAATCCTCGACTTTCAAGAACTGTTCACCAAGTATCTTGACCGCTGTCGAGCTTGCATAGTCTCCGCCACGATGACCGCCCATACCATCCGCGACAACTGCGAGAGTCGGTCCATCCTGAATTGCAAAGACCGCCGCGCTGTCCTCATTTACCGTCCGTTTCTTTCCGATATCTGTCACTACTTCGAATCGCAACACTCGTCCCCCCTTTTCAATAAACGATTATCAATTTCCCCTTATCTATTGCTATATGTCATCGACAGAACTTTAGTCTTTGCTTTTACGGAATGCAGCTACAAAAAACCCGTCGCTCCCAAAATGCTGCGGCAACACTTGCAGCATATGATCTTTGACTGTTAATGAATCATTATTGGCAAGTGCATCGAGCGGAGCCATTTCCACATCCGAATGTTTTTCCAGGAATCTACGGACCATCCCTTCATTTTCATCGTACTCGATTGTACATGTACTATACACGATAATGCCGTCATCTTTAATTAAACGATAAGCTGTATCTAGCAGTTGCTCCTGAATTTCAGTTAAGCTCGCTAAATCCTGTTCCGTTTTATTGTATTTAATTTCAGGCTTGCGCCGGATGACACCAAGACCGCTGCAAGGTGCATCAACAAGGATTCTGTCGAAGGAGGCGGGGCCGTAAACGGACTCCAACTCTCTGCTATCTCCGCTCTTCGTCGTTATAGATTGAATACCGAGGCGTTTTGCATTCGATTCAATGAGCGCAAGTTTATGCTCGTGTAAATCATGCGCATAAATTTCGCCTTTATCGTCCATCTTCTCGGCTATAAAAGTCGTCTTTCCACCCGGAGCGGCACACATATCCAATACTTTCATATCTGGCTTAACGTCGAGTGCAAGTACAGGCAGCATGGAGCTTTCATCTTGGATCGTCAAAGAACCTTCGGCAAATGCTTTCGTGTTCGCTAAGCTTCCGCTAGACGTTTGGATGCTCCCCGGAATGACCTCGCCTATTGATGCTTCAATCCCTTCCTGCGCCAAAGCTGTCATCACTTCATCGACTGTCGATTTCAATGAATTGACCCTTGCTGTCATTCGGGCGGGATGATTGTTTTCGTGAGCCATCGCCAACGCTTCTTCCTTGCCGAATTGCTTTACCCAACGTTCGATCAACCAAGCAGGATGACTAGTTTCAACGGACATTCTTTCAATATCGTCCTCGATATCATCAATTGGACGGACACCTTTTCGCAGCACGGAACGCAAAATGCCGTTCACAGTTGAGGCAATCCCTTTATGACCTCTTCTTTTCGCTATTTCTACAGCTTCATGGACGACAGCATGTGGGGGGATTTTCGTTAAGTAAACAATTTGATAAATGGATAATCGTAGCAATTCTCTAACCCACGGATCCAATTTACCTTTTACGAAAGGCTCCAAGTAATAATCCAATGTCAATCGGTGTTGCAAAGTCCCATACGTCAATTCAGTCAGTAAACCTCTGTCCTTTGAATCTATGTCGTATTTTTTAATCGTCCGGTTTAGCAGCAGATTGCTGTAGGCTTGATTCTGATTGATCTCCATTAATATTGATAATGCAGCATCACGGACATTGCCATTCCAAATCCTTTTTTTGGCGTTTGTCATTCGAATCGGTCCCCTTCATTCCATTTGGCGCCTACGCCATTCAAGAACTCTTCAGCAGATAGCCTCTTTTTTCCAGCAGGTTGTAATTCAGTAATGGCGACGGAAGTATCATCGCCTGTTTTAATGATTAATTTATCTTTTAGTAATTTTATTATTGTTCCAGGCGCTGCTGTAGAAGTGACTTCTGTCTTTTCCGCTTTCCAAATTTTCACGTTTTCCCCTTGGAAAACAGAATAGGCTCCCGGCCAAGGGTATAATCCGCGGATTTGATTGAAAATATCATTACCGTCTTTAGACCAGTCGATCTTTTCTTGTTCACGTGTTATATTGCCTGCGAATGAAACATATTTCTCGTCCTGAGGAATCCGTTCATTCGTACCATCTATGATAGAAGGCAATGTCTCTTTCAATAACTCCGTGCCGGCAACAGATAATTTTTCGAAAAGGATGCCAGTATTATCATCTTCAAGAATCGGTACCTTCGTTTGTGAAATGATATCTCCCGCGTCGAGCTTTTCCACCATGTACATGATCGTGACGCCTGTTTCCGCTTCACCATCGATGACCGCTTGGTGGATTGGTGCGCCCCCCCGGTATTTCGGCAACAATGAAGCATGGACATTGATGCATCCGAGACGAGGAACTTCGAGCAAGTCTTTCGGCAAGATTTGCCCGTATGCCGCTGTGACGATCAAATCAGGCTTCATTTGGATGAGTGACGCAAGTTCCTCGGATGATCTCAGTTTTTCAGGCTGTAATACTGACAGACCGAGCCGGAGTGCCTCTTCCTTGACTGGCGGAGGTGTTAGTACCCGCTTCCTTCCGACAGGCCGATCAGGCTGAGTGACGACGGCAATGATGTCATATCCTTCCTCATGGAGCATTGTCAAAACAGGAACTGAAAAGTCAGGAGTTCCCATGAATACGATTTTTGTCATTGCTCTTCATCCTCCTCATCAACCTGTTCAAATTCCTCCGGGTCTACAATCCTTGTTATTTTCGAATCAAATAGAATTCCATCCAAATGATCGATTTCATGCAGGATGGCACGTGCTTCATAGTCTTCCGCTTCCAATTCGTACAAAGATCCGTCTCGTTCCTGTGCTTCGACCTTCACGTAAAACGGTCGTTCAACCTCTCCGTAAAGACCAGGGAAGCTTAAACAACCTTCGATCTCCACAACCGATCCTCCAATTGCTGTGGCGACGGGATTGATCATTTCGATCACTTCGTCCCCTTCCCCCATATCAACAATGGCGACTCGGAGTAGCTCTCCGACTTGAGGAGCTGCAAGCCCTACACCATCCGCATCAATCATTGTGTCGTACATATCATCAAGCAGCTTAGCCAATTTCTCATCAAACTTTTCTACTTCCTTGCAACGCTGTGTCAATAGCGTTGAAGGGCTTTTTACGATTTCAAGTATTGCCAATTCAATTCCTCTTTTCCAACTAGTTCATATCGGTTAGAAAATTGAAGTCGGGTCCATGTCCACTGTCATGAGCAGACCTTCCTTCATCCAGTTCGTCCGATACATTCTGATTAATTGCTGAAGCGTTTCAATCAGCTTCGGTTCTTTTTTGTATTTTATCAAACATTGGTAACGATATCTATTGTTCACACGACTAATCGCTGCCGCCGCCGGACCTATGATGACAGTCTCTGGTGACAATGAATTTTTCAAATACCGTGTCCCTTTTTCCGCAAAATCGGCGACTTTCAATAAATCCTCATGCGAAAACTGTACGAGTGTTATATAGAAGAAAGGAGGATACCCATATTGTTTACGTGCAGCCATCTCCAAGTTGTAAAATGTTTCGTAATGCTGGCTTTTTGAAAGTTCGATTGCATAATGGTCGGGCGAGTACGTCTGAATGAATACTTCACCCGCCAAATCATGCCTGCCTGCTCGTCCACTTACTTGCGTCATTAGCTGGAATGTCTTTTCTGCCGCCCGAAAATCCGCTAAATGCAATGTAGTATCTGCAGCTAACACCCCGACTAACGTAATGTTAGGGAAATCAAGCCCTTTTGCAATCATCTGCGTGCCAAGGAGAATATCTGCCTTCCCTTCGCTAAATTGACGCAGAATGCGTTCATGCGCGCCTTTTTGTCGCGTTGTATCCACATCCATCCGGAGCACTCGTGCTTCAGGGAATAATTTTGATATTTCTTCTTCCGCCTTTTGCGTGCCTGTCCCAAAAAATCGGATATGTTCACTTTCACATTCTGGACAAACGAGGGGCACCGACTCCTCATGACCGCAATAATGACATTTCAAGCTTTCATTTGCTCGGTGATACGTTAATGAAATATCACAATTTGGACATTGGACGACTGTTCCGCAATCTCTGCACAACACAAATGATGAGAAGCCTCTTTTATTCAGGAAAAGGACTGTCTGCTCTTGCTTCTCCACACGAAGACGGATTGCTTCTGCCAATTGAACGGAAAACATCGACCGATTTCCTTCCTTCAACTCATCCCTCATGTCAACTACCGTGACAGTCGGCAAAGATTGGCTTTTCGCCCTCATTGATAGCTCTAATAGTGTATAGACGCCCTTCGAGGCCCTGGCATATGATTCGAGCGAAGGGGTGGCGCTTCCGAGAATGACAGGACAGCCGTAATACTCTGATCGCCAAATCGCAACATCCCTAGCATGATAACGCGGAGTATCCTCCTGTTTATACGTCGATTCATGCTCTTCATCGAGGATAATGATCCCTATATTTTCAAATGGTGCAAATATAGCGGACCTTGCTCCAACGACGACCTTCACTTCACGCCGATGAATCTTTCGCCATTCGTCATATTTTTCTCCTGCTGACAAACCACTATGCATGACTGCCACTAGTCTGCCGAACCGTTCCTGGAAACGGGCGGTCATTTGCGGGGTCAATGAAATTTCAGGAACGAGCACGATCGCTTCTTTCCCTTGATCCAGAACATGTTTGATTGCTTGTAGGTAGACTTCTGTTTTTCCGCTTCCCGTTATGCCATGCAACAGGAATGTTTCTGCTTTTCCGGAATCCGCTGCTGTTTTCACTTTGTCGAGAGCTATTTGCTGTTCCATCGTTAGCTGAAGTGGGATTGGTGTATCTAAAAGCTTCGGAGCATCGGGTTCACGATACGTTTCAACGTATGCTTCCGCAGCCCCGCCTTTTTCTATAATTGCTTTGAGAACCGGATTTTGAATGCCTGAATCATTCAGCAGGTTTGCAGCCTCCATCGTCTCCCCTGCATGATCTATCATCCACCTGATCAATTCCACTTGTTTCTTAGCATTCGGATGGATTTTTCCGAGGATTTCCGTTAACGTTGCAAAATCGCCGATTTGAATCATTCGTACTTTTTTCACTTTCGTCTGTTGGCTAATTGCCGTATCGACTGTAACTATCCCTTTTTCCGAATAATCCTTGACTACTTTCAAAATTGCGGAATCGGTAATTTGCTTCAATGGAATACGAGTACGCCCATTCAAAAACATTAAAAATTGTGCATCGTCTATTTCATCAGGTTTTTCAATATTGATGAATTTCTCGTATTTCGCTCGCATCGCTGCAGGCAACATCACTTGCAGCGCATCAATTTCATAGGATAGCGTCTCTTTAGCCATTTTTTTTGCCAAACTTAACAGCTCTGAAGAAAGAATTGGGTCCAAATCGATTAGTTCATCAATCTTTTTTAATTTTTTCCCTTCGATATCACTTTCAGCTTTCAAAGAAGTGACATAGCCAATCACTTTTCTCGATCCGAAAGGGACTTTAACACGAGAGCCGCATTCAATCACTGTTTCCAGGTGGCCAGGCACAGCGTAATCAAAGGGACGGTCGATTGGATAAGCCGACACATCGACAATGACTTCAGCTATCATTTGTCACTCTCCAATTCTAAAATCGTCCGGAGCAGCTCTTTGGCTAATTCCTTTTTATGCATTGCTTCGAAAGGATATGTTTTCCCCTTTCTTGATAATAACGTAACAACATTCGTATCGTTGCCGAAGCCGCCACCAGGATCAGTTACGTCATTGACAATGATATAGTCCAAATTTTTGTTAGAAAGCTTTTGCATGCCATAGTCGATTGCATCATTTGTCTCCGCTGCAAACCCGACTAGGATCTGCTCTTTTTTCATTTCACCAAGAGTTTTTAAAATATCGGTCGTGCGCTCTAGCTCAATTGATGAATCTCCATCCTTTTTCTTCATCTTTTGTGTGTGCTGCTCTTTCGGTCTGTAATCCGCAACTGCTGCTGACTTAATGACTAGATCTGCATCATCGAATGTACTGATTACAGCATCAAGCATCTGAGCGGCACTTTCCACGTTGATAAGCTGGACGCCAGTCGGCTTTTGCATTTCAACCGGACCGGAAATCAATATTGTTTCCGCTCCTAATGCGACTGCGGCTTCCGCGATTGCATAACCCATCTTACCGCTTGAAAAGTTGGAAATATAACGTACGGGATCTATTCTTTCTCGTGTAGGACCCGCAGTGACGATGACCTTCTTCCCAGTCAATGGAAGATTTTCAGGCTTAGAAAATCTTTCCTCAATAAGTTGAACGATCTTTTCAGGCTCTTCCAGTCTCCCTTTACCGACATAGCCGCAAGCTAAAAAGCCTTCTGAAGGTTCTATGAAGCGGTAGCCATCCTCATAAAGCTGCTCGATGTTCCGGATTACCGATTTATTCTCGTACATATGTACATTCATTGCTGGGGCAATCCAAACTTCCGCCGTCGTAGCAAGAAGCGTTGTGGTGACCATATTATCCGCAATGCCGTTCGCAAGCTTGCCAATGACATTTGCAGTTGCAGGCGCAACGATGACGAGGTCAGCCCAGTCGGCGAGATCAATATGGGCGATGACACTCGAATCTTTTTCGTCAAATGTATCGAAATATACATCATTTCGTGACATCGCCTGAAAAGAAAGCGGCGTTACGAATTCCATTGCCGAGGCAGTCATCATTACTTTCACTTCTGCGCCAGCTTGCGCTAGTTTGCTTACTAGTGCAACTGCTTTATAGACGGCTATTCCGCCAGTTACACAGACAAGTATTTTTTTATTCAACAACAGTCCCACCCTTTCCGTAAATACGCTATATGTAAAGTTTGTCCAATGCCAGATGATAATGGACTTGCAGGAAAATGTTTTCAAAAATGACAAACTCCCAAAGAAAATCTGTTTCTAAGGGAGTATGCAAACCTATTCAAATACTTCTACTTAACGAATGCTCATCATACTTCGTCTTCATATACGATCGAAGCATCTTGCACTTGTTTTGACAATGCGCCAGCTGCAACTTCTTCCAAAGCTTTCCCTACGTTTTTATGTGACTTGTAGGAGTGAAGCAGCAAATTCTTGCTTTCCTGCATTTCACGTGCACGCATAGCAGCAAGTGTTACTAAAGTGTATTTTGAATCGATTTTGCCCTTTAAAGAGTCAACAGATGGATATAACATAATTTATTCCCCTTCCAACATAAGTAAATATCTTTTTTCTACACGTTCCCGGCGGCAATGTTCTGCCGTCACGATGGCATTGATACGATCGCAAGCCTTTGAAACTTCATCATTTTCAACTACATAGTCATACAAGTTCATCATTTCGAGCTCATCACGCGCTTTCAACACTCTGCTTGCAATGACATCAGCCTTCTCCGTTCCTCTACCGACCAAACGATCTTCAAGGTCCGACAAACTCGGAGGGGCAAGGAAAATGAATAACCCGTCAGGAACTAACTTACGAACTTGTGCCGCGCCGACAACCTCAATTTCAAGAAATACGTCCCTTCCAGCATCAAGTGTTTCATTCACATAATCTAGAGGGGTGCCGTAATAATTGCCTACATACTCGGCGTACTCCAATAATTTTCCTTCTTTAATTAATTGCTCAAACTCATTTCGCGACTTGAAGAAATAATCGACACCGTCTTGTTCTCCCTCGCGAGGGCTTCTTGTCGTCATCGATATCGAATATTCGTAGTTCGTGTCAGGTTGTTGAAAAAGCTCTTTTCTGACTGTTCCTTTTCCGACCCCGGATGGTCCGGACAGGACAATCAATAGTCCACGTTGTTTATACATGCAATCCCTCTTCTTATGTATTCTCAAGCATCTATTGTTCCATTCATCATAGCAAACAATGTTCTCATATTATAACATATCGCACCCAGAGAGTGCTAAAATGGAACAAAACGTTTGAAAGAGGAATTATTATGGCATTTGATGGTTTATTCACCGCAGCGATTACCCAAGAGCTGCAACAAATAAAAGACGGCAGAATTTCAAAAATACATCAGCCGAACACGCAGGAAGTAGTTTTGATTGTAAGGGCGGGAAGAAGCAATTATAAGCTTCTTATTTCTGCTCACCCATCATATTCCCGCGTGCAATTGACTGATGAAACGATTGCAAATCCAGCTGAGCCCCCGATGTTTTGCATGGTATTGCGAAAGCATCTTGAAGGCGGGATGATCGAGTCCATCAAGCAATCGGGGAATGATCGGATCATTGAGTTCGATATTCGGGCTAAAAATGAAATCGGTGATGATATCTATCGCCGATTGATCGTAGAAATTATGGGAAGGCATAGTAATTTGCTGCTGATTGACCCGGAGCGCAATATGATTATCGACAGCATGAAGCATTTGCCCCCTTCCGTAAACAGTTATCGGACGGTTTTACCCGGGCAGCCGTATATTCCTGCACCACCTCAAGAGAAATTGGATCCATTTGAGTTGGATGAAAAGGAATTCCTAGCATTATTGCCAGAATGGGAGAATGCCAAACAGGTCGTCGGCAAACTTTCAGGATTCTCCCCGATCCACGGAGAAGAGCTTCTGCATCGGTTGAAAGGAACTTCAGAAGAGGACGCATATGACATCTATCAAAATTTCCTTTCTTCATTTAAAGGTGGAACTCAAACACCAGCAATTGCCGAGGTCGGGACGAAAACTATTTTTTCAGCGACAACGCTAACCTATGCGGACAAAGTGGTCGCGACGTTTGAAACTCTTGGAGAACTGCTCGATAAGGTGTATTTCGCAAGGGCAGAACGGGAGCGGGTAAAATCTCAAGCTGCGGACTTGGAGCGCTGGCTCGATAATGAAATTGCAAAATTGAAATTAAAAATGGACAAGTTGAGCAAAGAGCAAAAAGCGGCAGAAAAACTCGATACGTTCCAGTTATACGGTGAACTGCTGACCGCAAATATTTATGCGCTCAATAAAGGGGATAAGGAAGCAGTCGTTGACAATTATTATGAGGAAGGAACGACTGTGACGATTCCACTTGATCCGAGGAAGAATCCGATTGAAAATGCACAACGTTATTATTCCCGCTATACGAAGGCGAAAAATGCCTTGATTATGATTGCTGAACAGTTGGAGAAGGCGAAAGAAGACATCGATTATTTTGAGATGATCAAACAGCAAGTTATGCAAGCGTCTCCGGAAGATATCGATGAAATTCGTGAGGAATTGGCGGAGTTGGGGTTAATGCGGGCAAGACGAGGCAAGAAAAAACAGAAGCCTAAAAAGCCATCACCTGAGTCGTATGTTTCATCTTCAGGCATTCCAATTTCTGTCGGGAAGAATAATAAGCAGAATGATTATTTAACGTTTAAGATTGCGGCAAGGGATCATGTATGGCTGCATACGAAGGATATTCCTGGATCGCATGTCGTTATTCATGATACGAATCCGGATGAGCAGACAATAGAGGAAGCGGCGATTCTGTCGGCTTATTTCAGTAAAGCGAGGGGTTCATCATCTGTACCAGTAGATTTTACGGAAATCCGCCATGTAAAAAAGCCGAATGGTGCGAAACCCGGATTTGTAATTTATTTTGAACAGAAAACATTGTTTGTGACACCTGATGAGGATGTCGTTAGGAAGTTGAGGAAGTAATAAAAGGGATTGCCATCGCAAATCAAGATGGCAATCCTATTTACAATGCATCGGTCCGCTCTTCCCCTTCAGGCAAGTATTGAAGAAGACCGATTTCTTCTAGGCCTTTTTTAATTTTTGTTGTATACCCTAGTTGTTCATCGGATAAATATGCCGCTTTTGATTCGATCATTTCTTCGAGCACTGGTAGATAGGTTGTATCGATTGTGGACCAAAGTTGATAGGAGTTGATTAGATCCTCTAAAGTGAGATGCTTATAATCGTCTCCTTTGAAGCTCATGTCAGGCGCGATGCGGTACCAAATGTCTCGATTGTCTCGGATCCACTCATCTTTTTGAATGGCAATCGCCTTTTGAATGGACGTTGCCGTTTTTAAATACTTCTCATCGCCGAATTCGTTATAAGCCATAAGCAATATATTCATTCCGCCGAGTACATGATTCATAGAAGAATGCGTCTGCACATCCTGAATAAGCGGGAAGTAATCAGAGACATAAAACGCATCTTTTGCAATCGGGATAATATGCCCTTCGTCTTTACGAGAAACCAATAGATCTGCATAATTACGCAGCGGTTCTTTCGATTCTTCAATACCGAATTCATTACCGCTTCGGTAATAGAATAAGGCGATCTGTTCGTTGAATCGCGTATCGATGAATGGAGCCGTAATTCCGTATAAATCCTTCAAATAGGTGCTTGTCACTTCGGTCTCCCAATAAGGCTTTTCTCCACGAAAGTTTTTCAGATTCACGAATGAGTTGAATATCAAGTTTTCAAAGTAACGGTCTTGCTGTTGATGGTACAACGTCATCGCCCGGTCTTCTTTTAATAATAAAAGATTCCTGCCGTAGCCTTGTCCGTTTTCAGGCAATGGCTCTGTCGTTGTCACCATTTTGCTGAACGGACCAATTGCCGTGTACCAGCTGTTCCGCTTCTTGTAATATTGAGCGCTCTCCAACATCCAATCCTCACGGTGTTGATCATTTTCAAACAAGAGGTTTTGGGAATTCAAATACCATTGATCGACAATATCCTTACCAGTCGATTGAAGTGCATGGACGGACATGAAAGTAGAGCCGACCTTTGTAAACGAAAGAGCTTCCTCTTCCTTCAGCAGCTCGCGCATTTGGCTATGGCCTCCATGTGCGTACTCCATCGACAATTGTTGTGACCGATACGATTGGCCGACCATCCTTTCCTGAACGGTTCCGTCTTCGTTCATAAATCGAAGAACTCCTGTCGGATAGGAGGTCATGTCTGCATTGAAGAAGTCTTCGGTGTTTCTTTTAATTTCATTTTTATCAAAACGATAAAGCTCATAGGAGGCAACAAAGTTTTCCTTTTGCAGCACATCTACATGAACCGGTTCTGCCGAAGGATTTTCGAGTTTTGAGAACAGGAAATAATCCCCGTTGTCAAATGAACGAACCGTCAACTCAATTGACGCGCCTTGTTCCCCTACCGAATAGGTGTAAATATTGTCGCGCGAAAATCCATAGTCGATCCGTTCATGATTGTCAAAATGGATGGTCTCAGTCGATCTGAGGTAAATCGGATGTTCATCAAAAGATACTTTCATTAATTCGACTGATGATTGGACTGGTTTATACGATTCTGAAGCGATCGATTCGAATAATACATAATCCTTTTGGTTGGCAATGGAACCCTTTTCCTCTAAAGATTTGTACAAGATAACCGAAAAAGTTGCACGATCGACCGGCAATTTATCTTGTACGAACTCTTGCGCGGGTGTTGGCAGCTTGCTCAACCTTGCAGGACGTAAGAAATCCATACGGGCTGGATTCATTTTCATAATATCTTCTTTCGTCACTTCAACATCAAATGCTTTTGTAAGCGCAGCTGCCAATTGTTCCACCGTCAAAGGATCGTCTACCCCAAATGTTGAATGAGATCGGGCGTGTAAAATGCCTGATGCGACTGTTGCATGTACAGCATCTTTCAATTGAATGTCTTGATCATCGATATCGTCATAAGAGGATTCGATGGTAGTCATTGGCAGGTCCATTGCTTTGTAAAATGCTTGAGCAGCATCTCCAGCTGTAATGGGAGTGGCGGGTCTGAATTGCAAATCGCGATAGCCTTCCATCCAACCCTTGTCAACGAGCCGCATAATTTCATTTTTCGCCCAATAATCGCTAGTGATGTCTGTGAATTTCGGTTCTATCTTCTCTTCAATCGTTTGATGATTGTCGTTTGCAGCAAAAGCGGTTGGAGATAATGCAATAGATATTGCCATCACGATTGGAGCAGCATATGCAAATGCCCTATTCATATCATTATCTTCCTCCAATTGAATTATGATTCATACATAGTTTACCATATTAGAATTATATTGCAGAACAAAGACAAAACGTTATGCGGCGTTTACACTTCGCATAACGTTTTATTGTATTCATATGATTTTATAAAAGGCCCGCTTTCAATTTCGTATGCCACTCCAGTAAGCCGTCCATTGACTCTGCTGTAATTGCTCCGCTTTCCTTCGCCATCTCAGTAAGCGCTCCAAAATCCGTCAAACTCTTATAAGTTAAATCCGCTTCAGCGAAAGCTTTATCCGCGCTTTCGAGCTCATATGTAAAAATGGAGACAACCCCTGCAACTTCGATCCCTTCAGATTGCAGCGCCTCGACAGCATTCAGACTGCTCCCCCCTGTGGAAATCAAGTCTTCAATGATGATCGCTTTATCCTCAGGCATTACTTTCCCTTCGACTTGACGGCTTCGACCATGCCCCTTTGCTTTTGAACGGATATAAACCATCGGCAAGCCAAGAATATCTGCGACCCATGCCGCATGTGGAATGCCGGCTGTTGCCGTTCCCGCAATCAACGTCGTTTCAGGATAAAATGTTTTAATTAACTCCGCGAGTCCTTCCGCAATTTGTTTGCGCCCGACAGGATCAGACATCGTCAACCGGTTATCACAATAGATCGGCGACTTTATGCCCGATGCCCATGTAAATGGATCCTCAGGACTCAGTTCCACTGCCCCAACATTCAATAGAATTTCTGCGATTTCCTTTTTACCCAATCCGCTCTACTCCTCTCCATCTTGCATTAATTTGTTCATATGCTGCGCGTGGATCCAATGCGCCTGTGATCGCTCTGCCGACTACGATATGAGTCGACCCTTCTTGCCTTGCTTCCTCCGGTGTTGCGATTCTTTTTTGATCGTGCGTTCCGCTTTCAGGAAGACGGATGCCAGGGGTTACTTTCAGGAAATCCGGTCCGTATACTTCTGAAATAATTGCAGCCTCTTGTACTGAACAAACGACGCCATCCAATCCAGCATCATTCACAAGCTTTGCGTAATGAAGGACTGATTCTTGAAGAGAACTTTGTATAAGCTGTTCTTCCCTCACTTGCCGTTCGTCAGTAGACGTCAATTGAGTCACACCGACAATAGAAGGACGCTTCATTCCTGAAGGTGTCCCTTTATCAAGCCCTTCCATTGCAGCCTCCATCATTGTCTTCCCACCAGCTGCATGTACGTTCACTAAGTCTACTCCTAAACTCGCCAGCACTTCCATCGCAGACATGACTGTGTTCGGGATATCATGCAACTTCAAGTCAAGGAATATATCGAATCCGTGCTCTTTCAATTGAGAAATGATTGCAGGACCTTCTTTGTAATAAAGCTGCATGCCGACTTTCACATTAATATCACTTTCGAATGGTTGTAGAAAATCGAAAACCTTTTGTGATGAATCAAAGTCTAACGCAATGATCGGGGATGTTTTCATAACCGGTGGCTCCTTCCTACTAGTTCAGAAATATGTTCGACGCCGAGCTCATCAAATTTTGCCGGAAGTTCCTCAATGATTTTCGGACAAATGAACGGGTCTACGAAATTCGCTGTCCCGACAGCTACCGCGCTTGCGCCAGCAGAAAGAAAATCGATGACATCTGCCGTTTCGGCGACTCCACCCATGCCGATGATCGGGATATGTACGACTTGGCTTACTTCATACACCATTTTGATCGCAACAGGCTTAACAGCAGGACCTGACAAACCACCTGTTATGTTTGCAATGATCGGACGCCCCGTCTTTTGATCAAGTCTCATGCCGACTAGCGTATTGATCATCGTAATTCCATCTGCACCGCCAGCTTCGACCGCTTTTGCAATTTCTTTTATATCCGTAACATTAGGTGACAGCTTTACATATACCGGAACTTCTGAAGCTTCTTTTACAGCTGCAGTCAGATCGTGCGCTTGTTGCGGATCTGTGCCGAATGTGATGCCTCCGCATTTCACGTTTGGGCATGAAATGTTTAATTCTAGTGCCTTTACATTCGGAGCAGTCGAAATTGTTTTTGCTACTTCTACATAATCAGCTGTTTCTGTTCCTGCTACGTTTGCAATGATCGGAACATCGAATTGTTCCAGCCACGGAAGTTCATTTTCCATGACGCTTTGTAAGCCAGGATTTTGCAAACCGATTGCATTCAACATGCCTGACGCTGTTTCTGCAACGCGCGGAGTTGGGTTACCGAAGCGAGTCTCCAAAGTGGTTGCTTTGATCATAACGGCTCCTAACAGTGACAAGTCATACAAATTCCCATATTCCTTGCCGAATCCGAAACAGCCGGATGCCGGCATAATTGGGTTTTTCAATTGCAATCCAGGTAATTCCACTGCCAATCTATTCATATCGACACCACCCCTGCTGGAAATACTGGTCCATCCGAACAAACTTTTACGTATTCTTGATCTGCTTTCTCAGTCGTCTTGCAAACACATGCGAAGCAGGCCCCAATTCCACAACCCATCCGCTGTTCGAATGAAAGAAAGCCTTTTTTATCACTATAAGCTGTTTGAACTGCATTCAACATCGGCATCGGACCGCAGCTGTAGTAAGTCGCAAAATTATCTCCGATCGTTTCCATTACATTTGTCACAAACCCTGGCGTCCCTTTTGATCCATCTACAGTTGCAATATACGTTTCACCCAATTGCATGAACTCCTCTTCATAAAACGACACGTCTGCTGTTTGGAAACCTAGTACATGAATGCATGTAACTCCTTTGGCGGTCAGTTGCTTCGATAATTCATATAGAGGTGGAACCCCGATTCCCCCGCCAATGAGTATTGCAGTTTCGCCAGGCGACGTTTCTTCTACTGGAAAACCGTTGCCTAATGGGCCGAGCACGTCTAATTCATCTCCTTCTTTTTTCAACGAAAGCAATGTAGTACCGCGCCCTTCTGCTCGATAAATGACTGTCATTTCGTTTGCTTCATTGTCAATTGAAGCGATGGAAATCGGTCTTCTTAATAATGGTTCGAACGAGTCAGACACACGAATATGGACAAACTGGCCAGGGGAAGCAATTTCCCCTACCAGCTTGCCTGAGAGTTTCATTTCAAAAATATTGTCAGCAATTTTCCGTTGCCCTGTCACGTTCATCCTGTCTTGAGTTATCATACGATCACCTGCTGTTTTGGCATATTTTCTGTTTGGAATATCATTGATTCGACAACACGTAGCATTGCATTAGCTGTATCGATTGACGTTAAGCACGGGATACCGTTTTCCACTGCTTCGCGTCTGATTCGGAATCCGTCACGCTCTGGACGTTTCCCTTTCGTCAATGTATTAATGACAAGTTGCACCTCGCCTTTTTGAATGACATCGATCAATGTCGTTCCGGCTGAGTCGATCTTACTGGCAGTCTTTACTTCTAAACCGGCCTTCTTCAATGCTTTCGCCGTTCCTTCGGTCGCTAGGATGTCGTAGCCGATTTGCGCAAACCGTTTTGCAAGTTCGGCAATCTCATTTTTGTCTTTATCGGCTACGGTCATAAGAACGGCTCCGTACTCTTTACATTGAATTCCCGCAGCAATTAGCCCTTTAAATAATGCTTTTTCGACTGTAACATCTTTGCCCATGACCTCGCCTGTCGATTTCATTTCTGGTCCGAGTGTAGTATCGACCCTTCTCAGCTTCGCAAATGAGAACACCGGGACTTTTACATAGACGCCTGTAGAAAAAGGCGCAAGGCCACCTTTATACCCTTGATCCACTATGGATTGGCCTAAAATTGCCTTTGTTGCGATATTAGCCATCGGAATATTCGTTATCTTGCTTAGGAACGGGACAGTTCTGCTAGAACGCGGATTCACTTCGATAACATACACTTGGCCATCCGAAATGACGAATTGGATATTGAGCAGACCTTTAATGTTCAAGCCGAGTGCCAATCGTTCCGTGTAATTCACAATCGTTTCCATCATTGTCGCCGATAGACTCTGAGGAGGGTAAACTGCAATCGAATCACCGGAATGGACGCCCGCTCGTTCGATATGCTCCATAATTCCTGGAATCAAAACAGTATTGCCGTCACAAATGGCGTCCACTTCAATTTCCGTCCCCGTCAAATAGCGGTCAATCAGTACAGGATGTTCCGAGCTTGCTTCGACTGCATGATCCATATATTGAAGAAGCTCTATTTCTTCATAGATTATTTCCATCGCACGTCCACCTAATACATACGATGGCCTGACGAGAACTGGATAGCCAATCTCATTCGCGATGGCTGCTGCTTCAGTAGTGGATACTGCAGTTTTCCCAAGCGGTTGCGGGATTCCTAATTCACGGAGGGCACGTTCGAATTGATCCCTGTTTTCCGCTCGATCGATATTTTCAAGAGATGTGCCTACTATTTTCACACCACGTTTTTCAAGCCCTTCTGCCAAATTAATCGCTGTCTGGCCACCAAATTGGACGATGACGCCTTCAGGCTGCTCCAAATCGATGATCTGCATGACGTCTTCGAGTGTGAGCGGCTCAAAATATAACTTATCTGAAACTGAGTAATCTGTAGACACTGTTTCAGGGTTATTGTTGATGACAATCGCTTCGAAACCTGCTTGCTGAATCGCCCATATAGAATGGACTGTCGCATAGTCGAATTCCACGCCTTGCCCAATCCGAATCGGCCCTGACCCCAGGACGACGACACTTTTCTTTTCGGTTTTACATGTTTCATTTACATCTCCATAAGTCCCATAGAAGTAAGGAGTTTCGGATTCAATCTCAGCTGCTTCTATGTCCACTTTCCTGTAAGCTGGAATGATTCCATATGCTTTCCTACAATTATAGATGGACGTTTCATGGACGTTCCAAAGACGGGCAATCGTCACATCTGAAAAGCCCATTTGTTTCGCATCGCGCAACGTCTCTGCATTGAAAGGATTCGCTTCTATCTCTTTCTCGAACTGGACAATTTTTTCGAATTTATGCAGGAAAAACAGATCGATGTGACTCCATTCTTTCAATGTCTCAACCGAAGTACCTCTTCGCAATGCTTCTCCGATGAAAAATAACCTCTCGTCTCCCGCATTCCGGATCCGTTTTTCAATCCATTCGTCCGTCAGATTTTCCGCATTCTTTAAAGTCAAATCAAATCGACCGGTTTCAAGGGAGCGTACCGCTTTTAAGATCGATTCCTCAAACGTTTTGCCAATCGCCATCACTTCGCCGGTCGCTTTCATTTGGGTCCCGAGATTCCGTTTTGCGGATTCGAATTTATCGAAAGGCCATCGGGGAATTTTCGTGACGATATAATCAATGGTCGGTTCGAAGGTTGCATACGTTGTACCCGTTACAGGATTTATCATTTCATCGAGCGTAAGACCGACTGCGATTTTAGCCGCCAATTTTGCTATAGGGCAGCCCGTCGCTTTCGATGCTAATGCAGATGAGCGGCTTACCCGCGGATTCACTTCGATAATGTAGTAGTTGGAGCTTTGTGAGTCCAATGCAAGCTGGACATTGCATCCGCCTTCGATTTGCAAAGCTCGGATGATTTTCAATGAAACATCTTGAAGCATTTCGTTTTCACGTTCCGTCAACGTTTGGCAAGGCGCTGTAACTATGGAATCACCCGTATGGATGCCAACTGCATCGACATTCTCCATGCCGCAGACAACGATAACATTGTCAACAGAATCGCGCATTACTTCGTATTCGATTTCTTTCAAGCCAGCAATCGATCTTTCTAGAAGACATTGCGTAGCTGGACTATACTTTAAACCGCTCGTTACAATTTCCTTAAGATCTTGATCGTTATTGCAAATGCCGCCTCCAGTGCCGCCAAGCGTAAAGGCAGGACGGACGATGACCGGGTAGCCGATTTGTTCGACAAATGCTAGTGCTTCCTCTACATTGTGGATAATAGCACTATCCGGGACCGGCTCCCCTAATTCCTTCATTAAGGAGCGAAACAGATCGCGGTCTTCCGCTTTATGGATCGCATCGAGTTTCGTCCCAAGAATTTCGATTCCTAATTCATCCAAGATGCCTGATTGTTGAAGTTCAATCGCCATATTCAATCCAGTTTGGCCGCCCAAAGTTGGTAGAAGGGCATCCGGTCGTTCTTTACGTATAATTCGGCTGACGAAATCGAGCGTCAGCGGCTCGATGTATACTTTGTCTGCTATTTCCGTATCGGTCATGATTGTTGCGGGATTCGAGTTGATAAGAATGACACGGTATCCCTCTTCCTTCAATGCTAGGCATGCTTGTGTTCCAGCATAATCAAATTCTGCAGCTTGCCCGATGACAATCGGACCGGATCCGATCACTAGGATTGTTTCAATATCTTGGCGTTTAGGCATCATATTTCCCCTTTCGGTTGCTAGCTTTTAGTTAAACGGCGAAGCTTTCAAATTAAAGCGTACGATCCACTACTGCAGAATTGTCTTGCCAGACGACGTTCCCACCGAAGATTGTTTTTACTGGCCAGCCGACACACGTCCAACCGTCGAAAGGTGTGTTTTTTCCTTTTGATACAAACGTGTTCCGGTCGATTGTCTGTTCTTTATTCAAGTCAATAAGGACAAGATCTGCATGTGCCCCAACCTCAATCTTTCCATAAGGCAATCCGAAGACGTCAGCAGGCTTTTGAGCCATCCAATCGATCAATTGCTTCAATGTCCATTTTCCTTCTTTCACGAAGTGTGTATAAAGAAGTGGGAATGCCGTTTCCAAACCTGTTATTCCGAAAGGTGCTTTTTGGAATCCTGCATTCTTTTCTTCCGCCGTGTGTGGAGCATGATCGGTCGCAATAAAATCCAATGTGCCATCGAGCAAGCCTTCACGCAGTGCGTGTAGATCCTCCAACCCGCGTAAAGGCGGATTCATCTTCCAATCAGCATCATCGCTAGGAATGTCATTTTCCGAAAGCAGAAGATGATGAGGACTCACTTCTGCGGTCACATGAACTCCGGCTTTCTTTGCGTCACGAATGACTCTGACCGACTCTTTCGTGCTTACGTGGCAAACATGATAATGTGCGCCGGCAGCTTCAGCAAGTAGGATATCACGAGCGATATGAACCGATTCGGCGATGGACGGAATGCCCGGAAGTCCAAGCTCCTTGTTCCGTTTTCCTTCATGCATCGCTCCGCCGTAGATCAACGTATTATCTTCACAATGGGCGACGATCGGCATTCCGATTTCTGCAGCATCTTGCATTGCCTCGTACATCATTCCAGCCTGTTGGATTCCGACGCCGTCATCTGTAAATGCGAAAGCTCCGTTCTCCTTCAGTTCTTTCAAATTCGTCCGTTCTTTCCCCGCTTCCCTAATTGTGATAGATGCGTATGGAAGAACACGGATATGAGCGTTTTCGGCAATCAATTTATTAACATGCGACAAGTTTTCCTTCGTATCAGGCACTGGTCTTGTATTCGGCATTGCACAAATTGTCGTGTAACCGCCTTTCGCAGCGGCAAGTGTACCCGTTTCGATCGTTTCCTTATGCTCGCCGCCAGGTTCGCGCAAATGGACATGAACATCGATGAAGCCAGGCGCCAACAGCAGGCCATCCCCGTCTATGACTTCAGAATTTCCAACATTCAAATCAGTACCAATTTCAGTTATCCGATCCCCATCAATTCGAACATCTACTAAAACCTTTTCACCTTCATCATTCAAAACATATGCACTCTTGATGATCTTTCCCATGCCAATTCCTCCTTTTGTAAAATCGTTTCTAATATGGCCGCGCGTATATATACACCATTTTCAACTTGCTTGTAAATCATGGATCGATTGCATTCGACAAGGCTTCCGGCTATTTCAACATCTCGGTTTACCGGGGCAGGATGCATGATAATCGATCCGGGCTTCATTTCCCTTTCCCGTTCAACTGTCAATCCATATTTTTCGTGGTATTCTTCCTTTGTAAATCTCATTTTGCCATCATGTCTTTCATGCTGGACCCTTAGAAGCATGACGACATCGCTTGTGTAGATCACTTCATCCCAGTTACTCACGTATGCAAAATCTCCTGCCCACTCTGGAGGGCATAAGAATTTCACATTTGCACCAAGCTTTGTAAGAGCATCCGCATTCGACTTTGCAACTCTACTATGGGAAATGTCACCGGCGATGAGCACATTGAGTCCTTTGAAACCGCCGAGCGTTTCTTTTATCGTGAACAAGTCAAGCAAGGATTGTGTTGGGTGTTGTCCTGAGCCATCTCCGCCGTTGATGATTGCCATTTTCATTTTTCCGACGAGATCCTCATAGTAGCGCTCTTCAGGATGTCTGATGACGACTGCATCCAACCCGATTTCTTCAAGCGTGCGAAGCGTGTCGTACAACGTCTCCCCCTTTACCGCACTTGAAGAACCTGCTTCAAATGGAATCGTTTCAAGACCCAATTTCTTTTCCGCCACTTCAAAACTCATTTTTGTTCGCGTGCTCGGCTCAAAGAACAGATTACTGACCATATATTTTTGAGGTAATGCACGGATTCCGTACCTTTTTAACATTGCGGCGCGATCCAAGATTGCTGAAATTTCGTCGATTGTTAGGTCCTTCATTGATAATAGGTTTTTCATTTTGAAAATCCCCTTTCGATTGGATAAAAAATAGCCTTTCCACTTCATGGAAAGGCCAGTTGGGCATGACTGAACAACCGTCATCCATTTTTGAATGACTGTCCGTCAACTGAACCTTTCCTTGTCTCTCAGTACAATGTTAAAAGGTCTTCCTATTCAATTGGACTATCTGCCAAGCTATTATTCGACCTACCCGGCAAGATGAGATTCAGTAGTACACCGACGATTGCAGCGAGCGCCATTCCTCCAACTTGGAACGTTTCACTAATATGGATGGAAGCACCGCCGATCCCAATGACGAGAATGACTGAAGCGATAACGAGATTCCGTTGCTGTCCAAAATCTACTTTGTGATCGACGAGCATCCTTAATCCGGATGAAGCGATGATTCCAAACAGCAATATCGATATTCCGCCAAGCACCGCTTGAGGGATCGTTGCAATAATCGCCATCAGTTTCCCGATGAAGGAGAACAATATTGCGAATACCGCTGCACCGATAATGACATAGACGCTATAGACACGTGTAATCGCCATGACTCCGATGTTTTCGCCGTAAGTCGTTTTCGGTGGGCCTCCGATGAATCCACTAAGTAGTGTTCCAAGCCCGTCTCCTAACAATGACCTGTTCAAACCAGGGTCTCTAATGAAATCTTTATTGACAACACGGCCGAGAACGAGCTGGTGACCGATATGCTCCGAAATCGTAACGATTGATATCGGAACCATGATTGCTAACAACGCCGGTGTAACGACAAACTCATAATCTAATCCAGGAATCAAGAATTCCGGAACTTCAAACCAGTCAGCTTCGTGCACTTTTGTGAAATCCAATATTCCGATTGCCGCAGAATATATGTAACCGACGATTATTCCGATCAGGACAGGCATCAAACTGATAACCCCTCTAAAGAACATGAGGCAGATGATCGCTGCTGCCAATGTGACAATTGCGGCAGAGAAATGAAGTAGATTGTATTGCGCCTCGCCATCCACTTGAATCGTACTTGCCATACTCACTGCCGTCGGTGCCAGCGCTAATCCGATAACCATGATGACTGGTCCGACTACGACTGGCGGAAGAAATTTCATAATCCAACCGGAACCCGTCGTCCAGATCAACAACGATACGAGCGCATATACAAGGGCGACAAACATGCTGCCGATCATCGCGCTTCCGATGCCGCCTGTGCTAGTCGCCACTTGAATCGGCGCAATGAAAGCGAACGATGAACCTAAGTAGGCGGGAACTTTGAATCGCGTGACAAGGATAAAAATGATCGTCGCAAGTCCGCTTGTGAGTAAAGCGATTGCCGGGCTTAAACCGACCAATTGCGGCACAAGGATAGTCGATCCAAACATTGCAAACATATGCTGCAAACTGAGGGCGAGCCATCTTCCCGGAGCCGGCTTATCGAGTACGTCTAACACTTTGTTGTCATTCATCATTTCTCACCTGTCTCCGGTTTTATTTTGAGTAGATTGCTACGCCGTCCGAACCATCTTCTTCCATGACATTGACGACTACGCGCTCTTCACTTGATGTCGGGATGTTTTTTCCGATAAAATCTGGCCGTATAGGCAATTCGCGGTGTCCACGGTCAACGAGGACAGCAAGCTGGATTGCAGCGGGTCTTCCAAGATCGATAACTGCATCCATCGCCGCTCTCACCGTTCTACCTGTATAAAGGACATCATCGACGAGGATCACTTTCTTTTCCGACACATCGTGTTGGATGTCGACTTGTTGGACGAGAGGTTCCTTATTTTCATGTTTCAATTGAAGATCATCTCTGTATAAAGTAATATCCAACTCACCAGTCAGTATCGGTTTTCCTTCAATTTGCTTAATTCTATCCGCAAGTCGTTTCGCAAGTACGGCACCTCTTGTTTTAATGCCGACAAGGATGCATTCATCGATTCCTTTATTCTTTTCAATAATCTCGTACGCGATTCTTGTCACCGCACGGGAAATTGCCTGTTCGTCAAGAATGATTGCTTTTTCTGTCATGATTATTCCTCCTTAGTAAAATTAGAAAACCCCCTGCCTAGATGGCAGGGGGTATACGTGCAGAAAAAACGTACTGGAGATTAGCGCGCAGCTATCCCACTGTACTTCCGTGCAACCTTCCCAGCCTCTCTGGACTGACTTTAAAGGTGTCGCTATTCAATTTCTTAGTTTAGTATAGTTGTCCACTTTCGCTTTGTCAACGATTTTATGAACGCAATTTTTTCAATAATTCTTCGAAGTCTTCCGGCAATGGTTGTGTGAACTCCAAATATTCTCCAGTTCGCGGGTGCTTGAAGCCGATTGTGCCGGCATGCAATGCTTGACCGTTGAAGTCTATTGTCTTCTTCGGTCCATATTTCGGATCTCCCGCAAGCGGATAGCCGATATATTTCATATGCACTCGAATTTGGTGTGTCCTGCCTGTTTCAAGACGGCATTCCACTAACGTAAAATCACCAAATCGATCTAACACTTTGAAGTGCGTAACGGCGTGCTTCCCTTTATCAATAACGGTCATACTTTGCCGATCTTTCGAATCTCTGCCGATCGGTGCGTCAATCGTCCCTTGATCATGAGGGATATGGCCGTGAACAAGCGCTGTATAAACGCGCGTCACCGATTTCTCGACGAGTTGATCGACGAGTGATACATGTGCCTGATCATTTTTCGCAACCATTAGCAAACCTGATGTGTCTTTGTCAATTCGATGAACAATTCCGGGACGCATGATGCCATTAATACCTGAAAGGTCCTTCACTTGATGCATCAAGCCATTTACAAGAGTGCCTGTCGCATGTCCAGGCGCCGGATGGACTACCATTCCGCGAGGTTTATTCACTACAAGGACATCGACATCCTCATAGACGATATCCAAGTCTAAATCTTCTGCTACGATGTCAAGCTCCTCAAGTTCAGGCACCATCACTTGGATGACGTCCCCAACTTTTACTTTATAATTCGATTTTACAGTTCCTTCATTTACGAGAACTGCTCCGTCTTTCACCCATTGCTGGATTTGAGTACGGGACCAATCAGCATTGGCATCCGACAGAACTTTATCGATTCTGCCACTTCCATGCTCTTCTGTAATTACTATTTCAAATGGTTCCATTATGCCACCTTTTTCTTATTCTTTTTTTCATCCACAAAAACATGAAGGATCATGAGGACGACTCCTACAGTCAAAGCAGCATCTGCTACGTTGAAGATAGGGAATTCATAATTAATGATCGGAATCAGGACATCCACAAAATCGACCACTTCTTTCCGAATTACCCGATCGATGAAGTTTCCGAGTGCTCCGCCTAATAAAAACATAAGGCTGATACTTAAAAGCTTGCTGCCTTTCGCTTCCTTATGGAAAAAGTAAATGATGCCGCCTACAACTAGTAACGTAACGATATAAAACAGCCACATTTGCCCTTCCAGCATGCCCCATGCCGCCCCTTTATTCCGATGCGAGAGGAGTGCCAAATAAGGTTCGGCGATTGGGATTCGTTCCCCAAGATTCATGTTTTGTACAACAAGCCATTTTGTCAGTTGATCAAGCAAAATTAAAACGATAGCCAATCCATAATATAGTACCAATCCAAAAACCCCCGTCCGACAGTTTCTGCTCCATTTTACCACAAAATGATATCAATCATGAAATCGGCGTGCATCTAAAAAGAAAAGACTGTTGCAACCGGGACTCAGCCACAGTTGCAAACAGCCTTTACCAAAATGCTTATGAATAATATTTTTTCACTACATCCGCGCAACGTGAGCAGAGTGTTGGATGATCTGCATCGTTACCGACGGTTTCAGAAATCGTCCAGCAGCGATCACATTTTTCACCATCCGCTTTTTCAACGAGGACAGTAGCATTATCGAGCTGTAACGCCTCAGAGCCCAATTTGCCTTCTTCACTTTCCTCGAACTTGGAAACGATGAAGAATTGAGCATAATCGATATCGTCTGCTGCCAAAATGCCAGCCATCTTTTCAGGCAATGCGACAGTCACTTTCGCCTCAAGCGATTTACCGATTACTTTAGCATTCCGAGCTTCTTCAAGCGCCTTCAATACATCGTCACGAACGAGCATCAAACGGCTGAAACGCTCACGAAGTGCATTAGCAGCCTCTCCAAGATCTTCCGCTTGAGGCATATCTGTCAACTGGACGCTCTCCTCTTCGACATGCTCAAGGTAAGCCCATAATTCATCCGTCGTATGAGGGATGACTGGTGTCAATAACTTCAACAGGGCAAGAAGTGAATCGTACATAACAGTCTGCATCGCACGGCGGTGTGGATGATCGACGCCTTCGATATAAACGACATCTTTCGCAATATCTAGGTAGAAGGAGCTCAATTCACCTGTACAGAAGTTGTTCACTGCGTGATATACGCCAGCAAACTCATACTTCTCATAAGCCTCAAGCACATCTTTGATTAAATCTTGCAACTTCACATAAACGTATTGGTCGATCGGACGCATATCTTCGAACGCAACACGGTCGGCAGCAGGATTGAAATCCGCTACGTTACCGTGCAAGAAGCGTAAAGTATTTCGGATCTTACGATATACTTCCGACACTTGCTTGAAGTTGGAATCAGATACACGCACATCTGCCGTATAATCGACGGATGATACCCATAGACGAAGGATATCAGCACCTAGCTGATTCATCACTTTCGACGGCACGATGACGTTGCCTAGCGACTTACTCATTTTACGCCCTTCACCATCCAACGTGAAGCCGTGGCTTAATAGCCCTTTATATGGTGCAATACCATTGATGGCAACACTTGTCGTCAAGGACGAGTTAAACCAACCACGGTATTGGTCTGAGCCTTCCAAATACAAATCTGCTGGGTAGACTAGATCGTCTCTTTCAACTAACACACCTTGATGTGTTGAGCCGGAATCAAACCAAACGTCCATAATATCCGTTTCTTTTGTAAATTGGCCGTTCGGGCTGCCTTCATGAGTAAAGCCTTCTGGAAGCAACTCTTTTGCTTCCCGTTCAAACCAAATATTTGAGCCGTGTTTACGGAACAATTCCGCAACATGTGCGATTGTATCATCTGTAAGGATCGCTTCGCCGTTTTCAGCATAAAACACCGGAATCGGAACACCCCATACACGTTGACGTGAAATACACCAGTCACCGCGGTCGCGAACCATATTGAACAATCGTGTCTCACCCCATGATGGAGTGAATTTTGTATTGCGAATCGCTTCAAGCAATTCACCGCGGAATGATTCAATGGAAGCGAACCATTGAGCTGTCGCGCGGAAAATGACAGGTTTTTTTGTACGCCAGTCATGTGGATACGAGTGGGTGATGAATGAAAGCTTCAAGAGAGCCCCTTCTTCATCCAATTGTTTCGTCACTTCTTTATTTGCATCTTCATAAAAGAGTCCTTCAAAGCCTGGAGCTTCCTCTGTCATAACACCACGGTCATTGATCGGAGACAAAGCATCGATTCCATATTGTTTCGAAACGTAGAAGTCGTCTTCACCATGTCCAGGTGCTGTATGAACGCATCCTGTACCAGCTTCCGCTGTTACATGCTCTCCTAGCATAACAAGAGAATCGCGGTCATAAAGTGGGTGCTTTGCAATTACTCTATCCAGATCCGAACCTTTTAGTTCTTTAACAACTTCATATGTTTCCCAACCGATCTCTTTCGCAACAAACTCAACGAGATCTTTTGCCAAGAGGAACTTGTTTCCTTCCACATTGACGATAACGTAAGTGAATTCGGGATGTACCGAAATCCCGAGGTTCGCAGGAATCGTCCAAGGCGTCGTCGTCCAGATAACAATTCGTACATCCTCGTCAACAACACCGAGACCATCTTTGACCGGGAATGCAACGTAGATGGATGGCGATTTTTTATCTTTGTATTCGATTTCCGCTTCAGCTAGCGCTGATTCACTTGAAGGTGACCAGTAAACAGGTTTCAGACCTTTGTAGATATAGCCTTTCTTGGCCATTTCACCGAACACTTGAATTTGTCTCGCTTCAAATTCAGGTTTCAATGTGATGTACGGATTTTCCCAATTGCCGCGTACGCCAATCCGTTTAAATTGCGAACGTTGGCTATCGATTTGGCTATATGCATATTCCTCACACATTTTCCGGAATTCGGCGACGGTAAGCTCTTTTCGATTGACACCTTTGTTGACGAGAGCTTGCTCGATCGGTAGACCGTGCGTATCCCAGCCTGGTACATAAGGTGCGTGGAAGCCTGTCATCGATTTATGGCGGACGATCATATCTTTCAGCACTTTGTTAAGAGCGTGGCCCATGTGAAGGTCGCCGTTCGCATATGGAGGTCCGTCGTGAAGAACGAAGAAAGGGCGTCCTTCTGTACGTTTTTGTACTTTTTCATAGATGTTCATTTCTTCCCATTTCGCTTGCATATCGGGTTCTTTGTTCGGCAAGTTGCCACGCATCGGAAATTCTGTTTTCGGCATGAGCAATGTGTCTTTGTAATCCATAATGTTTCCTCCTTTAAAAATAAAAAATTCCCCGTCCCTAATAAAGGGACGAGGAATTGTTCTCGCGTTACCACCCTAGTTGCAGTGTAAAAAATCACACTACCTCTCAGAACACCATAACGGGGTGCATCCGGGATTGATTTTCGTCAATCCGGCTCTGGAGTGATTTTCGTTTCCGATTCAGACCGGGCTCCCACCGCCCCCGGCTCGCTTTGCATGAATTTCGAAAAGTACTCTCTCTTTCAACGCCTGTTTCCTGCTTATATGGTCATTATTATATGTTTGAAGTTGACAAAATGTCAAGCTTTCGAATCATTCTACATCCGCTGCAGATTCCAGGAGTTCCGTATCCGGCTCATATTCAAGAAGTTTTTCCCAATCGTCCGTTTTAATCATATCGAGTTGGGCTTCAATTAGCATGCGGAATCGGTTTCTGAACACTTTCGATTGTTTTTTCAAGTCTTCGATGTCCATCGCAATCTTCCGAGCACGCGACAATGCTTCATTCACAATACGGTCAGCATTCTTCTCCGCTTCTTTCACGATCAGTTTCGATTCCTGGATCGAATTCCGCCTTACATCTTCAGCTGCTTCTTGGGCGATCAAAATCGATTTCTGCAAAGTCTCTTCGATAGAATTGAAATGGGAAACTTTGTCTTTTGTCTCCTTCAAACTGTTCTTCAATGCTTTGTTCTCTTCCAGCACGTTTTCATAATCCTTCATGATCTGCTCTAGAAACTCATTTACTTCATCTTCATCATAACCCCGGAAGCCGCGGCTGAATTCTTTGTTATGTATATCGAGTGGTGACAATGCCATCTTCTGTTCCTCCCTTTCGAGTAAATCTTCTATCCCCTATTATACATACCATCAACAGATAAGACAGCAGTTTTTAAGTCGGTTGTCTGAAAAATCATTCTAACCTACCAATCAACAACCGTATTTTGTCTTTCCGGGTCCTTCCTTCTATCGACATGATTTTGAAACGGCCAGATCCCCTGATTGAAAGAATATCTGATTCGTTCACTTCGAACGCTTGCTGGTCTCGGACGACATGATTCACTTTCACTTTATCATTTTGAATGAGCGCAACAGCTTTTTGTCGCGGACAATTCACTAATGAAGCGACAAGCGTGTCAAGACGCAGTGAGCTAATAGTATGGAGCTCTTCCTTCCACGTTTCTGCCGATACAATCAGTTCATCAGTGGAATCGAGTTCTTCAACACGGACTTTCGATTTGCCGATAGACGTCAGATTGGCGATGAGATAATCTTTCATTTCCTCTGCAGCGGAGAATTGGGCGACATCTCCTTCCAAGCGGATGTCTCCAAATTTCGAACGGTCAATGCCAAGCGCCATGAGAGAACCTAAAATATCCCGGTGCTCCAGTGTCATAAATTTCGCAGGATATCTAACTGCAAAAACAGAAACTTGGAAATCCTCAACTTCCGGCTCATAATAATCCGGGTAAATTAATGCCCGTTGTCGTTCCGGCTCAAGGAATGCGCCATGGACTCCGAATTGGAAACCTGAACTCCTGACGATGGATTCTAAAATGAAAATTTGTCTCGGGTCAAGAAAGCCGGTGAGTTTCGGAGAATATGTGTCCTCGACTTCACGCGTCCAACCAATTACTGTTTCAATGAAAGGCTGCTCGTCTTTTCTAAAATGTTGTATGATCGAATCCATTGTTAACGACTCCTTACAGAACCCTTTTCATATAAGGGTCCCTTATAGAAAAAACCTCACATGAGTGAGGTAATGATCAATCGATAAACTTCATATACACCTCTAGAAATCAAGTAGTTCAATACAAAGATAGCTACGATCGGTGAAATATCGATCATTCCAAGGGGTGGGATGAACTTACGGAAAAACCCTAAATAAGGTTCGGTAATTTTCCCTAAAAGGATGCCGAACTTCGTTTCCCTTGTAGAAGGTACCCATGACATTAAAATGTAAATAATGAGGAGTATTAAGTATATATCTATTGCTCTTATAATGAGCGAAAAAATCAAGTTAATTATATCTATTAATCCCATCTGTACACCTCATCTAATTCTATCTTTCAAAAAAATCCGAAATGGTTCCTGCCACTTCCACATTCTCCGGCACGCAAAGGAAAATATCTGTGCCAATCCGTTGAATATCTCCGCCAAGTGCATAGACGGTGCCGCTTAGGAAATCGACGATGCGGATCCCTTGATCACGCTCAATCCTTTGCAAATTGACTACAACGGCTCTTTTATTCTTTAAATGCTCCGAAATGTCCTGCGCTTCCGCATAGACACGCGGTTCAAAAAGAACAACTTTTGAAGATTTCTGGATGCTTTGTAAGCTGACGACAGTTCCCGGCTGTTGCTGCTGTGTCTCCGCCACTTGCGGTTTCCGTGAAACCACTCTTCTCGGCTGCTGTTCTTGTACAGGCTGTTGCTCCCGGACAGGCTGCTGCTCTTGTTGGAATTCCTCTTCTTCATCAAGATAGAACCATTTTTCAAATCGTCTTTTTATGCTCATTCGTCTCCCTCGCTCTCCGTTCCGACTAATGCAGTTCCGATTCTAACGTGAGTTGCGCCTTCTTCGATTGCGATTATATAGTCATTCGACATTCCCATTGATAATAGTGTGCACGGCGCGTGTTCTACTTTTTTTGCTGCGATTTGATCACGAAGGCTGCGCAATGAACGGAATATTTTTCGAATCCATTCTTCGTCCTCAGTGAATGGAGCCATGGTCATTAAACCTACAACTCGGATTTTATCATAATTGGCCAATTGAAGGATGAAATCCTCCAATTCCTCCGGATTTATCCCAGATTTAGATTCTTCCCCTGATACATTCACTTGTACGAAGCAATCGACCGGTGATGTCGCGCGTTTTTGAATTTCTTTTGCGAGACTAAGACGATCCAATGAATGAAGGAAATCAACTTGCTCGATAATGTCTTTCACTTTTCTACTTTGTACATTTCCGATGAAATGCCAGTTTAGTTTTTCTGATTGGATGTCTTCCTGCTTTGCAAGCAGTCCCTCCGGCCGGTTTTCTCCGAGATCCGTAATTCCGAGTTCGATAACTTCTTTGGCTCTGTTGGTCGATACTTGTTTTGTCACTGCAATGATCGTTACATCTTGACGTTTCCGATTTGAACGATCACATGCTGCTTGAATTTCTACTTCTATTTTTTGCATACGTTGTTGAAGTGTGTCCATTGAAATCACTACTTTTCTGCTTACTTTGCTTTATTGTATCAATTGGAAGGACACATATCAATGATTAGTCTTTATTTATCAACCTTTTTGCCTACTAAAACGATGTCTTTTCCGATGGTGAGGACATCATCATACTTGATTTGCTTCAAATCCTTCATCTTTGATTCTAAAAATAGAGACCTTTCTGCTCCGCCAATTTGAAGAACGTCAATTTTACCGTTTTTCATATCGATTGTCGCGTCCTGTACAAATCCTAAAAAAGAACCCCTTTTCACTTCAATCACTTCTTTCTTCTGCAAATCCGAAAAACGCAAGCCATTCCCTCCTTTTTAATAACAAAAGTTGATCTCCGCTTCAGTCGGGCGCTTTCCGCGGGCGGGCGGTGAGCCAATCGGACAACGAAGAGCCCGATTGGCCGTATTTCTGTGCACTTTGCAGAAATTAAGGCATCCGCCCCCTGCTCGTAACGCTACGCTTTTACTCGCAAAAGCCGTTCTTCGAAACGGCTTTCGCTAAAGTCGCCGCCTTACGCTACGATCAACAAATTACATCCTTTTTACTTAATTTTAACAGAGCATTCATAATAATATTCTTTTTATAAAGAGCTTTCTATTACCCTGTAGCTGTTGCTTGGAGTGCAAGCGCGAGACTCCTGTGGGAATAGTGTTAGTCGAAGACCCCACAGGAGTGAAGCGGAGCGTAACGACGAGGAGTCTAAGGCAACGCCCACGGAAAGCAACAGCCAGCTTTTAAGAAAGTATCTTTCTACAGCTTATGCTCAACAACCTAAAAAAACGCAATGCGGGAGCATTGCGTTTTTAAGTCAACTATTTATTCTCCATGCCATCTCGAATTATTTGAATTGCATTTTTCTCTAATCTTGAAATTTGGGCTTGTGAAATGCCTAGTTCTTTTGCAATTTCAGTTTGGGTCTGGCCTAAATAGAAACGTTTAGAAAGAATCAGCTGCTGTCTTTCCGTCATGCCCGAAACTGTCTCCTTTACCGACACATACGTCAACCAACGCTCTTCAGACACCTTTTTATCCTGCAATTGATCCATAATATAAACAGGATCGCCGCCGTCGCCGTTCATCGGTTCATGAAGGGACATTGGATCTTGTATTGCATCTAACGCGAATAAAATATCATCTTCTGGAATGCCCGTCGCTTCTGCAAGATCAGAGATTTTAGGTTCTTTTTGATGCTCGTTAACAAATTGTTCCTTTGCTCTGATTGCTTTGTAAGCTATATCCCGAAGCGATCTGGATACCCTAATAGCATGATGGTCTCTCAAATGTCTTTTGATTTCACCAATGATCATTGGGACGGCATATGTTGAAAATCGGACATTATGTTTCAAATCAAAATTATCGATGGACTTCAATAAACCAATGCAGCCAACTTGAAAAAGGTCGTCTGCCTGCTCCCCCCTATAAGCAAACCTTTGGACAAGACTTAATACTAACCGCAAATTTCCTATTACGAGCTCTTCCCTTGCCGATTCGTCACCATTTTGAAGCCGGATAAACGTTTCTTTCATCACTTCATTCGTCAGTAATGGCAAATTGGACGTATCGATACCACAGATTTCAACTCTTGTACGCATCATTCGCTTTTCCTCCGCATTCTGTAGATGACTGTACAAAATAGTTTGTCCTCACACTTGCGGAATATGCGAAATCCAATTCTCCAATTTCAACCATCAAGCGATAGGATGGTTTAATCTGTCACGCAGTTCGGAGATTATTTTCTTTTCAAGACGTGAAATATAAGACTGTGAAATACCGAGCAATTCTGCGACTTCCTTCTGTGTCATTTCAAGACGGCCTGTGAGTCCGAAGCGGCATTCCATTATATATTTCTCCCGTTCATCCAACGTGCTGATCGCTTCAATCATATGTTGTCTTTCTAATTTTTTTTCAACATCATCAATAATAATATGTTCATCCGTACCTAAAATATCAGAAAGCAACAGCTCATTCCCATCCGCATCAGAATTTAACGGTTCGTCGAAAGAAATTTCTGAGCGGGTTCGGTTCGTTTTCCTCAAATGCATAAGGATTTCATTTTCAATGCATCTTGAAGCATATGTCGCTAATTTAATATTGCGATCGCTTTTAAATGTTTCGATCGCCTTTATAAGTCCGATAGTTCCAATGCTGATCAAATCTTCAATATGCGTATTCGTATTATCAAAACGACGGGCAATATAAACGACGAGCCTTAGATTCTTTTCAATGAGCGTATCCCTGGCATCCATGTCGCCTTCCATGAAAGCCCTGATTGCAATTGCTTCTTCCTCCCTGGACAACGGCTTAGGCAGTGATTCATGTCCACCGATATAATAAGTTCCGCTTTTTTTTCTAGTGAAGAAGCTTTTGACGATCGATAACCATTTTTTAAGTCCCTGCAACATGATTAGCTCCCCTTTCATTCATAATGGATTCCAATGCCGAGACATGCAAAATAGCACCTGCACCTTCCGGATAACGGTTATCTTGCTTTGTAAAGACGATATAACCTGCTGGCAGCTCACTTCCTTCCCCGATGACCCATTGGTCGAATTTAAAACCTACAGCCCACGAAGCCCCTTGGACTGTTTGCAGCCGGATGAGTCGCAAACTTTTTTGGTAGCGCTTTGGGAATGTTGAAAGTTGCGGCATGTTTTCTGCATTCCATGAAACTAACGGTCCTTTCAACTCTTCAGGAATAAAGCGCTCCACATATTTAAATGAAACGAAATGTACAGGTTCACCAGTTAGCGGCTCGGTACAGCGGTTACCTGTATCGATAAAACTCGGGATGGAAACTGTTTCATTCCAAATGGATAAAACCGTTGCTACTGAATAGGAGGACAATTGGCGAGCTGTTCTTACATCGAGCCACTTAGTCTTTAAAAAATAGAGGATAATATAAGCAAGTAGTGCACTGACAAAGACTGAGAATTTGGCATCCGAAAACAAAAACTTTTCTGTGATGACCGTTAGCGCCCCTCCGGCAAAAAGCGCACCGATCAATACGATGAAAGCGGGGCTTCCTAGTGAGGCTATTGATAACCCGAATGCACAGACAATCATTACACCAAAGGCAATGAAGATGGCGAGACGGGAATCGGGGAAAAACGTAACCGGCAAAGCTCCGACAAATGAAGCTAGCAATAATCGGAGCCTTGTAGCTTGTGCCTTGACCATCCGGTTGGCAAAGGACAAAATTGCATAGTTGAATACCATGTTAATAGCAACAATGAGTTCCCCATACATTTGCCCGCCCTCCTTGTACGTAAGGATAACACTACGTGAATGCAATGTTTGTCGGAACGAAGGAAAAAATAAAGTAAATATTCGACATGAATAGCGGAAGTGGGCAGGAGTTTGTGTTGCATTAGTTTTGTTATATTCAACCGGTTATCAACATAAAAAACTCTCCGGCTTGTCCAATTGGACGGCCGGAGAGTTTCCTTCAATTTCATTTTTTATCTTCTTTGGCGATTGCGCAAGAATGTCGGAATATCCAATGCATCATCTTGCTGGTGGCTTTGCTGTTGTTGTCGAGTCGGCTCAGGTTGTTGGAATTGTTGCTGAGGCTCTTCTCGACGAGTATAAGACGGCTGCTGCGTGGATTGCGATTGAGATTCACGTTGACGCGTAGCACCAAACCCAGGATTCCTTGAAGGCTTCGGTTGATTCAACTGTTCTTCACTGAATCCTGTTGCAATGACTGTAACGAGGATTTCATCTTTCAAGTCATCGTTAATGACAGAACCGAAAATCATATTGACGTCTTCATCGGAAGCGGAAGCTACGATATCTGCTGCTTCTTGAACTTCAAACAAGCTCAAATTGGAACCGCCCGTAATATTCATCAAGACACCTTTTGCTCCGTCAATTGATGTTTCCAACAGCGGGCTCGAGATAGCTTTCTTCGCAGCTTCTGCAGCCCGGTTCTCACCTGTAGACATACCGATACCCATCAATGCAGATCCTTTATTGGACATGATTGTTTTCACGTCGGCAAAGTCAAGGTTAATAAGTCCAGGAACAGCGATTAAGTCTGAAATACCTTGAACCCCTTGGCGCAATACATTGTCTGCTTCACGGAACGCTTCAAGCATCGGCGTGTTTTTGTCGACAATTTCCAACAACTTATCATTTGGAATGACGATCAGCGTATCGACCGATTCTTTCATTGCTGCAATTCCACCGATTGCTTGTGTCTGACGTTTCCGTCCTTCGAACGTAAATGGACGCGTGACAACACCTACTGTCAACGCTCCAAGGTCTTTTGCCACTTGTGCGATGACAGGCGCAGCACCTGTACCTGTTCCGCCGCCCATTCCGGCAGTTACGAAAACCATATCTGCACCGCGGAGTGCTTCTTCTATTTGTTCACGGCTTTCTTCAGCCGCTTTTTTTCCGACGTCAGGATTTGCACCTGCACCAAGTCCGCGAGTCAATTTAGCTCCGATTTGTAATTTCACTTCAGCTTCAGATAATTTAAGTGCTTGCGCATCCGTATTCACCGCGATGAATTCCACGCCTTGCACACCATGTTCAATCATGCGGTTAACCGCGTTATTTCCTCCGCCACCGACTCCAATCACTTTAATGACTGCGAGTGCATCGACATTCGTTTCAAAATCCAGCATGCTCTCTCCTCCTAATCCCTATATGACCATATTTAGACAGTCACTCAAAAAATCCATCGAAAAATTTCTTAGTTTTGCTCATAAAGCTTGTCTTTTTCTCTTTTGACTGGACAGCTACCTTCTTTTTACTAGGAGCTGGATAGTCCATCTCACTAGTAGCTACTGATTGAGATTCAGCGGCAATCCCAAAATAGCTATCTTCCATACTAGCATAACGGATAAGACCCACAGCAGTCGAATACATCGGTTCACGCACACCGATATATTCTGGTGTATGGATTCGGACCCTCGTTCTCAATACATGTCTTGCAAGTTGTAAAATCCCATCGAGCTTCGTCGTGCCACCTGTTAAAACGACGCCACCCGGCAAATCATGGATACCCATACGGTACAGCTCTTCAAGAACCAAGTCGAATAATTCTTCCAATCGGACACCTATAATTTCCGATATGTATCTTTGACTATATTGATCTTTCGAATCGGCACCGATGACAGGGACTTCAAAAAGCTCATCATCCGATGCATCATCGTAAAAAGCATGTCCATATTGATGTTTAATTTTTCTTGCCTGTTCTGTAGGTGTCTTCAGTATAATCGACAAGTCTTTTGTTATATGGTCTCCGCCTACCGGAATGACAGCAGTTGAAATGAAGCGATTATCACCAAAAATGGAAATTGTCGTTGAACCTCCACCGATATCGATAAATGCAGTTCCATGATTCATTTCATCATCCGTCAGTGCAAATGTTCCCGCTGCGAGAGGTTGCAAATAAATTTCCCGTATTACGAGGCCCGCTCGTTCGACGCATCGTAAAATATTGTGCACTAACGTTTTGGAAGTCGTTATAAGTGTTCCGTCCATTTCTAATCGGACGCCGATCATTCCACGCGGATCTTTTATTTCATCATAATCATCCACGATAAATTGTTTCGGTATAATGTTGACGATTTCCCGTTCAGGTGGAACCGACATAACTTGTGCAGATTTCATAACCCGGTCTAGGTCATCATCGGTAATTTCTCTATTCTCCGAATTGACGGCTACAACGCCTTTGACGTCTTGTAAAAGCACACCATTGGCTGGGATGCCTAAAATGACATCTCGTATTTGCATGCCTGTCATCCGTTCAGCCTGTTCCACCGCTTTACGGATGGATTGGACAGTCGCATCAATGTCGATAATCGTCCCTTTTCGTATGCCTGCAGATTGAACGTTACCAACTCCGATTACGTGGAGGGATCCGCCATCCACTTCGCCGATCAGTACTTTGACTGACGAAGATCCTATATCCAGTGATACATATATTGTAGATTGACTCAAATTTCGGCACCTCCCATTACAGTCCTTATCTTACATTCTATTGTATTAGAGTCGTATTGTCTAAATATTTTCTCCATCCGATAATCAATTCCCTTCATTCCTGAACTTTCGTTTCAGAAACTTTACTTCGATCTGACCATTTCGTTAGTAAAATCCTTCTAATCACAGCAATATTTTGGAATAACCTTACTCCGAATGCGAATACGGCTGCCAAATATAAATCTACTCCAAGGTGCACTCCTAAAAATGCTAACCCAGCCGCAAGAACTATATTGAAGAAGAAGCCGGAAATAAACACTTTATCATCATATATTTGTTGCAGGTGCGCCCGAATTCCCCCGAAAAGTGTATCCAATGCAGCTAACACGGCGATGGACAAATAGTCGCTGTAAATTTGTGGGATTTGTATGTCCGATAACAATCCCAGCGAAACCCCAAGTATTAAACCTAGCAGTGGCAACCACATTGTCATTCCCCTTTCGGAAGTTCTTGTAAGTAAAGATTTTTAAATTTGTCGGGATATGCCCGGATCGTCACTTCCTTTTCCGGCTGGTTTATTTCTAGCACTAGATTATCGATATAAAAATCGTCATGAATGGACGATGCTAACAAATAATTATAAAGCTTCTCGCTATCTGACATGGTAGGTGAAACAATTTTTATCGTAAAAGGGGGAGTCGAGACGTTCAGTCCGTTTACGGAGGTCGCTCCATTGATGACACGAATCGAGCTCATCATCGTATAACGTTTTCCGTCAATCTCCATGTGAATGCCTTTAAACCGATTTACTTCATTGACGAAACGGGTCAGTAAATCTGATGAAATACTCGTGATTGGTATTCCATACGCCATGCTTTCCACCGAAGGGCGAACTTCGATCGTAAAGCCAGGACCTGTAATATCTGTCGTTCCAGCTTGCCTATGCAGCTTGTCCACTGTTTCCTTTAAGGCTTGTCCTGTACTCGATTCGCTTAACGTTCTGTATGATGCGATCGTTCTATCTATATCGCGAATTTCAGATAATAGCTCTGAATGGAGTTTTTTCTCTTCAGCGAGCTCTTGGCGAATTGCCCAAATATCCCTCGTATCACGTTCCTTAGGATGTTCCAACGTATTGTATTGGACAGCAATCATAAATCCGATTAGCAGGAGGACAATTGTGAATTTCCAATTGATAGCTTTCTTCAACGAACACCCTCCCTCTTAATGATCACTCATGCCTCGTCCCTTAATGCGGGAAGCTTTATTTCTTTCAACTGCTCTAAAGTGACGACTATATTGTCATGCACTAATCCATCGATCACTCCACCGCCTAAATTCAATGATGCTGATAAGACCTCTGTATCGCCTACCGCCTCGATGACAAACGGAGCGGGAAGTGTTCTTCCGTCGATTGTAATGACGGGGCCTGTACATTTTATATTTGAATTTGAAGAAATGCGCTGCCCATTTATCGCAATTCCTTGCGCACCGGAAATCTTCAATTCATTTACAACTCGCAGCACATGGCTTTCATGAACGATATATTCATTAGGGTTTTGTTCTACTGGATCGTAATCGCCATCCTTCAATGTGACACGTACTCCAGGTCCTGTAGCCGGAATAACCCCTAAAAGCAATCGAAGATCTTTTGCCTCCTCGACTAGCACGGTATGATTGTCTTCATTCTCCGAAAAGGATTTTTCAAAATCTCGGATTTCATCTTGTTTTGCCTGAATTTCATCAGCGAGCTCTTTATTTCTCTCTTTTTGAACAATCAATTCTTCCCTATATTGTTCTTCCTGTTGAAGCGCAGGAGATTGAGCAGATTCTCCATTATCCTTCCCTAATGTCCGATAAGAGAATGCGAAGATGAAACCGAGGATGAGAAAAACAAAAGAGTATAAAATGTATCTTCCTCTATTTTTGTAGTCCTCACTCATTTTCTTCGCCAACTTCATCACCTTCCCCTTCCTCCACGCTATCTTTTCCATAAACTTCGCTAAAAGGCGTGAAGAATATACCCACTTCCATATTGACAATTCCTTTTTCCATATCACCTAGCTGGGATATGATATCCGGGTAATATTCCATCTTCTCCGCAAAGGTTTGGAGAATCGCATGAACTTCATAACCATCATCCATATAAGCAACAATCGTATCCGGATTCTCCTCTGTCCCAGTATAGATGATTTCGGAAATCAATTGGAGAACATTTTTATCCATTTTTAACAATTGTTTTGTCAGTTTTTTCCGAAGGTCAGGGTTGTCCACATGATTTAAAATCGGGACATTGGGATAATTGCTGTCTCCTGGAAAAACAGCACCGTTTTCGAGCAATAATCCATATTCTCCCCCGCTCTCCATGTAAGCGACCGTACTCCATTCACTTACCTTTATGTCGATATCTCTTAACCATTTTCTCGTAACAGCAACATTACTGACGCCATCGAGCTTCAAAAGTTCTTCTTCCACTTCTTTCGTTGTAAATCCCCAATATGAAGTTCCTTCTAAAACACCACTTTTTTCATAGTAAAATTGGTCATCATGAAGCGCAGCCCCATGAATTCTTACTTCACCAACTTTGCTAAGAGGAGATTGGAAATACAAAAGTACAAGGAGGGCGATACAGAATATGGCAATGATGAATAAAAATTTTTTATTCGTCTTCCTTCTCCGTTTTTCCCTCATGGATGGAATTCGTTCTTCGATGTCTATCACTTTATCCATGTGCTGCCCTCCCCTCAACTTCGTTCTCTATAAAAAGCAAAATGCAAAATCGTCCCCGCTGCCATCCAAGTTGTAAGCAACGATGAACCTCCATAACTAATGAACGGCAATGTAACTCCTGTTACCGGCAATAAACCAGAGACAACACCGACATTCAGGAATGTTTGAAAGATAATCATTGAAGCCATCCCTGCCGTCATTAAAAATGATTTATAATCATGTGTCCGAATAGCAATTCCGAATGCGGACAGAAGAAGAACAGAAAAGAGGACTAAAATGAAAGTCGCCCCAATGAAACCTGTCTCTTCGGCAATGATCGAAAATATGAAGTCATTTTGCGGTTCCGGCAAATAAAGATATTTTTGCCTGCTATTGCCATAGCCGTGGCCGAACAACCCGCCAGGCGCAATCGCGAATAAAGACTGAATCCCTTGAAAGCCAGCTCCAAGCGGATCATTCCAAGGATCGATATACGATTTTATCCGTTCCAACCGATAAGGAGCGGCCGCGATGAGAGCAATAAATGCCCCAATCCCTGTGAAGCCAAGTATACCGAAGAACGATAGCGGATACCCCGCCAAAAACAAAATGACAAATGCTGAAACGATCATAATAACAGCTGAGCCCAAATCTGGCTGAAGCATAATCAAAGCTGCCGGCAATAAAATTAATACAAAATGGCTAAGCCTAAAGGGGCTCCTCCCAGCGGATTGCTTCATGTTAAAAGCAAGCTTACCAATGAGCGCTACTTTTACGAACTCTGCAGGCTGAATGCTAAAAGGACCAAGGGCTATCCAACTCTGTGACCCGTTCCTTACTGCACCTATGCCTGGAATCATTACGGCAACTAACAATAAGATTGTTATGTAATAAAAGACAGTCCAAAATGACTCACTGGAAGTCCACCGCCCTTTCATCAACATAAATGCAACAAATATTGAAACAGCCATGTAAATTCCTTGCTTCACGATAAATGGGGATGAATCCGCATAATGGACCTGCCCCCAGTAAGAGCCTGCCGAATGTACAAAAACCAATCCGATTAACGACAATGACACTGCCGAAATAACGAAGGCAGCTTTTAATTTTTGATCCAGTGAACGCATCCTTCCGTCTTATTGGTAAAGGAGTGAATGAAAGACTTAAAGTTTCATTACCGCTTCAATAAATGCATCGCCACGTTCTTCAAAATTCGGATATTGATCCCAACTTGCACAAGCCGGTGACAGTAAGATTTGATCCCCTTCAATGGAGACCGAATAGGCTTCCTGTACCGCTTCCTCCATCGTCCCCACTTTCACCGCAAGCGGGACACCACATGAAGAAGCGAAATCGACAAGCCTTTCAGCAGTTTCTCCGAGTGCGAGGACAGCCTTCACCCGTCCCATATAAGGACGTAATTCCTCGAATGAGTGTCCTCTATCCAATCCGCCTGCTATTAGTACGACAGGTGATTGGAAAGAAGAAAGAGCGCTTTTAGTCGCCAAAGTGTTTGTCGCCTTCGAATCATTGTAGAACGTCCTACCTTTCAATTCTTTGACAAACTGCATGCGATGACGAACTCCTGTGAATGAACTTAAAACATTTTCTATCGTTTCTTTGTCGCAATCCATAAGAATTGCCGAAGCTGTAGCAGCCAAAATATTTTCCAAATTATGCTGACCGAGCAATTTGATGATCGATCTTTTCACAAACGGTTCCCCTTGCCAGTAGATCATCTCATCGTCTGCGGAAATCCCTTCCACTTTTTTCCCTTGCAATGAAAAAGGGATTTTCTTGGCAGCTGATCGTTCGATATATGGCAGCATTTCATGTTGATCAGCATTATAAATAAAGTAATCTTCTTCTGTCTGATTATCTGTCACTTTTGATTTGGCCAATGCATATTCTTCAGACGTTCCGTGGTAATCAAGATGCGCGTCATATAAATTTGTCCATACGGCGATCTTTGGACGGAAACTTTCCGTCCCTGCCAATTGGAAAGAGGATACTTCCATGACAATCACTTCATCAGGTTTTGCATTTTGTGCGACTGTGCATGCAACAGTTCCTATATTTCCTGCGATTAACGGCTTTTTACCACCAATATTCAATATGTGATAAAGAAGTGTAGTCGTTGTCGTCTTACCGTTAGAGCCGGTGATGGCGATGATCGGGGCCTCACTAATTAAATAAGATAGCTCGATTTCAGTCCAGATCGGAATCCCTTTTTGCACCGCTTGTTTGAGAACCGGGTTATGGTATGGGATGCCAGGGTTTTTAACAATCGTATCGAAGCCTCCATCCAAAATATTTTCCGGATGGCCGCCGCAAATGACTACGATCCCTTTTTCCCGCAAAGCTGTTACTTCTTTGCTGCCGGTTTCTGGTGACGAATCATTGACGACTACATCAGCTCCAAGCGAATGGAGAAGGTCTGCCGCCGCATAGCCGCTTTTGGCAAGACCGAGCACAAGAAATTTCTTGCCCTCCAACTCATTTCGCTTTCCCATTTACATCACCTCCCACAGTATGGGAATCATGGCAGCCAACAGCGCCACTCCCCAAAAAACGATAACGATTTTCCACTCTGACCAGCCGGACAATTCAAAGTGATGATGAATCGGGCTCATTCTAAATACCCGTTTTCCGGTTAACTTAAAGCTTGTCACTTGAATCATGACCGATAATGTTTCGATTACATATACAATCCCTATAACAACGAGGAGAAGTTCCTGTTTCACAAGGATCGAAAGCATTGCAATCGTACCGCCTAGCGCTAAAGAACCCGTATCTCCCATAAATACTTTAGCAGGCTTCATATTAAATAATAAAAAGCCAAGCATCGCCCCAGCTACTACAAATGCGAAAGTGGCGATGTCGTATTGCTCATATACAAGTCCAAGCACACCGAATGCGGCAAAAGCAATTGTCGATGTACCTGCAACAAGCCCATCGAGACCATCCGACAAGTTGACTGCATTCGAGAAACCGACGAGCCAAAAAATGAGGAAAGCGACATAGAAAATGCCGAGATCTACTGTGAAATTCGTGAAAGGAATTGCAACCGTCGTTTCAAATGGACCCATCTTCAATAAGAAAAACGCGATAACCGCAATAATGATTTGACCAATGAGTTTTTGGATGGAAGTCAATCCTAAATTCCGTTTCATGACGACTATGATGAAATCGTCAAAAAATCCGATCACACCGAAGCCGGCAAGCACAATCATCAATACAATGGATTGTGTAGTCAGTACGTCTTCATATATGTATGAAAGGACAATCATCGTAATGATAATGGAGCCCAGGAAAATAAGGCCGCCCATTGTAGGCGTGCCCGCTTTCTTTTTATGGGCTTCAGGACCTTCCTCCCGGATGCTCTGACCGAATTTTAGCCTTCTGAGCAACGGAATGATAGCGGTCCCGATAATTGCTGTTATAACAAATGCTACGGCAATAACCGTAATTGTATTGACGAGTGTCATAGTATGTTCTCCTTACCTGTTTTGAAACTGTAGTTGTTTACCTTATTTTGTTTTGTCCAGCTTCTGGCGCTAGATTCCTTAATTTCTAGCGCCTTCCGCTTTTCTACTCTTCCGTATAAACGTGGATGATATCGTCCACCGACATTAATGAGTCAGGGACTGGCATTTGGTATTTGATGACGTCGCCTTCACCATGCCACTCTATACGATACGTGTGTAATTGACGGGAAACCATTCCTTTCGTCATGCCCGTCAAATCAGGAACTCGATGTGTAAGAGGGTCTCCCCATCTATATTCTTTCTCAATTTGCCCTTCTCTCTTTTCAATGCCGGCAATCGGCGCGATTTCTTCGATAATCCTGCCAACAATCGGCGCCGCGATGACCCCGCCGAATTGAATCGAGTTTTTCGGGCTATCAACCGCGACATAGACAAGTAATTCGGGATCGTCTGCTGGAGCAAACCCCATGAATGAAACGATATAATCGCCGTCGCTATAAGTACCGTTCACGACTTTCTGTGCAGTCCCCGTTTTACCGCCGACGCGGAGGCCATCGTTGAAAGCCCCTCGGCCGGAGCCATTCGCGACAACAGATTCCAACGCCTCTCTTACTTGGGCGGAAGTTTCCTCGCTAATGACGCGGCGTTTCATTTCAGGTTCAAACGTTTGCAACGTCTCTCCCTTATCATTCTTAATTTCCTTTACAATATACGGGCGGTATAAATATCCGCCATTTATAGCAGCTGCGACAGCCTGCACTTGTTGAATCGGCGTTACAGAAATCCCTTGGCCAAAGGCGGTCGTTGCTTGTTCAACTGGGCCGAATGAATCTTTTGAGAAGAGAATCCCTTTCGCTTCACCGGCTATACCAGAGCCTGTCGTTTCGCCAAAGCCAAAATCCCGTATATATTGATCAAGCTTTTCACCGCCTAAACGCTGGCCGATTTCGATGAATCCTGGGTTGCAGGAGTTTTCTACAACTTCCAAAAATGACTGGTGACCATGACCTTCCCGCTTCCAGCAACGCAGTCTGGCGTTGGCGACCATCGTGTATCCAGGGTCATTAAAATAATCATTATGAAGATCGATCACCTTCTCCTCAAGGCCGGCAGCTAGTGTAACGATCTTGAAAGTCGATCCCGGCTCAAACGTCATCCATACCGGCAAGTTCCGGTTATAGATCGCCTGATCTGTATCTTGATATTCCGCAGGATGGAAAGTCGGCATTGAAACCAACGAAAGAATTTCACCTGTTTTCGGATTCATAATGATTCCGATTGCCTGTGTCGCATCATATTTTTCCATCGCCTGAATAAGTTCCCGTTCCATAACTTTCTGCATATCAATATCAATTGTCAGTCCTAGAGTAGCTCCATTCTTACCTGTTTGGAAACCATCATCGACATGCGGCAACGGTATTGCTTTCGCATCTGTATAAAGGCGAATTTTATCTCCTGTGCCTTGCAAAATCTCATCGTACGCATATTCAATGCCCGCAAGGCCTGTTCCATCGAACCCCGTAAACCCGATCAGCCTCGAAAGCATTTCACCATACGGGTAATTCCTGACGAAATCCACTCCTGTATACAAACCATCGATTTGTAACTTAGAAATTTCCGTCGCCTGTTCCTGGGTGATGTTTTTGCCTTCAGGCGCCAACTTGTTCATATAAGTTTTCTTTGTCATTTTTTCCAGCAATACTTCCTTGTCGACTTGCAATATATCCGCTAGCAGTGCTGCTGCCTTTTCTGGTTCCTTGTTTTGAGAAGGCATAAAATATAGCGTCGGAGCAAGTTGGTTTCCAACGATCAGCTGACCGTTTCGATCTTGGATTTCCCCCCTGATTGCGCCAAAAGGGATTTCCCGATCCCAGTTCTCTTCCGCACGCGCTTTCAACCATTCATGTTTAATGATTTGAACGTGGAAGAGCTTTGCTATAACCATGGAAATGGAAATGAGAAAAATGATGAAAACCGCCCGCAATCGCTTCTTTGATTGCAAATCAGCATATTTACGCAGAGCCCCACACCTTTCGTTTTTCTATCAACCTATGAAAGGGCGGGGACAGCTATACATCATCCACCAATTATCTCTTCCACTTCTTCATCTTCACCCGCATCATCCTGTTCTATAGGAGTATGCTGATCTTCCGGTGATTTCAATTGGAGAACAACAGGATCATTTTTACTAATGACAGCTCCCGCTGAAAGACTTTGCTCGGTCACAAATCCATCGCCATTCAACCGGATATCTAGCCCAGATAACATTTTAAATGATAGAGCCATTTTTTTCGACCACCCGGAAAAATTTGGAAGAGCCGTATTCCCTTCAGTTTCTAGCAGGACTATAGAGCCTTCGCTCAATTTTGTACCTTTTTCAGGATATTGACTTTTCACCTTGCCGCCTTCACCGATCAATACTGGTGAAAATCCTTGTTGTTCAAGAGCAGCCATCGATGATGCTGCATCTTCTCCGATATGGTCTGAAAGTGACTTTGTCGATGATATTTGACTATTCTCAGGAAGTATATTCATGTATTTCAAGCTGCTTTCCATTATGGATGTAAACAGTTCAGCGACCGGATCCGATCCATATTGACCTAGTTCAAGTTTTGGCTGTTGGACGATTACATACGTTAATAATTGTGGATCGTCAATCGGAGCCATTCCGAGGAACGAATAGAGATAATTGCCGTCACCGGATAGATAGCCTCCGCCTTCCGAAATTTCAGCAGTCCCCGTCTTTCCACCGACGGAATATCCAGAAAGCGCAAATTTCCGCCCTGTACCAGCCTCAGAAGTAACTGTAGAAGCTAACACCTCCCGGACCTGCTTTGCAGTTTCCGCTGATATAGGGGATTCCTTCTCTTCAGCCTTATGATTCTCTACGACTTCACCAGTGTTCGGATCAACAATCTTATCAATGACATACGGCTTCATCATCTTGCCGTCATTCGCAATTGCATTCGCCGCTTGAATCATTTGGATAGGTGTTACAGTAGATCCTTGTCCATATGAAGTTGTTAATCTCTCACTCGGGTTGACATCCAAAATAATCCCCGGAACTTCATTCGGCAAATCGATTCCGACCTTTTCCCCAAAGCCGAATCCCCGTAAATATTCGATGAAAGTTCGGTCGCCCATCCTTTCCAACAAATAGGCCATCGATACGTTAGATGATCTTTGGAATCCTTCTAAGAAAGTGATTCTTCCCCAGCCCCCTCTTTTAACGTCACGAATGGTTTTATCATAAATCGTATATTGCCCGGACTGATATTCATCAAAAGGAAACCATTTCTTTTCCTCGATTGCCGCGGCTAATGTAAACATCTTCATCGTAGAACCCGGCTCGATCGTGTTTTGAACTGCTTCATTCAACCAGTTTTCTGTCAATCCTTCACGAGTTGCAGGATGGAACGACGGCCTTTGACTCATCGCATATATTTCTCCAGTTTTTGGATTGGTTACGATGACTAACATTTTTTTCGGAGAATATTTCTCATTGACTTGATTCATTGCATCTTCCACAAAGTTCTGGATCGTCTTATCAATCGTCAATTGAATCGTCATTCCATCTTTTGCTGCAACAATTTCCTCTTCCGATTTTGGTAAGAGATATCCCCATATATCGGTTTTATAATCCACTTTACCATCTGTTCCGGTTAATGCTTTGTTATATGTCTTTTCGAGCCCCATTTTACCGACTGTGGAAACTTTTCCATTTTCATCTTCCTCTCGCATTGCAAACCCAATCAAATAAGATGCGAAATCTCCATTCGGATAAAAACGTTTTTTATCTTCGATAAATTGCAGACCCGTAACACCTTCTTTTTCCGCAGCTTCTTTAATGGCTAGCATTGTTTCATGACTAATATCACGCCCCGCTTTTCCGAACTCGATTTGGTATACATCTGAATTGTTTTTCACCGCAGAGTCTCTGATTTGAATCATCTTTTCTTTCTCCATCGGGATGAACTTGCTCAACAAATCCGCTGCCTTATCAAAATCAGTTACGTGCCTTGGCTCTTTTGCACCTTTTTCAGTCGCTTTTTCATTCAAAATTGCGATCAATCGATAACTCAATGTATCTGAAGCGATCAACTCACCATTGCGATCAATTATTTTGCCTCTCTCGGCTTTAAGGATGGACTCCCTAGCATATTTCGCTTCAGCCATAGCAGCCATTTGCCTTCCTTCAGCCTGTCCCGTAATTTGAATGCTCAACAATCGCCCAAACAAAAGAAAAAAGAGCCCTCCGAAAACTACGAACATCAGAAAGGCTCCCCATTGAAATCGAAACTTCTTTTTCATCGTCCAGGCACGACCTTTACGTTTTTCTCGTTAAGATTCAAGCCGAGCTCCTTCGCTTTATTCCAAATTACTTCATATGTAGATTTTTCGCTCACTTGTATGGACAACTCTGTATTTTGTTTTGTAGTTTCTACAATTTCTTTGTTGATTTCTTGTACTTCCTTGTTTGTATCATTAATTTGAGCTTGTGTATGCAAAACCATTGTAGAAAGAATAACGAGAACTGCCGCGAACAGCACGAACAGGAATTTTTCCCCTGTCGAGAATAGTTTTCGTGAACGCCTCGCAGGCTGTTGGGTCTCATGTGTCTTAGGTTGTTGAGGTGCATGTACTTCGTGTATTGTATTCATTTGAAAGCTTCTCTGTTCCAATGCCATTTAACAAGTTCCCCCTTTATTTTTTCTCTATGACCCGCAATTTTGCAGATCTGGATCTTTTATTCACTTCGATTTCTTCCTCGCTTGGAAGGATCGGCTTCCTTGTGACTAATTTAAAATCGGGCTCCATACCTTCTGGAACAATCGGCAAATTAGGCGGCAGTTCCGGCATGGATGACGCTTCTTTGAAAATCGTCTTACACAGTCTGTCTTCAAGTGAATGGAAAGTGATAACACTAATGCGTCCACCCGGATTCATAACCGTCAATGCATCTGTCAATGAATCTTCCGCTGCTCCAAGCTCGTCGTTCACAGCTATTCTGATTGCTTGGAAAACCCTCTTCGCTGGATGTCCACCAGTTCTGCGTGCTGCTGCAGGGATTCCTTCTTTGATCAATTCGACGAGTTCGCCTGTTGTCTTGATTGGCGCACTTTTCCGTGCCTCTTCGATTTTTCGGGCAATGCTTTTGGAGAACTTCTCTTCCCCATATCTGAAAAAGATGCGAACCAAGTCTTCATAAGACCATTCATTTACTACTTCGTATGCAGTCAAATCTGCCTCAGTGTTCATGCGCATATCAAGCAAAGCATCATGATTGTAACTGAATCCACGTTCTGGAGTGTCAAGCTGGGGCGAGGAAACGCCTAAATCATATAGAATGCCATCCACGGAATGCACATCAATCTTCTCCAATTCGTATTTCAAATTCCTGAAATTCGAATGGATAAATGTAACTTGCTCCAAATAATCCTTCAACTTCACTTCCGCAGCGTCTATAGCTGTCGTATCTTGATCGAAGCAGATCAGTCTGCCACCTGCAGAAAGCTTCTTCACAATTTCCAAGCTATGCCCTGCACCGCCAAGCGTGCAATCGACGTAAATGCCATCCGGTTTAATGTTGAGCCCATCGACGGCTTCGTGAAGTAATACTGTTGTGTGATCGAACATTGAAACCGCCTACTTTCCATTTTTTAAGTTTTCATGTTAGAAGTCAAAATCAATAATATTCTCCGCGATTTCATTGAATGATTGCTCCGACTCGTCGTAATAAGAATCCCAAGACGATTTTGACCAAATTTCTATGCGGCTTGAAACACCGATAACGACACAATCTTTTTCAACTTTTGCGTAATCCAGTAATGAGGATGGAATATTGACACGGCCCTGCTTGTCAATTTCAACTTCAGTGGCACCTGAGAAAAAGAATCGGGCAAATGCGCGGGCATCCTTCTTCGTAACTGGCAGCGCCTTCAATTTTTCCTCTAGCCGTTTCCATTCCTCCATAGGGTAACCGAAGAGGCAGTTATCCAATCCACGAGTCAGCACAAAACCATCCATCAGATATTCCCTGAATTTCGAAGGGACTATCAAACGGCCTTTTGCATCTACAGTGTGCTGATATTCGCCCATGAACATACTCTTCACCCCACTATATGTTTTTAATGTACCACATCCCTCCACATTCCTCCACTCAAAATCTATTTTCATAGTAAAATGTGTATATAGTACTTGTTTCATTGAGATATCGATAAAATTCACGCTAAGATTACATAAATGCATAAACCCGCTAAACATCTCATAATTACTCAAAAAACGTATAGCATTCCCTGTCTTAAACAAACAAAAAACGCCAAATGCAGACAACAAATGTCTGCATCGGCGTTTTTCATTATTTACAAATAAATGATTTGATGGGTTCCATCCATTGTAATCGGCTGGCGAAGCAAGTCTTGAACTAATTCTGGCCCATAGTGATTCATGAAAAAGTAAGGAGTGAAAATACGTTCTTGCAGCGAGCCTTCCGGCAATAGCTCGTTTTCAAGGATGCTATATTTGCGAAGGGCCGTTTCGTGTTGAATCAACAACTCCTCCTCGGCCTTCTTCCTTAAATAATCCAACTGCTTTTCATGGAACTTCAAATTTTTCTCAAGCAACTGACACATTGCCGTGCTTGAACTTTCTCTGAGCTCTTCATATTTCCCTTTCAACAGCATTTCCGTCTCCTCAAGCAGCTTTTCAAATTGTTCATTTTGCAACGAAACAATGAATTTCTCCCGGACTTCTGGAACTTTTCCGGAAAGTACATCTTCCAGCGTCAATGAAACAGACTCCATAGCCTGCTTTGCCCGTTTGGAAACCAACGTCATCGATACCCGGGGAACGATGATTGGCATCCGTATTCCGAAAAGATGAAAAGCGTCTTTCAATAAAGCCCAGTATGCAATTTCGCCAGGTCCTCCGACGAATGCAAGCACCGGAAACACAAGGTCCTGCATGAGAGGGCGTGTGGCGACATTATTGCTTAACAGCCAAGGCTTTTCAACAGCGATATTCAGCATCTCTTCTCGAGTGAAGCGGATGCCTGTGCTATCATTCACAAAATGCCCATCCTTCCTGGATAGAAGGACTCGTCCAGTTTCATGTACATAAAACAGATGCGCCGCTTCCTTTTCGGCTTCGATAGGCTTTCCGAATCCTAAGCCGGAAAATTGCTCTTCCTTTTCGACGACCAATCGGGCAATTTCATCGGATTCCGAAATAATTTTTTCAAAATGGCTTTTTTCGATTTCACGCAACGGCTTGTACGCCGAATCGATGAAGAGGAGCCCTTGCTCTTGGAAAAGTCCATTCATTAATCGAACGAAAAAACCAGTGAATGTTTCTTCTGCTTCGACTGCCGCCAACACTTCCTCCAGCAATTCCCGGGTATGTGCCGTTTCACCGAATTGGCGAAATACGCCTTCTACAAATGCAGTCATTTCTTCGCGACTATATGGTGCATCAGACGCCATTAATTTCAGGATAAATTTCTCAGGGTACTTATGCTTTGTCGTTCCTTGGGAGGATTCTGTATAGACATGATTGATTTCATTCAAGTCATGATCTTCCCCTGCGACCCAAAACACAGGGATGACAGGAACTCCGAGCTCTTTCCTTTTTTCCTTAGCAAGTAGAATGACTGTAATCGCTTTGTGAACGGAATAGAGCGGTCCAGTCATGATACCGGCTTGCTGTCCGCCGATAACGACAACTCCATCTCCAGTAAGTTCTTCAAGATGCATCGATGCTTTTTTTGAAATACCAATTGGCTCCATGAAGGAACGGATTACCGAAGAAAGTTCTTTCCTAAGAAACGGCCGTTCGGATAATTCCTTCAACCTTTCAGGATAGGAACTGCTTTCATTTCTATAATCAAAAAAATTATGTATGAATTGTTCGTCATGATTGTAAGCTTGCATTACATTATTTCCATTATTCAATGTCATTGACTTGATTTCCATCATTGATGCCCCTTTTTTACTTATATGAACAGAGTATATCATTCTCAATCATCGGAATGAAAAATATACGCTTACCAAATGTATTGAATTTACGTCATTTTACATATTCCGATATTTTAAAGCTAAGGCCGATAATGAGAAGTACGATATAGACACAGGACAAAATGAGAAAGTACAATCTCCATGTTTTCTGCATGACACGAGTTATTTGGAACTCTTTTTCCTTCAGCCTTTCAACAACCGTAATGAGAATCGCGATCAAAATGGCGATAGCTGTTATATAAAAACCAGTATCTTTACCAAAAATTGTAATAGAAGTGATATAAACCGATAAAAATAAAAAAGGGGTTGTAAAGTCTGCCGCCTTCCCGATAACTGCGGCAGGCGCTTTGCCCATTTTCCTCATCCCGACTAGGAATAGTATCGTTATGAGAAATGGAAATAAAACTATGATGCCTGTAAGTATAGACAGGAAGCCATTTATCATGCCGATCATCTCCTATCTATCGCAAGCAGCATTTTTTCGAGAGTTTGCAATAACTCCAATCGCGCCCCACGCCTCTCACCCATTTGAATGACAGACGAAACAACCGACTCGATCTCCATCGGATTCCCGTTCATTCGATCTATCAACATGGACGATCTATTTGTTGCGGTTCTAGAACAAACCTCTTCAACAGCAGCTTTCGATAAATCCCATTGCATATCAGGAAAAGCGGCATTGATTTCCTCATATAACTGATCAAAGAGTGTTTTAGCGTACCTATTCTCTACTAATTCGCCGTTCCTTACTTGCAAAATAGCTGTTAAGGGATTGATCATGCAATTTATCAATACTTTTCGCAAAACTATTTGATGCGCGTCATTCGTAAATTCTATTGGAAACAAAGATGAATTAGCATACTTCATGAAATCAAAACTTGTCCCATCGCCTCTGTAAGGAGCAATCTTTATAGCACCTACACCGTTATGTGAGACGGTGCGATCATCCAAACGTCCTGCACCATGTTCAACTGTCGCAAAAAAAACGTTGGGCATTGAAGTTTCGCTTACAAAATGGAAATGTCCATATCCATTTTGAACGAACATGACTGGACTCTTTATATTTCTTTTAAGAATGGCATCGACAATCGATGCGACTCCACCATACTTCGTCGCGACGATCCACGGGGCATTTCCTGGTAATTTTTCAATATCTGTTTCTGCGTCTGCGTTCAACACCGCTTCTGAACCGTTGCTATTGATCCGCCTAATTCCTTGCTCTTTAATAATAGCCGCCTGTTCTTCGCGTCTTACATAAAACACGACCTTTGCCCCCGACTCTATTAAATAAGAGCCTATGAGCAATCCAATAGAACCGGCACCTGCGATAACAACCTCCATCCATATCCCCCTTTTTTAAAAGGGCGACCTCCGGAAAGGCGCCCTTTATTTTTCTCTATATTCGATTATACAGGATAGACAGGATGTTTTTTAGGTGGTAATGGAAGTTCTTTTGTTGAATAAAAGCGGAAACGGTCGGCAAGTACGCTTCTCAAGTTCGAAGGTGCGACAATTTCGTCGATGATCAGCTCAGAAGCCATTTTATAAATGTCGATTTCCTCTTTATATTCTTTGTGCTTCGCTTGGACGAAAGCAATCTTCTCTTTCGGATCCTCGATCGCTTCGATTTTATTTGAATAGACTGCATTGACCGCTGCTTCCGGCCCCATCACCGCAATTTGTGCAGTCGGCAATGCGATACATACATCGGGCTCGAAAGCAGGTCCTGCCATTGCATAAAGTCCAGCACCATAAGCCTTCCGGACGACGACAGAAATTTTGGGAACAGTTGCCGAGCTCATCGCCATAATCAATTTTGCACCATGCCGGATAATACCATCACGCTCCACTTTTGTGCCGATCATGAAGCCCGGGACATCCGCCAAAAACAGTAGCGGGATTGAAAATGCATCGCATAAGTTAATGAATTTGGCCGCCTTATCCGCCGAATCGACGAAAAGGACGCCTCCCTTCACTTTTGGCTGATTTGCGATAATTCCCACTGGCTGCCCTTCAATCCGAGCGAGTCCTGTAATAAGTTCCGGAGCGAATAATTTTTTTATATCAAAGAAACTGTCTTCATCAATCAAAGCATCAATCGCTTCATACATATCGAACGGTGCATTTTGGTTTTCAGGAATAATCTCTTCCAAAGACCTGCCCGCCTTAGCTGCAATTGCCTCTTTCATGAAAGGTTTCTCAGTGTAGTTAGCCGGAAAATAATTGAGATAGCGTCGCGCTTCACTGATTGCTTGTTCTTCGCTTTCAACGAGCACATCGCCGCATCCACTCACAGTGCAATGCATTCTAGCGCCGCCCATCTCTTCCAGCGACACTTTTTCGCCGATCACTTTTTCCGCCATCCGAGGAGACCCCAAATACATGGACGCATTGCCTTCCACCATGATGACGATATCGCAAAACGCAGGAATATAAGCCCCTCCGGCAGCTGAAGGTCCGAATAATAGACAGATTTGCGGGATGAATCCCGACAATCTCACTTGATTATGGAATATCCTTCCCGCACCCCGACGGTTCGGAAACATTTCAAGCTGATCTGTAATACGCGCACCTGCAGAATCGACAAGGTACAACATCGGCACCCTGTTCTTCTCGGCAATTTCTTGGATGCGAATAATTTTCTCAACAGTTCTCGATCCCCAAGAACCAGCTTTCACTGTCGAGTCATTTGCCATAACGCAAACAGTCTGCCCATTTACTTTGCCCATTGCAGTAACAACGCCGTCCGCCGGTAAATCATTAGCTTCACAATTTGCGAATCGACCATCCTCCATATACTTGCCATCGTCGAATAGCAGCTTGAGACGATCACGTACAAACAGTTTACCCTGTTCTTTTAATTTTTCGTGATATTTTGGATGTCCTCCAGAGAGCACCTTCTCAATTCTCTCTTTCAGCTTTTCATTATAACTAGTCTGTTCTGTCATATTCGTCATTGCTATACCCCCTCCGTATCCCTTCACCCATCAGTCCGCTTCTTTATCAATGCAGTTTTTATCCCTCAATTACCGCCAAGACATCCTCTTCGTTTACAAAATCTCCAACTTGGACATTAATGGATGTCACTTTGCCAGAAACTTCCGTCTCGACAGGAATCTCCATCTTCATCGACTCCAGAACGATGACCACTTGACCTGCTTGCACTTCTTCTCCTTCAGTTACATTCACTGTAAATACCGTACCTGCCATTGCCGCTTTTATCTGTGTCATTTTTCTACTTCCTCCTTTTCGGTTTTCAACCATTCTGTCAGTACATTCGTATTATAATTGCCTTCCTTAAATTCTCCTGACTCTATGAAACTTTTAAAGAGTGGAATATTTGATTTAACTCCTTCAATCGTGAAAGAGTTAAAAAAATCGACTGCTTCGCTAATTGCTTCTTGACGTCCTTCCGCATGGACGATCACTTTCGCTATCATCGGATCATAGAATGGTGTCACATTTCCGCCCTCTTCATAACCCGAGTCAATGCGCACATGTGCAAGATCGTTCCAAGCCATTTTACGGATTGTCCCTGGAGAAGGCATGAACGTAACTGAATCCTCCGCATAAATACGGAATTCAATCGCATGCCCATGGCTTTTGATCTGTTGCTGGTCCTTTACCGGCAATTCATTACCTTTGGCCACTTCAATCTGCCACTCCACTAAATCATATCCGGTCACTTCTTCCGTAACGGGATGCTCCACTTGAAGACGGGTATTCATTTCGAGAAAATAAAACTCATCATTTTCCGATAAAATAAATTCTACAGTACCGGCATTTCGGTACCCGACCGCTTCCCCCGCGGCGACAGCAGCCTTATATAGCCGCTCAGCCACTTCTCCCTTCAAGGAAGGTGATGGAGATTCTTCGATCACTTTCTGATTCCTTCTCTGTACGGAACAATTACGTTCGAATAGATGGACGATATTCCCTTTATCATCCCCGAAAATTTGCACTTCAATATGGCGTGCGTTTTCGACGAACTTTTCAAGAAAAACGACATCATCACCAAAATACGCTTTTGCTCGGCTTTTAACAGATTGGAAATGTTGACTGAGCGCTTGCTCACTTTCACATCGTACCATTCCAATGCCGCCGCCACCCGCACTCGCTTTTAACATGATCGGATATCCAATCGTTCCTGCAGCCTGAATCGCTTCCTCAATTGAGGAGACTCCTTCATCTGTACCAGGCACAACCGGCACACTGGCATTTTTCATTTTTATTCTCGAGGCAATTTTATCGCCCATCAATTCGATCGTTTCCGCATCCGGTCCAATAAATGTCAACCCTGCGTCCCTCACTTTACGCGCAAAGGAGGCATTTTCGGATAAAAGTCCGTAGCCAGGATGAATAGCGTCCGCCCCGACATTCAAAGCTACGTCGATAATGTCGTCCGCTTTCAAATAGGATTGCACTACAGGACCAGGTCCGATACTATAGGCCTCATCCGCATACTTAACGAACGGCATATGCGCATCGGCTTCAGAATGGACAGCGACTGTCTTTATGCCGAGCCGTTTGCATGTCTTCATGATCCTTAATGCGATTTCCCCGCGATTCGCAATAAGTATTTTCTTCATATAGTAACCCCCCAAGCTGCATTGTTTGAACTTCTCCCCATTACTAGTTTATACGATGAATGAAACCGTTTTCAACTATTTGTCTGAATTCCTTAGAAAATCTGATCTTGCATATATTCTTACATTCCGGATTTCGTTTATTTTCTAGTTAAGAAATTTGCAACAGCTTCGTGGTGGGCGTCGCTTTCCCATAGTTTTGCGCACTGTGCTGATTCTTCGAGCATTCTCCCTTTAAGCCCTTTTTGCTCCCAATCCGCTATTGCTATCTTTTTATACGCTTTATGAACGGATGGATGTATTTTCTTCATATCGGAAATGAATTCATCTAAAGCATCTTGTGCGTTTCCTTCGTAAATTCCTGTCGCCCAACCGATTGTTTGCAATTGTTCTGCTGTATGTACTTTTGCTTCTGATAATAATTTTAATACTGTATCGTGATTGTTCATTTTGACGAATAGTTGAGAAGCCCCGCCCCATCCGCTCGTGATCGCTAATGTGCCTTGGATGAATCCCGCTTTCGCTTTCGAAGAGACAAGCCTATAATCGCATGCTGTGGCAATTTCGCATCCGCCACCGACGGCAGCTCCATTCACGAGTGCTATGACAGGTACAGGCAATGTCGCCAATCTGTACAATAGCCCTGCCATCTTGCTCAACATCGGGTAAGCGTCGTCTGCGGTACGGAATCCATGGAATTCAGATAGGTCACCGCCTGAACAAAATGCACGGTCACCTTCACCTGTTACGACTGCATACGCTATGCTAGCATCCGATTCGACTTTTGATAGAAACATCTCAAGACCAACCATGACTTCGTGATTGATCGCATTCCTCATTTCCGGCCGATCAATCATGAAAGTTGCGATTCCATTATTGATTTCAATTTTATATGACATGAAATCCCCTCCTTAGGTAGTTATGCTTTGTATCGTCTAGCTCCGGGTGGCAACTGCTCGAGTCATAAGTCAGCTCTTCTGTACGGCAAAGAGCGGCGTTTCGCAGCTCTACCTTATGCCTGTCGCAGTTAACCGCCACCCTCCGCCTTTGTATATAAAAAACCACCGGAGCCATGGCCTCACGGTGGTTTTTAAGCAGGTGAACTTATTCGCCTACTACGTCTTTTCCTTTGTAATGACCGCAAGATTTGCAAACGCGGTGCGCAAGTTTCATTTCGCCGCAATTTTCACAAGTTGTCATGCCTGGAACTTGTAGTTTGAAATGCGTACGACGAAGTCTTTTAGCTGTTTTTGAAGTTCTTCTTTTTGGTACTGCCATTTGAGGCACCTCCTTAGTATCGTATCGCCTATTCCTTGTCCGAATTGAAAAAGTCTGCTAATCCAGCCAATCGAGGATCAACTTTCTTTTCCTTTTCTTCACGGAGCCGCTCTTCGTATTCATCGTCGGTCGTGTAAGACCATCCTTTCCCCTCTGCTCCTGTCATCTCTTCAGCTTTTTCGCTGAAAACCTGCATAGGAACTTCTAGAAGAATTAATTCCTCAAAGATAGGGGTCGGATCAATGATTTCGCCGACAACCGGGTGGATCATATCATCCGCAGCAAGTGTGGCCTCATCCCAACTGAACTGTTCGTCCGTTTCCACCGAAAATGGATATTCGACATCTTCCCAAGTTCGTGAACAAGGCAATGTCATTACACCTTCGAGTTTGAAATGGCACGTTAGTTTTTTCGAACCGATTACACAGCTGCCCGTTACATGAACAGGCTTAATATCCCGGATTTCCGGATTCCGTTTTTTGACGGAGTCAAGGTTGACCGCTTCGTCAAGCGGCATTGCTCCTTGTCTGTATTTCTGTAATTGATGAATGGACCATTTCACGTCTATATCACCTCAAGACAACACTGTTGATTATATAATGGATAAAAAGGGATGTCAAGATATTTTCTTGTCACCTAAATCACATCAAAGTATAATGTAAACTAGATTATACCGAAGGGGTGGACAGATTGAAAGCTACAGGTATCGTCGTTGAATATAATCCATTGCATAATGGACATGTCTACCATGCTCAGCAGGCGAGAAACGCTACGAATGCTGACGTTATCATCGCAGTGATGAGCGGAAATTTCCTGCAAAGGGGCGAACCCGCTTTTGTCGATAAATGGACGCGGACGAAGATGGCATTAGCATCCGGCGTGGACATCGTATTTGAGCTGCCTTACCGTTTTGCAACAGCCAACGCCCCTATGTTTGCGCAAGGAGCAGTCGAGCTGCTTGATGCGGTTGGATGCAAAGCTTTTTGTTTCGGTAGCGAAGACGGCAATATCGAGCCTTTTCAAAACAGCTTACAGCTAATTGACCGCCATACCGACCAATACGAATCAGCAGTGAAACATGCAGTTGCAGAAGGATTAAGCTACCCAATGGCGTTGAATAAGGCGTATAAGACAATCCAAGAGGGGCAGCCCGAAGTTCCTGTGGCCGATTTGTCCATGCCTAACAACATTTTAGGGTTTCATTATATGGAAGCCGTACATTCGATTGGCTCATCGATGGAAGCTGTTACGATCAAGCGGATGGGAGCCGGCTACCATGATGAAACATTGGATAGCCAAAAAATTGCAAGTGCAACAGGAATCCGCAAATCGTTCTTTAGCACGGATACACTTGATGGAGTTTCAGATTTCGTGCCACAAGCTACTAGAAGCCTGCTACTTGAATGGGAAGCGGAAAGAAAGAACTTCGGCAATTGGGAGAACTTTTACCCATTCTTGCGTTATATAATTTTGCGAGATGGCCCTTCCCGGCTTCGCTCTATTGCAGATGTTTCAGAAGGCATTGAAAATCTCATCTTTCGAGCAGCACAATCTCATGATTCATTCCAATCATTCATGGATGCCGTCAAATCTAAACGGTACACATGGACTCGGATTCAACGAATGCTGACGCATATACTAACTGGATTCACGAAAGAAATGCGGTCTGAAATGGAAAAACCCGCTTATTTGCGCTTACTCGGAATGACAAATGAAGGTCGTTCTTATTTAAGCGGTCGGAAAAAGAATCTTGCGTTGCCACTCATAAGTAAAGTCGCCTCTTTTTCCGATCCTTCGTTGGAGATGGACATTTCCGCATCCGACATATATGCGCTGGCGCTCGGTAAAGGCAGCGCCCATTCGAAAATCGGTTTGGATTATGTAACCTCACCAATTATGGAAGATCACTTTTCTTCTAAATTTTTCAAGTAATCTAGAGCATCGTCGATTGTAGTCACGGGCACGATTTTCATTTTCGTGCCTATTTTTTCTGCTGTTTTTACCGCTTCCTCATAGTTCGTCAATATACCTGGATTCTTTTCGCGAACTTCATCCGGTAAATAATCGTTTGGCGCAAAAAAGATTTCAACACCTTCTCGGTCAGCCGCCATTATTTTGAAATCGGCTCCTCCAATCCTACCGACAGTTCCATCGGAAAGCATTTCCCCGGTTCCAGCGATGTTATACCCTTTCGTCAGATCTTCGTCCAGCAGCTGATTCATAATTTCCAATGTGAACATTAGTCCTGCGGATGGTCCACCAATATCAGCCGTATGGATATCCACTTTCGGATCTGTTGAAAGTTCACGGTCTTCCTGGAATTCTACACCTAAACCGATTCGTCCGTTCGATTTCGGTATTTCACTTAATGTGATGTCTACATCCACCATCTTTGAGTCCCGTTCGACAGTGATGATCACTTTATCGCCCTTTTCTTTTCCGGAAATGGACGATGCAAACTGTCCGCCTTCTTTCAACTGCACTCCATCGACATAACGGACTTTATCACCCGCTTCGAGCTTGCCATCAGATGCACCGTCTTGCAGGACAGATACGATGAATACGCCATCATACGTAATATCGACTGGAATACCAGCTTTACTGAATGCTACGGTAATTGCGTTGAATTGGGAATCAGACATAAGTTTTTTTTGACGAATATTATATTCTTTATCATCCTCGCCTTCTCTTCTCACTTTATTGATCGGCAACAGTTTCATCCGATCAGAAAATTTTGAGGCGATGTAGGAAAAAGGAGTAGCCTTTCCTATCGAAATGGTCATGAGATTGAAGGTTCCTACATCATCCTTATCCCCATCCTCGACTTCCACAATCGGCGCCAAATCATAAGCTCCGCCTGGTTTCGATATGTATGCCTCAAGAGGATAAACAAATAAAAACAATAATAAAAGCACAGCGACAGCAGTCAATCCAACCCTTTTCGCCTTCATACCTACACACCTCCATTAATAGCCTGTACAGATGGGACATATATATAACAAGAAAAGCGGAGAGCGCTTGCTCAGCTTCGACAGGCATAAGACGAAGATGCGAAGTGGCGCTCTTTGCCACGCAGCAGCTTTGACTTATGACCCGAGAAGCTAGCGCCCGAAGCTAGACACTAGAAAAGCGGAGGGCGCTTGCTCAGCTTCGACAGGCATAAGACGAAGATGCGAAGTGGCGCTCTTTGCCACGCAGCAGCTTTGACTTATGACCCGAGAAGCTAGCGCCCGAAGCTAGACACAAGAAAAGCGGAGGGCGCTTGCTCAGCTTCGACAGGCATAAGACGAAGATGCGAAGTGGCGCTCTTTGCCACGCAGCAGCTTTGACTTATGACCCGAGAAGCTAGCGCCCGAAGCTAGACACAAGAAAAGTACCCGTAGCCTAGACAGACAGTATTTCCTGTTTGAAAAGGCAGCTGGTAATTAGTGTACCATCGAAAATATCCATAATAAAGCATTAACAACAATCATTTGCAACACTCTTCACGGAAGGAGGAACACGAATGTTCACCACCTTAGATACTATGCAACGTCAAACTCTATGATTAGTATCGCCGTTATATGGGGATTGATCATCCTCTTCATCTTACAGCCCGGCATTGCCCATGATGGTGCAGAAGCCGGAGCTCAATTATTTGTACACGCCTTGCTACCTTATTTGCTTCCGTACATCATTTTGACGCAATGGCTATTGAAAGTGCCTGTGGAAAACCCGTCGAAGAGCAGTTGGAAACGATATTTGAAAGCGTATATCCTCGGTTCATTCGGAGGATTTCCTGTCGGAGCTGTTACTGTTACGGAAATGGTGAAAAACGGTGAACTATCCAGGCGGGAAAGTGGATACTTGCTTGCTGCATGTCATGCACCAGGCCCGATGTTCATATTAGGGTTTGTAGGCACCGAGCTGTTCGGTGACACGGCGTCCGGGTGGAAGCTTTTAGCAGCCATTCATATTGCAAATATCCTCTTTTTTCTTTTTACATTGTTAATCATGAGGAAGGGACGCAAAGAACTTAATAATTCAAAGCTTCAATTGGAAAATAAACATTCGAGTTCGCCTTTTTTGGAGTCGATAAAAGACAGTTCAACTGTCATCATTCTTGTTGCGACGACGGTTATTTTCTTCTCCTCCCTCGGCAACGTGTTGACAACCGCCTTTTCGAAGGCATTCACAGTTGACCTAGGCATCACAAAAACAGTGCTTCTTGCTATATTCGAAATGACATCTGGAGTGCAATCAGCGACTGACCACTTTTTCACAAGCCCAGTATTCCCTTTTTTAATCGCTGCAATCATTTCATTGAACGGCCTTAGCATCCATATGCAAGTATTCGTCATTGCAAAAACGGTGGATACGCCCCTTTTCCCGTACTTTCTCAGCAGATTGTGGAGTGTGATTACCGTGCCGCTCATCTTGTATTTCTTATTATGAAAAATGGTTATGACAATTACACTTGTCATAACCATTCCACTACCTTATGAACCTATGTACTTTTCTCGCAACGCCTTTTCGACTACGGCAGGGACGAGGCCGGAAATGTCTCCACCATACCGCGCAACCTCTTTGACAATACTTGAGCTTAAAAATGAATATTGATTTTTCGTCATGACGAAGAATGTCTCAATGCTTTCATCCAACATTCTGTTCATAGAAGTGATTTGCATTTCATATTCAAAATCAGAAATTGCCCGCAACCCCCTTACAATGACAGAAGCTTCAACGCTGCGTGCATAATCAATTAGAAGACCTGATGAAGAATCGATGATGACGTTCGGGAATTTCGATGTGACTGCACGTATTAAATCCATCCGTTCTTCCACTGAGAATAAAGGATTTTTAGACGAATTATTCATGACAGCGACTCTCACTTCAGGAAATATTTTGGCTGCCCTTTCGATAATGTCAAGATGACCGTTTGTAATAGGATCGAAGCTGCCAGGCACAACCGCTATTCTCTTTTTTGTCATAGAAGCTACCTCATTTCATATAAATGGAAACCGCACTGTTTCCATAGATCGGGTTTTTGGTCTTTTCAAAATCACAATAAGCATCTGGAAGCATCAATTGCTTATCGTGTTCGCAAACGATGATTGCATCGTCGGATAACATGCCAGCTTGAGCAATCGTATCCGCTAAATCATAAAATTTCGTTTCAGCATAAGGTGGGTCGATGAAAAGTAAATCGATCTTAATATCTTTTGGCAATGCCCGAATAGCATTCCTCGCATCATTTCTAACAATATGTACTTGATCAGTAAAGCGGCATTTTTCTACATTTTCACGAATAATGGAACATGCCTTTTGATTTTTCTCGAAAATATAAGCTTCGTCTACGCCTCTCGATAATGATTCAATGGAAAGTGAACCGCTGCCGCCAAACAGTTCGACAGCGATTCCTCCGTCAAAATAAGGGCCAATCATATTGAATATCGATTCTTTCACCTTATCTGAAGTAGGTCTTGTCAAATTGCCAGGTAATGATTTTAACGGTGTTCCTTTTCTGGATCCGGATACGACCCTCATTTTGATTCTCCTCCTAACAACGACTTCACTACGATCGTATCTTCATTTTTCTGAATGGACAAATTGAATATTCGCCTTAATGCATCTTCCGCAAAATAATACTCGTTTCCAATGAAAGCATATGGCTTTTCGCGTAATTCATATCTCTTTTCATTCAATACATAGAAAGGATCACGCAACGAGAATCTGAATTTCTCATCATCACTTTCAATATAAATGGAACTTTCATTTGCAGATACATCATAGCCGTTTCTGGATAACACTTTATTCGCCGGGTAAAGTGTCTGCTTGTCCATAATAATAACTTGAACGTCTTCTTGAGCTTCGCCGTTCATATAAACTGTTCGTGTGTCCTCAAGTACGAAAGGATAGCTTCCTTCAGTGTTCTTTTGAACAAAGGAAGTTTTCCACCCGGTAACTTCTCCAATCAACTCATCCAGTACAGATGCATCAATATGCTCGCCATACTTCTCAGTTAGACGGGACTTCAACATTTCGTACTGTTCTGCCGTGAATGAACTTTTCAACGTTTCAAATACCGCTTTGGCTTCTTTTGTACCGGTTGGCGCATCGATGGAAATTGATGTGACTAAACTTGCTACGAGTTGCTCTCGCTCTGATAAGGCATACATCGAGCGGACTCCTCTTTCCAAAACTACGTCAGAGAGTTCTGTCGCCTTCAGCTGGGTAATAATAAATTGGGAAGATTGAAGCGATTTTCCTTGTGGATCCATTACAATAGCAATATGTCGTGTATTCAAGTCTTTTAAGTCGCCATTTAATTGCTCTGCGATATCAGCATCTATTGAATCCGCAAATATCGAAAGACGATCGCCTCGATATGCTTGCGGATAAGCTTTGCGTTGCCAATAAAGATCCGAAACTGTACCGTTCCCTTTGAACATTGAATAATCGACCATGTCCATTTTTTTAGTTCCCACCAACGGGAGACCGCTGATCCACATTCCACCAATGCCGCTTTCATCCGTTACATGTAAAATCGTAGAATCCGGTTTCGCATTTCTCAGCTTGGCAAATGGTTCCTTAAAAAGCTTTCGGCTTTCTAACGTTCCAGATATCGGAATTTCATACGAAATGGATTGCCTTCTCTGTTCCCCTTCCACGATTGCCGAGGCATTTTCATTCATTCTTATACATGAAGATTCAGTTTCCAAAAAACAAGCATGCTTTCTGCTCTCTGCAGGATAAATGATTTCGTAGCGCCCCTCATCCAAGTTGTGAAAATGATGCGTTACAAAAAGAGCGTCCGCTCTATTGATCACTTCAATCTCCTGGACATAACGGGATATTTTATCAGACGACCCACTTGCATCTGCCAATTGACTATAATGCATATAGAGTAAAACAGAATTCATGATAATTAATAGACCGACGATGCGGAGTATGATCTTCAATTGCTGCACCTCATTGCAAGGGATGTTTAATGCACGTAAAAAATGCTATGATGAACTATAGAATGGAGAAAGGTAGTGTCATGTATGTTACAACAGTACTTTATCGAATTGGGTGAAGGGTATGGAGACATCTATGAGCTTTTGGAACTAATCAAAACGAATCAACACCGCCTTCATAGAACCTTCATCTTTTCTTCAAACACAAACAGCGGACAAGCGATCTCCGTGGCAGCTGCATTCCAACCTGCCCGAGACAGCAATTTCATGCCAATATACATATGCAGGGAAGGAATCATACAACTCGGTGAATCTAAGTCCAAAAGAAGGCTCCTCTTTGAAGAAGCATCCTTGCAGAATGGCCAGGAACCGATTTTCATTGGACTGAAGCATTCTTCCGAATTCGCTGATTCCAAACTGTTCTATCAGTATATAACAGGAATCCTTCGTCTTAATCATCTTGTTCCGCCATTGAGATAAATTAGAAACTTTTATAATCCAATCTTGTAATCGTATTCCTTTGCCTTATCAGGTTTGACGTTTTCATATTCCGTTTTGACAAATGGACGATAAGATGGCAGTACTTTCTTAACAGACGGAAGTCGTTCAAGTTTACGTATTGTATCGTCAACGTCCACTTGATCACAATAAAGGACGACGTATTTCATTTTTCTGGAAATATAATGGACGTGGCCATATTTACGTAGTGATTTGGCCTGTTTCAAATGATGGAGATATACTATAATCCCTTGTCGATCAATCATGATTTTCCCCTCTTTTCCTACCCCATACAATACCATAGTAGAGAAATGACCTGCAACCGAACATTGCTGACATCTTCCGTTTTTTCCCCTATAATGAGGAAAGGACATGTTAACTTGCTATGTAAATTAACGCAGAGGCGTAATTGATCGATAATTGAGGAGGATACGAAAATGGGAAGAAAAACGAAAGTGGCTCTTACGGTTGGAGCAGCCGGAGTAGCTGCTTGGGCCGCATCCAAAGTAGTTGCAAAGCCTCAACCCCGACCCAAGAAGGAAGCACTTGAATTCAAGGATCCGGTCGTTCTTTCGCATCGCGGAGGTATGAGATACGCTCCGGAGCACACGTTGGCGGCGTTTTCAAAGTCAGCAGAGCTAGGAGTCCATGGATTTGCTGTTGACATCCGTTTGACTAAAGACGAAGAAATCGTCCTTTTCCACGACGAAACTGCAGACCGGACGACCGATTTCTCTGGCAGAATTTCAGACTATACGATAGATGAATTGAAAAAAGCGGATTCCGGATATATGTTCCAGGATGAGGAAGGTAACTTCCCTTTCCGAGATAAAGGCGAGAATATTGTCAGTTTACGAGAACTGTTAGCCGCTTATCCACATATGCTAATTGCTATTAATTTAAAGGACTCGCCCGATACATATGAAGGCAGCCTTATGCCATCAAAACTATGGCGACTTTTAGAAGAAACAGGTTCAGAGGACCGCGTTATTGTCATGAGTGCGTTTGACGAGCAGACGGACCGTTTTAATCTATATGCTCAAAATAAAGTTGCCATCGGTGCAGGTAATGACGAAGTAAAAAAAGCATATGCGTCGTTTTCGAGTAAATTCGGCCATTTATACAATCCCCGTGCGGATTTGTTTTGCATTGCTGAAAAAATGGGTTTATTTCCGATGAATACGGAAAGCTTCATCAGCTTCCTATCCAATTTGAACATTTCTGTTTATTATAATCATGTCAATGACAAAGAATCATTTGAAAAACTATTGAATGCCGGAGCTGCCGGCTTCATAACTGATGATCCTGCACTGGCGATGGAAGTAATCCAGCAAAATTCATAAAAAAACGGTTGCCTGTTCAATCGCAGGCAACCGTTTTTAGTATATTGATGAAACGCATAAACAACTTCCTTAGGCGGAACAAGAACAGCTTCCACCAGTGCCGCATCCTCCACCGCAAGATGAATCTACAAAGAAACTATCTCCCGCAGGTACTTTGATGGAATCAGAAACAGATTTTGCAATGATTGCGCTGATTTCATTCAACAGTCCTTGAACGTCGTTTTCCGCAAGGCGCAAAGCAGCGACATCCTCATTCATATCCAGTTCCCTCTTTTGTATGCGTATATCTTTCATGACTGTCTTATAGTCAGGATGGTATCTGCCGAAACGTTGCACTTCTTCGTAACGCTCCTTCATATTTGTAAAATCATAGATCGCTTCTGCCAACAATTTGTTGGAATAAACGGCATGATTCGCTCTTCTGTACTCTTGGATGATTTCGGAAGAGAGCAACATATCGGAGAGTATTTCTGATTGCTCAATGATTGACATCCATTCATCTGTCATCATCATAGGGCTTTCCCTCCATTCCAACTAATCATACCAGAAAAAGCGAACTTTGTGCATGTATTCTAACCTGTTTTATTTTCTCTTTTCACGTAATGCCGCTTGTGCTACATCATAATCCGAAAATGTGAGAAGCTCTTGCCCGACTTGCTGTGTTTTCTCATGCCCTTTTCCTGCAATCAAAACGACATCCCCATCTTTTGCATAACAGACCGCTTTTTGAATCGCCGTTCTTCGATCAAGCTCCACATCGATTTTCTCACTATCACAATTAATTCCCATCAGTATTTCTTCAATGATGGAAGATGGCTCTTCATTCCTCGGGTTATCTGAAGTGATAAACACTTTAGAAGAATAAGTTGCAGCAACCATTCCCATTTGCGGACGCTTACCTTTGTCACGATTGCCACCGCAACCGAAAACTGTGATTAATTCACCTGTAGATTCTTCTGTTAAAGAAGCTAGCACTGTTTGAAGCGCGTCGGGTGTATGAGCATAATCGATATAGACTGTCACATCGCCGCCATCCAGACGTTGCAATCTCCCTTCCGGCAGTTCAAGCCGACTGCAAAGCGGCAAAACCTTATGCTGATCAAAACCGAGTCGTTGCATAACAGCGACAGCTGCAAGTGCGTTTAATCGATTATGTTTTCCTGGCAAATTGATTGGATATAAGTTGTATGGCACTACCCTTCCAGCAACCATCAGCTCATTGAAATAGTGAACCGGTCTATTTGCACAATCTACAAGCTTCACGCATTGCCTATCATCCGCATTGACAACAAGTTCCCGCGCCATCGTTGTCAGCCTCTTTTTCGCCTCAATATACGCTTCCTTGCTGCCATGTTCTTCATAATGATCAACGCCGATATTCAGAAATACACCGACGTCAATTTTGCAATGATCCAATCTAGATGTGGAAAGTCCAAGAGAAGAGGCTTCCATTACAATGTATTGCATGCCTTCATCTACACATTTTCGTAGTAATGGATGAAGAAACTCTGCAGGCAACGTAGTCATTTCAGGCATATCAATGACGACTTTCCTTCCGTTCATGAAAAGCCCTGTTGTGCCAATAACCGCTGCCCGTTCACCGAGCATCGCCATTAATTGGCCAATGAAATGCGTGACAGTCGTTTTTCCGTTCGTTCCAGTTACCGCTATAATTGTCATTGATTCAGAAGGATTGCCCGCAAGCTTTGCGCTCGCATGCGATAAGAATTTTCTTCCGTCCGGCACTGTAATGAGCGTAATTTCTGTACTAGCTTCGAAATCCACTTCCGCATTTCGATCGACGACAACAGCGATTGCCCCCCGTTCAATCGCCTCTTGCACATGCAAAATACCATCGTCACGACAACCTTTCCTCGCAACGAAAATATATCCTTCCTTCACATTTCCAGACCTCTCCGTAATACCGTTAATCGGTATGCCTACACTTCCCGAAACCGTACAGGGCCAATCTTTCAAGATCTCAGATAATAACAGAAGCCCCCTCCCCTTCCCGAACAATTTTCATGAATACCGAATATATTGAGAGCGAACCATACTTTATCGTATGAAGGAAATGGAAGGAACGACACGAAGAAAGTTGGGAGCTTGAATGATAGTTCAAAAATTTGGCGGAGTAGCCATGAAAGACAAACAATCACGAAAAATATGCATTGAACACATCAAATCTGGATTGGAAAACCATCAAAATGTCGTCGTAGTCGTTTCAGCAATCGGAAGGGGAAAAGATCCATACTCCACGGATCAGTTATTGAAGTTGACAGATGCATTCAAACACGCTAAAGCTGCAAGTGACCTCGCTGCGTCATGCGGTGAGCTTATTGCATCAGCGGTTCTATCTGCAGAACTGGAAGAGGCTGGAGTCCCAAATAGAATTCTACATGGAATTCAAGCTGGCATCTGGACATCCGGCGATTTTGGTGATGGAACAATCAGTGATATCGACCCCACTATGATTGTCGACAGTTTACAAGAATCCGGATGCGTCATTGTTCCGGGCTTCCAAGGAATCAACGAATTTGGCCAAGTGATGACAATCGGCAGAGGCGGCAGTGATTTGACAGCCATTGCACTTGGGGCGGCTCTAAGAGCATCACATGTCGAGTTTTTCAAGGACGTCCCAGGAGTCATGAGCAATGACCCGCGAATCGGTGTAAACACCAAAAAAATCGATAATATGACCATAGATCAATTGCTGCCACTTTTGGAAACAGATCGCCCTGTCATCCAGAAGCGTGCAGCAATTTACGCAATGAAAAAAGCGATACCTCTTTATGTAAGAGGCATCACTTCCAGTGAGAAAGGGACTTGGATTTTACCATGAATCACTTTCGCAAGAAATTCGAGTTTGGGTTTTCTTTCTTATCTGATTTTATGAGTACTTGTGTATAATACTTTCCATACGCTCCAGTACCAATATCAGTCGCATCCGAATCCAGCAAGACACTACGGTGCGCGGGGGAATTCAGCCAGCCATGGACCGCTTCGATAGCATCCACGTAATTGGCGGCGATATTCTCCCCGGCTTTTTTATGATCAATCCCGAAACTTTTCAACCGCTCTGATAAGTTGCCTGCTGATGGCGACTCATGTGAAAAATAATTTTCAATCGCCATATCCTTGCTATGGTTTTGGGCTAGTAACGATAACCAATAATCAATTTCAAGCGGCTTTACATCATGATGTTCCCGATAAATATTCGTCAGCTCGAGAATTTGCCGTTCCATCGATCGGTCAACTTCCATTTGGATTGTTGAAGATGGCTGAGGAATCGCTACTAATTCTCCAGCGAATTCCATATCATAAGGTTGATGGATGACAAGCGTTTTCGGGTCAATATATCGGACGCCCTCAATCACTTCATCTTCAGCATCTACATACACTTGCGCATACAAGTTTTCATATTTAAGCAAGATTCTATCTTTCAAATCCTGGCTATTCAAAGTAAATGTATAAATACTATCATCCAAAATCACATTCACTTCAGATTCGATAATCGAAAAACGGAACACTTCACTAATATTCTGACCGATTGAGATAGGCGTCAGATCCGCATCTTTGTCAGCACTGAACACCTGATTGACAGCTCCGTCTTCCACACCGACCATCATTTGAGTATCTTCAGTATACACCCACCACTCGTAACCGTAAGCGGACGGTTCGATTCTGTCAGGTTCCCCCATTGACTCGACCAGTGCTTCGGAAGACTTTCCGACAAATGTGGAAAGCCCTTTTTCTGGTCGTTTTGGACCAGATGTCAATTCAACGACTTCCTTATTAGGAGTCGGTATTGCCGTTCCATGTTTGACCGGCGATTCGAGCGGTTCATTTTCCTGAATCCTGCTTCCCATAATATAAAACACTGCGAGAAGGACAAACAGTAATAATGCAATTTTCCACAATACTTTCAAGTCTTCTCGCCACCTTTCCATCTAGTTGTAATCAATGAAGCCTTATTTAAGTGCATGTAAACCGAACTACTTCCATAAAAAGGATTACTTACAGAAAATCTTTAATTCTTGATAAATAGTATTAATTTGAGTATAAGTTAACTTTAACGAATTTCAAGTGTGAAAGTCATCCTTCACGCATTAAATAATCTCTTACTACCGAAATAAGGATGTACCTAACGAATTCGTCGGTTTCAAGACACAATGTTGTCATTGCAAGTAACACTAATTTGTTCTATGATAATTAAGTATAGGCATTCGACTGGTTGAATATGAAGGAGGACTTTGAACAATGTATATCGAAAATACAGGTATTGAAGGCATTGTTGCTGAATTGTCACTACTTGACGAAATCATGCTGAAACATGATCTTGTACGTGCTGGACAATGGGACTACGAGCGTGTTACATATGATAAGAAGTATGTAATCAAGGAAGGCACTTATTATTTGCGTGTATTCGGTTTCACACCAGACGGTGACGTTGATACTCGCGATGCAATCATGCACCTTAAAAAGCCGGTTATCGGAAAGCATTATTACCCACATGGCGTCGAATATGGTGAGGGCGAGCACTTCCCTGAAGGACTTGTGAAAGATTGCGAAGCAACACTCAAAGCCGTCTTAGAAGATCTAAAACCATTTATTCTAACAAAATAATCATTTTTTCATGAAAGCCGGAGAACTAATTGTTCTTCGGTTTTTTTTACCTATTCTTTCTCTGAAATTTGGTTATACTGTAACCAATTAACAATTTGGAGGAATGACTGTTGTCCCGATTGCTTACAAAACGGAATATTTTGCTTCTCTTTTTACTTATTGTCGTCATATTAGTTTTTATCTTTATTCTTCCTATATCCATTCCGATTATTTTAGCACTTTTAACGGCTCTACTTTTCGAACCGCTCGTCAAATTGACTGAAACAAAATTCAAATGGAAGCGTCAAATAGCAGTCATATCCGTTTTCATTTTTATTTTAGTAATGCTTGCTATTATCATTTATTATACAATCACGTCATTGATAGGTAGACTAATCGAACTCTCAAAAACAGCTCCCGATTATTTAAACAAGCTTTCTGGGGTATGGATCGATTTTCAGAATAAACTTCTTGTATACACATCGGGATTGCCTGATGATGTTGTAAAAGCGGCACAAGGCAGTTTCAATGAGATTTTGGAGTCATTCCGGAAATCACTTTTGGAATTGATCAATTCCGACAAAATCGTTGCACTCGCTTCTGAAATCCCGAACTTCCTCGTAAGTCTTCTTGTTTATATGGTCGCTCTTTTCCTTTTCATGCTTGAATTGCCTGAATTGAAAAAGATGGTATTCAGGCATTTCACGGATGATACTGCGAAAAAAGTCCGGTATATGACAGTTAAACTCAACTCGGTAATTTTCGGATTCATGAAAGCTCAAGTATTAATAAGCTTGATTATTCTCGCAGCATCTTTTGTAGGATTGTTGATTATCGCCCCTAAATATGCTCTAATCATGTCAATTGTCATTTGGATCATCGATATCATTCCAATTTTAGGCTCAATAGTCATTCTTGCTCCTTGGTCATTGTATCAATTCGTCAGCGGAGATATCGGCATGGGGACAAAATTGGCAATCTTGGCTGCAATCCTGTTAATCATACGTAGGATTGTTGAACCGAAAGTAATGGGTAACCAGATCGGCTTATCCCCTCTTCCGACGCTTATCGGTATGTTTATCGGGTTAAAGCTATTCGGTTTTATCGGTTTATTCATCGGACCGATGATCGTCATCCTATTCAATACAGCACGCGAAGCTGGTATCATTAAGATGAACTTTAAAATATAACTATCAAAAAACCGGCATGGAATCATTTCCTTTGCCGGTTTCTTTTATTAATATCCTAAAATGGCCTTTATCATTGAAGTCGTTTCTCCGCCTTCGCACAAGACATAGAGCAACAAATAAACAGCCACACCTGTAATTGCAGTAAAGAACCAGACAACGCTCGTAATAGGTCCTATTCTTCGATGCTTATCCAACTTATTTTTCAAGCCCCAATTGATTGTCAATATGCCCATGACAGCCCCAGACGTTGAGAGCATAATATGAAAAATAAGAAAGACTGTATAATAGATCTTTAGATTTTCCGGACCGCCGAACGCCGTGTTGCCGATGAAAATCGTACGGGAGGCGTAAATGATAAAAAACAGAACCGCTGCAACGGCTGCTCCTAACATTGTCTTCTTATGGGCTTCAATCTTCCGGTCCCGCACTAGTTTCCATCCGATTGCGACAAGAATCGCCGATAGTACAATAAAAAAAGTGCTCAACGTTGGTAAAAAAGGAACATTCATAAATAATACCCCTTCAGCAGTGAAATAGATCATCTGTTCATTTCAAATTTTTGTCGTTCCAATAAATCTCTTTGTGTTATTTCATCAGCATTCAATTGCTCTTCACGATACCACTTGATGAAGATTTTTCCGATCACTACTACATAAATCAATTCTTGAATGATTTTCATAATAATACCGCCCAGTTGCTGGTCATACACTGTAGGCATATTCGTAAATAATTCCGGACCCGAAATGGATAAACCAGAAAGCGTCCCTGCAGGTACACATAATGCCATAGCCTGTAACCATGCCTCTCCACTGCTATAAGTTTCATACACAGGCACGTCTACAAAGATGATTAAAGCACAGGCAGGCGTTACTAAGAGAGCACTTAAAATCACATACCCAATTTTCTTCAAGCCGTGCAGTTGTGGATGATCTTCCATCGTATTCACAACCGGCCACCATAAAACTAAGGCTGCTAAAAACACCGTAATCGTAAAGATAGCATGCAAAACTGCACTCAATTTAATGTAATCTAAAATCATCGGATAGTGATACAGCGAGAAAGCAAGTGTAAAGATCAATAAGCTAATAATAGGCCTCGTAAACAACCGTACAACTTTGTCGATGATTTTGACGCTAAAAACTTTTTTCCAAATGAAATTTGGAATTCCGATGATCATTAACGGAGCAACCCCTAACAAAAGAAGCGCCATTTGCGTCATATGAACGGAGAACAATATATGTCCGATTAAGTCAACGGGTGACCCTTTAACGATATACAAAAGCACCATCGAAGCTAAAAAGTATCCGATTTCCCTTTTCGTTACAGGTTCCGTCCCTTCAAACCAATGTCTCCATTTTTTAGTCAATAGGAAATAAAGTACGACGATCAATACTAATGTTAAGAAATAATAAGGACTCCATAATGCTCGAAACCCAAATATGCTAAAAGGCATCATTGCCATCGCTCCTTTAATATGTCTTTCCCTATTATAAAACGAACATGGCGCGAACACAATGAACGAACAATGAACTTTCCTTTAGGTCAAAAAAAGCCTGTGGAAAATCCACAGGCTTTTCTTTATTGATTACCACCAAACGATTGTTACAAAAGTCAAAGGAATAAGGAAGCCAAACAAAGCCCCCGTAAACATGAACATTTGAGGAATGCCATGCCCTTTTTCACTCATATGCATGAAATAATACAGTTGCAAACCGACTTGAACTGCTGCGAACAGCAGGACCATCGGAATGATGAAGTACTTCGAGAACCCTGCAACATCAGCTTGATAAGCAACAACCATTGAAAATGAAACAAGTGTGAGGAAGATCATTAGCGAAAACATCATGACCTGATCACGCATTGACTTTTTTGCACGTCTCTGTGCAAGCTGCTGCTCAGCAGGTGTACGTTTGTAAACTTGGATGTCTGCCATCTTAACCTATCACTCCCATCAAGTAGACTACAGTGAAGATGAATACCCAAACAACGTCAATGAAGTGCCAATATAGTGAAAAAGTATAGTACTTCGTTGCGTTATAAAGATTCAGACCGCGTTTCGCGTTACGGAAAATCAACAACGTAATCCATACAAGACCAACAGCTACGTGGAAACCGTGAGTTCCGACAAGCGTATAGAACGCAGAACTGAAAGCACTGTTATTATATGTGAAGCCTAAGTGTACATAATGCGAGAACTCATATACTTCAAGCATAAGGAAACCGAGTCCTAAAAACGCAGTGATGGCTAGCCAAAGCTGCATTTTCTTAAAGTTGTAGTTACGCAGATGGTACATAGCGAACACACTCGTCAATGAAGATGTCAAAAGCAACATTGTCATTACGAAAACAAGTGGCAATTCATAAAGCTCTTGAGTCGAGAATCCAAAACCGCTCGGACCGGAGTTCTTTAGTGCAACATATGTTGCGAACAATGTTGCGAAGAGAATTGTCTCTCCTCCAAGGAACAACCAGAATCCGACGAACTTATTTTTCGCTTCAAGTGTCGCTTTTTCAGGATGATCGGGCCAAGTTTCAGGGGTGAATTTTTTATTCAAGTCCATTAGTTTTGACCCCCTTTACGTTTCATATCACGGAGAATCTCATCTTTTTTAATATAGTATCCAGTGTCATCCTGCAATGAACGGGCAGCCATCGCTACGAAAGTCCATAGTAGACCAAAAATTAGGACTGGCAGACCCCATGACTCTTCAGTGCGGAACATAGCTCCGAATCCAGCGATGAAGAGACCAAGTGTCATTAGGAATGGAATGATAGATCCATTCGGCATATGAATGTCTTTGATCGGTTCAGCAGGAGTCAATCCTGACTCATTGCCTTCCATTTTTTCGATCCAAACAGTATCAAGCCCGCGAACAAGTGGTGTCGCATGGAAATTATAGTATACCGGTGGAGATTCGATTGCCCATTCAAGCGTACGGCCGTCTCCCCATGGATCATTTGCAACTTTCACATTCTTGATAGATGTCACGATGACGTTGTACACGAGTACAATGACACCGATTGCCATCATGAATGCACCAATCGTACTAATTAAGTTTGCCAAATTCCAACCTTGTCCGTCCATGAATGTCCATACACGACGAGGCATTCCCCAGAATCCAAGCCAGTGCTGAATTAGGAACGTCAAATGGAAACCGATGAAAAAGAATACGAATGTAATTTTACCAAGCGTCTCATTAAGCATCGTACCAAACATTTTTGGCCACCAATAATGTGTTGCTGCCAAAATTGCAAGGACTACCCCACCAACGATTACATAGTGGAAGTGAGCAACGATGAAGTAAGAGTCATGCAATTGATAGTCAAGCGGTGCCGCACCTTGCATAACACCTGTCACCCCACCCATTACGAATGAAGGGATGAAACCGAGTGCATAAAGCATTGGCGTTGTAATCTTGATGCTTCCGCCCCACATGGTCAATAGCCAGTTGAAAATTTTAACCCCTGTTGGAACAGCAATCGCCATTGTTGCAACAGCGAAGATTGCGTTCGCAGTTGGTCCAAGCCCTACCGTAAACATATGGTGAGCCCAAACCATGAATCCGAGGAATCCAATCAATACAGTCGCAAAGACCATGGATGGATATCCGAAAAGACGCTTTCGAGCAAATGTCGAGAAGATCTCAGAGAAAATACCGAAAGCAGGCAAAATCAGAATGTATACTTCAGGGTGACCGAAAATCCAGAAAATATGCTCCCAGATGATCGTGTTTCCGCCCATCGTATGATCAAAGAAGTTTCCACCGAACATACGGTCAAATGTTAAGAAGAAAAGACCGACTGTTAATGGAGGGAATGCAAATAGAATCATCGCGGACGCTACAAATGTTGTCCATGTGAACAACGGCATACGCATATACGTCATCCCAGGCGCACGCATGTTGATGATTGTTACTAGGAAGTTGATTCCCGCCATCAACGTACCGCCCCCAGCAATCTGAAGACCGATTGCATAGAAGTCAATACCGTGACCTTCCGAAGCAATGGAAAGTGACGCATATGATGTCCATCCCGCATCCGGCACTTGACCGAAGAACCAAGAGATGTTCAGGAAAAGTCCTCCGAAGAAGAACATCCAGAACCCTAATGAGTTAACAAATGGGAATGCAACATCTCGTGCACCAATTTGCAACGGCATGATAGCGTTCATAAATCCAAATAATAAAGGCATGGCAGCCAGGAAAATCATCGTCGTTCCGTGCATCGTGATCAAATCATTGAAAAGACCCGCACTGACGAAATCGTTGTTCGGCTTATGAAGCTGCCAACGAATTAACATTGCTTCAATTCCGCCGAGTACGAAGAAGAATCCGCCACCAAGGAAGTAAAGGATTCCGATCTTCTTATGGTCGACTGTAGTCAGCCAGTCCCATAGCGTTGCGCCAAAACCCTTTTTTTGAGCAACTGAACTCACTTTGTTACCTCCTCTTCAAAATCGCAAAAGATTATTTTTCAACAGATAATCCCATTAAGTATTCAGCCAATGCATCCAATTCCTGGTCGGAAAGTTGATTAGCGAATTCTGGCATCTTATTGCCAGGTTTATGTTTCTGTGGATACTTGATCCAATCAATCAAATCTTCTTTTGTATGGTCCATGAATCCTGCAACACGGTTACGATCTCCGAAAGTTGCTAGGTTTGGTCCGACTGCACCAGATTCCCCAACACCTGAAGTGGCGTGACATCCGATACAGCTTTGCTGGAATACTTCCTCACCAGCTGGATTTGCAACGACTTGATTCTCTGCGGAAGCTTGCATTGCAGTTACCCATTGGTCAAATTCAGCACGTGGCATCGTTTTCACTTTGAAGTCCATTAAAGCATGCGACGGACCGCAAAGCTCGGCACATTTCCCATAGAATACTCCGTCTTTCAAATTCTTGGAATCTTTCTCGAATACCAAATAGAATTTGTTGACGTTCTCTACGTTCGTATCAAGCTTTCCGCCAACTGCAGGAATCCAGAAGGAGTGTTTCACGTCAGCTGCAATCAAATTGAAGTAAACCTTTTCATCCATTGGAACGACTAATTCCTGTGCGGTAACAATACCAAGGTCAGGATATTCGAATTCCCACCAGTATAGTTTCGCTGTTACGTCAACGACTAGGTTTTCGGCATTTCCATCTTCATCTACTGCGCCCATAGCTGATACATCACCAAGCTTATACGTGTAGTAAACAGTAGGGACAGCTAGCAGCAAGATCAATAGAATTGGAATGATTGTCCATACAAGCTCAAGCTTATGGCTGCCTTCAACTTGTTCAGGAATATGATCTTCACCTAATTTGGAACGTCTGAAGCGTACTAACGCGATTAAGTAAATTGCTACTACAACGATAATGACGAGCAACATTATTCCTGACGACAATAATAGCAAGTTGAATTGATCTTGACCGACTTGTCCGGCAGGCAGAAGCGTTGAAATTTCTTCTTGTCCACACCCTGCAAGGAAAACTGTCAGTACAGCCAATAGAGAAAAGAGACGCCATTTTTTGAGTCCTTTCATCATCGCTAACTAATACCTCTCTTTCTAAAAAATGATTTTCTTCAATGAGGACTGTTGACCTCTCTATAATGAATTCCTGTCAAAAAGAAAGAATTCCATCAGTTAGATGAATATCGAAAAAATGATCATTGCTACGAAAAGGATTGTCATGTAATTCAAGGAGAAGATGAACATGGATGTCGCCCATTTCAAATCTTCTTTTGCTTTGAATCCTTTAATCGACAAATATAGCCAACCGATATTCAGGGCTGTTGCCAGCACAATAAAAGCGCTTCCGAGTTCCGGTAGAAGGAAAGGCAACGGGAATAAAAGCAGAACCCATCCTAAAATAGACTTCTTTGTCCTTTCAAATCCTTTTACGACTGGAAGCATCGGAATGCCGGCTGCCCGGTATTCTTCAGTCCTACGCATCGCCAACGCATAGAAATGCGGCGGTTGCCATGCAAACATGATTAAGAACAGCGCCCATGCACCCATACCAAGTGACGGTTCGACCGCAGCCCAACCGATTAATGGCGGGATGGCTCCTGAGATGCTGCCTACAACAGTATTACTAACATATTTTCTTTTAGACCACATTGAATAGAGTACAACATAGCTGAAGACGCCTGCAAGTCCCCATAGCCCTGCCGCCGGTGACGCAGCAAACAACATCACTTCGCCTAAGACAATGAAAGTGAACGCCAGTGCCAAGACAGCCGGTGCCTTAAATCTGCCAGTAACCGTTGGACGAGACTTTGTTCTAGACATGATCGGATCAATATCCCGATCAATTAGATTGTTCAAAGCCGCCGAGCCCGCGATGATTAATCCGGTACCGAAAAGTCCATACAGTAACAAATCCAGATTGCTAATGAAACTTTTGCCTGTAAACTGGAACGCAAGAAATAGACCGGTAAATGTTGTAATCAGGTTTGAATTCACTATGCCGATTTTTATAAGTGCTAGAAAATCCTTCAATATGGAAGCCGATCCGATATCCGGTTCAACGGATGAAGAAATCGCTCGACCGTTTGACATATGTACCCTCCTTTCAAGGATGTCGGCAAGGACCGCTATACTTAACTATATCGAAATCCGGCAATTATTTCTATATATAAACCGAATTTCATCCGATATGTTAAGTATATTGTCATATAAATGTATCTGCCTTATCTATAGTAAATCATTTCCCCATGCCTTTTGTGAAGTTAAAGGGTCTATTTTATGAACAATTTGTGAAAAAGCTTTATGCAAAGCTGATTTCGGCCAATATGCGTTGTTTTTTCGACTTTTTTTCGATATCATCAACAAACGGGGCCTTTTTTCATATGGTCATCATTTCTTAAAGAAGGTGTCTTGTTTGCGATATAATAAGTATTTGAAATGGTTCGGGGTCGCCTCTACGATCGGTATGCTGTTAATCCTTTTGGGCGGTGCTCTCGTTACGAAAACAGATAGTGGGATGGGTTGCGGAAGGCATTGGCCTGGTTGTAACGGTCAATTGATCCCAGATGAAATCACACCGGAAGTCCTTATTGAATTTTCTCATCGCCTCGTTACAGGCACGGTCGGTATTTTGATCGTCGTTTTAGCAGTTTGGTCATGGAAAGCGATCGGACATAAAAGGGAAACAAAATTGCTGTCCGTTTTGGCAATATTTTTCCTCATTCTTCAGGCGTTGATTGGAGCAGCCCAAGTTCTTTGGGGACAAGGGGATTTCATTCTTGCACTTCATTTTGGCATTTCGCTAATTTCCTTTGCATCGGTATTACTTCTCACATTGCTCATTTTTGAGGTCGATCAGAAATTTGACGCTGATAGACTAAAAATAGGTAAGACGCTTCGATTCCATACAATCGGTGTCACGATTTATTCTTACATCGTAGTATACACCGGAGCACTTGTCCGTCATACGGAATCCGAGTTGAGTTGTACAGATTGGCCGATGTGTAGGAACGGGGATTTTTCTCTTCCTGCCAACTTCTGGGAATGGGTGCAGATGAGTCATAGGACTGCTGCTGCATTGATATTCATTTGGCTCGGGATTATAGCCATTCATGCAATCCGCCATTATAAAAATCAACGTGTTATTTACTGGGGATGGATCATCGCATTCATTTTGGTATCGCTGCAAGTTTTGGCGGGTGGAGCTGTTATCCTTACCCGTTTGAATCTTTATTTAGCTTTAGCTCATTCATTGTTTGTAATCCTTCTGTTCGGATTATTGACCTATATGGTGCTTCTTGTTTCGAGAAGCAGACAGTAGACATAGCAAAAGCACCCTCGTGGATTTCCACGAGGGTGCTTATTTTTATTAATGTTCCAGTTCGAGAAGGAGGTCGCCTGTTGAGATAGCGTCGCCTGAGGAGACGTGGATTTCTTTGACGACTCCATCGAATGGAGCTTGGATCGTTGTTTCCATCTTCATTGCTTCTGTAATGAGAAGATGTTGACCACGACGTACTTTTGCTCCTTTGGAGACAGCAACTTGCAATACAGTTCCAGGCATTGTCGCTGCAATGTGGGAATCATTTGAAGGATCCGCTTTTTGTTTGCGTGCAACATCCGATTCCACATTAATATCTTGAATGATAACTTCCCTAGGTTGGCCGTTCAGTTCAAAGTAAATGATGCGTGTGCCATCCGTTTGAGGTTCTCCAATGGAAACGAGCTTGACGATAAGCGTCTTCCCTCTTTCGATCTCCACTTCGATTTCCTGGCCTAGCCGCATACCGTATAGAAACTCCGGTGTGTTAATGACGGATATATTACCGAATTCCTTTTTCATTGTCGAATATTCTTCGAACACTTTCGGATAAAGTGCATATGCAAGCGCATCTTTCATCGTTGACGGGTGTCCGAGAAGTTCTTCGGTCTTTTGAAGCAGCGCATCAAAATCTACATCTTCCAAAAGCTCACCCGGCCGGACAGTGATCGGCGTTCTTTCTTTCAAGATAACCTGCTGTAACTCTTTCGGGAAGCCGCCATACGGCTGACCGATATATCCTTCGAAAAATTCGATTACGGATTCAGGGAAATCGATGGATTGCCCACGTGAAATGACAGTTTCTTCATTCAAGTCATTTTGCACCATGAATAGCGCCATATCACCCACAACCTTGGAAGAAGGAGTAACTTTTACGACGTCTCCAAAGAGCATATTGACACGGGAGTACATCTCCTTCACTTCATCCCATCTCTCACCAAGTCCGACAGCTTTGGCTTGTTGTTGCAAGTTTGAGTATTGCCCGCCCGGCATCTCATGTACGTACACTTCAGAATGCGGGCTAACCATGCCGCTCTCAAAGTTTTGATAATATTTCCTTACATCTTCCCAGTAATATGAAAGCGATTCTAGAGCATCAACATCGGCTTTCACTTGGCGCTTGCCGTATTGCAGCGCATAATACAATGAGCTTGCTGAAGGTTGTGAAGTCAGACCAGCCATGGAACCGAGAGCTGTATCTACAATATCCACTCCAGCTTCTATCGCTTTCGCGTACATATAGATACCATTTCCGCTCGTATCATGTGAATGCAGATGAATCGGTATATTAACAGTCTCTTTCAACTCAGAAATGAGACGATAAGCAGCTTCCGGCTTCAAGAGTCCTGCCATGTCCTTCAGTGCGAGAATATGAGCTCCTGCAGCTTCAAGCTCCTTTGCCATTTCTTTGTAGTACCCAACAGTATATTTGGCGCGGGAATCATCTAATATGTCTCCAGTATAACAAAGCGCAGCCTCTGCCACTTTCCCCGCTTGACGGGTCGCATCGATTGCCACTTCCATACCTTTAATCCAGTTTAAGCTGTCGAATATACGGAATACATCAATCCCTGATTCCGCAGAAGTTTTGACAAATTCACGTATGACATTATCAGGATAATTGGAATAGCCGACCGCATTCGCACCACGGAACAACATTTGGAATAAAACATTTGGAATTTGCTCCCGAAGCTTCGTGAGTCTTTCCCATGGATCCTCTTTCAGGAAACGGTATGCAACATCGAATGTTGCTCCCCCCCACATCTCAAATGAGAATAGATTCGGCATAAGCCTAGCAGATTCAGCAGCAATATTTGCAATATCCGATGTACGCACACGGGTTGCAAGCAATGACTGATGAGCATCCCTGAACGTCGTGTCGGTCAATAGGACATCATCCTGCTCCTTTATCCATTGGATCAATCCTTCAGGCCCTCTCTCGTCCAAAATCTGCTTCGTCCCTGCAGGAGGTGGAGCAAGAAGGTCCACAGCAGGTTTCCTTACTGAATTGAATAACGGTTTCGTCTGTTTCGCTATCCCCGGAAACCCATTGACAGTGACATTCCCTAAATAATTCAAGATCTTGGTTCCACGGTCTTTCTTTACAGGGAACTCGAATAATTCAGGAGTCGTATCAATGAAGCTTGTATCATAATTGCCAGTTAGGAAATTTTCATGACGAACGACGTTTTCAAGGAACGGGATATTTGTTTTGATTCCTCTAATCCGGAATTCTTGAAGGTTCCGGTCCATTTTTGCCGCTGCATCCTTAAAGGAAGTCCCCCAGGTTGATACTTTGACGAGCAAAGAATCATAGTATGGAGTGATGATAGCCCCTTGGAAGCCATTCCCGGCATCTAGACGGACGCCGAACCCTCCCCCTGACCGATAGACCATCAACTTGCCGGTATCAGGCATAAAGTCATTCAATGGATCCTCCGTCGTCACCCGCGATTGAATTGCATAGCCAAATAACGGAATATCATCTTGCTTTGGAATAGCGGATTCTCCTTCATGGAGATTTCCACCATTTGCAATATGAATTTGTGCATGGACGATATCGATTCCAGTTACCATTTCGGTAATTGTATGCTCAACTTGGATACGCGGATTTACTTCGATAAAATAAAATTCTCCGTCTGCTACAAGAAACTCTACGGTTCCTGCGTTAATGTAGGAAATATTTTTCGCCAATTTTACAGCAGCTTCACAAATTTCAAGACGTAACTTTTCCGGTAAAGAAATAGACGGAGCAATCTCTACTACTTTTTGGTGACGACGTTGTATCGAACAATCGCGCTCATACAGATGAACGACATTGCCGTATGTATCACCTAATATTTGAACTTCAATATGTTTTGGCTTATTGATGTACTTTTCTACATACACTTCATCCGAACCAAAAGCAGATTTCGCTTCTGATCTCGCACGCTCGTACGCTTCAAGCACTTCGTCTGCGGAATTCACAATCCGCATGCCCCGGCCGCCACCGCCTAGGGAAGCTTTAATAATAATCGGATACCCGTATGTTTCACCGAAAGAAGCAACATCAGATACTGAAGCAACTGGTCCATCCGTTCCAGGGATGACAGGGATGCCTGCCTTGATAGCTTGCTCTCTCGCCTTTACTTTGTCCCCGAACATATCGAGATGCTTTGATGTCGGACCGATGAAGATGATGCCTTCTTCTTCAAGCCTACGAGCAAACTCTTCATTCTCGGCTAGGAAGCCATAACCAGGATGTACAGCGTTCGCTCCTGATGATTTTGCAATCTTAATGATCCCTTCGATATCCAAGTAGGCATCAATCGGCTTTTTCCCTTCTCCGACTAAATAGGACTCATCTGCTTTGTAACGGTGGAAAGAACCCCGATCTTCTGCCGAATAAATTCCGACAGTCGGTATCTCCAATTCGGTGCACGCACGAAAAATACGAATAGCAATCTCACCACGGTTTGCTACGAGAATTTTTTTAATCTGACCCATTTCCACCATGAAAGCACTTCCTTCTCTATTTATTTTTTTGATATTTCACGAACATTGATACATTCATCAATATTCCTAAAGACAAAGATAACAGAATCATCGAAGTTCCGCCATAACTAATAAAAGGCAACGGCACTCCTGTAAGTGGGATAAGCCCTGTCAGACCTCCGACATTGACGAATGTTTGGATTCCAATGACGCTTCCAATTCCCGCTGCGAGCATTCGAGCTTGGGGATCCTTCGTGCGCATCGCAATATAAAGTGCGCGCAAGACGATGAATCCTAGGCCGCCGATTACGATTATCGTACCAAAAATCCCGGTTTCTTCCGAAATGACAGCCATAATGACATCCGTTTGAGGTTCTGGCAAATAACCCATCTTTTGGATGGAGTTGCCTAAACCGAGACCTTTCATTCCTCCAGACCCAATCGCTATATAGCCATTTGCAATTTGATAGCCTGAGCCTTGTGCATAATCAAATGGGTCCAAGAACGACAAAATCCGTCCTTTCCTACCATCTGTCATGACTGTATCCCAAGCAAAATATAGGATGGTAGCAACCGGAATCATTGCAAGCATGACAATCCCGCTTAGCTTCGTGAATGTCCTCAATTTTATTCCGCTCGCTGCAATGACGGATAAAGCCCCTATAATGATGATGAGAGACGTTCCGATATCCGTTTCCATCATGATCGAACCAATTGCCAAAATAAGAATGATGACCGGCGGACCGATTGATTTATTAATGGAATCAAGTGTCCCCGCTTCATACTTTTTCGCGAATACGCTAGCGAAATAAACGATAATAACAAGCTTAGCAACTTCTGAAGGCTGGATGCTGCCGAAGCCAGGTAATTTAATCCAACTCTGTGCACCGACATGGTCGCCGGAGCCGAGGAAATGGACGAGAACAAGGAGGATAAACATGACAACAATCGAAAAGATCATCAATTTCTTCCGTTTATAGTTTTGAAAAGGAAAGAAGGAGGCAAATAGGAAAGCAGGAATAGCTATTGCTAGATTCAACAGCTGTCTCTTATAAAAATAATCAGGTTCATAACCATATCGATTGACCGCCCACACCATACTCGAACTATAGATCATGACAAGTCCGAAAAGACATAGTATGAGATATGTAGTGAATAACGGATAGTCAAAGTTCCGCAGCATTTTTTTAAAGTATTTTCCCATTACATTTCCCTCATCTTAAATAAAAAACTCAAACCAATGATGAGTTTGAGTCTTTTGTTTATTTTTTTGTATATAGCTCATGCAAGACATTCATCTCTTTTTCAAGAATTGAAAGGATTTCCTTTCCTTTCTCACGTTCAATCAAGCCAAGCCTGACAGCGAAATCAATTTCCTTGGACAAGCCATACATTTGTGTATCCAACACTTCCTCGTAAAGTGGGCACTGAGGCATCGTCAAATGATCCATCTGTACTTTTATGAGTTGTGCAATTTTATCCGCATCAGCTTGTAGCTGTTTCAACGCTTTTTCCTGATAGGTTTCCTGTACTTCAATATCCATGAGGACGCCCCCATTCACCTATTATCCTTACGTGGTGATTATGAATAAATTGTATCTTTCGAGAAGGTAAATTGCAAGTGTTTCCCTTAGGAACGTAAGGGATAAATTCAATGGCTTTCCACTTTCCTTGGGAAGCGGTATACTATGTACTATATGAAAATGCTCAATTTTGGTTGTAGGAGGCTATTCACTTGGAAACAATCATTACGATAAAAGGCAATGTAAAGCATACGATCACTCTCGATCCGACAGTTTGGATCTTTGATGACCGAAAAGTCGACTTAAACACTTTCTTTACGGAAGAGCATGTCGAAAGAGATGAAGATGAAGAATATAAGAGAAGCATGGGCAAGCATTGGTCGCGCGAAATCATGGAAGGTGCTACTTTCCCACCTACTTTAAAAACAGAAAAAAAGTTTGACAGACAAAAAATGGTGACAGGTACATTCGGCATCTCCCTCGACCATTTCGTAAAAAATGCAATACCAGCTGAAGATGCAAAAACGATCTCATTTTTGACAATGGATGGCTCGAAGGAATCATTTCCGGTTTCCGAGGTAGGGAATTTCCTATTCAAGTTCAGCCAAGACGGTAAACCATTGACAGAAGACGGACCAGCCCATCTTTTATTCAAGGACGGCTCGAACCTCGAACAACCATTACGAAAAATCACCGATATCGTCATCGATTGATGCAAAAGGCCATGCTTAGTAAGGAGTTGAGTTCATGAGAGTCAAATGCGTCCTTTGCGATGAAATCGGACAACTTGTGGATGATACCCCGCTTGCAAAGAAGCTGAGGAATCATCCGATCAATACGTATATGTGCGAAGCTTGCAGCGAACGAATTACGGAGCAAACCAACATGAGAATTTCCACAGGAAAATTCATTTTCCACCGCAGCTCCCATTCCGCAGAAGAGAATTTTTAATAAAAAAGGGGTTGCTTTAAAGTCACTTAAATTAGACTTTGAAGCAACCCCCTTTTTTATAATAGTTTTGTTGAATAAACGAAAATCGCCAGAACGGCTCCCTTTCCGCTGTTGTTCTTGATTATAAAAATAGAAATAACTTACTCGTGTACAAGTTCCAAATGGAATGAGTGACCATTGAAGGAATGGCGGATTTAGTTTTTATAGCAATATAAGCAAGAACAATCCCTGCAACAAGCATTTCTTCTCAACAATCCGATCTATGATAACATAAAAATCCATTTTGATTAGATTTATTTGTATTTTAATTTATTGAAAGACTTGAAGGGTTAAATGAGTATGGGTTGATTGGAGTGAAAGGCAGCGACTACAGCGGGAACAGCACGAGGTGAAAGCCCGCAGGAAAAGCCGTCACGAAGAACGGCTTTTGCGACCAAAAGCGCAGCGTTGGGAGCACATCCGAGGAGATTGAAGCCGTGCCCGCGGAAAGCGTCTGCCTGGAACGGAAATCAACAGTTAACATAAAGAAAACTCCACCGTCAAACGGTGGAGTTTTCTTTATGTTCATTCATCCTGCGGACCCTATAAATAATCAATATGAGGGCTGCAACGATAAGTCCTTCGACAATCGGAAGGAAAATGGCGAAAAACGTCAAAATAATACAGCCTAAAAAGAGGAAGCTATACACGACTATATTTTGCCAAAACTTGATTTTTCGAGCGAATCCTAACTTATAAACAATGGCTGAAAGGATGAACACAACTGCAAACAACAAAATTCCTGTGACAGAAGATGAAGTCGTCTCATAAATCATTCGTACGACTGGAGACATCGCTTCAATTGTATCTTCATCCTTAAGAGGACCATTCATGTAGCACATTCCCTTCTAAACAAAGCGATTGTACGCATTCTTTTTTACTACTATTTATTATTATAAATCACTCGCCAAGTTTTTTCTTCTTTTGAGCACGTTCCCGTTCGTTTTTATCAAGAATCTTCTTACGCAAACGAATCGATTGAGGTGTTACTTCGCAATATTCGTCGTCGCCAACATATTGCAACGCCTCTTCTAATGAAAGAATACGTGGCTTTTTCGTTGTCACTGTTTGGTCTTTTGTCGCAGAACGGACGTTTGTTGCATGTTTAACTTTTGTCAAGTTGATCGTCAAGTCTGTATCACGGTTGTTTTCACCAACGACCATACCTGCGTAAATTTCTGTACCTGCTTCGACAAACATGACTCCTCGGTCTTCTAGCTGCATAATACTATATCCAGTAACAGTACCTGTTTCCATCGAAACGAGAACGCCATGACGACGGCCGCCGACTCTTCCTTGTGCCACTGGCTTATAGGAGTCAAATGTATGGTTAATAATTCCATATCCTCTCGTAGCTGAAAGGAATTCCGTTGAATATCCGATTAGACCACGTGCAGGAACTAGGAAAATCAAACGGACTTGTCCATTTCCATTATTGATCATGTCTTGCATTTCACCTTTACGCTCACCGATCGATTCGATGATTGCCCCAGTATACTCTTCAGGAATATCGATTTGAACACGTTCAACCGGCTCAGAACGTACACCATCAATCGTTCTGATGATAACTTCCGGCTTCGACACTTGAAGTTCGTATCCTTCGCGGCGCATATTTTCGATCAAAATAGAAAGATGGAGCTCTCCACGTCCCGAAACTACCCATGCATCCGGTGAATCAGTTGGATCGACACGTAATGAAACGTCTGTCTGCAATTGCTGTTCAAGTCGTTCTTCGATCTTTCTAGCAGTTACCCACTTGCCTTCTTTCCCAGCAAAAGGACTGTTATTGACGAGGAAAGTCATTTGGAGCGTCGGCTCATCAATATGAAGTTCCGGCAATGCCTCCAAATGGTCAACCGGACAAACTGTTTCACCGACGTCAATGTCTTCCATACCCGAGATAGCGATCAAGTCACCTGCATACGCTTCTTCGATTTCAATTCTTTTCAATCCAAGGAAACCATACATCTTCGTTACACGGAAGTTCTTTGTCGAACCGTCCCGCTTTAAGACTGTTACTTGCTGACCAACTTTCATCGTCCCTCTAAACACGCGTCCGATACCAATACGGCCGACATAATCGTTATAATCAAGTAAAGATACTTGGAATTGCAACGGTTCTTCTCGGTTGTCGATTGGAGCAGGAATATGCTCGATAATCGCATCGTACAACACACGAAGTGTATCTTCCTGTTCAGCAGGGTCCGGAGAAAGGCTAGCTGTTCCATTGAAACCTGAAGCGTAAACGACTGGGAATTCGAGCTGTTCGTCATTTGCATCCAATTCAATGAATAATTCAAGCACTTCGTCGACTACTTCTTCGGGACGTGCAAATTCACGGTCAATTTTATTTACAACAACAATCGGTTTCAAATTCGTTTCCAATGCTTTCTTCAGAACGAACCGGGTTTGCGGCATACATCCCTCAAAGGAGTCGACGACTAACACGACACCATCGACCATTCGTAGGATCCGTTCCACTTCCCCACCGAAATCGGCATGTCCTGGTGTATCAAGAATATTGATTTTCGTGTCTTTGTATTCAATTGCTGTGTTTTTTGCAAGAATTGTAATACCGCGTTCACGTTCAAGATCATTCGAGTCCATGGCACGTTCTTCAACATGTTCATTCGAACGGAAAATTCCTGATTGCTTCAAAAGCTGATCGACTAACGTTGTTTTTCCGTGGTCTACGTGGGCGATGATTGCTATATTTCGTAAATCATTACGATTATTTGTCATGTTTTCACTCCGTTATCTTTTATCAGATGATTAACTGTGTTATTATAGCACATGAGAACAGTATTAAAAACATTTTTATTCGGGAGATGTTTCATATTGAAGGATATTAAATGGGTTTTCGTATTATATTCCCTTGCTGCAGTCGCTGCAATGTGCGGTATTGGCATCGCAGTCGGTATGCGTAGTATCCCCGTTGCCATAATCGCTATCCTCGCTCTTATTTTCGTTATGGGCAATGGATTCAAGACAAAGAAGAAAATGCGTGAACAAGGCGTTTTGTAATGCTAACTTATGAAAGGGACTGCGAGTCGGCAGCCCCTTTTTTATTTGAGTTTAATATAGTTACTCAAAATCTCATCATGTAGACCCGGCCTAGCGACGATAAATGTATCTTGACCGAGCAAGTGTGGTTGTTCGCCTTTTAGATTCGTCGTCACTGCACCAACTTCCTGAGCAATGACCATCCCTCCTGCAATGTCCCACGGGGATAACCTTAATGATAAGTACGCATCGATACGGCCGGAAGACACGTATGCAAGCTCGATTGCCGCTGAGCCATATGATCTGGTCCCTCTGCAATTACGGACCATTTCTGCTATCGGGCCATTTTCAATTCTTCGGTTCGGCGCAACCCAGCTCGCATTCACGCCAATGATTGCCTCTGAAAGTGGTGTGTTCTCAAGCATCGGGAGTCTTTCATCGTTGAAATATGCTCCTCCATCTTTAACTGCGTGATAAAAATCATCATTCATGACATCATATATATATCCGAGCATGCCAATTCCGTCAACGTATATACCGAGTGAAATCGCAAAATTCCTTTTCTGGTGAATGAAATTCATTGTGCCATCAATCGGGTCAAGCATCCAAATAACCCCATCCAAAGACTCGATTTCATCACCGAATCCTTCCTCACCAAAAATTCGGTGATCAGGAAAATCACTCTTAATTCGACGAATGAAGAAACGTTCAATATCCCGATCGATATTCGTAACGAGATCATTCGCTTCCGCCTTCGTATCAACATCAATCTTAGTAAAGAAAGAAATTCTAATTTTATGGCCAGCTTCTTTTATTAACGATTTTGCATATCGATCAATTGCTCCCCAGTTCATGTCAACACCTCTATCTGCATGCATGTTCTACTATTATAGCATACCGAATACAGCCAAACAAAAAGGCACCTTTACACTGTCTCCCCCCGGATTGAAGAGTTTCAGTGAAGGCGCCTAATTCGGTTCAACGTCTTTCGATTAAGCGAAAGCATTGAAAGTCTCCAGCTCACCATGAATTTCAGTGAGTCTCGATTTGCTTTTCTCGACTTGTTTAGAGTCATTCTCTTGTACGGCATCGTACAGTGTAGCTAGCTCATAATCCAATTCAAGATGCAGAAGTTTCACATATTCCTTTTCGATTTCAGCTTTACGGATAATATGGACAACTTGTTTCATTACTAACACCCCTTTGAATGTAATTTTCTTCAACGATCCATTTACTTACTTCTAACTTATGCTGCCTGAGTTGCTTTGGTTAGTTATAAGCCTTCTTGTATAAGATTGTTCCCCATTTTCTGTTACGATAAACGTGGATTATGAAATGGAGGTATTAAATTGACTCAAATATTTTGGACAATTGATGATTTTAATGTCTTTTCGATTGAAGGATTGGAACATAGGATGAACGCTCTTCAAACGAAGATTCAGCCAAAATTCGAGGTGATCGGCGAACACCTTTCCACGTATTTGTCTTCCCGCGGGACAAGCGAGTTTTTTCCACATGTTGCGAAGCATGCAAGAAGAACGGTAAATCCACCTAACGACAGTTGGGTTGCTTTTGCACCTGCAAAGCGCGGGTATAAAGCGCTGCCTCATTTCCAAGTCGGATTATGGGGGACTCATCTTTTTATTATTTTGGCTGTCATTTATGAAAACCCTGACAAAAAGGGAATCGCGGAAAGACTATCGAATAACTTGAAGGAGATATCATCATTGCCTGAAGACTTTGTTGTATCAGGCGATCATATGAAACCAGAGGCTTTCAAAGTGAATGAAATCGGGACTGATGGTGTGGAAAGCTTTTTGGAACGGTTAGCATCTGTAAAAAAAGCAGAGTTTGTCCTTGGCAGACATATTTCCCGAGACAAAGCGACCGAGCTTTCGGAAAAAGAGTTCTTCAACTTGGTCGAAGAGACGATTGATCGGCTTTTCCCAGTTTACGATATCATTATTGGCAAGTAATGAAACAGAGAGGATGCATAATTATGCACCCTCTCTGTTTTACGATCCAGTAACAATATCTCCGTCACTGCCTTCTTTCGCCTTCTTCACAACGCGATAACTGTTAAAGCCGCTCGCTTCTTCAAACTCCTTGAAAATCGTTTTCTCTTCCGACATGGACAGAACGACTTTCTTGAATGCTTTATATGCATTCATGAAGCTCTCCCTCGCTATTTGTGTCTCATACGCTTTCTCTACCGCTTGAAAAAATGCTACTACGTCAATAATTTCTTCAGTCGTCCAATGATGACTTAAAGGATAATTATAATCCATTGATTCCCGCACCTTTCTTCATGCCCATTTTCTTCTGATTTCTTCAGCTTGCCTTACCATCCTATTCATCAGCTCTGCGACTGTCGGGATGTCCTCAATCATGCCGGCAACCTGTCCTGCCCATCCAAAACCAGCTTGTTCGTCCCCATCGTGGATGTACCGACGATTTGCGGCTCCACTAATATAGTCCTTCAATTTATCATAATCAGCATTTTCCTCTTCCATACGTAAGATCTTTTCCGTCCAATTCCCTGCTAGTGCTCTTGCCGGTGCGCCAAGTGTACGCTTAATGACAACTGTACCGGTCTCCTCTGTCTGAAGAAGGGCTGTTTTGTATTCCATTGAAGCATGGATACATTCTTTCGTCGCGATGAAACGCGTGCCCATTTCAATCCCTTCCGCCCCTAACGAGTGTGCAGCCATCCATCCCCGTCCGTCTCCTATACCGCCAGACGCGATAACAGGAATCTTCACAGCATCGACCACTTGAGGAACTAACACCATAGTACCGATATCATCACGTCCCAAATGGCCGCCCCCTTCCTGCCCGACGACCATTACCGCATCCGCACCAAGCGACTCTGCTTTGATCGCTTGTCTTTTAGCAGCGACCAATACAAGCTTCTTCACATCCACGTCTTTAATATAATCAAAGAATGGAGAAGGATTTCCACCTGTTACCGAGAGGACCTTTACATTTTCTTCGATTGCGACATCTAGCATATGCTCGTACGGGCGTCCGTGCTGGCCAATCGCAAAGTTTACTCCGAAAGGCTTCTTTGTTAGTTCCCGCACTTTCCTAATTTCCGTGCGTAGTGCGTCTGGGGACTCCAAACTCATCGCTGTAATTTGACCTAGCCCACCTGCCTCTGAAACCGCTGCAGCTAAGTCAGCATAAGCAAGATAGGCCAATCCCCCTTGAATGATCGGATAATCTATACCCAATAAATCAGTAATTCTTGTTTTCCATTCCATGAAAAACTCCCCCTTATTCTCCTTGTTCCTGATCCTCCAAACCTTTTATTAGTTTAGGATCGACAAATTCATACCCTTTATCCCTTAAACCATTTACGATTGTCTCCATCGCATCAGCAGTCCAATCCCTGTCATGCATCAGCAAATTGGAACCGTCGCGGAGCAATTCAGTGTTCACCATAATGTCAGCAATTTTTTCCTTCGTCATATACTCTTTTTCGAAATCATAGCCGTATGACCAGTTCATCAATTGCATGCCTTCCTCGATTGCAAGAGCTCGGCTGAAATCTGTATTCACACCAAAAGGAGCACGGAAAAATACAGGACGCTCACCTGTAACCTCTTCAACGATATCATTCACTGCAACAATCTCCTCACGTTGCTCTTCTTCTGTTAATGTTTTTAAATTCGCATGTGTTTTCGTATGGTTTCCGATAACGAATCCCATGTCATGAATTTCTTTCAAAACTGCTTTCTGTTCATCTGTATCGATAAAATGGCCATTGACGAAAAAGATAGCAGGAGCGTCTAAGCTCTTTAACGTTTTTGCCATGTCTAGAGCTCTTTTATCCGGCGCGTCATCGATTGTTAACAGGACGACTTTCGGATTCGCATCGCCGATTGGCTCAATGGAGTATGTTTTCGGATTCAGTTCGTAAAGAGGTGCTTGATCGACAACGTCAGTTTCCTCAGCTGATTCAGCCTCGTCATCTATTTCTTGTTGTTCTTCATCAGAAACGACCTCTTCAGTAGTCTCTTCCACTTCAGTGGATTGTTCCTGCTGATCTGTTTCTGCCGGCTTTGCTTCTTCCTCGCTGCATGCTGCTAATAGCAGCAACATAGAAAGAAGCGGTATGTATAGCAAACTCTTTTTCATGGAATCCTCTCCTTTATCTAGATGTATAATTCAATATTTTCATCCTACCATGACTTAGAAGGGACCTTCAAACGAACAGGGTACAGGAATTAGAAAAGCGTCCGAAAGGCACTTCGGCCTTCGGACGCATTCTTTTAATCTACAGTTACTTTGTAATCATATGAACCGGTTTACCTAAAGCTACTTCTGCAGCTTCCATGGAAATTTCACCGAGTGTTGGGTGAGCGTGGATTGTCATTGCGATGTCTTCCAATGTCATTCCAGCTTCGATAGCAAGACCAAGCTCTGCAATCATGTCAGATGCATTTTCACCTACGATTTGCGCACCTAATAGAAGTCCGTCCTCTTTGCGAGAAACAAGTTTGACGAATCCATCAGTTGCGTTAAGCGCAAGCGCGCGGCCATTTGCAGCAAACGGGAATTTGCCCGCTACTACTTCATATCCCTCATCTTTTGCTTGTTGCTCATTCAATCCGACTGTTGCAAGTTCAGGATCAGTGAAGCAAACTGCTGGGATTGCCAAATAGTCCACTTCGGATTTTTCGCCGGAAATCGCTTCTGCAGCCACTTTCGCTTCATAGGAAGCTTTGTGTGCAAGTTGTGGCCCGGAGACGATATCACCGATTGCATAGATGTTCGGAATGCTTGTGCGACATTGCTTATCCACGTCGATTAGACCGCGCTCAAGGAATTTGATGCCCATTTCTTCAAGACCGATTTCATCAGTGTTCGGACGGCGTCCAACAGTGACAAGTACATAGTCAGCTTCGATTTTTTGCTCTTCACCCTTAGCTTCATATGTTACAACTACGCCATTATCGGATTCTTCAACACCTTTAGCAGATGCTTTCACGACGATTTCGACGCCTTTTTTCTTCAGACCTTTTTTAACGATTTGCGTCATTTGTTTTTCGAATCCGGCAAGAATATCATCTGCCCCTTCGATGATCGTTACTTTAGAACCGAGGTTTGCATACGCGGAACCTAGTTCAGTACCGATATATCCGCCGCCGATGACGACCAAGTGTCCAGGAACTTCTTCCAAGTTAAGGGCGCCAGTGGAATTGATGACGCGTTTTGTAAATTTGAATGTAGGGATCTCAACCGGACGTGAACCTGTAGCGATAATCGCATTTTTGAACTTGTACGTCTGGGAGGATGTTTCATCCATCACTTTTGCAGTGTTTGCATCAACGAAGTATGCTTCGCCTTTGACAATGTCCACTTTGTTCCCTTTTAGAAGTCCTTCAACGCCGCCTGTCAATTTTTTGACAACGCCGTCTTTGAATGCTTGCGCTTTAGAAAAATCTAGTTTTACATCAGTTGCTGTGATTCCCATATCATCGGAATCCTTTGCGGATGCGTAACGATGCCCTACAGAAATAAGGGCTTTCGAAGGAATGCAACCAACATTAAGACAAACACCGCCTAGATTTTCTTTCTCAACGATTGTAACTTTTTGTCCTAACTGAGCTGCACGGATTGCAGCAACATATCCTCCGGGGCCGGAACCTACAACTAGTGTATCCACTTCGATTGGAAAGTCTCCTACTACCATTTGTTTACGCCTCCATTAATAAAAGTTCTGGATTTCCGAGCAATTTCTTAATATGGTTCAGAGCCTGTTGTCCTGTAACCCCATCAATTACTCGGTGATCGAATACCAATGATAATGCTAACATAGGTGCGGCAACAATTTCACCATTTTTTACTATCGGCTTTTCAGAAATACGGCCAATTCCGAGAATTGCAACTTCCGGATGGTTGATGATCGGTGTAAACCATTGTCCGCCTGCAGAGCCGATGTTCGTAATGGAACAAGAAGCACCTTTCATTTCAGCAGGGCTTAATTTTCCATCACGCGCCTTTTCAGCAAGCTGGGTGATCTCTTGTGAAATCGCAAATACCGATTTCCGATCTGCGTGCTTGATGACAGGCACAAGTAGGCCACGGTCTGTATCTGCCGCAATACCGATATTGTAATAATGCTTTTGGATGATTTCCTCTTTTTCATCATCTAGAGATGTATTCAATTGAGGGAATTCACGCAGTGTAGACACAAGCGCCTTTACAACATAGGGAAGGTATGTGAGCTTAATATCTTTTTCAGCTGCGATCTCTTTGAATTTCTTACGATGTGCAACAAGCTCTGATACGTCAATTTCATCCAATAGCGTCACATGAGGTGCCGTATGCTTGGAATTGACCATTGCCTTCGCGATCGCTTTTCGAATACCCGACATTTTCTCACGAGTTTCAGGGAAGTCACCTTCCAGAGCTACAGGAGCTGCCGGCTTCGCTTCTTGTTTTGGCGATTCTACTTCAACCGACGTTTGAGTCTCTTCAGTCGTTTGAGCAGGTTGTTGTTGACCACCGCTTAGGAAAGCTTCGATATCTTCCTTCAAGACACGACCATTTTTACCTGAACCTTGTACTTGACGGATATCGACATCTTGCTCGCGTGCAAATTTCCGGACAGAAGGCATCGCAATAACGCGTTTTGATGAAACATCGCCTTGCTGTTGAGTGGAAGCTGCAACTGGTTTCTGCTTAGGCTCGTCCTTCTTCACTTCTTCTTTCTCAATGTCCTGGCCCGCTTCAGCAGTCGCTTGGACTTGGGCTTCCGTCTCTTCCTTGCCCTCTTCCTCAACGCTTTCACTTTCATATCCAGGAGCGTCAAAACGAATCAAAACGTCACCAACTACAGCGACTGTTCCTTCTCCAACAAGAATTTCTTCAACTGTGCCTGTTACAGGTGATGGGATTTCCACAACTGCTTTATCGTTCTGGACTTCAAGAAGCGTGTCATCTTCATTGACTTTATCGCCTTTGGCAACAAACCACTTTACGACTTCACCTTCGTGAATCCCTTCCCCGATATCTGGCAAACGGAATTCATATGCCACAAAATTCACCCTTTCTTATTGTCAGAGGTAGACTCTGAATTAGAATGTCAAAACTTTTTTAGCTGTTTCAATAATGTCGTTTGCATCCGGCAGCCAAGCATTTTCACCTTGGGCAAATGGATAGACTGTGTCAGGAGCTGTTACACGCAAAACTGGTGCTTCAAGGCTCAAGATCGCTCGTTCTGTAATTTCAGAAACGACATTTGCTGCAATTCCTGCTTGTTTTTGCGCTTCTTGGACAACGATTGCACGGTTTGTCTTCTCAACTGAACCGATGATCGTTTCAATATCCAATGGTTGAACGGTACGCAAATCTACAACTTCTACTGAATAGCCTTCTTTTTCAAGCGCTTCAGCAGCTTTCAAGCTTTCGTGGACCATTGCACCATAAGTAATAATCGAAAGATCTGTACCTTCTCGCTTCACATCAGCTTTTCCGAGTGGAATTGTGTATTCCTCTTCAGGTACTTCTTGTCTGAATGAACGGTAAAGCTTCATATGCTCCAAGAACACAACTGGGTTTTCATCGCGGATCGCTGAAATCAAAAGCCCTTTTGCGTCATATGGTGTAGAAGGAATAACTACAGTTAAACCTGGTTGGGATGCAACTATACCTTCAAAGCTGTCTGCATGCATCTCAGGTGTTGCAACGCCACCGCCGAATGGAGAACGGATCGTTACAGGGGCATTATATCTTCCGCCAGTACGGTAAGATTGGCGTGCCAACTGGCCGCTGACAGAGTCAATTACTTCATAGAGGAATCCGAAAAACTGGATTTCCATAACAGGACGGAAGCCTGTAAGCGTCAATCCGACAGCAAGTCCACCGATCCCTGATTCTGCAAGAGGCGTATCAAAAACGCGTTCTTCACCAAATTCTTTTTGCAAACCTTCAGTTGCGCGGAACACACCGCCGTTCACTCCAACGTCTTCACCGAAGACGAGGACGTTTTCATCATTTTTAAGCTCCGTGCGCATTGCATCGGTAATCGCTTGAATCATCGTCATTTGTGCCATCGGTTACTTCGACTCCTTCTCTGTATACAGTTCAAATTGCTCTTGCAAATTGGATGGCATATCGCCCTTGTACATTATTTTCATGAAATCGGTCACTTTTTGTTTAGGTGCGGCATCTGCCTTCTTGATGGCTTCTTTAATCTCTTCCTTCGCACGCTCAATTACTTCATTTTCCTTCTCTTCGTTCCAAATACCTTTACCTTCAAGGTATTTACGGAATCGGATGAGCGGATCGCGTTTTTCCCATTCGTTATCTGTGTCGGACGTACGGTAACGAGTAGGATCATCTCCTGCCATCGTATGCGGCCCGTAACGGTAGCACATTGTTTCGATAAGTGTAGGACCTTCACCATTAACAGCACGTTCTCTAGCATCACGTGTTGCAACGTATACAGCAAGTGCATCCATTCCATCGACAAGAATGCTTGGAATTCCAGCAGCTACACCTTTTTGCGCAAGAGTTTTAGCAGCCGTTTGCAACTCACGAGGAGTTGAGATCGCGTATTGGTTGTTTTGAACAACGAAAATCGCAGGCGAACGATATGCTCCTGCAAAGTTGATCCCTTCATAGAAATCACCTTGTGATGTACCGCCGTCACCCGTATACGTCATTGCCACTGCTTTAATTCCACGTTTTTGGAATCCGAGAGCTACACCTGCAGCTTGGATATACTGTGCACCGATGATGATTTGCGGGAATAACACGTTCAACCCTTCAGGAAAAGCGCTTCCTAAATAATGCCCTCGTGACCATAAGAACGCCATATGTAACGGTAAACCGTGGAATAGGAGTTGTGGAACATCACGATAACCCGGCAAAATGAAATCTTCTTTCTCAAGCGCGAAGTGGGATGCAAGCTGTGATGCTTCCTGACCAGCAGTCGGCGCATAGAATCCAAGTCTTCCTTGACGGTTCAAAGAGATTGACCGTTGATCCAAAATTCTTGTATAGACCATCCGTGTCATTAATTCTGTCAACTCTTCATCAGATAAATTTGGATCCGCGTCTTTATTGACAATCTCGCCTTCTTCATTCAAGATCTGAAACATTTCAAACTGATCTTCAATAGAATGAAGCGTTTTCACCGGATCGAACTGCTTTTCTTGTTTTGCAGCCATATCGGCAACTCTCCTTTATATCTGTATTATTTTTTCTTGTTTCTAATAGTGATACAATCAACTTCACTAATCAGTATACTTAAAGAGAGCAAATAGGTCAATCACTGTTATTGTTGGCATTTCAGCATCGCCCTCGTATTCTGAATTGCGATAAATCTAATTTCTGTACTACTACAATATAAAGTCTGTATTATAATAGTTTTTTTAAAAAGAAAAAGCGGAGCCACAATTGCCTCCACTTTACCCAATTCCTTTATTTTTCTTGTTCTAAACTTGAAAATACATCTTCTTTTAAGGAATTTACTTCTTTCGTCGCTTCATTGAATTCAGAAATAGCCTTTTGGACGATCGTATTTTGTTCGTTCACTTCTTCCACCTTCTGTTTCAGGTCTTCCAGTTCGACATCTTCGGATGAAAGCAAGCTATAAAATTCTTTTTGGATACTTGCAAGCTTCCTATATTCATCAATAAAGGAAGTATGAAGATCATACCGTTTCATCGCCGCTTCCTTCAGTTTCAAAATCTGATCGCCTTCACTATCGGATGCGTCCTCCGCGATGGTATCAAGCTCTTTGACGAATTCTTCCGCTTCTTTCATTGCAGTTTCCTCTTTGTCTATAAAAGAAAGCCTATCATTTAATAAACCTTCCAATTCACCGATTTTCGAACGTAGTTTGTCGACATCCTCTTTCGTCAGCTCCATCGTTTCTGTGAAAGTCTTTTGTTCTGTTTTTTCAAGCTCAGTCAATTTACTTTGCGTATCACGATATTCTGTTTCAGATTCATTCATTTTTGTTAAGGTTTCAGAGAGTTGCTTTTCGGTTGACTGTCCGATACTGCAGCCGGATAATACCAACATGCCGATTGCAACTAAACTTACAACTTTTTTATTCATAGCATTTCCTCCAATCTGAATTTCACTATAACTGTATACACAAACCATTTCAAGCATACACAAAAACCTTTACCCTCTTTTCCCTGTTAGCTTATAATAGAAGTACAGCATGATTATCGAAAGGAAGAATACGTAATGATTTTAATGGAAGATATAGTTCGCGAAGGCCATCCGTCACTTCGTAAAGTAGCGGAAGAAGTGACATTCCCAATGGCTGCGGATGAAAAAAAACTATGTACCGATTTACTCGAATATCTAATAAATAGCCAGAATGACGAAGTATGCGAACGGTATGGCTTGCGTCCAGGCATTGGCCTCGCAGCTCCCCAAGTAAATGTATCAAAGAGAATTTTCGCCTTGCACATCGAAGAAGAGGGGAAAAAACCGCTAAGCTTCGTTGCCATCAATCCTAAAATTGTAAGCCACTCAGTCGAGAAAACTTACTTGACGTCAGGAGAAGGCTGCCTTTCCGTTGATCGGGATGTTGATGGTTTTGTTCCTCGCTATGCGAGAATAACAGTGAAAGCATTTGATCCGGATGGCAATGAATTTAAATTGAGACTTAAAGGTCTTCCAGCTATCGCCTTCCAACATGAGCTTGATCATTTGAATGGCATCATGTTCTACGACCATATCGATGCTACAGCTCCATACAAAAATATCCCTGACGCCACTCCTTTTGAAAGAGACTAAAAAGGAATTTAAACTTGACAGAAATTTCGAATTCCTATATAATGTCTTTAAGGAGTGATATGCCCATGTACAAGCGCCTCAAACGTAAACTGTTAAAACGGCTCAATGGCATACTCGGCAAAAAGACGATCGCATAGACAACGCCCGCCAACAAAACTGGCGGGCTTTTCTTTTTTGACGTGAACTTTACATGCTTACCGCTCGACTCCCGCAGAAAAGTGAACGGTAAGCTTCGGAAAACCTGACAAATCAATTATCATTTGACTATCTTATATAACAAATTCTATATTTGAAGTTATATGAAAGAAGACCATCATAGTTTATTTTAAATAACTGACGTGCTAAGATGAAGAGAAAGATTCAATTGAACGTAAAAAGGAGAGCTTACCATGATTTACAAAGTGTATTACCAAGAAAACGCTACACAAGTACCTATTCGTGAAAACACAAAACATCTGTACATTGAAGCCGATTCTGAAAGAACCGTCCGCGAAAAGCTAAAGAGCCGGGAGTACAATATTGAACTGATCCAACTGCTCGAAGGCAGCCACCTCGAATATGAGCAAGCATCACCTCATTTTGAGCTAGAGCAGGTTTAAGCAACATGAAACTAATTAAAAACAATGAAACAGCCGTTTTCGCCCTTGGCGGACTTGGAGAAATCGGCAAAAACACATACTGTGTACAATTCCAAGACGAAATTATCCTCATCGATGCAGGCATCAAATTCCCTGAGGACGACTTACTCGGAATTGATTACGTTATTCCGGACTACACTTACTTGGAACGGAATGTCGAAAAAATCAAAGGCCTGTTCATCACGCACGGTCACGAGGACCATATCGGTGGAATCCCTTATTTGCTGCGAAAGATCAACATCCCGGTCTACGGCAGTAAATTGGCTCTTGGCTTGCTCCGCAATAAGCTTGATGAACACGGACTTCTTCGAACTACCAAGATGATTGAGTTTAAGGAAGATGACGTATTTAAATTCAGGAAGACATCCGTCTCCTTCTTCCGGACAACCCACAGTATTCCCGACGCTTTCGGAATCGTCGTGAAAACGCCATCAGGCAATATCGTTCATACTGGTGACTTCAAATTCGATTTTACACCGGTCGGAGAACCAGCTGACCTTGCCAAGATGGCGAAATTAGGAAGTGACGGTGTGCTATGCCTCCTCTCAGACAGTACGAATGCCGAAGTACCAAACTTTACGATGTCAGAGAGGAAAGTCGGCGATAGCTTGAACGAAATCTTCCGGAAGGTTGATGGAAGAATCATCTTTGCAACATTCGCCTCCAACATTCACCGACTCCAGCAAGTTATTGAAGCGGCTGAACGTCATGGTCGAAAAATTGCTGTGTTCGGTAGAAGTATGGACAATGCAATTACGATTGGCCGAGAACTTGGGTACATCAATGCACCTAAAGAATTATTTGTAGATACGCAGTCGCTTAACCGATTGCCTGCCAATGAAGTGATGATTCTTTGTACGGGAAGCCAAGGCGAACCGATGGCTGCATTATCTAGGATTGCTAACGGAACACACCGTCAAGTGCAAATCCAACCAGGCGACACTGTCATCTTCTCGTCCTCCCCGATTCCTGGAAACACCCTTAGCGTCAATAAAACGATTAATGCACTTTTCCGGGCCGGAGCAGAAGTTATTCATGGCGCATTAAACAACATCCATACATCGGGTCACGGTTCACAAGAAGAACAGAAGCTGATGCTTAGGTTGATCAAACCGAAATTCTTCATGCCAATCCACGGTGAATACCGCATGTTGTCGATGCATAAAGAGCTCGCCATCAGCTGTGATGTCGAACCGGACAACGTCTTCATTATGAGCAACGGTGATGTGCTCGCTTTAACCGAAGACACGGCAAGGCTTGCCGGAAAACTCCCATCAGGAGATGTATATATTGATGGAAGTGGCATCGGTGATATCGGTAGTGTCGTTTTACGCGACCGCAAAATACTGTCAGAAGACGGTTTGGTCATTGTTGTCGCCACAGTTGATAAGAAACGCAACAAAGTTGTCTCTGGACCTGACATCATTTCACGTGGGTTTGTGTATATGAGAGAATCCGGCATGATGATCAGCGAAGCACAACATCTATTATCCAAAGAATTAAATAAAAAACTAGCAAACTCTCCTGCGGAAGCAGGGTCTTTGAAAAGCGACATCATCGATATCCTTTCACCTTATTTATACGATCAAACTAAACGCAGACCGATGGTACTTCCTGTAGTTATGGAAGTCTGACCCAATAAAATGCCCTCATGTCTTCAATTGACATGAGGGCATTGTTCATCTACACACAAAAACGACATTTTAGTGAGAGTAGACAGTGGTGGATTGAATTGATTGAAGCCTTATTATTTGATTAGATTATTTATCGAATCCTCAATTGATGATATTGTGCTTGCATACGAGAAGATAACCATTATAGCCATAACCACATATATTGAGGCTGTTATAATAATAGCTTTCTTTAACATTAATCTTTTAAAATTGACTATCGCTATTAAACATGTTGCTGTAAATAATAAACCTAAATACCATAGAGTTTTAATGTGTGCTACTTGCATTTCTAAAGACGCTATTTTCAGCTCATTCAGCAGCTCACTATTATTTAATACGACACGTTTAATGTCTGCGCCTTTTCCAATTAACGCCTCGCCACTCTGTTTTTCGATAGAGTATCCGCCAGGGTATATAGATAAAAAGTGAGTGAGTAAAAACATTGATAGTAAGACTGACAGTATAATTAATACTATCCAGAGCTCTTTTTTGTTAACACTTCGAATTTTAATTATTTCAATGCTAACCACCCTTTCAGAAAAAAATATACATTCCCCGCCACTATATCATAACTGGTCAGACTTTTCTAATATTTATAAAAACAAAAACGACCGACTCATATTTGAACCGATCGCAAGGGATTTATATATTGAACATAGGTTGTGTTCTTCGAGCTTTCTCTATATATCCTCCACTCTTAATAACAGTTATCACTTTCTTTTGAAGCTTCTTCTTACCATCAATGAAGGGCCTTCTTCTCGAATTTATGAATATCCAAGTCTGAACCGATAACAATCAATATATCATTCAACTGGATCTCTTCAATCGCTTGTGGGGAAACCAAAATTTGCGCATCCCGTTTGATCGCAACAATATTGACACCATATTTTGCCCGGATATCCAGATCGATCAATGTAAATCCGGCCAACTTCTCATTCGCACGAATCTCCGCAATCGAATATTCGTCAGACAGCTCCAAGTAATCCAAAATATTATTGGAAACTAAATTGTTCGCAATCCTCTTCCCCATATCTCGTTCCGGATGCACGACTTGATCCGCACCAATCTTTTTCAAAACCTTTGCATGATAATCATTTTGCGCTTTAACTGTTATTCGACTCACACCGATTTCTTTTAAAATGAGCGTTGTTAAAATGCTCGCTTGGATATTCTCTCCGATTGCAACGACGACATGCTCAAAATTCCGGATTCCCAATGACCGGAGTGCAGATTCATCAGTTGTATCGGCCGCCACTGCTGTCGTCGCAATTTGTGCAAATTCTTCTACACGGTCAGGTGAAATATCGATTGCCATGACGTCAGCATCTAATTCCACCAATTCATTGACGATGCTTCCGCCAAAGCGGCCAAGTCCAATGACGACAAATTCTTTTTTCATTCAATTCCGCTCCAATCCGATTAATGGATGAAATTAGTGTATCACATTATCATAGGAAAAAGAAAAGACGACCTAATAATCGGTTGTCTCCATGAACGAAAAATTATCTATTCATTTCATTCAATACACGGTCGATCCGTTTTTGCAGCATGTGCATACCACTTCGTTCGGTTTGGGAATGGCGTAATTTCCCATGTTTATCGAAAACATAATAGGCTGGGACGAACTGATTATCGAACGCATTCGTTAATCTTAACTTGCCGTCAACGAATATTGGTTGTGTCATGTTATGCTGTGCAGCTACCTTTTTGATTTCGTCCAAGTTAAAATCACCTTCCAGGCGCGGCATATGAACCGCGATGATATGCACTTTATCTTTGTATCGACTACGTAACTGATTCATATATGGCATCGCTTCCTTGCATTGACGGCAACTGATTGACCAAAAATGAATGAGTGTCGGTTTGTTGCCGATAAGATCCTCTTTCTCATAATAACCATTCAACCAGGCCGTTGCCCCAGTCAATTCGGGCATCTGTTCATGCAACCTCATACTGCTTTCCCCCTCCGCTTCAATAGATGTTTCACCATTCCCTATTCTATGCGCCTGAATTTGAAATCGGACTAGAATGTTTAGCGGCACTTTGATAAAGGGAACAGTACATTAGGTGGCTTGCCACGAATAGAGAAACGTACGAAGGAAGGCAATGCAATGCCAATACAAAAGAATCTAGAAAAATTAAATATGAGCCGCTCTCATATGACGTTCCTGCTTCCATTCAGCTTTGATCAGAAGAAAAAAACGGAAACGATCAGAAGTTTGGAATCAAGCGGTTACACCTATTTTCGGATAGATGAGGCTGAGATGGATGAAGGAGCTATATATGGTCATGGGATCAAAGTTTTAGGCAAGGAACTTGAACAATACTTTTATCCATATATTGAATATAAACTTTTCCCTAGCTCTCCAAGACAAAAAGGATTCCATCGATATACAGCGTGTATCGAGAAGAAGCATGCGATGCAATTAAGAGAAGAGTTATATGACTTTTTTATGAGAAGCATCGATATTATCTTTTGCCCTTTCGGAATCGCCTTCCTCTCATTGAGGGTGGAAATGGAGCATATATCTGCCGATTTAAGCGATGTCCTTGATTTTATCCAACATTTCCGGGCAATAGAGCCAAATCTGAAAGAAAGTGAAGGCGCAATGATTGTCATGCCTGAAACCGGTCAAACAATTTCCATTCAAGATTACTTATTCGAGCAACTATGCCCTTTCTTGAAGAAGACCGTTTTACATGAAAAGAAATTGGATGGTCATTTTGGATCCCTTCCCTATTTTGAAGATGAAAGGATGTTCGTTTCATCCTTTCTCATTACAGAAGCAGAAGAGTCGATTTCCGAGGAACATTTATTCCGAATCGGTAATATAAACGGCAAAAGCCCTGAAGGAGCCCCGTTCATTTCTTCAACGAATCCAGAATATATCCATCGTTCTTTGTCAGATTCGTTGCATGATCGTTGGGCGCCCCATTTGTATATGATAGCGACCGATCACGGCTATTCAGTCGTTTCAAATCGTCCAGCTAATGAATTAACAAATGAATTATCACAGTTCATGGGCACGCATTATTATAATTTTCTTCTTCATTACTTTTACAAAGTCATGCTGTTGCGCTTCTCCTTTGAATACAGCGAAATTGAATGGAAAAAAGATGAGTTTTACGTCAAATCACTTATCAAGTTGATCAATATTTTTTCATCTTGGTATTATTTCATAGAAATTAGCACACGCTCGGAAGGCAAGGAATTATCGGAGTTGTTCAGAAGGACCTTTCATATCGATTCACTTTTTAATGAAGTGAACACGACTTTGCAAGAATTGTATAAGAGCCAGGAAAACAGTCAAGCGACCCGTGTAAATACACTTTTATTCATTTTGACCATTTTCACTGTCATATCCGGCATTTACGGCATGAATCTCGTCATCAAAGATTGGGAAGCTCCTTCCGGCTGGAAGGAATATTCTTCGTATACGTTCTTTGAATGGATTTCACTGGCCACTGCCGTGACAGGAATCGGTTTATCGGCTTACTTGATTTTTTCCACTTTCGGAAGAATCTTCATGCAATGGCTGCGCAAAAAGAAACTTAACATTTATGATGAATAGAATACTGACACGCCGGAGTCCTGTAAATGGATTCCGGCTTTTTTTAAAAACACCTTGATTTTCAATCGTAATTTTGTATAATAAGGTAGGTTTATAGTAAACAGGAAGTACAGTAATACTAAACTTCATCATGTAAGGAAGGAATTGTCGACCATGCAAATCGGCAGTAAAATCAAAAGTCTTCGATTGAAAAAAGGACTAACTCAAGAAGAATTAGGAGAGAGAACCGATCTGACCAAAGGTTATATTTCACAGCTGGAGCGGGAACTCACCTCCCCATCCATCGAAACTCTCTTTTCACTTTTAGAGGTGCTTGGGACAACACCGAAGGAATTTTTTGATGAGCCTAAGAAAAATATGAAGGTCGTCTACTCTCCTGCCGATCAAACTACATACGTCAATGATGAGCTAAAGTATAGCATCCGCTGGCTTGTCCCCCGCTCAAATGAGAATGAGATGGAGCCGATCCATATCACATTCGCTACAGAGGGGGAATTTAAACAATTTGAGCCATCGCTTGCCGAAACATTCATCTACGTTCTTTCCGGGAAGGTGGAAATCGAACTCGGGAAACGGACTTTCACTGCTGTGAAGGGCGATTCGGTCTATTATGAAGCATTCGATAATCATCGGATTTTGAATGCATATGACGGTCCGAGCGAACTGCTACTCGTAGCGACAGAATCATATTTATGAAGGGGGAATTACCAAAATGACAAACCAGCCAATTATCCGTTTTGAAAACGTCATGAAGAAATACGGCGACGAAACGACCGTATTGGACAATGTCTCATTTGAAATGGAGCGCGGAAAGTTTTATACATTATTAGGTCCTTCGGGATGCGGAAAGACGACAATCCTGCGATTAATAGCAGGGTTTATCGAACCGTCAGAAGGGTCGATTTTCTTTAACGGTAAAAAAATCAATGACGTTCCGGCGAATGAACGCCAAGTAAACACTGTATTTCAAGATTACGCGCTCTTCCCCCACTTGAATGTATATGAAAATATCGCATTCGGTTTACGGATTAAAAAAGTGAAAAAGGACGAAATTGATTCGAGAGTTAAGGAAGCGTTGAGATTCGTCAATTTGGCAGGTTATGAAAATCGGGAAATTACGGAAATGTCCGGTGGTCAACGGCAACGGGTTGCAATTGCACGCGCTATCGTCAATGATCCTGAAGTCATTTTGCTTGATGAACCGCTTTCCGCTCTCGACTTGAAGCTTCGTTCAGAGATGCAGTATGAGCTACGTGAATTGCAGCAACGACTCGGTAAGACATTTGTCTTTGTCACACATGACCAAGAAGAAGCACTTGCGATGTCCGATGAAATCTTCGTCATGAATATGGGCGCCATCCAACAATCGGGCACTCCTCTTGATATCTATGACGAGCCGATCAATCGATTCGTCGCCGATTTCATCGGTGAATCGAATATTGTATCCGGCCGGATGATCGAGGATTATATCGTTGAATTCACAGGAAAACGATTCGACTGCGCAGATGCTGGACTTCAACCGAATGAAAAAGTTGATATCGTCCTTCGTCCGGAAGATTTGGAAATTACGACAGTCCATAAAGGAAAATTGAATGTGACGGTCGATACGCAACTATTCCGTGGCGTTCATTATGAACTGTCGACCTACGATCAGGATGGCAATGAATGGCTCGTCCATTCCACAAAGAAAGCGGAAGTCGGAGCGCAGATCGGTCTAGATTTTGATCCAGAAGACATTCATGTCATGCGTTTGAACGAATCGGAAGAGGATTATGATGCACGGCTCGAATCCTATGGGGCGACCGCCAATGAAGAATAATCGCCTGCGTTCAATCTATTCGATCCCCTATACTGCGTGGATCCTATTGTTTGTCCTGGCTCCGATCGCATTGATCGTTTATTATTCTTTTTTCGACTTGACAGGCAATTTCACGCTTACAAATTACGCTAATTTCTTTTCATCCGTCTATCTTAAATTGACGATCAGCTCGTTTTGGTATGCATTCCTCATTACGTTCTTTTCTTTGCTGATCGCATATCCGACGGCATATTTAATTACGAAGACGAAGCATAAGCAGCTTTGGCTGTTGCTTATCATCATCCCTTCATGGATCAACCTTTTGCTTAAAACGTATGCCTTTATTGGTCTTATGGGCCTATACGGTCCGTTGAATGCATTTTTGGAGACTGTCGGCATTGGAAAGCAACAAATACTGTTCACAGACTTCAGCTTCGTATTCGTTTCCGTGTATATTTTCATTCCGTTCATGATTTTGCCGATATTCAATGCACTCGACAAATTGAATCCAGCGTTAATAGACGCTTCACGGGATCTTGGCGCAAATTCTTGGACTACATTCAGAAGGGTCGTATGGCCACTTACAACGAATGGAGTAAAGTCAGGCATCCAAGTCGTTTTTATTCCAGCGTTATCCTTGTTCATGATCACAAGGCTCATAGCTGGAAATAAAGTCATCACACTCGGAACAGCTATTGAGCAACAATTTTTAGTGACGCAAAACTGGGGAATGGGCTCTACAATTGCCGTCTTCCTCATCGTATTTATGTTCATTATCATGCTAGTCACGAATGGCAAAGAAAAGGGGGCGGCTGACAATGAAAAGGCTAGGTAAACTGCCTAAATTGTATTTAGCAGTTATATTCATTATCTTGTACGCCCCGATTTTCTATTTAATCTTCTACTCATTCAATTCAGGTGGCGGCATGTCTAATTTCGAAGATTTTACGTGGGAGCATTACGCAGCTGTTTTTGAAGACAAGCGTTTGATCATCATCGTTCTCAATACGATTATCATCGCACTGCTTTCTGCTCTATTAGCAACAACGATTGGTGTCATCGGTGCTTTAGCGATTTATTTCATGCGCAATAAAAAAATGAGGAATGCAGTACTCTCCTTGAACAATATTTTAATTGTAAGCCCGGATGTAATTATCGGAGCATCATTCCTAATATTGTTTACGATGATCGGTGTAAAGCTCGGATTCGCTTCAGTTCTAATTTCACATATCGCCTTCAGCATTCCGATTGTCGTCATTATGGTATTGCCGAAACTTGCGGAGATGAACACTTCCTTGATAGATGCTGCCTTGGATCTTGGCGCGTCAAGGAGGGACGTTATGACCCGCGTCATCCTTCCATTCATAAAGCCAGGGATTTTTGCTGGTTTCTTTCTTGCTTTGACGTATTCACTCGATGACTTTGCCGTTACCTTCTTCGTGACAGGAAACGGATTCTCAACGTTATCAGTTGAAATCTATTCGATGGCAAGAACAGGCATCAGTTTGACAATCAATGCCCTATCAGGCCTCATCTTTATTATTACGGTAGCTTTGGTGCTTGGTTATTACGCACTTAGCAGAAAAACGAAGACGCCTCTTGCGGGGGTGAAAAAATGAAATCCATTATCCAATCTGCCATTTTAATTCTTGCCATTTCTGGTATTTTGCTTTTCATTAACGCCGAGTTGAGTGAAGGAAGCAAGTCCGGAAAAGGAACCATAACAGTCTATAACTGGGGCGAATATATCGACCCTGATCTACTTAAGCAATTTGAAGAAGAAACAGGCATTAAAGTTATATACGAAACGTTCGATTCGAATGAAGGTATTATGTTTTTTTTTTTGCCCCTTCAGAGTATATGGTGGAAATGATGGCAGAAAAGAATCTACTGTTGCCAATCGATTATTCGAAGGTTCCGAATATCAAACATATCGATCCATACTTTTTAGATTTGCCTTTCGATCCCGGCAATCAATACTCAGTCCCCTATTTCTGGGGTACTGTGGGAATAGCATTCAATCCAACATTGCTTGAAGGACAAACATTTGAGAGTTGGGATGATCTTTGGGATCCTTCCTTGAAACAACGCGTAATCCTTGTCGATAGTGCACGTGAAACGGTCGGCATGGCTTTGAACTCATTCGGTTACTCTTTGAATTCCACCGATCTCGGTGAGCTTCGTGAAGCTACGGATAAATTGAAAGCATTAAGCCCTAACGTAAAAGCAGTCATCGGGGATGAAGTGACGCAACTTATGGTGAATAATGAAGCGGCAGTCTCACTTACATGGTCCGGCCAGGCGGCAGATATGATGTATGAAAATGAAGACATCGATTATGTTGTCCCTGAGGAAGGGTCGAATTTATGGTTCGATAATCTCGTCATTCCTAAAACTGCAAAGAACATTGACGGAGCACATGCTTTTATCAACTTTATGCTCGACCCTGAAGTGGCGGCGCAAAATGCCGATTACGTTGGTTATTCGACTCCGAATGTAACGGCACTCGACTTGATGGATCCAGAAGTCGTCGAGGACGAGCGTTTTTATCCTGACGAAGAGACTAGAAGTCATTTGGAAGTGTATAAAAACTTAGGACTTGAATTATTGGGCGTTTATAATGAGCTTTTCTTGGAATTCAAGATGGATATGAAGTAAACCAATTGCCGTCCTTAAACCGTTTTCTCGGTTTAGGACGGTTTTTATATTCTTGGAGGCTTATCTGTTAAATAGCACATTGCTTCTATGGTAAACTGTAGCAACGACAATAAAAAAATAGAGGGGCGGATTGCCTTTGGCAGCGAAACAATCGAATAATGCAGCATTATACATATTAATGTTCAATATGTTCATCGCAATGTCCGGCATCGGTCTCATCATCCCGATCATGCCTGAATACTTAGGGACATTCGGTGTGGCTGGAAAAGTACTAGGATTCCTTATTGCAATCTTTTCGTTTGCACAATTCATCTTTTCACCAATATCTGGGGATTTGTCAGACCGACACGGAAGAAAGAAAATCATTATTTTCGGCTTATTCATCTTTGGTTTATCACAGCTTGCGTTCAGCATGTCTACAGAACTTTGGATGTTGTTTGTCTCCCGGTTCTTTTCCGGAATGGGAGCGGCATTCATTGTGCCTCCTATGATGGCATTTGTTGCTGATATCACAACGCTCGAAGGCAGAGGTAGAGGGATGGGGCTGTTAGGGGCTTCCATGTCACTTGGATTCATGATTGGTCCAGGAATCGGCGGGTTCCTTTCTAAGATCAGCTTGCTCACTCCTTTTTACTTTGCTGCTGGAGCTGCCGTGTTTGCTGCTCTACTTTCGATTTTCATTTTACCGAACGTTGCACCGGTCGTTTCATTAGAGAAAATCAATCAGAAATCGGAAAATATTTTCAAGCAGTTAAAACGCTCGACGACAACTCCTTATTTTGTCATGTTGATCGTCATGTTCGTTTTCTCTTTCGGGCTTGCGAATTTCCAATCGACTATTTCTTTGTATGTCGACCATAAGTATGGGTATACACCTTCTCAAATTGCGGTGTTGATTACGGTCGGCGGGTTTGTCGGCGTTATTGTCCAGACCTTTGTCATTAACCCTTTGTTTAGAAAATACGGGGAGATGCGGGTCATTCTGTTCAATTTGGTCGTTGCGGCTATTTCAATGCTCGCCATTCTGTTCGTTGATATTTTTTGGACGATCCTCCTCGTTGCGACAATTTTCTCGACGGCGACTTCCCTTCTTCGTCCTGCGGTCAATACACTCGTTTCAAAGCTTGCAGGTGAAGAACAAGGATATGCTGCCGGAATGATGAATGCTTATATGAGTTTAGGGAATATGGTCGGCCCAGCGCTTGCTGGCTCCATTTTCGACATCAATATTACATTCCCTTACATCTTAGGTACCGCTATTCTCCTTATCTGTTTCGGAATTGCAACAGTATGGTCAAGGAAGCATACAGTCCTTCTCGCCTCGACGAGAACATAACCAAAAACCCTTATCTCCGTGAACAGGAGATAAGGGTTTTTCTAACGTTTCTTTTTCGCTTTTAATAATTCAGCGACATGGTCTTCTTGTTTGACTGTCGTAACTTCTTTTGGGTCATTCTTTTCTTTTCGTGCGAGCAAACTTGAAAACATGCCGAATCGACGAAGTGTAATGTCAATGAAAAACAAAATCATCGCCGTAAGTATAAGCCAATCTGCAATCGGTTTCCGATCTCCACTTTTATATGGATGCGGACGGAAAACTTGCTCAGGATCTTCGAGATGCTCGCCGCCCGTCCGTTCAGAAATTTTCTCAAGCAGCGCAACATTTGGTTCAGACGGTTTGTATTCCAAACTATAAGGTACCGAAACACCCGCTTCAAACAAGCCACCCTTATCATCCGCGATACCGAAGAAGACAAGACCAGGGTCGGCATCCAATGTCACCCTGACTTTTCCTGGCGCCAACGGTTCCGACTGGAATGGCACTTCATTCCCTTGTTCATCAACAATCGCAATTTCCAAAAATGCCGATTTCCTGGAACTATCGGTAATCGTATACGTTCCGCCACGATCATGGGTGATCAGATACGGGACATCTTCATAAGTCGGCAGTAATCGTGAAACAGCTGTATTCCAAAAGCTAGAATAGCCCTCCCATCTTGCCAGATCACCAGACCATTTCCCCGTTGAATCGGATGTGAATGCAATTGTACGACCAAGTCCATACATCCACTCTGCAATGACCGGGTCTTCCTTAGGGCTTTCTGCCACGATTGTCGCTGTTCCTTTCGGTGTCGTTGCAATATAAGCATTCATTTGCGGGACGCCTTCCTGGAAGATAGATGTCCACTCAGGCACATTGCCCAATGAGACATAGAATGGGTCATCTTCAATGTACGTCCTTGTAAGCATCGATGTTTCCCGGGTCAATATGGCCGGAATCGTCGACTCATCAAAAGCGTTGTAGAACCTTCCGCCGCCGAGTTCCGCCAATTCCTCCAACAGCAGGCTGTCCGCATCTGTACCGATTGCAACGGTCGATAACGTAACATTCGTATTTTTACCTTCCGCTATGACGTCTTCATAATCCGGAGGCATGGATGATTGCCCATCTGTCAACAGAATAATATGCTTCCTTTGGAGCTTCAGATCTGCCAAATCCTCATACGCCTTAGCGACAGATGGGAAAATATCAGTCCCTCCGCCTGCTGGTATTGACAAGATTTGCTCCATTGCGTCTTGTTTATCTTGTAAAGGTCCGACAGGGATGACTTCCCAAATTTCATGGTCAAATGCAGTGAAGCCGAAAGTATCATCGTTCCGAAGCAACTCGACTGCTCTTGCTGCCGCTTCCCTCGCAATGACAATTTTTGACCCGGACATACTGCCAGAACGGTCTAAAGTTATGACAAGACCAAGGGACGGGAGCTGCTCCTTCCCTTTCACTTCCATTTCCACTGGCAATAATCGCTCGATCGGAGACTTGAAATAACCTCCTAAACCATAGCTCTCATCGCCCCCGACCATCATGAACCCAGTACCGAAACTTTTAACCGCCTGTTCAATGACCGTCATTTTATGTTCTCCAACAAGATGGCCAGGTACGTTATCAAAAATAATTGCACCATATCCTAAATATCCGGACATTGTTTCCGGCAATCTTTCTGCATCCACTACATCAACTTCCATAGCGTTTTGGTCGAGAAGCGACGGAATAACGGAAGGGCTCCGCTCAGTCTGGACGACAAGCACTTTAGGAGATTGTTCAAGCATCGTGACGGAAAGCATGCGGTTATTTTCTAGAAGTCCATCATCAGGCACAATTAGCTTTGCCTCATACTTCAGAAGACCTGTTCCACTAGCCTCATGATGAAATGCAAATTGATTCGTACCTTCGTCTAGCGAAACCGGTTCACTAATAATCTCCTCATCGTTCAAGTTGATCAGCAACTGGCCCACTGTCTGTGTGGATGACTCGACTTCAACACGCAGTAATTGCCTTTCTCCTTCATAAGCGGATCTAGGCGTCTCAAATAATGAAATGGAAGCATCTGCGTCATTCGATCGTTGCAACATGACCGTGTCAATTTGGACATGGCCATTTTCATATTTCGGCAATAGTTCTTCTATTGACCCTTCCGTCTCCAGCCCATCGGACAATAACACGATCCTCGTTGCGAGACCGGCTTTTGCCACTGCTGCAGACAAGTCAATCGCATTGGCAATATTCGTTGCACCTTTCGAATCTATCGGTTCCAGCTTCGGCATTTCAATTGTAGCATCGGTCAATCTACTATCTGTCCGAAACGTTCCGGCGAATGAATATATACCTACAGATTGGTTCGCTTTTCTCGCCTTCAAACTTTCCGCTATCCACTTTTCTGCTGTTTGACTCGCATCCGCTACAGAAACGGACCTATCAACAACAAATATAATCTGCTCCTCGTCATCCGGCAGCATCACATAAGGAACGGTAAGTGCGAAAACAATACAAAGGATCACAAGGCTCCTAAGGGCATATAGAATCGTCTCTTTACGTGCGAAACGCATGTTAGATGACTTCCAAGCATACACCATGTAAATCGCTATGGGTATGAGCAGCAAGAGCCATAAAGGATTCTCAATTCGAATATCCACGACGTCTCTGCACCTCCCACTCTATCAATAAAAGAAGGAGTAGCGGCAAAAGAAATAGCCATCCAATCATTTGTTTACCTTCTTCTTTTTCAGTTCCATCAGTAAGGTCTGCTCCAAGTTTATAACTAGATCCAGAGGAAATTGATTTCTCATCCTGTTCAAGCTGGACGGAAAAATACCTTTCCTTCCCACTATCCATTAGTTTATAGATTCCAGGTTTAGAAGGCGCGACAAAATTCTCATCTACTGGATACGTAGCGACATACTCATCACCAATCGTGAAAATTTCAATTCCATCCGTTCCATTTCCCGTCAATATCGCTTTTCTCTCATTCGGCATGAAAGTTCCAGCGATATCGCTACCGGATCGCAACATTTCCATCGAACTCCAAAGGAATAACGGAAACGACGGATGTAACGGCCAATCTGTCAGGCCAATATCCGTCAAGATGATAATATCGCCTCTGGGTGATTTCTGGATAAACGGCTTGCCATCGATAGAGGCTAAAGTCGAAAACCCTTCGAATGGTGGATAAAGAGCGCTCACATAAATATCATCAATTGATGCAATCGTGAATAATGCGTCATTCATAGATTCCACTACACCCGAAACTGGCTCTGCCGCTGAATCATTTCTGCCAATCAACAGAATCGGCTCTGTTCCATTCTTCAAAAAGGAAGTCTCATTCGTCACGATCATTGCATGGTCTCTTGCAGACGTCATTTCATTCACAGACCCTGAACTAACGTTGAGGCCAATCGCCTCAAATGCTTTTTTGACTAGCTCATGCAATTGACTGTCTACGATTACTTCCGATGATTCACTGCCGATGACGATAATTGCTTCGTTGTCTGCGGAATAGTCATCTTCCACTTCCATATGAACATGGAATGCCGGAAGCAGCGGTAAATCCTTGAATGAAACTAGAGCGTCCGCGTCTTCTTCAACCGAAAACTCCTGTTCAGCCAATTTATCGCCCGTCAATCCATTATGGACAATCACCTTCCCCGATTGTTTCAGTAAGGTTTGATTTGAAAGCTTAACAATGGCCTCTGTACCATCTACAGTATGTATGGCACCGAATTTTTCAATTGCAATATTGTCTAAAGGAACTTCATTGTTATGGACAGTCCAAGTAATCCCATTTTCACTGTCCATGAATATAGACCGATCAAGGAAATCTGTAAATATATGAACATCCGCTCCTGCTTGTGATGTAATAGATCTCACTATCTCGAGCGACCTTCCAATATGCTCATGCTCATAATTCAATTCTAGCCCGTCAATCGAAGCTAAAACAAGCCGCTCATCGGCCTCTTGACGAAGCAACAGAGCAGGTTCTTTCCCGGTCGTTATGATAGAGAACGATTCACCGGCACGTTCTTCTACAATCGAACGCATCTTCGTTTTACTTTTCTCCAATAATGACATATCTCCGTCATTGGCGGACATGCTTGCGGAAACATCTACGACAATAACAGTATGTCCATCCGCAACAATCTCCTTCGGTAAAAATGGGCGAAGCAAGATGAATAACAATAGCAACAGTGCTGCCATCTGCAAATAAAATAAGGCATTCCGCTGCAAATTTTTCAAGTACGGAGAAACTTTTGTCTCCCGCATTGATTGTTCCCAAAACAACGTGGAAGAGATTGTAGTCGTTATATACTTCTTCCGAAAGAAATAATAAATAAGGACGGCCAACGGGAAAACTGCCGTCCATACATTACTGATTTGATCGAACCCCACTTAGCCGCCCCCTTTCAACGCAACCATCCTGCATGTCTCATCTTTTTCGTAAAACAATCCATTGCACCTTCCGAAACTTCCGTGCGCAAAAGTTGGATTCCGTATTTTCTCGCCAATGCTGATAATTCAGCTTCATGTTTCAATTTCTTTTCTTTATATTCTTTGACGATCCGTTGACTCATGGACACTTCAACGACCGATCCCTTTTCCACATCGACAAGGCGCACATCACCTTCGTATTCTGGGAACTCTTCCATTGGGGAGTGAACCGTCAAAATTCGTACATCCTTACATACACCCGGCAACCTCCTGAACAGACGCTCCCATTTGTCTATCTGCTCCAAGCCATCTGTAATAATGAATAAGACTGTCATCGCCTTCGGAACATGCTTTATGAGTTGATCCGCAAATTCACCTTCAAAAATTGGTTCTTGCAATTGCGTAACGTATTTTGAAAATGCTGCCCGGTGCAATGCACCTTTTTTCCGGAAGAAATAATTCTGGTCAGCAGTCCATGTTGAAAACGAAACGGTGTCGCCACTTTTTAACGCGATATGTCCTAACCCAATCGCCAGTTGACGCGCAAAATTCCATTTGCCATCCGTCCCCATTGATTTTGTTGAATCAAGCAGTATATGTACCCGCATTTCTTGTTCATCCAAAAACTGCTTGATGAACGGTTTATCGGTACGTGCAAACACATTCCAGTCAATATGACGTAAATCATCGCCCGGGTGATATTCTCTGAAATCCGAAAAATCCAATGAAGTTCCGGTTTTACTGGAGCGATGCGTCCCTTTATGATGACCTAGCCGTCTCGCTCTCGAGATGATGGATAACCCGCCTAATCGTTTGGATAATCGATCAGGGAAAAGTTCTTCTCTCATTACACTTGCGCTCCTTGGCGGATATCCTCCAATAATCGATCGATAAGTTTATCGACATCAATTCCTTCCGCTTCCCCCTCATAATTAATAAGGATACGGTGCCTTAAAGCTGGTTTGGCAACAGTTTTAATATCGGCAATTGATACGTGGAAACGGCCTGCCATTAACGCTCTTGCCTTTGCCAATCGAATGATGGACTGTAATCCACGAGGGCCGCTTCCATATTGGACATATTGGCTCCAATCGTCTTCGCTGTCTGTTCGGTGATGTGTCGCCGATACTAGATCGACGGCGTAATCCATCATCTCGTCTGCAATGACAATTGTCTTCGCCATTTCCTGAGCCAAAACAATCGATTCTGTGTCCATCACTTTTCTAATAGAAACAGTATTCGGTCCGGTTGTTCGTAGCATTATTTCCTTTAACTCTTCCTTTACGGGATAAGGAAGTAGAATTTTACATAAGAACCGGTCCATTTGCGCTTCCGGCAACGGATATGTCCCTTCCATTTCAATTGGATTCTGTGTCGCAAGAACAAAGAATGGTCTGGACATTTTCCGGGTTTCACCAAGGACGGTTACGGTTTTCTCGCCCATCGCTTCAAGCAAAGCACTTTGAGTTTTCGGAGTGGCGCGGTTAATCTCATCAGCCAGCACCATTTGACTGAATATCGGCCCTTCTTTAAATACAAAACGTTGAACTCCATCTGGATTCCGTTCTAGAATGCTCGTTCCTGTAATGTCAGCAGGCATGAGATCCGGTGTGAATTGTATTCGAGAAAAAGACAAATCCAACACTTCGGATATTGTGCGAATCAGCATTGTCTTCCCTAAGCCAGGCAACCCTTCCAATAATGCATGCCCTTCCGCCAATATAGAATATAACGAGAACTCGACAGCTTCCTGTTGACCTACAATGAACTTACCGATTTCTTCTCTCACTTCTGCAAGCGTACTGCTCATTTCTTCAAATTGTTCAGGTGAAAACGACATTTGTACATCTCCCATCCATTAGTCATTCAATTGATGAAAAGTAATCAGAAAGGACTCGTTGTAAATTCGCAGGAAGATTCATTTTATCCGACCCTTTTAAATAGGCGTCCTTATAACTTCCGACCACTTCTTGATAAGGCCGCAATGTCCCACGTTCAACAAGGCCATCACGCTCATTCTCTTCAACGAATTCCCCTTCACCTAGCTCACCGCCTACAACAGAAGGGTCATTGTAACTACCTATTCTATCGAAGGGAATGGAAAGTAAGTCACGTCCACCTTTCCCTGTTCCCGCGCCAGACCCTTGACCTTGACCCTGTCCTTGACCTTGGCCTTGACCTTGGCCTTGACCCTGACCTTCTCCTTGGCCTTCGCCCTGACCTTCGCCTCCTCCTTGACCTTGGCCCTGACCTTCTCCTTGGCCCTGACCTTCTCCTTGACCTTGGCCCTGACCTTCGCCTTGACCTTCGCCCTGACCTTCACCTTGACCTTCACTTTGGCCCTCGCCTTGGCTCCCACCATTGCGGCTAGATTGAGACTGTCCCGTGCCAGGCTTTGCACCGGAACTTGTTTGACCACTATTTGCCGTGGATGGAGTTTCAGCACTTGCCAAAGCAGGCAGCGATGGGGCTTTGCCTATTTTATTCAATGCGCTTTGTGCTTTTCCTGCTTGTTGCGCGAGCTGGTCAACAATCGATTTTAGTTCTTCAAGCTTCAATTCCTCTTTTTCACTTAAGCCTTCTTCAGAGCCTTCCTTTTTTTCAGTCAATCTCTGTTCCTTCAGCTTAAACTCTTTTTGCTTCTTCACTAATTCTCTTAACGTTTCATCTGTCGTTTCAGTTTCTTTCAGTTTCTCCGCCAGCTCTGCCAATTCTTTTTTCTGTTCAGGATTTTTTTCCTTCTTCCCTAAATCGGCCACTTCCTTTTTCAATTCCTCGATGATTTCCTTTTCCTTAGCGACAGCTTGTGCTTCCTGCTGCGCTTCTGAAGGAAACATGAGCAAGAGGACGGAAGCGGCGAGAAAAATAAGAAAACCTGAAAGCATTTTTCCGTTGATATATCTTTTTTCCCGTTTCTTGAATTGCGGATAAGCTATGTCTACCGCCTTTTCCGCTCTTCGCACAATCGCCTGACCAAAATCCGAATGTTGAACGCGATCATCCAATGCGGTCACAAGTAAATTGTCCGGTACATAATGATCCAGCTTCCAAACAGCCTCTTCTCGGCGGACATTCTTAATGAACAGCACGATGATTGTTGCAACGATAGCTGTTATCGCAATCCAAAAAGTGATCCATTCATAATGAGGTAATATGAACAGTCTGGAAGCAGCTAGGAACAATGAAGATAATAAGGCAGTCATGAAAAATCCTGCTTGCAGCATACGGACAGATCGCTCGAAGCACAATGAATTCAGAGCCCTTCCAACATATCGATGTAATGCTGATCTCTCTTCCATCCGTCTCACCTCATCACTTTAATCGTTTCATATTGACACGGAGTTTTTTAACAGCGATGAACAGCGCCACTGCAGTTAAAACCCCATAAAAAATCAAGTATCCAGCCCAGATCGGAAAATCGATATTTGTCATGTCTGAGATCGATCTGTTGAGCTCAGGCGACAAAAACGTTGCGAATAACACCGCCGGATTGATCGAGGCTAAAAACTGCCCGATATATGACGGCGAAGTTACCGGAGTCCCCATATAGTTAAATGCTTTCACTTGCATGACAATTATAAACAGAAAACCAGTTACTACCGAAAGGAAAAGCATCGTACCATATGTTGCAATCATTGAGACAACCGTTCTTCGAATTAATGTTGAGAACATGACGCCGATGCTGCCGATTGCAAGCAATGTTACAAATAAGAAAAGGAATATTTTAACGAAATCACCGGGCGATATTCCTCCGAATAAAAAGACTAAGCTGTACACAGGAAGCCCCGCTACTATGAGCAGCAAAAGAAACGCAACTGACGAAAGCATCTTTCCAGAAATGATTTGGAAAGAGCTTTGCGACGTCGTCAATAGAATAGGCAACGTCTGTTTCTCCCTTTCGGAGCTGATCGAACCCGCCGTCAAACCAGGGGCTGTAAACAATACGAGCCCTAGTTGGATATAGGAAAGAAAAGCGAACAGGACAAAGCTTTGGCTCGGTCTGAAATAGGAAGTTCCCGTCATATTCACCGTCAAGAAAATATACCCGAAGACGAAAATGCACATCGCCAACAAAAAGAAGAGGATGCCATTGAACCCTTTAAATGATCTAAATCTCAACTTCAACTCTTTAAAAAGAACCGGATTATTAAAATTCATCTTCAGTCGGCTCCTTTCGTAATTTCCATAAAGACGTCTTCCAAATTCGTAATGTGTTCCATGAAGGAAACAATCGGCAAGTCAGACAAGACTGCCCGTTTCAACATTTCAATCTGCTCCATTTCCTCGCCTCTATAAACGAAGGAAATCCCTTCTCCGTTTTCAAGCATTTCAATCGAATTGACAAAAGGCTGCTCTTCAAAAAACGCAATTGCCTCCTCAGTTTTCCCCGCTAAACGGACTGTTATTGTCTTTTCACCTTGCAGCTTCTTTTGGATATCTGCAACCGAGCCATGTGCGATCAATTTGCCATTGTCAATAACTCCGATTTCATCACACATCTCAGCCAGTTCAGGCAAAATATGCGAAGATATTAAAATCGTCTTCCCCATACCTTTCAACGTCTTTAAAATATCACGCATCTCAATCCTTGCTCTTGGGTCCAACCCTGATGCCGGTTCGTCCAATATAAGGACTTTCGGATCGTGAATAAGACATCTGGCCAAGCATAACCTTTGTTTCATGCCTCGGGACAATAAGTCGACATATGAATATCTTTTATGAGACAAGTTCACTAACTCCAGCAGCTGCGGAATTAGTTTCTTTCTTTCCTCTTCTGGAATCCCGTAACTCGCACCATAAAAATCGAGATATTCATCCGCTTTTAGTTGATCATAAACTCCGAAAAAGTCAGGCATATAACCAATCAGTTTCCGGATTTCTGCTGGCTTTTCCCGCACGCTTACACCATCGATGAGTACATCACCAGAAGTAGGCTGCAATAATGTCGAAACAATTAGGAATGTCGTGGATTTACCAGCTCCGTTTGCACCGACAAACCCGAATACAGTTCCTTCATTCAATGTTAAGTTCAGATCATCGAGTGCTGTGAATTGGCCGTACTTCTTCGTTAAACCTTTAATTTCAATCATTTCTTCACCTCGCCATGCAGCTTGATTTCAGGAGGTTGACCTTCATTGCCATGTTGTTTATTGAGAAACTCCAATTTAAAAGTCACTTTTCCATCTTCCGTTATATAGTCATCGATCGAATCCAACGTCAATTTCCTTTCGGATTCAAGTGAATCATAGCTCTGCGTTTTGACATTCCAAATTTGCAAAGTGTATAGCTGCTTTTGATTTTTTGAAATATCCATCGATTTCCATGCCGATACTTTTTGCATTAAATCTTCCGGCACTTGCCACGTTTGGACATACGTGTCCTCGTCAAAATAATACATATTCGCCGCATACCCAATTTGGTGAGCCTGTATATTATTTACTTCAGAGATAAGACTCATCGTCATCATTTCCGGATCTACAGTAAAGCTGCCGCTAAATTCGACTTTCGGTGCGAACGACTGTGATAGCATCGTTAAGGAATCAGTTGCAGCTTTTGATTTTTCCAGTTCTATTGGCACGAGCTTTGTATCCGCATAACCGATGAGCGCAGGCATAGAAGTGTTGCTCATAAACTCACCAGAAAACGTTATGAGACTGTCTTTTCTCATTTGTAACAGATCATCCGAATTCGTTGGCATATTCCCCATATACATTGCGTTGGAAGACCTTTTCCGAATTAAAGTCGATGTCTTTAACGTTTCATTTACCTTCAACGTTTCTCCAGGTCCTAAATCTCCGACTTTGATTCGACTCGTCCCCGACCAAATCGCAAGTTCTTTCACTGGGAATGGAAAGTTATTTGTAATTTCACCTGTCAATTGCTTGTCTTTAACGGTCAATGAAATATCGAAATTTCCGATTGCGTCTAAAGTTGTTTGCCCATAGACTGTCGCAACATCCCAATAGCCGATATCACGTAAATGCAAGTTCGAACCTGTTGCACTTCTCTCAAGTACAGCGCGTTTATGAGAATTGCCTCCCATTGAGGAAGGGCCGAATAATCCCATGGAATATGGGGTGTATGTTGACATTGTCGTTTCTTTTGGTGCTGAAAAGACAAAGTCTCCTGCCTTGTTCGTCAAAATAGATTCGACAAAATACCCGTTCAGCCTTCCGTCTTGTTCAACTTCAAATACAGATGTTTGCTGAATCTGAGCTTGGCCGATGCGATCACGTGCGCCATAAGCGAATATGAAGATTGACACTGCAACAGAAATGGCAGGAATGATCCACCATGCATGTTCCCGCTTGTCTTTTCGTTTTAGGATAATATATAAGACCGGGATGATAATAATGATGTAGAATATGATCACACCAAATAGAAGTGGTGCGGATACTTTAAAAGAAGGGAAAAGTTCATTTGAATTTCCGATTGACCACCGCAACGATTCCATAGGGTCATTGTAATAAGGCATCATGCCGTTTGCGATCATCGATTGAGTTGCCGTATCGAGTATATTTTTCCATACCGCTGGTGCTCCATGCATTTTGGAAAATGGTTCATCCCCTACGGAAAAGGCAGTTTGCAAAACGAGCCCTTTGCCAAGCTGTTTAGAAGCAGCAAGGATATCCGCATCTTTCGAAAAAATGACTTTCGAATCAGGATTTAATGTAGCAGTTGCGATCGTAATTTCTTGATCGAAATCTTCCCTAGACGTCCATTCATTTAATACTTCAGGACTTAGAACTTTCTTTCCATCCAATGACAACGGCAAATGTTCTGCAAATGCACCCGACTCTCCCACCAAATGATCGGAGCCGCCAAAAACGATAATGCCTCCCGACCGCACCCAGTTGACTAATGCTTGCTGCGTAGCTGGCGACATATCGGCAATCGGATATTCGTCAATGATGATTATATCCGTCGGTCCCCACCCTGCTGCTTCCTCTAAATTCAACGAAACGATTTTTGAAGCATCAATCAATTGAGTGCTCGGATAATTCGTCAGGCGGAACCCTTTCAACGCTGACAATCGATCGATGTTGTCTGTGAATGCGGTGATGATTTTTGTATCGTCGTGATACATGGCGACAGTAATTTGCTGAGTCCCCTTATGATCAATCTCCTTGCCTTTTTTCCATCCGCCTTCATAAAAGAAGATAGATTTGTTGTTCATGCCATACATATTGTAATCGAACATTTTCGGATTGATGAACGTCACAGTTTTTGTTTCGCCCGCTCCGATGTCGAGCGGAAAAACTTCCCCGATACCAGACTCATAAGACTGCTGTGTATCAATGACCATGTCTCCGCTAAAAGCGGAAGTTCCGTTATTTTCGACTTCAACTATGATTGGCGCTCCTTTTCCGAATTTTGCTTTTCCGTCAAAGCCTGCAGTCACCTTTACTTTCAATTCAGGTGCGGCTGAAGCTTCTATTGTCGGCAGGAATAAGCAAAATACAAACATGGCGATTAGTAATCCCCACTGTTTCTTCCACATAATTGATTCCCCCAATTGGACATCGCCAATATTCTGTACCTTTCTTAATTAGTACGTAGCAAAATTAGGAAAGTTCCCGTCACTTCAATTCTTTTCTTAATTTTTCAGCATGCAAGTTAAGTACTTCAGTAAAAGCGCTCACTTGTTTCAGTTCAAAAGTGGAATCATAGCCAATTAGCCATGTGTCCCTTGTCAATTCGAATTCCTCCTCGCTATTCAGCAAAGGAATTTTATTCACCTTCTCGTCTCCTGCCAATGTGATTGAAGGTAATATCGCATATCCAATTCCATTCAAAGCAAGTTGTTTGCACGTTTCAATCTGGTCAACGGTAATTTGCCTCTTTGGATATTGTGAAAAATGGCGTTGCCACCATCGTTGAATTTCCATATAGTAATTGGAATCACTTTTAAATTGAATAAACGGCCGCTCGGTCCCCATCAATTCATCGATTGATGTAATTTCTTGGTCTACTAAATAAAGACGGTCTCTAAACAGATAAGATTTCCTGCTTTTCCAATCCACCTGGCCTCGAACAATTCCGACGTGGGCTTCCCCTTCATAAAGCGCTTTCACAATTTCCGAACTCCAACCTGTCATCAATGATATCTTCGCATCCGGGTACATGCTTACAAATTCCTTCAGTACTTGCGGCAGCCAAGTTTGTCCAACGATGGAAGCGCAAGCGATTTTAAGTGTACCGTGTACTTTATCCGCAAGAGATGCTATCATCTCGGCAGTTTCCTCTTTTTTCAAGATTGTCTCTTTTGCGAAAGCAATGACAAGCTCACCGGCTGGAGTTGGCTCCAACCCTTTTTGAGAACGGATGAACAGCATCGTTCCCCATTCCTTTTCAATCGTTTGAAGGCGTTGTGACAAAGCGGGCTGAGATAAAAAAAGCCTTTCAGCCGCCTTGCGCATATTGCCTTCCTCCGCTAATGCTTTAATGATTTCTAATTCAGTTGTTGTCATGAAGAACCACCTTTCCTCTCGGTATCCGCAAGATGAGCAGTAAGCTGATGACTGCAAAAATAAGTACAGCCACATACACCCATTGCAAAGAACCATCAAGCGCATGTTGTAAGATATTCATCTTTGAAACCGGTAATGTAGACCTCGCTTCTTCCGTCAATAATAGATTTATATCATTTACTTCATAATCAAGATTTCGCTCCTGAAAGGAAGACAGTAATGACCCGTTCAAAACTGCACCAAAAATGGCAGCCCCCACTGTATTCCCGAAGTTTCTCATGAACATGTTTGCGGCAGTTGCCGATCCCCGTTGTTCGCGGCTGACGGCACCTTGAATCGTTACAATGAATGATGTGCTCGTTAATCCCATTCCGACACCGACGAAAAAGCTTGAAAATGCAGCCCATAACGGACCCGATTCACCTGTCATCCAAACGAACATGAGTGACCCAAACACTAAGGAGATGCCTCCAGCAAACGACACGGCAAATGTTCCGAATTTGATCAATAAATGCCCTGCAACAGAAGAAGCGATCGGCCAACCGATTGACATCGCTGTCAATGTAAACCCGGCAATCATGGCAGTCTGTTCCATCACACCCGTCACGTAAGTGGGCAAATAAGAGGAGACACCGATCAGAATGACACCAGTTGTCAATGAAACGAGATTGGCATAAAGAATTACAGGGTTTTTCCAAATGGAGAAAGGCATCATAGGATCTTCTGCTTTCTTTTCCACCCAAATGAATAGCGTAAAGAGCGCTATACCTAAAATAATAAGTAGGAGGCTAACCACTGAAGATCGACTAAAGGATTGTCCACCTTCAACGAGCCAGAAAAGAATTATAGATAAAGAGGTCGTCAATAAGACTGCCCCTTTAATATCGATAGCCACTTTTCTTTCGGATGCCGGTTCTTGAAGAAAGAAATAGATTCCGACCATCGCTAACAAACCTAGCGGTACATTGACCCAAAACACATATTTCCAATTCCAATATTGAACGATGAGCCCGCCGATTACTGGGCCGGATACTGCTGAAATGCCCCAGACGCTCGATAAATATCCTTGGATTTTAGCCCGTTCTTCTGTGGAATAAATATCCCCAACAATCGTTGTTGCTATCGGCATGACTGCTCCTGCTCCCAAGCCTTGGATCAAACGAAAGACAATAAGCTGTTCCATCGATGTTGCTAATCCGCAAATAATGGAACCGAATAGGAAAATGGATAAGCCGATAAAAAATATAGGTTTTCGCCCGTATAGATCTGCCAACTTGCCATAGATCAGAACAGTAACCGTACTCATAAGCAAATATGCAGAGAAAATCCAGCTATACCTTGAAAATCCGCCAAGCTCACCAGCGATCGCTGGCATTGCCGTCGACACGATTGTCGCTTCAACTGCTCCGACAAACATCGCTAGCATGACTGATATGAGGACAAGTGGACGATTCGTTTTTTTATGTAGTTTCATTCGTATTCTCCCTTCCACCAAAAAAGCCGAGAAATAGCAAAAGGCCCCTATTGGAGCCTTCTATTCAAGGAAAAATCCTTGGGTTAAACATCATTTCATGTAAAGATATTTTTTGAATTCCTTCAACATGACTCTTCTCGTCAGTATACCCGCAAATGTGCCGTCTTCTTCAGTGACACATAGGAAAGTGTGATTAATAAGCAAATCTAATCCTTTTTGAAATTTATCTGTTGTTTTAATAGTAGGGATGTCAGTTTGCATAATGTGATCGACTTTCAAATCCGCTAGCTTTTCATACTCGATCCGTTCCAATCCTAAGATGGAATCTGTAATCATTCCAATCCCTAGCAGTCCCCTTAGATGGTTCTTTACATCAATGACAGGTATTGCTGAATAACCGGTTTTCGTCAGAACGAGAAGGGCGTGTTCCGCGTTATTGCCGACTTGCACACATGCCACTTTTTCAGCAGGAATAAGATAATCTGCAATCGGCACCTGAAGAAAATCCCTGTTATTTACAGAAATCATTGAAAATCTCTCCTTCTGATCATAAGCTGTCATAACAATTCTACAATCCTATCATACCATAAGAGGTAGTGAACATCCCATCGAAATATGTAAAAGGATGCATTAGAAAACCTCCAGCCTGTTGACAAACGCTCGCATCCGTTGTTGGGGCCTACAGGAAGTAGATCATGCATCCGTTGCCGCAGGACGCGTCGCCCTTAGGACGCCTACCTAATTCGCTCGTCCGCTCATGAACTCTAGTTCTATTCGCGTCTTCGCTCCACTTCACGCGGGCTCGCAGGAAGCGAGTCATGCAACCGTCGCCACAGGACGTGGCGAACTTAGGTTGCCTTCCTTGGCAAGCGTTTACAATCAGGCTGAGGAATTTCCTGCCCATTGCTACTTGCCTAAAAAGAGTGTAGACAAAGTCAAAAACGACTTTGCCTACATTCTAACCTATCCCTATATGGAAGAGGCCCAGTAAAAGAAAATGACAAACAATATGAACAGCGCCGCTACACCGATGACCCAGATGATCGGGTTCAAGGAAAGCGGATGATCTTCGACTGCTTCCGGTATTCTATCATCCATTTCACTGAATGATGTGGCAGCAATCGTGTCCCATTTTCTTACTGCTTTCCATCCGATAATGCCGATGATTACAAAGACGATTGCTAACGGAAAAATCCATATAGCCATATGGATCATACCCTCCCTTTGCACGAATTGAATTTAGGATGTGCAAGTTTGGGAATAAAATACTTCAGAATCAAATGTATACCTTTGATTTCCGTTCCAGGTGGGCGCTTTCCGCAGGCGCCTCCTCAGCCAATCGAACTGCGAAGGGTTCGATTTGCCTTAATTTCTGCGTGCCCTTTGCAAAAGCCGTTCTTCGTAACGGCTTTCGCAGGAGCCGCCGCCTTACACTTCAATCAACGAATGTATATAATAATCTAATGTCAATTTAATTATATTTACTTAAAACGGATATTGATTTAACCATTGGCCGCCGTCCAGTGTGACGATTTCGCCGTTCATATAGGAGGCTTTTTCTGACATGATGAAAGCAGCAAGTTCTGCGATTTCTTCTGGCCTTCCTACTCGGCCGAGCGGGACAGAATTAATCGTCCGTTTCACCGCCACCTCGGATTGGAATAAACGTTCTGCACCGCCTGTACGCTCGATCGGACCTGGTGCTATACCATTTACCCTGAATCCATATTTCCGTCCCCATTCGACAGCAAGTGTGCGCGTCAATGACATGACTCCTGCTTTTGCTGCAGCTGAGTGAACGACACCCGGACCCGCATCCCACGCATATGTTGCAAGCATGTTCAATATAGCGCCTTTTTGTTCTTTTTTGATCCAATAGTTACCTACTGCACTTGTACAGTAGAAAGTTCCATTTAAAACGATATCAATGACGGCCTTCCAGCCATTTGGCGAGAGTTCTTCTGCATGAACAAGAAAATTTCCTGCGGCATTGTTAACAAGCCCGTCGATTTTGCCGAACTTTTTGTCTGCAAATTCAACCATGCCTTGTACATTTTCGATATTGCGTACGTCCATTTGATAAGTGTGTGAGCGTTCCCCGATTTCTTCCCTTGCAGCATCCAAACGGTCAGCATCACGGCCTGTAATAATGACATGAGCGCCTTCATCGGCAAATTTTTTCGCCATGGATTTCCCCATCCCGCTCGATCCACCAGTTACAATGATCACTTTGTCTGTAAACATGACAATCCCCCATTTCTAATGAATGAATATTCACTCATAATTGTATCATATCTTTCTTCGCTAGACGACTACTAAAAAGACTTCCTTTTCACCATGGCACTCTCGCCGAGGTAAAGGAAGTCTTATCATCTACTTTGTAAAATACTTTTCCACGATTTCGGAAGCCGGAATCGCTTTGCTGAATAAAAAGCCTTGCGCCTTATGGCAATCCGCCTCTTTTAAAATCTTCGCTTGTAAATCCTTCTCCACGCCTTCCGCGATAACTTGCATGCCGAGACTGTGGGCAAGATTGATAATTGTCTTGGCGATTGCCTCATTCTTTTCATCAAGCTCAATATCCTTGATGAACAAGCGATCGATTTTAATAATATCAATCGGATATTGTTTTAAATAGCTAAGTGAGGAATAACCCGTTCCAAAGTCATCGACGGAAATCGTCACTCCGATTTCCTTCAATTTTTGCAGCGTTGAAAGCGTGTCCTTCATGTTCATCAAAGCAGACTCTGTTATTTCAACTTCAAAAGAGGACGGTTGGATTCCATTATTCTCGATGATTTGTTTCGCTTTCTCGGCAAATTCACCGGTTTGGAATTGCTTTGGAGAGATATTCACCGCAATACGGACAGGCCGGAACTGCTTATTTTGCCATTCCTTTAGCTGTGTACATACTACTTCCAGCACCCAATCCCCAATAGAATGTATCAGCCCCGATTCCTCTGCTATTGGTATGAATTGAGCCGGCGAGACAAAACCAAACTTACGATTATTCCATCGTAATAGCGCCTCAAAACTATCGATTTCACCAGTTTTTAAATTCACTTGCGGCTGATAATGAAGTTCTAGTTCATTGAATTCGATTGCCCTGCGCAAGTGAGCTTCCATTAATGCCGTATCAGTGAAGCCTGTATTCATTTCCTCACGATAAAATCGATAATGGGAACGACCGCGTTCTTTTACGAATCGAACGGCTTGCTCTGCTTTTTGGAGTAATTCTTCCAAAGTCTTGCCATCATCCGGATAGACAGAAATACCGATCGAAGAGGAAATGAAATACTCCTGATGCTTGAAATAGAACGGCTTTGTAAAGTCGCTCAAAATTTTCTGTGTAAGCTTCTCAGTTTTCTCAATCGATTGGTTTTGCAGCAAGATGATATATTCATCTCCACCATTTCGATATAGTTTTCCCTCTTTTGGACAAACAATCTTTAATCGTTCTGCCACCATTTTCAAGATTTCGTCAGCACCATTTCTCCCAACCGAATCATTAATTGTGTTGAAGCGGTCCAAATCTAAATGGATTAACGATAGCTTTGCATCACTACGAAAAGCATACTCAGCGTCAGCTTCAAAGTGTTCCTTCAATGCCCTTCGATTCCATAATCCTGTCAATTGGTCATGATAGGATAGAAATAATAGTTTCTCATTGTTTTTTAGATGAAAAGAAGTATCTCTTAATATTAAATGGATTTCTTGTATCTCTCCTCGTACAGTAACCGGAATCGTCTTGATGTAGGCGGATAAGTATTGCCCACGCTTATGGAAAAACTTAATCCCTTCCATTTCAATCGATTCCCCGAGATATGCACGAGATAGGAATTTTCGGAATTCAACAATTTTGTCTTCGCTGATCAAATCAATAACAGCACGACCTGACAATTCTTTCAATCGGTAACCGAAAGCTTTATGGACGGCAATATTCGCATACGAAATTCTACCATTCCGATTGATTGTAATGATTGGGTCCAAATTATGATCTATGACAGACATATACTTCTGTTCGTATTCCAATCTTACTTTCCGCTCCATCATCAATTCATCGTGTAGTCTGTTATTGTCCATGAATGCCTCCATGCATGTCGCTGCTCCTATGTACAATAATTTTGTTTATAGATGCCGAAACAGATTTTTCTACTTTATTTTACAAGTATACCTTTAAATTCGACAAAAAAATAGCTGTTTGCAAATATTTCGATTTTCTTCGAGTGAATTGCTTTGAAAAAGTTTTGAGAACCAGTATGATTAACGTAAGGAAAATCCAATACGAGAAGAAGGGGAATCAATTGAAAAAAGAAGATGAAGTACGACAACTTGCCATTGCCATATATACAGTGAACAGGCATGCGAAGACAGCAACGAATAATCGTGAGCTTTATACATTAAAAAACAAAGCCATCCAGCAGCTTCTACAGTCGGGGGATGCAAAAAAAATCGGCTTGCATTTCGTTGAAAATCCTCAGCTTAGCCAGCAAAGCTCCACTGTACTCGTGAAGTGCAGCGATTTCCTCTTTCATACCTTACCGGAAAAAGGCGACTTCACGTCCCTTCCTCATTTAGGCATACAAGACCAAACTTTCCGCAATCCACAAGAGCGAATGAATTTGAATGCAGCTAAAGATTTGTTGTCCGATTTTGTCGGTGAACAAAAAGTGCCGACAATACCGAAGAAAAAGGCATTTGTCCCGAAGCGACGAAAAGTATCCAACACGCAATCTTTTAGATCATCCTATTTAGACGGAAAATAAGACGAGTAAAAACGGACTATCTTATCCAATCAATTACTGATTGGATGGATAGTCCGTTTATCTTCAGTTATGCTCGTTTGTATTGCTTATATAATACTTGTGTTCCTTTATCCCCATAACCTTCTTCGACAAGCTCATTATACATTTCTTTCGCCAATTGTAATCCAGGTAAAGGTAATTTCATATGTTCAGCTTCTGCCAAAGCAATATTCATATCCTTTAAGAAATGCTTAACGTAAAAACCAGGTTCAAAATCTCCTTTGATCATTCTAGGAGCCAGATTTGATAGCGACCAAGATCCTGCAGCGCCAGAGGAAATAGATTCGAGAACTGTTTCAGCATCGAGTCCCGCTTCTTTTCCATATGCTAAAGCTTCGCAAACGCCAATCATATTAGTCGCAATAGCAATTTGGTTACACATTTTTGTATGTTGGCCGGCACCAGCTTCGCCTTGGTAGACAATTTGTTTTCCGAACACTTGCAATAACGGAAGAACTTCTTGGAAAATCCGCTCATCTCCGCCGCACATAATCGAAAGTGTCCCGTTTTGCGCTCCGACATCCCCACCTGAAACAGGAGCATCGATTGAGGAAATCCCCTTCTCTTCAGCATCAGCCGCAATCCTGATTGCCAAAGCCGGACTTGACGTCGTCATATCAATGAAAATCATTCCTTGTCGTGCATTGGCAATAATCCCATTTTCTGAATAATAGACATCTTCTACATCGGACGGGTAACCAACCATCGTTAAAACGATGTCTGCATTGGCAGTTGCTTGTCCAGCTGTTTCAGCCCAGCTTGCTCCCTGTTCTACGAGAGATGCCGCTTTCTCTTTTGTCCTTGTGAATACAGCCACTTCATAGTCAGCTTTCAATAAATGTTTAACGATACTACTGCCCATTACACCTGTTCCAATGAATGCAATTTTCTTTTTCACCATTATATTCCCTCCCTTTTTCTCCATTATAAGCGTTTACAACAAAAAAAAGGAGGACAGATCCTATAATAGGGTCTGTCCTCAAAAGGGGGAAATGAGAATGTTGCTGTGTTCAATTATAATGTCCCCCGTTTGAAAACATCTTAAACCTCTTTTTTTGAAAAAGTTTTTTTAATTTCTTCAAGCTCTTGAATAAACATAGAATGTTCAACTTCAGAAGGAGTTCGAGAGCCATATCGGACATCATTATATAATGCTAAAACCAAATCTTTCTGCATCCAGCCCATCCGCGAGAACCATTCCTTTACCGTTTCCCCGTGCATGCGACTGTAATTATAAGTTTGTGCTTCCTTCTCGAATTGCTCGAAAGTCTTCCTTACTTCATCCCGTGCAGACGAATAATCATACAACAACTGACGTTGCTCTTCAGGTTTTTCCTTTTTTCCTTTAAATGAGAAAGTGTAGTTTTCCATTTTATCAACTTCTCGCTTCTTCCCTTTTTTCCTTACAAGGATAATGGCGATGATAACCAAGATGACAATTGCAACTGCCAAAGTAGTGTATTCGAAAATAGAGGAAGTATTGCCATACGTGTTCAACTCCTCTTTCATTTCAAAATCAACATATCCACTTTCTTCTTCTGCAATCTTTTCCTCAAGACGTTCGGCGCCTTTATTGAGAAAATCTATTATGGGCTCCATCGATTTTCCGAAAATTGTAAAGATACCACCAAAAAGAAAGCTGAATACACCTATTACTGCTCTTCTAACAGGATCAAGAGCAAAAAATACAACAATAAACATAAGACTACCGAGCCCGACAATATAACCGAAAATTCTTCCTGCTTCTCTCACCTGAAAATTGCCCAATTGCCTGCTGTTCACAGTAATTGAAACCATGCGAATGAAAAAGTAAAGGAATGAGGTAAGCAAATACAAATATATCTGTTGTCGCATCAGCTCCTCTGGACTACTAATAGCGAACAGGAGACGTGCCAAAAAATACATCACGACGAATACAAGCGTGTTAACGGTTAAAAATGGCCATCCTTGAATTCGCGAGCCGTTGAAATTTGACTGGATTCTCCATAGGATATAGACGAAGAAAAGGAGAACATTCATAAATGGCGCGTTCATAAGCAGCAAAGGTGCCGTAATGACTATCGCCAAACCAACACCGAATCCTAAAGAATAGTCGCGATTGTAAAATACGAAATAGGAGATGAGTCCCCCGATGATTGAGATGATCAGCCAAATATATGGCATTGCAGTTCCAACTTCCCCTAAAAAGAAAATGAATAAATAGGATAAGAGGAACATTTCGACAATTATACGTTCAGAGAGGTTAAATCGGTTTCGGTCTTGTTCGTATTTTGTTTGTCCCAAATCCCTTCATTCCTTTCATGGGAATTGTCCAATATGACTTCATAACGTTTCACCCATTGTTTTGCGAGAGCCTTAATCCGGTCATTTTCATGAGTGATTAACACAACTGTTTGTGGAAGTTGGCCCGAGCTTTCCATATGTTGCAGCATGTCCTCGAATCGTAATTTGGCATGCTTATCCGAAATTTTCGCAAGCATGACCATCAATTTTTGGAATTGCACTTTACCCGATCCGCTTGGCAACAGTAAATAAGGTTGCGCACCGAAACTTCGAATATTCATAGCGACGGAGTACGGAATGTTATTTTTCATGCAGTAATTCGCATACGAAACAAGTCGTTCAACCTTTTTTTCAAAGTCTAAAAATCCTCTGTCTTTTTCGATCGTATTCAGCATGAGAACGACGCTTTGCGAGCTGACCGGAAGAAATTCTTTCGTTTGCAATTTCTGCATTCTCGCACTTGCCGTCCAGTGAATTTGGTCGAACCGATCCGTCGGTATATAATCCCTTGTTCCAATCGGTTGGAATGCATCCATGAATAATGAGTGCTTCTGTTCAGTTTCCCCCGGTTTGTAAGGTGAAGAGATTAATTCCCTTCCTAATGGAGTCACTCTTGGATAAACTAAGCTCTGATAATAAATCGGTTCATCCAGCTCCATATTGACAAATCCGTCTCCAAAAAGGTGAGGAATTTCAAGCATCACTCTTGTCACTCTCGACAATCCACGTTTTTTACCTTCAAGAGGAATTCGAATTTCCACTTTTTTATTACTCCCAATTGCAAAGGGAACAGTTAAATCATATATCCCACTATAATGTTTTTTATGGTCAGAACTTGGCGCAACCGCATCTTCAAGCGATAGTGTGAGAGTTCCATTCCATATCGGAACAGTGCCATTTTGGAAGTCCATGACTAGTTCTTCCCCTTCTCCGATCAAAATCCTTTTCTGTTTCGCACGAAATTTGATTGAAAGGTCCTTTCCAACTTTTGAAAAGTAGATATTTTGAAAGGCAAGCATCGCAAAAACCGCAGCAAAACAAGCGGCAAGCCATACTTGTAAGTACATGAATGCATATAGGAAAAAAACTGCGGTGATTGTCATCCCCTGATGTATCGATCGAAAGCCATGTTCATAACGTATCCACTTCATTAGACCGTCGCCTCAAGTGGCGCTGTAATGGAATTCGTTATCTCATCCAGCACTTCTTCGATCGTTTTCGTCAGTACCCCTTCCGTCGAAAGTTCCATTCTATGCAATGCTGCCGGAGGGAGAATGTTTTTGACATCATCCGGAGTGACATAATCTCTTCCTTCAATATAAGCTTTCGTCCGGGATGCCTGTAAAATTGCAAGAGCCGCACGGGAACTTAAACCTAGCTCCAAAAAAGGATGCTCTCTTGTCGCTCTGACAATTTTCAATATATATTTCTCAATATCCGCATGTACCGTTACTTCCGCAGCTTCAGCTGCCCATCTACCGACAGTTTGTGCATCAATGATCGATTCGGTAATAATCTGTCCAGGGTTCTTTCCGTATTGCCGCAATATTTCATGCTCTTCTTCAAACGAAGGATAATCGATATTCAGCTTAAACAAGAAACGGTCCAACTGAGCTGCAGGCAATGGGAATGTCCCTTGCTGTGACTCAATCGGGTTTTGCGTCGCGATAACCATGAACGGAGTCGGTAAGGAAATCGTTTCCCCATCAATCGTCACTTGCCTCTCCTCCATTGACTCCAACAAACTTGATTGGGTCCTCGGAGTCGCCCTGTTTATTTCATCTGCCAATAATATGTTTGTCGATACAGGACCGGCCTTCAGGATGAATTCCTGCGATTGCGGGTTGAAATAGCGAATCCCAGTTACATCTGACGGCAACACATCCGGTGTAAATTGCACACGTTTGAAATCACCTTTGAATGCATTCGCAAAGCTTTTCGCCATCATTGTTTTTCCGGAGCCAGGAACACTTTCAAGCAATACATGTCCTTGTTGCAATAATGCAATGAGCATCAAGTCGAATTCTTTCTCTCTACCAATAACCGCCCCATTCAATTCATTTCGAAAGTCATTAATTGTTACCATAATAACCCCTTCCTTTCTCTTCATCTAGCCATGCCATATATTCAGGCATCCGTTCACGAGAATTGTATTCATTGATCAAGCTATCGAGCAATTGACTAATTTTTAATGTTTCAGTTGAAGATATGCCTTTTTGCCCAGCTACAATGATCAATTCCTTGCGCGTCGATTCAATCTTGGCTTCCAATTTCTGATTCATGCGCAATACCTCCCGAGAGTAGATATACCTAAATTACAATTATACATGATTCTATACAAAAAAAGTAATTCAATTTACGACATTTTCCGACAAATGAAAACGCTTTTTTTAGACTGAAACACTTTACGTAGCAGACTTTTTCAGGCAAACTATAAAAGATAATCTGTTTAAGGAGCTGTTTGATTATGAAGATCGCAGAAGTTGGCAATATTATAGAGTTTAAAGATGGTTTACAAGGAATTGTAGAGAAAGTGAATGAGAACTCCGTAATCGTCGATTTAACATATATGGAAAACTTCGATGAACTGGAACTCGAGGAAAAGACTGTCGTTAACCATAAACGCTATACAATCATCCATGGCAGTGATGAATGAAACGTTTTTGACCTTTACTCGTCCAATATATTGAACCCGATTTAGTGGAGTATGGGATTCCGCTGAGTAGTAATTGAACCAATCGGGTATGTAATAGCGTGATTAATGAATAGGAGGGTTTTCAATGAAATTTAATTGGAAAATGGTATGCACTGGGTTTGCGGCTGCGCTTCTTCTTGCAGCTTGTGGTACCGACAATGCAGATTCTAAACAAGGAACTACTCCGGAAAATGAAGAGCAAGCCGTCGATGAGACAAACGGCAGCTCGACAGACGGCACTTCAACTGATACTGGAACAGAGGCCGGTTCAAATAACGAAGATGCTAATGAGACGGCAGACAATATGGCAGACGCTGTATTGACTAAAAGTGACGCACAGCAATTTGCGATGGAAGTTTTGCCTGGCTATACGTTGACAAGCGAAGAGCCTGGACGTGATAGCTTGTATGCTGACGATAATCCAAATGCCTTTATGCGGATTGAAACGCAACCTGCCGAAGATGGAACATATGATTATTTAGTGGATAATATGCAAGAAGTGTTGAAAGCGGCAAGCAATGATGAAGAAGAGCCTGAAGAATTGACAGACGTTTATACGGATGTTTCGGATAAAGGAATCGAGAATGCTAAAGCGTTCAAGGTTGATACGGAAACAGGCCCTGTTACCGGGATTGTTTTTGAAAAAGAAGGCATGATTGTAAGACTTACTCTGTTTGACAATGCAGAACAAGAATACAATGACGACTTCTTGAATATGGGACAGACGGTACAATAAGCGGTTGCCACCCGTAGTCAAAACGTGTGGGTTTACAAATAACAACGCCGAACAGGTTATGCCTGTTCGGCGTTCTCTATGCATGAAATTATGATAAGTTCTTTATAGATAGTCCCAATTTCCTCATCAATTCAATTGCTGTTTCCTGTTCCGATTCCGTAAGGACCGACATCAATTCATTAATTTTCTTTTCGTGTGAAGGAAAAATTTCTTCAATCAAATCCTTGCCTGCAGTTGTGATGGACATATATGTGATCCTTTTATCTTCCGTGCAATACACACGTTCAATAAGACCTTTTTTTTCAAGCTTATCTACTACATATGTCATGGAACCGCTGCTAAGCAATATTTTTTGACCGATTTTTTGAATCGGCTGTCTTCCTTTATGATATAAAAGTTCCAGGACAGCAAATTCAGTAGGGTTCAGCTTATAGGATTCTATCAGTTTATTCGCCTCTTCCAAAACAACCTTGCTTGCTCTTGAAAGAACGATGAATAATTTCAAAGCGCGTTCAGTATCTTTTTCCATTGTTCGGATCCACCTTTTATTTTCCTGTCAGCGACTCGACTCGACACTATTATATATACAAATGGGTGAATGTGTCAAAACGAATTGCTCAAGAGACGATGGACTGTTGGCTTTTCAACGGGCTTTCTTTAACCTTAGGAAAGGTCATTATGAATTTCGTGCCTACACCGACTTGACTTTCTACTGCAATCGTTCCGCCATGATCTTCAACTGTTTTTAAGACGAAAGGAAGTCCTAATCCCGTTCCGCCGGGTTTCGAGCTAAAAAACGGCATGAACACTTGATTTACTTGATGGCGCGTCATCCCTTTTCCCGTATCCGTTATGGAGAGAATTAATTTCCCGTCGGCCTCTGAAAGATGAATGAAAAGCTTTCCACCAATCTGCATTGACTCTAGTGCATTTTTAAATAAGTTCAAAAGCACTTGCTTCATTTTATCCGAATCGCCAAAGATAAGTGGAGTACCGTCCAGCTCTGTTTGCTGAATAACTTCAATTCCTTCCATAACTGCCTTAGGGGATAGTATTGAAACCATATCTCCAACCAATACTTCTAATGAAAAAGCGGATTTCTTTTTTTTCGACGGCTTTGAAAGGACTAGCATCTCCCCAAGAATGGATTCCATCCTTTCGATTTCATCCTCGATGACGGAAATATATCGGATTGAATCCTCAGTAGCCGACACTTTGAGCAATTGCGTAAAGCCCTTCAACGTTGTAATTGGGTTTCTTATTTCATGTGCTATACTTGCGGCGATTTGTCCAACTGCGGATAACGAACCTGAATGAGCTAACTGAACTTGAAGGTTCTCTTTTTCGGTAGCATCCGATAATTGAACGATAAACATATTAGTATCACTATCATAGTAGGTTATAATATGATAATATCTTGTATCGTCCGGTGATCTTTGATAAGTTGTTATGGATTGAATGCAGCCTTGTTCCATAACCTTTTCAAGTTGAGTCTGAAGCGGTTCACAGTTGTCCGGATTGACAATGGCCAACACCTTTTCAATGTTTTGACCGATAAGTTCATCCCTCGACCGATTGATAAACACGGTATGCATATCATTCACGTCAATGATTTCACCATGCGGATCTACGATCAGCATGAAATTAGATGATTGTTTAAATGCATTATAATATGTTTTAAGGGCTGGGGTTTTTTTCAGTCCCGGCACATCGAACATCGCTATAATCTTTTCTATTTCAGGTATATAGATTGAATGCATCTGGACTGGGCTATTTTCTTTTTCAATGAAATTTATTTGCATGATTTCCATCATCATATGTTCAGATTTTCCTGCTCGATTAGAAAATCTTGTCCAGTCATGCATGGAAGCCGGATCGATGATTTCATTAATATTCTTTTTCTTTCCCTTATCAAAATACATTTTAAATGGTACATTTTCGGAATAGATGTCTCCATTAACATGCAAAATCAAACTCGGTCGAAAGTTGTCATCCATTAGAAATGACACACTATTTCTTATTTTATCGAAATCACTCAATTTGATACCTCCTGTGCCTATTACCAAACAGTATGTGAAACGACAAGAATTCATGCAAACGTTATTTTTTCAACCTAACTTTATTTGAATAAAGCATCTCCAATTCTGATTATTTCATATTATCAGTCGTAATAAAATAGTATTAAACGACTAAAATACAAATCAGAGTTGCTAGTAATTAGTATTATAACAGAGGAGCATATATATGAGTATAGTCCTAACAACATTAAACGCAAAATATATTCACACGAATCTCGCTATTCGGTATTTGAAATCGTATGCAATGCCAGATTACGAACCGATTTTGGCAGAATATACGATTAAAGACCCAGTACTAAATATTGTATCAGATATTTATCAAAAAAAACCAAGTATTGTCGGATTTAGTTTGTACATATGGAATATTGAGGAGTCCATTAAAGTAATTCGCATCTTAAAGAAGACAAACCCGGAATTGGTTATCGTTGCTGGTGGTCCTGAAGTGACCTACGACTTTGACAAATGGTTGGAAAAAGTTCCGGAAATTGATTTCATTGTCATCGGCGAAGGAGAGCGGACATTTAAACAAATTCTCGATTATCATTCAGGAAAGATCGGTCTACATGAAGTGCAAGGGATCGCCTATTTGGAGGATGGAAAATTGAGGTCAACAGCTCCCGGACCTAAGCTTGATCTGCGTCAGCTTCCATCACCTTTCAGATTTCCTGAGGATGTCCCCCATCTCGGCAATCGGGTAACATATATTGAAACGAGCAGAGGCTGTCCGTTTTCCTGTCAATTCTGCCTGTCTTCCATCGAAGTCGGCGTACGCTATTTCAATCGCGAAACTGTTAAGGACGACATTCGTTACTTAATGAAAAACGGAGCGAAGACGATAAAATTCGTCGACCGGACATTTAATATTAGTCGGAGCTACGCTATGGAAATGTTCCAATTCCTTATCGATGAGCACTTGCCCGGCACCGTCTTTCAATTTGAGATAACAGGTGATATTATGCGTCCAGAAGTTATCAACTTCTTGAACGAGAATGCACCTGCCGACCTTTTCCGCTTTGAAATCGGAGTACAATCGACAAACGATTTGACGAATGAACTTGTGAAACGGAGACAAAATTTCGAAAAACTGTCCAGAACCGTCAATATGGTGAAAGAAGGCGGGAAGATTGCGCAGCATCTTGATTTGATTGCAGGGCTGCCTGAAGAGGATTATGATTCATTCAGAGATACTTTCAATGATGTGTTTGCAATGCGTCCTGAAGAGCTGCAATTAGGATTCCTCAAACTGCTGAGAGGCACAGGTTTGCGCATTCAAGCTGAACAATACGGATATACGTATATCGATCAAGCTCCATATGAAATCTTATCTAATAACGTACTTACATTTGATGATATTTTACGGATCAAACAGACTGAGGATGTACTTGAAAAGTATTGGAATGACAATCGTATGCCGCGGACAGTTGAGTATTTAGTATCAGAAGTATTCGAAACGCCTTTTGACTTCTTCCAACAGTTCGGCACGTTTTGGGAAATGAAAGGCTGGTCTAGGATCGGTCATCAGCTTCAAGACTTGTACACAAGACTTGAAGAGTTCTTGCTTGAATATGCAAAAGCGGATATGAATATCGTGAGAAGCTTAATGAAAATCGACTATTTGGCCCATCACACATTCCAGCCACGCCATATTTGGTGGAAGGATGAGATTGAGCCGGAAACATTGCTAGATATTGAGCGGTTGATTTTAGACGATAAAGAGTTGCTTAGCAAAATGGCAACGCCAACACGTCTCACCGAGAGAAATATCCGGAAACATACATTCATCACCCCAGTCGCAGTACGACCAATGGAAGCATATGAACATGACGTAACCGAAGAAGACGGCTACCTCGTCACATTCTTCTGTAAAGGACAAAATCCACAGTTCCATTTTCTGCAAACCGAGAAAAGCATGGCATGATAAACAAGAAAAAGCATCCTCCCTATTGAAATAAAGGGAAGATGCTTTTTTCATCCGATGATAACACGTTCTTTAGGATAAGTGTAAGGTTTTTTATTCGTTTTTCCTCCTAACGTATAAAGGAACGAAATGAGACCGACACGCCCGATGAACATGAGAACCATAATTATTAATTTACCAATCACCGATAAATCCGATGTAATTCCAAGCGACATACCGCACGTACCGAACGCGGAGGTGATTTCAAACAGAAGTGCAACAACAGGAACATCCTTTTCAGTAATAAGTAAAATAAGCAATGCAGTCATGACCATTACAGCTGCGAGCAATATGACTGCGTACGAACGGTAAACGTCAATAAGCTTAATTTCACGCCTGAAGATGTTGATGACATTGTTACCACGCGCAAAGTTGATAAGGAATAGGAGCGCAATGGCAAAAGTCGTCGTCCGTATCCCCCCTCCTACCGAACTCGGTGAAGCACCGATGAACATTAAGGAAGAAATGAAAATATCCGTGGCGTCGCTAAATTGTGTAATATCATAAGTTGTCAATCCAGCGGATCGAGAAGATACTGAGTGGAAAAGAGAAGCGAAAATCTTTTCATGCCATGCGAGTCCTTTAAAGGAGTTGAATGATTCCAGTATGAAAATGAGCAAAGCTCCCCAAAGTAGCAATAGCCCAAATGTGACAGTCGTAATTTTCGTGAACAGAGAAAAACGGAAATTCGGCACTTTTTTCGAGAAGAAGCTTTTCACTTCAATGAGCACTGGAAAACCGATTGCGCCAAGCACAATAAGGATCATGATGACGGATTGTACGAAGTAATCATTGAAATAAGGATGTAAAGATGATCCCGTAATATCGAAACCGGCATTCGTCGTCGCGGAAACTGATAAGAACATTCCATTTAACAATGCTTCACTAAATGAATCAAAATACTTCATGATATACAACGTCAAAATGATTCCGCCTGTAATCTCAATCAAAAAGATGATCCGTACAATTTGTTTAATGAGTTCGACGACTCCAGCTAGAGAGTATTGGTTATGATCGACCATGATAAGCTGACGTTCACGCAAGCCGATCCGCTTTTTGACTAATAACCAGAAGAACGTTCCGATCGACATGATGCCAATCCCGCCCAATTGCAGAACGAGCATAAGCATGCATAACCCGAAAACTGAATAGGTACCTCCAATGCTTATCGGAGTCAAGCCAGTGACACTAACAGCACTTACTGCGGTGAATAGGCTATCTATAAAGCTGACTTCGACGCCAGGTAAATAGACGCCAGGTAAATTCAACAGAAGGAAGGAAAATCCGATCGCCAAAAAATAATAAAAGACAATAACTTGAGCAGGTGTAAAACGATGTAGATTTTCCCTTGTGAATTTCATATGATCAGAACCTTTCTAAAAAGAGGGAATCATCTTTTCATTTTAGTGAACTTCTTAAGAAAAGGAAAGAAAACAACAAAAAAAATTTCGACCGGTACCATTATCATGTACCGGTCGATTCTTATTACGCTTGTTTTCGATTTTTCGCAACAGCTGTCAAATAACCACCGACGGCAATGACTAATAGAACGACCCAGAAGATCGACTTCCAAAGCGTCGAATGAGGAAATGCCTCATCGATGATTTGTAATTTTGGATGTGACAATGTGAGTACTACCAATTTGACACCTACCCAGCCAACGATTAGGAATGCAGCTGTTTCGAGTGTAGGGAATTTTTCAAGCAATACAACGAACTGTCTAGCAGCAAATCGAATAATGACGAGACCGATGATTCCACCTAGTAGCATCACAACGAATTGGCCGCCATTAATACCGCCAACATGGAAATCTCCCAATTCCGGCAAAGTTACCGCCAATGCGACTGCAGCTAACATTGAATCAAGGGCAAAAGCGATATCTGCCAGCTCGACTTTTAAAACTGTCATCCAAAAGCCGGATTGCCTACGCTTTTTCTTCACATCATCATGACCATCTTTTCCTCTATCCAATAAGGCTTTGATCGATATGAATAATAGATACGCAGCTCCTAATGCTTGTATTTGCCAGATATTTACTAAAAACGTAATCATGAACAACGCAGCAAAACGGAAAACAAATGCCCCGAGCAGTCCATAGAACAATGCTTTTTTCTGTTGCACTTTCGGTAGATGTTTTACCATGACTGCCATGACTACGGCATTATCTGCTGCCAATAATCCTTCAAGTGCAATCAATACAACAAGTACCCATGCGTATTCCAACAATATTGCTTCCAACTTATTTCCTCCTTATTTCTCCAAATAAAAAAACCCTCACCTAATAAAAGGCAAAGGTCTCGCTAAGTCAGAAATTTATGTAGTAAAAATCCTGCTATCATAACCGATGGCTCTTGCCATGTATTGACGACTATGAAATAGGTTGCCCTATAGCTACTCCCCTTTGACAACTGTCAAAAGAATTATTAAGTTGTTGAGTGCTTCTTTAGTGATTATACCATCAAATATTTCCGGACACAATTTATTCACCGATTTTAATTTGGAAAGTTTCATTGTCTTTATGTTCCTTAAAGAATTTTGCCATAGTTGGGATGGATTCAATGAAATCCGCACATTCGATTGAACTGTTTTCAAAAAGCTTTTCGGCAACTGATGTATCGAAATGGGAATTCCAATTCAAATAATCCAGTGTTTCAATCTCTACACCCATCCTACGCTGTACATATAACGGTCTCATTGCTATCTCAACAATCTTTTTAGGTACTCTCCCTTTTGGTTTTTTTCCAGTTAAAGCAATTGTCATTGCCCTGAAAACTTCTTCTACCGGATGGGGTGAAGGATCAGTCAAATGGACGGTTTCTCCAATCGCTTCTGCCTTGCTGGAAAGGTAAACCGAAGCATTGAGAATGTAATCGATCGGAACAACATTGATGCGTGATTGTGTCTTTCCTACGTACGGTATGAAGGGCATCCACTTTAAACGGTCAATCATATTCATAAAAAAATACGGCCCGTCAAATTTTATTGTTTCCCCTGTTAGAGAGTGACCACGGACAATCCCCGGCCGAATGATTGTAACCGGCTTTGCATTTTTTAGTTCTTCAACTAAAAGTTCCGCTTCGAATTTTGTCTCTTCATAATGGTTTTTAAATGCTACGGGTCGAATAAGTTCGGTTTCAAGTAGCAACCCTTCTCTCAAACCTGCCACATATGCTGTACTGAAATACATATATCGATCCATCAACGGATGATTCTTAATAAAGTCATTCACATTTCGTGTACCTTCGACATTCACCTTCCAAGCGATCTCCGGCTTCACAGCAAGATCATAAATTGCAGCCAAATGCCATACAGTCATCCTAATCTCTCGTAATTCGGATAGTATCCCCTCTGTCAATCCAAGATCGGTTTGGGTAATATCCCCGATAATTATTTCTACAGGAATCTCTTCGCCAACCTCTTTCATGATGTTACGAACTTTTTCACTTGCATGCTCCACTTCATGTGCCACGACGAGTACATATACCTTTTTTGCTTCATCCCGACGGATCAATTCCTTGATAAGCTCAGTCGCAATAAAACCCGGAAATCCTGTAAAAAAATGAGTCCTCATAAATCCCCCTCGCTTCCGATTAAGTATAGCACTATAATAAACTAGTTTACGGATAGCTTAAAGACAATTCTAATTAATCAAAAAGAAAAAACGCCTGGAGACCAATGCATCTCCAGGCATTTTCATTATTTCGTTTCAACTGCGCGTTTTCTCGTTTCGCGGTCAAACAAGCTATAAATGATTGGAACGATATACAGCGTAAGGAAAGTGGAACTGATCAATCCGCCAATTACAGCGATCCCCATTGGCTGGTTCATTTCCGTTCCTTCACCGATGCCGAGCGCAAGCGGCAACAGTCCTAAAATTGTCGTTAATGCCGTCATTAAGATTGGACGTACACGATCCCTCACCGAAGCGATGATGGCGTCGTACGATGACATGCCGGCGTCTTTCCGTTGGTTGATGTAATCGACGAGGACAATTCCGTTATTGACGACAATACCGACAAGCACGAGGATGCCAATGACGGCAGTCACACTGATTGGCGTATTTGTTGCAAATAATCCTAACGCAACCCCAATAGCCATTAGTGGTACAGAGAACATAATGACAAATGGATATTTGAATGACTCGAACTGAGCAGCCATTACAATATAGACAAGGACGACCGCAAGAACGATGGCCATCAGCATGTCATTGATCGCATTTTCGAATAGTTCCCGATCTCCGCCATAGGACATTTCCGTCTCTGACGGCAAATCAATTCGCTCCACTATTTCATTTACTTCGGCAGTCATATCACCTAATGATAAAGATGATTTATACTTCACATCGAAAGTGACAGAATGGGCTTGGTCAACCCGCTGGATAGAAACCGGGCCTTCCTCTATGGAAATTGTTGCAACATCCCGTAGCGCGACGAAATTGCCTGTCTGTGTCCTCAACTTGATTTGTTTTAATTTATCAATGCTGTTTCTGTACCTTTCATCATATTGAACAATGATCGAAACGACATTTTCTTTTTTATCAACAAATTGAGATGCGAATTGCCCCCGTGTAATCGAATTGACCGTTTGTGCGATTTGATAAGGAGCTAGTCCGAGATTGGATGCCTTTTCGCGATTCACCTCGATATGAATCTCTTCGACTGTATCTTGAAGATTATTCGAAACTTCAAGTGCCGAATCCAATTTCCGCAGCTCATCGTCAAGTTTAGCTACCGATTCATTCAACCTTTCCTCATTCGTATCTTTCAATGAGAAGGTTAACGTATTCGGGCTTGACCCGGCTGCAGTTTGCATTTCAAAACCGATGCTAGCATCATCACCTACAAGATCGAGCACATCAGGTTGAACATCGTCGACAAACTCAAATACCGAACGTTCCCTCTCCGCGAGAGGCACAAGCTTGACGTACATCTCGGCGCGGTCTGATTCTGCACTACCTTGCGCCATGCTTTGCTGCGTCCCTCCGATAAGGCTGACGTAAACGTCGATTTCTTTCTCCTCTTTCAGCGTGGACTCAATCCGTTTTACAACGTCATTTGTGGAAGACATCGATGACCCATTCGGCATCTTAATGGATATGCTGAAGAATCCCTCATCCGTTGCCGGCAGAAATTCAGTTCCGACCTTGAATAAACCGAAACCGCTGCCCGCAAGAAGAACAATCGTTAATAATAAAATGACGGCACGGTTCTTGAGCGACCATTTCACAGACCGTTCAAATCTGTTCAGCGTCTTCGAACGACGTCTTCTCGCTTCGATATTCTTTCTCGGTTTCGTAAGCATTTTGCTAGCCATCATCGGCACAACAGTCAATGCGACGACGAGTGACGCAAAAAGACTAAACGAAATCGTCAATGCGAATTCAGTGAATATCTGTCCGATTAACCCGCTAATGAAAAAGACTGGAACAAATACGGCGAGCGTCGTCAACGTCGAAGCGGTAATTGCACCGCTGATCTCTTTCGCTCCATCCCTCGCTGCTTCTGTCCGATTTTTCCCCATCGCCAAATGACGTTCAATGTTTTCGATGACGATAATCGCATTATCAACAAGCATCCCGATGCCTAATGCCAACGCGCCGAGCGTCATAATGTTGAGCGAGAAATCAGCGAAAAACATGAGCACAAACGTGACAATTACAGAATAAGGGATGGCAATGCCGATAATGATCGGGCTTTTGATTCCACGAAGGAATAAAAATAAGACGATCATCGCAAACAATCCGCCAAGCAATAGCGATTGCCCGATATTTCCAACAGCGAGCTTCACATAGTCACCTTGGTCGAACAAAATATCCGCTTCAACATCTTTGTATTCCTCTTGGACAAGAAGGTTATCCAACGCATCCTTGAATGCAGTAGAAACAGTCGCGGTATTGGCTCCTGATTCTTGGAGCACCGACATTAGGACAGCCTGTTGATCATTCGCCCTCGTTTCGGAGGTTGCTTTCGCCTCAAGCATTGCAACGTCTGCAACATCCGACACCTTTACTTTGCCGCCAGTCATTGGATTGACGCCGACTACAACATTTCTTATATCAGTTATCGTTGTCAATGTACTGATGATTCTCGTCGTCAGTTGCTTTCCGTCATCCGTTTCGATCGGTTCCCCTGGCATTGATACATTGCCCGCTTGGATTCCCTGTACGACATCCGATTGGATGAGTCCAAAATCCTCAAGCTTCTTCTGATCTAAAATGACTTGGACTTCTTCCACCAACTTACCTGTAACGGTGACACTCGCAACACCCTTCGTCCGACGCAGCTCTGTTTCCAGTTGCTCCGCAATATTACGTATATCCACTTCTTCCGAAGTTGTTCGAAGCGACAGCTGGATGATTGGGAATTGGGCCGGGTCAAATTTCATGAACCGCGGGGCATTGGCGCCTTCAGGTACCGGAACTTGGTCGATTCGCTGCATAATATCCAGTTGCACATCATCAATATTTGTTGACCAATCAAACATGAGCAAGATGAAATTTGCGCCTTCCTGTGAAGACGATTGCATTGATTTCAAGCCAGGTGCTGTCGACAGACTTGCCTCCAGTGGTTTTGTTAGCTTCTCACTCACTTCGGTGGATGAGGCGCCTGGATAGTTGGTAACGACGACTGCCACCGGCGGATTCAAATCAGGAATGAGTGTTACCGGTATTTTGAAAAAGGAAACTGCCCCTAGAATGATGACTAAAAACATTGTCACAATTGTAAAGACAGGTCGTTTAATAGAAAAATTACTGATTTTCATTTGCACATCCCTTTCGTGAGATAAAGTGAAACTTCAATCAGTAGGGGTCTTCTCACCCTGCTGATTGTTAGTTGAACCAATCGGGCATCTACTGGCTGTTGACCCCGATTAATAATTATTAACTCCCCGCCAATTTTTGAAGGCGGGGTCTTACAGCCAGTTATGCGGGACAAACGATTACTTCTATCATATTGAAAGATGCTTTTAACATCAATCGCGAGCCTACAATTTCACGATAAACAGTCTTTGGAAAGTTATCGATCATTTCCTTACGTTTATCGATCAATCTGAACGAGTTATCGGTTATTTCCCAGAAGTTATCGATCATTACCCAGGATTTATTGTCATTTCATGACCTTTGGCCCACAGAAAAACGCTTCATACACGTCCTCCAACTAAAAAACCGGAAAGACTGCGTCTTCCGGTTAGGTTCATTAATTATAATAAGCTGTACAGTCGGATGTCCGGATATTTATCGCCGAACCAACGCAATGCAAAGTCGTTTTCGAAAAGGAAAACAAGATTATCATAGCGGTCCTTCACAAGCATTGAACGTTGCCCTGTCATAGACTCTTTTACGTCGCTTTCATTTTCAATCCAGCGTGCAACTTTGTTGCCGATATGTTCCATGTGGACATCCACGTTATATTCGTTTTTCATCCGATGCTCGAACACTTCGAATTGAAGTTGACCAACGGCACCTAGTAAAACTTCTTCTGTATGCAATGTTTTGTAATATTGGATTGCACCTTCTTGGACCAATTGAAGAATTCCTTTATGGAAGTGCTTTGATTTCATAACGTTTTTCGCTGTAACCCTCACAAATAGTTCAGGGGTGAACTGCGGTAAAGCTTCAAATTGGAAATTCGACTTTCCACCGACAACGGTGTCGCCAATTTGGTAGTTCCCCGTATCGTACAAGCCGATAATATCGCCTGCAACTGCTTCGTTTACCGTTTCGCGGTCATCCGCCAAAAATTGTGTCGTCTGTGATAACTTAATCGATTTCGAAATCCGTGGTACAGTGACCGACATTCCTCTTTCAAACCCGCCGGAAACGATCCTGACAAAAGCGATCCGATCACGATGGGCAGGGTTCATATTCGCTTGGATTTTGAAAATGAAACCTGAAAACTCGTCTGAATTCGGATCAACAAGCTGATCATCTTTCGTCTTTCTTGGCTGTGGGGATGGTGCAAATTGGAGGAACGTCTCCAAAAATGTTTGCACACCGAAATTCGTCAAGGCGCTGCCGAAAAATACTGGTGTCAATTCTCCTTTGGCTACTCTTTCCACGTCGAATTCATTGCCAGCTTCATTTAAAAGCATGACGTCTTCAAGCGCTTGCTGATAATAGGAAGTTTCCATCATCGGATGTTCAACCGCCAGCTCTCCCTCTTCATTCAACGGAAGGAAATGGCTGTCCCCTTCGACACGCGCTTGTTCGATGCGGTTGTTGTAACGATCGTAGACGCCGATGAATTCTTTTCCCATACCGATTGGGTAATTCATTGCGTATGATTCGATCTCTAGGACTTCTTCCAATTCTTCCATCAATTCAAGCGGCTCTTTTCCTTGTCGGTCCATTTTGTTCATGAACGTAAAAATCGGAATGCCTCTCATCCGGCATACTTTGAAAAGTTTAATCGTTTGAGGTTCGATACCTTTGGCTGAATCGACCATCATGACCGCGGCATCGACCGCCATGAGCGTACGATATGTGTCTTCACTGAAGTCTTCGTGGCCTGGTGTGTCCAAAATATTGACGCGCTTGCCGTCATAGTCGAATTGCAACACCGAGGATGTTACTGAGATTCCACGTTGTTTTTCGATTTCCATCCAGTCGGATGTTGCGTATTTGCCTGTCTTTTTCCCTTTTACTGTCCCTGCGTCACGAATCGCACCGCCAAAATAAAGCAATTTTTCCGTCATAGTCGTTTTTCCGGCATCCGGGTGGGAAATGATCGCAAACGTGCGTCGTGATGCGATCTCTTCATGTATTGGTTTTTGCATTTTGTCAGAGCTCCTTCTTTTCCACTTTTTTAAGCATAGACAGATTGCAAATCATTTTCAACAATTTTTTCTCCATTGCGGAAAGTCTTTTGCGAAAAGGAAAAGAGCTGCCTAAATTGACAGCTCTTCATCCTCTTTTATTTCTCTATAAAACCTCTTCCAAACTTATTCTCCGCTTCGTTTAATGCGATGTCGGCGTCGGAGTGGGGTAGTTTTTCTCTGCCGATAATTTGATAATCTTCGTGGCCTTTTCCGGCAAAGATGATAATATCCCCTGCATCCGCCACAGATACAGCGTGGCGGACGGCTTCCTCACGATCGCCTATGCACGCGTACTTGTCATGTTGCATGCCAGCAGCAAGCTCCGACAAAATCGTCTCATACGGTTCATCACGTGGATCGTCCGTCGTCAAAATGACATAATCGGCGACTGACGCTTTCTCCGCCATGATCGGACGCTTTATCCGATCCCTATTGCCCCCTGTTCCGATGACGAATATCAATTTGCTCTCCGCATCTTTATAAGGCAATACTGCTTGGATCGCCTTCTCGATCGCGTCAGGTGAATGGGCGTAATCGACATAGATTGTCAATGGCAATTCCGTTTCGACTTTCTCCATTCTGCCTTTTGCGGCAGGAATGACAGCAAGTCCCTCTAGAATTACTTCCATTTCTAGCCTCTTTGCATATAATGCCGCAATGACTGCGAGCGCATTATATACATTGAATTCGCCTATAAGCGCCATCGTGACATCGAAGCTTCCAGCCGGAGAATCTAGGTGGAATGAAGTGCTATCTACTGTAAGCTTCACTTCTGTTGCACGAAAATCCGCATGGTTGTGAACTCCGTACGTAAATACCGGGAATGAAGTCATCTCCTTCATACGATCTCCCCATGGGTCGTCCGCATTGACAATACCGAATTTCGACTGCTCCAGATCTTGTCCAAGCTGGGCGAATAATAGCCCTTTTGCATGACCGTAATGCTCCATCGTTCCATGGAAGTCCAAATGGTCATGCGATAAGTTCGTAAAAATCGCAATATCAAATTCGGTGCCTGCTAATCTTCCTTCGACAAGCCCGTGCGATGAAACTTCCATTGTCATTGTCGAGCATCCGGCGTCGGCCGCTTGCTTAATCATTTGCTGGGTCGTCAGTACATCGGCAGTTGTATTTTCAGTTTCAAATAAAATGCCGTCCAAATTGAAACCAATCGTCCCTGTCACAGCAGATTTTTCGCCTGCATGGCGTAAAACCGAATGGAGCATATTGCTGACGCTCGTTTTTCCGTTAGTCCCTGTCACGCCGATCATTGTCATCCGTTTTGAAGGGTACTTCAGAAAACGGGGTGCTAGCAAAGAGACCGCTTTTGACGTATCCTCCACATAGACGACCGCCACCTTGTCCAAATCGACTTCGACAGGACTTGAAGCCACAATTACTCTCGCTCCGTTGTCAATTGCTTTCGAAACGTATGCATGTCCATCGACGGTAAATCCTTTTATACAGACAAACACACCTCCAGCATTGACAGTTCGTGAATCGACTGCAATGTCCGTAACTGTGTCAGGTAAAATCCCTTCCACTCTCTTAATTGGCAAACTTGAAAATAAATACTCTGATTCCATCATCAGGCCTCCTTTAGTCCATCATTTCGGATGTTACATAAGCATGCAATAATTGTGCGGTCGCTTTCAAGGAATCGACATGAGTCCTTTCCAATGCATGAGACGATTCAATCCCAGGGCCAAACAACGCATGCCGTACATCGAAGCCCGCACGAATTGCTGCGGATGCATCAGATCCATAATAAGGATAAATGTCTAACTTGAATGGGATGCTTCCCTTTTCACAAAGACCAGTCAAATGCCTCGTCAAAGCATAGTGGTAAGGTCCGCTTGAATCTTTCGCGCAAATCGACACGGTATATTCATCTGAAGATTGTCCATCACCGATTGCCCCCATATCGACAGCAATATATTCAACTGTTTCGTTCGGAATGTTAGAGTTTCCTCCATAACCGATCTCTTCATTGTTCGAGATGTAGAAATGAGTTGTATGCGGCAGTTCCGATCCGTTTTCCTTCAATGAGCGTATCAATTCCAAAAGAAGTGCAGTGCTCGCTTTGTCATCGAGATGTCTTGATTTGACAAAACCGGTTGGCGTCACTTCGAATCGTGGATCGAATGAAACAAAATCACCGACTTCAATGCCAAGCGCCCTCGTTTCCGCTGCATTCGTCACCTTTTCATCGATTCGCACTTCGATATTATCAGCATTCCTCTCTGCACTCCCCGAATTGCGGTATACATGGACTGTCGTCTGGTGCATCAAAATCGTTCCGCGAACTTCCTTCCCGGAAGCTGTATGTATATGGCAATACTCACCTTCCACAGCATTCCAGTTAAACCCCCCGATCATCGTAAGTTTCAATCTTCCATTTCTTTTTACTTCTTTTACCATCGCTCCAAGCGTATCCGTATGTGCGGTCAATAGACGATGTCGCGAATCATCTTTACCAGCTAAAGTAGCAATAACTGCCCCTTTATTCGTCTGTTTGAAAGGAACCCCGATTTCCCCCAGTTCTTCCATAATGACTTGCATTACCTTTGCAGTGAAACCTGATGGGCTCGGCGTTTCTACTAACCTTTTCAATAATTCAGTCGTCCTTGTCTCGTTAAAATGTTGCATCTTTTATTCCCCCTGTTTGTTTTTCTGAAATTTCTGTTTCCGAAATAAAACAAATGATGTATGATACTTATATTACTACTACTTTCCGAGGTGCATCAATGGAAAACGGTCAACCCATTCAAATGAAAAATAAATATCTCATTATTTCATTCAGTTTTATCGTTTTCGTTCAACTTATTGCTTCGCCCTTATTCGAAGAATCGACATATATATTGCCGATTACAGCAGGCGTAATATACAATCTCGGTATCTTCGGCCTACTTTACTTCGATAAGCTCAATCAAAAGATTATAAGCTGGCTCATTATATTAGGAAGCAATATTTATATTCTTGCTTTGCTGTTCGTCAACGCAGACTTTCCTTATCTATTCTTTTTATTTTTCCCTATCATCATGTCTCTCGTCTTCAGCGACAAATACTTGCATATATCGATGCTTATACTAACAACAGTCGAGTTGACCATCTTACTGCAAGTGTTAGGTCCATACTTCCATCCAATCAGAAGTGCAAATATGGTTATCCATTTCAGCTTCCTATTTTCAATCGTCTTATTGCTCCTGTTCATCTTTACGGTAAAAATCGGCCCACAGTTGAAAAAGCTTCACTTTGAAAAAGAAGTGATGAGTGCAACTCTTTCGTCAAAAGACGGTTATTTAGACTTGTTTTTCGAACATGCACAAGATGCGATAGCAGTGTTTAGTCTTGATCAAAAAATACTCGCTGTCAACCCCGCGTTCGAAGAAATGTACGGATGGAAAAAAGAGGAATGCATCGGAAAACCTATTCGACTGACACCTCCATCTGAATATCAAGGCCTCGCCGAGCGTAAAAAACATCTATTGCAAGGTAGAAGCTTTAAAAATATCCGTACAAAAGAGCTTCGTAAAAATGGAACTGTATTTGATGCAGAAACGACCATTGCTCCGATTTTTGATAAAGAAAAGAACATTATTGCCTTATCCGTCATCACCCGTGACATAACAGAAAAGCTTCAAGCAGAGCGTCTAAAGATTGAGGCGGTCAAACTGAATGCAATTGGAGAAATCGCTGCGACTGTCGCACATGAAGTGCGGAACCCGATGACATCGGTGAACGGCTTTGTACAATTGATGAATGAAGACCCGGAGAATCCGTACCGCGCCTACACAGAAATTATGGAAAGTGAAATCGAGCGGATCAATTTAATCGCCAGTGAATTTTTGATTTTGTCGAAGCCTAATATTAAACAACGGAAAGAAATAGACGTTGAAAATAAAATTATTGAAGTTATCGACCTTTTTGAAGAGGAACTGAAAATGCGACAAATTAATTGTTCGCTCTATTTAGCAGAGTATCCGACCACTGTCTTTGGGAACGAAGAAAGCTTGAAACAAGTATTCATCAACCTAATGAAAAACGCTTTAGAAGCTGTGAACAATGGAGGAAACATTACATTTTACAATTCGATTATTAATAATATGATTTCCATTACATTGATCGACAACGGTCATGGGATGAATGAGGAGACGTTCAAACAATTGTTCATGCCATTCTTCACGACAAAAGATGGGGCTACTGGACTGGGACTCGTCATTACGAAAAAAATCATTCTAGATCATGGCGGCAATATCGAGTTTAAAGGCTTCCGAAAAAACGGCACTGAATTGACCGTCACTTTTCCGATTTATTCATTGAATAAAAGTAAGAATCTTATTAAAGCAGCTGAATAATGCGAATAACACAAAGAGGCGAAGGAAAATGCAGTCTGCATCCTTTCGCCTCTTAATTTTTACTTCATTAGGGATTTCACGAGTGTGAGTTTATTGCCGTATGGCGGATATCCGAGACGGATTGGCAACTTTGTGCTCTTCTTCAAAATTGATTTTGAATGGGTGAACAGGTCAAAGCTTGCCTTCCCATGATAAGCATTCATGCCGGATGCACCGACTCCGCCGAAAGGAAGATGGATATTCCCGACGTGTGAAACTGTATCATTAAGGCATCCACCGCCGAATGAAAGATGTTCCAAGAAATAATCCTGCGCCTGATTGTTTTCCGAGAATAGATAGGCAGCAAGCGGTTTCGGCATTTGTCTAATACGATGGATTGCATCACCTAAATTCTGATACGTCAAAATTGGAAGTACCGGTCCAAAAATTTCTTCCTCCATCGCCGGTCCATCCCATGAAACACCGTCTAATATCGTTGGGCTAATATATAGATCATCACGGTCCGATTTTCCGCCGACAACGATATGTTTCTTTTCTTTACTGATCATTTTAACGAGTCGATCAAAATGCTTCATGTTCACGATCCTGCCGTAATCAACACTTTCAGCACTGTCTTTCCCGTAGAAGTCATGGATGCAGTCGATGATTTCCGTTAGGAGTTTTTTCTTTACTGAATCATGAACGAGTACAAAGTCAGGGGCAACGCAAGTTTGTCCATTATTCACGAATTTCCCCCACACAATCCGTTCCGCGGCTCTTTTAAGATTCGCGGTCTGATCAACAATGACAGGGCTTTTTCCGCCAAGTTCCAATGTGACCGGTGTCAGTCGTTCCGCAGCCGCCTTCATAACAATCTTACCGACTGCGGCGCTTCCTGTGAAAAATATATAATCGAATCGTGCATGGATCAGAGCAGTTGTTTCTTCGATTCCACCTTCAACGACTTGTACATAGTCTTGCGGAAAGATTTCTGTTAAGATGTCCTTTATGATTTTTGCGGTATGTACAGTCGCTTCAGACGGTTTGACAATTGCACAGTTTCCCGCCGCAATAGCGCCTACTAAAGGATCCATAATTAACTGAAATGGATAATTGAAAGGCCCTATAATCAGGACAGAACCATATGGCTCCCGAATGATAAAGCTTTTTGCAGGTTGTAAATGTGCTGGCGTCTTCACATGTTCCGGCTCCATCCATTCTTCTAAATGCTTCATCATGAACGAAATGCTCGATAATACAAATCCCACTTCTGTCACGTATGATTCGAATTGACTTTTCCCTAAATCCTTTTGTAACGCTTCATATATTTCTTCTTCTTTATGAATGATCGCCTTTTTTAAGCGTTCTAGCATATCCAACCGGAATTCAACATTTTTCGTCGCTCCGGAATTATAAAAATTCCGTTGAAAAGTGATCGTTGAATCGATTTTACGAGTTATCTCCATTGGAATTCTCCTCCTTCAACAAACCAAATTGTCAATATAGCAAAAGGACTGATTTTCATTTTCGTCAAATTCCGACCAATTACGCAGTTTGGGGAAACAAGCGCCAACATATACTATGATTACCTGATACATGATTTTATTACTGGTTTTTGATTGTTTCTACTAATAAAATCAATGCAAAATGGCTTATGCATTAGGTCAGCAAGCAATAGGTCTAACGATTCTTTTTCAGTAGTGTACGTTTTAGTCTCTCTCATTCACGGGTAAAGACATATCACATAACCACAAACCAATTATGATTGAACTGGAGGAAATGAACATGACAACGACAGAAACTTGGTGGGAAACAATTTTTGAAGGGAATCTTTCATTAGGTCTCAACAAGGAGCGCATCACGGACCTGGATAATGAAACTTTCCTCTACTTTGACAACGAACATGAGATGGAGCATGACCCCCACCAAACTCATACACATTAATTGACCAAGCTTCCCTAATGATGGGGAAGCTTTTTTGTTATTCTATGCTCCGCCATAAATACAACGCGGCATAACTTAAATAGGGAGACCATACCGGAAAATTCGCCTGCATTTCATCAACAGTCGGTTTGCGATCGAGATTCCATAAACGCTTTAAGGCATTCTGAAGCCCAATATCCGCAAGCGGAAATAAATTCGGCCGACCTAGACCGAACATGAGGAAGTTTTGTGCAGTCCATGGACCGACTCCACGATGGACCACCATTTCCCTCGTCACTTCTTCATCGTCCAACTTTGAAAACTTTTCAAGATCCAACTTGCCATCTACGATTGCCTGCGACAATCCGATGACATACTCCGCTTTCCTTCCGCTAAATTGAAGCTTCCGTAAATCGTCCACTTCGAGTGCAGCAATCGTTTCCGGATTCGGATATCGCCATACGCCATCCTGCTGTGAACCGAAAGATTCCACAAAGCGCATAGTCAGCACGTGAGAGAACGCCAAGTTCAGCTGTTGGTGAATGATGTTTTTCATTAATGTACCATATAGTGAAAAGCTTTGGATGAGCGGAGTTCCAGCATGATCTTTAAAAAGTTGTTCCAAATTAGTTCCATCAAAATGGTCAGCGATTGCATCCAACGGGCGGTCAAAATGAAAAATGGTTTTGAGCTTTTCGACCTGTTTGTCATCAACTGCATTCTTCAGTGTGAAGTTAGGTGCACCTGTTGTACCGATGCCACTGAGAGTGACGAGATTCCCTTCTTCCATCGGTATTCGGATTTCTCGTTTCTCCAAATCGACAGCATTCACTGGATCCCCCGCCAATCGTTCAAGTGCCCTGTCAAAATCATATGTGAACGGAACCGTAAATTGACTCTCCATGGTAATCACCCCTTTACTTTCTATCTTACCTTTTTTCCATGGATAGAAAAAACTTTTAAAAATAGTGTTGACTTCTATGAAAAACTAGCTATAATAATAAATGTGCAGTAAGCAAGCAACACACACTTCTCCCGATTCCGTAGCTCAGCTGGGAGAGCGCTACCTTGACAGGGTAGAGGTCGCTGGTTCGAGCCCAGTCGGAATCATTGGGTGCCAAACCCGTAGGAAGGTTGTCGGAACAACAACCTTCTCCAGAAACAGTCCTATTAGGCCGGATGCCTAGGGGCTGTTTTTTTATTTGTATGTAATTCTCCTCCCAGTACTAACTCCCCGATTTTGCTCAATATTATTAATTGGATTTTTGGTTTTCCATCAATTTATATAAATAACTACGTGCCCTACAAACATCTGTCAAAATACAAAAAAGAGCGCCTATATGGACGCTCCTCTATCTATCATTACACATGCAATTATTTACTTTTGATATAATCCATGCCCTGCTGTGTGATTGCCAAAACGAGGTGTTCTGTACCTTCCCCGCTATCGGTAGCGTATCCTGATTCGATAAGGTGATCGATTGCCTGCTTGCTGTTTTCGTCGGCTTCTAACAATGCTTTCGGTAATTTATAACTTCCGCCGTTATTTGCGAAATGATAATCATATAGACTTTGCAAAAGAACATCCGAAAGTTTTTGAACTTCCTCATTCATCATAACTAATTCCCTCCTTCTTTTCACCATTCTACAAAAGTGGAGAGCATCCTACAATTACTACGCTTCGAATCCAGCTTCCTATACTTCGATTCTTCCTTCCCTCAGGCAAATCAACCACTCGATTTGTATCTTCTTTAGGCAATAAGCATATATTATAGTTGGTTGATATTACGTAAAGGTGGGTGTTGAGTTGGATAGAGATGCTTCAAGAAACAACAAACCTATCGACGGAAACAGCAAAAACGAACAGTTAGAACAATTTCGCATACAAAATACAGGAAATCCATTAACGACAAATCAATCAAGGAAAATATCAAATGACTCTGAACAACTAAAAGCAGGTGTACGTGGCCCTTCGCTACGTCAGGATTTTGATTTCTTTGAGAAAATGACTCATTTTGTGCATGAGCCGATTCCGGAAAGAAAAGTGCATGCAAGAGGTTACGGTGCCCACGGTGAGTTCGAATGCTATCAGTCAATGAAGCAGTATACAAAAGCTGGTTTTTTACAAGAAGCCGGGAAAAAGACACCGATTTTCGTCCGTTTTTCCACTGTGCAAGGAAGTAAAGGATCCAAGGACACTGCAAGGGATTTACGTTGTAAAGGCGTTAAATTTTATACCGAAGAAGGAAATTACGACTTGACGACGATTGCCATGCCTGTATTAGTCAATCAGGATGCAATGAAATTCCCTGACGTCATGCATGCATACCAACCTGAGCCGCGTACCGGCATGCCAACTGCCGCTGGGGCCCATGACAACTTTTGGGATTATGTCGCGAATAACCAAGAGTCATTCCACATGGTGTTGTGGATTATGTCTGACAGAGGCATTTTAAGAAGTTATCGGATGATGGAATCCTGGTCGATCAATACGTATCTGTTTGTAAATGATCATGGCGTAGCGACCTTTGTTAGGTTTGTTTGGAAACCTGTTCTCGGTGTTCATTCCCTGCTACAGGACGAGGCACAAAAAATCGGAGGCATCGATCCGGATTTCCACCGACGGGATCTGAGAGAGGCGATTGATCGAGGCGCTTACGCAGAATATGAACTAGGCGTCCAGCTAATTTCGATGGAGGATGAATTCAAGTTTGACTTTGATGTGCTAGACCCTGCAAAGTTTTGGCCTGAAGAGGTCGTCCCTGTTCAATTGATCGGAAAGATGACGTTAAACCGGAATGTCGATAATGAATTTGCCGAATTGGAACAGGTTGCATTTAACCCTGCAAACGTCGTTCCAGGAATCGATTTTTCCAATGACCCTGTATTGCAAGGCAGGTTGATTGCATATCAAAGTGCCCAATATCATCGGTTAGGAAGCGCGAATTTTCAAGATTTACCGATCAACCGGCCACTTTGTCCGTTCAGGAATAATACGAGACAAGGCTTTATGAGATACCGAATCGATGTCGATCAAGTTAATTATCATCATAACTCGCTCGCGGATGATACACCGTACACGACAACTCCGGAAGAAGGAGGATATGTGTCTTATCCGAAAAAAATAGATGGGCACGCCATACGGGCACGCAGCGAATCATTCAATGATTTCTTCTCGCAACCGAGAATCTTTTGGAACAGTTTGACCCCTGTTGAAAAGCAGCATACGATTGAAGCTCTAAGTTATCAGCTTGGTAATGTAAAAAGCGAATCGGTCCGCCAACAAAATGTAGATATGATCGTCAATGTTGATAAAGAATTGGCTAATATTGTCGCAGATAATATTGGCGTCAACCGCCCAAGCGGCACAAATGTCCCAGTTTCAACAAGATACGCTTCACTCAGCCAGGCAAGCACGCCTAAATATGCCTATTCGTTACAAGTAGGCGTACTGATCGGTAATGACTTTAACAGTCGCGAAGTAATGGATACAATAAAGGCGTTAGAAGAGGCTGGAACGTTCGTTGTCATTGTAAGCGAAACGCTTGGAACAGTTACAGGAGACGATGGCACACAACTCAAAGTCGACAAAACTTTCCTGACGACGAGTCCATACTTGCTTGACTCTCTCTACGTCGTAGGCGGAAATCATAAAAGCCAGTCAAAATTCAATTATGAGATCACTTATTTCACACAAGTGGCATACACACATTACAAGCCAATTGGTGTCGCTTCATCTGGAGCATCGTTTATGCAAGCGACGGATGAAAATAATCTTGCCGGCGTCATTTTCTCCGCCAACAATCCGAATTTTGGAAAAGACTTTGTCACCGCTATTGCCCAGCAACGTTTTTGGGATAGAACATAGAATTTATGTAAGTATGGAACGTCCTTGAAGACGTTCTTTTTTTATTAGTTATACAACAAAAACAGCGATTCATTCCTCGCTGAAAGAAAATGGATCGCTGTTTTTACGATATTATTTTACTAGAGGTTCTTTGATTGGCGTGGAGAGCGGCGACTCCTGTGGGATTAGCGAAAGCCGTAACGAAGAACGGATTTTGCGAGTAAAAGCGTAGCGTTACGAGCAGGAATGCCAAAACGGATAGCTTTTCTTTCCTTTAGATGATAGCATTTTTTAATGTTGATTACTGTCTTCCAAAGCTATCAATAAATTTGCAAATTCTTTCTTTTAAAAATAATCACTGAAATAAAGTTTGACAACTTTGTGAACAAGGTAAATAATATAGAAAAGGGGTGTTGGTAATGGAAACCAAATTAAAAATTTTGAATGCAGTTAAAGTTGTCGGCATCACAGTACTCGCCATTGGAATCTCTATTTTCTTATACGGATTTTTTGTAAGCGATTACAGTGCAATTACAGGCATCGGGATTGGAACTGTGATGGGAGCCATCTTCATCTTCCTAATGGGGGTCTTCTTTGTTGCAACGGAAGAAATGCATGAGAAAGTGGATAAAGGAATACGAGTTATTCAATAAACATAGAAAAGGAGCACCCAAAGAGGCGCTCCTTTTTTATGTTTTTCGTCTAGACTACGGGCGCAGATGCTCGGGTCATAAGCCAACCCTGCTGCGAGGCAAAAAACGCCTCTTCGCAGGGTTGTCTTATGCCTGTCGCATCTAAGCAGGCGCCTTTCGCTTTTGTCATTTACATATCCCAAACCAAAATCAACAATGTACCGAAGATTGTGACGAGGGCAATAGCAATTCCGTAATAGATATTTGCGTAGATCGCCACTTTGTCTTCCGACTCACCTGCATGCATAAAGCCGACAAGCTGAACTCCAGCTTGGATGAATGCAGTTGCCAAAAGTATCGTCATCCCTACTGCAAAGGACATATCCAAGAAGTAGACAGTCAATGCCGCTGCAGTCAGAACTAATGAAAAGACAAATCCCATCACTTGTTTACGCGGGAATAATTCACTCATTTTACATCATTCCTTTCAAATAGATGAAGCTGAAGATGAAGATCCAGACAACATCTAAGAAATGCCAGTAAAGCGAGAAGATGAATGATTTATTAGCCGTTTCTGGCGTCAAACCACGTTTTTTCACTTGCATAATAATGAATAGTCCCCAGAAGAGTCCTAGTGTCACGTGGGCACCGTGCGTCCCTAATGTCGTCAAAAGAATGCCAGTGAATGCACTCACTTGAAGGCCGGCTCCAACATGGACATAATGTGTAAACTCATAAATTTCCACGCCTAAGAATGAAAGACCGAGAAGCAATGTGATGGCAAAGAATGTGATCATCGCATTTTTTCTACCGATCCGCATTGCATGTACGCCTAGACCGATCGTAAAGCTACTTGTTAATAGCAATATCGTTTCAATGAGCACCGGCGTGAGTTCGAATATCTCTGCACCTGCAGGTCCGCTCCCCGTCCGATTCTCTAATGTGAAATAAGTTGCAAAAAGTGTTGCAAACAACATAACTTCGGCCCCTAGGAAAATCCAGAAACCTAGTATGTTCAACTTATTCTGATCTGTACCATATTCGAGTGGAAGCGAGTTATCGATTTTCATTTGCTAACACCTCGCTATTTTTTTCTGTTTCTTCAATTTCTTTGACGGAAATATAATGACCGTCGTCTTTTTCAAATGACCGGTGAGCCATGAATGCAAAGATGGCAATCGTCGTAATGATCGCTGGAATCCACATGCTGAATACGAATGAGAAGCCCCAGACGAAGAAAATACAACTCATAATAAACGGCATTCCGCTATTATTCGGCATATGAATCTTCTCAATTTCACCTTTGAATATCGATTTTCCTTGTTTCTTATGATCCCAGAAAGCTTCGATGGAATCGACATCCGGCGTACGTGCAAAGTTGTAAGATTGAACCGGAGTTTGTGTCGCCCATTCAAGTGTACGAGCATTCCACGGATCTGAACTGATATTACGGGATGCGTGACGCGTGCTGTAATATACGTTATAGACGATCAACGCAAAACCGATTGCAAGTCCAACTGCCCCAACGAATGAAAGCATGTTCAACGGACCAAAACCTGTCGCTTCGGAGTAAGAGTACATCCGACGCGCTTGCCCATCCAAGCCCGTGAAGAACATCGGGAAGAATGTGACGTTGAAGCTGATTGCGATAAACCAAAATGCCCATTTACCGATTTTTTCATTTAACATGAAACCGAACATTTTCGGCCACCAGTACGTAAGACCGGCAAGCATCGCGAATACAACACCTGGAATGATTGTGTAATGGAAGTGAGCGACTAAGAACATCGTATTATGATATTGATAATCGGCACTCGCCATACCGAGCATAACCCCGGTTACCCCACCGATAGTGAAGATCGGGATGAATCCTACTGAATATAGCATCGGAACTGTAAATTTAATTTTCCCTTTCCGCATCGTCAACAGCCAGTTGAAGATCTTAATTCCCGTTGGAATCGCAATCGCCATTGTTGTAATGGAGAAGATACTATTCGTTAAAGGCCCTTGCCCCATCGTGAAGAAATGGTGCGTCCAGACTAAGAAAGAGAAGAATGAAATGATCACAATTGAAGCGACCATCGATTTATAGCCGTATAGGTTACGTTGTGAAAACGTTGAAATGATTTCACTGTAAATACCGAATGCCGGCAGAATCAAGATGTACACTTCCGGATGACCCCAAACCCAGAACAGGTTCGCCCAAAGCATATCCATACCGCCATTTGTCATTGAGAATATATGGGTGCCGAATAGACGGTCCATTGTTCCTAACAATAGCGTAACTGTGAGGACTGGGAATGCGAATACTACAATCGCATTCGTGATAAGCGCTGTCCAAGTGAACATAGGCATTTTCATCAATTTCATACCAGGCGCTCTCATTTTAAAGATTGTTGTAATGAAGTTAATTCCTGAAATCAATGTACCAATACCGGCAATTTGAATTGACATCAAATAATAGTTAGTTCCGACAGATTGACTGAAGTCATTTCCTGCAAGCGGGAAGTACGAAGTCCAACCTGCGTCAGGAGAACCGCCGATAACGAATGAAATATTGAATAACATCGCACCCATAAAGAACAGCCAGAAGCTGAGTGCATTCAAACGAGGAAATGCTACATCGCGCGCCCCGATTTGTAGTGGCACAACGAAGTTCATTAATGCATAAATAAACGGCATCGCCATGAAGATGATCATTACAACCCCATGGGTCGTGAACACTTCATTATAATGTTGGGCATCCAACAATTTATTATCGGGTACAGCAGTTTGTGCCCGCATCATTAACGCATCAACCCCGCCGCGGAATAGCATAAGCAAAGCGGCGATGAGATACATAATACCGATACGTTTATGGTCAACAGTTGTCAACCATTCACGCCATAAGTAACCCCATTTTTTAAAATATGTTAAGCCTACGAGAATCGCAATTACGGTAAGACCGATGGCAACCATAGATGCGTAAATTGCAGGACTCGGATGAGGTATGGCAAATCGATCAAAGTAATCCATACTTGTTGTACTCCTTTCGGAAATTTATTTCGTGACATTTGTAGTTAGATTAGAAATTTTCGAGCGCTATTAATGATGTTCCGAATGATCCATTTCCATTTTGGCATGGTCGTCTTCGGAATGATGTTCATGTTCCTCAGTGTCGCTAGATCCATGATTGTGGCCTTCAGGCGGCGGCAAGAATTCCAAGTGCGTTCCACTGAACGTCATTTGCCCTAGATGACCTGGTTCCAGCAACTCAGTAAATTTCTCTTCTGTTAGAGGCTCGGCAGTCGATTTTACCTCTTCCACCCATTTATCGAATTCCTCTGCAGGCATTGCCTCTACATGGAAGATGTTCTCAGCAAAGCCTTTTCCGCTGAAGTTCGCATTTCTTCCCATATATTCGCCAGGGACTTCAGCTGCCAAATGTAAAGTAGTGATCATATCCGACATCGCATATTTTTGTCCGCCGAGCTGCGGAATCCAGAAGCTTGTGATTGGACCATATGAATAAAGTCTAAATTCCAATGCCCGATCTGTCGGGATATATAAGTAGTTCACTGTTTCAATATTTTCTTCCGGATAACTGAAATGCCATTTCCAGTCAGAGGAAGAAGCGTAGACGACCAATGGTTTTTGATCTTCATATCCTTTCGGCGTCGCCTCTACTTCATAATTCGATTTGACTGTAACGATGGATAGGAAAATGATGATGATAACCGGAATTCCGACGATGATGGATTCAACAATCGGGTTCCCCTCAATATGCGGCGGTTCATAATCCTCGCTCTGTTTTGAAGCTCGATATTTAACTACGACATATATCATCAATGCGAAGACAGCAATTACAACGATTGCCATCGTTGCAATCGAAATCCAAATGACATTGGCAGTCGTTTCAGCTTGGGGCCCTTTCGGATCCAGCACCATAACTGGTTCACAGCCAGCCAACACTGCTAGAATACCGAAAACCAAGCTTAATAACGTCCATTTCCTTTTCATGAAAGTACCCCTTTCTTTTGTTCTATTAGTAATAGAAACAGCATGTGAAATTATTATATTTAGCAGTTCCTCGAACTAGAGATTTATCTTAATATAATATAATGCTAAAAACAATTATCAGATGCACAGTTCACAAAAACTTCATCCAAAATAGAACGAGTTCGTCACAAATCGTTCATTAAACGGCGATATATCTGACACATTTTATCCATGTAATTGACAAAAGTTAATTTAAAAGTAAAGAAACTTATAATTATTATTCAGTTGTGATGTAAGGTTATAAAACGAAGAAGTTATTCATTTTATATTAATCTGAATATCACTTTTCAACTTTTTATAAGACTCGTTACCAAAGGGATTAAACGTTATTCAACATTTTTCACCAACCTAAAATATTTCATGAAAAAAGGAAGAATACATACCTAGTTCAGGTACACATTCTTCCTTTGTTTATACAATTTTTGTTATCGGTTTGAATTGTGATCAAGATCCACTTAAAAGTCACCTTCACGACAAGGCGATTATCGAGCTAATCATGATCATCGTCTACCTGATGTTTGTCCAATTCATATTAATCCTGCTTCATATACTGTACTAATATTGACAAGGGAGGTGTGAATTATGAGTGCAGGTGGATATGGTGGAAGTTCAAGCTTCGCGTTAATCGTCGTTCTGTTCATTCTATTAATCATCGTAGGTGCTTCTGTCTTTTACGGCGGAGGTTTCGGTGGTTACTAAGTTAACGACGGTGACTTCAAATATACGCATTCCTTAGGTAAACTGAATTGTTATCCTAAGGAACTGCGTTGTATGTACGTCTATTCTCACCCCAATACCCTTCAAGCAACATAGTATATGCAAACACCATAACAAGTTTCTTCCTTCAATCAATAGAACACTTCCAGACCATTGGCGGAATGCCTTGGTCTGCTTTTTCATTTCCTCAGCGATAAAAAAGCGAGATAGGGTTACCCATCGCATAGGTTCTTGCTTATGAACTATCGCATAGTGGAGAATAAAATATAATGACAATCATTTAGTGGACAGAACAAATCGAAAAGGAGGTTTAGTATTATGTCTTTTAGAAAAAATAGAGGGCTGCGTTTTTGTCTATTTCCCGGATATAACTGGTGTGGACCTGGCTGCAACGGCCCAGGAGGTCCAGTGAATGCAGTCGATGCGGCATGCAAAGCACATGATATTTGCTATCGCCAATACGGCAATCGCTGTTATTGCGACCGTGAATTCCTTCAACGTCTCCATCCTTATTTAAATGAAGACTCACAAATGGGAAGACATGCGCGGATTCTCTACAACTATATAAAGATTCAAACGACGTTCACATGCGGTAGGTTTTAATTGTGCCTTGCAAATTGTCCCGGTGCCTGTGCAAGAAACATTTATGACAATTCAATTGGATGTATAAAGTTTCAATATAATGCAATCGAAATACGACTAAAAGTAACTTTCCCTAAACCCTTTATAAAATTATAGTGAATTAACTGAACAGTTTGTCGCACAGAAACCGACAATATTCTGAAATTTCATCGCCCTGTGTTGTTAAATTGTTCAATTCTCTGACCGATTTCATCTCGTACCCGTTGAAAGAAAGCCCATTTCTCCTCGTCTGTCCCTGTTGCTTTTGCAGGATCATCGAAGCCCCAGTGATCACGTTTTATATGAGATGGTGTTACTGGGCATTTATCCGCAGCGTCTCCGCACAGTGTAACGATAAAATCGGCTTTATTTATAATACGCATATCAATAAGTTCTGATATTTGATTGGAGATATCGATTCCCACTTCATTCATTGCTTTTATTGCGTTAGGGTTTACTCCATGTGCTTCAATTCCAGCACTTTTGACGTCCCACTCTTTACCGAGTATCTTTTTCCCCCATCCTTCAGCCATCTGGCTACGGCATGAGTTACCGGTACAGAGGAAATAAATAATTTTTTTCTCCAAGTTACTCACTTCCCTTTTTCTCTAATTAGATAATCAATAACCATAGGTACAATCCAACAAGTGTGATGAAAAGCGTAGGGATTGTCAGAATGATTCCGACTTTAAAATACGTTCCCCAACCAATTTTCACACCTTTTTGTGAAAGGACATGTAACCATAGCAACGTTGCAAGCGAACCAATCGGTGTAATTTTAGGGCCAAGATCGGATCCGATGACGTTTGCATAGATGAGCGCTTCGCGGATCGGCCCTGTTGTGTTCGTTTCCGCTATCGCAAGTGCGTCAATCATAACTGTCGGCAAATTGTTCATCACAGATGACAATATTGCGGCAATGAACCCCATTGATATCGTAGCCACAAAGAGGCCTTGGTCAGCCGCCAATTGAATGATATTTGCCAAGACACTCGTCAATCCGGCATTTTTCAATCCATAGACAACGACATACATTCCAATTGAAAAGAAGACGATCGCCCAAGGAGCGCCTTTCAACACTTGTTTCGTTTGTACAGCCGGGCTCCTTTTCGCCATGACTAAAAAGAATATGGCTACGATTCCAGCGATAAATGATACTGGGAGCCCGATGAATTCACTTGAGAAATACCCAACAAGCAAGATGCCAAGCACTCCCCAAGAAAGCCGGAACATCCTATGGTCTTTAATTGCTTCTTTCGGTTTTTTTAACTCGGACACTTCATAATATCCAGGAATGCTCTTTCGGAAAAACAAATATAAAACAAGAATGCTCGCGATTAATGAAAATAAGTTCGGAACAATCATCCGGGAAGCATATTCTGCAAACCCAATGCCAAAATAGTCGGCGGAAACAATATTGACTAAGTTGCTTACAACTAATGGCAACGAAGTCGTATCTGCGATAAAACCACTTGCGATGATAAATGGAAAAATCATTTTTTCGCTGAACTTCAAATTTCGAACCATCGCCAATACAATCGGTGTCAGTATCAATGCAGCACCATCATTTGCAAATAAAGCTGACACAATCGCACCAAGAAGGCTGACATAAACGAACATCCGAAGCCCGCTCCCTTTAGCCAACCGGGCCATATGTAAGGCAGACCATTCAAAAAAGCCGATTTCATCCAGTATTAAAGAGATGATAATGATTGCGACAAATGCCAGTGTTGCATTCCAAACAATGCCCGTGACATCGAGCACATCCGTAAAATCAACGACACCGAATAATAAAGCAGTGACTGCTCCGGCACATGCCGACCACCCAATTGAGAGGTTTCTAGGCTGCCAAATGACAAAAATAAGCGTAATGATAAATATCAATGACGCGGTTATGACTGAATACAAAATCTAAATCCTCCCTATTCACAACAAATACGTAATCCTTGCGCCTCCAACTCTTCAATGGAACTTCCTTGATCTGGCAAGTGATTAAGGACACTTAAAATCAATGGATAATCCTCATGATCCTGATTGATTGAATAAAAAATCCATTGGCCCCTCCGTTCCTCTTTCACTAATCCGAGATCCTTAAGTTTGCGCAAGTGTTGACTAATTGCCGGCTGACTCATCTTAAAGATTGCGACAAACTCACACACACAGCAATCATGTGATTCAAGCAATTTCATCATCCTAAGTCTCGTCTTATCTCCAAGAAGCTTTAATATTTGTGATACCTTTTGCAAATCAATCGACTCTGTTGTATTCATTTATCATCCCTCCCTTTAGCATCATATAATTATATGCTTATATACGCAAGTAGAAAAAACCGACTATCTACTTAGGAAATAGCCGGTTCTCTCATCAATGGATCGGTATTAAAATTTCAACGACTTCTTCATCTGCTCCCTCTTCAAGATGGAAAATCTCAATTGGAAATGATTTATCATACCATTTTTGTTTATGTCCGTTCTCAGCCATCCACGCAAATAATTTGGAATACCCTTGATCGATCGTCTTATTGGAGCAGCTAATTCTTGCATAATCCATCATCGGCAACTTAAATCCGATCATCCCTTCGGGTATTTCTGTAAGCCCCTCGACTTCAACACATGCGAAATAAGTGGCGATGATATCATTGCACATATACGGACTGATTAAGACTTGTTTATTCTTGCAACTTACAACTTCATCGATCCGTTTTTCAAAATCCATTTGAACTTTCATTGCAGCATCCGGGAACGATTGTGGAAAATTCGCTGTTATGTTTTGCCCAATCAATTCGTATTCCCTTTTTACAACTTCACATGCAAACGTAGCAACCGTTTTTACTTCCATCCCAATCTCTCCTTTGAATGTATTTCCTTATGTAATTCTCTATTTGTTTTTGAAACTCCTTCCTTTATAGTAAGAATATACAGGAGGTGTTATTGTGGAAATTTATTCGATACACGATAGAAAAGAGCTATTCGAAGAAGCGGTCCAAGCATTTTGGAAACAATGGGGTAATGAATCGAACTATAGGTTTTACGAAGATTGCATGAAACATTCATCTGTGACCGGTGAAGGGGTTCCTTCCTTTTATATTGCCGTTGAAGAATCTAATATTATTGGTACATATGCGATTTTGCGAAATGACCTTGTAAGCAGGCAAGACCTGTCTCCATGGCTTGCTTGTCTGTACGTAGATCCTAAATATCGCGGACAAGCAATTGGATCACAGTTACTTGATCATGCAGTTGCCGAGGCGAAACGGAAAGGATTTGAGAAGCTATATTTGACTACAGACCATGTCGGATATTATGAGAAATATGGCTGGTCAAAGATCGATGAGTGCTTTGATATTTTCGGGAATCCATCCTCGGTCTATGAAAAATCATCCATATAAAAACTCCAGTGCTAGTCGCACTGGAGCCAGCCTGTTGACAAACGCTCGCATCCGTTGTTGAGGCCTACAGGAAGTAGGTCATGCATCCGTTGCCAATCGAACGGCGTAGGGTTCGATTTGCCGTATTTCTGCGCTCTTTGCAGAAATTAAGGCACCTTTTGGACGCGGCGTCCTTAGGATGCCTTCCCTACTCGCTCGTCCGCTCATGAACTTTCGTTCTATTCGCGTCTTCGCTCGACTTCGCGCGGGCTCGCAGGATGCGAGTCATGCAACCGGTGCCAATCGAACGGCGAAGGGTTCGATTTGCCGTATTTCTGCGCTCTTAGCAGAAATTAAGGCACCTTTTGGACGTGGCGCTCTTAGGTTGCCTTCCTTGGCAAGCGTTTTCAATCAGGCTGGGAAAATTCCTGCCCATTGCTACTTTTCGCAAAAAGAGTGTAGACAAAGTCCAAGAATGACTTTGTCTACACTCTGACTCAGTGCTAGTCGCACTGGAACATATCTCATTTACAAATACGTATCCAAGAATTCTCGAATCGCTCGATATCCTTTAATTTGGTTTTCACGTTTCGTGAAGCCATGACCTTCGTCTTCAAAAATGATGTACTCAACCGGAACACCATTCTCTTTCACTTTTTCAACAATATCATCGGACTCGACTTGCAACACTCGCGGGTCATTTGCACCTTGTAAGACGATAAGCGGCTTATTAATTTTTTCTGCATGGAAAAGTGGTGAAATACTACGGATATAATCGGTCTGTGTATACGGGTCGCCGATTTTCTTGTACAACAGTTCACGCATAGCTTCCCACCATGGTGGAATGCTTTTTAACGTTCGCTCCCAGTTGGACACTCCGAATATATTTACCCCCACTTCAAACGATCCAGGTTGGAATGCGAGAGCAGCAAGCGTCATATAGCCGCCGTAACTTCCACCAATAATGCCTATACGATTTTCATCAATCCGCCCTGTCTCAATTAAAAACTTTTTCCCTTCAATACAATCAGCTAAGTCAATTTCACCATGCTTCAAATCGGCTGCCTTGAAAAATGTTTTCCCGTATCCAGAGCTTCCGCGGTTATTCACGGCGAGCACTGCGTAACCATGATTCACTAAATACTGGATCATAGGACTGAAATCGACCGTCGACTGGCCTCCCGGACCCCCGTGTACCCAAATGAGTGCAGGTGCTTTTTCACCCTCTTCTAAGTGTGGCTCGTAATAAATCGCAGGAATCTGAAGACCATCGAACGAAGGATAATGAATAACTCTTGCATCAACTAAGTTATTCTCATCAATCTCGGGATTGAGTGTGTCAGTTAAGCAACTTAATTCCTTTGTTTCAAAGTCATATACATACAAATTTGCAGGAGCCGTTGAACGGTTTACTAAAAACGCCATATACCGCTCACTCTTGGAAATGGATAATCCACTAATTTGTCCTTCTGGAAAATCTGCTATTTCAACATACACTCCTGTTTCCGACTCGATCACTTTCACTTCGATTTTCCCGTCATTATTCACATAATAGTAAAGGTATTTATGATTAGGAGAAAACCGAGCGGTTAAAATATCCCAGTTTTCTTTCGCAACAACCTCTTTGTTTCCTGTTGATAAACAAAGCCGTTTCACATATAAAAATTCATGATCTTCATCTGTTAAGTAATATAAATGAGTAGAATCCAAATTAAATGCTACTGGTTGATATTGAACATCCCCAACATGATCAGATAAATGTTTTACACCATTTTCTTCCGTGTAAATAAACATATCCGAATCATTCGATGTCCTCGGCTTGTGTAAGGCAATATATTTTTTATCGTGGGAAATCGCTGAGACATAATAACCATCTTCATTTTTAAATAATATAGTCGGCTCCAATGTGTCGATATTCATTTCATACAAATCCATGAAACGCGGATCCCGATTATTGGATTCATAGAAAAAAATCTTTTCATCCCGGCTCCAACGATGAAACTCCGCTTTTTCTTCTTTCCCAGGTGTTAGATCGATACTCTTCCCATCTTCCGTTTGCATATACAAATGTGTAATCTCATTCCCGCCTTGGTCACTTCTGTACAGAAACTTGCGACCATCCGGGAAATAGCCTCCGGGAATCTTCCAATTGTCAGCAGAGTCTGTCAGTTGCTCGATATTGCTTCCTGTCCGAGCAACCGCATACGTGTTATAGACACCGGAACGATCGCTGCCAATTAATATTTTTTCATCATCAGGCGATATAGATACCCCTACTAGACTCTCGCAATTGATAAATTGTTCGATAGAGTACTTTTTCTTTACACTAATCATTTGTTAGCCCCTTTTCCCTATTTATACTACACCCCACAAATATTTTATACTATTTAGACTACTAAAACAAATTCTCCCTAAAAGAAAAAGCATTCTCCATTATGAAGAAATGCTTTTCAAGGTTTTTATGAAATAAAAGATGCAATGAAGATAACGATGATCGCTAAAGGAGCGATAAAGCGGACGATAAACTTCCAAGCATGATTCAATCTACTATTCATTCGCAACTCATCATCTGTTTCAGCAGTAGATAACACAAGACCTGCGAAAATGGAAATGAGCAGCGCCCCTATTGGAAGTCCAAACCGACTCGTGAGGATATCTGCAAAGTCGAAAAAAGTTCCTCCTGGCAGCTTCACATCGGATAATACACCAAATGATAAAGCACTTGGAATCCCGACGATGAAAATCAACACTCCAAATACCCATGCTGCCTTTCTTCTACGTTCCAGCTTCTGTTGAATTCCCGTCGAGACGACAATTTCTAACATCGAGATAGAAGATGTCAACGTCGCGAACAACATTAAAATAAAGAATAAAATCAAGAAGAATCCGCCAAACGGGATTTCATTGAATATGGCAGGCAAGACGACAAAAATCAACCCTGGCCCTTCAGCAGGTGATTGCCCTAATGCAAATACCGCCGGAAAAATAACGATACCTGCGAGCAGAGAGATGAAAATATTTAATATCGATACATTGAAAGCGGATTGTCCAAGACGCTCCTCTTTCGGTAAATAAGATGCGTACGTCATCATCGCAGTGACTCCGACGCTTAACGAAAAGAATGCCTGTCCAAGTGCTAACAATAATGTCTTACCTGTCAAATATGACCAATCCGGCACGAATAGGAAGCGGACCCCTTCCATCGCTCCTTCAAGCGTCAATGACCGTATCGCCAAGACGATGAAGAAAATGAATAGCAAAGGCATCATCCATCGGCTCGCAAGCTCAATTCCACCTCTTATTCCACTTTGAACGATCCAGATCGTCAAAATCATGAACACTGCTTGAGCAATAAGCACTTCTCCTGGATTCGCAATGATTGAATCAAAAAGCCCTGCGTAATCAGTAACGTTAAGACGGAAAAATACTGCCCTTGCTAGATAGGAAAGAATCCATCCCCCGACGACGCTATAAAATGATAAAAGGATGAAGGAACTGAGCAACCCCATCCATCCGATCAAAAACCAAGGTTTCCCGGGAGCCAGTTTCTTCAAAGAAGTGACGGCATCATGCTGTCCCCTTCTTCCGATGACAAATTCAGCTAACAAAATCGGCAATCCAATTGCCAATGTACAAATGATGAATAGCAAGAAAAAAACACTTCCGCCGTTCGTGCCAGCCATATAAGGAAATTTCCAAATGGCGCCAAGCCCGATTGCACTTCCGGCAGCAGCCAATACAAATCCAATTTTCGATGTCCATTGCTCACGCTGTTTCATATAATCACTCACTTTTCAAAATTTCTCCGATGAACATTGTATTAGTATAACGTAGAATGGATGGAATCCATACTATCTTATTATTGCGCATTCTTTACGCTTGTTTATTGTTTCAAGATATTGTTAAAGGGAATTATGGGTGTAACAAGGAGGAGTTAGAATGGAACTTTTAAAAGTAAACGGTCGGATTGATAAGAAACGGCTAGCTGTTGGCATTCTAATACCGATTATCGGTGGATCTATAACGGGATGGTTGGCAAACCGGAATGCTCAAGAAAAATATAAAAAGCTGGAGAAGCCCTCCTTCTCCCCACCACCATCAACTTTCCCGATTGCTTGGACAACCCTTTATGGTGTAATGGGACTCGCAAAGTATCGTGTCGAGAAAAAAAGGGAGCATGGGCATGGGAATACAAGCGCAATTCCCATCTATGAATTGCAACTAGGGCTCAATTATTTATGGTCTTTCTTATACTTCAGATGGGGACTAAGAGGTACGGCACTTGTCGAAATGACCATTTTACTTGCAGCCATCGCATTGACGACCTATGAATTTTTCCAAGTTGACCGGACGGCTGGATCGTTAATGATTCCTTATATAGGATGGGTCGCTTTCGCTTTGTCCCTCAATTATTCGACTTGGAAATTGAATAAGTAATCGTAAAGAAAGCCCTTGCCTGAAAAAGGCAAGGGCTGTTCATTCATAATTGAATATTTTGGGGTTCTTCCCCCTTTTTGTTCATCAGACGCATGGAATCTGGGTTGACTTTCAGGATGACAAGGTTAGGATCATCAGGTCCTGTAAAATACGGCTTCATATGTTCATTCCAAACTTTCTCCTTCAAACCTTCTTCATCCGAAATAGTGACAGTTCCCATAATTTCTAGATACGCATCCCCAAAACCTTCACCCTCATATCCAATCAAAATATGCGTATTGGGATTTTTCTCAAGTTCTTCCACTTTTTCCGTCGTCTTTGAAGTTGCGGTGTAAAGCATGAAATTCTCAGTGAAAAATGTCATATACCTACTGAAGGGCTTACCCTGTTGGACAGTCGCCATCGTTCCTACATAGCTTTCATCCAAGATTTTGCGAGCTGTTTCTTTTGCATCCATTTCCATCACTCCTCATTCATTATCTCCCTTTACTGTTCCTATATTAAATGGAGACTAAACATCGAAGGAGCGACTGAAGACAAAATGTGAGCATTCCTGCAAAGCCTTAATTTATTTCATTCAAGAATAAAACCATAAAATCCTCGTCGAAATAATCTTCGCCGAGTTTCAATGCTCTTTTCTCAGTTCCGTACTTCTCAAATCCTAAAGAAGAATACAATCTAACGGCAGATGAATTTGAGCTGACGACAGTTAAATGAATCTGTTCAATTCCTTCCAAACTCATTGCTTTATTGATTGCTTCAATCATAAGCGCCTTTGCGATCCCTTTCCCTCGCATAGCGGGTGTCACGTACATCGCTACAATAGTTGCACGGTGTCTCAGCTTTACAGTTTTCTCTGTAATAACGTAATGACGCCGATCAGTTTCGATTCTTCAAAAGCGCCGAATGTAAAGGAATTATTCCCTTGAAATCTATCCTTATATTTGTCGGCTTTTTGCTTTTTCTCCTCTTCATAACTCGATGAAAACGCCTCGGGATTCGTTAGCAAAGCTTCTAATCGTATTGGAAAATACGCTTCCGCATCTTGTGGCTCTAGTTTTCGAATATTCATCCATCTTCCCCCTAAACTTTTTTCCATACTTTCCGATAATCCACCCTTCCGTTACTATCTAGTTCAATATTGACATACGGATTATCTTTTGGTTCGTAGACCGTGTGAAATCGGTGGTTGCAAAATAAAAGTACATACTTTGATTTCAAAAACTCTTCGATCTCATAGTAAATTTCCCATCGGGCAGATTCATCTTCCACACTTCTAATTCTCCGGATTTTCTCATCTACCGAACTCCTCATCTTTTCATCCAAACACGAATAGATAGTGAGATCAGTTGAATGAAATGCTGTAAGCAAAGACAATAAACGATCCTCTCCTAATGCTATTCCTCCCACGAAAAGGTCATACTTCTCCAAGCTTTCCTCCGTGCCCATTTGATGAAAATTAACAATATTGACTGTAGACTCGATTCCCATTTCATGCAGTTGAGTTTGCAAATGCTTGGCTGCTCTCTCGTGGTTAGCTCCCGAACGAATTTGTTGTGCGGCAATTTGAAGGGATGGTCCTTTATAGCGGAGACTCCCATTTTTATTATCCAATTTGACAGTTTCAGAGCGACTGGATAGGAAACTTGTAGCTACAACTTCATTATCCAATCCTTCATTCCGTATCCGCTCAGGTTGGAGCCTTCTATATATATCCTTCCGAAAGGCTTCTTGCTGAAACATCCCTTCTTTTAAGCAGTTAAAGGTAATATAACTCGCCCCTTCCTCCATTCGTTTCACTTGCTTCCAAGTAGTATCTGGCGCTTTCAACAAAAATGGATAATTGGTTTCTTGGCCAAAATGAGATGGTGTTTTAATGATATGTATTTCGTCCAGCCATGGTCTAACTGAAAAATAAGAAGGATTCACTTCTAACCGGATCATGTTTTCTTCATTCTGTGTCACTTGGTAAGGTCCACTGCCGACTGGGAAACTTGCAAACTGTTTTGGATGATCAATGACCTTTTCGATCGGTACAATGGAAGCTTTTGAAGCGGCTAAACTGCGCGGAAATAGAAAGTCCACTTCCTTTAGCGTGAATTGAATGATGGTCCGATTGATTACGTCTACTCTTTCAACATTACCAAAGAATTCCGTTTCGTTCATTAGCCTACGAACTGTTGACTGCACATCTGAGGAAGTAAGTTCTCTGCCATGATGGAAAGTAACTCCTTTATGGAGGTAAAATGTCCATTGCTTGCCATCTTGTGAATCCCAATGATGAGCGATGCTTGGTTTCAGCTCGTTAGCTACAGCATCATATTCGACGAGTCGATCAAATAACTGCCGAACCATATGCGCGTCGTGGCGAGAAACAATCCGCATCGGGTCCATGACTAAACGCGTTTCATAAAAAGGATACTGTAAAATATCCAATTCAACTTCACTATCCGATTTCTGTGTAAGACCTAAGTTTTCTGCAAACCATTTTTGAAACTTTAACTGTTCTTGTTTTTCCATTGCGTCGACTAATGAAAAGGCATCCTGATACTGCTCTGTCCGCACCATCTCTTTTGATTGATCCAATAATATTTCATCCTTCGTGAATAGGATCGTCAATTTCGGTTTCTTCCCCCGCCCCCTCTGTGTTACCCAGTTTATAGCGCCTTCGCTATGCAACACTTTGACTATAGTTTTCACATGTCTTTCCGAACAATTCAATATGTCGGCTAGGGATGCGACTGTTGTTTCCTCTTCAATTCCTTCCGTAAAATGGTTTGTTAATTCAAGTAAGTGATCCAAATACTTCACATGCCACCCCTCCTTCAAGTCATCCCGCAGGTCGTTAAAGGTGAACTGCAAAATGAATAATAGACACTTTTTATGCACCTTTTATTATTCTACACTTCTTTTATGCAAGAAAACAAATGGAGGGATGGGAATGAAAGCAATTGCTTCAGAGGTTTCACTATTTAAAAATAGGAACTTCCTGCTTTTATGGGGAGGCTCCACGATATCGAGCTTTGGAATGCAAATGTACAGCATTGCAATACCGTTGCTAATTTATGATTTGAGCAGATCGGCATTATCGATGAGTATGATGCGTGCGATTGAATTTTTCCCGAATATCTTTTTAGGCATGCTTGCAGGGGCGTTGGTTGATCGGTTAAATCGGAAGACGATGATGGTTTGGACAAGTTTTATTCAAGTTATTTCCATGTGTGGTATCGTCGCGTTGTTGCTAACAAACCAAATTGAGCTGTGGCACTTATATATCCTAGGCTTCGTTTTATCTTCCGCAGGGTATACGTTCGGGAATGCCAATCATTCTGTCCTTCCCCAAATTGTTTCAAAGGATCAATTGACTTCAGCAAATGCTAAGCTGTCGTTTATCGATACGTTAATTCGAATGATTGGCCCTGGGATTGCCGGGATACTAATTGCCGTATTTTCATACACTTCGACCTTGACGATTTACCTTGTATGTCTATTAATCATGTTTATATTTATGCAATTTTTAAATGTCCCTTCAACTGCAAAACAAGAGGATGACTCACATTCAATCTGGCAAGATATGAAAGAAGGAATAGTAGAACTATTTAACAATAAAATTCTTTTAACACCAACAATCACAGTTCTATTCAGTAATTTCGCTTCCAGTCTCGTCGTTGGTGTACTTATCTTCTTCGCAACCGATCAGATTGGTGCTGATTCTAGACAAGTCGGTTTCATGTTTACGATTTCCGCAATCGGCGGACTTATCGGAGCAAGTCTAATTAGCAGAATTCGTAAACGCTTCGGCCGCGGCGTTATTTATACATATTCGATTGTTTTTGACATTACTTCCATGGCCTTGTTGTTGTTCGCGCAAACTTGGTGGGCAATCGGAATATCTCTTGCCATTCGGACATTCTCAACGACGTTGTCCAATATTGTTTACTTTACGATTCGCCAAGAATTCACACCGAATCATCTGCTTGGAAGGGTTGCAGGAACGTCATCCATGTTAATGAAGTTAACGCTTCCTCTAGGGTTATTCATTGCAGGATTATGGGCAGAGTGGTTTCCAATACGAATTTTATTTTTCATTTCCATGTGCATATTTATAGTTCTTTTCCTCCGTCTTTTCTTTCATCCTTTTAAAGAACTTAAATGAAATGAGGTCTGCTCGAAAAATAATTGAGCAGACCTCATTTCATGCAATCAACAACTAGTAACGTATAATAGACATACATAAGAATGTTTTCTAAAGGATGTGTCTATATGTCGAAGGAGCTTTTTATCACAACTGATTTGCAAAAGGAATGGGTGGATAAATTAAGCAAGCTTGAACAACAAATACGGGGCTCGGCGGAACAGACAGACCGCCTTGCTCAATTCCCAAAAGAAAATATCCAATCGCTTGTTGAATTGGGTTATACAACACTTGCACTTCCAAAAGAATATGGCGGTGACGGAATCACCGTTACAGATATGATATTAATGCAGGAGACGATTGCGTCCTACGATGGGGCAACTGGATTATCCATCGGCTGGCATCAAGGCGTCGTCGGCGATCTTTATGCAAATGAACTGTGGGAAAAGAACAATTTAGATCGGTTTGCAAAATTAGTTTTGAACGGCGCGTTGGTGAACCGCGCAGCGAGTGAAACTCAAACAGGCAGCCCAACGCGCGGCGGCCGGCCGCAAACAACTGCTGTCAAAAAAGATGGGCATTGGCTCATTAATGGACAGAAAAACTTCACATCAATGTCGCCAGTCCTAACGCATTCCCTCGTTTCTGCATGGGTTGAAGAACAGGATGGCATCGGATTTTTTCTCGTTAATCAATCAAGTGAAGGCGTATCCATCAAGGAGACTTGGAATACGGTCGGCATGCGCGGGACGGAAAGTCATGATTTAGTATTAGATAATGTCATTGTAAGTGAGGAAGATTTCGTAGAGTTCTGTAAAGGTCGCCGAGGGGATAAATTGAACGGCTGGCTGCTTCATATTCCAGCATGTTATTTAGGAATTGCGCAAGCTGCAAGAGATTACGCAGTGAAGTTTGCTGTCGAATATAGTCCGAACAGTATTCAAGGAACGATTTCCGAATTGCCGAATGTGCAAAGTCATATCGGTCATATCGATTTGGAATTAATGAAAGCCCGTCACTTCCTATACAGTGTCGCAGCCGCTTACGATAATTTGGAACAGCGTGCGTCGATGAATCAAGAATTAGGCGCTGCCAAGCATGTCGTTACAAATGCCGCCATTCATATTGTCGATCAAGCAATGCGCATCGTTGGCGCGAAAAGCTTGCAGCTGTCCAATCCGCTGCAACGATATTACCGGGATGTCCGCGCCGGATTGCATAACCCACCTATGGATGATATGGTCATTTCAAAAATAGCTCTCTCCGCAATCGAGGATATGAAAAAATGATCAAACGACTTGTCATAACAGGCTATAAAGCACATGAATTAGGCATCTTCAACGATAAGCATCCGGGCATCGGCATTATCAAAAAGGCGTTGGAAGACCGATTGACTCCCCTACTCGATATCGGCCTCGAATGGGTGATCATCAGCGGACAGCCGGGAGTAGAAACATGGGCCGGGGAAACCGTCATTGACCTGCAAGACATGTATCCCGATTTAAAATTCGCCGTCATCACCCCTTTCCAAGAACAAGAAAAAAACTGGAACGAAGCGAAGAAAGAGGCTTACGACTTCATATTAGCGCATGCGGATTATACAGTCAGTTTAACGAAACGTCCATATGAAGCCCCTTGGCAATTCATAGAGCGTGATAAGTTTTTATTACGGAATTCGGATGGGATTTTGATCGTGTATGATGAGGAAAATGAAGGCTCTCCAAAATTCATGAAGAAGATGGCGTTAAAATTTGCGGAGACAAGCGATTATGAAGTACTGACGATTTCAGCGGACGATTTGCAGCTCGTTGCTGAGGATTTGCAACGACAGGATTGGGAATGAACGAGAACTAGTGTAAATAATGAGCTTAACGTAAAAAGAATGGACCCTAGAACGACATCAATGAGCTCTTGTGGAAAAGAACGGACCTTGACACGAAAAGAATGAACCCTAATGCAAAAGAACGGACCCTGACTCGAAAAGAATGGACCTTTGGTAAAATAAACAAGAATTCATTATACCAAACAGCAAAAAACAGCTGTCCGCCAGTCTAACATCTGCTGGTGAACAGCTTTCCTAATTACTTATGATGCTTCTCCAAAAACTCCAACATCAAACTGTATACTTTAATTTCATTTTCTTTCTTCGAGAAGCCATGCCCTTCATCGTCCAACACAAGATATTCGACGTCGCGGCCGAGCTCTTTCAACTTTGCTACGATTTGGTCGGATTCTTCTTTTACGACGCGTGGATCCTTCGCACCTTGGATGACGAGCATCGGCTTCACCATTCCGTCGAGATATGTGACAGGAGAATCTTTGATAAAGCGTTCTTTATCCCGCTCTGGGTCGCCTAACCACCTATCCATAATCGGCTTCCAATGCGGTGGAACAGAATTGACGAATGTGAATAAATCGGACACTCCAAAAATGTCGACGACTGCTTTGAAGTACTCTGCATGTCGGCCGTGCAACAGCAACGCCATATAGCCGCCATAACTGCCGCCTACTAGGAACAGTCGATCCCTGTCGGAAATGCCATTATCAAATAACCATTCGATGCCCGCCAAGCAGTCGAGGCGTGGTCCTTCTCCCCAATCTTGTTCGACCATTTTTGTAAATTCCGAGCCATAGCCAGTGCTCCCGCGGAAGTTCGGTGCGAAAATATTATAACCTCTATTCAAGAAGCATTGGAACATTGAACGGAACATTTTCCGTTCGGATGACTGTGGACCGCCATGCGGCCAAAAGATTGTGTACCCATTCCCATTTTCTTCTTTCGCTTTGAATAAAAGAGCTTCAATTTCCAATCCGTCAGACGACTTATAGGAAACGACATCCGGTTCGACCATGTCTTCCTCACTGACACCGAGCACCCTATTTTCAGTAAGCCTTGTCCACTCATTTCCATCTGCCGATTTATAAATATTAGGAGGAACCGTTGCGCTTCTACCTAAAATATACACATTGCCGGATTTTGCAACACAGAATTGATCAACTACATCGACCGGCAAGGAGCATTCTTCCAGCCCTTCCCCGTTTACATTCATACGATAATATTTATCCGCCACTCCATTGATCGTAAGGAAATGGATGTCTCCTGTTTCCTTATTCCATTGGATTGTACTGACACTTTCCTCTTCCACTTCCAACACTTTTGAAAATGTCTTTGTCGTCAAATCAAACTTCGCGATATACGCATGGTCACTCTCATAGTCCGTTACGAAATGAATTGTGTTTGTGTCAGTGAACACAGGGTCATAGGCGACATGCACTTTATTAGGATCCGGCGTTAAGTGGAATGTTTTTTCCCCGATATTTACGAAGCTGACGACGTACGTATTAGCAAAGGCCTGGGAGTAGACGAATGCGGTTTCATCATCCGAAACTGCTGCAAGCTCCGTCGTCGAGTTCTCCCCAATATGCAACAGTGTATCGACACCTGTTTCCAAGTTGTGCAAATGCGAATTCAAAAACATCGGATTATTGACAGACGTTACATAATAAATCCGTTTTCCATCATCGCTTACATGACTGAAATAATACTTCTGATCCGATTCGCCTGTAATTAATGATTGTGGCAAGCCCCCTTCAAACGGAATGGCATAGATTTGATAATTTTCATCTCCGTCATTATCATAACCTGCCAATACATACCGGTTATCGGGATCAAACTTAATGAAATTGCACGATTCATCTTGATGTGCGAATAAGTAGGGAGATGTACCAGGTAAATCCATCGCCCATAAATTCATCTTGCCGTTAAGATTCGAGTTGAAAATTAGCTTTGTTTCATCATTGTTCACTGCGAAGTTCGTGATTGTATACGTCCGGAAAAATTGCTCCACAGTCGGTTTTGCGAAAGGTATCATACTTATCCTCCTAGGCTACTTTTCTATTCAAATTACAGTATATCATTTCTATTCTCGTGAAAGAATCCAACTTTACTAGTTTCTTAGAATATTTACACAGATGGTGATTTCATTCAAATTCGCTTTTACTCTTGCATACGTTGTCATAGTGGGGGTGATATGGATGGAAAATGAAACGCAACAAACAAATGGGATGGCAATCAGTTCACTTGTTTTAGGAATTTTAGGAGTCGTATTGAATCTGATTCCTCTTTTACCTTATCTACTGGGGATTTTAGCTATCGTCTTCGGTGTTTCAGGGAAGAAAATTCAAAGCGGAAAAGGAATGGCGATTGCTGGCATCATTTTAGGCGTCATCACATTGGCAATGAAACTTTTCTTTTGGATATTCATTATTCTTCTGGGAGGTTCGGGCTATTAAGTAAATACAAAAATTCCGCCCCGGCGTAATAGTCGGGGCGGCTTATCTTCATAACTTTTCCAATTGACTTTCCACTAAGTCACCAATGAATGGCAGCTTATAGTAGTTGTTATGATAAGCTTGATACATCAAAAAAATCATCAGTACAAAAGCAAGCGGGCTTAAGAGTAGGTTTGCAATTGTACCGATTATTGGAATGAAGCCCAATACGATGCTAATCAAAATTAACGCAATAGCTAAGAATACGGATTGAAGCGCGTGGAAACGGATAAAACGGTTATCTTTTTCCATGAATAGAAAAATAAGACCGATGATGAAGATATAACATAACATCCCTCCAACGTTCTCTGTTAATCCGATTGACGTTTTGTTTCCATCAGCTTTAGGTTCATTAGCCTTTGCTAGCTCCCCTTTATTCGTTACTTGCTTTTCTTTTTCATTTTCTTGCAATTAACAGTAACCCCCTTTCTTCCCTAGTATATTGAATTGTTGTGAGAATGATGCCTGCTTAAGTCTATTAGGACGTAAAGGGAGAAAGATACCAAAAAAGTCCGTCTGCAATATGCAAACAGACTGGCCGTCAATTTAGTTCGGATCCGATTGATTGGACTTACCTCTCAAATTACTAATATACGTCGTAGTGAGCTGGTAACTTCTGTCGATTTTATCTGCAATGAAATGCGATCGTTCAAACACAACTGATTTCACGAAATCCAGTTGCCTCATCATTTTATCTAACAATCCTTCTTGCTGTTCAATCCTTTCCACAATTTCAGTTTGAGTTATCTTCTGTTCCTCCAGCGAAAGGGAAAATTGATCCTGCTTTACGATTTGTTCATCCATTTTGCTTAGGAGTTTCTCCTGATCGGCATCAAATTTATTTAACCGTTCCGCGATTTCACTGTTCGATTGGTTTAGCATGTTGATTTGTTCAACAAGTTCTTCATTCATCCTTCTCTTATTGTCGAGGATTTTTTGCAGCTCTTTATGTTTTCTATCTAAACGTTCCAATGTTTCAATCGCTTCTTGTTCAAACTGACGATGCTGTGATTGATAATCCAGTATTTCTTCAAAGCGCATGCCCGTTGTTTTCCATCGATCGGACTGGATTCTTCTCTGTCTTTGAAGTTGCTTTTCCATATCGCTATATTTTTCATTCATCATATCGAATGCTTTCTTTTGCTCTTTCATTGCCTCCGACAATGAATCTGTCCGATAGATGGCTTGGTTTCTTTCAGCAATTTCATTGCCTTTATAAAGATCCGTATGGTTCTTCTTATTAAAAAACAATCCCATAAGTCAACCTCCCATCAATCGTTTTCTCTATGATATGTCGGCAGGTTTATATCTGTACAAATCGAGTAGGAGGGAGTGATTAACTCCCGACCTCTCACACCACCGTACGTACCGTTCGGTATACGGCGGTTCAATTAAGATTGATAACGCAAGTCTTCGTAACGAGATATCAGACTTTTAAGCCCTTGGGAACTCCAATACGAGTCCCCAAGGGTTCTGTGTAGTATTGGACTTTTAGATATTCTCCAGTAACTTTTACGTGAATTGCCCCATTCATATGCTTTTCCCCTCGGGACACCTAGTCCAATGAGTTTTCTCACCTTTGTACTTGGTTTCTTCCAGTTCTTCCACATACACATTCGTAGTCTTCTTTTAATCCACGAGTCAAATTTAATAAACACACTTGGCGTGTCAGCCAGTGCGAAATATCCACACCATCCCATCAGATATTGATTAAGTTTCTCGATCCGGTATTCCATCGCATAAGGTATCTTTCTTGAAGTGATTTCACGGATTTTGTTCTTCATTCGCCTCACACTTTCCTTGGCAATGCGAACCTTCGGTTCCTTACCACTTGTGAAACTGAAGCCAAGAAACTTCCTTTTCCATGGCCGGTCAACTGCGGACTTATTCAGGTTCACTTTCAACTTAAGTTTACCTTCAATAAATGAAGTGATGGAGCTCATGACCCGATTACCTGCTTTCTGTGTTCTCACGTAGATATTGCAGTCATCGGCATATCGGACAAACTTATGCCCTCTCTTCTCCAATTCCTTATCAAGTTCATCAAGGACGATGTTGGAAAGGAGTGGACTCAAAGGTCCTCCTTGCGGAGTCCCTTCTTCACTCATTGTCACGATACCATTTATCATGATGCCCGATTTGAGATATTTACGGATTAATCTAAGAAGATGTTTATCTTTGATTCGTTTCGCAAGTGTCCCCATGAGTCTGTCATGGTTCACTTTATCAAAGAATTTCTCCAAGTCGATATCGACAACCCAGCGATTTCCCTCCTGTATGTACCCTCTTGCTTTTCTGACTCCATCGTGAGCACTTCGATTAGGACGAAATCCATAACTATGGTCTGAGAATGTCGGGTCATATAGAGAAGTTAATACTTGGGCTATCGCCTGTTGGATAAAGCGGTCTATCACGGTAGGGATACCTAATAGACGCACACCCCCGTCAGGTTTCGGGATTTCGACCCTGCGGACAGGTTGCGGTTCATAGGTTCCCTGAAGAAGTTCCATTTTCATGGATTCCCAATGTTCTAGGATGTGCTTCCGTAGGTTTTGTACGGGCATTTCATCCACACCGTGGCTTCCTTTATTGCGCTCCACCCGTTTCAGGGCAGAAAGCAGGTTTTCACGTGACAGTATTCGCTCCATCAACATGCGTTACGCCTCTTTCCGTGAACAACGGTTCTTCTTATGCCAGTCCTGCTCCACCATCTCGAAGTCCCCCGTGGAATTCACCACTTCCTCCTTCAAGCATGCCTTATCGGTTATCTGTGTTCTTCGCAGGTTGCTGAATGCCAAGATGTTGTTCTCTCTTAATTGTTCAGCCCTTCCCATTCTTCTCGAGTTCGAATGGTACTATGGCGTCTGCTGACTTCTGATTGTTCAGCTACCCATCACTGAGTAGGTTACCAAGTGTACTTGGCATACCAATCAGACCTCCCCAGGTAAGAACGTAGTCTTTCCCTCCATCTATCTGCTTCATTTACTACATATGACCTTCGGCAGAAAGGGCTTTGTTTTGAATTGCAAACTCACCCAATCATACATAGCCTTATATGAAGTTCGTGTTCCTCAGACCGGAGGTTTGCCGCTCGCTTCCTTCAGATTCCATGTCACCATGGACACCCTTGCGTTAAGCTAACTGCTACTTCTGCCTTCACAGTTCGGGACTTGCACCCTATAGACTACGCCCATGCTGGGCGCACAATGTGAAAACCGCCCCTTGGAAAGAGACGGTTTTGAAAGTGAATTTATTTTTCGAAAACTTGATGGAGCACTTTTTTCGATTCGACATTATTCAAGTTCTTATAAATACAGTTATTCGGCTTCGTTCGAAGGGTTTTGGCAAATGAATTTGCAAGTTCCGCTTCGCCGACTACGTATAATTCCTTCCAGTTTCGTTCTTTCCTCATCTTTTCGACAGTTATTCCTAATTCTTTATAAAAACGTTCTAGATTTTCCCTTAGACGATCATCAAGGCCGTCACTTTGGCCTCCACCTGAGCCGCGTTGCAATGAAGAACGGACGCTTTGTTGTTCTTTCCACACTTCCAGACCTGAATCAAATGCATAATTCATCTCGTCATTAATAAAGCCCATTGCCGTGTCCAAAATGCGCACTTCTCCGAAGCTCGTTAAGATGATGCCCGCTTCTGGATACGCTTTCAACATATACTCCATTTCCTCGATTACCGGATGGTCCTCCCAATGGAAACTCGTCTTCACTTGCACTTGCACATAATGGACAGACCATAGTTCAGGATCTTCAGACGCAAAAATAACGACCCCTTTGTTCAAGTCGTTTTGATGATCTTCGATTTCCTTCGTTACTTTCTCCTTCAGTTTCTTATACGCTTTAATTTCTTTTTCATCATGGGAAGCTTCCAAATACTCATCGATGCGCTTCAAACCATTTTTTAAATGGATTCTCCAAGCACCATTCTGTTGTTCTGGATCTGCAGGATTCGTATTCAAGTACACACTCAACACACAGCGGGAATCACATTCATATTCCTTCAGTTTTTTCAGTTCTTCACTAAGTGTCATATATCCCGAACCTCCTCATAGTATGCTTCTTTTTAGCATACCCTATCCATTTCAATCTAAAACGGAAGGTTCGGCAATAAGTCAATTTGGATTAATCCAATTTCACTCTCACAACCTGACCGGTTACGGCATCCACTTTCACTTCATATTTAACGCCTTGCGATGTACGGATTTCGATTTCATACAATAAAGTTCCATCATCAAATTCCAGTTCAGCCTTAACAACTTCTCCCGGCACACGTTGTAAGGCAATTTCAATTGCTTGATCCATTGAAATTCTCCGGTACCTTGGATTTTGCCAATGACCTTCCCAATAATTATTATTCATGTTATTCATTCTCGCTTAGCCCCCAAATCAATTTAAACCTTCATGTTCATCTTATTCAAAGAATCGTGAAATGTGCCCGACTCGGCATAAAACAACGCCGGAAAGCCATAGTAAGTACGATAGCAAATTGAAAGGAGCGATCGTTTTTGGGAAGAGATAACCATAATAATAAAACAGGCGGAAATAACACAAATTCTTTGCCGCAAACACCAAAAAACCAGAAGATCAAACCCGGCAATATGCAGGAGGAAATCGCAAAAGAATTTGCAGAGCTGCGAAAGGCAAAAAAGAAGAATCAGTCAAGACGGCCTTAATAATATGCCCCTACACTATTAATTCTAGTGTAGGGGCACTCACATTTTTTTCACCAATAATAAGGTGAATTGTCTTCTTGGAGTTGGCCAGTAAGGCCGGTATTTCGATTGCTATGACTGCTATTTCGTTCCTCTGCCTCTGCCTCCGCCTTAGTACGGTGAATTGTACCAAACGGGTGGTTAGGCGGGGCATATATGGTATAGAGTTTTAGTGGGATATTACCTGTATTTTTTATGTTATGCCATGTTCCGGCAGGTATGAAGATTGCAGAATCGTCACGCACATTCCTTTGGAAATTCAAATTATTTTTAGTCCTACCCATCTGAGTAATCCCTTGCCCCTGTTCAATACGAATGAATTGATCAACATCAGGATGCCTTTCTAAACCGATATCTTCACCAACACCAAGACTCATTAAAGTGGTCTGTAAATGGGGTCCTGTCCATAGAGCGGTACGAAACGTATTATTTTGTTTGGCTGCTTCGTTAATATTAATGACAAATGGCTCAGGTCCAAAATCTCTTAACATTCTTGTAGGTTGAGCATGCTCAGTGGAGTAAGAATCAAATTGATGTCCTTGGATTGCCCGATTAGGATTTATCCAATAATTCGGTGTTCCACCATAATTATACATAGAATAAACATTAGGGTTTTGGTATGGATGCCCATAAGGATGATAATACATCTTTTCATTCCCTTCAAAGATTCATCGTATTATCTTATGCAACTGTTTTGGCAAACGTCCTTTACATACATGTTCAGCCCTTTACAATTAATTTTCTTAGGCATTCTTCTTTTATTGATTTAATTATTTCGCTCTAAGCATTCATAAACCGCCATCATGTCTCGTTTATTCAACTCGCGAATGCGATTGAAAATAAGAATATCAGCAACAGCTTCTGTATATATGCTTTTATCCACAACATCACTCACCTTGCCTGTAAGCCACGCTTGAACTTCTATCCCATCAACAAGTTCATTCAACCCTTCCTCATTGATGCCAGTTGCCTGACAACTTACACATGGAATAGTCAGCTTGAACACGCCATCATGCAAATTATCTTCATTGATCACTTTTTTACCTTTACAGAAAGGACATGGATGAGCCTTTCTGATTTTATTCACTTGGGTAATTAACTTCTTGTAACCAAATGCTTCATAAACATATGTCAGTTTTTTATACTTCCCATTCGTGAAATATTTATCGATGATAGCCTCCCTTGTCTCATTCACATTTTGGAAATCACAGATTGTCACTAGATTGTTGTTGCTAATCGAGTCGATATTTCCTTTGATCGTATCCCAAAATGGCAAGGCATTTTGGAGCACCATCTCATATCCCGTAAAGCTTGCCCGCTCCAATTCGAACATTTTCAGTGCGACTTGTGTTTCCCGAGGCAGCAAGGAGACATCCTCAGTCAAAACCATATCGCCGCCTACAATTAATCTTAGATTGGCTAGCACAGGCAAGTCTCCCACGACTTTCAATACTTCGTCAATCGGGAGTTTAATGACTTCGCGAATATCTGTGCCTTTAAATGTAAGCTGCTTATGATGATTTAATACAGTCCCCTCACAAATCGGACAAGTAATCATTTCTTTTGAAGCTTTCATTTGCTCTTTAATCCCGGATTTTGATACGACCATATACATGCCAAGAATGGTATTGAAACCTACCCACGTTCTGCGCGCCTTACCTTCCTTATCATAAAATGACTTCTCAAAGTATCCATACCAAAATGTATGCTTTTCTTCATCGGTCATCTCGTTGTAGCTTTTTGACAGGTCATGGCCTGTATCATTCTTAATTTCTTCAAATAGAAATTTCAACTTTTCGTATTTATAATACTTCAATACGTCCATCACGTCTGGATGAAGCAAACCATCCCAGAATGGAACATCTTTGTTTTGAATGACAAGATCTTTATCAAATATTTCGATTTGAAGTCGCCCTGAACATGACGGACAATGATTGTCTTTATTATAGAAATCGAAGCTTTTCGTATCTTTGTTCGTCGGATGCGCCGCCACTATGTGGTTGATCAACCCACCAATTTCGTAAAGAAAACTGTATTGGCTATACAAATGTCTTTCAAGATCGATCGCAATGACTGGTGCAATTCTATCGGATTCGTATTCACCATAAATCAAACGGGCCATTGAGGATAAACTTTTTAAGATGCCGCCTTTATAAATATTCTCTGCGTTTTTAAAGTAGTCGATATGATTTTCATGTAAATAGCTAATGCCGTTTTGCTGCTTGAGAGCGGAGGAAATAGGTAAGGGTATCTTAATATCCTCCATATTCTTTTTCTCATAATAATCATGATGGCTAACAACATCTAGATATGTAACAGGTTCATTTTTACGCATACCGAAATCGATAATGAAATCGGAACTCTCCATCATGTACTCATTATGTTCAATCATTACGATTGAAACTGTTTCATCTTGCAAAATCATCCTAAGGCTATCGATGAACTGATTTAATATATTTTGAGATAAACCTTTTGAAGGTTCGTCAAAAATAAAAAGCGTATGTGGTTTTCTTGAATTTGCAAACAGCTCCGAAACTAAATGGACGCATTGGAATTCACCAGTGGACAATGTCTGTGTCTTTCTTTCCAATGTCAAATAACCAAGTCCAAGTTTGATCAATAAGCTCAACCGCTTATGGGCGATTTCTCCCTCTGGTAGTTCCTCAATGATATCTTCAATCGAGCGCTCAAAAATATCATCTATTTCATCACTATACTTGTTCAGTTTCTGTTTAATATCAAGAAACGTCGCAACGGTTGACCGGCTTGTTATCGATTGATTTCGATCCTGTCCTACCATAACCAGCTTATCTTTCGGATAACGCTTCAAAAAGTCTTTAGCTACACATTCATTAATGAGAGTGGACTTTCCGCAGCCTGACTCACCTGTAACCGTTACAAGTCTATTTTTGGGAATCTGAAATTCCGCCATTTGAATATTACGGCAGTAAAGATCTTTAAAAAGATAGAATTCTATTGGCTTTGCCCCATTCCGTTGCTGATAAACAGGTTTGGGACGCGGTGATTCTTCGACTATTTTTCCGCCATACTTACCACTGCCCGGTCCGAAGAATAATTGCTTATCCGTTGTATCCAGTACTGTGTCGGAATGATCGATAAGCCAAATTTGATTTTTATAACCCAATTGCTTAATCTGCTCTAGAATCTTCAACAAAGTTTGGCGATCAAGACCTACTGAAATTTCATCGATAATAATGACTGTATTTTCACTCGCAGCCATGAATTCCGCCAAATAAAGTCGTGTTAATTCTCCTCCCGATAATGTTCCCATAATCCGATTTAACGTTAAGTAACCGACGTTCATATTTATAATATTTTTTAAGATAAGTTGTTTCCCTTCGCTAATATGTAATTCTTCTGCTAGTGAGAGGATTGTTTCGACGCTTAAGTTGTTAATATCGGAAATAGAATGTGATTTATTGATTAAATCAAGTGTATGTTGCTCAACTTCTGGGCTATATCGTTTCCCGCCACAAGTTTTACATTCAATATTGCTCGTACTGCCTCTCCCTTTACATTTAGGACACCAGCCTAATTCATTATTGAATGAAAACACTTCCGGAGACAGATTAAATTTGTCAGCAAGCCTTACACGGATTTCCGTAAAAACACCAGTATGTGTACCGATTGTCGAACGTGGATTAGAGGAAATTGATGATCTTCCAAGGAATAGCACTAACGGCATCTCTTCCATTTTGATAGCGCTGAAATTCGTTTCCATAATATTTGGGAATAAATATTGGTATTCAGCCTTCGGCAATAAGGAAACGAGCCTCTTTTTCGATTCTTCACCGATAGTTTGGCTGAAAGTAGTTTTCCCCGATCCGGAAAGTCCAGCAATACCTAATGACATATCTTCTGGAAGCTCTGCATCCAATCGTTTAATATTATTCGCGATTAATTGATTTACTTTCATTGTGGCATCCTCTCCATTCTCTTACTTTAGTATTGCCAGGTGAATTACAATTCATTACAAAACTCGTTACCTCAATCTTACTGCGCAAAAAAAAATGACGCTTTCCGCTATTTCCGAAAAGCGACCTATAATTGAATTACTGTGTAGTGACCATTTTATTTTACCAAAGAAGGACTTACTATTCCTCCAACACTTTTGTAAGCTGTTGAGACATATTTGTCCAACCATATTGTGCGCCTTTTAATCCATCTTCACTATGGATTCCTGTTTGCTCAAGGTGGAGGTTGGTATTCCCATCCGGCGTCTCCGATAACGTCCAAGTGACGACATGCTCTTCAGCGCCGCTCGCCCAAGTATAAGAAATTGTATTTGGCTCGTTCACTTCCAACACTCCACCCCTGACGATGCCATCCCACCATTCACTTGGTTCCGCGCGGAAAGTAAATTTGTAGCCTACGACCGGTTTAAAGTCATTCTTCCAAATCCACTTTTCAAGCATATCCGAATCTGTTAAAGCGTTCCACACTTTCTCGATTGACTTGTTATACTGAAAATCCATTGTTAATGATAAACTCATTCTTCTTCCTCCTCTAATAGTAAATTCAGACGAGACAGTCGGGTATTCCAGAACTTGTTATAGAAAGCCACCCAATTTTGAATCTCTTTTAATGATGCAGCGTTCAACTGAAAACGTGTTTCCCTTCCTACTTTTTTGCTCGTCACAAGTCCCGCCTCTTTCAGGATTGCCAAATGTTTTGAAACTGCAGTACGACCCATTTCGAATGAACCGTCAGCTCGTTTAGGGGCGATTCTTCCACGTCGGCCAACAAACGAAGCAGTTTCCGCCTGGTCGGATCGGCTACGGCCTCATAGACATCTCTAGTAGGTCTTATCTCGTTCAAGATCACTCTCCCCCTGATCTGATAAATCGACACTCATAGGTGTCCTATTTGAAACTAATAATACGACACCTTTAAGTGTCATGTCAAGTATGTCATTGTTGACTGCTTTTAGTCAGGGAAATGCAAATTTGGGACTGAATCATGTTGAAAATACCAATAAAACTATTGGTCAAAGGCCGCGAAATGACGATAACATTATGAAATTGATCGATAACTCCGGCGAATTGACCAATAACTTTGCTGTATTGACCGATAATTCCTATGAATTGATCGATAACGATGTGAAAATGACCGATAAGTTACCAGTACTTCCTCAGACTTTGCAATCCCTTGACTATTTCAAGATTTTATGTATAATCTAAAGGAATTGTATAAGTACAAATGTTTTCTAGGGTTCCGCAACAAGTTGTTGGCCTGGTCCGAGAGAAAACTCACAGCTTAGCTGTGTCACGGAAGGATAAAAGCCTGGGAGAAACTGTTTATCAGTTGTCTCCCAGGCTTTTTTTGTTTTTGGCAATACTAATATTTTCGGAGGTGTCTTTTAATGAATAATGAATGGATCAAAGTAGTGATTGCTGCTTTCTTTGAAGTTTTTTGGGTGATTGGCTTGAAACATGCTAATGACTTTTGGACTTGGGCAGGTACGGCGGTTGCGATTTTTGTCAGCTTCTATTTAATGATTATGGCAGGACGGAAGCTCCCCGTTGGAACGGTATACGCTGTTTTTGTTGGTCTCGGTACAGCGGGGACTGTCTTTTCCGAAATTCTAATTTTCGGGGAGCCATTTAAAGTAGAAAAAGTACTATTGATTGCACTTTTATTGGGGGGCGTCGTTGGCTTGAAACTAGTGACAACTGACAACGTTCAGGAAGGGGATGAATCATAATGGCATGGATTGCATTAATCTTGGCAGGCTTGTGTGAAATGTTTGGTGTTGTTATGATCAATAAATTGCATAAGGATCGAAATTGGCAATCATTAGTATTATTAATTGCCGGTTTTGGGGCAAGTTTCATCTTTCTAGCCTATTCGATGAAAACACTTCCGATGGGGACAGCTTACGCAATATGGACAGGAATTGGTGCATCTGGTGGAGCGATTTTAGGAATGATGTTATTCGGGGAATCAAAAGACTGGAAACGAGTAGTATTTATTGCAATGGTGTTATGTGCAGCCATTGGTCTGAAACTTGTATCGTAGAGAGGTATAATTAATCAAAGCCTAATCTCTTAGTTACATTGAAGAAATTAGGCTTTGATTATATAAATTATTTATTTTGAACAACATCGCTTGGAATGCTTCCTTGTTGCGAAATATCAATCGTCCAACCAATCATAGTCGTGCTGTCTCTTACGTTGCCCTCTTCAATTGTATTCAGAATTAAAGAAAAGGCGGCTTCAACTTGGTTGGTGTCCAATATTTTCACTATGTCTAACGGATTAGAAAAGGGTTCTCCAGGACATTCAAGCAAGCCATCTGTTGTCATGAAGATGTGATTGACCCCTTCCCTTAATTCCCGGACTCCCGACGTGAAGCATGGAACAGCTTTTTCAAACGTATTCACTTGCCCAATCCACTCATAGAACTGCCTTTGATTTAACTGAAATTGACCTAGGGCGATAAAATCGGGGTGGAAAACGTAAGCTACACAATCTCCAATGGATAACCACCAAAGATAGTTTTCCTTTCGAATACAGAAAAGACAAGCTGTCTCTCCTTTGACCCTCTTGCATTGATCAAGAAATTTGTCACTTTGGAAGATGGTAAGAAGTTTTTCTTGCACGCTGTGAAATCCGGGCTTGGATATGAGTCCAATAAGTTCATGTTCGTGCTCTTCGAGCGTTCGGATTATCAGTTCGGCACTTTCGGCACTGTAGTGAGCATCTAAAATTGCAGCAAACTCCCAATCCTCGCCCGTCCAAACTATGCAGCCATCTTCATTTTTATATTGTCCAGCGGAAGAATTTCCTCCGAATAGTCCAACTGTCACACGACCAATCGATTGAACATCTTTCTCGTCTACATAATTCTTTTCGCTTCCGACCCATGAAAACTTATTGCTCATTGTTTTTCTCCATATACGAACGCACCCGCTCACACAACTCGATTATTTCTCTATTTCCCCCTATTGGTGCTTCTGACCAATCATGAACAGACATCGGTCCCCAATATTGTTTAGGAGTGCCTGGGTAGCGTGGCACGATATGCATATGCAAATGTGGCACTGCATTGCCGGAAACGAGTGAATAAATATGCTCCGCCCCTTCAGTTTCCATGAGTGCCTTGCTAACACGTGCCATTATTCGTCCAAAGACGGTCGCTTCTTCTTCATTCATATCTCCAAGTGTAGGCGCATGTCTTTTCAGATCAATCATTAGATGCCCTAAATAAACGGGTTCTCCATCGTTATCAATATGTCCTACGTAAACAACATTATCTTCATAAATTGTGATGCCAGCTGTTTGTATTTCTCCCCGATGTTTTTTACAAATAAAACAATCCATTTCTCCATTCCCCTATCTTACCAATATCAGATTTTACTGCTAGTCAATCTCATTACATGCTTTCAACAAGATTCAATTCCTCTTCAATGCCATTCATTACACTGAATGCACCGACGGATTTATTAGAACAGACGACGAGACTGATGTCTGTCTTTGGATAATAAGCGGAATGGAAACTGACGCCTGGGTCATATCCCATGACGTGATATTTAATGACAATGTCGTCATTCCTCTCAATCCATACACCATATCCATAATAATCGCCATCCTCTTCCTTGGCATGAGAAGTTAGCAATTGTTCAGTTAGTTCTTTAGACAACAATTGATAGTTTAGTAAAGCGTTCCATAGTTTTGTCATATCCTTTGCGGTTACAAATGCCCCTCCATCAGCCCCGCCCTGGACGGGTATTGAATACGCATTCGTTTTCCATGTACCGTCTTCGTTGTCTATATAGCCAATTGCTGTTTTTCCGGGTAGTGAATCAAGTGCAAAATAACCAGAATCGATCATACCCGCTTTTTCAAAAACCCTTTGTTGGACATACTCTTTAAAAGGAAGCCCGCTAGCTTTTTCAACAATTAAACCAAGCAGAATAAAACCTGCATTATTATAATGGAAACGTTCGCCAGGTCTATATTTCATATGTCCATTTTGAAATAGCGGCAAGAAATCTTCTAGGTGACGTAAATGATACATAGGATTGTCAATCCATAATTCCTCGAAGTCATCCATGACTTCCTCGTCAAAGTAATCGGGTACACCGGATGTGTGAGTAAGTAAATGATGAACTGTAATGTGTCCATCAAAATGCGGGAAGTCGAATGAAAGATAATCTGTCACCTTTGTATTAAAAGATATCTTCCCCTCGCCTACAAGCTGACAAATTGCAATTGCCGTAAATAGTTTGCAGCCTGAAGCGATTCCATAACGCGTTCCCGGTACGTTATTTAGTTGTTCCGCACGATTTGCATAACCGTAACTAACATCCGCATAAATTTCCTCTTTACCCCTAACAAAAACGGTGCCCGAAAACTGTATATCGTTTTGTATTAGTTCGATTCGTTCCATTACATTATTTTTCATTTTGTAATCTCCAAACCTGTTGATTTACATTAGATTTTGTTAGCTTCTGTTATTTCTTTATAATTGAGCTGATGTCCAGCCCTTCGGATTCTATTATAATCGCATTCAATCCACTGTTTGTTGTTGTTTCATGCCATTCCCCTTTTTCCCAGAAGACAATATCGCCTGCTGTGACCATCACCTTCGCTTCTTCACCTGCTCGAACCCAGCCTTCCCCTTCTATTATTATCAGCATTTGTGGAACAGTCGCTTCGTGATATCCTACTAGGCCATCTTCTCCCAAGTCCATTATTCCGACATGAGCGGGTACATTTGTCATTATTAGTTTTCTCATCATGAAGTTCGAGTCATATTGTTTAATGTTCTTTCCGGCAACTTCATTTAAATGTATAATTATCAACTGTCGTCCCCCTAGGGTTTTGAATATATGCAGTAATAATCGGCAATTCCGGCGGGCTTATGCTGCTTGGTAAATCGTCAATCGAAAAGAATTGCAATGATGAAACTTCATTCTTCTCCACCAATAATTCACCCTTATAACTTCTACAAATGAAAGTAGCTACAACGTTATATACTTCATCACCATGTGGATAACGATAATAAAGTTCTTTTCCTGAATAGACATTAAAAAATGATAGTTCGTTTGCTTTTAGATTTGTTTCCTCAAAGAGTTCCCGTCTCGCCACGGCTTCCAAGGATTCACCGAGTTCCATGGAACCCCCGGGTAACCCCCAGCAGTTATTATCAGTCCGTAGTTGTAATAGGATTCGATTCTCTGAATCAACGACAATTATATTTGCACCTACCATAATTATGGGCCTTGTACCAATCAATGTTCTCAATTCATTTATATAACCCATATCTACTATCTATCCTTTTTATAAGAAGGACTCAATTCGCTCCACACATCAAATCGATTTCCGTCTACATCGGAAAATACAAAATTGATTCCTGCATGTCCCCGGTTTTCAATCTCTCCAACCTGCACTTCACGTTCCTTTAAACTTTCAAGAAGTATTTTTAAAGACTCTTCCCCATCGACTTCAAATGTTAGTGAAAAGCGCTCATTCCCATAAGCATCTACAAAGTTGGCTGTCTCTTTTTCTTTTGCTTTTACGAGAAAGAAACTTTGATCGGCCAAATTCAAGATCGCCTTGTCTTCGTCCTTATAATTCAATTGCGCATCCAATTTTTCAACATACCACTCAGCTGCTAGGTTAACATTGGACACAGGAATATACGTAGTACCAACCCTTAATAATCCATTATTCATTCGCTCCACCTTATCTTTCACATCAACTAATTCAAATCGTTCACAGACAAGCAGTATATCTTCACTGAACTCTAATCCAACTTTCCCTAGTTCCCGCTTGAAATAGCGTTCATGGATCTCCTTCCAATTCCGATAAGATCCATCACCTTCCGCCAAAGCAAACTCTTCCGTCACTTCATTCATCGGTATTATAGATACATCCACCGTTTTAATGATTGCAACCGGCTCTTCCAAACTATTTAGGATGATACTGTACTCGTCAACTACCGGGACTGGTTCATTTTCCAATTCATATATTATTTGCGCTGAACAAGTCGCCGTCTTTCTTCCATCAATAACAGCCTGCGCTAGCTCGTCCTGTGCTTCGCCGAACATCCACGCAGTGACTAATGTAGGACGTTCTTTATCTCCCCAATATTGATTCCAATATTCCTTTGCAGCTTGATTCATTATTTGTCCTCCCCATTTTCAGCAACTCTTTTCACTCGCTCCACAAAATCAACAACGACTTTATCATTTGCAAATAGTAAAAATAACTTTACGAACCATTTCAGCGGTTTGTTTGTAGTTGTATAAATAAATTTAGTTCTTCCTTCACCAATATTAACAAGTTCATAACCAGCTGTTATCTCGAACATACCACCGAGTGTAAAGCCGACTTTCATCTTTTTTTCATTTGGAGAATTCAAATAGTCGAGTGTTTCAACCTCATACTCCATGACTCGCTTGCCTTCTCTATATTTCTGTAAATATATACTTCCCACCATTCCTTCTTTAATGGTAACAGGCTCATTTGAGACGACTTGGGGCATGATCTTTTGCATGTTCTCTAAAGATCCATCTAAATATTTCCAAACTTGTTCAATTGGTGCATCAATCTCAATTTCCTTTGTCCACTGCTTCATTCATAAATCCCCTTTTCTCGGATACTATTTAACCGTACTTAAAAGCGTATAATGCTTCGAAAGGAATTCATCCAATATATCCTTATGACTTTTAACGATATTCCCAGGCAACTCATGGAGATGAAAATAATTAAATGTAATCGACTCAGCCTGATCGACTAATAAATCTCCGATTGCATTTTCTGCATAATAGGCAGTTGTTACGACATAAAATTCATCACCATTTGCCGCCCGAATGAAATGTTCAGGACCTGAGTATACGTTGATCAATGTCAATTCATCCACTTGCAACCGTGTTTCTTCAAATAGTTCACGCCTTGCCACATCTTCCGTAGATTCCCCTAATTCCATCAACCCGCCTGGAATTCCCCACGCACCTTCAGGAAACTTCCGCTGTTGCAACAAGATCCTCCCCTGTTCATCAACTACGACTACAACAGAGCCGACGAATATTAATGGTCGATGTCCAACTAATTTCCGTAATTCTTCAATATATCCCATGTCCAAACCTCCCGTACTATGTTCGTAGCGGTGAAATCAATTGCACGTATGATGTATCTTTTTCTGGCATAATTACAGCCGGTCTCATCTCTCCATAAAAACCGATCGTCACCTGTTCTTCCGATATTCCTTTTAATGCTTCAAGCAAAAATCGACCGTCGAAGGTCATGTCAATAGAGGACACCCCATCCACGTTGCTTATTCTTTGTTGTTCTTCGATCGTTCCGATTCCTACTGAATTTGTCGAGATTTTTAAAAATTTATTGTCAACCACTGCCAAGTGCACATTATTATGCTTCCATTCCTCGGAGAAAACGCAAGCCCGGTCAATCCCCGCTATTAATTCTTTCGTATCCATCGTAATTTTCGTCACAAAACCCGTCGGAATTAATGATTGGGTATTTGGATAATTCCCTTCAATTAATACGGAATACAAGATAGTATTCTCTGTGGAAAATACGATCATATTAGGCCCAATCGAAATATGTACTGTAGCAAGTTTGGATTCTTTCAATTGTAGAAGTTCTGTTAAGCTTTTACTTGGGGCTACGATAGAATGAAATGCTTTAGCAAAATTGATTTCTATCTCTTTTTGTGATAACCGGTGGGAGTCAGTTGCGGTACAAATAAGTTTATTGTTGCCAAACTCCATCTTCACACCTGTTAACACCGGTTTAGCGTCACTTTTGGAAACAGCAAATATCGTTTGTTTGATTACATCTCTTAATGAAGTGAAATTGAGATTAACAGAATGAAGAATTTCAATCTTCGGCAATTGCGGATAATCCGCTGCTTGTAAACCATTCATTCTCGTTACAATATCACCAGATTTGATAAGGACTGACTGCATATTGTCGGATGAAATCTCAATGTCATCAGGCAATTTCTTTAGGAGATTCATAAAATGCTTTGACAATACAACAACACTGCCAGTTTCATGAACCTCAACGAATGTTTCCTCATTTTTTCGTATGGGAATTCTCTTTTCAATGAACATCTCTGAATTGCCGCCAGTTAAAACGAGCCCATCTTTATTTGCTTCGATCTTTATCCCAGAAAGGATCGGAAGAAGACTTTTATTCGAACAAATTTTATGCAATTCCGAAACTGTTACAGTAAATAATGAATTCTTTATAGTAAATTTCATGAAAATGCTCCCTTTACATTTCTTCCGTTTGTAAAACCTTAACCTTGTTCCATATCGACTGCCAATTTTTCTCACAAACACGTTGGTGATAAATATTCATTCGACCTTCTGTTGCTTGAAAGAAAGGGGTTGGTATTATATGGCAATTGACCACATCTTTTATTCCGTGAGGGGCAGCCAAGATAACTTTTCCTTGTTCATCCAATTTCACGCCTAACGCTGTAGCAGTCTCGGGAAATTTGGCTATTGCGTCAACTGAAGAAGAATAGCGTTGGACATTGTTCAATGTATGCATTCTTGCTTGATTTTTTACCGACCATGGAATAGTAGGCTGATGTTGCTTTAGTAGATTTTCATAACTTTTTTCAATTTCTTCATTCACCTTAGCCGAATCAAAGTAAATCACATCAATATCCGGTAAAGGTGTCCTTTCATTAAACTCATGGAGCAAATCCCAAATTTTCGATCGCACGAAACCCGCGCATACCCACCAATCAGGCAATTTCAATGACTGTGCACTCCGTAAGATATCCATCATCCACTTATCTTCAGAAACCAAGCGGATGACATCCTCCTCATTATGAATCATAATACGACTGCCTTTTTGTCGATTCTTACATGAATCAATTCATACTTTACTTTAAATCCAGCAGCTTGATAAAGTCTTATAGCTTTCTCATTTTCGTTATCAACACATAAAGAAATTTCTTTAATATCCTCATATGCGAACAATTTGTCCAATGCAAAAGTTAACAGCTTTTTGCCAATCCCTTGTCTACGAAATCGATCCGAAACAGCAATGTATTCGATGGAGCCTTCCCCATGTTGCGGATCAGCTTCGATATAGACATAACCAGTCAATTGGTCATCACTTGTGGCAATGAACAATCGATTTTCTTCACTTAATCGTCCAATAATCGTTTGTGCACTGTAATAAGTTGAAGGAAAAGCTAGTTCATGCAATTCTTCAAAGCCATCTTTATAAGCAGTGTTGAATTCCTTTACTCCTCCCTCAACGACTCGTTCCCATTCACGCTTCTTGGCAGCTAGAACTGTATGCCGCCCTGTCGATTTCCCCCCATGTGAAATGGAGAATTGTTTTGCATACTCGTTTTCATGGTTGAGGAAAAAGTGATACCGATCCACTTGCGAGGCCGATAGAGCTGTTACTTTCTCCCAAAGTTCATTGATAAGATCTGTATGAATAAGTTCCTCACTCACAAAGGGTCCCCATACTTCCGCGCTTCTATCTTCTAAATCGATATCTAGTCCGATGGCACCTATGATTTCTTCTTTCTCATAAGCGACCATAAAGCAATTCGCCAAATCTAAGTCCGAAAAATCGCTTGTAAGCGTGTGATATATTTCCTCTTTCGATTCTCCGCAATAACCGATATGTCTGCTCGATATTGAATTAATTTTTGCAAGGAACGCAGCCAAACTATAATTATTTCTTGGTGATTCTATTACGATATTCATCCTTTTTTCCTCATTTCACATAAGCATATAATGTTTCTGCCACTTCGTTCTTGGTGGATTTACAAATATGGAGCGAATATAGACAAGTGGAATCCACTTCTTTTTCAATGAGAGAAATGCCGAGTTTTACAGCATCTTCAATTTGTTTATGAATTAACTTATTTAAATCGGTAATCTTTGAAATATCATCCACACCTACCCATCCCAATTCCCAACTATTCTCATCGTACTCATACATAAGACAAAACGCTGTAATTTCCAATCCGTTCACAACAACATAACTATGCTCTTCCATCAAACCATCCATCGCAGCATGCCTCCAACTCTCGATTGACAAATTAGCAACAGGGTTATCGGAATGTGTTTCTGTATATGTCTTTTTACAAAGCTGAATAAAACTATCCATTTTTGCTTCATTATTACGTATTTCTCGGATTGTGAGAACTTGTTCATCCTGCACTGTTTCACCTTTTAGCAAAGTTGGCTCGATATGTATAATCTCTGTTTTTCTAATCATCTTGAACTGATTTCTCGTCAGCACTTCTATTAACTGATAAAACCTGTCGTCCAGCAGGAAAAACAAAGGTTGATCATATTTGTTTTCCAGCTCAGCAATCAGGATTTGAAGAGCTTGTTCATCGATTCCATTCAAGTTATAAGCAAGTTGGACATATATACAATATGGATGCCAAGATGATTTATGGATGGAAGCTACAGCAAGTACTTCGCCGTCCTTTTGTACTGAATAAATACCTTTATGGAGTTTGGTAGAAATGCTACTGTTCATACGGTCCTTCAAATCACTATTCTTCAAAAACACTTCCTCGATGAAAGTATATAGTTTGTTCAATTCACTCTGATCGCCTTTATCCAGCTTACTTATTTTCAATCCAATACTCCTTTCCATCATCACTGCGACTCATGAAGCCATAATCGATGAAAAAACGTCGAATGGTCGCAAAATCAGGATGGATCTCTTTAAGGATCTCGTTTATTTCTTTTTCCAAATACACTTTTCCAACTTCAAACCGCTTAATTATTTCTTGGGCAATGATGTACTTCCTTTTGTCTTTGCTTGGAAACGTATCAAGTTGTCCATCCAAGCCATTTCTAAAATAGCTTTTCAACACTTTCTCTCTTTCTATTTCAGTAACTTGAAATCTTTCTTGCATCTCTATCATTCCTTTGTATTTATCTATGGTGATTCCTTAATGTCCTCATACTTCTACCATGTCTTATCCAGCTTGTCCGAATAGAAAGTAATAGCTCTCTCATATGATATGATGTCCGGATCTTTTGTAGTTTGCACTAGACACGTGAGGAGAATTTCCATTGCTTTTACATTTTCTCCTAAGTTATAAAGTGTCATGGTATAGAACGTCTTCAATGCATTGTTCTCAGGAAAACGCCAAAGTCCGCTTTCAAAGATAGATTTCGACTTTTGATAGTTTCCCAATGTCCGATATGTACTACCGAGTCCAATAATCGCACCAACGGTATCTTCATCATTTAACCCTAATTGAAGCGCTTTTTCATAATATGGGACTGCTTCCGCTTCCTTTCCTAGGACATCAAAACTCCATGCACATTGGTAATTGATTTCGGCATTTTCTGAATCATCTTTTGCCAATCCCTTTAGAATTTCATTCGATTCAGTAAGTTTTCCTTCACTTCTTAATAAAATGGCTTTGTTGAGATTCACCATCATTCATTCCCTTTCTTATCCTTCAAGCATTGCTAAATAAGGAATTTCCTCACCATCTACAACTGTAATAAGGACTGGAGTATTTGTCTCATATATAACAGTACCGATAGGAAGCTTATTTGCATTTCCATTTCGGAATCCAAAAGCATTCTTTTTCTGTTTTTTTATCTCCAATATTTGCTCACCAATTGTATAATCCAATTCAAGTACCCATTCGTCTACTTCAACATTTGAATAAACAATACCTTCGTACATAAAAATATCGGCATTTTCATGAGAAAGAAAATCCTTCGGTGTCGGATTTCCCTTGTAGGCTTCTTGTATACTGGAACAGCCAGCTAGGCTAAGAAATAGAATTGTGGTTATGAGCAAAAGTCGTTTCAATGCTCACCCCTCCAATGCATCGCTTTTAGAAATCTCCTCGAAATGAACTTTTGACATTTTAAGAAGCTCAAAGTTGTTTTCGGCTACCATCGTTTTAATTCGATTAAATTCTGTCCAAGCAAGCGCAAACTCATCATCTGATATGATTTGACTGCTGTGCGCAGCTTCAATTTCGTCAATATCTTTCTCTATTATTTCCCCACTAGGCAGCACGATCAGATCTATAAACAAATCATCCATCCATGGTCCATTAATTGAACAATAACTATTCTCTCTGCAAATATCGATATACCATTGGACAATTTGACCGGTTGAATTAAACACCGTTGTCACAGAAAAATGCTTTCCATCGGGAAAATGCTGCAGCCAGCTATATCCCTTATCCGCGATGCAAACTGACCTTCCCAAATATGTCATGTAAAGAGGCGCAGCTACATCATTCATTTCAAGCAGGGTTACATATCCTGTGAATTTTGGTATGGAAATATATTTTTCTGCATACCCCCTATCTACTATCCGCTTCCAATCATATCGACTGCCGTATTTGCGTTTTAGCATCGCTGCTTCACTCTCCGTTCTACATCGGCCTTGCACTATAGGGAATGAGTTGGCCGACGATTCTTTCATCTCCTATACTCGTAATTTGCTGGATGACACCATTTGAAATTTCTTCATTTGTCAGCCATCTGGAAGTTTCTCCTTCCATTACAAAGCCTAAAAACACTTTTTCATACTTACAATTTGAAGGGATTATAATCTCTTTATCTTCAAAATATCGTCGACTTCCTTTTACATGGATAAGGCGGAACGATGTTGCTTGTTCGTTCATTTCACAAATCCGTTGTAGAGCCTGATAATTAGGTGTCCAGCTTACGATTAAATCAATTGGTCCCCGTTCGGCAATAGCCTTCTCAATTTCTGTCAAGAGCTCTTCTGAATGATAGTCAACTTGAATTGGAAAAATCGAATTGGGAGGACTATCTGCTTTCAATCGTTCAAACTTCACAGCTGTTCGCCCGATGACAGAAACAGAATTCCCCTCCTTTGCCAAGAACGTCGATACTCCCGCGAGCATACCCGTTCCTCCAATAACGAGTGCGTGATTATATTTCTTTTTCAATCTCAATCCCTTCCATTTCTCATGAATTCTTTTGCTAGATGGTAAGCTGTCACTGTGAACAATTGAGTGATTTCCTTGTTTCGAATCATTTCTCCTATGCTAGCAAAAGGGAAATGTTTCACTTCCACAACTTCCGTCTCATCCAACTCTTGTTCATATGTACGTTTTCCATCGGTCATTAAAAAAGTTATGACCTTATTTGTCTGTGTGGCTGGATTGACCATGAACTCCCCTAAATGAATCAGCTTTTGCTCCGAAACATAACCAGTCTCTTCCCTGACTTCACGTCGAATCGCTTCTTCATACGATTCGCCATCTTCCACTTTCCCCGCCGGTATTTCAAGATAAAAATCGTTTCCAGGATGACGATATTGCTCTACCAGAACGATTTCTTCATCCTCCGTCAATACGATTGCGTTCACCCAATCCGCATACTCATTCACGTAGTAATCTTCAATAACCGTTCCATCAGACATTTGACAAGTGTCTCTCCTTAAGTTGCCAAATGGTGATTTATACTTGTATTCACTGTTCAACACTTTCCATTTCACCAACGCTTTTCCCTCCGTTATTGCTTATGTACTTGTTGATGCATAACCCAATCTTCCACCACTCGATTGAACAAATCCGGTTCAGCCACAGGAAATCCATGCCCTATATGAGGGACGAAAAATTGTTCAAAATGTTCATTCTCATCAATAATTTTCTGAACAGACTTCTTTACAAGCCCTTTCTCTTTTTCCCCGGCAGTAACTAAAATTCGTGCATTGCTCTTCGCAAAGTTGTTTGGGAGTGAGTACGCCATATTTTCTTTAAGAACATTAATTAGCGCGTCGACATTCATTTTTAAACTTTCTTCATAATATTTATTGAAATACTCGCCATCCATATATAGTTGTTTCGCTTGCGCTTTGGCGAACGTCTTATTTTTGATTAGTGGAAATGTCATCTTTATTGTCGGGGAAATGAAGGAGATCATGTACTTCATTGGAATGACTACCGCACTGTTGATGACTGCAGTTATTATTAAATTTGGAGCCAGACTCACGATTTCCAAACTTATTTGAGCGCCAATTGAAAAACCGATAATATGTACGTCTTTCTCCTCTTGCTTTTGTTCAATCAACTGAATTATTTCAAGTGCATTTTCACGGATAGAGAAGGAGGTTTCATTACTTCTGTTCCCATGCCCTTGCAGTGTAGGAACTAAGCAATGATACTCATTGAAATACGTAATTTGCTTATCCCACATCCATCCGCCAACCCCGCCCCCGTGAATGAACACGAGGAGCGGTCCTTCTTTATTTCCGAATTCCATATAATTATTATGCAACTTGACTCCCCCTTAACTGAACTGCAAAATATGAGTCGTTTCAGAAGCGGAATCGTCGAATGAAAAACCGCCTGCCCTATAAAAAGCATCTGCCTTCGCTGAATCTGTTCGGACAGTAATTTCTTTGAAATGCTGCTTAGCGTGTTCAATAATCGATTGCAGCAATAATGTTCCGACCCCTTCACGTCTGACAGCTTCAAGCACATAAAATCTTCGCAAACGTCCTACATCAGCTTCTTGTGAAAACGGTGATTGATTGATACCACCGATCGCTACGACGAAACCTTCTTCATTTTTGACACAAAACAATACTTCGCCCGGCTTGTTGAACGTATTAGTGCCATCCTCAAATTCATTCACAAGGCGTGTAACGAAGCGATAGCCTTCCTGTTCACTTTCTTGTACGAGTTCTTCGATATCCAATTCCCGCAAATCGTTTACCTTCTCAACGATGTATTTCATTTGCTCTCCCCCTCAATTAATGTCTTTTATATACATTCAACAATACACTTCAAAAAACCTGCCACTTCCTAATTTTCAAGGAAATTAAAAAAGCCAGTTCGTTGCGGAACGTGGCTTATGCTTAATATTCATATTGCACCCTCATTGTCGAGCGGATGCTAATTTGTCCTCCTTCAATCGGTGTTGATACACTTTCTGACATAGCTGCTTTGAAAAGCGGAGTAGGCTGACTACCATTTTCAACTTCATTGATTCTCACAGGTTGCGGTGCAATTTGTAGGTGTAAAGTGTCGGCAATAGTTTGAGCCTTCATCTGGGCATTCTGTAAAGCCTTGACAATAGATTCCTGCTTATACCGATCAACATTTTCCACTGAGAATTGTATATTGGAAACCCGATTCGCTCCATGCTCTACCGCCGTATCGATTACTTTCCCTACCTGCTGAATATCAGTGAGTTTAACCGAGATGGAATTCGAAACTTCATATCCTTTAAATATTTGTTCCCCATTCACGTAATCGTATCTCGGAAATATTGAGTAATTTACGGTTTGAATATTTTCTCGTTGAACGCCCATTTGATTCAAAGCTTGAATGATGTTAGTCATGATTGCTGCGTTTTCCCGTTGCGCTTCGCTAAGTTGTTCATTCGTCGTGCTAACTTCCAATTGGATTGTAGCTGTGTCAGGTAAGGCAAAAACCTCCCCATGACCAACGACGGTAATCGAGCGGGCACTTTGTCGGACTTGTTGTCGGATATATGGGTAATACACGTAATCCCTCCTTGTCTTTTATTCATCATATGCCAGGCGAGGGGTAATAATTATTATAGGAAATTTGCTTTGGACGCCTAAGATCAAAATAAAAAGGACATCACAGAAAGACGATTTCGACTTTTTGGACACCCCCTCTATTACTTATAAAATCTTACTGAAAAAGGCCTTTGTTCTCTCGTTCTTTGGATTCGAAAAGATTTCATCAGGTGTCCCTTCCTCTACTAATAACCCTTGGTCCAGGAACAATACCCGATCTCCCATTTCCTTCGCGAACCCCATTTCATGAGTGACGACGACCATCGTCATCCCTTCCATGGCCAACTGTTTCATGACATCCAATACTTCCTTCACCATTTCCGGATCCAATGCAGACGTCGGTTCATCAAATAACATGACTTTCGGCTTCATCGCAAGCGCCCTTGCGATAGCAACCCTTTGCATTTGTCCGCCGGATAGTTGTTCCGGGTAAACATTCGCCTTATCGGACAGACCTACTTTCTCAAGTAGCTGCATCGCCAACGCTTTCGCATTTTGTTCACTCATTTTCCGGATTTTAATCGGTGAAATCGTAATATTATCAATGACCCGCATATGAGGAAACAGGTTGAATTGCTGGAAGACCATTCCGACTTCCCGCCGGATATCATTAATATCCGTTTTGGAATCATTAATTTTCACGCCATCTATAAACACTTCGCCCGCAGTAATTTCTTCAAGAAGGTTGAGGCATCTTAAAAATGTGCTTTTCCCAGATCCACTCGGACCAATTACACAGATGACCTCCTTCTCCTTAATGTCGTAATCAATACCTTTTAGCACATCTAATTTCCCAAATGATTTGTGCAAGTTTCTTACTTTTATCATCGTAATCCCCCTCCCGGTTCCGAACGTCTCAATGAAAAAATAGACCTTCTTGAGGATGGGACATAACTATTGCTGAACCTGTTTTCGATATAATTGATGAGCTTCCCACAGATAAATGTCAAAATGAGATAAAGGACGGCAACCGTTAAATATGGCTCCCAGAATCTTGAATATGCGCCAGCGACCACTTTGCCAGCGTAAAGAAGATCGCTCGCAGCAATGACTGTGACGAGTGATGAATCCTTCAACAATGCAATCAATTCATTGCCGAGCGGCGGAATCATCCGTCTGAATGCTTGCGGAAGGATGATCAATTTCATGGCAGTTTTATGTGGCATTCCGAGAGAACGCGCAGCTTCCATCTGCCCTTTATCGAGCGATTGGATTCCAGCACGGATAATTTCTGCGTTATAGGCGGCACTGTTAAGCATGAGTGCTAGCGACCCCGATACAAAAAATCCTAATGAATGCCCAAACATACTTGGAATCAATGCGGTATGAATCAATAGAATTTGCACTAATAATGGAGTTCCCCGGAAAAAGTCGACATAATATTTTGCGGGATAGTAAATCCATTTCCGTTTTGACAATTTACCCAACCCGACAATCAAGCCTAATAAGAATCCCCCAATATATCCTACCGCTGTCAATCCGAGGGTCACCCATATCCCCCGGATAAACAGTTCCCGATAGCTCCATATGTTTTCGAACATTTCAATTCGTAAACCTAAGACTTCCAAGAACATCACCTCCAAGATGTGTATAGTAGTTTAAAAGCAAACAATTACTCCACGTCTTGGTCAGTGATTTCTTTCAGTTTCCCATTTTCCTTGATCTTTTGAATTCCTTCATTAAGTAATTCAACTATCTCCATGTTTCCTTTTTTAACCATCAACCCATAATATTCTTTTTCAAAGCTATCATCTTCCACAGTTTTCAATTTAACATTCGGATTATTAACTTTGTATTCAAGAATGACAGCATTATCTCCTACAGCTGCATCAGCATTTCCATTAATCATTTCACTGATTGCAAGGGGCATCGTTTCAGCTGCAACGATATTTTTGCTCGTTTTACCTAGCAATTCTTTTACAGCTTTATGTCCTGTAGTATTAATTTGAACAGAAACTTTTTTGTCTTTCAAATCATTGAAAGAAGCTACATCCGAGCTCTCTTGAACTAGTATTAATTGATTGGCTATAAAGTATGGATCAGAGAAGTCAAACGATTGCTTACGTTCCTCATCTATTGTTATAGAAGAGACAGCGAAATCAATTTCTTCGTTATCCAGTGCAGGAAATAACGGCTCCCACCCATAATTTTTATATTCCACTTCGAAACCAGCAGCTTCAGCAATAGCATTTACAATGTCAATATCAATTCCAACAATATTCCCTTTTTCATCCATATACTCCATCGGCGCATATGTCGCGTCCGTACCGACAATCAATTTTCGTTTTCCACTTGTATCATCGCCGCCCGATCCGCTCGTTTTTGTAGAACCTGCGCCGCATCCGATTAGAATAATGGATGTGCACACCAATGCGATGCCTAACAGGAAACGTTTTACTGATTTCTCCATTTGGACTCCCCCTTGTTTTCTACTAATTTACAGAATTGATTGATACTTTAATTGATTATATACGAAAACGCTTTCATTCACAACTGAATATTTTCAATTAACAATCAAGAGCGAAACTTCAATTATTCACAAAAAAACTGCTCCGTCGTCAACGTTCGACAACGGAGCAGTTTTTGTTAAAAGATCGGCAGTGTAACAGCTACCATAAGTAAAAATAAAATAGCTATATAATTGACGGAATAAATGAACATGACATATGCCCATCTGTCATCGTCTTTTGTAAAGAATCCACGAATGGAGACAATCAAGAATCCGATATTCAAAATCGTAGCAAGAACGATGAATACCATACCAAGTGATCCTAAGTAAAACGGCAATGGTAGCAAGCATGCGATGTAGACGAACATTTGACGCTTCGTCATTTTGAAACCGTGAACGACCGGCAACATCGCTACGTTGGCTGCTTTGTATTCATTGTACTTCCTCATCGCAATCGCAAATGTGTGTGGCATTTGCCAAATGAATAAAATGATAAAAAGCATGATTGGAACGATATGCCATGTTGGTGCAATTGCAGCCCATCCGATCATCGGCGTCACAGCACCTGAAACACTTCCGATAACCGTATTCAATGTATATTTACGTTTCGTCCACATCGTGTACATGATGACATATGTGAACCAGCCGATGAATGCGTAAATCGCTGCCTCCATCGTCGTAAACAGCAGCATGACCATCCCTAGCGCCGAAAGGGAAATACCGATCCCCAATACAGTCTTCAAAGAAATGTTGCCAGTTACAGTTGGACGCTTTTGAGTCCTTTTCATGACCGTGTCGATATCGACGTCGTACCAGTTATTCAGGACGAGCGCCCCACCCATCAAGATTGTACTCCCGATAATCGTCAGCCAAAACAGTTTGCTGTTCGCAAATAAGGAGCCCCCAGTGAAATGGAGAGCGAGCCAAAAGCCGACAAACACGGGCAATGCATTGGCAAGCAATACCGGTCCCTTGAAAAGCGATTTCAAATCCGCTATCAACGTTCCTGATTTTTGATCTATAGTTGTGCTATTTTCAGTATAAGTAATATCCATATCTTTCGTCATATCTATATACGCTCCTCAGAGGTATTTCTGCAAAGTTTCATCCCTTCCATCATATCATTTCATCCGCAATAATTTACAGATTTACGGATTTTTCTTAGGAAATTCATAGGTTTTCCTTTATATTTGACACAATTTATTCAAAACTGATCAATAAAATAAAAAAGGCCTCGGATTTACGAAGCCATTACACCTATAAATAACAGAAAAATGAATATGAAGAGATACATTAATATGATAAGGGCAAAGATTCCACCCATTACAATCAAGTACGCCTTTGCAAATGTATTCCGCGGGTCCTGCTTGTCGGTCGCCCAAATAATAAGCATAACGAAGCCGACAATCGGCAAACATACAAGAATTAACGTTATTATCCAATCTTTCAACGACATCTGTTTTTCTGTCTGCATAGTTCTCACTCCCATGCCATTTCTAATAAAGGTTACATTCTATCCTACCATAGTATATGTGACCAGATTGCAAGATATATTAGAAATAGTGGAGAAACAGCGGATACACTTCAACCCGCCGTTTGTTTCATTTCCCATCCTGTTCACTCAATGGTTCAAAATTAACTATTGAAACTTTTGATACACGCACTTTCTGCCCTTCTTTCAACTGCACTTGACTTTGAGAACCTGTCAATTCTCCTTCCATCAATTCGAATAGTTGAGGGTCTTTTCCCTCTTCAAAAATTTGTACAAAGCCATACCCATAGGGGATGCTTATTGTATAGTTCCCTGGTTCAATGTCCAACCCGACATCCCATATTCCTGTAGTCAATTCTGTGGAAAGCTCTGTCTTCACAGGTTGTATCGTTACAGTATTATAGCCGCCGTCAAAAAAGATGGTGAACGTTGAATCGATGTCGGCAGTTAAGCTAGGCACTCCAGCTTTGTCCCCTACGATTTCCCGTACGAGTAAGTTATCATCTTCATCGTATATATAGATATTCCCTGATGGGTGACCCATCAATGTGTATCTTCCGGGCTCGATCGTCAGCTTTGCTCCTTTTTTTGTCGGCATCGGTCCGTAAGTTCTTTTCGCCTCTTTGTTGCTTCGATCGACGGTCGTGAAAATGGCCGGATGAACTGTTCCGATGATTTCATCTTTTGTCTCTCCGGTAATTTCGTAATTGTCTGCATATGCGGTTATTCTATCCGATCTCGTTCCTTGTAAGTTATGGCAACCGGATAAGATCAGCGTGCAAACGAACAATCCTGCTACTATCCTTTTCATCTTCCCTCAGCCTCTCAACTTGATTGTATTGGTGCTGTTTCCACTTTCCGAATGTGTAATAGCTTATTTCTTCCATATAAGACGGCGATGACAAGAATATTCAATACGACAAGCCACAGGTAGGCATGCTTGAAATCCAGTTTTTCGATCCCGTATTCCTTCGCTGCATCTCCGCTTAACACCGCACTGATGTCAATGAATTTCAACGGATAGAGCCAATTCGTCTCCACCCCGGCAACTAAAAGAAGTTGAGGGGACAGCAATACAAATAGAATGATGACCATTGCCGCGTACAAATTTTTCGTCACAAGATTAAGTAATAGGAAAGTGAACAACAGCAAAAGGGCAATAAGGCCGAATGCGACCAACATGTAAAACAAATAGCGGAGCATCGATACTGCGATGAAATCAGCGTTCTGATAAATAAGCACCGGCGTCCTGAAATCCCCCCACCCCGTTTTTCGCGAGACATAATACCCGCCAATCGTGATGCTTGCACAAAGGAAGAGCATGATTTGCACGAAATGGATGCCTACTTTGCTGAATGCTTTTTCCATGAACGTAATCGGAAACCCGGTCATTACGGAAGGATGGTGCTGATCATGTAACAGCATGCTGCTTCCCGCAAACAAGACGAGGAGACAAAACATGACTCCGCTTACAAGGCTCAATGCAACCGGCATGTAATTGCTTGCTTCAAGCGGATCCTTGATGAGGGAAAGCTCATGATCTTTGTGGTATTGGAAAAGTGCCTTCTCCTTTTGGATTTCGTCAATTGGAACAATGTAGTCTTTTTGGATCCCTTTATTTCCTCGTCGGTGCAATTCAAGACGCAATTCATTCAGCTTCAGGCCTGCGTCAAAAAACTTGTGGAAGTTAGATCCTGCACCAAAAAAGCCATCAGGGTTTACATCATCCCTTAAGTAAAGCCTTTGCATGCTGATGAGCGACGATTGCTCGATCAGTATTTCGCGAATCTCTTTTCCTTCTTCGGTTTCCCAAACAGAACCTGGAAATTTATCGAGAACTTGATGGAAGTTCTCCGCTTCCTCAGTCTTTTCTTCCCGTATGTCAATAAAGTCCAATTGACTATAATAAGAAAAGTAAAGCGGGAAAAATAGGATCAGGGCGATGCCTAACAACCAATTTTTCTTATTCAACAGCAATAGTTTTGATTCAAACAAAAAGTATTTCCAAAACATGTTTGGAGCGTACCTCCTTCCTGACTCTTATCCTAATAAATAAAATCGTCGTTTGTTAATGACAATGGAAACAATATACAGAATGATTTCAATGATGACGTAAGTAATGAGCAGTACGATGATGCCTTTTGCATAGGTAATCGTTTCTGTGTTCAATAAAAAATTCTTTTCCCCGTCCACAATTTTCCCGAAGTCAAAATACGTCTGCGGGAATAGGCTGATGTCCTTGCCGAACAATTCTTTCGTCATGCGCGTTGCATAAAGGCGTTCAGAGAACAAAATCAAGCTGCTAATGAAAAGGACGATCCATTCATTTTTAAACAGCAAACTTAAAATGACATTCAACCGTACGAATAGAAGGACCAATAGCGGCAGAACGATGAGGGTCTTTCCTAAATAAGCCCCTAACGAAATGACACTATAATCGTCAGTCGTAAACGTTTTTTGCTGAATCATCATTGGAATCGACAAATCGAAATGGCCGAACCCGAATTGGATCGTCATGAGGAGCACGCCGATAATGAGCACGCTTCCGATGAACGTCATGGAATAAAGGTACGCGGAAAATGACTTCAGATTCAGCTGGCGGTACCAAGATAACGGGAAGCCTTGAAGGACCGTCTGATGTTTCCGATCCCTTGACAACATGTCGCTGCTCACATAAATCACGCAAAACAAAAGAATGTAGACACCATAATTTCGAAGGAAATTCTGCAAAGTTTGCAACCCTGTTTTCTCATACATCAACCCGAATGTAATTGGGTGATTGTTCGTAAGATAATCCTCATACTTCATCATCGTCTGTATATAGGCATGCTGCCGGTCCTTGCTAGGAAATGGCGCGGTCTGGAATAAAAACCGGTCTTCCATATACTCGTCCGGATTGCCTTGCAAATAGGTTGTCCTTAGTTTGAGCAAGCGCTCATAGTTTCGATCTTCAAAAGACTGCAGCATACCGGAAAACAAATCGTAGTTATAGTCATTCGTCGCATAAACGGGTGAACCTACCTGACGATCATAGGAATAGCTATGCCAAGGATAAACAAGGCCGGTATTACCGATACTTTCCCATAGTTTTTGCTGGTCTTTCAAATAATTCAAATACGCTTCCGTCTCCTTTTGATTAAACGCTTCCTTCGTTTCCGCAAACGGCCATAATAGTAAACAATAGCTAAGCAATAAAACCGTGATGAAGAAAACAAATGGAATCATTCGTCTACTTCTTGCTGAAATCAAAAATTCATGCTTTAAATAATTTCGATTCATCCCCGCTTCCCCTTTTGCAATTGCCATTTTTATTTATTTCAAAATAATGTATTATATTACACTATATACACACTATTGTAATATTACAATAGTGTGAGATTTTTATATACTTCTAAATCTATCAACTAGTGAGTTGGAATAAATCGTTTGATCTCTTTTAACTGGATTTTATTGAATGTTCGTATATATGAACAGATTACCGGCTATGTTAGAAATAGTTGAAGCGAAAGGATGAATGATCGGATATGAAGAATTGGATTTCTTTCTTTATCTTCTGTTGTTTCATTATATTGAGTGGATGTAGTAACCAAAATCTTGTTCCTAAATCCGAAGCGAACAATGTCGTCGATACATATGGCATCACATCATTTACCGTCACCATTGATACGAATGAAGAGCAACAGGCTTTGAATGCAAGCTTTACGGAAAAAAAGGAAAGATCAGAGGCGGAATATACAAATAAGAAAGAAGAGATCGCGCTACATGGTGAAAAGGCTTTAGAAAAAATAATGGAAGCGTTCGAAAAAATGGAACCTGACCCAGAAGCCGAGGAAACAGAATTAATTAAAAAGTCCGCAGAAGCATTTGGTTTCAAAGAGTATAAAATGATTCGGTTGGAAGTAAAATTCAAAGGATATGACAGTAAAGAAATCATGTTCTCCAAATAACGATGGGTATCGGATTCCGACGGGATTTCGATATCTTTTTTATATTGCGGCTAATTATCCATGAAAAAGGGTAAATCATATCTAAGCGACTCAGATTCATTGACGTTTTCAAGGAGGCAATTCACATGGAATGGAAAGGTAGAAGAGGCAGCAGTAATGTGGAAGATCGGAGAGGTATGGGAAGGAAAACGCTAGTTGGCGGAGGCATCGGCGGCATTGTCATGCTCCTCATCATCATGTTTCTCGGCGGGGACCCGAGTGATATGCTCTCTAATCTGACAGCGTCTCCTGCAAATAAAGAGTACGTAGAAACGGAACAGGATAAAGAATTGGCTGAATTCGTTTCAGTCGTTTTGGCGGATACCGAAGATGTTTGGACAGAGGTTTTCGAGAAAGAAGGAATGGAATATCGTGAACCGATTCTCGTGCTTTATTCGGGAAGTGTCCAATCAGCATGCGGAATGGCAGGTTCAGCGGTCGGTCCGTTTTATTGTCCTGCCGACGAGAAATTATATATCGATTTAAGTTTTTACGATGAATTGCAAACACAGTTCAAAGCACCCGGCGATTTCGCAATGGCGTACGTCATAGCGCATGAAGTCGGCCACCACGTTCAAAAACTATTGGGCATCAGCGACGATATGGCTAGAATACGAAGCCAAGTGAGTGAAGAGGAGTATAATAAATACTCTGTACGACTCGAATTGCAAGCGGACTACCTAGCAGGCGTATGGGCGCACCATGCGCAAGGGATGGGTGTCTTGGAGGAAGGCGACTTGGATGAAGCGCTGAACGCAGCGAGTGCCGTCGGTGATGATACGATCCAGAAAAGGGCACGCGGCTATGTCGTCCCTGAAAGTTTCACGCACGGTACTTCCGAACAACGTAAGAGTTGGTTCTATAGAGGTTTTGAAGCAGGGAATCTTGAAGAAGGAGATACATTTGGCGCTGGGAATCTTTGATTGAATTGAATGAGCATTTAAGTGTATAAATATGAAACAGGTGAAGGAGTGATTGCTCCTTCACCTGTTTTTACGTCTTACACAATACTTGATACTTTCTTCGCTTGGCTGTCCAACTCGGATGCTGATGAAGCGATGGCTAGAAAATCTTCCATTGCGACCTCAATCCTCTGCTGGCATCGATCCACGTTTTCTTGAGCCAATGTCGTCCCTTTAGAAATGTTTTTAATTTCCGTCGTAATTGCTTCGACTCCTTCACGTACTTCCACGATTGATTTCTCGACGTTTGCGGATAATTTACGTACCTCTTTTGCGACGACGTCGAATCCCCTTCCATGCTCGCCTGCGCGTGCCGCTTCAATTGCTGCGTTCAAAGCGAGCAAATTCGTCTGGGCCGCAATTTCCCTAATTGTTTTCACGATATGCTGGATGCTTTCGGCATGCAGTTGCAGATTTCCCAGCGTATTCGTATTCTCATGAGAAATTGCCGCGATATCTTCGATGATCACTAACAATTCCTTGCTTCGTTCCATTCCAATATCAGCACGTTCCGTTAATCCTTCCGCCATCTGCCTCAGCTCTTCAACAACGGAGGTGATGGAATTTTGCCGTTTCGTAATATTCGAAGCGACTTTAGAAATGCTAATGACTTTTCTGCCATCGTGACTGAAAACCGGCATATAGGTCGCTTCCAACCATACTTTTTCGCCGTTTTTATCTTTCATTTCAATTTTTCCATGTTGGCTAATGCCCCGCAGAAGCTCTCGCCAAAACTTGTCATACTCAGCACTTTTCACATATTCAACAAAACAAAGATCGTTATGACGAATGCCGATCATTTCCTCTTTCGTATATCCCATTGCATTCGCAAAAATGTCATTCACATAAGCAATTTTATGATCCAAATCATACCGGATAATCGCAAGATTCTTCTCAAGCGCTTTTACGACATGATCATCCGTTACTTGTTCATTTACCTGTTTCACCATTTCATTCCCCTCCTACTTCCTTCATACGAACTGACTTTTCTCTATTATTCGGAATATCTGAACTTACTACTATTTAACCATAGTCAGGGATGAAGTGGAATACCTTGGATATTGTTATAATTCCATTTTTTTCTCATAGAATGATAAGTAGTATACTAGGAGGTGAAGTTTTGGATCGTTCATTTCAGAAAGAGGCAGTGGATGAACTGCAATTTTGGCTTCAAGTTTTAGGCGATCACAGCCGCTTTATCCACGATTCGCTAGCTCCCGGCCAAACTGAATTTATCGACGCCGCTGCTGCATTCAGAGATCGATTTGATACATTATTGGATCGATCAAAGCAATCTTTGAACGAAACTGAATTGGTGTCCTTGGCCGGTCTTTCCAAGACGGAAAGCGAAGCGATACGAGAATTGAAACTAGCGATTATTAAAGAACAATTAGTCGGCAACATCAAAATTACACTAACTCCTTCATTTATCAATCATATGGTCAATGAAGTCGAGGAAGCGATTCGGGTTCTCTCCTACTTGGAAAAAGGAAATTCTCCTCCCCCAGTCCACCCGCTTCACCATGACCTCATTTGGTTGCTTGATGCTGCAGGTCATGCCGGTGCAATTGACGCCAATATGGACCGAGTCGAAAAGCAGTTGAAGAAGAAAAGCAGGAAATTCATGAAAGATTGGGAAGCATTCTATTTAAAGGCAGTGGAAATGACCGGATTTTTGCGGACTAACGTGGCTCGATTTCCAGCCTTAGAAAAATTCCATAACGACGTCCACCTCGAGATGACCATCTTCAAAACGTTCTTAGACGAACTCGAAGAAATGGGGCTAAAAAAAGAGAATTTAGGAGCGCTCACTCCATTGATGGCTGACCATATGGCTCGCGAGGAGTGCTACTATTTAATGAAACTGGCAGAGACAGCCGGCACTCCTGATCCTAATTGCAATCCGGCAAAGGAACGCGTGCAAGGGTAATCTTTTATGAACCTACTACGACTGCATTGCTGATATTTGCTAGTGCTGTTAAAATGCTGGATCCTGTAATATGGCTCGTCTTCGGATTATCCGGAGACGGGTTGTTTTTGATTGTCATCTCAAATTCGCCGAAATTCCCCTTTGCTGCGATATGATGAATATTTTGTGTGACGGCAGGATCGGCGATAATACGGACAGTCGTCCTTTCAACTCCAATACCCGCTAGCGATAACACGATTGCAACATTCGCATTTTTAGGGAATTGTTCAATCGCGTCACGGGCTGGCCCTTCAAATAACGTTTGCTCCGCAGTAATCTTTTCTACGGTTAATGAATGGGCAGGTTTTCTAGTAGTAAGTGTGACAGAATCGAGTCCGCCTGCTAGATTAGCTGCCTTCAGAGCATCCAATCCTCCTATCGCGCCGGATGGTAAGTAGATACGGTGTCCGCTATTTTGCGCGGCCTGTTTTACTAAATTGCCAAAGGAAGGATCAGCGAACGCTCCAATGCTAATGATCATTAGGTCTTTCTTTCGGATAACGTCAAGTGCATATCTTTTTGCAGCTTCTATGTTGGAGCATTCAACGACAATATCGATGTCAGATTGTAAGAAGGTATCAATGTCAAGGAATGCCTGACATCCGTATGTATCGGCGAACGCAGGAAGCTCAACTCTAGCTTTCTCTCGTTCATCGAGAATAGCAGTGATTTTGGTGTTGGGCAGGAGTTGTTCTTTGTTAATTTTTTGAAGGAGATAAGTACCCAGGTTTCCTTTTCCGATTAGGCCTATTTTGATTGGGATCAGTCCTTTCGCTTTTTAGATAAGTATACAGGAAAACCCCTTGGCTTGTTGCCAAGGGGTTCAGTGAATAAAATAACTATTATCTAGAAATAGTGATATTCGCAGGAACAGCTAGTTTATTGCCAGCAGCGTCCTTAATAGTTAAAGTATTTTTAGCTTTCAATTCAAGTGTTTTTGCTAAATCATCATTAGAAAGATTATCTTCCAATGTGAAAGTTACAGAAGTAACGCCGGCTGTATGCGCAGGAGTTGTAACAGCCGTTTTAGTTGCAACTGTCGCTCCGCCGATTAGAAGTTCAAAATCGTTAACGTTCGCTTCTGAAGTTGTAGTTACTGCTTCAGAGAAAGTAAGAGTAACTTGATTTGTTCCTACTAATTTGGCAGAAGTAACTGTTGGTGCAACATTCTCTTTAAGTGATACATTATTCGTGAAGAATGGCTCCATCACTTTAGTTGAACCTAGTGCCTTCACGTTTGCAATGTTGATGTTGCGAGTTCCTGTGAAGTTATTTGAATCCTGTTTCAATGTAAGAACTGCAACTTGCTTATTGTTTGCAACAGGATTTAATTTAACAGAATCAACTACTGCACCATCAATTTGATAATTAGCAACAGTCGTCGCAGATGCTCCGTCTACCGCTTTATCAAATGTGACATATACTTTATTGTTATCATCTGCATCTTGAACAACAGATTCTACGCTAACGACTGCATCGCTTGCAGGAGTGTTGTCTTTTCCACGAGTAAACGTTACTTTAGCTGTGTCAGCAGTAACTCCTGATTCGCTTGCAACATTTGCAAATGTCAAATCAAGTGTGTATGCTGCGCCTTCAACGTCGAACGTAGTGCCAAGGAAAGTATCTAGCTCAACGCGAACGACTTTCTTGTTCGAAGCGTTTTTGTACTCGATTGCTGTAGCAGAAAGTGCTTCAGCAGCAACAGGAGTTGTTACATAGTCTTTTACATAAGAACCTATTCCGTCAACTGTAGGAGCATTTCCTAAATCTACATTTTTATCGAACGTAATTTCAAGATATTCTTTTCCGTTTGTTTCATCTGCGACAACTTTGCTAGACGCAACTTTTGGAGCATTAATATCTTTTACAAAGCTTACAACTCTGCTAACAGAGTCGCCCGCTTCCCCGCTAAGGTCAACAAAACCACTAATAGCTACAGTTTTTGCTTCATCAAGCACAGCTGATGTAGTTACATTATAAACAGTTGGATCATTTGCATCTTTTTCTACTTTAGAAGCTTCTGCGCCGCCGATTGTGACAGTCGGAGCTGTTTGCAATTCCTCAGTGAATTTGATTGAGAAAGATTTAGCACCAGTTTGAGTAACAGTTGTTACAGCTGGTTTCACTCCATCTTTGTCACCTTTTTGGAATGTAACTGTTGTAGGGTTTGGTGAAATCAAGTTGCCAGCTTGGTCTTGTGTGCCGATGAATGTAGCAATAACATCTTGGTTAGCAGCTACGTCTGTACCTAGAGTGAATGTTACTTCTTTAGCTCCAGCCTTAAAGTTGTTTGTAACACCTTTAGCAGAACTTGCAACAGCTGAACCATTTGCTAGTTTATAGCTTACATCTCCAAGTGATTTAAGAGGTTCAGAGAAAGTTACTTTGAATGAGCTAGCAGAAATTCTTTCGGTTTTAGCGACTGATGGAGCTGTTTTGTCTGCCGCAATTGTAACCATTTCCTCATACTTCACGATGTCTTTGCCGTTGTATGATTTCAAACCGTTAATGACGACATCGTAACGTTTAGAGAGTACGTTTGCTGCTGTAATCGTCAAAGTTTTACCGTCATTTGACAACTCACCTGTAAGCGCTCCTGGACGTACATTGTCGAGTGATGATAATGATACAACATTATCTTTGAATGCTCCGCTTTTACCGTCTACAAACAAAGTTGCTTTATCAACTGGGAGGTTGAACTTAACTTCAACTTGTGTAGCGTTAATTCCTTCAACTGATGAGACTTCAAGGTTTGTTGGCTCTGCAACCACTACTGTAAGTACTAAATCCTCAGCGCTGTTTCCTGCTTCGTCAACCGCGCTGTATGTCACTTTGTATGTGCCGTAATCTTTTGTGTCGATAGCAGTTAGTCTTTCGCCAGCTTCGTTTGTAATAACAGAAGTGACTTCAATGTTTTCATCTACGTTGTCAGTTGCAGTTACAACTGGAAGTGTGAATTCTGCACCGTATGCAACGTTAAGAGTTTTTTCGCCAGTGTAAACTAGTTTTGGTGCTTCAGTGTCAGCTACTTCTTCTACGTTTACGTTAGAAGTTTTGTAGAGGAATGAAGCGAATTGACCGCGTGTTGTTGTGTTTTTCGGGTTGAATTGCGGTGCAACCGGGTTTGTAATATCGAAGTAGTCTAGTACATCGATGTATGGACGAGCTTCCGCTTTTGCTTTCGCTAGGTCTGTTACATCTTTGTTGAATTCTTTTTCTTTTACTAGAGTTACTAGATCTGTTTTATGGATAGCGTCGTATGCTCTTACAAGAACGATCGCCATGTTTTCACGAGAGATATCTTTTCCTGCTCCGAGTGTTCCATCTTCGTAACCGTTAAATACGCCATTGTCTTTTACCAATGCAGCATATTTAAGGAGTTCGTCATTTGATTTAGATGTAAGATCTTTGAAACGTGGGTTTGTCTTGTAATCTGTTGGGACTTGATAGTCTAGTGATACTAGCCATTTACCCATCATTTTGACAACATCAGAACGAGTCAATGTTTTATTCGGTTGGAATGTACCGTCGGGATAGCCGTTAATAACTCCTGTTTCTACTAATGCTTTAATAGCTTGTTCGTGCGTATTCCCTTTCACGTCGGAAAACTCTGCCGCGCTAGCCACTGGTGCTACTGCTGTTGCTACCAATGCTGCTGAAGCTGCACCGATCATGAAATTACGATATTTTTTTGGTTGGTTGTTACCCATAAATAAATTTCCTCCTCTGAGATGTACTAATAAATTGAGAGCAATGCATCCCATATACGTATACCCTCGTCAAACATTATTAATCATATTTTATAAAATTGATAGAGGTATTAACTGGATATAGTTCCAGTCTACCACTCTATTTCATAATTTAAATAGAAAATAACCGTCTGATTTTTTACGCAAGAAAGCTACAACCCCATAGCATCAAGCGTTTCCTTACGCCTCCTCACTTTTTATTTTCCCCTATCTTTTTTATTCGCCTTTTTCAAAAACATTTGATAGATCGGTTTTAATGATTTTGGAGTAAGTTCTATATCATTTTCATGTGCATATTTGATGGCATGTCCTAAAGCGATCGTCATTCCGCCAGCTACACTTGCACCTGCCACCATGCCAGCACCGGGAACGAACTTAACAATTTGCCTGAAAACCGTCTTTCCGATATTACCAACAATCGTTGCGATAATTAATTCTTTCGCGTTGTCTTTCGTTATCGGTTTTCCATACAAGGTTGAGAGTTTCAACATGAGGCTAACTTGTAAGGCTGTCAACGGAACGAAATCGGAACCTGGAATCGGAACAGCGCCGATTGTTGCGGCGGACGCTCCTGCCGCGAGGATCCAGCGATTAGCGATTGCAGATTTATCGGCCATGTTTGCCGCCATTAATATATCTTTTTTTTTCGTTTCTAATAATGTAAGCACTTCTTTTTGCAGCATTCCGATATTTTCTCCTGTCCTTGAAGAAATCGGTGTGACCGGATATTCGTATCCAGTATGGTCCTGCACGTATTTCACGAGGCCAGGAATATCTTCGGCTGCATCAATTTTATTTAATACGAGTATGAGATCTTTATTCACTTTGGCGATTCTCTTTAGTGATTTCAGCTCAGTTTCCGATAAAACCGTTCCTGCTGCATTTAAAAAGAATAAAATCAAATCCGCCTGTTTATAAAATTTCATCGTTTCCTCTGAGTGTTCGCTGTAAATATCGTCCAGTCCCGGAGTATCGACGAAGATGATTTTATCTTTATACGAAAACTTCTTAATCTCCTGTGTTTCTCCAGGCTTTGCCCCGACCTGTGCCACTTCGTCGCCCATGAGGCGATTAATTGTCGATGATTTGCCAGCGTTCACATCACCGATCATAGCGATCAGGATTTCGCTTTCCAATTGCTCGTTGATTTCGGAAGACTTCTCTTCGAAAATCTTGTCGAAGTCCTCATCTGACATCCATTGTCGACTCATCAGGATCACCTTCCTCTTCCATTTAGTAATGATCTCTTCCTATTCATACGGATAGTATTGCAATTAGATTCAGTTTCTTATTCAATACCCTGTCTGCGATGAAATCAAAAAGCATAAGAAAAAACCTGCATGGCCCCATACAGGTTTTAGCATAACGCGTATTACGCTTGTTTCATCATTTTCTTAATTAAGCGGATTTGTCCTCTATGGTTCAGTTCGTCTTCGAAGACGTGGAACCACTTGAAATAATTATTGGCAGGCAAGTCCCACCAAAATGGTTCTTGTTCGAACAGCCAAGCATCCGGTAAAGATTTGAATTTCTCAATTGTTTCTTTTCTTGTCTCCTCTAATTGATGGAAGTAATACTCTATAGAATGTCCTTTTATCGTTTCCCGAGCAAGATCCCCCAAATCTAACCCTGGGTTCAGCCTATCGATATCTTCTTCTGTAAAATCTCGATTTTCGAATGTTGCTATTTGATACGCTTTTTCCACTGAAACAAAATGAGCTAAAAGCATGCCAATTGAGTTGGCATCATCTGCATATAAAAAATCCAATTCATCTACCGACAGATCTTTCACTTCATCAAGAGTCGTTGCTCTTGCATAGTCCATCATCGAAACTAGCTTGCCGAATTCTGTGCTTAAACCTTCTTTTTTATCGATAATAAACAACGTTTCCTTACTCATTTTACATTTCCCCCTTATCTAGTAGTTCATTAAACCATTTCGCACATTGATATGTGTTTTCCCAGTCAGGATCCTTGTCCTCCACTCCCCAGCATGCATACAAAGTCGACATGGATACTGCTGCTTTCAAAAGCTTTTCGCGATCTAATTGCAATCGTTCACTAATAAGATCAACACGCAACTTCAGCAAAGCTTCAGGATCTGGTTTTGTGAAAAGATGATTAATCATGAATGAAACGACATCGAAATATGGACTTCCAGCAACTCCTTTCGGATCAATTGCAAGCCAGCCTCTTTCGTTTGAAAGCAATATGTTCTCGTGATGCAAGTCGCCATGCAACAGCTCGCTTTCCGTTGAGTTTTGCTGTATTTCATACAGGTAGGCAACCGCCATCTTAATCCATTCGTTTTGTATCGGCCCGTCGTTTGCTGCGTAATTGCTTTGATATTTTTCAAATGCAGTCGCCCAGTTTAAGACTGTTGGAAAATCACCAGCAGCCGACAACGGTCGACGGATTTGTTTCCAAACGTCGCAGAAGTTTTGAATAACAACCTCTTCGTCCGTTTCTGTACAAAGCATCGTTCCGGGCTGGAGCTTATCGAGCAACATAGCTCCTCTATCTGCATCGGCTTTTACAAGCTTTGCACACCCTTCCCCGTTGTAAAGTTGCAGGGTGCGAATTTCGTTATTGAAATCGAATCCAGGCAATCCGACTTTCAATATGTATGGATTGTTGTCTTGATCGATTACGTTAATGACGTAGTTATAGGAAAGGTTTGTAACTACGCTCTCCACTGTTAATCCCCAGTCTTCCGCAATATGAGTTACATTGGCTTCCAACGACTCAAGCCATTTTTCTCCGGGTTCTCCGAAGCAGTTAATAATCTTTTCTTGAAATAAAGTAGGTATGTTCATTGTGTCTTCGTCTTCTTTCATTAAAGGATAGTCCGAAATTTTTATACTAATGTTTCGAGATTGTCCCAGTAATAAGCAATTTCTTTGAATTCTTCTCCTCCGATGTTGATCATCATTTCATCAATCGGTTGTCCGCCGAGTGATTCATAAAATGCCTTTGATGAATTGCGATCAAGTACCCATACAAGCATGGAGGAAAATGCTTGTTCTTTCAGACTTCGTGCGATAACTTGCGTAAGTTTCTTGCCAATTCCCTTACCTTGTACATCTTGAAGTAAATAGATTGCATATAACTCTCCATCTGCTTCATATTTGCCCGTTCGCTCCTTACCCCCTGTTGCGAAGCCGACAATCCTGCCATTTTCATCTTCAGCGACATATAACGCATTATTCCCAATGCCCCTGCTCCAATTTTCAGCACGCTGTTCGTACGACAATTGTTGAAGATAGGTGTTTGGAACAATATCTTTATAAGTTGTCCTCCAACTGTCCACGTGAACATGGGCAATGCCTTCCGCATCGTCTAGTACGGCTTCTCTAATTTTCATATTACTCACCCCTCACACTATTATTCTAAGTTTACAGTAAATAGCGAAATAATAGAATTGATTTCATAAAAAGAAATTGATGTTCGTTTTTTTATCATTCATTTCCCGTGATATATCGATCATTTCCCACAAGTTATCGATAAATCCTGCAAACTTATCAATCATTTCCCAGCATATATCGTTCATTTCCCAAATTTCATTGTCATTTTGTAACTTTAGACCTAACCGAATTCTACAAAAAAACCGCCACATTGCCAAATCAATGCGGCGGCAGCTTTACACAAATCTTCTATGAACCTTCTTTCCATCATATGAAAACACGACTTGTTTATTATCCACGTACGTCTCTAAATGCACGATACGTCCCCATAATTGGTGAATATAAGGGAGGACGTTTTCCAAATAGGGCACATCCAACTCCGTCTCTTCGAATTTATGCACTAAGTAAAGCTCCCCATTTCGAATGTAATCCCCGTCGTGGACAACAATATAAGGGAATCCTCCATTCACACGCTGCGCGATGAGACGGTCTTGCACACTACGATATTCTTTATCCGAAATTTTATAATGGCTTCCTTTTTTCTCGAACACATATAAATCTTCTTTTTGAACGAGTTCCTTCGTCAAATAGTTCCGGATGAAGGAAATGTCGGAGTCCATCTCCCTCACTTCGAACATCTTCTCCCTGCCGGACCTAGGCATGATTCCAGACTCGAGCATCTCTGCAGTTGGGTCGTCATATCGTCGCTCAATGTCCTCAAAGATTTTCAACCCTAAATAGTATGGATTGATAGACGTTCTGGAAGGTTGGATTACGTTTGCGTTCAACTTCGCAAACTCGATCGTTTCATCCGTTGTCAAATCCATTTCCCTTAAAATCCGCTGATGCCAATAAGTTGCCCATCCTTCATTCATAATCTTCGTTTCCATTTGCGGCCAAAAATAAAGCATTTCCTCACGAATCATCGTTAAAATATCTCTTTGCCATTCTTCCAGTTCTCGACTATTCTCCAAAATGAAAAGTAATAAATCCTTTTCCGGGGTCGGAGGCGCCTTTTTACGTTTCGTTTCTGTCGGCGGCTTCAATTTCTTATGATCCATTTCCCATAAGTCATCGTATGCTGTTTTCCGGATAACCGGAGCGGTATCTTCCTGCTCCACTTCTTCAATTCCGTGGCGCCACCTCACTAAGGAAGGATCGATATGTTCCTGGATGGCAAGCACCGCATCCAGAAAACGTTCAACTTCATCGTTTCCATAAATCATCTCATAATCAGCAATCCGTTCAGCCGTTGCTGTCATGCTTTCGACCATGTCCCGCCTCGTATTTGCGAAGCGGGCATTATTTTTGAAGAAGTCACAGTGGGCAAGAACATGAGCGATGATCAGCTTGTTCTGGATCAACGTATTGCTTTCTAGCAAAAACGCATAACAAGGATTGGAATTAATAACGAGCTCATATATTTGGCTCAGTCCTAAATCATATTGGAGCTTCATTTTATGGAACTGTTTTCCGAAGCTCCAATGTGAAAATCGTGTCGGCATTCCGTACGCGCCAAATGTATAAATGATATCTGCTGGACAAATTTCATATCGCATCGGATAGAAATCCAATCCAAACCCTTTGGCGATTTCCGTTATTTCCTCTACAGCATATTGAAGCGCCTTGTGCTGCGTCATACGGATCCCTCCAGGCGTTTATGGAAAAACTTTTTCAATGCATAATAGACATCCTTATTTTCCTTCAGCACATAATGGCGGAATTTCGGATTTTCGATTTTTTGATACGTATTCATAAGGGTCGAATATCGGCTATGCGCATTCACTTCACCATAGCCGAACATATTTGATACTTCCATAAGCTCTTCTACTAAAGACATGCATTTCCCGTTATCCGAAGACATATTTTCTCCATCCGAGAAATGGAACGGATAAATATTGTAACGGGATGGACTGTATTTTTTGGTAATGAGCTCAAGCGCTTTTTCATAGGCGGTTGAACAAATCGTCCCCCCGCTTTCCCCTTTCGAGAAAAAGTCGGTTTCCGAAACAACTTTTGCAATCGTATGATGGGCTATGAATTCAATATCCACCTTTTCATACTTCGTCCGCAAAAACTTCGTCATCCAGAAATAAAAGCTTCTTGCCATATATTTCTCAAAGGTGCCCATTGAAGCGCTCGTATCCATCATCATGAGTACGACAGCTTTCGATTGTGGCTTGACGATTTCATCCCAAGTCTTAAAACGCAAATCATCATTATAGATCGGCATGATCTCGGCGTTACCTTCCATTGCATTCCTCTTAAACGCAGCGATGATCGTCCGCTTTTTATCAATATTTCCGATGAGCCCTTTCTTCCGAATATCATTGAACTGAATATCTTCTTCAATAATTTCTGCTTGTTCCCTTTTTTCAAGATCCGGCAATTCAAGCTCTTTGAATAACGTTTCTTCTATTTCTGCAATCGATACTTCCGCTTCATAATAATCCTGACCTGGCTTATCGCCTGCCTGCTTCCCTTTTCCAGCGCTTTGACTGCCGTCACTCGCAACGATATCCCCCACTTGACTATCCCCGCCGCCTTGGCCGACATGCTTCGATTTATTGTGGTTATATCGAATTTTATATTCATCCAATGATCGTATCGGTATTTTTATGACGTCCTTGCCATCTGACATCACAATACTTTCTTCACTGATCAATTCAGGTAAATTATTGTGGATCGCTTTTTTCACTTTATCCAAATGTCGTTTCTGATCCTGATATCCTTTTCGGTGAAGCGACCAGTTTTCCTGGGAGACGACAAAAGATTCGCTCTGCTCTTCATGCATTTCTATTCACCTACTCCAGTCCACTCATTTTTTTATTATATGCAACGACTGGCGGGTATTGATATGGGTGGATTCGATTACCTGTTCAACAAACTGCCGACGTACCGTAACAACTCATTTGCCGAAATAGAATTATAGCCATATTCATCTATAAGCCTTGCAACGACTTCATTAACTTTTTTCAGATGTGTCTCGTCAGGCGTCGTCGATGAAGTCGTAATTTTGACTACATCCTTTAAGTCGGCGAATAACTTCTTCTGAATTGCCTCGCGCAGCCGCTCATGGGATTTGTAATCGAACCGTTTGCCTTTCCTTGCATATGCGGAAATTCGAATAAGAATCTCTTCACGGAAAGCTCTTTTCGCGTTTTCCGAAATACCGATTTGCTCTTCAATGGAGCGCATAAGCTTCTCGTCGGGATTCATCTCTTCGCCGGTGAGAGGGTCTTTCAATTTATGCTTATTGCAAAAGGCCTCAACATTATCCAAATAATTGTCCATTAATGTCCGGGCAGATTCTTCATACGAATAGACAAACGCCTTTTGCACTTCTTTCTTCGCTATTTCATCAAATTCCTTACGCGCGATAGAAATATAGTTCAAATACTCCTCTTTATCGTCCTTAGAAATGGAAGCATGCTGATCCAGTCCTTCTTTCAATGAACGCAGCACATCAAGCGCATTGATTGCATCCACTTCTTTTCGGATAATAGCTGAAGAGATCCGATTGATAACGTATCTTGGATCAATGCCGTCCATACCTTCATTTGGAAATTCCTTTTTCAACTCTTCCAAATCGGCTGAATTGAAGCCTTCCACATTTTCACCATCATATAACCGCATCTTTTTCACAATATCGATTCCTTGCTTTTTCGATATTTTTAAACGTGTCAATACGGAGAAGATAGCTGCAACTCTGAGAGCATGAGGAGCTATATGAATATGGGCCATATCGCTTTCCCGTATCATTTTTTCATATATTTTTTCTTCTTGGCTCACTTTCAAGTTATAAGGGATCGGCATGACAATGATCCTTGAATGTAGTGCCTCATTCTTTTTATTGGAAATGAATGCACGATATTCTGTTTCATTCGTATGTGCGACGATCAATTCATCTGCGCTTATCAATGCAAATCTTCCTGCTTTGAAATTTCCTTCTTGGGTTAACGATAATAGATGCCATAAAAACTTTTCATCGAGCTTCAGCATTTCCTGGAATTCCATCATTCCTCGATTCGCCTTGTTCAGCTCGCCGTCAAATCGATAAGCTCGTGGATCAGACTCAGAGCCATACTCGGCAATTGTCGAAAAGTCGATGCTCCCGGTTAGATCTGCGATATCTTGGGATTTCGGGTCAGATGGTGTAAATGTTCCGATGCCGACCCGTTTGTCTTCTGAAAAGAAAATCCTTTCGATGAGCACATCCTCAATCCGTCCATCATATTCTTTCTCAAGGCGCATCGTATTCAATGGGGATAAGCTTCCTTCAATCCGAATGCCGAATTCTTCGTAGAAATCATCTCGTAAATATTCCGGAATTAAATGCAATGGATCTTCATGCATTGGGCATCCTTTAATCGCATAGACCGCACCATCATCCGTCTTTGAATATTGTTCCAATCCACGTTTCAACAAAGTGACAATCGTTGATTTCCCGCCGCTGACGGGACCCATGAGCAGTAAAATACGTTTTCGTACGTCAAGTCGTTTCGCTGCGGGATGAAAGTATTCGTTGACAAGTCGCTCGATTGTATCCTCGAGTCCATAAATTTCATTTTCAAAAAAGCGGAATTTTGTATAGCCATTTTCTTTCGTTTCTCCGTGGCTTTTGATCATTTCATATACTCTCGAATGTGCCGTCTGTGCTACTTCTTGACGTTCTTTTAAGATGTCTAAGTATTCGGCGAAGGTGCCTTCCCACTTCAACTTGCTTTCTTCTTCACGCAAATGCTCTAACTTGCGCAAAATATCCATTCGTTTCCCTCCATTCAGGGCCTGGTTTCAATCATTGTATGCAAGGAGGCTCTGTAAAATGAGGCTTACAAAAACACAAGCTGTAGTCTTCAAAAAAAGAAAATCGCCAGAACGGCTCGCTTTCCGCGAGCGTCGCCTCAGCCAATCGAACAGCGAAGGGTTCGATTTGCCATATTTCTGCGTCCTTTGCAGAAATTAAGGCATCCTCTTTCCTGTGCTCCCAACTCTACGCTTTCGCAGGAGTCTCGCCTTTTCTGTCGATTTTCTAGAGATTCATCAAAATAAAAACCAGCAGAGGAACAAAATAAGTTCCTCTGCCAGTCTCTTTTTACAAGTAAATGACAACCACAGATTAGTTTTCTGGATATGTTTTTTTAAGAAATATGATTGATTGTTCGATGAGCTCTTGTAGCACCTCGATGTCGATATCGTCCACTTTATTAATGTAAACGCACGCTTTTCCTGAGGTATGCTTTCCGAATTTGGAAAGGAGCTCTTCACGCTCGGTATCACCCGGAGCGAAATAAAGGCTGATTTTCGCTTTGCGCGGCGAAAATCCGACTAACGGAGCATCCCCCTCATGACCTGTCTTATAAACGTAATGATATGATCCGAATCCTATGATGCTCGGTCCCCACATTTTTGCTTCATAACCGGTCGTTTCGGTGAAAATGTCCAGTAATCGATAGGCATCCTCACGTTTTTTAGGGCTTTCGACCGCTTCAATGAATTCAATGACATTGGCGTCTGTTTCATTCGTTTTTTGTTCGTACATTTTCCATCCCCCTTTCATGAATCTGAATGATGCAATTACTTGATATTGCGATGAAGTTATACTAACGTTAAAAGCACGATAACTCCTTTATTTACCTACTACTATAGAGGTTGTTTCAGCGAAGTGCAAAGCGGAAATAATTTATCTTGACTCGGAAGTATTTTACTCTATAATTAAAATGATTTTCTACAAAAAGCGGAGGATGGCGCTTAGCTGCGACAGGCGGTGGCCGACTAAATTCGCCACGTCCTGTGGCAACGTCGGCACTAGTACATCCTGTACGACGAAGGGCTGGAACAAAAGGCGCTTTTTGCCTTTTGCTTCCAGACAGAATCGACCCGAGTAGCTGCCACCTGAAGTCTAGACGATAATGAAAAGGAGTGATATTCAGGTTGGAAAATAAGCTGAAGTTATACGGCTTTAACAACCTCACCAAAACACTTAGCTTTAACATCTATGATGTGAGCTATGCAAAAAGTGAGCGGGAGCAAAAAGACTATATTGCCTATATCGATGAGCAGTACAATTCTGAACGATTAACAAACATTCTCTATCATGTAACTGAAATCATCGGAGCCCATGTGTTGAACGTGAGCAAGCAGGATTATGATCCGCAAGGCGCAAGCGTCACCATCCTTATTACGGAAGAGACGCTGCCGGTCGCATTGATCGATGAATCTTGCAATCGGGGGGCAATCGACATTTTGAAAACCCGGGATTCGGTTGTTGGTCATTTGGACAAAAGCCATGTCACCGTCCATACGTATCCTGAATATCACCCGGATAATTCGATCGCCACATTCCGTGTCGACATTGAAGTATCGACATGCGGTGAGATTTCCCCTTTGAACGCTTTAGATTATCTTATTGGCAGCTTTGATTCGGACATCATTACGACTGATTACCGTGTACGGGGGTTTACTCGTGATGATAGAGGGAAGAAGTTATTTATGGACCATAAGATGACGTCGATCCAGGATTATATCGATGAAGAAACGTTGCAAAAATATGATGCCATCGATGTCAATGTATATCAATCCAATATCTTTCATACAAAACTGCTGATCAAAGACATCAATTTACAAAATTACCTTTTCAATACGGATGTGTATGAAATCCCTCCGAAAGAAAGGTTGTATATTACAAATAATTTACGTAAAGAGATGATTGAAATTTTTAGCGGTTCCAATATATACGAAGAGTGAGAGGACGGTGTTGAACATTCTTTCACAACAGAAAGCCCCGATTATGGAGGCTCTAAACAAATATAAGAAGATGCGGGTCGTTCCTTTTGATGTCCCCGGCCATAAACGTGGCAGAGGAAACGAGGAACTGACCGCTTTTTTAGGTGAGAATTGCATGACGGTGGACGTCAATTCAATGAAACCGTTAGATAATCTAATACACCCTGTTTCTGTCATACGGGAAGCCGAGGAACTTGCAGCTGAAGCTTTCGGAGCAAAGCATGCCTTTTTCATGGTGAATGGGACAACTTCCGCTGTTCAAGCGATGGTGATGACGGCTTGTAAAGCTGGTGAAAAAATCATCATGCCCCGCAATGTGCATCGGAGTGCCATCAATGCTCTTATTCTGAGCGGAGCTATCCCTGTCTATGTCAATCCAGGCGTGAACAATGAACTCGGAATTCCATTAGGCATGTCCGTGGAGGATGTTGAGAGGACAATCCTGGAGCACCCAGATGCGAAAGCGATTCTTATCAACAACCCTACTTATTACGGCATTTGCTCCAATATGCAAGCAATCACAGATCTTGCCCATCGCCACGGTATGCTTGTCCTTGTCGACGAAGCACATGGCACACACTTTTATTTCAGTGACGATTTGCCTGCATCTGCAATGTCTGTTGGCGCTGATATGGCATCTGTCAGCATGCATAAATCTGGCGGTTCATTAACCCAAAGCTCATTGCTTTTGATCAATAATGATGTAAGTGAAGGATACACGAGACAGATCATCAATTTAACGCAAACGACTAGCGGATCGTATTTACTCCTCTCCTCTTTAGACATTTCGCGGAAAAACCTCGCCTTAAATGGTAAGGAAATCTTCCGGAAGGTCGGGGAAATGGCACAGTATACCCGAGATGAAATTAACAAGATCGGCGGCTACTATGCTTTTTCGGAGGAATTGAAAAATGGCGATACGATTTTCGATTTCGATACGACTAAGCTTTCCGTTCATACTCTTGAGATAGGATTGGCTGGTGTCGAAGTGTATGACATTCTGCGGGATGAATATGACATCCAAATCGAGTTCGGAGACATCGGCAACATTCTGGCGTACATATCAGTCGGAGACCGCCGTTTAGATCTCGAACGGCTCGTCTCGGCGCTTGCAGAGATTAAAAGGCGCTATAGTCAAGATAAAAGTGGATTGTTTGATCATGAATATATTAATCCACAGGTCGTTTATACACCTCAAAAAGCGTTCTATGCACCGAAGGAAACTCTTCCGATTAATGAAAGCGCCGGCCGTATTGCAAGCGAATTTGTCATGGCATATCCACCAGGCATACCCATTTTGGCGCCTGGCGAAATGATCACTACGGAAATTCTGCAGTACATCCAGTATTGCAAAGACAAAGGAAGCTTCATGACAGGTACGGAAGATAGTAAAATCGAGCATATCAATGTTTTGAAGGAGTCTGAGCAATGAACTTATGGTTTAAGGAAAATCATTCGCCGAACGTCCAATTTTCAATGAGAGTCAATGAGCATCTATATACGGGGAAAAGTGAATTCCAGAAAATCGATATTCTCGAAACAGCAGAGTTCGGTCGTGTTCTCACGTTAGACGGATATGTCATGGTCACTGAAAAGGATGAATTCATTTATCATGACATGATCACACACGTACCGATGGCGACGAATCCTAATATTAAAAAAGTGCTTGTCATCGGTGCCGGTGATGGTGGTACGATTCGTGAACTGACGAAATATGATTCGATTGAACATATTGATATGGTTGAAATCGATGAGATGGTCGTTGACGTATGTCGGGAGTACATCCCGCAAACAGCAAGTAAACTCGATGATCCACGCGTTCATCTCCATTTCGAGGACGGGCTGAAATTTGTCCGTTCCCGCAATGATGAATACGATCTGATCATCGTCGACTCGACGGATCCATTTGGACCAGGAGAGGGCTTGTTCACAAGGGAGTTTTACGGCAACTGCTATAAAGCGTTGAATGAAGATGGCATTCTTGTCAATCAACATGAAAGTCCTTTTTATGAGGAAGACGCACTTGGTATGCAGCGTGCGCATAAGCGGATCATCGGATTCTTCCCGGTGTGCAAAGTGTACCAATTGCACATTCCGACCTACCCTTCAGGTCACTGGCTATTCGGATTTGCATCGAAAAAATATGATCCAATTAAAGATTTGGACGCAGATGCTTGGAATAAGCTCGGGTTGCAAACGAAGTATTATAACACCGACATCCACGTCGGTTCATTCGCATTACCGAACTACGTAAAGGAGCAATTGGAAGATGTTGAATAAAAATATCGAAACATTCATCGGATGTGACAATGAATATAACGAATCGGGCATCGTCGTTTTCGGCGCTCCTTTCGACTCGACGACGTCATTTCGTCCAGGCACAAGATTTGCAAGCAAAGTGATGCGCGGTGAATCATTCGGAATCGAGACGTATAGCCCTTATCAGGATAAAGATTTAGAAGACTTCCCCGTTTATGACGGAGGAGATCTTGAGCTAAGCTTCGGGAACACTGAGAGGGCTTTAGGACAAATCGAAGAGTATACACGCAAAGTCGTGCAAGACGGCAAAATCCCTTGTATGATTGGCGGAGAGCATTTAGTGACTCTTGGATCAGTCCGGGCCGTTGCTGATCAATATCCTGATTTGCATCTTATTCAATTCGATGCTCATGCGGATTTGCGTGATCATTACCTCGACGAGAAGCTATCGCACGCGACGGTCATACATCGTGTATGGGATATCCTCGGAGACGATCGGATTTTCCAATTCGGCATCCGTTCCGGAGATCGCAGCGAGTTCCAATGGGGCAAAGATCGTGTATTCACAAATAAATTTAATTTTAATGGACTAGAAGAAGTCGTTGAAAGATTACAAGGGAAACCGGTTTATTTGACGATTGATTTGGATGTATTAGATCCATCCGTCTTCCCTGGCACAGGAACGCCTGAAGCTGGCGGCGTCAGTTTCATGGAATTATTGCAAGCGATTTTAACAGTCAGCGGCCTCAATATCGTCGCCTGCGATGTTAATGAACTGTCTCCGATCTATGATCAAAGCGGGGTTTCAACAGCAGTCGCTTGTAAAGTTCTACGTGAACTTTTATTAGCAATTCATGACTAAAAATAATTATGGGTGGTGTTTTGATTGGGTAAAGCGTTAATCATTGGAGCAGGTGGAGTAGCAAGTGTTGTTGTGCATAAATGTGTACAAGTACCTGACGTGTTTGAAGAAATTTGCATCGCAAGCCGTACAAAATCGAAATGTGATGCGTTGAAGGAAAAGCTTGACGGCGGTCGTACAAAAATTCAAACAGCGCAAGTCGACGCAGATAATGTCGATGAGCTAGTTGAACTGATCAACAGCTTCAAGCCAGACATCGTCATTAACGTCGCATTGCCGTACCAAGACTTGACGATCATGGACGCATGCCTTGCAACAGGCGTACACTATTTGGACACAGCAAACTACGAGCCTCTCGATACGGCGAAATTCGAATATAAATGGCAATGGGCATATCGCGAGAAATTCGAAGAAGCTGGCCTTACAGCAATTCTGGGCTGTGGCTTCGACCCAGGCGTAACAGGCGTCTTCTCTGCTTATGCACAAAAGCATTATTTCGATGAAATCCATACGATCGATATTGTGGACGCTAATGCGGGTGACCATGGTTATCCATTCGCAACAAACTTCAACCCGGAGATCAACATCCGTGAAATTACGGCAAACGGCCGTTACTGGGAAAACGGCGAGTTCATCGAAACTCCACCACTTTCCGAAAAACGTGTATACGATCTGCCTGAAATCGGTCCAAAGGATGTCTACCTCCTCTACCACGAAGAGTTGGAGTCTCTTGCACAAAACATTAAAGGAATTAAAAAAATCCGTTTCTGGATGACATTCTCCGAAAAGTATTTGACGCATTTGAAAGTGCTAGAAAATGTCGGCATGACTTCGATCGAGCCGATCAATTTCGAAGGACAAGAAATCGTTCCATTGCAATTCCTGAAAGCGGTTCTTCCTGACCCTGCTTCCCTCGGACCGCGCACAAAAGGAAAAACAAACATCGGTTGTATTTTCCAAGGCGTGAAAGACGGCGAAGAGAAAACGTATTACGTCTATAACGTATCCGACCACCAAGAGTGCTACCGCGAAGTCGGTTCTCAAGCAATCTCCTACACGACAGGAGTGCCAGCGATGATCGGCGCGATGCTCTTACTAAAAGATGAGTGGAAAAAACCTGGCGTGTATAACGTCGAAGAGTTCAATCCGGATCCATTCATGGAAGCATTGAACGAATACGGTTTGCCTTGGCAGGAAGATTTTAACCCAGAGTTGATCGATTGATAGGAGGCACGCAACAAATGAAATTGAATTTCGATCCACATGCAGTCCCCTCCCCTTCTTATGTAGTTGATGAAGGGCTGTTGATCAAAAACTTAGAATTGCTGAAATCGGTTATTGACCGAACAGGCTGCAAAATTCTTTTAGCCCAAAAAGGGTTTTCAATGTTCTCTGTCTATCCACTCATCGGACAATATTTGAATGGGGTAACATCAAGCGGTCTATTGGAAGCGAAATTAGGATATGAAGAGATGGGGAAAGAAGTTCATACGTACTCCCCTGCTTATTCAGAAGCAGATTTTGAAGAAATCCTCTCTTATTCCGATCATCTCGTCTTCAACTCGTTCGATCAATGGAGACGTTTCAAGGATAAAGTGAAAAACTATCCGAAGCATATTGAATGCGGCATTCGTATCAATCCCGAGTACTCAGAGATTGAAGTCGATATGTATAACCCGTGCTTTACTTTCTCACGATTCGGCGTAACGCTTGAGAACTTCGAACCGGACGAGCTGGAAGGAATCAGCGGCTTGCACTTCCATACGATGTGCGAGCAGAACTCCGACACTCTTGCTCGGACAATAAAAGTTGTCGATGAAAAGTTCGGCGAGTATTTGAAAGATATGAAGTGGATCAATTTCGGCGGCGGTCATCATATTACGCGCCCCGACTATGATATTGAAAAACTGATCGAGTCCATTCTGTTCATGAAAGAAAAATATGGTCTGGAAGTGTATTTGGAGCCAGGTGAAGCGATTGCGCTGAACACAGGATTCCTCGTTTCAACTGTGCTCGATACGATGCATAACGGCATGCCGATTGCCATTTTGGACACTTCGGCTTCATGCCATATGCCTGACGTTTTGGAAATGCCGTATCGACCTGAAATCGTCGGTGCAGGGATGCCTAATGAGAAAGCTATAACGTATCGGTTTGGCGGACCAACTTGTCTTGCGGGTGATGTCATTGGCGATTACTCATTCGATCAGCCACTGACGGCTGGCGACAAGCTTGTTTTCTGTGATATGGCCCACTATTCTATGGTGAAGAACAACACATTCAACGGGATGAATTTGCCATCGATCGTGTTGAATACTGTTGACAATGGACCCAAAGTGATCAAAGAATTTGGTTTTGAGGATTTTAAAGAGCGTTTATCGTAAAAAAGAGGATGCCAGACTTCCGAGCGAAGTGTGGCATCCTTTTATATTCATTTAATAATTAATTGTTTCTTCGCTCAATGAGATTTATTCCGATACCCATTGCTACGATTCCAATCAATAATATAATAATTAACGACATCATGACATCTTGCAAGCCCGCACCATAGAAAATAACAGATAAAATCGCATCCAGTGCATGCTTCAAGGGAAATAAATCAGCAATGAACAATAGTATTGGATTCGTAATCGTTCCGGGCATCATATAAGCCCCACTGACTAACGGGATGAGTGGAATGAAAGATGGATAAATCGCATAAAATTGTTCGGGTGTTCTTACAAAACCAGTAATTAACATCGCTAAGCTTATCATACTTAATGTAAAAAATGCTGAGATCAAAATAATTAACGGTAAATTGTCTCCTATCTCATACTTCATCACGTATTTAAAGACTAACAACACCACAATAATTTGAAAAAGCGTGATTAAAAAACTATATAAAATATATCCGAGATACATACTCGTTTTGCTCATCGGTGATAGCAGCAATCGATTCCAAATACCTGAAACCTTATCATTCGTCACATTGTTAACCTTAAACCCGATTATAAACATAGAAACCAAAAACGTGAAAGCGAACATTAATTGGATTTTTAAGTTATAATTCGGAATTTCTTTATTGTCTAGCCCCTGAGATACAACCTGGAATGGTGCATCGGTTAAATAGCTTTCAATTTCATTCCGTATGTTTCCGTCTTTATCCGATTTGACCATCGCATTAATTTGTGCCTCTCTCTGAAACACTTTTTCTACATACTGCCTAACTAAGGAGACACCAGGAAGTTCATTCGTTGCGACAAGTTTATAATCCATTTCCTTTAGTTTAATCGCCACATCGACATTTCCCTCTCTAACATCCTCACGCGCTTTATCCGGCTCAACTATTATAAAGCGATAATATTCATTGTCATTTAGCAACCTTAGCCATTTTTCCTCAATTTCCGAAGCATTTACTTCCTCACTGAAAACTGGAACAGATGTTGGTGAATAAACACCTCCCGCAAACAAAAGGGTAGCAAGAATACTTCCACTTATGAATAGTAAAATGAGCAACGGATTACGTCGGTCTTTAGTGAATTGCGCCCGTAATACTGAATTCATTAGGCTACACCCCTTTTCGGATAAAGAACTAAGCTGATTACAGTACAGAACAACATAAATACGATAAGTAGGAAACCTGGCATGACTAATGAAGATAACTCTTCAAATTGAATCCACTCTGTCAGCATCATCAAGGATAAGCCGTTCGGTGTCCACTCTCCAATTTGTTTTAACCAATCAGGTAACACATATATAGGAACGAAATTTCCACCAATCACCCCAAATAGCAATATAACTGCCATGAAGATCCCATTTGCTGCATCAATATTCAACATTTTAAGTGAAACAACGGTGAATACAGCTGCTAACCCAGCAATCGATAACGAAAGTAAAGTAACAACCCCTACCGTACCTGCCCAAAAAAACATAGAACGCTGAGGGAATACATCAAAGATGGCATGAGACACAATAAAAACAAACATAACTTGTAACCAAACTAGAATAAATGTTGATACCATTTTCCCTATTAAAAAATGCAACGGGTTACTATTCGTCAGTAGAATCCGATTAAATACTTGTTGTCTAATTTCAACGCCTGTTTTAGTTGCTACAGTAACTGCTAAAAACAAGGAAAATAATGCTCCCATTGCAATCGTGAAATATTGGGACAACGTAAAGGGCGCCGCTGCTCCTAACTCCTCAAATCCGCCTTCTGGAAACGATACATCCACTACCGCAGCACCTTCAATTGCATGCAGTGCAAATTGAAAGTTAAGATTATCTAGGAAGCCTTGTATTATATTTTGTACAATTTGATTGCTAGTTGACTCTTTTTCTATCTTGAATTGCAATTTAACTGTTGGAGATTCTTTTACAAAAGCAGCATATAAGCTATTTACCATAAATCCATTTGGTATGATTAAAATGCCATCTAGTTCACCCTCCTTCACTTTTTCCACTGCATCCTGTTCATTAAGTTCATGAACTGTAATCCATTCCTTTATATCCTCACTTCTTAAATAATCGACTATCATTTGACCAGGACGGATAGAACTTGTTTGCTCCAACAACGCTCCCACTTCTGTTTCTTCGAACGCTTCTTCTTGGATGAGTTTTTCCTTCAGCTGCACTATTGCCTCTTTTTCATCATCATTATTAACTACCGCAATTTGTAAGTCCGTAGGCAACTCATTATTGTCGTCTAGCAATCCAGCAAAGACAAAGTTCAATACGAGCACTAAAAGGATCGGGAGTACAAGAACAATAATAATCTCTTTACGATCACGCCAAACTAATAACAAATCCTTTTTAATATAACTTAACACGCTCACACCTCCTTAATTTCGTAATGTTCTTCCAGTCAAATGAAGAAACACATCTTCCAAACTAGGAGTCACAGTATGATAATTAATTATTTGTACATGATGCTGATCGGCTAGATGGACTAGCTCGCTAATCGTATTGCTTCCTTTCTTAGCGATGATTCTCAAATGCAACTGAGAGGCTTCTACTTTACGTATACTGTCTATGTTTTTAACCTGCTCCACAAAAGTTTCGTCGAGCTTACTCAATTCTAGTTTTATCGTATCCTCAGTCGATAAAATGCTAAGTAATTCGCTTTTTGTACCGGCTGCAATTATTTCACCATGGTCCATAATGTATAATCGGTCACAAAGCTGTTCAACTTCCTCCATGTAATGACTCGTGTATAAAATTGTCGTACCTTCTGATTTGTTTAATGCCCGAACCGTTTCCAAAATATGATTTCTTGATTGGGGATCAATTCCGACAGTAGGCTCATCTAGAATTAATATTTGAGGTTCATGCAATAAGGCAGCTGCAATGTTGAGTCTCCGCTTCATGCCTCCGGAAAATGTCTTTACCGTATCCTTTTTACGCTCTTCCAACCCGACAATTTCTAATACTTTTCCTATTCTACTTTCAAGCTCCTTGCCTCTCATTTTATAAATGGAGCCGAAGAACTTCAGATTTTCATATGCAGAAAGCTCCTCATACAGCGCTATTTCCTGCGGTACGACTCCTAAAATTCTTCGGATTTCCACAGGTTTGTCGATCGTATTAACACCATTCAACTTTATTTCACCGCTTGTCGGCTTTAACAGTGTAGAAATCATTGAAATTGTCGTCGATTTCCCCGCACCATTCGGACCTAGCAACCCTACGGATTCTCCTCTATCCAAGTATAAATTGACATCCTGTACAGCCTGTTTGCCTTTATATGACTTGCCTAAACGTATTGCTTCAAGCATGCATATTTCCTCCTTTTTTTTCGATTTCTTTCCTATAAACACATCATAAAATAAAAAAACCAAAGCCACTACTGACTCTGGTCACCGGATCATCAAATTGATATTACTTTCGTCACTTTTTCTAACTTATACTAAACGATGGCGAATTGCATATATCGCTAATTGTGTTCGATCACGCAATCCTAGCTTTTCTAATATGTGGCTCGTTTGATTTTTCACTGTACCAACTGACAAGCCCAATCTTTCCGCCAATTCCTTATTATTTAGTCCTTCACCAATACATTTTAATATGGCTCGCTCTCTAGGTGTCAACGATGGATCAGCCGAATCTGCCGCTTGATGTTGAAGCAATGCAGGTATTATCTTTGCAGCAACCTGATCTTCCAGTGACAGGCCCCCACCTATTGCACTTTTAATCGATCGTATTAGTGATTCGGTATCTCCATTTTTCAGCATATATCCGTTCACACCTAATTTAAGCGCGTCCATCACATATTGATTATCATCAAACGTCGTTAGCATTAGAATCTTCATATGTGGAAAACGTGAGCGCAACACTTTGGCTGCTTGAATCCCATCCATTTCCGGCATCCTAATATCCAATATCGCTACATCAAAATATTGTCTCTCACATAAAAGGATAGCTTCTTTGCCGTTGTCAACTTCACCTGTCACTTTAATTTCTTCATCCGTTTCAATCATCGCCTTCAAACCTTGGCGGACCATTACCTGATCTTCTGCAAGCAACACTTTAATGATATGACTCGCTCCTTTCTACTAATGGAAAAGTGCCTCGAACGACAAATAAGCGCTCGTCTTGAATAATTTCCAAAGATCCCCCAGCCTTTTCCAATCGATCTCGCATAGCTTTCAAACCAAATCCTTCTACAAAAATAGAAGAAGTCGCTATTAAATTGGTCACTTCAAAACGAAAGACAGTCCCGCCTGGACATTCAAACATAACATGCGCCTCTCTAGTGGAACTGTGCTTCATAATATTCGTCAACGCCTCTTGCACGGCACGATAAATTGCAAAGGACTGCTCCCCAGTCAATGGTGCAGCGAATGCGCCATGCCTAACAGAAAAATTGATTTTCATAAAGCTTTCCAATTCCAGTTTACGAATTAAACGAATAACACCTTGCAATCCGCCAGCTTCTTTTTGTTTAAATGATTTTACAGCCCGTCTCGTCTCCTCCAAACTTTGTTCGGCAAGACTTTTTAAAATTCCGATTTTTTCTTTGTCCCGATCTGCTGCAGTTAAGCGGAAAGCCTCAAATTGCATAAGCAAAGCTGTAAGCTTATGACCGACAGAATCGTGTATTTCATGGCCGATCAACATTCGCTCGTCCTGTCTTGTCCGCTCTTCTTCCGTTACAAGTTGCCTTTTCATATTCCTATATTCATCTATTAACATATCATTCCTTTTTCGAACGTCATTTTCACGCTGACGTATAGTCTGATAGTGTAGCATAGCTACCATCATTAATAGATAAAAAAGTCCATTCCATGCAACTTGTGCTGCAATTAAGTCAGATTTAATAATAATCCAAAGAATACTTCCTAATTGGACACCAATTACAACCAAACTGTTTATCCGGGAAAGGTAATAGACAGCTTCGGCGATTAGTAACATATGAACGATAAATACAAATGGATTTAACTCATGACCTATAGGATAAAATATGATAATAGTAGTTAATGATTGTATACAAAAGAAGAAGATTTGCAACGAAGGCTTAGCTGTCAAAATAGGAATGATAAACAATACCACTAAGTACAGGCAAACACTCAAAAGCTGTATTTCATTTAAGCCTTGTGGCAAGCATATAAAAGTTATTGTCCATACAGCAAAATTGATAGCAAGCCAAATAAAATACATTTTTTTCATATACTAATACTCCTCTGACATAGATAGAAAAATATCTTCTTTGCCTAAAATACCATAATACTATGCCATTTGTCTGATATTAATTGGCCAAAATAAAAGACTTATCGTCTTAGGAGTTGCTTCCATCTTGAAATTTCGAATATCCATAATCGTTAATAAACTGAAAGCATGTCCTAGTATGTATAACGGGTTGCTTAGATAGCAGTACCTGTCCTCTTTAACGATTACAAGTAGCATCATCGGTAACGAATAATAAACCGATGATACTACTTGTTTAACGTTAAGGTGCACCAGTAAGATTTTTAATATCTGTAGAACCAAAGATGATTAATAGCAGTAAGATAATTAAGATGACTATGTTTATGAATGAACTCCCTGAAAAAGATTTTGTTTCAGACATTCTTATCTCCCCTGTCCTCTATTCATACGACTTTGAATTCCTTCAAATATTTCATCAATTGTAATATCCCCATTTTCATTTAAGAAATCAGCCATTTTATTATTGTTTTTTGATTCATTCTGGAAAGCGCCGAGTAATGTCACTGTAATAGTTGGGCTATTACGGAAAAGTATGACAGAATCGACTTTTAGCTTGCCCAATAATAGAAGTGATGCAGCAATTATCTCCAAATCTTTTCCTTTTAATAGATCATTTAGGGTATACGATGAATTGACTTTTTCATTATTGTTCCTTTTATACAATTCATACACTTCCTTTTTGGGTGAGTCTCGTTTCCCCATTCTATTTCAGTGTATGAGCCGATTATCAAAGAAGTGTGTACAATTATTGATCACCCATTTAAGTAATGAAAAAACCCGGAACACTGCTAATTACAAGCAGTTTCCGGGCTTCGCTTTATTATTAATTGCCATGAAGCATTTCAAGGAAATCTTCAGATACATATGTTTTATTGCCACCTATCAATTCTGGAGCAACCTCGAATTGTCTGATGCTTTTATTAAATCCATATGTCTTTTCTCCGCGAGAAATTGTAAAGGACAGATTCCCTTTTGTGAGAAGCGCACCATTTGTTTTCGGTTGGGAAAGAACGTTGTAGCCGAGTTCTTCTGCAACTTTGCGCAATGGAATCATCTTCACGCCGTCTTTCATGTATTGGTCGTTTTCAATCATGTTCAAAACAGACTCCGGAATTTCCGAATTTTCCTCCACCGGTTCGCCGATTACATCATTGCCCAATGGATCAAGAGCGATGACTTTCGTCGGAGGCGTTTGTGGTGGCAAGCTTCTCGTTGTGATCGAATAAAATACGACCAATTCCTTGCCTTTCAAATCAGCCATTTCAATTTTATCGCCTTGCTGGTTTAACAACGTCGTTTTTTCACTCAAGTTCAGCTTCAATTCTTTGTCCAAGCTGAGATAGTCGTCATCGAATTTACCGACCTTGACGCTGCCCGGTTTTTCTTCGTCAATAACGAAGAATAATTCAGGTGTAGTTTGTGTTGGATAAATCATGATCATCGGTTTGTTTTTGTCATAATATCCTTCTACTCTCATTCCTTTTTTCAAGTTACCCGGTTTCATTTCATTTGTAGAACTGCTATCAAATAGAAGTGTCTTGTCTTGGATAATGAAATTAGTAACGTTCTCCGGGCCACTTTCAACAGTTACCATTAAACCGTTTTCCCTGTTTTCAATATTAGTAATAACGCCTGTCACTTTCATGAAATCGGAAGCATCTTTCACTTCTTCTTTTACCACCTGGATTACGTCATCGTTTGCCTGAACTGCATAAGGTGTCCATGCGCTTCCTGCCAATAATGCTGTTAATGCTACTGCTCCAAATTTTTTCATTTTCTCTCTCTCCTCATTTGGGTATTCAATGAATGAGACGGAGTACATTGGTAAAAGTTACACTTTTTTTAATGGATCACCTTTTCATCTCGTCCGGCCTTCATTCCACTGATAAGAAAAAGCAGTGAACCGATGAGTAAAATAAGCATCGAACTTTCCCAAGAAGATGTTACGTCATGAAGAAGTCCAAAAAGCACCGGCCCAATAGCTGCTAAAAGGTAGCCTAATGATTGTGCCATGCCCGATAACTCTGCAGCCTCTGTATGAGTCTCTGTCCGCAGTGTGAAAAACATCATTGCCAACCCGAACGATGCCCCGCCCGCAATACCAATTAAAATCATCCATAATGGAACCAATGATAATTCCCCAGCGTAAACACCGCCATAACCTATCAAGTATAATGCCGAAATGCCGATTACAAGCAGCCGCTGATCTTTCATTCTGCCTGCAAGTATCGGAATAATAAATGTCATGGGTAATTGTGCAACTTGTAAAAGAGAAATCATCCATCCAGCCTTCTCTACTGTTAATCCATCAGAAACGAGCATTTCGGGCAGCCATGCCGATGTACAATAAAACAGCAATGACTGTAAACCCATGAAAAACGTAACTGCCCAAGCAATCGGCGAACGCCATAAGATAGTAGACTTCTTCAACAACGTTTTTTCAATTTCCGGTTTCACAGATAGTTTATTTTTCAGCTGCGGTACCCAAAGTATGACCGCAAGCATAGACAAGGCGGCCCAAATCCCTAACGCACCTTGCCAACCGAAATCAGTATTGACTGCAATTGGTGCGCTAATTCCCGAAGCGGTAGTAGCCGAAATATTCATAGCGACTGAATAGATTCCTGTCATTAATCCAATATGTAATGGAAAGCTTAACTTCAATAACGCAGGCAATAATACATTTCCAAAAGCGATCGCGACACCGATTAGGAAAGTTCCGACCACTAAAAAAAGAATAGAGCCTGCCGAGCGGATTAAAATCCCGACCGTTAGTAGGCAGAGAGCGACGAAAAGGGTCAACTCCATTCCGAATCTTTTTGATAGTTTCGGTACAAACGGTGATATAAAAGCGAACGCCAACAGAGGGATTGTCGTCAAGAAGCCCGCCAGCACATTTGAGATCCCTAAGCTATCTCGTATTGACCCGATAATCGGACCAACAGAAGTCAAAGGTGAACGTAGAGTTGATGCTATGAAAATAATGCCGATAATCAATAACAATGTTTTGTTCCCAAAGCTAAGTATCTTCGTGTTGCTATGAGTTTCCTCAAGTTTCATAGTATCGTCTCCATTTCGTAATACACACTATTTGAGCATATCATAATGGATGTTCTATCAAAAGATATGGTGTAGTGGGAAAGTTTTGCGCAAAGCGCAACGAAAAAACGAATCCCCCAATCTAGGAGATCCGTTTTTACACTATATAGTCGTCGGTACGAGTAAAATGGATGTCAAAATAGCAATTGCCTCTTCGATTTCATCATCGGTCACAGTTAACGGCGGCAGCAAACGAATTACGTCTGAACCAGCTTGAACTACAAGCAATCCTGCTTCTTCCGCTTGGCGAATGAAAGGCGCAACGTCTTCCTTACAATCAATGCCTATGAGCAATCCTTGCCCCCTAATATTAAATTGGTCCGGTGGAAGAACCTCTGACAATTTCTTCATCAACGCAGCTGACTTTTCACGGACACCTTTCAAGAACTCTTCCTGAAAAATATGATCCACGACAGTTTGAGCAACCGCGACAGCAAGTGGATTCCCGCCGAATGTTGTCCCGTGCGAGCCGGTCCCGAATGTATCATATAATGCGGATGTCCCGAGCATCGCCCCAATCGGGAAGCCCCCGCCCAAACCTTTAGCGAGTGTCAGAATATCTGGTTTCAATCCCGTCTGCTCATATGCAAAACGAGTGCCGGTCCGTCCGATTCCAGTCTGTACTTCATCGATAATACATAAGATCCCTTTTGACTCGCAAATGTTTGAAATGATCGAGGCGAATTCAGGCGTGACTGCGTGAATGCCCCCTTCGCCTTGGATCACTTCCAGCATGATGGCGGCCACATCATTATCGATAGCGGCTTCCAGCTTCACTGGATCATTGAATGGAACCGTCTTAAATGTTTCGAGCATCGGTCCGAAGCCTTGCTTTATTTTATCCTGTCCCGTCGCAGCCATCGCTCCGAATGTGCGGCCGTGAAAAGATTGTTCAAAAGTGATAATCGTCGATTTTCCTGTATGCTTCCTCGCAAGTTTGATGGCTGCTTCATTCGCCTCTGCCCCGCTATTGCAAAAGAAGCTATGAGAGAAATGCGTGTCTTTCATAAGAGCCGCAGCAAGCTTTTCCTGCTCAGGACTTTCGAATAAATTCGATATATGCCAAAGCTTTTCGCTTTGAGTTTGAATCGCATTGACGATAGCAGGATGCGCATGACCTAAACTGACGACAGCAATGCCGCTTGTAAAATCGAGATATTTTTTACCGTTCTCGTCTTCAACGACTGTCCCCCGGCCTTTTACTAGGTGCACCGGCCGACGTGCATAATTGTTGAATAAAGTACTCAACTGAAAACCTCCTCAAATCCAATCGTTGTGCCCGCCAAATGCTGATCGACGATTTGGACGGAAGGAACCCCTGCATCTAGGCAGTCCATTGCGGCATGCACTTTCGGGATCATTCCGCCATATATATCCCCTGCATCAATCCAATTCGCTATTTCAGCCGGGGAGACAGCTGTTTGAATTTCACTTCCAATCTTTATTCCCGGTGTATCGGTTACAAAGATAAGACTTTTCGCTTGAATGGCAAGCGCGACTTTGCTTGCGACTGTATCTGCATTAATATTGAGTGGCTTTCCACATTCCGTTGCACCGATGCAAGAAATGACTGGGACGATTCCAGATGCCAGTAATTTCTCAAGCAATCTATCATTCACTGTCTGGATATTCCCGACAAACCCGTAACGTTTTTCATCTAACAAAGAACACGTCAGCAGCTTGCCATCGAATCCACTCAGCCCGATTGCATCAATGTCAGCACAATTGAACTGATGGACTAAAGAGGGATTCACTTCGCTGATCAATACGTCTTTCACGATCGATATCGACTTTTCACAAGTGATCCGTATGCCATTGTCGATGTTGGATTCAATGGCATTTAACCGTAACTTCGCGTTGATGGAAGGCCCCCCGCCATGGACGATGACAATTTCATAGCCTTCGCTTAGCATTTCGTGGAGTTTCTTATAAAATCTGCTTTGCAACCCTTCGAGCATGCTTCCTCCAAGCTTTATGACAATCCGCTTATGATCGGTAGGAAGCATTGATTTGGACGTAGTCATATGTCAAATCGCACCCCCATGCTATTCCGTTGCCGCTTCCTTTATTCAACCCGACGAAAATTTTCACTTCCGGTTGTTTTAAATAAAGAAGCAGTTCCTCTTCCGAGAAGTTTACCGGCTCACCGGCTGTTACGACTGTCGTGTCACCAATTTTAATCGTAATCCCTAATGGATCGACAGACGCACCGCTATAACCGACTGCCGCAATGATCCTTCCCCAATTCGCATCACAGCCGAATACTGCAGTTTTAACAAGGGGAGAGCCGACGACTGTTTTGGCGATTTTTCTCGCTTCTGCATCCGTTACGGCTCCATCGACTTCCACTTCGATAAGTTTCGTCGCCCCTTCTCCATCCTTTGCAATCATCTTTGCAAGATCTTGAGCGACCGCATGCAATGTTTGGGTAAATGAATCCCATTCTGGATGCGCTGGAGATAATGGTTGATTTCCCGCCAATCCGTTTGCCAGCACGAGAACCATATCGTTCGTGGAAGTATCCCCATCCACAGTAATCGAATTGAATGTCACATCGGTGACGGACTTCAAAGCTTCCTGCAAATGAACGGAGTCGATTTTGGCATCTGTCGTTATGAAGCCGAGCATCGTTGCCATATTCGGTTCGATCATTCCGGAACCTTTCGCTGTTCCCGCTATCGTAATTTCCTTGCCATCCACTTCCGTACGGTATGCTGTATTTTTCATGACAGTATCTGTCGTCAAAATCGCTTGTGAAAACTGGATAGAACCTTCTAAAGTGCTTGTCGGTTCTAGCTGCTCGATCCCTTTCAGCAACGGTTCCATATTTAATTTCTCACCGATGACGCCTGTTGACGCCACTCCGACCAAATTCGTAGCGATACCGAATTGTTCAGCTGTCTTCTCTTGCATCGTAAGTGCATCGATCATGCCCTGCTTCCCAGTGCATGCATTCGCGTTGCCGGAATTGATTATGACTGCTTGCATTTGCCCAGTTTGCTGCACAACTTCCTTCGTTACTACAAGAGGAGCCGCTTGTATGGCGTTCGTCGTGAAAACACCCGCCACGCTTGCAGGCACTTCACTGAGCAATACCGCCAAATCGTGTTTCTTATACTTCAGTCCGCAATGGATGCCGACCGCTTTGAATCCTTTCGGTGTCGCGATATTCTTTCCTGAAACGCGTTTCATCTGTTGAACTGCTACCGCCATACCAATTCCTCCTCTAAATAAATAATGGAACTTGCGTCAAACCTGTCGTTTCATCCAATCCAAATTGCACGTTCATATTTTGAACCGCCTGCCCGGCAGCCCCTTTCACCAAATTATCAATGACTGACACAATGGTTGCCCGATTCGTCCGCGGATCCACCTTCACATGAATATCACAGTAGTTTGAACCGGCAACTTGCTTCGTGCAAAACTTGCTCGATTCACTTATGACCCTTACAAATGGCCGTCTTGCGTATGTTTCCTTTAAACAACCGACGAGTTGCTCTTCTGTGACGGCAGGGTTTACTGGTGCATAACTTGTCGCCATGATGCCCCTCGTCATCGGAACGAGATGTGTTGTAAACGTCACCGGAATTTCCTGAGCACCGAATTGTGCTATCCCCTGTTCAATTTCAGGGATATGCTGGTGTTCGTGAATCTTGTAAATTGAGAAGTTTTCATTCGTCTCACTGAAATGTGTCATCGGTCCTGGAGTGTTTCCTGCTCCTGATACACCACTTTTCGCATCAATGATAAGTGATGATGCATCGATCAGCTTTTCTTTAACTAGCGGCAATAAAGACAGGAGAACTGCAGTCGGATAGCAGCCGGGATTTGCAATAAGCTGCGCTTTACTGATTTCTTCTGTATTCCATTCCGTCAAACCGTATGCGCTTTGCTCGATCGCTTCAGCCGGTGCAGCAGTTTTCTTATACCAACGCTCGTATTCCGCAGTATCTTTCAATCGAAAATCTCCGGACAAGTCAATCAATTTCGGACTACTACCGATGAGCGGCGGCAGCAATTTACTTGTCACTCCAGCCGGTGTGCTTGCAAACAACACATCGTAGTCGACCAACTGTTCATGATCGATTTTAAGTAGAGGTTGATCATACATATTTGTTGTATGCGGAAACTTGCTAGAAAACAAAGTCCCTTCCTCAGATGATGTGAATAAATCGAGTTGTTCGACTTCCGGATGATTATGCAATAATCGTATCAATTCAAGTCCGCCATAGCCGGAAGCGCCGATGATTCCTATCTTCATGTCCCCACCCCTTTAATCGTTAGAATTAGTATACGTATGCATAAATATAAAGTCAACTGTATTAATATAAGTTTATTAGCAATTTTTATTTCCTATTTTAGAATTGGAGTTTTGAATTAGAGGAGAGTATGCTATACTATCGTTATTATCAGGTACTAATATTAGGTGATAGTTTTCTACCGATTGAGGAGGTCACTATGGAAGATTTATTAAAGTTAAAAGGGAAGAATATTGTCGTAATGGGTGTAGCGAACGAACGAAGCATTGCGTGGGGCGTAGCAAAGTCTCTTTTTGATGTCGGAGCTAATGTCATTTTCACGTATCGTAAAGAACGTTCACTTGCCAAGCTTGAAAAAGCCTTGGAAAACAACGGTCTAGAGCCAAAAATGATCGTCCAATGTGATGTGAATGTAGATGAAAGCATTCAGCATGCATTCACACAGATTGGCGAAACGCTTGGAACAATCCACGGAATTGTCCACTCGATCGCTTTTGCGCACGCTGAAGATCTGAAAAATGATTTTGTCGAAACGACTAGAAGTGGCTATGCATTCGCGCAGGATTCAAGCTCTTATTCGCTTGTCGCAACAGCAAGAGAAGCACGTCGTTTCATGACAGAAGGCGGATCGATTATCACGATGAGCTATTTAGGTGCTGAACGGGTCCTCGACGGATACAATGTAATGGGTGTTGCGAAGGCTGCGCTTGAAGCATCCGTCCGTTACTTAGCAAATGATTTAGGGAAGGATGCTATCCGCGTCAATGCGATTTCTGCAGGAGCTGTCCGTACCCTTTCCGCGAAAGGCGTTCCTTCCTTCAATACGATTTTGGGGCAAATCGAAGAAAAAGCTCCGTTGAAACGCAATATTACAAATGAGGAAGTCGCGAAGATGTCGATTGCGATGTTAAGCGACCTTTCTAGCGGTGTAACCGGCGAAATCATTTACGTCGATGGTGGCTACAATATAATGGGATGAAAAAAGGAGCTTACCGGCTCCTTTTTTTCATGGGAATAAGTGAATTTAATGAGTCATTAGTCCCGAAGTGACAATAAATTCACGGAAATGATTGATATACTTTGGGAAATGATCGATAACTACGTCAGATTGATCGATAACTGGCGGGAAAAGACCGGTAAATTTGTGAAAATGATCGATAAGCAGAAACGAAACATTCCCCCCTCCCCATCGTCTTACTAATGAGGTGAAACCTTATGAAAAAAAAGCCAATTTACGTCGAAATTGAAATTGATTCAACTATAGATGACGTCTGGGATGCGTCGCAAAATCCGGACTTGCATTCGCAATGGGATTTACGGTTTTCATCCATCACCTATTTGCCAATAAAAGACGATGAGCCACAAATGTTTACATACAAACGAAGCGTCACCCCTCTTCTTACCGTCGAAGGCTGGGGGAAAAGTACGGGGACATTCAATAAAGGAGATGGCACGCGCTCTTCTTCCTTGCATTTCGGAACTAACCAATGGTTCTCGCCGATCAAAGAAGGGAAAGGGTATTGGAAATATGAGCCACAGCAAAAAGGGACAAAATTCCTGACGCAATATGATTATGACGCGAACTTCGGATCGCTCGGAAAAGTGTTCGATGCATTCGCTTTTCGCCCGATGATCGGCTGGGGAACCGCCCTCAGTTTTGATGTGTTGAAAAGATGGCTTGAAAAAGGAGAAGCTCCCCGCTCCCAATACTTCCGTTTTTTCACGACTTATGGTCTTTCCATACTATTTTCATTCATTTGGATCTATCACGGGCTAATTCCTAAAATTATTGGGAAACATCCGGAAGAAATGCGGATGCTTGCGAATACGATTCCATTGAATGCAACACAAATAACAACACTGTTGATTGGCATAGGTATCGCTGAATTGCTATTCGGTATTCTTTGGCTTGTTTATAAGAGGAAAAAGCATTTATTTGCGTTGCAGCTCGTCGTCTTTCCGTTGCTCACTATTGCGGCAATCATTGCTGCTCCTGAAGCAGCCATACACCCTTTCAGCCCTGTGACATTCAACTTGTCGCTGTTTGCCCTCTCCTTCATCGGGTATTTTAGTAGCGATGATACTCCGACTGCAAAAAGCTGTAAAAGAAAAAGGTGAATACGTTGTCCATTTATAAAAAAGCTCTAGGCAATGACTTTAATCTGCTGCATCCAATGCTGCAAATGCGTTATGATTTTGCAGATGGACGTTCATTTGAAGCAACAGGCACGATGAAGGAAATCAAAGGAGGCCCGAAATGGCTCTATCCCCTATTTCGGCTCGGCGTCAATTGGAAGCTGCTTTTCCCGGAACGCGGCAAGAACATTCCTTTCTCAATTAAGAACACAGCGCGGATTGGGGCCAACAGTGAAAGTCAAATCCATTGGGAACGCATCTTTCATTTCGGCACGAAAAAACGCTATTTCAATGCGCTCATGAGCTTAGATGAAACCCATCTTGTCATTAAAGATTATCTAGGTGAACCTCCTCTCGTCTATTCGGATTTGGCATTCGACGTGTCTGATGAAGGAGCGATAACAATCCATTCTATGAATCAACGACTTGTTCTTGGGAAAATCGAAGTGCCACTGCCGAAACTATTTCAAGGCCTTGCGACAGTGACGGAATGCTACGATGAATCGAATAACGTTTTCCGCATCGCTGTAACTGTGCAAAATCCACTAATCGGTCATCTGTTTTCCTATGAAGGGGAGTTTGTTCAAAATGCGTAAATACGTACTTTTTCACTTTCTATTGTTCATCATCGTCGCTTTTTTCAGCATAGACCCGTGGCCGTTTTTACTTCTGACAATTGCACAAATTGTCTACGTGCCAGTAGCTTTTCGATTTGTCATGAATCGCGGAGATTGGTTTTCGAAGTACTATTTTTATGTCGCGGTCCCTGCTTATGCTTCGGTTGCTATTATCCTAATCTTTTTACCCGAATGGGCTGCATTTCCGGCACTTATCTACTTCTTGTTCACTGCGATTATTGCATTATACGGATTATCCCGGTTCATGCAGCGCGGATTTACAAATATCGAAGAGTTTTCAATTGATCTGGGATTAATGTACATCGCACTTGGCGGCGGTTGGTATTTTGCTTATGTGGCGGACATTGATACGGGCTTCACTCCATTACTGACGTGGCTAACCGGGATTCATTTTCATTACTCCGCATTTTTATTGCCTATTTTCATAGGATTTCTTGGAAGGTTACATAAGCCGCGCACCTTTTTGTTTTATAGCATTCTTTTATTAGCCGCTCCAATGGTTGTAGCAATCGGGATTACATTTTCAAGGTGGATTGAATTATTTTCTGTACTTCTTTACATCGTCGGACTAGCTGGAATGATCGTGATTGCTTGGCGAACTGTCTATCCGAAACGAACGCAGAAGTGGCTTGTCGTCACTTCATTTACATCTCTCGGTCTGACGATTATGTTCTCGCTCCTTTACGTACTCGGGAATGGTTTTGGCCTTACTTCCGTCACGATAGAATTCATGCTCCGGTTCCATGGCGTCTTGAATTGCGTTATCTTTGCATTGTTCGGCATCGTTGGATGGCTGTTATCCGTTCCCTCACCCAATTTTCAACAGCCAAACTTCCCGGTCAGTCGGATAAAAGGAATACAAAGTGTTGAACAGCTTGGTGCATCTGGAAAGCATAGAGGCCTTGTAGATGATATGAAGCTATATGGGGTTAGCAAAGTTTCTCCTCATATTGTGGATTTTTATGAAAACACGATCGATTATCGACTTTTTGCTACCGTTCATTGGAAAAAATGGTACTTACCCTTTGCATTCTTTTATTCATTCATTAGCAGGAAAACAGAGCAGATCAACTTGCCGATTCATCGAAATGAAGTGGAAATGACAGGAGATATTATTACTCTTACGCCTAGTTTGGATGGCAGACATGCTGTTCGTGCATGGATCCGGAAGGTCGACAGTCGCTATGCATTCATCGCCCTTTATTCTCACCATAGAGCTTCTACTGGCAAAGAGTTCATGAACATTGCATTGCCGCTCCCTTTTTCTACGATGACGGGCATATTGGAACTTCGTGAACACGGCGATGCCTTGCAGTTAACGAGCAGGAGAACCAATCCGACTTCAGATGCTGGAATCTATTTGACTTCAAAGTTTGGAAAGTATTTTAGACTGCCGCTGGAGGAAAATTTTGTCGTAAGCGAAGCGGGGGATGGTTCATTGACCGCAAAACATGAAATGTGGATTTTTTCGTTACCGTTTTTGACGATAGAATATAGAATCCGTAAAGCATGACGAAAGCCAGAGGGAATTTCCTCTGGCTTTCTCATTTTATGAGCGGGAAACAGATATTTATGAGCGTACGGCTCCCGTCATATTAACTTACTCGCCCACTTCCTTCATTAACCCCTTATTCCCTTTCGTTAAAATGTTTTCGTAGTCGATATAATTGTAAATATCATCAGCTATTTTATCACTGAATGCGGACAGTTCCTGAACTGTTAGATCCTCGATTGCCTTCTTTTCCGTTTCGCAATAAATGATGATCTTCCCGACGATTTCATGTGCATCGCGGAATGGAGTGCCTTTTGCTACTAAGTAATCGGCGACTTCAGTTGCATTAAGAAAGCCACCTTTGATGGCTGCTTTCATATTATCGGCATTCACTTGCAATGTGTCGATCATCTTTGACATGATTTCCATGCAATCAAGGACCGTATCGAGCGCATCGAAAAATTGTTCTTTATCCTCTTGCATGTCCTTATTATACGTCAGGGGTAAACCTTTCAATGTCGTTAACAAAGCGAAGAGAGAGCCGTATACTCTACCGGTTTTGCCGCGAATCAACTCCGCTGCATCAGGATTTTTCTTCTGCGGCATAATGCTGCTTCCCGTAGAATATGCATCTGCCATCGTAATGAATTTGAATTCTTGGCTGCTCCATAAAATAAGCTCTTCGCTTAAACGGCTCAAATGCATCATGATGATGGAGAAATCGGACATCAGCTCGAGCATATAATCCCTGTCGCTTACACCGTCCAAGAAATTATTGACCGGTTTCAAAAACCCTAATACCGACGTCGTAATGTCTCGATTAATTGCATGTGTCGTTCCTGCAAGTGCTCCGCATCCTAATGGATTTTCATCGAGTAGCTCGAGCGCGTTGCCAACTCGTTTCTTATCGCGTTTAAACATTTGCTCATACGCTCCTAGATGATGGCTAAACGTAACGACTTGCGCGCGTTGCAAATGAGTATATCCTGGCATAATGACATTATTTGCAGCAGCTTTAGCGTGCAACGAATCAATCAGCGATTGAAGGCCGTCCATCACTTCGACCGCTTTATTCTTTGCATAGAGGCGCATATCGACCGCCACTTGGTCATTCCGGCTCCGTGCCGTATGAAGCTTCTTCCCCGTTTCCCCGATTCTTTCCGTCAAATGCATCTCTACGAAGGAATGAATATCCTCATAATCACCTTCAATTACAAGTTCGCCATCGTTAATATCTTTAAGGATGGATTCCAACCCTTGTACGAGCAATTCGCCTTCCTCTGGCGTCAATAAATCACAATGGACGAGCATCGTGACGTGTGCCAGACTTCCGGCGATATCTTCTTTGTACAATCTATGATCGACAGGCAATGATGTATTGAACTGCTCCATAATTTCATCTGCACGACTCGTAAAACGTCCACCCCAAAGTTTCATATATAATCAACCTCTCGTATGTATTTTTATTCACTTTATTGTATTATAATGAATTCATTATTCATTTGCAATGAAATTCGAAACAACCGTTTATTACACACGGTCAATTCCTTGCTCGCTAATTCAAGTAGTGTTATGCTTAAATTATTGACGAAAAAAAGAGTGATGACGATGATAAAACTCAATAACAGGCGCAATTATAGATTATATTTCCCCAAACCCTTGACAACAATCTGTCAGGGGTTTTTCTTTCCCCCGGGAAAATCAGTATGGAGGCATAGTAAATGATAACTAATCAAAACCATTCCATCGCTTCAGTCTTTGCGATTTGGATCAGTCTGATGAGCAATATTGTATTAACTGTCCTGAAAATTCTTGTTGGTGTCCTTTTCAACAGTCCCGTACTCCTCGCAGACGGCTTCCATAATGCCGGAGACGTAGTTGCATCTGCAGCTGCCCTTACGTCTATGCGGTTTTCCCAACGGCCTGCCGATGATGACCATCCATACGGACATGGGAAAGCGGAGGTCATTGGGTCAGGCCTCGTAGCGATCATTTTAGGTATTGCCGCCATTTATATTGGGTACGAAGCTGTTAAAACATTTTTCGAGGAACCTGCTAAAGCAAGCGTGATTGCATTAATCACCGCAATCATCTCCCTTGTTTGGAAACAGGCACTTTATATATACACGATGCGAATTGGAAAGAAAGTGAACAGTAAAGGGTTAATTGCAACGGCATACGACCATCTCGCAGATGTCTATGCTTCACTTGCCGCTGTTGTCGGTATCGGCTTGGCATTGATTGGCGATGCCTGTCATATCTCCCTGCTGTCGTACGGGGATCCGTTTGCAGGTGTGATTGTCTCGGTACTTGTCCTCAGACTTGCTTATGAAATCGGTATAGAGGCGATGGATATACTAATGGAAAAGAACGTCTCTGAAGACCGTCTTCAGGAATTTGCGGCGTTAATCCACACCGTTCCCGAAGTAAAACGAATCGACCGACTGCGCGCACGTGAGCATGGCCATTATGTCCTCGTCGATTTAAGGATTGGTATTTCTGGAAAGTTGACAATCCAGGAAGGCCATGATATCTCAAGTAAAATCCGAAATTTGATCATCAATGAACACGCCGATGTGGATGAAGTGCTCATCCATTTGAACCCTTGGTATCCGGGTGAATAGAAAGTGTGCTAGGAAGTAAGGTATACTGTTGAATGAAAAGGAGTGTCTACCATGTTGAAAGATAAATTTGCGCAACTAGTCGCTGAGAACAGGCCGTTGTTCCCAATTGAAAAAGAATACGCTGTGAAACAAGGATTGATTGATGAAAATGCTGAATTTGAACATAAAGATTGGAACTTTCCCGTCATTGAAAGATGTCTAAAAGAGACAGAAGAAGTGATCAAAGAGGAACCTGAGTCATTCATGAATGAACCTGTCTCCTATTTTTCCAAAAATGCCGAAGAATTTTTGTATGTTGAATCAAATGCATTTGAAACGATCAGTGTCGATGGAATCGCTTTTGAAATGGATGATGTTTTCGAGACATCGACCGTCCTTTTCGGATTGAAAGTACAAAAAAAATGGGGTTCTTTCCTGAAGGATTATTTAGAGGCGAATGTTGGCTCAAAAACATATAGTGCTATGTTTTCCGACCAGGACGGACTATGGGACATCAATATACCGCTCGATCAATTGGACGGCTTCCATAAAGACATGTCAATAAAAGGTGCGATGGATCTCGCCTACTGTTTCATTTTCAAGTTGCTAGCAGCAATCGAGGCAGCAAATTGAAGCATGCATTCGAAACGGAAACCCGGGAATTCATTTACACATATGTCCGGCAAGTAGACGAGCATGATCTTTGCCGATTGGAAATGAGAGCGTTCTTCGGCTTTGACAGTCCGACGAACGTCATTAAAAGTAAAACGAAGATTGACCCGAGCAGGAGTCCTTTCATGAAGGAACGTCTCGAAATCCTGTTCTACGGAAACGATTTGGTAGAAATAATAAAGCAAGCATCTGAATTCGTCAGCCATAAAACATTCAAGGTGACGTGCATGAACTCGATTGCCCTTGACTCGACTGCCAAACTACGTCAACCGGAAAGGCGCAGCATTGAGCGGGATATTGGCGAAGTGATCCAAGGGGAAGCGGAGCTGCTGGAGCCGGAAGTGAACTTTGGAATCGTTCTCCTTGAAGAGGTTTGGCATTTCGGCATTTTGCAGGTAAGCGAGCCGATTTGGCGATTTCATATGCAAAAGCCCCATATGTATTCCACTGCGCTAAGCACCCGTGTTGCAAGAGCTGTTGCTAATATTGCTGTCCCCCATCCTGAGGGAATCCGGGCGATCGATCCATGCTGCGGAATTGGAACTGTTTTGGTGGAAGCCCGATCCATGGGAATTAACATGGTCGGCAGGGATATCAACCCTCTCGTCTGTCTTGGCTCGAGAAAGAACCTCGCCCATTTCGGATTGGAGGGGGAAGTTGTCAAAGGCCCTATTTCCGAAGTGACGGATACATATGATGCTGCGATTATCGATATGCCATACAATCTGTTTACACATATTACCGCTGAAGGACAACTGGACATTCTAAAGAATGCTAGGCGGATAACGAAGCGACTCGTCGTCGTCACGATTGAGCCGATGGATCATATGATTACGGAGGCCGGCTTTACGATTGTTGACCGCTGTGTAGCGAAAAAGGGGACGTTCCAACGGCAAGTCGTTGTTTGTGAATGAATGGGGAGTGTTCATGTAAACAAAGGGGTGGGATGATTGAAAAGTTTTGCAAGTGTCGTGTTCCTTAGTTGTTTAATGATCCTGGCTGGATGCAACTCTATTTCTAAGTACGATGATGAAGATGTTGCTGCTGTTGTAAGAGGGGAAGAAATTACAGTTGGTGAGCTGCGGTTTTTGTATGAGGATGATAAAGTTTTAGAGAATCTTGATGGGATGATAAAAGCGACATTAGCCGTTCAAGAGGCGAAGAAATTGGGTCTGGATGTCTCCAAAAGGCTACAGGAAATTCAAGCAACGAAAAGTTCAGCTGTTGATCTTTATCTATCAAAAGACGACAACAGCGAAATGGCAAAAGACATGCGCAAATTTGCAGACTCACAGGCTAAAAAGTTTAATATGGATCCAGATGAGTATATCGTTAAACATTACGAAATAACGAATGAACTAAGCGCATATATGGTTGCTTATATTGAAGAGAAGCTTGGGCAGCCATTCGACTCGATTGATGCCGATGATGTAAAAGGATTCGACAAACAAATGAATCAGTTGTTGGATACGTTAGTGGATGATCATAAGGATGAGATTGAGAAGTTTATTAAATAGTTACCCCTTCGAAACAATCTACTGAAAGGCAAATAGGGGATCCTTGCCTTTCAGGTTTCCTGCTGAGATATCATTTTTTATTTATTTTGCATGGTCAAAAACTCTTCCAAGTTCGGAGATTGATTATATTTCACTGCCGCATGTTTGTCTTTTTCAATAATTGCTTTTGACAAATCAATTTGATTTATACTTGCAATAGCTACGGCGTAATGAATTACATCTACTAACTCTTTTTCAAGAGAAGCATCTGATGTAACTGATTTACGGCCTTCTTGCTGATTTAGGACCTCTGCTACTTCCCCTATTTCTTCTACTAATTTCATGAATAACCCTGATGAGGTGCGACCTTCTTTGTATTTTAAAGCTAAATAACTTTGTAATGCTTGAAACGTTAATTGCTCCATAATACGTCCTCACAATGCTTAATTTTTATGCTCATAGTTCTTATCCAAATATACTGTTTCTATTTTCAACCCTTCACTTGTCCTATTCAGAACATATCTATGACGGGAAACTCCGTTCAGGTGAAATTCGGAAGGATTAAGAACTTTCATATCCAATAGCACATCATACACATAGTCACCTTTTGAGATAAACTCCGGATCACTTGTCAATTCCATACTCACCACTTTTATATCTTGAATCCCATGAATTCCATCCTGCTTTCCCTGATCATCACCGTCTCTTAAAAACGATAATAAATGCTCACTAACTTCAGGTTCAAAATCGAAGAGTCCCACATATTCATCCCATTTATGTGATTTCATATATTCGATAGACTTAAGGACTAGTGTTTCCGCTTCATTATTATTAGAATTAAATACTGTAGTTGCCAATACTGTTGAAACTGTAATTAATGAAATAATAAAAGCTGCCAACGCTACTCTTTTCATATAATCACCTCTTATTTCAGTTCAACATTCAATGCATAGATCAGTGATACACTGTATCAAAACATCAGGTCTATCCAAATATATTAAGTGACCTGATTGTTCGGCATAAACCAGTTTGCTTTTCTTAGATAATCCTGCCTGTTCAATAATAAGCTCTTGCCATTTCTCTTCAAACACCCGCAATTCCCATTCCGGAAATCCTTCCTCTACGCCAAGCTTTATGCAGTATTCTTTATCCCTGCTGATAACTAATAGCGGTACATCGGGAAAATCACCTAATCCCTTTATAATTTCCGCATCTTTTTTCCAATGTTTCAACTCAGAACACATCGCCTTGTACAATGTAGGATTCACTTGAAATTCCAACAATCTTTCCTGTATTTCCAGTGGGAATTGTCTTTGTTTCGCCGTTAACGAAGGACTGATTATTTTGTTCAGTTCTTCCCTATTCATTGAAGAATAAAAGTTACATTTTTTTATCCACGCTTCATCAGTAGAATCCTCATCTATAACAGGCAAATTTAATTTATCGAGAATACCAAAATCAATAGAAGTAGAATCTACTAATACTACCCCCATTACGTGATTAGGATATAATTTTACAAAGTGCTGTGCGCATAGCCCGCCATAAGAATGCCCTACCAAAACAATTGGCTCGTGGATATTCAATTGAAGAAGCAATTGCTCTAATTCGTCAGCGACAGCTTGTGTCGTTCTGCTCTCATTCACAATTTCGCTCATGCCAAGACCTGGCCTATGAAACATAATCACTTTATTCTTATTACTCAGTTCCTCCGTAATATCATGCCAATCATCAAAGGAGCACCCCATCCCAGTCAATATAACGATTGGTATTCCATGGCTTCCTTTTTGTAGAACTTCTAAATTTTTATTATTTACGACTATATTTTGGTTAATTAAAATCATCCTTTTTCAATCGTAGTTACAATTTACTTCTAGTGCTTTCAATTTAACGCTTCCTCAATATACGCTGCCATTTCTGCTGGAATTTCAATTACATCTTGTATTAACACTTCCCCATCTTCAGAGGCTATAGGTGTTAAATGTACAAGCAACGTTTTGCCATTATCAAAAGTGACTAACGTAACGTTTTTTATATCTGCACTGTCTGTGGCTGTGCGTCTTACAGTTTCATAGAACTCCGTTATACTTTCTTCATCGAATCCAGCCAGCATTAAGGTTTCAAACTGACTGTAATTATTTTGTTGGGCGTATTCTTTCATTAAGGAAGTCGTGTTTAAAGGACTGTCCGGTTCCCTTGCTGTATGATCATCCCCGCTACATCCGGTTAGGAAGATTGCGAAAGATAATAACAAAAATAATCTTAGCTTAATCATTTTTGTACTCTCCCTTATACTTTCGTATTGTCCTAAGTCACATCGCCCAACAATTGAACAACAGATTATTTATTTTATATCTTTTTACTAATAGGAATTAAGATATCAAAATGAGGATGATTAACATCGCGATCATGCGGATATCTTTCATGCTTTATCGGCAGACGATCATAATATTCCACGTCAGACTCCCTAAATGGTTCATAGTCATTTTCCTTCAGCCACTGATAGATTTCATCGTAAGTTTGACCAATGATTTGATCCTTTTTATGATGTGTCGTTAAGTACGTCATTTTCGGTACATTTATTTCCACCATACCCTCAGGAAGCTGTTGTTCTTCTCCAACCTCATATACAGAGTAGTGTACAAACCCATCTTGCCTAAGATGATAGGAAAGCCCTAATTGCATTTTTGGATTGATCGCATGATCTAACTCCCCTACTCGATCACTCATGCTAGTAATAAGTTCTTTCAAAGTACTAACTTCTGTGTATGGACCTTCCCATTTTAGTCCGATTCCTCGATAGGCAGGTATCTCTACAATTTCATAATTGAAGTTTTGCATTATAATTCCCCTTTGTAGTTTTTTATGTATGAAAAATCATTGTCAATCAATATGAGAATTCCTTAAATTCTTAAGAAGGATAACGCTTATGAATAATACCATTCTTTTTGATACTTCAAATTTAAGTAGTCACCAAATCTGAAAGCAAAATCAATAAATGCTGAACCCCTCGCTGTAATGATGTAATCATCTACAACCACTTTGCTATCTACAAAGTTTTCTTCGATAAATGTGCTTAAAAACTCTCTTTGGTCTGCTGTTAATCCCGTCGTATATTTTTTGTCGGCCAACACGCCACTCATCGATAACAGGTATGGAGCACTTGAGATTGCACCAATCAAACGTCTCCCATCGTTAACCTCACGTAAAAAAGATGAAAGCCCTTTGTGGTTTACTAGGTGTTCAAAATCATCAACTCCTGGTAACACAATACTATCGATTCTTTCTAGATCAATATCATTAATAGTAGTTTCGGGAAGACAACGTAGTCCTGCTTCTCCTTCTACAACTTGACTGTCTAATCCAATATAGACAATCTGTTTTCCAGCTTGATGTAATACTGATAAAAGCACAGAAAGTTCATATTCACTAAATCGAGGATATAACAAAATACCTGTATATTTAGTTTCAACCAAGTTTACTCACCCTTTTCCTAACTCTTATTAAACAATCATCTTCTCGCAGTATTTCTTTAATTCGGACGCTGTATCTTGTTCAATTATCGCAAACAGTAATTTATTTCCTCATCCACTCATGCTCTAAAATGCTGTATAAAAGAGAATCACGCCAACCGTCTTTTAGTAATAAATCCTCACGCATCCTACCTTCCTTAATCATTCCTACCTTTTCTAAGACCTTTGATGATCCTATATTTCTCGGGTCACAAGTGGCATAAATACGGTGTAGATTTAAATCATTAAATCCGTATTCAATTAACAGATTCGCTACTCCTGTCGCAAATCCCTTCCCCCAGTATTGGGGGTTCACTATGTATCCTATCTCACCGACTCTATTGCTATAATCTCGAATATTTATCTCACCAGCACCAATCATTTCTGTGCTTTCATTTAAAACTACTGCAAAGACGAATCGGCTTCTCGGATCCTTTTTGGCGTCAATTAGAATCTGATCCACAAATTCCTTAGACTCTTGCTCGGAATTTGGCCCCCATGGCTGATATTGACAAACCTTTTCTTGCGAGGCATATTTGTGAACGTCTATCCAATCTTTTTCTTCCATTTCCCGAAGAATAACTCTTTCGCTTCTTAGGTTATTGATCATATTACTGTCTCCCATCGGTTCTTCAAATAAAATGCAATCAGTTATAATCAATTGCAGAGGTTTATCAGTAATTCCAGCACATATTCAATCAAGTTATCTGTCCATGTTGCTGAACTTTTTCATAGAAGAAACTTTTAAAATATCCAAGGCTAGGAACCACAATGCCATTGTTAAACATACTTTCAAGTTCCGCTATGGAAACCCATTTAACATCTATTACCTCTTCAGATTGAAGCACAGTTTCTTCAGGAGAAAAATCATGAGTAAATAACCAGACATCCCGAAAATCATTCTGACGTCTATCACTTTTCATCAATTTGCCGTTACAACTTGATAAATCTATACCGATTTCTTCTTTTACTTCCCTCAATGCAGCTTCCAGACTGTTTTCTCCCGCTAAAGCAGACCCTCCAGGGCATTCCCACATGTTCGGATAATGTTTATCCGGATGCCGTTTGGCTAACAAAATTTCTTGTCTACTATTAATAATCCAAATTGAGACGACCAAATGATAGTCTCCAGCAGGAAGAGGTTTCCCTCGCTCATGCTTCCTTCCAGTTTTAACCCTGTTCTTGTCATATACATCCCAAAGCTCCACCAGAATCCCTCCAGTCTTTCATTGCATGTTTTTAGAAAAAAACATATTTAATTTTTTTCTACCGAGATCATTAAAAACATCGGTCTTCGGTTCTCATCTTCCATTTCAGGATTACTCTTTAACATGTCGACTGAAGGAAACGACTCCTTGACTGCGCTTATCATAAATCCTGCATCAAGCAGATCATTTATATATGTGGAAATCGTGCGATGGTATTTTGTAACGTTTTCATTTAAGAACAACGTTTCACGCACTCCTTCTTTTTGATAATTATCAACCGGCCAATGCAGACGGTTCCCTTGGTTATCATAATACCAATCTTGCCCTTTTCGAGAAGTAAAAATGGGATGTTCAACAGAAAAAACAAAGCTTCCGCCTGGTTTTAAGTAATCATAGATTCTTCTACTGATGGAGTTAAAAGACTTGAGATAGTGAAACGCAAGCGAGCTGATAACCACATCAAATTGGGAGTCTGGAAAATCGATGTCCTCAATTGATGAATGAATGTAAGAAATTGAAGGATCCTTTGTCATTTCAATCGCTCTTTGAATCATTTTTTCAGATATATCTACACCTACCACAAATTTTGCTTGCTGCTCACCGGCATATCGACAATGCCATCCAAAACCACAACCTAAATCAAGTACAGTTTTATCTTTTAATTCTGGTATAAGCTCCTTTAAAATATGCCATTCTCCTGCACCCTCAAGTCCATTAACGGAGCGAGTCATTTGTTCATAAGCAGAAAAGAAATCCGGATCATCGTACTTATTTTGTTTCATAGTCAACCATCTCCTGTTTACTGATTATACTCATGGAAATATGGTGACTTGCCATATACCCCAAAGTTCATAATCCTCCATCTTCCATTAGGATTTCTCGTTTTCAAACCAATTCAAAGCCCGCTGTTCCAAATCATTAACGAATGGCTTTTTTGCTTTGCTATAAAAAGCTGTGTCATCGTTTTGCTGAGCCAATTCTTCTTTCAAATATGTATATCGTTCAACTTCTTCGGGATGAGTTCTCAAATAATCTCTCATAACTAAATGTCTTTGAATATGTGGGTTATCTTTCTGATAAACATGAATGTGATGAGTTCTGTTTTCCCTGCCCTTACGAAACAACCGTCGACCTTCAATTCCCCATTCACCAGCAACATCATACCCTAACGAATGCATCTGCTCATTAAATGTATCGATGATTCTAATGTCTTTCACAAGACACATCATATCAATGACTGGCTTTGCCTTCATGCCCGGAACAGAGGTACTCCCGAAATGTTCAAATTTGATGATTTCCTCCCCAAATATACCTCTTAAGAAAAGTACTTCATCATTGAACATTCGAACCCAATTTTCATCGTACTCCGATAGCCTTACTTTCAAATAAATTCCTCCTTATCATTGAACCTAAAATTCTTTATTGGAACACAATACTATCAACTCATCCAATGAGAAGGTCTTTGTATATAAGTCGGCAATGACGTCTTTGCATCACCTTTCGCCGAATTGATTTGCATTTGAGTTAAGAACATACTTGTAGATAAATTTGCTCCCCTTACATCGGCATCACGCAAATCAGCGCCAATAAAATCAACGCCTCTTAAATCTGCATTCCTCAGATCGACAGCAATCAAATATGCTCCCCTAAAATTTGTAGCCCTTAAATCTTTGCTATTTAATTTTTTGCCAATCCAGTCGGCTCTTTCTTGATTATAGTTCTTGGTATTTTTAGAAGTAGGTAACTTTGCAATTATGCTTTCTCGAATATACTCGCTTGTTTCCGAAAGTAATTTATTTAACTTGAACCTATACATTACTAAATCAAGGGATAGTAATTGGTCAGCTTCAAGTATAGTTAAGTTCTGCATTTCTTTTAACTGTACACTCAATTGATCTGACAAAATAAGTGGAATGTCATATGACAATGCTTCAGCTGTATAAGCAATCATTTCATGTACTTGTTCCATGATCGGAAACACTTGAAACATTTTATGTCCAGTTTCGGGATTGTCTCGCCAGCTTTGCCCTTTGAAAGTAACTTGAGAAACAATTTGCCCGGCGCCTAAACAGTCAAATACGGTACATCCTTTAAACCCGCTTTCTAGTAAGTTACTGTGAATTCGGCAACTATAATCATTTTGTAAATTTGAACAAGGGGTTCCTGCCGACTTATTAATTGGAAAATCGCTCGATGCTGTAATTGTCAGCGCTGTGCAGCATAGTCCAAAACACTTTGAACAATCAGCTGTTAAACTTTTTCTTATTTCTTTGGCTGTTACATTATCCATCTTAATATCCTCACTAAATTTCAGTTTCACTTTTTTTTACATATCCAAAAAACGACAATTCGCCGTTTTCGTTCTCTACAATACTATAAGGATGAATTTGATCAAAATATCTTCGAGAAAATCTCCCCTCACCAACTGGATAGAGCTCAATATGAAGATTACCGTAGAATCTCGTAAAGTATAATTTGCCATTCAGGAATTCGATTTCAATCTTATCTTTCAAATATGTCCCGCAATACTTTTTAAGCTGACTTTCATTGATTGAAATTTCTTTATGTTTTACCGGAACATCTACCTCAATATGATGCAAAATATCTGAAATTGCATTGCCCAGTCTGTACTGATTTATTTCCTCATTGTTGGAAAGTATGATGATACAAAGATCTTCATCGAAAAAATTCTGCATATAAGTACTGATCCCAGGGTTATCTCCTCCGTGGAAATAGCTGTCCGTACCGTAAACATGATGATACTCAAGTCCATAGCAATAATTATTTTTGTTCACACTAAAAAACCTAGTATACACTTTCTCGGAAAGTAGTTTTCGATCCCGCAAACACGTATACCATTTGTACAAATCATCGCAGTTCGAAACGATGGCACCAGCACCGATACTAAACTTCTCATTGTAATACGGGCTTTTGATCGTTGCATCGAAATCTTTTACGTAATTACATGATCTGTTTTTAATCGGTTTACTACCATCATCAACATCACTGTTCGTCAGATGTAAAGGCAAGAAAATGTGGTTTCGTAGAAAATCATCGTAAGTTTCTCCTGATACAGTTTCAATGATCCATGCAAGTAAATTATAGTTCGAGTTATTGTAATCAAATACTGTTCCCGCTGTCTTTGTAGGTTTTTTATTAATATACAATTGAAAAAATTGGTTTCGTGAATAATTCATTCTATTGTATCCAGCAAAAAAATCATTTTCGAAGTTAGTGAAATTGTATAAACCTGAGGTATGCGATAATAAATGATGGACAGTGATCGATTCGTCAATTTGCATTTCAGCAGGGAGGTATAAATGTGCGGGTTTATCGATGTCCAGAATATTTCTATCATAGAGAATCATAATCGCAAAGGCTGTAAACTGTTTTGACATGGAAGCGATGGAGAAGCGCGAGTTCATTTCATTTTTTATCCCAAACTCGATACTTGCATAGCCATAAGCATTTTCGAAAAGCACTTCCCCTTTTTTGATCACTTGAATAACTCCGTAAAAATCCCATAATTCTAGATACTTATTAATATAGTTCTCTAATATTAACTGCAGTGATTTCACTAAGTCACTCTCCGCACACAATTTTATATAGCTAGCGAGTCATATAACATGAATAAAAAAATCTTCTGTATGATCCCACAAACCAGCCTGATTCTTATAAAAAGCGCGCTTATTATCATTAGCGCGCCCAATTCTCTTGCAAGTGTGGTTACTTTTCCTTACAGCCAATTAATAATTACTTCTATTCCCAATTCAATGGAGGTTTATTTAGCTGTGGAGCAAAACCTAACTCCTTTGATGCGGCAAAGATTAACTCTTTCCTGAAAAAGTAACTTCTGTGCAGTACAATTTTTCCGTTTTCAACCTCTTGGTACTGAATATCGTGAATGAGTGGGCCATTTTTTGATTCTGCTAGCACAACAATGATCGGCCGACCCCATAGAAGATATTGTTCCACTCTGTGGCCTGGCAATCCAAAATGTAATGATCCATTTCTAATTTCATCCTTAGTGGTTTCCAGAAAACCAAGGGACGCTTCATAATGGGGCTGGTCGGTGAACATTTTAAGAATTCCGTCCACATCGCCATTGGTTAGTGCCTTCAAATAAGTCTGAATGACTTGATTTTCAATCTCAATAGGTTTCGTTTTCGACGATGACCTCTCTGGCTCATCTTTTAGCTTTTCCTTCATTCTTCTTGTCGTAGCATACACAGCTCCGGGTGTTGTTTTTACTATACTTGCCACTTCGTCTGCCTTGAATTGGAAGATCTCCTTTAACAAAAAGACAGCGGTCTGCCTTGGTGTGAAAAGGTGAAACAGTTTTTCCAATGCTACTTCAAGATCAAGGTCATCGGAAAAATCTACCGCAGGTACATCTGCTTCAGACAACGTTCCAAGGTTCCGCTTTTCTTTACGACAATGGTCAATCCATGTATTTGTCGCAATTCGATAAAGATATGATTTTAGATTTGTAACATGCCAACGTTGATACAAACCTCCCATAGTCTTTAACAAAGTTTCCTGATATAGATCCTCACCATCCCAGGGAGATCCCGTTAGATAGCGACAATAGCTCCATAATCCGTCTCCTAAATCACTTATAACAGTTTCAAATTCTTTCTGTAATTCCTTTGAAAGCCCGATGACCTGATTCATTTTCTGTTCGTCCAAAGTATAGCCCCCTTAATTTCTTTCATATGTATAACGAATAAGTCTGGGAGAATTATACGGATTCCTGAAAAAAATTTATTTTGCTGAAGTTTAGCAGAAGATATGGTCAAATCAGTTAATCCATTGAAAGGGGCTGTGTATATAAGTTCGTAACTGATAAACTATTGTATTTTTATTATCTATCTTGATTTTCATAATATGCTTCGTCTGCATATTTCTGATCGGTCCCTTTTAGATATGCAAAGATTAACTTCGGACGTTTAAGTAAAGCCCAGTCTCCATGTCTATCAAACTTTCTGCATGAAGTGATCATCCCATTTTTTATCGTTCCGTATTTTTTCCCATTTTTCTTTCCCCAATCTTTTAAACGCCTTGCAAAATCGGCATCCTCCGCCATAAGCATATTCTCATTAAATCCGTTTATCGACTTAAAATCCTTTTTGTAACACCAAAATATCCCTACAGTTATAGCTCCATACTTAAAGAGTAGCGGACCTATTAGCAATAAGGTTGAAACAAATATTCCTAGAGACATTCTTTCAAATTTTCCTGTCGATCCGCCACCGATGTATTTTCCAGTTGTTAAATATCTTTCCACTTCGGACAGCATATGTTCGTTCATCTGAGAATCCGCATCAATTGTAACGATGATTTCACCTTTCGCTATATCAACACCAGCGTTTCTAATCTTTGAAAGGTTTTTGTCGGTATTTTCAATCGTAATGCAATTGAATGATTCAGCAATTTCTTTAGTTCTGTCAGTACAACGATTTAACACGACAATGATTTCAGCTTGATTTTCATATGATTTTGATGCTTCGGCTATAGATCGTAGACATTTTCCAATATACTTTTCTTCATTATGAGCAGGTATTATAATTGAAAATTTAATACCCTTTTTTGCTTTCATATAGTATGTCCCCCTCCCTTTGTATAATTAAAATTCCACATAAAAAGGTTGAATACTGTTATCAAGACAATACTCTATTCTTTGCCTAAAGTTCCCCAAGGTTACCATCTCCAAAGCTTGTTCGATAGGAAAGAACCCTACTTCTAAACTCTCTGGTGAAGTTGTTAATTGGCCTCCAATTGGCTTAGCCAAAAACAGCGTATTACAAATTGATTTGTTCACATTTTGAAATATCCCACAAAACTTAAGTACTTCAATTTCAATACCTGATTCCTCTCTAGTTTCCCTAATTGCGGCATCTTTCAAAGACTCGCCTTCCTCAACGATTCCACCTGGCATTTCCCAACCTCTCATCGGTCCTTTAATTAACAGGATTTCCTTTTGATCATTGAGTACAATAGTTGCAGCTGATACAAAATGTTTAGGTGGTGAATAAACATGTGTTGTATCTTGTCCCAAAAACATTGCCCCCTCTTTTGTGTTATTAGATCCTAAAAATTAAATGTCTTATAATCGCCCGTATCAGAGGAGAATTTCAGTATATTTCCATCTGTAGGTATCCCTTTGAAATAAGCGCCAATACAACCAGTGGTACATCTGTGACCAGATATGAGAACATTCAGCTTATTATCCCCATATTGTTTTTCAAGTTCTTTCATAAATTCAAACACTCTACTTACAAATTCAGTTGGTTCTTCAATCCCTTTATAGATAGAAGTATCCGGTAATGACCCAACCATCCTAACTTTACTTATAGGTAAACCATCAGCTTCACCTAAATCAAATACATCCAATCTATCATCCAATACAGGTCGTACATCGGTAATGATTTCTGCTGTTTGCACAGCTCTTTCTTGTGGGGAAGAAAATACAAGATCAACCTTTACTTTCTGTATTTTTTCTTTTAAAGCTTTAGCTTGTTCGATTCCATACTCGTTTAACGGTAACCCCATCCTCCCCTGCATTTTTCTATCTTTATTCAAATCTGTTTGTCCATGTCTCACTACATAGATCATGTTAATACCCCTCATTAGATTTTCTTTTGAGACCGCCGGGAGCAGTTGGTAACTTTTCTACGTCAAGGTAATTATCAATTCTCACTTCGTCCCAAGCATGAATCATTTCACCATTACCTATAGACAAGCCTACATTCCCCAATTTTCCGTTTGCCATTGATTACTCCAACGCAATCATAAAAAACATAAGGGAGGTATACCTGTCTGCATATCTGCTTCATAAATCTGCAGATTCTTTTGCAGTATCTCCACCAAAGATTTCAATGTCATTGCATTGTTAATGTATTCATTGTAGCTTTAATCCATATATATCCACCCAAACTGGTAGTGTTATATATTTAACATCGTAAGATTTTGTTCAATTCTCATTCTAAAATGGTTCATTATTCGAATCTGCTCTTCTGTTACCTTTTCTTTATTCCAGTACATATGCATTAAACTGTATTCAAATACTTCCTTTAACTTAATAAACAGGGGAAGTTGTTCAAACATTTCTGCAGGCAGTTCATGTTCCTCTTGATATCCGTCAATAATTGCACTTGTGATCTCCCGCCCGTATTCATCTATGTTGCCTCCTCCTACGAACGAATACTCGATCGCACTGTATATGGGAACTGCTAAATCGAAAATATAAAAGTTTTTCTCACAATCTTGAAAATCGACCATTGTCAACTTTGTTTCACCATCAACCAATATGTTTTCCAACCACAAATCTCCATGTAGCAATCCGTAGTTTGAGCTGTTTTTGGGCAACCTTTTAATTGTCGATAAAACTTCTTGTGCAATATCCCTAATCACACTTTCTTCTTTAGGGATATATCTGAGAAAAGCATATTCCTCATTATCATGCCAATCGTTGATATACTTTACTTGGTGGAGCTCTTCAAATTTCTTCGAAAAACGATGCAATCTACCTATTTGCCGTCCTAATTCTTTTAATACATGAGCGTTCCACTGCTCCCTTGGTAAATGGATACCAGGCGCTGCTTTGTATAGAACTGTCAACACTTCTTTGTTGCCAAGTATTATCTTTTCTACTACATTTCCATTTAATGAAGAAATAGTTGGCGATACTCCTAATCCTTCTTCATAAAGGAAGTTCGTATAAGTAACTTCTTCTAGTTGTTCTTCATAAGTTTTATAGTTGGTGATCCTTGCGTAATATATATCGTGTTTTGCAGTACATCGGAACATCTCGTTAGTTACCTCTTCAACTGCTAGTAACTCGACTGGATATGTTTCATTAATTAACTTAAGTATCTCTTTTTCCATAATTTATATCACCCCCATTCCTTAATAAATAGTACAGACTCATGTATGTGCTTTGATTTTATAACTCGGTTAAACCATTTCTCGTATTTTTTCGGTCTCCATTTTTTTCATTTCTCCCCTTCCAGTAGATTGTTTTTATTGTTCGAAATCTCACTAAGACATTATAGTTAAGGAAGGGGATTATAAATGTCCAAATGATTGTCATAATAGTAAACTCTTAAACTCATTCTACAAAACAGATATTTCCTTTTATTCTATACATACCTAATCGTATTTTCAATATTTGAATAAAAATTAAGTTTAATAAAAAGAGGATCGTATATTCAAGTTTGAACATACAATCCTCTTCGTTCTTTATTATTTTGAAATTTCTACAGTGTAGTCAGCCAATAACCTTGCACCATAGCCTGTTGCTGATTTTGCATAATAACCCGATGCGCTTGACTTGCTCATCATGCCCGCCATGTCGACGTGAAGCCATTTGCTGTTTTCCGGCACGAAGCGGCGAAGGAACAGTCCTGCCGTAATCGAGCCCGCAAAGTTCAATGAACTGATATTGTTCATGTCTGCGTAATCACTTGCCAATGACTTGTCGTAAGCTTCTACTAACGGCATCGGCCAGACAAAATCACCGTTTTGGTCGCCCACTTGTTTCATGACGAACGATAATTCTTCGTCGCCGAAGACACCGCCAATTTCAGACCCTAGTGCATTTACGATAGCACCTGTAAGTGTTGCGATATCGACGATGTATTCCGCATTTAATTCTCCTGCGCGGATAAGTGCGTCCGCCAAGATGAGGCGTCCTTCTGCGTCTGTATTGCCTACTTGTACTGTTTTTCCGTTTTTATAACGGATCACTTCGCCAGGGAATACGGAATTTGCATCTGGCGTATTTTCAACCATTGGAATTAAAGCGACGACATTCACTTTCGCCTGTGAATCGACGAGAAGCTGCATTGCTCCTGCAACGGCCGCAGAACCGCCCATGTCCATACGCATGCTGCTTAAATCTTTTCCGCTTTTCAGGCTGATTCCGCCTGTATCGAATGTAACGCCTTTTCCGACGAGCGCAACAAGCGGTTTGGATGCATCTCCTTCATATCGGATTTCCACGAATGATGGGTTGTATTTACTGCCACGGTTTACTGTCAAGAGACCGTTCATTTCCATCTCTTCAAGCTGCTCTTTGCCGTGTACAGTTACTTCAACATCTTTCCCTTCGAACTTTTGCTTCAATACTTCAGGATACGTTTCAGGGTTCAGGACGTCCGACAATTCATTCATCAAGTCACGAGAGAAAGCAGTAGCTGCTGCACGGATTTTACCCGATTGAATAGCTGCTTGCAAATCGTTTTCTTCGACTTCAAGTTCCGTGTTGAATCGCTCTGCTTCAGATTTATATGATAGGAATTGGTAGGAACCGAGATCCCATCCTTCTGCAAATGCAGTGTAGACTTCCTCTTTGTCCAAGCCAGCAAATACATTGCTTAGCACGCCTTCTTGCACAGTCGCTTTGTCCACTTTTTGTCCTGCTAAATCACGCGCAATGTCACCCGCGGTCGAACGGACCTTTTCCAAGTTCGACTTTTCGACTTCCTTAATGACGACATACTGCGTCTCTTCGATCAAGACCGAGCAATGACCTGCCTTTTGCTGCGCTACGAAATTTTTTCGTGTTTCGTTTCCGCTAATTAATTCATCATTTGCGAAAATGATTTTTACTTCTAACATTTTCCATTCCCCCTACGACTATTTATTTCGATTACAGAAATAGTTTACCATATGTCAGCACTTTTTAAAGAATTATCTTTTTTCGGATATGACTAAGAAGAACGTCGCAACAGGACCGAATAATAAAGATAATAAAAACCAATTCAGACCGCTTCTATTTTTTCCTTGCGCAATTCCCGCGTTGATTAATGCTAGTGTTCCCCATCCTACAAAATAGCTTCCTTCCATACTATTTCCTCCTCACTTAGATGTCTGTTTTTCCTGCTTGCTCTTTGAGAAAACCAGCCGCTTCCTGCACATCGTTCGTGCAGAAGAGCGTCTTACTTGCGTCCATGACGACCCGATCTTCCGCGTCAATATAATCTGCAAGCGGAATCGTATTAAAGAACTTTTTCCATTTATGCTGTTGCTCAAGCAGTTTAATTTCCTTCTCAACATCCTCACTGATAATTTCATTTATCATAAAAACCGTTTCATTCATGTCCACTTCTGGAAAACGCTTTGAAAGGATATTCAATTGATCTTTATCCCAGCTAGCCTGCACTAAAGAAGACGTAGATCCAACATTCTCAGCTGCATCCATCAATTCATCCGTCCACGTTTCATATTGGGTATCGTCCAGTTCATGGACCGATATGATGCCAACGTTGAAATAGATTTTATTCGCTTCTTCCGCTTTCGACTTTTTTCTCCCAAACATACAAAACACCTCCGTACTTGCTACCTTCTATACGTCTCATCATAAGAAAAGTTTCGGTGTAAATATTTTCTACAGTACCTTGCAATGAATAATACCATATGTTATATTGTTCCTAATCAGTATATTTTATAAGTCAGTAGTGTTCAATAAATAGTACTGGAAAGGAGAATGATCCATGAATATCCAATTTAAAAAAGGCGTATTGAATCTATGTGTCCTCGTACTTTTAGATAAACAGGATCGATACGGCTATGAGTTGGTACAGAAAATATCCGACCAGATTTCCATTTCTGAAGGATCTGTCTATCCGCTGCTCCGCCGCCTGACGAAAGAAGGCTATTTCACGACATACCTTCAGGAATCGACGGAAGGGCCTCCCCGTAAATATTACAAATTAACGGATGCCGGTCGGGAGTATTTGCATGAACAATTGGATGAATGGCGCAGTTTTACGGATGGGGTTAATACATTGATCGAGGAGGGCGTTCGCCATGACTGAAAACCAATTTATCAACGAGCTTGAAAGTGCTTTGAAACGTTTGCCTACTGATGAAAGAAACGATATTCTCCAAGATATCCGCGAATATTTCTCGGATGGTCGCGAGGATGGGAAAGCGGAAGAAGAAATTGCAGCTTCTCTTGGTTCACCTGCGAAAATTGCGGCTGAACTATTGGAAGCGTACCCATTCAATGAGACAGCCGAGATGAGTGTGAGCCCGACAAGTGAAGTGATTACAATACAAGATAATAGTTTTACAAAAGTGGATATCGACGTACAGCATGGAGCGCTCACCGTTTTCCCTTCGGATACGACTGAAACGAGAGTCGAGTTGACGGGAGCAAGAGAAAAACTGGAGTTAACCGCTGAAGTTCTCGGAGATACTCTAAGAATCAAACTGAAAAACAAAGCACATTGGTTATTCTTGTTCAATTTCAATACGAAAGGTGTGGCATTGAACGTGTTTATTCCAAAGAAATTGTATCAATCCATTTCCATGAAATCGGATAATGGACGGATCAACGCCGAAAAATTGATTGGGAAACAAATCGAGTGCCGCACTGATAACGGACGTATCGAATTGGCTGAACTTGCAGCAACTTCTCTTGAAGCAGAGACGGATAACGGCAGGATTGAAATTTCGAAAGTGCAGTCGGACCGCCTGAAGGCAAAAACTGATAATGGCCGGTTGACGCTAAGAAATATCGAAGCTGATTCAATCTATGCAGAATCGGATAATGGCCGCATTGAGTTCGACGAAGTTGAAGGCGAACTGACGGCAATTACGGACAATGGCCGAATCGTCCTTGCCGGGGAACATTTGGATCGCAACATTGATTTCCAAACGGATAATGGAAGCATTGAAATTACGACGACACAGAAAGCATCCAACGCGACGATCTTGGCGAAAACTGGACACGGACGAATTGACGTTTACGGTGAGCGGAATTCACGCAGCCGCTTCGGAGCAGAATTGCATCAAATCCGGCTGAAATCGGATAATGGAAGAATAACGGTGAGATGATTCCTTAGTCCCTTTTTGGTGATAAATGAACGGATTCAATAGATAACTCCTGCTATCCAATAGATAACTTTTCATATTCGATAGATAACTTTAGTGATTCAATAGATAACTACTCACATTCGATAGATAACTGTTCCAAAAGTAAAGAGGGCGAAACTTCGCCCTCTTTAACTGTTTATAGAGTTCTGATAATCACTATCATTGTTTTTAAAGTTCTCGGCACCAACCCGTTTTTTAATCTCCTCTTCGCTCAATGGCGGTGGAAGTTGATCAGCTGGGATGATTTGTTCCTCTTCGTAAACTTGATTCCTTTCAACCGCTGCATTCCTAGCGTTAATCGCACGTCCATAACTTTCAGACTCCTTTATCGTCATCCTTGCTTCTTCTTCCATTTTCATTCAAACCCGCTCCTCTTCACATTTTTATATTTACTTACCCTTCTTGAATGAAATGAAAACGATTGAATATGATATAGTGAGGCATCAATCCATGTATAGTATGATTATAGAAATTCGCTTTCATACTTCAATTGAAAAGAGGTCTTTCCATGGTTATGGTTTTTGTGGATGCAGATGGCTGTCCGGTCGTCAATGAAACGATTTCGATTGCACAGCAATTCAAACTGCCTTGTACACTTATTTGCGATACAGCTCATGAAATGCATCGGGAAGGTGCGGAGACGATTATCGTTTCCAAAGGTGCAGATGCTGTCGATTTTGTTCTCGTTAATAAAGTTCAAAAAGGTGATATCGTCGTCACCCAAGATTATGGATTAGCGGCCATGGTGTTGGCGAAGCAAGGCCACCCGATCGATCAGAACGGTAGACTGTATACGAATGAAAACATCGACCAGCTTTTATTCGCAAGACATACCGCACAGAAAATCAGAATGGCGGGAGGACGCCTACGCGGTCCGAAAAAGCGATCAAAGGAAAGCAATGAAAGATTTAAAGAGAAATTTCGAGAGCTATGCAAATTACTCCTATCTCCAACCGATTGAAGCCCGCTCTTTTGTCGGGCTTTCATATTCGATTCTACTCATTCATAAACTACTGTAATCCCTTCTACCATTTTTCATCCAACTCTCAACGATGTTTAGTATCTGACTGCTAAGGTAACAGAATGATAAACATATCGGAGGTATTTCCATGCCAAAAATTCTTTCCGTCAGCACCGTATTGCCCCCTCATGAGGTGAAGCAAGCAGAAGCAGTTGCATTGACCCGCTCGCTTTTCAGCCGGAAATTCAAAGATATTGAACGTCTTTTGAACGTCTTTCAAAACGGTGATATTGAAAAGCGGGATGTTTGCATGCCACTTGAGTGGTATGGTCAAGCACATGATTTTAAAGAGCGAAATGACTTATACATCAAGCATGCCATCGATTTAGGCGTGCAAGCTGTACTAGCCTGCCTGCAACAATCTAGTACGTTGACTAATGAAGTCTCCCCTTCAGAAATCGATGCCATTTTCTTCATTTCAAGCACTGGCATCGCCACGCCAAGTATAGAAGCCCGCATTATGAACAGGCTTCCTTTCCGTGATGACGTAAAACGGATTCCAATATGGGGGCTAGGCTGTGCAGGAGGGGCTGCCGGCGTGAGCCGAGCTTTCGAATATTGCAAAGCATTCCCGAAGGCAAATGTGCTAGTGCTCTCCATCGAACTTTGCAGCTTGACGTTCCAAAAAGACGATTATTCGAAAAGCAATCTTGTTGGGGTATCGTTGTTTTCCGACGGTGTCGCTTGTGCACTTATATCAGGTGATCAATCCGAACTTACCGTCAACATCCCTGTCCCTACCATCATCGGCACAACGTCAAAATGGATGCCTGACTCCGAGGATGTCATGGGATGGGATATTCAAAACAATGGGCTATACGTCATTTTCTCTAAAAGCATTCCATCGATCATCACTAATTGGCTCGGACCGTTCGTGCATGAATTCCTCGGCTCTTATAATCTTCAAAAAGACGACATTACTCATTTCGTTGCGCATCCTGGGGGCAAAAAAGTATTGACCGCGTATGAAGATTCGTTAGGATTTGACAGTTCAAAAACCGATATTTCGAGAGATGTGCTGCGGAATCACGGGAATATGTCTTCCCCGACAGTGTTATATGTATTAAAGCAATTCATGGAATCCGGTCCGTCTGCGGGCGATTATGGTTTGATGGCAGCGCTTGGTCCAGGTTTTTGCGGTGAATTGCTATTGTTGAAATGGGATTGAGGTGTCAAAAATGGTAATAGGTATCGTTCTTACAATCATCATTTTGCAGCGGCTTATTGAACTATTTATCGCAAAACGAAATGAAAAATGGATGAAAAGCGAAGGTGCTTTTGAAGCAGGCGCATCCCATTATCCATATATGGTCGCTATGCATGTCTTCTTTTTTATTGTGCTCATTTCGGAAGTTGTATTCCTCCATCGCCAACTTTCGTCTTTATGGCCAATTTGGTTAGGGATCTTTTTAGCTGCTCAAATTTTGCGGATTTGGTGCCTCACTTCGTTAGGTAAGTATTGGAACACAAAAATCATTGTCCTCCCGAATGCACGAGTCGTCCGGAAAGGGCCTTACAAATGGCTCCGTCATCCGAATTACATTATCGTAGCAACAGAATTGCTCGTCCTCCCTCTATTATTTAATGCTTTGATTACAGCTTTCATCTTTTCGCTCCTTAATACTTGGATGATGTCTGTCCGCATTCCTGCAGAGGAACAAGCACTTCGGAAAGCGACGAATTATACAGAAGAATTTCAGTTGTATAAATGACAAAACACCGGGAAGCAGTCTCCCCGGTGTTTCACTTTTTTAAGTCGTACGTGTTAATGTCTTCCCCATATACCCAAAAAGAATCGTCAAAATCGGCGATAGCAGACAGAAGAAGGCGAAAAACATATAGTCGAATGTTGAAACGCCCAACACTTTCGAAATGAAAATACCGCATACACTCCATGGAACGAGCGGATTTACAACGGTTCCTGCATCTTCCATAACGCGACTCAAGTTTTTATTCGCAAGTCCAACTTTCTCGTATTGTGTTTGAAACGCCTGCCCTGTTAATAAAATCGATAAATATTGTTCACCGATTAAAACGTTAATGCCGATCGCGGTCATAGCCGAAGCTGTAATAACAGAAGATACTCTTTTTAAAAGCATTTCAATCTGCGCCAACAAACTTTGGACAATCCCTAACGTAAACAACAATCCTCCCATACTAAGCGCCAATAACACTAAAGCGACTGTGAACATCATACTCTCCATTCCGCCACGTGTCAGCAATGCATCTACATCCGCCACACCCGTCGCGGAAACGTATCCACTAAACAATATGCCGAGCACTTGCGAAAACTCATAGCTTTGATGAAAGTATGAAATAACGACCGCCACTGCAGAGCTGATTGCCAACGTAAGAAAAGCTGGCACCTTCGCAATCGTTAATACAAATAAAGCAACAAGCGGAATGACCGTATACCAATGGATCATCCCTGTTTCCAGCAATGTTTCTTGAAAAAGCGCAATCTTGTCGAACTCCCCTGTCGTAACGGATGGAGACAAGATGCCAAATAAAACCAATGAGATAATGAATGCAGGAATCGTCGTCCAACCCATATTGCGGATATGCTCGAAAAGATCAACTCCTACAATAGAAGACGCAAGATTCGTCGTATCGGACAACGGCGACATTTTATCCCCAAAGAACGCCCCCGAAACAATAGCACCCGCAGCAATTGGCAATGAAAGCCCAAGCACACTAGCCATCCCAATGAACGCTACACCGACCGTTGCAACTGTCGTAAGTGAGCTTCCAATCGAGACGCCGACAATAGCCGTGACAGCGAAGACAATCGCAAAAAAGAATGTAGGGGTTATTAAATGAAACCCTGCGTAAATTAACGAAGGAATCGTCCCGCTCATCATCCAGCTGCTAATAAGAATGCCGATGAAGAAAAAGAGGAAGACTGCACCCATGCCTGCCCCTGCCCCTTCGACTAACCCTTTTTCAAGTTTTTTGAAAGGAATCCTTTTCAGAAGACCATATCCAATTAATAAAAGAATCGAAAATAGAATCGGCAAATGGGGTACTGCCTCGAATTTTATTATACTAACGCTGATCATCGCCACAATGCCGAAAACAAGCCAGATTGACTCCCAAAATGACGGCGAATGGATCGCTTTTATTTGAAACATAAAAAACTCCTCCTATTTATCATAAACTGTTCAAAAGCGGAGGGTGGCGGTTAACTGCGACAGGCATAAGACAGATTTGCGAAACGGCGCTCTTTGCCGTGCAGCAGAGCTGGCTTATGTCCCAAGCAAATCGAACTGCGAAGGGTTCGACTTGCCGTATTTCTGCAGTTTTTGCAGAAATTAAGGCAGTTCTGCCACCCGAAGTCTAGACGAAAAAAACCCCTTCTATCCCTTTGACAAGGGACGAAGGAGTTCTCCGCGATACCACCCTAGTTGACGACAGGTGAGCCTGCGTCCACTTCATTTCAATCGGAGAAACCCGTCGGTGTACTTCATGCCTGATGCTGCCTGAATTTGCACTATCCATTCAGTCTCTGTTTGCTGCCCACAACAGGATTACTATGTCGACTCTCCGTTATTTATCAAATTCAACGTTGATTGATCATGTTAGTATATTACCAGCCCTGCCCGATAAGTCAACAGTCCATCGGTCCGAATTTCAAATTCAACACGATAAATTGCCATACCCGTCGCATAAACAGGTATGGCAACTTAATAATCCTATTCTTCCCAGCCGTATACTTTCCGGTTCCAATGGCGATGTGCCGCAACAGCATTAATAAAGTTGTCGGCGAATCCGCCGTTGCCCTCGTTCATAATGATGCCAGGCCCCGCTTCTGCGTCAGACGCCTCAAAAAATACTTTTCCGGTAGACGCGATGCCAATCGTTTTGTAATGTTTATACGACTCATTGATGAAATCGACAATATCCATTGTGAATTTCTTCATATTGTCTGCCTCTCCGCCAACTACATAAATTGCATCATATAACGTCGGATGGACAGTCAAAAACGTTTCATCGATTTCAACCGCCAAATCATTTTCACCATAACGGACACCGAATCTATCTCCAACAAGGTCTACGCTCATCCCCGCATTTAAGCACGAAGAAACTAACGTTTCCACTTCATCTCCATCGAATCCGCTTCCGATCAAGATTGCCACTTTGCGCGTGTCTGGAAGCATAGCTGTTGTCAGTTGGCTTAAAGCAGGCGAAGATTCTGTGACAGGCGATTCTTCGACATCTTTCGGAAATTCAACTCCAACAGCTTCAGCTACCGCCGTTGCCAACCCGACATCCACATTGGCAAACATATCAACGACTTGCTGTCTGACGCTCATGCTCTTCACCTTGCCGACTTCAAAACTGAAGGCATCTACGATATGTTTTTTCTCAGGAATCGACATACTGTTCCAGAAAAGCTTCGCCTGTGAAAAATGGTCCGTGAATGATTCACTGCGTGCTTGAATTTTTCGGCCTTCGACTTTTTCTTGATAGTGTGCATAACCGCCTTCCTCTTCGGTTGAAACGGAAGGGGTATTGTCCGCCAATGAATTCTTATGGTAGCTCACTTGGCCGACATTGATCGTCTGCCTGCCGTATCCATCCCGTTGGTTATTATGGAATGGACAGACCGGACGATTGATCGGGAGTTCGTGGAAGTTCGGTCCTCCCAATCTGATCAACTGCGTATCTGTATACGAGAACAGGCGCCCTTGCAATAATGGGTCGTTCGTGAAGTCGATGCCCGGCACGACATTGCCCGGATGAAACGCGACTTGCTCGGTTTCCGCGAACACATTGTCGACATTCCGGTTCAATGTCATCTTACCGATAATTTTGACGGGCACTTGCTCTTCTGGCCATATCTTCGTCGGATCTAAAATATCGAAGTCGAACATGAATTCATCTTTCTCTTCGATAAGCTGAACGCCCAATTCAAACTCGACGAAATCTCCTCTTTCAATCGCTTCCCATAAGTCCCTCCGATGGAAGTCGGGATCTTTACCGTTGATCTTTTGGGCTTCATCCCAAACTAATGAATGCACACCGAGTTTCGGCTTCCAGTGGAACTTCACAAAATGCGCAATTCCCTTTTCATTAACGAAACGGAACGTATGCACTCCGAAGCCTTCCATCATCCTAAAGCTTCTCGGAATCGTTCGGTCGGACATATGCCACATGATCATGTGTGCCGATTCCTGATTGTTTGCAACAAAATCCCAAAATGTGTCGTGCGCAGAAGCAGCTTGCGGCATTTCATTATGCGGCTCAGGCTTCACCGCATGAATAAGGTCCGGAAATTTTATCGCATCCTGAATGAAAAACACGGGGATATTATTACCGACTAGGTCATAATTACCTTCCTCCGTATAAAACTTCACAGCGAATCCACGGACATCCCGTACTGTCTCACCTGAACCGCGGTTTCCTGCAACTGTCGAGAACCGTGTGAAAACGGGAGTCTTCGAGCCTGCTTCCTGTAAGAATGCGGCTTTCGTATATTTTTTCATCGACTCATATAATTCAAATTCGCCATGTGCTGCATATCCCCGAGCATGGACGACCCGCTCTGGAATTCGTTCATGGTCGAAATGAGTCATCTTCTCACGGAAATGGAAGTCTTCCATGAGAGTCGGACCCCGATAACCTGCTTTTAATGAATGTTCATCCTCTGAAATTTTCAGTCCTTGATTCGTCGTCAATTTCTTCCCTTTGTCGAGTGAGCGATAATGCTCCAATTGTTCATTTTTGCTGTTAGCATCTACGGAATGGTTTCTATCCATTTCATTTCCTCCATTCGGTTTCAGTAGTCTCCTACTCTATTCCCGTCAAGAGATTCTCCAAACAAACAGCAAATTACCATAATTGGCCGATGTTAAATCCAATATATGCCGAAAGGGCTCCTAATCCGAGAGTCAGAACACTATAGAAAATCGATTTTTCGCGTTGATCTCCCTTCCATAACTGAATTAGCTCCTTTATCAGCGTAGAAAAAGTCGTAAGGGCACCCATCAAGCCAGATGCCATAAAGACTGTCCAAAGCAACGGCAACTCCAAGCCGAATATAACACCGATTAGGAAAGAGCCAGTCAAATTGACGATCAGCGTCCCGACCGGAACCCCTTCCTCTTTATTCATCTTTGAGGAAATGAAAAATCTGAGGATGGCTCCGACAAATCCTCCTACTCCAATAACTACTGCTTCAACTACCGTCATGCTTTCACCATGCTGCGGCCAATCATAAAGCCGAATAGACCTATGGCAAGCCCCCCGATAACACTAACCGCAACATAAAGTATAGCTAGCATCACTTGCCCATCTTGCATAAGGCTCACCGTTTCCATGCTGAAGGCGGAAAACGTAGTAAACGAACCGATGAATCCTGTTGTCACCGCCGTTTGAATCTGTTTATCAGCCGTGAACCTTTGAATAACGCCTGCACTGAGAAGACAAAGGATAAATGTTCCGATCAAGTTGACAGTTAATGTCGACATCGGAAAATCTGATGCATCTATAAACAACCTTCCTATCCCTACCCGGCAAATTGCTCCGATTGCACCAGCAAAACCGATATAAAGAGCTTGTTTCATTGATCCACCTTCTTCAATAGACGACGTGATAAAATCGCTTCAAGCAACAGTTGCTTTTCAGTCTGTCCGAATTGAATCCGTATATCCTCTTCACCGATTCCATTGATGACTCCTCTTCCAAATACACGGTGTAAGACGTGCATACCGACGGATAATTCTGTTCTGTTGTCTATGCCATCAGGATCCGGCAATGTCGACAAATCAGCCTTCTGCAACTTTTCGGTGTTTTTCTTTTCCGGCTTCGTTAAAATCCCCCGAACTTCATTCAAAAATCTTGAATCCTCTTTGGACTTCCCGTTCGCCTCTCGATAGGACAGCAACTCCAATCGTTCTTTTGCCCTTGTCATTCCGACATAAAATAATCGTCTTGCTTCCTCAAGCAACATCGGGTCAGTTTCGTCTTCTTCGGATGGTATGATTCCTTTTACCAAATCGATCATGAACACACGCCTAAATTCCAATCCTTTGGCGCTATGAAAAGTCGATAACGTCAATGCATTTGCGGGTGGATTGAATTTCGCCTGCTGCACCGCCTGTTCCAATTCCTTCAAGCGATTTGCAAAATCAACCATTGTACGCACTTGAGACGCGATTCCTTCAAGCGTATCAAGAATGCCAAGAAGCTGATCGATTCGATAGCCGAATTTTGCCGCCCGACTTTTCAAAGCTTCCTCATATTCAAGTTCATATCTGATCATCCGGATTACTTGTGCAGGCCGCATATCGGGAATTTTTTTATAAACTTCAATGCAAGCATCCAATTTTTCGATTTGGCTGCCTTTCAACTGAACAGATTGGATGAACGCCTCAAATACATTTCCGGATGTCACTTTATTCATGAACCGGGATAACATATCTCGTGAGATGAATAGATTCATTTTCATGACGATTTTTGCGAAAACGTCTTTCCTTTCTACGTTGAAGCTGAGCCGCATGAAATTCAAAATATCTTCTACAACCCAATGGGAAAAGAATTTATCATCTGCGTCTTTCATGTAGAAAGGGATTCCCCTTCGATGGAGTTCGTTGACATACATTGTAGAGGAAGCGTTATTTCTAAATAAAACAGCCACTTCCTCCAAGTTTTGCTCATCCAATAATTCGTAGGTAACATATTCCAAAAGCCGTTTCGGGTCTTCGAATTGCTTCATGACAATCGGTCCCGCTTCTTCATTGTCCGTCCGCATCTCTTTCCTATACCTTTGCTTATTTCGTGTAATGAATTTAGCTGCGGTATCTACGATTTCTTTTGATGAACGGTAATTCTGCTCCATTCTAAGCAACTTTGCATCTGGGTACACTTGCTTGAAGTTCAGTAAATAGGCAGGATCAGCTCCGCGCCACGTATAAATTGATTGATCATCATCCGCTACGACACATAGATTACCATGATGCGCAACGAGATGCTCGACAATCCGATGCTGAACAAGAGAAGTGTCCTGGCTTTCGTCTGTCAATACATAGTCATACCGGGAGCGGAATAACTCAGCAAGTTGTTCATCGACTCGTAATGCCTGTTCTGCAATGGACAGCATGTCATCAAAATCGAGCAGAAGATGCCCTTGCGTTTTCGATTTGATTTGTTCATAGCCAAGCGCAATGGTACCTGCCTTGTCGAACGGAGCTTGAACTTGTTCCCATTCGTTGAAATGGATCATCCTGTTTTTCAGAAAACTGATAAATGTCGACAGCGATGTCAATTCATCTTCTGTGCCGTCTTCCCGAAGAGTTTCTTTATAGAGCCGTTTCAGCAACGACATTTTAGTAAGAGGTTGTTTCTGATTCCCACCGCCTTCGATCAATTCAAATGTAACTCCTGTCTTTTGCAAATAGGTGCGGGTAATTGTAAATGCGAGGCTATGAATCGTCGAAAAATCGACTGGAGGATGCTGTGGGAAAAAACGTTTGAAACGTTCTGTCATATCGCGCGCTGATGCTCGACTGAATGTGATTGCTTTTATGCGTTTCGGATTCGCATTCTTCTCCTCGATCAAATAGCCGATCCGCATAATCATTGTTGTCGTTTTCCCCGATCCGGGACATGCTAATAACAACAACGGACCTTCCGTTTGCTTAACAGCGTTTTTCTGAACATCGTTCAATTGTATATGTAGTTCATTCTTTTTCCTTATAAAAAAATCAGTCATTGCATTGGTGCTCCTTCTTCTTACGATGTTCTTAATTTACCATACGAACGCGCATTTTGTAGACTTTACGTCCATGAAAAAGAAACAACCTCTGCAATTTACGCAGAGGTTGTCGATTAAAAGCCGCCTGACTCAAGCCTATCGTTTTGAATGTCCACTTTTTTCTTCTTGCTGCCTTGATACGCAGTGGAGGCGACTTCGTTCGTATGCCGCTGTTCGTCGGTATACTCGGTTCCCGCCAGTTGGGCCCTGTTCGTATTATCTTTATTGTTGTTGCTCTCTTTGTTTTTATGTTCTTTAGACAATTCAATCGCTCCTTCTTCGGTAGTCTGTATAGGAATACCCTTTTAAAGGAGAGTTAATCCCAGTTATTTAGGGACACCGATTGAATTGAGAGGATAAAACCTGAAACCAACCTTTCCAACGACTGAGTCTTCATCGATACAACCGATTGCTCGGCTATCCGTACTGTTCCTCCGATTATCGCCCAACACGAAAAGCTGTCCTTCAGGCACTGTAACTTCAAAGTCCTCCGTCAACTTTTGATCTTTGAATAGTTGTTCCTTATTTGCTTGGATATAGTCCTCTTCATACTCTTTCCCGTTAATGAAAAGCCTGTCATCTTTCATGACAACTGTATCCCCCGGCAAACCGATCACTCGTTTAATATAATCTTCTGTCGATCCAGGCGCATGGAAAACTACCAGATCGAAATGATCAAGTTTATGGATTTTTGAAATGATGACTCGGTTTTCCGATTCGAATGTCGGTTCCATGGATTGACCGGAAACGATGACTGGTGAGAATAGAAAGTGTCTAATGACAAACACGAGCACGCAAGCAACGGCGATCGCTTTAATCCATGAAAAGATTTCAGAAGTTGTTTCTTTTTTCATTTAGAAGCCCCCGATCTTACAATTTGTATAGTATATAGTATAAACTAGTTAACGTATGAATGGTTCACTTTCAAAGAACTTGCTGCAAATGCGCTGTGCAATTGAACAGACGGCAAAGATTTTTATCTTCGTTCAGCTCGACAATTGTCACTGATGTGTTATCGAGGCTTTTTTCATAAACGGTTTCAGTAACGAGCTCATTCAACATCCGCTTAATGAAGCTACCATGGCTGACGACTAACACTTTTTTACCGGCATGCTTCTTTTTGATTGCATCAATTGATTCCAACCCGCGGGAAACGATGGACTCTTGTGATTCAAATCCCATGTCGAGCTGTCTCCAATCTTCCCCCCACTTCTCGATGCGCTCCGCCTCAGTCGTCCCTTCTACCAAACCGCCGCCAATTTCACGCAAGCGTGCATCTTCCGCAAGTTCTACACCCGGCATTTTCTCAGCAATAATTTCCGCTGTCTTCTTTGCCCTTAGTAGATGGCTTGTATAAATAACATCCCACTGCTCCTTGGACAATCTATCCGCCACACGCTCCGCCATTTCAATCCCTTCTTCATCCAACGGGACATCTGAACTGCCTTGCGCTCTTCCTTCCTTATTCCACGCTGTTACACCATGCCTAACAAACCCGATAATCGTCAAAACGACCATTCCCCCTTGCAGTTTTACTTTAAACAATATAGCCGAGCGAACGAAGCACGTTGTTCATGAATGATTCAATGTACAAATACACTTCTTCCCGCTCTGGCTCTTGATAAAGATCATGATAAAGCCTTTTCCATTCCTTGTATTGAAATTCGGAAAGATTTTGGCTCAACAGCCATCTTTTCGCGAATGAAACATCTGTAATCTTATCTTGTTCCCCTGTATGGATAAGAACCGGTGTGTCAAAAATGCTTTCTTCATGACTTGTAACGGATTTCATCAATGCAAGCAACTCGCGATACCAAGATGCGACGACTGCTGAACTATAGTCCCGATCATTTTGAAACTCTATGTACATATCATAGTTTCGCGTCAGTAATTCAATTGTAATGTCATGGTTCAATTTCATTGAACTTGAAAGTTTCGTCAGCACTCCTGAGAACTTGGATGGCTGATGTTTTATGGAGAGCCAAGGGGAACTGAAAATAAAGCCTGCGCATTCCGGTTTCTCACGTTGCAGAATATGCATGACAAGTGTAGCGCCAAGGCCATGTCCCAGTACGAATAATGGCAAATTATCCTGCAGTGCAATATCGATCATTTTTCTTACATGTTCCACATACGATTCGAATGGTTCGTCATGGAGCCTTCTCCCGCTTTCAGAACCATGACCTGGCAAATCGGTTGTAACGACATGGAATCCTCCGTTCCGAAGCTTTTGGATGAGCCACGCATAGCGCCGATGATGTTCGTAAGCATTATGGACAATCGCAATTACTGCTTTCGGCTGCCCTTCTGCTTCCCATTTCCACATGGCACTCACCTCCCCTTTATGTTAATGAAAGTTTTATGATACGATAAATTATACATGATTTTTAGAAAAGGAGAGACGTTCATGATTTATCCTTACAACGGAAAGTCACCACAAATCGACCCATCCGTCTACGTTGCGGAGTATGCAACGATCACTGGCGATGTGACGATCGGGGCAAACAGTTCCATTTGGTTCAATACGGTCATCCGAGGAGATGTCGCCCCGACGATTATCGGCGAGCGAGTGAGCATCCAAGATTTAAGCTGCCTTCATCAGAGTCCAGGCAATACATTGCTCATCGAAGACGATGTTACGGTCGGCCATAAAGCTCTTTTACATAGTTGTATTGTCCGCAAAGGTGCACTCATCGGTATGGGATCAATCATTTTGGACGGAGCCGAAATCGGCGAAGGAGCTTTCATCGGTGCAGGCAGCCTCGTCCCGCCCGGTAAGAAAATACCGCCTGGCTGTTTGGCTTTCGGCTCCCCTGCAAAAGTCGTCCGCGAATTGAATGATGAAGATCGAGCGGAGATGAAACGTGTTTTGAACAGCTATGTTGAAAAAGGCAGGATTTATAAAGAGATGCAAAAATGAAAGGGTGCTGTCCAATTGGGCAGCATCTTTATTTATTTGAAACGAGTAATATGATAATGCCTGCAACTATGATCAAAGCAACAAAGCCAACTAATAGGAACAACCATAAACTAATAGCCATTATAGAATCCCATCCTCACTTTTTATTACTATTATAAACGCTATGACTCTCGTTAGGTTCCTTCATCTGTTAAACAATGTCGCTTTGAGAAATTAATGATTCTTAGATTCCTTACTCTGTTGGCTAAACAAAAATCAGCAGTACTCATCGAGTATCCGATGAAGTGCTGCTGATTTCATTATAGATATTAAAGAGTCAATCCAGCTTTCACTATCAAATCTTCCGCTTTGTCCGTCTGCTCCCAAGGGAGTTCCACATCGGTACGTCCAAAATGGCCATATGCCGCTGTTTGTTTGTAAATCGGACGGCGAAGGTCAAGCATTTTAATAATACCGGCAGGGCGTAGATCGAATAGTTCGCGCACGATTTCCGCTAGCTTGCTTTCCTCGAGTTTGCCTGTTCCGAACGTATCAATTGAAATTGAAACAGGTTTTGCAACACCGATTGCATAAGCCAATTGAACTTCACAACGATCTGCAAGTCCTGCAGCAACGATATTTTTCGCTACGTAGCGCGCAGCATATGATGCTGAACGGTCCACTTTCGTCGCATCTTTACCGGAGAATGCTCCGCCACCGTGACGCGCGTAGCCGCCATATGTGTCAACGATGATCTTCCGACCTGTCAAGCCTGCATCCCCTTGTGGTCCGCCGATGACGAAACGGCCAGATGGGTTGATGAAGTATTTTGTTTCTTCATCTAACAACTCTGCTGGCACAACTGGGTAAATGACATGTTCTTTAATGTCTTGTTGAATTTGTTCAAGTGTAATATCAGGATGATGTTGAGTCGAAATGACAATCGTATCTATTCTTACAGGACGGTTGTTCTCATCATACTCTACTGTCACTTGTGTTTTTCCATCGGGGCGCAAATACTCAAGAGTTTCATCTTTTCTCACTTGCGCAAGTCTGCGTGAAAGCTTATGGGATAAGCTGATCGGCATCGGCATAAGCTCAGGTGTTTCATTGCAAGCATATCCGAACATTAGCCCTTGGTCTCCTGCTCCGATCGCTTCGAGCTCTTCATCCGTCATTGTCCCTTCACGTGCTTCAAGGGCCTGATCGACACTTGCCGCGATGTCAGGAGATTGTTCATCGATGGACGTCAATACGGATGACGTCTCCCAGTCGAATCCGAACTTAGCGCGTGTATAGCCAATTTCCTTCACTGTGTCCCGTACGACTTTCGGTATGTCTACATAAGTTGTTGTCGTAATTTCTCCGATGACCAAAACGAGTCCTGTCGTAATTGTCGTTTCACAGGCTACACGTGCATTCGGATCTTCCTCTAAGATGGCATCCAAAATGGCGTCAGAAATCTGATCGCACATTTTATCCGGATGGCCTTCAGTTACCGATTCTGAAGTGAACAATCGGCGATTTGTCATTGTCATTTCCTCCTTAAAAGCTTGCAAATATTGATACGGTACTCTAATTGTCCCAGTAAGTTCAGCGCCTAGAGAGTCGACGTCAACATACACAAGGATTAAGGGCTTAATTCATTCAATAAAAAAGCCCTTCGCTCACGTAAATATACATGAGGAAAGGCATAATTTCAAAAGCAGCACCTTTCACTCTTATCGTCCAAGGAATTCACCTTGCTCCAGGTTTGGCACCTTCTCGCGGCCAAAATGGTCCACGCAGGTTGCCGGGCTTCATAGGGCCTGTCCCTCCGCCAGCTCGGGATAAGAGTATCCGTTCAATAAATAATCCTACGAAAAAGTTTGTACTTTGTCAAACATTTTTATGCATATTTGCTTGAGTTTTGAATTAGTATAGATTATTATTCTAAATGTGTTATACTATTTACGAAATGTGATGAAACCCACCAACTGGGATTACATGCAAAGGACGGTACTTAAAATGATTTCAGCTAAAATTGAAAACGGATTACACGAGTTACTTTCAGGCAACAACGTAAACATACAGCCTTCAGTGGCGGAACTGGTTGAAAAAGCAACTTCCCGTGGAGAAGCGAAACTTTCTGCAGATGGCGCACTTACTGCGGAGACAGGAAAGTATACTGGCCGTTCTCCTGAGGATAAGTATATTGTCGAAGAAGAATCTTCAAAAGACAAAATCGACTGGGGCAAAGTGAACCGCCCGATTTCACCTGAAATCTTTGATTCATTATATAAGAAAGTCCTAAATCATTTAAAAGCTAAAGAAGAGCTATTCGTATTCAAAGGATTTGCTGGGGCAGATAAAGCATCTCAGCTGTCCATCCAAGTCATCAATGAATTCGCATGGCAAAACTTATTCGTAAACAATCTTTTCATTCGCCCTACTGAGGAAGAATTGAAAACGCATGAAGCTCAATTCACGGTTATCGCTGCTCCGACATTTAAAGCAGATCCGGCAGTAGACGGAACGAAATCCGAAACCTTCATCATTGTATCACTTGAGAAGCGTATTGTGTTGATTGGCGGTACGGAATATGCGGGAGAAATGAAAAAATCTATTTTCTCCGTTATGAACTACTTGCTCCCAGAGCGCGGAATCCTATCCATGCACTGCTCTGCAAACGTTGGCGAAGAAGGAGATGTCGCTTTATTCTTCGGTCTTTCCGGAACAGGAAAAACGACGCTTTCCGCAGATGCTAACCGCAAGTTAATTGGTGATGATGAGCATGGCTGGTCCGCAAACGGTGTATTCAACATCGAAGGCGGATGCTACGCGAAAACGATTAATCTCTCACAAGAGAAAGAACCTGAAATTTACGGAGCGATCCGTTTCGGTTCGGTCTTGGAAAACGTCGTCTTGGATGAAAAGACACGCAAGCCGGATTACGACGATAATTCATTGACTGAAAATACACGTGCAGCGTACCCGATCCATAATATCGAAAACATCGTGATGCCATCTGTTGCGGGACATCCGAAAGCAATTGTCTTCTTAACAGCGGATGCATTCGGCGTATTGCCTCCAATCTCCAAATTAACGAAGGAACAAGCGATGTATCACTTCCTAAGCGGCTTCACTTCGAAGCTAGCAGGAACTGAGCGCGGCGTCACTTCACCGGAAGCGACATTCTCTACATGCTTTGGTGCCCCTTTCCTCCCATTGCCTGCAACGGTCTACGCAGAAATGCTAGGGAAGAAAATCGACGAACATGATGCACAAGTCTTCCTTGTCAACACAGGATGGACTGGTGGAGTTTACGGCGTAGGTCATCGTATGTCTTTGAAACATACACGTACAATGGTCCGTGCAGCAATCGCTGGCGAATTGAACGATGTGGAATACGAAGAGAATGCAATTTTCGGCCTTGCTATGCCAAAAGCAATTGACGGTGTACCGACTGAAGTATTGAACCCTCGTAACGCTTGGAGCGATCCAGCGGCTTATGATCAAAAAGCGAAAGAGTTGGCGGACCTTTTCCGTGAGAACTTCAAGAAATTCGGTCATGTTTCTGAAGAAATCACTCAAAAAGGCGGACCAAACGCATAATACAATAAAAGAAGATCCTGGTGCAAATTGCATCAGGATCTTTTTATTATTTTGCAAATAGTATCTCTCCCCTCATAAGTATCTGCATGCATAGAATCAGTCCGCCTGCAAACAATGAACTGAGGACTTACAAAAAGGAGAGCTAAATATGACAACTGCTTATAAAGGTACGAATAAATTAATAACAGGAATCGTATTTGGAGTCCTGACGTTTTGGTTGTTCGCCCAAGCAATGGTGAACGTCGTTCCAGCAGTACAAACTGATTTAGGTGTCTCTTCAGGGACATTGAACATTGCCATTAGTTTAACTGCACTTTTCTCGGGTATTTTTATTGTAGCAGCAGGTGGGCTTGCCGATAAATTCGGACGAAAGAAACTAACAAATATCGGTCTCATTCTAAGCATTATCGGCTCACTTTGCTTAGTGTTAACAAACGGCTCACTACTACTCATTATCGGCCGGATCATTCAAGGATTATCAGCCGCATGTATTATGCCTTCAACAATCGCTTTAGTGAAAGACTATTTTGAAGGGGCAGAACGACAACGTGCGCTCAGTTATTGGTCGATTGGTTCTTGGGGAGGTTCAGGTGTCTGTTCCTTATTAGGCGGTGCGATCGCAACATATATGGGATGGAAATGGATTTTTATCTTCTCCATTATCTTTGCAATTCTTGCATTGTGGCTCATAAAAGACACACCGGAAAGTAAAGCGAAACAAACAGGTAATTCCAAATTCGATATTGGCGGACTTATTGTATTTATCATTACAATGCTTGCGTTAAATATATTCATTACACAAGGTGATGAAATCGGATGGACAAACTGGATAACAGCCGTATTGATAGCCGTTGCAATTATTGGTGCTATTGCGTTTATTAAAGTCGAGAACGGTAAAGAAAACGCATTGATTGATTTCAAATTGTTTAAAAATGCTCCGTATACTGGTGCAACTGTCTCTAACTTTTTACTCAATGCTGTCGCCGGAACGCTAGTCGTCGCGAATACGTATGTACAGGAAGGTAGAGGATTTACATCATTCCAATCGGGGATGCTCTCTATCGGTTATTTAGTTGCCGTACTTGCTATGATTCGTGTAGGTGAAAAGATTCTTCAAAGAATCGGTGCGAAAAAACCGATGCTTTGGGGTACGATTTTGACGTTGATTGGCGTTGGAGTGATGGGCTTAACTTTCTTACCGGATGTTGCTTATACTGTCGTTGTTTTTATTGGTTTCGCTTTGTTCGGATTAGGTTTAGGTATTTATGCAACACCATCTACAGACACTGCTGTATCGAACGCGCCGGACGAGAAAATAGGCGCCGCTTCTGGAATTTATAAAATGGCAAGTTCTCTCGGTTCAGCTTTTGGAGTCGCAATCTCAGCGACAGTATATGCTATGCTATCAGAAAGTAGCGGTGTTGACACTGCAGCTACCGGAGGCATTATCGCCAATGTCATTTTCGCCGGAATCGCATTATTATCAATCATCTTTATGGTTCCTAATAATGCCGGGAAAAGCGAAGCTAATTAAGGGAGTGGATATCGTGAAAGATAAATTAATGAACATGCTTGACGACCGTAAAAATGAAATGATTGAAATCCGCCGCCACTTGCATGAATACCCCGAGCTGTCATTTAAAGAAGAAAAAACAGCTCAGTATATAGCCGACTTCTACAAAGGCAAGGATGTCGGAATTCAAACGAACGTTGGAAATGGATACGGAATTATCGTTACAATTAAAGGCGGAAAACCCGGTAAAACAATTGGATTGCGTGCAGATTTTGATGCTTTGCCAATCGTTGAAGAAACACCAGTTCCTTTCAAGTCGAAAAATGAAGGGGTCATGCATGCTTGCGGACATGATGGACATACAGCCTATATGCTAATACTGGCGGATTGTTTAATCCAACTGAAATCGGAATTAGCCGGGACGATAAAAATCATTCATCAACATGCTGAAGAGGTTCCTCCAGGCGGGGCAAAAAGCATTATCGAATCCGGAGTGCTGGATGATTTGGATGAAGTGTATGGCATTCACCTATTGCCAATTGCTTCAGCTGGAATGGTAGGTTTCAACAAAGGCTATGCTTTCAATGGACGGGCTTATATGAAACTAAAAATACAAGGCAGAGGCGGACACGGTTCCTCCCCTCATTTGGCGAATGATGCCATTGTTGCAGGAGCTCACTTTGTCACAGCAGTTCAAACAATTATTAGTCGTAGACTTAGCCCTTTTGACATTGGGGTCATTACAATTGGATCGTTCGATGGAGCAGGCACATTTAATGTCATTAAAGACAGTGTAGTGCTTGAAGGGGATATTCGTTATATGACGGTTGAAACGCAAGAAACGATCGAACGGGAACTCAAACGCCTAGCCAAAGGACTAGAAGCGGAGTTCGATGTACAATGCGACCTTACATACACACCAGATTATCCTCCACTATACAATAATCCTGAGCTGACTGAAAAAGTGGCTGTAGCATTGATAAATGCAAATGTGAAAGAAATAACAGAGGTAAAAGAAGTACCACCAATGGCTCCTTCCGAAGATTTTGCATACTATGCTGAAAGATTCCCGGCTTGTTTCTTTTATATCGGCTGCACTCCTAAAGGAGTTGAAAAACCATATTTCAATCATCATCCCAAATTCGATATCGACGAAGACGCACTACTTGTTGCTGCTAAAGCCGTTGGACAAGTAGTTTGCAGTATTCAGGGTGAATAAAGCCACAAAAAAACAACCATGACGGTTGTTTTTTTATTGATCTTATTCATTCCCCTGCTGTCTCATCCAATGACATAAATCCCTGACGATTTGTGCATTATGAGCTGGCGGAAAGTAATGAGTATACTCAGGGAAGTACCAAGTGTCGTACTCTTTATCTTTATCACGTAAAGCATCTTCAAGTAAGATTGCCTGTTCAAATGAAACATTATCATCCTTCATCCCGTGTATGATCAAAATGGGAGCATCAATTTCATCCACCTTGAATAACGCCGTGCGCTCTCTGTATGCATCGGGCATACTATTCGGCGTGCCGCCAATGACCCTCTTCATCATGCGGCGCATATCTTCCCGTTCATTATATGTAAAAATAACATCCGAGACACCGGCCCATGTTACAACTGATGTAATGTCCTCTCGTAAAATCGCTGTCCAAAGTGCCATAATGCCTCCACGGGAAAATGCATACAGATGGATACGGTCCTTGTTCAACTTCGGACTTTGCTTTATGACTTCAACAGCATTGACTGCATCTTGCCGATCGTCTCCGGCAAACTCGTCACGCCCTTCCCCGCCTCTGTTTCCACGGTAATACGGAGCAAAGACGACAAAGCCTTGTGAAGCGAACTGTGCAATCCGGGCAGGTCGTACCATGCCGACATGCTGAATGCCTCCGCGCAAGTAAATAATCCCTTCATAGTTGCCTCCGCTTATCGGTTCAGCAAGCAACCCTTTCACTTTCAATCCATCCGACCAATACGTTATTTCTTCAAGATAGATATGTGGATTTGGGGATGGATATTCCCTTCTGTGCAAAATCGCCCCATTAGGAAACATATGTATCCACCCACTTTCGAATTTCAACCATCCCAGCATCTTTCATATGAAAACTTAATTCATCGCAGTTTGCCAATTGTTCGTCCGTTATCCATAATGCACCTTCTGTCTCAAACAACTGGGGGTTTTCTTCAATGCTGAATACTTTCCCTGTGAACACTGCCTTGCAAAATGTCACATTGCTCCTAACAACATATTCAGCAAACTTGACGAGATCTGTAATTGTCACACCTGTTTCTTCTATCGTTTCACGAATCGCAGCTTCAGAAATTGTTTCCCCTTCTTCCGCCTTGCCACCAGGAAATTCGATTCCACGAACGGAGTGACGTGTAACGAGCCATTTTCCTTCATGTTTCAATACAACGAGCACATGCCTCGCTTCCATTCCATAGCGATTCTCACCGAAAGTCAGCTCAACATGCGCTCCTTGTAAGTCTTTAAATGTCGTTGCTATATGACTTCACGTCCTTTCTCAATCAATTGGATGGTTGAACAGGAGCAGATGGTATCTTTGGCGTTCCCTTCGTAAAATAAGGCAACTGTTCAATGAACTTCTTCGTTTCATCATCCGTAAATTCATGTATTAACGCATATAGCTTCATCGTTCGACGATCAATTTCATGGTTATCCCGGTCAAAATGATATTGCAAATAAGGCCGTGTATGTCCTCTAAGGAAATTTGTGAATTCCAAACGCCCTATTTGTGAAAATAAATTATTGAAAACCGGAAGAAACTCCCTGCTCATCTCCACTTCGTATTCCCATGGCGAATCATGCTTATGCGGATAGATTTGTTGATTCGCAATCGAGACGTACATTCTGACTTTTTCGTTTTCCATGTGAGCACCCACTTTTTTGTCGTAGTATGGCTCATTTAAGAAAAACGATTCAATGTGTTCAGTTGGAATTGGCTTCATTTGCTACACGTTCGACAGCGCTCGCTACATTAGCATGTACGGCCGGATCTAATGGATGTGGAACAAGATCACCTGGTTTTGTACTTTCCAGAATTGCTAATGCAGCAGCAATTAGCATCGGATATGTAATATCTTTCGCATGAGCATTTAAAGCACCTCTGAAAATTCCAGGGAAACCAAGGATGTTGTTCACTTGTCTGCCGTCGGCGGCAAAAGCGGCCCCTGCTTGTAAAGCTACTTCAGGATCGATTTCTGCATTCGGATTGGACAGTGCCAAAATGATTTGTCCTTTACGGACCATATCAGGCTTGATTAATCCTTGCACGCCAGTCGTTGCGATGACGATGTCACAAGTTTGCATAATTTCTTCAACAGAATCCAAAGCAGTCCCGCCATGTTGCTTTAGTCTATCGATCGCTTCTGGATTCGGATCGACGCCACGCATTTCTTTCACGCCATATGCCATTAACATCCTGCTGATTGCGAGACCTGCAGCACCTAATCCGATTTGACCGACAATGGATTGTGACAATTCCACACCCGATTGACGGCATGCTGAAAGAACTGAAGCAAGTGTGACGACTGCTGTTCCATGTTGGTCATCATGCATGACTGGGATTTGAAGCTCCGCCTTCAATCTCTCTTCGATTTCAAAGCAGTGAGGCGAACCGATATCCTCTAGTAAAATTCCGCCAAAGCTTTGGTGGATATGCTTAACGGTTTCCACAATCGCATCGGGATCGCTCGTATCAAGCAATATTGGAATCCCGCTAATACCTGCGAATTGATCGAATAAGACCGCCTTCCCTTCCATGACTGGCATTCCTGCGACAGGACCGATATTGCCTAGCCCTAAAATTGCTGTTCCATCCGTTACAATAGCGACCGTATTTGAAATGCCTGTAAAATAATCTGCTTGCACTGGATCATTTTGTATCACTTTACAAACATTGGCGACTCCAGGCGTATAAATTCGACGAAGGTCTCCTAATGAACGGACTTCCACACGGCTCTTCATTGCAATCTTACCGCCCTCATGCGCATGCAATACATCATCCGTTACCGCATGCACTTGAATGCCTTCCCCGATTCCATTAATAGAAGAAACAATTTTCTCCAACTGCTCCTCGCTCGTACACTGAATGGAAACGTCCCTTATTGTCGATAACGTGCCGACTTTTATTGTTTGGATATCCCCAATATCGCCTTCTAAAACACCGATAGCTGTTGCCACTTTTGCAAAATTTCCCGGTTTCGATGGCGTTTCAATAATTAAATTTCTTATAAATTGGATTTGTGACATGATGTCGCCTCCTATAAGATCCTCTTACTTCTCGTACCCCATTTTACACATATTGAGTAGCCGCAACAAAAATAAAGCACGAATTTCCTAGATTGCAAGGAAATTCGCGCTCTTTACTTCAAGCCTTCACATCGACAGCCGAGCCTTTATAAGGATGAACCGCCGGTTGATCCTGCATACTTTGCAGCATATCTGTCACTGCAGTCGCATTCACCGATAAAGCCTTATTCATGACACTCAATTGAACAGTAGATTGCAAACTTCTCAATTGGCTTGCCATGATGGAGTTCATGTTCATAAACCATTCCTCCTTTACAATGCTAGTATCGGTGAAAAAATCGATTATTCAAGAATGGATGCTCATTTATTCTCTTCACCTAGGAAAGCATTTAACATCCATTGATGCTTCTCAATACTTTGGTACGTCGCATTTAATATGTCTTCTGTCATATCGTCGCCGACCTCGGCTGCATATTCCATTCCTTTTTTCAAGGATTTCATGATTTTATCAAAATCATCGGCAATTGTTTTCACCATATCCTCGGCTTGTTCATCGCCTTTCGCCTCTTTTACGACAGACTGCTCCAAATGTTCCTTTAATGTAGCAGTTGGAGTTCCACCGAGAGTCAACACCCTTTCGGCGATTTCATCCATATGTGCAGTTGCTTCGTTATAAAGCTCCTCGAATTTTGCATGTAACGTAAAAAATTGCTTCCCTTTTACATACCAATGATAATTATGCAGCTTGGCATACATGACTGACCATGTAGATACTTGCACATTCAGTTCTTCCATTAATTCTTTAGACATAAAAAAACCCCTCTTCAAATTCGTATTTATAGAGCATCTCCCTGTTAATTTACCACTGGAACAAATAAAATAAACATACATGAGAAAGTAAGGTGTTCACTATTGAAAACAATATTAATCGGTATTATTAAAACATATCAAAAAATCATTTCTCCGCTCACTCCGCCATCATGCCGTTTCTATCCTACTTGCTCGCATTATGGTGTAGAGGCACTTCAGAAACACGGTGCACTGAAAGGCTCATGGCTGACGATTCAACGTATATTAAAATGCCATCCTTTCCATGAAGGCGGTTTTGATCCGGTGCCGGAAAAGCTTGATAAGAAAAAATAAAATTATGACCGGCAATTGCCGGTTTTTTTCTTTTCAGTTGCGGAAACTATTGTTAACGTGTATTATTAGAAAGTGTTTAAATCGTAATCATTACTGTTAATATAGTGGAGGATTTATTTATGAAGAAAAAATCACTCATTCTTCTTGCACTCTTCATGACTTTGCTCATTGGTGCATGCGGGAATAAGAATGGAAAAGACAATGCTGAAACAAGCAATGAAGGGAAATTATCCGTCTATACGACTGTCTACCCCTTGCAAAATTTCACCGAGCAGATCGGCGGGGATTTAGTCGATGTGAAATCCATATATCCTGCAGGTGCGGATGAGCATTCATTTGATCCGACACAAAAAGATATGATTGCGCTATCAGATGCGGATCTGTTCTTCTATATCGGTCTCGGACTTGAAGGATTCGTGGAAAGTGCTCAAAAGACGTTAAAGAATGAACATGTAGAATTAGTGGCAACTGCAGAGTCCATATCAGAGGAACGACTTGAAGAAGGACATCATGAAGACGAGGAAGAAGGACATGAGGAACATGGCCACGGACACGGCCAATTCGATCCACATGTTTGGATTTCACCAGTTCTTAGCATCGAACTAGCCTCTTCCATTAAAGAAGCGCTCATTGCAAAAATGCCCGATGAGAAAGAAACGTTCGAAAAGAATTTCGATCTATTGGAAGACGACTTGATGGAATTGGATGAGCGGTTCAAAGAAATGGCTGCCAATGCCGAAACGAAAACTTATTTTGTCTCACATGCTGCATTCGGCTATATTGCGAATGAATATGGACTGAAACAAGTAGCAATCGCTGGATTGAATTCACAAAGCGAGCCGTCACAAAAACAGCTTGCACAAATCGTCGAGCAAGCTAAGGAAGAAAATGTTCAATATATTTTATTCGAACAGAATGTCTCATCTAAGTTAACGGAAGTCGTCAGAAAGGAAATCGGCGCGGAATCATTGATGCTCCATAATTTAGGGGTGCTAACGCAAGATGATATAAACAATGACGAAACATACTTCACGTTAATGGAACGCAACTTGCACGTTTTTGAACAAGCACTTCAAGCAAACAAATGAAAAGTAGAGAGGAGGCTGCGGCCCCTCTCTACTTTTTATGTTTTGCAGTAGCCGCCCACTCTTTCAGTTCACGGCGAAGAAGTTTATTAGATGCATTCCGTGGCAGTTCTTCTACAAAATGGAATGCTTTCGGAATCTTATATCGAGCAAGCTGTTGTACACAATACTCTTCCAAATCGGTCACCAATACATTTTCATCACCGACGATGAAAGCGACTGGCACACTGCCCCATTCAGGATGGTCCTGTCCACAAACGCCCGCCTCTTTTACGTGTGGATGTGAAATAAGGACGTTTTCGATTTCCGCGGGATAAATATTTTCTCCTCCGGAAATAATCAAGTCGGATCGTCTATCGACGATGAATAAATAGCCATCCTCATCAATATAACCAATATCCCCCGTCGGCAGCCAGCCTTCCTCTAACGGATCTCTTTCCGATGCATGGCCAATATATCCTGGCGTCACATGTGGTCCCTTTATGAGCACTTCTCCAAAATCACCTGGCTGTTCTGCATCTCTAATCTTAATACGATTGAAAAATAAAGGTTTGCCTGCGGATCCGGACTTCCGCAAAGCGTCTTCCGAGGAAAGTGTTGCGGTCTGTGAACTTGTTTCGGTCATCCCATATGTCTGTAAAACAGGCAACTGATAATTAGCGGCTCTTCGCAAGTAATCATCCGGTACCGGACCTCCGCCCGCCAACATCGTCTTAAAGGATGGATGAGCAACTGATCCTTTTTTCTCAAATTGTTCGAGAATCCTGTGCAATCCTGTTGCCACAACGGAAATTCTTGTTGCAGTTCCATTTTCTATTTCATCCACAATTGAAATTGCATCAAATTTTTCATATAGCCGTACCCCCATCCCATAAATGACAGATCGAGCAAGAATCGAGAAACCGCTAATATGGAATAACGGCATCGTGCAAAGCCAAATGTCATCATCCGCTAATCCTAGATTCAAGACGGAAGACAAAGCACTCGATGTATGATTGCCTGCTGTCTGCCGGACACCTTTCGGAAAACCTGTCGTCCCTGACGTATACATAATTGTAATTGTCCTTGACGGGTCCCATATTTCAGTAACTGTGAAACTTTCCTTTCCACTTGATTCAATTGCAGAAAATGTCAGCTTGGAGGTGTCTATCTCTTGGATACGGTCAAGAAATTCATCATCGACGATTAAAGTTGAAGCGTCACAATCATTCAATTGCCAATAAATCTCTTTGGATGATAGCCTGCTGTTCAACATGACAATTTCTAGCCCCGCTAAAAGACATCCGTGAATGACAAACACCATATCCGGCGTCGATCGGCCCAACAAAGCGATTCGATCGCCTTCATTCAAACCATTCCATCTTAATTTCTGTGCAATTTCCGAAGCCTCTTCCAATAGTTGCCGAAATGTCCATTGCTCTTCTCCAAATGAGAGGGCTATACGATCCGGCGTTATATACGCTCTTTGAAGCAACCAATTAGGAATCATACACTCACCTTCCGTCGAATAGAAAAGCTGCCTCGTAAAAAGGCAGCCTTAGATAATTTGGTATATATGACAATATTAAGGGAAACGTGGGAATTGACCGAAGTCAGGCTTACGCTTCTCTTTGAACGCATCGCGTCCCTCTTTCGCCTCATCTGTTGTGTAATAAAGCAAAGTAGCATCTCCGGCCATTTGTTGTAGACCAGCAAGTCCGTCTGTATCGGCATTCATTGCTGCTTTAATGAAACGGAGTGCAGTCGGGCTCATTGAAAGCATCTCTTCACACCATTGGACCGTTTCGTCTTCCAATTGCTCATAAGGAACAACAGTGTTTACAAGACCCATATCCAATGCTTGTTGTGCATCGTATTGGCGGCATAGATACCAAATTTCCCTTGCTTTCTTATGACCGATAATACGTGCCAAGTAACCTGAACCATATCCTGCATCAAATGAACCGACTTTCGGTCCTGTTTGACCAAATCGAGCGTTGTCTGCTGCAATCGTCAAATCGCATACAACGTGCAATACATGACCGCCACCGATTGCATAGCCTGCAACCATCGCGACGACAGGCTTCGGAATGACGCGAATCAATCTTTGCAAATCAAGGACGTTCAAACGAGGAATTTCGTCATCCCCTACATATCCTCCATGACCGCGTACCGATTGGTCGCCTCCTGAGCAGAATGCTTTCTCACCTTCACCTGTTAGTATGATAACACCGATACTTTCATCATCACGTGCACGAGAAAACGCATCGATCATCTCCATTACAGTTTTAGGACGGAATGCATTGCGTACTTCCGGACGGTTAATCGTCACTTTTGCAATGCCGTTGTACTTTTCGTATTTAATATCTTCATATGTACGGATTGTTTCCCATTGACGAGTCATTTTCTTCCTCCTCCAATTGTTATAGATCCTTCAAATACTCCATAATCATTGTAGCAAACAATCGTGGTTTTTCCACGTGAATTGCATGTCCCGCCCCTGAAACGACTGTATGTCGCCATGTAGGAGAAAGGTCGCTCATTTCCCGGGCAATCGCTACAAATTTCGCATCGAGCTCACCCGTTATAAGAAAAACAGGATTTGATATCGAATTAAGGGCTTCCCAATAGGATTTCTGACTGCCCGTTCCAACTCCTAACAGACTGTTTGCAAGCCCGATGGCATTTTGCTGCAGTCTTTCTCTCCTCACTGCCTGCTTTTTCTCTGCAGGAAGACTTTTTTGAGATTCAAAAAGGGGGATACTCTCCCATTTTTCGACAAAAGAAGCGATGCCTTCGTCAATAATCTTATTAGCCAACAATTTGTCTGCTATTTTTCGCTCCATCCTGTCATGTTCTTTCAAAAGACCTGGGGACGAGCTTTCAAGAATCAATGCTTTAACACGATTTGGATAATGGATCGTATACGCTAGTGCAATGCGACCGCCCATTGAGTAACCTACCAAATAAAAAGTATCCAATTTCAAATACTCAAAAAGCGCTTCCAAATCTTCAATCTGTTCCTCCATCGAATAGCGCCCTGGCATGTCAGGAATCGTCGTTTTCCCGTGCCCTGTCAAGTCAATGGCAATTGTCCGATATGTCCCTTCGAATTCATTTCGAACTTCTGTCCAAGTAGCAGAACTTCCTGTAAACCCATGTAGAAAAACGATGGCGGGCAAATGACGATCGCCCTCCATCTTCACATGTATTGAAAGTCCACGCACTGGAATTTGAAGATCATTCATCTCCATCCAGCCCCTTTATGATATCTGCCCAGTACGCGCGATGAGCTTTTACATTCAGCGGTCGGCTCGTAAACACTTCGATGATGCGGACATCCTTCGTCTTTTCATTTTGAAGTTCAGCTTTGAACTCTTCTACAGTACGAACAGCGGCGTATTGAGCGTCATACATCGCGCCGATATGTTCAAACGTTAATCCTGTAGGTGTTCCGAACAGCTCCTCGAAATGGTTTTCCACAGTCGATTGGGGAAGATATGAAAAAATCCCGCCACCGTCATTATTCACAATGACGATCGTCAAATTCGTCTTATGGAAACGGGAGACGATTAATCCATTGACGTCATGTAAAAAGGACAAATCACCAATGAGCAAGTAGGTCGGCCTGTTTCGTGCCGCCTCGATGCCGAATGCCGTAGAGACGACACCATCTATGCCGTTCGTTCCCCTATTGGAAAATATCGCGACATCCTTCTCTGTCTTGGAGAAAAATGTGTCGACATCACGGATCGGCATGCTGCTGCCGCTGATCAGATCACTGCCGTCAGGAAGCATATCGAATAATGTTTTCGCAATGACTCCTTCATCACCTTCTAAGCCCTCGTAACGCAGAGTCTCTGCTTCCGCAAACTGATCCGCCGAGGACCACATGTCAGCATAGGAAGTCGGTTCTTGCTGTTCTGCAACTTCATATACGGACACGGGCGAGGATTGCAGGTGATGGGTAACAACGCCAAGTGAATCCCTGAATTCCGGCGACTCATCCAAAGCGATAAACACTTCCGGCCGACATTTCTTCAAAAATAATGTCAGCGGCTTCGATACAGGCTGTGCTCCGAAACGGATCACTGTATCCGGCACTGCGTTCGCTTTAAACGTTTCACTTTTTAAAATCGCATCATAATGCGCAATACATAGTGATTTGCAGTCCGCAGGCACTTCTGAACGCAAGTTGGATAAAGGATCACATAACACAGGCCATTGCAGCCGTTTTGCAAAATCCCAGAATGCATCTTTATCGAATCCAACCGGCAATTCCCCCGCAATTATCATTCCTTTTTTCGCATTCGAAAAGAGAGCCGAAAGCGCTTGTTTTTGATTAACCGATAATTCGATCTCGCCGTGAATACTTTCGACAAAAGTCGATGCACGTGCTTTCCTATCAAAGTCAATTAGCAAAGGCTCACGAAGTGGAATGTTCAAATGGATAGGTCCCATCGGTTTTGTCAAAGCAACGGATACGGCACGATTGACATGCCTTTCCAAAAACCGATCGATCTCTTCATTATCTTCCGCCAATGGAAGATCCACACTGAATTTCACATGCTTTCCGTACATATTTAATTGATCGATCGCCTGTGGCGCGCCTACACCTCTCAATTCATGTGGACGGTCAGCCGTCAGGACAATTAATGGAATACGGGCATAGAATGCTTCAGTGATTGCAGGATGATAGTTAGATGCCGCTGTTCCCGATGTACATAAAAGTACAACCGGTCTGCCTGATGCCTTTGCTAAACCTACCGCAAAATACGCTGCTGATCTTTCGTCAACTTGCATATATGTCTGCAGCTCTGATGAAGCAAATGCATAGGCGAGAGGCGTTGAACGAGATCCTGGGCTTATGACCGCCTCTTTGACACCTGCCCGTAGCAACGTATCTGTCATTCGCAATACATGATCTGTCAAAACCCGTCGTTCATCCATTCAACTTTCCTCCAAGCGCCCGCAATACCGGTCTAAATTTTACCCAAGTTTCATCATATTCCAATTCAGGAACGGAATCTGCAACGATTCCTCCTCCAGCATACAAATATGCTTTGTCCTCGTTTATAAGTGCGGAACGAATTGCGACTGCAAATTCTCCATTGCCTGCAGCATCGGTCCAACCGATAGGAGCAGCATAAAAACCGCGATCCATGTCTTCTTCCTGCCGAATGATCTGCAATGCAACATCCGTTGGAACTCCGCCTAACGCAGGTGTCGGATGCAATGCCTCTACGAATGAGAATATATCGTTTTCCTGCCCGAGCGTTCCTTCAACAGATGTGTAGAGATGCTGAATATCTCTTATTTTCATCAGCTTGGGTGTTTTCGGAATGAGCACTTCACTGCAATATTTATTAAAAATATTAGAGATCATGCTGACGACGTGCTGATGCTCTTCGCGGTTCTTCCGATCGCCTAATAGCTCATCACCAAGTGCCTTATCTTCTTGAGCCGATTTCCCGCGCCGGATCGATCCGGCTACGCATGCCGAGTACGCTTTCCCATTCTTGATTTCGATGAGACGTTCAGGTGTTGCACCAAAAAAGAGCGATTTCCCTTTTTGAAGCCCAAAATGATAACTTTCTTGCTGTTCATTTGTAATTGCATGCAGTACTTTGACGCTATTGACATCCTGTTCAAATTCAAGCTCAAGCGCCCGAGCAATGACGACTTTGTCAGCCTTTCCTTTACGTATTGAATCAGTTGCGTTTTCCACCGCACTCAAATATTGCTCTTTCCCTCGTTCTGTTGTCGCGACGATCTTATTGTGATTCGTAAAATCGAACTCTTCCACCTGTGCATTATGGATCAGTTTATCGCGCTCTTCCCGGAGCTTTTCAAAATCCAACGCTGCTTCTTTTTGATCCGTTATCATATTGATGGAGATCATCGTTTTGCCTTCCTCGATCTTCAATTGAAAAGATGGAACGACGAAATAACCGGAAGGGAATCCATTCCACTCCGATTCCTTTCTGTTTTCCTCGTCAAATGAAAAACCTCCGAAAAGAACAGGATCAATATCCTTTTCTTCTTTTATTAAAATGGAGCAAAGCTGTTTCCATTGCTCCGATATGTCTTTAAAACGGCCATCGGTTTTACCGTTCGCCAACGTATAGGCATGTCCTATCCCGACAAGCGTCAATGTCTTGTCCGCATTTTGCCAATAAAATCGTTTGTCTTTGTACTGAGAAGCACCCGCTTCAAAAAAAGATAAGGGTGATATCCTTCCCACTTCGACAGTTTCCGTGAAGAAGCGTGTACTTGGAGATATCACCACTTTTTGCATTTCACGTACATCCGTCATCTTGTGACCCATCGTTTTCTCTCCTTCATCTTCAATCCATCGTCTTGCCAATTGAAACACTTACTATTTTTTTTGTAGAAGAATGAGTTTCTTAGTTCCATTATACCGGAATTTCCTCAATCTCGCATAGATAATGCAAACAAGGATACCTCTTTCAGACGTTTTGGAGTACAATGGATAACGGAAACACAAGGATAGGAGAGAATACATTGCAACATACTATTAAAGCTGATTCCGGATGGCGAATATGGTGGCAGCTTACTAGACCACATACTTTGACTGCGGCTTTCGCTCCGGTTTTCCTAGGGACGATGATTGCTTTAACTCACGGAAAACTTCATTTTCCTTTATTTTTAGCTATGCTCATTGCCAGCCTTTTCATTCAAATGGCTACAAATATGTTCAATGAGTATTATGACTTCAAACGTGGATTGGACAATGAAAACTCGGTTGGAATTGGCGGCACGATTGTTCGGAATGGCGTCAAACCGAAAACAGTATTGAACATTGCACTTGCATTGTACGCAGTGTCCGTTCTCATCGGAATTTATATTTGTATGGAAACGTCATGGACACTTGCCCTCGTTGGAGCCGTTTCAATGCTGATCGGTTACTTGTATACCGGTGGTCCTCTTCCGATCGCTTACACACCTTTTGGAGAGCTTGTATCCGGTGTTGTAATGGGAATGCTGCTGATATTAATCGCCTTCTATATTCAGACAGGTGAAGTGACGACTGATGCTGTGCTCATTTCCATTCCAAGTATGCTTCTCGTCGCTGCCATAATGATGTCCAACAACATCCGCGATTTAGAGGGTGATAAGGAAGGCGGCAGGAAGACATTAGCGATCCTTGTAGGAAGATCCAAAGCAATTACAATCCTCGCTTCCTTCTTTATCGTGTCGTATAGCTGGATTATCATACTCATCGTTTTCGGATATGTGACACCATGGGCATTGCTCGTTTTTCTAAGCGTTCGAAAACCGATGAAAGCTATCGCTACCTTCCGTGCTTACCAACTTCCATTGGAAGTAATGCCAGCAATGAAGAATACAGCTGTCACAAACACATTATTTGGTTTATTATTAGGGATCAGCATCCTAATCGGCCATATCCTATAAGCACAACTGTGGACTTGCCAATTTGGCGGGTCCATTTTTTTCTGTATTTGTATTCCATGTTTAGTTCATCGCTTCAAAAGGAATTGAGAAGATACAAAGCTTTCATTGCTATGAAGTGATTGGACACCGACCATACTAATACAACTAACATAAAAGGATGTGCTGAACATGTTAACAGCTGAACAGAAATCAATGCTGAAGAAAAGTCTTTTGGAAATGAAATCACAATTACAAAAAACAGAAAGTGAAACGGATATTAGAGACTCCGCAAGAGAAGAAATAGGGGAATTATCAACTTACGATAATCATCCGGGAGATATGGGCACAGAGTTATTTGAAAGACAAAAGGATCTGGCCTTACATGTCCATGCGGGCGATGAATCCGATAAAGTGGAGCATGCTTTAGCTGCTTTGACTAACGGCACATACGGATATTGTGAAGTGTGTAAAACTGAAATTCCGTACGAAAGGTTAGAAGTACTTCCTTACACGACATACTGCATAGATCATTCACCGGAACGTGATGTCCCGAACGATCGACCATCAGAAGAGGACGTATTGCTCATGGCCAACCCTAACACTTTCGCAGACAGAAGAGAAGCCGCTGATAGAGATCACAATGAAAGAGACAGTGAAGACAGCTTTCAGGAAATAGCTAAATTCGGTACATCTGAAACACCTTCTGATTTCACAGGGGATCATGATGATTATAATACCCTATATGATAATGAACTGATGGATGGTGCAACGGAAGAGATAGAAGAGTTTGTCAGTACCGATATCACTGGGGAAACAAGAGGCTTTGTACGGTCAGAGATGTCTGAAGAATATGAAGGAGAATTGGACGAGGAAGGAATGGAATCACCTCTCGGGGATATTCCCTATCATCAAAGAGACAGCTACACGGGAGATAACTAAGAAAACGAAAACTGCTGCAGATATCGACTTTCTGCAGCAGTTTTTTAAAAAAGGATTTCTCACGATAAAGAAAAAGTGTGTATACAGCATAAATACGCATAAAGTGAAATAACTACGCATAAATTCTAGGAATTACGCATAAAGCGAAATAATGACGCATAACATCGTAAAATCGCGCATAAACAACAAGATGATATATACATCTTGTTATGCGTAGTTCTACAACGTTATGCTTCTCTAACAAAGATTATGAGCCGATATTAGACTTTATGCGCCATTCCCTAAGGTTATGTGCCTTACATAACATTTATGAGCATTTAACGAGGTTTATGTGCTCTTCGCAGCAGTTATGCGTGGGTATCCCCCATTCTTCCATAATCCTGTTCAATAAACCTTGAAAGGATTTCTAACAATAGAAAAACAGGTGATGAAAAATGAATAATTTTTCATCACCTGTTTATGTGAGGACTTCGTAAGCAGTCCATCTGTATGACCCCTACGGGATTCGAACCCGTGTTACCGCCGTGAAAGGGCGGTGTCTTAACCGCTTGACCAAGGGGCCAATTCTTATGGCGGAGAAGGAGGGATTCGAACCCTCGCGCCGCTTTCGCGACCTACGCCCTTAGCAGGGGCGCCTCTTGAGCCACTTGAGTACTTCCCCGTATAAAATTGGCTCCGCAGGTAGGACTCGAACCTACGACCGATCGGTTAACAGCCGATTGCTCTACCACTGAGCTACTGCGGAATATGATGGGCCTAAGTGGACTCGAACCACCGACCTCACGCTTATCAGGCGTGCGCTCTAACCAGCTGAGCTATAGGCCCATGAAGCGGGTGAAGGGAATCGAACCCTCATCATCAGCTTGGAAGGCTGAGGTTTTACCACTAAACTACACCCGCAAGGAATGGTGGCTCAGGACGGAATCGAACCGCCGACACAAGGATTTTCAGTCCTTTGCTCTACCGACTGAGCTACTGAGCCACATTGACTTGGAAAACTGGTAATTTCTATAGAGTCACTTAGAAATATGCAATCATCAAATCATAAATACTATGTAAGGAAATAAATGGCGGTCCCGACCGGGATCGAACCGGCGATCTCCTGCGTGACAGGCAGGCATGTTAACCGCTACACCACGGGACCATTTGGTTGCGGGGGCAGGATTTGAACCTGCGACCTTCGGGTTATGAGCCCGACGAGCTACCACTGCTCCACCCCGCGATAATGTGAGTTGTAAGAATTTCAAATCCTACGCATATTGTTTTGTTTTGGGACTTAGCTGTAATTTCCTTTTAGGAAATTACACAAATCTCATTCTGCGTGATGAAATTTGCTCCACCCCGCGATAATGTGAGTTGTAGGATTTATTATTCCTACATAATTAGTTTTCCAAGGAGCCACTATTGCACTTTTGAAATAAATGGCGGAGGAAGAGGGATTCGAACCCCCGCGGGCTTTAACACCCCTGTCGGTTTTCAAGACCGATCCCTTCAGCCAGGCTTGGGTATTCCTCCGTGATAACTATTCAAATAGTGGTGGACCTTGCAGGACTCGAACCTGCGACCGGACGGTTATGAGCCGTCTGCTCTAACCAACTGAGCTAAAGGTCCTTTAGGATGGCGGCAGAGGGGATCGAACCCCCGACCTTACGGGTATGAACCGTACGCTCTAGCCAGCTGAGCTACGCCGCCAGGAAAAGTATTAGTATAATGGTGGAGCCTAGCGGGATCGAACCGCTGACCTCCTGCGTGCAAGGCAGGCGCTCTCCCAGCTGAGCTAAGGCCCCATTATAAGAAGTGGTCGGGAAGACAGGATTCGAACCTGCGACCCCTTGGTCCCAAACCAAGTGCTCTACCAAGCTGAGCTACTTCCCGTTTTTCAAGAATGAATGGCGCGCCCGGAAGAATTCGAATCCACAACCTTCTGATCCGTAGTCAGATGCTCTATCCAATTGAGCTACGGGCGCAATATATAATTAATTTATGGTGCCGAGAACCGGAATCGAACCGGTACGGTAGTCACCTACCGCAGGATTTTAAGTCCTGTGCGTCTGCCAGTTCCGCCACCCCGGCAAATCATATGGAGCGGAAGACGGGATTCGAACCCGCGACCCCGACCTTGGCAAGGTCGTATTCTACCACTGAACTACTTCCGCATTGAAGTGCGGGTGAAGGGAGTCGAACCCCCACGCCTTACGGCACTAGATCCTAAGTCTAGCGTGTCTGCCAGTTCCACCACACCCGCATATTCATATCAAGACAGAGAGTCAAGAAATGGTGAGCCATGCAGGATTCGAACCTGCGACCCTCTGATTAAAAGTCAGATGCTCTACCGACTGAGCTAATGGCTCAAAAAGTGGTGCCGGCGAAAGGACTTGAACCCTCAACCTACTGATTACAAGTCAGTTGCTCTACCAATTGAGCTACACCGGCAAAATCATAAGTTTGTAATGTATGGTGGAGGATGACGGGTTCGAACCGCCGACCCCCTGCTTGTAAGGCAGGTGCTCTCCCAGCTGAGCTAATCCTCCATATTTAAAGTGTGATAAGCTGCGCATCTCTTTGTCAGCTTCATTCACTCACTCGGTCACGTACTGAAGTACGCTCCCTCTTTCCTTCAATCGCTTTCGCGACCTGCTTGCTTCTCCCACTTTAAACCGAGAGTCGCAATAAGTTTCTCATTACTGCATCAGCTTCATTCGATCAGTTATGTATGCTTGTACAATTCTTCTCGTCGTCAACTTGCATATGTAATGAATTGAATTGGTTAGCCCGGCGACGTCCTACTCTCACAGGGGGAAGCCCCCTACTACCATCGGCGCTGAAGAGCTTAACTTCCGTGTTCGGTATGGGAACGGGTGTGACCTCTTCGCCGTCGTCACCAGACTAGATTGTCTTTCAATCGACAATATTGATTATACCAATTCTGATGATAATTACAAGTCTTTTTTTAAAAAACTTTTTCGAACGACACTTATTCGTTCAAAACCGGATAAAACCAACATTGTTGCTGAACTCAAGTTCAACCGTACTTTTTTAACTGATAAGGTTAAGTCCTCGATCGATTAGTATCCGTCAGCTGCACGTGTCGCCACGCTTCCACCCCGGACCTATCCACCTCATCTTCTTTGAGGGATCTTACTTACAAATGTAATGGGAAATCTCATCTTGAGGGGGGCTTCATGCTTAGATGCTTTCAGCATTTATCCCGTCCACACATAGCTACCCAGCGATGCCTTTGGCAAGACAACTGGTACACCAGCGGTGTGTCCATCCCGGTCCTCTCGTACTAAGGACAGCTCCTCTCAAATTTCCTGCGCCCGCGACGGATAGGGACCGAACTGTCTCACGACGTTCTGAACCCAGCTCGCGTACCGCTTTAATGGGCGAACAGCCCAACCCTTGGGACCGACTACAGCCCCAGGATGCGATGAGCCGACATCGAGGTGCCAAACCTCCCCGTCGATGTGGACTCTTGGGGGAGATAAGCCTGTTATCCCCGGGGTAGCTTTTATCCGTTGAGCGATGGCCCTTCCATGCGGAACCACCGGATCACTAAGCCCGTCTTTCGACCCTGCTCGACTTGTAGGTCTCGCAGTCAAGCTCCCTTATGCCTTTGCACTCTACGAATGATGTCCAACCATTCTGAGGGAACCTTTGGGCGCCTCCGTTACACTTTAGGAGGCGACCGCCCCAGTCAAACTGCCCACCTGACACTGTCTCCTGCCCGGATCACGGGCAAGGGTTAGAAGTCCAATACAGCCAGGGTAGTATCCCACCATTGCCTCCTCCGAAGCTGGCGCTCCGGATTCCAAGGCTCCTACCTATCCTGTACAGGCTGCACCGGAATTCAATATCAGGCTACAGTAAAGCTCCACGGGGTCTTTCCGTCCTGTCGCGGGTAATGCGCATCTTCACGCATATTATAATTTCACCGAGTCTCTCGTTGAGACAGTGCCCAGATCGTTACGCCTTTCGTGCGGGTCGGAACTTACCCGACAAGGAATTTCGCTACCTTAGGACCGTTATAGTTACGGCCGCCGTTTACTGGGGCTTCAATTCGAAGCTTCGCTTGCGCTGACCTCTCCTCTTAACCTTCCAGCACCGGGCAGGCGTCAGCCCCTATACGTCACCTTACGGTTTTGCAGAGACCTGTGTTTTTGCTAAACAGTCGCCTGGGCCTATTCACTGCGGCTCTCTCGGGCTTTAACACCCTACCAGAGCACCCCTTCTCCCGAAGTTACGGGGTCATTTTGCCGAGTTCCTTAACGAGAGTTCTCTCGATCACCTTAGGATTCTCTCCTCGCCTACCTGTGTCGGTTTGCGGTACGGGCACCTCCCGCCTCGCTAGAGGCTTTTCTTGGCAGTGTGAAATCAGGGACTCCAGGGATAATTCCCCTTGCCATCACAGCTCAATGTTATAGGAACGGGATTTTCCTCGTTCCACACCTCACTGCTTAGACGCGCATGACCAACAGCGCGCTCACCCTATCCTTCTGCGTCCCCCCATTGCTGATAACGGCGGGGAGGTGGTACAGGAATATCAACCTGTTATCCATCGTCTACGCCTTTCGGCCTCGACTTAGGTCCCGACTAACCCTGAGCGGACGAGCCTTCCTCAGGAAACCTTAGGCATTCGGTGGAAGGGATTCTCACCCTTCTTTCGCTACTCATACCGGCATTCTCACTTCCAAGCGCTCCACCAGTCCTTACGATCTGGCTTCGACGCCCTTGGAACGCTCTCCTACCACTGACACCAAAGGTGTCAATCCGCAGTTTCGGTGATCCGTTTAGCCCCGGTACATTTTCGGCGCAGCGCCACTCGACCAGTGAGCTATTACGCACTCTTTAAATGGTGGCTGCTTCTAAGCCAACATCCTGGTTGTCTGGGCAGCGCCACATCCTTTTCCACTCAACGGATACTTGGGGACCTTAACTGGCGGTCTGGGCTGTTTCCCTCTCGACTACGGATCTTATCACCCGCAGTCTGACTCCCAAACATAAATCATCGGCATTCGGAGTTTGTCTGAATTCGGTAACCCGGGATGGGCCCCTAGTCCAAACAGTGCTCTACCTCCGAGATTCTTTCGTTTGAGGCTAGCCCTAAAGCTATTTCGGAGAGAACCAGCTATCTCCAGGTTCGATTGGAATTTCACCGCTACCCACACCTCATCCCCGCACTTTTCAACGTACGTGGGTTCGGGCCTCCAGTAAGTGTTACCTTACCTTCACCCTGGACATGGGTAGATCACCTGGTTTCGGGTCTACGACCCCATACTCATTCGCCCTATTCAGACTCGCTTTCGCTGCGGCTCCGCATTCGCTGCTTAACCTTGCATGGAATCGTAACTCGCCGGTTCATTCTACAAAAGGCACGCCATCACCCATTAACGGGCTCTGACAACTTGTAGGCACACGGTTTCAGGTTCTCTTTCACTCCCCTTCCGGGGTGCTTTTCACCTTTCCCTCACGGTACTGGTTCACTATCGGTCACTAGGGAGTATTTAGCCTTGGGAGATGGTCCTCCCGGATTCCGACGGAATTTCACGTGTTCCGCCGTACTCAGGATCCACTCTGGAGAGGACGAACTTTCGACTACGGGGCTTTTACCCGCTATGGCGGACCTTTCCAGGCCGCTTCGTCTAATCCGTCCCTTTGTAACTCCGTATAGAGTGTCCTACAACCCCAGGAAGCAAGCTTCCTGGTTTGGGCTCTTCCCGTTTCGCTCGCCGCTACTAAGGGAATCGATGTTTCTTTCTCTTCCTCCGGGTACTTAGATGTTTCAGTTCTCCGGGTGTGCCTCGTTCACGCTATGTATTCACGTGAACGTACTGCCCCATTACGGGCAGTGGGTTTCCCCATTCGGAAATCTTCGGATCACAGCTTACTTACAGCTCCCCGAAGCATATCGGTGTTAGTGCCGTCCTTCATAGGCTCCTAGTGCCAAGGCATCCGCCGTGCGCCCTTTCTAACTTAACCTTTATACGGATTTCGATAAGCTTCGCATTACTTTGTCAGCTCCTTCACTCCGGTCCTCACGTGCGTAAGCACGCTCCGGTCCTCGTTCGGTCGCTTCCTCGTCCTGCTCGCTTCTCGCAATCCTCGGGTGAGTAGTGGTACTTAGCGATAAGCACACAATCTACTCGTTAAAAAAGTATTGTTCAATCACAAAAGTGATCGACTCGGTTGATTACTTGATGTTTTGTTGCTTCAATGTCGTTTTATCCAGTTTTCAAAGAACAAGGTTTTGAAAGGTCATCAGAAGATGAACCTTCAAAACTGAACGCAAAACGTCAACGTATGAACCGGAGGTTCATATTCCGTAATTATCCTTAGAAAGGAGGTGATCCAGCCGCACCTTCCGATACGGCTACCTTGTTACGACTTCACCCCAATCATCTGTCCCACCTTCGGCGGCTGGCTCCCGTAAGGGTTACCCCACCGACTTCGGGTGTTACAAACTCTCGTGGTGTGACGGGCGGTGTGTACAAGACCCGGGAACGTATTCACCGTGGCATGCTGATCCACGATTACTAGCGATTCCGGCTTCATGCAGGCGAGTTGCAGCCTGCAATCCGAACTGGGAACGGTTTTATGGGATTGGCTCCCCCTCGCGGGTTCGCAGCCCTTTGTACCGTCCATTGTAGCACGTGTGTAGCCCAGGTCATAAGGGGCATGATGATTTGACGTCATCCCCACCTTCCTCCGGTTTGTCACCGGCAGTCACCTTAGAGTGCCCAACTGAATGCTGGCAACTAAGATCAAGGGTTGCGCTCGTTGCGGGACTTAACCCAACATCTCACGACACGAGCTGACGACAACCATGCACCACCTGTCACCGCTGTCCCCGAAGGGAAAGGCGTATCTCTACACCGGTCAGCGGGATGTCAAGACCTGGTAAGGTTCTTCGCGTTGCTTCGAATTAAACCACATGCTCCACCGCTTGTGCGGGTCCCCGTCAATTCCTTTGAGTTTCAGCCTTGCGGCCGTACTCCCCAGGCGGAGTGCTTAATGCGTTAGCTGCAGCACTAAGGGGCGGAAACCCCCTAACACTTAGCACTCATCGTTTACGGCGTGGACTACCAGGGTATCTAATCCTGTTTGCTCCCCACGCTTTCGCGCCTCAGCGTCAGTTACAGACCAGAAAGCCGCCTTCGCCACTGGTGTTCCTCCACATCTCTACGCATTTCACCGCTACACGTGGAATTCCGCTTTCCTCTTCTGTACTCAAGTCCTCCAGTTTCCAATGACCCTCCACGGTTGAGCCGTGGGCTTTCACATCAGACTTAAAGGACCGCCTGCGCGCGCTTTACGCCCAATAATTCCGGACAACGCTTGCCACCTACGTATTACCGCGGCTGCTGGCACGTAGTTAGCCGTGGCTTTCTGACGAGGTACCGTCAAGGTACGGGCAGTTACTCCCGTACTTGTTCTTCCCTCGCAACAGAGCTTTACGATCCGAAAACCTTCTTCGCTCACGCGGCGTTGCTCCATCAGACTTTCGTCCATTGTGGAAGATTCCCTACTGCTGCCTCCCGTAGGAGTCTGGGCCGTGTCTCAGTCCCAGTGTGGCCGATCACCCTCTCAGGTCGGCTACGCATCGTCGCCTTGGTAGGCCGTTACCCCACCAACTAGCTAATGCGCCGCGGGCCCATCCTGCAGTGACAGCCGAAACCGTCTTTCAGAGTTCTTCCATGCGGAAGAACCGATTATTCGGTATTAGCCCCGGTTTCCCGGAGTTATCCCCATCTGCAGGGCAGGTTGCCCACGTGTTACTCACCCGTCCGCCGCTAATATCAGGGAGCAAGCTCCCTTCAATCCGCTCGACTTGCATGTATTAGGCACGCCGCCAGCGTTCGTCCTGAGCCAGGATCAAACTCTCCATAATAGAGAAATTCGAGTAGCTCGAGTTTCTTGCCGGCATCATTTAAGATGTCAATTTTGAATCCGGAGATTCGTTTTGTCTCTTCACCGACGGGGTCGGCTATGAGACTTTATTTGTTGACGTTTTGCTGTTCAGTTTTCAAGGTTCATTGTCGTTCGCTTTTTGCGGCGACTTCTTAATCATAACACTTTGTCGCTACCGAGTCAACAACTTTTTTGAATTTCTTTTTTGTTTTCGTCGTAGTTGTTGTTGCCTCTTAAGGACAAGTAATAATATACATTATAACCGAATAAGAAATCAAGCCTTTTTTAAAAATAATTTCTCGCGAAGCTTTTTTATATCGACAATGAACAAGAGAATCCCCGCAATGACAACGATTCCGCCAGTTATTTGCGCTGCAGAAAGTTTCTCGTGAAGGATATAGAATGCGAGTACAGACGCACCTACAGGCTCAAAAAGTATCGCGATAGAAATAACATTTGTGCTGACCCACTTAACCGCCCAATTAAATAGCGAGTGTCCAAGCAAGTTAGGAATTAACGCAAGCAGGAAGAACCAGAACCAATTTGAAGTTGAATACGGACCGAACGACTCCCCTTTTATAAGGACATAAAAAAAGAGTGTAACTGTACTGATTGAGTATAGAAGAAACGTATAAGTAATTAGAGACAATCGTTTGCGTACTTCTTGTCCGAAAAGCAAGTATGCGGTAATTAACGCACATGCAGCCAAAGCAAGCATATCTCCGAAAAAGGCGGTTCCGCTCAATTGGAAGTCACCCCAACTGATAATGACGCTACCTGCAATCGCGATGACGGCCGATAAAATTGTTTTAAAGGACAGCTTTTCTTTAAAAAAGAAATACGTACCGACAAATGCAAAAATCGGCTGCAATGTTACGAGAACAGTTGAGCTTGCAACAGAAGTGTAGTTCAACGACTCAAACCATAGAATAAAGTGAAAGGCTAGAAAAACTCCTGCGATCGCTGAAAAGATCCAGTCTTTCTTCGTTAATAAAAATACTTCCTTTCTATATTTCACTAGAAATAATGGAAGCATGAGAATAACAGTAAACAACATACGATAAAAAGCAATGACGCCGGCATCCGCTGTAGCTAATTTTACAAAAATAGCAGAAAGCGCCACTGAAATGACGCCTACGATTATTGGTATGTACGGATGAAATGAAGGTTTTTCCATGATACACACTTCTCTTTCAATAGGAATACAGGTTAGTTTATAACCGTTTTAGGCTAAAGACAATACAAAGAGTATAGCACATCTTCCATAGGTAGATGATAGTGGGGGGAAAAGTCAATGGAGTGGGTTATCAATAATTCGATGTATCCAGAAGTTTTGATTAAAATCGCAATTGCTTTAGGTTTAAGTTTAATTATCGGAGTAGAGAGGGAAATTAAGAAGAAGCCAATCGGTTTGAAGACGAGTGCAGTCATCTCCACCTTCAGTTGCCTGTTGACTATCGTTTCAATAGAAGCTGCATATCTTGTTCCTGCAAGGAATGATATTAATGTAACAATGGATCCCCTACGTTTGGCAGCGCAAATTGTAAGCGGAATCGGCTTCCTTGGCGCAGGAGCAATTTTAAGAAGAGATAACGATAATATTACTGGTTTGACAACGGCGGCAATGATTTGGGGAGCGGCAAGCATTGGAATCGCTGTCGGCGCCGGATTTTATATTGAAGCCGCGTTCGCTGTATTAAGCATCCTTTTTGTCATCGAGGTAATAGCACCGATCCTTGGCAAGTTCGGTCCGAAAAGAATCCGTTCAAAGGAAGCTGCCTGCATAGTCGTCATATCGGATAAAAGTAAAATTGATGATTTGATCGAGATATTGAATTCCGAAAATATGAAAGTGGAGAATCTAAGAATCCGCCAATTGCACTTTGATGATAAACCTTCAGTGCATGAAGTCGATTTTCGCCTTGACGCGCTGCCTAAAAAAGGAACTACACAATTGTACACAGAACTGACCGAACTACCTTATATTGAATCAGTTGAAATTGAAATCTTTCCTTAATGGAGGCTAATGTCTATGAAAGATATTTTACGTTTGCTGAAGGATGGCAATAAACCGTCGCTACTTGCGGGTACAGTAAATGCTGCCATCGCCATCCTTAAAGCAGTCGCCTATGTGTTAACAGGAAATGTAGCCATGTTTGCAGAAACGATGCACTCCTTAGGAGATGCGGCGAACCAATTTTTTGTATATATCGGTTCCGCCCTCTCCAAGAAGGCGCCTACCCCCAATTTCCCGAATGGATTCGGAAGGGTTGTCAACCTTGTATGTTTAGGTGCAGTCATCATCGTCGGAATCATGTCATACGAGGCAGTGAAGGAAGGTTGGCATCATGTATTGAACCCAACCGAGACAAAAGGGCTCCTTATCAATTTAAGCGTCCTTGGATTGGCAACGCTATTGGAGTTTTTCGTACTATTAAAGGCGTCCAAGGAAATCGCCCATGAGTCCGGACAAGCCCATAAAGGTTTGAAAGCCTTCTTCTACAGCCTGACTCATCTGAATAAAGCCAAACCAGCCACTAAACTTGTTTTCATGGAAGACTTAGTTGCAACAATCGGCGGATTGTTAGCTTTCATCGCAGTCCTGATTGCCCATTTCACAGGATTCCTGCAAGCAGAAGGAATTGCCTCCATGGTGATTGGCTTTATGATGTTTTATGTCGTCGGCAGAGTATTCCTCGAAAATGCCAGAGGGGCAATTGGAGAAACCGATGAAGAGATGTTAAACCATATTTCGCAAATTATTGCAGAAGATCCGGATATAAAGGACATCCAAAAAGTAGAAGTCATAAAAGAAGGCGAATATCTACATGTCGAAATAGTTGCTGAGGTAGATCCCACACAAACTGTAGCATATATCGATGATGTTAGGGACAGGCTTATGTCTTTAGTATTGAAGCAAAAAGGGGTCCGCGAAGCAATGATTTCATTCGATGAAGATGATGGCATCAAAACTTGGCAAGGAGTAAAAGAGCCTGCAATATCGGAAGAAGCTCGAAAGAAACTCCCTGAAGGAAAAAAGTAGAGGGTGGAATATTCCATTCCCCCTCTACTTTCTTTTTATTATAACGAAGCTACCAAAATGGATTTCACTTCTTCTTCACTCAATTGAGCAAATCTTCCGAGCGGTCCATTAATCGCGGCCTTCTTAGCCATAATGTCGATTTTCGAATTATCGATACCGTAATCCGCCAGCTTTTCAGGTGCACCGATAGCTGTCCAATATTCCCTTAGTTTATCAATTCCTTCAAGTGCAATTTCCTCATCTGATTTCCCCTCAGGATGCACTCCAAATACGTTGACGGCCAATCTTGCATAGCGAGCTGGATTCAGCTTAAGTGTATGTCTCATCCAATGAGGGAACAAGATCGCCAATCCTCCTGCATGTGGAATATCATACACCGCGGATACCGCATGCTCAATATCATGCGTTCCCCAGTCACCGCCGGCATTCCCCATACCTAAAAATCCATTCAATCCCCATGTTCCACCTAGAAGGATCGTTTCACGCAACTCATAGTTCTCCAAATCATTAACAAGCTTTTCACCTGCTGCCATGATCGCTCGCAATGCACCTTCGCACAACTCATCCTGAAATGGAGTATTCGTCGCGCTATGGAAATACTGCTCAAAAATATGCGACATCATATCGACGATGCCGTAAACAGTTTGATCTTCCGGAACTGATAGCGTGTAAGTAGGATCAAGGATAGAGAATTTCGGGAAGTTGAAAGGTCCTCCCCATCCGTATTTTTCTTCAGTTTCTTCATTTGTAATGACGGAGCCTGCATTCATTTCAGAACCAGTCGCCGCTAAAGTCAAAATCGTCCCAAAAGGAATTGCGTCTTTAGGAAAGTCTTTTTTAATGACAAAATCCCACGGATCGCCATCATATTTTGCAGCTGTCGCAATTAACTTGGTACAATCAATGACCGATCCGCCTCCGACTGCCAAAATGAAATCGATATTATGATCTTTGCAAAGGGCAGCCCCTCTTCTTGCTGTGCTGACGCGCGGGTTCGGCTCTACACCTGCTAGTTCAAATACTTCTTTCTGTTCATTTTTCAGTATTTCCATCAATTCTTCATAAAGGCCATTCTTTTTAATGCTTCCTCCACCATATACAACAAGGATCCTATCACCATATGCCGATAATTCTTTAGCGAGCCTTGCGATGGAGTTTTTTCCGAAAATCAATTTTGTTGGATTTTGAAAAATAAATTCTTTCAATTAAATGACCTCCTTTTTCTACAGTTCATTATCCAAGAATGAATTGAGCGATGCAAGTATGGAACGACCTAGTTTGGGAATCCTTAAAGTAGGAGGTGAATCGCTTTGGTTCAAAAACTAGCATTGGCTATTACAATTATCGGTGCACTCAATTGGGGTGTCGTCGGGATTTTCAACTTTGATGTCGTCGCTCAACTATCAGATGGACACGCAAAGCCGCTTGCACGCTTCTTTTATATTATCGTAGGAATTTCCGGACTCCTATCACTAGGTTTACTTTTTGATACGTTACGAGAAAAACAGAGCAAGCATTTAGCTGTATCGGAGCCGGAAGAAGCATAAAAAAGCATCTCCCATTTTATAGGAGATGCTTTTTATTATCTAATTATGCCCAGCCACGGAATCTTGATGCTTCCGCTGTTTTGCGGATACCAATCATGTATGCAGCAAGACGCATATCAATATTTCTTGTTGATGCAACGTTATAAACGTTGTCGAACGCATCAACCATTTTTGTAGTCATTTTTTCGCGAACTTCTTCTTCAGTCCAGTAGTAACCCATATTGTTCTGAACCCATTCGAAGTAGGAAACTGTTACGCCGCCCGCACTTGCAAGGACGTCAGGGACAAGGAGAATTCCTCGTTCTGTAAGAATTTTTGTAGCTTCCGCTGTTGTTGGACCATTCGCTGCTTCCACAACGATTGTCGCTTTAATATTGTGTGCATTCTTTTCAGTAATTTGATTTTCGATAGCTGCTGGAACGAGGATATCACAATCCAATTCCAATAGTTCAGCATTCGAAATTGTGTTATCGAAAAGTGTTGTAACTGTTCCAAAGCTGTCACGACGATCCAATAGATAGTCGATGTCCAAGCCTTCCGGATCATGAAGTGCGCCATAAGCATCGGAAATACCGATAACTTTTGCTCCTGCATCATGAAGGAATTTGGAAAGGAAACTTCCCGCATTTCCGAATCCTTGAATGACAACACGTGCACCTTTCATATCAATTCCACGTTTTTTCGCCGCTTCATTAATAATGATCGTTACACCTTCCGCAGTAGCACGGTCGCGTCCTTGAGAACCGCCGAGAACAATCGGTTTTCCTGTAATGAAACCAGGAGAGTTGAATTCATCGATTCTGCTATATTCATCCATCATCCAAGCCATAATTTGAGCATTAGTGAAAACGTCTGGTGCAGGGATATCTTTTGTCGGTCCCATTACTTGACTTAATGCACGTACATAGCCACGGCTCAAACGCTCTAGTTCGCCCATGGACATTTCTCTCGGGTCGCAGACGATTCCGCCTTTACCGCCGCCATATGGCAAGTCGACAATACCCGCTTTCAAAGTCATCCACATGGATAACGCGCGCACTTCATCCGCTGTAACTGCAGGATGGAAACGAACGCCACCTTTTGTAGGACCAACTGCATCGTTGTGTTGTCCGCGGAATCCAGTGAATACCTTCACTTTTCCGTCATCCATGCGGACTGGAATTCTAACTTCCACCATTCTGATTGGTTCTTTTAATAGATCGTACATTCCTTCATCATAGCCTAATTTGTCAAGTGCTTCCTTAATGACAACTTGTGTAGACGTAAACAGATTCAGGTTTTCAGTCATGTAAAAGTTCGCCTCTTTGATTTCATAATGTTTTTTCTACCGCACATATTGTATCATACACCTAATAGATTTTGTGAAGTATTTGTTTAGTTTGTAAAAACTTTATTAATTTTCTCCAAAGCCCAATCAAGTTCTTCCTTTGTAATGATTAAAGGCGGTGCGAAACGGATGACCGTGTCGTGTGTCTCTTTACATAGCAATCCTAATTCCTTCAGCTTTTCGCAATAAGGTCGAGCTGCTTCCGTTAGTTCCACACCGATGAACAGTCCGCGTCCACGCACTTCTTTAATCGATGGGTGATTGATTTTCTGTAATTGTTCAATGAAGTAATTTCCTAGTTCAAGTGATTTATCTGCAAGCTTCTCATCCTGTAAAACTTCCAAAGAAGCAATTGAGACTGCACACGCCATCGGATTGCCTCCGAATGTGGAACCATGTGAGCCTGGATTGAACACTCCGAGAATATCTTTATTGGCTACGACGCAAGAAATAGGAAATACGCCTCCGCCCAATGCTTTACCTAGGATATACATGTCGGGCTCAAAGCCTTCCCACTCACAAGCAAACATTTTACCCGTACGGCAAAGACCTGCTTGAATCTCATCCGCTATGAAAAGAACATTATGCTGTTTACAAAGGTCATAAGCAGCTTTCATATAACCCGCAGGTGGAATAAGGATTCCCGCTTCCCCTTGGATCGGCTCGATAATGAATGCAGCTGTGTTCGGAGTAATCGCTTCTTCCAATGCTTTTAAGTCTCCGAAATCCACTAACTTGATGCCTGGAAGCATCGGACCGAAACCGCGCTTATATTCAGCTTCTGACGAAAGCGAGACCGCTGTCATCGTACGTCCGTGGAAGTTACCGTTGCAGCCGATGATCTCTGCTTTGTTTTCCTCAACGCCTTTAACGTCATAAGCCCATCGACGAGCTGCTTTAATAGCTGTTTCCACAGCTTCTGCCCCTGTATTCATCGGCAATGTCATGTCTTTGCCAGATAGTTTGCATACCATTTCATACCACGGACCCAGTTGGTCGTTGTGGAATGCGCGTGATGTCAAAGTCACTTTGTCTGCCTGGTCCTTCAACGCTTTAATGATTCTCGGGTGGCGGTGTCCTTGGTTCACAGCTGAATATGCGGATAGCATATCCATATATTTATTCCCCTCTGGATCCTTGACCCAAACACCTTCCGCTTCAGAAATAACAATTGGCAGTGGATGGTAATTGTTCGCCCCGTATTTATTCGTTTGTGAAATGATCTTTTCAGAAACCGACATGTATTTCCCCTCCCCATTTTGTATGTATAGCAGGAAGCAGTTTGTAAACTGCTTCCTATTTAAAATAACGTGCTATCGAGCTTTAAATTAGAATGTTTCCGATGTCGTTTTACCTTGCATATGAAGTTGCAAGTAGTCTGGACCGCCTGCTTTTGAATCCGTTCCGGACATATTGAATCCGCCGAATGGTTGGTAGCCGACGATAGCGCCTGTGCAGCCGCGGTTGAAGTACAAGTTTCCTACATGGAAGTCTTGACGAGCCTGTTCAATATGCTCACGGTTGTTTGTAATGACTGCGCCTGTTAGACCGTAATCCGTATTGTTGGCAATTTCGATTGCTTCATCAAAGCTCTTCGCTTTAGAAATAGCAACGACTGGTCCGAAAATCTCTTCCTGCATGACACGTGCTTTCGGATCAACATCTGCAAATACAGTCGGTGCAACGAAGAATCCTTTAGAGCTGTCTCCTTCTCCACCAGCAACGAGACGTCCCTCTTCTTTTCCGATTTCGATGTAGCTCATGATTTTATCAAATGAAGCTTGGTCGATAACCGGTCCTGCGAAGTTGGATTGTTTCGAAGGATCACCGTACGTCAATCCTTTCGTCAATTCTTCAACGCGTGCAACGACTTGATCATATACATCTTCGTGAATGACCGCGCGTGAACATGCAGAACATTTTTGTCCGCTGAATCCGAATGCTGACTTAACGATCGATTGTGCCGCCAATTCAAGATCCGCTTCATTGTCAACTACGATTGTATCTTTACCGCCCATTTCTGCGATAACGCGTTTCAACCAGATTTGGCCTTCGTTCACTTTTGCTGCACGCTCATAAATGCGAGTACCGACTTCGCGTGAACCTGTGAAGGAAACGAAGCGTGTTCTCGGGTGGTCAACGAGGTAGTCGCCGACTTCTGCGCCTGAACCTGGAATGTAGTTGACTACGCCAGCAGGCATTCCCGCTTCTTCAAGCACTTCCATGAATTTGTAAGCAACAACCGTTGTTGTAGATGCAGGTTTCAATAGAACAGTATTCCCTGTTACCAATGCAGCTACAGTTGTACCTGCCATAATCGCCAATGCGAAGTTCCACGGGGAGATAACAACTCCAACTCCAAGAGGAATGTAGTCGAAACGGTTGAATTCACCAGGACGGCTTTCTACTGGCATTCCGTTCTTCAACTTAAGCATTTGACGGCCGTAGTATTCCAAGAAGTCGATTGCTTCTGCTGTATCCGCATCCGCTTCATTCCATGGTTTACCCGCTTCTTTTGTCAAAAGCGCTGAAAACTCATGCTTGCGGCGACGGATAATAGCCGCAGCTTTGAACAATACATCCGCGCGGAATTCCGGCTTCACTTTGCTCCACGTTTTAAACGTTTCGTCAGCTACGTTCATCGCTTTTTCAGCAAGATCTCTACTCGCTTTAGAAACACGGCCGATTACTTCCTCTTTATTAGCAGGGTTCGTCGAAACAAGTTTGTCTTCTGTCATAATACGCTCGCCGCCAATGATTAGCGGGTAGTCTTGCCCAAGGTAGCCTTCAACGGTTTTCAAAGCTTCCTCATATGCTTTTTGGTTTTCAGCTTGTGTAAAGTCTGTGAATGGTTCGTGTTTGTATGGGATCATTTTACTCCTCCTCAGGTAGTTAGCAGCAAAATTAATTTGCATTTAATCTGTGATTACATATATAATAATGCAAGAGATTGTTGCACATTTCAAGTGTTTTTGTTTATTTTGCAAAAAAATATAAACGGACGGTGTTGATTCGTGAATAAAATCGAAAAGAACCTTTTTCCCTTATACGAATTCGCGGTGAACCGGGCCGGTGTCGGTATCCATGCAGTAGATCATGCCGGCAGAACTGTTATCTATAACGATAAGATGAAAGCGATAGAAGGTTTGGAGCTTGAAGAAGTCGCAGATCGCTCCATCCTGGAGTTATTCAACTTCGATCAGGAAGAGAGCACATTATTGAAGGTGCTTCAAAGCGGAATCGAGCAGCTGAATGTCAAGCAGACGTATTGGAATCGCAAAGGATATGAAATTACGACAATCAATGATACGTACCCGGTATTTCAAGACGGTGAACTTGTCGGCGCTGTGGAAATTGCAAGAGATGTAACAGCACTGGAAAGGTTTGTCCTTCATCCGTTGCGGAAAAACAGCGATCCAGTCACATTCAATCAAATTGTTGCTGAATCAGATGAGATGAAAACTGTCGTATCGACAGCCCGCAAAGCATCAAGTGCAAAATTGCCTGTGCTGCTCATCGGTGAGTCAGGCACTGGAAAAGACTTAATTGCCGAAAGCATTCATAACGAATTGTCACCTGCCAATGGACCGTTCTATACTCTTCATTGTCACCAATCGGATGCAGCGCTTATCGAGCGACTCGACGAAGACTTGAATATGTCGGAGCCATTCACGTTATTCTGTGAGCGTATCGATTTATTATCCATTTCCCTTCAGCAAAACCTTTACACTTTTTTAAAAAACGCTGCTCAACCTGGCCGTCAATTCATCGCAAGCATCGGCGACGATCCCGTCGAATTGATTGCAAAAGGAAGTCTATTGAAGGAGCTTTATTATTTCTTTGCTTCTTTTACAATCAGGATATCCCCTCTGAGAAAGCGGAAAGAAGATATACTTTCGTTTGTCACAACGTATTTTGCCAAACGGAAAGAGCGCTTCGGAACGTCGCTCACCGGAATCACGAAGGAAGTGGAGGAGCTGTTCCTACGCTATGATTGGCCAGGGAATATGCGGGAGCTTGAATTTTTGCTCGATGAAATCTCTTCTCTCGCCACTACAGAGACGGAAATCACATATGGAATGTTGCCTCTTCATTTCCGACTGAAAAGTGATGCAGGCAATACACCTACACAAGCAGTCGACTTTATCGTGAATCCTGAAAAGGAACTTATGCCGCTGGATCGATATTTGAAGGAAGCGGAAGAATATTACTTACAAAAGGCAATGAAACTTCATGACGACAACATTACTAAAACTGCGACTGCACTTGGCATGAGCAGGCAAAATCTTCAGTACCGATTGAGGAAATTAAAAAACGGGAGATAGGCTTAAATGGCCTTCTCCCGTTTTTTCTTTTTTTTGGGTGCCTTAATTTCTGCAAAAACCGCAGAAATACGGCAAATCGAACCCTTCGCAGTGAAAGCCGTGACGAAGAACGGCTCTTGCGAGTAAAAGCGTAGCGTTACGAGCACGTCTTTGCGAACTCTTCGCTTTTGTTACCGTCTAGACTCCGGGTGGCAACTGCTTGGGTCATAAGTCAGCTCAGCTGAACGGCAAAAAACGCCGTTTCGCAGATCTGCCTTATGCCTGTCGCAGTGAAAGCCGTCACGAAGAACGGCTTTTGCGAGTAAAAGCGCAGCGTTAGGAGCATCGGTCCGCCACCCTCCGCTTTTGTTAATATCCTGATCGATCGATCCAGTCTTTCAGCTTGTCTTTTAATGAATTGAAGCCTTCCGCATCGTGCTCTTTAACTTTATCTTGCAGCGATTTGCGGGGGCGGCCCGGTTTATGATGGTTGTTCGGCGCCTCTTGAAGTGCACGGATGGATAAGCTGATCTTTCCTGCATCATGATCAACCTCAAGCACCTTCACTTTCACTTCATCGCCTACAGCTAGATAGTCATTGATATCTCTGACAAATCCATATGTTATTTCTGAAATATGAACGAGACCTTGCGTCTCTTCATCAAGTGCGACAAATGCTCCATATGGTTGGATGCCCGTCACTTTGCCCGTCAACTCTTCCCCCACTTCATATTTTTTACCCATGTGAAACAGCTCCCAATCTTTTTGGTATCGAATCTGCCTATACGGCCATCCGCAATTATACCATAGAAAGCCGGTTCCAATCAAAATATTCGATAGGTAAATTGTAAAGATTCAATCATTTCTTCTTGCCTCATTAAGCTTATCTTTAACTCTTTCAAAGAGCTGCGAGTGAATATCGTCTTCAAAAGATATCCTCCAATTGGATGCTTCCATTTCATCAACGATTTCCTGCATGACGAGACCCGCAGGAGAGCTTTCACCAATCTCAGCAAGTTTCTTCCACTTCTCGCGAACTTCTTCCGTGACCGTTGTATTTTGTCCATAAATTCCATCGCCGTCGAAAAAACCTGCCATAGAATAGACCAACCTTGTATAGCCAACGTCAAATCTGTTGATTAACGGGTCACTCTCTTTTGTCTTTGGCAATTGCTTATCAAGTTCAAGGAGTGCATCCATTTGCTCTTGGAAAGTTCCGAAATACAGGGCATCCAAGCCACCCATTATTAAAAATATATATGCGTCCGCGTCAAGGTGAAGGTTTCGCTGTAACGTCTCCCTCACTTCGGGATTATCGTATTTTAAAGATAACTGCACATAATCTTTAATGGCAACCAATGAATAATATTGCGTGTCCAGTCCATTCATGGCATTTTGCAATTCAATCGGGAATTCCGATTTTTTCTTCATAAGGTCTTCGATATCTACCATTCCATCACTGATCAGTTCCGATCCAAAAATGATATCGGAATGTTCTCCGAAAACTCTCGTATAAGCGCTTGTTAGGAATTCATTTTTCTTTGCAAATTCATCCAAGAACTCAATACTTTGTTCACGATCCTTTATAGGTTTATTTCTCAGTTGCTCCAACATTTCCGATGGCAATCTCAATTCATGGATCAATTCATCATACCTTTTGGCCGCTTCTCTTTTATTAATCTTCCCTTCATTCTCTACTTGCTTTTCCAATTCCCGGATAAACCAATTAAATTTTTGTTCTGTTTCGTTGCCATAAATATCAGCAGCCACGTATAGATAAAGCGAACTATCTCCGTCTGTTTCATCCGGCTTAGGCAAACCGATCAACTCGAATCGATCATCCAGTTCTTGTTCGAATGAGATCTTTTTGCTTTCAATAAACTTTTCAGCTGAAGATTGCTGATAAGCCTCACTTCGCAGCACAGTGACTGACAAGATGATGACAAGCATGACAGCCCCCGCAAGCCACAGTACAAGCGGCTTCCTTCTCCGCCTTTTCTTATCGACCGGTTTATCGATAGTCAATGTCTCTATCTGTGTTGGATAAAATATATTTCTCTCATCATAAAATGACCGAAGTCGATGAAATGACTTGTTTAGAAATTCTAATCGTTTTTCAATATCCGGTTCATTCAGCTTGGCTTGTGCCTTATATAGTAATTGCTCAATGTTTTCAAGTGGCGTTTCCATGATCCAAGCGATATCTACCTTGGATTTTTCATGGAGATTAAAAAGAATGAATACAATCCGTTCTTCAATTGGCAGGTCGATTATCCGTGCATGAAGTTCATTGTCCTCTGCAAATGATAACAATCCCGTTTCAGAAGCAAGCATTTGACACTCTTTCAACTTTTGAATTGCAGTTTTGAGTAACGCATTTTCTTCAAGCTGCTCTTCCCTTAACTGACCAAGGTCTTTGTATAGATTGCCGAATATCATCTTCACGAATTCTGCTGCATCTTGTGGTGTCAATCCAATTTGCATGCCAAGTCGTTCGATCGATTGTATAGGCAATTCCATCCATTTTTTAAAATCTTGTCGATTCCCAGTCAGGACTTTTCTCTGTAAACTGTCCATTTATTATCCTCCATTACACGAGACTGACAACATTACGATTTACTTCTTCATTTCGCCAATCAGTTCCCGCAATTTTCCTTCTAGGTAGAAGTACTGAAACTTTTCTAAGCTTCGGGAGGTCGTCCAGCCTGATTCCTCCATGTCTACTACAACTTCCCTCATTAATTGAGCCGCAGGTGAATCTTTTCCATTGAAGGCAACGCGCGTCCACGCCTCTTTGTATTCTTCTTTAATAACACCGGTTGAATCGCGAATTTCCGCTTGGTCTACCATTCCAGTTACGGAATAAATCATCCATATATACAAATTGAAAGTGTTTGAATAAAGCACCGGATGCTCTTCAGCCTGGAGTACCGCCTTTTCCGCCTGCAATAGCAGATCGACTTGCTCATCAATCGGACGCAGATGGAAATTATATAAGGTATCTGTCAAAAGGGAAATATAAATATCCATATTAGGATGCAGATTTTCTTGAAGAATTCCAGTCATTTCGGAATCACCATATTGAGGATACACAATATCTTCAGAAGAATCCCCCTTCAAATAAAAGCCCTGTTCCTTCATACCGATAATCGCTTCTTGGATCTTTTCAGGGAACTTCGATTTATTCTCAGTAAATAAATCATAATCAAAGCCTTCCTCACCAACCAATCCGGCATCAAATATCAGATTTTCGTTCCCATATAAAATGTTCATGTAAGAATTTAAAAGAATATTACTCGTTCTAAAATATTCATTCAAAAATTCCATACTTTTCTTTTCGTCACTCACTAAAGGCTTTTTAGATAACTCCGCAACCATTTCGGAAGGGATCATAAGCTTACTTATTAATGCGTCAAAATCAGATTTCGCTTTTAACTGATCAAACTTGCCGTCTTTCTTCAATTGATCATTCAATTCAGCAATCAACCAGTCAAATTCCCTTCTTGTATCTTCCCCGTATGTTTCAGCATAAATGTCATTCCTGAGAAATTGGGGAGCAGGGAGGCCAGCCAGCTTCAAATTACGTTCCAGCTCCTCTTGGAAAGAAACTTTTGCCTCCTCAATGAATTTTTCACCGGATTTCAGTTGATAAGCGCCGCTGTTTGTATAAGTGATAATTGACAACAATACGACTAAGAGGCCAGTGCCGACACCCCAAAACAAGTAAGGCCTCTTCCTTTGAGCAGTTTGTCTTTTCTGTTCAACTGGCTGCGATTCTTCTACTTTTGAATAAAATATATTCGTTTCATTATAAGATGACGAAAGTCGTTCATAGGATTTATTCAAAAACTCCAGTTTCTTATCCAAGTTGGGCTCATCCATTAGGGAAAATGCTTTAGTCAGAGCCAGTTCTACTTGTTGATCAGTCATCCCTGTTATTTCAGCAATTTCTATAGGTGATTTGATGTGGAAACGGTCTAGAATGAAAGGAACCCGGTATTTTGTTGGCATTCCAATCAATTTGCGGTGCAGTTCATTATCCTCTTCAAACGAGAAGAAACCGCCCAAAATTTCGGCCGTTTGCCTACCATCCAACTCCTCTAAAACACTTATAAAAAGAGTGCTTTCTTTCAAATCTGTTACATCCCTAAGACCTTTATATACGTTTCTAAAGACTTTCTCTGAAACAGTTCCAGCCTCTTCTAACGAAGCTCCATATTGCACGGCAAATCGTTCAATTGTCCGGATATGCTTTTCCATCCATTCCTTGAAAGCTTCTAGGTCCCCGTGTAGAATTCTTTTCTTTATAACATCCACCCATATCCCCACTTCCCTTGCAAAACTACACCTACTTCAACTATACCAAATTGACAGAAAAAAGACTGCCAAATTTCGGCAGCCTTCGCTTTTGATTATTCAAACGGTTTGAATTTGACTCTCCAGCCATCTTCTGTCCAGTACATGTGGAATTTCCTTTCAGGTGGTAGTTCTGGATAGAGCTCTCTGTCGACTGTTAGTGTTACGATGCCAGGCCAGTTACCGTTGTCGTCTTGCTCCAGACCTTGGAAGGAAACTTTTTTATACATCTGCTCATCGAAAGGAGGAAAATATTTCTCGGGATTTTCTAAATACGTTTCCTTATCGACAACTTCAGATCCTTCTCCTTGAAAGAATAGTTCATATTGCATTTCATAAAAGCCTTTATCGCCGGCATAGAAATACATGGCGAGAATATCGAGTGGTTGGCTCCATCTTAAATAGCCTTCAATATCGTCAGTACTGACCATCCCTTCATAGTAAAAAGCACTCATACTCATTATTTCATCTTTGAAATCCATTTCTGGACTCATATGATAAGAAGGAAGTACTCTAATATTCTTCGTTCCGACTTCCCAAACACCTTCTTCATTAAAGACCATCGGAACTTCTCCAACCGATCCCGGAAATTTTACCGAGCTATAGAACTTATGATGATCTCGGTAGACTTCTTGCCCGTTAAACCGTACATCTCCAGGTTTATTGAAGTATGAAAGGCCTTTTCTCCAGTTCTCCACGTACATTTCAAGCGTATATTCTATACCTGACTCGTCATACTTCAAATAGTTTTCATTGGTTAAATAATACATCGTTTCAGGGTCATCCAATTCATTCGCATAATCAAACATGGCGAGCACATGAACGGGCGATGCCCCTTTCAGCAAGGATTTATCATATGACTTCTTAAAACTTTCGTACAAAACTTGAACTTCCCGCTCAAATGAAGCATCTGGCAATCGAATGGCCACGTCTTGAAAATCCGGTCTTTCCCCATACATATATTCCTCAAGCAACCCTTCCCTGTATAGGACGAGCGCTTCTTCCAAGTCATCGTAATTCAAAGAATCCCAGCTTGCGGACTCTCTCCAACCCGAAGCCTCCATTTCTTTGATGATTGGTTCCAAAATGTAACGCATCGGAGTTGCCTGCCCCCCGCTAGCCATATTCCTCCACGCCTCTTGATATTCGGGAAGCAATACGCCATCCGCGTCAAAGATTTTTGTGTATTCGCTGCCTTTCATAATTTCATTGAACAACATAATATAATATGATTTTAAAATTGGATATAAAGTAGAATCTTGTTCCACATTAATGAGGGTATACTCCATATCCTGAACCATTGAACTCGATTGAAGGAGAGGATGTTCTAGAACGCCACCAAACATATACGGCTCATAAATTAACATTTGACGGTATCCATACGTATCCGGATGAAGATTTGAATTGAGCTCTTGATGCAACTGGGACTCATAATACCGCGCACCGATTTCACCTATATATTTATCTGTTTCCAGGCGGATAGATTGCTCCTTCATCGTGTTGATAATGTTTTGTAGCTGTTCCTGGAAGCTGTTGGTTGTATGCATGATGATTTCCGCTTTATCAACAGATGAACTGACTTCAAATTCTCTAATCGCATCATAATTTTGGGAATTGATCGAACCGTAAACGAAGAGCAGACTTTTCACTTTTTCACGGTATGTTGCTATAAATTCGATGCTTCCTTGTTCATCTTCCGTCAAAGGCTTTCTCTTCAGATCTTGAATCATTTCAGATGGTAATTTTATTTCTTCAACCGCACGATTATATACATCATATAGAATTTCCTTTGCATTTTCGTATTGGTTAATATTCTTGACGTAACTTTCCATAGAAAACAATGATATTGCACTTGATCCTATATACTTCTCAAAGTGTTCTTCATCCAACTTCAGCATTTCCCGCCGCTTTTCCTTTTCCACTTCGTACTTCGCTTTCAGTTCCTCGATGTATTCATCCAGCTCAGCCGAATCGATATTATTCTCTTCGGAATCCCTTTTTTGATCGGCTAGAAATCCTGCTCCAATAAGCCCGATAATGAAGACACTCGCAATGCTCATTGCCCAAACAGTAATACGCTGTCTCATATTATTTTTAGATGCTTCTTTCTGTTCTTGTGGTTGGCGTTTCCCTTCTTCGTCGATTTTTCTGAACACTTCGTCCGGATCAAATGAGGTGGGGACACGTTCATATGATTTTTTCAAAAACTCCATTCGCTTTTCAAAATTGTCATTGGCCATTTGTTACCCCTCCTTTCAAATCCATCTCTTTTTTCAAGCTGTCCTTTGCTCTGAAAATACGAGTTTTCACTGAAGCTAACGTAATGTTTAATACATCCGCAATTTGCTGGTACGTCAAATCTTGAAAATAAAACAAAATTAGAGGAAACCTATATTTTTCATCCAGTTGTACGATTGCTTCATGTAATTGACGATCTTCTTCAAAAAGGAGAACTTGTAATTCGGCAGATTGTTGAGTAGATTCTTTTCCGGATTTTTTCATCCGCTCCTCCTTCGCTGTTTCCCTTCCTTCTTTCCGATAGTAATCGCGCGCTGTATTCAATGTGATTTTATATAACCATGTCGTAAATCTTTGCTGATTGAATTGCGGCAGAAATCTATATAGCTTGATAAACACTTCTTGTGTTACATCTGGTATATCATCAAGGCGCACACCGCACTGGTACGCGAACTTCTCAACTGTACGAAAATGCATTTGCATCAATTCGGCAAACGCCTCTCTGTCTCCGTTTTGCGCGCGTGTGATCAAATCAACCTCTTCCATAATGCCCCCTCACTCTCTATCTCTTCTATTGGTGATACGACGTGGTGTGACGATTTGTTTCATAATTAAAAAACCGCATCTACATTTTTGTAGATGCGGTCATTGTTATACTATACATTTTGCTTCATATTTTATCGCCAATAACTTATAAGCTATCTGCATGCATTTCTCTATTGGAATCCATATTTCAAAAGAGTGTTCATAGATCTCACGAATTCGTTTTGCAAGATCCGTCGGGTGATCAAGAACTTGGAGATCAGCAACAACATCGGCAATTTCAAGTTCATACGCTTTTCTGCCGACATTAAAAGGATCCCATTCTTCAAGCAGCAAGATTGCTTTTTTATTCATTTCAATTGTTTGCACGACGAGTCACCTTATTTTTTTCTTTTGTTTCATTTATGATAGCATAGTAATGAAAAAGAAAAAAGGAATTGAGGGATATTGGTATGAAAGAGTTCGAACAAGTGATTGACCGCAAAAATACCCGCTCGGTGAAATGGGGCAATATGGAAGCCGTTTACGGGGTGGAAGACGCTTCGGAAGTTTTGCCAATGTGGATCGCGGATATGGATTTCAAGGCACCACAGCCGATCATTGACGCAATGCAAGAACGATTGGACCATGGTGTTTTTGGATATTCGTACATATGCACGAAATGTAAAGATGCTGTACGGACATGGCTGTCATCGCGTCACGGATGGAAAACTGAAAATGAATGGATGCTGTTCCATCATGGTGTTGTTCCAGCAATCGCTACGGTCGTAGAGACGTTTACAAATGTCGGCGATAATATTTTAATTACCTCACCTGTCTACCCGCCATTCTTCAATGTACCAGGTCATCAAAAGCGGAATATTGTTGAGTGCATGTTACGGGAAGAAAACGGAAAATACTCGATTGACTTCGATGCTTTTGAAAAAAGCTTGCAGCAAGATATTAAATTATTTATCTTATGCCATCCGCACAACCCTGGGGGCGTTGTTTGGACGGAGGAAGAATTGCGCAACATTCTTCGTTTATGCAAGAAGTATGATGTGTTAATTCTTTCGGATGAAATCCATGCCGACCTTGTCCTTCCTGGATTCAAGCATACTCCTCTTGCAATACTTGCAGAAGAGGAAGGCGGAAGAGTCATCACTTGCATCGCCCCGACGAAAACTTTCAATTTGGCAGGTGTACAAGCTGCCGTCATGATTACAAAGGAAGAAGAACTTCGTACAGCACTGCAGCAAAGTGCAATGGCACATGGCCAAATGGAATTGAATGCATTTGCCGCTTCGGCCCTCGTATCTGCATTCACGGAGTGTGAAGAATGGCTAATGAATCTGCTTGAAATCATTTCATCTAATATGGATTATGTCATTAACACGTTAACGGAGGCTGTTCCGGGAATCCAAATCCATAAACCGGAGGCAACTTATTTACTGTGGATCGATTACCGGGGCACAGGACTTCCTGAAGAAGAGATGATGGATAGGCTTTTGAATAAAGGGAAGCTCGCACTCGAGCCAGGTACGAAATATGGTGAAGCCGGCCGCGGATTCCTCCGCATGAACGTCGCTACTCCACGTGCGATTGTTGAAGATGGAGTGGCAAGATTTATCAAGGCAATGGAATAAAAACGATGTAAGGGGCGAAATCTGAAGAGGATTTCGTCCTTTTTCATTAAGGGGACGCTTGTTTTGAGCGCGGAACCTCCTTTTTGGAGCATGAAATAGCTCATTTTTAGCCCACCACGTAAAAAGGCATGATCCAACATCGGATCATGCCTTTTTTTCATTAAAAATCTTGTTTTTCTCTCGCTTCGCGACGTTCGCGCAAGATTCGTTCTTCCAGCTCACGTGTTTCCTCTTCCTGCTTTTTCGAATTTCGCCTAATCCATCTAAACGTAATGACAAGTAGAATCATGAAAAAGAAAAAGGAAATCGCTGCTGGGATATATTCGGATTTATCTTCTGGAAAGTAAAGGAACGGCATTAGCAGAACGTTCATTTACGTACACTTCCTAACGTGTATTATTTCTGGATGATTTCAATCGATTCGATTGAGATTTCTTCAACTGGCTTATCTGATCGATCAGTTTTAGCCGTTGCAATTTTATCTACAATATCCATTCCTTCGATTACTTGACCGAAAACAGTATGTTTCTGATCAAGATGAGGCGTACCACCATTCTCTTCATATGCTTTTGCGATTTCTTCAGGCCAGCCGCCTTGTGTCAATTGTGCTGCTGTGGCAGGAGGATTCGAAGCTTGTACGATGAAGAATTGGCTTCCGTTTGTATTCGGGCCGGCATTCGCCATTGACAATGCCCCTCGTAGATTAAAAAGATCCATCGTGAATTCATCCTCAAATGAATTGCCGTAGATGCTTTCCCCACCCATTCCTGTTCCAGTCGGGTCGCCGCCTTGAATCATGAAATCCTTGATAACGCGGTGGAAGATGATTCCATTATAATAGCCGTTTTCTGCATGCGTCAAAAAGTTCTCAACTGTTTTTGGTGCTTGTTCTGGGAATAGTTTAATTTTAATAGGACCCATTGTCGTATTCATGACGACTAGAGCTTCGTTTGCTGCTACTTCATTCGATAATTGTGGATACATAGTCGTGTCCTCCTCTTTGGTCGCTTCATCTGATGACTTGTCATCAGTTTGTTCTTCTTGCTCATCGTCTTCACTTTGTGTAGTAGACGAGCCATTTGTTGCTGTTTCCTGCCCCTTTTGTTCACTTTGTCCGCAAGCGGCAAGCAGCAATAGTAGAAAGATTGAAAGCAAAGTTAGCGACATCTTTTTCATAATCATTCACCCTGAATCAGTTTACCATACCCCTCCCTTTTTTTCGATTGATAAGCATGTAATTTCCTTCGACACTCGAATTGTTTTATAATTGATAAATCATAGTAACGTTTACTTACGTCAGGCAAAGGGAATCTCTACTCTGATAAATGATTTCCAATTAACTCATCGCCGTAGTGAATAAAATTCGGCGGGTCATATGAAAGCGGGTCACTTTACATGGATGTACAAAAACGTAATTTTATCATCATTTGGTTCGCAAACTTTCTAGTCGCCGGAACAATGACGATGATCATGCCATTCTTGTCTTTATATATCGAGACGTTCGGGGATCATTCAGATGCATACGTCCAAAAATGGGCGGGACTGATTTTCGGAGCGACGTTTATAACAGCATTGATCATGTCACCGATTTGGGGGCGTATCGCCGATAAATACGGATTTAAACCGATATTGCTCATAAACGGATTCGGGATTGCGACATCCGTCTTCCTAATGGGATTCGTCCATTCTGTCGAAGCGTTTTTCATCCTTCGGCTGTTCAACGGTGTCGTCACAGGATTCATACCTACATCACTTGCATTCGTTTCATCTCAAACAGCAAGGGAAGAAGCAGGAAAGAAGCTCGGGACGTTGCAAATGGGAAGCGTGACGGGGACATTGTTTGGGCCGGTGCTTGGCGGCTTAATGGCCGATGCATTCGGATTTAAATATACGTTCATTATAACTGCGTTCTCAGTCGTCGTTGCAGCGCTGATCGTCTTGTTCGGGATTAAAGAACAAAAGAAAGTCAAAACAAAAAAGTCAGTTCAATATTCACGAAAAACGATACTCGGCGGGCTGCTCCACCATCGGCTCATGTTGAATGTCATGATTGTGACATCACTAATCCAAATTGGGAACTTCAGCATCCAGCCCCTCCTTTCCTTATATGTTGCAGGGTTGACAGATTCGAAAGATGTCGCTTTTCTGGCAGGTCTCACCTTCAGTGCTGCCGGTGTTGGAAACCTGCTGTTCGCAAGGAAGTGGGGGAAAATGGGGGATGAAATCGGGTACGAAAAAGTGCTCGGCATATTGTTGCTCCTCTCCTTCATCTTTATCGTACCACAAGCATTTGTCTCTTCCATTTGGCAATTAATGATTTGGCGGCTCCTATTCGGAATTGCAATAGGCGGCATGATTCCGATCACGACTGCCCTTGTAAGGCGGGAAGCACCAATCGATATCCAAGGAGAAGTAATGGGATACAATTCGAGCTTCCGTTTTCTTGGCAATATTATCGGTCCGATGTTCGGAGGGATTGTCAGTGGCTTCATCGGCATTTCGTCGGTATTCATCCTTACAGGCGTCCTATTCTTGTTAGGCTTTGCGTTCCTCTATTACGCGAAAAGAAAACCAGTACAGGATTTTGAAGATTTCCTGGCATCAGAAAGCGGACAATCCAACAAATGAAATTTAGCACATTTCCAAATCGGAAATGTGCTATTATTTTTTCATAGGAAGGGGGTCCATTTTGAAAAAGTTTAGTAGCTTCATCATCACGATCATGATGATTCCCCTGCTTTTTGTCATTCAGCAGGCCGTTGCCAAAGAATGGTCGAAAGCACAAGTTTTGAAAAATACAATCGGAGAGACAATTGAACTTACCGAACCTTCCATCAGCATTCCGATTTCAATGACAGACCGGAACGGAAGGATTTTTGCGGAGGAATATGTGGAATGGAGGCAGCCGCTTCCTTTGGATTCCATTCCTGATTTTGTTCAGCAGCTGTTTCTAGTAAGTGAAGATCAAGGATTTTTTGATCATAAAGGATATGACATTGCTGCAATTGCTCGAGCTTTCGCAGTCAATGCGAGAAACGATGATATGAGCCAAGGGGGTTCCACGATTACCCAGCAAGTCGTAAGGATGCGATTTTTGACGACTGAAAAGACATACGAACGGAAATTCAAAGAGCTGCTGTATGCAGCAGAACTGGAAAAGCAGTCAACAAAAGATGACATCCTCGGAATGTATTTGAATGAAATGTTCTTCGGCAATCAAGTATATGGTGTCGGTGCGGCGGCCACTTTTTATTTCAATCGCCCTCTCGATGTATTAACCCCTGCCGAAATGGCATTCATCGCTGCAATCCCGAATAATCCCTCCCGTTACGACCCGCTCCGTTATTTTGACAATACGAAAAAGCGGCAAGAGCTTCTCTTATCCGTTCTTTCAACAAACGGTGTCATTACGGAGCAGGAAGCGGATATGTGGAAGCAAGAAAAAATAACGTTAGACGTAAAAGAAAAGGCGAATGAATTTAATATGTACAGCTCTTATGTTCTAGCCGAACTAGAAGACTTAATTGGTCAGTCGGAAGGATTTACAGCATCCATCAAGGCTGCATCGACCCCTAGTGAAAAACAAACGCATATCGAAGCTTTGAAAAAGCGAACTGCTGAAGTGATCGCTGGAGGAATAAAAATTGAGACAGCCCTTGATTCAAAGAAGCAAAAACATGATGAATCTTCCCTGTCTTCTCTGTTAAGAACGAAGAATTTACAAGCGGGAGCCGCTGTCATTGATAATTCGACAAAAGAAATTGTAAGCGTCTATGGAGGAAAAAACTTTCGCAAAGGAGATTTCAACAGAGCCTATCAAGCTGTAAGACAACCCGGCTCCGCCATCAAGCCTTTGCTCGTATACGCCCCTTACCTTGAAAGCGGCCCATACAAGGAAAGTACGCCGATCGACAGCAGTAGTATTTGCATCGGTTCGTACTGTCCGACAAATATTGGCGGATATACGTATGGGATGACGACCGTGAAGGAAGCGTTCCGTCATAGTCATAACACAGCGGCTGTGAGGTTGTTCCATAAGGTAGGAATTAACGAGGCTTTTAATCATTTGAGTGCATTCCAATTCGAAAACGTTACCGACGAGGACTTCACCTATCCTGCTGCTCTAGGTGGTTTCCATAAAGGATTGTCCCCGCTCGAACTAGCTTCCGCCTATTCAAGCTTCGTGGATGGCATGTATTCCGAACCACACGCAATCCAAGCTGTGAAAGACCGTCAGGGAAATACACTCTACGAATGGAAAGATGAAGCAGTGAAAGTATGGTCCGCCTCAACCGTTTCGACAATCCGCAACTTAATGCAAGACGTCGTAGTAAATGGAACAGGAAGAGGAATCCGCAACACAACAACTTACACCGGAGCAAAGACAGGAACAACCGACCATTACAAAGACTTATGGGTCGCAGGCATGAACGACCAATACACAACCGCAGTCTGGATCGGCTACGACAAACCATCATCCATCCAACACCTAAGCAACCAAAAACTACACCTGCGCGCTTTCAACGAATTGCTGTATGTACCAGAATAAGGTTTATCTTGATTGGAACTATGTAAACTGTACAATAAAATTTGGTTTGGAGAAGCGTCCGCTCGACTCCTGCGGAAGCCGTCGCGAAGAACGGCTTTTGCGACCAAAAGCACAGCGTTGGGAGCACCGGATGTATGATTTCTGCCAAAATCGCAGAAATCATACAATTCGAACCCTTCGCTGTTCGATTGGCTGAGGCAACGCCCGCGGAAAGCGAGCGGTAAGCTTCGGAAAACTGGAATCATCATTTCTAAACAACTGGAAGACTCGCAAGAACACCATTATAAAGCTTCAAAACAATATAAATAACACCCGATAAAAAGATGCCCCATACGAATATTTCAAAAAACAACAAACCTATCATACTTGGAATCGTCATGAACTTACTCAATTTAAACATCATAAAAACAAAATAGACAAATGTCGTCAACAAGAAAATCACTAAAAGAATCTTCACCGACTGTATACCGCCTACCGAAGCGAGCGCTCCAATAAAATAAATCAAGTTGCCGCTCTTCGCCTCACTATACGACTCCCCTATCGCATCAATCGAGAAAAACAGCATCGCCGTCTCATGAATCGTCTCTGCTATCAGCTTCAAAGCCGAAAAAATCATAAAAAAAGCAAGCGAATAAATGACTAGAAGAAAAAGACGCAGCTGTGTATCCGTCAAAAACTCCCTCATGCCTGCATATAAACCGATTTGACCAAAAAAAACAATCGATGCCCCCACTAAATAGACACCGAACGTCAAACTAAAAAGTGTAATTGTCAGAAAAGGCAAATAGCCAAAAAGATACGGATTTCTCATTTGACACCCCGGAAGCAAATAAATTCTCTTTCCCTATAATATAAGAAGGTAAACCAAAATCGCAACAATATCCAAATGTGTCCTATGCATTCCATCGTCATTTACGTTATACTTTTAAACAATGCAAAGAATAATGATTCACTCATTGGAAGGAGGATTACTTTGGAATTTGTATTACTGATTTTTCTGCCGATTGTGGCGGCACTATTCATACCGTTCCTTTTTCAAAACATAAAAGGTATACATACTGGATGGTTCGTCCTTGCTGTTCCTGTTGTTTTATTCGTTTATTATACAACATTCATCAAGACGACAATGGACGGTGGACATGCATTATCTGAACTACAATGGATTCCTTCGCTCGGTATCTCATTCGTATCCTATCTGGATGGGTTGAGTATTTTATTCTCCCTGCTTATCACAGGGATTGGAGCGCTAGTTGTACTGTATTCGATTTTTTACCTTGATAAGAACAAGGAGAAGCTAGGTAACTTTTATGTCTATCTTCTTCTATTCATGAGTGCAATGCTCGGGGTTGTCCAATCGGATAATGTCATTTCGCTATATCTGTTTTGGGAGCTAACATCCATTTCATCATTTTTATTGATTGGTTATTGGTATACTCGTGACGGTTCTAGATTCGGTGCTTTAAAATCAATGATGATAACCGTTTTCGGAGGGCTGATGATGCTTGGAGGGTTCATCCTTCTAGGTATAATGGGAGGTACATTCTCCATTCGGGAGCTTATTGCCGAATCGTCCACATACGTTGGACATGAATTTTTCACATTAGCCCTCGTGCTCATTTTACTTGGGGCATTCACGAAATCTGCGCAGTTTCCATTTTACATATGGTTGCCAGATGCCATGGAAGCGCCTACACCTGTCAGTGCCTATTTGCACTCAGCGACAATGGTAAAGGCAGGATTATATCTTGTTGCGCGGTTCACTCCGATTTTCGCAGCGTCGGAAGTGTGGATTTGGCTTGTTTCCGGTATCGGTTTACTAACTTTGTTCTGGGGTTCGCTATTCGCAGTGAAGCAGACAGATCTAAAGGCCATTTTAGCTTTTTCAACCGTCAGTCAGCTTGGCTTAATCATGTCATTGCTTGGCGCAGGAGCTATTACGTTCCATGTGAATGAAGCATTGTTCTCCTTTGCAATGTTCGCTGCCATTTTCCATTTGATCAACCATGCGACTTTCAAAGGAAGCTTGTTCATGATAGCAGGAATTGTCGACCATGAAACGGGGACAAGAGATATCCGTAAGCTTGGCGGTCTCATGAGCATCATGCCTATCAGTTTCACTGTCGCATTTATCGGTTCGATGTCAATGGCTGGCTTACCGCCATTCAATGGCTTCTTGAGTAAAGAGATGTTTTTACAATCAATGAATGCAATCCGTCACTTTGAGTTATTCAATTTTGCTACTTGGGGAGTCGTCTTCCCAGTTATAGCGTGGATAGCGAGTGTATTCACATTCATTTATAGCTTTTACTTTGTGTTCAAAACATTCGCCGGACAAAAGAAGGTTGGCAAGTTGCCGCACGAGCCACATGAAGCACCTGTCGGAATGCTCATATCCCCGGTAGTTCTTGCTTCGCTCGTCGTTGCAATCTTCTTCATACCGAATGTTGTCGGCAAATGGCTCGTTAAGCCTGCCGTCATGGCTATCCAACCGTATCAATATTCACATCCGTCAGAAGTAGCGGTCCATGTTTCCGCTTGGCACGGCTTTGCATCTGTTGAACTGTGGATGACGGTCGGCATCATACTTATTGGTGGCCTTCTCTACATGTCGCTGTCTAAATGGCAGAAGTTTTATGGGATTCAGCCTGATTCTGTCTCCTTGAATGCGCTGTATGACGGAACAATGACATTTAGCGAAAAAGGCATGAACCGCCTATCTCGCATTTATATGACAGGGCTCATCCGTACGTATCTTTTGTACATATTTGCATTTTTATCGGTAACAACGATAGCGATGCTCTTCCTACAAGATGCATTTGTCATGGATATGTCCAGTTTTTCAAAAATAAGCGTGTACGGTTTGATCAATGCTGTCATCCTTTTGCTTGCAGTTGCTTTCGTATTGCTATCAAAAACGAGGCTTGGGGCGATTATATCGCTTGGAGCTGTAGGCTATTCGGTCGCTCTATTCTTCGTTATTTTCAAAGCGCCCGATTTGGCGCTTACACAATTGGTTATTGAAACTGTGTCGGTTGCGTTGTTCTTATTGGCATTTCAACATTTGCCGAAGCTATCCGATCATGGCGAGAAAAAGAGCAATAAATTGGTGAACGCCATTATCGCCCTTGGAGTCGGCGTAACTGTGACGTTGGTTGCTTTGTCTTCCCATTCACAGAAGCTTGTCGAATCCATTTCACGTTATTACAAGGAAACGGTTGAAACAGAAGCTGGCGGGGGGAATATCGTTAACGTCATCCTTGTGGACTACCGTGGATTTGATACTTTATTCGAAATAGCCGTATTGGCGATTGCCGGAATCGGCGTTCTAGGAATGATTAAACTTCGTTTGGCAAGAAAGGAGAGTTCAGATGAAAACAAATGACGTCATTTTACAGACGACGACAAAAGTAGTATTTTTCATCATTTTCCTTTTTTCAATCCATATTTTCTTTGCTGGGCATTATACACCTGGGGGAGGCTTCGTCGGTGGTTTGCTGACGACAGGAGCGATTATTCTACTCCTATTAGCCTTCGATTTGAAAACTGTGCAGAAAGCTTTGCCATTCAATTTTACGATCATGACTGCAATCGGGTTAATATTGGCGCTCGGGACTGCGGCTGGTTCCATCTTTTTCAATGTCCCGTTTTTCACGCATGCTTTCGACTACTTTACCTTGCCATTATTCGGCAAGACTTCCCTTCATACGGCGATGGTGTTTGATGCTGGTGTATTCCTCGTCGTCGTAGGCTCGGCTATTACAATCATCCAGTCAATTGGAGGGGATTCGTAATGGAATTGGTAATGGCTATTTTAATCGGTGTCTTGTTCACTGCAGCAGTTTATTTGATCCTATCTAGAAGTCTTTTGAAAGTAATCATCGGGACAGGATTATTGAGCCATGGCGCCCATTTGCTCATCCTTACGATGGGTGGGCTTGGAGGCCTGGCACCCCCCGTCATCTCGGAAGGTGTGACGGACTTTGCAGACCCGTTGCCGCAAGCGCTCATTTTAACAGCGATTGTCATCAGCTTCGGTGTCACTGCCTTCATGCTCGTGATGGCTTACCGTGCTTACGCTGTCCATAAAACCGATGACATGAATCAAATGAAAGGAAATGACGAACATGATTAACTTACCTTTATTACCGATCATCCTCCCTTTCCTTTTTGCGATTCTGTTGCTGTTCTTTAAAGAGAATGTCCGAATCCAAAGGGCGCTGTCATTGGTCGGTGTCATCATCAGCCTGATCGCTTCGTTCTGCTTGCTAGTGACTGTCAAGTCGGAAGGGGTTCTAGCTGTCACGCTCGGTAGTTGGCCTGCCCCGTTCGGGATATCGATGGTATCGGATATGTTCTCCGCACTGCTCGTCACGACGACTCTTTTAATAACATTGTTCGTTGTTGTCTACAGCTTCACCGCAATCGGGGAAGAACGTGAAAGATACTTCTACTACCCTGCCATCCTCTTCATGGTGACAGGCGTGAACGGTGCTTTCACGACTGGCGATATTTTCAACATGTTCGTCTTTTTCGAAGTGTTGCTGATCGCCTCTTATTTACTGATTGTCCTTGGCGGCGAAAAGAAGCAATTGCGTGAATCGATCAAGTACATACTTGTTAATGTCGTTTCTTCAGCATTATTTGTCATTACTGTCGCTTTTCTTTATTCCGTCGTCGGTACGTTGAACATGGCTGATATTTCGGTGAAGATTGCAGAGGTCGGCCAACCTGGAATCATTACGGTGATCGCTGTTCTCATGCTGATCGTATTCGGGGTCAAAGGGGCGATTTTCCCGCTCTACTTCTGGCTTCCTGGATCGTACGCTGCACCGCCTATCCCAGTACTCGCCCTGTTCGGTGCGTTGCTGACGAAAGTCGGTGTGTATGCGATTATGAGGACGTATACGTTGTTTTTCACTCACAATATCGAAGTCACCCACGAGATTTTGATGATTGTATCCATTTTGACCGTCATTGTCGGCTGCATCGGTGCGCTAGCATACTTCGATTTGAAGCAGATCATCATTTATAACATCGTCATTGCAGTCGGCGTCATTCTTTTCGGAGCAGCTCAAATGAATGAAGCGGGTATTTCCGGCGCGATCTTTTACTTAGTGCATGACATGCTTATCAAAGGAGCTTTGTTCCTATTGATCGGCATTATCATTTATGTGACCGGGACGTCGAATTTACGGAAAATGGGCGGATTGATGAAGACCCACGCCCCTCTTGGATGGTTTTACTTGATTGCCGCTTTCGGATTGGCAGGCATTCCACCGTTAAGCGGATTCATCGGGAAATTGCTCATTGTCCAAGGAGCATTTGAGGCGGGCAATATTTTGGGAAGTATTATTATGCTTGCATCTAGCCTTATCGTGCTGCTATCTGTCATTAGGATCTTCATCTATGCGTTCTGGGGAGAGCCTGTAGAACTGCCCAAAACGAATCGAAAACCGTATTCACGAATGTTGCTTCCAACGATCGTGCTAGTCGTTCTATCAGTCTTTTATGGGGTCGGCACAGAATGGCTTCTCCCCTATGTGACAGACGCCACGGACGTATTACTACAACCATCCATCTATATTGATGCGGTGCTAAAGTGAGGCTTCAATCAGAAGTGGTATTCTACTGATTGTTAGTTGAACTAATCGGGCATTTACTGGCTGTTGCCCCACTAATAGAGGATCACAGCCAGTTAATGCGGGATAAAGGAGTAGATGTCGATGGCATTTCAAATATTGTTGAACTTTTTCATCGCCGTCATCTGGATGTTCATGAATTCCTCATTGACTGCGACAACTTTCATCATCGGTTATTTGATCGGCTTAATATTAATTTTCATAACGAGACGATTTTTCAAATCAAGGCTCTATATTTGGCGTCTTTGGGCGGCTATTAAATTGTCGCTTCTGTTCTTAAAAGAATTGATACTATCAAATATTTCTGTACTAATGCTTGTTATACGTCCCAAACTGAAGCTTCAGCCCATGATATTCGCATTGCCGACCGAGTTGGAGCATGACTGGGAAATTACACTTTTATCGAGCTTGATTACGTTGACGCCAGGAACAATTGTACTTCATGTATCTGACGATCAACGGACATTATACATCCACGCAATCGATGTAGATGATGTGGATGAAGCGATCGATTCGATAAAAAATTCATTTGAAAAAGCGATAATGGAGGTGAGCCGAGCATGATGACATTCATTTGGGTATCTCTAATTCTTGTTGTATTGTCGATGATTGGTGTCATGATCCGTGTATTCCGCGGACCTTCCGTGCCTGATCGGCTCATTGCGCTTGACGGGATAGGTGTTATGCTCATTTCGGCAATTGCCCTAATCTCCATTTTGTTCGACACACCATTTTTCATAAATGTTATTTTGCTGATTGCAATCATGTCATTCATCGGTACAGTATCATTCTCCAAGTTCATCGAGAAAGGAGAAATCATTGAACATGACCGTAATCGCTAATATCTTAATTGTTACATCGATTGTCGTCGGCCTCATTTTCACGATTGTGACGATGATTGGTATTTTACGTTTGCCCGACGTCTATACACGTGCGCATGCGGCATCTAAAAGCGCCACACTTGGCGTACTAAGTATTTTGCTTGGCGTGTTCTTTCATTTCTGGCTGAAGGAAGGCCATTTCAGTATCTCGCTGCTTCTTGGAATCCTATTCCTGTTCATCACTTCACCGATCGGCGGCCATTTGATGGGTCGCGCCGCTTATATGTCAGGGATTAAACCGACTGAATTGACCGTCGGAGATGACTTGAAAGATGCTGTCAAAGAGATGAAAGAAAGTAATTTGAAACGTTTAAAGGATTAAACAAATAAAAGACACACTCAGCATCGGATGCCGAGTGTGTTTTTTTAATATGGAAAGCCGTATGGTGGAAAATTGTAATACGGAGGATACCCATATCCATAAGGATAATAACTGTATGGATACCCAAACTGATAGTTATACGGATAATAAGGTGGGAACAAGGCGTTACCAAGGAAGCTGCCTACTAAACCTCCTAAAAAGGGACCAGCTACCCCAAATCCAAATCCGTCATGCCTTCTGAAATCCCTTCCATAACCACCACGGTGCCTATTATCAAAACGTACCATCTATACCCCCCTTTCTCACTTATCCTATTCGTGACGGGCTAAGTGAGGAGGGACGGACGCCTATAGGTCAATTCAATAACGGCAGCCCCGGCGTCCAATAGGCAACAGAAAACTATAAGCTTTTCATTCCGTCTCATCAGTATCAGCCATACGCTCGACAACTGTAGCAAGAGTACGGACCATAACACCCGTAGCACCTTTCGGACCGAGGTCATGGGCAGCAGACGCATCTGAAGTGCCTGCGATGTCCAGATGAATCCATGGAGTGTCTTCCGCGAACTCACCGACAAATCCACCACCGAAGATCATATGACCGTCACGGCCTGGTGAATTGTTCAAATCGGCAACATCGCTTTTTCGGATACGTTTCTTGTCGCTCTCTGTAAGCGGCAATCTCCATACAAATTCACCTGTTTCCAATGAGGCTTGCATGAACTCTTCAAAAAACGCTTCATCATTCGTCAACGCCCCAGTCTTGTCATTGCCTAGTGCGACAATGACGCCGCCTGTAAGCGTCGCTACATCGATCAAATAATTCGCTCCGGATTGCTTCGCGTACGTGACTGCATCGGCAAGAACGAGTCTTCCTTCTGCATCCGTATTCAACACTTCAATCGTTTTGCCGCTTAGTGACGTAATGACATCATCTGGCTTGAACGCTTCGCCTGAAACCATATTGTCCGTCGCTCCGATAACAGCGATTACGTTTTTCGCAGGACGCAGCTCTCCGATGATATTCATCGCTCCGAGCACTGCTGCCGCTCCGCCCATATCGCCTTTCATGCCGACCATTCCTTCACGAGGTTTCAATGAGTAGCCACCTGTATCGTACGTCACTCCTTTGCCGACAAGACCAACAACATCTTCCCACTGTTCAGTTCCAGCATATTTCAATACGATGAGACGGGGCTCTTCAACGGATCCTTTATTAACTGCCAAGATTGCACCCATACCAAGCTCTTCCATCTCTTTTTTGCCGAGAATTTCAATTTCAAATTCATGTTTTTCCGCAAGTTCCTTGGCATAATCCGCCATTTTCGTTGCAGTTAGAATATTTGGCGGTGTATTGACTAGCGTACGTGCCTCATTTACCGCGTTTGCATATGTACTGCCTACTTCGAATGCCGCCTTCAATTCATCTTCATCTGCCGCTGTTAAAAATGTCACATCTGTTAATGCTACATCTCTTTCGTTCGAATCAGTCTTATACCCTTCAAATTGATAAGAGCCCATGCCGATTCCTTCTGCTGCAGCGAAGACGACATCTTCACATGTCAATTCTTCATTCGTAAACGGAGCTGTCCAAATGGCCACTGATGATGCCTTGGATGATTTCAATTCTTTGCCTAATGCTGCAAATGCTTGACGTAAACGATCTTCCGTCAGCTTTTTTGATGCCCCGAGACCAATGAAGATGACACGCTCATATCCTCGCACCTCCAATGCAGGCATTTTGATGACTTTTTTGAAATCAGTCTTAATATCCCCAGATTTGGCCCAATCCATCAGACGTGGACTGAATGAGTCGGCAAATGTTTTCCACCCTTCTACATTCTCAGGATGTTCCGGAACGCCTACAACGAGGACTTCCGATTTTACATTACCGAATTCAGGTTCAATAAATGATGCTTTCATTTGACTACCTCCCACTTTTCATACATCCTCTATTATATACCAACACACTGTCGAACCAAAAGAATCATTCAAAAAAATCGGACTTTCGATAGTCAACGACAATTGATATGGTATACTATTTGTAGATTTTTCATTAGAAAAGGAGTGGAATTATGTCCTTATTGCAAAACACTCCGCTCCTCGCGGCATTATTTGCGATTTTTTTCGCTCAATTCGTTAAGATTCCGATCCACTTTTTATTGACAAGAAAATTGGACTGGAAATTGATGACATCCACTGGCGGCATGCCGAGCTCACATTCAGCCGCGGTATCCGCGCTGACAACTGCCATTGCCTACGAAGTCGGACTCAATTCCCCGCTGTTCGCGGTATCTGCCATTTTTGCAGTCATCGTCATGTTCGATGCAACAGGGATCCGCTACCAAGCAGGCCAACAGGCACTCATCATTAATCAAATGAGAGTGGATTTCCAAACGTTTGTGACAGAAGTGAAAGGCTGGCAACAGAAAGACGGGCAGCAAAAGATCATGGAGTTGAAAACCCTTTTAGGCCATAAGCCAAGCGAAGTATTTGCAGGTTCAGTGACGGGCATTCTTATTTCAGTCGTCACCTATTCATTTATCGTGTCATAAAACAAAGAAGAAGGTGCTCCCGAATGGGGACACCTTCTTCTTTAATCGTAGATTAAAACTCAAAACATTTGATACCCTTGCTTTCTTAACAACTTGATGACAAACCCTGAAATGATGGCGCCGACAAGCCCGCTTGCAAGAATGATAATATCGGCTGCATGAAGAGACATAATTTTTTCGCCGAGCAAACTGAAAGAATGGCCCGGATTTGTGAAGTAATCAAATACTTTCACTTCGTCGATAATCAAAATGACGACGATTGGATAGACAATCGCCATTAACCACGTCATACGGAGTAGCATATTTAGCAAGAAGCCTATTCCGAAAAACATGACCATGAAAATAATTATGGATAAAACGACATGTGTCAATGAAATTGTTCCCAAATTATTTACCTCCGCTTTCCATTCACCATTTTACAGGAACAGGTGCATGCTTTCAATATAACAGTGTCAATTCAATGATTTGTCGAAATTAGATTACTTTTGTTCATTTTTTATAAAAGAGTTTGTATGAGGTGTATCCAAACCAATCTCCTGGATCCATCTGTTCCATTTCAAGCAGCCCTGACTCTATTGCCCTTTCTGCAATTTCATGGATCATTGCAGACACATTGGGGTCATCCTTCAAATCAAATGGTGTTTTCCAAGCGACTTCCGAGATTTCTTTCTCTTGGGGAATTAAGAGCTGATCATCTCGCTCAGGGCGCAATAGAAAAATTGCCATATTGTCACTAATATTGCCTTGCAATATGCCGGTACGGAAACCGACCATCCCTTCTAGTTTGCAATCAAGTCCCGTCTCTTCTTTTACTTCTCGGATCGCGGCTTGATCGGCAGTTTCATTCGCTTCCACGAAGCCGGCCGGCAACGACCACATCCCTTTCAATCCGCTGTATGTCTTTTTGACGACGAGCCATTCACCGTTGCTGTTCATGACAATAGCAGATGCTCCTAGCCAAACATTTCCTCGTTTATTTTTTGTCATTCATATCCCCCTTGAAAAAAACACCCGCCACGAAATAGGCGGGTGTGAATTAGTTACATGCGATTCTTATTTTAGAAAGTTGAATTTACCTTTTTTAATAGTCAAGCCTACTCCGCCGATCATGAATAGGGAACGGTTATCAACTACTTTTTTCATGAATGAAGCTTTTTTACCCATCAATTTCTTACCGAAAGCGACACCGATTGCATCGTCATCACCAAGAGAAGCGATGCTTCCTTTAATATCTGGAGTGAATTCGGATGTCGGGTTGCCTTTGATCAATGCGATCAAGTTGTTCGCACACATATCGCCTTGTTGCATAGCGATTTGAGCTGTCGGAGGGTATGGACGATTCGTTTCTTCATTGATCATCAATGCACAGTCACCAACGATGAATACGTCATCATGTCCTGGAGCGCGAAGGTCTTTTTCAACTTTGACACGTGCACGCATGTTTTCGATACCAGTTTGTTCGATCAAGCGATTGCCTCGAACACCAGCTGCCCAAACGACAGTGCCAGCTTTGATGAATTCGAATTCATCTTCGCCTTTTTTAATGTTGACGCCTTCAGGAGTTGCTTCTACAACTGGCGTACCGATGGAGAATTCAATTCCTTTTGCTTTCAATTGTCTTACCGCGTAGTCTACCAATTCAGGATCGAAGCCTGGCAACACCATAGGTGCCGCTTCTACACAGATAACACGTACTTTCTCTTGCGGAACATCGAACTCTTTGCAAAGCTCAGGTACACGATTGCCAAGTTCCCCTAGGAATTCAATTCCTGTGAAGCCCGCTCCGCCGACAACGATTGTCAGACGGCTATCGTCTTTTTCATCCTCAAGAGACCATGTTGCAAATTGATATTCGATATGTTCACGGATTTGACGAGCCGCATTTACGTTAGCGATAGACAATGCATATGTGTCTAGGCCTTTAATGCCGAACGTTTCACCTTCGAAGCCTAATGCAATGACAAGGTAGTCGTAAGTATGCGTACCGACATTAGTTGTGACCACTTTTCCTGGAATATCAATTGCTTGAACTTCCGCTTTTACAAATTTAACTTTTCCTTCATTGATGACACTTTTAATATCATAGCGAACTTGTTCAGGCGACAAAGTTCCTGCAGCCGCTTCATGAAGCCAAGTCGACTCGTAGTGATAATCATTTTTATTAATAAGTACAATATCAGCCTCGTCAGTGCCGATTGATTTTTGCAAGTTGACGACTGTGGATAAACCACCGTAACCCGCACCTAATACTAAGATTGTCGGTCTTTTCACGAAAATCGAAACCACCTTTATTTTTATTATGTGCCGGGTCCGTTGAAAATCAGTTCTTGCGACGATTTGTCCAGTCCTGGCATTTGCCTTTATTCGACAAACTTCTACTCTTCAATAGTAGCCTTTTTAGTAGGCCTTTTCAACATCATAATGATAAAAATCATTAATTGGAATATAACAATAAAAACCTCCCCACCCAGATGAACCCGAAAGGCTTGTCTGGATGAAGGAGGGATCGTTAGTAATTGCGCCTGGGCACAATAGCGTTCGGATCTATAATAAGATTAATCGCAAGCTTCTGGAGTTCCAACTTTCTTAGCCGTTCTAAATGAAGTTCCGCAGCCGCATGACGCGATGGCGTTCGGATTGTCTATTGTGAATCCCCCACCCATCAAAGACTCTTTGTAGTCAACCTTTGTCCCTTCAAGGATTCCTGCATCCTCTTTAGAGACAACAATTTGAATACCGTGCTGTGTTAAAAGGAAATCATCATCAGACTGTTGCTCTTCGAATCCTAAGCCATATGTTAATCCGCTGCAACCTCCGCCATTTACTGCAACGCGAAGGAATGAACCTTCCTCACCGTTATGATTCATCATTTCTTTCACATGAAACGCTGCAGCTTCAGTAATTTCAACATATTGTTTCATTTACATCCACCTTCCCGCTTTTCTTCTATCATATCAATGATTTTACCGATTACGCAATCATATACACTCCAATCGGAAGAAGATGGTGTATAATGAAATATATAGTGCGAAAGGATGATGGTAATTGGAAATCAGTCCTACTTATGTCAAGAAAACGGATTGTTTGAATTGCAAGGAGAAATTTACTACAACGAAGATCCGGTCACGCTTCGTCCGTGTTACGAAGCATGAAAGCGACTTTAAACCAATATATACGGATTCTAGCGTCAACCCGATTTTATATAATGCAGCCGTGTGTCCCAGTTGTGGTTTTGCCTATACAGATGAGTTTTCCAGCTATTTTGCACCGGGTGTGAAAGAAGAAATCGCCCAAAAGATCACTTCCCTATGGAGCGGCAGATCGTTCGGGGAAGAACGGACTAATGAAGAGGCAATTGAAGCTTATAAACTCGCTTATGTAAGTGCGAATCTAAAGAATGAGAAGTCATTAACGATGGCAGGCATTACGCTACGAATCGCTTGGCTATACGATGACATAGGAGACTTCGAGTCAGGGAAACGTTTCAGAACAGTTTCTCGTAATTTGTATACAGATGCCTATACTTCAGGGGATCATGCTGGGACGCAAATGTCGGAGACGAAAGTTTTGTATTTGATGGCTGAGCTTTCCCATCTAATCGGTGATACGGAAGCCGCGATCCGGAACTTCTCAAGAGTGATTGAAAGTCAAAGGACATCGACCGACCCTCAAATTATTGAGATGGCGAAAGAAAGATGGCAGGAAATTAGGGAGCAACGTGAGAAAAGTGCTCATTCATAAATAGACTGGAATGCATTGGGCGCGGAGCGTCTCGATTTGAGGCACGAAACGAATGACTTTGGACTTTGGATTCCTCACATTGAACGCGAATCGCTTTGCTTCGGACGTCAAACATCTCGCTTTGGACGCGGATCGCTTTGCTTTGGACGTCAAACACCTAGCTTTGGACGCGGACCGCTTTGCTTTGGACGTCAAACACCTAGCTTTGGACGCGGACCGCTTTGCTTTGGACGTCAAACACCTAGCTTTGGACGCGGACCGCTTTGCTTTGGACGTCAAACACCTAGCTTTGGACGCGCCCTTTATAAAATGAAACAAAAAAGGACTGCCGCAGAATTTTCTTTCTGGGCAGTCCCTTTTTCAATTAGAATACTTGTTCAACTTCCACGACTCCAGGCACTTCTTCAAGCAAAGCTCTCTCGATACCCGCTTTCAAAGTGATTGTCGAACTTGGGCATGTACCACATGCACCTAGGAGACGAAGCTTTACAACTCCCTCTTCGATATCGACAAGCTCACAGTCTCCTCCATCACGCAGGAGGAAAGGGCGTAATTTATTTAAAACTTCTTGTACAGGTTCCATCATAGCTGTATCTGTCATTGTATTATTTCTCTCCTTTCATTATACTTATTATAAACTGGATTGCAGAAAAAATCCAATAGAGAATCGAAAGGGGTCATATTCATGGAGAAGCACAAAGTGAAAATCGAAATTTATGGGGCCGATATTATATGCGCAAGCTGTGTGAATGCTCCTTCTTCAAAAGATACATATGAGTGGCTGCAAGCAGCAATTGGCAGGAAGTATCCAGGGCAGCCTTTTGATATTGAATATATCGATATCGAATCGGACATCGAAGATCCGAAAAAGAAAGGCATTGCTGAGCAAGTGAGGAATGACGAATATTTTTATCCGCTTGTCATGATCGAGGATGAAGTCATTGGCGAAGGCTATATCCAGTTGAAACCGGTATTCAATGAATTGGAAAAGCATGGATTCATCCCTGCATAATGTCATGATTGATAATGAAACTAGTTAACTGAGAACGAAAAAACCTTTTCCGCTAATTTTGGAAAAGGTTTTTTACTATTATCCATTATGCCATTTATACATCCACAGTACACCCGACTTCAGTAGTCTTGCTATCCGTCCTGTCACAGTACGGTCTGCTAGATAAGCGAAGCCTTGTTTCTTTCCTAAAGAGCCCATGAAGCCTTTGAGCTTGATTTCGGGCATCTCATCTGGCAGAGGTTCGTTATTCCATACAAGGCGGAGCACGCGAACAATCTGTTCTGCCTGTTCCTCCGCAAGCTGTGCGCTCGGCGCGTGAGGAAGGTCTGCGATGTCACCAACAACGTATGCATCTTCATAACCCGGAATTTGATGGTATTGGTTCAGCACAATGCGTCCCCTGTTCGTTTCCGCATCCATTTCACGAGCGATGGCTACTGGCTGGATCCCTGCAGTCCATACGACGGCATCAACATGGATTTCGTCTTCGTGATTAAACAAAACATTCTCTTCAACTCTCGTAATGTTCGAGTTGGAGACGACTTCAACATCATGCTTGTCGAACCAATCTTTGACATAATTACTTAGTCTTTCAGGGAAATCTTTCAGGATACGTGGTCCCCGATCGAATAATTTAATTTTCAAGTCTGGCCGGCTTTCACGCAATTCACTTGCTAGTTCGATGCCGCTCAGTCCCGCACCGACAATACCGACTGTCGCACCACCACCAAGGCCTTGAAGCAGCTTGTACGTGGCACGCGACTGGCCAATTGTCTGGATGCTGCTCGTATATTCAGCCGCTCCTGGTACGTCGTGGTAATTATCTTCGCAGCCGAGTCCGATCACAAGCTCGTCATACGTAATTTCGTCGCCGTTTTTAAGAGCAATCGCCTTATCTTTCAATTTAATTTCTGCGATTTCCCCTTCAACGACCTTTAGCTTTTCATGTGCAGGTAGCGCGACTCGGATATCCGAATCCGGTGCCGTTCCAGCTGCGAGTGCATAGAATTCTGTTTTAAGACTATGGAATGGTGTCCTGTCAATCAATGTGATTTCCAGATCGGCGGGCAATTCTTTGTTGAGTAGACGAAGCAAAATACGCATATTCCCGTAGCCTGCACCTAATAGCACTAGTTTTCTCATAGCTTTCTCCTTTGCCAATCGATTTTCCGATATATTCCCATCGCAATTATAACAGTTTGTGAGAAGTTTCACAATAAGACATCCTATTTGACGGCAGGTGAAAATAAGAGTAGCATGCCAAGTAGGTGAGGTGATCGTCGTGAATCCGATCGTAGAATTCTGTATGAGCAATCTTGCAAACGGTTCACAGAAAACATTGGAAGCGTTGGAAAAGGATCCGAATATAGATGTATTAGAATATGGTTGTCTCAGTTATTGCACAAAATGTGCTGAAGGATTATATGCCCTCGTCAACGGTGAAGTCGTCGAAGCTGACACACCGGAAGAACTGACGGAACAGATCTATCAGTACATAGAAGAGAATCCTTTATTCTAAATCCAAAAGTGAAGTGCGCCAGGAGCTAGACGAAAGAACCGTAATTCTTTATTACGGTTCTTTTTGTCGTTCAGCTCCATGCGCTTTTGATTATTTCCAATCCGAAAGGCTTTTGTATAGATATGTCGGAAGCTCCAACTGCTTCTTTACCGTCTCCAAGCTTGTCACGCCGCCTTCTACATGGATCGTATCGATTCCAAAGCGGATCCCTGCTTGGATGTCAGTTTCATAATTGTCTCCAATCATGATCATCTCGTCTTTTCTATACCCTTTTTGTTGAATGAAATGCAGCATATGCGATTCAGGTTTTCCGACATAGATGGCGTTACGGTCCGTTGTCGATTCCAAAAGCTTCACAAATGACCCATTTCCCGGGACGAGACCTCTTTCTGTCGGGAATGCCCGATCTCCATTCGTCGCTATAAAATGCGCCCCTGCGCGAATCGCTAAACTGGCGGCAGCGAGCTTTTCATATGTAATGCCGCGATCGATTCCGATAACGACGACGTCAGGGTTACTTGCAGTTAGCTGGAACCCTTCAGAAAGAAGAGCTAGTTCAAGCCCTTCTTCCCCGATCATCATAATAGAAGCACCTTCGAAATGTTCTTTGCAATATTTCGCGGATGCAATTGCAGATGTCATAATTTGATCTGGCCCTGTCCTAATCCCCATTTGAAGTAACTTTGACTGAAATTGTCTTGCCGTGAGAGAAGAATTATTCGTTACATAATAAGGTTCGATGCCATTCCGCTGAAGTCCTTCGATCAAAATAGCGGCTTCCGGAATCACTTCATTGCCTCGATAGACAGTCCCATCCAAGTCAAAACAAACCGCTTTATAATGATCCATCATTACTGCTCCATCGGACTGAAGGCGGATACAGGACCAAGTTCGTTTTCCAAGTAATGTCTTACCTTAATTGGGAAAGCTTTAATTTCTTCTTTTGCTTCGTTCAAAACCGATTCGATCTCGTCATTATCGACATCGACAAATTCCCGGACAATCATTTTTCGGAGTCCGATCACTTTTTTCAACGGATTCGCCATTTCAGCTGTAATCACTTTTTCATCTTCCATTATGTCGATAATATCGTCGTAGCTTCCCGGATCACGCATAATGAAGCCGTCAATCATTGAATTTCCGACATCGATGATTGATTCGACAATCGTGTGTGCAATTCTTTCAAGTGCCAAAGCTTGAACTTTACTTTCATTCCATTTTTGATGCCCTTCAAATAAAGCGAGAAGGCTTTCCATATACGCGAGTGTTTCATTGATTTTTTGACGATCGATAAAGTACAAAATTGTTCCCTCCCGGTAGTCTAAACTCCACTTCATCATATCATATTGAACACACGAATGAACCGCCTTGCACACAGTTCTCTGTGTACGAGGCGGTTCATCCATCTTATTCTTGTTCGACAGGCTGCACTTTTACTCTTCCTACTTTTCGAAGGACAAAGTAGGCACAACCGAAATTGCAGTATTCATATAGATAATCCTGCAATGTACTAATTTTCGATTCGTATGTCGCCTTGGAATTACGATCCTCGTAAAAACCTTTCAGTCGAAGCTGACCGTAACCCCAATCGCCTAAAATATAGTCATATTTAGAAAGCACGTCGCTGAATCTCGCGACCAATGCCTCTTCATTGAAACCATTCCGGTAATCCGTAATGATTTCATATTCATAATTATTCATTATTACCAAACTTATCACCGCCATTTTAGCTATGTACTGTTGACTCTAATAGTTCGTCCCCAATACGCTGTTTTTCTTTTGCCGCGGCATTGACCTGTTCGTCCGCATGATAGCTTGAACGTACCAACGGACCTGCTTCACAATGTGAAAAGCCTTTTGACATTGCAATTTTACGAAGCTCTGCAAATTCCTGAGGCGTATAATATTTTTGAACTTTCAAATGTTTTTTCGTTGGTTGCAAATATTGGCCGATTGTCATAATGTCCACTTTATGAGCACGCAAATCATCCATCGTTTCAATGATTTCTTCCACTGTCTCACCAAGTCCAAGCATCAACGAGGACTTCGTAGGGATTTCCGGATGCATTTCTTTTGCACGGAGCAGAAGTTCCAATGAACGGTCGTATGTCGCACGTGCCCGGACCCGAGGTGTCAATCTGCGAACCGTTTCAATATTGTGATTTAAAATATCCGGCTTCGCGTCCATCAAACGTTCGAGATTATCATAATCTCCTCCCATGTCAGATGGCAACACTTCGACGGTCGTAAATGGGTTTTTGCGTCGGATGGCACGGATTGTTTCAGCAAATACCGCCGATCCTCCGTCTTTTAAGTCGTCTCTCGCAACAGCTGTAACTACAACGTGTTTCAAGTTCATGAGGGATACGGAATCCGCGACGCGCTCCGGCTCAGCTAAGTCAAGCTCATTCGGCAATCCGGTTTTCACGGCACAGAAACGGCAAGCGCGAGTACAAACAGCGCCAAGAATCATGAATGTAGCCGTGCGGCGTTCGCCCCAGCATTCGTGGATATTTGGACAACGAGCTTCTTCACAGACAGTATGTAAGTTTTTTTCGCGCATTAATTTTTTTAAGTCTGTATAGTTTTCGTTCGTGTTCAACTTAATTTTAAGCCAATCGGGCTTTCGAACATGTTCTGTCTTTTTCCCTATCTCTGGTCTGCATGACACGATAACCGACTCCAATCTATTTGCTTGTTTTGCTTATATCACCTTCAGTCAATGTAACATATATTCTGACATCCAACAACTATTGATAGCAGAGAAAAGACGTAGTAAAAAAGAAAAGAAAGCGCCGTATTATGGCCACTTTCCTTATCGTTTGATTCATTCCAAACAGATCACGCTAATTTAAATTTATTTTATACATGACCACCAAGATAGGCCATTTTAATATCCTCGCTTGCTTGAAGCTCTTTTGACGTGCCGGATAAAGTCACGCGACCCGTTTCAATGACATATGCTCGGCTCGCAACTGAGAGTGCCATATTCGCGTTTTGCTCAACTAATAGAATAGTCGTACCTTCTTTGTTAATATCATCGATTACCTGGAAGATTGTTTGAACCATAAGTGGTGCAAGCCCCATGGATGGCTCGTCAAGCAGTAACAGTTTCGGTTTAGCCATTATCGCTCTACCCATTGCCAACATCTGCTGTTCACCACCAGAAAGCGTCCCGGATAACTGTTTTCTTCGCTCAAGTAATCTTGGAAATGTTTCATAGATTTTCGACAAGTCATCCGCGATTCCTTTCTTATCCTTCCTTGTGAAAGCTCCCAACTCTAGATTTTCTTCTACAGTCATGTTAGCAAACACTCGGCGCCCTTCAGGTACATGGGATATCCCTGCTTTTACAATCGATTGAGCAGGCTTTCCAACAATAGAAGAATTCAAATAATGGATCGTTCCTGACTTTGGTTTTAATAGTCCTGACAATGTTTTTAGTAGGGTCGACTTCCCTGCGCCATTCGCGCCAATTAGCGTAACGATTTCACCCTCGTTTACTTCTAAACTCAACCCTTTTAGAGCATGAATATTTCCGTAATATACATCGATGTCTTTCACACTAAGCATGGACATGGACAGCTGGGACCTCCTCTCCTAAATAAGCTTCGATGACTTTCGGATGATTGCGAATTTCTTCTGGTGTTCCATCGGCTATTAAGACCCCATGGTCCAGTACATATATCCGTTCACAAATCCCCATGACTAAGTTCATGTCATGCTCGATCAGTAAAATTGTCAAATCAAATTTTTCTCTGACAAATGCGATAAGCGACATAAGCTCCTTTGTTTCTTGAGGGTTCATGCCTGCAGCTGGTTCGTCGAGCAATAGTAGTTTAGGGCCCGCTGCTAACGCCCGTGCAATTTCTAATCTTCGTTGTTTTCCATAGGGTAAATTTTTTGCTAGAGAATGTAAATCTTCATGTAAATTAAATATCTTTAAAAACTCAATCGATTTTTCTTCCATCTCTTTTTCCCCAGCAAAATGAGAAGGCAAACGCAGTATTGAACTGACCATCGAATGCTTGGCTAACGAATGATACGCTACTTTCACATTATCTAAAACAGATAGTTCATTAAACAAACGGATGTTTTGAAATGTACGGCTAATTCCCCTTTGCGTTACCTGAAAGGGTGCAAGCTTATGAAGCCTTTTGCCATTGAAAGTGATCTCACCAAATGTTGGTGTATACACACCTGTTAATAGGTTGAAGCTCGTCGTTTTACCAGCCCCATTCGGTCCTATTAAACCAACTAATTCCCCTTGGTGGATTTCCATATTAAATCCTGATACAGCTTTTAATCCCCCAAAATTGATGCCTACATTTTGTACGGAGAGCAACGGCTTATTTGACATGCTGTGCCACTCCTTTCCGCACCTTTTTAAATGGCAGCAGATCTGTTATTTCACGTGTGCCCATTAATCCTTGAGGACGATACAGCATAACTAATATCAAGACAAGACTATAAATAATCATACGAGTTTCAGGAAACCCTTGTAAGTAAGTAGAAACGATTGTTAGCAAAATAGCTGCAATGACTGAACCAGACAAACTGCCAAGTCCACCTAGCACAACAAATATCAAAATATCGAAGGACTTTAAAAATCCAAAGTTTACAGGTTGAATAATATAGAAGTTGTGTGCATATAATGCGCCTGCAACTCCGGCGAAAAAAGCACCGATTGCAAACGCGGCAACTTTATAAAAAGTCGTATTAATGCCCATCGCATCAGAAGCTACTTCATTTTCACGAATTGAAATACATGCACGACCATGCCTAGAGTTCGTAAAGTTAGAAATGACTAAAATGGTAATGACTAAACATACAAACGCATACGTCCACGTCGTGTAATGTGAGACTTGCATTCCTGCTGCCCCGCCCACGTAGTCAATATTCAAAAAGATGATTCGGATAATTTCTGCAAATCCAAGCGTTGCGATGGCCAGGTAATCCCCTCTTAAACGCAAGGTTGGAATTCCGACGACAAGGCCTGCTAATGTCGCGATAATTCCTGCAGCGATGATCCCGACGATGAACGGAAGTCCCAATTTCATCGTAAGAATGGCAGAAATATATGCACCTACTGCCAAAAATCCCGCATGTCCAATAGAGAACTGACCGGTAATTCCTATGACTAAATGTAGGCTGACCGCCAAAATGATATTTATGGCCATTAAAATGAGGGTATTGGAATAGTAGGAGCCAAATACTCCAGTCGTGATAAGTAATTGGACGACACTATAGATAACTACCGCTAACAAAATAAAAAGCCAAAATCGTTTTGCTTTCTTCATTTTTCTCTCACCTACACTTTCTCACGCGTATTCTTACCGAAGATCCCATTCGGTCTGAAGATTAATATTAGGATTAAGATGACAAAAGCAGCCGCGTCTCTCCATAGCGATAAACCAGAGGCATTTACAACTGTTTCAACAACTCCTAAGACTAGGCCGCCAACCATAGCACCCGGAATAATGCCAATCCCCCCGAGAACCGCCGCTACGAACGCTTTAATCCCTGGAATAATCCCCATTAACGGATCGATTTTCGTATAGTACAAACCAAAAATTACGCCAGCAGCACCTGCCAAAGCTGACCCTATACCGAAAGTTGCGGAAATCGTATTATCAACATTAATGCCCATTAATTTAGCCGTCTCATTGTCATGGGAAACCGCACGCATCGCCTTCCCGATTTTCGTCTTATGGACAATGAATTGAAGGATCACCATTAGAATGATGGAAACAGAAAGGATCAGGATCGATTTAACGCTGATGCTCGCCCCTAAAATTTCAATAGTTCCATTTACTATTACATCAGGAAATGCCTTAGGCTGCGGACCCCAGACAAAAATAAAGCCATTCTCAATTAAGAGAGATACACCGATAGCTGTTATTAACGCCGCAATCCTTGTGGCATTTCTTAGTCTTTTATAAGCAATCCGTTCAATGAGCATCCCGAACAGTGCGCAAAAAACCATCGCTAATACTAGCGCTGTAAAGAAGTCGAGGCCTAATCCCGCAATGGAATAGAATCCAATAAATGAACCGACCATGAATACATCGCCATGTGCGAAATTAATAAGTTTTATAATTCCATATACCATTGTGTAGCCTAGTGCAATTAATGCATAAATGCTTCCGAGTGAAATACCATTCACCAGCTGTTGAATCCATTCCATGAATTTTTCACTCCTATCTCATTAAGTTCATTTTTATGAGAATTAGAAATGGGAGGAAACTCCTCCCATTTCATCATTATTCGGGATCTACTTTTGAGTTGAACTTCATTTGTCCATCTACATATTCCAAAATCGTTGCAGACTTGATCGGGTTATGGTTTTCATCGATTGTCAGTGCTCCTGTGACAAGCGGGAAGTCTTTTGTTTGCTCCAATGCTTCCTTGATCTTCACTGAATCGACCGCACCAGCACGCTCAATCGCATCTTTTAATAAGTACACTGTGTCATATCCTAATGCACTAAATCCATCTGGCGCTTCATTGTGTTTTTCCGTAAATGCCTTAACAAAGTTTTGAATCAACTCATCCGGATCTTCAGCAGAATACGCGGCTGTAACAAATGTATTATTTAACGCACCCGCTCCTGCTAGTTCAACTAATGTCGGAGAATCCCAACCATCTCCACCCATTAGTGGTGCATCGATTCCTAATTCACGAGCTTGCTTAACGATTAACCCTACTTCTTCATAGTATCCAGGGATATAGACAAATTCAGGGTCTGCTGTTTTAATGCGCGTTAAAGTTGAACGGAAATCCGTATCTTTTGCGATATAAGATTCTTGAGCAACAATTTTACCGCCACCAGCTTCAAACGTTTCAATAAACGCAGCTCCTAAACCTTTAGCGTAGTCACTTGCGTTATCTCCGTAAACAGCCGCGGTCTTAACTCCTAATTCATTCAAAGCAAAGTTTGCAGCGACTGTTCCTTGGAACGGGTCAATGAAAGTTGTCCGGAATGCATAATCATTGAGCTCTCCTTTATCGTTAACCGTTACGACCAAGCTAGTGCCAGAAGGAGTGATTAACACCGTTTTACTATTATTCGCTATTTCTACTTGCGCGATTGTATTACCACTTGTTGCAGAGCCGATAATCGCTACGACCTTATCTTGGTCAGTTAACTTAATAGCACCATTTGTCGCTTCTTGGCCATCCGACTTATTGTCAACTGGAATTAGTTGAATTTGCTTCCCATCTACTCCTCCAGCAGCATTGATTTCATCAACAGCAAGGTCTACTCCTTGTTTAATCCCTGTACCATATGATGCAACGCCCCCTGTCAATTCAAGGTTGAGACCGATTTTAATCGTATCTCCACTTCCACCGCCGCTTGATCCACTTCCACTACTGCTTGATCCACTTCCACCACTTCCTGCTCCACAACCTGCCAGTAGCCCTGCGAATAGAGCAGTTGCGGCGAATACTTTGGCTAATTTTTTCTTCATGAACAATGTTCCCCCTTTGTCTTTAGTATTTCTAATACTTTCAACCTATGCTCCCAAGTTCCAGTTATCAGAAAATACCGTTATTATGTGAACAAGTCCATTGTAAAACAAACTGAACTATTAGTCTATACTAATTTATCATTCTCTTTAAACACTTCTGAGTATTATGAGTAGGTAATTTGGCGTGTGAAAGTGACCGGCTCGTGGCAACGGATGTCCGATAGCGGATAATTATGATTGGAGAGACCGGTTTATTCTTTATCAAATAAAAAAACTGTCACTTCCTCCGTAACTAAACGGTAGATGTGACAGTTTATTTCTATTAGAATGAAGTTGCCTTCACTTCTGATTTATTCCTTTTTGAAATCCAAGTCGTGAGTAAACTAGCGATTAAAATGATAACCGCGGCAAGACCGATCCAAACCGATCCAGTAAGTCCGAGGACAAAGTAGCCGATTGTAGCAATGCCCGCTGAAATCAGGGCATAAGGGAGCTGCGTCGATACGTGGTCCATGAGATTGGATCCCGCACCTGTTGAAGAAAGAATCGTCGTATCAGAAATCGGTGAACAGTGATCCCCGAATACAGCTCCTGCCAATACGGCGGACAACGCAGGAAGAAGCAATTCAGGTTCTGCGTTAATCATAATCGTACCGGCAATCGGAAGAAGGATACCGAAAGAACCCCATGAAGTCCCAGTTGAAAACGCCATTAAACCAGCAAGTACAAACATGATAACCGGCAAGAAATGGACGGGTACATTTGACTGTTCTACGACGCCCGACAAGAAAGGACCTGTTTCCAATACGTCGATCAAATCTGTTAATCCCCATGCGAAAATCAAGATGAGAATCGCAGGCATCATCGCTTTAGCACCGCTAATGAACGCTTTGCCAATAAGGCTATAGGAAGCAGTCTCGTTTTTACCCATTTGGGAAATGTATAGGATTGCCGCCAATATTGTTCCGGCAAGACCACCTACTACCAATGACAAAGGTACATCAGTGTTTTCGAAAATAGTCCAAATGCTCGACGAGCCGCCGATACGGTAGCCTGTCCAAATCATCATTCCTAATGTAATGACGACAAGTGTAATGATAGGAGCAATCAAATCAACGACACGTCCATAGGAGTGAATCGGAAAATCTTCTTTTAATTGTCCCGGAATCTCTTTTTTCGGATCAAAGAGCTCCCCTTTTTCTTGGGCACGCATCTCATGTTTTTTCATATCAAAATAATCAATATTTGTCCAAGCAAAGAAAAATACCATTGCTAATGTAGCAATAACGTAAAAATTCATCGGTGCCATCATCAGGAACGCGGAAAGCGGAGAGTAATTGATTGCGGCAGATGTACTAAAAATAAGTGCCAATTGGCCGATGAGAAATGCTCCCCAGCTCGAAATCGGTGAAATTACACAAATCGGAGCCGATGTAGAATCGATAAAGTACGCCAATTTCGCTCGTGAAATGCGGTGCTGGTCTGTAATTGGTCTTGCAATTTGTCCAACTGCTAACGCATTGAAATAATCATCTACGAAAATGAGGATACCAAGCAGAACAGTCAACACCTTCGCGCCACGTCTCGTCTTAATACGTTTGATTGCCCATTCTGCAAAAGCCCTGCTCCCACCGGATAGACTGACAAATGCTGTCAAGATTCCTAGCAATAAAATAAAAGTCATAATGTAAATATTATAGATATTTACTTCTCCTTCATCCCAGAAAGAGACAATCATCGCAGTCCATAGATTTTGTAACGTATCGACTGGGGAAAAACTAGCGACTAATAATGCAGCTGTCACAATTCCCGCTCCAAGGGATAAGAGTACCCTTTTCGTCGTCAATACCATAACAATTGCCACGATTGGCGGCAAAATTGAAACCCAAGTGCCTATCATAAAAAACATTCCTCCAATTTTTCGGAACGGTAGGATTTAGAAAGAAAAAACCGACACCCTTTACACTAGAATGTGTAATAGGTGTCGGCTTATTCTACGGTTCGTTTGTAAGATAATATCTGAGATGTTTTATCTAACGTACGATCTGTAGCTCATCATGCATTATGCACATGACAGTGCCATTCCTGTTCGAAATGACCCCAGCATGGATGGTCGGCGTTCCATTCCAAGCTTCGGCAAAACTTCCTTTCATGGGCGGTCTACGATGCCAATCTCGCGTCCACTACTAATAAGTCTTGCAGCCTCTACCTAATCGGTGTTCCTCTTTAGGCTACTAGCATAACAGGTACTCAATGTTATTTCAAGCGTTTATTCCCCACTGCCTACGATTGGGTATGGAACTTCTATTTGAGGAGGATTGTCGCCGCCCCGATTATAAATTTGAGGAATCGGGCTTTGAATCAATCCGATCGCTACAGGGATTTTCTGCTCCACGACACTTCTCCGCGTTGCCAACGGAACGATGATTTGGACATTCACCGTCACCAAAATATTCACTTCCACCATTGCGTTATTTATGCCAAACTCTGTAATACCCGTCTCGACAGTCGTCTGCGCTTCCCCGATGACATGGAATCGAATTGGAATTTTAGGCCCGAAATTTCCGATCATCGGGATACCTGTTGCTTGCCCCAATGGTACGAAGAAGACGACACCACCGTCAGCCTCCATCGCATCGGGATCATATTCGATGTTTTCACTTAGAGGCAGCATTTCTAAATTTCCGCTCTCGGCCATTTTGAGATAAGCCTCCACAAGGCTATGTATCTCCGCCCTCGATTTATTGATGATTTCAGCATTCAATGTATTGGTAACCATTCCAGGTGAATCATTCGGTACATTTTCGATGATTTCATTCACATCATAAATGTCCGTAGATCGTGATTTAATCGCCTGTGTGATAACATGCGCCGCAATCCTCTCCGTTTCAACTTCCGCATATTGCAGATAAATCGGAGTGAGTTTTGAGTTGACAAAGTATAGAAATAGGGCGATTGTTACGAGGAATGCCGGAAAGATGAGCGGCAACAAACGGCGCTTTCGACGAGGCTTGCCATTTGGACTGGAACGGCGATATCTGTTCCTTTTTCTATAATTTCGAGACGGTTGCCCATAAAATCTCAAAACGACCCCTCCTGCCTAATATTATGCAGGAACGGGGTCGTTCATTCTTGTTTAAAGTTGCCTTTCCTTGTCTCAGATCCGTTTTGGCTATCCCTTTTCATCCCGTACCAAATGAAGACATCCCGAATCAATTCAGGCATATGATATTCTTTAACTGCGTCTTTTAGTACCGGGAAAAAGAATCCGAATGTAAACATATCAAGCGTTGCAAGTGTATAGGATTGCCCGGTTACCACTTTTCGATTGCCGGCATACAGTTCTCCATCACTTTTCCTGAATAACCTTTCAAAGATAATTTTGCCCATGTACGTACCGCGGAATCCGAGCCCTTTAATTTCTGTCTCCGGCCATGATTCATTGCCTGCCAGTTTGTAAACTTCCAGCAGCTCCGCCCCGTCCAATTTGATCGTACAGGGATTGATCGGATGTGGCAACAAGGAGTGGACCATCCTTTTTGTCACCCAGCCTTTTTCGAGGCTGCCGAGGAAAATACCTGCATTGAACATAGCACAATCCGCACCCGTATAATCGATTAATGCCCTTCCAAAAAATGAGGACATCGGGCTATCTACAAAAAGCTGTTGTTTTAACGGGCTTGCATTGAAGAACACTTTTTCATCCAGTGCTTTATTCCCCGCTTGGATAAGTTCATTCACTTCTTGTATATCTTCTTCACGGCTTTCCAACTCATTCACATGGATAACTTCCGCTTTTTTCCCGACAACCTTCTTTGTATCCATATCTAATTGGATGGCAATATGTCCAACGTATTCGCCGAACTTACCTGTAGCGGCTAGCAATGTGTTATTCACCAATTCTCCTTCAGGGAATAAATGATGGGTATGCGCACCTAAAATGACGTCGATGAAATCGCATTCTTCCGCGAGAAATCTATCTTCATGTACACCTAAATGCGAAAGGCAAATAATGATATCTGTTTCATGCCGGATTTGTTCGGCATTTTTTTTCAGTAATCGTCTCGGCTCTTCGATATGCCACCCTAATTTCTCATAAAACGCCGTATACATCGCTGTTGCGCCAATGACTCCAATGTTTACGCCTTGTTCCGTTTCATATATTTTATAAGGCATCAGCCATTTCGGGAATGAGCCATCCATCTCCGATAAATTGCATAGTACGACGTCGAAATCCGCTCCCTCATAAAGGCTGTTTAAAGCTTTTTTGGACATCGTAATTCCTTCATTGTTGCCGATTGTTACCGCATCATATCCAGCACTGTTCAGCAATGCGACATTTCCTTTTCCAAACGTCCCTTCCGTAAATGGGTGGGACCGGTCGACATGGTCTCCAATGTCGAAAATGAAGCATGCCTCGCCTCCCATTTTATGCTGTTGCCTTTTGGAAAGAAGATATCTGCTGATCTTTGGCCAGCTGTCAAAGTGGCTATGAATATCATTCGTATGATAAAAATGGATTGTTTCTACTTGGCGTTTCATGACTCAACCCCAAATCCCCTCGATGATTGATCTTACCCCGAATAATAACAGCATGAGCCGCAGCACGAGAACCAATGTATCGGAATTCATCTTCTTGTTGAGCTTCGTCCCGATCATACCGCCGATATAAGCACCCGGAATAACAGGAAGCGCATAAAGCCAAGGCACATGCCCTAAAGAAATATGGGTGGCAGAGTTCACGATTGCCGATAGGAAGACGATGAACATCGATGTACCGACAGCTACATGCGGCGGGAACAAAAACAATAGGATGAGCGCAGGTACAATCATCGTGCCTCCTCCGATGCCGAACAGTCCGGAAGCGAATCCGATGATGAATGTCAAAATAAGCGCAAACCAGATCGGGTACCCATACACATGAGTTTCTCCATTCGTATCGATAAACGTCCTCGGCTTGCCGTGCTCGACAAACCATTGGATCGGTTTCAAATATTTACGCGCCAGTAAAAGGATAGATAGAACGATAAGCAAAATGCCGAAGTATAAATTAAATGATGGCAGATCGATCCCTTTATTTACAAACGCCCCAATCATTAAGCCTGGTATGGAACCTGCAAAAAAGATCCAACCAGTCCGGAAGTCTACCGTCTTTCCTTTCATATGCGAAATAGTGGAAGAAAGACCATTGAAAATCATCATGATGACTGATATCCCGACTACACTTTGCGGTGTTATGCCCGGAATCCAACCGAGGTCGATTCCGACTAATAATGTCAGCGGCACGAGTATCGTACCGCCACCTAGGCCAACAATTGACCCCATAATGCCGGATATTGCACCAATAATCGCCAACAATAAATATGCCATGCTCATTCCTCCTCAAAAAAGTCAAGCTGCTTAGGTGCAAGTGTTTGGAAGTCAATACCCATCATTTTTTGAAAACGTTTAGCGTTCTCAGCTGCATGGCCACCAGAATTATTATTGAAGATGACAAATACATCTTTCGATTCGTTCTTTAATTTATTGACAACTTGACGAATTTCCGCCAATTCACCGTCTGAGTAATTATAGAGATAGCGAACTTTTCTCCACGCTTCATTATCTCCTGTCGTATTGCGCCAGCCATTTACATTCCTGCCATGCAGACGGACGAATACTTTATCGTTGCGAGTTGTTTCGGCAACGAGCGGAACACTGCCGTCACCAGATTGTGGTTCATCACAAACGGTGTGGATGAAATCCAAATCTTTCAGGAATGTAAGTGTTCCTTCCCGCATGGATGAATCGTACCATGATTGATGGCGAAACTCGATTGCTACATCGTACCCTTCCAGTTGACTTCGAATGTATCTAATTTGGTCTACATTTTCGCGTTTGCAATCAAACCAAGGAGGAAATTGTACTAGAATCATAGCAAGCTTGCCAGCAGCCCTCATCGGATCAACGGAAAGCTTGAACTGCTGAAACATTTCTTCGGGAGTATCATACGGTAACTTTCCTCGCTGATGTCCCGTCATTCCTTGATATGCTTTTACGATGAATTGAAAGTCATCGGGCGTTTCGTTAATCCACTTTCGAATATTACGCTCTGGTTGAATGGCATAAAAAGATGCGTCTAGCTCAACGATTGGAAAATGGGAGCTGTAATCAATCAATTTTTCATTTTTCTTGGAGGTCGGCGAGTAAACATCCGGATGGTCGCCCCAACCCGTCAATCCAATTTGAATCATAGTAACCCTCTTTTCCGTTCGTAGATGAATATTTCCCATCATATCATATGTCTACGGGGGGATTCTGCCATTTTGCATCTTGGACTTGCGGATGGGGGTGGGATGCATCGTTTCGGACAAACAAAAGAGGCAGCCATAAATTGGCTGCCTCAGTTTAAATGGAGAGTTACATTTCTCCGCTTAATCTCACTAGAATTTTCGATTGCGTTTTATCATTCGTCAAAGCTTCAAAGCCTTTGTCCACAATATCATCCAATTCAATTTGAGAAGTGATAATCCCTTGTGGTTTCAACTGACCTGTCCCGATTAAATCAACTGTTTGTTGGAATGTAGTTGGTGTATAGGCAATGGTCGAAGTTACTTTAACGCCAGTATTCGTCAATTGCATCGGATTCCATTCAATTGGACGAGCAAAGATTGATACGATGACCATCGTACCGCGAGCGCGTGTTGCGTCGATCGCTTGTTTGAAAGTCGGTGCAACACCCGCAACTTCAAAAGAGACATCCACACCATCAGGTACAACATCTTTAATAGCTTGTACTGGATCAACTTGGCCTGAATTGAATACATGTGTTGCGCCGAGTTCTTTAGCTTTTTCTAAGCGGTCTTCCGATAAATCAAATGCAAAGATTTTGCTTGCACCCGCTGCTTTAGCAGCAATTATCGTCAGCAATCCAATTGGACCAGCACCAAATACTGCTACTGTGTCACCAAACTGCATATTTCCTTCTTTTATAGCTTGTACAGCAACCGCCGTAGGTTCAACTAATGCACCATCTTGTAATGTCATGCCTTCCGGCAATTTATAAATAAAGTTTTCACCTGCGTTTACATATGTAGCAAATCCGCCGTCCGACCCTAAGCCGATGAATTGGAAGCCATCATAAGCATCCACATCTTCATGTTTATTACCGAACGTATACATAGGGTTAATTGCAACACGATCTCCAACTTGGATCGATGTTACATCTTTCCCCACTTTTTCTACAACACCCGCAAATTCATGTCCCATTGTGAGTGGTGCTTGTTGTCCAGTTAACTGATGAGGTGCATCAACCGGGATAAACACGGGGCCCTCTTGATATTCATGTAAATCTGAACCACAAATACCAGCCCATGCTACACGCACTGTAACCTCATTGTCATGCAAAGGCTTCAGTTCACGTTCTTCCACACGGATGTCTTTCTCACCATACCATACTGCTGCTTTCATACTTCATACCTCCTATTTTTTGATGAAAAATCTACTGCGATGTTTCTAAAATGGAAATAGAAGAATTAAATTAAAGTACCTTTAATTCAAGATAATTATATCACTTAAACTACAATAAGGCAAAATATATGAATTAGAAAATTAGTATGTTATATGGAATCTAGTATATTTTTTTACAGTAAGTAAATAGAAAAAACCGCCTGCAAGGAGGCGGTTTTTCGTGTTGTTTATTACCCGATTGAACCTTCCATTTCAAACTTGATAAGGCGGTTCATTTCTACTGCGTATTCCATCGGCAATTCTTTTGTGAATGGCTCGATGAAGCCCATGACGATCATTTCAGTCGCTTCAAGCTCTGGAATTCCGCGGCTCATCAAGTAGAACAGTTGTTCTTCTGATACTTTGGAAACTTTCGCTTCGTGCTCGAGTGAAATGTTATCGTTTAAGATTTCGTTGTATGGAATCGTATCAGAAGTCGATAGTTTATCCATGATGAGCGTGTCACATTCGATGTTAGCACGCGCGCCATCTGCACGGCGTCCGAAGTGGACGATACCACGGTACGAAACTTTACCGCCGTGTTGGGAAATCGATTTAGAAACGATTGTTGATGACGTGTTTGGCGCCAAGTGCATCATTTTTGCTCCTGCATCTTGGTGTTGCCCTTTACCAGCCAACGCGATGGACAATGTCATACCACGTGCACCTTCACCTTTGAGGATACATGCAGGGTATTTCATCGTAAGCTTCGAACCGATATTGCCGTCGATCCATTCCATTGTAGCGTTCGCTTCACATACTGCACGCTTCGTAACTAGGTTATACACATTGTTTGCCCAGTTTTGAATCGTTGTGTAACGGCAGTATGCATCTTTTTTAATGATGATTTCAACGACTGCACTATGAAGAGAGTTCGTTGTATAAACAGGAGCTGTACATCCTTCTACGTAGTGGACGCTTGCGCCCTCATCTACGACGATCAACGTACGCTCGAATTGACCCATGTTTTCCGAGTTGATACGGAAGTAGGCTTGAAGTGGAGTATCCACTTTGATGCCAGGTGGCACATAGATGAATGAACCTCCAGACCAAACAGCAGAGTTCAAAGCTGCGAACTTGTTATCTGTGTTTGGAATGACTGTTCCCCAATACTTTTTGAACAGCTCTTCGTTTTCACGTAACGCTGAATCTGTGTCCTTGAAGACGATTCCCATGTCTTCAAGCTCTTCTTTCATGTTATGATAAACAACTTCGGATTCGTATTGTGCAGAAACACCAGCAAGGTATTTTTGCTCAGCTTCAGGAATCCCTAGTTTATCGAATGTGCGCTTGATTTCTTCAGGCACTTCATCCCATGAACGCTCTGTCGCTTCGGAAGGTTTTACGTAATATGTGATTTCGTCGAAGTTAAGGGAGTTCAAATCTCCGCCCCATTGAGGCATTGGTTTGCTATAGAAGATTTCAAGGGATTTTAGACGGTAGTCTAGCATCCATTGTGGTTCTTCTTTCATTTTGGAGATTTCTTCAACAATTTCACGTGTCAAACCACGTTCCGAACGGAAAACAGATACGTCTTTATCTGCGAAACCATATTTGTAATCGCCAATTTCAGGCATTTTTTTAGCCATCATTATTCCTCCGTTCTTTCATTATTGCTCAGCGTTTTCTCCTACCCCTTTTTCCATTGCTTTCCATGCTAGTGTTGCGCATTTGATGCGTGCAGGGAATTTGGCTACGCCGGAAAGGGCTTCGATGTCGCCAAGGTCGACGGTGTCGTCGATTTCCTTGCCGAGCATCATATCAGAAAACACATGGGCATATTTAACTGCAGTATCCACGTCTTTGTTTTTGATGATTTGTGTCATCATCGATGCGGAAGCCATGGAGATGGAACAGCCTTCCCCTTCAAACTTTGCATCTTGCACAATGCCGTCTTCGACTTTTAGAGTCAAATGGATGACATCGCCGCACGTCGGATTGTTCATGTCGATTGTAACATTGTTTTCTTCCAGCACACCTTTGTTCCGTGGATTTTTATAATGATCCATGATGACTGAACGATATAGCTGATCTAAATTGTTTGTAGGCATTATTGGAAATACTCCTTTGCAATACGGAGTCCTTCTACGAGACAGTCAACATCTTCTTTTGTGTTGTATACATAGAAGCTTGCACGGGCGGTCGCTGAACATTCTAGCCATTTCATAAGTGGCTGCGCGCAGTGATGACCTGCCCGCACTGCGATTCCGTTCATATCTAGTACCGTGGCAAGATCATGCGGGTGAACGTTATCCAAATTGAATGTCACGATGCCTGCACGCTTATCTGGATCCTGTGGTCCATAAATCGAAAGGCCTTCCATCGATGACATTTTCTCCATAGCATAACCCGCTAGCTCGTGTTCATGCCGTTCGATTTGGTCTAGACCGATTTCTTCCAAGAAATCAATGGCGGCACCCAATCCGATAGCACCTGCAATGATCGGCGTACCTCCTTCGAATTTCCACGGAAGCTCTTTCCACGTAGAATCGTAGAGACCGACGAAATCGATCATTTCACCACCGAATTCAACCGGCTCCATTTCATTCAATAAATCTTTTTTCCCATAAAGGACACCAATCCCCGTAGGGCCGCACATTTTATGGCCTGAAAAAGCGAGAAAATCGCAATCCAAGTTCTGGACATCCAACTTCAAGTGAGGAGCAGCCTGTGCACCATCCACGACCATAACGGCGCCGTGGGCATGCGCAATCTCGGTCACTTCCTTAATAGGATTCATCGTGCCAAGCACATTGGAAACGTACATCATCGATACGATTTTTGTACGATCTGTTACTGTTTCACGAACTTTATCAAGGGAGAGTGTTCCGTCTTCTTCCAAAACGATATACTTCAGGACTGCGCCTTTTTCCTTCGCCAATTGCTGCCACGGAATAATGTTGGAATGGTGTTCCATATGGGTGATGACGATTTCATCGCCTTCGTTGATATTCGCGCGTCCATAGCTTTGGGCTACCATGTTAAGTGCTGTTGTAGTTCCGCGGGTGAAAATCACTTCCTGCGTAGATTTTGCATTAATGAATTTGCGGACCTTTTCACGCGCACCTTCATATTGATCCGTAGCCCTATTGCCCAATGTATGAACTCCACGGTGGACGTTCGCGTTATTGAACAAATAGTAGTCACTGATTGCCTCAATGACTTGCCGCGGCTTTTGAGAAGTCGCGGCGCTGTCCAAATAAACAAGCGGGTGCCCGTTGATTTCCTGGTCAAGTATCGGGAAATGGTTGCGGATCTCTTTACTGAGCATTAGCGCACTTTCCTTTCGATTACCTCCGTCAATTGCTTCTTGACACCTTCGATTGGCAATTTGCTTACGACAGGTGCAAGGAAACCATGGATGACAAGGCGTTCTGCTTCCTGTTTCGAAATCCCACGGCTCATCAAGTAGAACAATTGAAGCGGATCTACACGCCCTACAGACGCAGCGTGTCCTGCAGTTACATCGTCTTCATCGATTAATAGAATTGGGTTTGCATCTCCACGTGCTTTTTCGCTTAACATCAAAACCCGTGATTCTTGGACAGCGTTCGATCTTGTAGCACCTTTGGCAATTCTGCCGATACCGTTGAAGATTGAAGAAGCAGATTCCTTCATAACGCCATGTTTAAGGATGAATCCATCTGTATCGAGTCCCCAATGGACGATTTCAGAGGTAAAGTTTTGCTTTTGGCTGCCTCGACCGACAACGACAGTCTTCAAATCACTTGAAGAACCGTTTCCGACGAGATGTGTAATGTTTTCTGAAATTGTGTCGCTGTCATTCATCAAGCCAAGCGCCCATTCGATGCGCGCGTCCGCTCCAGTAACTCCACGACGGTTAACATATGTCGTGAATCCTTTTGCAAGGACGTCAACTGCTCCATAGACAATTTTAGAATTATCGCCTGCAAATACTTCCGCAATGATATTCGCTTGTCCTGCAGCCTCTTCGACTGTTGACAAATAGTTTTCTACATATGTCACAGAGCTGTTCGCATCTGCTACGACGATGACATGATTGAAAAGAGATGCTTGTGCATCATCATGTAAAAATAGAACTTGAAGTGGATCTGCAACTTCGACATTTTTCGGTACATAGACGAAGACGCCGCCATTCATAAGTGCTGCGTGTAAAGCAGTCAGTCTATGCTCATCCAATTTTACGCCATCCGTCATATAATACTTTTTCAACAGATCAGCATGTTCGCGTGAAGCTGTGAAAATATCAGTCAAAACAACGCCTTGCGCCTTTAAATCATCTGAAAGTGAGATGAATGCAGGCGTATTATTATGTTGTACGTAGATGTTCTTTTGATCGTCGCCGACCAATTCCTTCGCTTCAGCAGGCAACTCGGCGAGTGAAGCATATGTGGAGCTTTCCACTGCATGTGCAGGGAACTCAGTAAAGTTCCACTTATCGATTTTTGTTTTATCTGGTGTTGGCATCGGAAGCTGTTCCACTTTCGCTAACGCATCTGCGCGGAATTCTGCCATCCAATCGGCTTCATTCATGTTTGCGGAAAAAGAGTGGACGTCCTGTTCGGTCAATGCCATTTTTGTTTCAACCGTCATTTTGAATCGTCCCCTTTCTTATGCTTCTTGTCCAACTGTTTCGTCTTCGATTCCTAATTCTTCTTTAATCCAATCATAACCGCTCTCTTCAAGCTGTTTCGCAAGTTCTGCTCCGCCGGATTTAACGACTCTGCCTTGCATCATAACGTGAACAAAATCAGGTGTGATGTAGTTAAGGAGACGTTGGTAGTGAGTAATGATCAAGCATCCGAAACCTTCACCGCGCATTTCGTTAATGCCTTTAGAAACGATTTTCAATGCATCGATATCGAGTCCAGAGTCGATTTCATCAAGCACTGCAAATTTTGGTTTCAGCATCATCAATTGTAGGATTTCATTACGTTTTTTCTCTCCGCCTGAGAATCCTTCGTTTAGATAACGTGTTGCCATATCTTGATCCATTTCAAGGACATCCATTTTGCTGTCCAATTCACGGATGAATTTCATGAGGGATATTTCATCGCCTTCTTCACGGCGTGCATTGACTGCTGAACGCATGAAGTCTGCGTTCGTTACCCCTGTAATTTCACTTGGGTATTGCATTGCAAGGAATAGTCCCGCTTTCGCGCGCTCATCCACTTCCATTTCAAGCACGTCTTCGCCATCAAGCGTGACTGTTCCGGAAGTGACTTCGTATTTAGGGTGGCCCATGATTGCAGATGCAAGTGTCGATTTACCGGTTCCGTTAGGTCCCATGATCGCATGGATCTCACCTGTATTGATTGTTAGGTTGACGCCTTTCAATATTTCTTTACCTTCAATTTCGACGTGAAGGTCTTTGATTTCCAAAGTTGCCATTCCAATACCTCCAATATGATAAAGATGAACGGGGTAAACCATTCTCTATTTAGTATCATTCTAATTTTAGCGCATTCGGCACATTGTTGCAAATCATTAAGAATTATTATCGTTTTGTGGGAGAAATACGATTAATTCAACGTTTCATCATATAATTTGCATAGTAACCCATTTTCATTTATCTGGTGCTTATTGAGAATCAATGAATATATTTTACTGTCTTGGTTTGCTAGTAAACGGATTTCCGCTCCAGGTGGACGCTTTCTGCGGGCGGTCCGTGAGCCTCCTCGACGCAAGCGTCTGCGGGGTCTCACCTGGACACGCTTTTCCCACAGGAGTCGCCACCTTACGCTTCAATCCTAAATAAATCCTATTACATCAACTACAAATAAAAGAAAAAGTAGAAGTCGGGAAAAATCAGTTCCCTCTTCTACTTTTAAAAATAAATTATTACTTCGCTTCTACGCCTTTTACTTTTGGTGTTAGGCGGTCTACGATCATTGCAAGGGCTCCGTCGCCTGTTACGTTAGTGGCTGTACCGAAGCTGTCCTGTGCCATGTAAAGTGCGATCATGAGTGCAACCATTGATTCATCGAATCCTAGCATTGTGCTAAGAAGTCCTACTGCCGCCATCACAGCTCCGCCTGGAACTCCAGGAGCAGCGATCATCGTTACGCCGAGCATAAGGATGAAAGGCAGATAGCTAGAGAAGTTGAACGGCATATCGTTCATGAGCAATACTCCGATTGAACAAGATACTAGAGTGATTGTACTTCCGGACAAATGGATCGTTGCAAACAAGGGAATCGTAAAGTCCGTCACTTTTTCCGAAGCACCCGTCTTTTTCGCCTGTCTCAATGTAACTGGAATGGTCGCTGCAGATGATTGTGTTCCGATTGCAGTCATATATGCAGGTGCCATAGTTTTCATAAGGTAGAACGGATTCTTCTTTGAAAGAGTCCCCGCAACAGTGTACTGAAGTACAAGCATGAGCAAATGCAATGCTATGACCATGACGAAGACGAGTGAAAAGACCGATAAGACCTTCGCAACTTGTCCGCTATGTGTCATGTTAAGGAAAATACCGAAAATATGGAATGGCAATAACGGGATGATAATAAATGAAATGACTTTTTCAATAAGAACATGCATCTCTTCAAAGAAAGAAAGCATTGTTTTGCTATTAATGGATGCCATACCGATTCCAAAAATGAATGCGAGAAGCAATGCTGACATGACCCCCATAATAGGTGTCATTTCAAGTTCAAAAAATGCTTCAGCTGGTGATTTTCCTGAATCGGCAACGGATTCAGCACCAATGCCACCTATGAAGCTCGGTAAAATTGACATGGCAGCGAAGTATGCCAAAATCCCTGCTACAATTGTAGAGGCATATGCAAGTACTGTAGCGAGCCCTAAAAGTTTTCCGGATCCAGCGCCCAGTTTCGCAATTCCTGGTGCAATAAATGCAATAATGATAAATGGTACGACAAAGTTCAAGAAGCCGCCGAAAATCATATTGAACGTTGCAAATAAGCTTGTGAACCAACCTGCGAATCCTTCATGTATTTTCGGGAGCAACAGTCCTAGCCCCACCGCAAGCCCTATAGCGATAACGATTCGCCATATAAGGCCGACCTTCCACTTCATAAGATGTCCTCCTCAGATGTACAAATGTTTATAAAAACAACAACACCACTTTATCATAGTAAAGGAAAAATAGGAACAGTTATTTTGAGTTATTGTACTTTTGACGGAGAAAAAAAGCCGTCTGCATCCAATAGATGGAAGCGGACGGCTTATTAAATTATTTTACTGGTACGACTGAGCCGCCCCACTCTTTCAACATGAACTCTTGGATTTCCTCGGTTTGCAACACTTCTACAAGTGCTTTGATTGCTGCGCTGTTTTCATCACCTGAACGGACTGTGATGACGTTGACGTATGGTGAATCAGTCTCTTCAAGAGCAATTGAATCTTCCAATGGATTTATACCAGCATCAATTGCATAGTTGGAATTGATGAGAACAGCATCACCTTCATTATTGTTATATAGTGTCGGCATTAGAGCTGCTTCATAATCCGGTTCAAACTTAAGATTCTTCGGGTTGTCCACGATGTCATCAAGTTCAGCTTTAACTTTATCAACACCCTCAGCAAGTGTGATCAATCCTTCTTTTTCAAGCATTTCAAGCACACGGCCGTGATCTGAAACCGAGTTGCTCATAAGGACAGTCGCACCGTCCGGCAATTCATCTAGTGATTTATATTTTTTCGAATAAACACCCATCGGTTCGATATGGATTCCACCCGCATTGACAAAGTCGTAGCCAAAATCAGCAATTTGACTTTCCAAGTAAGGGATAGTTTGGAAATAGTTCGCATCCAACAGACCTGATTCCAAGTCTTTGTTCGGCAAAATATAATCCTGGTATGTTTCGATTTCTAAGTCATAGCCTTTTTCTTTCAACAATGGCTTCACTTCTTCCAAAATGACAGCATGCGGCGTGTTGGATGCGCCGACGACGATTTTAGTCTTCTCTTCCTTACCACCAGCATTATTGCTGTTAGCGCCATCTTCTTTATCTTTCGTTCCGCATGCTGCTAGTGCGAGCACAAGAACCGTTAATAATAATGTGGATAAAATCTTTTTCATCATTTTTCTCTCCATTCGTAGTTGTTTTTTATAATTAACAGGTGCTTCCTGTAAATTATCGTTTGTCCAATTTCCTCACTGCAAAATCGCCGATAATTTGAATCGCAAATACAACAATTAGGATAATAATAGTTGCCACAATCATCACGTCAGAGCGGCTTCGCTGGAATCCTTCGTAATACGCGAGATTCCCGAGCCCGCCGGCACCTATGACTCCAGCCATTGCTGTATAGCCGACAAGCGCAATCGCCGTTACCGTAATTCCCGAAATAAGGGCAGGCATTGATTCAGGCAACAACACTTTAAAGATAATTGTACTTGTTTTCGCACCCATCGATCTTGCTGCCTCGACAACACCTCTATCGATTTCACGCAATCCGATCATGACCATTCGCGCATAAAACGGTGCAGCCCCGATGACAAGAGCAGGGATTGCTGCTTCTGGACCGCGGATTGATCCGACCAACAATGTCGTAAACGGGATAAGTAATATAATCAAAATGATAAATGGAATAGAGCGGAAAATATTCACAAATGCTCCCGTCAAGCCATACACCAATTTATTTTTCCATAGTTGGCCTGGACTTGATAAGAAAAGAAGAACGCCCAATGCAAGTCCGAATACGAATGTGTATAAAGTAGAAAGCCCCGTCATATATAACGTTTCTACAGTTGCTTCCCACATTTTTCCCCAATCTACATTTGGAAATAAACTTTCAATCATTGCCGATCACCTCTGTCTGTACACCTAGCTCATGGAGATAGGCAATCGCCTTATCAACATCATTTTCATTGCCAAGAAGCTGTAATATAAGCGAGCCATAAGCGCCGCCTTTTGTATGGGATATGTTCCCTTGGACGATATTTACGTCAATGTCGAATTTTCGAATCAAACTTGCCAACACAGGATGCTCAGTCTTCTCTCCGACAAATGCGAGTTTTATGAGCGTGCCTCCTGGTATATGCGCAAGAACCTGTTCAGTTCCCGCAGGTTCCGTCACTTGGGAAACGAAGCGCTTTGTAATCGGTGCTTGCGGTGATTGAAATACTTCAAGAACCAGACCGATTTCAACTACTTTTCCAGCTTCCATGACCGCCACGCGATGACAGATTTTCCGGATGACATGCATTTCATGTGTGATGAGCACAATTGTCAGCCCGAGCCGTTCATTAATACTTGTTAGAAGATCAAGAATAGCATCTGTCGTTTCCGGGTCTAACGCGGAAGTCGCTTCATCACAAAGCAGCACTTCTGGATCGTTCGCCAACGCCCTTGCGATACCGACACGTTGCTTTTGACCGCCTGACAGTTCCGATGGATAAGCATTTTCTCTGCCGCTCAGACCGACAAGCTCGATCAGTTCCGCCACTTTTCGTTCCCGTTCCGCTTTTTTCACTCCAGCGATTTCAAGCGGAAAAGCTATATTCTGCTTAACAGTCCGGGACCAGAGCAAGTTGAAGTGTTGAAAAATCATGCTGATTTTTTGTCTTGCTTCCCGAAGCTCTTTACCTGTGAATGCCGAAATTTCACGGTTTCCAATTTTGATTGTCCCAGTTGTTGGTGTCTCAAGACCATTCAATAAGCGGATCAATGTACTTTTCCCAGCACCACTATAACCGATGATGCCGAAGATCTCTCCCTCATCAATCGTTAAGGAGACATCATCTACCGCCAAGATTTCATCGTTCGTTGCACCAAAACTTTTCTTAACGTCTTTCAATTGAATCATCATTATCACCTCTACTACTATCTTGTCCAAAATAAAAACCTTTCTGCAGACAAGCAGAAAGGCTACTACGTTTTATAAAAATAAACGTCCATCCGATCTCTCATCTCTCAAAGCAAATGCTTTGTGTGACTTGGCACCATTTCACTTTCGTGACGGTTGCCGGGCTTCATAGGGCACTTCCCTCCACCTCTCTTTATAAGAGCGACATATTCAGTTAAAGTTAATAGCTATACTTATATCATGTCTCTCGGCAGTATGTCAACCTATCTTTTCGAGAAGATGCGGAATAGAATGGAACGCATAGATCTTATGTACCACTTCTCCATCCTTCTGAATTAGTAAACAAGGGACGCTTTCAATTTCATAATCAACAGCGAGCTCTTCTACATAATTCAAGTCCGCCTTTCCAATGGGCAAGTCAGGCTTCATAGCAGCAATGACTTCCATCATTTTTGAAGCAATTGCACATGTTCCGCACATTGGTGTATATAAATAAAAAATCGATTTTGGAAAATCGTCTTTGCTCTTTTCCCATTGTTCACGTGTCCAGTTTTCGATATTGGCCACTATTTATCACCTTCAAAGTAAAAATTCGGGATGCACTTCAAAATTTGCAGCTAGGAGGACGGCTGCAAGCACACGGTATGGAGTTGTTTCAACTTCGCGGTACGTTCGTTCCGTATAAAGGTGTATCGCTTCAGGAAAATACCTTTTGAATAAAGTGCGGATCTTATCCCCCGACTCATCGGCATCTAGAAAAACGAACAGTTCAAACTCCTCATAAGGCGTGAGCATCTCCTCGACCCGATACGGACTGACTGTCCCGTTCGTGCAAATGATTTCAACCGGTTCCGCAAGCACTTTCTGCAATCTTTTCCGGTCCGATCCGCCTTCAACGATCAAGACTTTTTGACTGTCCATTTTTCCAGCCCTCCTTTAATAAAAGCGTAGGGCGCCTGACTAGAAGCGACAGGCATAAGGTAAAGATGCGGAGTGACGCTTTTTGCCACAAAGCAGCTTTGACGTATGACCTGGGCTTCTGGCGACCGAAGTCTAGACGTGGGGATATTGAAAAAAGCGCCGGAGTCATAGATCCAGGCGCTACTTTGACGATTACTCGCCGACAGTCATTTTTTCGTAGTCTTCAGCTGACATAAGTGCGTCAAGCTCAGATTCATCCGAAGCTTCTACAACAACCATCCAAGCACCTTCATATGGAGATTCGTTCACCAATTCAGGGCTGTCTTCCAATTCTTCGTTCACTTCGACGACTTTACCGCTAATCGGAGCGTAAAGTTCAGATACTGTTTTCACCGATTCAACACTTCCGAACGGCTCGTCTGCTTTCAACTCATCCCCAACTTGTGGCAATTCAACGAATACGATATCGCCAAGTTCGGATTGTGCAAAATGAGTAATACCGATACGATACTTTCCGCTTTCATCCTTTACCCACTCGTGTTCTTCTGAATAACGCAAGTCTTTAGGTGTGCTCATCCCATAACCCTCCATAAGTAAACATTTATTGATTCACATTCAATTTTGACATATTCCGAAGCTAAAGACAAGAAAGTATATTATGCTCCCCATACTTCTTGAAACTCGTCTTCCTTAAAGCCGACAGTCACTTTTGAGCCGTCCGTTACAATCGGACTTTTTATGAGCATGCCTTCAGTGGCCAATACTTATAGTATTATTCTTATAATACCATATATAACTTTTTCTTATATTGATAATTTCCTATGAAGCCGGCTATATCATTACTTGTAGGTGAAGCAAAAGTGGTTGTCTAGAAAGTCGTTATACTAAAACAGGCGAATGGAAAATATTGAATTTCCCTTCGCCCCTTTTAGTTTAGTATTAATTAAAAACTACAGAAAATGTCGTCACGGAGTTTGATCAGGATTATACATTTTATCGTCTATCACTTTTTGGATCGAACGCGTCTCTTAGTCCGTCCCCAATGAAGTTGATACTGAGAACCGTTAGGAGAATTGCGAGACCTGGCGGAATCCACGCTTCAGGATGATACCGTAGAATACGTAAACCTTGCGCCTCTGAAATCATATTTCCCCATGTCGGTGTCGGTTGGGGAATTCCCATGCCGATGAAGCTAAGTCCGGATTCGACGATAATCATTGCAGCCATTAATAATGTCGCGTTTACAATGATTGGCCCAATTGCATTCGGTAAAAAGTGTCTGAAGATGATTCTGAAGTCGCTTGCACCGATTGCTCTTGCGCCAAGGACAAATTCCTGTTCACGTAAGGAAAGGAAAGTACCACGAATAATCCTCGATAATGTCGGCCAGCTAGTAACTGCAATGATAACAACGAACAGCCCGATCGTAACTTTTTTCAAAAGGGCAATGATTGTCAGTGCTAAGACGAGAAACGGTAAAGCTAGAAACAAATCCGTGATCCGCATAATAATACTGTCGATTTTGCCGCCGTAGTAGCCACTAAGTGTCCCGAAAATCATGCCTAGCAAGACGGTGAAAACCATTGTGCTAATACCGATGGTCAATGAAACTCTTGCACCGTATAGCAATCTCGAGAAATTATCGCGACCCGAGCTATCCGTTCCTAGAATGTGTTCTTTGCTTGGTTTTTGCTCAACCTTTAAAAGATTGTGCGCTTTCGGATCATGGTCCGTCAAGAGAGGTGCGAAAACCGCTGACCCAATGATAATGATGAGAACAATCATACCTGCGATAGCGAGCTTGTTTTTCAGGAAACGCCGAAGAGATAACTGAAAGGGACTTCGATGTTTCCTCGTTGTTTCAATCTGTAGTTCATCATGTTGATTTTCTTTTTCATTAACAGTATGCATATATCCTCACCACCTCAGTCATAGCGAATCCTCGGATCTACGACGCTATAAAATATATCTGCCAACAAATTCCCTACAAGAATTGCAACTCCCAATAAAAGAGTAATCGCCATAACGACTGGATAATCTCGGTTAATGACGGAACCGATGAAAAGTGTGCCGATACCAGGGAAGTTGAAAACCTGTTCGGTAATAATTGCTCCGCCAAGTAAAGGGCCAAGTTCCATGCCGAGTAATGTGATAACCGGAATTAGCGCGTTGCGAAGTGTATGTTTGTAAAGAACGTTATTGTTCGACATCCCTTTCGCTTTGGCTGTTCTAATAAAATCACTGCCAAGAACGTCCATTACCTCAGATCGCATGTAACGCATATAACTAGCTGTACTTGCCAACCCAAGCGTCAACCCTGGTAAAATCATGTGATGAATTCTATCTTTGAACTCTGCAAAGCCTGTTAGCTTATTGGAAGAAAGTGTCCCTTGTGCAGGAAACCACCCTAGTTTGATGGAGAATAAGTAGATGACAACCAGACCAAAGAAAAAGTTTGGAACGGCTAGTCCGAAAAAGCCGAATGTCGTTGATCCGTAATCCAACAGTGAGTATGGATGTCGTGCGGAATATATCCCGATAGGAATCGCGACTAGTAAAGTAATCAAGAGTGCGAATAACCCTAAATATACAGTGTTTAGGAAGCGCTCCTTAATTAGACTCTCAACGGATCTGCCTTTATAAGTAATCGACTCACCGAAACTGCCTTGTGCAATTTTTCCTGCCCAGCGCAAATATTGGACTGGAATCGGTTTGTCCAAACCAAGCTCTGCCCGTTGTTTTTCATATACCTCCATACCGACTTCCGGATCAAGAATCTTGCCTGAAAATGGATCACCAGGAGCTGCCTTTGCTAAGCCGAAAACGATGATTGATAATGCAAATAACATTGGGATGAATTGTAAGACTCGTCTTATTATATATTGGTACATTCGTTTTCCCCCTACCTAGGAAGGAGGAGAGTATACGATTGACGTATACCCTCCATATTTCCTTCACGTTATTCCGCGTCCTCGACCCACCATTCATGTGCATCTTGGTACATGGTATGTGGAAGAATCTTGATACCTTGAATACGATCATTGTATGCCCAAAGACTGTTTTGCGCGTAAAGGAGCAATGCTGGCAATTCTTCAGAGAAATGTTTTTGCCATTCAGCATACACCTTAGAACGGTAATCTTGATCAAAAGCGTCAGGAGCTTTTACAGCTTTTTGCATTAACTCCTCAGATGTTGGACTGTTCCAACGGGAGAAGTTGTAACCCGCTTTAGTCGCCCATAGACCAGCTGGATCTGGATCTGTACTACTTAAGCTCCAACCAATGAGGTAGAGATCCCAATCCGTATTGTCATTTGTCAAACCAGGTACATAAACTGACATTTCAGCAGGTTGGCGTAGGTTGACCTTAATACCTACATTTTCCAAGTCCGATTGAAGGATAGGAGCAGAACGTTCACGTAGTTCGTTTCCAGTAGGATAATCAAAATTCAATATCCATTCATTGCCATCCGGATCTTCTCGGAAGCCGTCGCCTGTAACATCAACATAGCCGAGGTCATCTAAAATTTTGCCAGCTTTTTCAGGGTCATATTCATATGCGGTAACCGCAGATTCGTCATATGCCCACATTTGTTGTGCGATTGGCGAATTGATCGGCTGTCCACGACCATGTAATAGACCTTCGCCATGCCCTGAACCGACAAGACCTTGACGATTAACTGCGTGAGCAATTGCTTGACGCACTTTAGGATCAGACAATTTTTTGTTCGGGATCCAGTTATCAGGATTCAACGCACCGGACTCTACATCGGCTGTCGTTCTGTGGTTCAGCTTGAAGCCCATTAGTTGATAACCAAAGTCAGCTTGTTCTATAATTTCAATATTTCCAAAGTCAGCTACAATGTCATAATCAGCTGGAGCAATCCCGCCAGGACTTGCTACAAAGTCAATCTCACCTTTTTCAAGCAGTCCGATCATGACAGATTGTGCAACTACTTTCCAAACAATGCTGTCTAATCGTGGAGCACCTTGCCAATAATCTTCATTGCGCTCAAGAATATATTGTTCGCGTTCAATCATATCAGCGAATTTGAAAGGTCCAGTACCAATTACTTTGCCAGGATCTTTTGATTCAGCAGCTTCAGGAATATCCTTCACAGAAATAGAACTGAAAATGTGTTCAGGGATAATTGGGAAGCTCGCATAGTAAAGTGGTGATACGTTCGGTTCAGCGAACTTGAATGTCACTGTATAGTCCCCATCTGCTACTACTCCTTCAAACACATCCGTTTCTCCTGATTGATAGGCTTCGTATCCGAGTAAAGGAGCTACGTAGTTTACTCGTACACCACCAGCGTTTTCATATTCAGGATCAGACATTGCTTGATAAGTGTAGACAACATCATCAGCTGTGAAGTCCTCTCCATCATGCCATTTCACGCCTTCTTTCAAGAAAAACGTGATTTCGGTTTGATCATCATTTACTTCCCACTTTTCCGCAAGGCTTGGAATGAATTCAAGTTTCTCATTTTGTGTTACTAAACCTTCATGTGTAAAGTCTAAAATGTTTGCCTCATAAGCTTCTTCATAAAAGATTGGATTGAACATTCCTGCTGGTGCAGAATACATAGCACCTACAATTGTTCCTCCGTCTTTTGGTCCACCGTCATCTGTTGCATCTTCTTCACCGTCATCTGTTTCCGACACATCAGGAGATTTAGACCCGTTTGGATCGCCCAGTTCTTTCTCATCGTCTTTGTTACATGCTGCTAAAATCATTCCTATCATCAACAATAAAATCAGAAGAGCAAATCTGTGTTTAAAATGTTTTAACAAAATAGCGTCCCCCTTTATTTACTTTAGTTGTAGAACAAAATGAATCCTTGCAGCAATGAGCCATGAAACACCCCCTAAAAGTGACTGCATGAATAAGTAAAATGAAACTTATATGAAGTTGTCATGGATGCTAAAGTATATTTAACTTTCACTATATAAATGACAAGCGACGAAATGGTCCTTCTCAATTTCTAAAAGTTCAGGTCTCTCAATAGCACACCGATCGTAAGCCTTAGGGCATCGAGTTCTAAACGTGCACCCTGAAGGTGGGTTAGCTGGGCTAGGTAAATCCCCTTCAAGTTTGATTTTTACTTTCTTTGCATTTTCTTCATTCAAGTCAATGATTGGAATGGAAGAGAGTAGTGCTTCTGTGTATGGATGCAATGCGTTTTCGTATAATTGTTTTTTTGGTGCGACTTCTGCAAACCTTCCTAAATACATGACAGCTACACGATCACTAATGTGCTTTACGACACTCAAATCATGTGCGATGAATAAGTAAGTAAGTCCTAAATCATCTTGTAAGTCTTTCATTAAATTAAGAACTTGAGCTTGAATTGACACATCCAAAGCAGATACAGGTTCATCGCAAATAACAAACTTCGGATTAAGGACAAGTGCACGTGCGATACTGATTCGTTGTCTCTGACCCCCAGAAAATTCATGAGGATATTTTTGTAAGTCATCTTTACGTAATCCAACTTTCTCAAGCACCTCTAACACCTTTTGTTTGCGTGCAGGTTTTGCCAACTTCCCTTGGACAAGCAAAGGCTCTTCAATAAGCTGTTCAATACTCATCTTGGAATTCAAGGATGCAAACGGATCTTGGAAGACTATTTGCATGTCCTCACGGATTGGTCTGATTTGTCGTTGTTTTAAATTGGTTATATCGGTCTGATTAAAGATAATCTGACCAGCTGTCGGGTCTAGTAATCTGATAAGAACCCGTCCGAGTGTCGATTTTCCAGAGCCGGATTCACCGACGATCCCTAACGTCTCACCTTTTCGAATAGTGAAAGAAACATCGTCAACTGCTTTTAATTGCCCGACCGTTTTTTGCAAAATGCCACCTTTAATAGAAAAATACTTTTTTACATTGCGCACTTCGACGAGAACATCCTCATCTATCGACCGTTTTTCATTAAGAGCCTCTTGCTGTTTTGTCAACATTGTCATTGACTCTCGCCTCCTTCTTTATAAAGATGACAGCGAACAAGATGATCTGTGCCATATTGAAGTAACTCCGGATTTACCTGTTTGCATTTTTCCATTACAAATGGACAGCGGGTTGAAAACCTACAGCCTACCGGGAAGTTATATGCAGCAGGGACGGTACCTTTGATGGTTCCTAATCGCTCTACATCCTCATCTAATTTAGGCAAGCTGTCCAACAAACCTTTTGTATAGGGATGCTTCGTGAGGGATAAGAGCTGCTTTGTAGAGGCTTGTTCAACGATTTGTCCGCCATACATGACAATGACTTTGTCGGTATATTCATAGACAACGCCCAAATCATGAGTAATGAGAAGAAGTGCCATGTTATAACGCTTTTGCATTTCAAGGAGCAAGTCTAATATTTGGGCCTGAATCGTAACATCCAGCGCTGTAGTAGGTTCGTCGGCGATAATGAGTTCAGGCTCACATGAGATTGCCATTGCAATCATCACACGCTGTCTCATTCCACCCGAAAGTTGATGAGGATATTCTTTGGTGATTTCTTCGGGGCGTGGGATACCAACAATTCTAAGTAATTCAATTGCTTTCTGTTCTGCAATTTGCTTAGACACCTTTTTATGTTTCCGTATCATTTCGGTAATCTGATTGCCAATCGTGAATACAGGATTTAAAGCAGTCATGGGCTCTTGAAAGATCATTCCAATATGGTTGCCACGGATAGTCGTCATCTGTTTCGGTTTTAAACTTAGAAGATCTTTTTCCTTTACGTGAATACTGCCTTCCACAATCCGACCAGGCTTATTAATCAATTGCATAATGGAAAGCGCGGTTATACTTTTCCCACTTCCCGATTCGCCGACAATCGCCACAGTTTCCCCTGGGTAAACTGAAAAGGTGACGTCATCTACAGCTTTCGCAACTAACTCTTGATCCAAATAGAAATACGTTTTTAAATTCTGAACATCCAATACCGGCTGACTACTCATATAAACACTCCCTTCCTTTTGGTAGAAATCACGAGTCTGTGAGAATTGGGATAGACTACAAATTTAGTAGATTTAGAATTTAATAAATCTGACAATTGTATATAATGCTAATGATAAATAACTGAATTGTCAATCGATTATTTAGTAATATATTGTAAGGTATAGTAGATAATTGTCGCATTTTGTATTTTCAGGAATACCGTTCGTGTCAGTAAATTTTCGGAAGACGAAATACTAATTGGATAAATAGACCGGATTATTTATCTATGGAATCGTGTCGAATGCAAGTTCTCACCCGATAAAAGCAATCCTTGGATGACAAATGAAAATTTTAAAACAAACAAAAAAGTGAAATAGTACGCACTTATAACTATAGAAAAAATCGCCGCAAACGTTGAAATTACAACATTTGCGGCGATTTTCGGTGTTAAAGATAAAGGCAAGAATGTATATTAGGCTCTCCAAACTTCTTCAAACTGATCTTCCTTAAAGCCGACAGTCACTTTTGTGCCGTCTGTCACAATCGGTCTTTTTATAAGCATGCCATCTGAAGCTAGCAGCTCCACTTTTTCATCATCCGTCATTTCTGGGAGCTTGTCCTTCAAGTTCAATTCACGGTATTTCATTCCGCTCACATTGAAGAACTTCTTAATGTCCATGCTGGAGTTTCCGATCATTTTTTGGAGTTCCTCTTTTGTCGGTGGATTTTCAGCAATGTTGACATCTTCGAATTCCAGTCCTTTGTCTTCCAACCACTTTTTCGCTTTCCTACAAGTTCCGCATTTCGGATAACCATAGTAAGTCATCGACATGTCGCAACACCTCCATTTTCCCCAAGTATAACAGAGAAACCACCTGGAATAAAAAATCCCAGGTGGCGTTCAATCATACTACGTATTTTTCAGCGTCGATTAATTTGACAGATGCTTCACGTTTTTTCGCAATAATATTGTAAGGATTTGAACGCGTCAACTTGCGAAGTGCTGAAAGCATCATTCGTTGGTTATCGCCTTCGACTGATGCAAGAAGGGTCTCCTTCGCATCCTTTTCGATTGCTTCGAACGCTTCTTGGCAGAAGATTTCTGTGTACAGGATTTTTTGTTTCTCCTTCTCTTCCCCGTTTTTCGCAATCGCTTTTTCTGTTCGGAGCAATGCAGATTCCATAGCGAAGATGTTGTTTGCGATATCAGCAATATTCACAAGAACTTCTTGTTCTGATTCAAGTTTCGTACCGAATCGTTGAGCGGCCATTCCTGCTGCAAGCAAACCGATTTTCTTCGCATTTTTCACAAGAACTTTTTCTTGAGCAAGTGCTTCGTCGCCAATTTCTTCAGGCATCATCATGAGCAGCTCTTCCTGCAAGCTTTGCGCTTGTTCAAGCAATGGCAATTCGCCTTTCATTGCTTTTTTCAAGAAAGTGCCCGGAACGATCATGCGGTTGATTTCGTTTGTTCCTTCAAAAATACGGTTAATACGGGAATCGCGGTAAGCTCGCTCAACTTCGTATTCTTGCATGAAACCATATCCGCCATGTAATTGAACAGCTTCGTCGACAACATAGTCAAGCACTTCAGAACCGACAACTTTGTTGATGGAGCATTCGATTGCGTATTCAGCAATGGAAGCTGCAACCGCTTTTCCGTCTTTTTGCTGTTCCGGCGTCATTTGGCTGTTGCGCTCTTCAAAATAACCGACTGTGCGGTAAATTAAGCTTTCAGCTGCATAGATCTTCGAAGCCATTGTCGCAAGCTTTTCTTTTGTAAGATTGAATGACGAAATCGGTGTTTTGAACTGTTGGCGCTGATTCGCATACGTAACCGCCAATTCAAAAGCACGTTTAGAACCTCCAACTGTACCTACTCCCAATTTGTAGCGACCGATGTTCAAGATATTAAAAGCGATAATATGGCCTCTTCCGATTTCACCTAACAGGTTTTCAACCGGCACTTGCGCGTCTTCAAGAATAAGCGTACGTGTGGAAGATGATTTGATCCCCATCTTCTTCTCTTCTGCACCGACAGAAACGCCAGGGAATTCCCTTTCCACGATGAATGCCGTGAATTTATCGCCATCCACTTTTGCATAGACAACGAATACGTCTGCGAATCCTGCGTTCGTGATCCATTGTTTTTCACCGTTCAATACGTAGTGCGTACCTGCTTCGTTCAATCTTGCAGTTGTTTTTGCCCCAAGTGCATCTGAACCGGAACCTGGTTCAGTTAATGCATAAGCTGAGATTTTGTCGCCTGTAACGGAATTTGGCAAGTACTTTTTCTTTTGTTCCTCGTTACCGAAAAGGACGATTGGCAATGTTCCGATTCCGACGTGCGCTCCGTGGGTGATGGAAAAGCCGCCAGCTACAGACATCTTCTCGGAAATCAAAGCGGAAGAAATCTTATCGAGTCCTAAGCCGTCATATTCTTCTGGTACGTCCGCTCCAAGTAGACCAAGATCTCCTGCAGATTTAAGTAGTCTGACAGAATGCTCAAATTCATGGTTTTCCAGTTTTTCGACAACAGGAAGCACTTCGTTTTTGACGTAGTCTTCTGTTGTTTTTGCGATCATTTTTTGTTCGTCTGAAAAATCCTCAGGTGTAAACACGCGTGATGCGTCGATATCTTCGATGAGGAATGCTCCTCCGCGAATGAAATCCTTTGTTGTTGTTTCAGTCATCATAATTCCTCCTTGTAATTTATCTCAATAAAACACCAGTAAACCGGATTTCCGCTCTGGGCGGACGCTTTCCGGGGGGCGGGCGGTGAGCCTCCTCGGTCGCTATGCGACAATGCGGGTCTCACCTGTCCCGCTGTTCCCCCAGGAGTCGCCGCCCACCGCTTCAATCCTGATTACCTGCTTATTAAACTCATAATTCATTGCAAAGACGCATAAACGATTTCAATTACGCATAATTCCCTGGAATCATGCATAAACGGTTTCAAAGACGCATAATCCGCCGGAAAGACTCATAACTCCACGCAGACACGCATAAAGGCGCTTAAAAGCTCATAAAGCATTTCTAACTGTCCAACTTCAGGCGCTAGATGCTCGGGTCATAAGTCAATACTGCTACGTGGCAAAGACCGCCACTTCGTATCTTCGCCTTATGCCTGAGGCTGGCTAGATGCTCGGGTCATTCAGTCGTTGCCAATCGAACTGCGAAGGGTTTGATTTGCCGTATTTCTGTGTATTTTGCAGAAATTAAGGCACTATCAGGACGCGGCGCAATTAGACTGCGAACCTCTACTGAGCAAGCGCCTTCCACTTTTCTTATAGCATTTCAAATACTCCGGCTGCGCCCATTCCGCCGCCGATGCACATTGTGACGACGCCGAATTGTTTGCCCTGGCGCTTTAATTCATTCATTAGCTTCAATGTCAGGACGGATCCAGTTGCGCCGAGCGGATGGCCGAGTGCAATAGCGCCGCCGTTGACGTTCACTTTATCCATATCCAAGCCTAAGTGGCGGATGACTTGCAATGATTGCGATGCGAATGCTTCATTCAATTCCCATAGGTCGATATCCTCGATGGATAGTCCCGCAAGCTTTAATGCTTTCGGAACTGCTTCAATCGGCCCGATACCCATCACTTCAGGTGGAACGCCCCCTACGGCGAATGAACGGAATTTCGCGATTGGCTTCAAGCCTTTCCCTTCAGCGATTTCACGGTCCATTACTAGCACAGATGCAGCACCGTCAGACGTTTGCGATGCATTTCCTGCGGTCACGGAACCTTTCACTGAGAAAGCTGGGCGTAATTTAGCCAACACTTCCATCGATGTGCCGGTACGCACGCCTTCGTCCATTTCAAATAGGACCGTTTTCTCTTGGTATTTTCCTTTTGCATCGACAAATCGTTTCACGACTTCTACAGGGATGATTTCATCTACAAACTTCCCTTCGGCGATGGCTGCTGCCGCTTTTTCATGGGAACGGACTGCAAATGCATCTTGGTCTTCTCGGCTAACGCCGTATTTCACTGCCACTTGTTCAGCTGTATGGCCCATCCCCATATAATATTGGGGTGCTGTTTCAGCGAGTTTGAAGTTCGGTCGGATTGTATTCCCCATCATCGGTACCATACTCATCGATTCGACGCCGCCAGCGATGATTGCTTCGGAATGACCAAGCATGATCCGTTCCGCTGCATAAGCGATCGACTGTAGACCCGAAGAACAGAACCGGTTGACTGTAATCGCCGGTGTCGTATCAGGCAATCCTGCAAGTGCCCCGATGTTACGGGCGACGTTCATACCTTGCTCAGCTTCCGGCATTGCACATCCAATGATTAAGTCATCGATCGGACCGTCATATCCATTTGCACGTTTTAATGTTTCTTTAATTGTTAAAGCCCCTAAATCATCTGGGCGTACAGTTGCTAGAGAGCCGCGGCCTGCTTTTCCGACCGGCGTCCTTGCACCTGCTACAATTACTGCTTCACGCATTTGACTTCCTCCTTTTGCTATATGTGCAGATCAGTTGCGCAGCGGCTTCCCTTTGAGGAGCATATGCTGCATTCGTTGTTGGGATTTAGGTTCTTGGAGTAGGCTCAGGAACGCTTCCCTTTCAAGATCCAACATGTATTGTTCATCGACAAGTGTTCCATACGGCACTTTTCCGCCAGATAAAACAAATGCGAGCTTTTTCGCTATTTTCAAATCGTGCTCACTAATATATCCTGACAGGTACATACCTTCAGCTCCGAGAAGCATCGTTGCATACCCGGAATCTCCGGTTACTGGGATTTTCTCTTTCTTCGGCGGTGTATAGCCGGCTTCATGCAATGCGAGTGCTGCCTGCTTCGCGTCATAGATTAAGTGATCCGGGTTGACGCTTATTCCGTCCGCGAAGTTTAGGAAGTTATTCTCTCTCGCCTCTTCGGCAGAAGTTGACACTTTCGCCATCGCAATCGTTTCGAATACTTTATTCGCGACGTATTGGTAATCAATTTGCACACCGTGCGGCAAACCTTTCAAATGTTTCGTATATAGATTTACGTTGCCACCGCCTCCAGGGATCAAACCGACACCGACTTCCACCAAGCCGATATACGTTTCCATCGATGCTTGGATATGCGCTGCCGGTAAGCTTACTTCTGCTCCTCCGCCAAGCGTCATTTGGAATGGTGCCGCGACGACCGGCTTCCGGCTGTACTTGATTTTCATCATTGCATCTTGGAATGAACGGATAATGAAATCAAGTTCAAAGATGTTGTCGTCTTGTGCTTCCATAAGGATCATGCCAAGGTTCGCACCTACACAGAAGTTCTTTCCTTGGTTTCCGATCACAAGTCCTTTGTAGTTTTTCTCCACTTCGTCAATTGCAAAATTGATCATTTGGATAATATCAGGGCCGATTGCATTTGCTTGTGAATGGAACTCTAGAAGCGCAATGCCGTCGCCAAGATCGATGAGGCTTGCACCTGTATTCTTTTTGATGACACCATGCTTTTTCTTATACCGTTTCAAGTCAATCGCTTTTTCATTAATAGGCACCGGCTTATAGCCTTCTCCGTCATAGAAGTAAAGGTCGCCTTCCTCTTCTTTATAGAAGGATTCAACACCGTTTTCGAGCATTTTTTCTACGAATGGAGGAATCTGGGCACCTTCCTCTTTCATCTTTTCAACCGATTTCGCAACGCCGACCGCATCCCAAATTTCGAATGGTCCTTGCTGCCAACCGAAGCCCCATTTCATCGCGTTGTCGATTGCGACGATATCGTCCGCAATTTCACCCGTCAATTCAGCTGAATAGCGCAACGTCGGCGAAAGGATGCTCCAAAGGATTTCTCCTGTCCGGTCATTTGCGTATACGAGCGTCTTTACTTTATTCGCAAGACCTTTTTGTTGCTTCGCCATTTCAATTGAAGGCGTTTTCAATTTTTTCGTCGGTCCGTATTCGAATGTCTTCGGATCCAATTCAAGAATCTCTTTACCTTCCTTCAAGTAGAAACCTTGCTTTGATTTCGCACCGAGCCATCCGTTATCAATCATTTTCTTCATGAACGGAGGAAGCTCAAATACTTTTTGCTCTTCGCCCTCCGTCTTGTCGTACGCATTTTTAGCAACATGCATGAATGTATCCAATCCGACTACATCTAATGTACGGAAAGTGGCGGATTTAGGTCGGCCGATGAGAGTTCCTGTCACCGAGTCGACTTCGCCGATCGAATAACCCCTCTTCTCCATTTCGCGAAGTGTTACGAGAAGGCCATACGTTCCAATTCGGTTCGCAATGAAATTCGGTGTGTCTTTCGCGATGACGACACCTTTTCCTAAACGATCCTCTCCAAATTTCAATAAAAATGCGAGAACTTCAGGATCCGTCTTTTTCGTTGGAATCACTTCAAGCAGCTTCAAATAGCGCGGCGGATTAAAGAAGTGAGTTCCGAGGAAATGCTTTTGGAAGTCTTCTGAACGTCCTTCTGCCATCGCTTCGATGCTGATGCCTGAAGTGTTGGAGCTGATAATTGTCCCCGGTCTCCGTACTGCATCTATTTTTTCATACAAACTCTTTTTAATATCCAGATTTTCAACGACGACTTCTATAATCCAGTCAACGTCTTTTAATTTTTCCAAGTCATCCTCGAAATTACCAACTTCGATAAGTGATAGATTTTGTTTAGCAGCCAATGGTGCCGGCTTTTGCTTCAAAAGTTTCTGCAAAGCAGTTGCCGCAAATTTATTGCGGACTTGAGGGTTTTCCAATGTAAGGCCCTTTGCTTCTTCCTGTTCTGTCAGCTTGGTTGGAACGATGTCCAGCAGAAGGACAGGAATGCCGATGTTGGCGAGATGGGCTGCAATGCCAGATCCCATTACACCTGAACCTAATACTGCCGCTTTCTTGATTTGATATGCCACGTTGCGAAGCCTCCCTTTTTCTTTTGAATGAACACTCATTCATTTTATGAGCAAAAAAAATAGAAACAGTCTCTATATCTATCAGTCTAAATCATTCTCTTCTTTTTCGCAATATTGAAATGTATTTTCCCCCTATTTTTTGTTATGGGCATTTTTCTATGTTCATTCATAAAAAGAAGGTACACTACATACTAAAGGAGTGTGGTAAATATGAAATCAATTACTACAGTTGAAGAATTCAACAAGGTTATCAATAGTGACGACAAATCGCTTATCAAATTCCAAGCTGGATGGTGCCCGGACTGCACACGCATGGATATGTTCATCGACCCAATCGTTGAAGAATATGATACGTATACATGGTATGACGTAGACCGTGACGTGTTGCCTGAAATCGCGGAGAAATACGAAGTAATGGGAATTCCAAGCTTACTTATTTTCCAAAATGGAGAGAAAAAGGCGCATTTGCATAGCGCAAACGCAAAAACACCGGATCAAGTGACCGATTTTCTTGAAACTGTGAAATAAATTAAAGATATAACGAGAGGAGGAGGCCATCCAATGAGTCTCCTCCTCTTTTATTGTGCCTCTTTTCTATCGGTTTATCGTATAATAAAAGAAAACGTATATGCCGAGGTGCCAAATGGATTATGAAAAAGAAATAGAAAAATATAAAAAAAGAATTGCCGACTTAGAAGAAACAATCAAAAGATCTTCCGTACCAATCATTTCATCAGTTGTCGATGATACAATTCTTGTTCCGGTTGTCGGCTATTCAGGAGCAGAGCGATTCGAGCTGATCCGCAACCTCGTCTTGGAATATCTCGACAAACATCGCAATGTAATTTGCGTCGTTTTCGATTTCACGGCTGCTGATTTGAATGAAAAGGAATTGCATGAATATGACTCTCTCGCGCTTGAACTGCAAATACTGTACAATACGTTGAAACTGATGGATGTACGACCGATTTCAGTCGGTTTCAATCCGCAAATCGTCAGAAAGATCATTGCAGCTGGAGTCCAAATGGATTTTGAATCGTATATTAATTTCAGGATGGCACTTAAAGTACTCCTAAAAGAACAGAAAGCTTCGCTATAAATCGGTTTGTGGAGGGATGGGAAATGAAACAGGTAGAAGGTTTTCAAGGTCAATCACAATACGACGACGAAATCGATATGCGTTTCCAGCCTTCTGCCTGCGGTCCAGTAACAGCATACACCATCCTCCGCCATCATCTTGACGATTCCAACATTAATGTGAATGGACTTTACCGAATTCTCGGCGGGACTCGAATCGGACTATTTAAGTGGCGCTTCATCCACAATCTTCGAAAACTACTCGGTTCAGGATGGAAGGTTGAACAATGTAGCATTGAGGAGTTAATGGAGGAAATCAATGAAGGGCGGCCAGTTGCGGCAAAGTTCGATAAATGGTTCACTTTTCAATGGTTCGGCGATTATGCTTTTGATTATCATTGGGTTCCGGTCATTGGTTATAAGGAAGACGATCGCGGAATCATCTTGCTCGTCCATGATAACGGTGGACGGAACCGTGAAAGCCGTGTCCGTGAAATTCCTTATGAACCTAACCGGTCCATCCTTTCATTTATAAAGATTGCAAAAACCACTGCCGACAAGTAAGGCAGTGGTTTTTTATCTTCCATTCATCCAAACACGCATAAATGCTTCCAAATACGCATAATCCAACAGAAAAGTCCATAAACGCTTTTAGAAACGCATAAACTCTTTCAAACAAGCAAAATCGCCTGCAAATGCTCATAAAACGTAAAACTCACGCATAAACGTCCACGATTAAGCAATTAATTCCGGAAATAAGGAATTCAGTTGTCTTATTACCATTGAATAGCCTTTCTCCTCCAGATGTTCCCTCAATCCGGTAAAATCGGGAAGGCTTAATTGCTCGAGAGACTCATCAAAATCAAGCTCGCAATGTATTTGTGCCAGCTGTTTGGATAAAAGCAGCATATCCATATCTGCTTCGATCTTCTTCCTCATCCCCGGGGCGAGTTCCGCCAATGACTCGATGATATTTTCGACAGTTCCATATTCTTTCACGAGTTTCAACGCTGTTTTCGGACCGATCCCTTTTACACCCGGATAGCCATCACTCGTATCTCCCGTGAACGCCTTCACTTCGACGAATCGCTCGGGTGCAATCTCGTATTCTTCAACGAAACGCTCTTTGGAATAAATATCATATACATTGTATCCTTTTTTCATGAAAGCGATTTTCACTCCAGGACGCAATAGCTGTAAAAGGTCTTTGTCCCCTGTAACAATTGTGATATCTGCCTTGCCCTCCCATTCACAGACGAGCGAGCCGATCAAATCGTCAGCTTCCATTCCGGGAATTCCATAGTTCTTCCAACCGATCAGCTCGGATAATTCCCGTGTCATGTCAAATTGTGGAACAAGCTCTGGCGCAGGTTCCGGGCGGTTTGCTTTATAGCCGTCAAACAGATCATTCCTGAATGTATGTGCACCCATATCCCAACAAACCGCCATATGGGTTGGATTGAAAATCGAAGCTGCCGTCAATGCATGTCGAGCGAATCCTTGAACTCCGTTTGTCGGTACTCCTGCTTCATTTGGAAAATAATGTCCCATCGCTGAAGTTGCAAAAAACGATCTGAATAATAAAGCCATGCCGTCAACTAGTAAAATATGCGGCTTTTGTTCAACTGTCATTACTATCATCTCCTAATATAATTGTATTTCGCTTTTCTAACCCCTAGTAAATGGGTATAGCATGGTAAGGGGGTATACTTATGGATTTATATAAAGGCTCATTGTATTGGCCGACTACTTATCAATCAACGCATAGAAAAAAACCGACCAAAAAAGAGGAAGGCTATGATGCAATCATTGTCGGAGGTGGCATGTCAGGCGCATTGACCGCTTTATCCTTAGTAGAACGAGATTTAAAAATCGCAGTTTTGGATAAAAGGCAGCTTGCGACTGGAAGCACATCCGCAAATACAGGTCTTCTGCAATACTCTAATGATATCATGCTTCATGAATTGATTGAACAGATCGGGCTAACCAATGCTGTTGATTTTTATAGGAACTGTTTACAAGCGATAGAACAATTGGAGAATGTCGCCAGCCAACTACCAGTTGATTCTCATTTTATTCGTAAAGAAAGCATTTATTACGCAAGTGATGAGGATGATGCAAAGCGAATAGAAAAAGAATATCAAACATTAACAAAATACGGCTTTCCGTGCACTTATTGGGACAGGGAATCCCTAATGAGCAATGCCGGCATGGATCGGCCGTGCGCCATTGTGACATTCGGTGATGCGGAAGTGAATCCTTATGTGTTTGCAAACGGAATTTTTGATCTTGCCGAAACGAGAGGTGCTCACCTATTTGAATTCACGGAAATGCTGGATGTGAATGAATATGGAGATAATGTAAAAATCTCTACAACAGATGGAGACATGCAAACAAAAAATATCATTTTTACGACTGGCTACGAAACATTGCCGATTGGCAAACGGAACGGTGCGGACATCAAACGCTCTTACGTCATCGTGAGCGAGCCAGTGAAAGAGATGCCCGCTTGGTATAACGATGCGCTTATTTGGGAGACGAAACGTCCTTATCTGTATATGAGAACTACTGCTGACAGAAGAATCATCATTGGTGGATTGGATGAAAACAGCGGCGAGGTCGAAATTTCGGATGAACTGATTACTAAACGCGGCAACGAATTGCGCCAGAGTTTTAATAAAGTCTTCCCTCACTTGGAAATACAAATCGCTCACGCCTATTGTGCCACCTTCGGGGAATCTCTAGACAATTTGCCATTCATCGGCGAGCATCCATATAGAAAAAATCACCTTTATCTGTTGGGGTACGGAGGAAACGGCACGGTTTACAGCATGTTAGGCGCAGAAATACTTGCTGATCAGCTATGTGGAATTAAACACCCCGCAGCACATATTGTGCAGTTGACAAGAAATGCTGAGGAAGTGAATGGAGAGATGATTTTATAATAGAGATGGAGGTCTCCATGCTTGCTTTGAGCGCGGAACGGATTGCTTAGGACGCGCGATGACTTACTTTGGACGCAAGACGACTCGCTTTGGACGCGCGACGACTTACTTTGGACGTGCAGCGACTTGCTTTGGATGCGCGACGACTTACTTTGGACGTGAGGCAGATTGCTTTGGACGCGCGATGACTTACTTTGGACGTGCAGCGACTTGCTTTGGATGCGCGATGACTTACTTTGGACGTGCGGCGACTTGCTTTGGACGTGAGGCAGATTGCTTTGGACGCGCGATGACTTACTTTGGACGTGAGGCAGATTGCTTTGGACGCGCGATGGCTTTCTTTGGACGCGCGACGACTTACTTTGGACGTGCAGCGACTTGCTTTGGACGCGCGACGACTTACTTTGGACGTGCAGCGACTTGCTTTGGACGCGCGACGTCTTGCTTTGGACGCAAGACGACTCGCTTTGGACTCGATTCGCTACTAGCCATATATAAATAGAGGTTGGCGGAAATTCAGTCCACACTGATTTCCCGCACAGCCTCTACTAATTATTTATTCAAGTAGTCTGCAATCTTTTCAATATCCGGTCCGAAAATCCGATCTTCATCAATCGGTTTTACGACTTGCAGCAGTCCTTCAAGTGTCTTGCGTGTTTTTGGTGCCATTTTTTCAACGCCTCGGAACGTACAGCCCGTCATTGCACATAATGCTTCAATTGCCAATACATTTCTTGCGTTCTTAATAATTTGCTGGGCGTGCCGCGAACCAATCGTTCCCATCGATACATGATCCTCTTGGTTGCCAGATGAAGGAATCGAATCGACAGATGCCGGATGTGCCAGTGTTTTATTTTCTGACACAAGACTTGCTGCAGAGTATTGCAAGATCATCGCCCCTGATTGCAAGCCAGGTTGCGGGCTAAGGAATGGCGGCAGCCCTTCGTTCAATTGCGGATTGACGAGCCGCTCAATACGACGCTCGGAAATATTTGCAAGTTCAGCGACACCAATTTTCAAAAAGTCCATCGCAAATGCGATTGGCTGTCCGTGGAAATTCCCGCCTGACACGACAATCTCGCCATCTTCAAAAATGAGTGGGTTATCTGTCGCTGCATTCATTTCAATTTCCAGTTTTTCTTTCACATATGATAGCACTTGCCAGCTGGCTCCGTGGACTTGTGGTATACAGCGGATTGAATAGGCGTCTTGTACGCGCTTCTCCCCCTGTGTTGTCGTCAATTGGCTGTCCTCCAGCCAATCCAATATTCTTGCCGCAACGTCCACTTGCTCTTTATAACCGCGAGCCTCATGTATTGCAGGATGAAAAGCATCCGTAATTCCATGCAACGCTTCCATTGTCATAGCGGCAATCCATTCACTGCAGTATGCAAGTTTCTCCGCCTCCAAATAATTGACGACGCCTTGGGCAGTCATTGCCTGCGTGCCGTTAATTAATGCAAGCCCTTCCTTCGCTTCAAGAACGATCGGCTCCATCCCGAATTCCTTCCAAACTTGCGCAGCCGGCACATGACCGCCATCTCTCCACACGAATCCTTCTCCTAACAGCACTAATGCCAAATGGGAAAGCGGCGCAAGGTCTCCTGACGCACCTAGTGATCCTTGTTGTGGTATGACCGGGTGAATTCCGTTATTCACCATGAATGCAAAACGTTCTAGCACCTCAACCCGGATACCCGAAAAGCCTTTAAGAAGCGCATTCAATCGCAAGGCGACCATAGCTCGCGAAACAGTTTCGGAAAAAGGTTCGCCGACACCACATGCATGTGAGCGGATGAGATGAAGCTGCAAAGCCTTCGTATCTTTCTCATCAATTTTTACATCACTGAATTTGCCAAAGCCGGTATTGATACCATATATCGTTTTATCGTTCTCAACAATCCGATCAACAGCTTCCCGGCTTTTTTGAACGCGTTCCAATGCATTAGCCTTCAACACTACCTGTTTCCCTTTATATAAAATATCTTCCATCTGTTCGAGTGTAAGAGAAGCTCCAGTTAATTCAATCATCCAAAACATCCTTTCAGCTAAAGAAAATCTTATTTCTACTGTCCATCGTACACGATGTTAAAAGGATTTTGGTGATTTTTACGAAAATTTGTTCTATAGTAATGTGCTGTTGTTTTAGTGTGCTGAATGAATGAAAATTCGTTTACGACCTACTCTAGTTAATTTAAATGAAAACAGAAGAAAAAAGTTTCCCTTACCCAAGAGTCCAACCCATTTCTCTAACTGCTACATATAAATAGGAGGAATCGCTTGAAGGGAGAGAAATGATGACGAACATGAATCACGAAGAAGAACAGTGGTACCCGCAGTTACCAGAAGGATATACGGGGGAGGGACATGGAATGCAACAGGGGATGGACGGATGGATGCCCGGCGCAGGTATGTCGAGCTACGGGATGGATGACTATATGACAGGCATGGCTATGCCGAGCTATGACATGGGTAACGGAGGATACACGGCTCAGTTACCATTTGGTGGATTCCCGGGCGGTGGGTTTCAAGGAGGCGGATTCCCAGGCCAAGGACCGGGGTTCCCAGGCCAAGGACCAGGATTCCCGGGTGGAGGCTTTCCGGGGCAAACTCCAGGGTTCCCAGGCGGCGGGTTTCCCGGCGGTGGTTTTCCGGGCGGTGGATTCCCGCCAGGGCAAGGCGGGCAACAAGCGCCGACAGCACCCCCACCGAACTTTACACCGTCCTATCCTGGTGGAAATCAACCACAACTCTTCGCAGTTGATCCGGGAGCAATTAGAGGTTGCCTATTCCGATACACGTTCGTCTGGACATCAAGACGGAATGGATTCTGGTACTTCCCTACATTCGTCGGCCGTACTTCTGTCGCAGGATACCGTTGGAGTCCTAGCCGTCGCCGTTGGGTGTTTTTCGGAATCGATTTGAACCGGATTGACCAGTTTACTTGTTTTTAAATCGAGTAGGAGGGAGTGATTAACTCCCGACCTCTCACACCACCGTACGTACCGTTCGGTATACGGCGGTTCAATTAAGATTGATAACGCAAGTCTTCGTAACGAGATATCAGACTTTTAAGCCCTTGGGAACTCCAATACGGGTCCCCAAGGGTTCTGTGTAGTATCGGACTTTTAGATATTCTCCAGTAACTTTTACGTGAATTGCCCCATTCATATGCTTTTCCCCTCGGGACGCCTAGTCCAATGAGTTTTCTCACCTTTGTACTTGGTTTCTTCCAGTTCTTCCACATACACATTCGTAGTCTTCTTTTAATCCACGAGTCAAATTTAATAAACACACTTGGCGTGTCAGCCAGTGCGAAATATCCACACCATCCCATCAGATATTGATTAAGTTTCTTGATCCGGTATTCCATCGCATAAGGTATCTTCCTTGAAGTGATTTCACGGATTTTGTTCTTCATTCGCTTCACACTTTCCTTGGCAATGCGAACCTTCGGTTCCTTACCACTTGTGAAACTAAAGCCAAGAAACTTCCTTTTCCATGGACGGTCAACTGCGGACTTATTCAGGTTCACTTTCAACTTAAGTTTACCTTCAATAAATGAAGTGATGGAGCTCATGACCCGATTACCTGCTTTCTGTGTTCTCACGTAGATATTGCAGTCATCGGCATATCGGACAAACTTATGCCCCCTCTTCTCCAATTCATTATCAAGTTCATCAAGGACGATGTTGGAAAGGAGTGGACTCAAAGGTCCTCCTTGCGGAGTCCCTTCTTCACTCATTGTCACGATACCATTTATCATGATGCCCGATTTGAGATATTTACGGATTAATCTAAGAAGATGTTTATCTTTGATTCGTTTCGCAAGTGTCCCCATGAGTCTGTCATGGTTCACTTTATCAAAGAATTTCTCCAAGTCGATATCGACAACCCAGCGATTTCCCTCCTGTATGTACCCTCTTGCTTTTCTGACTCCATCGTGAGCACTTCGATTAGGACGAAATCCATAACTATGGTCTGAGAATGTCGGGTCATATAGAGAAGTTAATACTTGGGCTATCGCCTGTTGGATAAAGCGGTCTATCACGGTAGGGATACCTAATAGACGCACACCCCCGTCAGGTTTCGGGATTTCGACCCTGCGGACAGGTTGCGGTTCATAGGTTCCCTGAAGAAGTTCCATTTTCATGGATTCCCAATGTTCTAGGATGTGCTTCCGTAGGTTTTGTACGGGCATTTCATCCACACCGTAGCTTCCTTTATTGCGCTCCACCCGTTTCAGGGCAGAAAGCAGGTTTTCACGTGACAGTATTCGCTCCATCAACATGCGTTACGCCTCTTTCCGTGAACAACGGTTCTTCTTATGCCAGTCCTGCTCCACCATCTCGAAGTCCCCCGTGGAATTCACCACTTCCTCCTTCAAGCATGCCTTATCGGTTATCTGTGTTCTTCGCAGGTTGCTGAATGCCAAGATGTTGTTCTCTCTTAATTGTTCAGCCCTTCCCATTCTTCTCGAGTTCGAATGGTACTATGGCGTCTGCTGACTTCTGATTGTTCAGCTACCCATCACTGAGTAGGTTACCAAGTGTACTTGGCATACCAATCAGACCTCCCCAGGTAAGAACGTAGTCTTTCCCTCCATCTATCTGCTTCATTTACTACATATGACCTTCGGCAGAAAGGGCTTTGTTTTGAATTGCAAACTCACCCAATCATACATAGCCTTATATGAAGTTCGTGTTCCTCAGACCGGAGGTTTGCCGCTCGCTTCCTTCAGATTCCATGTCACCATGGACACCCTTGCGTTAAGCTAACTGCTACTTCTGCCTTCACAGTTCGGGACTTGCACCCTATAGACTACGCCCATGCTGGGCGCACAACATGAAAAAGGAATCCATCTTCGGATTCCTTTTTTCGCTTATTAATGTAATGTATCTTTGTAGAACTCCTTTGCCGCTTCTCCCATATTCATACTTTGCATGCCGTATACTTCACGCATCTTTGCGAAATGGTCGAGTATTTCTGTTAGAAATTTGAGATTTTCATCTAAAAATGTGCCGAAGTTATGCGGATGCCACCATAGATGGTAGATCTCTTTCTGTTTGGCTGCATGCTCGATACCTTTTTTAATCCGTTTCAAGCGCAATGGTTCAAACATTTTAAGCTTAGGATTATACGGACGAAGAAATCTACTTGAGCGCAGATTAATTGGATAATCGTCGTTATCATTGCTAATTCGGTACGTATGATGTCCCGTTAGATTGACATAACAATCCAACAGACGGACTGCTCTTTTCAACTTGCTTCTTCCTTTATATCCGCTAGCTTCATACACCCAATTTTCTTCATTCCCCCGATAGGATTCGATTCCTGACGCTTTGCATACCTTCAAATAAGGGGCATTCGTTTGATTCCTCGGAAACACTAGAGAACTGATCTTATGGTTACTCAAATTCGGGAGTCTCATGGATGCTTGTAAATCCGCTTGAAATTGTTCTGCAGTCTGCCCATTTTCCAAACAATAATAATGAGAAAAGGTATGAGTTCCGATTTCTTGGTAAAGTACTTTTGTAATTCGCTGAACTAATGTCAATCCGAAATGATACGGATCCTTTTCCTCATTCTCACCTACTGCGCTCAACTTGCCATAAGGCGAAAAATTTTGGTCTACGTATGAAGGGAGGATGGAAGGAATGTATTTTTTCATTTCCTTTTTATCACTAAAGCAAAGCATACCAACCGTTGCCCACGTCGCATGAATATCGTATTGCTCGAAGAGAGCAAGCATTTTCGGGATTGCTTGCCGAACCCCTAAAATGTTTTCCCCGTACTCTTCCAACGTAAATACGTCGTGCACTCCCCAATTCAATTCAAAATCCAAGGAGATGATGAAGGCCCCTTGCTCAATCATCTTTTCCCCTGCCTTTTTTGAGCATTCTTTTCCTTCCTATAAGTACAAGCCTGCCGAGTGTCGAGTTAGCTACATATCCAGAATAAACTGTAACTATGTTTCCTCCGAATCCCTTTTTGAACTTTTGAATAGAAGGTTCTTCCGTCAGTCCACCCATATCTAACACTTTTACTCCTTTCTCTTTAAAACGTAAAATATTTTTCCAAAGTAAGTACCGATTTGCTTCACTCAAAATCCGTTTCGTTTCAGATACTGATTGAAGCCCAATGTTAGAAGCGGAGTATAAAGTCATCGCCGTTTCCCCGTCAGTAACATATATACGATAACAGTAGATGTTTTTATGATCTTCATCTGTCATATAAGTGAAGACAAGGCCATTCTTTTCGGCCAGCTTTTTCATTGTGTTCAAATGATAGGAACGACAACGATAAGTGTTTTTCTTCTTAGCATGCCGGTTATAAAACTTTTGAAATTTTTTTAGATCCAAATCTGAAGGTTGCTCTATAGCGAAAAACTGCATCGCCCGTTTTTCTGCTTTACGGATTTGCCTTCTGTTTTCCTTTTCAATTTCCGCAAATAATGTCTCCTTATTTTTTTGCAGTTGAATATGGATTGTTTGTATCGGCATAAGCCTCTCATCCTTCGCTAAGCAGTGAGAATAGCCTGTTAAAGAGCTTCCCTCATTGAGAGGCATTGCCTCTTTGTCGAAATACCTATTGCAAAATTGGAAAAAGAAAAAGGCTCGATGAATGGATATCAATATGGACTCTCCTAATTCTCCCGTTTTTCATTTACTTGCAGCTTCCGCCTGCCGAATCTCGTTGTGCCAAACACCGACTTTTCAATTTCAAAGCCCACTTCTTCCAACTTCCTTATTGCATTTCGATTCTTGGCATCTACTTCAAGAAGTATGGAATGAATAAGATGCTCTTTGTTTACGAACTTGCATATATCCACAATGTTTCGATCGTTCCATCCCTCCAACCAAATGGCATTTTTCCGTAGCTCTTTTATGTAAGAGATACTACTGAGCCGAAGCACTTTCCGATTCGTCCAAATAATTTCTCCATCACAGTCATCATATCTGTAATACGCCTGATAACCCCCGTACAGTTTTGTGCAAATAAGCTTCAAGTCCTGCCCTTTGAACCTTGTATCATAAATTGCATCCTTCAATGTCAGCTCAGCAAATCCTTCTCCTAGGCCTGGCTTTCTCGTCCGTTCTACTTCTTTTTTCATAATGAACGAATGCTCTTTCTTCCAAAAGAATGAGATAATTTTCCCCTTTAATTGGTGGAACGTCTTTTTCCTATCGAAACGATCCGGATTCTTGAGTAATTTCCTCGCCAAATACTTCAAATAACCTAATGTGTCTCTCTTAAAGCTTACAATCTTTCTATTTTTCTTAAGCTGGTCGATCATCTTTTCTTTCAATGAAAAAAGCAATCTCCCAGAGGAAGCAAGTATTCCTTTAGAAGAGAAAACGAATTTTGCAGTGTAATCAAGATGTGTATTCCATTCAAATTTATATGGCTCATACCCAATGCTCAAATCAAAAACGGCTATTCCTTTCTTCGTGACGAAATCGATAATTGACTCCTTTTCTAACATCCTTCCAGGACTGAATGAATCGAATTCATCATCATAACCTAGCACGTATCCTAAATACCGACTACCGCATAAAAATCCATAATTGAACGCGATCATCCTCCCTTCCACATAAAGAGCATCGACAATCGTCTTCAAACGATCACTGTCAACTAGGAAAAGTTCTTTGAAAAACTCGCGTTCAACTTCATTCGTAAATCCACTCGTATCACTTCTCTTCTCCCATCTTTTGTTATGGATTTCATAAATGAGATCCATTTCGTCTTGCGAACATATCTTATACTCGACTTTTCCTAATAGATGAAGTCTTTTTTCTCTTCGTTCCAACCGATGTAGCTTCTTCCGTTTATCCATATATTCATTCATTTGTATTTCTTCCAGATTAATATATGGAGTGACAACCTTGTGAATCGAATGGCCATATCGTTTTTCATTTAACAAATCTACGAGGACCCCGTATGTCGGACTGCTTTCCAATATTCCATGCAAATTAAAGATAATTTGTCTTCGCTCTTTCATTAATTGTTCTAAAACGAATATGACCGTTTCTTCCAATCTGTCCTTCATGACGATAAAATCCATATAATTGGTTTGACCTAAACCGATCATTCCGTAAACAACACCAAAAATACTATTCTTTTTCACGAATGGAAAGAAACCGATATAGGAATCCCCACTTTTTACAGCTATAATTTCTATATATTTGTCTTTACCGAGATGTTTCGTCCAAAGTGAAATCCAATCGAACTCGATGAAAGGGTTTGTGTTCTCATTGGACGCAAGAATTTGAGCCCATTCGTTTTTCACTTTGAGTATTTGTTCCAATGTATTAATTCGAATAAGCTCCAACTCTTCACCCTTTCTCCCTTTAATGAAAACATCAGATATAGATGGCGGGCTCTTATTTAGCGATTCTTCAATCCAAATTGCCCTTTCCTGTAATCGCTTTATAATAATCGAGAGTCTCTTCCATCATTTTGTTAAACGTGAATTTTTCCTCAAATAATTTTCTTCCGTTGGCTCCCATCCTTCCTTGTAATTCACGATCTCTTATCATTATTTCAAGCGCTCCCGTTAAAGCATGCGAATCATCGACCTGCACTAAAATGCCGTTTTCCGCAGTGACCGCTTCTTTCACTCCGCCGACATCTGTTGCAATGACCGGCAGTCCAGCCCGCATCGCTTCCAAAACGGAGAGCGGAAGGCCTTCGTATTTCGATAGGAGGATGAAAATATGAGATGTCGCTAGCATATCGTCAATGTCTTGACGCCAGCCTTCGAAGTGGACTTTATGGATCATTCCATTTTCAATGGCGAATCGTTCTGTCTTCTCTCTTTCAGGTCCGTCACCTACGAAATGCATCGTCCATTTCAGCTCCTTCAATAGTACAAGAGATTCGAGAAGCTGCAATTGCATCTTCGGATGAGCAAAACGCGCAATCATAATGAGTCGGACTTCTTCCACTTCCACTTTCACTCTTTGTGGACACACAACATCATGAACTCCATTTTGTATACAGATGATCTTGTCTTCTCGTACGACATTGCGCTTAAGGGCGAGCTCTCTGTCATATTCTGAAACTGCAATGACACCTGAAGTGAAATATCCTGCTATCCTTTCTACACATTGATAAATCAACTTTTTTGGATTTTGAATGCCATCTGTAAATGACCAGCCATGAGCTGTGAATATAACGGGGATGCGTAGTGACGCGGCAGCGAGGCGGCCGATTATGCCTGCCTTTGAGGAATGGGTAGCAACCAGATTTGGCTTAATTATTTTTAGAAGCTTTCTTAATTCAAAAAATGCTTTTATATCCGAAATAGGATTCAGCTCTCGGACAAGATGGCGAACAGAATGGATTGGAATTTCTTTAAGCGAATCATGTACATTCCCCATGCCCCCAAATATCAACTGAACGTCGTATCCATGGTTTTTCAAATAGATAGCGATGTCGCGAACATGGATTTGAGCACCTCCTACCGTATCCATCCTCGTAATCACTTGGACAATTTTGAAGTTTTTATCCTTCATGGCAAGTCACTCCTCTCTTCGGACTGTGTCACCGTTTCATACGGCAGCCAAGCGAGCGCCATCACAATCCAAAAATGCCTCCAATGTAATGTATCAATGAAAAAACTATTGAAGGAGAGACCGACAAGTGAAGAAAAAATGATGGCATATAGAGGACTTTCCAAATAACCGGAATGTCGATAATTTTTATAAGACCGCCAAATTGAAAGCAATATGATCGATAAAATGGAGAGAAGACCGACTACCCCGTTTTCAGTAAATACTCTTGCATACAAACTATGTGGGGAATATTGAAACTCCAATTCAGACTGACCTGGCCCCATGCCGAGCAAGTTGGAAAAACCGTGGTGGAACGCTTCCTTTTGCGTGCCAAATCGGTCGCTGTCATATTTTTTTATCGTAAGTCTCGAGGAAAGCAAATCCTCAATCGCAGGCGATTGAATAAGTACAACGACGACAGGGATCGCCAAAATGACTATAAAAATGGCTGTACGGAGCCTAGCTGCAATGATCCCCCTTTTGGCCATCAACATATAGAGAAATAGAGAGATGGCAAAATTACCCCAAGCCGCTCTAGAAAATGAAATAATAATGCCGATAGTCAGCAAGATGAACAATAAAAAATGCACTACTCTCTTCCCTGTCCTTTTTCTAGCCATTTCGGAAAGGGAAAGTGCATACAAAGCCGGAATGACAAGAAACGGCCCGAAAACATTCGGATCCTTAAACGTCGACTTCACCCTTCCGAACAGTAAAAACAAATCACTCGACGGAAGCAAATAGAAGTATGCGAGCAACCCGATGATCGTCGCAACCAAAGCGGCGCAATAATATCCTCCAAGAATGACATGGAAAGTTTTTGCACTCGTTTTTTGAAAAAAACCGATCAACAAAATAAAAGTCACGACTAAATAAAAAGTAATAATGAAATAAAAAATCGTAGATGCAGGATATTGTACAAAAAACATGGAGATTGCATTTGTCAGCAAAAACACCAAACATAAAACGATCGGGGAAAGAATAGTTGTATTTATCTTCAAATGAAGTGAGAGAAGTATGATGGATAGGAAGAGCATCATAAATAGATCGTATGGGGATGGTTCAATCAACACGATAGAGCTAGTGAGCATTGTTATGAATAATACGATTTGCAGCATTGAATAACGCTTACCCATTTGATTGAGCCTCATTCATGTAATTCTTTTTCATTATGAACCATGTAAAGAATCCTATAGCAACATAGCCGATTGAAGTTCCTATGCTGATCCACAATATTGCAAGGATGGGACTATCTGCAAATTGAAGCGCTGGAATGAGTGATAGGACAATCATGAGGAAGCGGATTGCTTCCGCCACTGTTTGGGTTTTCAACGCCTCAAACACATAAAAGTTCGCAACGAGTGGATGAACGATAATCCTCATGACATACATGATTGATAACACTTGGATAAAAGCTCCTGTATCTGTCCACACATCGCCGAACACGATTTGGATCAACGGTGGAGCGACTAATGCGATTGCGCCGATTGTCACACTTCCCATTATGATCATCTTCTTCACAATATCCCAAAAGAATGTCCTGAACTCTCGATACGACAGTCTTGCTTGTTGGGCAGCCTGAGACATATACACTTGAGAAGCCGAAAATCCGAGAAGTCCTTCGGGAACCGTCAATATCTTTTGGGCGAGAAAAAAGAATCCAGCTGTCTTTGTGTCGAATACTGCGACAAGGAAAAACACCGGCAGCTGGGTTCCTGCATTATTCAATAGAGCGGACCAGCTTGATACGAGCGGGAAAGATTTGTACCGCTTCATAACCTGTTTCATTTTCACAATCGAAATCGGATAGGAACGAAGCCGATTCCGCTTTAATGTTTTCATATAAGCTATAACACCAGAGAATCTTCCCACCACTTCACCGACCAAGAGACTTAATACAGTTGGAGATAAAAGTCCTAACAGCATTTGGGAACCGACTTGGCCTGAATTCATCATCACTTTCGATTTCGATACTGAATCGAACTCCTCTGTTCGGATTGCCCAGCAATTCAACACTTGAAACAGGCCAATGCCTAAAAGACTCAATGATAGTAGCCATATATGCCCTTCAATACCTGGGATATGCAGGATATCTGTGATATATAGAATGATGACTGTTCCAAATGTCAGAGCGCTCATAACGACTGCAATCCATGTTGAAAGAATTAGAAGATGGAAAGCGTCTTCTTCTTTTTCAGGCAAAGGGATTGCTGTCTCATAGCGAAGCGAAACGATGATGGTCAATGTATATAGAATTGATAGAAAGATGGATAGGCTGCCGAAATCCTCCGGCGAATAAAGTCTCGTCAAAATCGGTGTCGTCATGATAATCAATAAATTTGATAAGGCGGTTCCAGCCATTAACACTGATAAATGTTTGAGAAATGAATTTCGAAATAGCTTTTCTTTAAATTTAGAGAAAGCATTCATTTGTCCTACTCCATTCCCTATTGATTACCCCCTTACTACTAACCTTTCTGCCTATTCGTGACTGCACCTATAATATTGCCGTTCAAATTTCGGATCGATTTAATGCTTGTAAGTACTTCCTTTTTCGACGCCTTTTGATCCAATACAAATAAAACCCCATCACTGTTTGGTAGGAGGAAATGAACATCCGGTAAAGCCATATCTGGGGCATCAATAATTACGTAGTCATACACAGCATGCAAATCTTTCATAACCGTTGCCCATTCCTGGGATTGCAGCAATGAAAGTCGATCGAGTGGCAAAGGTCCAGTTCCAATGAAGGTCAAATAAGGATGATCTGTTTCTTGTGATGACTCAATTAGTGAATAGAACCCGCTCACAATGGAAGTCATGCCTTTCCTATCAACGAGATCGAAAATGATTGATCCATCCGACTTTCGTAGATCAGCATCAACGAAAACGGTCTTTTTCCCCCCGCTAGCCAAAGCTGCGGCGAGATGGCTTGCAACAAATGACTTGCCTTCCCTTTTCATGGCGCTTGTCACAAGGAGTATTTTAAAGTTTTCTTTTTTCATTTGATGAACAACATTTGCAACTAACTTTCCAAAATCATTCTCTTCTACACGGTGGAAAAGCTTTTCCTGCCCTTTCAAAGACTTCTCTACTTTACTCCGCCGTTCCAATTTCTTAATGGTGCCTACTAACGGGAGGTGTAAAGTTTTATTTATTTTTTCCTCGGAATCCACATACCCGAAATGGATTTCCTGTATAAGGATAACCGCTATGCATGTTAGAGCACCTGCAAAAATGGAAATGAGAAGATAATAGAATAAATCCGGCTTCACTTTTGTCGTATCCGTGTCAGCTGATACTTCAGCCATAATCGTCACATTATCTAAATTCATCAGATCCATAATTTCTTCTTTGACGATAGTGGCATACGTATTGGCCAACATAGCTACATCTTCTGCAGTGTCGTCTTTCGCGACAATTGTGATGATTTGAGATCCATTCCCTGACTCAATCTTGACCTTTTTCCGGATTATCTCTTTAGGATATCGTCCATCCAATGCAGAATTCACCTTTTTGCTGACACGATCACTTTTCATAATCTGTTTATACGTTTCTACCAATCTTAGGCTTGTATCAATTTCTCCCATTGATGGAACAGGACTCGTTCGATTAGAATGCGCGTTAACAAGCACATCCAGCTCGGCCTCATAAATTGGAGGGATCCAAAAACCGATTGCACCGCCACATACAAGAAAAAAAGCAAGAGTAAGCAATATATGTTTCGTTCTTTTGCGCAATACGTGGACGATTTCTGAAAAATTCACATCTTCATTCATATTCGACCAGATCGCCTTTTCGATTCACAAACATACCCATTCAAAATGCTCCCTTCCCCTTTACTACAAGCTTCACTGTCGCGAACAGTATTTTTATATCAAGAAGAATTGAACGGTTTTGAATATAGTAAAGGTCGTACTCGATTTTTTGGCCGTGGTTAATTTCTGAACGGCCGTTAATTTGTGCATATCCAGTCATGCCTGGTTTCACGAGTAGTCTTGTCTCCTGCTTTAAATTGTAATACGACGTGATCTCAGGAATTTCCGGTCGTGGCCCTACCATGCTCATTGTGCCAAACAAAACATTGAACAGTTGCGGAACCTCATCCAAACTATACTTCCGTAACACTTTTCCAATCGGGGTCACTTTTGAATCGAATCCTGATTTGAATACAAATTCGTCTGGGACTCCATCTTTCCAGTCATAATTACGTATATTGCTGCCATCACTTGATTGTCTCATTGTACGAAACTTTATGATTGTGAACTCTTTTTTATTCCTCCCCGTCCTTTTCTGTGTGAAAAATACCGGGCGTCCCGAACTAATTATAATAAGTAAGGGTACGATTAGAAATATAGGTATACACCAAATGATCAGCAAAGCGCTCGCGATAATATCAAATATCCTTTTTCCAATTTGATTTTTATCGAAAGACATTGACTTCGCCGATTCGTATGACTGACAGTCTCTACTCACATTCCTTCCCTCCGGACTATCCCTTTTGGCAATTACAGTAATTCCGCCTTTCTATTAAATTGATTGCCTCATTTATTATATGCAGCCTAGTCTTATTCGGTTAAAACTTTTTTAGGAACTAATTACGACAATATTATCCCAAGCACCAAAAAGCATGAACGATGAAACTATCCGTCCGCCTTACAACAGGATGTTTGAAATGCTAATATGGTGAAGTAAGTAATTCACAACGAGAGGTAATTGATCAGAGCATACCGGAGGACTTGCTGAAATGATATTAAGAGAAAAAATGGAAGAAACTCAAATTATTCTGTATGTAATTGTTATAATGTGTGCAGCCGTATTAGGATTATCGGCGCCTGATTTAGCAGGACGATTGGATATCACGATTACTGTAGTCATTGCTATTTTGATGTATAGTATGTTTTCTCAAATTCCTTTCGCATCATTGAGAAATCCATTTAAGAATCGCCGTTTTATTGGGGCTTTATTGACGGTAAACTATATTGCGGTGCCAATCATCGTTTGGCTACTATCCAAGTTATTGCCGGACCATCCCCCATTGTTACTCGGTGTTTACTTAGTATTGTTAACCCCATGCATTGATTATGTTATTGTTTTCACGGCTCTAGGACGGGGAAATGAAAAGCTATTACTAATGGCGACCCCAATTCTTTTCGTCACACAGATGCTCCTATTACCTTTGTATTTATCATTATTCATGGGAAAGAAAGCCGTAGGAATAGTGGAAGCGGAGCCATTTTTCGAATCATTTATTGGGTTAATCGTTATTCCGCTTGGAGTTGCAATACTTATTCAGCTTCATTCGAAAAAATCACAAACCGGAGCTAACATTATTGAATTCTCCTCATGGCTTCCAGTTCCATTCATGGCTCTTACTCTATTTGTTATTGTTGCTTCTCAAATAGGAAAATTATATGCATACATAGATTTAATTAGTAAAGTAATTCCGATCTATATCGCTTTTATGGTCATTATGCCTTTCATCTCTCGTTTCATTGTAACCTTATTCAAGCTTGAGGTTAAAAAAGGGCGTGCGGTGATTTTCAGTGGAGCTACTCGTAATTCACTAGTCGTCCTTCCCCTCGCATTGGCTTTTCCTGAAAATGTAAGTAATTTAGTTGTAGCCATAATCGTAACCCAGACAATCGTGGAGCTTATCGGTTCACTAATATATATACGTGTCGTCCCTAATTTACTTTTGCGTGACAAAACGATATAACAATCCAAACCTTGCTAATTTGTCAAGATCATGCTATTGTAAATAAACATCATTAATTTAAAGAGTGATAAGTATGTTATATTTTATAAATTATTTAAAACCAATTTTTCAATACCAAACCCTCGACTGGAAACAGTCGAGGGTTTTTTGTTGCACCAAGGAAACCTTTGATATTTATAATGAAAAAGGGGTAAGGCATGGATAATCAGAAATATAATGACCTTAAATTAGGCGAACGCGGAGCCATTATTAGTATTATCGCTTATATATTGCTCTCTATAATAAAATTGGTAGTCGGATATTTGAGCGACTCTGCTGCGTTAAAAGCGGATGGCCTCAACAATACAACTGATATTGTCGCGTCCATCGCTGTTCTTATCGGTTTAAGGCTGTCTCAAAGACCGCCTGACAAAGACCATGGTTATGGCCATTGGAAGAGTGAAACAATTGCTTCAATGGTGGCATCTTTTATTATGTTAGGGGTCGGTATTCAAGTATTGAACGATGCAATTTCCTCAATATTCCAAAACGGAAAGGAGTCACCCCACATTGGTGCTGCTTATGTCGGTATTTTTTCGGCACTCGTGATGTATTTTGTCTATCGTTACAATAGAAAAATAGCAATTAGAATAAATAGCTCAGCAGTCATGGCCGCTGCAAAAGATAATATTTCAGATGCTTGGGTAAGTATAGGAACAGCGATAGGTATCTTTGCTTCCCAATTAGGCATGCCTTGGATCGATACACTAACTGCCCTAATCGTGGGATTATTAATTTGTAAAACAGCATGGGATATTTTTAAAAAAGCTTCACATGAACTTTCGGATGGTTTTGACGTAGACAAAATTAAACTTTACAGAGTCGTAATTGCAAAAGTGGATGGAGTTAAAGGTATAATAGAAATTAAAGGTAGATACTACGGAAATAACGAGGTTATCGACGTTGTAATCCTTGTAAATTCGATGCTTACTATAACAGAGGCCCATAATATCGCTACACAAGTAGAAAACATCATGATCAATGACTACGGAGTATATGATGTTCATGTCCATGTGGAGCCTAATTAAATTTTTCCCCCCGTAATTCGTTTCTCATAAAACGTCTAAGATCCGGGGGATATTTTTTTCGTCCTAAGCAAAGCAGAATCCATCACAACAGATTATCTTAGGGGTTAACTAGTCCGTTGAAATTCTATATTTGGCAACAACTCACTTTCCGTTGTCCAATTATAATTCTCCACTTTATCTCCTTTATCGCAGATTTGTTGTCATTCCTATGCTCATAATCTCACGCTTACCTCCCTCCTATCACAAAGAAAAAGGAGGGATAGGCGTTATCAACCATCCCACCTCCTCAGGGGAGTTAGACTTCAAATCTTTGGTCTTGCTCTTGATCTTGATCCGAATCAGCATCAGCATCAGATTCAGCGCGCACACGAGAACGGGAATCAGAATCAGAATCAACATCAATATCCAACCAAATTTTTGCGTTACCACTGTTAGTGATTCTTGCAACGTTTGTATTCTTGTCCTGAATCCTGTTGTCTACATCTGTATCAACATCTGTCCTTAAATCGTTGTCAATTTCAAAATCATTATCAACACGGCTACGAGAATCCGAATTGGAACGGTTACGTGATTCCGATTGATTGTTCCCATTATCAAAAAAGAAATTATTTCTCCGTTTTCTCCGCTCTCTCTGTACTCTACTCATTTCTATCACCCCTCTTTTTGTTTACAAATATTAGAACCAATTTGATTTCGGCAATACTCGTCTTTTCATTGGTTCCTTAGTAGAATATGGTTTTATAGCAATAATGAGATAGGGACTAGCGGATTCTCAATAAAATTTATTTACAAATAAGTAACTTAACCATTAATTTCTGTCCTCCACAAGATTGCCCTTTAGTTGAATATGTGTTTTTCCCAGTCTACATACTATGAAAAACTAACTGACTCACTTGAAATGATTCAAGTAAAGTAACGAGTAGATAATCGAAATTTTCATAGATTTTTTCCACGAAGACCTTTTAGACAACTTATTTACCAAAAATAGTTACGCTTTTTCTGTCTGTAGTGATCTATGTTTTCAATACCTGAAGACCTTTCCTTTTTTTCTTTATTTTGTTTACGATTTGTTATTTCTTCCAATTTATTTAAAGCCATTTCGAATTCTTCATTGGTCATTTTATTGGTTGCCAACATGGAACATAGATATGCGTAGGCAATAGAAGATGTGTCGACAGTCACATTCACATTTACATCTACGTCAGAATTCCCACTTTGACCAATTTGGGATCTGTTGAAGTCTATCTCCTTGATCGTAGAGTCGTTATTACTCCTATTCCGATAATCATTCAAGATTACCCCCTCCTTTCAGAAAGAAAAGGCGGGATAGGTGTTATCGACCATCCCACCTTCTTACGGAAGTTACACTTCAAATCTTTGGTTTTGCTCTTGTTCCTGATCCGAATCAGCATCAGCATCAGATTCAGCGCGCACTCGAGAACGGGAATCTGAATCAGAATCAACATCAATATCCAACCAAATTTTTGCGTTACCACTGTTAGTGATTCTTGCAACGTTTGTATTCTTGTCCTGAATCCTGTTGTCTACATCTGTATCAACATCCGTCCTTAAATCGTTGTCAATTTCAAAATCATTCTCAGCACGACTTCGAGATTCCGATTGATTGTTTCCATTGTTACCAAAGTCATTGTTTCTCCAAACTCGACTCATTTCTATCACCCCTCTTTCTGCTTACAGTCTATTAGCAGACAGTAACAATATAAGAACCAATTTGAACCCATCGATACTCTCCTTTTCATTGGTTCCTTAGTAGAATATGGTTTTGTACATTAATGAGATAGGGACTAGCGGATGTTGATAAAATTAAACTTTACAGAGACGTAATCGCAAAAGTGGATGGTGTTAAAGGCATAATAGAAATTAAAGGTAGATACTACGGAAATTACAAAGTTATCAATGTGGAAATAATTATAAATTCAATGTTTACAATAACAGGAGCACATAATATCGCTACACGTGTGCCATCATCTTGATGTCTTCTTCTTTCAAGCATGCGTCAAAACTGGTATTGCACGCCTTTACACACTCCTGGATTGCTTTAAGACATTCTTCTTATTTGGTATTCACGGACACACTTCCTGCTTATGGCATTCTGTGTATTTTTCCCCAATGCATTAACATTAAAAACTTGAGCATGAAACTCCATCATCTGTGAGTGATGGTTTTCTGGTATATTTCTTTTCTTTTGAAATGCATCTTTCTCCGCTATAGAATTTCCACCTATTATGAGAACAACTGCAAAAATCAAAAGTGCCAAAGGTTTGAGTAGCCACTTTCTTTCCTTTACTCTGGCGTTTTTAGGAGTTCCCAATATCGCTATAAGAAAGATTGTACTGATTGATAAAAACAAGAAAATCTGTATGAAACTTATTGACTGTTCAACTCGTAACATTTCCCCGACCATAGCCCCCATCATGCCGCCCATCAACCCAGCCATCAATCCTTCTATTATCGGCAGGATGCCAAAGCATATCCCGCACAATGAGCCGGCAAATACGCCAATAGTCATTGCGAAAAGTGTCGAAAGGAATAGATTGCCTTGAAAAGTTACACCAAATAATAATCCGGCAGTCAACCCGACATTCATTCCAAAAAACATCGAAATAACCATACCGTGCATTGGCCCAAACGCCTTTCTATTATGCGACATCAAAGTTATAATGATTAAAGTTAATAAAACGATCGAGCTTACAATAAATACATGATACATATCTATTACGCCACCACCTATTCAATAAATAATCTTTATTTCCCTTTGTAATAGAAAGAGCCTATACCTTACAAGGGTATGTAACGTCTACATTCTACATGAATGATGAATGTAGAAAATCTTCAACAATAAAAAGCATGAACGGTGAAATAAACCGTCCATGCTGATTAAAGTCCTTTGTTTCATATGCATCCTTATCCAAATGCGACGTCTAATATCATCATTACAGCAAATCCAAGCATTAAACAAAGCGAAGCTAAATCTTTATTGCCATTTTCCTGCGAACCTGGAATGACCTCTTCCACGACGACGAAGATCATTGCGCCCGCAGCAAAACTTAAGGCGAATGGAAGAAGTGGCTGCATCGTTGTCACTGCAAGTACACCAATCACAGCCGCTATCGGTTCTACCGCTCCTGAGAATTGTCCGTAAAAGAAACTTTTCCGACGCGACATCCCGTCCCGGCGAAGCGGCATCGAAACAGCAGTTCCTTCAGGCAGGTTCTGAATCCCGATTCCAACTGCTAAAGCAATCGCGGCAGCCATTGTAGCGGACGGCATGCCAGCCGCCACTGCACCGAATGCCACACCCACTGCGAGACCTTCAGGTATATTATGCAAAGTAATCGCGAAGACAAGAAGTGTGCTCCGTCGCTTACCGGCAGGATTGATGCCCTCTGCATCTTTCATGGAAGAGCTTGGATGCAAGTGAGGAATGATTTTATCCGCCACTCCTAGAAAAAGACCTCCCAATAAAAAGCCGACAACTGCTGGAAACCAAGATGGAAACGAACTATTTGTTTCAGCCATTTCAATAGCAGGGGCTAGCAACGACCAAAAGCTGGCCGCGATCATTACACCGCCTGCAAATCCTAGCATTCCATCCATTAACTTCTGGTTAACTTTCTTTGTAGTAAAGACTAAAGCAGCCCCAATTGCAGTCATCCCCCATGTGAATAATGTGGCGATCAATGCTTGATAGACTGGACTTAGCCCTAAAAAATAATCCATCATATTTATTCTCCTTACTTCTTACTGTCATATCGATAGTGCTATTATATGTCTAATGTTTCCCTTGTGCAACATTATAATTCCAAGTAGGTCTAGTCGAAATAATATTATTCACGAAACATTGCGTGGTATGATGGAGTAATGGATGTACGCATGCTGCGATTACATCATGATGTTAAGGAGTGAAGAGCAGTGGACAACAAAGAACAACAAATCTTTGATTATTATTACAGAAAGTTTGCAGATAGGAAGTTTGACGAAAAAGATCTCTTAAGCTTTCTACTATTTGTAAAAGAAGATGTACAAGATAATAAAGTAATTAAGGAACTGGGAGATTTTATTGTACATAGAGAAAATTGTACGGGTTATGTGAAAACGTTCTTCGATGAGTGCAAACAAATTATAAATAATCTCGGCAAAGGGAAAAAGCAAAAAATCGAGAATATGTTTTCCTTTAAAGAAATTCGGAATGGCTTCAACGCATTATTCACTGAACAAGGTCTGGAAAAACTGCCTCCCGAAGTTATTAATGACTTCATCTTATGCATTATTTCGTTGCTGCAAAACGTTAAATTACTATCGGAAAGCGGCAAGAAGGAAGTTGGCCACTTAAGCTTCGCAGCTTCCAGTAAAGAATTGTTTTTAATGGGCAATATGAAAGTGTTGCATAAAGGGCGATTCATACCTGTAACATTCCCGGTTTTATCTGTAAGAAACATGTACGAGAAAATCAAGCCCCAAGATGGAAATGACACACCTTATCTATTTGACCACGCAACCATCGAAGTAATTAATACCGACGGTGAAATGATAATCACTTTTCCAACATTGTAACTGAAAAAAGCAAACAGTCTTTCCATGGAGGAAAACTGTTTGCTTTTATCGTTAATTATTAGATTTTCAAGTTACGCTTCCAGTTTTACCTCTGCTGGATGATCTACTGTATGTTGATCTTTTTCGGTTTTTCATTGATTGTAAATGCAACAATAGCTACAATGACGAGCGCTACGATCATCATCATGAAGGAAGTGTCAAACGAGCTCTCTTCCTATTCTATTGGGCACTGTCTATATCATTCAATTTTTCATGGGACAGCTTACCTTGCCAATGGTTCTGATTATTTTACTTTGGGGAGTATTGGCTGGAATATCAGCGAACATTACTCAATATGTCGTCACATCTGCAGCACCTGAAGCTCCTGACTTTGCGAATGGCTTATTTTTATCATCCGCAAATATAGGAACAACAGTTGGGACAGCTGTAGGGGGCTTGTTCATCTCAACGTTGGGAATACAATACGTTATCCTAGTAGGACTACTATCCGTAATCGCGAGTGTCGTGTTTATTCTCATTCGAAACAATAGGGTTACTACAAATCATTAGCGAAAAGAAAAAAGGGATGAAGCATTCACTCAAGCGGTGGATACTTCATTCCTTTTTCGATTGGCGTCACTGGTTCATCGTTAAATTCATCACTTTGAGAAACGACTAATTTAATCAAGCGTTTCATAAATTTGTTATGCCGATAATCGTAGCGGAATCCCGGATCATCCTTATAATGTACCATCATGAAGTAACTCTTTCGACGTTTATCCCATTTCAACTCTTTGCGCTCGATGTTACTGCTTGAAATCCCTTGCTCATCAATATACTTTTCAAATGCTTTTTCTGCGAAATGCTTCTGTATATATACACGATTAAATCCAGTAGCACCAATCAACAGCAGTGCAATGATTGCTAGTATTATCGTAAATCTCATGCTGTCCAAGCCCCCCTTCGTCTTTACATACTTCAGAGGTCACTAAAAGTTTCACTCCCAATCTCAAGTACAAGTTTCATGACTAGATTTTTTTCGTCATAAAAACCTGTGAAATGGGCGTATTTTCAAAACCGCTTGCAAGCAAAGAGGAAACAACACGACCATTCCCTGTTAGGAAATTATAAGTTGTACGATTGATCGGTTGGTCATATTCCAAAGCATGAGCAAGAAGCTTGTTGAGAGCATCCTCATTTCCGTTTTCCTTCACTTGAAACAACGTAATGCTTTCCGTAGCATTGCCAAATACACATTTTTTCCGTATTAGACAAGCTGCCTGCACTTCCCCATTCTTTGTAAGCAATACAGCTTCTCCACCTATTTTCGGGGTGTTGCTAGGATCCGTTTGCCAAGGAACGATACTCGGAAATATATCCGAGCCAATCGTTTGGGCAGCGGGAATTCTTTTCATTTCATAACCGTCAAGATTCGGCAATTGACTAGCTAACAATCCGTTTGCCTGTAAAAAGTGCAAATCGTCCTCTACTTTGTAACCACACTTTTCATATAGAGTGATAGCTGCCTCATTTTCAGAAAGCGCCTCTAATGTCGCTACAGAAACATTATGTTCCTTTAAGAGTTTTTCCGCTTCCTCCATCAAGTGAACCCCCAGCTTCCTCCCCCTGTATTCCGGAATAATGCCTGTTCCCCCATTCCAGGAAATCTTTTGACCATCCGCTTCTCGTATGCCTTGAAGCACAAAGCCGATAGGGTCTTCTCCATCATAGGCAACGATTGATAATGCCGGAGATAATCCATCATTGCCAAAACGGCTTATAAATGTATCAAAAGATAAATTCATCGGCATCAAATAGCCTTCAAACCCGCGATTAAATAGAATATGTGCTTCTTCAAAACTTAACGAAGACATCGATTTATACGAAATGTTCATGGCTTGCCCTCACTTTATTGTGATTTATTTAAAACGAAGTTAGGCACACTGGTTTCGTAGAAGGCATAAACCATCGGTCTAACTGTTTTGCTGACAAATTGTTCACTTCTACTTTTCCATATTGGACTAGCTGCTCCAAACTGACACAGCCAATCCACCAGGAACTTAAATCTGAAACCGCAATGTTCAAGTCAACTTCTTCGATAGAAATGGAGGTTTTTTCAATGCTCCAATAATCTTCACTAAACGTTAAACGATAACCCCCGTTTTGCTCTTGAATAAACGAATCTTGAACAAATAAAGAAATCGTTACAGGGCCATCAGGCCGATCTAGCGAATGAAAATTCGTTTGTTCCACAAACGATGTAATAGAGCTAATTCTATACATGAGCCCTGTACCAACCGTTCCGATTTCATGATAAACGCTCGGAATCAAACGATTGCTATCATTCTTCGGATCTTCAAGTTGATAGATGAGTGATTCATCATGCGTTCGAACAAATACACGATCTACTTGATCCTGCTGTGAATGAATCCACGTACACATATCAATGAACGCGCTTGGTTTCGTCCATACCCATTCAAAAATATTCATGTCATGATGAAGAAAATGACTATCTTTCACTGGTTGCAATGTATAAGCAAGTGTACCGACTAACTCATCTCCATCATACATTCCCGCATAGTAGGTAGCTTTTTTCTTAATTAAGTTCCGTTCATGCCAAGTCCGTTCTATCATGCCATGATGCATCGATACAAACTTATTGTATACGGCAACAATCTCTTCCTCATTGGCCGGAGACAACATGACTACTTTCTTTCGATCACCACTGTTTGGAAAGCTTGTAGGCTTCAGTTTATATTGATAGCGTGTTGGTCCATAACCGTATCCCATCTTTTGATAGAAAGACGTGCTAAAAGGATATAACGATACAATCCCGACATTCTCTTGTCTAGCAAGCTCATGAAAATGTTGCAGCAATTGTTTCGCTATCCCTTCTTTCTTATGGAAAAAGTGAACTGCAACCGTGCCAATTCCCCAAATACGAATAATCTTTCCATTTACATTCCCTTTTAGATCATGAAGTTTATACAACCCTAACAACTCATTTTGTTCATTAAATAACCCGTAATACTTTAAGTTATTTTCAGATTCAATTTCGAGGGTCAGTCTCTCAATAAATCCTTTTTGAGCTTCCTCACCCGATATTTGCATCCCTGGATAAGCCATCGCTGCTAAAGAAGCAGCTTGTTCTAAATCGCTTGTAGTTACTAAACGAATCATGTATATCCCCCCTTCCAAAATTATAAGTGTTAGAATTATGCGAGTAAACCGCTAAAAAAAAGAGCAACTGCCCATTGTCTTGGGAGTTACTCTTCTTTAATTAGATCTAAGAATTTACTAACCATCTGTACATATTCATTTTTGGGATATCTCTTATATAAATCACTCGCTAATCGAATGGGATCGCCAAAAAAGTAACGCTCATATTGGGTTTGTCTTGTTCCAAAGGAGCTCATTGTTAGATCCCAAGCTAAACGAAAAATTTGTACACGTTCCTCTGCGGACTTCGTTGCTCCTCTAAGATAATAATCTAAGTCATCTCGAATACTAGATTGAAATGCCTTTTCGGTTGGCAATGCAATCATTCCACTTGCTCCAATAAGCTGGATAATTTCGGTGAATCGAGGGTAGATTTTCGGAAAGATGTTACCTGCTACTTGTAACGGAAATATTTCTGGCCGCATATATCCCCATTCATCTACTTCCGCGTTATTTTCCGCTTTCTCCAATAAGGCTTTCATCGTTTCTAGCCCTATGATAATTTCCGACATCTTTTCTTGGATATGTTGGTATCCGCTAATATTAATCGTTTCAATCAAAAGCTCAGCAATCCCTAAGACGAACTCTGTTTTAACAATTTGCCTAGTCAATACTTGGTGCTTCGCAAAGTGATGGAACGAGCTTTGAATTGGGAATTCCTCGGCTACCTCTACATTATTGTAATAAAAAACTCTATTCCAAGGTACCAATACATTGTTAAAAACAATGATCGAATCCATTTCGTCGAACCGTGAGCTCAATGGATGATTAAAGGAAGATTGACCTCCCATGAATGTATCCCTGCAAATGAACTTTATTCCTTTCGTATTAGAAGGAATAGAAAAAGCGAAAGCTTGTTCTTCATCAAGTAAAAACTTACCGACACTAAATACTAAAACTTCATCTGTTAAGCCCCCTTGCGTAGCAAGAAGACGGGCGCCTTTAATGATAATTCCTTCTTCATTTGTAGCAACAACTTTTGCTGCAATTGGCTCATCGCTATTTTCCATGTAAATTTGGGCACGGTTTACTTGAGGAGAAATAAATGTATGTGTAAACGATAAATCATTTTCTCTGGCATATTCATAAAATGCTTGGAGATTATTAGGAAAACAATTTTCTTTATTTCTTAAAAAGTTAACTGAAGAAGCGAAGCTCATTATAACTGTATTCAAATAATCTGGGCTTCTTCCCATAATCCCCATTGAATACCTAGCCCAATGTTCAGTCATCTTTCTTCTTCTAACTAAGTCCTCTTTCGTTTTTGGTTGCAAATAAGAAAGACCGATCGCTTCTCCTGACACTGGAGAAATAAATGTCATCTCATCTTTTATTTTCGGGTCATGTTGCAAATCATAAAGAGCGGCTTTTGACTGAATAAGTCCCTTAAAGGCTGGATGTTCAGAGAGCGGCCCCTCAATTTTTTCACCGTCATACCAAATTTCATTATGTAGCTTATTTAATCGGTTAATATAATCTCTCCCGTTAATAGAGCCCATAATTCACTCCCCAATTTAATCGCTATTTAGTAAAAGTATTCGATTAGAGTCGTTCAACCTAAAATCAATCTATGTGAATAGAGCATGCTATTATTCCTTCTTTAGCAAAAGGGGCGGGTTAGTTGAAGAAACTTGTTTTAGCCTTCTTCAATCACCCCGTTTTGACTTCAAGCACGATTTTTCCCTTTGTGCGTCCACCTGCAATATGCTTATGTGCCTCTATAATCTGATCCAAAGGATAGCACATCTCAATAACAGGTTTCAGTTTCCCTTCCTCCATTAGTGTACATAAGAAATCTAGATCCTTATCATTCGGTTTTGTAAGATGTATCTTTGCTTTCTTACGACGAATCAAAGGGCTTAACATCAATTGTATTGGGTGATACATAGGGTTGATTGCGTGTTCTGTTATATAAACACCTGTCTCGGTGAGGGAACGCAAACAACTGAAAAAGGTCCGCTTCCCAACCGCATCTAGAATAACATCGTACTTTTTTCCATTATCCGCGAAATCTTCCTTTGTATAATCCATCACGTAATGTACCCCAAGATCTTTAACCCATTGAAGATTTGAAGTACTACAAACCGCAGTTACTTCAGCCCCAAAGTATTTGGCAAGCTGAACAGCAAAGTGCCCAATGCCTCCTGATGCACCATAGATCAAGACTCTCTTGTCTTGCTTTACTTGGGCTACATCGCGCAATGCTTGAAGCGCTGTTTGAGCAGCACATGGGATAGCCGCTGCCTCCTGAAAGGTTGCGTTCTTAGGCATAAAACATAAACTACTCTGAAGAGGACAGACAAATTCCGCATGGGATCCGAGACAACTCCCGAAAACACGATCTCCTACCTTGAATCTTTGTACATTTTTGCCGACCGCTTCAACAGTGCCTGCAACATCTAAACCCAGAATAAGCGTTTTAGGTTTTGTAAGACCATTCTCTAACCGGGTAGGCAAATAGCCCTTTCGAAACAGATTGTCATATTGATTGACCGAGGCGTTATGCACTCTTATCAACACCCTATCGTCATCCTTAATGGTTGGTTGCTCGACGTCTGTTATCTCCATGACTTCAGGGGGGCCGTAGGATCTGTAAATTGCTGCTTTCATCTGTCTGCCTCCTTTTAGTGACCTTTCATACTTTAGTCGGCAAATCTTCTTCGTAGAACTCAAATTGAATTACTTTTACCCGAAATAATAATAAGAATAAATTCCCGTTCACGAAAAACAGAAAGAGCCATCACCCATTATCTGAAAGATATTGGGGGTTGCTCTTTTTATAGTTGATTTACACTGATGGCAAAGTTTGCAGGAATTCCTTTCTTGCACTTGATAACAGTGACTTTTGCAAGTATTTTATCTGTCATGAAGATGCATGTTCGACACCTGACTTGTCTTATGAAGGCAAGGACAGCTGAACAAGTTCACTACGCATTTGTCGGTGCACTAAACGGCATGTATGCTAAAGTTATTTCTACAGAAGAATTCCTTGGGTAACCAAATAGCGTAATTGTAAATAAAAGGCATCTAGGAATACTCTGATTCCCAAATGCCTTTTATTGTTACGTTTCCCTGCTCTTCCTCCGTGCAAGTCCGTAATAAGAGAGCAGTGCAATGATAGATGTACCAAAAATGATAACGCCCATCGGAATTGCTGTTTCCTCTCCAGCAATGCCAACGAGTGGTGCAGTGATTGAGCCTAAGACGAATGGCAATAATCCTAGCAGTGCAGAGGCACTTCCTGCAATATGCCCTTGCGATTCCATCGCCAATGAAAACGAGGATGTAGCAATGATGCCAATCGACGCAACGAAAAAGAAGATCGGCACAACGATTGTGACAAGTGGTCCATGCAACAGCACTGCGATCAGTAATAACACGCCTGAAGTGACGGAAATGAATAACCCAGTCTGTAAAAAGCGCTGTTCAGACACAAGACCCGTTAAGCGCCCGACGACTTGCGACCCGATGATGAGCCCTATTCCATTCATGCCGAATAACACACTGAACACTTGCGGAGAAACACCGTAAATCGTTTGATACACAAATGGAGTCCCCGCCACATAAGCGAATATCCCCGCCATGATGAACCCTTGTGCAAGGGCGTACCCCATAAAACTACGGTCTTTTAGCAATGATTGGAAGTTTTTCATTGTCTGGGCGAGATTATTCGGGACTCGCATATCGTGCGACAATGATTCATCCATCCTCCAAATCACAACAACTGCCAATAAAAGACCGATGATACTTAATGTGATAAAGATGCCTTTCCAATCCGAAAACGCGAGAATGACTCCTCCTAGAAGAGGTGCGAGGATCGGGGCCAAGTTATTGATCAGCATGAGGAGTGCGAAAAACTTCGTTAACTCCCTTCCACTGTACACGTCCCGGACAACTGCTCTGGAGATGACAATTCCCGCAGACGCAGCAAATCCTTGCAAGAAACGAGCCGCAATAAATAATCCAATATTGGGTGCAAATGCACAAAGGATTGATGCCGCCAAATAAACGATCAGTGCAGCGACCAATGGTTTCTTCCGTCCATGAACGTCACTCATCGGACCTAGCACTAACTGTCCTAAACCGATTCCGACTAACGTCGCCGTCAAACTCACTTGTACTAAGGAAGGAGTTGTGCCAAAAGCAGTAACAATTGTCGGAAATGACGGCAAATACATATCAATGGTTAAGGGACCCATTGCTGCCAGCGTTCCTAAAAGCAATGCCAGCTTTAAGCGCTTAGTTCCTGTTAATGTTTTCATGAATGTTTTCAACCTTTCTAAGCTTAAAGGCAGCAAATTCGTTACCTACCTATGTAAACATAAGTTTTTACTTTATCACCAAAATATCTAAAACAAAAGATATAAGCTTAAAAATCGTGTGTCGGGAAATAAGGCAAGATTTCTTCCCCGATTTCCTGAACGATTTCTTCCATTGGTCGTCTCGCGAAATAAGGAACGAATGCCAAATGATTTACTCCAATTCTTTGGAACTTGAATAATAACTCCAATAAATGCTTACGGCCTAAACGATAGCCTAACGGAATCGGCTCAGGCTCATAATCGGGGTTTTCCGATAAATCGATATATAAGGTTTGAGTAAACGGTTTGAATACACCTAGACAATTAATTTCAACTAACTCACGATAATTTTTTATCAAGATGGCTTGCTCTTCAATGCCCCGCGGGTATTGAATCCAGCCATCCCCATGGCTCGCAATCCACTCCAAGGATTGTTGACTAAATCCGGTTACTAACGTCGGAATGGCGCTCACTGGTTTCGGCATCAGCCTCAAGTTTTCACCATCAATCGTACCAAAACAAGACGCAAATGATGGTTTTTCTTCTTTCAGCAACCGTTCTAATACCGTAAAACTTTCCTTAAAGATGTCCCCTCTGTTTTCTCTCTCAACACCTAAAGCAGTAAAATCTTTTTTACGGTCCCCTGACGCAACTCCCATAATTAGTCTATCAGGGTACAAACGATCTATGGAAGCAGCCACATTCGCCACGCGAACGGGGTGACGCAACGGGAGGACAATGCTTGAAGTACCCAATGCGATCTGATTCGTCTGTGCAGCTAAGTGGGTCAAATAAATCCATATATCGTAGAGCTGTCCATGGTCACTCGAACTGAGATCATGCATCGTCACATCCCGTAACCAGATTGCTGAAAATCCAAATTCCTCAATTTTACGAGTGAGTTCCACTGTGTTTTCCATTTTCGGAAGCTCGTTTGTCATCGGTTCAAAAGGTGTTAAAAATCCAAGTGTCAATTTATCTTTTTGATAGAGCCGATTAAATGCTTTATTCCGTTCGTGACACATATAAATCCTCCTACTAGTATTACAAGCTTTTACCGATATATCGTTCCAGTTGTTGAATCATTTCTTCATTTCGACGATAATACGTCCACTGCCCTATTCGTTTCGTCTCTAATAGGCCGCTCTGTTGCAATAAAGACAAATATTGAGAAGTCGTCGACTGGACTAAACCAATCTTATCTCGAATATCTCCAACACAAACCCCTCCAAAGAAGTCTTCTCCCTTATGGACGTGGACTTGTGGAGGAAAATGCTTTTCCGGCTCTTTAAGCATTTGTAAAATCTTCAACCTTGTTTCATTCGACAAAGCTTTAAAGATAGCAACTAATTTATCATCAGTAATAGATTGTTCCATCGCTTCTCCATCTCCTTTATAGCGCTCCTTTATAAAAAGCAGCTTGAGGAAGATGATTAGTCACTCACAGCTTCTTTTAACAATTCAAAGGAACGCTTTCGTTTTTCAAAATCGTAAATAGGTGAAATCGCCATTAGTTCATCAATAGGCAATTTAGTTGTTAATTCCTTGATTTTTTTAGCTACTGTTGCTTTAGAGCCAATGATATATGTTTCTTTAACTGCTTCTATTTCTCGTATGTCAGCCGGATTTAAGATATGTGACAGCGCTTTTTCCGGTTCTACTAGGCGGGTAAGACGACCTCGGTGTAAATAGTAGTTAAACCGCAATGCCGTTTGTGCAATTTTTTCCGCTTCCCCATCAGTATCCGCTACAATGATCTTCATTGTAACAAGCACTTGTGGTTTATCCAGATTTCTTGATAACTTAAAATTGTCAACGTAAAGCTTGATCGCCTGTTCCATCCCACCCGGCTGATAGTTAATAAATTGCGCAAATGCATAAGGCAATCCTTTTGCTGCTGCTAATATAGCTGAAGAATTACTAGTACCCAGTATCCATAAATCAGGCTTTTGCTGGATGACAGGTGTTGTTTCTAACCCTCTTATAGGATGGGTATCAGGTAGTTTATCCTCCATATATTCTAACACTTGATCAATTTGTTCAGGAAACGTATCAATATTTCTATTCCTGCTTCTTTCCCCTTGCAAAGCTATATTTGATAAATGATGACCACCAGTAGCACGTCCTACCCCAAGATCTACACGACCCGGCGCAAGTGCACTCATGACCTTAAAATTTTCCGCTATTTTGTATGCGCTATAGTGTGGCAACAAAACGCCGCCACTCCCCACCATAATCGTATCTGTTTTAGCTAGCAAATGACTAGCTAAAATTTCTGGAGAAGATCCAGCTAACGCATCTGAACTATGATGTTCTGATAACCAGTAACGATGGTATCCTAATTGATCCACATATTTCGCTAACTCCACCGATTGTGCAAAACCTTCTTCTGCTGAAATGCCTTCTAATAATTGAGTTTGATCTAGAACACTAATTTTCATTAGATGTCATCCTTTCATTTTTTATATAAATTAAATCTAAATATCGAAATATATCGATGTTAAGTAGTAATGCAGCCACTTATCATATCCCCCTACTTGTTCTATCTTTGCTGCAAAAGAACAGGATAAATAATTAATCGCAATATCCCGATATAGCGATATTACGATTTTGTTTTTACAATGTCAATCCATGTGTGTTCACTATTCTTTAATTTTGGGAAGAAAAAAAGAGCAACCCCCATGGAATTGGGAGTCGCTCGTTTCTCTAAAAGCAAAGATTAATGCGGCAGAAACGCCAATTGATAAAAGAATAGCACTGCAAACACATACACAAGCGGATGGACGACACGCCATTTCCCAGTAACGACCTTCAAGATCGGATAAGAAATGAACCCTAACGCAATCCCTGTTGCTATGCTTGACGTGAGTGGCATGCTTAAGATGATAAGAAAAGCGGGAAACGCTTCGTCAATCTCATCCCATTTGATCTTCGCAATAGCACCCATCATTAAACTGCCGACGATAATCAATGCTGGTGCTGTAATGGAAGATAAGCCAGAAACCGCACTAACAAGCGGTCCGAAAAACGCTGCAACAATAAATAGAATAGCGACAGTAACCGTAGTGAGCCCTGTTCTTCCTCCTGCCGCGACACCTGCAGATGATTCGATATATGCACTCGTTGGAGTCGTTCCGAACATTGAACCAGCTGTTGCTGCAACAGAGTCAGCAAGTAGTGCTTGGCGTGCCCGTGGCATTTTATTGTCCTTCATTAAACCTGCTTGTTGTGCAACACCGATCATCGTTCCTGTTGTATCAAAAATCGTCACCATAAGGAATGAAAAGACGACCGGGAACAGCATATGCTGCCATACATCCGTGAAGGCAGTGAATGGATTGGAAATGATAATTCCATCCGGAAGTGACGGCATTTGAACGAAACCTTGGTCAAACGATAAATGCCCTGTGAAAAAGGCAACGACTGCCGTAATGATCATGCCAAGGAACAATGCACCGTGCACTCTCAACGCCATCAAAATGAGCGTTACAGCAAGTCCAAGCAAAGCAAATAGCACAGTTGGGGAATGAAGATCTCCGAGCGCCACAAGATTCGATGGATGGGAGACGATCATGCCAGCTTGTCTCATCCCTATAAAGGCGATAAACAAGCCAATCCCCGCTGTAATCCCGTGCTTCAAGTTATCTGGAATCGCTTCGATTAACACTTTTCGGAAAGACGTTAGCGATAAAATAACAAAAATGATGCCCGCAACGAACACAGCCGAGAACGCTGTTTCATACGTAATACCATTTGTACCAACGACTGAATAGGCAAAATATGCATTCATGCCCATCCCCGGTGCAATCGCAATCGGGTAGTTTGCTGCGAGCGCCATCCACAACGTCCCGATTACTGTGGCAATAATCGTTGCTGTAAACACTTGATCAAACGGGACACCTGCATCTTTTAAAATGATTGGGTTGACAATTACTATATAGACCATCGTAAAAAAGGTCGTGAACCCTGCAAGGACTTCCGTTTTTACAGTTGTATTGTTTTCTTGCAATTTAAACAAAGAGTAACCCCTCCAAAGACGAACATTATTTATTCCATCACATATATTATTCGTTTTTAGAGGAATTAGCAAGTGTTAAATCTCAAAAGTTGGAGAAGTTGATTCACCGAGAAACTATTCTACCTTAATTCTTTTTTATATACATAACTGACTTTGTTATAGCCCATTTTGTCTTCGTAAAATCGATGCGCATCGATTCGCTGTAAACCTGAAGATAAGGCGACACGTTCATAGCTATTTTCTTTAGCCCATTCATGAACGATAGAAAGAAGCTTCTCGCCATATCCGTTTGAGCGCTTTCTGTTATCAGTGACTAAATCACACACCCATACAAATTGACCATAGTAAAGAGTAATCATTGGTTTAAAGCCGGTAACTGCAACAATTTCTCCTTGATCGTACAGTGCGAATAATCGATACATGTCCTTCTTTTTGGCTTCTAGTACTAGATCAAGATACGCTTTTTCATCGAGATGAGTTCGTAGTTGATTCATTACTGGAAAAGCTTCAAGAATTTCTTTTTGAGTGTGAAGTTCTTTACTAGTTAATGTGTTCATTGTAATCTCCTTCTTCAATCTCTTCTTTACTATTCTTTCAACATATACTGAACAAAACGTTACCCCTGCTCCGCTCGAACCGCATTCATATTATGTAATGAAAGGGGGTTAACTGAATGGATCGATTGATTTTATTGATGTTGGCTAGTATTTTAGCTGGATTTGCATTAGTAAAGATTCCCTTATCGGGTACCTTTTTAGCGGGTTTAGAGCCCATCACTGACATAATAGGGATCGTAGCTATTTTGATTTTTTCCCTGGCCCTTATATTTAAAGGTTTGATGGCTCTATTAGGGAAATAGTAAAAGTAGTGTAGACTCAGATATAGTAGTCTGAGTCTTTTTTATCGCTTACTTCCACTTTTTTTCAGCACGTCAGCATTATGCCAGCCTTGTCTGGTTAGTTTTCATTTACCACTTTCAAAGAAAACTGTTTAGTATGGAGCACTATATAGAAATATAAATAGATAGCTAATAGCAGAGCTAATGATGAAAAAACTATTGCTACCGTTTGTAAAGAAAACAACTCAGCAAGAATGCCTAGGAGGAATGTCAAAATGATTTGCGCCACGCTTTGCAACAGATCAAGTGAACTACCAAAGCGTCCCATTAATATAGGAGGGATCGTTGTTTGGTACATCGTTGCGTATCCCGCATTGTTAAATGCCATAAAAAATCCAAGCGCTATAAAGCTTATGATTGCCAACCATAGAACAGTAGAGGAATAAAAGAGTAAATAGCTTGCCATTGTCAAAGAAAATCCAGCACCAATGTACGTTTGTAGCGAGAGCTTTTTAACCATTGCCGTCGCGCATACTCCGCCAAAAATTGCTCCGATCCCAGCAACACTTACAACGATTCCATACGTCGCATCCGTTGTATGTAAGACATCCTTTAAAAAGGTCATCTCCTGAGAATCAAGTGCAAAGGCGAACATTAATGCAGTAATATACACCGCAAAAAAGATAAGTAATTTAGGCTTTCCCCGTATATAGTCCCAAACTTGTGAAAAATCATCACGGATGACGCTGAATGTCAAATGACTACTTTTTTCGGTTGCTTCATTCTCGATGTTCGGCAATGAGGCAATCGCCCATGCGCAGACGAAGAATGTAAAAGCATTTGCCCACATTGCAACACTTGTATTACTTATTGCGATAATTCCTCCGGCAAGTGCCGGTCCAATCATAAAAGAACCATAACTTAGTGTACTGTTTAACGCATTAAATCTTAATTTATCCTCATCCTTTACTAGCTTTGTAATGACATAAGTGCTGCTTGGACCAAAGAAACTACTTGCAATGTTTGCTACGAAAATGAAGCCGTAGATGAGCCAAATGGACGGTAAAAACGGCATGACACTAACAATGATTCCTCGAATAATATCGCTATACACCATTAAACGTTTTTTATCATAGCGGTCAATGATAGAGCCCGCAAAAAAATTACTACAAATACGGGCAACTGGTCCTGCAATATAAATCCCTGCCACTGCTGCAGGCGAATGCGTTACATGCCAAACAGCCAAGTTCAATGCGATTAGATAAATCCAATTTCCTAAATTGGAAAAGCCTAATCCTCCCAATAACAATCCATATTGTTTTAAAAACTGCATCCTGCCCCCCCTCCTTTAGCTGCTCATACGCTGACGTACCTTCTCACTCGCGAGAAATGCATATTTGAAGCAAGTGCTAGCTTGCTTATATGCATGAAGAGCCTCATAAAACGCAGCCCATAATGGTGCATAATACAATGTTAATGAATAATATTCTTGCTGCTCAAAATAGGGAAAGACCATTTCTTCTATCTCTTTCAATTTAGTAAGCTCGAGGTTGCACCCACTTGCATATTTTAGTAAATCCCACTGATATTGATGATGGAGAACAGTGAAACGTTCCCTTGGGTAGATACTAAAAAGCCTATTTAACGCTTCTTCATTCCCTTGTTGATAACTAGCCCGCATCCAATTAATAACTGTATGTAAATCATCTTGAAAACGATTTGCTTCCTCATAAAATGACACGGCTTCCATGAATAATCCCTGACATTCAAAGCAGTAGGCAATATTATTATACAGAGAACTCCACTGAAGCGGTGTCTGTAATGCGGAAACATTTCTCAACAAATCTTGTCCTGCTTCAAATTCCACTAATGCCTCTTGGTATCTATGTAAATCATTCAGAATAACCCCCCTCATCGAATAAAGCTTCAATTGGAACAAAGGTTTATATTGATGGGAGAACGCTTCTGTCGCAGTATTGATGTAATATAATCCTTGTTGGAACGAATAATAGCGATGGTGGGCAAAAGCTAAATGATAATAATAATTCGCTTGCTCAAAACGACTAGCAGTATTCATATAGTTGCTAACTCGGTGCTGTTGTTCTCGTAAGATGATCTCCCGAAACTCTAAGAAAGATAAATGAACATTCGTTGTGACCGCAATATACATTTGAGTTGCCCTGTATTGATGCCAAGTGATAAACGGCTCGATTTTTAGTAGCATCTCTCTAGCTTCTATTAACTCATCAATCGAAAATAACCACCGACTATAAACCAGTCCAGCTAGCAAATCGACTTCTTGTTGAAATGATTCTGTTTGAAGAGACTTTAGCCTTGTTAATTCGTTTTGTGTAAGAATTTCATTTGAAAGTAGTTTTGCGTATATCGTTTCAAGAAAAACATGTTTCATTTCTAAATCAGCTTTTTCTTGAGACAAATCAATGCCTAAACGCGTTAACAACATTTCATAAATATTTTCTTCAGCAATGACAACGCCATTTTCAATACGACTCAAGTAAGAAGGTGTACAAATACCCACTGCTACATCATCTTGCTTTAATCCTTGCTGCTGACGATGATATTTTATAAGCCGTCCCCAATTCTTCATTTTATAATCAGTCACAGCTTTCACCTCCAGTTTCATTTTATCAAACTCTTTGAATTATTTATTGTGTACATTTTGACAATTATCAGCATTCATCTTTCTATTTCTAAAGCACTTACACAAATGCGAACTACATTTCACCGTTAGCCTGAACAATAGGATTTTCTGATATTGTATAGTAGAAGAGAAATTCCTATCATCCTGTAGTAACACAGGAGTAAATCTAATGATGAAAGTTGGTTTGTCATGAAAAACTATTGGAAATCAGTAATAGGAATGGTAATGGTACTTGTTGCATTAGCTGCTTGTGGAAACACATCTGATGAGTCGCGAAATGACGATTCCTCTACTACTGAATCAACAGAAAACACTTCAAACACCAACAACGGGGATACAGGTATTGATGATGAAAATGGCACTATGAAGGAAGAATATTTACAAAAACTTGCCGATATTAACGAAGAAGTCGAAGAAATACGAAAAACGTATTCCAACGATTCTTCAACTTACGCTTTGAAAAAGGTCGAAGGAGATCGATATGATCTGTGGGATGGATTATTGAATGAAGTGTACGGAGTCCTACAAGAGCAACTTTCTTCAGAAGAAATGAATCAATTGAGAGATGAACAACGAAACTGGATAAGTTATAGAGATGATACTGCAAAGGAAGCTTCGCTACAATACGAAGGCGGTACACAAGAACATTTGGAGTATGTCGTTGTGCTGGCAGATCTTACAGAAGAGAGATGCTATGAATTAGTTGAGGATTATATGAAAAATTGACCCGATGGCCTTGTGTCAATCAACATGAAACACCATAAAAAAAACAGAGGTAACGCCATGCATTTTGGAAGTTAACTCTGTTTGGTATACGTTAGTCTAATATATTTTCTACAGGTTTGAAGCGACATTCTCCTACTCTATGATTAAGCCGACTAATTGAAAAGCCCACTGTTTTTAACAGCGGGCTTAGCTACTTTATTCTTTCAGATAGCTAGAAAGCTTACTAATTAGATTTTTGTCTACATCGACCTTATAGATAGACCCCAGTCTTACATACAATGCTTCAATTATATTCAACGCATTCGTATAAGCAGTTTTTATGGTATCTTCATTTAATTCAGAGGTTATTGATACATAGTCCTTATACGATTCTGCACTTATATCTTCTTCTAAATTTTTTGTACTGTTTAACCAGCGTTCAACCGTATTTTCCTTTACCCTTATCAATTGTAAAATATACTTTTGCACATAGGTTAAAGCCTCGAGAGACCGAGCTAATTCTCCTCTTCTCATAACGTTCACGCCCATCAACCAAGCATTCACGAAGTTATTAAAAGCGAAATTAACATTTTCATCAGTCATTCGGTTTGGTCCAGCTCCGCCTAAATCATCAAGCAAAGGCTTTAATTGCTCTGTAGAATCGTAAATATACATAGACTCTGGATCTGGGAAAACTCCAGTAGGCTTAAAACTTTTTATAATTTCTATTTTAGATACAGGAAGAAAATGAAATTCTCCACGGATCATATTTGAAAAAATCGCTACCTCAGTTCCATACTCATTGTAAAAGATCAAGTCAACCGGATAAATTTCAGAAACCCAATGTCTCGAACTGAAATTCTCCATTTTATCATCTTGAATGAATATATAAAACTCAACATCAGAATATCGATCTCCTTCACCTTTAGTGAAAGATCCATACATCATACACGCTGAAACCAACTCATCTTTATTACATTTATCTTTAACACTTTGAATAATTTTATTTTGGATTAACATTTTTCAATCTCCTTATCTAATAATTTCTTTTTAGATAAGGGATTTTTCAACGACCGGACAGCATGAGCAACACATGTATAATGCTCCTTCCATTTCTAATTCACTAAGAGTATATCATATTTGAGATATGCTACTGAACAAAATTGATCATTTAGAAGAACAAGAAAAATTCTTTATAAAGTCTCTGAGTACTTCACTTAACTTATTCTTATCACTAAGCCAGATATAATGCTCGGCTCCCTTAATTTCAATATATCTAGAGTTAGATATTAGGTTCGAGATCTGCATAATTGGCCAAGCTGGACGGATATCATGTTCAGCATAAATGAATAATGAGGGTGCTGTAATCTCGGAGATCTCTTTTAGTAACAGTGGTTTTTTAATGAATGATCTCCAAGAATTGATTAAGGAACGATGGACAATTTTGTTTGCCTCGTACTGAAAATCAGGTTTCAATTCATCTTTTTCAGCCTTTTTCCTAATATACGTTTCCTTCCATTCCCGATCATTTTGAATTCCTGTCCCCGATATAGAAACATATCCTACTATAGATTGTGGAAATAACATTGAGTAAGCTAAACCTAAATCAGCTCCCCAAGAATGTCCGACTACAATCCATTTTTCGTGCCCATATTCTTCACGAATTCGTTCCAAATCTTGAAGAGCTGATTCGATATCATACCCAATTTACCCAATTCCATTATAACTAGAACGCCCGCAGCCTTTTGGATCAAACATAATTACCTCACAAGCATCCTCAATTAGACTGGATACAGGTTCTAAATAATTGCTTGATCCTGGTCCTCCGCTTATTAAAGTGACTGGAACACCTTGCCCTCTTTTTTCAGTCCATACTTCCCCGTTTTCAACTGTTATGTATTTTTCCACCAACAAAGATCACCCTATTTCTATTAATAAAAATAGAGGCTGTATAAGCAGCTCACTGATCTTTACATAAATTACTAACGATTTTACTCACTTTAAATACCCAATCTTTTCTAATATTTTTTGAGTAGTGTAGTTTAATGCAGGTAAAGAATCTATTGGAAAGTAAGCTAACTCTAAACTTTCTTCATCTCTTTTCATGTCTCCGGTTACATCCACCGCCTTGTAAATAGCAGTAGCATTATATATCTCATCTCCGTGGGGAAATTTATAATAAAACTCCTTGCCTGAAGCTACTCCCAATATTTCTAAGCGATTTGCAATAAGTCCAGTTTCCTCATACAATTCTTTTTTAGCCGTCTCCTCAAAGCTATCTCCTAACTCCATACCGCCACCGGGAATTCCCCAATCGTTTGTGTCTGAACGTAATTGTAATAATAATTCATTCTTTTTATTCATCACGATTATTGCTGAACCAGGTGCAATAATCGGTTTCGTCCCAATAAATTTTCTAAGTGATTGGATGTAGTTCATTAACTTCTCCTCATTGAATAGAGTCTACTATTATTATTCTTCGTACTATATCGGTCCCTCAACATTGTTTAATATCAAATGTCATTTTTCTTTTCGACAAAAAAACTTTAGATAATCATATCAAAAAAAGGGGTAAAACGGTGCAAACAAAACCCGTAAGTATTTAAAGTACAAAAGAATCCCACCTTCGAACGAAAGTGGGATTCTTTTTTGTTTATTTATTATTTCGAATTTCTTTCTGGATTTTACGAAGTGCTTTTTTCGATCCTCGCTCTATATCATGATTTAGTTTTCTAGTATTGTAATCAATGAATAAAGTGTCTAAGTCATAGCCCTCTGGATATAACTCTTCAGCTTTTAACTCAAGTGCCAAGCGTTTTTCGTTTACTTCAATAAATTGTTTTTGATAATACACAGTAACGTTATGATAGTTGTCCTTTTCTTTATACACTATTCCAAAGTTATCGTGGTCAAGCAGTTTTACACGGTCTCCTTTTTGATAGTCGATATTTTTATTGACTTTTTCAACCACTGTTTTTGGTCTTAGGATTTTGCTCTCATTTAACCGTTCCAAGCGATATTCTTTATTTTCCATATACTCTTCTGCTCTTTTTAAAACATTTTCCGGTACATTCATTTTTCTAGAGATCCATAAAGCATTACTGTCCCCAGACTGCCCGATGAGAAGTTTAAATAACGGTTCTAAAGTTTCATGATTAAATTGCATGGCGGCGTTCATAAAGTCACTATGCATTTCGGAAAAACGTTTTATTTCTCCATAATGCGTTGTTGCAACGGTAATACATCCTTTAAGATAAAACTCTTCTAAGAGGGAGATTGCTAATGCTGCTCCTTCATTTGGTTCTGTCCCACTGCCGATCTCGTCAAATAGTAACAGAGTATTGTTGTTTACTGATCGAAGTATCTCTGACAAGTTCTTCATGTGAGAAGAGAACGTGCTAAGTGCATTTTCTAAACTCTGATTGTCACCAATATCTACAAACATGCGCTCAAATACTGCAATTTCAGTTTCTTTCGAAGCAGTAATATGGAACCCAGACATAGTTGCCAAAGTAACAAGGCCAATTGTCTTCAGCACAATTGTTTTTCCCCCGGCATTAGGTCCGGTTATGATTAAGCTACGATAAGTGCTCCCAATCTGAAACTGAAGTGGTATAACATGACCCGATAGTAATGGATGCTTGCAATTTATTAATCTTATATTCCCATAATCATTTATGTTTGGCTCAATTCCATCCACATGTTTGCTATATTTAGCTTTAGCAAAAATCATATCGTACTGGGAAATAAGCTCAATATTAATATTAATGGCTTGAAGATTTTCAGTCACTAGACCTGTTAAAGTAGCTAGTATTTGATATTCCAACATTGCCTCTTCTGATTTTAATGTTGCTAGTTCAACACTTAATTTTTGCACTATACTAGGTTCCATAAAGACTGTTGAACCTTTAGATGATTTTTCAATGATAGTTCCCTGTACTTGATTTTTGTATGAGGATTTTATTGGTATTGTATAGCGATCATTCTTGATACTAATTATGAATTCCTGAATGTAATTTCTATTTGAACTACTGTTTAGAAATTTATTTAATCGTTCCTTTATTTTTTGTTCAGTTGTTTGGATATGTTGACGAACACGTTTGAGTTCTTTACTGGCGTCCGAGTCAATCTGATTATTTTTTATAGAAAAGTTAATTTCCTCTTCTACCTCCATGAATTCTGTCATGGAATTGGCATATGACGATAATGTCGGAGCAAAAAATTCTTTACCGGACATGAAAACTTTTATTTTTCGGCAACCTCTCAAAAAATCGGAAATACTTAAAAGCTCTGATGGGGCTAAAATTACGCCTTTTTCCAATTTGTCAATTGTATGTTCAATGTTGGAAACACCCATGAAAGGTACGTTTCCTCCTGCATCCAGAATAGCACGTGCTTCAGATGTTTCGGTTAATCGATGTTTGACTACTTTTAAGTTAGAACTGGGAATTAGTTTATCAAATAGTTGTTTGCCTAGTCCGCTAACGCAATAAGATTTTACGATCTCTTTTAGTTCGTTGTATTGTAATTTTTCAAAAGTACTTTCATTCATGTTTTCATTCTCCTCCATGTGATTATTAGATCAGCAATGAAGAAACCTAACGGCAAAATTCCAATGAGTTGGATATAAATATAAAAAAGCTGCGGCATCCACCGCAGCTTACATTTACAATGCAAAAGTAAAATACATAAATAAAACCATCAATAACGATAGTTCTAATCATGAAGTGATGCACTTGTTTGTAAAGTATGGTAGGTGTCTTCATAAGTGGAAATAAGTCCACAACAAAATAAGGGGGTGAATATAACTGAAATCCCCTGTTGTTAAAACTTCCTTATTTCCTATAATGTTTTCTTATTTAGAAACTACCGCACTCACAAAATTCACCACTTATAATTTATTTGATATGCTCATTGAAATCGACTTTACAGGTCTATTATACGTAGTGATTAGGGATATGTAAAGAATGTCAAATATCCCATAAACGTTCTTACACAAGGGGGCACCACATCGGTGCAACGTTTTTTTAAACCGGTATAACTTTAAACGGTACTACATTATTTCTGCTGAAATGCTCTAAATTAGGGAACACAAAATTTGTTGAAGCTAGCTCTTGCTTAAAGGTAAAAAGTGGAGTTTCGGCGAATATAATAAATTATCTATCCAGATGTTATATAAAGGTTAATTTAACGATTGTTGTGTTTGGTGGGGAAATACTTATGGATAAAAGCTTGTTTAGAATTCTCTGGTTGTTGTTTATAAAATTCCAATATTAGATGAAAAGGGGAAAAAAATGAAAACAAAATGGCTTTTGAGTAGTAGTGCCGTGATAATGGGGTTGTTGGGGTTGGCAGGAACCTTTATTCCCGAAGAAATTTCAAAAATATTAGGGATTGACCCTTCACCCATTATTCTGATTCTCCTGCAAATCATCGGAGGACTATATTTAGGGTTCGCAATGTTGAACTGGTTTACACGTTCTGCCCGGATCGGCGGCATCTATAACAAACCTGTCGTATTGGGAAATCTGATACATTACATCGTTGTCTTTTTTGCCCTATTTCGGCAGTTGGCGGAGCAGTTTGATTTCATATTCGTTATTTTGACAGTAGTTTATCTTGGGTTTGCCGTCTGGTTTACATTGGTTATGCGCTCGAATCCTTTGAGCAATCAATCAAAAATGTCTGTCTAACGCATAGTAAACGGGAATTAATATTGGGGGTCTCTCTTTTTAAGTTCAATATGCTGAAATAGTATTTTGAGCAACCCTAAGTATATTAAAACGACAAAAGCCGGAGGGGGTTTGGATATTCTAATTCTAATACCTCTAAAAATTTTTTTCTAATAGGTTTCTAGCTTCCCACCATGTTTTTCATATAACCAATTAAAATCTCTATGTAATTTATATACCAAATTTTTGTCTATAAAATAAAAGAATAACCTCTTACGGATATAATACCGAAGAGGTTATTTTTAATCAAACTTTATTATAAATTATTAAAAAAGCCTAGTCACTCCACCGTAACACTCTTCGCCAAATTCCGTGGCTTATCCACGTCGCACCCACGATGAAGCGATGCGAAATACGCAATCAACTGTAACGGAACAACTGAAACGATTGGTGTCAGTAACTCATGTACAGGCGGCAAGACAAAACGATCGCCTTCCTCTTCCGTGCCTTCCATAGAGATGATGCACGGATGCGCGCCACGAGCGACGACTTCTTTGACATTGCCTCGGATATTGAGACTGACGGATTTTTGAGTCGCTAAGGCGAAAACTGGTGTACCTTCTTCAATAAGGGCAATTGTTCCATGCTTCAGTTCTCCGCCGGCAAATCCTTCTGCCTGGATGTAGGAGATTTCTTTTAGTTTGAGTGCGCCTTCCAGGCTGACGTAAAAGTCTATGTTTCGCCCTAGGAAGAAAGCGTTGCGTGTTGTTTCAAGGTACTCCTTCGCAATCTGTTTCATGTCATCCTTCGAGTCGACGAGGGTTTGGATGGCGTTGGCGACGATGGAGAGTTCCTGTCTCAAATCGAAATCGATTTCCTTGTTGAACTGTTTTGCGACAACGTATGCAGTGACGGCGAGCACGGCGACTTGGGCTGTGTACGCTTTCGTCGATGCTACCGCAATTTCTGGACCTGCATGGAGAAGCAAAGTATGGTCTGCTTCTCGTGACAACGTGGAGCCTGGAACGTTTGTCATTGTGATCGTCGGGTAGCCGAGCGCTTTGATTTTCACGAGCACTTGGCGACTGTCGGCTGTTTCCCCGGATTGGGTGATGAATAAAAACAACGGGTTCTTCGAAAGCAATGGCATATTGTAGCCGAATTCGCTTGAAATATGCACTTCGACTGGGATGCCTGCGAGCTTTTCGAAGTATTGCTTGCCGATCAAGCCAGCATGGTAGCTTGTGCCGGCCGCAATGATGTAAAGTCGATCCGCGTCTTTAATTGCTTGGATGATCGCCGGGTCGATAGTGAGTTCCTCGTGATCATTTGTGTAAGCCGTTAAAATCTTGCGCATTACGCCTGGCTGCTCATCGATTTCTTTGAGCATATAGTGCGGGTATGTTCCTTTTTCGATATCGCTCATGTCGAGTTTTGCTGTATAAGGAGCTCGGTTGATTTCCGTACCGTCGAGCGTCATGATGCGGATGGCTTCTTTTGTGACGAGTAAGACTTCTTCATCATGGAGCTCGATGAACTGGTCCGTCAGTTGCAGCATTGCCATCGCATCGGATGCGACGACGTTAAAGCCTTCCCCGACACCGACGAGCAACGGACTGCGATTTTTCGCGACGTAGATTGTTCCTTGATCTTCCGTATCCAGCATGGCAATAGCGTAAGAACCGTGCAATAAGGATAACGTATGACGAAAAGCCTCTTCAGTTGTCATGCCATTTAGTACGAACACTTCAACTAATTGTACGATTACTTCAGTATCGGTCTCCGAATTCAAGTTCACGTCTTGCAAGTATTGCTTTTGCAATTGTACATAGTTTTCAATGACGCCGTTATGCACAAGCGTAAAGCGTCCGGATTCGCTTTGGTGTGGGTGGGAATTCTTCTTATCTGGTATCCCATGTGTCGCCCATCTCGTATGGCCGATCCCTGTTTTGGACTCGATGGATGGATCAACTGCATTTCGCAAATCCGCGATCCGTCCTTTTTCTTTGATGACTTCCACGCCGCTCTTTGTCAGAAGTCCAAGTCCCGCTGAATCGTATCCACGATATTCAAGTTTTTCGAGCCCTTTAAGTAAGAACTCTTTCGTATCCCGCTCTCCAATATAACCGACAATTCCACACATATTGATTTCCTCCTCATGAAGAAATGACAAAATCCACCTCGGAATTTCCGAAGTGTTTGCCTTTTACTTGTTAGAATAGCCTTTTTGCCTTGTTGTCCGTCCGATTGCTCGGATGTTTTGTAGGCAAAAGTTACAATCGGGCGTTTCGATCGGGAGGCATCCGCCGACTGTTTCGATACTCCTCCACCTCGTCTGCTGGGAATGTGGGACATCCGATTTTCCCAGCACTGGCGCTTTCATTGGTTTCCGATTTTCCGTATAATTCCCCTCCTTGACGGGTCGGTTGACAACCGATTTTTTAATCATACAAAACTCGCTATTTTATTGTCAAACCGCAGTGTCATAATTACGGATAAAGCCTATTGCTCTAAATCTTAATGGAGAGGAAGTTCCATTAGTTTTCATTTACTACTTCCAATATGAAATAGTCTTGGGGTAATCAACTTTATTAAAAACAGAGTTAACTCCATACATTGGAAGTTAACTCTGTTTTTTACGTTAGTCTAATATATTTTCCACAGGTTTTGAATTTCGTTTTTGGATTAGCCAGTTGCCGAGTATGAATGCAGTGATGATGAACAATACAATCGGTAACTGGAAGACCGTCCAGGTAGTAGGGCCATAATACTTAATTTGATGGGCTTTTTCAATTGTTTCAAGATAGGAATCCTGATATTCATATTGTACAATCCATTGATTATCAGCCATTGCTACTGTACCTATATCATAATCATTTGGAATAATTGACTCTGTAATCATCCCATTCTTTCCAACTACAAGCGCTGCGTGCGCATAATTAATCGGATAAATAGTTGTGGGTCCTTCCTGTAAACGCTTGTAATCAATTGGATAAGGCTCTGTTTTCCCATCTCGTAAAAGCGTGAAGCCTTCTATATCCTCAGTAGAAAATACAGCCAAATACTGGAGCTCCCCATTGTATTTTTGGAATACCGATAGGAGTGCTGTTTCATCCGGTTCTTTTTGTGTTTCTAATACCCCGAATGCGTCTTCCAAGATACTCCGTTTTTGCTCTTCAATCCCTTGTGCTTCTTGTCGATCTTGGTTAAGATCAATAAACATCGTTAAAGAGTGAATAAAAAAACCAACTGTCACGATGATCGAAATCCATAACGATCTTCTTAAAAAGGTCATAAAACTCTTCTGTACATCGAAATAATGTGCTACCTTTTGGAAAGGCTTTTTTTGTTCAATCCTAGCTTGAACATCTGGCTCCTCATGAACGTCAAATTCTTCACGCATTTGATGCAGGTGCTCCGCGCATTGTTCGCAAGTAGCGATATGATTCTCTATAAATCTTGACGTTTCCTCACTGCATAGCTGGTCTATGTATGATGGTAATAAATCACGGACAATATAGCATTCAGTCTTCATTCAAGCTCACTCGCTCTCTTAATTTTAATTTGGCGCGGTAAAAGGTAACCCTAGCCCAATTTTCATTTTTCAGGAGGATTTCTCCGATTTCTTTAAAGGTTAAGCCGCCCAGTATACGAAGTAACACAATTTCTTTATACGGATCTTCTAACGAATGAATTGTCCGATAAAGTGCAATTTTATCTTCACCTTCGATTAGTTTGTTTTCTACTGAAGGCACTTGATTCAGCAGTTGCGGTGATTGCGGTTGTTTAACTTGCTTATCGACGAACTTATAATAGGTATGCTTTGCAATTTGACATAGCCAAACAGACATTTTGCATTCACCATTGTACGTATCGATTGAACGCACAGCTTGGTAAAAAGTCTCTTGTGTTAGTTCCTCTGCAATGTTAGCATCTCGACAGAGGACCATTAAATATTTGAAAACTTGTTCGGCATTTTGTTCATATACTTCCGTTAGCTCCCCCAACGTCCTACCTCCTTTCACCCTATATATCTAAAAAAACATCGTTTCGTTACAAACATTCTTGTTATTTTTTCTCATTCGGCACATTGTACCATTTCGACGTCTAAATGAGACATAAAAAAACGGACTGTGAGTTACCATCAGTCCGTGTTCATTCTCATATTTTAATTAGATTATATACCGAAGTAATCCTCACTCAATGTTCTGTAATGCATCATTTATTTCAGTCTCACCAGACATTAAGCCAATAATCTTCTTATATGTCCGCTCCTCATCCAATGATGCGACAACCGCTCTTGCCACATCCTCACGTGGGATAGATCCTTTTTCAAGATCATTTCCAACAGCTACTTTTCCTGTGCCCGGTTCATTCAGTAAAAGCCCAGGTCCGAAGATTGTATAGTTTAAATTACTAGCTACTAGCAACCGGTCCGCATAATGTTTTGCAACCATATACGGTTTAATTGGGCTGTCTTTCCAAGATTCTCGGTCATAGGCTTGAAACGCACTTACCATGATATAACGGCTTACACTTACTTTTTCAGCCGCTTCCATGGATTTCACAGCCCCATCCAAGTCAACTAGCAATGTTTTATCCGGCCCCGTCTTCCCACCTGATCCTGCTGAGAAAATAACGGCATCAGAACCTTTCATTGCTTCAGCCAGATCTTCCACACTACTCTCTAGATTTGCAAGAACCGTATTTACGCCAGCTTGTTTGAGTTGCTGTGCCTGTTCCTCACTTCGCACCATTGCCGTTAATTCGTGTTTTTCACTCGCTTGAAGGAGATTCACAATATGCTTTCCTACCTGACCATTCGCTCCGATTAAGAATACTTTCATGTTGGATACTCCCTTCCTATTTATCTACATAAACATTGTTTCAAACGGGTAGACCTTTGTCCAAGGTGTTGCCTGTAACTCATCTTTTCAATAGTAACTGTCAGTAATCGTTATTCTTTGTCTTTATCAGTTAATACAATTTTATATAATAACGCAGTTTCAAATTCATCAAGGCCTTCAGGCAGTTCGCCATTTACACTTCCTATAGACCGCAACGAGTTTTTAGTTGTGCCTGCCCACGCTACTAAATTAACAGGTTCGTTTTTCTTCAGAGTAATCTTATCGCCGATTAAGTTACCAATAGAAGAAGCTGTCATGGTAGTTGTATATTCCGTTGTCGCTAGGCCGGAAGGTATGCCGGATATCAATTTTAAGGTTTTCTCAAAGTCATCCTCGCCATTGAAATCACTTATTCCAAAGGAAATAAGGATGTCTTTATTTTTTTTATCAAGGACGCCCCAAGTCTTCATCAATTCCTCCTGAAACTCTCCGTTTTTAAACAGCTCCACGGTAAGCTCCAAATCCTCATCTTCGCCAAGTGTGCCATTTAACTTGAAGAAATCAATATGCCCGACTCCCGTTTTACTAACAAGCAGCTTTTCGTGTTCATTCAAGGTATATGGTTCAATTGTCATCTTAGAGGAGGCACCCCCTGGCTTTTCGTCAAGACAGCCAGTTAATAGTAAAGATATTGTGAATATGAATATGTAAGCAGCTTTTTTCAATTATAAAATCCCCTTTTTTTCTCTAGTTGAAGAAAGCAAAATAGAGTATGGTTGCAACTAGTAGTAAAAGAATTAATATGCCGGTCCCCTTCCATCCTAATCCTCCAACAAGATCTTGGAGCCCCCCGCCGTGAATACCTCCTGCAGGGTTTCCTTTCAATTCTTCTTGTCTCAATCTTTCTCTTAATTCTTCTGGACTTTCTTTATCTTTATTCAACGAAATTCCCCCACCTTCACGCGAGAGTACTACTTGATGAACTTTTTAATCAGTACCAATACGATAAAATGAAGAACTCCGCCGACCATACCAAAGAGGAACATGAAAATCATTGAGTAAAGACCATAAAGTATAACGCTTGCAATAAGACCTGCCAAGCCACCGGAACACGCATATACTAACGCCTTTACCCAGTTCGGATGCTCCTTTAATCGAGCTGAAAAATCGATGTACAATGAAATAGGAAAGGCTCCAAATCCAAAGAACGGCCACGAATATAGAGCCACAACTAAGACGGTTGGACCAAAACTCCAAGAGTCTTTAAAAGCGATCATTGAGTAGAGTGCCATAAAAGCTCCAAACAGTACGGGGGAAACAAAAATCGCTAATAAATAGAGAGAGAAACGGTCAAATATTGTTTTATAGCTTGTTTCCATATTGAAATTTCTCCTCCTTTCTCATACACTTTTCACTACCTTAGCTGTCCAATTCACCATGAAGATGCCGATGAATATACATACACCACCTACTATTACATTCCATGCAATTGTTTCATCCAGTAGTAACCATCCGGTAAGGACTCCAAAGAATGGAGCTAAAAACAAGAATGCGCTTGTTTTGCCGGGCTCGCCAGTTTGTAAAAGATAAAACCAAACAGCAAATTGAACGATGGAGGCCATGAGTGCTAGCCATAATAGGATGGTTATTGATATTGCTGTAATTTGAAATGAAGGTTCTTCCAATAGAAAACTTCCAACGAATAAAATCAGACCACCAAATAACATTTGGTAAGCTGTTAAAACCCATGTGTTAAATTGAACGCCCCATTTTTTAATCAGTAAAGTTCCGATTGCCCACGAAATGGCAGACAGAAAGCCAAAAAGGGTTCCAATTTTCAAGTCCACCTGTGCACCAAGCGTTATCATCACACCAATAAAACCTAAAATAACACCGAACCATTGTCGCCAACTATATTTCATTTTCATGAAAAGCGTTCCAAATATAACAACCAAAAGCGGGTTCATAAAAGTTAATATAGAGGATTGCCCCGCTGTTATCGTCCGTAAGCTGACGAAAATACATCCCATGACACCTGCCGTTTGAAAAAATCCGATCAGCGCAATTTTCATCCAATCCGCCATCTGCTTAGGATGAGCGATTCGTAAGCATTTTACAATTATCGCCATAATGACCCCGGCTATAAGGAAGCGCAGGGCTACAAGCATAATGGGTGTCGCGTAAACCAATCCAATCTTTCCGATTGCGAATGCTGATCCCATTAAAGATGTAGTTAATACGACTAAAAATCCAAAAAGCCATTTGTTCATCATTGTATTCCCCTTCGAAAACACACCGAATTATTAAAAATTTATAAAGTTCGTAAAATGAGTATAGCATGTAAAGTTAGCAAGTAGAGAGGTAACCTATCATTCGTTACAAATACTACAAGGTCTAAGCAATTGATAAAAAACCGTCCAGACGGTACACTAAAAAGAGTGTTGGTTTGGAGGAGTTATTATGAATGACAAGAAAAAAAGGTTATTAACTGCTGCATCGGAACTTGTGGAAGAAGAAGGAGTCGTCAAACTCACATTAGAAGCGATCGCTCAAAGGGCTGGGATGAGTAAAGGTGGACTGTTGTACCATTATCCAAATAAAGAAGCGTTAATAAAAGGAATGGTGGAAGATTGGTCAAACAATTATTTCGATAGCATTTTGACGTTAGTGAATGACGATAAAATAGAACACGGAAAATGGAGCAGAGCTTACGTAACATCGACCTATTCCGATATCGATAACAATAAGCATCTAAGTTCAATTATGGCCGCGATGTTTTATAATCCCGATTTATTAGATGGCTTTCGGCAACAATACGATAATTTGCTCAAAGAATTAAGTAATGATGGAATTGATCCAGTCAAAGCAACGATCGCAAGATTATCTATAGATGGTTTGTGGTTTTCAGAGATATTTGGAATGAAACCATTATCTAAGGATCTTCAAATACAAGTTTTACATGAACTTATTGATATGATTCAGGAGGCAGAATAACGATGTCCTATTTATATTTAGCACTTTCGATTTCTCTGGAGCTCGTTGGTACTTCCTTATTAAAAGCTTCCGAAGGATTTTCAAAGCTATTCCCTACAATCGGGGTCGTCATCGCTTTCATAAGCTGCTTTTTCTTTTTATCCTTGTCTCTTAAAACAATTCCCTTAAATACTGCCTATGCCATTTGGTCAGGTATTGGGATTGTCGCTACTGTGATAATTTCAGTTAGCATTTGGAAGGAAAAAATCAATTTGGCTAGTATTGTAGGAATCACTCTTATACTTGTAGGTGTAGTGATCTTGAATTTATTTGGACCGGGGCATGGCGAATCGAGTAATGATAAAACTAGTGGATCATCAGTAGCGATGGACGATGGCTCGACCAAATAACGAAAAAAACACAGCCCTAAGCGGACTGTGTTTTTTCAAATCTTGCTTGTTTCGTTTTTCCAATATTGATCCCGCAAACTTGTTTTGGGTTGCGCGGAAGTTCCTTAATCTTATTTCCTTTTTAAAACCGGAATCCAAATTTCACTTGTCACAGATGGTGAAGTTAAATCTTGAGTTTTAATCGACAAGATTTCTGGTCCTTCTGCAACTTGATAATTGGAAGATGGAAACCACTCAGAATAAATCCTTCCCCAAGTTTCCTGTAGTGTACTAGGGAAAGGTCCAGTTGATTCAAAAATCGCCCAAGTTAAGGCAGGAACTTCTAATTTTGAATAGTTTTCAGGGCATCCTTGTGTAGTTGCCACCCCTATATACTGATCAAGCTCTCCTTTTTCTTCCATACGTCCTTCAGAAAAGTTTGTTGATGCTTGAATAATCCCTACCGGTTCCACATTTGAAAGTTTTTTTAACTGTTCTATTTTTGTCATCGTCAAAGATTTCCACATCGCTGTAATTTCCGGGTTTTCGCCTTCAAAAATAATCGGGACTCTTTTCATAATACCAACTATGTTAAACTCACCTTTTTGTTCAATTCGGTAATTCATTTCATTTCCTCCTTTAATTGATAATTGGAAGGTCATTGGTGGAAAGGCTTTTAGTTGCTGTCCGTTGTTCCTTGCTTCTGATGGTGTTACACCATGAAAGTTTTGAAAAGCTCTAGTAAAAGAGTCTGGAGAATTATATCCATACTTAACTGCCATATCAATTATCTTTACATTACTATTTGAAAGCTCAAATGCAGCCAAGCTCAATCGTCTACTGCGAATGTATTCTGACAATGTTATACCTGCAAGAAAAGAAAACATCCTTTTAAAATGATATTCGGAACAATGAGCTATTCTTGCCACCATAATAAAATCTATTTCATTCGTGAGGTTATCCTCAATGTACCTCATTGCATCATTCATGCTCTTAAGCAAATCCATTATCTGACCTCCTTTCCTCAATAGAATAACAGGAGTTGAATGTTTCATCCCGACATTCCATGCCCCATTTTGTCGGGTTAATATTTTGTTTTTCTAAATGAATGATGAATTGATGCGCGCATCTATCTATGGATGTGAAAGAACAAGTCAATAATTGAGAGTCCATTTTCTGTAGTTAAAGACCCCTATAACATTGTATACTTTTAGAAAGGAGAAGTGATGTTGTCATGTGTTTGATTAACTTTCATTTTCAGGACCATTCGATCTACCGTTTGATCGTAGCTGCAAACAGGGATGAGTTTTACAAACGCCCTACTGCTCCAGCACATTTTTGGGAAGACAAGCCTTATCTGTTGGCAGGCAGGGATTTATCCCAACGCGGGACATGGCTTGGCATTACGAAAAAAGGTCGGTTTGCTGCACTGACTAACTACAGAGATCCTTCTGAGCAAAAGAAGAACGTTCGGTCGCGTGGTGAAATTGTGACTGATTTCCTCGATTCCGATTTGACTGCCGCTGAATTTTTGAAATCATTGCAGCTAAAGAAGGCCGAGTATGCGGGATTCAACGTAATCGTCGGCACCGTAGATAAGTTGTGCTATTATTCGAATGTCGAAAATGAAGTGAAGAAGATTACCCCCGGGACATATGGGCTGTGCAACCATTTTCTTGATACACCATGGCCAAAAGTCGTTAAAGGGAAAACAAATCTTCATAAGCTCGTTGAACAAAAACGCGTTATTCAGCCCGACGAATTGTTCGACATGTTGCAGGATACCGAACCGTTTCCAGACGAGCAACTTCCTGATACAGGAGTGGGAATACAATTGGAACGGGTTCTTTCTTCCCTATTCATTAAATCAGAAGGATATGGCACCCGTTCATCGACAGCCCTGCTCATCGATCATGAGAATAACATCACATTCGTGGAACGGACGTACCGGGACGGAGAGTTTTTGGAAGACCGTACATTCAGTTTTTCCTTGTAATAAAAGAATGGGCCTTTGTTAGAAAGAATGGACCTCGACAGTGAAAGAATGAGCCCTTGTTAGAAAGAATGGACCCTTGGAATGAAAAGTCTTTATCATGCATACAAACTACTACTTTTCGAGAATGTATCAGTGCATTCGGCCGCAATAAATGATACTATTTGATGAGCAAATGATTTTGCATGCAACAGGAGGATACAAAATGAGTAACGAAGATAATTTTTGGCTTGATCTACCGAAGCCGTTTTTTATATTAGCACCGATGGAAGATGTGACTGACGTCGTGTTTCGTCATGTCATTGCCGAAGCAGCACCACCTGACGTTTATTTCACAGAATTTACGAATACGGAAAGTTATTGTCATCCGAATGGAAGAGAAAGCGTTCGTGGCCGTTTGATGTTCACAGAGGATGAGCAGCCGATTGTCGCGCATATTTGGGGTGATAAACCTGAGTATTTTAAACAGATGAGCATCGACATGAAGAAACTCGGGTTTAAAGGCATCGATCTCAACATGGGATGCCCGGTGCAAAACGTTGCGGCTAACGGAAAAGGGGCGGGTTTAATACGACGCCCTGAAGTTGCAGCTGAAATCATCCAAGCAGCAAAAGCGGGTGGATTGCCAGTCAGTGTAAAAACAAGACTAGGCTATATCGAGATTGACGAGTGGCACGAATGGTTACGACATATATTGGAGCAAGACATTGCAAACCTGTCCATTCACCTTCGTACAAGAAAAGAAATGAGCAAAGTGGATGCTCACTGGGAATTGATCCCTGAAATAAAAAAGTTACGAGATGAAATTGCTCCAAATACGTTGTTAACAATCAACGGCGATATTCCTGACCGTTCAACAGGACTAAAACTAGTAGAACAATACGGCGTCGATGGCGTCATGATCGGCCGCGGTGTTTTCACGAATCCTTTTGCTTTCGAGAAAGAACCGAGAGAACATAGCGTGAAAGAGTATCTAGATTTACTGCTGTTGCAATTGGATCTCCATGATAAATATTCAACAGAAGAAGAACCACGTCCATTCAAACCGCTTCTCCGCTTTTTCAAAATCTATATTCGCGGATTTAGAGGCGCTGCTGAATTGAGAAACGAATTGATGAATACAAAAACGACGGATGAAGTACGTCGGTTAGTAAAAGCAGTTATGGAGAACGGATTGGATTGAGTCAGATCCAATTTAATTGCATATAACACTAATTAGCCCCATAAGTTGAAATATCCTCAACATATGGGGCGTTCCTTTCATATCGTTAGTTAGCTGAAAGTTCATCTTCTGTTACCCACTTATGGTTAGTTACTTTTTCACCACCATTAGTTGGCATATAGTCAATCATGTAAACTGTAGTTTTTTCAGCTGAATCAATTTCCGCTACCGCTCCTTTCATCCCTTTCATATGGTCTGCCTCTACAGTGACTTCAGTACCTGCCTCCAATGTTTTATCACCAGCATCCTTAATTTCCTCTTGGATTACCCATTTATGATTTTCCACTCTTTCTCCGCCAGCTTCCGGAGTATATGAAATTACGTAAGCTGTCGTATCATAAGCACCCACAATGGTCGCAACGGCACCCTTCATCCCTTTCATATGATCAGTTTCTATGATTGCTTCACTTCCGACTTCATAGGTTGGATTTTCAGCCACTTTCAAGTTTGCAGGAACTTCACCTGAGCCGGAATGGTTCATCTCCATTTCCATATCTTCTTGTTGGGGTTCATTATTAACGTCTGTACGATTCTCGTTGGTCGTTTTGTCCCCACATCCACTTAAACCGACAACCATCGCGAGACCTAGAAAAAATACATGCTTCTTCATTTGTCTACTGCACCTCTGTTTTCATTAAAGTAGTTATGAATGAAACTATCCCAAGAAACCGTGTTACATTTCTCGGGATAGCTCCTCCAATAAAGTTTTTCAGTATCGTTTACGCTAATGCTTGACGACATGCTTCGGCGCATTTACGGCAAGCCTCTGCACAGCGTTTGCAATGATCCATGTCATGCTGATCACACTCTTCAGCACAACGGTCGCAAATTTCAGCACAGAGTTCTAGAACCTGAGTAGAGAATGGGCTATTACGCGTTATCGCTTGGGCAGCGAATGCACACACATCGGCACATTCTCGGTCCAACCGAATGCAATCAGCCATCATGTTAACATCTTCTTCTTTCAAGCATGCATCGAAACAAGTATTGCATTCCTTAAGACATTCTAGAATCACCTTAATAGTTTCTGCGTATTTCGTATTCATAGACGCACCTCCTGAGATTTTCATTCGGTGTATTTTTTCCCCCGGGAGAATTAATATAAACGGAAATTGCATAACTCCTTATAAAATCCTTATTTCTCGTTTCGTATTTGAACCATCATAAGAAATAAAAAAGAACCGTGAAAAGTATGGTTAATACTTCACGATTCCAAGTGAATTATGAGTAAGTATTTAGGATAGTTGCATCGTTGTAATACAAGTATTGTCGCCTTCAAAGGTAGATATGTTAGAGTTAACCGTTTTCCCGTCATGTGTAATTTTCACTGGAAAATTTTTATTTCGCGGTAACCACAAATCAATAAATCCATTTTCTAAAGAAGTCATCGTTTCATCGACCACAACGTTGCCATCTTCATCTTGAATAAACACGTCGAAATCCTCGTTAACTAATTCACCTTGGCACCCTGTTAAACTGTGGATTCCACAAGGATGCGTAGTTGTAATAAATGGGGCAATGGAAACGAAGAATTCATCATTTGGCAAGTCAAATGTCGATTCTTTGCCTTTGTCTTTCACAATTAGTTCATGAGAAGTAATGGACGCTGTTACATCATCACCAAAACTTCCAACGCTATACTCATGTACCTTCCCTTTTATATCTTCAATTTCATTTCCAACTGACGAATCATCGCTGCAAGCGACTAACACAAAGCTTAGCAATAAACCGAATGCAACGAGTACACTTTTTTTCATGATTGATTTCTCTCCTTTTCTTTACGCTACATGCAATATGCTACTCTATCAAAATTTGCCCCATCATTCCGTTGTCTTCATGTTCAAGAATATGACAATGGAACATATATACACCTTTATGCTTAAATTGTATCGCTATTTTCACTTTCTCATCTGGTTTTACAGAAATGCTGTCCTTCCATCCTCGTTCATTTTCCGGCGGTGCTTCTCCGTCTCTTGAGATGATTTTAAATTGTGCACCGTGAATATGGAATGGATGGATCATACCACCCATCATATCCGGTTTGTTGTAAATCTCCCACACTTCCGTAACGCCCTGCCCCTGTTTGAAGTCAATTCTTTCCGGATCAAATTTCTTTCCATTTATCGCTACCATCTTCATCATTCCAAAAAGCTCTATCTTCTTAGTAACGGGCAAGTCCATTTCTTCTTCTGTCAATGAAAAATCATTCATTTCTCCCGGTATTCTGCTGACAGCACCGCTTTGGTCAGAAACCTCAAAAGGTAAGATGACTGATCTATCCTCATTTATTAATGCCAATTCATCTGTCACATTAGCCTGTGAAAAATCAACAACAATTTCTGCTCTCTCGGAAGGAGTCAATGTCACTTCTTTTAAAATAACCGGTTCATTCAATAAACCGCCATCTGTTGCAATTTGAACAAAAGAATCCTCTGTATTCAATTTGAATGTGTAATTTCTTGCATTCGATCCATTTAATAAACGGAGACGCACCTTTTCTCTGTTTACAGTCAACTTGGGATTCAACGTCCCGTTGATCAGTAGTGTATCGCCGATTGTTCCGTCTTCATTCTTTGTAGCGCTGTAATTCAATTGTTTCTTATCATCAAAATTACGATCTTGAAAAATTAAAGGAATATCATTTTCACCATAAATACTTGGCAATCCTAGGCTTTTCGAATTATCATCCTCAATATAAATCAAACCGGCAAGTCCATTGTATACCTGTTCAGAAGTTTTGCCGTGAGGATGAGGATGAAACCATAAAGTAGCTGCCTCTTGTGCCACTTCAAATTCAATCAGCTTTTCTTCTCCAGGTTTTAGCGCATCATGGGGGCCACCGTCCACGTCCGCAGCTACCTCCAGACCGTGCCAGTGAAAAGTGGTCTCTTCGTCCAGCTCATTTATCGTTCTAATTTTAACTTTGTCACCTTTTTCAAAGCGGAGCATCGGGCCTAAAAACGATCCGTTGTATCCAAACGTTTCTGTTTCAGTTCCATTAAATATTTCGGTCTTTCCTTTTTGTGCCCGAACTGTGTATACTGCATCTTCTCCAGCATTCCGTTCAAGCATAGTAGGAATTTTCAATTCATTTTCCCCTGTTGAGTCATTTAACATGACTACCTCGTCATGACTCATATGACCTTCCATCATGTCACCCATAGTGGAATGATTCATTTCCTTTACGGGCTGGGCATTTTTACTACAACCGCTGATAACCAATATACTAATTACTACTGCAGCAAGTTTTATTTTTATTCCCACCACTATTAACTCCTCTCGTTTATTATTACTTTTTTCAGGATATCAGGAACATATCAAAAAAATATGCATGTACGAGTTGTGTTTAAGAAACGTCATAATTAATGCATAGAATTTGCATATTGACTGGTACTCCAATGTTGCTACTAAATAATAAAAGCCCTTAACGACTCCAATAATGGTCATTAAGGGCTTTGCTTCATATATTCATTTTCAATCCATTGCACTGTATATTGCTACTGAGAATTCTGCGCGTGTTGCTTCTTTCCCGATGCTAAAGTTTTTTGTTTGAAACACTGTTGACTTATCCAATGTCTTCAAAGCATGGATTGCCCCGAAAGCCCAGTGACTTGTCGGTACATCACTATATTTAGACGCGGATTGCACTTTCCCATTCACTTGACTCTGAAGGTCAAACGCTCGGTCAACAATTCCTGCAAGATGTGCACGTGTTAGTTTGTCATTAATACCAAATTCTCCAGTTTCATATCCATTAAAGATTCCTGCTTCACTCAAAGCCGCGATATCTGCAGCATATTGGTGATCTGGCGCAACATCCTTAAACGTCACTTCGGTAGTTGCTTTTAACTTAAGCTTACGATTTATCATTGCAGCTGCTTGTCCGCGTGTAATTGACTTTTCGGGTTTGAATGTGGAATCCTCGTAACCCTTTATGACGTCGATTTTATTTAATGCAATGATTGCCTCAAACGCTGGATGCTTTACCGATAGATCTTTAAACTCTTCACTCATCTGTTCAGCAGGTTTTGTTGGCTCCGGGTCAAAAGCTACATTGGTATTTGATATTCTTTTTGCACCCGCATACTTAGGTGCCCAATAAGGGTCTGTCTTTAAATTGGCTTTAAGTACCCCTTGGCTCTTTGCTGATATAAATTCGTTATTCCCTAAATAGATCCCTGTATGGGAGATACCACTTTTATATGTATTAGCAAAAAACACAAGATCCCCTGGCATCAGATTGTCTTTACTTATCGGAGTCCCAACCCTGAACTGATCTTCCGATGTTCTTGGCAAACTGATGTTAAACTTGTTAAAGACGTATCGTATATATCCTGAGCAGTCAAAACCGTCGGGTGTTGTACCTCCGAATTTATAAGGAGTACCATAAAACTTTTCTGCATAAGCTGCTATCTCACTTGAATTTGCAGCATCGACTTTATTTAACATCGTAAATTGAATCGTGCCCATAAGAAGCACAGCCATTACTAATTTAATAACACGCATTACCAATTTCCACCCCAACTGTTTTAATTTCTATCTATCTGGCTATCTATTTTTTATAATTTCTAGATTAACAGTAACATATTAATTATGAATTCCCCTTTACAATTACATTACATTCACATTACTAATTTTAGTATTTTTTAAGGATTTGCATTTTCAAAACTAAAGTGTGTACATAACAATTTTCTCCCATTAAAAAACGCTTAGAAAATTCCCTCTAAGCGTTTCGATATATAGATTAGTGTTAAAACCCCATGAATCCACCGAAAAATGGACTGAGCCACGCAATGATTAACGTCAACCCATCGAAAAATAGTAGAATCCCAAGTGCAATCATAATATAGCCACCAACTTTAGTAATTGTACGGCTATATTTTTGAATCCATTTAACTCGGGTAATGAAAATGGAGAGAAGGAAAAACGGAATTGCGAATCCTAGAACATAAGTAAGCATATACCAGATACCTGCACCCGGATTTTGGGAAGCAAGCATGAAAACAGCTCCCGTAATCGGACCGGTACAAGGTGTCCACCCTGCTGCAAACGCGAGTCCGATAAGAAATGTGCCAAAATAGCCAGCCGGCCGGTTTTTAAACTGCAGTTTCTTTTCCTTCATCAGGAATTCCGGTGTAAACAGACCGATGATCATCAAGCCAAAGAGAATGATGAAAATGGAACCAATTTGCCGAAGTAAATCCTGGTATTGAATAAAGAAAGTACCTACGAAAGAAGAGCTAAATCCAAGAAAGATAAAAATGATGGAGAAGCCAATTAGGAATAAAATCGTATGTACCATACCATTTTTCTTTATTTTCACTTTATCCGATTTCAATTCATCCAGTGACATGCCTGTAATATAGGAAATGAAAGCCGGATACAGCGGTAACGTACATGGAGATATGAAGTTAAGCAGACCTGCTCCAAATGCTAGAAATAAATTCAGATCAGTGAACAAATAGGAACACTCCTTAGAGATAAAAGCATTTCGCTATATAAGATAGACAGTTGATTTGTATTTAGTGTTTTCAGTTGCTTGAAGTGTAAGGCGGCGACTCCAGCGAACGCCGTTACGTAGAACGGCGTTTGCAAGCACAAGCGCAGCGTTGCTGCCTTAATTTCTGCAAAGAACACAGAAATACGACAAATCGAACCCTTCGCTGTTCGCTTCGAAAGCGTCCGCCTGAAATGGAAAGCAACGGTGGATTCTGAATGTCGGTTTCTTTTGTTCGTCATATATAGACAATCGTTAGATCCCCCAATACGTCAACGTATCAAATAATCCGATCAACACAAGCAGCAACCCCGCTATACGTTGAATGACCCGGCCAATTTTCACACTTTTCCTCATGATTCGGCGATCTGTTTCAAAAAGCCATATCATCAGGAATAGAAGGATCAGGGGAAACGATGTGGCAATCCCAAAGACAGCGGGGAGTACAAGTCCATACGAGGTGGAGGAAACGATTGGCATGAGCCAAACGAAAAACAGAACAAACATTGTCGGACAAAATGCAAGTGAAAAACTCGCACCTAACAAAAAGGAACCTACCTTCCCCTCTCGTATTCGTACCGGAATATGTATCGTCATATGCTGAAAGATTCTCAGTTTCAAAATGCCCAATAGGACAAGTCCAGTAAAAATGATGAGTGGGCCTATCGCTTTACGGAAAATCGGAAAGTATTCCGTCATCTTGGATTCGAATGCTTGACCGAACACCCATGCCAACAGACCAAATGCGCTGAAAACGACAACCTTTCCTGCAATAAAAGCAAAAAATTCGAGCCAATCAGTCTTGAACTGAACTGTACGATTGCCGTATAGCGTGATGGCGCTCATATTCCCTGTCAATTGACAAGGTGCAACAGCGCCAACCACCCCTAACAGTAATGCAAACATGAGTGGAAAATCTGCGTACGAATGAATAAGACCCGTAATCGGCTCCGTGATGACTTGGCTAATTTTCGATAAAAACGTATACATCGAGGATCACTCCTCCTATAATTTATTCAGCATTTTATCTATTTCTGGCCAAGATTCACGCATCAGTTCCACTTATATCCGATTCCCCACACCGTTAATAGGAAGTCATGAATCGGGAAACCTGCAACTTTTAGTTTCTCCCTTAAATTCCGAATATGCGAGTCCACTGTCCGAATATCCGTGAAGGTGTTATAGTCCCACGCTGTACGTAAAAGCTGTTCACGTGTAAATGTTCTTTTCGGGTGAGTGATTAACGCCTCAATAATATAAAATTCCTTTAACGTCAGTTGCACTTCCATGTTTTTGTAATGCAATGAATAAGAATCCCGATTCAAGGTGAATTCTCCGTACACTGTATTGCTGTTTTCGGAGACTTCGCTTGAAGCGCGGCGGAGTAATGCATTCACTCTAGCCACAAGCTCCCTCTCATCAAAAGGTTTTGTAATATAATCATCCGCCCCGAATTCAAGACCTTTTACGATGTCTGCTTTATCTGTCCTCGCAGTGAGCATAATTACCGGGATGGTCGATATTTCCCGTATTTTCTTGCAAACTTCCCAACCATCCAGATCAGGCATCATCACATCCAATAAAACAAGATCGATCTTTTCTTCCTTTACGATGTCCAGTCCTTCTTTTCCGGTTAGTGCTTTTATACAGTTGAATCCATGGGGTTCTAAAAATAACCCAAGTAAGTCAAGCATTCTCTGTTCGTCATCTATCAGCAAAATCGATTGCATTTGTTCAACTCCTTACCGATTTACACCCTAATTGTAAATTCGCTCCCTTTGCCTAACTCACTTTTCACTTCGATCGATCCGTCATGGGCTTCCACCAATTCCTTCACAATAGCGAGTCCAAGACCTGAACCGCCAAACGTTCTCGAGCGGGATTTTTCGACTCTGAAAAGCTTCTCGAAAATCATATCGATTTGTTCTTCCGGGATTCCGATTCCTTCATCCGCAACTGTAAGGACCGTTCGATTTTGTTCTTTGCAAATTTCAAACCTCACAGTGGTGTTTTCATTTGAATACTTTAACGCATTGTCCAAAAGATTCAGTACTACCTGCTCCAGTCTCACTGGATCTGCATGAATCTGAAAATCCTTGTTGGCTATCAAATTCAGATGGACGTTCTTCAAAGCAAAAGAAGGTTGGACAAGTCGATAAATATCTTCACCGAATTTTTGCGCAGAAAAATCCGACTTTGAAACTAAAAATGTCAATTCATCCATTTTTGCTAACTCCATTAGGTTTTTCATTAAATCCTTCATTCGATTCGATTCTTCAGCGATAATCATTAAATAATGATTTCTCTGCTCTTCAGTCAAATCGGGCCTCATAGCCACTTTCAAATAACCAATCAAGTAGGTTAACGGGGTGCTTAATTCATGAGAGATTGATGCAAGAAACTCATTCCGCTCCTTTTTCATCCTCTCCAAATCATTGGCCAGTTTCCGAATCGCAATCGATAATTCGCCAAGCTCATCATTCCCTCCTGCCGGAAGGCTAACATCGAAATTTCCATCGCTTAATTTCTCTGTCGCTTCCTTCATTCGAATCAAAGGGCGAGTAAGAAATTTGGACAAAATCGAATAGATGATAAACAGGATGACAATAATTGCTCCACCTGCTAAGCCGAAATGAAGATTCAGCTTGCGCACTAGCTGTTCTAGTGGTTCAGTGCTTTGAAACATCAACACATACCCCGAATACTTCTCGTCAATTTTGTATGGATGAGCACTTATGATATAGGGAGAATCTTCCCATTCTTGTTTGATGATTCGATCATCTTGAACCAATGAGTTTTGTAAGAAGGCGCGTGACGGAAGGAGTTCATCCAGCTTTCCATCCGAACTTCGAATAATATCCCCGTTCTTGTCGGTAATGATAACTCCCCTGTCTCCTTCGGCTTCCATTAAAACAATGTGGGTAATCGTCTCATCTGAATAATGATCGATTAAGACGTTCCGGTGATTGGAGCCCGTTGCCAACAGACGAGAATATTCTTCATCCACTCTTGTATGAACAATATTTTGGTGCAGATACATCATTAGAACCGTTTCAAGGACAAGGAAAGAAATGATAAAGTATGCAGCCAGTTTTGTCGAAATTTTATTCAATACAGTCCGTTCTCCTCTCCTCATGCAATTAGTATAGAAAATAATTATCAAAAAGATATGCAGACGAAAGGATAATCCACGCGTTCCCATGAAATGATGACGTCTTTGTGTCTGCACACTTTATCCAAATCTCTTTAGTATAGTAATTACTATAGAGGCATTTCAACATACGAGCCATGGTAGACATGAAAGGAGCATGTATCATTGAACAACAAAAAGAGGAATCGATTTATTTTCAGGGTAATCACCTTATCCCTCCCACTGATGTCGTTAAACTAAGCGACAATCAATTCGAACTCATTGAACACAATTGCCCGATCTTTGAAGTTTCTAAAAAATACAAGCAGGCATGCCATTGCGAAACGAATATGTTTAAAGAAGTGTTAAATACGAATAATGTGCAGCGAACAAAATGCAAATCCGACGGAAATATCCATTGCCATTTTCTCATCATTTTTGATGAAGATGGATTATCCAGCTAATTTATTTTCTCCCTAGTGTTAAAGCAATTTATTTAGCGGCGGGCAACACAGTTGACTTCTGTAGATCGCATATCCTATTATCATGATAGACACTTTATATACTAATAGGTTTATAAAGTATAAAAAATGAACAATTATACAGGGGGAATTTACATGTCTACTTTTACACTTCCAGAATTGGGTTATGGTTTTAACGCATTAGAACCAGTAATTGACCAACAAACAATGGAGATTCACCATGGGAAACACCACCAAACCTATGTAAACAATCTGAATGCAGCATTAGAAGGACAAGAAGCTGCAAGCAATAAGACGCTGGAAGAGCTTCTATCGGATTTGGATTCATTGCCAATATCCATTCAGCAGGCAGTTCGAAATAATGGTGGTGGACATTTAAACCACTCGCTGTTTTGGGAAACCCTCAAGTCTCCGTCTGAAAATAATGTACCGACAGGTGAGTTGGCAGAAGCGATCGATAAGAATTTTAGCAGTTTTGAAAAGTTCAAAGAAGAATTTGCGAAAGCTGCAACGGGAAGATTCGGCTCTGGATGGGCATGGCTGATCGTCAATAAAGATAATCAGCTTGAAATCACAAGCACCCCTAATCAAGATAACCCTATCATTGAAGGCAACAAAGCAATACTAGGTTTGGATGTTTGGGAACACGCTTATTATTTGTCTTATCAAAACAGAAGGCCTGAATACATTACAAACTTCTTTAAAATCGTTAATTGGGATGCTGTCTCTAAAAAATATGATGAAGCAGTGAAATAAACATCAAAGAGACAAGATAAGCGGCCGTTCGGTTCATTATCTTGTCTGTTATAAAGGAGGAAAACATATTGGCGGAACGAAAAAAAGAGCAGAAGATGACATTTACAATCCTAAGCGGCGATCCAACCGACGGTGATGGCGGATTCGGTATCGGTTCAATCAGCCTTGATAATATGACCCCTCTAATTATTGATCCTGAAAATAATGACGTTTATATCGACATGGACGCATTGCATGCGAAAAGCAAAATAGAAAAGAAGGTCCGCTTTCAGCCAGATAAAGATCATGCAGGGCCAAATCCTAAACTTTATTGGATTGTATGGCTTACACTTCAAAACATTGGATCTGGCCCTTATTATTACGGCGCTGCTGCTTGCGAGGTATTAGTTTCTAGGGAAGAACGGCGCATCAAGCTTGGATATAAGTCGTTGCCTGAGCATGTGAACAATATGGATAAGTCGTTAAAAGGGAAATTTATCCTATCACATATGGATGATAAATCGTTAGTGCTATTAAGTCACTACCTAAAAGATTATGATGAAGGGTATTTTGAGCGTTCAAGTGCGGAATTGAAGGAACAACTACTGTTTAGGGAGGGAAATTAATTGTTGGATAAGATAAGTGCATTTAAAGAAGCAATGGCTAATTACCCCACCGGTGTTACTGTTGTTACTGCAACTAACGAAGAAGGTAATCCGATGGGATTGACAGTTAACTCCTTTGCCTCAGTGTCACTCGACCCATTGCTGATCTTGTGGTCAATTGATAATAAGAGTTCTTCGTACGATGCATTCAAGGATACGCAGTATTTTGCCGTCAATATATTGGCAGACAATCAAGCTGATATCGCCAAATTGTTCGCGAGCCGTATGAACAGCAAAGAACGTTTTGAAAATTGCACATGGCAACTTTCAGATTTCAACCTGCCTATCATCGAAGGGACAACGGCTACCCTGCAATGCAAAGTGTATAACCGAATCGAGGCAGGAGATCATACAATTCTAATTGGAGAAGTATCCAATATCTCTGTTGAAAAGAAATCACCGTTACTTTATCACCAAAGAGGGATGGGTGCATTGCCCGCAAGTTTCCATTAAGAATAATAGCATTCTAATATGGACTTATAATGGAGGCTTAACGGCATGGGGTTATTACATACATTAAAAATCAACCTATTATTGCCAGTCAATCGCAACTATTTCCAACTGAATCGAATTAAAACAAAAGACTTTTTTATTTATATTATTTTCCTTCATCTGTTGATTTCATTACCGAATGGGATACGACTTATCAGCAATTCCGTAGGCAATGGTAATTTTGCAAAAGAAGCTTTACTGGTCTTGTTTGTATACTCGTTGTTCATCATCCTGTTAGGAATCAGTGGAATTTCACTTCTTGCGCTTGTTGGCATGATAATAAAAGCGATTACCAAAAGAAAGTTAGTATATCAACTTTTATGGAAAATGACCGTATATTCATTAACCTATCCAGTTTTGCTCTATGTATTTTTTGACATACTCGGCTTTAAACACAATGTTATTAATTTAATAGGATTCATTATATTTACAACCATTCTCCTGAATATTGTCCTGGCCTATCCTAAAATCAAGAAGATATAAATCATGAGAGGAGTTAAAAGAATGTCATTTGTTATAACATCAGCATGCATACATGAACAAGCGGGGATTTGTGTGGATGTTTGCCCAGTAGATTGTATCGTTTTTGGAGACGACCAATTTCTTATTGACCCGAATCGCTGTATTGATTGTGGCGCGTGTGAGACAGTATGTCCGGTTGAAGCTATCTATTTTGATGAAGAGGTGCCTGCAAAAGAATCTACATCAATCCTAAAGGCAAAAGAATTCTTTGGAGTTGCATAAAGTGTTGTTTGGAAATGAATGATTAAGTAATGCAGCAGGCGACATTACAACTTATGATAGCAAATTTAAGTTGATCGCGACTGGGCTCGGTGAAGCGCCCATCTCCGTGAATAATGCAAAAGCATACATCGCCCCGAAAACGGGATTCCAACCTCTCTATAGTACTACCGTTTTTAGTTAACTATAGGCAACACATAGTAAGCCAAATTTATATGCGGACCGATTTACAAACAAACACCCCACTGTTACTTCACTTAGAACAGTGGGGTTTTGTTTATACGAAACGATTCTGTCGTTTCAAGACATATTTTATCAAAAAATAAAGTCGGGTGAATAAATAATGTCAATGATCTTTAGCTATTTTATCGTGTTTTGGTGTGTTGTATTAATTGTTTTTATGGCAATAGGTGGTTTTTTTATGTTTCGAAAGTTTTTAAAGAAGTTACCAAAAGCAGACGGCAGATCAGATATGGATTGGGAAGAATATTATATTAACGAAACAAAGCATATGTGGGGCGATGATGAAAAATCCCTTTTGGAAGATTTAGTCTCACCAGTCCCAGAGCTTTTTAGAGACGTTGCAAGAAGGACCATAGCTGGTAAAATTGGTGAAATCGCCTTAAATAAAGAAGCTAAAAAAATAACACAAGAAATACTTATTGAAGGCTATATAATCGGAACACCCAAAAAGGACCATCGCTTTTTAAGGAAAAAACTTCATAAAAAGAATATTGATGTGGCTCCATATGAACACCTTTTTGAATTGTCTAAAGATGATTATCGACAAGATTGGAAGGAACGTCATAAACTTAAAACAAGATAATTATACATCGAAGGAACTGATCTCGGACGATTTGTCCGTCGCGTTCCAAACCTTTCAAACAAGAAGAAGAAGGGGAAATGACTAATACACATCCTCTCTTCTTGTTTATACTCTACATGGAAAATCGGTCTAACATGAACTTATAATTTGTCTCATCTATAACGTTAACAATTACCAAGCATATGCTTCTGGCGCTTCTCCTGATCCTTGCCAGATTTCATCCAGAATCATTATTTAAAATCCTCACTAAGATTTACAAGTCTTTTCAAACCAGATAAATAGCCCCTATCTTAAAATTCTATTTGAAAATCTATCGTCTTTATATATAAGATAGATTAGTCGCCATGGTAAAACTATTAGATTGAAACTCCAAAATGAAGGAGCCCATCATGTACAGACATGATCGGGCTCCCTTTTATTTTTTTGCGTTTCCCCCTCTTCAAGACGGGCAAAACACTTCAGATTTATTAACAATTGCCGATAAAAGAATGTATAAAGTAAAATCTATCACGAAGGAAGCTAGTCATAATGAGACAGTTACAACTACATCACCCTAAAGCTGTACTGGCTGGGGTAGAAAAATGAAGAATACATCCTTATTACAAGAAGAAAAAAGAGCTACTGTTTTATTTATGATCTTATTTTATATTGTGTTTATTTTATATGATATTTTTTATTATAACCTGTTTCCATTATTTCCGTGGACAGCGAATGTAGAACCAGATGGAGTTTGGTATCTATTAAATTTCATTAAACACTTTGTCATTATCTGTCTTATACCTGTTACAATCTACTTCTTCAAAAAGGGAAAGCCCGAGAAGGTTAAGTATATTGTCGTCATAACGTATTTAGTTACGAACATAGTAACGGATATTTATTATTACTTTGGCAAAGAAGTTTCTTATTCGAGCGGCAACCTAGTCGAGTTAGTTATTATAATGTTTTCACCAATTTTTATTAACAAACGTTTTTTCCATCTTATTACATCAGGATTAATCCTAAAATATTTACTAGTAGGCGTATTTGTAAAAGATCCTATTATATTATTTCCAGTTATTATTCTCATTATATTGGCCGGTATTTCTTACATTCTTCTTCATCGAATCTTAACTTATGTGAAAGTATTAAAAACTTCCTTTGACGAGCAATTAGCCGGTATGGTTAAAGGCGTTATCGCTACATTAGAATTAAAAGATCCTTATACGCGCGGACATAGCGAGCGTGTGGCGGAATATGCAATGAGTCTTGCAAAAGCAACAGGGAAAGTAAATGAATCTGAATTACATTATTTTTATTATGCATGTTTATTGCATGACATAGGTAAAGTAAATATTCCTGACACCATTTTGGTGAAACATGGTAAACTAACAGATGAGGAATATGAAGTTATTAAAACCCACCCTGTCGTAGGAGCTAAAGCAATTGAAGATGTAGAAGGAATCGGTGACAATATTGCCGTCGTTTATCACCACCATGAAAGATGGGATGGCAAAGGATATCCTGATGGACTCGTGGGAGAAGAAACACCACTAGTAGCTAGAATTACAGCTGTTGCAGATGCCTTTGATGCGATGACTTCCACAAGGTCTTATCGACCAGCGCTTCCTTTTGAAGAAGCTTATAAACGAATAGTGGATGGAAAAGGATCTCAGTTCGATCCTGAATTAGTGGAAGTTTTTAAACAAGTGTATCCGGATTGGATAACAATCTCTATACAATACAATAAGAATCATACCTCAAAGGAGGGGCGCAAACATGAAAATCCGTAAACTTAAGAAGGTTAAAGTAACATGTTGGTGGTGTTTCTTAATTCCAAAAGTTTAAGGAATCCTACAAATGGGATGCTATTGTGATAGCATTCCATTTTCATTTTTTAAAGGGCGGTGGTGGGATTTGAAATTAACGTTGCTATCACAAATCACTCTTTATCCTTTATCCATACAAAAAGATAAGAAGAATTATATCGTAGAAGAACCTGTCTCTGGTGACTTTTTTGAAATGCCAGTGATTTGTATTGATGCGATTGAGAGGATAAATAAAGGCCAAACATTAGGGGCAATCGAAGCAGAGCTGCAGCAGAAATATCCGAATGAAAACGTAGACTTGATTGAATTTGGCGGACAGCTTATCGAATTAGGTCTTGTTGAAAAGATAGACGGGGAAAATGTCACTGAAAAAAAAGAAGTTCAGGCTTCGGGTGGATTTACATGGATCCCCCCTTCTGTCGGACGTTTCTTTTTTAATGGGATAACGAATAAGATTTATCTCATTTTAGTATTGATCAATATTTCACTGATCATCTGGAACCCTGGATTATTCCCCCATTATCAAGATATATTTTTATTCGATTCGATGATGCTTAATATCATCACCTACATGCTCATTTCCCTCATTTTAATAATCATTCATGAGTTCGGACATATTTTGGCTATCAGATCCTATGATTTACCCGCTAAGTTAGGGATTGGGAACAGGCTTATATTTGTCGTTTTTGAAACAGACTTAACTTCAGCATGGAAACTGGCGCCAAGGCAAAGAAATATCCTATATTTTGCCGGCATGTCATTCGAACAAGCTTGTGTTTTCATCGCAATAACAATACAACTTCTCTTTCCGGAAGCGAATGCAATTTTAATAGGGATACTTGGAATAGTCGTTTTTGATATTTTCATTAAAACGATCTATCAATGCTGTTTCTACATGAAAACAGATGTCTATTACTTCGTTGAAAATATAACAGGATGTTATAACTTGATGGAAAGCGGAATGCAGTATGTAAGCAGATGGCTGCCGTTTTTAAGAAGTGATTCTAGGGATGCAGAGACGTTTGATGGCGAGCAACGAATCGTACGTATGTACAGCGTATTTTATATCGGTGGGATTTTGTTATCACTTAGTCTACTTGTCTTTTACTTCCTGCCACAAGCTTACTATGCTTACTCACAAGTTTTTTCTAATTTACTTCGGTCTTCGACTCCTTCTGCTTTTTGGGACGCCATTGCTTTTCTTGGACAAACAGTACTGTTGTTAGGTCTATTCTTATACTCGAAAAGAAAGGCGTAAGAACTCAAATGATTGCTTCTCCATATTTTTTAGGGATTAAAATGATTTATCATTTTTAATCCCTTTTTAATTTGCCATAAAGTACAATTGGGAAATAGTTCCGAAAAAATCCTTCAGTTAAAATTTTACGAGATATAAAACAACGTGATAAAATAAATTGAATTTAATTCCAAAAGGAAGTGGAAACCGTACAAGAAAGCCGTTATGACAAGTAAACCTATTGCCCAAAAACGTATTTGTTTTGAAAACTAAACAGTTTAAGAGGTGTTCGAAGTTGATAACGGAGAATAAAGAGCAAACAATATTTAATCATGTTGGAAGCAAAATCATTACAGATAGAGAAATTGATATTGTCGCTAGATTAGAGGAGCCTTTGGTAGTCGTTTTAGGAAATATTTTAAGTGACGAAGAATGCGATGAACTGATCAAATTGTCTTCTGACAGAATGAAACGTTCAAAGATTGGAACGACACGCGAAGAAAATGAGTTGAGAACGAGTAGCAGTATGTTTATCGAAGAAAGTGAAAACGAAATTGTTGAGAGGATCGAAAAGAGAATCTCAACGATTATGAACATACCTATTGAACATGGAGAAGGTCTTCAAATCCTTCGATATACACCTGGTCAACAGTATAAAGCTCATTATGATTTCTTTTCATCAACAAGCAAAGTAACAAACAATAGAATTAGTACGCTCGTGATGTATTTAAATGATGTAGAAGAAGGTGGAGAAACCTTTTTCCCTAAACTGAAATTCTCGGTATCACCTAAAAAAGGGACTGCAGTCTACTTCGAATACTTCTATAACGATCAAGACCTAAATGATTTAACTTTACACGGTGGCGCACCCGTCATCACTGGTGAAAAGTGGGTCGCGACGCAATGGATGAGAAAACAAAGAGTCAGGTAGCAAACACCGCTACCTATTGATAATAGCAGGTTCCCTAGATCAGATTGTATGAAAAAATCCATCCTTATGAGCTACTGCTCGACGGATGGATTATTTTTATTGAGGAACTATCAACTAAGCCAAACTCTAGAATGTTTTTTCTAGGCGTTCAGTAACCTCTGAAAGATACTCAGATGGGATGACACAGACCCCATTATAATCTGCGAAGATAATATCTCCCGGCGATACAACTACTCCGCCACAACTAATAGGCACATTGATTTCTCCAATGCCTGATTTACCGGAGGAACCAGACGTTAAACCTTTCGCGTAAATAGGTAATCCAACTTTCTCACAATCATCAAAATCTCTGAAAGCGCCATCGATGATTACTCCAATAGCTCCTTTAGTAAGTGCCTTTTTACTTCTTTGATCTCCCCAATAAGCACTGTTTGTATTTCCTTTTCCAGAGATAACAATTACATCGCCTTCTTTCGCGTAATCAATTGCTTCAGGAATGATGCCGCCTTCACCGATAGGAACTTTTACTGTAATAGCTGGACCAATTAACTGTCCCTTTCCTATCCAAGGCTTAATATTACTATCCATACAGTCATAAGTGCTAATTACGTCGCAAACATCAGGAGTTGTGTATTTTTTTAGTTTAAGCAACTCGTTTCTTTCTGGCCTGATGATGTTTTTGACAATCCTATTACCATACATATTAAGCACCCTTTCTTTTGCATAACTCATAGTAGTATATACTGTCGGCCTTTACCATATCCATTGGAATAAGTATTACTTGATCAACATTTCATCTATTCTTGCAATTACTGTTGCAAAAATCCTAGTCTAGAACGTATTAAACTATATAATGAAGATGAAGTGAATAAATAAAATAAGCTGTAGAGTTCGAGAATGCTGAACTCTACAGCTTATTATTGTCTAATTATATTTACCTAAATTTAATTCAATAAGCCCATAAGCTGTGTAATTTTTCCACTCGCCAATGAATTCATTACATGCTCATCTTCATTCTCCATACTTTTAATCACCTTCACCTCTTCATGGAGCCTTTCCATTTTCTTGTCTAACTCCGTAGCAGAGACGGCGGCTTCCTTTAATTCCCTCGTAATTCGCTCGGGAACTTCCTTATTGAACTTATAATATATTTTGTGTTCAAGACTTGCCCAAAAGTCCATTGCGATCGTCCTAATTTGGATTTCCACATATGTATGCTCTACTCTGTCCGACATAAATACAGGAATTTTAATAATAAGGTGAAGGCTTTGATACCCATTAGGTTTAGGGTTCTTAATATAATCCTTGCACTCAATGACGGTGATATCCCGTTGCTTTGTAATCATTTCACTCACTCGATATATATCGGAAATAAAAGAACAGGTAATGCGTATCCCTGCTATATCTTTAATATTTTCTTTTATCGACGCTAATGAAAGGCCGCATTTTTTTCTATATGCTTTCTTAAGTATGCTCTCAGGCGTCTTTACTCTCGAGATACTATTTTCAATGGGGTTATAGTCATGAATATATTGAAATTCCTCTTTCAAGATGTTTAACTTCGTATTCACTTCGTCTATTGCGAACTTGTATGTCATCACAAACCTTGTTACTTCATTCTTAGTTGCCTTCAATAGTTCAAGGCCTTCAAAAGTTGTGTTTTCCAATACTGTAATACCCCTTCTATTCATGAATTTAAAGGATCCGGCCGTTTGCATATTTGTGCATCAATGCCTTGTTTTTGTAGTTTTTTAATAATGTTGTGTAAACGGCTGCTTTCCTTCTTCACTGGTTTAAGAGTCCTCATCATTACTTTTCTCTTCCTTGACTAGTCCTCTTTTTAGCAGTTCCATTTGCTCAACATAATTTTGTAAAGCCTCTTCATTCGTTAAATCTTTTACGAACGCTTGAATAAGGTTTTGAAAAGTGATGGCCATGACGATTTTAAAAATATGATGAAGTTCTCGTTCATCTTTTATATTCAAATTTCCGGCATTGATTAAACTGATCAATTCTACATACTGACTTCTTTTATTCTCTTGGTAAATATCGCTCGCTAATATATTTTCCATTTTATAATTCATGTTTAGAAAAGCGTTTTTGAAAAAGCTTTTATGTTCTTGATTCCTGTGATTTTGAATCATAAAGTGAAATGAAGCAAGTAACGTTTCGAATATATCTCCGTTTTTCTCCTTCAAGAAAGCAATAAACCGATCACTATTTTCCTCTGATATTTGGTTTAACAGATAATAAAAGAGGTCTTCTTTCCCTTCAAAATATTGATAAAAACTCCCTCTTGGTATTTCAGCTTCTTTAATAATATTGGCAATTGACGCTTCGTGTAAGGGAACGCGAGAAAATTCCCTTTTAGCAGCTTGAATGAGAGTGACTCGCTTATGTTGAGGTAAGTGGAAAAATGTTTGTTTTGGCATAGCATTATTCCTCCCGTCCACAAGTGACACCGTGTCACTTTTATCGATAAATCGATTATAGGTGACAGCATGTCATAAGTCAACAATAAACATGACACCGTGTCACATAAACGACCGCAAACCTTCTTAGCGAAAATGAACTTCCTATAATGAACAGACACTGACATTCATATAGTAGAAAAAGTCCTGCCGGAAAATAAAAATAGGAATGGATGAACCTAGAAGGAAAAGAGGCATCGTAATTGATTGAAAGAGCATTATTACTAATTATCTTGTTGCGGATTTTTTCCGGCAGTGTGGACATCACCGCCGCCCTTTTCATGTACAAGTTCAATGACTTAGAAAAAGCTTTTTACATCAACACACTTTTGGCTCTTGTCGGACCTTGTGTGTTGATCATCACTACTGGGGTTGCATTATTCGGTCTCGCTGAAAAAATTTCTCTCACACGAATGATCTGTCTTTTTGCTGGAATCACGCTAATTCTTATTAGCTTGAAATCCGACTAAAGGAATGTTTAGGATACAAACATTCCACTTCCCTGTTGCGGGTGCTAAGGCGTGCCTACTTATAAAACAACAACAAAAACCATTGGAATGAATTTCATTCCAATGGTTTTTTCTGTTTGGAGTTGTAGTACATATTTCGGAACTACTTCAACCTACTGTACGTATATAATTGAAATAATTAGGGATGGACGCTAGGTTCTAAAACAGTTTTGATTTGAATTAGTTGAGGAAAGGGTCACCGAGTTTGTATATCTGAGTCATAACACCTGTGATATATTGAACTATTACAAAAGCTGATAATATAAACCCAATTGAGTATCATACCATAACAGTTTGCTATGTTTACGTTTCGGGATGCGTGTTTGTAAACCCCATTCAGGGTACTGTTTAATAATCTGAACTTGATCACCCGTAGCAACCGCAATAAATGATATATAATGATCTTTTGTCATAGGATGATCACTTGAAATAAACCATTCATTATCAATTTCTTGAATTGATAGCTTTTCTTCGTCTGTTGCTTTCTTTGCAGCTAATCGCTCTAATTTCCTTCCACAGCAAGATAAGGTAATATCACCAGTAGCTAGTACAATATTATTGCATGACGGACAGACAAAATAATTCGTGTTTTTCATATTTCCTCCTACAAATTCATTCGACGTTAATTCACCATCTAAAATGTTTTCTATATTTACTCCTAACAAGGCGGACAAACTTGGTAATAGCGTGACATCAGGACAGCCATATCCACGCTCCCATTTTGAAATTGTTCGATCAGAAATGTTCATTTGATCGGCTAATTGTTTTTGTGTCAGCCCTTTTTCTTTTCGCAAATTATAAATCAACTCTCCAACTTTACGATTATCCATCATTTTCTCCTCCTGCTCTATTCCATCTTAGGGGTTTATCTCGTTAGCAGCAACAAACGCTCCGTAGAGTTATACATAGATTGAGTTAATGATCAACAGCGGCCAATTTAGATTATAGATTGCACCGAAAATAATTTTGAATAATGGTATGATTGGTTAAAGAATACCCAACAACCAAAGTCAAGTATACAAAGGGGGCTGGAATCTCATATGTTCACAAAAGATCAAACGGTATTTGTACTTGTAGATGTTCAAGGGAAATTGGCTAGAATTGTGCATGACAGTGAGGCGTTAATCGATAATTTGAGGAAGCTGATTGGCTGTTTGCGGATTTTGGATGTGCCGATTATTTGGCTCGAACAGTATCCAGATGGTTTAGGGCCTACCGTGGAAGAAGTGGCTGAACAAATGGAAGGACTTACATCTATCCCTAAAATGACGTTTAGCGCTTGGAAAACTGAAGAGTTTAAAAATGCGCTGCTAGCAACGCAAAAACAGAAAATCCTAATTGCGGGCATCGAAACGCATATTTGTGTCTACCAAACAGCTGCCGATCTAAAAGAATCTCACTATGATGTACAAGTCGTGGAAGATGCCGTATCTTCCCGCACATTGGCAAATAAACAACTTGGGCTAGAAAAAATGAAGGCACTTGGCATTTTCGGAACAAGCGTTGAAATGGCAATTTATGAATTGCTGGAATCAGCGGATGCGAAAGAGTTTAAACAAGTCTTGAAGATTATTAAGTAGCGCGAGACACTTGGCACACCAAATAAATTATGCATCGTTTGGAAACAGAAAATATTAAATGCGCCGAAGCTGGTGAATTGCCTACAAATTCCTTTAAGAAGTACCGCTAGTTATTATTGATTCAATTCAATGATCTCCCTTTACAACCGTAAAGGGGGATCATTTCCTTTTTCAGCAACTCCGTGAACCTTTGATGAAATCCGTACATAGTCAACTTATTTATAGGGTTACCGTGGTTGGTTTTCTTTTCGGATGAAAAAGCCCCACTTCTTAAATTTTTTTCTCTTCCCACACATTAAAAACCATTCCAAATGGGTCTTTCACATAGCAATCCTTCCCTTTGCCTTCCCAACGAACTATCTCACATCCATTTTCCAATAAATGCTGCTTCGCTTTTTCAAGATCCCCTACGAAAACTTCCAATACGGGTCCGAGGTTGGTATCGCCTTCAATTAAGAAAATGTTATTGTTGTCCGTTCGGAACCCTATCTCATTGACAAAGCTCTTTTCAGGCTGTTTAAAGCCTAAAACATTTTCATAAAATAATTTAGCTTTCTCGATATTTTCTACTTGAAACCCGATGTTTTCCGATACTTTATATTTCATAGATCTATTACCCCTTTCATCGCATGGTGAATTACAAATATTCTAACACACTTCTATACTCCAGAAGAAGTTGAATGTGTAATGTTTACCATTGCATTATGAATAATATTGCCCTATAATTTATTCATTAATTTAATACTCCCATTCACCGATGGGATAGAGGCTGCTGCTTATAAGAGTAGGACGGACGAGATTCTCTGAGATTGCTGACTCCGTTTGAAAGGATAAGTTGCCGAAGTATGGATAGATCATTGGCTATCCATGCTGGTGATGTTTTCGAACAGGAACATCATTGTCACGTTTTCAACGTGGAGAACTATCTTCGGAAGGATTAACGCACATATCCAACAGCCGTCGATTTTCCCTGATGGCTGTTTTTTATTTGGTTAAACTATATAGATGTAACAACCTTCCGTCACAAAGAGGAGTGGACAACATGAAGAACAAGTTAACATCTACGAATACGCCTCAATTGAAAAGAACATTGAAAGCCCGTCATCTGATGATGATTTCTCTTGGAGGTTCGATTGGAACGGGGATTTTCTTGGCAAGTGGCGGAGCAATCCATGCTGCTGGGCCTGGAGGGGCGTTGGTTGCTTATGCCGCTGTCGGGATCATGGTGTACTTCCTAATGACGAGCCTTGCGGAGATGGCAGCTTATATGCCGGTGGCTGGATCATTCAAAGAATATGCCACACGATTCGTCGATCCAGCATTCGGGTTTGCGATTGGTTGGAATTATTGGTATAACTGGGCAATCACGATTGCCGCGGAACTGGCAGCTGTTGTATTGATCATGAAATTCTGGTTTCCTGAAAGCCCTTCGTTCTTGTGGAGCGGGCTTGCCCTTCTGATCATGTTCGGCATCAACTATATGTCTGTCAAAGGTTTTGGAGAAACCGAATTTTGGTTTTCACTCATTAAAGTTGTGACCGTCATCATCTTCATTATTACCGGGTTTCTGATGATCTTTGGCATCATGGGCGGCGAAGCGATCGGCTTTACGAACTTTACGATTGACGATGCACCGTTCAACGGAGGATTCTTTGCCATACTGGGTATTTTCATGGCTGCAGGCTTTTCATTCCAAGGTACGGAATTACTTGGAGTGGCTGCAGGTGAGAGTGAAAATCCCGAAAAAACGATTCCAAAAGCGGTGAACTCCGTATTTTGGCGCATCCTTCTTTTCTACATCTTTGCGATTTTCGTCATTGGGATGATTATCCCGTATACAGATGCACGATTATTAAGTGAGTCGGTTTCCGTCAGTCCATTCACACTCGTATTTGAACGGGCCGGATTCGCTTTTGCCGCTTCTGTCATGAATGCCATCATTTTGACAGCCGTCTTATCTGCGGGTAACTCGGGCATGTACGCGTCTACGCGTATGCTTTGGGATTTGGCGCGTGATGGGAAAGCGCCGAAGTTCTTAGGGAAATTGGATAAAAGAGGCGTGCCAGTCAACGCTTTGATCGCCACGACATTAGTCGGTTCCCTTGCCTTCCTATCCACTTTCTTCGGGGACGGTACTGTTTACGTCTGGCTGTTGAACGCATCGGGGATGGCTGGATTTGTTACGTGGCTCGGTATTGCTATCAGTCACTACCGTTTCAGAAGAGCCTTTATTGCGCAAGGCGGTAAGCTATCGGATCTTCCTTATCGCGCAAAATGGTTCCCATTCGGTCCTTTATTGGCCTTGGTCCTATGTATCTTCATCATTGCCGGCCAAAATTTCCAAGCCTTTACGGGTGGTGACATCGATTGGAACGGCGCACTCGTTTCCTATATCGGTCTCCCCCTCTTCTTGATCGTTTGGATGATTTATAAAGTTAAGTATAAAACAAAGTTGATTCCATTGAAGGATTGTGACTTTGAAAGTAAATGATGATATGAAATACAGCTGGATGAGAGGTTCCCCCTCTCCATTCGGCTACTCATTTACCCCGAGTTCGAGCTAAAAAAACCGGCTCCAATCATTTATCCATAATGATTGGAACCGGTTTTTATAGTTTTCGTTTGTGATTCGATAATTATTTACTTTATGCATCGTTTTTGAATGCTCTCATAAACCTGGTTATCAAATCTAGAGTTAACATCTTCTTTTCTAATCCGAACTCCTAGAGATTGAAAAGCTTTTACGGCATCTTCATAACCACGTTCAATATGTTCAACACCAGTAATGGAAGTAGTGCCTTCTGCAACCATACCTGCCAGAATCAATGAAATACCAGCACGAATATCTGAAGCAGAAACTACAGTCCCCATCAAGTTGCTTTTCCCTTTAACAAAAGCAACTCCTGACCGTACTCTAATGTCCGCTCCCATTTTTCTCAGTTGACCGACATGTTGAAAACGATTCGGATAAATTTTTTCAGCTACAATACTTTTCCCTGAAGCTTGAGTAAATAAGGTTGTCATTGGTTGCTGTAAGTCTGTTGCAAAACTTGGATACATACCTGTTCTAATTCGTGAGGCAGCCAGTTTTCCTGTTGAATTTGCAGTGATAGAGTTATCTCGCACATCGATCTCTACTCCAATTTCTTCGAGCTTCGCAATACAGGATCCTAAATGCTCTGGGATGACATCGGTTACCGTTACATTCCCTCCTGCTACACCAGCGGCAATTAAGAATGAACCTGCTATCAAACGATCCGGAATTACACGATGCGTTCCGCCATGTAACTGATTCACTCCTGTTATACGAATAGTGTCCGTTCCAGCCCCACTTATTTTTGCGCCAATCGTTTTTAGAAAAATCGCTGTATCAATAACTTCCGGGTCACGTGCAGCATTCAACAACACCGTCTTACCTTTAGCCCTTACTGCAGCTAACATTGCATTTATCGTCGCCCCTGAAGTGATCGTATCAAAATAAATAGTTGCCCCATGTAATCCTTTTGTTTCGACCTCATAGTAATCCTTATGATATGTAAACGTAGCACCCATCATTTCTAGCGCCTTAATATGTTGATCCATTGGTCGACTGACAAAATTATCGCCGCCAGGATAACCTACTGATACTTTTCCATACTTCGCAAGTAATGCACCAACAAAATAATAAGCAGTTCTAAATGAGGAAGACTTTACAGGGTCGAAATCAGTAGTGAAAATCATTCTTGGATCAATGGAAACATCTCCGGATAGTTCACGTGTAATTTTCAGACCAACTTCTTCTCCCATTTCACAAATAACGCGGAAATCTGCAATGTTTGGTATTCCTTGAAAGATTATGGTTTCATCGGTAAGACAAGCTGCCGCAAGTAGAGCCAATGAGCTATTTTTGGAACCTGGAATTTGAACAACACCGTTAATGTTCGGTGAGTATTCTACATGAATAGCTTTCAATACTTTCACTCCCTATGTTGAATGGACAAAGACTAAAAAGGAATTGCTGTTATTCTATTACTCCACTGAAACCAACCTTTGTTTTCTATCATTTTTCCTTCAATACCTACTATATTATCAAATAATAACCAACAATGCAGTTAATTTACGAATTTAAAATCTTGTAGAAATATTTAGTGTTTTTAATTACAGAATACCATTAATAACAAGTTGAATGAAGAAAAATAAATTCCCGACTCATTAAAATTTGAGACATCGGGTCAATTCCATTATGATTGGCACACTAGGTAAACCAGGGTGTACAAATATTAGCAGTCAAAATTGCTGAATCGGGTTTTAAAGTTCGTACATTCGCTGGACAATACGGGATGACCTTCCCTACTTTATTCGATAATACGAAAAGCGTTATGCAAACTTATAATGTTAAACCGCTGCCTACTACATGGAAAATTAGAGGAGGTCTTTCAATTTTGAATGGCCTCCTAGTCGTTGTCTAAACACTTTACAATAATTTATATTAGGAAGTCGTACCATGATTAGCTAATAGCTTTTCAACAAAGGTAGAAATATCCCGTTTTGATAAATGTTGGTGATAATTATCTATTCGCTTAATCAGCTGTTTCTGTTGCTTGTCACAATGCAAGACCTTCAATATGTTCTCCTCTAAATCTCGGCTTTCTTGCCAATGTCTTAGGTGATACACAAGCCCCCAGTTTTTCAAATTACGTAAATTGATTTCTTCCTGTCCTGGCAATTCATGATAAACAAAGATAGGGATTTTCTTATATAAACATTCGCTTACCGTCACGCCCCCCGGCTTCGTAATTATCGCATCAATCGTATCGTAGAGATCATTCATTTCTTCTTTTGACGAAATATAAGGGACCGCTTGAATAAACGGATGATTTAATTGTTTGACCCAATTTAATAACTTGGTATTTTTCCCGCAAAGGACCGTATACTTTATTTTTCCAGAAGGTTGTAGCGTTTTAATAAAGGTTTTTAGTAAACCTGTACCAAGATTCCCTCCCGATAGTAATACGGAAATTACCCCTTCTGATTTCCTTACATTCACATGCTCCTTGAAATGATCATGAATTGGAATCCCCGTAACAACAATATGATCAGCTTTGACACCGCGCTCTATTAATTCTTCTTTTATTTCTTTATTTGGAACGAAATGAGAGTCGATACATTCTATTCCCCATATCTGATTAATGAAATAATCGGTATAGACATTAATAACTGGAATGGATAGTTTCCCTTTTTGCTTTAAACGGTTCAACAAATAGGACGGTAATGCATGTGTGCAAATAATCAGCTGCGGATTCTTTTCTTTCACTAACTTTTCCATCCAATATAAGAACAGCCATTCATACAAATAATACCGTTTTTTCAAAGCTACATTTTTGTAAGCCGATTTCTTATAGAGATAGCTATATAAGTTGGGAAAGTGATGAATCCAATTTAGGTAGAACTTTGAGATGAACACTTCAATGCGTCCGTAGCTATATGACAAAATGTCAATTTTTTCACATTCAAATACTTCATCTGTTTTATGAAGAGAATGGATAATTCCATTTGCAACTTGGTGATGGCCTGATGATATTTGCAAGAAGGGCAGAAATAATATCCGATTCATACATGCACCCGCCAGTCTTTATTTGTAGTATGTTTCCCATTGATCATTTCATCCAACACGAATTTATAAATAGTTGAATGACAAATGGTTACCCTAAAAGATGTAATGGCGTTAAAACTACACTTGAAAGGGAAGTGGAGATGAAACAGCGTCTAATTCATTTATGGGGGTTGTTTGACTCGGTTTACTTTTTCTGCAGTCGTTTACAATGCCTCGAACAAATTACTGGAAATATGAATGTTTTTCGAGTTCGTTTAACCCGTTATAAAGGTCGTGAAGTTGTTCTTTCAGACGGAACGATCATTCAAAAAAATGACCTTCTCATTAAAATTCATTTGCACAATGTCCGTATACTGAAAGAAATGGTATGCATGGATGATCATTTTAAAAAGTCAATTTTCCTTTATAAGAAAGTACAAGCGTCTTTGCCTGATCTTGCATTTTTTATTACGCATCATTATAACAAAAATGAAATCAAAGGAATCATCGGTATTACAATGATCGATAAAGGGTATACGCGTTTAGGTTTTGAATCTGTTCCATTGTCCAATCTTTTGTATTTGTGGTTTAAACGGATGGCACTTTACCCAATCCATACATTTTCTTCCTCATCAAAAAGAGAAAAGAAGCCTACACCACAATACTTATTTATGTCAAAGGGTGTCATATGTGAAAAATATGGTACGATTACAAAGAAGATTGCGTAAAAAAAGCCTATAGGCATGCTTTGCGATTACGTGCATAGCCTATAGGCGTTTTTTAGAAAATGGACTAAATGATTAGCCTTGCTGTTTTGGTAGGTTTTTGGTTAAATCGTTAGTGGTCATCCCTTGTAACGGCTGCGTCATTTGTTGCAACGGTTTCGCCAATTGCTGTAAGTTCTGCACATTTAATTGGTTCGGGATATTTTGTACAAGTTGTTTCAATGTACCATTTTTCATTCCTTTAACAACACCGTAAATCGCAGCTGCCCCGATGGCACCTAAAGTAAATAACCGCATTCCAATCATCTCCTTTCATGATGGTTTTTTGAACCGTCTTTAGTATCGGAAAACAGACATTCAATATCCTAAGCATTATTTTCCTTCATATTATTAATATAAATAGAATATTGTATCGGTATTAATTTATGTATCAATTCCATAAATTACAGCTAACAATAGAACCTCCTCTATATTATATTTGATAGGGGGAGGAGATTTTACATGTTTATTTTGTTTACTATTTTCATTGTAGCTATCCTGGCCGTAACTTTTATAAAAGGGTATAAAAATACTAAGCAGGTTTTAGTTAACAATGTGTTCATAAATCAATCAGATGCGACCACACAAGTAGTGGGAGAACCTTTTCGTGTACTCCACATTTCCGATATGCATCTTGAAAATATATCGGTAACACCTTCACATCTTTATTCCATTCTAATCGATCAGTCAATCGATCTAATTGCTTTAACGGGTGATTTTTTAGATCGCAAACGTACGATTCCTAAACTACTACCCTATGTAAAAGTGTTGAATGAACTAAATGCTAAACATGGTATTTATGCAGTGTTTGGAAACCATGATTATGTTTTACGGAACCCCGATTTCATTAAATTAAAGCAGCTATTAGATGAGAATGGCTGTAAAACAATGATAAATGAAAATGATGTGTTATGGAATAATGGGCAAAAAATCAACATCATCGGTATAGATGATTTTTGTACGAACCGAAGTAACGTGGATAAGTCTTATGAGGGTCTTACGAATGGGTACAATCTTGTATTAACGCATGATCCGAATATAGTGCTTACTATGAAAAATGTCCCGTATGATTATTTACTTTCTGGTCACTTTCACGGTGGACAAATTCATTGGCCAAAACCTTATCATCTTGTAAAAATGGGGAAACTGGTAAGCTTAAATATGATAAAGGGGTTGCATAAACACGAGGGAAAACCATTTTATATCAGTGAAGGATTGGGACAGACGGGCCTTAATATCCGTTTTGGGAGTCGTCCGGAAATTACACTTCATCATTTGACATTGCCATCAGCTTTGTAATCACAAGGTGAGTGAAAGTACCTTTCACTCACCTTGTTTTTTGATCAACTCAAGTATCCAGTCTTTAAAATCCACTAAACGATTATGCTGAGGTTTGCTTTCAGTTCCAACGATGATGAGCGGTGTTAATGAATCATCTTTGTGTAAGGATCCGTGTCCACCTCCGCCTACATGGGTAGGACTATGTTTTCCGATGAATTCATACCCTGGTTTTGCATCGATAACAACGAAACGGCCCTCATGGGAGTGGAGTGCTCCATCCAGTCTTGCAAGCGCATCGGGATAATCGCCGTATTGGATTTCATTTTGATCATTTATGGACAAATCCAATAGTGCGCTGGATCCATTCAATGCCCAAGATTGATTGTAGGAATCGATATACTTACCATCCGGTAAAAATGTGAGTTTCTCATCTGATCCAGCAGTAACCACATGATTTACATCATTCTCTTTCCACGCGATAAAACCAATTTTTTCATCTTTTTTTAACTCTGAAATTATATCTGTATAACTGATTTGCTCATTAATTAAGTAAATGTAAGCCATACGTTCATTTACAGCTAGCACAAGTTCATCTTGTTTATCAATGGTGTCCTTTATATTCAAAATACGGTATTTTTCTAATAAAGATTGTAAATCGATAAGAGAGACATCGCGGTCGTTCAAAATAGAAGTTTGCCCACTGTCGCCATACACAATCCAGATGGTTTTCTGAATCGCTTCATCCCAAGTTTTGTACGAATTTAGAATAGATTGGAGTTGTTTATCCAATTCCTCAATTCCGTCCGTTTCCATTGGTCCGTTGTCATGAACCTTCTTATCTAAATCCGGGAAGTAGGCAAAGGTAAAAGGAGGTATTTTTTCTTTTCGAATGAGGTAACTCAATTCATTTGCAGTAAATCGATCATTGAACCCCATTTTCCTCCAGATTTGATTGTTTTGATTATTTTCAGGGTTGTATTGTGAGATGCTCCCCAATGACAGAAGGGGTGGTCCGTTGATTTCTAAGTTATGAGGGATGAGTTTTGCCATAGATGCGAGTTTGGGAATGGTTAATCGTTGAGGAGAGACCGAACGATAAACAAGCCCGTTGATCGATGCGGATTGGATCCCGGTGCTCGCCAACTCTTCATGAATAGTGATTACATCCTCGCTTAAATGCTCTTGATTTAAATGAATTAAGCCGTCATTTATTACCTGCTTTACTCCGTGCTTACGTACTTCTTTTATTCCTGTCCCATAATTTATTAATCGATTTTCACCTTGCTTGAACCAAATCAGACCAGGTACTTTATGCGCTTCTGCGTACTCTCCAGTTAATAATGTACTGTCAATTGTAACTGACATAGTAGGATAAGAGCTAACGGTATCAGGAACGTATTGACCGTGCTTCATAAAGAATTCTAAAGCAGGAGCTTCTCCTTCTTTGATTGCTTTTTGTAACGGTTCATCCATCAGTGAGTCAATTACTAATAAAACTACAGGTTTTGAAGTTGGCGTAACTGAAACTTCGTTTAAGTCTTGTGTTGGAGTTTTCAAACCCCACCAATACAAACCGACTAGAGCAAGAAAAACTATTCCTACAGAAATTAAAATCCTAATAACCATAACTTCACCCTTTTGATATCTAATAACTGTTAGTATGGCAAGAATGAGGTATGGAAATACAAATTTCTTCGGTTTTCTTCGATATAATTGATGGTAAAGTTCAAAATAGAAATAATGTCATTTATCGTTTGGTTCTTACAGTGTGGACTAAAAGGGCTTGAACTTAAATTAATTGCCCTGTTGCTGATCATCGTAGTTGGATAACATTATGGTCGCGATATATTCACGAATCCGAACGCTTAGGCTTTATGGACTCCCCTCCCTCCTTTCAAATATAGCTAAGAGCAACAAGATAGACATATGGTTTCAATGGAATTTTAGATGTGGATTGTATGGTAAAGTCTGACCAAATAATGGCTCATAACACAGTTCACTTACTCCGCCAACTCCATCTAATTCTTCTTGGCCTGCCAACCATATCAAGCATATCCTATAATAATAACAGAGTGAGTGTTACGGAAAACAATATTAATAATATGCGTATAACAATTCTAAATTTCGATAACCCTACTAATTAGGGTTTTTTTATTATCATCTTTGGTTTGTCCCCTTGTATCAAGAGAACAAAATTGAAAATTATTTTCAAATAACCTCGTTGCACTTAAATGGATACATTAGATTATTGGATGTTGGGAATTCAGGGCATTTTTAATGCCTGTTCTCTTCGTGGATTTCCTAAAAATGAAGGTGGGATTCGATTGATTCGACGTGTTAATAAATTGTTAGGACGGCCAGTTTATATAAAAACGCAGACGCAATCTCAGCAAGAACAGGGAGAAAATATAGCGCAGGTAAAACTAGATCCTAATTTCGACCGTAATGTAAAAAACTTTCATTCCATTTTTGAAAAGAGCTCTGATGTTGTATTTCGTCCTTTTTTACTTTTTGGCAAAAGGAAATCAATGATTATTTACATTGAGGGGCTTTCTAATGTAGAGGGAATTGAGAAATCTGTTCTAGCTCCACTGATGCCTGAAATTGCTGATGATGAGCAGCCACTACAAACATTTCTTGAAACAAAATTGCCCCTAGCCCAAGTGAAGAAAATGGAAGTATTGGATCATTGTATAGACTCAATCTTATCAGGAAATCCCATTCTATTAAACGAAGGCGATGCGTTTTCTTTGGGATTGGTTAAATTTGAAAAGCGTTCTATTGAGGAGCCTGTCGCGGAAGGAGTAATCAGAGGTTCACGAGAGGGATTTACGGAAAACCTGCAGGTAGGTACATCGCTTGTGCGTCGCATCATTAAAAGCCCCTCGCTTAAAATAGAAACTATGAAAATCGGACGATATACGAAAACGTCGATTGCTCTTTTATATATTGAAGGAATTGTAGATAAAACGCTGATTGAAGAGATTAAAAATCGGTTAAACCGAATTGAAATTGATGGAATTTTAGAAAGCGAATATATTGAAGAATTGATTGAGGACAACCCTTACTCTCCATTTCCTCAAATATTATCGACAGAGCGACCAGATATTGTCTGTGCAAATTTGCTTGAAGGAAGAGCGGCAATTTTAGTAGATGGAACACCGTTTAGTTTAATTGGACCTATTTCATTCTTTTCATTGCTACAATCACAAGAGGATTATTATCATCGTTTCATGGTCAGTACATTTATTCGCTTGATACGCCACTTTTTCCTAATCATCTCTCTATTGTTACCTTCTCTTTATATAGCTATATTGACGTTTCATCAAGAAATGGTACCGTCTGAATTACTGCTAAGCTTTGCGGCATCAAGAGAGGCGGTACCTTTTCCAGCCTTATTGGAAGCACTGATAATGGAAATTATGTTTGAAGCACTAAGGGAGGCGGGGGTTCGTTTACCGAAGCAAATTGGTTCCGCTGTCAGTATTGTCGGCGCACTTGTAATTGGACAGGCTGCGGTCCAAGCGGGATTGGTATCTGCACCAATGGTTATTGTCGTAGCAGTAACGGGCATCGCCTCTTTTTTGATACCACGTTACGCGGCTGGACTTGCAATCCGGATGCTACGTTTTCCAGTTATGCTACTTGCTAGTACATTAGGATTACTTGGTATGATGATCGGTATTATTGTAATCGTTATTCATTTATGTACATTAAGATCGTTTGGTGTTCCCTATTTAACGCCGCTAGCACCATTAAAAACAAGTGAGTTAAAGGATGTACTATGGAGGGCTCCATTGTGGAAGATGAATACACGTCCACATCTAACTGGGGAAGCCAATGTAAGTCGACAGTCCCCTAAACAAAAACCTAACCCCGTAAAAGGCGGCGAAACAAGTTGAACCTTAGAGGATGGGAAATAATCATGATGGTAAAGGAAAAGGAACAAAACAATCGGAAAAGAGGAAAAATCCTTTTAATCCTTTTTATGATTTCTATCCTTTTATTAAGTGGATGCTGGGATCGGACAGAAGTTAATGATTTGTCCATTGTTACTGCAGTAGCCATCGATATAACAGACGATAAGCAAATCGAAGTCACCGTCCAAGTATTTGTACCTAAATCCTTTAGTGCCGGTGGTGGCCAAGGTAGTGGAGGAGACAAAGTTATAACGTCAGCGGGACAAGTAGGGAGTAATATTTCAGATGCACTATCTAAACTACAGGGAAAACTACCGCGCAAACTCTTTTGGGGTCAAACGGACGTGTTCATCTTTGGAGAAAAATTAGCAGAGGAAGGGATCCAAGAACACTTGGATTTCTTGCAACGTATACCTCAAATAAAGGAGAATGCCTTTGTCTTTGTGAGCGAGGGGGATGCAAAGAGCCTTTTGGATGTACCTACTACTTTAGAACGATACTCGGCGGAGTCGATGCGAGCATTAATGGATTTTGGATCAGGAATAGGTGTGACGATTAAGGATTTAGATATTATGTTAACTGGGATGAGTCAAGCTGTTGCATTACCATATGTTCGGATTGGATATCAGGAAATAACACAAGGGGAACCAATACAGTTTGTCCAAATAGATGGATCCGCTATTTTTCGAAAGGATAAAATGGTTGGGAAGATTACAGAAAAAGAAACGAGAGGCTTATTATGGTTACGTGATGAGATCATAAAGGCTACAGTGAATATAAAACTAGAAGGAGAGGAAGGGCTCGTATCTATTTATCCTGTCACCTCTAGAGTCAAACTGCATCCACAAATCAAAAATGGAACATGGAGAATGCGTGTGAAAGTAAAAACAGAAGGCTCAATCTTTCAAAATGAAACAAAGCTGGATATGTCAAAGCCTGCTATCGTAAATAAGGTAGAAAAGGAGTATCAAGAAGCAATTAAAAGTCGGATTGAGCTTGCACTTGAGAAAGTACAGCATAAGTTCAAAGCAGATGTTACCGATTTTGCCAACGAATTTTATCGAAAATATCCGCAGCAAATGAGACAGGCCCAAAAAGAATGGGATGAAATATACCCTGAAGTTGAGGTGATTTTTGAGATTAAGACAAATATCCGTCATGGAGGTAGTATTAGCAGACCAGGGGGATTACCAGAGGATGAGGTGAAGAAAAATTGAGATGGGGAGTTTTCTTTATCACGTTGGTCGTTATCGCAATCATTATTTTGTTTGAATGGCCGAAAATGAAACAAGATCCGAAAAAGGACAAATGGGTATTTATCGTGCTGCTTTCCATCGGATTGGGTCTGTCTCTATTTGATCTCCCCAATATACCGGGTCCAATAACATGGCTAGAAGCAATTTTTCATCCATTTAGTAAATTTATGGAAGTCGAATAACGAATGTGCGATGGTCCTCATAGAAGTTTGCTTTGTCCGGTGGGAAAATGTACCTTCAGCATAAATCTGCATTTACTAACATTGGAAAGGAGAAAATGAATGGAAAAAGGTAAAATCTCCTCCCTTCAGATGGCAATTATGATCTACCCGGCAATTTTGGCTACCGTTATTCTTTCGTTACCATCCATTACTGCGAAATATGCGAAAACGGATTTCTGGATCTCTCCTATTCTGGCATCTCTTCTCGGTTTTGCTACCGTGTATATCGTATATAAATTGCATGAGCTTTATCCTAAGCAAACAGTGATCCAATATAGTGAGCAAATTATTGGTAAGTTTACTGGGAAAATCTTTGGTATTATTATCTTATTTTTATATCTTAGCTCAACCGGACAAATCGTCAGAGAATATGCTCAATTTATTACTACCTCTTTCCTAGATGATACGCCAATCAGTGTAATTATTACAATGATGATTTTCACATGTGCCCTTGCCGTTCGTGGAGGGTTAGAAGTATTAGGAAGGGTCGCAATAATTTTCGTCCCCTTTTTCATTCTTCCACAATTCATAATGATTTTCTTATTGTTGCCAGACTTAGAATATCGAAATATCTTTCCAATATTAGCGGATGGTATAATACCTCCTATCAAGGGGGCAATTGTCCCTAGCGCATGGTTCACGGAATTTTTTCTCCTTTCCTTCTTCTTCCCTTTTTTAACGGATGGTGAAAAGGGCAAAAGATTTGGAATGCTGTCCGTTGTTGCTGTCATGGTTACGTTCGTGGTCGTTGATTTAATCGTTCTTTTTATACTAGGTCCAACGACAGATTCAAAAATTTATCCACTGTTGAATGTTGCCAAATATGTCCGAGTCGGTGAGTTTATTGATAACGTAGAAGCTATCGTCATGGCCATTTGGATTGTTGGAGCTTTTGTGAAAATTTCTGTCTTTTATTATGTTGTTTCGCTAGGCACAGCACAATTGTTAAATCTCTCCAGCTATCGTTCGATTATCTGGCCGTTAGGAATTTTAGTCTTTATATTTAGCTTTTGGTCACTTCCAAGGCAAATGGATTTCACAAGATATACGGTCGGCACATTTGTCCCTTTGGCGTTACTCGTCCAATTCGTTATTCCACTTGCATTACTGGGAATTGCACTCCTCCGGAAACGAAAAAAGTGAAGCGGAGAGTGACGGTGGTTCTCTGTCTTCTGGAACGTGAGATCAGGAATTACGTTTCAAATTCATTTCACGTATGGAATAATTTAGATTTTATGGATCGCTTTGTCCATTATTCCTACCAATATTTATTTGATGAAACGCTCCCCACACCAGGGATATAGCAAAATGTAAAACGCTTTGAAGATAACGAAGTGCACCTCTCCATTCGGCTGTTTTTTAATATATCATGTTGATGGGCAATCAAAAAGAAGCACACCCTCTCCATTAAGAGAGAACATGCTTCTTCTACTGCGATATGTCATTCGTTTGATTGTACATCTGCATCTTTAGTGTAGTTATACTGAGAAGAATCGACAGGAGTATACCCGTTTGGCGTATAAAATCTCAATAAGTCGCCATTCACGACTTTATCGGAAAGCTCCAATTTATAATCCACTTCTTTTTTCAATGCATTGGCACGCTCCATTTGACGTTCGTCGAGTGGTAAGCCTGTTTGATTATCATAAAACTTTTCATTAATTGAATCAATCGTTGGGCTGATAAAATCGCCATTTCGAAACGGGACAACTTCATTATGCTCTTCCGAGAATAAATCGGAACCGAATTGAACAAAGTCCTTCGTATCAATTCCAAGCAAATGCAATAATGTCGGAAGAAGGTCTGTCTGGCCGCCATACGTGTGGTTGATGCCGCCTTTCATTCCAGGAACATGTATGAATAAAGGAACGCGCTGCAAGTTTGCACTTTCATAAGGGGTAATTTCTTTTCCCATGATTTTTGCCATCGCTCTTTTATGATTCTCGGAAATGCCATAATGGTCGCCATACAGAACAATGACCGAGTTATCATATAAGCCCATTTCCTTTAATCGAGTGAAGACTTTTTCAATCGCTTCGTCTGTATACCGCGCAGTTTGGAAATAATCGTCCACACTGGCGTCCCCAGTCTGTGCTTTATCGATTGTCACTAAGTCTTGATTCATAGCATACGGATAGTGGTTTCCAACCGTAATGAATTTCGTATAAAAAGGTTGCGGCAGTGAACTCAACATACTTTCAGATTGCTCATAGAACGGTTTGTCCAACAATCCATATTCCGCCATGTCAATTGGGTCACTCGTATCATAATAACTCGCATCAAAGAAATGGTCGAATCCAAATTCTTTATAAATGGTATTTCGATTCCAGAAGCTGCCGTTATTACCGTGGAAGACAGCGGATGTATAACCGTAATCCTTTAAGATACTTGGGGCCGCTTGGTACGTATTTTGTGCTTTCGTTATAAAAGCAGATCCTTGCGGCAGCCCAAATAGGGAGTTCTCCAACATGAATTCCGCATCGGACGTTTTGCCTTGGCTTGTTTGGTGGAAGAAGTTATCGAAATACGCCGTATTCTTATCTTTTGTTAATGAATTTAAAAACGGTGTAACTTCTTCTCCGTTCAATTTGTAGTTAATCAAAAAGTTTTGGAATGATTCTAAATGCAAATAGATGACGTTCATTCCTTTGGCTGCCCCAAAATAGGATGGATTCGGTTCGGCGTAAGCAGATTGTGTATAGTTGATCACTTCTGTAAGATCACTGCTATCCGCCAAAGCTCTTTGCGATGACGCTGCCGCCGTTTCCACCGAGTCATAAATCGTGTAATTATACATCCCTAGATATTTCACAATATAGTTTCGGTCAAAACCTCGAGTCAACAGTTGAGGACGGCTCGATTCAGCGAGCCCTAGATTGATGATAGAAATTACTAAGGCGACAGCAATAATGGCGGCCGCTTTTTTAGATCCTACACGATTTGTCTCTTTTTGTACCTTACGTGAAAATCGAAGGTACATCATGACGAATACATCCACAAAGAACAAAATATCATAAGGTTTTAGCAGGGACAGAACACTTCCGCCCAAATCCCCGAAATTCTGCGTTTGCATAAGGGTAGGAATTGTAATGAAATCACTGAAAAACCGGTAATAGACGACATTCGCATATAAAAGAATCGACATGAGCATGTACATGACGACGAGCACTGTATATTTTTTCTTTCCTTTAAACAAAAATGAAATTCCTAGAAATAGCAATGCTGAACCGAGCGGATTTAGCAGTAAAAGGAATTGCTGAAGAGGTCCTTCTACTCCTAGCTCAAACTGTGTGGCTTGAGCGATATATGTTTTCATCCATAACATCAATACAGCTACTGCATATATTCCTAAAAAGTTGTGTAATAGAAAATCTTTAACATTCCATTGTTTTCTCATGTAAACACCAACCTTCTATTGAAAAAGTTATGTTAAAATAATTTTGTTTCTATAGCTAAAATATAGTACTCCTCTTTTACATTTTTGTCAAGTTACATAGAGCCAAAACGAGTCGAACCCACGTCAGAGGCTTGAATAATTAAGCGTCTACGCATGTAGATTGACTACTTACGGCACGCGCTGTAAGTTAAAGTGCCAGCTTCCGATTATTAAATTCCTAGTTTTTTTGGGCCTGGAATTATAAAAAAACTGAAAGGACCGTAACTCGTGTCCTTTCAGCTTTCTCTAAAATGCATTAATTGAGTGTACTTAGTTTGTTATTGTAATAAATGCCTTTTTGTTATTCAGTAAAAATTGAATGGTAAAAGGGTCGTCTCCAATTTGTTCTTTCGTCTCCGGTAACTCAAAATATTCTTGTATCGCGTTTTGGATTTCTTCTATTACTTCTTCGGGAAGCGGTTTATTCAATTCAGTATTAATGGTGACGAAGGCAGCACCATTTTTCACCTTATACGACATACCTGTAACTTGATAAGCAGACTTCCCGGCCATCGCATCATATAAATCAGATGCTACATATGCCCAGCGATTGTCTTGTTGACGGTGCTTGAGATTGAAGCTATGCACTTTAACATCTTTAACATCTAGATTCTTTGCCTTTATTTCATTTTCAATATCCTCAATAATTTTATCCGATTCCTGAATATGGTCTGGCATATCGATTGTGACGATGTGAGAAAACCACGTTTTTTCTAGTCCGGTTAATTCATAGTCTGCTTCTTTTGCATATCCGTAGGATGTGAAAACTTCTTTCACAATCTCACTTACTTGATCATATAAATTGAATGTGTCATCGCTCCTAGTATCTCTTCGCTCTTCAGTCACACTTGATATTTTTAAATCAAACTGGTCATAGCCGTTGTTATATAAATAATCCGTTATTTTCGGTTCCAAATCTTCGGTTGCTTTAGTTAAAGCAGACGCTTTCAAAACGAGCGAAACCTCAACGGTATAAGGCGAGGGTGACACTCCTATGAAATTCACATCATACCCTTCTCTCGTAACGAAATCAAAAAGCTGAGATGTTAAATCAGGGTTATACGAACCATCCGAAAAACTAGGTGTTATTGAAATCGGAATGATCTTGGAAACGACACGTGCTGCGGTAGGCGAGTAAATGGGCGACGTAAAAATCAAAACTATACAAGCGACAGCAATCCAGCCAAAAGATTTGAAGCGGTGTCTCGTCTTGGCATGAGTATTATGCAAAATACGGTTTCTTAATTGCATTTTTGATTTATCTGTCATGTGTAATTGTGCTTCTAATTCACGCAGCTGCTCATCTAAACACTTCATGCGTAACTCCCCCTTCACTCATGTCCCGTTTAAGTTTTTCCAGCGCTCGTTTTAACGTCATTTTCACTTTACTCTCGGACCACTTTAGAATGAGCGCGGTTTCTTCTGTTGAAAATTCCTTTAACTTCCGTAAAATGATAACTTGTCGGTAAGTCGGTTTTAATTGCTGAATCGCGCGGTACAATTGTTCGTTTTGAAAATTCATCGCAACCAGCTGTTCCGGAACTGGTTCGTTATCTTTCGCTTCCAACGTCAAACCGAAATAATGTTGCAGCGGATGCTTCTTTCGAAAGTAGTCGGTTGTTACGTTCCGCGCAATCGTAAATAACCAAGTTTTCACTGAGGATCTGCTTTCAAATTGTTGGTGGTGCCTATATGCTTTTATGAATGTTTCCTGAGTCAAATCCTCTGCTTGCTGATAATCTCGAACCATTAACAGTATGTACGTTAAGACCGAATCACTATATTTATCAAACCAATTTTCCAAGTCTGCCTGTTCCAAAAACGTTCCCTCCCTCTTTCTATCCACTTAGACGTAATGAAAGAAGAACGCGTCACACTTGCCTATCTCATCACGAAAAATTCCAGACACACAAAAAGAAAAGCAGCATCCTTTGTAGGATTAACGCTTTTCTGTTTCGTATGATCTACTTGCTTAGAGTGCCAGCTTCTGATTGAAATCCGAATTGATTTAGGTAATCTGTCGAATCCGTTTTCGGTTTTCTCGGTTTTCTCTATTAAGTTGTTCTAAACGTTCCCCTCTTGCTAGCAAAGTACTTTCAAAACACCTTGTTCATCGCTTCAGCTGTCTGTCAATAAAATCGATTGTCTGTTGCAAGCTCTCTTTCGCTTCATCCAACGGGTAGTCAAACTGATACTCGTGGAAAAACTCCTTCTCTACGTCATTAAAAAACAAGGCCTCCACCGGGATTTTGAGGGATTGTAGCTATTCTACTAATGCCATCCCCTGCTCTTGGAATGAAAAAGCATTCCCATCGGTTATATACGTTGGTGGAAAGTTCACGGTAATGTAATTCGGTAGAGAGGCTTGCCTGATTTCATGACTATTTTCCAGTCTTTTGTTCCAATCAATACACGGGCAACCGTATTGACAAAAAACTTCATGAACTTATCATCCGATTGAATGGATGCGATTTGCTGCAAATCTACTGGGCAGCTATGATTACCGGTTGATCAAATAGCCTTTGAATGAGGAATACACTCGGTTTGACCGATACAGTAAATGCAATGATGACAGCCAATACTAAAATTGCAACCGCAGCCATTAACCACATTAAGACTTTCAACAATCGCTTCACATCATGACTACTCTCTTGCTGAGTTTCTTTAAAAATTCCGACGATGACAAATACATTATACCAATAATGACTCACACTGGTTTTAGTAAATCTAATATAAACACAGATCGAGTTTACAAAAGGTAACAAAAAAGAAGCATAAAATCTCCGCCCTTGGAAATTCATGCTTCTTTTACGTGCTATTGTTCACAATTTTCATGGAGACAGCTGGCAGAATCCACTACTGCTGAAAATGCTATTCTACCAATGACGTTAAGCGGCTATAGTTGCTCTTAAAAATGCTTGATTTCGTATTTGACTACGTTTGTTAAAATTTGTTGAGGGGGCAAGCTCTTTGTACTGCAAATGAACCCATTCAATTAATACTTTAATAAAATATCAGTCAATACTTCCCCATCAATATTACCACCGGATAAAACGAGAGCAACGTTTTTCCCTCCAATTTGCTCTCTGTAGTTCATAATAGCAGCTACTGTTGTGCAGCTACCTGCTTCCACAATATACTTCTCCTTTTTCGCCATGAAACTAACCGCTTTTGCTATAGACTCTTCTGATACAGCAATAAAGTCATCAACGTAATCTTTTGCTAATTCATAGCTGAGCTTACCAATCCCTCCAACAAGAGCATCACATATTGATTCTTCTCCTGGATATTCTTCATAAAAGGTATTGTCCTCATAAGATTTTATCATGGCAGGACATGCTTCAGTTTGCACTCCTATGACTCGAATTTCCGGATTTATAGATTTAGCCGCTACAGCTATTCCTGTAATTAAACCTCCTCCCCCTATAGGCACTACAATGGTATCAATGTCTTTATTTTGTTCAAGAATTTCAATTGCAATTGTACCCTGACCACCATAAATTAAAGGATCGTCATAGTAAGCATCAATATATATTAAATTGTTTTTTTCAATATACTTCATTCCTAGCGAATGGGCTTCATCATAATTATCTCCTAAAAGGATCACCTCTCCTCCAAAATATCGGATCTTATCTATTTTGCTTTCGGGGGTCGTTTTAGGAACTATAATTTTCACATTTGTTATTCCAAGAATTGAAGCTGCATAACTTACTGAACTTCCATGGTTGCCAGAGGAAATAGCTGCAACACCATGCTCCATTTCCTCTTTAGTTAATGTCATCATCTTGTTTAACGCACCACGTATTTTAAAACTTTTTGCTCTTTGAAAAGACTCAAGTTTAAAGAAGTATTTTGTGCTTTCATCTCCTAGGTAAAAGGATTCCTCAAGCGGTGTCTTTCTAACGTGTTTTTCAATACGTTCATAAGCATCTTTCACATCAATATAATTAAACTTCATTGTCTCCATCCACCTTTTAAATTTCTGATTTTGTACCAAGATCTTTTTCACCTGCAGTCTTTAGTGCAATATTTGCTGTATAGATATCCAAAAGCGCCATTCCCGTTGCATCAAATACAGTTATTTGTTCGTCGGAGGACCTTCCCTTAACCTTCCCCAGGATAACATCCCCTATCTCACCAGAAATATTTCCCTCAGAAATTATGCCTTGCTTAAGGGGTATTTCAATCTCTCCAACTTGTATACAATGTTCTTTATCATCTACAAAAATGCTCGCTTTCGACATGAGTTCTGATTCTATTTCCTGTTTCCCTACCATATCAGCGCCTATGCAAGATATGTGTGTTCCTCTTTGCACCCATTCATGCTTCAAAAATGGAACTTTTGAAGATGTCGCAGTAATAATAATGTCGCTGTTTTTAACTGCATCCTCCAAACGTTCAACTACTTCAAATACAATTTCTTCTGTATCTATTCCAAATTCAACATGCAGTCTTTGCGATACACTGCCAACAAAGCTATTCAGCTTACTTTCATTTCGTGCCCATATCCTAACTCTATTTAACTCAGGCAAAGCGGTTAATATAGCTGCGATTTGAAAAATTGCCTGGTTTCCTATTCCAATAATGAGGAGATGCTTGGAGTTTTTTCTAGCTAAGTATTTTGCACCTATCGCACCAGATGCCCCGGTTCGTATCCCTGTTATAAATGAAGCATCCATTATCCCTAAAGGTTTACCTGTTTCGGCATCAAATACAGAAATCGTTCCCAATAAAGTTGGGATGCCCTTTTCTTCATTCTCAGCAAACCATGTTACCGTCTTATGTCCAAATAACTTTTCGCTCTTTAAATAGCCTGATTTAATGTCCATATCTGCCTTCCCCGGTTCAAAATCATAGAAAATAGTTGGCCATGTTTCAGTTTTACGCTCACTTTTAGATTTGTAAACTGTTTCAACTAAATCAATCACTTGATTGATTTTTAACACCTGTTTAACAACTTCGTTACTTAAGACTCTGAATTCAAACAATGGCTTTCCCCTCCTTGTTTATCTAAATAACAATGGCTTAAAAAACAAAAAGCATTGAATCTCACCCCTCCTAAAAATAGGCCCTAATGGGAATGAGACTCAATGCTTTTTTATGTTTTTACCCGGGGGCAAAAACAGCACCATGTTATTTTAATTGCAATAATAGTATCACATAAAAGATTATCAATCAAGAGTCGTAAAAGCTTGCGGGGGCAAACTTTTAATGTACTTGCCATTAGAAAACCAAAATTGAACAATGACACAAGTTTTCCTTAGTCCTTATGAGTGTTTCACAAAATTGCAGTATTTAATTTTCTCACAAAGAAGTTTCTATGCAGTTAATGAAATTGATCTTCTTTCTCTTTTATAGTGAAATGACCAAAGGATTGCCAGGAATAAAAATACGCTTGCGCCTCCCCAGTAAACGTAAGTGAATCCGTTTGCTAAACCAAAAATCATGAAACTAATAAAAGGACCTAAAGATGCTCCAAGATCTTGAGCAATTGTATAAGTGGTAAGGAATGAAACTACATTTGTGTTTTTTGAAATGTCCAAAGCAATTGCATCAACAATAGTTGTAAGTGATGTAGCTCCAATCATCACTAAGAAAGTAAAGAAAATCATAACAACGAGTGGAAGTTCATTGGAAATAATTCCAAACGTTAAACCTGCGAAAATTAATGATAGAACTAGTAAAGGCGCTCTTCCTTTAGGTCCATCAGACCAAATCCCAAACCGTGCTCCTAAAAACGGTTCCCATATCCATCGTATCGATAAAATAATTCCCGCAAGGAAAGTAACGCTCATTACAGATCCAAATAAGACGACACTTTCTCCATGGTTTTGCTCAATTAAAGAGCTTAGTGTCGAGATGAAAACCCCTTGAATAAGCAGAGTGATACAGAAGCCTGTAAAAATAATCATTCCTCTGCCATGTTTAAATTTGCTCACAAATCGTTCTTTAATAATGACAGCCTTGTTATCCTGCTCTTTATCCTTCAAGGAATTTGTATTAACATACATTAAAATCAAAGGTAGTCCGAACAGAGTCAGACAACCAAAAATAATCGATACGGCACTTAACCCAATAATCGGCACGAGCAGCCCACCTACTAACATACCAAATAAGCTGCCTAATCGATATAATCCGTTGTAAAGACCAATTGATTTACCCCGATTGTCTTTATCCGTATCAAAGGCCACAATGGATAAACCTCCGATTCTGAAAAACGACCATGCAATTCCCCAAAGACTACGTAAAAGTATCCAGGCAATAAACCCGCTCAACAATCCGTAGCCTAACGTCGTGATACTACCTAATAGAATTGCAATCACTAACCCGGTTTTTAGGGAAATCTTATTATAAAGCCATCCTACAAGTGGGTTAAATGGCAAACGGATAAAACGGTTAATGGATAATAGCACACCAACTTGCCAAATGGAGTCAAGTCCCGCCTCTTTCCAGTACAAAGGCAATGCAATATATAGCATTGAATCTCCTAAAAGACTTATAGCAGTAACCAATGCAACAATGATACTGACAGGAAATTTACGTTCCCCTTTCGTTGATTCCGACAATGCTGATCACTCCTAATTGGGCATTGGTTTAAATTTATGTATATCATTTATTAGCGCGTAGCATCTATCATCAAAGTGCTTTATCTCATTTATTACCTCAACCATTCAAGGAATAAATCAGTTGCCGACCGGTTCTTGTTTTTGAGATAAATAACATACGTCTTGAAACTAGGCAACTCCGAAGAAAACTTGTGATCCAGCTCTTGCAGTTCCCCCTCTTCAAGATATGGAGCAACGAATGATTTCGGTACAAATCCAAAATAATCCCAGCTTTTTAAGTAATTGACTACGAGAGCTGTTTGATTGATCTTGAATGCAGGAATGAAATGGGGTCCTACGATTTCATTAAACCACGTCATGAAAGGCTTACCCCAATCGAGGAATAGAAAATCCCCACCTCTTAATGCATTCAATTCAATCGTTTCGAAATCCTTTCTCCCCACTAAAACAAAATAATCTTCCTGTATTAGTTCATAATCGACCATTGGATGGCGTGGCCTTGAATAAACAATACCTATATCAATCGTTCCATCAATTACTTTTTGTATTGTATTTTCATTCGTATGAGCCATTAAATCCAAAGCAATCTCGGGATGACTCGACTTGAAATTCAATATGTCGGTGTGGAATGTGTAATTCCATATCGATGAAGGACCCCCAATCACTAACTTATCCGTAAATCGATCTTCGAGCAGAATCGTTTCCATACTTATCTGGACTAATTCATTCAAACGCTCCGCATATGGTACAAACAACTCCCCCGCCCTTGTCAGAGTTACTTGTTTATTATTTCGCAGCAACAACTGTTTTCCGATTTGTTGTTCCAGCGTTCGTATTCTTGCTGTAATGGTCGACTGGGCAATGTGAAGAATTTCCGCCGCTTTCGTAAAATTCCTCGTTTCATTAATAACTAAAAAAGCTTTGATCTGTTCTATATCCATTACTGATCCTCCGAATCAACAATCTATTTTTTCGATTGCATACATTCAATAAATCAATTTTACAGATTCATAGTAGTCGTTTACGATAGAAATTGCCAGAACATTTAGCGTTAATTCATAAATTTACGATAATAGGAGGATCACTATGGGTTCAAGAATTATGCACGCAATCATTGCACATAAAATAGCAGAGAAGCTGTCGATAGAAGATAAGGTTCCCTTTCTGATTGGTGGCGTAGCCCCTGACGCCGTTTCATCCAAGGATACATCCCACTTCTTCGCGGGGGACTTGCAAGACTATTCAAGATATGTTGATTATATGGCTTTCTTGGAGAAATACCAAGATGAAGCTGAAAATCTTTATGTATTGGGCTACTTCACACATTTAATAGCAGATGACATTTGGCTTAAGGGCTTCTACCTTCCGTGGCTTAAAAACAGAATGGAGGCTGATCATGAATTATTCAAACGCTATCATAATGACTTTCAGCTACTTAACGGAAAATTGCTCGAGTACTATGGGCTTAAGGATGAGCTGAAAAATAGTCTGTCCCAAATTCCAATCGCGCCAGATTTAGAAGAAGTATCCTCAAAAGAAGTCATGGACTTCCTACCTTCTGTCATTGTGGATACGGAGTATGAAAAAGACAACGTATTATATGAGAAGCTGCTTGTATTTACTCTTGAGCAGATTGTTGGGTATATAGAGACTTGTGTTGATAAGGGGGTTGTGGAGATAAAGAAATTGCAATCAAAAGCAGCGATGCATTATTAACTTTTGATTCTTTATGGAGGTACTCTTTCGCAGTGATTATATGATAATTCAAGTATACGGGCATTCCTATTTTAACTTCAGCCAAAGCGTAGTAGACATAGATAGTATCTCGGGTTTAGTGACAGCAGCAAAGTGATGGGGTATGAGTTCACGATTGCTTAAAAGGAGAACGGCTCCATTCTAAGGCTGCTGTGGTCAAAACAGTTCTTTTTAGGTTTTGTTATAAACTATTAAATACGATAAAAGAGAGTCCGTATATTTGCCAAGACTCTCTCTTTTGTTCAATTTACCTTTTTCATACTTTCTTCCAGATTGTAATGGCTTAGGGTAACTGACTGTCGGCATAGGGCAATAGATAGTCCTTAAAATAATATAAAGGTCTTGATGAATCATCTTTAATACTGCTTGTCATAACTACTACTAATTGATAGTCAGGTGCGATAATAATATATTGCCCCTCATATCCAACCGCGAGTGCAATCCTACCTATTTGATTGTCAAATTGTTTATTCCACCAGTGGAACGCGTAAGAATTACCATCATCAACTTTGACTTTTGGACTTGTAGATTCGTCAATCCAATCAGGGGTCAAAATTTGTTTAGATTCCCAACGTCCTTTATTCACATAAAGCGTACCGATTTTTAACATATCAACCGTTTTCAACGTTAATCCGAAACCACCAATGGCTATACCTTGGGCATCACGGTTCCACTTATAATCTGTTATTCCTAGAGGAGTAAATAAATGCTTTTTAGCGAAGGCTTCTGTATTCAATCCAGTAGTCTATTGTAAGATTGCACTTAACAAGTGTGAAGAACCACAACTGTAGACCATTTCTTTACCGGGAAGATGATCAATGTCCTGCTGAAGTACAAAATTCACCCAATTTTTGCTGGGTATCATACTATTATTCCCCGGCCAGTGCAACCCAGAAGTCATGGTCAGCAGGTGTTTGATTGTAATTCTCTGATCCTCTTTATCTTTATTAAATTCCGGAAAGAAATTACTAATTGGTGTATTGACATTTTCGATATAGCCCTTGTCTATCGCAATCCCGATCAGTGCTGATAGGATGCTTTTTGTGACAGAGTATATTTTGTGTTGCTTTTCTTTCATTTTATTGTTTCGATAGTATTCAAATACCACAGCATTATTCCTCTGGACAATGACGCTATCAATTTTATCTTTTTTTAGTAGCTTTTGAAATTCGGTTAAGGATTTCATTCGCCTATTAATCCCCCTCGTACCAATTATAAGCTTTAATATCTAAGCAATACTATCTTCTATTCTCCCAATAAAATCTTTTGTATGACGTTAAAGTGAAAGACTTGCTATAAGACATCAGAATTCATAGTCGAAATAGCTTTCCACAAATTTTGACATGCGGTTGCTGTCACCTGGTTCTCCGATTGTATCCAAATCAAAATCGTAGAAGTACAAATACGCGATGCGTTGGTGTTCATCGGATGTGCCAATCATTCCAAACGATTTCGGAAAGCCGTCTCCTTCCAACACTCGAAACACATAACTGTTGAATGAGAACTCCTCATTCGTGCGACTCGTATTATCCGTCGTTTCAGACGCGGATTCCAGTTTGGAGGCTGCGAGATTTTCCGCGAGTTTCCCTTTTTCGCTTTCATAGTTTTGCGTGTCATATTCGACCACAAGTGCTACCGAGTTGGCTTCGAAGAGGAACATTTTCTTTTGCGTATGTCGGTAGTCGATGGTCCTGTATGTCGGCAAATCGTCAAGAACCGGCATCACGTATTTTGCTTCCGTATCGATGGCGGTGCCCGTGTTCAGGTACTCATTAATATCCGAACTAGTCTTGCCACAGCCCGTCAGCAGGAGTGCAAATGTTATCATGACCAAGAGTTTAATAAGCCAAAGATACTGTCGTATCAAAAATCCCATCCCCTTTTGCATTATCCCTCATAAGAGCCCATGAGCAGTACAATTTATTGGACAGGCAAGTTACAATTCGTGACGGTCTTCTGTTTTATCCCTTTTCTTTTTATCTCCAAAATACTTCCACAGGTGGTATGTAGTCCAGAATAAAACTGCACCTATAAGCATTGATAATGGGGCAACGTATGGCTTTCCAAGAATATAATCCGGGGTAAAAACTACGTACAATACTAAAATAATGATTGCTGGTATCAAAAGAATCCAATACCGTTTGTCTTTAAAAGTGCTGAAACTCCACATGCAACTGCCTCCCCGTGTATAGATTGGTTTAAAAAAAGTAAGATAAAATTGGAAGAAGAATAAGCAAGATAACAAAGCTTTGGATCAACGTTAGTAACACATCTTTTTTCCAAGTATTCCTGCCGGGATACCGATTGCCTAGCCTTTGAAAAACGAGTAGGATGACCCACCAAATGAATAGACTTACGATAAACTGACTGAAATTATCATAGGGCATGAATGTCCCTCCCTTTCTTAATCAAAAGGCTCGATGAACAGTGCAAATCCTCGTCCCAAGCAATCGTGGCCTGATTGAAGAATAACCTTACACATGGTAAGGCTTCTCCCACTACGGATGCAGATTAAGTGAATACCTCATCGATCTTTGCGCGGTCATAATCTAAAATCCAGTCGTTAAATTCTTTATACACCCATCGAATTGCTTTCGTGTCCATTCCTAGCAAATCACAGCCTCTGTCATCATAGACATAGTAGATTGTTCCCTTCGTTACATTCACAAAGTAGATGGGATAGTAGATGCTCGGACTGATACCCATATCCTGGTTGCATATCGCCTTCAGAAGTGCCGCATATCGAAAATCTGACCGACAGCATCTTAGACTGAACCGATGTGTACGATAGGTCCCGTCTTCATCATCTTCCGGATAGATGTACGGTCGGTTCTCATGTTGCAGTCGAAGCAATGCTGATTTCTTTTTCACGTACTTTGAAAAGACATTCAACTTCCGCCGCAGGGCATACCCACTTCCAAAATCGTGGACGTCGACCACAAGATAGATCTCATCTTCAGGAGCATGCAGGGCTTCGAATAAATCGATTGCCCGTCGGTAAGCCCCTTGTAAATACAATGGGTTCTCATGAATACTGACAGGGCTTTCGTTTACTCCTAGTTCGAATCGGATGCTCGCATCCCATGAGTAAAACAGAGGTGACCCTAACTTCAAACCTGGAAAACTATTCATCATAAAGTCATCTAGCGTCATGTTCCACCCTTCTTTCAGGAAATACTCTCTCTAACCGCACGTGTTTTGCGAGGAAACTGGTTCTTGTGCGATATAGGCACCATTGAATATATAACAATTTGGATTGCACCCTGTCATTCATTATTCGTTAGAAGAACAACGTTATCCCCTCTTACAACTTGGAATATTAAATCATCTTCAACGCTCAGTATAGAAGCAGGAGCGGAGACATCTTTACCTTCGCTGCTAAAGAAGATTCCATAACCATTATTTGCAGGATAGCCATACAAATAACAAACCACTTTTTCATTTTTCATAAAAACTAATTGATTCATGCCTCCGTTTACCGTTTCACTGATTGAATCCCACTTATAGCCAACGGTTTGATAAATTATATCTTTAGGTGTGTATGGGTCAAAAGAATATACTAAATCCCATTCAAATGGAGTGATATCGGATAAATTCACGGACTCAACGGAACTTTCAATATTCATAACTTCTTGTTTCAAAAGTTGTTCATTCACATCCCATACTTCTTTTTTGAAGACTTTAATTAACAATATCGTTAACATAATTGCGATCACGATAATCATTACTTTTTTTCTTATCATTTTGTTATTCCCTCTCATTTATAAAGTAGTAGAATTCCCTGTAAATTTAAACGAATTCTATTTGAGAAGGTTACAACTTATATCATGCCGGCTATTGTGTTTTGTCTAAAGCAAATTTAGATTAGCCGTTTGTTCATTCAATGATCGATGCAAAAAAAGAGCACGTCCTCTTCAATCGGAGTGAACATGCTTCTTCCATACTTATTTTTGACGGTTTTCCTCGGTAGGGGTAAAGTTCAAATTTTCAACAAAGGCTATTAGCATTGCCCCTTCATCAAGAAACCATTTTTTCTTTAATTGCGGAGATTGATAAGAACTATCGCTATGGAGATATGGTTGTGAAATAATGCTTTTAGCAACTGGAGCCATATAAATTTGATTGAGGATTTCCAAAGGTGCCGGATATACAAAGTATAAATTTAATCTGGGCTGTGAATTATCATTTCTCCATTTTGCAAATCCTTGAGAAAAGTTTTTGTGTTCTGGCATTTTTATTTGTTGAAATACCTCTGAGGGCAATAAGATTTTTGCCAAACAATAAAGACCATGTGCAGGCACACATAGCTGTTTGATCGCTTTACTAAAATCTGTACGCATGTATCCTGAACAAAAATTTTGTAAATGGCTCCCCATTTCCTCGGCATCTTCTTTGTGTAATGAAAGTAGAAATGCAACTCCTGAACATTCCCATTGTGGTTTCTTCGTGCCAACAAATTTTTCGGCAGCCTCGAGCGCTTTTGGGAATAGCATTTCATCTCTATACCACATTGCACTCAAGAGATTGCTCATCACCACATAGAACGGGTAGCCATTGTTAGTTAAACCCAGTTCGGATGGAAGAATGCGCTCCATTGTTTCATAATCCCCGCAAGCGAATGCCTCTAAAATATGTAAGAAATTTTGACAATGGTCATAGGCTCCGCTACTTCCCGGAAGTAAATTATGACGCATTTGCTGGAAAATTAAATCATTCCACTTTTGCCAGTCTTGATGTAAAAAGCACTCATCTAACCAACTATCGTAGTTGGTTTTTATGAGTCCAAATGACATTGATTTGACGATCGTTGCTAATTCCTCATTATCTTTTGCCTTATTTATAACTTTTTCATATTTAATAATACATTGCTCTATGTGTTGACTTTTATCTGTATCTATCACACTTCACAACCCCCTATTTTATATCCCAGTTACAAATCAAAAGTTATATTATCTTTATCCGCATTAGGTTTACCACATATCAACTCCGTAACTTTTTCGCTAGTGCATATCCATTCACTTGTCAGAACATGTGTATTCTCCGTATGATTGTGGTAAACTGAACATATAATAAAAGAGACCGGGTGCGCTAACACCCAGTCAGTACAGCTGACATCCGCATGAAGTGCGGTCGGCCATTAGCATAAGAGTTTTTACAAGAGTAACTGCCCTGCTTACTTGCCGGTTAGCGGAGGGTAGTTACTTTTTTCTTTCGGTGTATAGAGCAATCATCGCTACAATGGCTGTTGCCGTTGCTACGAGAAACATTCCAAACTGGAACATCATTGCTATTGCTTCAAATGTCACCATATAAACACCCCCTTTCTCAAGGGAGTGCCAACCGCCCATCCGCCGTATGTCGCTGTACCTTCCATTCTATCACTTATTCTCTAAAATACGACTAGGAATTCTGAATTTAAAAAAGAAACATAAATCTCCTATGCAGAGAATTTGTGCTTCTTTTTTTGTTGCTTTCCATAAGATCTTATTGAGACAGTGTTAGTTGAACCTGTGTCCAATTGCCTGTTTTCCGACAAACGCTTTTCTACGATAAACACTTAAGACTAAGCCGATTAAAAAGGCATTTATCAGTAATGGTGTAATCCCATAACTGATAAAAGGTAACGGTATTCCTGTTAGTGGTAATAAGCCAAACACCATTAAAACGGAGTAAATACTCTGGCAGCTGTATAATATTCCTGCTGCGATAACGAGTAACTTACCAAATGATTGTTGCATGGTATAAACCAACCATAAAATGCGTAGCGCAATAGCGAGTATGACAATAATGACTGCGATCCCTGCAACATAGCCATACGATTGAATAAGCTGTACCAAAGCATAATCAGTGTGGGCTTCAGGAATGTAGTGAATCCTATCTGATCCGAACCAGCCAGCCCGTGCAAGTGCTTCATTTAATTGGAGCATCATGTAGCCTGCTGAATCCGCATATAATTCAGGATGTAAAAACGCTCTGATGCGTACTGTTTGATATGGCTCAAGTAAATAGTGATATGCATAAACACCAATTGCCGCTATTGAAAATCCAATTCCCCCCATTATTGAAAATACTATAAGCTTCACTTTTCGGCTGAAATAGCTAAAGCTAAACAAAACGGCTACTACTCCCATATATAGTAGCGTTACAGAAAGACTTCCTATCATCATGAATAAGAATATTGGAAGTAGAAATAATCCAGTCAGTTTCCAACCTCTCCATTTGCGTTCAGTGAAAAATCCTGCAAAGGCTACTAATAACAACGGAAGTGCCATCCATGCCTGCAAACGAATTGGACCTATTTTATACATTGCTTCTCCATTAACAAAGATGTTCGGCATAGCCCAGAGAACGATTAATAACAACAGTGCCCCTCTATAAAAGAACATACTATAGCATTGCAGTTTACGATAATCAAAATACATGATGACAGCTATCCCTGCAACGGCTAGTATAATATGAATGATTTTATTTTTAACAAAGTAACCCGTCATATCTACACCAAATCGATGGCTGAAATCTGTCGTTAAGATCGGTGTAATGCTTACGGCAATCAATAGCAACACTGCGCCAATTAGCCAGAAATCCCATTTTGGCCGATGAATTTTGTCCATTGATTTTCCGAGCTGTGAAGCAGAGCCCATTTCAGCAACCGCTTTTTCCTCAGCTTCATTTGGTGAGTAGCCTACATTCACCCACTCTTGTTTGGATTTCATCAGATGATACTTTAATTCTTCTTCAATATAGCTTCGTGCCTCTTTTGAACGGATATAGCTTGTAACTTGCTGTAGAAACTCCTTAATCGACATTCATGCGCACCCCCAAAATTAGTTCCTTAAGAGATAGCTTTTCATGCGCATTGTCTTGCTGTAATTGCTTTTTCCCGAGATTCGTTAATTGATAGTACTTCACACCACTTTCCCACCTTGCAGAAAGCCAACCGTGCTGCTCGGCTTCATGTAAAACCGAATAAATCATCCCTTCATTATGAACAATTTGCTCGACACCACGGACATGCAGCATTTGCGTTATTTCCGTGCCTGACTTTGATTCTGTGAGCATGGATAGTAATGTTTGTTGTAGGGATAATACTTGTAACTGTTTATGTATTTGCTGTCGATGTTTTGTTTTAAATTCTACTTTATTAAAGACAGTTTGATCGACTGCTTTTTTCAAATTTTTTAAGCGTTCTTCCACTCCTACTCACACTCCAATCGATTCTTCAATAATTGTTTTGCTTTACGCAATCTCGTTTTCACGGTACTTTCGTTTAGCTGCAGGACATCTGCTATTTCCTTCATCGATTGCTCCTCGTAATAGCATAAATAGATTACTTCACGGTACTTCACCGGAAGTGCAAACACAACGCGTGCTAGTTCTTCATCTTGTTGTTGCCTGATAACTTGCTGCTCGACACAATCCCCACTTTTCACTTGTGCGATTCGATTATCTTCAGTCACTTCTACATTTTTTGCATACCAGCTTTTCAAATAATCTTTTGCATGATTAATCGCAATGCGCCATAACCAAGTTTTCATTGAAGAATTAAACTGGAATGTTGGCAATGCCCTATAGCACTTTACAAAAATTTCTTGTGTTAAATCTTCCGCAACGGACAGGTTATGTACGTATTGCATAACAAGCTGTAATATATCTTGACCATAATCAATCATGAGCTCATCGATGATCTTTTCATACGGAAGTAACTTCGTTTGTTCAATTGAATAGCTATCCACTTCATATCCCCCTTCATAACATTAGACGAGTGCCGATTGGCAGAAGTTTTTTATTTGTAATATATAGCAATCTATTTGAACTTCTAATAATAGCGATATACAGCCTTTGTATTTAGCATTACCGGGATAATTCTAGAATCCTTTATTTCTAAATGTTACTATTATTTGAATGGCAGAGGCTACCAAAAAATGTAGATATCATTGGGAGGAAGAAATGGATAAAAAGCGAATAGATAACGAGGGACATAAAGAAGACAAACATCTTTTTTCGGATAGTTTTTTAGCTGATTTTTGGGAGGACAGCGAGTATGTAATAGAATCTTATCAATCCGAGTCGCCAACGGATGAACTGATTGATTCTATTGGGAAAGAGCTTGGTTACAAGCTTCCATCCTCTTATATTCAACTGATGAATCGTCGGAATGGCGGGGTGCCGAAGAATACCAACTTTCCAACAGAGGAACCAACTTCTTGGGCGGAAGATCATATTGCCATTTCAGGGATTATGGGAATTGGTCGCGAGAAAAGCTATTCACTGTGCGGGGATCTCGGTAGTCCATTTATGATTGAGGAATGGGGATATCCTGACATCGGCGTGGTGATTTGTGATTGTCCTTCAGCCGGTCATGATGTCGTCATGTTAGACTACCGGGCATGCGGTTCAGATGGTGAACCAGCAGTTGTTCATGTCGATCAAGAAGATGATTATAAAATTACATTCCTAGCTGATAATTTCGAGGAATTTATCAAAGGCTTAGTAAACGATGAACAATATGACACTTCCGAAGAAGATAAAGAAGAGGCTCTGGAGAAAGTAGCACATGGCAAATTTTCTCCTTTGCTGGAGGAGCTATGCTCTCGGATAACAGAAGTGGAGCAGGTGAGACAGAAAATCCGCAGCATATGTACGCAGATTGTCGAAGAGAAAGGCCATTTTTCATTTCACGCAGACGATTTATCGTATGTCATGTATGACGTACAGTTTTGGTTATATACGAAGTCGAATCCAGACACCAGTCGCGATCAATACATAGCTGTATATCCGAATATCATCGTATTTGGGGATGATTTCGGCCAAGGCGGCTATGCCCCTTCCTTCATTACCGATTGGCTTGATATCCGCATGCAGGAAGGACGGATTGTTCAGGAGAACGGGATGATCCACTTTACTGATTCCTATGCTGAGGAAGTAATTAAGACGTTGCAAAAGTCTTAATCAGGTTCATGAAGAGCTCGCTGTTAAAGCGGGCTCTTCTTCATTCACTGTTAGTAACGGCAAGCACTAGCAGCATTGCCAATCATACACTACTTTTGAAAAATCCCTGTTTTTCAAAGCACTCTTCGGAATAGTGAAAACACAATTCCCGGAATCTCCAAACATAATGCCGCATTCCTCATCGATATCCAGTTGCATTAATAGAAAATCACTATCATCAAAACCGATATAGTCATTCTGAACAAAATAAGGATAACCGCCAATTCTGCTATCGCTGCTATAACAATCATCACTCAGTTGCTCATATTCCACTTCTGACAGCTGATTCATAAAAATTTTTCGAAACAGATCTAATGAGGAAGACATAGGCATCTCTCTTGTTGTAAAATACATTTTACCGCTATGTGAAAAAGGAAGATTCCAGTTATATTCTTCATTTTCATAAGGATGTTTCTTTACTAAACCGTCTTCATTTTCCTCGTAATCTTCAATATATTTTACTAAAATCGGATCCTCCAAACCATACATATCATCATTTACAACAAAAAATTGCAGTAATCCCTTTTCTGGTAATTCATCTTGATTTTCAAGATCAGCCAGATTGATTTGTGCCAGAAACAACATAGGGTTTCCATCTTCATCGATCGGATATTCTTCACTGCTTTTCAAATAGGGACAGCCACCTAATTTACTATCCCAAGGTTTTGTTTCTTCCCGCTTAAAAATTATTTCATTACTATATCTGAAAGTGCCTTTAATTAGGTTTTCATGTTCCTTCAAGAGTTCAGGAATTTCGTATGTCAACATTGTCAGCTTCCCCCATTCTATTTTCTGCTAATGAACATCACTACATATGGCACAAATGAATTAGTCGTACATAAGTCATCGCTTATAGTCGGGCTGTTCCAACGTAATTGGATTCGGATTGCTTAGTACCCATTGCACTGCCATTTCGCACAGTCTCGCAGGTTCATCATTACCATAGCCTTTGTGTAGTTTTTTCACTAATGTCGCTGCTTCTTGAAGTTCGTCGGGATGTAATGACGTGCCCAAACTAAAGTAATGGGTCAAACTCTTAAGCATCTGACGAAATTCATTATCCCAATTGATGCCGCCATTATCTAAAACTTCATAGGACACTTTACCAGTAATGCGGATCACCTCACCCTGCACGGTGTTCGCATGTCCTTTTGAAGGTATTAGGAAATTCCAAAGTTCATGGTGCTGAGCCTGCCATCCCTTTGTTGAAACTGTTATGGGAGAAGTGCCATCGTGCGTCTTCCGTTTCCCTACCGGGGGAACATCAAATAGCTCATATAGACGGTAAAGTGCCTCATCCGTTTCATTCAAATAATCTTTATTAAATCCTTCTCTATGAAATTCAAATTCGTTCCCAATCCGCATAACCGAGTCTTTCATTTTTTGCGTTACCGTTGCTCCAGCGTTCAGCAAAATATCGGCAACTTCCGCCATATGAACAATATCTATATTTCTGCACATGGCCAAAGCTTTTTCTAAAGGAGTCTGTTTCATCTTATTTTCTGCGCTGATATTTGCACCATTAGCAACCAACGTATGAACTGCATGCGGCTTAAATGAACTCGCAGCGGCAAATAAAGGCGTCTCTTTTTGATAATCAAGGGCTTCTAGATCTGCACCTAACTCAAGCAGCAATTCAGAATTCCCCCACCAACTCATTGCATGTTTATGTAAAGCCGTGCTTCCGTAACTGTCACTCGCATTTATATCAGCACCCTGTTCCACGAGCCATCGATACAATTCATTTGGAAGATTAAAGCTCAATGCTGTTGATTTACTATAACCACCTCGGGCATCCAACTCGCATTTGGCAAATACCTCTTTTAATGCTGATATGTCACCTGCTTCAATTAGTTCATCGAAATTTTTCGGTAAGGTTTTTCTCTTCCTGCCCATCCCGCTTCTCTCCCTACGTCATTTTTACATATTGTTGCATTGTTACATAAATCCGTCCTCTGGTTCACCGACAGCAAATCCTAATACTTGTGTCGCTTCCACTTTAAATCTCTCTATCCAAGAACGCCAATCATCATCAATCATCTGTGCATAAAATGATAATCCGCTTGGTTCAACGGAAGCTGTGATGAAAACATCATCATCTTCATCCCCGAACCAATAAGGAAGTCCATTTTTATATCCTATCCACCCCGGCATACTCTCATATATAGTTGCTACTTTATCCCATACTTCTTCAGACAGGTAATACCATATATTTAGATTGCAATTTTGAGAGTTTATGTCACTCACTTGTACCCCTCCTTTGCGGAATTCTTTTTCTCATTGTACCATTGTCAGCTCCAAGTTCCTTTTATTCACTTGAAACAGCAAGCCGCATTGCCAATCGTATTGCTGTTGCTGGATTCGAAGCTTGGTTTACATCGCCTACAAAAAACAGATCCTTCTCTGGATAATAAAAAGCAAAGGAGCCTGTCGAACCCGAATGTCCAATCAATTCCCCCTTACCCATAAAAAACATTGAAAGTCCGCTTAAGGGGATTCGCATATAGCCACCGCCATATTGAATGGGATAATAGGTTATTTGCAACTTCTTATATTTCTGCAACTGATGGAAAATATCTTTATTAAATAATTCACCTCCAAAAAATGCTTTAATAAAGACCATCATTTCGCGGGCAGTGCTAATTGCCCCTCCACTCGCAGGACAGCTTTTTAAATACTTCGGAAGGGAAAGCGCTTTGTTTTTATAATAAACATTAGGAATAAAATCATCCTCATCTATTGGTAAATATGTTTTCTCAAGTCCCAAAGGTTTAAAAATGAACTCCTTAAAGACATCTTTCAATGAGGAATTTGTAGCGGATTCGATAATCTTTCCAAGGATATCAAAGTTGATATCCGCATAATGTGATTTATTCAATGTGTCAGGTGCAAAGTGTGGTTTCATCTCTTTAGTCAATGCTATTAATTCATCAATTGTAATGTTCATATCTTCCTGGAGTACAAGTTTTCGAAGATTATTTTTACCTTCCTCAGATACATCCGGTAACCCACTTGTCTGAAACAACAAATGAGCTATTGTCAATTTCTCGGTATTCTCCTGTCCTTTATAATGGTGGAGTCCACTAAGATTCCCATGATCGAAAAAACGTGTCACTTTATCATCGAATGACAGTTTACCTTGCTCGAGCAATAGTAAAATGCATGTAGTTGTAAACAACTTCGTAATACTTGCCATGAGTAATGGTGCATCTATACTTTTGCCCCCATACTCATTTTTGTATGAGAAATCTCCATTTCCATTTTGGATAAATAGAACAGACTCATGTATTTGCTTTGATTTCACAACACGGCTAAATATCTCATCGTATTTGTTAGTCACCATTCGTTTCCAACGTCCCTTCTAATAGACTGTTTGATTATATTAATTGATGTCTATTTGCATGCAGAAAAAAGGCTTTCCAAAAGTTCATCGAACTAATGGGAAGCCTTCAATTAACAATCCAGATTTCTAATATCTTCAATCAATTGTTCTACATTTTCCTTTTTTGTAGCCCAACTCGTACAAAATCTCACAACACTTTGTGTATCATCGACTTTTTCCCAAAAAGAAAATGAATAGTTCTTACTCAATTCACTCAACACATCATTTGGTAAAATGGGAAACTGTTGATTTGTTTTGGAATCATATTTTAATGCATACCCTTTTTCAACAAACGCTTCTCGAATCATCATCGCCAAGTCTACAGCATGCTTAGAAATCTCATAGTATAATCCATCTTCAAACAAGGTTTCAAACTGGATCCCTAATAATCTCCCTTTAGCGAGCAATCCCCCTTTTTGTTTGATCAAATACCGGAAGTCTTTTTTAAGATCATCATTTGTGATGACGACAGCTTCTCCGAATAATGCTCCTATTTTCGTTCCACCGATATAGAACACATCGCAAAGTCTTGCGATATCCCTTAGCGATAGATCGTTGTCTTTTGCAGCCAAACCATACCCTAATCGAGCTCCATCCATAAATAATGGCAAACCACATTCCCGGCAAACTTTGCTCAATTCCTCCAATTCGGATTTACTGTAAGTTGTCCCGTTCTCAGAAGGGTGAGAAATGTAAACCAAACCTGGCTGTACCATATGTTCATGAGTGGCATCATTCCAATGAGCATCATATAATTCTTTTACTTGTTTTGCATTAATTTTCCCATCATCACTCGGCAAAGTAAGCACTTTATGTCCAGTCGCTTCAATTGCCCCCGTTTCATGTCCTGCAATATGACCCGTAATTGCAGAAACTGCTCCTTGATGTGGGCGCAATATGGAAGAGATAATCGTAGTATTTGCTTGTGTTCCGCCAACTAAGAAATGTACATCTGCATCCTCTACATCACATGCTTGTCTAATATATGTTCTAGCCCTTTCACAATACTCATCCATTCCATATCCAGGCGTTTGTTCTTTATTTGTTTCTAGTAGTCGATTCAGTATTTTTTCATGAGCGCCTTCTAAATAATCACTTTCAAAACGTATCATTTATCATCCATCCACCCTTGCAGTAGTTTAGTTAAATCTTATTTTTAAGTATATCTTCTTCTGAAAATAAAAATAAGTATATCTTTGCCATAAAGGTAAAGATATACTTATTATTATACTTTTCTATGGTGCTTTCCATAAAATCATATATTGATTGCTAAGTCGAACCCTGTTCCCCTATCATTCAGCAATAACTCCCCCTCTTTTGCCTGGCCCGATAATGAAAAACGGGTGCTTCTTTATGCCGTTAAAGCCCTTTTAACTGAATAAATGCCACTTTAATATTCAATCATAATTGCTAATGTACCCCATTCCTTTTCTGCCTCAGGAGTGTATATTTCATATGTTCCATCTATCATTTCTTTCATTGTCCAACCTTCACAATCAAAATCCTTAAGAGGAATATCATTGTACATTGCTTCAAAAGTATCATAACTTCTAAGATCCGTTACCTGTACTTTTAGAGTTTCATCTTGTTGGGGAACCTTTATAAATTCGATTGTATCCCCAACTTTGATTTTCCTTCTCTTTTCATCATTCAATCGGACTTCTACCGTCTTTTTTCTTTCTCTAATTGCGTGAAAATATTCACCATACAATCCCATTTGATGCACCACTTAACAACACCCCATAAACTCTAGAATATATTTTTTCTTCTTCTGCAATCCGACTCCGTTTGTTGTATATGCCGTCAACAAACCGTATCTTCTATCTTTATCGATTTTTTAACGCGAATGCAACCTTTTCCATAATTATAGCCCGAGCCTCGAATAAGAAAAACATAGGGAGATTTTAGTCTTCCTATGTCTTCATTCATATTAGTTATCCGTTTGTTTTTGCTTTTTTTTCAAATACTCCGCACGTATTTTTTCAAGTTGCTGCTTTTTATCAAATTGAGCGGGCTTGTTTTTTTCATGATACTTTGCCACAGCCATCTTACCTTTGGTATCTAATTGATATTTCCCCACTTTGTTCACCTACTTTTCTTATCTTTTAAGAGAATCTATTCCACAAATATCATATACCTTATTTTACTGACGTAAACCTTTTTCCTAAAGTTCCTAGCTGTTTTATTCCATGCAGCTCTTCATTTCTTAATGTCCAAAAAGGTCATCGACATTGGCACGAGTAGGAGGAAACGTGCCACAATGCAAACAGGAATACGGGAGGCGTTTTTGTGTCCGGATAGTGATAGTAGGAATGCAACCAACCTCACTGGGCATGACTAAACGTTAGGCTCTTCATTTATGCCATCAAGTCGAAGGAGGTAATGCGTATTTTGCGGACGGTTATATCGGCCAGAGTATACAAGCCATGCAAGGCTTGCTGTTAATAGTGTTACCGAAATGAGGGCAGTAAGAATACTATAGGTTTCCCAAACAAGTATGCTCGACCACTCAAGGGCAAAGCCTGTTATACTTAGAGCCGCTGTAACTAGTAGTAAAATGAAGGATGCAATTTTTCTTTTTTTTGTTATTGGCTGCTTTTTATTTAATTTCTGCCTTCGGAATCCCAAAACAAAAAATAAAACAGTTAACAAGCAACAAGTAATGGTGGCTATTGACAAAAGAATATCCAATAGCTGTGCGCTGCTTATTTTATAGGTTTGCGACAAATTGCCGTCTACTATATCTTTGATTTTTAGTACCATGCTGTTATTAATATTGGTGCCGTTGGCCAATAAGCAGATAGCTGTTCGTTCATTGGGTAATAGCACTACTTGGGTTCTGAAGTTTGGGTTTTCTCCTGAATGCTCGATAATCGTTTGGTCAGCGTTTACCGTCCAGCCTGCTGCATAATACATAGTGTCAACAGCCTGAACGGATCGATCCCCCTGATGCGACTTTTGAATAGTGGCGTTGAATATGTCTGGTATATCCTTCACAATTCCCATCTGAATACCCATCCATCGCGCCATATCTTTTGTAGAAGAGATGATATAGCCTGCGGGTTTATTTCCCGAATAATCCGGTGCGTTATACGGGGTTGTTTTAAAAAAAGAAGAACGATAACCTTGTGCCAGCTGTCCAGTAGCCATGGCATCCTCTTTATAGACGAATGTCTGGTTAAGGCCTAGCGGCTTGAATACCTGTTCGCTCATAAAGCTTTCGTAGCTTTGACCCGATACTTGCTCGATAACCAGACCTAACACATCATAATTAATGGTTCCATACGTATATTGTTTGCCAGGAGGAAAGGATAAATCAGCATCCACCAGCACTTCCACCGTCTTTTGCAGCATATCAGGCGTATTGCCTTGAGGGATAAGCTGGGCATGTTTATTATTGGTCAGACCGCTTGTATGATGAAGAAAATTATTAAGAGTAAGGCTCTGCATATCAACAGGTTTCCCTTGATATTTTAGCGTAAGCCAGGGTAAATAGTCGTGAATTGAGTCGGTCATAGATAAAAGTCCTTGCTCCTCCAGCAACAGTATGCCTATGCCGGTAAAGGCTTTACTGACCGAGGCCAGCTCGTATAATGTGTTTTCACTTGCGGGTATTCCTTTTTTAAGGTCTGCATAACCGGAGGCGTAATAGAATTCTTTCTCATCGGCTAGAATTGAGACTGACAAGCCCGGCACACCGGATATACGAGTAGCATCGTCCAGCAGCGCCTGTATAGCCTCAGCCTGCGCATCTGACATCGCATAGCTTCTTTGCGGGAGTCCTAAGAACAATAGAAGTATCGTTATCATAGAAACAAGTGTTTTTTTCATAAGATCCCCCTTTTTTGAACAATGATAGATTATGCCTGATCAGTACCTTTCACCCTTTAAGGGCGCTAATTAATTCAGAAAAAATGCCTGAATCCCAATGAGGTAATACATGACTGTATCGGGGGTCAGGCACTTTAATCAAAAAAATTTGGAGTTTAGTCTTACATTTAATCAACTTCGACAACTGGATTTAAGTGAAGGCTCTAATACTTCAGCGTCTATGGGTGTAGATTGACTACATGCGATGCGTGGCTGCATTATACCATCACTTAAGGCGTCTTGTGCGCTAAAAACATCGAAATCAAGTTGATTATAAAAAGTGGCCAAATTTCCTTTTTGCATTTCGCTTTATCCTTCTTGAATCCACTTCTTCAATCGGTCAAGGCTATCTTCTATTTCTTTCCCTATCTCTTTTTCCCGTTTCTCCTTTTCTTTCTTTTTCCTTTCTTTCTCTCTTTCCTTCTTGGCTTTATTCTCTCTTTTTTTCCGTTCTTTCGCTTCTTTCTTCTCCTGTTTCATTTTCTCTTTTTCTGCTTTTTGTTCTTGCTCCCTCAACTTTTCTTTCTGTTTCACAAGCTCTTTTTTATCTTTCTCGATTAATGATAAATCAAATTTCTTCGTAGGATATTCACTCATTGACCTTGATAGGACTTGCCCGAAAATTGGTGGCGCTGTGAAACTACTAGTCGATGTTAAGTAATGTTCGGGATCCGTTTGATCATAGCCTAACCAGACCGCACCTACGATATCTGGTGTATATCCGACGAACCAATGATCCTTTGATCCATCCACACCCGTGAATGGCAGCTGGGTGGTACCTGTTTTACCAGCAATTTCCATTCCTGAAATCTGAGCTTTCTTGGCCGTACCTTCTTCGACAGCGCCTTGCAGCATATAGGTCATTTGCTGGGCAACTTCCGCTTCTGTTACTTCTTCAGACTGTTCATGCCATTTTCCAATGACTTCGCCTTCTGAATCTTTTATTTCTAAAATAGCATGAGCATCCATCATGACTCCATTATTCGCGAATGCAGAAAAAGCTTGAGCCATTCGCAGGGGTGAAGTACCTTTGTGCAAGCCCCCTAATGCCAGGCCAGGATTATGATCATTTTCATCCAATGGGATTCCGAACCGCTCTACGGCGCGGACACCTTTTTCAATTCCGATGTTATTCAAGAGCCAGACAGGAGGGATATTATACGAATGAGTGACTGCATCGTACATTGTCACTTGCCCTCTAAATTTATGATCGAGATTTTGCGGGGAATATCCATTAATGTCGATTGGTTCATCTACAAGCAAATCCGACATATGATAGCCTTGCTCGAGCGCAGCCGTGTAGACAAGTGGTTTCAAGGATGATCCCGGTTGTCTAACGAGCTCGGTTGCATTATTAAAGCGTCCATACGTATATTCTCCTCTCCCCCCAACCAAGGCACTAATCCCACCAGTTTTGGGATTCAAGAAGACCGAACCGCTTTGAATGAGTTGATCCGGCTTACTCTCCGGAAAATAGCGGTCATCCTCATACACGTCTTCAAGGGCATCTTGGATGACAGGATTTAACGCTGTATAAATATGTAATCCTCCATAGAGCACTTCATTTTTCGTTAGCTTGTACTTGTTGACCGCCTCGTCAATAATATAGTCAATATAATATGGATATTTCCCTTTATAATCCGTTACTGTTGAATCGGCTAACACAATTTCTTGTCCGATCGATTCATCGAACTCCGCTTGACTAATATACTTTTCACTTTTCATTAATGATAAAACAATGTTGCGTCGTTTTACCGACTTTTCTAGACTTTTATAAGGAGAGTAATGGGAAGGTGCTTTAATTAATCCCGCCAATGTAGCAGATTCACTTAACGTCAAATCGCTTACATCTTTTCCAAAATAGATTTGCGCAGCCCGTTGAACCCCCCATGCTCCTTCGCCAAAATAGATTTGATTCAGGTAGCGTTCCAGTATTTCATCTTTTGAATACGTTCTCTCGATTTTCTTCGTTAGAATCAATTCTTTGAATTTACGAGAGTACGTACGTTCCTGCGTGAGAAATTCATTTTTTGAAAGCTGTTGAGTGATCGTACTCCCACCTGCAACAACTTTTCCTTTTAACAGGTTTTGAGTAAATGCCCGCGCAATCCCGAAATAATTAATCCCACCATGTTTGTAAAATTGTTGATCCTCAACAGAGATCACTGCTTCAATCAACTCTTTAGGAATTTGATCTAGGTCAACTCCTTCAATGTTAGCATTTGAAATTTTACTAACGATCTCTCCGTTTTGATCGTAAATAAACGTCGGTCTCGGTTCAGGTTCTTCTAATTTACTCACATCACTTGATGAAATCAATAAATTCACGATTACCAATCCACAAAGGACTACAAGTAGCAATACGGATAATAGTATTCGGATTGGTTTTTTTATGTTTGACCATTTCTTTCCTCTATTCAATCGTTTCTGTTGCTGTTTATGTTCAATTCTTCCCATATGAAATCCACCTTCTTCATTGCCTTTCGGAAAATACAAGTTTAGCATACTGAAAAGAAGAACGTAACTTAAATATAAAATTTTCGGGAGTAAAAAATGTGCGAAGGCAAGTGTCAAAACGGTTAAAATACAATTTCATTTATTTCTTCAGCCTTTCAAGGAACAAATCAGTTGCCGACAGATTTCTCTTGTTTTTGAGATAAATAACGTAAGTCTTGAAACTAGGCAACTTCGAAGAAAACTTGTGATCAGCTCTAGCATTTCCCATCTTCAAGATACGGAGCAACGAAAGATTTCGGTACGAACCCAAAATAATCCACGCTTTTTAAGTAATTGCCTACGAGAGCTGTTTGATTGATCTTGGGATGTTGTTGATTACAATAAAAATCAACAAAAAAAGAAGCATGAATTCCCACTCCTGGAATTCATACTTCATTAGTTCTGTTTTCCATTGATTCTCTTGAAGAAGGCGGGAGTTGAACCAATCGTCTCATAAGTACTGTTACATCAATAGACGCGGGAGCAATAGAATTTTTCGACTACGTTTTGACTATTCAGTTATAACGATTTCATTTTAATATATAAATTCTTATCCGCTTCAATAAGCTCATAACATTTATACAAACTTGGTAGTAATCCTACTGAATAAAAGTATTTACTAACATCTTCGTATTTTTTATAAATTTCAATTGTATTTTCTATTTTACTTAGAATCGAAATATCTAAACTATCAAAACTATCTTTAACTGCTTTTTTAGTTGTCAATTTTAATATAGCTTTAAGTTTATCCTTGTTTAATAATAAAAATTTTAATCTTTTAATATTATTACTAGTACTATATAGTTCATCAATACATGTAAAGAGTTTATCTTTTATTCTTGAATTTATATTAACAGAAACTTGTCCACTTTCATATGCAATTTTAAAACTATGTAAAATTTTTTTCAAACAAACCTTCAATAGATGTCTGACTTATACCTAAATTAATTTTATAGGTATTAAATGCATCTGAAAATGTATTTTTAGAATTTAAATACTCCTTTAAAACCAAATAACTTTCAATTATTTGTTTGCATTGAAAGTAATAGTTAATAAAATGATTACAACTTATTTTTATTATATCATCACAACCATACATTACTATTCCATCAGCTAAATCTTTAACATTTTGATACTTTAGAACATCATATACTATTTGGTCTTGCTCTAGTATTTTTTGATACTTCTCTATAATTTCATCGCAATTCTTACTTTTAAATGCTTTAACAATTGCATTTGTCATATTAATAGATTCATGTACTTTATCTTCAACTAAGCTTAATCGGTACAATTTACAAACTTCGATGGTTTTAGTTCCTTTTGCACTGGAATCTTTAGGTACTGGGAATATTTCATCTAATAAATCAAGATGATCTTCATAATTATCAAAATACGCATGAACTATTTTGAAATTATTTGTATTAAAGGCATTATAATCTTTGAATAAATAATTTTGAGTATGTAGACTATTTGATGGTATTAAAGCATCTTCTGTGCCTTTATTAGTATTACATATTTTACATGACCAAACTAAATTTTCTGGCCTGAAGCTAAAATATTTATACTTATCTTTGTATAAAATATGATCTATTTCCGGACTAACATTTCCAATATTAATCCTAGTTTGGCAATAATAACATTTTTTATTAAAGGTTTTTTCTAAATGCTTCCTCAGATCTTTTATTAAATTCTTACCCGCAGCTGATTCCCACTGATGTTTAGCTGTAATTATTTTACGTAGATCTGACAATTTATACTTAATTGGTGTAGGATTCATTTTTATTCACCCTCAAATTAATCGTTTCAATTAGTTTTTTTAGTGGATCTGTCTCCTTTAAATGTTCTTTAACAATCATCAACTTTATAGTTTTTTCTTTAATCTCATCATTAACTTCATTTAAACTTATTGCTTTTAAAATTTCGTCCATATCACTTGCAATATAATAATTTCTAGAAGTAGGCATATTAAAAACTTCATATAATATATCTTCCGCCGAACGGCCATAAACGTATTCATTAATCGTTTTGGAAATAATAATGTCATTTGATTGTTTTTTTAATTCGATTAAACTAGACGACTCATTTTTCAGATCAGATACCATAAAATGTGAGTGTGTCGCCATAATAAAATGGCAACCTTTATATTTTTTGAAAATCTTTTCTAATACAGACATATATTTAAATTGCCAATTTGGATGTAAACTAGTTTCAGGCTCATCAATAAGTATAAGCGAGCTATTCTTTACTTTAGATAAAATATTAATCATATTTGACAGATATTGAAATTCTCCCGAGCTAGCTTCTTCAATAGAAACCCAACTATTATTTTTTTTCATTTTTATAATCGGTTTTTCAAATAAATCTAATTTACGTTGTTTACTCAAGATTTCAAATTCCTCAAACATCTCTTCATATACAATTGAATCCGAACACTTTAAATGTATTTCTAAATTATTTTTTGTGTAATTAAATACGGATTTTTTATCCAAACCCGAGTTATTCCCTCTTTTAGTTTTTTCAATAAATTCCTCTAAGTCGTTAAGGTTTAATATTTCTCCATTAACTTTAACTCCATCTTTTATATAGTCTTCCCAATATAAGTTTCCTTTATTTATTCTATTATTATATGGTAATACTATTTTTAATTCGGGATCAAAATTTAAAAAATCAGTAATATTTTTAAAGTTGGTTAAGAACTCTGCATCATTAATTGCTGCATCAATTATAGTACTGGTTAAAGACTGTGTTAAATCCTCTACATTTTGATTTTTCACACCGAAATAATGATATTCATCTACTAATTTACTTTTGTCTTTTTTCAGAGAAAATCGGTCCTGAATACTAAATGCACTACTTATAACTCGATCTGGAATTAACATTTCTTTCAAACTGACAATTGTATTTGCTTTACTGAAAATAAACTTCTTTTTTTCTTTGGCTATTGAATATTTTACCTCATCAAATATATATATAATTTCAAAATCAAAATCTTTAGTATGCCGAGGTGATTGTGATATATTCATTAAATATACATCTAAGAATATTTTTTGAACAGATGATAGTATAAAACTCTTTCCTGTTCCATTTGGCCCTATCAAAAGAGTAGTAAAAAAAATGTTATTAGAATTACCATTTAATTCTTCATCACTAAAATTAACTTCATATCGTGCATTGTATCTTCTAACTTTCAAAGTGTGTAATCTAAAATTTTTTTCTCCAATGTAACTGTCAGTTTTCTTTATAATATTTCTCTCTTCACTATATACTAAAGATCCCTTAAAATAAGGATTTATATATTTATTTTGACCTATAAATAAGTTACTTGCATTAAATTCATCTTTTTCGAATAACGTCTCAATTTTACCCCATTTTATTTTTGGTGAAAATTGATTATAAAAATATCCTTGCGAATTAATGAACCATCCATCATTACCAATAAGCGTATTAACATTACTTATTTTCATTAAATCAAATAATTTCTCATATTTTTCCCCTGACAAATAGTTTGTTCCACCGTCTAATAAATTTAGTTCCATTAATTCTGTCTTAGTAAATGTTAATAAAAAATCGGTAACGTTCATTATCTTCTCAGCTTTTATAAGAGGGAAAAGTAATATCTCTCTACCAAAATAATTATAACTCTTAGGCTCATCCACCAATAACATCCTGTCTATATATTCATAACTATTTCTTGCCTCTTTTTTTATAAATAAATGTAACTCAACGTTATTACTATTTGATTCATACAATGTTTTATTTTGTCTATATGTTTTACTTTGATTTCCTTCCGAACCCATTCCAGAAAACCTCCAAATGCCATCACCTTCTTTCTCTGCATTAGAGTATAAATCACTAGTGTAATTACTAATTAAAACTAGAGTATTCGTCTTCAGTGACCTTCTCATACCTCCTTGAGGCGCACATCTAAATACTTTTGTAATAGACTCATTATCTATAATCATTTTTGGCTTTAAATCAGATATTGATTTCACTATTGATTTCATGTTAATCTCCTAATTATTTATTTTAATACTAAATGCTTTTCTTTTAATATATCTTCTGTCTTCTTGGCAACGGTAAAGAATTTAATATAGTTTCTAAATCAGGGGCAAAACTATACCTCTATCCACCAATCATGCATACAAAAAAGTCCAGGTTCCATTACAATTTTGAATTGTAGTAGAACCTGATGCCTTAAATTAATTAGCTTATATTTTCTTCCTATGTGTCGAAAACTTTTGTATTGTGCTTTAAATCAATTCTAAATCATACTTTAACGCTCTGGATTTAAACGCATTAATTCCACCTTCCATAATGGTACAAATGGACTCTTTAATTACAGGTTTATCAATACTACCGTGCTCTTTAGGGTTAAAGATTAGATTCTCTGAGTCCATTACATTAACCAAATCAGAATCAGCATTAACCGGTATATTTGCATTATGAGTTACTATGATTATTTGTCTATTGTTTTTTGATTTAATAATACGATCTACAATTAGTGAATATATTAGTGAGTTATCCAAATCATCTTCAGGTTGATCCAAGATTAATGGACTATCCCCCGTGCTTAAAATTAATGTTAAGATTGCAGATGTTTTCTGACCAGCCGAAGCGTTACTCAACGGTTTAAAATTTGACGTTTTACTTGCTTTGTACAACATCACAACTTCATCTTCTGGTAATAAAATATCCAAAGACTCAACCTTGTTTTTATTTAAATCTTCTATAACCCTTATAAATCTTGCAGATAATCGTAATGGATTCTCTCCATTGTTACTACTTATGTTCTTAAATATGTTTACTAATTCTTTTAGTTTTTGGAGAGTATTTCCCTCTTTAATAAATTCAATGATTGTTGCAAAATCATTATCAAATCCCGTCGGTTTTAGTAAATGCTCTCGGAGAATTTGTTCATAATATTTAAAGTCTCTAAAGGGCTTTACCTCACCTTTTAACAAATTATTATCTTTTAAAACATTATTTATAAAGTTGTGTCTTAAATTGCGTATATCTCTCCTAGCAGCGTGAATCGCTTTTATATTTTCCTTGTTTTCTGTCTTTAAATCCTCTAGAATGGTTTCTTCTTTCGTTAATTCTTCTAATATATTTTTTGTTTTTTGAATCTCTTCTGTTATATGTTTTCTCTGTGACAAAAGTTGATTAATATCACCCTGTTCACTCTGTTTTAATTCTAGTTTTTCCTTGTGATCCAGGAGATTTTGTGACCACTGAGAAGTATTTAGATTATGTTTTAAAGTCGTTTTAAAGTCTTCTAAAGACTTAACTTCACGGGACATAAGGTCATTGTGACTTGTTAAAAAACTTTCTATATCAGAATTAATAATATTAATTTCTTCTTCGTATTCAGATCTAAATTGTTCTTTATTTAATAGTTCAATCTTTGAGTTTAATACCTTTTGTATTGCTTCAATTTTAATATTAATTGATTCTAGTACTGAGATAAGTAAATTCTTTTCTTCTGAAAATGATTTGGCATTGCCCAATATTTCAATGACTTCTGGAGCATTAATTTTATCATTTTCGATTTCTAATTCTTTTAGTCTAACTTCTAGACTAGATTTTTTTGATAAACTTTTTTCGTATTCAACAATACTGAGCAAGTTGCTATTATAGTTGTTTATTATATTATTTAATGTTTGTTTTTCATCCTTTAACTCTGGAATATTTGAATCAACAAAATTTCTTAATGCATCAGATCTCTTGGATATATCATAAATTTGTTTTTGAGAAAATAAATTTATGTTGAACTGACCTAAAAATGCAGGTATTTCATCCGATGGTATTTCTGATGTTTCTCCGTTAGAATACTCTACAGTTAATCTATACTTAGGTTGGCCACTGTTAAATTCGAAAACTAAAATAAATCTAGATTGATCAACTACAATTTCCATTATTGTTTTCGTTTGATCAGTGAAAACACCTAAATCACCTGAATTCTTACGACAGAATTCATTATGATCCTTCAATATATCCTCATGTTTATTTATGTCATTTACCATATCTAGTGAATTTCTCATCAATCTTAAAATCCCTGATTTACCAGTCCCTCGACCGCCAATAATAGTTGTTAACTGAGGGTTGAAATTAATTGTGTTCGAATGTCCCGCGTTATAAATTGTATCTTTTATTTCTAATTTTTTAATATATGTATTAGAATAAAACTTTGAATCTTCACTATAATTAAAGTCATTAACAATGCGTACATCGGGCATTAATAGTGCTTGCTTTAAACTTTCAATCGTAATTTCCTCATCCATTTTAATCCAAGTAAATCGACTACCTATACCATTTAGTCCATGTTTGGAATCTTTATCTGCGGCTGGATTATCGGAAAAAGTCAACATGGCAATAGGTTTGTCTTTATAGAATTGAGCAGTTTTTACCCAGGGTTTCCAAGTATCTATTCCAACTTGGTTATATAAATTATCGAATAAATTTTGTAATTCTGTATCCGAAGGAAGTGAATTTTGATATAAAAAGTCGTGTACTACTTGGATGCCAAAGATATTCTTATCTAAACACACTGCATTTTTATTTTCGTTTGATAAAGGTGATAACCCGGAGAACTGATCGATATGAGCAGCAATAGCTAATCCTCCGCGTTCATTTGCTCTCTCGGCTACTTCGAAAATACTAAGATTAGTACTAGTAGTTTCTTTTGCTCTATCTTCTTCAAAGATACTAATATAAGTTAAGAACTCATTCACGTAAGAACTATTTTTCGAAGGATCAAATAAAATTAATACGTGTTGTTTTGAGTCTCCACAAGTTACTTCAACACCAGGAAACACAACTACTTTCCCTTCAGCCGCAGCCTTAATTTCGTCAATTCCATCGCCAGTATTATGGTCAGTAACGGCAACACAATGGAGGCCTTGTTCTACACATTTTTGAACCCATTGTTCTGCTGTTACACTTTTTTCTCGAAAACACTCACTAGCTCTAGTGTGTAAATGCAAATCACATTTATACCAATTCAAGCCACTAAATTCTTCCACTTTAAACCCTCCTATAATGATTATTTTAAAAAAACTATTATAGATACCTAACATATATCTTGATTTAATCCATAAATAAAAAGACGGTTGGATTCGAACCCACGTCCAATGGCTCCAATACATCTATGTCTAAGCGTGTAAATTGACTACTTGCAATTCGCGCAGCATTATGCAGTCAATCAAGGCATCTTAAACGTTATCTTAATAGTCTCTTTTAATTGATGCACGGGTAGTCGTTTAGACTGATATCACCTATAATCATTCATTCGTGTCCAAATGAGATCCTCGCTTGATAAAAAGCAACTTCTCCAATTTCATTATGATAGTCCCGACTTATCCTAATTGTTTGGGAATATAAACCAATGCAATAGTAGGAGCCCCTGCATAATGATATTTTGTGTAATGCGTATTAGATTAGAAAGAGTACTGTTTATTGGGCGGGCAGGGAGGTTCGATATGATTAAATTTGAATTTGAGTAACAGTAATTGGCAGTAAACTTTTACGAGCAATATCAACACTACATCTTCTATATTGCATTTGCGTAGCAATAAGAAAAATTAACTATTTATGTCATGACTATTTTATCATATTTAAGGAATGAATTGGAACGTATGTTATATTGATTTTATTTAATGCTTCCCATTATTAAATAGGGCACAATGCACCTGACACAAAAGGCTTTTTCGAGATTCACTGTATAATTTTTAATAGCACGCAAAAAAAAGCACAAACTCCCCATTTCAGAGAGTCCATGCTTCTATTCGTGCAGTATTAAAATTTTATGGAAACGGCGGGAGTCGAACCCACTACTCATGCAAATGCTATAATACCAATGCTTGTATGCATTTATAGCTTGCGTTGATAATATATGACTACGTTTTTGACTACGTTTGAACAAAAAACAGCTTGCGGGGATAAATTTTCAACGTTATTGCCATAAGCTCATTTAACTATCCGTTGTTATTTACCAGTTTTAGCGAAGTGTTCAATCCGAGCACCTATTTCATCATGTACCTTCTGGAAAAAAGTCCACTTTTCTTCATCCGTTCCTTCTGCTTTAGCTGGTCATCAAATCCCCAATGAGCACGTTTAACATGTGAGGGTGTCGTCGGACACTTATCAGCTGCATCTCCACAAAGCGTAACAACAAAATCTGCATTATTTAGGATTTCCGAATCAATAGTATCCGATGTTTGATTTGAAATATCGATGCCCGCCTCTTTCATCGCTTTTATCGCATTCGGATTTACCCCGTGTGCTTCAATTCCTGCACTGAGAACTTGCCATCCTCCTTTGTATTTTTGGCTTTCTATATGAAAAGCCCCTTGGCGGCGGCGAGCAGACCGCAGAGGGGCTTGGAATATTCATGTGGAAACATCTGGGTTTTTATACTATACTGGTGTCGTTAAGGCACGGAGGACGGGGAACGGCGTTACGGGCAGATGCAGCGAATTTATATTTTCGGAAGTAGGGAAGAAAAATGATTGAATTAAGAAAAATTACCCACGATAATTTTGAGGCAGTGTTGAAGTTAAGCATGACAGACGAGCAGAAAGGAAATGTGGATTCCAGCATATATTGTTTGGCTAAAGCCTATGTAAAGATACTCAACGACGAAAAACCCCCTATGATCTTCGCTATATGCAACAATGATGAAGTCATAGGCTATGTCGATATTGGATTTTTCGAACTGCCGGAAAGTGCATTTTTATATGAGAAATATGGAGATAAATCTACTTATGGACTTAATCGCTTTATGATTGATAAAAAGCATCAAGGCAAAGGATTTGGCAAACAAGCAATGATGAAAGTTATTGATTACATAAAGTCGTTTCCTCAAGGAAAAGCCGATGCAGTTGCTACATCATATTGGATGGTAAACGAAGCCGTCCGGAAGTTGTTTGCGTCTGTCGGTTTCGTTGAAACAGGAGCGATATGGGACGGACAAACAGGGGGTAATTGGAATGCAGAAAGAAAAGATATAGAGTATGCAGAAGTAGGTGCCAGACTCGAATTATAAAGCTAACAATTTGAATAGGGCATCGTACAGTATAAGACCAACTATCCGAAGCCAATGGCAAAAATGCAAAAAGAGGGCAAATTCTTTTTACTACTGTAAAATCCACTAAAACTGGCGTAGCACGTTCCATCAAAATGGACGACAAAACAATTACCGTGCTAAAAGAGTGGAAGAAAAAGCAGAAGCAGGATTATTTAAAGCTCAGTTTCAATACGCTTCAACCAAAGCAGCTAGTATTCAGCAATGAGCATAATGAGTATTTGCAGCCTACGAAAACCCGTAAATGGATTGTACATGTGCAGAAGAAATTTAGCATCGGCACAATAACTACACATGGTTTACGCCATACCCATTGTTCATTGTTATTTGAAGCGGGAGCTACATTGAAAGAAGTGTAAGATCGTTTAGGACATAGTGATGTTCAGACGACAATGAACATCTATGTTCATGTTACGAAGAAGGCAAAAGAAGAAGCAATATTGAAGTTTGCTAACTACATTGAGATGTAGATAAATAACTACGATTTGACTACGTTTTTGACTACGTTTGATTGATACTATATGTTATCAGATGAAACAGGGTAAAAGAAAAACCCTTGAATATCAAGGGTTTTGACACTGTTTGAAACTCCATGAAATTAAACTATGGAGACGGCGGGAGTCGAACCCGCGTCCAAAGGCTCTGCTACTTCAGCGTCTACGCGTGTAGATTGACTACTTGCGATTCGCACTGCATTATGCCGTCAATCAAGGCGTCTTGAGCGCTATCCTGATAGTCTCTTGCAACGGCCTCAGGAGGCGACCGTTACCGTATCCCACTAATAGGTGAGCCTAACAATGCCACATGGGCGATGGAACTGCTAGGCAGATTCATCAGCTTACGCTGCGAATGCTAAGTTGTTGTTTGTTTTGCCAGTTATTATTAACTGTCGTTTCTGACGGAGACGATCCCTCCGACGCGCAGCTCAAGCCCAGACCACCCCTGTCGAATCCGTAACGTCCCCGTTAGTAAAGGTTGTTACACCTTTAAAGGGATGTCAGGAATGCCTGTTGGAAGGCTTCTGAACTATATCACTACTAGTATCATACTACATTTTGACGTAAAAATCAATATTGCTGTTTCGCTTTGAAGGCACGTTCCACTTCGCGTTTTGCTTCTTTCCTCTTCAAATCTTCTCGCTTGTCGTAAAGCTTCTTCCCTTTACCAACGCCGATCAATACTTTTGCAAAGCCATCTTTCAAGTACATTTTCAGCGGCACGATTGAATATCCGTCCTGCTTCACTTGACCGATCAGCGCAGCAATCTGCTTTTTGTGGAGCAGCAGTTTCCGCGAACGCAATGGGTCGTGGTTGAATTGATTTCCCTGTTCGTACGGGCTGATATGCATGTTGGAAATCCATGCTTCATTGTTTCGGATTAGAACGAAGGCATCGCGCAATTGCACTTTGCCATTACGGATCGACTTGATTTCCGTTCCTTGCAGCACAATCCCTGCTTCAATCGTTTCTTCAATCGCAAAGTCATGGTTCGCTTTTTTATTGACGGCCAGTACTTTCCCTTGACCTTTCGCCATAATGGTATCCCCCCACATTTAAAAATGCCACGGCATTCGCCTGAACGAATGCCGCCACTCTTATTTTCTCTTTCTTGGAGCCTGTTTCTTCTTCTTTTTTGCTACACCTTCGTAGAATTTCTTCTTTTGGCTTGGTGCACCTTTTTTCTTCTCACCTTTAGGCTTATCGGAATCTCCCCTACGCCCTCCGCCACTTGATGGCTTCTTCGCATGGATAACCTTCGGCGTCTCTTTCCGTGCGCGATGGAAGGACTGCTTCATCCCCGCAATTTCAAAATCGATTGCTGATTCCTCAGGTTTGACGGAAACGACACGGATCGTCACTTCATCCCCAATTCTGAACTGTTTGCCGGTATGCTCGCCGATCATCATCATTTGACGGTCATCGAAACGGTAATAGTCATCCGTCATATAGCTGACATGGACGAGTCCTTCGACAGTATTTTCGAGTTCCACAAACATACCAAAGTTCGTAACTGACGAAATGACGCCATCGAATTCCTCGCCGATCTTATCGAGCATGTACTGTGCCTTCTTCAATGCGTCTGTATCGCGTTCCGCATCGACTGCCCGGCGTTCACGCTCTGATGTATGCTGAGCGATTTCAGACATATTAGCGTTCCAATGCGCAATTGTCTCGGATGATACGTCCTTTTCAATCAAATACGTACGGATCAGTCGATGGACGATCAAGTCAGGATAACGTCTGATCGGCGATGTAAAGTGCGTATAGAAATCAGCTGATAATCCGAAGTGGCCGAGGCTTTCCTCGAAGTACTTCGCCTGCTGCATCGAGCGGAGGAGCATTGTCGAAATGACGGTCTCTTCCGGCATGCCCTCAATTGACTCAACGATTTCCTGCAATGCACGAGGATGCACTTTATTCCCAGTACCCTTCACGACGATACCGAAGTTTGTTAGAAACTCAAAGAAACGCTGAAGCTTTTCCACTTTCGGGTCTTCGTGGATCCGGTAAAGGAACGGCACTTGCATCCAGTGGAAGTGCTCTGCAACCGTTTCGTTCGCCGCGAGCATGAATTCCTCGATAAGGCGTTCCGCTGCTGTACGTTCCCGTAACACGATATCAGTCGGCCATCCTTTTTCATCGACAATCACTTTCGATTCTTTGAAATCGAAGTCGATCGCGCCACGGTCGATCCGTTTCTGTCTCAAGATGGACGCGAGCTCGGCCATATCATTCAGCATCGGAACGATATGCTCGTATTTTTTCATGAGCTCTTCGTCTTTTAACTCGATGATCTTGTAGACGTCCGTATATGTCATCCGCTCCTTAGATTGGATGACACTTTCGAATATTTCATGATGGATCACTTTACCGTTTCGATCGATTGTCATCCGGCACGACATCGTCAGACGGTCGACATGCGGATTCAAGGAACAAATGCCGTTTGACAGCTTATGAGGAAGCATCGGAATGACTCGGTCCGTCAAATAGACGCTTGTCGCCCGTTCGAACGCCTCGTCGTCAAGCGGTGTGTTTTCCTGTACATAGTGACTGACGTCCGCAATATGGACGGATAATACATAGGAGCCATCCTCATTCTTCACGAGGGAAATGGCATCATCCAAGTCCTTCGCGTCCGCCCCGTCAATTGTGATTACAAGATCTTCCCGCAGGTCAGTGCGTTTGAACAGATCCTTCTCCTGCACTACATCTGGCGTCTTATTCGCCTGCTCCATCACTTCAGGTGGAAACTCGACTTCAATGCCGTGCTTATGGATAATCGATAAAATATCGACGCCAGGATCGTTTTTATGTCCAAGGATTTGTACGACCATGCCTGTTGCGGATTTCAGATCACTTGGCCAATCTGTAATTTCCACGACGACTTTATGTCCGTCGACGGCGTCGAGTGAATTTCCTTTGCCGATAAAAATATCCATCGGAAGCTTTTTATCATCCGGAATGACAAAGCCGAAGCCGCGGTTATCTTGGTACGTCCCGACAACCTTCGTCGTTTTACGTTCAGCGATTCGAATAATCGAGCCTTCGCGACGGTCACCGTAATCGCCTTTCGAAACACGTACGAGAACAATATCCCCGTTCATCGCACCGTTCACTTCAGGAGGCGGAATGAAAATATCGTCCATCCCTTCCGTTTCCGGCGTGACGAACCCGAACCCTTTCGCATGTCCGATGAATTTACCTCTTACTAAGTTCATGCGCTCAGGGACGCCGTATCGGTTTGTGCGTGAGCGGACAATTTCGCCTTTTTGCTCGAGCTGCACGAGCATCTTTACGAGCTCCTTGAACTCTGCAGCCCCTTCAATGCCTAATGACTCCTGGATTTCCTGAACCGTCAATGGCTTATACGATTCCTCTTTCATGAAAGACAACAGTCTTGTTTTTAACTCTTCGTCAATAAAATCCAATTACCATCCCTCCATTCATAACTATCGTCAACTGATTTCATTTTCACACGTTCCAGTCTAGTGATTCAAGAAATTCAAATACTGTTTCGTGAAGATGTTCTTTTTCCGGTCCAAGTGTAATGACATGGCCGGATTTTTCATACCATTCAATCTGCTTCTTTTCAGAAGATGCATTCTCGTAAATGATGTTGGCCGAATTAGGATCGATCACTTCGTCTTTTCGTGATTGGATGACGAGAAGCGGAGCATCGATTTCCGGAAGCTGTCCCTTTACTTCATCGACTAGCGGCGTCAACTCAGCAAGAGATGGCATCGTTTTGCCGCGGAGCGCTTCAACTTCTTCTTCGATTTCGGCTTTCGATTTTCCTTCATATCTTTTATAGTCGGAGGCATATTTCAAAACGCCTTCATACAATTTATCCGGAGTTTTCATAACCATTGGCGAGCACATAGTTACAATACCCTTCACAGGCATTTTAACCCCTAATTTCAATGAAAATACGCCACCTAGTGATAATCCGCCGATTGCGATTTCTTCGTAGCCCGCTTCCTTTAATTCATTATAGCCCGCGATGACATCTTCCCACCATTCGTCCGGACCTGTTTCGATCAGTTGTTCAGGCGGGACACCGTGTCCTTTATAGTGCGGAGCTAGTGATGTGTAGCCATTCTTTTCTAGAAAACGGCCAAGCATCCGGACGTCTGCGGATGTTCCTGTGAAGCCGTGCAATAATAAGACGGCCCGTTTGCCACTTTCAAAAAAGAATGGCTTCGGCTGTGCAATTCTCATATCCCTCATCCTTTCCCTTCCATCCCAGCATTACAAAAATTCATGCAGATTTAAATAAAAAAGCCTTATGTATCCTATCTTTCCCTTTTTATGATGGAAAAAAACGCCCGACCATACGGGTGGCCAGGCGTTTGTCAGTTATGTGATTATATAGTTCCGATTAAAATTTCACGATGGCGATCGCCAAAACGAAAAATAAAATTGAAAGTACAATTGTCACTCTTTGAAGCACTAAGTCTAGTCCACGTGCTTTCTGTTTTCCAAAAAGTTGTTCGGCACCACCGGAGATGGCTCCAGACAGACCTGCACTTTTTCCGGATTGCAATAATACAACGACGATCAACGCCAATGATACGATTAATAGCAACGTCATTAACAAAGGATGCACTTTGTTCCACCTCCTGAATCGAGCATAACAACATTTATATTCTATCAAACATATTTAACTGTTACAACAAGTTTCGGGAAGATTGCGGTTTTGCGCTCATGTTTTTAGTTTAGCGCTCAAGATTTCAGTTCTGAGCTCATGATTCCAGTTCCGCGCTCAAGATTTCAGTTCTGCGCTCAAGACTCCAGTTTCGCGCTCAAGATTCCTGTCCCGCGCTCAAGATTCCTGTCCCGCGCTCAAGAATACGAACTACAAACTTAAAAACAACCAGCCGGTCAAAGCCGGCTGATTATTGTTGTTATTTTTTTAAGTTATAGAACGTTTTAGCTCCTAAGTAGACAGCTGTTTCATCCAATTGGTCTTCGATGCGAAGTAATTGGTTATATTTCGCAACACGGTCTGTACGGGAAGGTGCACCAGTCTTAATTTGACCCGCATTAGTCGCGACCGCGATGTCAGCGATTGTTGTATCTTCGGATTCGCCGGAACGGTGAGAGATGACTGCTGTGTAGCCCGCGCGTTTCGCCATTTCGATCGCATCGAATGTTTCTGTCAATGTACCGATTTGGTTCACTTTGATAAGGATTGAGTTGCCGACGCCTTCTTCTATACCGCGCTCCAATTTCTCTGTGTTCGTAACGAATAGATCGTCTCCGACCAATTGGACTTTCGAGCCTAGGCGCTCTGTCAATAACTTGTGACCAGCCCAGTCGTTTTCGTCAAGACCGTCTTCGATCGAAACAATCGGGTATTTTGAGCATAGCTCTTCATACCATGCAACCATTTCTTCAGAAGTTTTTGTAATTCCTTCTCCTGCAAGACGGTATAGGTTCTCTTTGCTGTCGTAGAACTCGGAAGAAGCTACATCCATTGCAAGCAGTACTTCTTCACCGGCTTTGTAACCAGCATTTTCGATTGCTTCCATAATTGTAGCAAGCGCTTCTTCGTTAGACGCCAAGTTTGGTGCGAAGCCGCCTTCATCACCTACTGCAGTGTTAAGGCCTTTCGATTTCAACACGTCTTTTAAGCTATGGAAAATTTCAGCTCCCATGCGAAGACCATGACGGAAAGATTCCGCGCCTACAGGCATGACCATGAATTCTTGGATGTCGACGTTGTTATCCGCATGCTCGCCACCATTCAAAATATTCATCATTGGAACTGGCAATTGCTTCGCATTGACTCCTCCAAGGTATTGGTAAAGCGGAACGTCCAAGTAATCCGCTGCAGCGTGTGCTACTGCCATTGAAACGCCAAGGATCGCATTTGCGCCGAGCTTGCCTTTGTTTTTCGTACCTTCCAGTTCAAGCAGCGCATTGTCGATGACAACTTGATCGAGCACTGAATAATTGTCTACGATTTCATCCGCAATGATTTCGTTGACATGATCGACCGCTTTCAAAACTCCTTTTCCAAGGTAGCGGGATGCGTCGCCGTCGCGTAGTTCGACTGCTTCGTATTCACCTGTGGAAGCTCCTGAAGGAACGATGGCACGGCCGAACGCTCCGCTTTCTGTAAACACTTCGACTTCAACAGTCGGATTTCCGCGTGAATCAAGAACTTCTCTTGATTGGATATGAGTAATGATTGGCATTTCAATCTCTCCCTTTATTAGAATAATGGTGTTCCGGACATTTCTTCCGGCTGTTCGATTTCCAATAATTTTAGCATTGTCGGGGCAAGGTCTGATAGTATACCGCCTTCCCGCAAATCGATATCAGGTTTTGTAATAATGACCGGCACCGGATTTGTCGTATGAGCGGTCATCGGCTTTCCTTCTATCGTCACGACTTCATCGGAGTTCCCGTGATCCGCAGTGACGATTGCCGTTCCGCCTTTTAGCAACAATGCGTCGATAATCCTTCCAAGGCAAGCATCGACCGTTTCGATCGCTTTAATCGTCGGCTCAAGCATTCCGCTATGCCCGACCATGTCAGGATTTGCAAAGTTGAGGATGATCGCGTCCTGCGTTTCATCCTCGATCTCTTTCAGCAACGCCTCTGTTACTTCAATGGCGCTCATTTCGGGCTTTAAATCATACGTCGCGACTTTCGGACTTGCGATCAGAATCCTTTTCTCGCCTTCGAATTCATCTTCTTTGCCGCCACTCATGAAAAACGTCACATGCGGATATTTTTCTGTTTCGGCAATGCGCAGCTGTCGAAGCCCATTTTTCGAAAGCACTTCACCTAACGTGTTCTGCAAATTTTCATTTCCAAAAACAACGTCCGCCCTAACTTCATCACTATACTGTGTAAATGTGACATACTTCAAGTTTTCGAACGTTTCAGGTCCTGTATGGAAGCCGTCAAACGCCGGATCTGTAAACGCCCTCGATAATTGAATCGCACGATCGGGACGGAAATTGAAGAAGACGACCGCGTCCCCGTCTTTCACTGTTGCGAGCGGCTTGCCATCTTCCTCAATGATGAACGGCTCCACAAACTCATCGTGGATGCCAGCCTCATACGAAGATAGTATGCCTTCCGTAGCTGTTTTGAATGTAGCACCCGTACCGTCTACAATCGCCCGGTATGCGCGCTCCACCCGGTCCCATCTTTTATCCCGATCCATCGCATAAAATCGGCCAGAAACTGTGGCGATCTTACCGACTTCGAGTCCTTCCAACACCTTTTCTGTCTGCTCGACATAGCCTGGAGCTGTTTGCGGTCCGACGTCCCGTCCGTCCAGGAATGCATGTATATATACTTTTTTAATGCCATTCATTTTGGCAAGCCGAAGGAGGGCAAATAAATGCTCATAATGGCTATGTACGCCGCCGTCCGAAAGCAGTCCCATCAGATGAAGGGATGAGTCGTTCTGTTTTACATGGTCAATTGCCCCAAGCAACGCCGGTTTCGCCATGAAGTCCCCGTCCTTGATGGACTTATTGATTCGCGTCAAGCTTTGATAGACGATCCGGCCTGCGCCGATGTTCAGATGGCCAACTTCCGAATTCCCCATCTGCCCTTCAGGGAGGCCGACAGCTTCACCGCAAGCGGTCAACGTAGAATGCGGATATTCATTCCAAAGGATGTCGAAGTTCGGTGTGCTCGCTTGTGCAACCGCATTGCCGAACCGTTCCTCCCTCAGCCCGAAGCCATCCAAAATAATCAATGCGACAGGTGCTTTAGTCATTCGCCGCAACCCCGATCATTTCAAGGAATGAATCCGGTTCAAGACTAGCTCCCCCGACAAGCGCACCATCGATATGTTCCATCGACAGAAGTTCGCCGATGTTGCCTGGTTTCACGCTGCCGCCGTATTGAATGCGAATTGCCGAAGCTGTTCCATCGTCGTATAGTTTTCCGATTTCAGCGCGGATTTCCCCGCATACTTCATTCGCATCTTGCGCTGTCGCCGTTTTGCCTGTTCCGATTGCCCAAATCGGCTCGTAGGCGATGATTGCAGCTTTTGCCTGCTCTGCGCTCACGCCTTCAAACGCTTTTTTCACTTGGTCTGCTACTGTTTCTACAGTCTTCCCAGCTTCCCGCTCGTCAAGGCTTTCACCGACACAAACAATTGGCGTCAATCCTTTCGAGAAGGCTGCCAATACTTTACGATTCACCGCTTCATCCGTTTCATTGAAATATTGGCGACGTTCAGAATGGCCCAGAATGACGAATGGCACATTCAGATCCGCCAGCATTTTCGGGCTTAATTCTCCTGTGAACGCACCTTCATCGACATCATGCATCGTTTGAGCACCAATTTTCAAAGGAGTGCCTTCTGTTAACCCTACAAGTTCGGACAAGTATAGAGAAGGTGGGCAAATGACTGCTTCGACTTTATCTGTTTCCGGCAAGCGGTCTTTCACTTCAGTTACAAAGTTCTTTGCTTCTCCGATCGTTTTATACATTTTCCAGTTTCCTGCAATGATTCGTTTTCGCATTTTTCTTCCTCCGTCACTTATCATTCAGCGCAGTTACGCCAGGCAATTCTTTTCCTTCCATGAACTCCAATGACGCGCCGCCGCCAGTTGACACATGATCCATCTTATCTGCAACGTCGAACTTTTCGACAGCCGCGGCAGAATCTCCTCCACCAATAACTGTGTAAGCTTCCGTTTCAGCCATTGCCACCGCAACTTTCTTCGTACCTGCAGCAAATGGTTCCATTTCGAACACGCCCATCGGCCCGTTCCAAATGATGAGCTTGGAATTTTTAATGATATCCGCATACAGTTCAGCCGTTTCCGGTCCGATATCGAGACCCATCCAACCATCCGGGATTTCGTCGATCTTCACCGTTTTCACATTGGCATTCTCGGAAAATGCATCGGCCACTACTGCATCAATTGGCAAATGGAGTTTGATGTTTTTCTCTTTCGCTTTTTGAATGAATGATTGAGCGAGCTCAATTTTGTCTTCTTCGACTAACGAGTTGCCTGTTTCATAGCCTTGCGCTTTCGTAAACGTATACGATAGGCCGCCGCCGATCAATAAGTGGTCCACATTGTCCAGGAGATTGTCAATGACACCAATCTTGTCCTTCACTTTCGCGCCGCCGATAATTGCTGTGAACGGACGCTCCGGGTTCGACAATGCCTTCCCGAGCACTTCCAGTTCCTTCTCAAGCAAGAATCCGCTTACAGCCGGAATGTATTGTGCAATCCCCGCAGTAGAAGCGTGTGCACGGTGTGCCGCTCCGAATGCATCGTTGACGAAGACATCGGCTAGATCCGCAAACTTTTTCGCAAGCTCCGGATTATTCTTTTCTTCCCCAGCATGGAATCTGACATTTTCAAGAAGAATGATGTCGCCCGGTTTCATGTCGGCGACTGCTTGTTCAACTTCTTCTCCGATGGAAGAATCAAGCTTTTTCACGTCTTTTCCAAGTAGCTCCGATAATCTTTTACCGGCTGCCGTAAGTCGCATTTCTTCGTTCACATCACCTTTTGGCCTTCCAAGGTGACTGGCGAGAATGACTTTCGCCCCTTGCTCTGCCATGAATTCAATTGTCGGAACAGCGGCGCGGATTCTCGTATCATCCGCTACTTCACCGTTTTCCATCGGCACATTGAAATCGACGCGGCAAAAAACGCGTTTCCCGTTCAGTTCAATATCTTTGATTGTTTGTTTGGCTATCATGTAAACCGCACCCTTCCAAGAAAGTTGAGCGCCAAAAACGGCGAGGAATGTAAAAAAAAGGAACGGGTCTCTCCGTTCCTCCTACCCATCTATCTATTATAATGGGTCGCCATAAGAATGGCTAATACAAAAGCGAAGGGCGCTCGTTTAGCTGCGACAGGCATAAGGCAGATCTGCGATACGGCGCCCTTTGCCGTGCAGCGGAGCTGACTTATGACCCGAGCCAATCGAACTGCGAAGGGTTCGATTTGCCGTATTTCTGCGGTTTTTGCAGAAATTAAGGCAGCCTTCATGCGCCCGGAGTCTAGTCGTTACAAAAGCGTAGGGCGCCTGCCTAGGGGCGACAGGCATAAGGCGAAGATGCGGCGTGGCGCTTTTTGCCACATAGCATCTTCGCCTTATGACCCCGAGTCCCTGGCGCCCGGAGTCTAGACGTATAAGTTAGATACCTCTTTCATTCATGTAAAGGGCTAAATCGATGCATCGGGCAGAATAACCTGATTCATTGTCATACCAAGCGATGACCTTCACCATATTATTGTCCAATACCATCGTTGATAGACCGTCGACAGTCGATGATGCAGTGTTGCCGTTATAATCCGTCGAAACGAGCGGAATCTCATTATAGAAGAGAATGCCTTTCAATTCATTTTCCGAAGCCTTTCTCAAAGCAGCGTTCACGTCTTCCGCTGTTACGTCTGTTCCAAGTTCAGCTACGAAGTCGACGAGAGATACGTTCGGCGTCGGCACGCGGACAGCCATTCCGTCCAATTTCCCTTTCAATTCTGGAATGACTTTCGTTACTGCTGAAGCTGCACCAGTCGTCGTAGGGATCATTGACTCAGCAGCTGCACGCGCACGTCGGTAGTCGGAATGCGGCAAATCCAAAATGCGTTGGTCATTCGTGTATGAGTGGACAGTCGTCATCATACCGCGCTTAATGCCGAATTTGTCTTGCAACACTTTGACGACAGGCGCTAGGCAGTTTGTCGTACATGATGCGTTCGAAACGATATTGTCATTTTGAGGATCATAAGACTCTTCATTCACACCCATGACGAGCGTCTTCATGTCTCCTTTTGCAGGTGCAGACAAGATTACTTTTTTCGCGCCTGCTTCGATATGTTTCATCAATGCTTTTTCATCCCGGAATACGCCAGTCGATTCGATGACGACATCGACATCCAATTCGCCCCAAGGCAATTGGGAAGGATCTTTTTCAGCATATACTTTAATTTTCTTTCCATCGACGATGAGGTAGTCTTCTTCTGAGCTAACTTCAGCTTCAAAAATCCCGTGTACCGAATCGTATTTCAATAGATGCGCTAGCATTTGTGCATCTGTCAAATCGTTTACTGCCACGATTTCGATTTCATCATGCTTTCTTGCTTCTCTCATAACTACTCTTCCAATACGTCCAAATCCGTTGATTGCCATTTTAATCGTCATTTCCATTACCTCCTAAGATTCTATACAAGTATTTGCGTTATTCACTCGTGTTAACCTTCCATTTTCATCAGCATGGCACGCGCTGCTCCTTCATCCGTGACAAGAATCGTTTGTCGGGGAGCGCTTGCCATATAGGACATGATCGCTTCGGCTTTGCTTTTCCCGCCTGCTACAGCAATAATAAGCGGAACTTTCTTCAACTGCTCCGTCTGAATACCGACCGTTCGAATACGATGGACGACATTTCCGCTGCCATCGAAGTAATAGCCGAATGCTTCACCTTTTGCATCTTGCTCTTGCAAATGAATAATCTCGTTCTCAGGTGTATTGCGCAAGTCTGCCATACGGTGCGCATTCCCAATTCCATGCAGGACGCAATCTGTCTTCTCATACAGTTCCATCATCTCGATGGCGGTAGGCTCCCGCTTGAAAACTTCATGCGCTTCAGCACTTAGCGATTCGGGGTAGTAAAACGTGCTATATGTCCCTCCGCTCGCTTCAGCGAAAGAGGCGGCGATGACGTTTGCTTGTAATCCGATATCGTCGCCAACCCCTCCCCTTGCAGCAATGAAGTGTAAACGGTCGGCATTTTCGATCGTATGAATATGATGCGGAATTGCCGCTACCGAGCTGCCTCCCGTGACAGCAATAATTTGGCTGTCACTTATTCGACTCATGAATTCCTCAGCAGCTTCTTTACCAATCAGACTTTTCACCGCTGGATTTACATCACAATCTCCGGGAACAATTTGCACGCATTGAATGCCTAGCAATTCGCCCAATTTCCTTTCAATCAATCCATGTCCGGTCCATTCTTCGATTGTTGACCCGAGTGTGTCGAGGACGGCTGCCCCTTCTAGCGTAATGGTAGCGCCTTCTTTCGCAACACGAATCAGTCCTTCTGACCGCAACATCTCCATCAGGTTTCGACATTCCCGTTCCGAAATGTCCGCCATCTGGCCAAGCGGTCTTCTGCCAATCGGACCCGCCACTTCAATGAATTTTAAAACTTTGTACCGCTGATGCAATAACTCCATCATTTCTGGCACAAGCTTTCTTTGCGCCTCTATAATTTTCGAGATCATAGGAAAGCCCCTCTTTCAACGATAGGACATTTTTGGCCCACCTATATTTTATTTGTCCCACCTAGTGCAAAAAAATATATTTCTTATTATTAGTATATACCTTACTGCCAATAAGTTCAAACTTCTTAACATATTTTAGAATAAATCAACCAAGTCAACGTAGCTGATGGAACCGTATAAAAGGACTTCGCCATCCTTCTCTACGACTGGGATCATTAGCATATATTTTTCATGGCTTTCATCATCTGTTTCAATGTCGATCGTCGACCACGTTAGCGGAAAATCCTCCTGAACGAGCTTCATCATCGATTCCGCCTCGTTACATAAATGACAGCCTTTTTTTGTGTAGAACTGGACATGCATACTGGACACCTCGATTACCGTTTTCTTTTAGTATAAATGAAAAACGGCATTCCGCAAAAAGTTTTGCGGAATGCCGTAAATGTCCTCTCAGGTTTTCCGAAGCTTACCGCGGGCGAGCACCGAGCCGCTTCGTCGCTTCACTCCTGCAGGGTCTCGCGTGTCTCGCTTTCCCGCAGGAGTCAAGCGGACGCTTCTACAAACCAATAGAAAAAGCAGTTCAAACCTCGAACTGCCTTTCATTGAAATTCATAGTAAAATTTATTACCAACTTCGTCCAGCGCCGCCTCCGCCGGTTGATCCACCACCACCGGAGAAGCCACCTCCACCGCCGCCGAAGCCTCCGCCACCACCGAAACCGCCGCCTCCTCCAAAGGAGCCAGGGAAGAAAATCGGGCCACCTCTACCTCTTCTTCGGCCACCTGGACCGCCGCCACCTCCGCGGCCGCCACCCATAAAGCGGAATAGCAGATAGATGATGATTAATATGATAATTGGTGATGGGATGCCAATGCCCGAACCACCTTGTCCTGCGAGTGTGTTCACTTCGGCAACTTCGCCGTCCCATCCATACTCCTCAGCAATTTCATTATAATAAGACTTGTATGCATTCATAATCGCCATATCTGGTTGTTCATTTTGCAAATACGGTACAGCGACTTCATCCATAATCCTGCCGACTTTCCCGTCAGGTAAGGCACCTTCCAGACCGTAGCCCGTGATCAATCTAAAATGCCTGTCATCATCTGAATTCGGAATGGTCGTCACAATTAGCAAAGCACCGTTTTGTTCATCTTTCTTACCAAGCTGATATTCCCTGAACGCCTTTACACCAAAATCCTCTATCGGTTCGTCCCCTATACTTGGTAAAGTGAGTACCGCAAGCTCTGCCCCCGTTGCGTCATTCAACTGTTTACCTAACCGGTTCAGCTCGGCTTTCTGTTCCGTTGACAGGATATTCGCATGGTCCTGTATGAAGTAATCCTGTGTATTCCATGGCGGGACGTCAGCTGCGAACGCCATTGCCGGCATGATCATGATGGTAAGACATACAATGATCATGCATCGGAATGCCCTACGGATCACTTGCTGTCATCTCCGAAATCGACTTTAGGCGCTTCATTCGCAGCTGCATCCGCTTTGAAATATTCCTTCTCGTCGAATCCAAAAATTGAAGCGACGAGTCTACCTGGAAAACGCTTTGTTTGTCGATTATAATCCGCTACGACGTTGTTGTAGTCCATCCTTGCAACGCCAATTCGGTTTTCCGTTCCGGCAAGCTCATCCATCAATTGTGTAAAGTTCTGGTTCGCTTTTAGATCCGGGTAGTTTTCTACAACGACGAGCAATCGGCCAAGTGCGTTCGAAAGCTCAGTATCAGCAGCTGCCTGCTCTTCCGGTCCGCTAGCTCCCGCAAGCTTCGAACGTGCATCGGATATTTCAGCAATTACTTCTTTCTCGTGACTTGCATATCCTTTGACCGTGCTCACCAAGTTGGGAATCAAATCAAGCCTGCGCTGTAGCTGATTCTCAACTTGTGCATACGACTTATCGACATCCTCTTCCAGATTGACAAATTTGTTATAGCTCGGGACGAGCATGACGCCGAGAATTACAAGAATGACAACAATTATCGCTAATGGTCCTAATATCTTTTTCATCTTTTCACACTCCATTCGATATATTTTCATTACCCAACCGGAATCGACTCCCAAACACTTGAGCAGGTATACTATTTATCGTATGTCTTGCGAAAAGGTTTCAAACCCGCAATAAAATAATTGAGCACTTGTTCATAAGAATGGATCTTTAGGTAATATAAAAAACCGACTCCATAAACAGAGTCGGTCTCAAGTACAGCTATTATTTTTTCGAATCCAATTCTTTCATGTCGCTGCGCGTGATGATGTGGTCGATCAAACCATATTCCTTCGCACGTTCAGCTGTCATGAAATTATCACGATCTGTGTCTTTCGCGATTACTTCGACAGGCTGGCCTGTGCGCTCGGAAAGGATCGTGTTCAATTTTTCACGTAGGAAAAGAATGCGTTTTGCTGCGATTTCGATTTCAGTCGCTTGCCCTTGCGCTCCTCCAAGTGGTTGGTGAATCATTACTTCTGCGTTAGGAAGCGCATAACGTTTCCCTTTCGTTCCTGCAGTCAAAAGGAAAGATCCCATTGATGCAGCCATACCGATACAGATTGTTTGGATGTCCGGTTTGATGAATTGCATCGTATCGTAAATCGCCATCCCCGCAGTGATGCTGCCGCCCGGGCTGTTGATATAGATCGATACGTCCTTATCTGGATCTTCTGCTTCTAGGAAAAGCAATTGCGCAACAATCGAGTTTGCTACATTGTCGTCGATTGCGCTCCCTAGCATGATGATACGGTCTTTCAATAAACGGGAGTAGATATCATAAGCGCGCTCTCCCCGGTTCGTTTGCTCAATAACTGTAGGTATTAAATTCATGTTATTTCCTCCTTATGATGGGTCAGGATTTTCGTTCTGCTGAAACCAGTTGTTTCAACTGTACATCTATCATACATATTATGGTCAATAAAGGTCAAATATAACGCTTTCAAATTAGGTATTGCAATCATACCACTTTCTTTGTATAATTAATCTTGTCTGTTACTGATAGCAGTAATAAATTGCCCTCGTGGTGCAATGGATAGCACGCAAGATTCCGGTTCTTGAAATGTGGGTTCGACTCCTGCCGAGGGCGTATAGAGTTTTTAAAGAAGCCTGTAAACATGAAAACATGTTTACGGCTTTTTTATTTTTTAGCCGTTTCCTATTTACATAGTGAAACGGCTGTTTTTTATATTAATTTTCGTTCTCAACAAGCGCAGATAGCTTTTCGATTGCTTGCTCCTCGTCGACGCCTTCAGCGATCAATGTCACTTCGGCACCTCTCGCGATTGCCAAGCTCATTACACCCATAATACTTTTCGCGTTCACTTGGCGTTCATCTCTTTTCAAAAAAACGTCCGCCGTGAATCGATTTGCTTCCTGCACGAAAAGTGCAGCTTGTCGTGCTTGTAATCCGGTTTTCATTTTTACTTCAAGCGTTCTTTCTGCCATACTCCTTCGACTCCTCTCTGACTCGTCTATTTTATCGGCTAACAATTCCTCCACTGCGGAGGCTTTCCGCGATTTCTTCAATTTTACGGAGGCGATGATTCACGCCCGATTTACTAACCGTACCGCCACTCACCATTTCACCGAGCTCTTTCAATGTGACGTCCTGGTTATCGATGCGCAGCTGAGCGATTTCCTGCAAACGGTCAGGTAATTGATCCAATCCAATCGTACTCTGGATGAATTTAATATTTTCAACTTGCCGTTGTGCCGCTCCGATTGTTTTATTCAAGTTAGCGGTTTCACAATTGACAAGGCGATTGACGCTGTTTCGCATATCTCTCAGAATCCGAACGTCTTCAAATTTCATCAACGATACATGTGCGCCGATGATTCCAAGAAAATCTGAAATCTTCTCCGCCTCTTTCAAATAGGCGATATAGCCTTTTTTCCGTTCAATCGATTTCGCATTCAATTGGTATTTATTCATTAATTCCACTAACGCTTCGCTATGCTCTTTGTAAAAAGAGAAAATCTCCAAATGATAGGAGGACGTTTCGGGATTGTTGACAGAACCTCCTGCGAGGAATGCACCACGCAAATAGGACTTCTGGCAGCATTTCTTTTTAACCAATTGCTCTACAATTTCATTTTTAAATTGAAAGGTTCCTGTCAGGATATAAAGGTCCTCTAATAATTGCTTTGCACCATCCCGAATTCGGCATATGTAGACGTTGTTCTTCTTCAGGCGCATTTTTTTACGAACGAGCAATTCGACTTTATAAGGATATAATCGCTTGATGTTTGAATAAAGTCTTCTTGCAATTGCCGCATTTTCTGTTTGTACGTCCAAGCTCAATTGTTTATTTGAAAACGATAGGGCACCGTTCATCCTAATGAAGGCGGCAATTTCCGCTTTCACACAGCATTCCTTGGAATCGATTTGTGTCAGTTCCTTCTTCACTTCAGATGCAAAAGACATGATTTTCCCCCTCTCTCTCGGCGATGATCAGGTCTCCTCGCTAACGATCGTACCTTCCATATAACCCATAATCCACGATGCGACTTTTTCAGCATCATGGATAATTCTTCCGTCCGAAACCGTCGAAAAGTCCCCTAATACGATAGTAGGGACGAGCAATTGCAATGCTTCAATATCATTTTCTACAGGGAGCTGAATATCGGACGGCTCTTCCCCGTTTAATAAAGTTCGAAAATCCGTTTTGTTTAGCAGTACCGTGTCAATGAATTGACTGCCGGCATGATCATATAATGCCTTCACATGCTCGGAAGCAGTGTACTGATACGTTTCGCCTTCCTGCGTCGTCAAATTATTAATATATACTTTCTTCGCACGGCACGCTAGAACGGCATCACGAATATCCCTTACAAGTATCGTCGGCAAAATGCTCGTATATAAGCTGCCTGGCCCAAATATGATCAAGTCCGCTTCATTGATAGCCTCTACCGTTTCAGGCAAAGGTTCCACTTCTTGCGGAGATACATAGACTTTTCGAATTTTGCGCCCATACACCGGAATTTTAGATTCACCGGTTACAATTGTGCCATCATCGAGCTCAGCATGCAAGGTGATCTTTTGGTTGGCGGCAGGCAATACTTTCCCTTTAATGTTCAACACCCGGCCCATCTTTTCGACAGCGCGGGCAAAATCGCCTGTAATATCTGTCAAAGCAGCTAGCATAAGGTTGCCGAGTGAGTGCCCTTTCAAATCGTCCGAGTTGGAAAATCTGTATTGGAACATTTTCTCAATTAACGGTTCAACATCTGAAAGCGCTGCCATCACCTGACGGATATCCCCTGGCGGTGGGATATTGTATTGATCCAGCAGTCGTCCCGAGCTTCCTCCGTCATCCGCAACCGTTACAATCGCGGTCAGATCGACTGGATAGGCTTTTAACCCCCGCAGTAACGTGGACAATCCGGTCCCGCCTCCAAAGACGACTATTTTCTTCAATTTTCCGGATTGCAGCATATTGTCAACCCTTTCTCTTCTCTACATCCCGATGGGTAATTAACGTCTTATATTCCTCTTTGAAACGATTTCCGAAGTACTCCGCCAGCGACACGGAACGATGTTGTCCGCCCGTGCATCCAAACGCGATGACGACTTGCGATTTACCTTCGTTTTTATATTGAGGAATGATGAATTTGAACAGATCTGTCAACTTTTCAATCAATACTTGCGTATCATTCCATTTTAACACATACTCATAAACTTCTTTCTCTAAACCAGTTAGCGGTTTCAAATCTTCGATGTAATAGGGGTTCGGTAAAAAACGGACATCAAAGACAACATCTGCGTCTATCGGCATGCCATGCTTGAAACCGAAAGAGATGAAATTGAGGGTGAATGAAGTGTCCCCGGTGGAGGAGAATGTCGACATGATTTTTTCTCTTAATTCCCTCGGCTTCAATTCGGATGTGTTGTAAATGGAACGTGCCCGGCCTCTTAATTCTGTTAAGAGGTTTCTTTCTTTTCGGATACCTGTTAATGGCAGTCCGCCTACTGCTAATGGGTGTGACCTTCTTGTTTCCTTGTATCGTCTGACGAGCGTTTCATCATCCGCATCCAAGAAAAGCAACTTCGTCGACACGCCGTCCATTTTCAGTAAGTTATCCAACGCCCCGATCAAGGCGTCAAACAGGTCGCCGCCCCTTGTATCCATGACCGCGGCAATCCGTCTCATCTTATTTTCCGACTTCATCATCAAATCGAGAAAAGTAACGAGCAATTCAGGAGGCAAATTATCGATACAATAGAACCCCAGGTCCTCGAAACTTTGCATGGCAACTGTTTTCCCCGCACCTGACATACCAGTAATGATAACTAATTCGACATCGCTGTTCGGTAATTCATTCTCCATTAATCCAGGTCACCTTCCATTGATTTTTGTATGTGTTCATCCAATAGTTCAAACTCTTCTGTATAGTAAAATGTACCATATTGCACGCCTGTTTGGGAGGCTGCAAATAACAAATTCGTCCGATCTCCTTCCGCCATTGGAAGTATCTTCAAACTTTCGACAGGATGCCATTCGAGCAGTCCTTCTCTGTTTGATTCATAAGGCGTTCCAATGAGATCCCTCGCAACGAAAGTATATAGCATCCATTCGTTTAGCAATTCCTGTGATTCTTTATCAATAATCATCATCGTGTAGATGCCTTTTACGTGCGGATTGACGGGTGTTGCGCCAGTTTCTTCTGTAAATTCACGGATGGCTGCGTCGTATATCGATTCACCTGGATCCATTTTGCCACCGGGAGCAACATACCAATCCCGTCTCGGTTTTTTCAATAAAAGAACTTGGTTGTCTTTGACTATAAGTAAATTTGCGATTCTTTGCATGACCATTTCCTCACTTCTCAATGCGCATATAACCATTATACAATGTTTTGAAAGCAAACGACAAAAAAAGAAGACCACCTGCCGTTTGAAGGGCAGATCGTCTTTAAAATGTTGCTATATTAAAAAGGGGGGTCAATTGATATTCTTATCATAACCTTTTTGTATTGCAGAACGGTTACAGGAATATTAAGGATAGATTAATTCAAAAGCGGAGGGCGCTCGCACAGCTGCAACAGGCATAAGGCAGACATGCGAAACGGCGCTTTTTGCCGTACAGCAGGGCTGCCTTATGACCCGAGCAGCTAGCGCCCGGAGTCTAGACGGTAACAAAAGCGGAGAGGCTGACACTTTCTACGGGTGAGCGGTGAGCCAATCGAACAGCGAAGGGTTCGATTTGCCGTATTTCTGCGTGTACTATGCAGAAATTAAGGCATCCTGCTCCCAACGCTTCGCTTTCGCAGGAGTCTACGTGCCTTCACTCCAAGCAATGGAGACCGAAAAGAGATATTTTCCATATAAAAAAGAGACCCCATAAAGGATCTCTTTGATGAATCAAGCTTCAGCAGCCATTTTTTCTGATAGTTCTTCGATGTATTTTTGGCATGCTTGGGCTGCGATGCTGCCGTCGCCTGTTGCTGTTACGACTTGGCGTAACGTTTTTTGGCGGACGTCGCCTGCTGCGTAGATGCCAGGTACTTTCGTTTCCATTTCTTCGTTAGTCACGATATAGCCATGATCATCCAAGATGCCTAAATGTTTGAATGGTGCCGTTAACGGGTCCATGCCGATATAAACGAACATGCCGTCAGTTTCCATTACTTTTTCAGTGCCGTCCACTGTAGAAACGAGTGTAACGGAGCCGATTTTGCCATCTTTTTCATTCACTTGCTTAACAGTCGAATTCCAGATGAAGTCGATTTTATCGTTTGCAAATGCGCGGTCTTGAAGAATTTTTTGTGCACGTAGTTCATCGCGTCGGTGAATGATTGTCACTTTATCCGCAAAGCGTGTCAAATATGCACCTTCTTCGACTGCGGAATCTCCGCCGCCGATGACGACGATGTTTTTCTGTTTGAAGAAAGCTCCGTCACATACTGCGCAATAGCTGACGCCGCGGCCAGTCAGTTCTTTTTCACCAGGGATGCCCATTTTTCGGTACTCGGCACCTGTTGTAATAATGATGGCACGCGCTTTATATTCTTTATTGCCCGATTTGATCGTTTTGAGATTTCCCTCATCTATGATTTCTGTGACGTCGCCATATGCATATTCAGCTCCGAAAGCTTTCGCATGTTCAAACATTTTTGTCGAAAGATCAGGACCGAGGATCGTCTCAAATCCAGGGTAGTTCTCGATTTCTTCCGTGTTTGCCATTTGTCCGCCCGGGATGCCGCGCTCCAACATAAGAGTCGATAAACTCCCTCTGGATGTGTAAACCGCAGCAGTCATTCCAGCTGGTCCAGCGCCAATGATGATGACGTCGTATATTTTCTCGGTTGTCATACCTTATCCTCCTCCAGTACATATACCACTGTCCAAATCGTATAAGATTCCGAGGAGCCAATCAATATATATGCTTACATGATAGTTCGCTGCTTACACATTGAATTGCGGCAAAAACTCCATCAAATCACTGACATATTTCGTTAACGTAGGCACCGAAATGTCGTAAGTACGGGCAATTGCCGCTTTTGTAACGCCTTTATAACGTGAGGACTGAAACATATAATCCGCCGCTGCAGCCAATGCTGCGGGGTTTCTGAAATGATAGGATCGGACAAGTCCCACTTCGCAAAGGGTGAACCACATTTGGAATAGATGGGTCCCTTGCCGTTCCAACGGTTTATATTTCTCATATAACAACTCGGTCGCTTCCAAGGCGCGCATGAATGAATGGTCAAATTCATTTTCAACCGTGAATTCGTAATCAAGGCTATGCGCCAGAAATAATTGCTCCATAACGCTTAACTTTTCAAGATCAATATACGAAGGATGTGAAACGATCTCCTGTTTATGTGCTGATTTTCCAAGCAAATAAAACCCTAACAATCTTTCACTTCTATATTTATTCGTAATTTTACTTAATAAAAATTCACGATCTTGTTCATAGGATTCTGGCTTGGTTGATGAATGTACATCTTTCCATGGCTCAAAGCCCGCCTTCGACGGATCCAATTCTACAAGCTTTTCATACGATTCCTTCGCGACTTGTTCATGGCCGGAGAAGTATGCGGAATGAGCGAGCCAGAAATAATAGCCGGCATCCCCTTCAAAACCACGTTTTTGCAAGCTTCTAAGCCAACCGTACGCTTCTTTATGCTTGCCGACTAATGCGAATGTAGCTCCTAATTTATAGCGATGTACAAATTGATACGGCTTTATTTTCATGAGAAGTTCGAGCATCGAGTCCAATTCCTCTTTATCTTTCTCGTAATAATAAAAGACGGCGAGATTGCATAATGCATGCAGATTTCCTTTATTCTTATCGAGAACATCAAACAACAATTCTTTCGCTTGATCAATCTTACCGATATAAAAATAGGCGAGCGCCAAGTTATTATAGGCAGCCCAAAAATCAGGATAATCGGTGATGATCGACTCCAAAATTTCGATAGCGTCTTCAAACGAGCCCTCTTCCATCAGCCTTCTTGCTTTCTCTTGAAGGAAGTACACTTCCCCGTCAGGCATTTCCTCGTCGGTAAAAAAGGCTTCCTCCTGTTCGGCAAAATCGATAATTTCCATCGAATCATCTGCTAAAGGTCCATCAGGCGCCAATGCTATATACTTTTCTGCATATATCTTCGCATCGCGAAGAAGTCCTAAATGAGCGTGGACTTCTGCCAAATAAAAGATAATATCTTCCTCTTCCGGATCGAGACCGTGCGCTGCTGCCAAAATTTCATAAGCTTCCTCAAACATTCCCTCTTCCATAATGAGAATACCGTATTGCATAAGGATAAGTGGATCATTAGGACTCAGTTCAACGGCCCTTTGCAAATATTTATGAGCATCATCAAAACGGTCGCGCTGCATAGCTTTAACGCCTTTTTGATAGTAGAATTCACCGTCAGGGATAAATGAAATGACTTTCTTATCTATGTTCTTATACTTTTTATCCAATCAAATTCCTCCGAAAAAAATTAGAAGGAACGCTTTACACGTCCCTCCAATCAGCTGGCTTCATTATATCATAAGTTCTATTTCCGTCATCCTATTTCTTGTCAATCACCACTAGCTGCCTTTCGACGCTCCTCCAACTGCTCTGCAGTGTAAATGATTCGCACAGGGTTGCCCCCTGCCATAGCACCTGCGGGAATGTCACGGTTAACGAGTGAAGCTGCCGATACGATTGCGCCGTCCCCAATTTCCACGCCTGGAAGGATTGTCGTATTTGCACCGATCATAACGCGATCGCCGATAACGACATCACCGATTCGATACTCTTCTATCAAATACTCATGGGCAAGAATCGTCGTATTGAATCCGATGATTGAATTGTCCCCAACCGTAATACGTTCAGGAAACATCGTATCCGGCATGACCATTAATGCAAATGATGTCTTTTCCCCTATCTTCATTCCTAAAAATGTTCGATAGATGAAATTCTTCATCGGAATGAAAGGCGTATACCGTCCGATTTGGATAAAAACGAAGTTCTTTGCCACTTTTAGAAATGAAACCGTTTTGTATATGTGCCAAAGTGAGTTCGCATTTCCTTCGGCAGGATAACGCTCGGTCCGTCTCAAGCCTCGTCGCCTTCTACGATCGACAGCAAATCTGAAATATGCTGCAACACAAAGTCAGGCTCCTGCTCCCGGATGAATTTCTCGCCTTTAGCTGACCAAGCTACACCAGCCGTTCGAACTCCAGCGTTCTTTCCTCCGAGGATATCATGAATATTATCACCAATCATCATCGTTTCCTCCGGAGACGAGTTCAATCGTTCCATTGCAAGAATCAATGGCTCCGGATCAGGCTTCGCATGATGCACATCGTCTAAGCAGACAATCGTATCAAAGAGTTCTTCCGCTTCAATGAGCCGCAAGCCTCTCATGACCATCTCATTTCGTTTCGTCGAGACGATAGCCATTTTCAATCCTTTATTTTTCAACTGTCTAAGCGTTTCCGTAACCCCATCAAATTCACTAACAAAAGAATCGTGATTCGCCAAATTCCATGTACGATATTCAGCCATCAGTTCTTCTGTTTTTTCAGGATCGATGGTGTCGAATGTTTCCCTTAACGTTGGTCCAAGGAAAGGCAGGATATCTTCTCTTTCAAACCTTCCCGGATAGTGTGCATTCAAAACCGTTTGGAACGTTTGAATGATGAGTTCGTTCGTGTCTAGTAACGTTCCATCGAAGTCAAATAACAATGTTGTAATTTTATCCATTCAGAACTGTTACCTCCTTCTCCCTTTTTCGTTCTGCCTGTTTCCATAAGTAAGCAACCGCAATCGTCAACGCGAACGCTGTGACTAGGCGGATAATGAGCAATGGCAGGATCGGAATGCCTAAAGGCAAAAATATGAGTGTATCTTCAACGACAGCATGACAAGCAATCAGGAAAATGAATGCAAGCGTTGCATCCTTTTTGCTGACGCCATCTTCTTGTACAGCTTGAATCATGACGCCTGCCCCGTAGGCAAGACCGATAACGAGTCCGGCAACCAAAGTCATCGATGCATTCGGTTGGACACCGATGACCTTCGTAAACGGTGCCAGTTTCTCCGAAAACTTCTGTAAGTAGTTGTTGTCTTTTAAAAATTGAACAATAATCATAAGCGGAATGACTATAAGCGCAAGTTGCAAGACGCCAAATGACGCTTTCTGTAACCCGAGCAATCCAATTTCCAACCAACCTTCCGGAACAGCGGACACTTCAGGCGCCATGCCGTACTGTGCAATTTCACTGCCGCCCTTCCAAAACAAGTTGATAATGATGCCTGAAAAAGCAGCCAAACCAAATCTAACGACTAAAACAATCCACAGTTTCACGCCGACCTTTAACGCGACTCCCGTCTCAATGAACATATTATGCGCAAAACTGAGCATAACAGCCAAAATGAAAACTTCCTTCACTGTCAGGTCGAGCGAAAGGATTCCCGCAATACCTGCATATAAATTCAATGCATTGCCAAGTACTAACGGAATCGCTGCTTCCCCGCTCAGTCCGAATAAACCCATGAACGGTGAAATCAACTTGACTACCCAAGGCAACACAGGTGTATGTTGCAATATGACAACGAGGAGAGTAATCGGGAAAATGACTTTCCCTAACGTCCACGTCGTTTTCAATCCAGCGGCCAAACCAGCTCGAAGCGTCTGCATTTCCCCATCTCTCTTCTATTTATCTTGATATTCCACTTTAACTTTCTTAACAAATCTTCTCCAAATGAACATTGACACCGAAAATACTATGGCGATGATGGATACAATTTGCGCAGCACGAAGATCGCCGCCGTACAAACTGTCCGTCCTCATTCCTTCGATGAAGTATCTTCCGATTGAATACCATGTCAAATAGAAGAAGAACATTTCGCCACGCTTTAACCGGACTCTCCGCAATAGCAAAATGATGATAAGACCGACAACATTCCATAACGATTCATAAAGGAACGTCGGATGATACGTTACACCATCAATCGTCATTTGATTCATGATCCATTCAGGAATCCATGTGTTTTCTAAAAAGCTTTGCGACACTGGACCGCCATGTGCTTCCTGATTAATGAAATTCCCCCAACGACCGATAATTTGACCGATCAATATACCAGGGACTGCGATGTCCACCACTTTCCAGAATGAAATGCCTCGACGTTTCGTATAAAAGTATGTCGTTAAGAAGGCACCTATCAATGCACCGTGGATGGCAATACCGCCCTCCCATATTTTGAATACATCTGCAGGATTATCTTTATATGAATCCCAGGAAAATATGACATAGTAAATTCTTGCACTTATGATGGATATCGGCACTGCCCAAATAAGTAAATCCGTCAAGAAATCCGGGTGCATTCCCCGCTTCACCATCTCTTTTTGAACGACGATGAATGCAAGAACAATACCAGTTGTTATTAAAATTCCATACCAACGGATATCTATTGGTCCCAGACTGAAAGCCGTCGGGTCAATCGCTAGTAAATCGAACATGAGTCTACTCTATCCCCTCTTCATCAGATTTTCTTGCATCTTGGCTAATCGCCATATCTAGCTTTCTCGAAAATGTCTCTGCTGCATTGATGCCCAATCGTTTCATCCGATAATCCATAGCGGCCACTTCAATAATGACCGATAAGTTTCGACCCGGCTTTACAGGAACCGTAAGCTTTGTCAAATCAGAATCCATGATTTTCATCTTCTCGCCATCGATGCCTAGCCGGTCATACACTTTATCCGGATTCCACGTCTCTAAATCGATGACCATTAAAATCCGTTTGTCATCCCTTACGGCACTTGCTCCAAAAAGCATCATCATGTCGATTATACCGACTCCACGAATTTCTAGCATATGCCTTAGCAGCTTCGGCGAGTTTCCGATTAAAACGTTTTTCGCGACTTGCCGTATTTCCACAGCATCGTCCGCGACTAGACGATGGCCTCGCTTTACAAGCTCCAAAGCGGTTTCACTTTTACCGACACCGCTTTTTCCGGTAAGTAATACTCCTATGCCGTATACATCGACGAGCACACCGTGTACTGTCGTCATCGGAGCTAGCTGGCCTTCAAGGAAATTAGTCAGCATTCCTGAGAACCTTGTCGTCGGATGTTCGGTCTGCAGCACTGGGATTCGTCGCTCGTCTGCAAATTGTTTGAGTTCTGTTGGACATTCAAAATTATGCGCTATGATGAAAGCTGGTGTTTCAGTTGAACAGAGTCGATCCATACGATCCTGACGATCCGCTTCATCCAGTTTATTGAAAAAAGAAAGCTCTGTTTTCCCGAGCAGCTGAATTCGTGTAGCCAAGTAAAAATCAAAATAACCGGCCATTTCAAGTCCCGGTCGTGATATGTCACTCGTTAGGATTTTCCGTTCAATACCTTCTACGCCTGCAACAATTTCTAGTCCAAAACGATTTTGAACGTCTTCCACTGTAACAACTGACATTAATCCCCCTACTTTCTATATAATTTCTCGACCGCTTCGCGAAAGATTTCGCCTTACGCAAACCCTATGCACCATTTTACCATGAACGAATTCAATTGAAATGATTTCGTCCGAATTTGTCCACGAATGATGCGCATCAAACTATATAAGTAGCGAGGAGGAGATAAGATGGCATTAATTATCCTTGACGCAGGACACGGGCCGAATACATCTGGAAAACGCTCCCCAGATGGAAAACTACTGGAATTCTATTTCAATTCTGTCGTAGCCGAAATCGTAAAGCATTGTTTGGTGCTGGAAGGAGTAAACGTCATTTATTCATATGAAAATGGACGTGATGTACCTTTGCAGGAAAGGACTTCGATCGCCAACAGACTGAATGCAGACGCATTCGTATCCATCCACGCAAATGCGTACGGCACCAATTGGAATGACGTGCAAGGCATCGAAACGTATATGTATCCACAAGCGAGCAAACGCACCGCGGCATTAACTGAACAGATACACAGCTCATTGATACTTGCTTGCGGACGAAAAGACCGTGGGGTAAAAACCGCAAATTTTGCAGTGTTGAGGGATACAAAGATGCCCGCTGTGCTAGTGGAGTGCGGTTTTATGACTAATCGCGAAGAGGCTGCTCTTTTACTATCGAAAGCGTACCGCGTGCAATGCGCACGAGCGATCAGCTTCGGCATTTTGAATTGGCTTTATCATGAGAAAATCATCTGACCGGCGGCTTGCTTTGAGCGCGGATTTGTTTTCTTGAGCGAGACACGGATTTCATTTAAAAAGACTGCCACAGATGTCAGTTTCCACTAACTTTCTGGGCAGTCTTTTACATTAATTATGCTTCACATTATAGCAAACAATCACAGAGCCTGTTTTCGCTTCCCCGTGAACGTGGAGCGGCGTGGCATCGCCTTCTGCATCCTTGTTGAAAATGATCGTGCGGCTCAGAAACTGTTCTTGTTCTGTCGTTTTGTTGACATCATTTAGCTGAAGATCCAAACGTCCCATATTCGTCGAGATTTCACCTCGAAGTGAAAGATCAGATGGAATGTACAGCTCAACAGAACCGCTCACTGTTTTGGCATCAATTTTTTGTGCCTCAGCATCCGTTGTTGTCACAACTACATGACCATTCAACGATTTCGCTTCAACATCCTTCACTTTACCAGAAACGTAGACACGGCCATTAATTGTTTCAGCCTCAAGCGTATCGCCTGTGCTTTCGTTCAAACGAATCGACCCGTTACCCGCTTCCAGCTCAGCTTCTTTAAAAGTGATCCGTTCAATATCGACTTTTCCGTTCGCTGTTTTTGAATAGAGACGATCGACCGTAATATCCTTCAAGTTAAAATTACCATTCAGTAGTCTTACGGAAACTTTACGATAATCCTGTTTTGGAATGAATAAGTCGACAGTGACCTGACTTAATTTCAAATCACTTAAATAGCGCAGCTTTCCTTCGTCTTTAAGGAAAATTAATTTATCGAGAAATTCTTTTTTCGCATCTTCTTCCGATCGTCCATTAAAGGATTTGACGGTGAATTCCGCACGAATTTCCGGATTGTCTGTTGCATGAATCGAGACGCTTCCGTGATCGACGTCGACGAGAATTTCATCCAGGTCATCGGCTTGTTTCACAATCGTGTGATGGAATGTGGATCCGCCGCCAAATGGCATATCGAAATCGAATCCTTTCATTCTTTCCACAGTGGATTGCATGAACTGCATGAAACGATCTCCTACAGTTACGAAATCTTTCCGAATATCTTCAATGAATTCATCCATAGCTGGATCTTTGCCTTTTGATTGTCCGGAAAAGTCTTTTGCGTTATCTTGGTTTGCATCTTCCTCGGTGAATTTTGTTTCAGCCGTTTGGGTAGACCCATTGTCAGTCGATGGTTGCTTTTTCTCCATCGCTTCTAAAAGGGTTAATGCTTCGTCCATTGAAATTGTGCCGTTTTCCAACATTGTCAAGATACGTTTGCGTTCATTCTGCATTGTTCCGCCTCCTAAGTATGCTTGAGATTTCTTTTCGTATAGGAACCTCCGCCTCATGCAAAACTGGTGGAGACTCCTTCAACCTTACTATATATACGAATCATCTATCAGAAGGTTTCATTCTTTTCCAGCGGCAGCTTCGATTAAGTCTTTCATTCTTTGTCGGTCACGTTCCAAAATCGGCTTCAAATAGCGGCCGGTGTATGAAACTTCACTTTCCGCCACTTTCTCAGGAGTTCCCTTCGCAATGATTTGCCCGCCTTTGTCTCCGCCTTCAGGTCCGAGATCGATAATATGGTCGACGGTTTTGATAACGTCCAAATTATGTTCGATGACAAGGACGGTATTTCCGGAATCGACGAGACGCTGCAATACGTGAAGAAGCTTTTCAATATCGTGGACATGAAGACCTGTCGTTGGCTCGTCCAAAATATAAAACGACTTTCCGTTTGAACGTCGATGCAATTCCGATGCAAGCTTAACCCTTTGCGCTTCCCCACCAGATAAAGTCGTGGCAGGCTGCCCAAGTTGAACATAGCCTAGACCAACATCGACAATCGTTTGCAGTTTCCGGCTGATTTTTGGAATGTTTTCAAAGAAAACGAGCGCATCTTCAACGGTCATGGAAAGGACATCCGCGATATTCTTCCCTTTGTATGTCACTTCAAGCGTTTCACGGTTATATCTTTTACCATGACATACTTCACAAGGGACATATACGTCGGGAAGGAAATGCATTTCGATCTTGATGATCCCGTCTCCACGACAAGCTTCACAGCGTCCGCCTTTTACGTTGAAACTGAAGCGACCTTTCTTGTAGCCTCTTACTTTTGCCTCGTTCGTCATGGCAAAGACGTCCCGAACATCATCAAAGACCCCTGTATATGTCGCCGGGTTCGATCTCGGAGTCCGTCCGATAGGAGATTGGTCAATATCGATAACTTTTTCCAACTCTTCAAGGCCTGTAACGGACTTGAATTGTCCCGGTTTCTGTTTCGATCGGTTCAGCTTTTGCGCAAGCACTTTATAAAGCACTTCATTGACAAGCGTACTCTTCCCTGAGCCTGACACGCCTGTCACCGCAATGAATTGGCCTAACGGGAAATCTGCGTTGACATTTTTCAAATTGTTCTCGGAAGCACCTTTGATGGACACGACCCTGCCATCGGATTTCCGTCGTTCCATTGGCAGAGGAATGAATTTCCTTCCGCTCAAATATTGACCGGTCAATGAATTAGGATCGTTCATCACTTCTTCCGGTGTGCCGGCGGAAACAATTTGCCCTCCCGCAGCACCTGCACCTGGACCGATGTCGATTAAATAATCGGCAGCTATCATCGTATCTTCGTCATGCTCTACGACAATAAGCGTATTCCCTATATCACGCATGCTTTGCAACGTTCCGATAAGACGATCATTGTCACGCTGATGAAGACCGATCGAAGGCTCGTCCAAAATGTAAAGGACGCCCGTCAATCTAGATCCGATTTGCGTCGCAAGCCGGATACGCTGTGCTTCACCACCCGACAATGTGCCAGCCGCTCTCGATAACGTCAAATAGTCAAGCCCGACGTTAATGAGGAATCCTAATCTTTCAGCGATTTCTCGCAATATTAATCTTGCAATTTGCATGTCCTTTTCAGAAAGCACGAGGTTGCTGAAAAAACGATCTGCCTCCGTAATGGACAACGCAGTCACTTCTCCGATATGCGTGCCATTCACTTTAACCGCGAGTGTTTCCTCTTTCAATCGGTACCCGTGACAAGTCGGACAAGCGCGGCTCGCCATATATTTCTCCATTTGTTCACGAATATAATCGGAGGACGTCTCCTTGAACCGGCGCTCCACATTCGCGAGCACACCTTCGAAATAAATGTTGTTCACACGTGTATTTCCGAATTCATTCGTATATTGGAATTTGATTTTTTGATCTTTCGAACCGTACAAAATGATGTTCAAATCTTCATCTGGCAAGTCGCTCACCGGTACATCCATCGGTATTTTGAAATGCTTACAGATTGTCTTCAATAGTTCAGGATAGTATTGAGAGCTTGTCGGAATCCAAGGAGCGATTGCGTCATCCTTCAAAGAAAGGGACGTGTCCGGAATGACAAGCTCAGGGTCAACCTCAAGCTTCGTCCCAAGACCATCACAATCGGGGCAAGCCCCGAACGGACTGTTGAATGAAAACATCCGCGGTTCGAGTTCGCCGATGGAAAATCCGCAAATTGGGCATGCATGGTGCTCACTGAACAGCAATTCTTCGACACCGATCACATCGACGAGCACTGTCCCTTCCGCCAATCGAAGCGCCGACTCAAGTGAATCGCTTAAACGGGCTTCAATTCCTTCCTTCACGACAATCCGGTCAATGACGACTTCAATCGTATGTTTTTTATTTTTATTCAATTCAATATTGTCATCGAGATCGATTACTTCCCCATTGACGCGAATCCGGACATAACCCTGTTTTTTAATGTCCTCGATCAGCTTCGCATGCGTTCCCTTCCTGCCGGATATAACAGGCGCAAGGATTTGAAGCCGGGAACGTTCCGGCAGCTGCATAATGCGATCGACCATCTGCTCGATCGTCTGAGAGGATATTTCAATTCCATGATTCGGACAGATCGGCTTACCGACCCGTGCAAATAGTAGACGTAAGTAATCATAGATTTCAGTAACTGTCCCGACAGTGGAACGTGGATTGCGGCTCGTCGTCTTCTGATCAATCGAGATTGCAGGCGACAGCCCTTCAATCACATCCACATCCGGCTTGTCCATCTGACCTAAAAACTGCCTCGCATATGCAGAAAGCGATTCGACATACCGCCTTTGCCCTTCCGCATAAATCGTATCGAATGCAAGAGACGATTTCCCCGAGCCTGACAAGCCGGTCATAACGACGAGCTTGTCACGCGGGATGCGGACATCAATATCTTTCAGATTGTGAACCCTTGCCCCTTGAATGACTATTTCCGTATTTTTCATCGCATTTTCACCCTTCAGCCTTCAATTCTAAAATCGTATCGCGCAATTCGGCAGCTCTTTCGAAATCAAGCGCTTTTGCCGCCTCTTTCATTTCCTTCTCGAGATTCGCAAGCAATTTCACCTTATCGTCCTTCGACAATTTCTTGCCTTTCGTCACTTTTTCCAAAGCTGAAATATCATCTTCAGCGACTTGAGTCGCTCGAATAACTTCACGTACTGCTTTTTTGATCGTCGTTGGAGTGATTCCATGCTTTTCATTGTATGCCATTTGGATTTCCCGGCGTCTTTTCGTTTCGTCGATCGCCTTCTTCATTGAATCCGTATAACGGTCTGCATACATGATGACCTTTCCTTCGGAGTTACGTGCTGCCCGTCCGATCGTTTGTATGAGGGAACGTTCCGAACGAAGGAATCCTTCCTTGTCCGCATCCAAAATCGCAACGAGCGACACTTCAGGAATATCGAGCCCTTCCCTCAACAAGTTGATGCCGATGAGGACATCGTATTTACCTAAACGGAGTTCGCGAATAATTTCAATCCGCTCTAGTGTTTTGACATCCGAATGTAAATATTGGACTTTGATGCCGATATCCTTCAAATAGTCGGTAAGGTCTTCGGACATCTTTTTCGTCAATGTAGTAATCAATACCCTTTCGTTCCGTTTTGTACGCTCATTGATCTCGTCAATCAAATCATCGATCTGTCCTTCAATCGGCCGTACGTCGATAATCGGATCAAGCAATCCTGTCGGTCGGATGATCTGCTCAACCATCTCAGGTGTATGCTCGATTTCATAAGGACCCGGTGTTGCGGATACGTAGATCGATTGGTTTGCATACCTCCTGAATTCATCGAACATAAGCGGTCGATTGTCCAAAGCTGAAGGCAGGCGGAACCCGTGATCGACCAGTACTTGCTTACGCGCTTGGTCACCGTTATACATGCCTCGGATTTGTGGCAAAGTGACATGACTTTCATCAATGACGATCAGAAAATCATCCGGAAAATAGTCGAGCAATGTGTAAGGGGTAGCCCCCGCAGGTCGCAATGTCAAGTGCCTAGAATAGTTTTCAATCCCTGAACAGAAACCCATTTCCCTCATCATTTCCAAATCGTACCGAGTGCGCTGCTCAAGTCGTTGTGCCTCAAGAAGTTTATCTTCCTTGCGCAATACAGCAAGTCTTTCCTCCAACTCCGTTTCGATATTCGCAATCGCCTTCACCATTTTATCTTCACCTGTGACGAAGTGGGACGCCGGGAAGATGGCGACGTGTTCGCGTTCCCCTAAAATTTCTCCCGTAAGTGAATCCACTTCACGGATACGGTCGATTTCATCTCCAAAAAATTCGATGCGGATACAGTTTTCGTCTTGCGAGGCTGGGAATATTTCCACAACGTCCCCTCTCACTCGGAATGTACCCCGCGTGAAGTTGATGTCATTTCTTGAATATTGGATATCGACAAATCGACGCAGCAGCTCATTTCTACCGATCTCCATCCCTGTCCGGAGCGAGACGACATGCTTCCCGTATTCCTCAGGCGAACCGAGGCCGTATATACAAGATACCGAGGCGACAATCAACACATCATTCCTTTCGAACAAAGCAGATGTTGCGGAGTGGCGCAGCTTGTCGATCTCATCGTTGATCGTTGCATCCTTTTCTATATATGTGTCCGTATGCGGTACATAGGCTTCCGGTTGATAGTAATCATAGAAGCTGACAAAATACTCCACCGCATTATTCGGGAAAAACTCTTTGAATTCGCTATATAATTGGCCTGCAAGTGTTTTGTTATGTGCAATGACTAGTGTCGGTTTATTAACTTCCGTTACAACGTTCGAAACGGTGAACGTCTTCCCTGTCCCGGTCGCACCTAAAAGCGTCTGATGCTTTTTCCCTTCCTGTATGCCTTCCACAAGCTTTGAAATGGCAGCAGGTTGGTCGCCTAACGGAACATAAGGAGCGTGCAAATCAAATTTCTGGACCATGGAAGCCCCTCCCCAATTGAATTATTTCCATTTTACCATAGACTTTGCCAATACCAAAGAAATAAGAGAACGTATGTTCAAATAAATAAAAGCGAAAGCCGTAACAAAGAACGGCTTTTGCGAGTACAAGGGAAGCGTTACGAGCACATCTTTTTCCTAGCTATTCTAGCGAAATAATAAAAAGCGGGTCTACGCAGCTAATCGGTTTTCGACTAGCTGGCAGCCCGCTGCAAATTTGTTTAGTTTTCTTCCAGTTTCACTAATTCATCCGTAAGCTTGTTAAAAGCGCACTCGTCCTTTTCATCAAGCGCAAGATCAATCAGCCTCAAGAGACGTTTTTTCGTTTGTTCTCGATGAATATGGTTCAGGAATAGATCCATGTAAATATCATTCAATAGTCTCTCCGCTTGAAGCGAAGTACTATTTTTCCCCACGGCTTTTAAGAACTCGGCATATGAATAATTGTTTTCCATCTCCCTCACCCCTGATGCCTTTTTTTTATTATACATAAATCCCGGGATCAATTGCAAGGTTTTTAAGAATATTCTATTATTACTTTTTCAGATAACCGATCAAATCTCTTCTTTTTTTTCATTCGACATTCGAATGGTTACTTCGGAAACAATAAATACAAGTACCGCCATAATAACCGGTGTCACGGATATTCCGATTGCAATTAGACCCACCACAAGTACAATAATCGCTTGTAATAATTGAACTCCGCTCACTGTTTTTCGTATGGCAGGTGTCCGTGTATTTTCAGATTCCGGGAAAAGCATATCCATTCGGAAATCGTCACCCGCCCGCAATGCATGAACCAATTGAATGGATGATGCGAATGCCAACGCTCCGATAAAGATATAGACGACAATCGGAAACGGAATGAGGGCAACACCTAGTACTGATAAAGCCGTCAATCTGACCCAAAGCCAAAATATATCATCCGTGCGTACGAGCGTCCTTCTTAGCAAATATCGTTGAGGCGACGTTTGTCCGAATTGTGCAGAGCGCAATAGGAACCCAAGCCATGCACGACGGCTGACCGAGCCTTTCAAATGCGGCACGTCCGTAAAGTAATTGGCGAAGCGATAAAAACGCATCATACGATTTTGCTCCAACGATATGAAATGTTCATACGGGAAAGGTTTTGCTGCACTTCTTTTCTTCCAGAATAAATAATAGACAGCCATAAGCACACCGATGAGAGGTATGAAAAAAGGATTACCAGCAAGCATCACATAGAGAAGAAGCGCTGCTAGCACAAACCGGACGAGGCGGTCTTTCCAAATTCCCTCTCCTTCATTGGCACGCCGATAATGGTATTCTGTCTCGACATACAGCCATTTCACGAGCAAAATGACGATGGCAGTCAATAAGAATTGAGGCTTCCCTGCAACATCTGTCGCTGCTAGCAAAGGTAATAGAATGATAAATAAAATGTACGGCAGCGGTAGCTGTGAAAATAGCGAATACCGCAAAGACCGTTTCAAATACTCTTCAAGTTTGTTTTCCATCGGAAGGAAAAAGACGATGTCTGCGGGCTTCAACAATGTAACCGGCGAGCAGATGGACGATACTGCGCCGATTAGAACCGCCGCGATGATTGCAGAAGGGAATTCGGACGGTACTTCTTTCAACCATTCACTGTATGCATATCCGCCTGCCCCAATTGTAAAGAGCAGCACGATTGCTATGTGACCTGTGAAAACAAACTTCATATACTTTTGCAGTTCTGTCATGTAACGGACAAAACGATCGCTCCAGATTTCACGCAAGCTGTTCATGATCATGGTCCCCGGTCATCGAAATATATAGCTCGTCCAAAGAAGCATTCGGTCTGTTGAAGGCTTTCCTCAAATCATCCATCGTCCCTTGCGCCCTTACGCGTCCTTCATGCAGCAAAATAATCCGGTCGCAATATTTTTCAGCAGTAGAAAGCACATGTGTCGACATCAGTACGGAAGCGCCGTTCGCTTTTCTTTCTTCTATTTGATCAAGCAATGAACGGATTCCGATCGGGTCAAGCCCGACAAACGGTTCATCGATAATATATAGCGAAGGTTCCACTAAAAACGCGCAAAGAATCATGACTTTTTGTCGCATCCCTTTTGAGAAATGTGATGGAAACCAATTCAACCGTTTCTCCATCATGAACTCTTTCAATAACATTTCAGCGCGCGCCTCGAACACTTCCCGATCCAATCCGTACGCCATTGCTGTCAACTCTAGATGTTCCTTCAGTGTAAGCTCTTCATATAAAATCGGTGTTTCCGGAATATATGTGAACGCTTGACGGTATGCTTCAGGGTTTTCACGAAACGTGACACCATTTACTGCGATTTCGCCTTCATGTGGATTCATTAGTCCGATAATATGTTTGATCGTCGTACTTTTTCCGGCACCGTTCAAGCCGATCAACCCGACAAGCTCGCCTTTTCCAATTTCAAATGATAAATCATGCAAGACAGGTTTTCGTGTATATCCGCCTGTCACGTCTTTTACTTCAAGAATCGCCATAGTCATCCTCCATTCTTGTTTCCATTTTACCAAACATCGAACCGGAATGCTTTGTCCATCTTTCACGCATTAACAGAAAATATGCTACACTGTTGTCATTAATGAATACTTCTCCTAAACGGAGACGTAGAATCGGAAAGGATGACCTCAAATGACATCATGTATCTTTTGTAAAATCGCTGAAGGCACCCTCCCTAGCGAAAAAATCTATGAAGATGAGCACGTTATCGCCATTATGGACGTAATGCCCGTAACGAAAGGGCATGTTTTGCTAATTCCAAAAAACCATCGTGAGAATCTGTATGAAATGACCGAAGAAGAAGCATCCCATTTATTCTCGGTTGCCCCGAAAATCGCGAACGTTCTAAAAGAGGAGTTCACGCCTGCTGGAATGAATCTGCTTCAAAACAATGGAGCGGCAGCCGGCCAAGCTGTATTCCACTTCCATATGCATTTCATCCCGCGATATGATCAAACGGATGGCTTCCAATCGGACTGGAATCCGAAGGTGGAAGAGTTCACACAAGACCGTATCAAGGAAATTGCAGAGCAGATTAGAGGCCGCTTCGGCAATTAATGTCACTTGCTAGTTCATAAAATTACCTATATAATTTATGTAAGTTTTCGCTGCCGATCACGAGGATACGTCAGGAGAACGAAAAAATTAGAGTCTAGTTGAGGAGAGATGAGAATTGAATACGAAAAATCTTACGTTGATGGCGCTGCTAGTAGCAGTGGGGGCCGCTTTGTACTTGGTCATACCGGGTTATGGGGAAGGCATGAAGCCAGACTTCATGTTGACGATGATGTTCATCGGCATCTTTTTATTTCCGGATGTTAGAAGCGTCTTTTTGCTCGGAGCTACGACAGGAGTCCTTTCAGGAATTTTTACAAGCCTTCCAGGAGGATTCATTCCAAATGTCATCGATAAGTTCATTACAGCGTTTGTCGTTTTTGCAGTCATTGCACTGCTCAGAAAAGCCGCAAACAATTTAATCGTTTCGATTATCATCACTTGCTGCGGAACACTGTTATCCGGAACAATCTTCCTATCTGTCGCCATCTTCATCATGGGCATAAACATTCCATTCGGATTTTTGTTCGTCACAGTCGTTCTTCCTGCAATAGCAATGAATGGGGTTGCCTTCTTTATCATTTCCCCGATCATTAAGACATTATTGAAACGCACTTCATTCAAAACAGCATTATCAAACTAATAACATCAAGCTTTCCCTCAGGGGGAAGCTTTTTTCATTTGCCCGAAACTGTTTGCCATGTTTTAACCAGTTCATAAAGCAATCCCTTTTCAAGTGTGTAATAGGCGGAATTCCATAGTTAAAGGTAAGAACTCACAGTCGGATTGCCAAAATGGTCTTTCTTTTTATGTTATGGTAAAATCAGTCCAAACACAGAGTTGTCAAAATTCCTCAAAGTTTATTATTAAGTAGTTCGAGAGATATCAAGTTAGAACTTCCAAGGCAATTTGACGATCTATATAATAAGTGAGGTGAATTGATATGGCGAACAAAGCTTATAAATTCCGTTTGTACCCGACAAAGGAACAGGAACAAATTCTTTCGAAAACTTTTGGTTGTGTGCGTTTTGTCTATAACATAATGCTGGCTGAACAAAGGGATGCATATGAACAATTCAAAGACAACAAAGACTTGCTGAAGAAACGAAAATTCCCAACTCCAGCTAAGTATAAAAAAGAATTTGAGTGGCTCAAAGAAGTAGACAGTTTAGCCCTTGCGAACGCACAATTGAATCTACAAACCTCATTTGCTAACTTCTTTTCAGGTAAATCAAAATATCCTAAGTTTAAGAAACGCAAGTCAAGGCAATCTTATACAACAAACATGGTCAACGGAAATATTAAACTTTTGGATGGTTATATCAAATTACCGAAACTTCAACCAATCAGATTAAGGCAGCATCGCGAAATTCCTTCCCATCATGTCATCAAGTCATGTACAGTATCACGCGCTGCAACAGGTAAATACCATATATCTATTCTGACAGAGTATGAGCACAACCCACAAAAAAATGAAATCCGCCATTCGGTCGGCTTAGACTTTGCCATGAACGGTCTGTTTGTCGAGAGCGAAGAGGGTAAGAAAGCCAATTACCCAAGATTTTATCTACAGGCTGAAGAAAAATTAGCAAAAGAACAGCGTGTATTATCCCGGAAAACAAGAGGTTCTTCTCGTTGGGAAAAACAAAGAATAAAAGTTGCAAAGCTACATGAAAAAGTAGCAAACCAACGAAAAGACTTTCTGCATAAAGAATCCAGGAATTTGGTAAATCGATATGATTGCGTCTTCATCGAAGAACTCAATATAAAAGGGATGTCGCAAACTCTCCGTTTAGGCAAAAGTGTTGCCGATAATGGCTGGGGAATGTTTACAATATATCTTCGATACAAATTGGATGAACAAGGTAAGCACCTAATCAAAATTGACAAGTGGTTTCCTTCGTCCAAAATGTGCTCAAGTTGTGGGAGTGTAAAGATTGCCTTTCCTCTTTCTGAGCGAACCTACAATTGCGACTGTGGATTCGTTGCCGATCGGGATTGGAATGCCGCCATCAATATAAAAAATGAAGGAATGCTGTTATTAAATCTGTCTTGAAACAAAAAACTCTTGGAACAAGAGGGTTAGCTCGGTTAGTTTTCGTTGGCTAGCAGAAGCAACGATAAGTCGAGAAGTCCCCACTTTAAACAGACTTAGCGGTCTATAAGTGGCGGGTAGTTCACTTAAACTATGAAAAGGAATACTATTCAAAATGAAAGGAGTGCACTCCCCCATGAAAGCATCTACGTTTCTCGCTGGGCTACTTGCAGGTTCGGTGACAGCTGCTGTCACTGTGTTATTTTCCACTCCACAAACAGGCAGCGAAATTCGCTCGTCCGTTAAAAACGCTTCAGCTGATATGAAGCATAAAATGCAAGATGTTAAAGGAAAAATCTCCGCGTTGAAAGACTCCATCACTCATATGACGAAGGAAGCGAAAGAATTAGTTCCTGAAGCCGTCAATGGAATTAAGGGATCGATCGAACAATGGCAGCTCTCTACGGAGACTAACAGACTTAAGCTTGAAAAGGAACTTTCAGCAATCCAGAACTCGCTCGCAGAATTGGAACAATCCATCGCGGCACAACAGAAGTGAAAGACATGACAAAAGCCAAACTCTAGTTATAATGAGTTTGGCTTTTTTCGATCTAATCTTGGTGCTTTCTGTGATTGGGAGGTCTGTTTTGAATGCGGAGTAGATCGCTTTGGATGCGGAGCAGCTCGCTTTAGACGCGGGATGGCTTGCTTTGGACGCGGGGCGGCTCGTTTTGGACGCGGAGCAGCTCGCTTTGGACGCGGGATGGCTTGCTTTGGACGCGGGATGGCTTGCTTTGGACGCGCAGCAGCTCGCTTTGGACGCGGAGCGGCTCGCTTTGGACGGTTCTATTTGCCGAATGCAACATCCATCTCGTAAAACTATATTTATTCAATCGTCTGGCATTGTTTTTGGATTTCTTCCTGTGAAATATGTTTTTTTATTTCTATATTTGTTATTTGTAGCCCTGTTAAATTAGAATCACTTACGGAAAAAGTAAGTTTGTTATAATCTCCGCCATGATGTCCTGAATAGTTTAAAGCGCTAGCAAAAATGAGATGTCGTCTTGAATCCCCGTCAATGGGTTCGATTTTGATTTTCGGACACATGAAATATTCCGAATAAGTTGGGTCTAAAAGGTATAAATAACGTGAAAACAATGCCTCTTCAAGTAACTCTTCTTTCGTAGGTCCATCCAATTCATTTCTCCACCCTACCATAAGCCAATCATAAAGAGGTTGTGACTTTATTCGGACCCTTTGTTTATTTTCCGAAACAATTAATTCCCCTTCTTTAGCCGTGCATATTATACGCGCATTGTCAGTCACACATGTATAAGCGGGTTCAATGTTGATCAGATAATCATTTGACATTTGTAACGTCAACTTATTGGATGGGTTATCTAAAGATAACTCGATTGTTCCATCCACGCGGCTAGAGTTATTAAGCCAGTAGACCACTTTTCTCAGTACACTTTCTTGAAAACCATCATTGATGCTGAACACACGCTGAAGTCCGGAATTATTTTCAACTTTGATAGTTTGAACATCAGAATGCTCCAATGAATGCGTCGTTAATTGCTCCCAAAAAGGCCGATTGGTATCCTTCTTAATTTCTTCAACCATTCTGCTGGCTGACTTGATCGGATTAACAGCTATTTGGTTGAGTGCTCCTTGCTTCGCAAAAATAACAGTATTATTCACTAGAAAGAAGATACAAAAAAGAAAGTAGAGTTTTTTCTTCACTAAAGCCCACCTCTTTTCTTTATAAGTATCTTTCCCGAAATTTTTTCAGCTATCCTGCCCCATTATTTATACAAGGATTAGGTTTCGATCTTCTTCAGTTGCGCTAACAATTCAAATTGAAAGCTTGCTTCAAATACATGTTAGTCATTTTCAAAAATCCCTAAACTAATTTACAGTAGTTAGTGAAAAGAAAGCGATAATAGCCACGACCGCAAATGTGTGAATCACGATTCCAATTACGCTGCAAATTAAACCAGAAGTAGCTAAACCACGGCCTCCTACATTGGTTTTCACAATTTCTTTTGTCGCTTTTCTTGAAACTACAACTCCTATCACACCAAGTATAAAACCGAGATACGGTAGTAAGATTGAAAGTATACCAAGCGTTAAAGAAACTACCGAATTACTGTTTGTTTGAGTATTCTCAGCAACTTGCATTTCTCTTTTTCACCTCGTTTGCATTATAGTCAATTAACTTCCGACTCAAGTCTATCTAACCAGTTATGAACTAATGTATTAAATACATCGGGTTGCTCGATTTGTAGATTGTGACCAGCCATATCAAGCACAGCAAAAGTTGCCCTTGGGTAATCTTCTATTAGTCGCCATGCATCGTTGTATCCGACTACATTGTCCTGCCGCCCTGTAATGATCAGCGTAGGGTACTCCAGTTTGGATGAAATATCGAAGGTAAAGCCATAACTACTTTGACGAATTTCGTTGATGAAATCATAGTTTGTTTGTTTTGAAGGAAGTAAAATTTCATTTCTAAACCTTTCCCATTCAGTTTTACCTTGCACAACCCCCATGGCGCAAAATTCTTCGGCATCCTCTGTAGACAATTCTGATATTAAGTTGGAATCTCTTTTTAGAACTGTTTGCTTGGGTACTTCCCTTTCGCCAAGTTCAGGTATTGTCATTGGTGCCATCAGCAGTAATCCACGAACGTGCCCATGCCGTAAACGAGCTATCCCTCTCGCAATATAACCACCATATGAATTACCACAAATAACAAACGGTTGCCCAGGGATAATCTCGTCCAACAGACTGACTACCGCTTCTAAAATATCGTCTGAACTCTTAATAGATGGTTGTACTTCGGAATGCCCCATACCTGGCAAGTCTATATATATTCTCTTCCATCCGCTTCGTTTCTCGAATAACGGTTCCATAGCATGTAACATTACTTGATGGTCAAGTGACCAACCATGGAGCATTACTATCGGGAATCCTTCTCCGATTACTTTATGATAAATAGTCATGTATGTATTTCCTTTCCCTGTAAAATAAGATGTGCCCATCTTTACAGAAGAGATTTCCACTTTGTTTCTCCTCCGAAAAAACTATTCGTGCATCACTTACTTACTTCTCAAATCAAAACTTTCGCTTGTACCGTTCCAATCTACTTTTATAACTAACTCATCATCAGTACTCGTTGAAGGACTATTTGAACTTAATGATTGGTTATGATACTCGCCTTCTTTATTTAACGTAGCCTCATTCGAGCCGAAGTCTAGTACTCCATTACTTTTTGATTCGACATAATAACTAAAAGCGTCAATATCATCTGAGTTTTTTCCTTTGTACTTAATTTGAATTTGATAAGTTTCTTCTCCATCCGTTTGAATAACGATTACTTCAGCTAACCAATCTTTCCCTTCACCAACAAATGTTAAATCATTCTTATTCATTTGACAGGCAGATAACAGGAACAATGCAAGTAGTGCAATTACTTTTTTCAAAACGCAACTCCACCATATAATAAATGAGCTGTGAATTGCATCTCCAAGCTCATTGCATTTTGATGTCTGTTTTTTACTAAAGCTCCCGTGAGTTTAAGTAGAATACTTCACAACCATTATTACCTTTATGAACTTAATTATCTAAATGGGTAATCAAAGCATAATTACATGAGCTTACTTTGTTCTCGCTAGATTTTTGTAGATTTACAATGTAGCAAAAACTGAGGATTGTTTAACATTGGTCGACATTGTAAATTTTATAAATTTCTCTTTATCCTTTAAAATACTGGCCAATGATTTTCGGAATCGTCATCACTATCTCCGTAAATGTTAAAGAGTTATCTATTTTATCGAAAGTATCCATTTTATTAGCCACAAAAGGCAACGGATTCACTATATCACCCTGTACTGGTTCGAGTTGATCTTGGAACTGGATACGAATTGATTTTGCTTTTTCAAATTGTGGGCGGTCCATTACTTGGAAATGGATATGTGCTTCTGACGAATTTCCAGAATTCCCACACTGCCCTATTAACTGCCCTTCTTTAACAAGTTCACCTTCCTTAACTACTATCGAGCCATCTTTTAAGTGTGCAATCATACTATATTCCTTATTTGGATGTTCAATCACGACATAGTTACCTGCTAGATGTTGTTCATCCATCTCCCCCGGTACATTATCCTTAATCCCATTTACCACCTTTACGACTTTTCCATGTAAAGGAGCGACAATTTCTGTACCAAAAGCATAATAATTGTCATTTATTAAATTTGTACCTTCATATGTTGACCCATTTTTTACTCGCACTAAATCATAAGCATAGCGTTGGTTTTCGTAGGCATAATGATAATTATCAAATTCATTTGTACCACCCCAAAATTTTTTTTTTTTTTTGGTCAATATTTGGTCAGAGGGATAAGTTATAGAAGGTTTAAAATAGAGACTTGTAATCACTTGATTTTGGTCGTATGCCAACTGAATCATTTTTTCTTTGTTTTGGCTTAACCAGACAACTTGTGTTGTACCAAACCATTCCTTTTCAGAAGACTTCTCTAGTTCCTTTATACCCTGCTTATAAGAATGACAGACATTCTGAAATTCATTTAACCCTAGCAGTTGTTGAAAATCTGTTGATGTAGCTTTATAAAGCATTTCAAACTCTTCATTGATAAAGTATTGTCCGAAATTATTTAAATCTAATTTTGACATTTGTATCCTCCAATTTCATCGTTTGAATAAGAAATCTCCATCCATCTACTTATACGAAACATATTTATTGGAAGTTTCAAATTTTTATATATTCCCAAACGTTCGTTTGGTAACATTTCTTTATTGCGCTGTATATCCCACTTATGTACGACGATACGATACTCAATGTTGTGCTAACCTGCTTCGTTAGATTAAGTGTACACCTTCACTAACTTGTTCTCATTTTACATAATCAGATGAAGGGTACATGTGCCCATACCGTTTTACTATAAATCAACCTTTATCTTTAACATAGCCAAATAAAAATACATTATTAGTAAGAGTCGATAATGGCTACGATCCCAAAAGTTTGAATCATTACCCCTATTACGCGCCTATTAGGCCGGAAATAGCTAAACCACTACATTCAAATAGTTTGTTCAATAACACTATTTCCGTGGTAATGGTTTTTCTGGTCGATTAGAGCAATATTTGCAATTAAGATCACTACATTTAGACTCAATCCAATAATTACAGTTAGGACAAAAATATGTATCATAGTCATCATAATAAATTAAATTAGACCTGCACTTAGAACAATATTTTTCTTGTTCAATTTGACCATAAAATTCAAAGTCATCTATAATCACTTTGCTATCTACTTCTTTTATGTTCATAAAACACACCTCCATAACAAATGTAGTATTTCACTATCTAAACCGCCCCGTGAATTACATCACTAAATTATTTACCTTAAATTTCGCCGATGACTCCATAAAGAAATGCGATAAATAAAACACTTGATAAAATGGAAAGTAACGAAATATACTTCATAAACCCTTTTTCTTTTTTAAAGAAAGCACAGATACCAAGCACAAAGCCCGTTAGATAGATACCAAAACCAATGAATATTCCCCACCACCCCAAAATATTAAATGGTAGGAATCCCATATACGTAGTGAAAATTCCAATGATAATTAATGCAACAGAAAACTTACTAAACTTTCTTTCCACTATTTCATACCTTTCTAATCTATCTACTTCGACAAGCGTATAAGAATCCACTTTTCAACTTACTTGCATTAGTTTAATAGTTTTTTATTCACCTGCTATATATCCAATTACTTCATAAGTTTTGGGGGTACAAGTAGAACGGGTATATTAGCAACAACATTCTCTTTATCTGCAATTAATTAAATTTATAGTACCAAAAAATCGCAATTTCATTTGCTGTTGGAAAGTTTGAATATAGCATAGTATCTACAGCACCTATTACGAAGTGGTTTTTGGCATAAAAACGACAGGCTGATATATTAATATCTTGCGTTTCAAGCATTAAACCAATAAAGTTCTTCTCCATTGCCCACTCAAAAGCTTTATGTAATAACGCTTTTCCCACACCATTTTTTCTATAATCTTTTGCAACAGCGATGTCCTCAATTAACGCAAATCCATTCCAGTTTGACCTTATTTTAATTCGACCTATGCATCTGTTTTTATCGTAATATAAAAATACTGCTTTCCCATCTTCTTCAACGTAGCTCATATCAATTTCATCATTTTCATACTTCTTGAAATAAGGTTCAGGAAATATCTCCTCTGTATAGTTCCAAACATAGTTGACAAACGTCGGTACAATTCTCCCAAAAACAATAAAGTCTTCGTTTGGCTCGTTAAAGTCCTTCATGTTTAATCGAGTCATTTTAATTATCATATCAATCTCCTTCCATTTGAAAGACGTGCCCGTTAATTGAAGAAGAAAAGGCCATCGCACCACATCAGCTAATTAAATCAAAATGCGATGTATCATTAAATTTAATCACAACGTTTTGCTGATAACTATTTTGACTCAGTACAGTAATGCCACCTACAGATGAGGAGAAGTATGCATTCACGATCATTTCCGGTTCGAATTTCATCCACCAAGCAAGTATGTATCCCAAGGTCCCCCCATGTGTGACAATCACGAGATGTTTATCCTTTTTCAACTCATATATTCTATCCATACAACTGCAAACTCGACTATAAAACTCTCGCCAGCTTTCACCATCTTGAAACTCACGATAATCTAAATCCAATCCACTCTTCGTCCGCGGGTTTCTATTTGCCCTCGCCCAATCCTTTGTTTTACCCGCTGCGACACCCGTATTAATTTCTCGAAGTCCTTGATCATGAATGACACCTACACCTAACTGCGCTCCGACTATCTCCGCGGTGTGAGATGCTCTCAATAAGTCAGATGAATACAGAGTAAAATCGTTTTCCTCTACCAATCCTGTTAACTTCTCTCCAAGCAGTTCTGCTTGTTTTCTACCCAAGTCAGTTAAAGGAGTATCCGTCCAACCACCTGACATATTATTCACATGATGCTCCGATTGGCAATGCTGAATCAAGATTAACTTGCTCATCCCATTTCCCCCTATAATCATTTAAGCCGTCGTATTTCCATGAAAAAACACCTACGGATTAGCACTTGTTAAGTGAACAATCGAGGTGTTACTATTCATCCAGTCTTGCTCCATCCAATTTAGATGTGCTTTGAAAGATGCGAAATCTGATTGAAGTCTTGTATATGCCATTTATCTTGATGCAAGTAAATATTACTGATACATGCATTTATTAATTTGGTTTTTCCCGCCCCTATCCTACCATCTGATAATATGGCTAAAATAGCATTAATCACTGCACCATGAGCAACAAGAAGTATTTTCTTGCCTTCATACATTTGATTTATTTTCTCAATACCTTGCATGACCCTGTTATTAAGAGACGTTCTTTCTTCTTGATTTGGATATATATTATCCGGAAACTTTGATTTCCTTTCCTCGTATGCCATTCCTTCAGCATCCCCATAGTCTCTTTCCAAAAACTCTTCCATTTCTACAAGAGATACATTGGCATTGCTATTTATAATTTTCGCTGTTTGTTTTGCTCTTTTAAGAGGGCTAGTTATGATGACATCCCAATGTGATGTTTTAAGGAATTCACTACTTTCCTTAGCTTGTAAAATTCCATTTTCATTTAATGGGATATCCGTTCTTCCTTGAAGCTTTCCTATTGCATTCCAATCAGTTTCTCCGTGTCTAATTAAGCATATTTCAGTGATTTTGATTCTCCCCTTTGTCCTTCATCATATTCTATACATCTCTTTCGACGAAACGGTTAGTCAATGAATAACCTTACCCCTAAAAATATACGGTACTTGAGAATTGTTTTTTATTAATCCTTTCATTTCTATTGGTATATGTATATAGCTTTCTGCCAAACTTGATTCCATCCAAGTAATTTCTTCAATTTCTTCAGGATAGGAGATGTTTAATTCTCCTCCAATTATTTTCCCTTTAAACGTGAAGAGGATAGTGTGATGACCTCTCTTTTCAAAAAATGCTTCACTGACAGTTAGAATACCGTCTATTTCAACATCTACTCCAGTCTCTTCTTTAACCTCACGAATTGCTGCTTCCTCCAATGTTTCATCATCTTCTACTGCACCACCAGGAAGAGTATAGTAAGATGAACCCTCCCCTTTATTTTTCACCATTAATACTTTTTCATTATTTTCATCGAATAAAAGCACATAAACAACATTGACTCTTTTCATACACTTTTCTCCCTTAATTCGCTATACAAGTCAACCTTGCTTCTCGATATATTCCCAAGCGATTTTTCTAATACTCTCATAACTATCAGTCATTTCTTCTTCATATTGGTTATTCGTACAACCAACAATGAACATCATCAATATTACCGTTATTGCTAAGTATAAAGTTTTCATCTTCATGCAATTATCACGCTGTTTATCAGACCTGGTACATACGTTTGATCTTAGAATCCTTTTCTAGGTCTTACATCGAATTCCAGACAGTTTACTCCCTTTCCCTTTACCATCTAAATACTAATACAAACAAACACCTCCGATTGATCACTTGTTATGTGAACATCATCGAAGGTGTTACTATTATTGTCAGGCTCCCAATATCCCTATAGCAGCAATCGAGATCATAAAACTCATTACGAGAGACATTCCCCAATCGACCTTCCGAGTTTGCCGGAATAGAATACTTACAAAACTGCAAACAACAAAGTTCACAATAAAGAGTACACCTAACATAATGAATATTGTCACGGGAACCACCTCACTTACGACTTTTCTAATACAGGAATATTTGGAAGTATTTATTCGTAAATCAACTGTATCACGATTCGAAATAAAATGGAATATTCTTTGAATTACTCCTTAATTCCTTGCTGTTTATCTTGAATAAAAGACCTATTTCTTTTCACCAATCCGGACCATCATTGCTATCACCAATTTTAAGCTCAAACGAATTGGCATCTAGATTGCTATTTCGAACTGAATCAAAGAAAATCGCTCTTATCTCATCTTGCACGGATTCACCAGCTTCTATATTTACTAGAACATATTTCACTCGGATATCTTCTTTTGAAAAAACCGCAAGCAACGTTTGAAATTCATAACCTTTTTCTTTTAACTTCACGGTCACTTGTTCCAACAAGCCTCCCTCTTTAAAAATCTCCTTTGACATCTCCTCCGCTCTTTCCAGTTCCTTATCTGCTTCAGAACTTATAGAAAAGGCAGCTTCATTCTTTTCTCCTTTTAACGAGGACATGTTCAAAAATGACAGGCTCAAAATAAACAACATAATCAATGTGCCAACTAAAGCACCATTCCTCTTTTTCGTCTGTCCACTTCCTTTTTAACTTAAATATACGAATGTATAAAAGGAATTATCCCACTACAATTAAGCACGACTGCCAAAGATGTTATTCAAATAATACCTAAATTAACAATGACACTCTTTCGTTTTGATAGTTCTTAAATACGAAACTTAGTTGATTGTAGCGGAAGGCGGCGACTCTTGGGGGACTAGCGAATACTGTTACGAAGAATGGCATTTGCGAGCAAATGCGAAGTGTTGCGAACAGGAATGCCAAAACGGTTCACCGTCCGCCTGAAACGGAAATCAACGCGTTCAGAATATTTTTTTTGCTTCGATGTGCTTGGTAAATACGACCAATTTCATATTGACACAGAAAATCATTTAAGAATATATAGTATTTTTGGAATTTCAACTTTTTAATTTGAAGTTTTCCTGCTATAATGAAAAAAGACTAACTATTTGATGTTGGAGGTATCTTATGGCTGAGCAAAAGTTTTCCCAAAAAGAAGCAATGATTTATAGTCAACGCGTTGCCCAGATGTCAAAAGCACTTTGGAAAGCTGTCGAAAAAGACTGGCAGCAATGGATAAAACCTTATGACTTGAATATTAATGAACACCATATTCTATGGATCGCCTACCATCTCCAAGGTGCAACTATCTCTGACATCGCAAAATTTGGCGTCATGCACGTTTCCACAGCTTTCAACTTCTCCAAAAAGCTTGAAGAACGAGGATACTTGCAATTCTTCAAAAAAGAAGACGATCGTCGGAATACATATGTATCAGTCACCGAAGAAGGTGAAGAACTTATTACTGGCATGAATGAACACTATTATGACTCCGAACACGGCATCTTGGACGGCTCACTTCCAATAAAAAGCATTTATGGGAAGTTTCCCGAGTTCTTAGAAGTCATGTCTGTCATCCGGAATATTTACGGTGAAGACTTCATGGAAATCTTTGAGCTCGGCTTTAAACGGATTGATAATTCTTTTGATGATGACTTAGTTTCCTTGGACCATAACCAACGAGAGTCGCTAGAAGTTCCCGAATTACAGGCCGTCGAAGAAAATTAATGTCATTTTCCTCAAATGTCTGCTATGATAAAGTGAAGCTGTAAAGAGGAGGAATTGATTTGATCCTTATCGTAACTGTCATGTTCTCATTGTTTTATTTATTCCAAATCAACAAGATGACATTCGCTCTATGTCAATCACGGGAAATCCCTGAAGAAAAGCAACCAAAAATATATCGTACCGTCAATATTCTTATTACGATCTTAATTCTTTCGTTCTATCTTGAAGTCTTATTGAACGTATAAGGATGAAAAAGTCCAACTCCCTTTTAACAGGGAGTTGGACTTTTTCTTTTAGTAAATGAACGCAGCTCCGACGATGATTAACAAGATGAACAACACAACAATCAAAGCGAATCCAGAAGAGCCTTGGCCATATCCACTCATTGGAGCACCTCCTCTCTCTCTGTATCCTATGCGTTGGACTTTTATCGTTTTAGGCATTTCGGTAAGGAACCTTTTTGTTTTATGGACGTTTTTATGTTATAGTATCAACTGTCGTACAGAAAAGTTAGGGGAGAAAAAATAATGAAAAAGACAATCCTTGCAATGACAATGGCAGCTTCGGTTTTAACGTTAGCAGCATGTAACGACCAAAAAGCGGCTGATGATGAAATCATCGCTACAACCAAAGTCGGAAATATTACAAAAGAAGATCTATATGAAGAAATGAAGGATGCAATTGGTGTACAAGTAGTTGAAAACTTGCTTCTTCAACAAGCATTAGAAACAGAATATAAAATCTCTGATAAGGAATTGAAAGAGGAAATCAAAGCACAAAAAGAACCTTTCGGGGAAAATTTTGAAATGTACCTCCAACAACAAGGAATCACTGAAAAGTTCTTTGAGAAGAACGTAAAATCTCAAATGCTTCAAAAGAAAATGATCGAGTCATTGAAAGTGTCTGATGAAGATATCGCAAAAGGCGTAGAACGTGCGAAAACAGAAGTTCATGCGCGCCATATCGTCGTTAAAGACGAAGAGACTGCAAAAGAAGTATTAGCTAAAGTGAAAGACGGAGGAGACTTCGCAGAATTAGCGAAGGAATATTCCACTGAGCCAGCTGCGAAAGATTCAGGCGGAGACCTCGGATGGTTCGGTCCTGGCAAAATGGTGCAGGAGTTTGAAGACGCAGTATATGCTCTTAAAAAAGGCGAAATTAGCGAGCCTGTAAAGACAAGCTTCGGTTACCATATCATCGAATTGCTCGACACTCGTAAAGCCGAAACCGAAAAAACAGAAGATGAAATCAAAGCTGAAATCGAAGATGGCTTGAAACGTGTCCAATTCGAAGAGAAGCTTCAAGAACTAATCAAAGCTGCTGATGTCGACATTAAAGTCGATGAGTTCAAAAAAGCTTTGGACAGCTACTTGCCAGCAAGCGCTGACACAAAAGAAGAAGAAAAGTAATAACAAAAAGGCTGCCAGAGTGTAGACAAAGTCGTTCTTTGACTTTGTCTACACTCTTTTTTAGGCATGTAGCAATGGGCAGGAATTTCCTCAGCCTGATTGAAAACGCTTGCCAGCCTAGGCGCGAAGTTGAGCGAAGACGCGAATAGAACTAAACTTCATGAGCGGACGAGCGAAACGAGCAACAACGGATGCGAGCGTTTGTCAACAGGCTGAAAGGCTGCCGCAATTCATATCGAATTGCGGCAGCCTTTTTTCAATCAATATTCGGTTTGTAAAATGATCGGTTATCCAGCGGGAAAATCCGCTCTGTAAATTCACCGTTCACCGTTTTGGACAATGCCCGGCCAAGCATATTCATTTTCGCATCGATATTATCGATATAATGAAGGATTTCCGCTTCCATCAGCATTGGGCGTTTCGGGCTTCCCCATTCCTCTTTTCCATGATGGGACAAGACCATATGCTGAAGAAGCATCACTTCCTCCCCTTGGATTTCGAGTTCATCCGCCGCTTTCGATATTTCATTCACCATGATCGTAATATGTCCGAGCAAATTCCCCTCTACCGTATATTGCGTGCCGATAGGGCCTGATAGCTCAAAGACCTTCCCGATGTCATGCAAAATAATGCCGGCGTATAACAGATCTTTGTTCAAAGCCGGATACAGTTCGGCAATTGCCTTTCCTAGCTTCAGCATCGAGACGACGTGATCAAGCAAGCCCGATACATAATCATGATGGTTCCTTGTCGCAGCCGGGTAAACGAGGAAGTCTGCTTGATGTTTCTTTAACAGATGTCTCGTAATTCGCTGGATATGCGGGTTTTTCATTTCAAAGAAATATTGCAATAGCTCTTCAAAAAGGACTTCCTTACTTTTTGCAGATGAAGGAACGAGATCTGAAATTGTCACGCCTTCCTCTTCTTTTGCAGGCCGTATGCTTTTAATGCGCAGCTGATTTTTCCCCCGGTACTCATGCACTTCTCCGCCGACTTTGACGATCGTTGCAGCAGCGTATAGACGTTCCTGCTCTTCACCGGTATCCCAAAGTTTCGCCTCGATATCACCGCTTTTATCTTGCAAAATGAGTGTCATAAAAGGGCTTCCTTGTTGTGTAATACCCTTCGTCGATTGTTTAATGAGTAAAAAAATATCAACCGGTTCCCCGACTTGATGTTCCAATATTTTCTTCACCTTGTCATCGCCCCCTTGGCGCTTCCTATCTCGGAAACGTTAATAATCGTTGCATTCGACCAGTATTCTACTATCTTATCATGACATGTGAAGTAGATGAACTGATGCTTCGCACTTAGCCGTTCCATTATTGTCATCATACGTGAAAATCTAGTTTCGTCAAAGTGGACAAAAGGATCATCCAACAATAGTGGAAACGGAGCTGTTTCCTCTTTAGCACTGGCTAACGAAAGTCGCAATGCGATATATGCCTGCTCCTTCGTCGCTTGGCTCAGTTCAATGATCGGGTAACGGATTCCGTTTTGAGCAACAGCTTGGAATAAACCATTTTCCGATAATACGAGAGAAATATAAGCACCCCCCGTCAGTTCACTGAACAGTTTTTCCGCTCTGTTCAGCACTTCAGGCAGCTTTTTCTCCTTTAACTCTTCCATCATGCCACTGATAGCAGCGACAATCGCTTGGCGGACTGACCATTGTTTCGCAAGCTCGGCAAATTCCGCTTTCTTCATTTCAAACAGTTGCTGTTTCCGTTGATAGGAATCGTCGGTTAACAACTTCTCCGTTTCAACTTCCAAAGCGGTTTTTTCTTTCACTAACGAATTCATCTCTTCTTCCAGTCCAGAAATGCGCTTTTCAACTTTGTGGAGTTCCGCCCGCAGTTCGCTTTCCGGACGTCCAAGCTCTTTATCAATTGCGCCATGCATAGAGAGTTGGGAATTAATATCGTCAATTTGCTGCGTCAAAGTGAGCGTTTCCTGAAATGCCGTATAAGCTTTGTAATACTGCTCTTCCGTCTCTACGCCGGCGTCTCTGAACAACTCCTGTTGCTGACTACGCAACGAGGATAGAAGCTCTTCCGCCTCTTGCTTCTGTATTTTGATTTCTTCAATCCTACGCGTGATCGTTTTAAATGATTGCGACTTCTCTTTTGATGAAATATAGGCCGTACGCAATTGATCATAGATCGATGATTCCTGCACGTCCGTCGATAGAAGACTTTCTATTTCCACTTTCCTCAAGCGAATCTCTTCTTGGATCGCGTCCGACTTGCGCTCATTGTCTTCCAACTCACGCTCCATTTCTTGCAACGAGCGGACCATGCTGAAAAACTCATGAAGGATTCCAGAGTTCGGTATTTTCCGTAGGCCATAAGCAAGAAAGAATCCGCTTAATAATGTTTCAAGCTGTTCCTTCTCTTGCATAATAACCCCATACTCTTCCTCAAGCATTCCCATTTTCCGCTCGGTTGATTGTGCGACTTCCGCTAGCCTGCTTTGCTTCTGTTCGTAGTCCCGCACTTTTTCAACAATGGCTTCCATTATTGATTCCTGTCCTGTGTAAGCTTCTACAAATCGCTTCATATCCATATCTTTTTGGGAAGGCTGACCTCCGCGTTTCCCAAGTTTTGAAATGACAGCAATCACAGCAAGAACCGCACCAAGTCCAACGACGATCCATTGGTCGCTGAACAATCCTACAACGGACAAGGCAGCCGCCACAACGAGCAAAATCAAAACCATTGTTGAATTTCCATTTTCTCGCCTCGACTGTCCCATTTGAATAAATGCTTTCGCTTCGGCCAGCCGATTTCGAATAGATGGCCACTCCTCTGCTTTCTTCCTCTCCACTTCAGAAGGTGAGTTCTTTTGCAAAGTAAGCTGCTCGTTTCGAATGTCCCGCAATTCATTCTCCAACTGTGAGAGTTGCCTATCCATATACCCGATTTGCTGATCCATTGCAGCCGCTCTCTGCAGTTGTTCATATAATTGCTCTTCTTGATGAATCGAAACGTCCGCATGCAACACCGTATCCGCGTTATCCAAGCCTAAACGGTCCAGCAGGCGGAGTCTTTTCACTTTTAACTGCGCCATATTTTCGCGTAGCGCGCCGATTGTCGAACGCCATTCATGCCACTCCGGCTCACGCGCAAGCAAACGCTCGATTTCCGTAAGTCTCTCCGGAATAGGATCATCCGGCATCTTCTCTGCCAGCGCTGTTATTTCGGCTTCCAAACCGCGTTTCTTTGCTTCCATCTCTGTCAGTCTGCTAGTAATCGTTTCAAAGCGACGAATTCCGTCAGCTGGAAAAGAGTTAGTATGTACTTCTTCCAGTCTGTTTGAGAGTTTTATTTTCCTCTCCTTCAACGGCAATAATTGAAGATCTACTTCCAGATCCCGATATTGCTCCCGCAATGAATCATACGCTCGTTTAGCTTCGTCCCATTCCCTTTCAAGTTCATAGATACGTTTCGTTTTCGGAGCATATGCAGAAATCCGTTCCTGTTCGTTTTTCAGCTCCTTCTCCATTTCCTTCAAGTCGGAGGCAAGGACATTCATTTCCGGATTGCGACCAGTTTTTTTGAATAAATCCCCCATCTCCTTCTCCATCTTTTTTTCAACACGCAATAATGTATCGACGCCAGTTGTGCCAGAGGAGAGGAGCGTCCTACTTAACTCGGTTTCATCCATCCGCTCGAAGCCTTGCAACTGAAGAAGAGAAAAAGAGAAAATTGATTCGAACGAAGCGCGATCGTACTGTCTGACGATAGCTTTGACAGCTTCTTCCCCGCCTTGTGTGCCATCTTCGAAATAAACGGTAACGTCCCCCGATGATTTTCCTTTCACGCGCTCAATAATGCAGTTTCCATACACATCATCGTGCAGATGGACTTGACCGCCAAATTTACCGCCCGCTTTCGGTTCATATCGAAGCTGCGCACTATTCTTTTGTGGAAAACCGAAAAGCGTTTGCATAATGAATTGTTGGATCGTCGTCTTGCCCGCTTCATTGTGCCCGTAGAGGACATTGATGCCGTCACTGAATTCGATCGTCTTGTTTTCATGCTTCCCGAAGCCATAAATGACTATCTGTTTAATTTTCACTGATTCACCTCCAACAGTGTAGGCAATTCATTCAACAAGAGCTTCTCAACATCATTCCGTAAATCATGGATGTCTAAATCCGATAATGGATCGAGGTATCTAGCGGTTCGTACATGTTGATAAACATCTTCTAGCACTTGTTTCCACTGTTCAGTCGACCAACTGTCAACTTGTCCAAGTACGGATTCTACAAGCGAATTGTTTTCCTGCTTATGGAGAGCGACGACGCTCGTCAAACGCTGCACCCATACAAACGGTTCCTGGCCTTCCATCACCTCACGGATTGCGTCCAGCCATATATCTTCTGCTGTCTGTGTAAAGAAAGCGGCTGTTTCATCGTCGAGATGTACGATTTCAACATCGACGACGGCTGGCCCATGCTCTGTTGCGAATGAAAGAAGTGCCTCCTCGCAAACCGCAAGAAATTCATTCGCATGCGTAATTCGGGCACAAGGGATTTGAATACGTCCGAAATGGACGGCTGATGACGCAACGAATGACAGAACTGCATCTGTTTTACTGAGCTCCACTTCGTAAAACCCTTTTTCACCCGATTCATTCCGATGACGTCCTTGAATATTCCCCGGATAGACGATCGGAGGGTTGTCCGATAATTGCTGACGGAGATGGATATGGCCCAATGCCCAATAATCATAATGCTTTGACTGCAAATCCGAGATTGTGAAAGGCGAGTAGACCGCATGTGTATCGTTTCCGGCGAGACTTCCGTGTAATAGCCCGATATGGAACGATTGATTGTTTGAAGCGGTCGGGTATTTGCTGACCATTTCTTCTTTAACATGTCTATTCGGGTAGCTGAAGCCATGGATTACGACGTCCTGTCCTCTTACCGTCAATGACATTTCTTCTACTTCCCCGGAAAATTCATGGACATTCGGCGGCAGCTTGAAACGGGTCCAGTTCCCGCTTAGATGATCATGATTCCCATACGTGATATAGACTGGAATTCCTGCTGTATGGAGCTTTTCCATCCCTTCCTGGAATTTCCGCTGGGCCCGCAAGCTTCGGTCTTCTCCGTCATAAATATCTCCAACAATTACCACGAAGTCCGGTGAAGATTCGACCGCATAGTCAATGAGTCGGTTGAAAGCAGTAAATGTGCTTTCCCGTAATTCATTCAAACGGGCAGCAGGCAGGCCTGTCATCCCTTTGAACGGACTATCGAGATGCAAATCTGCCGTATGTATAAAACGGATTGTAGACAACAAGCATCTTCCCTTCCTCACGAATATTTGTTCTAATTTTACCATACGTGAAAGCAGATTAGAAAATAATTCATGAAAAAGCCGCTTTCCGTCGATCCTTTCGACGAAAAACGGCTTGTCATCATTCTTTCCCTAATTGAATCGCTTTTTTAATGTCTTTCAATGAACGTGAAGGTCCATACATTAGGACGCCGCCACGGTATACACGAGCACCGAACCAGCCGAGAACAAAAATTGTCAACAGCAAAATGGCGATCGAAAGCAACGGTTCCCACATCGGCAAATCGAGCATGCCGACCCGCAAAAACATGACGAGCGGGGCAAAGAATGGGAAGTATGAAGCGTATGTCACATAGCCGAGCTCAGGGTTGCTCAAGCCCGTCGCAGAGATGATGAATGCTACGACAATGAGCATTGTCATCGGCATAATCATTTGCTGAACATCCTCTGCTCTACTAACTAACGAACCTAGTAATGCAGCAAGCGTTGCATAGAGGAAGTATCCGAGCACGAAGAACACCGCTGCATACACTAATGTGCTGATACTTACATCTTTCATGCTGAAGAAATCTGAAAACCCTCCAGGCACTTCCGTCGCAGACGTTTTCAATGCGATGTAGCCTGTTATTCCGTAAATGATAATTTGAAGAATCCCTAATGATCCAATTCCTAACACCTTCGCAAACATATGCTTTACAGGTGAGATGCTTGAGATGAGGATTTCCATTACTCTAGAAGATTTTTCATTCGCCACATCCATCGCAATCATGCTCGCATACATGATGACCGCCATATAGATGACGAACATGAGAACATAGACGAGAATTCTCGCCTGATTCAGCTCTTCTTCCGATTTTGCGGAAGGTGAGACGCTCTTCTGGTCAAATTGGATGGGTGTAAACAAAGTTTGAACTTGTGCACCCGTAAGTGAAAGCTCTTCTGCTTTCATTTCGGTTTGGATTGATTGCAATGCATCTTGGATACGCATCGGGAACGAATAATCCATCATGCTCATCGTCGTATATTTCGCATGGATAAGCCCAGCATCATCGACGGAGAGACTAAGGAATGAATCGATTTCCCCAGACGATACTTTATCCTCAAGATTCTTTTCCGATTCATCGGTCGCCTCGATCGAAATATCGTCCGCTAACTGCAACTGCAGCTTATCGACGAGCACCCCGCTTGAATCAACGACTTGAAGGGCGTTCTGTGAATCTCCTGATCCTGTCACGTCCTGAACCGTCTCAATGATTTTTGAGATATTTGCTAATAAAAAGATGGCTGCAATCATGAGTACGGTTGTGATGATAAAAGACTTTGATTTTGCCTTTGACGCAAATGCCTGTTTAAAGACGATCCAAAACTCACGCATATTCTTTCCCCACCTTTGCGATAAAAATGTCTTGCAAGGAAGGCTCTTCGATTTCAAAATGACGGATCGGCCCAGCTTGCAATGCAGCCGTTAACAAATCGTTCGCGACTTCTTCTTTCTCGATTTGGAACAGAGCACCCTCGACTGAATGGGCGACAGAAATGACTCCCTGTACATTATCAAGATTCTTCAAATCATAATCAGATCGGATTCGTACATTTTGTCTGCCGAATGACCGTTTCACGTCCCGCAACGAGCCGCTTACAATTTGTTTACCGCGATGAATAATGCTGAGCCGCTCGCATAATTCTTCGACATGGTCCATCCGATGGCTCGAGAAGAGGATGGTCGCTCCGTTGTTTCGGAAATCTGTGATCGCCCGCTTCAGCATTTCAACGTTCACCGGGTCCAGGCCTGAGAACGGCTCGTCAAGGATAAGCAGCTTCGGGTCATGCATAAGGGCGGCGATGACTTGGATCTTCTGCTGATTCCCCTTTGACAGCTCCTCCACTTTTTTGTTCTTGTTTTGAGACACTTCGAATCGTTCCAGCCAATAATCAATTGCCTTCTTGGCATCTGGTTTCTTCATCCCGCGCAGCTCGCCAAGGAAGATGAGCTGGTCTTCCACTTTCATCTTCGGGTACAGGCCGCGTTCTTCCGGCAAATAGCCGATTTCCGGACTCGTTTCGTAAGAGATTGTTTTATCGTTCCAAGTGATATGCCCTTCATTCGCATTCAATAACCCTAAAATCATGCGGAACGTAGTTGTTTTACCAGCCCCGTTCGCGCCAAGGAATCCGTACATAGACCCTTTGTCTACAGTGAGATTCAATTGGTCGACAGCGGTGAAATCTCCAAACCGCTTTGTGACGTTCTCGATTTGTAATGCCATTTTTTTCTTCCCTTCCTTTATCTGTCTTCATTCATTTACGTGCTTCCTAGGCCAATAGTTTCGTCAAATCCGCTTATTCATTATGACAACTCCGATACCATATGAAATGAGCATCACTCCATATGTTATCGCCAACAGCAGGAATGCGAGCTTCGGACCTTCAAACAGCAAAGATCCTAGCCACATGAACATAAGGACAATAAGGGTTATCGTCCACGATATCGTTCTCGCTTTTGTATGAACTTCTTCATATCTCTCATCAAAACGACGTTCCTTTTTGCCTTTCCTGAAATAAAGGAAGGCTATGAATAAGACGACACCCGCGCCCGTAATGAACCCTGCTAAACTTTCAATTGTTGGTATCATAATCCCCCCGCCTTTCCGATTAATGATGTTTGTTGGCAATCGCTGCCCCAATCAGCCATGAAAGCATATGAATGACCCACAGCGCGGTTAGGATGAAAAACGCCAATTTCGCTCCTTCAACAATCATGACGATGATCCAAGCAATTAAAATGGCACCAGTCATCACCTTCCAGGAGATTGATCTTGCGTGTCGATGGAGATTTATATATCTTTCATCAAAAATACGTTCTTTTTTCCCTTTTTTTCTCACAAAAAACCAAACGATTGCCCATATGGCTAATCCAAGCGGCAACCCCGACAAAAATACCCAAATGTCAAACTCTTCGTACATAATCACTCCTCCTCCGGTTTGAAGATATCCTCAATGCGACAATCAAAGAGCTTCGCAATTTTAAATGCTAATACCAACGATGGATTATACCTGCCTTTTTCAAGAGAGATGATTGTCTGCCTTGATACTTCCAGCTTTTCCGCAAGATCATCTTGCGTCAATCCCATCTCAGTACGCATTTCTTTTATCAAGTTATTCAGTTACATGCTCCCCCTTTCATTGTAAAGGTCGCTTTACGTAAAGGTTACTTTACTATATGCGAAATGTCAAGCAACCTTTACAAATTATTTTTCGAAATGAATAACTATTCATTTTTGAAGCGTTCATAGTATAATGGAGAAAAGGACGGAAGGGTGATCAGGTTGAGAACTTATAAATTGACGGCTTATGAAAAAACAGGAAAGTTAATTGCAGAGGAAACATTTACGGCAGAAAACGATGACTCGGCAAAAGAAAAAGGCCATGCATTGCTCGAAGAAAAGAATCTCCTTGAACAAACGCATCGCCTCGCATCACCGGCAGGGAAGCTATTGCTGTTTCACGTATAATAATTATTGGCAAAACCATTTATAAGATTTGGCTTCAATTGTGCCGCTATGATATGTTAATGGGGCAAGCCACAGTATGGAGGTGCTCCACTTGAATATTGCACTCATTGCCCACGATCAGAAAAAAGATGAAATGGTGAATTTCACGATTGCATACAAACATGTATTTTCGAAATATGAGTTATATGCAACTGGTACAACTGGAAAACGGATTATGCAGGAAACCGGGCTCCACGTTAACCGGATGATGTCCGGACCACTAGGAGGGGACCAGCAGATCGGCGCCATGGTCGCTACCGGAAAGCTGGACTTGATCCTGTTCTTCCGCGACCCGCTAACAGCCCAACCCCATGAGCCTGACGTTAGCGCATTGCTGCGCCTTTGCGATGTATATGGAATACCTCTCGCAACAAATATCGCAACAGCCGAACTGTTAATTGCTGCAGTGGAAAGAGGATATTTCACATGGCGCGACACAGCAGATAAATACAAATCAAAAGGACTTGATCCCGTAGAGGATTAAGTCTTTTCAATTTGTAAAATAAATGCTCAATGCTTGCTGTAGCGTTCCGACCATTTGAGTATTCCTATCGAATTGTACACCTAGACGCACCATACCCCGAACGACATCCGGTCTTAATCCCGTAATTGCAGTCGTACATCCCATCATGGCTGCCCCGTCAATGATCTTCTTTAACTCATCAATCACTTCCGCTTCCATATCAGCTATTCCTGATAGATCCATTAGTAATGTTTGAATATGCAATCTTCCAACTTCCATCAACACCTTCTCTTCCATCACTTTCGACCTGTAATAATCGATGGAACCTATGATAGGAAGAATGCAAACAGTAGGTGTAATCGGGATGATAGGTACCGATAGGTTTTCAACCAATTCCCTTTGAGCCTTCAATAGTTCATCCTTATAGGAGGAGTAACTAATGAAAAAAGCGTTTAGGAATTTATCGATAGAAATGTTAATCTGTTTCTCCAACTGAAAAAAGTCAATTTCCACCTTATATTCATCGATAAATTTTTGAACGAACGTCCAAACTGTCCTACGGATGGCTTGCACCCACTCCAATTTAAACGCTAATGTCAATGAATGAGTTGCCCAAGCAATTCCTTCCCTTCCAGCAAATTGCTGAAGTTCTTCCAACTTAGATTCCATCGTATAACTGACAAGTTTATGTGCATTATTGATTAAATCAATATTCCCCACTTCAAGTATGTTATTAATTTTTGCCCTTACTGTTGACGCCTCTTTCAATAATTCTTCTTCAAAGCTCTCCCCATGTTCTTTAATAAATCTATTCACTTCGAAATCAATTGAATTTGACATAAATTCCCTCCACTTGATTTTATACTTTCAGGTAGTGACAGCTGTTATCCTCTATTATGGGACAACAGCTGTACGTAAAATCATTCTCCTATAAAAACTGGTTTTCGTTTATCTACGAATGCTTTAATTCCTTCCAAATGGTCTTTTGTTTTTCGCATCTTTACTTGCATTTCGCTTTCCAACCGCAACACATTTTCCAATTCAGCAATCTTCTGTTCATGTAAAATCTTTTTGGAGGCAAGCATCGCTGCGATTGGAGCCGATAGAAACTTTTGTGCGAGTGCTTCGGAAGCTTGGCCAACAGTCCCGTCCGGAACTACTTGATCGACAAGCCCCTTTTCTCTCGCCTTTTCTCCGTTCATCACTTCTCCGGACCAGATGAGTTGTTTCGCCATCGGCACTCCGATTCGCTCTTTCAAAAAGAAATGGCCCGCTCCGTCAGGCACAAGACCAATTCCGATAAAGTTCATCGCAAGTTTACTGTTTTCTTCAGCAACGATGACATCGCAGCCGAGCGCCATGCTGAAACCGAGCCCAGCTGCAGCGCCGTGAATTGAAGCAATCGTAATTTGCGGCAGTTCGTATAACTCTTTTGCCAAGCGCGATACATCGATCATCACCTTTCCAATATCCATTGGTGAATCCGGGTCAACCATTTTCTTAATATCTCCACCAGCCGAAAATGCTCTACCTTCTCCATGGATGATCAATACTTGGGCTTCCGTATCTGATTTCAATGCTTCGAAAGCATCCGCTAATTCCTTCATCATTATGTCGTCCATCGCATTCATGGAAGCTGGCCTATTTAGCTTTAACCGGGCAAGGCGCCCTTCCTTCGTCAGTTCAATTGTAGAGTACATCACATTCCACCCCTTCATTAATGAATAACCATTCATTACTACTTATTCGATGACTATTCTAGAAACCCTTTATTTTTTTAAAAACCCCTATCACAAAATGACAGGGGTTGTTGCAAGTTATAAAATTACTGTTGCACAATTTGAATTAGGTTTCCGCATGTATCGTCGAAGACCGCTAGAGTGATTTCGCCCATTGTCTTCGGCTCCATAAAAAACTTCACACCGAGTTCCAGTAATCTCTCGAATTCTTTTTGAATATCTTCAACTGCGAACATTGTTGCTGGGATGCCATCTGCGTATATCTTTTTTTGATAATCTTTGGCCGCAGGATGGTTATTCGGTTCAAGCAAAAGTTCGGTACCTTCTTGATTCTCAGGAGAAACTAGCGTAATCCATCTAAACTCTCCGGCTGGAACGTCGTGCTTTTTTACAAAGCCTAGCTTTTCCGTATAAAACTTTAGCGCTTTCTCTTGATCATCTACGAATAAACTTGTAACAATGATTTTCATTATTTTTGCCTCCATTTTTTATATATGGTACTCAACTAACTCCATTATTTTGCGCTCAGTCAACTTGGATTGTCTGAGGAAAAATCCTTTCAAGATGCTCAATTTTCTTTTCGATATATTCTTCAAACGTTAGGATGTAGGCAGCGGGATCTTTCGGATTTTGGAATTGGGTAATTTTGCCGGTAGCCGGATCCATGAATTTACTCGATGCGCCGCAACCGATTCCGATGATCGTTTGCACTTCTTCCATAATAATGATGTTGTAAAGGCTCTCTTCGCCCGGCTTCGCATATCCGACATTCTCTAAATTACCGAGAATGTTTTTTTGGCGATACAAATAATACGGAACATAACCGTTTTCCTTCGTCCATTGCTCGCCCATCTTCATCATCTGTTCAACCGTTTCTCTATCCGCCACTTTATATTTCTCTTTGTTCCTCGTCATCTCGGAAGCCCGTTTGAATGAAAGCGTATGGACTGTCAGCGACTCGGGTTGCATCTTTTCTGTTTCATCAAGCGAATGGCGGAATTCTTCGAGCCCTTCATTCGGCAAGCCGATAATAAGATCCATATTAATGTTTTTCATCCCCATATTTCGGGACAGCCAGAATTTATCGATCGTTTCTTGGACGGAATGATGCCTGCCAATCGCCTTCAACGTCTCATCCGTATACGATTGCGGATTGACGCTGATCCGATCGATGCCCCATTTTTTCAGGATATCGATTTTAGCAGACGTAATTGTGTCAGGACGCCCCGCTTCGACAGTTACTTCCCTCACTTCTTTCATATGAGGGAATGAATCATACATCGTCTTATAAAGGGCATCCATTTCATCTGCTTCGATAGAAGTCGGCGTTCCTCCGCCAAAATAGATTGTCGTAATCTTGATGTCCCGTTCTTTCAACCATTTCCCGATCTCACGAATTTCTTCATGCAACCCGTCAAGGAAAGATTCGACACGGCCGTTTTTCCGATGGATTGCGTAAGCCGGAAACGTGCAATATGCACATTTTGTCGGGCAAAATGGAATGCCGATATAGATGCTCACATCGTTTTCAATTTGATGCAAGTCAGGGATTGCCTGTAGCTGAACGTTCTCTATCGTTGCTAAAAGCTCACTTTTCTCTTCGGAAATCCGGTGCTTCTCCATTAAAAGACGTTTTGCCGCTTCGACATCATGTCCTTGTTGGCGGTACTTGTGGAAAAGTTTCATCGGACGAATTCCCGTCAGAATTCCCCAAGATTGTTTCATGCCGGTGAGCTGCTCCAAAACTTCGAGGAATACGTGGGAATAAACCCTTTTCAGCTGACGTGTCTCGGTTTCGGAATTGTCCGTCGTTACTTGTTCAATAAACGTCGCATTGAATTCATTGCCATCGTACGTTAAATAGGCGTATCCTTGAATTGTTCCATTGTCTTTACTTATGGATAGATCGACAAGAATTCCTTCTTCTTTTGGATCTGTGAGGACTTTCGATTGTTCGAAGAAGAGGTTAGCGAGATGGGTGAACATCCGTATCCAATCTTGTTCGAATGGTTTTGTAAGAATTATTTTTTGCATGTTTTGATCCATCTTTCTATTATCGTTTCTAATACCTGAAATAATAACACAAAAAAACCGGCTGAGCCGGTTTTATTGCATGGATTCATACATTTCTTGAACCGGTTTCATCAGTACACGGTTCACTTCTTCAATTAGGCCGCTCAATTTCATTTCCGCTTGCAGCATTTGCATGATTTTTTCATTTTGCTGAGCTAATTGAGCCGTTTTTTGGGCGTATTCCAATTCCTCATGTGCTATTTCTTCGCCTTGCATTTGCTTTTGTTGAAGAGTCATTTGGATCTTGCGGAAGCTTTTGAACAGCTCAAGCGCCTGCTCATCATTCTTCACTTCCTCAATCGCGTTTTTCACCTCTGCAAATTCGTCTGTCTTCCGAAATGTAGACTCCAATTTGTTCAAGTCGTCATAAATATTAATAGTCATCCTATATTCCCCCTTAGTTTGTAAACAAGACGATTAACCCTTGCACAATCCCGATGAGACCGCCTAAAAACCCGCCAAGAACTGTTATCATTTTGAATTCCCGCTTTGAAATGCCGAGGACGAGATCTTCTAAGACAGCTACTGGGAAAGTATCGACTTGCTCTTTGACAATTTGATCGAGCTTTAGTTTTTTCAATGATTCCTCTAACTGCTTTTGCGCTTGATCAAAAGCGAACTGCGTAACTTTTGGCGTCAAATTTTCTGCCGTCCAGTCGGAACCATTCGGCCAATAATCCTGAATTGTTTTATTCAATCGAGCATCTAGCGCAAGTTCCTTGTTAGCATATGCTTTGACGGAAGTGAACAGTCCACCCCAATTAAACCCAGCAAACAGTTCCCCCATCGGCCGTTTTTGCAGCTTCTCAAATTCCTTATCGATAACTGAATGCAAGAGATTGTAAGTTCCTGGCGCATTGATGAATTTCAATGCTTCCCGCTGCACCTTCTCAACAAGCGAGTTGGAATCGCCGAAGAGCATGTTCAACATGCCGCCGAATGTCCCTTTTGACTCAAGAAAGTCATTGATCAATTTTTGGAACATCACTTTTCCTTCATACGAATCCACAAACTGCTCAGATCGCTTCAGGACATAGTTTGTCATTACAGGAATATGTGCTTTCGCCCGTTCCTGCCACTCTATTGGCACAATCTCTTCAATTGTGCCCGATGTCAATTTCGTGCGCACGCTCATGAGTTGGGCGTCAAGTAGAGACTCGATTTTACGCTCCGCTTTCTCAACAACATCGTTCGCACCCGCCATTTGCAGCCAATCATGCAATGTCTTGTCCGATTGTAGTACATGCTCCTCAAGCTTGCTTTGGAGGAACGCTTCCGCTTTTCTTTCCATTTCTGGAGTCAGTAATTTATTTTTCAATACATCGGGCGTCACTAAATAATTCGTGACCGTCCTCCCTAATTGCACGGCAAGCTCGTCACGCCGTTTTGGAATCAACCCTGGTGTAAAAGGCAGCCGCCAGTTTCCGATATATTTCGCTTCATGGGGTCTGAACAGCATTTTTATTGCCAAATGATTCGTAAAAGCACCTATCAACGCCCCAATGAAAGCCATAAACAACAACGTCCATATGAAATCCATCGCTTCACCTTATTTCCATTTCGTTCGGTTTCCATTATAACAGAACGCCTTCAATTGGAAAAAACATTCGACCCTCTCATCTTAAACCGCATTGATAAAATACCTTCCATCTGGTGCGTTTATTTCAAAGAAGTATTTTTTATTTTTCTTTAATTTTTTTAACTCCTTGCCAGTTCCAGGTGAAATTTGTAACTCATCTATGATAATATTCCCCTGTTCATCTTTCACTCGTAGCCACACATCGTTCTCACTATTCGCATCGTTAATAACCTTCTTTGTCCAAAAAAGGCTATCGTATATTACGTAATCTTGTGAAGTAATCCCGTCATAGGAGAAACTAATGTCATGCCATTCTCCACGCTCCCCTGTTATTTCCACTATCCCAGTAACCTTTGGAAAAAATAATTGATTAACAACTCCTACATCTTGCACGACTAGAGAACCGATTATAGTAATCACAAAGGTAATTAAGCATCCTATAAATACTTGTAAACGACGCTTTTTATTAATGCGTTTAAACGGTTTTTTCGCTTCTTCAAAGTTAGATTCGATTATCTGTTCATTGGGCTGTTGCATCAATTGCAAGACTTTTTTACAATCATCACAAGTATCGATATGTGCTTCTACCAAGTCAATCGTTTCTTCGCTACAAATTCCATCAATGTAAGAAGGTAATAAATCTCGGATAACATTACATTTCATCTAGTTCCATCCATTCTGCTAAAGTGCATTTCGCACGATAATATGTAACTCTCGCCCAGTTTTCAGTTTTTCCAAAGATAAGCCCAATTTCTTTAAAGCTCAATTAAGTTTTGTGCGAAGCAGAAAGATTTCTCGATACGGCTCCTTTAATCTCTCGATTTCCATATGAATTAATTGTTGGATATCTTCTTTCAGTAGTGCAACATCTGGTGAATCCTCATTGGACTGAAAGTGAACGCCAGTTTGTGTCAATTGCTCAAAGCTTGCATGATTTCTATATTTCTCCTTTTTCAAATGATCATAATGGGTATGCTTGGCGATCTGACATAACCAAACTGATGTTTTGCACGTACCATTATCCTCCTTCCTCTATAATGGCTTGCCTACTTATATATAGAATGAAAATCATATTCGTTACAAGAAACATATAATTATTTTTGTCTGAATTAAAAAAGCTATTTGTATGGGGTTTTACTATAACTCTCACCGCATTAGGAATGGTGCCAATATCAAGACCAATAAAAAAATCCATTTTGAACAATCTCTGTTCAAAATGGACGTATTCAGCGTATATATGCAATTTTTAAATAGATGGACTGAACAAGACAAAGCATTGTATGTTCTAATTTTCTAACGGGACAATTACTTTATTGTTCCCTTTGATGATTCGGATTTCTCCAGCCAGTAATTAGCTTTTGCAGTATCTTGAACAACTCCTATACCCATCTCATATTTCTTCCCTACGTTAAACATCCCATCCGAATCTCCACTATTAGCAGCCTTCAAATTCAATTCAAATGCTTTTGTTAAATCTTTTTCTACACCTATTCCATTTCCATATAGATAACCTAAGTTGATCATAGCTGTTGTATTTCCATTATTAATACTTTCTAAATACCATTTTAAGCTTTCTTCAAAATCAACATTTACATTTATTCCTTCTTGATAATAGTAGGCTAAAATTCCTTGTGCTTCTACATCATCGTTTAGTGCCAAATCGTGCAACTCTTCAATTGAAAGCTGGCTATAGTCCTTTTCCACATTCAATAGAAGATACAAACCAATTACAGAAATTAAGCTTACAAAAACAAAAACAAAATTTCTCTTCTTCATCATAGTCTCCTCTAATCTATCTATTTCATTCCTTGCCATCCTATCGTACATTTTATTTTGAATATTTACAACTATAATTATATTGCTTCTATCAAAGTATCTATCTTGTTAGTTTTATGAGGAATAATGAACAGTATTATCATGCTTTCCCATTTGAGTACAAGAGTTATCAAGAATGATCTTTTTGGATTAGGTGATTTGGTTTTTCATCTTCACAAAAAAATCCCCAATGATTTACTCAAATGTAGATAACTCTTCTATAACTGAGGTTAAAAAGTCTTGTTCAAATTTAATATAGTAAGCCTCATCGATCTTTGAACCGATCATCCCTTCTTTTAGAGATACCAATTGTATTGAGGGAAGTTCCTTTTCATTCTCAAACAATTGTTCAATTGGAAAATTGCCTTCTATTTCAGTAGTAAATTGTTTAAATTGTGTCTCTGTTAATCCGTTTGTTGTTTGATTTATAACTGCGTTAATAAGGTTTAATTGATCTTCTTCGGTTAGGCTTCCTCCTACTGTAGCATCCATCAGTAAGGCGACAACCTCTTCTCCATTCAAACGATTCGTCCCTTTTTTCAACTCGAATGCTACTGTTGATATTGCCCTTACCCGAATATCTTCTTGTAATTCGTACTCGATACCACTCACTGAGCCAACCATTTCTGAAAGGGTTTCTAAATCAATAACAGCATAATAATCAATTGTTAAATCAAATAGGTTAGATACAGCTGTTCTTACATCTTCAGCTCCTCCCGAACCGTTTACATAAGCATGTGACAATTTTTCATATGGGGTCGTACTTTCTTTATCCAGTATTGGAGCATAAGTATCACGAGGGATTGATAGAACTTTCATCATATTTTTTTCTTTATTATACGTAAGTAAAAGGTTAATAGGTATTCTATTATTAACATCTTTCACTGTCAGTAGAGTGGTCATGAACAACTCGTCTTCTTTAAATATTGATTCACTTGCATTCCCTACGTTATTTTCCTTAATTTCATTAGTAATGTTCCCTTGAAGGGTCGATGGAATAAACAGAAACATACATAAACCCACCACTAATAAAGAAACTGTAAGCGGAGCGAATTTTTTTGAAAAAGAAATAAGTGATCTCTTTTTTGTATAATCCTTCTGTTCTGGATTATGTATTTTTTGAAACACTTTATTACGGTCTTCTTTCGTAAATCTTAGTTCGTGATCAGACGTATTATAAAACTTATCTCTTAATCGTTTATCTTTCATTAAGTTCAGCCTCCTTTATCAACGGCTCTAATCTTTGTTTTGCTCTTCTCAATCGAGTTTTTACCGTATTAAATGGGATATCTAAGACATTGGATATTTCTTCTACCTTTAACGACTCATAGTAGTATAGATATACAACTTCCCGGTACATTTTTGGAATGGAAAAAATTGCGTCTTTCATCTCGTCGCTTTTGTATTTATCAATAACAGTTTTCTCTACTGATGGGGATATGGATCTTGCCGTTTCATTTATAAAACTTTTTACTTTGACCATTTTGTAATTCCAACTTTTTAAATAATCTTTGCATTCGTTAATAGCTATACGATAGAGCCAAGTTTTAATTTGTGCGTCATTTCGAAACGAATCCAGTTTTTTATAGCATTTGATAAATGTATTTTGAACCATGTCCTTCGCTATCTCTGTATCTTTCACATAAGAAAATGCCACTCGCACCAATTCATTACCATATTCAATCATCAGTTTTTCCAACACGTAATCTTTCTCTTCCTTGTCCACTTTACAATCCCTCCCTTCAATCAATTACGAATTCGCTATTAGACGATTACCAAAACATAATGGGTTCAATTATGACTGATTAAAAAGCCTGTATCTTAGATCACAAAGTAATCATAGATACAGGCTTTTTGGTTATTGTTCCTATTTTACAGTCTGGAATTATTGCATAGGCCTCTCAAAGAGCCAATTTTCCTTCTTCATCCAATTTGATATGCGTATCATTCCAAGTTAGCTCAAGCGGATATGATTCCGATACCTTTTTTGAAAAATACCAACGACGACCTGTTGGAACGAGGACGATAAAGGTATCACCGCGTCCGAGGAAGTTCAGCTCATTTGGCTCCACTTCGGTTCCATTGCGTAACGGGATACCAAGATCCTGCAACTCATCGCCTACTTCGACAACATGAGGGGTTGTCATTCCGATCTCACTAATATTTAAGAACGATTCTTTTGTCAAATCTCCAAAAAGATCACGTTTCCTACGACCGATCAATTCAACAATATTGCCGGTTGGGTCTTCAAAATACATCGAATCCGCATCAAAGCTTGGAAAATAAACTTCATCCCGCCCTTCTTCGCGACTCAGCGTCACACGATCCAGCATCCAATATTTCATCATGGAAAATTGATTACCCGGGATATTAATGGCGAAATGATAAAATGCGGGTTGTTCACTTTGCTGGAATGTCAACTGTGATTCGCCGATCCTTACAGTAAACTGCTCAGCTGTCGACTCGGTCATATCGAGTTCCAGTATGTTTACGTAAAAACGACGTAATGCTTTTATGTTATTTGTATATAGTTTCGCAGACTTGATCATCTTCACTTTTCCCCTATCTCTGCATCTTTATTTAATTTATTCAAACCTTTGTACATTAACAATAATACAGCATAAATAAGTAATGCCCCGAATATTAAATTCCATAGGTCGAAGAAAATAGCTCCGAAATTATTCTGTTGAAATAGCTCCGATCCAAATGTAATTGAGGAGTTCCCATAATACTCCATCCATGCAAATGGCCATCCGAATCCATATTCATTCCCCGGAAGTATAAATGCAGAAGCAACTGCAAGGATGACACTCAGTACAAACATCTTTTTATATTTCAGCAATGCCATTCCGCCTTTCCCTACTTTTATGGATGCAATTCAACGCCGTAAAATTTTTTCGTCACCTTATTCAAAATCTCCATTTTCGGACCGTCTTCAAAGTTTTCTATGCCATTGGCAAATTCCTTTGAACAACTGTCGGTCACTTCTATTCCGGTATAGAGGATATCCACTTTATCTGTAGTAAATCCGCCTGTTCCAAAAGTATGGATACACGTTGGATCGATTGGCGTCCTGTTTCCTGCTGGATCTACATAATAATAGTGATCGGTCACCGTACCATATTGCATATCAGGCAAGGATGTTGCAAAATAACCGTCTTCGTTTATGTGATGGATTGCGAGATCCCCTTCATATGTGAGAGCATGCGCTCCTTGCACATTATAGACCGCCATTGCATAACCCGTGTAGCCTTCAGGGATTAAATAAATTGCTTTCGTTTCGCTTTGTCCACAACCAGACAAAAACAACATTGTAACTAAAATGATTATGGAAATCCCCTGCTTCATTAATCGTCATCTCCAATAAATAGTAGTGACAGTTTTAAGAATACTTGATAAACTACTCTACAACTATCTTACCATATACTATGAATAAAAATGGAGTGATTCTTATGATCCGCTATCCAAGACCATTGCAGCAAGGAGACACTATTGGCGTGACAGCTCCTTCGTCTGGAGTTGATGAAAGTCTTCACCATCTCGTCCATCATGCAAAACACCAATTTGAAAAAAGGGGGGTTAAGGTAAGCGTAGGTGATACAGTGTGGACACAAAATAAGTCTGCTTCAGCGGCGAAAGAAATCCGTGCAACAGAGCTAATGGATATGTTCAACAATCCAGAAATCAACGCAATTATTCCTCCTTGGGGAGGACAAATTCTGATGGAAATATTGCCTTTGATCGATTGGGAGGCAATTGACCCGAAGTGGATTTTAGGTTATTCGGATTTGAGCACCCTCCTATTTGCGATGTCAGTCAAAACCGGTATTGCGACTGCACATGGTCCGAACTTCGTTGAATTGCGTAGTGATGAATGGGAACCTGTTGCAAGTCAGTTTACGAATGTATTACAAACTCCTGAAGGATCAAGCATTGAACAACATTCCTCTGAAAAGTTCCAATCCAAATGGCAGCACGATGCACCGAATGACCCTTATGTATATAAACTCGATTCTCTTACAGAATGGAAGACGATCGGAACAGATACTATTGAATTGGAAGGACGTTTTTTAGGCGGCTGCATTGATACAATCCGCCATCTCGTTGGAACTACTTATGGCGATATCGCTTCATTTCAGAAGAACTTCTTGAATGATGAGCCGATTTTATGGTATTTCGAGAACTGCGAATTGAACGCTGCTGATTTCCATAGGTCAATGCTTCAGTTCGTCTATGCAGGATGGTTTAACAATGCTTCAGGAATCATTTTCGGTCGCTCCCCTGCTGGTCAAGAAGTCGGTGGCTTTACTGTACTAGATTCAATGGAAAGAATAAAAGAGCTGATTGGATTGCCGGTCATTTACGACTCTGATGTAGGGCATGTACCCCCACAAATCACATTCGTGAACGGGGCACACGGACGAGTGTCAGTTAAAAATGGAAAAGGTCGTGTGAAAACGACATTTCGATAATCATCCGGCTGACTTTTCTGTCAGTTAACGATAGAATGGAAGAAAGTTGTTTTTAAGGGGGAGTATGACGATGCCAATTTCTTTTCGCAAACATGAAGAATTTTTCACATTCCACGACCCGATGCAAGACGGGAAGCTGATTGACAGAAAAACAGAAATCAGATTCGATCCATTAACCGGTGAAACGTCCCGGATCATTTTCGATCCGGACGCCCCATTCGTGACTAAGGATTATTCTGAGCTTGCCAAGGCGACGGAAGGTGCAAAATGCCCTTTCTGCGCTGAAAATGTATCTAAAATCACACCTCGGTTCCCTGATGAACTCGTGGAAGGCGGACGGTTTGTTGGAAAAGAAGCGGTAGTCTTTCCGAATCTCTTCCCTTACAGCAAGCATAATGCAGTTGTCCGCATGTCCAATCAACATTATGTGAAGCTCGAGGAATTTACGGAAGCCCTTATTGCGGATGCTTTTAAAGCTGCTCATCAGTATATCCAAAACGTTCTGGAGTTTGATGAAAAAACGAAGTATGTCTCCGTCAATTGGAACTACTTGCCACCATCCGGAGGAAGCATCCTTCATCCGCATATCCATGTGTTGGCTTCCGAACAGCCGACGAATTATCAGGCAGCCGTCACATCAAACAGTCATGCTTATTATGAAAATGAAGGAAGGAACTACTTTACTTCACTTGTTTCTGAAGAAAGCAAGCTGAACGAACGCTGGATCGGAAAAGAAGGCAACATCAACTGGATGCACGCTTATGCTCCTAAGGGCCATTGCGACTTCATCGGGGTTTTCGAAGCGGATTCTTTCAATGAACTGGCTGCTGAAAGCTATGATGATCTTGCGAAAAGCCTTCTCCGTTTCTTCAGCTATTTCAAGGAAGTCGGATTGGAAAGCTTCAATGCTGCGTTATTCATCCCAGTGAATAAGCAGACGTACGAGAAAGTTCATTTCCGGCTGATCCCCCGAATAACAATAGGGATGCTTGAAACAAGCGATATGAATGTTTTCAATTACTTGCATGGAGAACCTTTGTCATTGAAAGCTCCTGAAGATGTAGCCAAGGCAGCAGCAAAGTTCTTTGGGTGAAAGGAATGAAGCAAAGTTTTGAATAAAACAGTTATAGACCGGGTCGGAAGAAGCGTTACTTTTCCCTTCCCACCAAAACGAATCGTTTCATTATGTCCGGGCATTACCGACACATTATTTGCACTTGATCTAGAAAAGAAAATCGTCGGGCGGACCCGATTTTGCATCTATCCGAAAGGCAAGGTCGAAAATGTACCCGCTGTTGCAGGCACAAAGGACATCAAACTGGGAGCAATCCAAGACGTTCAGCCGGATCTTATCGTCGTTGAAAAAGAGGAAAATACGAAAGAAATTGTAGAGGAACTGGAGAAATTCTTCCCTGTGTACGTCGCCGAAGTTCAATCGGTAGATGAAGCATACAAGATGATCGAGGAAATGGGAACCCTGACAGATCGGGATGATGCTGCCGCGAAGTTAATTAACTCTATCCAATTCCAATTCGCCTCTTTGCCAAAAGCAGCTAGTAAGCGCATCGGCTACGTCATTTGGAGAAAGCCGTATATGGTCGTCGGGAAAGATACATACATCAACTCGTTATTAGAAAAGATGGGATTTGTCAATCCATTTACCGAAGCGGATGGCAGATATCCCGCCGTTACAGCCGACGATTTTCAAAAAGCGAAATTGGATTACGTATTGCTTGCATCAGAGCCCTTTCCGTTTAAAGAAAAACATTTCAGCGAGTTTTTGGACATGATGCCGGAAACTGAACCGGTCCTCGTTGACGGGGAAATGTTCTGGTATGGACCAAGGATGCTTGAAGCCGCAGCTTACTTTCAACAACAGTTAGAAATATAGTAAACAAAAGCCATCATCATCAACTTCGATGCTGGCTTTTTACATTCATTACAAATCGGAGAGTTCTTTCTGGATCTTTAGACGATATTCTTCATTACCAAGCAAGTTTGATTCAAACGAATTAAGATTGTTTCGAATGAGCATTCCTTCCCAAAAGCTTAAATCATCGGTAAAGATCACCATTTGAATTTTATCGCCATTATGATTTTCTGCGTACATTGCGTCGTTTAAAATGAATGCAGTCGATCCACCTTTTGCACCAAGATGTACAAAACGCTTCTTGTTGCCTTCGTTTAGTTGCATCGGCCACTCAAGTAAATCCCTTGCTGTCTCAGCAGCTTTCTCAGGAAGCTGATCATTCGAAACTACCGCCAATAACTTTCCATAATTATTAGCTGATGCACCAATCAGACGATCCGACCATACTTTTTGTACCTGTAAGGGCAAATTAAATGTATAATCTTCAATCTTGATAACTCCTTCCTTCAGTTGGGTACTTAAATGCATCGCTAACTCTCGATATTGCTTAGGCGGCATCGCTTCAAGATCGCTAATTAGTTCCTCGTTGTTCATCGATTCACTTTTCCAATATTCCGGAATTAAAAGAGCGCTGACAATCGGATAGACTTCTTCATGCTCCGTAAGCCCAAGGGATATTGCACGCTCATTGATAGCATCTGCGCCAAGCAAATGGATTAGATAATCTGTATTGGCATTGGAACTATAGGTCACCATTCCTTTTGCAACGTCATGTAGCGTTACTTCATTTTCAGTAATTTCCCCATCGCTTTCCATCGTTTTCAGCCACTCTTCATGTGCATTCCCATCCGTGTCTTTAAAATAATACCGGGATAGCTCATCCAAGGATACGCGGCTATCTTTATCCAACAATCCTTCATCTATTTGCATCGCATATTCAACAGCAATCAACATCTTCACCGTGCTTGCCAATGGTCGGACTACATCGGATTGATAAGTGATTAATTCAACGCCATTTTCCGCTAAGTAAAAAGATGTCGTTTGCGGATTTTCTTTTACATGCTTTAAAACATAATCAGGGTTATCTCGAAAGATAGAAATGATTGAAATTCCTACGACAAGAATAATTGCCCCATAAGTTATTAATCTCTTCTTTGTATACGTTTTTTTATTAAATACGATCATTGCAATAAAACCAACAACAATTGCAAGAAGATAATTCACATTAAACAATAGGACCGCCATAATAATTGATAGCGCAATTATCTCCGTCACAATTACCCTTCTTATTTCCTCTTTCGTTCGATTCTCTTTTTTAAGTAAAGACAAAGGTGTAAGAATTATAATACCTAACATCCCAATCCAAGCATAAATGTTCACTTAGTCACTTCCTTTTAATAGATTCTCTTGAACACCGAAATGAGGATTCCATGAAGGATCATTAAACCTGAAATTAAAAACCAAATAACTAATTTGTATGTATCGTAATCCAAATGACTAATGAAATGGTCATACAACTCGATTAAAAACCATCCTAATGGAATTAAAGGAAATACAATTCCATAAGATTTGTTTGAAATGCTCTTTCCCCGCTCATCCTTATTCTCCTCGCCCATTTCGAATTTCAGCGAGATAAAGACTGCGACAAAGAAAATGAGTACATAAATAATTCGTAGAACAGCTAGAAAAACTTCCATTTTTATTCCTCCCCCACTTCGTATTGAAAAACTTCGTGTAAATCCACACCAAAAAATAATGCTATATCAAAGGCTAATTTCAGTGATGGATTATACCTGTTTTTTTCAAGCGAAATTATCGTTTGCCTGCTAACGCCCAACCCGTCGGCTACTTCTTTTTGTGATAATCCTTTTTCAGCTCTTAATACAACAATTCGATTACGAATCTTTCTTTCATTAGAATACGACATCTCAGCTCACCTCTTATAAATATAGTGTAATATATTTTTAACACTAAGTAAAGTATTTTTTACATATAGTCTGAAATAATTTACTTGTCGGCATATAAAAAACACGGGAGCATCGTAAAGATGGTCTCGTGTTTTTAATTACCTTAATGAATTATAGATCGTCGACATCCGAATAGCATGCTCCATCTCGTCATGCATAGCGATGAAGAGCGGGTTGTACGCTTGCTGAAAAGGAATCGTCAACAACATTTCCTTATACGTCTCTACTCCATCCAATTCATCGACAAGTGCTTGCTTGACGCATTCCTTGAAGTTATAGCATGGAATCGGTTTCTTTGGATTTTGTACAAACGTCCCAGTCATCATATAATAGAGTTGTTGAAACATTTCATAATGGCTTTTTTCATCCTCATATGCATGTTGGATGAAGTCCCGCCAAAGCGGATCGTCTGTTTTCTCATACATGGACTTGTAAAAATAATAGTCCTTGTATTCACCCTCGATGGCTTGCTTTAATTTATCGACAAACACGTCAGCACCCTTTCGCGTCTTTTGTACACTTTATGCGGACGGGCGCTTGTCTATGAAAGGAGCGATTCAATTGCTTCAGCATTTCAGCTATAAACCGATGTTTGCGGGCGGCAGCTTACCTGGTTGGACGTTTTCATTTTTTTATAAAAACGAACGTTTCACGGGAGACTATAAACCAGACGGCACTATTGAGTGGACCGGCGAAACGCCAACCGACGAAGCAAACGTCATAAAAATGATCCACGAGCTGATGACATTCCATGTTTATGAATGATGGAAATTTTTCCGGCCATACTATCCCTCGATAAGGAGGCGATAGATATGATGAAGGATAATGAAAAGACCCCTGAGCAATTGCAGAAAGAAAAAGATCAATTGAAAGTGCAAAACCAGAAAACTGAAAACGTCTTTGAGGATAAAAGCCGGGTGCCTAATGAGCAAAACGCTTGGAAAGAAACCCAGTATAGACGCGGCGAATAACAAAAGCGCAGGGCGCCTGCTTAGAGGCGATGGGCATAAGGCGAAGATGCGGCGTGGCGCTTTTTGCCACAGAGCATCTTTGACTTATGACCCCGAGCCTCTGGCGCCCGGAGTCTAGACGATAAATAAGGGCAATCCCAAATTGGGATCTGCCCATTTTTACTCCCCCGCCAACTTCCTTCTTCCGAATATGAAATAATAATAGAATGACGATACAATATACAGTCCAGCAGTAATCGTGAATGCATATGCGTAGCCCCAATAGGATCCGTGCGCAACGACTAATCCAGTTGCGACCGAGCCCATCGTTGCCCACCCAAGATTGAACACCATCTGGTTCATGGAATTGGCGAGTCCCTTGTATTTATCGGATACGACTTCCATCGCGACGGCGCTTTGGATCGGGTTGCCCGCGTTCATGAGCGCCTGTCTAAGCAAGAATCCTAGTGACGCCAACCATAATGATGTCGTATACGCCGTTAATAGTAGGAAAGGGATCGACAACGCTTGGAATAAAATAATTGCCCTCACCTTACCAACTTTCCGCGAGAGTGCTGGACCAATCATCGCGGCTACCGCGGTCATTGCTGAACCTAATGATAAAACAAGTCCGATATAGGAATTGGAAGCATCAAAACGATTCGCAAAATACAAATTCAAATACGGAATGACTAAACCAGAACCGAATCCGATCAATAAGCTTGCAAATGAAAAATGGAAGATGACAATTAAATTCCGCTTGAAGCTATCATCTGCTAGTGAGGCCTCTTCTATTTGCTCCTTTTTTTCCTTCGGGGATTCAGTCGATCTCTCCTGCAATTTGAATAATGGAATTAAGCCTGCTGTAAAAATAGCCGCTCCTAAAAGCAACGCATATCGAATCGCTTCAGTTGCGCTTAGATTGAATACTGTTTCCAACACGTCCGCAATGATCCCGCCTGCCAAACTGCCGAATACATTCGCGATAGTAACGATTGCAAAATTGATGCTGAACAGCTTTACCCGTTCCGTCGGGGATGAGTTCTCCGCAAGAAACGGGATGCCTGATACTTGAACGAATGCCATGAATAAACCCGTCAAAAATGCAGCCGTAATAATAGGAGTTTCTGCGACTGCAATCCCCCTATAGAATAGCGTCGTCACCGTTAAAACTGCACCACCAACAATCATCCATTTTCGCCCGAATCGATCACTTAAAAACCCGGCAGGCACTAGCATGATTGCAGAAGCCATCGCAGTCATGGAAATCACTTTCCCATTTACCGTTTCCGGCATCCCTAATTCTCGTATGTATAAATTGTACATGACCATGAAAACACCCATCCCGATTTGGATAAGCGCGTTCCCGATTATAAAAAGCCTGACATTCCGATTGAAAGAGGAAAATTTACGTCCCCATTCACTGAACCATTTCATCTTTAATTCCAACTTTCCGCAGCAAATACTTCGACACTCTAAATATACGTGTTTACGAAACATTTCGCAACGGAATTTTCATTATAATCAAACCTTTGTATGCGGGACAACTTGCTTTAAGCGCGGGATACTCCCTTTGGACGTGCAACCCCTCCCTTTGGACGCGCAACCCCTCCCTTTGGACGCGCAACCCCTCGCTTTGGACGCGCAACCCCTCCCTTTGGACGTGCAATCCCTCGCTTTGGACGCGCAACCCCTCCCTTTGGACGCGCAACCCTTCGCTTTGGACGCGCAACCCCTCCCTTTGGACGTGCAACCCTTCGCTTTGGACGCGCAACCCTTCGCTTTGGACGCGCAACCCCTCCCTTTGGACGCGCAACCCCTCACTTTGGACGCGCAACCCCTCCCTTTGGACGCGCAACCCCTCGCTTTGGACGCGCAACCCCTCACTTTGGACGCGCAACTCCTCCCTTTGGACGCGCAACCCCTCCCTTTGGACGCGCAACCCCTCCCTTTGGACGCGCAACCCCTCCCTTTGGACGCGCAACCCTTCCCTTTGGACGTGCAACCCCTCCCTTTGGACGCGCAACCCCTCACTTTGGACGCGCAACTCCTCCCTTTGGACGTGCAACCCCTCCCTTTGGACGCGCAACCCCCTCCCTTTGGACGCGCAACCCCTCCCTTTGGACGCGCAACCCCTCCCTTTGGACGCGCAACCCCTCGCTTTGGACGCGCAACCCCTCACTTTGGACGCGCAACTCCTCCCTTTGGACGCGCAACCCTACGCTTTGGACGGACGCGCACCCCTTCGCTTTGGACGGACGCGCAACCCTTCGCTTTGGACGCGCAACCACCGACTTTAGACGCTCGCCTTCTAAAATAAAAAAACTGCCACGGAAAGTCATTGTTCTGACTTTCCGTGACAGCCCATATCTACAAATTACCCAACTTTCGAACCGTTCCCCGCCTGCAGTTTATACATTTGTGCATACTGTCCGCCGAGCGCAAGCAACTCGTCGTGATTGCCGTGCTCGACGATTTCGCCGCGGTCCAGCACTAAAATGCGGTCCGCGTTTTTAATGGTCGATAAACGGTGGGCGATAATGAACGTCGTCCGTCCCTTCTTCAACACATCCATCGCATGCTGGATGATTTCCTCTGTTTCCGTGTCAATGTTAGATGTCGCTTCATCCAATATCAGAATCGCCGGGTCGAAGGCAAGTGCGCGTGCGAATGAAATGAGCTGGCGCTGCCCCGAAGAAAGTGTGCTTCCCTTCTCCACGACCGGCTCGTCAATCCCGCCTGGCAAATGCTTTAGTACGCGTTCTCCACCGACCGCGTCAAGCGCCTCTTGCACTTTTTCGCGTGAAATGCGTGCATCACCCAAGCTGATGTTTGACTCTACTGTCCCACTGAACAAATACGGATCCTGTAATACGATTCCCATATGATCACGTATTGTTTGGCGCGACATGTTCCCGATATTCATTCCATCGATCGTGATCTTACCTTTCGATACATCATAGAAACGGAAAAGCAAGTTCATGATAGAGCTTTTTCCGGATCCGGTATGACCAACGAGTGCGACGGTTTCCCCTTGCTTCGCCTCAAATGATATATCCTTCAACACATATTCCTCATCTTTATAAGCGAACCATACTTTTTCGAATCTGACGTTTCCACGATACCGGGCAATCTTTTCATCGCTGACCGGCTCTCCTTGGCGATCCATCAGACTAAAGACGCGCTCTGCTGCCACGAGGGAATGTTCAAGTCGCGCAAACTGATTGACGACTCCCGTAATCGGGTTGAATAGCCGTGTAATATAATCGACGAATGCATATAGCATACCGACAGAAATGACACTCTCCGCCGACAACGAAGCACCGCCGAAATACCAGATTAGAAAGACGAATGCTAGCGAGCGGATAATGTCGACTAGATTATGGGACGTCGCAGCCTCGACTTTCAATAATTTACTTTGATACTTATAATGTTCATCATTCAATTCATTGAATTCACCATCCATCTGCTTTTCCCGGCGAAAAGCTTGGATGATTGTCATGCCGTTGATCGATTCATTGATCATCGCATTCATTTCACTGTTTTTGCTCCGGATAATATGGTTCACTTTCGAAGCGAATCTCCGATACAATTTCATCCAGACGTATAGTACTGGCAAGACGAAAAGTGTGATGGCTCCCATTTTCGGATCCAAAATGAAAAGGGCGATGAAAATCCCAAGCATATACATCCCGCTAATTGCAAACTGTGAAACGACCGTCACATACAAGTTTCGGATTGCTTCCGTGTCATTCGTAATTCGCGCGACGACTTTTCCTGCAGGCAAATTATCGAAATATCGGATCGGCAACGTCTGGATATGCCCATACAATTCGTTCCGCATCTTCTGAATAATTCGGTTTGCAGCATTTTGCAGCAATAAATATTGGAAATACCTTAAAATAGCTGTCACTACAGCTAGCCCAAAGAATACAGCTAGCAGTTTAGCAATTGGTGTAAAATTGATCGTCTTATCAACTGCATCGGCAATATGATCGTCAATAATCTTCTTCGCAATCATCGGTCCCATCAAATCCGCTGCAACAGCGAATCCGAGAAGGATAATTCCAGTAATTAAAAGCTTCTTATAATCAAGCGCATACCGCACTAAACGTTTTCCGGTACTCATCTTATTCAACCTCCCCGATCTGCTGGCGGTCGAATTGCTCTTTATACCATCCGTTATTCGCAAGCAAGTCTTCATGTCTTCCTTCTTCAATGACACGTCCATCGTCAAGCACGATAATCCAATCCGCATGTTGAATTGCGGATAGACGGTGCGTCGTGATTATCGTCGTTTTCCCTGAACGTTCTGACTGAATGTTTTCGATGATCTTCGCTTCCGTCTTCGCGTCAACCGCCGAGAGCGAGTCATCGAGAATAAGAATTTCTGGATTTTTCACGAGAGCACGAGCGATTGAAATACGCTGCTTCTGACCACCTGACAATGCAACGCCTTTCTCACCTACAAGTGTATCAAGTCCCGATGGTAACATCTGTAAATCCTTTTCAAAATGGGATAGACGGATTGATTCCGCAATATCTTCCTCTGTCGCTTCCGGACGCCCGAACAGGATATTATCCCGAACGGAGCGTGAGAAAAGAACATGATCCTGTGGTACGTATCCAATCCAATCACGGACTTGATCTTTCTTCAATGATTGAAGAGCAACGTCCGAGAAGACGATTTCTCCGTCCCCTGCAGGATATTCACGCAGTAGCTGCTTGACGAACGTCGTTTTCCCGCTTCCCGTCTTTCCGACGATGCCGAGCGTTTGGCCACGGTCCAATTGAAGTTCGATATGATCCAAATTGACCGCATGTGACATTGGATACGTGAAGCTGACGTCATTGAAGCCGACACTTTCAGGTTGATCGACGTCGACTGGCTTATCAGGATCTTTCACGTCTTCCTCATAATTAAGCGTCTCCATAACACGATCCAAGGAAGCATTTCCGCGCTGCAATACGTTAATCAACTCTCCGATTGCAAACATCGGCCAGACGATCATCCCTAAATAGACATTGAACGTAACGAGATTTCCTAACGTGATTTCTTCTGCCGATACTAAATAGGCACCATACCCGAGTCCGATCATATACGTCAGCGCCGTAAGCACTTTCGAAAAGGGCATGAACAGCGCGTCGATTTTTTCAACATGCATATTCTTCTTGTAGACATCTTCTGTCATATCCGCAAAACGCTGCTCCGAAGCACGTTCTTGTACGTATGCACGAACGACCCTGACACCTGCCACAGCCTCTAACACATTGTCATTCAGGTCCCCGAATGCCTCTTGGGCTGTCATATACCGTTCGTGGATTTTCTTTCCGAGCACTTGCAATATATAAGCTAAGATTGGCAATGGCAAAATTGCTGCTAATGTCAATTTCCAAGAGACGACGAATCCCATCGTAATAATGAGCGTCCCTAAATACGCAGTCGAGTCGACGAGCGTCATAATCCCAAAACCTGCTGTCTCCGAAATCGCGCGAAGGTCATTCGTCGAACGTGCCATCAGATCCCCGGTCTTGTTTTTCTCATAAAATGTCGGAGTCATTTTAAGGAAATGGCGCATAAGCCGTGTCCTCAGTTGCCTTTCAATTACATATGCTCCTCCGAAAAGCTGATACTGCCAGACGAAGTTTCCGACATATGCGACAAGCATGATAAGAAACATCGCTCCGATGAAAAGTGCAAGCAGATGCGTCGTCATCGTCTTCGTATAAATGGCGTCAATCGCCTGCCCGATTAACCACGGCGGTAAAATGACGAGCACATTCGCCACCATTAAGAGGACAAGTGCCACCGTATACCTTTTGCGGTTTTCTTTGAAAAACCACTTTAATTTAAATAAAACCGAAAACATACTTTCAACCTTCTTCCTTCAATTCTTTCAACTATCCACTTTCTAGAGATTCCTTCTTTAATAGTTTCCGTTGCTGATTGATAATTTTCATAACCAGCGCTCCTTTCCTTCATTTTTTTATACCACGCATTAACTCGCTGTAAGATTCCTGTGGGAATCATCAGCCAGCAAATGCCTGATTGGCTCAACTAACAATCAGTGGAAAACCACCACTGATTGAAGTTTCACCTTATCTCACACGTTAAATAACGTGGAAACACCAAATATTCTTTCTAAAGACAAAAAAGCACACGCCTTTTAACATAAGCGTGTGCTCAAAAAAAGGGACGACTAAGTCATGCCGCCCTGGTACATTTCATAGAATAGAGAAAGAGCAGGTCAGCACGGTATTCAAATTTGATTGTTTTTTGATAAAAAGGATTTTTTTCATTTTCCGCACCTTCCTCACTATTTCGATTTTCGAATAATTCAACAGTACCACTGATAATTTCCATTTGTCAATACATTTCTGCACAATTTAGCTCCATTGTTTTAATACATGGCAATCGGGTAATAAACACTATACCACTCAAAGCAATTGATGAAGTGGTCTTCTACCGGTTGTAATTGATGTGCGGCAAAGTTCATCAACAGAACCCCACGGCAAAGTATATATAGAAATGGGCATGCCAGGAGAACGTTTCCTGGCATTTTTCATTGTATGCAAGAGTCGCATCTAAAATACATCATCCTATGAACAAATGAGATAGCGCTCCTAATACAGCCGTAATCAGCACTACTAGCCAAGGAGCCATTTTATAATACATTAAAAGACCGAAAGCGATGATTGCAATTCCAAAATCGACTGGATGGCCGATAGAGCTTGTGAAAACGGGATCATATAGCGCGGCGAGCAAAATTCCGACGACCGCCGCATTCACCCCTTTTAAGGCTGCTTGAATTCCAGGCTTCGATCGAATTGCCGACCAAAATGGCAATGTGCCGATGACAAGCAAGAATGAAGGCAAGAACATCGCAATTACCGCAACCGCAGCCCCCAACGGTCCATTCATCAAATGTCCCAAATAACCGGACAATGTAAAAAGAGGTCCAGGTACGGCTTGTGCCGCCCCGTATCCTGCAATGAACGTCTCAGCATCCATCCAGCCAGCCGGCACGACTTCCCGTTCCAGCATCGGCAATACGACATGCCCCCCGCCAAAAACGATTGAACCGACCCGATAGAAAATATCAAAAATCGCAAGGAACGTATTTTCTATGAAAGTTCTAATCGCCGGAACGATGATGAACAGCAAGAAGAAAATTGCCCATGCCGCCACTCCCGTCTTCTTTCCAAATGAAAGATCGATTGACTCCGGCTTCGGTGCCTGTTCTTTCCGATACAGCGCATACCCGAAGATTCCAGCTCCTACGATGATGGCGATTTGGCCAATCGCAGTTGGAATCAATAATGTTAAAACTGCCGCAGTGAGAGCGAGTGTTATTCTTGGCCGATCAGGCGTCAGTGACTTGCTCATTCCGACAAGTGCATGTGCTACTACAGCAACTGCAACAATTTTCAATCCTTTAATCCATCCGAGGTCGAATGTTGCTGTCGATGAAATTAACCATGCGAATGCCATTAAAAGCAACACCGACGGCAATGTAAAACCAATCCAGGAAAGAATCCCTCCTAGTAAACCGCCCCGCATCAACCCGATCGCAATCCCGACTTGCGAGCTTGCAGGACCAGGCAGGAATTGGCATAACGCCACGATATCCGCATACATTTTATCGTCGAGCCATTTCTTTTTCTTTACATATTCATCTCGGAAATAACCGATATGGGCCGCGGGACCTCCGAAAGATGTTAGTCCTAGCAGCAAAGATGTACGTAAAATCTCTGTTGCACTACCCCGTTTCTTCAAAACTACACCTCCGTTTATTTCATCCATTATACAAAACTTAGGCAAAACCATTTGTTTTTTTCTTGTAAATAATTTATCATTATCTTAAATACCCATTTTAAATTTACAGGAGGTGTGCACTTTGTTCTACCCCTCATTCGGGCGCGGGGCAAAGTAAACTTATTTGGACATTGCCATACGATTGGCAGCATTTGCTGCCTTGATCGCACTCACCGCATTTTTTGTTGCGAGTGAATTTGCAATAGTGAAAGTACGAACAACACGGATTAACCAGCTTGTTGCGGAAGGGAACCGCCGGGCGATTACAGCAAAAAAAGTCATTAGCAATCTCGATGAGTATTTATCCGCTTGTCAATTGGGAATAACGATAACTGCTTTAGGTCTCGGTATGCTAGGCGAACCGACCGTCAAACTACTTATGAAGCCAGTTTTTACCCAATTTGATATTGCCCCAAATGCTGCGACCATCCTTTCTTTCATCATCGCATTTACAGTCGTAACGTTTTTACATGTGGTAGTTGGTGAATTGGCTCCTAAAACGATCGCAATTCAGCGAGCGGAAGCCATTACGCTGGCATCAGCGAAACCGCTCATATTTTTTTACTTCATTATGTACCCTGTCATTAAAGGGATGAACGGATCGGCACGTGCCATTATCCGCCTTTTCGGTTTCAAACCAGCTTCAGAATCGGAAATGGTCCATTCTGAGGATGAGTTGAGGATGATTTTATCCGATAGCTTAAAAGGTGGGGAAATCAACCAGTCGGAATATAAGTTTGTCAACAAGATATTTGAGTTCGATGATCGGCTCGCCAAAGAAATCATGGTGCCACGTACTGAAATGATGACAATTGAGAAAGATGTCACATTGAGGGAAATGTTTGAATTAATGGGTGTCGAGCAATTCACTAGATACCCGGTCACAGACGGCGATAAAGACCATGTCATCGGCTTGGTGAATATGAAAAACCTGTTGACCGCTTACATTAAAGATCCTGAAACAGGAGATCAGCCCGTCAGCGAATATATGCAACCGATCATCCGGGTCATCGAATCGATGGCAATCGGTGATTTATTGCTTAAAATCCAACGTGAACGGATTCACATGGCTATTCTGATGGATGAATACGGCGGTACTTCCGGACTCGTGACAATTGAAGATATTTTAGAAGAGATTGTTGGAGAAATCCAAGATGAGTTTGATATAGATGAAGTGCCTGAAGTTCAGAAAATCAATGAAAACCATTATATTTTGGACGCGAAAATGTTAATTGAAAGCGTTAACGATGTACTCGACATCGATATTAATGAAGAAGATATCGATACAATCGGCGGATGGTTCATGTCGGAACGTTTCGAAGCCGTTCCGGGTGAAAAAATCATTGAACAAGGCTATGAGTTCACTGTGAAAGATGTTGAAGGACATCATATCCTTTACTTAGAAGTCATGAAAAATGAAAAAACGAATGGATCTGCTGACCTGCAGATCGAAGCGTAAATATAGTAGATAAAAGCTAAACGGCATCCCGCTTAAGAGGGATGCCGTTTATGTGCATATTAGCCTTTCTTATACTCCACTCGGTACACATCATGCCTGCGGTCTTTCAACTGTTTTACCGTTCCGTCTTGGCGTTGTCTTCGCAAAATTTCAAGATCCACATCCCCAATTAACACCATTTCCAAATTCGCATTCGTCTCTCCTACAATTCCATCCCTCGCGAATTCAAAATCGGATGGCGCAAAGATGGCTGACTGCGCATATTGGATATCCATGTTCTCCGTTTGCGGCAAATTGCCGACCGTTCCGGAAATAACTGTGTAAATCTGGTTTTCAACTGCCCGGGCCTGTGCACAATATCGAACGCGCAAATAACCTTGTCGATCCTCTGTACAAAAAGGAGTGAAGATTATATTCGCCCCTTTGTCCGTCGCAATACGCGCAAGCTCCGGAAATTCGATATCATAACAGATCTGGATGGCGATTTTTCCGCAGTCGGTGTCAAACACTTTTATTTCATCGCCTTGGCTAATTCCCCACCATTTCCGTTCATTCGGCGTAATATGGATTTTATATTGCTTTTCGATTGACCCATCCCTTCTGAACAGATAGGCGATATTGTAAATTTCCTCATCCTCTTCCTCGACGAAATGGGAGCCTCCGATAATATTCACATTGTAGCGTACGGCAAGATTCGTGAACAATTCGATGTACTGTGGTGTGTACTCTGTCATCTTCCGTACGGCCCTGCTTGGAGAAGGTTCATCCAAGAACGACATGAGCTGCGTCGTAAATATTTCAGGAAAGACAACGAAATCCGAGTTTGCATCAGACGCAACATCCACAAAGTATTCGCATTGATTTGCCATTTCTTCGAATGAAGATATTTTTCTCATCAAATATTGGACGACGCAAATACGAACCGGATAGCTTGTCTTATAATGCCGCTTCGTCGTCGCCTTATAATCGACATTATTCCATTCCATCAATGTTGCGTATCTTTTTGATGCTTTATCGTCAGGCAAATAATTCGGATTGATCCGCATGAGCGTGAAGTCATTTAAAAGCTGGAACGTGAGCACGGGGTCATAAATTTTATGTCGCGTTACCGCTTCTACATATTCACGGGCAGACATTTCCGCAGCATACCGATGATAATTCGGGATTCTTCCGCCGATAATAATCGATTTCAAATTCAACCGTTGTACAAGCTCTTTCCTCGCCTCATACAGTCGCTGCCCCACCTTCATCCTTCTATAATCCGGATGGACCATCACTTCGATGCCGTATAGATTATAGCCTTCAGGATTATGGTTCGTTATATAACCATGCGCGGAAATATCATCCCACGAATGACGATCATCGTATTCATCAAAATTGATGATCAAGCTTGAACAAGATCCGATAATTTCCCCATCGAGCTCAGCTACGAACTGCCCTTCCGGAAATATGGACAGATGGCTTTTCAAATGCCCCTCCTCCCAAGGATCCATGCCTGGGAAGCATACTTCCTGCATCTTTAAAATCTTTTCGATGTCATCCTCTTTCATCTCCCGGATGACCATACTCATTTCAAATGATGATAAATCAATTTCTTCACTCATCCACTTCACCCTTTCTACATAATATGTACCCATAATTGATGAAGTAAAGTCATCTAGTTGCGATTATTTTACATGAATACACCTTCACCGTATAATCAAAGTGGAGTCGTAGGAACAGGAGTTGATGGTATGCATAAACGCTTGGAGAACGGTCTTGTTTTCATTTTCACTACTTCCCTTATCGCGACATTAGGATCTTTGTACTTTTCAAACGTACGTGGATTTGAACCTTGCACAATGTGTTGGTATCAACGCATCTTTATGTATCCGATCGTGTTGATGTCCGGTGTCGCTTTATTCCAGAAAAATGCAAAAATCGCATTGACAACAGCCGTCTTTTCGATTGTCGGCGGTTCCATTTCAATCTACCATTATGGACTGCAGAAACTGCGTTTTTTACAAGACAGCGCGCCCGCTTGCGGAAATGTATCCTGTACAGGACAGTATGTGAACTACCTTGGATTCATCACAATTCCATTCATGGCTTTGACGGCATTTGTGCTGATCCTCATTACAAGCCTCTTCTTATTGAAATGGCAAAAGGAGTCTAATTGAATTGAAGAAATTACTTATCATCGGCGGTGTCATCGTCGCCATCTTCGCTTTAATCATCGTGTTGAATAACCAAACCAACAAAGATAAGCTGAAGGACAATCCATATGGAACAAACAATCTTAAACAACCGACAATCGACTTGCTGGGCAATGAAAATTACAGCAATATCGTCCTTCCGGATGAACTTTACGAAAAGGTCACTTCAGGTGAATCCGTTACTGCATACTTCTTCCACCCCGAGTGCCAATACTGCCAGCAGATGACACCAATCCTCATGCCAATTGCGAAAGAAAAAGGGATTGATGTATATCAATTCAATATGCTTGAATTCGGCAATAAATCGCAACCGTACGGCATCACATCTTGGCCGGCATTAATCCATTATGAGGATGGAAAAGAAGTTTCCCGTATCGTTGGCTTGCCTGTAAATCCAGAGGATGATATTAAAGCCTTCTTCGATGCGTATGATAAAGAATGATGGAAAAACTGCATACAGTCTTCCGTTTTCGAATGATTCAGGACGGATTAACAATTGAGGAACTTCTTCGGGATGATTGGAAAGCAGGTAAGAAGACTGTCCATCAAATGAGGATGGAGAAGGCTGTTACGGATATAGCTGAGCAGCCTATTGATTGGCGCACGCCTTTAGCAGAAGGGACAGAACTTGTTTTTCACTTCAAAGATGCCATATCATCCTATAAGCCGGATGATCGAGCGACAATTTCCATCCTATTCGAGGATGAGCATATCATCGCCGCTACGAAACCGGCGGGCATCGCCATCCATCCTGATGATGACGATGCAGGCGGGACTTTCATGAATGCCATCATGGCGCATGTTGTAAGGAATGGCGGAGCTTATGCAGAGCATATCCACCGTCTTGACAAAGGGACGGAAGGGATCGTACTCGTTGCGAAGCATCCAATTGCAAAAGCGCTTTTCGACCGGATGATCGAGGAACGTGCCATAACACGAATCTATCATGCAGAAGTGGGTGGACGCTTGAAACGGATGCGAGGGACGCTACAATATCCGATTGGACGGGACCGCCACCATCCGACGCGTCGCCGAGTGTCTCCAGGCGGGCAAGACGCCATCACCCGCTACCGTGTCATTGAACGAAACAATGACACAACACTTGTAGAGGCGAGCCTTGAAACCGGAAGAACCCATCAGATCCGGGTACACTTCTCCCATATCGGACACCCTGTCAAAGGCGATACACTTTATGGCGGAAGTGAAACTGCCGATGGCAACTACCGATTAGTGGCGAAAAAGGTTTCTTTCGAGCATCCTTTTACAAAAGAACAGACTACGATAGAAGTTATATAAAAAAACGCGGAAAAGATTGAATGATTCAGTTCATTCTTTCCGCGTTTTTTATATAGAGAAATTGGTAACTTTACGCTTCATCATATGTTTCCGGATTTGTACCCGTTCGCTCGTCGAGATTGAGGCCATCGATTTTCATCATATCCTCCACCGCCAACTCGAAGTCATTAACATCGATGTTTGACTCGATGCGGGCTGGTGTCACTGATTTAGGAATGACAACTAATCCATGTTGCAAATGCCATCTTATCATAACTTGCGCAGGCGTCTTTCCGTATTTCATCCCGATCTGTTGCAATGTCGGTTCGTCCATAAGCCTTCCTCTTGCCAATGGCGACCATGAAGTGATAACAATGCTATGTTCGTTGCAGAAGTTTCGTAGAGGTTCCTGTGTAAGCCGAGGATGCAATTCGATTTGATTCACCATAGGCTTCACATTCGCAACATTGAAAACCTGCTCAAGATGATGGATATGATGATTGGATACTCCTGTAGCCCGGATCAGTTTTTCATCATAAAGCCGTTCGATTGCACGATATGTATCCACGAATTTACCCGCCACTGGCCAATGGGTTAAGTATAGATCCAAATATTCCATGCCGAGTCTTTCCAATGAGGCTTCAAACGCTTTTAATGTCGCATCATACCCTTGGTCAGTGTTCCACACTTTTGACGTGATGAATAGCTGCTCACGCGGAATTCCCGATTGCCGGATCGCTTCGCCTGTCTCTTTCTCATTCTCATAGATTGCGGCTGTATCGATAGCATGGTAGCCGACTTTCAATGCATGTGAGATAGCCTGTATCGTCTCTTCACTATTAGTCATTTTGTAAACGCCAAGACCAAGTTGAGGCATTTCTACTCCGTTTGATAGTGTCACCTTACCGTCGAAATAATCCATTCCACTCTCCTCCTACCATGTTTCTGCTTTTATTGTACCTGTATTTATTAATTTTGACGAACAAAGATCATCAATTGTTAATCAGAATGACACAATTTTTCAGTCCAGTCATTTCAATTTCTAACTGATTAGGGTATACTAATTGAAGGACTACTGATTTTACAGGAGGTACATCTGATGAATCTTATCCTTATCATGGGCGTTTGCTTCGCATTCCTTTCTGCAATCCTTACAGGTGGATACGAAGATAAACCAGGTAAAGTAAAAAAATAAGTAGTAAAAACGGGACATGCCATAATTGGCTGTCCCGTTTTTTTATCATCCAGCTTCGGATGGCAGCTGCTCGGGCCATAAGTCAGCTCCTCTGCACGGCAAAGACCACCGTTTCGCAGATCTGCCTTATGCCTGTCACAGCTTACCGCCATCCTCCGCTTTTGCTATTTCAACTCTAAAAATGATTGTTGTCGTAGCGCTTCGTAAATAAGAATCGCAGCCGTGTTGGATAGGTTCAGTGATCTTATATGATCATTCATCGGTATGCGCAAGCAGTTTTCTTTGTTCTGTTCAATCACTTCGTCAGGCAGACCTGTCGTTTCTTTCCCGAAAACAAAGAAGACGTCCTGGGAAGGATCCGAAAAATCAAAGTCTGAATACGTCCGTTCCCCGAATTTCGTAATAAAGAAAAACTGCGCCCCAGGATATGCGTCAAAAAACTCCTGTATCCCTTCATGATACGTAATATCTACGTATTGCCAATAATCCAGCCCGGCACGCTTGAGCATTTTATCATCAGTGGAAAATCCAAGTGGTTTTATAAGATGTAATTTTGTTCCTGTCCCGGCACATGTACGAGCGATATTGCCTGTATTCGCGGGTATCAACGGTTCAAATAATGCGACATGTATCGCCATTTCAGCACTTCCTTTTTATAGTTTCCAATACTTTTTCCATCTCGATCCGTACGTCCGGATCCTCTTCTGTACGCAATGCCTTTTCAACCGCTGCGATGCCTTCGCTCGTCCCAATTTGTCCGAGTGCCCATGCGGCTGTCCCACGGATGACCTGACGCGGATCTTTCACAAGCAGTTCCGACAAAGTAGGTACAGCAGTCTTGTCCTTAAAATGAGCAAGTGCCAAGATGGCATTCCGTTGTATCGGATTCTTGCCTCTCCAAGAACCCGACATATGTCCATACGTTTCCTTGAATTGACGATTCGACAAACTGAGCATCGGTACGAGGAGCGGCTTCGCCAATTCGGGTTCAGGCTGAAACGCCGGCTGGTGAAGATTGTATTTACCTTTATTTTTCGGACAAACAGTTTGGCATGTATCGCAGCCGTATACCCTGTTTCCAATTTTTGCACGGAATTCCTCAGGTAGAGGCTTTTTCGTCTGTGTCAAAAAGGCGATACACCGTTGTGCATTGAGCTGTCCTCCTTGAATCAAAGCCCCTGTGGGACAGGCATCTAAACAGAGCGTACAATCCCCGCATTGATCCTCCATCGGAACGTCAGGCGCAAACGGGATATTCGTAATCATTTCCCCTAAATAAACATACGAACCGAACTCAGGTGTGATAACTGAACAGTTTTTACCGGACCAGCCGATTCCCGCCCGAACGGCCACAGCCCGGTCAACAAGTTCTCCTGTGTCCACCATCGAACGCATTGTCGCATTTGGCATCTTTTCGGAAATAAACGATTCTAAGAGCTGCAGCTTTTCACGAAGAACGTGATGATAATCCATCCCCCACGATGCCCTCGCAAAGATGCCTCGCCGCTCTCCCTTCTTCCCTTTTGGCGCATCTGCCATTTTAGAAGGGTAAGCGATCGCTATGGAAATTATGCTTTCAGCGCGATCAAGCAACATGAGCGGTTCTGTCCGTTTTTCAACATCACTTTCTTCGAAGCCGGATTGATAGCCCAATTCCTGTTGACGCCGCAGCCTATTTTTTAATTCAAGAAAAGGAGCGGCGGTTGTAAAGCCGATTTTATCGATGCCGATCGTAGCTGCATATTCTTTTATTGACGACTGTAGATGAGCGACATTCACAACATTCCGCCTCCTTTATGATAGGATTGATTAAAAGATAACAAAGGTGATGAGGATGAAAATAACTTTAGATAAACATCTATTGAAGCAGATGCCCGGATTGAAATTGGGCATTATCCATTATACCAAAATTACAGTGTCTGAATCTCCTCAAATGCTAAGAGGAAGGCTCCAATTATTCCAAGAACAGCTCTTTTTCGAATTGGACACCAAACCTTTGACTGACTTTCCAGGCATTAAGGAATGGAGAGAGACGTGGAAAGCTTTTGGAGCAGATCCAAATCGATACCGACCATCTGTAGAAGCTCTATACCGAAGAATTAAGAAGCAAAATTACTTGCGCACTGTCCATACTGCGGTTGACCTTAATACGTTTTTCTCTCTCCAATATGAAATTCCCGCGGGCATTTACGACGCAGCTAAGCTTGTCGGAGATATCCAATTAACCGTAGGCGGAGAAGAAGACGGTTATGACGGTTTGAATGGTCGTTTCAACACATTACACCACATTCTTCAATTAAAAGACGAATACAGCCCTTTCGGCAGCCCTTATGTAGACTCTATCAGAACGGCTGTTACGGAAGAGACGACGGATGCGCTGCACGTTCTATTTCTCCGACCTTCTATGGACAAGGAGGAAGCTTTGAAACTGACTACTGCATGCGGCAATATGTTTACGTCCATTAGCGGCGGAGAGGCGTCTTGCTATGTGATTGATGAAGAGAGTTCTTCCGTTATAGTGAATGGAAAGGAACCATTCAATTTTTGAACACACACGTACGATAGACTAGCAATAGACGACTCCGCCTCATGGAAAACGCCCCTATCCACGCGAATGTGGAAGGAGCGTTTTTTATTTGTACTGGATACCCAAGGCCGGACTTGAACCGGCACGCCTTGCGGCATCGCATTTTGAGTGCGACGTGTCTGCCATTCCACCACTTGGGCATAGTTGAGAATACCAAGAACATTTATTACAATAATGTAGAAAGAGAAAAGATGCAACCAGGGTTGCATCTTTTCGATGTGGATACCCGAGGCCGGACTTGAACCGGCACGCCTCGCGGCATCGCATTTTGAGTGCGACGTGTCTGCCATTCCACCACTCGGGCATAATAACAAATTACTTACAGCATACATGAAATATGGAGGCGGCAACCGGAATCGAACCGGTGGTAAGGGTGTTGCAGACCCGTGCCTTACCGCTTGGCTATGCCGCCGTAAGAAAGATGGAGCGGAAGACGGGATTCGAACCCGCGACCCCGACCTTGGCAAGGTCGTATTCTACCACTGAACTACTTCCGCAAAACTGGGGTAGCTGGATTCGAACCAACGAATGACGGAGTCAAAGTCCGTTGCCTTACCGCTTGGCTATACCCCAAAAACTAAATGGGGCGACTGAAGGGAATCGAACCCTCGAATGTCGGAACCACAATCCGATGCGTTAACCACTTCGCCACAATCGCCATAATAAAATGAGTTATAAATACGTAATACTACATGGATGGGGCGGACGAGGGGAATCGAACCCCCGAATGTCGGAACCACAATCCGATGCGTTAACCACTTCGCCACGACCGCCATAGTATTGGTTAAACAGAAATGGCAGGGGCAGTAGGAATCGAACCCACACCAAAGGTTTTGGAGACCTCTATTCTACCGTTAAACTATGCCCCTGTAAAATGGTGGTGGGGGACGGATTCGAACCGCCGAACCCGGAGGGAGCGGATTTACAGTCCGCCGCGTTTAGCCACTTCGCTACCCCACCAAGAAAAGCATATGCCGGCGATAGGAGTCGAACCCACGACCTACTGATTACAAGTCAGTTGCTCTACCAACTGAGCTACACCGGCATAATATTAAAATGGTGGCTCAGGACGGAATCGAACCGCCGACACAAGGATTTTCAGTCCTTTGCTCTACCGACTGAGCTACTGAGCCACATAAAAATGGCGGTCCCGACCGGGATCGAACCGGCGATCTCCTGCGTGACAGGCAGGCATGTTAACCGCTACACCACGGGACCTTTTGGTTGCGGGGGCAGGATTTGAACCTGCGACCTTCGGGTTATGAGCCCGACGAGCTACCACTGCTCCACCCCGCGATAATGTTAGTTGTAGGAATTTTAAAGCCTACGCATTCGGTTTTATTTTGGGACTTTGTTGTAATTTACTTTTAGTAAATTACACAAATCACATTCTGCGTTATGTGATTTGCTCCACCCCGCGATAATAATAATTCAATTTGCTTTGTTGCAATTTTCTTTAAGGTAATTATGGTGGAGGATGACGGGTTCGAACCGCCGACCCCCTGCTTGTAAGGCAGGTGCTCTCCCAGCTGAGCTAATCCTCCGGGTTTAAATTGTGATAAGCTGCGCATCTCTTTGTCAGCTTCTTTCACTCACTCAGTCGCGTACTTAAGTACGCTCCCTCTTTCCTTCAATCGCTTCCGCGACCTGCTTGCTTCTCCCACTTTAAACAGAAGTCGCATCTAAAGTGGAAAGGCTGTTAGTGAAATGGTGACCCCTACGGGATTCGAACCCGTGTTACCGCCGTGAAAGGGCGGTGTCTTAACCGCTTGACCAAGGGGCCATATGCATGTAATAAATCTGGCGGAGAGCAAGGGATTTGAACCCTTGATACGCGGTTAGCGTATACACGATTTCCAATCGTGCTCCTTCGGCCACTCGGACAGCTCTCCAATTGGCTCCGCAGGTAGGACTCGAACCTACGACCGATCGGTTAACAGCCGATTGCTCTACCACTGAGCTACTGCGGAATAATGTTAGCATGAGTTTTTCACTCATTAAGTCATTTGAAGAATGACAGCCCAGCGACGTCTTACTCTCACAGGGGGAAGCCCCCTACTACCATCAGCGCTGAAGAGCTTAACTTCCGTGTTCGGTATGGGAACGGGTGTGACCTCTTCGCCATCATCACTGGACTTTTTTCACAAGACAAGAATTATTATATCATATCTGGTGAATAATTCAAGCGTTTTTTTCAAAATAAATTATTTTGTTCGCTCAAAACCGGATAAAACCAACATTGTTGCTGAACTCAAGTTCAACCGTACTTTTTTAACCGATAAGGTTAAGTCCTCGATCGATTAGTATCCGTCAGCTGCACGTGTCGCCACGCTTCCACCCCGGACCTATCCACCTCATCTTCTTTGAGGGATCTTACTTACAAATGTAATGGGAAATCTCATCTTGAGGGGGGCTTCATGCTTAGATGCTTTCAGCATTTATCCCGTCCACACATAGCTACCCAGCGATGCCTTTGGCAAGACAACTGGTACACCAGCGGTGTGTCCATCCCGGTCCTCTCGTACTAAGGACAGCTCCTCTCAAATTTCCTGCGCCCGCGACGGATAGGGACCGAACTGTCTCACGACGTTCTGAACCCAGCTCGCGTACCGCTTTAATGGGCGAACAGCCCAACCCTTGGGACCGACTACAGCCCCAGGATGCGATGAGCCGACATCGAGGTGCCAAACCTCCCCGTCGATGTGGACTCTTGGGGGAGATAAGCCTGTTATCCCCGGGGTAGCTTTTATCCGTTGAGCGATGGCCCTTCCATGCGGAACCACCGGATCACTAAGCCCGTCTTTCGACCCTGCTCGACTTGTAGGTCTCGCAGTCAAGCTCCCTTATGCCTTTGCACTCTACGAATGATGTCCAACCATTCTGAGGGAACCTTTGGGCGCCTCCGTTACACTTTAGGAGGCGACCGCCCCAGTCAAACTGCCCACCTGACACTGTCTCCTGCCCGGATCACGGGCAAGGGTTAGAAGTCCAATACAGCCAGGGTAGTATCCCACCATTGCCTCCTCCGAAGCTGGCGCTCCGGATTCCAAGGCTCCTACCTATCCTGTACAGGCTGCACCGGAATTCAATATCAGGCTACAGTAAAGCTCCACGGGGTCTTTCCGTCCTGTCGCGGGTAATGCGCATCTTCACGCATATTATAATTTCACCGAGTCTCTCGTTGAGACAGTGCCCAGATCGTTACGCCTTTCGTGCGGGTCGGAACTTACCCGACAAGGAATTTCGCTACCTTAGGACCGTTATAGTTACGGCCGCCGTTTACTGGGGCTTCAATTCGAAGCTTCGCTTGCGCTGACCTCTCCTCTTAACCTTCCAGCACCGGGCAGGCGTCAGCCCCTATACGTCACCTTACGGTTTTGCAGAGACCTGTGTTTTTGCTAAACAGTCGCCTGGGCCTATTCACTGCGGCTCTCTCGGGCTTTAACACCCTACCAGAGCACCCCTTCTCCCGAAGTTACGGGGTCATTTTGCCGAGTTCCTTAACGAGAGTTCTCTCGATCACCTTAGGATTCTCTCCTCGCCTACCTGTGTCGGTTTGCGGTACGGGCACCTCCCGCCTCGCTAGAGGCTTTTCTTGGCAGTGTGAAATCAGGGACTCCGGGGATAATTCCCCTTGCCATCACAGCTCAATGTTATAGGAACGGGATTTGCCTCGTTCCACACCTCACTGCTTGGACGCGCATGACCAACAGCGCGCTCACCCTATCCTTCTGCGTCCCCCCATTGCTGATAACGGCGGGGAGGTGGTACAGGAATATCAACCTGTTATCCATCGTCTACGCCTTTCGGCCTCGACTTAGGTCCCGACTAACCCTGAGCGGACGAGCCTTCCTCAGGAAACCTTAGGCATTCGGTGGAAGGGATTCTCACCCTTCTTTCGCTACTCATACCGGCATTCTCACTTCCAAGCGCTCCACCAGTCCTTACGATCTGGCTTCGACGCCCTTGGAACGCTCTCCTACCACTGACACCAAAGGTGTCAATCCGCAGTTTCGGTGATCCGTTTAGCCCCGGTACATTTTCGGCGCAGCGCCACTCGACCAGTGAGCTATTACGCACTCTTTAAATGGTGGCTGCTTCTAA